>JANPZW010000013.1 GCA_024707385.1 Cellvibrionaceae bacterium | reverse complement strand
ATAGCTGGACTGCTCGCTACAGAGAGACCAACCACTTTAAATACTTAAAGCTCAAAAGCAGAGCCCACATAACGCTGTTGTAACCGGACCAAATTGTGGAGGGTTTTTGTGCAACAATGAGCGACAGCGAATGCACAAAAACGCGCAGCAATTTGGTTCCGGTTTACAACCTTGTTATACACCTTGCCCGGTACCTTACAAGAAAAGTGCCAGAGCAAAGCCTATTGCTATTAAAGCCACACCAATCAGCATGCAGTTTTTTGCCAGTTGCGCTTTCTTAAGGGCGACGCTACCGATGGTTCTTACCTGTTCACTAGCGGATTTTTCATAGCCGCGGCCAAGAACCCAGGTAAAAAGGGGAATGGTACCAAACGAATTGACGTAACCTGACGAAGACGGGCGCATCACCGTTGTCCATTCGGCCTCGTCATTTTCCTTCAAGACACGGTCCAGTTCTGAATTACGCATCATCCCCAACCCGAAAATCAAAACTAAAAATCCTAAAACTAACACTGCCATATCTTTATTCCTCTATTTGTATAACGCCGTGGACACCTGAGACAACGCGGTAGCATAGCGGACGCGTTGGCGTCAGGTGCTGCACTTGGTTATGTGGCGATAAACAGGCTTTTTATTTGCGCAGTTGCGGAGCGGTAGCGAAGCCACTACCCGATAACTGCGACGAAAAAAGTACCTGCCCGCCGCCACAAAATTTACCTTAGTGGTACACCACAAAGAATGCACCACGCCTTTTTTAAACCCCGATACCAACGAAAGCACCAGGAACAAAACTGCCGGCATATGAATTGCCAGTAGTGCTCAGCGCTGGACTGCCCGCTACAGAGAGACCAAGCACTTTAAATATTTAAAGCTCAAAAGCAGAGCCCACATAACGCCCAGCACACGCGAAACTGGGACGGCGTGGTTTTGGTTTAGAATGAAGCGCCAGCGTAATGGAAACCAAAACCGCGATGGCCCAGTTTTCGCCGTGGTGCTGATTGTTATGCATTTTCTCGGTCCCCGTGACTAGGTGGAGTTGAAATAACCAAGAACTCGAGTGTTTGCTCGTGCTGGTTGCTTAATGTGTGCGGCACGCAAGCTGGAATATGATACCCCTCATTTGCTTTTAGCATGTGAACAGTATCAGCAACTTCGAGGGTGGCAGTACCGGCAAGAACATAAAAGAACTGCTCCGCCTTTTTTGTGAAGATGACGGGCTTCGGAAGAACCGCTGGGCACACGCTCTTGAATCACACTAAGATTCGGAGATGCGGCCAAGTGCCACCCATCACAATTGCCACCCCAAACATAATGCTTTCCTGTTTGTATTGATGCTAAAGACATCGAGATTTCCTATGCATAACGCTTTGCACACGCGAAACTGGGTTGGCGTGGTTTTGGTTTAGAATGAAGCGCCAGCGCAATGGAAACCAAAACTGCGCCGGCCCAGTTTTCGCCGTGGTGCAACTTGTTATGCGACGACACCGTGCCCCCGATTGTACAAAGTTGCGTAGCGCCAGCGAAGCCCCCGCCTGAACATTGAGACCACAAGAACACCACACGTTGACCCTACATGATTTAGCTTAGTGGCACGGTGAAGAATGCACCACACCCATTTTTAACTGCAATGCCCAACGAAGCCACTGAGAACGAAACTACCGAAGCCAGAATTACCCGCTGAACCAGTGGCCGAGACTTAGAATGCACCAAACCCCTTTTTAATCCTGATGACAATCGAAGCCGCCAGGAACGAAACTGCCGAGCGATGATTTACCGGCAATGCTTAATGCTGGACTGCCAGCTACGGAGCACCACGCTATTTATTAAAACCAAAACGCCAAAAGCAGAGCCGCATAACGCCGCCATAAACCGCGCGACGTCAGGAGCGTCGGGCGACCAACGGGAGCGTATTTAATGGCCTTGTTATGGGATGCGACACACAACGCCTTTTTTGCACAAAGTTGCGTAGCGATAGCGGAGCCGCAGCCAAAAAATTGGAACCGAAAAAGAATGCTGCATATTGGCCCCTCCTGATTTAACTTAGTGGCACACCACGCAGAATGCACCACACCTTTTTTAACTCCAGCACTGAACGAAGCCGCCAGGAACGAAACTGCTGAGCGATGAATTGTCCACGATGCCCAATGCTGGACTGCCAGCTACGAAGCAAGCCACCACTATTGAAAACAAATGCCCGAAAGCAGAGCCCCATAACGCCGCAAACAGCTGCGGCTTTGTAGTGGATTGTTTTGCGGTAGCGTAGCGTTAAACCGCAAAACAAGGAACGGAAAAGCCGTCAGACTGATTTGCCTTGTTGAACCAAGCCGCTATGCGGCAAATTAAAAAGGCTTCTCGCTCCTGCCGATAGATTCTTCACCCTCATCATTCCGATGAGGGGCTCTATGAGGAACACATCATGCAAAAGCGAGAAGCACATCGATTCAATAAACTATACACCAAATTCATTCAGGCGCTGGAGCTGCAGGGCTATGCCCATGTCACCGTCGATTCCTATGGGCGTGGCATTCGGCGGGTGGCGGAGTTTTTCGACTGCTGCCCTGACCAACGACTCTCCCCCGATGATTTGCGCGGTTATTTTGTTGAGCTGCTTAAAACCCATTCCTGGTCCACCATCAAACTCGATCGCAATGCCCTGCAACATTATTGGCGCATGATGCTGAATCGCGATTGGGATTGGGTAGAGATCGTCAAACCGCCCAAGCGCAAATCCCTTCCCGATATTCTCTCGCCCGATGAGATTAATCGCGTTCTGGAATGCGTGCAAAAGCCTTCCTATGCGGTGCTGTGTTTTGTGATGTACACCATGGGCCTGCGCATCAGCGAGGCTCTACAACTGAAGGTGGGCGACATCGACCGCGAGCATCAGCGTGTCCATGTGCGCTTGGGCAAGGGCGGCAAGGATCGATTCGTTCGATTGCCCGATGCCACCTACCAATTACTGCGGGCCTTTTGGTTAACCCATCGCCATCCCAAATGGATTTTCCCCAGTGCTCAGGTGAACAGCTCCGGACCAATGGACCGGGGCGCGGTTCAGAAGGCGATTCGTGAAGCCGTGATTGCTGCTGGAATCCGCAAACACATCACCGCCCACAGTCTGCGTCATTGCTACGCCACCCATTTGATCGAGAGCGGTTTGAACCTGCGCGCCGTGCAGGATCTGCTGGGCCATGAAGATCCCCGCACCACCGCCCTTTACACCCAGTTGACCGAAACGGTGAAACAGGATGCCTCACTCATCATCAACGCCATGGCGGATCGCATTGTGTCGCCCCTGCCAGGACCGGAGGTGCGCCCATGAACATCGCCTCCATTATCGAGCAGTTTCGCGAGCCTTTCCTGCGCAAGTACGGGCATCGGTTGATGCCAGGCCAGCTGCGTGCGCTGGACGCCATCACCGCCTGCAAAACCCGCTGCGGGCATTTCACCTGCCGTTGTGGGTACTGTCAGCACACCCAATCCCATGCATTGAGTTGCGGCCATCGCAGTTGTCCGCGCTGTCAAAATACAGCGGCCAGTCAATGGCTTTACCGGCAACAGCGAAAGCTCATTCCGGCAGAGTACTTTATGGTGACACTCACCATTCCCAAGCAGTTGCGCTCGCTCTTTTATCGGCATCAGCACCGAACCTACACACTGCTGTTCGAAGCCGCTGTCGAGGCACTGAAGCAGCTTGGGCTAGACAAGCGCCACATGGGCGGTGAATTGGGCATGACTGCCGTATTGCACACCCACACCCGTCGACTGGAGTACCACCCGCATTTGCATGTGATCATTCCGGCCGCCTGCGTAGCGGACAGGGGCAAACGCTTTAATCGCAGAGACGGCCATTATTTTATTCACGGCGATGTGATCGCCAGACTCTTTCGCGGCAAGCTGCTCTACCGGCTTTACCAGGAAGGTTTTATTGTTCCCAAAGATCTTCCGGAAACATGGATCACTCACGTCAAACACATCGGCAAAGGACTGCCCGCGCTGCAATATCTCTCCCGGTATTTGTATCGCGGTGTGCTGAGCGAGAAGGCCATCGTCAAAACGGATTCAACGCATGTCACCTTCCGCTACCAGGATGCCGAAACCCGCAAAATGACCACCCACTCCTTAAATGGCGAAGATTTTATTTGGAAGCTTCTCACCCATGTGCTGCCCAGACGCTTCCGGCGGGTGCGAGACTTTGGCTTTTTGCACCACAACGCCAAAAAGAAACTCACGTTCATTCAATACCTGCTGGGCGTGAAATCCATACCCAGCAATCCGACGACCAAAAAACCCATCCGCTGCCAGCAGTGCGAACAGGCAACCGAGATCATCGCCATCTTCCCACAGCGCATTCCGATTAACTTCCGCTACATGAGGACTGCCGTGCAAAACGAATAAAGCAAACGGCACCACCCAACCCGGCACCGAGCTTTGGGATCACCCCAAGGCTCGCGCTCGCCAATATTGGCGAATAATGCTAAACGCACCACAACGCGCAACGGCGAAATCCTGAAAATGCAGACCAAAGTGAACACCAGGGATTTATTCAGCGGAAAAAGAAAATAAAAGCAGCGCGCTTAATCCAAATTCATCTTTGACAAACGCCACACCCGAAAATCTATCTCCTTAACCTCTCCTTCGATGCAGACCGGGCTTGTTCAACAACGGGATAAGATTGCGGCTGTCGCGCAATCTATCCTTGTTCGTTATGCGATGCGACAACGCACGCCTATTTACGCAAAGTTGCGCAGCGCCAGCGGAGCCACTACCCGACAACTGAGACTGCAAGAACACCATACTTTGACGCTGCCGCATTTTAGCTTGGTGGCACGGAGAGGAATGCACCACACCCATTTTCAACTGCAATGCCCAACGAAGCCACTGAGAGCGAAACTACCGAAGCCTAAATTATCTGTTGAGCCAGTGGCCGGGATATAGAATGCACCAAACTTTTTTTAATCCTGATGCCAATCGAAGTCATCAGGAACGAAACTGCCGCGCGGTGATTTACCCGCGATGCCCAATAGTGACCTGCCAACTACGGAGTACTGAGCCGTTTGTTAAAACCAAAACTCAAAAAGCAGAGCCGCATAACGCTTGGCTTTGCGGCGTGCCGGAGCGCAGCGTAGGCATGTCCGATAACAGCCACTTGTTATGTTCTCAGTTGCTTGAAGTACCATTCGGCCTGGCCCCACTCAAGGTCCTGCTCCATGCGCCAATCAAAAGGTCGAGGATGCCGGTGGTGATCAACTAAGTATTGCAGGTGTTGGTGGGCTATTTCTGGGTCGTAAACTCTCCAGACTAGGCGTCGAGTTTTGTTCCAAGTTTCTCTGACAAGGAACAAAGCGTTTCCACCTGCTTTGATTTCTTCATCTAATTTGTCACAGAACGGATCGACAATTTCTCTTTCTTCCTCCGAGGGCATTCCATTATCGACTGTTTCCTCAAAGTCGATGATCACTGAGAGGTGCCACCCGAAAACCTGTTTGTGCTCGAAGTCACTGAGTGCAGAGTTGAGCACCCCGACGCACGGCAAGCTGTCCTCTTTCCATTCCATCAGCGTGTAGGACTCCTCAGGGAGGACCACACTTACCTCATTTTCTTTGAGAGGCTCTTCCGTTTTTCTTCCAAACAACTTCCCTAGCACAACATTTCTCCTGGAACATAACGCCCAGCACACGCGAAACTGGGACGGCGTGGTTTTGGTTTAGAATGAAGCGCCAGCGTAATGGAAACCAAAACCGCGATGGCCCAGTTTTCGCCGTGGTGCTGATTGTTATGCATTTTCTCGGTCCCCGTGACTAGGTGGAGTTGAAATAACCAAGAACTCGAGTGTTTGCTCGTGCTGGTTGCTTAATGTGTGCGGCACGCAAGCTGGAATATGATACCCCTCATTTGCTTTTAGCATGTGAACAGTATCAGCAACTTCGAGGGTGGCAGTACCGGCAAGAACATAAAAGAACTGCTCCGCCTTTTTGTGAAGATGACGGGCTTCGGAAGAACCGCTGGGCACACGCTCTTGAATCACACTAAGATTCGGAGATGCGGCCAAGTGCCACCCATCACAATTGCCACCCCAAACATAATGCTTTCCTGTTTGTATTGATGCTAAAGACATCGAGATTTCCTATGCATAACATTTATATCGTGGTCGCGAAGACCGTTATCTCCTTGACCGTTTTTGTATTGTTCAAAACTTCGCCAAACTACCGCTCAGAGCCCCGTCTCGTCAAGCCTGTAGCCGAGGTGCATTCAGGCTGGTTATCTACAAAAGCGGTAGCCGCGACTCATATCTCCTGGCGGCAGATACGACCTAACACTTTGAATTCTAGATCAATTTTTTGAAGTCGCAGAAATAACGGTCACCGCGACCGAATTTGTGCTTGTCATGCACCTTGCCGAAGCATTACCGTTGCTGCTCTTACCGCCAAACCATCTCGCAAAGGATCTGCATATGGATGATATTCCCGTCCCCCTGCCCGTCAAACCCGAACGTTTTATGGACCGCCTCCGCGCCTTTATGCGCGCTCGGCATATGGCGTATCGAACGGAGAAAACGTACTGCACTTGGATTTTAGATTTCATCCGCTTTCACAACCGGCAACGCCCGGAGACTCTAGGTACGCTGCATATTCAAGAGTGGTTGAGCCATCTGGCAAATAGTCGTCATGTGGCGATCAATACGCAGAAGACCGCATTAAATGCGGTCGTTTTTCTTTACAAACAATTTCTTCAATTGGAAGTCGGCGACATTCAGTTTCACAAGGCAAATAAAGGTCGTCGAATTCCAACCGTTTTTACGCATGATGAAGCGGTGGCTGTTCTGAATAATATGAAAGGGACTCACAAGCTGATCGCGAGCTTGATGTACGGCTCCGGCCTCCGTGTTATGGAGGCCGTTCGCCTTCGCGTTCAGGATATTGATTTTGCGCAGAAGGGTATTTTTGTGCGTGAAGCCAAGGGAGAAAAGTGGCGCCGAACACTTTTGCCAAAATCGCTGGTCGATCCATTGAAAGCGCAAATCGAGTACGCGCTGGTTCTTCATCGCCAGGATCTGACAGAGGGTTTTGGCGAAGTGTATTTGCCTTATGCGCTCGCCAAAAAATACCCCAGCGCACCGCGCAACCCTACATGGCAATATGTTTTTCCGGCTCTCAACAGAGCACAAGATCCGCGCAGCGGTGTGATGCGCAGGCACCATATAGGTGAACAGCAGATCCGTAGATCAGTAGCCGCTGCACTGGAGACAGCACAAATAAGAAAAAAAGCCAGCTGTCATACCTTTCGCCATTCGTTCGCCACCAACTTGTTGCGCAACGGCGTGGATATTCGAAATATCCAGGAGTTGATGGGCCATAGTGATTTAAGCACCACGCAAATCTACACCCACGTTATTGGCATTCATGAACGCGGTGTGGTGAGTCCTCTGGATGGCTAGAGCATATGCGTGGCGATCACGGCGACTTCTCTGTCTCCCGGTCACGCACATCCTTTTACAGCCAAACCGCCCTCCCTCGCGCTATGATTTGCCCCCTAACGCGTGCGGCATATGTCGAATGATCATCCGCCTGCTCGACTAGTGAGCACCTAGCGTCACGCTTCGAAAACAGGAGTTCCCGTGCATCCCATTATTTCTATACAGAACCTCAGCAAAACCTATCCCTCAGGCTTTCAGGCATTGAAGAGCATTAGCCTGGACATACAGCCGGGGGAGATTTTTGCTTTGCTCGGCCCCAATGGCGCCGGCAAAACCACTTTGATCAGCATCATCTGCGGCATCGTCAATCCTGGTGATGGCCGGGTGTTGGCGGATGGCCTGGATATAGTGACGCAGTATCGCGAGGCGAGGCAGCGCATTGGGTTAGTGCCGCAGGAGCTTTCGGTGGCGATTTTTGAGACGGTTTGGGATACGTTGAAATTCAGCCGCGGTTTGTCCGGTAAGCCGATGGATAAGGCTTACCTGGAGCAGCTGTTGCGCGATCTCTCCCTGTGGGACAAACGCCACAACAAAATCATGACGCTCTCCGGCGGCATGAAGCGGCGGGTTTTGATCGCCAAAGCACTGGCCCATCAGCCGCGTATTTTATTTTTGGATGAGCCCACCGCTGGCGTGGATGTGGAGCTGCGGCGGGATATGTGGCAGATGATTCGCAAGCTGCGTGAAAGCGGCGTCACCATTATTCTCACCACGCATTACATTGAGGAAGCGGAAGAGATGGCCGACCGGATCGGGGTGATTAATAAAGGTGAATTGGTCCTGGTAGAAGAAAAAGCGGCGCTGATGAAAAAGCTCGGCCAAAAACAACTCACCCTGCAGTTACAAAAACCGCTCGATGGCATTCCCACCTCGCTCGCCGATTTTCCTCTCACGCTGACACAAAACGGTGAGCAGTTGATTTATACCTATGATGAGCAGAATGAGAAAAATCGCATCGCTGAGCTTTTGCGTCAACTCAGTGCTTTGCACGTGGAGTTTCGCGATCTCAAAACCTCGCAAAGTTCTTTGGAGGATATTTTTGTCAGCTTGGTGGAGGAAAAATAAATGAACATTCACGCAATCAAGGCGATTTATTTATTTGAGATGGCGCGCACCTGGCGCACCTTGATGCAGAGCATCGCCTCGCCGGTTTTGTCCACGTCTTTGTATTTCATCGTGTTCGGCTCGGCGATCGGGTCGCGCATGGCGGAGATCGACGGTATCAGTTATGGCGCTTATATAGTGCCGGGTCTGATTATGCTGACGGTATTAACCGAGAGCACGTCCAACTCCTCCTTCGGCATTTATATGCCGAAATTCTCCGGCACCATTTACGAAATTCTTTCCGCGCCAATTTCCGCGTTGGAAATTGTGATGGGATATGTGGGAGCGGCGGCGAGCAAGTCGATTGTGCTGGGGTTGATTATTCTGCTCACCGCGCGGTTGTTCGTGGATTTTTCCGTTGCCCATCCGGTATGGATGTTGGCCTTTCTTATTTTGACGTCCGTGAGCTTCAGCTTGCTGGGTTTTATTATCGGTATATGGGCGGACAGTTTTGAAAAATTGCAGGTGGTGCCGCTGATGGTCATAGCACCACTGGCGTTTTTGGGCGGCAGTTTTTATTCCATTCATATGCTGCCGCCACTCTGGCAGACCATCACTTTATTCAACCCGGTGGTTTATCTGGTGAGCGGATTCCGCTGGAGTTTTTACGGGGTGTCCGATGTGAATGTGGGCTTTAGTCTGGCGATGATCGCCGTGTTTATTGTGATTTGCCTGGGCATCATCGCCTGGATGTTTCGCACGGGGTACAAAATAAAGGTCTAGGTTCGACTTCGCTCACCTACCGAGTTTCGGCTTCACCTACCGGGGTTGGATAGGTGGGTGAGCCTGTCGAACCCCGCCGGGCTGTCTTTATTTTCCCGGCTCAATTGTGCGCTCATTGACTTGATCAACAACCAATTTGTGCTCGTCATCAAAAACCCAGACTTCTTCGTAGTCCACTTCAAACAGGTGGCCATCTGGATCTTTGAAATACCCCGCTATGCCATAGGGCGTGCGCGTGGCGGGTTTGACGATGGTTCCGCCGGCCTGCTCCGCCCGGGCGAGAATGCCCGGCACTTGCTCGGGCGATTCGGCGAGGTAAACCAGCCCCACGCCAGAAAATCCAGATGCCTCGAATGAGGGCGCTAAAGCGTCGGCGGCAAAATCGCGGCGGGATAACAGACAAAGGGCGTAGCCGCCCAAATCGAATTTCACAAATCCGTCGTGACCGGTAATCGATCGCTGCCAGCCCAACGCTTCAAAAAAAGCGGCCGAACGGAGAACATCCGCCACGCCTAATAACACGAGGTGCATTCTCTGCCGAGGGGAGACGGGAGGAAATTCAGCCGCGGGAAATTGCTGGCCGACCTTTTTTTCTAACATAAAGTTGATCCTTTTTATTGTGGTGAGCGCGGCCTGAGGCACTGACGAATGCCGCTGGCTTTGCGTTAAGATGCGCGACCTTTTGATACACCGATCCGGTGGAGGTGGCAGATATGACAGCTTCACCCAACACTGTAAGGAAAGCAACGACTCCCCAGCAGCAATTAGCGAAAGGATTTGTCTTTGCGGCGCTTGGCCTTTTGCTGTTCGCTTGTATGGACAGCGCCACCAAATATCTGACCGAACATTACAACGTGCCCTTTGTGGTGGCGATCCGCTATCTGGTGCATTTTGCGCTGATGGTGCTGGTATTGGCACCGCGTTATTCCGCTCCGCTATTACACACCCGACGCCGAGGCTTGGTGGCTGTGCGCTCGATCGCGTTGGTTGTGGCTTCTCTGTCTGTGGGCATAGCCTTGCATCGCATGCCGCAGGCGGATACCACGGCGATTACCTTTCTTGCACCCATACTGGTGGTGCTGCTCGCCTGTCCTCTGTTGGGTGAACGAATAGGCGCACTCGGATGGGTGGCGGCGGTGATGGGTTTTATGGGCGTGCTGCTGATCGCCCGTCCCGGCAGCGGCCTCGATATGATCGGTGTTTTATTTGCCCTGCTCGCCGCCTGCGCCAACACGGCTTATCAACTTTTATCGCGCATGCTCGCCACCACTGAGCGGCCCATCGCTCTGTTGTTTAATACCGCGCTGGTTGGCTCGCTGGTGTTCGGCCTCGCCCTGCCCTGGACCTGGGACAACCAAACACCCACTTATTTGGAGCTGGCACTGTTTATTGGTATGGGCGCCGCTGGCGGGCTGGGTCATTATTTTTTTACCCTGGCCTATCGCTACGCCCCGGCATCGTTTTTGGCACCGGTGGTGTATTTGCAATTGGTGTGGGCGGGCATTCTGGGCTGGGTTGTCTTCGGCAACAGCCCCGATCATTTGAGCCTGCTGGGCATGCTAATCGTGGCGGCATCCGGTTTGATGATCGCGGTGAAATCCCGCTTCACCAAAAAGTCGACGACCTAACGAAATTTCAAAGGATATCCGTCGCAGCATTAGTCTCCATGGCCTGAAATGGGTACCGGCGGAATAACGACAACACCAGCGAGGGCAACTTTATGAGCGAACAGATTATTCAAACCATCAACGACTGTGCGCAGGCATCTTATGCAGGTGCTATTTCATTCGGTGAGGTGGTGGGCAGGCTCGCGCAAGTGGGCGTGGAATCCTATTGCGCGGATTATCGCGCGGGGCACACCACTTATTATCTTCCCGATGGAAAAACCTATGCCGTCACATTGAAGATGCCATCGCAATCAATGGCGAATGATTTTGTGAAAGAAGGCATTCAAGCGGCGATTCGCGGGGCTCAGCGCGGAGAGGTGAAATATCCGGAATTTCTCCAGCTTTCCAGCGCGGCCGGCTGCGTTGCCTATTGGGTCTGGATTGTCGGCAGGCATGTCACCTATTTTGGACGCAAAGGTGAGCAGCACATCGAACATTTTCCCAGCTGATGGTTGGGCGAAATTGATTAAATGATCTGCCCAAGCCAGGTTTCGCACTCGCGCAACACCTGCTGATAATTGCGGGATTCCTTGCCGGCTTTTAATTGCAGCAGCTCGCGCATTTTTTGCTGTTGTCGCGGCCAGCCATCGGGCAGCTGATTCTGCTCTTTGTTTTCCACTTGTGGTTTTTTTCCCACCTGCAATGGATTTCTTTCCATCTGCAGCGGATTAACCGCCGCGTGGCCGCGGCGGAATAAATGTCGCAGCAGGAATAATTGCCGCAACAACAAAATATTTAAGGTGGTGTCATCCACGCAGAGAATTTTTTCGCCGCGCCACCGGGCGAGCAGGTCGCGGCCGTAGCGGCGGCCGGTATGCCATGCCGTGCCTATAGCTGCGCCGGTGAGGCTGGCGGCGCCGAGGCTGAGGCCGGCGAGCATCAAATCCACTCCCGCACCTATGGCCGCTCCCGCCGCTGCGGCGGATGCTGCATCCAAGCCGAATTTTTTCAGGGTTTCCGGGGCGAATAAATCCAGCTCCCACTCGCCGTTTTGCACCGGTAGATTGGTGAGCTGCACATCGCTGCTGGAAAAATTCAGCAATTCCAACACCGTGCGCAAACACTGCTGTTCGCGCTGCCGCACGGTATTTTGCAATTCGTTGGCCTGCACGGAGTGCGCCTCTGCCGGCAGGGTGTAGGTCGCCATGTCCACCAGCAATTGCGCCACCTGGGCGATGCAGGCACTGCGCACCTGCTGCCATTCCCGCGCGCGCTCATCAAGCAACTGTTGCAGCGGTTGATACCAGGCTTCCAACAATGTCTGCAATTTTTGATAGAGGCGTTTTTCCGCGCTGAAATCAAACGCCACAGTGTCGAATTCCACCAGCGCGTGCAGGCCGAGTTCCGCCAATTCGGTGCGCCAGTTTTGCAGGTTCTGCGCGTCCGCCTGGATAAAATTCAGCACCGGCAAAATCGGCCGGGACGCCAAACTCAGAGTGGCGATTTCCTCGCGGTATTTTTCCAGCACTTCCTCGCGGCAATCGATCACATACAGCAATGCGTGGCACTCCAGCGCCTGGCGCAATACTTTTATTTCCTGCTCGAATTCCCGCGCAATTTCCGGTTGTGTCTGGGCGATAAAATGCTCCAGCGATGCGCGCCCGCGCAGTCCCTGCTGCTGAACATTTTTCAGCTGTGCGGCGAGTGCGATCGAATCCTCCAGGCCGGGGGTGTCGCGCAGTTCGATGCAGGCTTCACCGTGCAATAAAAGCTGCGCCGCTTCCACATGGCGGGTGGTGCCGGCGCTGTCGCGCACCTCACCAAATTCCGCGTTGCGCAGCAGCGTGCGCAGCAGGGAGGTTTTGCCGGTGTTGGTGTGGCCAACCACGGCGAGCATCAGCGGAAGGGACAGTGTCGCGTTCATAAATTCGGTGCTGCGTTCAGTGTTCATAAAAAGGTCACCTGCTCCGGCGTCAGGCCAGCACGCGCCGCCGCCTGAAGCCAGCTTTGATGTTTCGCCTCCGCCGCTTGCGGCCGCAGCACCAGCCAAAGATTGCGTGCACCGGCGACCTCAGCCAGCTCCATCACCACCCGCTGCAAACCGCGATCCGCCGCCTTGTTGCCATCGACCAACAGCGCCACCGCACCTCTTTGCGCTTTTATGGCCGCGAGTGCATTACGTCGACTGGCCTCGTCGCGCAGGTTGATGAAATCCGGCGGCGTCGCGGCGGGTAGAGAAAACTGCGCCGGTAATTCCAAACCGAACCACTGGCAATTGGCGGGAAGCTGGCCCGCCTTGCCGCCTGTTGGCAGCGGCGCCGCTGGTTGGTCATCCGCATCCAGAACGCGGGGGCGACTGCTCTGGGGCCAGAATTCCCGCTGCAGGCGAATGTAATACGGCTGATTCAGATCCAGCGTCTGGCGGGATTGCGCCCGCCGCTCGGCGAGCACACAGATAAGCCCCATCAATAAACGCGGCAGCAGGCCGTAAATCAGCACACAACCGAGCAGAAAAATCGCCCATACCCGGCGGGTCTGGGCGGCGTTGACTGGCGTCTGGTCCAGGCTGCTGGTGAGGATCTGCCCGGCGTCCGGCACGGGTACACCAATAGCGGCGAGGGGCGGAGTCAGCGCGCCGGTGATGGCGACAAAACTGTCGCCGCCCAGGAGGGTGGACTCCCAGACAAAATCAAACTGGCGCGTGGCGAATAACAACAAAAGCCCCAACAGACCGCCGAGCAGATAAGCGCTCCAGATGCCGTGGGTAATCCAACCCAGACGCAGATAGCCGCTGGAGGAAAACAGCAGGCGCTGCAGCCACACCCGGTCCGCGGCCTGCTGCGCGCTGGGTTCGCGCCGCGCCGGCAGAATCCGGTCGAGCAGTTTGCGGAACAGCGGCGCCAATACGCCGGCGTTGTCGCGATTGAGCAGCAGGGTCGCCAACCAGAGCAGCAGCGACAACCAGCTCAACCCCAGCAACACCCCCAACACCCAGAAAATATTCAGCTGGGTACCGGCGCTGCCGAGGGCTTTGATGCTAGTGACGACGCCTGCGAGAATTGCCAAAAGTACGGCGGCGAGGAAAAGGCGGAAGAAAATGCCAGGCGCATGTTGCAGCATCTGCCGCAGCGGTTCCCGCTTGCTCAGCTCCGCATTGCGCCGCACCAGCCAAGTGGGAAAATCCAACCCGACGGAGGCGACGGCGGGCACCGGTTCTACACCTTGAATGTCTTCTATGGCGCGAAGCTGTTCAGCGTTGAGTTGTTGTGTGAAGGACAGAGGCACGGGACGCTTCTTGTTATTAAGACAGGTCAATTTTAGCAACGCCGCAACATAACACCGGAACAGGTGGATTGATAGCCGACGTCAGCCGGCCTGCCCGGTGCGCAGCTGATTGACGTAAGCGTGGGCCAGACGGGCGGGCTCCGGCAGGCGGTAACCGCGCAGGCATTTTTGGGTGATACTCAACGCATCTTCACAGCTCATGCCCGTGCCGGGGGAAATAAAAATGGGGCGACAGTTTTTGCGGCTGCGATAACAGTAGCCGCGCATGTCTTTTTGATATTCCACCGTGGTGATATCCCCCGGTACAAATTCCGGATCGATAAATTCACCGGCGAGCGGTTTTTTCGCACAGCCGATGGTCGGCACTTCGGCCACCAGACCAAAATGGGTCGCCACACCAACCATACGTGGGTGCATGATGCCGTGACCGTCCAACATCACCACATCGGGTTTGATTGCCAGCGCCTGCCAGGCGCGGTAGAGCGCGGGCACCTCGCGGAAGGATAAATAGCCGGGCACATAGGGCACCTCAACTTCGTCCACCACGCCGCTGCGGGCGATAGGCTGCAGGGTTTCAAAATCCAATACCACTATGCCGGCGTACACGACGCGGCTGCCGCGGTTGAGAGAAATATCCGCGCCGCCGATGGTGCGCGGCGGCTGCGTTAACGGCTGCAGAGAAATATCGCCGCGCAGGCGCTCCTGGATTTTACGCAGCTCATGGGTGTTGCCCTGCCACTGAACTTTTTCCACGAATTTCCCCCTGCAAAATCGCCCGTTTAATTTTCAGATTCGGTCGGATTGTATAGCCAAAACTGAATACTGTGACCGGGAATTTCCGCCGTCAGCAAGCGGCGGGAAAAGTTTTCGAGGCGAAACGCACCACCCTGATAACGCGCTTTTTTTGCCGTTGATGCGCACTTTTTTACTGCGCAATTTTTTTGCCGTGAGGGAATATTGTTGCACCAGCACGCCAAGGCCGGATGTCTGCAATTGCAGGGCGCGGGCGGAGAGATTAATCAGCAACAGGGTTTTCCCTTTACCTCCCGGGGTGCTGTGACAATAACAACGCAACATGGGATGCGGACTGTCCACGGCAAAAACCTGTTCACCCATTAATTGTTTCCACAACCAGCTCAACCAATAATCCGGGCGGGGTTTTAAGGTCAGGCGATCAATCAAGCCGTATTCGCCGCCGATCAGGCTCTGGCGAATCATCACCGTCTGACCGAGTAACGCGCCCTGTCCCAACTGATCTGCCCACCAGAAACAGGAGACAAAACGGTCGGACAATTTCGGTTGGCCGCCGCACTGGGCGGAACCGGTTTCGCCAGTCCACAATTGCGCCTGGGGAAAATAGCGATCGCGCCAGGCGCGCAATTGCCGCGCGTATTTACCGAAATCATTGAGCGCGCGCGGCGTTAGAAAAGCGCTCAAAGTCGCGGTGCGGGTGCGCACTGGCGAGCGCAGACTCTGGAACGGGTAATAATGCCAATCGATGATGTCGACGGGCGTGCGCTGTGCGCTGCAAATTGCGAGAAATTTGCGCGTGATATTGGAAAAAGGTTTGATGGTCTCGCCCAATTTCGGCCAGAAGGCGCTGCCCGGGCCAATGATTTTTGCCTCCGGCAGATGCCGCCGTATCAACTCGGCGAAACTGTGATAATCCGCGGCGAGCTCGACGGCGCGCGGCTGGGAGCGCAAACCGTGGAATGCCCAATAGGCGTTAAGCTCATTGCCGAGTTCACACACGTCGATGCGATAACCGCGTTCGCGGCTGTATTGCAGCAGAGTTTCCACCTCGCCGCCGTCCCACTGGCCGTGCAGATGGCGGGCGAACAAACCGTATTTCACGGTGAAAAAAAACTTCAGGTCGTTACGCTGCAAAAAATCGTGCAGCCGGTCCCAGATGGCCTGGGTGAGCACCAGACTGTCCGGCTCCTGCTCCGGCGCGGAAAAATAGTGGATCTTGTCCGCCTCCGAGCCGCCCACCCGCATATAAGCGGGCGTCAGGGCGCGGGTGAGTGTGTCCAGACGGGGTGAATTGAGATCCAGCGGCGGAATCCGCAGCCTCCCCAAGCCGCGCCGGCTGCGCGCACTGCCCTCCCACCAGAAACCACCTGCCAGCACGGAAATATCCAGGGAAAACGACAAATAGCAGGCGTCCACCTGGGCCACCGGTTGCGCCGCGCGCAGACGCACCGGGGTCTGTAACAAGCGCACAGGTTTACTCACTGGCTGCCACCAGAGCAGCGCGCGGGCCAGCCAGACGGGCAGAATGCGCGTCCGGCGGGTCGACATTGGCGCGGGTATATCCATGGTCGATACTGCTCTAGAGAGAAAAATGCGGTTCCGCAAATAAAAAGCGGCACCTTATCCGACGATTTGTGACGCTTTCATGACGGAGACAACGGATGCGCAGTGCGATTCATTTTTATGTCAGCGGCCGGGTGCAGGGGGTTTACTTCCGCGCGACAACCCAGGCGACGGCACGGCAGCTGGGACTGACGGGCTGGGTGCGCAACCTGCCGGACGGACGGGTGGAAGGTGTGGCCTGCGGCGAAGGCAAGCAGCTGGACAAATTGGTGACCTGGCTGCAGGGCCCAGGTGATGGATCTGCGTATAGAGTCCGAGCCGACGCAGAACTGGGATGGATTTGATATCCGCTAACGCGGAGGAGGTCGCATCTCTGCCGGTGTTAAAAAAGGTAAACTTCGCCGGCAAATGAGATCTCATGACAATCCAAAGGTAACGAGATGAAAATAATAAACGCTTTAATAATAGGCTCCTGCGTCAGCCTTGCGGCCTGCGGCGGCGGCTCATCAGGCGGCCAAGGCAGCTCGTCCAGCAGCAGTTCATCCAGCAGCTCCAGTTCCAGCTCGTCCAGCAGCAGCTCATCGAGTTCCAGTTCTTCCAGCTCCAGCTCATCCAGCAGCTCGAGCTCCTCCGGTGTCGTGAATAACCTGCCGGACAAAATCAAAGTCAACCAATTGGGCTTTTTGCCGAATGCGCCGAAAGTCGCGGTGGTCGCCAATACCGGCGCTACCACCTTCTCGCTCATCAATGCCCAGGGCAACAGCGTGTTCAGCGGCAACCTGTCCGCGCCGGCAGTGTGGGAACCGTCCCAGGAAAATGTCCGCAAAGCGGATTTCTCCTCCTTCACCACTCCCGGAACCTATCGCCTGCGCGTGGCGGGACTGGCGGATTCCACGAGCTTCGCCATCAACGCGAATGTATTTAACGATCTGCATGACGCCGCCGCCAAAGCCTATTACTTCAACCGCGCGAGCACAGAACTCACGGCGAACTTCGCCGGGGTGTGGGCGCGCCCGGCCGGCCATCCGGACACCAACGTGCGGGTGCACAGCTCCGCCGCCACCGCCACCCGGCCCACCAACACGGTGATCTCCGCACCCAAAGGCTGGTACGACGCGGGCGACTACAACAAGTACATCGTCAATTCCGGCATTTCCACTTACACCCTTCTGGCGGCGTTCGAGCATTTCCGCAGCTTTTATCAAAACCGCAGCTGGAACATCCCCGAGTCCGGCAATGCCGTGCCGGATCTGCTCGATGAAATCATGTGGAACGTCGAGTGGATGGAAAAAATGCAGGACACCGACGGCGGCGTCTACCACAAGCTGACGACGCAGAACTTCGCTGGCGAAGTCATGCCACACCAGACCACCTCACAGCGTTATGTGGTGCAGAAAACCACCGCCGCCACCCTGAACTTCGCCGCCGTTATGGCGGTGGCGAGCCGGGTGCTGGCGGGTTATGAAGCGCAGTTCCCCGGGCGTTCGCAGGCGTACGCCAGCGCTGCGGTGAGAGCCTGGACCTGGGCCAAAGCCAACGCCAACGTGCCCTATCGCCAGCCCACCGACATCAAAACCGGCGAATATGGCGACCTGACGTTCAAGGATGAATTCGCCTGGGCCGCTGCGGAGTTGTATCTGCAGACCGGTCAGCAGACCTACCTCAATGAGTTCTTTGCCGCCAATGCCTCTCCGGATGTGCCCTGGTGGGGCGGAGTCGCGGCGCTGGGTTATATCTCTCTGAGCACCCACGGAGAAGGCCGCATGAGCGGCAGCGATTACAACCGGGTGCGCAACGCGCTGATCGGTACCGGGGATTACCTCAAAGGACTGCAGGCCGCTTCCGCCTATGGCGTGAGCCTGACGGTGCAGGATTTCGTTTGGGGGTCCAACAGCGGCGGCATGAACCAGGCCATGATGCTGTTGCAGGCCTATCGTCTGACGGGCGATCGCTCCTACTACAACGCCGCCTATGCGATGCAGGATTATGTGCTCGGGCGCAACGCCACCGACTACTCCTTCGTCACCGGTTTCGGCCACAAGACGCCGATGGATATTCACCATCGCCAGTCAGTCGCCGATAACATCGAGGATCCCGTGCCGGGCTTCCTCGTCGGCGGCCCGCACGACGGTCAACAGGACGCATGCCCTGGCTATCCGTCGAACCTGCCCGCCAAGTCGTTCGTCGATACCTGGTGCAGCTACTCCACCAACGAAGTCACCATCAACTGGAACGCTCCTCTGGTTTACGTGACCGCCGCCCTGCTCAACCCCTAAAGCACCAAAGGGTGGGGCTCTGCCCCGCCCTCTCTCCTTCTCCCATTTCTCAATCAAGCCGACGAGGTTTCATCGCGGCGCGGCTTGATCATCAAATCCGCCGCCCGCTCGGCGAGCGCTGCAATGGTTTTGGACGGATTCAACCCTATGGGGCGCGGCACTATGGCGCCGTCGATGACGTACAGCCCTTGGTGGCCAAACACCCGGCCCATGTGATCCACCACCCCCTGCGGGGCCAGCCGCCATATTGCAGCCACCCAGCGGATGCGGCGTCACCAGTTGCCGCAGCACAGTCCAGGTGGCGGGAACCAGCGGCCGTCCGCCGGTGGCACGGGACAATTTTTCGTGCATCGCCACCATGCCGCCCACCCCGGCTTCCGAGCGCATGGGATTCCAATCCAGCTTGAGAATTTTTTCCCAGGGTTTCACCCAGCGACGACCGAGGTAGAGCTCGCCATCAGCGCCGTCCACGGCCTGGCCAAACCAGGGCATGACATTGGCGAAGGCATCATTGCCGATGCTTTTGGCGAGGAGTTTCAGGAACCGGCGCTCGAGGCTGAACCTGGGGGCGGATTTCAACCGCGCGGTGATATAGGTTGCGAGGATATTGGGAAAGCCGCCGTCCTCGACAAAAAACCGCCCGCCGCCGTGCTCCTGGGGGCCATCGAGAAAATCGATGGCGGAGGAAATGGTCGGCCCGACGGTGGGCGAAATCTTCCGGTCCGTGTACAGCGCCGGGGTGAGAAAGTCGCCGTTGGAACTCCAGCCATGCCCCAGGGAAGTCGGCAGGTTCGGCAAAGTGCGGTACTGATCGCGGCAGCGCAACAGCAGCTCGGTGGACCCGAGGGAGCCGGCAGCCAGGATCACTTCTTTAGTGTCCACATACTCCGACTCCCGGCGCCCGTCCACCAGACGGTCGTAGTGCACCCGCCAGTGATTGCCGATCTGCTTGAGGTGAGTCACCAGCGATAAAGGTTGAATGACCGCACCGGCGTTGCGGGCAGACGCCAGATAATTCAGATCCAGGGTATTTTTGGCGTGCACCTGACAGCCGATATCGCAGTAGCCGCAGTGAATGCAGGTGCCCTGTTTTTTGCCGTGAGGGTTTACCCAGGTTTTGGAGCGGGCGGGATTGTGCGCATCCGGCTGGTCGTAGCGCCAGTCATCGTCGAAGGTGACGGCGAGTTCCACCGGGCGAAAACGATGGCCTTCGCCGATGGCGATGGCGGCCTCCTTCATCAAACGTGTGCGTTCCGTCCACTGGTTTTCCGGCAGCCGGCGCACGCCCAGCATCTCTCCTACCATGGCGTAGTAAGGCGCCAGCACATTCCCGTTGATGGCGGCGGGCCAACCGTCGTCGAACACGCTGGGGTCAGCGTCCAGACTGACATTGGCGTAAATCAGCGAGCCGCCACCCACGCCCGCCCCCTGGGCTACCCACATCTGATCCATAAGGCGGAAATCAATCCAGCCGTTCTGTTTTTCCGGACAGGTGTGGTTCCAGATCCAGGCGCCCTGGTGGTCGCGGGGATAGCTCTCCGGCGCCCACTCGCGGCCGCGTTCCAATACCAGCACCTGGCGCCCCGCCTTGGCCAGCCCGGCAGGCCATAACAGAACCGCCGAAGCCGCTGCCGATAATGACTTGGTCATAGACCACAGCGCTCTCCTTAGGACGCATCAAGGCTTCCTCCTGGGAATAAAAATGGCTGGTTCGATCAGATGCGGCGCCAGCTCCTCCGCTGGATCAAATACCCGGTTACAGTTATCGGGCACGGTTACGCACTGCACCCGCGCATTGACTTTTTCCATCTGAACACCGGGGGCCGGGCGCCACCGCCGCGCGGATTTTTTTAAGCCGATGGGATAGATCGTCAAACCGTCCGCGGTGATTTTCATGCGCAGAAAACTTTTTGTAATCCTCAATGCTCTGCGCGGAAAAAAACGTCTTGATCGTGCAAATGCAAAAATTTATGGCTGCAGACCAGATAAACGCCGAACAAGGTGCCGCAGTAGAAAAACAGCAGCGCAAAAGAAACCGCTGTGGCGACAGTGAAATGCCAAACGCCGAGTTCCGGCAGGACACTCGCCGTCAGCTTGATCACAAGCCAGACGCATCCCACTGAGCCCACGGTCTGCGCCAGCCCGTGGGCAAGTCCCGCCGCAACCGCCGGCCATTTCGGCCCACTCACAGCCCGGCCGCTGACGGCGTACACAGAAAATCCGAGCAATACCAGCAGCAGCCACAAGGTCGCCGCCGGTGCGCGCAACAGCAGCGTCAATTCAGGCCACAGCTGCATAAAACCGTCGGCGCGGAGCATCTGCGCAAACCAGCTGCCGGAGGCATTCGCCGCCGCAGTATTCACCAGCCATAAGGTGATGAACTGGATGCAGGCCAGCAACACAGTGAAAGAGACGTTGTGCAGGGGGAATTTCAGCGCGCCGCGGCGCATTTGTTTGGACGTCTCACGATCTGGAAACAAGGTTTTGCATTCCGCGCTGACAAACCGCTCTTTGGAGGTGGCTACCCTGACAGAAGAGTGCAAGCTCAGGGTGCCCAGCCCAAACGCGCCGCCACCGCCGCACACAATGTAATGAGAGGCATCCGCAGCGGCGGAAAAATAGTGGGCGTAGTGATGGTTGTCGCCAGTCAGATAGACCGGCGCCCGCGCCTGGCCGTTGCCATCGGCCAGGTCGGCGATGATCTTAAGTTTGCTGGCCATGCGGTACTGCACCTGATCGCTGATCGCGGCGCTCGCATCCTGCTTGAGCCAGACCGGCGTCGGCAGACAGAGAATGACCTGATCATCCTGGGCCAGCTCCCTCGAGCGAGCGCGGAAATATTCATACTGGGGCGGGTCCAGGTCATCCTCCAGCGCCATATCCACCCCCCATAGCCACCAGCCATGAGGCAGTTTGATGGCGAAATAGCTGCGCCTTTGCAGAGTTCCCCAGGCGCCCAGCCAGCGCCGGTTTTCCTGGGCCTGACAGAACAGCCGGAGGAAGCTGGTCAGACCGTCGTACCAATCGTGATTGCCGGGCAGAGCGAGAACATCCCTCGGCGGGTTCTGAAAATAGCGCGCACAGCTATAGGGATCGACCAAACGCTGCTGATACGCCTTGGCCGACGCAGTGGGATAAACCTGATCCCCGCCGAAAATCAGCGCCTGGCCGTGGGGCAGATGCACGGCACCTTGCAGGTGTGGCGCGACTTCCTCCTGCCCGGCGGGTATCGGCTGGGGTGTCGGCGCGCCATCTTCGCGCAGCACCAGAGAATTTCGCCCCAATAACCACGCCACCGACAGAGTGGCATTCCAGCCGTCGCCGGCATCGGCAACATAATCGAGCCAGATTTCCTCCCGGGCGGAATAATCGGCGGCCGGGCGCGCCTCCCGATCCAGCGCGGACATCAGCTCACGCCGGCCGGTCATGGGGCCGATCACGGTGGCAGCCAGACTTTGCCACGCGGTAATAAGCAATTGCCGCACGGCGAACCACTTCACCTGCCGCTCCGGGGTCACCAGAAACTTTGCGCTTTTGGCTTGATAGCTCTGCGTCATGCGGGTTTCCTCAGAACATAAATGCGCACCAGCTGGCCGGTAAAAAATTTCAGGAATCGGCCAACGGCGGCGAAACGCCTGCGCCAGCTCAAAACACCCTTGCCCTGCAGGGTCGCCGCCAGGGAAAACAGATCGGTAAAACCGAGACGCAATATTCCCGCAGCGACGACTTCGCCCTGCTCGGATTCACCGCGATGCAGGGTGACGTAGAGCGTGGTGGTGGCACCCCAGAGCCGCCAGGGCATAGCGAAATGCACATGCTTGCGGCCTTTAAAAAAAATACTGCTCACCACCGATCACCACTTTCATGTCATACGCCATGTAACTGAGGCTGGGGTGCTGCGACGGTGAAAACAGGCAGACCTCGCCCCACATAGCAGGCAGCCATCCGCCCAGGCGGTGAATTTCCAAAAAGCCATTTAATTCGGCGCGATGCTGCGGGTCCCGCACAAATTCGCGGATATCGCGAATATCGATGGCGCCGTGCATAGCGACAGGTATGGCCGCCGGGTGGCGGCTACCTTTTTGCGGATCCGTTTCGCCGAAGGTCAAATGCCCTTTCATCACTTCGCTAAAAAATACGCCTTCGCCGGGATCGCGCATTTTCGTCGCCTCGGGGGACAGCTCAACGCCCTCGGCTTTGAGGTTGTCGAGATAACGACAGGCATCGCGATAGCCGTAAGCAATCAAGGTTTTGCCGTCGATTTTGCCGGTCAAATAATCGGGGTCGAGCGGAATCGGAATATCCGGGCGAATAATATGGACGGTAATTGGCTGGTCGTGGCCGTAAGGATTTTCGCCCTGCGCGATGCGCTGATTTATTTCGGCGATGGTGGCGAGCTCTGCGTTGAGCGCGCCCACCGCCGCCATTTCGATCATATGCACGTACTGCTGCAAAACTCCTGCGGAAAAATTGGGAGTATTGCCGATACACCAGGCCACCCACAGCTCGTTGCTGCCCGCTTGCACTGCGGCCAATAAATTGGAATCGCGAATCCACACGGCGTCGGTCCAAAAACGCTGGTTATAACGCACTGGCGGTGTTGCCAGCGGCAGTGAAATCGCCGCCAATAAGTGTTCGTGGGTAATTTCGGTGTGGGGAATGGGGCGCACAATTTTGTCGGTAAAATCGCAGACATTGAACGTGCTAAATGTTCCCTGTGACTGGCGAATCCGCGCCACGTCGATGCCCAGGTGCGGGAATATGCGGGATTCGATCGTGTCGAAATCCCCCAGCGCGCCCATCGCCGGAAATTTAGCGTAAGCGCGCAACGGGCGCAGAGAGACAAAGTCGGTTGGCGTGAGAGTGCGCCAGCGCGCGCAGAGTTGATCCGGGGAAAGCCCGCCGAGCAACGCGCCAAGATTAAACGTGCCGCCGGACGTGCCATCCGCGTAGGAAAAACGCAGTCCCGCATCATAGAGCGCCTTGATAACACCGGCCTGATAGGCCACGCGCATCCCGCCGCCGGGCAAAATCAGCGCGCGACGGTTACGTGTCGCGGGCGCGATGGGAATCAAGCGATCCTGCTCTGTCATAACGGTCTCCTGTGTTTGACCAATACCACCGTCAACACGAGCGCTTCCAACCAAAGAAACAGCAGAAATGGCCAACGCGGTGTGCCGTCAACAGCCCAGGCGAGCGCTCGCGCCAACAGGCCCGCCACCACCAGCACCATAAACATATGGGCGATCCTGCCGGGGCGTAAAACCTCATGCGCATAGGCGAGGCAAAACCATCCGGCCACCATTTCCATGGCTTTGAGGAAACGATATTGATTGAAAAAAGTAGCGTCGGCCGTCATGCCGAACAGCAACGATAATTCCCACGGCCCCGCCACAAAGCCCACCAGCCCAACCAAAAACAAGGTGGCGCCGTAGCCGTATACGCAGATCAGGGCGAGCGCGGTCATTGGTGAATGCGATAAGCAAATAAAAACGCGAGCGCAGCGCTGACAAAATCGAACGCCGCCACCAATAAAACCAGCGCATTTGCTTGCCCTTTGGCAAATGCCCAGGCGACCAGAGCAGCGGCCGCCAGCTTCTGCACGCCGATCCACAGAGGAACAGCCCGCTCTTTCGAGCGCGTCCACAAGGTCTGCGCAAACATGGCTCCGGTGACAACCATAAACATGCCCACTGTGGTAAACCAATGTTGCGCAACCGGTGAAAAATCGGCGCCGATCAGCTGCAACATAAACCCGGATATCAGCATCTGCGCCGCGCCGGTCAGCACCGTAATGATGGCGACAAAAATCAGCAGTGCGCGAATCAATGCATCGTTCATCGGTCAGCCCTCGCCAGAAATGCCATGCGGTAAAACCAATAGGTCATGGCGCACCACTCGATCACCCAAAACGCAAAACGCAGGCGCGCCAAATCGGCCCAGTTATGAAAAACCACGCGCAAACGCTCGGGATCGCGAATGCCTTCGGTCAATTCCCGGTTGTAATCAAAAATGAAACCTACGGTGACCACCGTGGCGCCGATAATGGCGAGCAGCACAACTACGGGCACCCAACGGATACCCCCAAACCATTCGGTAAACAGCATGACGCTGCCCGTGATTAACATAATCACTGTGATCCAAGTTAAAAACCCTGTGGCGTTTTGCACCGGCTCCACAAATATCAGAGCGTAATTATCGGGCGTCAGGCGCGGCTCCAACGGCAGCTGAAACAGAATCAAAAATATTCCTGCGCCGAAATAAATGGAGCAGCCCATGAATAAAATCACATGATTGAGGAGCAGCAGACGCGGCATAGTTCAGTCCTCATCCGGATTAAAGCGCGGATCGCGGGTGGGCGGCGGTAAACGCTCTTCGCCATAGCCCAACGGAAATGTGGACTCCAGCCCCTCACTTAGCGGCGCCTCTGGCGGCTGCGCGGTGGTGACGAACCAGCAGTCAAAATAATCATCGAGAATGCCGCTGAAGCTGGGCAGATAAGCGGTGAAAATAGACTTGGAGGAGATATTGAGTGAACGCAAAATATCGGCGCGCGGGTGGTCGCCCAGAATAAAACGCGCATTGCCACCCTTGAATAAACTGAACCCCACCTTGCCCGCAAAATAAATAAACGAGCGGTAGATCATGCCGCGAAACATACAATAATTCACCGCACCGGCGCGGATGGGAAAACTGGTTTTTTTGGGGCGTCGCACGTCCAAACGAGTCACCATTTTGCCGTCGAGATCGTACTGCGCGCTGACCCAGCGGGAACCTTCGACGTAATCGAGGGGCGCCTGATGTTTCGGCATGCCCCAAATACCTTTGCCACCTTTGGTGGAAACTTCCGTGGACACAGGCAAATCCAGCACATACTGCCCGGTGCCAAACCATTTCACCAATAATCCGGGCAGCAAACGCGGCGCTGGTTTGGCGCCTTTGGTGCACGCCACCGCAATGCTGTATTCGATATAACTGCCGATATCGGTTTCGCGGTAGTCAATGACGGTTACCACCAGCAAGGCTTTGCGCCACAGCCGCAGCGGATGAATATCTCCCTCTGGAAATAGTTTGCGCGCGGCATCCCAGTCACAGGGAAAAACCGCGATCACCGCCGAGGCGTTCCAGGAATTGATCGGCATGACATAACGTATGCCATCGACATAGGCATGCCGTCCGGTCAAACGTTTTTGACGGGCGCGTCCGGCCATGGCTCACCTCCCCAGCTCGTCAATGATTAATGGAAAAACATCCCGCGCGGCATTTTTGCCGATAAACACATCGAGATGGCCGTAACCGGACAAGATCTGCAGCATGTGCTTGCCCGGCGCATAACGCTCGAAATAATCGAAGGTGCGCTCCATGCTCGCCGGAAGAAAACAGCGGTTTTCGCGACCGGCCAAAAATACAAAACGCGCATCCGTGCGCGGGGCGGACGCCATAAAATCTTTGGGCAATTCAGGGAATCTGCCTGTGGGCAACAAATGCCCCTTGGCGATACAGCGCTGCATCTGCTGAAAAAACGTTAAAGGAACATGGGCAAACTCGCCCTTTATCCATTCGTGAGTATCGTCGTCGAGATTGGCGTGGGACCACAGAGTCGGAAAACCAACGCCGTAAGTGAAGCTGGAATGTTTGCACACCGGATTGCGGCATTCGTGATGGGTCGCGCGCACCCAAAAATCGACGAGCGATGGCCAGAATCCCGGCGCACCCAGTCCCCATTGGGGATTTAAATAATCGAGCACTTTACTAACGGGAGCGGTGGCGATATTGGATTTAATGCGGGCGAGAATCGGCACCACCGGATGCAAGGCGACGGCGTTGCTGATCACCAAGCTCACTTCCGGCAGCAGCCCCCCCACTATGGACATCATGAAACTGGTTGAGCCCTGGCAGTGAATAATGGCTTTTACCGTATCGGCGCCGGTGATTTCGCGAATTTTTTTAATTGCCGCGGGATAATCAAAAACCGCAGCCTGATCCAGCGTCCATTGATTGGGGGGAAGATCGATGCTCGCGCGCCAATTCAACAGCCAGACGTCGTAGCCGGCCTGCACGAGCATTTCCGGAAGGGTGTTGGGCAGCGGGGGAAGAAAAATACTGGCGCGCACCCCGGCGCCGTGAACGAGCAGTACCACTTCTCTGCCCGCGCGCGCTCCCGGGGCGTCCATGCGCAATAGCTCCAACTGGAATCCGTCACCGGCAGCAAATCTGACCGGTGAGACCGGTCCCCTGAATTCGATAGCCAACATGCTGTGTCCGTCACCTTTTAATTTGGCGCAAACCGTGCGCCGCACTTAACCTTTAATTTAAGTGCAAAATCATCCCGACCTTATATGAATTGCTCGTAAGCGCTCCGCCACTAATAGCGAGTTATCTATTCTTAAATCCGGGAAAATAATTTTTCCGGATTCACTCGCACGGAATGCTGACATTGAGCAATGTACGAATATTTCAGTGGTCACTTCTGTGAAATATTACCGAGGACCTCACCCAATAACCTGGTGGAAAACATGGGATGACCAAGGTGTTGTGGAACACCCAACAGGCGCCGCGGAAAAGGATTGAATCTCCGGGGACCGACCACAAGCCGCGCTTGACAGGGCACACCGCGCTGGCCACTATAAGCCCCTCCATCACTCCTGCGGCATCCGGTGCGAACGCCGTTTTCCATGTCCTGCAAATTCCTATGAATCCAGTTGTTGCGTCTGTGGCGCTGCTTTTCTGCAGCAATATCTTTATGACGTTCGCGTGGTACGCCCACCTGAAAGAACTCAACCATAAACCCTGGATAGTGGCGGCCCTGGTGAGCTGGGCCATCGCCCTGGCGGAGTATCTGTTTCAGGTGCCGGCCAACCGCATCGGCTATACAGTGCTGAGCGTCGGCCAGCTGAAAATCGCCCAGGAAGTCATCACCCTCACGGTGTTTGTGCCTTTCGCCATTTTTTATCTGAAGGAGCCGCTGAAACTGGATTATTTGTGGGCGGGCCTGTGCATGCTCGGCGCCGTCTATTTCATGTTCCGCGACAAACTGGTCTGAACATACACAGACTGACATGCTGGTCTGCACGCACACAGACCACGGCGGCACAGCAGGAAGATAAAAACATCGCCAGGAGATGAAAAACTTTGATCAAAAAGCTGGGTTACGTCCTACTACTGCTCGGCGCCGCCATTGCGGCTTGGTGGCTGCTGGATCAAGGTTTCGACAAGATTCAGGCCCTGCGCCAGCTGGAGCGGGTGCCCAGCGCTCAGGCGGCGTATGTGCTGCCCGGCGAAGTCACCCTCAACGCCACCGCCCAGCCCGACCGGCACATCACCACCGGCAGTTATTTCACCCAGACCCCCAGCCTTTTCTATCACTACAGCCGGGAACGCCGCGTCACTGACGGCGAGGGAAAAACCCGCTGGCAAACCGAGTTCACCCATACCGACGGTGTCGATTTTCTCCTCGCAGACGACTCCGGCCAAGTGCGGGTGCGTATTGCCGGTCACGCGGACGCGGTGCACTGGGCGCTGCGCAATGGTTTCAGCTCAACCCAGGGCGACCTACGCCACAACGAATGGCGTTTGGAGCCGGGCGACAGGGTATTCGTCTTCGCCAAGGCGGTGGCCGAGGGCGATGACATAGTATTGCGCTTCGACCAGGCGGGATTTTTCGACCCGATCCTCTCGCACTTCTCCCGCGCCGACTCCCAGGCCGACTTTGGCGCTAAAGGACTGTGGGGTTTGTGGGGTGGACTCAGCGCTCTGCTGCTCGCCATTTTTGCCTTCGCCCGCCTCTTGAATCTGCATCGCATTCTGGTGTTCGTCTGCCTGCTGGGGCTGGGCCAGGTACTGCTGTTGATCCAGGTTTCCTTCAGCATGATGAGCGCCGATCTGCGCAACGGCCTGACCCGCTATGAACGGCAAAAAGCCGCAGCGGAAGCTCAGGCGGAAACCCTGTTCGCCGCGCAGGGCTTGAGCTGGGAGGGCTGGCAGTCGCTGGCCGGCGGGGAACTGGCAATGCAGGATGAGCAGCGCCTGCACGCCTATCGACGCTATCTGGCGCTGAGTCAGCTGCGCCTTGCCCAGCAGATGCAGGCACGACCCGAACGCTGGTTGCTCAGCCATTGGCAACTCAAACCACCAGCGCCCATCAGCGGCCTCAGTCCCGAGGATGAACTTGTCATCCGCGAACAACTGGCCACTTTGCCCAGTACGCAACTGACCGGCTTTTTGCCCTGGCTGATGCTCGCCGCCGGAATCCTCGCCACACTCATCCTGACCACCCTGGGGATTCGCCGGGCCAAGGTAAAACGCCTTATCGAAAATCTGCCCCACGTGCCCATTCGCGGCATCAGCTGCGGCGTCACCGACACGCGCGGCGAGATTGTGCCGATCGAAGATGAGCCGTTATTGCAGACACCGCAGTTTCAAAAGCCGTGCGTCTGGTATTTCTTTCACGAGGAGGAGAAACGTGGCTCCGGTAAAAAGTCCCGCTGGGTGACGATAAAAAAGAAACCCGCTGGCAACCGTTTTATCTCAGCGATGGCGAAAACCGCATAGTGATGAACGCGGATAAAGCCGAAGTGATCACCCGCCATCGCACCATCAAAACCCAGGGGCGGCTGCGTTATACGGAACATCTTTTAAAAGCCGGCGACTCTATTTATACGGTGGCCTCCGCGGCTATAGATCCGCAGCAGACCGACCGTCTGCATTTGGGCGCGGGTGACATGGGCGAGCCTTTTATCATCAGCAATGAAGCTGAAAATCAGGTGATGCTGCGCAAAGCCAGCGCCAGCATGCTCGCCATCTGCGGCGCTTTTTCCGGCCTGTTGCTAGTGCTGCTGATGTTGTTTGGCTTGAATGGTGGTTTTTCCGCGCTGGATTTTCTCGCCGCCGCCGGCGTCATGCCGGTTTATATGATCCTGATGATGCTGTTATTGCATTACAACGATTTGATTTTTCTGCGCCAGCGCGCTCTGCGCAATTGGGCGAACATAGATGTGGCGTTGAAAAAGCGCAAAGACCTGATCGACGGCTTCGCCCGAACTGCGCGGGCTTTTCTCGAACACGAACGCAGCCTGCAACAAAAACTCAGCCAACTGCGCGCCGCGCTGACGCAAACGCAGAATAACCAGGCCAAGGTGGCCGAATATCTGCGTTTGGAAAATCAGTTTCACCAGACCTTAGCCGCCGTGATCGAAAATTATCCCGATTTGAAAGGTCAGGAATTGATGCAACGGCTTATGACCGTTCTCAGCGATGGCGAAACCGAAATCGCCCTGCTGCGCCAGGGCTACAACGATGCCGCGACGGTCTACAACACCCGCATCGCCACCGTGCCGGATGTGGTGTTTGCCAAGCTGTTGCATTTTCGGCGTTTGGAATTGATTGCGGGGGTGAAGCCAGAACAGGGGAGATGTGACGAGAATAATAGGAAGTCGGTTCCGTCCCTGGGGAACCTCCGTGTTCCTGGAATTCCCTTTCCAAATCTCATGGTGCAGGGTAGACGCCGGCTCTCACCGTGTCTCTACGTGAATTTGCGTATTTGAACGGTAGGAGAGCTGGCCGAGAGCGACTCTGTGAAGGATTTCACAGAGTCGGCCCGTCAATTGGCCACCGGCTGTACGGTGACGGGGAGAGATTTAAAACCTGGGGTTTTGCTGTGCGGGTCGACCTGATTGCCGATGAGAATATTGGCTTCCGGGTAATAGGCCATCAAATTCCCTGGGCGGATATCGAACGGTTTCACCTTCACGCCCTGCATGCGTCTCGTCGGCGTCACCAGGTCAACTTTCTGCCCACTCTGCCAACCGTTTTGCGCCATATCTTGCGGATTCATCAGCACCACCCAGCGCTCCTGCTGCTCCCGGTAAGTGTCGTACTCGTGATAAATAATCGAATTAAATTGGCCCTCACTGCGCACACTGGTGAGATAAAAACCGGGACCGCGCGGCGGCGGTAACGGATGAGCATAAAAGCGCGCTTTCGCATCCGGTGTGGCGAATGCGGGTGTGTGTAAAAGCGCGGCCGCCGATGTGAAACTCCTCCTTGCTGGTGTCGATACTTTGCAAGCGGCCAAATCCCGGCACCACATCACCGATCAATTGGCGCACGCGCGCGTGATTGCGGAAAACTGAAAAATCAAATAAAGCGGGAGCGATCAAGCGCTCTCCCAAACTGCAAATCAAATCCACTTCGGAACGCAATTGCGGGAAACGCTCAATACCGCCGTCGCTCAAGCGCACAAAATTAAACATCGACTCCTGCGTCGTGCCCTGCTGCTCTTCATCACGAGCGCGCACCGGAAATATCATCACTTCCTGATCCACACCGTGAACATGACTCATATTCAACGTGGGATTGAAATAGCACTTGAATGGAATTTTATTCAGTGCACCAGTGGCGAATGTGGTGTCTGGGTTGGAAGCGAGCAAATTGCCACCCAGCATGACTGCAACGTCGATCTCACCTCGATCCGCCGCGTGCATGCACGCCATGGTATCCATCCCGGGGCGCGCAGGTAAAACCTGCCCGAGCTTTTGCTCCAGTTTTTCCTGGATGGCTTTTTTTAATTCCGGCGTAAATCCCATGGAGCCGGTGCCCTGAATATTGCTGTGCCCGCGCAACGGCAACAACCCAGCGCCGGGTTTGCCCAGCATACCGCGCAGCAACGCGAGGCTGACCAGTGTTTGAATCGTGTGCACGCCGTGGGTGTGATGCGTGAGCCCCATGCTCCAGGTAAAAATGCAATGATTTGAGCGAGCATAAATCGCGGCGATTTTTTCCATATCCGCGCGCGTAACACCCGAACCATTCTCCAACTCCTCCCACGTGCGCGACCGAATAGTTTCGGCAAATTCAGAAAAACCATTGGTATAACGTTGAATAAAGTCTTCGTCATGCGCGTGATTTTCCAGCACCGCTTTGGCGACACCTTGAATCAATGCCAAATCGCCACCCAGATGCGGTTGCACATATTCCGAAGCGATTTCCACTCCACCTTTCATCATGGAACGCCAGTCGCTCGGTGAGGCAAACTTCACCATCCCCGGTTCTCGCGCCGGATTCACCACAATCACCGTGCCACCGCGACGGCGCAGATGAATCAGGGTTTTGACAAAACGCGGATGATTGGACGCGGGATTAGCCCCAAACACAAAAATCAAATCGGCTTTTTCGATATCGCTGTATTGCACCGTCGCCGTGCCCGTGCCAATGGCTTCCGTCAGCGCAACACCCGACGCTTGGTGACAGTAATAACTGCAATTATTGACGTTATTCGTTCCGTACAAACGCGCCATCAACTGCAGTAAAAATGCCGCTTCGTTAGACGACCGACCGGAGGCGTAAAAAAAACTGCGCTCCGGGGAAGTCGCCCGCAAACGTTCTGCGCAGATTTGTATCGCCTCATCATAAGGCATCGGCCGATAGTGCTGCTCTCCCGCCGCCTTGAACAAAGGTGTTGTCAAACGCCCGAGATCTTCCAGCTGTTTGCCAGACAGAGCACCGAGTTCGGAGATGGATTTCTGCAGAAAAAGCGGCACGGGAATACCGGGGCGTATATCGCTGAGATGGGCCTGAATATTTTTATTGCAGATTTCGATACCGTGGCGCGACTCATTCCAAAAGCCCCCGTTCTGGCCGCCGGTGCCAAACGCACAGGCTTTACACGCATTGCGCGAACGCAAAGTCCGCCACAATTTAAACGGCCCTATACGGGTGCTGTACCGCAGCACACTGCGAATCGCCTTCCAACCACCACCGACAACCATAATCACCCCGCCGTTCAATACTGCCCCAACTCAACAATGCCCTAAGCCTAGCCCAGAGGGCCGGCCAGATCTATAAGGCGAATAACCCATGTGTACTGCGGTGTGTTAAGCCATTCTCAAGGGAGGGAATAGCCAACTGACCGTCACCTGGAGATGGAGTTTGGCCGCCGACTTGTGATATACATCCGCCGCCTTCAAAACGGTCATCAGGAGATGAAAATGTTGCGCATGTTCCAGGGAGCCCATCACGGCACTCGGTTGTTAACCTTCCTTTTATATCTAATATTAGCGTCTGTTTATTCCTCTACCGCCTTCGCCGGCCACGTTGCAACGGTCGAAGCGGACAACACGGTGTATATCCTCTACTCGGCGCCCAATCGCCTAGCGCGATTCGATTTGGCCAACAGCACAGCTCTCGACGATATTGTTCTAGACAAAGTGCCTACCGCCTTGGCGGTTGACGAAGGCACTGCCTACCTCGGTTTTAATAGAGAACTTTTTGCGCTTGATCTAAACAGCGGTGAACGGCTGTTTATGCGCAATTTCTCTCTTAGCATTGTCGACATCGAAGTCGTCGGCGAATTTATTTATGTGCAAACAGAGAATTCCGGCCAATATCATGTTGTTGATACCAACACCTTTGAACTGAAAGGCATGATCGACATTTTCCGGGGCAGCCGAAACATCGTTGGCTCCGCTCAGCAGAACGCAATTTTCATTCAGAGCACGAACGGATTTTCTACGGTCACCAAAGTTATTTTGGACGAGCAAGGGACTGCCGAATCAATCATCGAAACACCCTACGAGTCCAACACACCACAGGGCTCCAAGCTGTATCTCAACTCCAGCCACACAAAACTGATACAGGACAATGGCGTAGCGCATTACACGGCTGATCTTAGTTATGCGGGCCGGCTGGGGGGGAAACATTGTAACCATGACTTTCGTTGGCGATAACCCAGTGATCGCGCGTCCAGGGAGCCTGGAACTGTTCAGCAATGCCTTTTTATCACAAGGCTCAATCGCCACTGATCAAACACCTCAGCACCTCACGCATTTCAACAACACCATTACCGCTTTTCTAATCGACCAATTAGATTACTCTATACAGACATTCGATATCTCGGAATTTTCTCTACCTGCGATTGGCGAACCTGCAGACCCTAACACAACACCTTACACCCCCGAATTTATCGAAACCGATGGCGAAGACCTTATCTATTTAATCGATGAGCAAACACAGAGTGTTTTTCGCTGGTCCATCAGCCAAAATAAATACCTGGAAAGCTGGTGGCTGGGCAATGCACCGGTTTCGGTGAGTTATTCAAAAGCCCATGCGCGCCTGTATATTGGACATAGAGACGGGCGCATCAACTATTTCGATACCACTGCTCCAGAAGCAACTGAAAAACACTTCACAACGCTGGCTACAGCACCGTCTGGACTCCTTGCGACCGGAAATTATTTATTTACCTCCGATGCAACCGGCAGCTGGGTAACGCATTATCTATTTAACCATGCTGGCGAAATTACGAGCCAAGACTCTTCCCGCTATAGTGGAGCTGAGTATGTATTTAATTCCACACTCAGCCGCATCTATCACTACCGTTCCGATATATCACCCAATGACATAGAGTGGGCCGACTTCAATCCTGAAACAGGGCAGTGGAGTCAAAGCGGCGACTCACCCTATCACGGCAGCCAGCTGTATACCAAAGCGCCTCTGCGCGTTATCGACAACGGCAATTATGTATTAAATGGCGCAGGACAATTATTAGATAGCCATTCACTAACCATCCTTAACAATCTTTCCAACGAAATTCGCGATGCCATTTGGATCAACAGTCAATTGGTTACGGTTGACTCCAGCGGCACCCAATTGCAGTTCTGGAGCGATCGTTTTCAGCTGCTGAACAACTACCCACTGGAAAATTCTGCATTCACAAGGTTATTGGCGGTTAATGGGCTTTTGACCATCATCGCGCAAACGTCCCAGGGACCGGCGATAACGACTTACGATTTAAATAATCTGCCCGACTCGGATGGCGATTCCGTTCATGATCTTTTGGATAATTGCATCCATGTCGCCAACCCTGACCAAACGGACTTTGACCTTGATGGCCTGGGCGATAACTGCGACCCGGACACTGACAACGACCAAATCAGTAACGAATTGGAGTTGCATTATGGTTTAAATCCTTTCGATCCCGCAGATGCAGACCAGGATCTGGACGGCGATGGTTATTCCAACCGCGCTGAAGCACTGCTCGGCTCAGCACTGGACGATCCACAAGATGTTCCCACTCCGCTGGAAAACTACTTTGAAGATTTTGAGGCTGGCACAGGTCTATTTATTTTAGGGCAGGCCACCAATGCTTGGTCCTCACATCCGGCAGGTTTCAGCGGAAAAGGCCTGCGCTCTGGGGCCGTCTCCACGCTAACCAGCAGCGACCTGGAATTAACCGCCCTCTTCAGTGATTCCCTGCTGAACATCCAATTGCAATTCGTCGGGCAGTACTCCTTTATTAGGACTTTAGAAATATTGATCGATGGCGAAGTGGTTGCAAGCACTTACGGCTACAACTCCTGGAACAACTGGTCCATTCCTATCAGCGCGGGTCTGCGTACCATTACGATTCGTGCTGCACGATCCATTTTTGATAATGACGATGGATTTTTTGTCATTGATGATGTGCGTATAGGCAAAGATTCCGATGGGGATGGGATTTTGGATCCTATCGACAATTGCCCCGCCACTTATAACTGGGACCAATATGATTACGATGGCGACGGCCTAGGTGATGCGTGCGACCCAGATCCCTATAACCCTGCCCCGCCAATCGATACCGATGGTGATGGAATTTTTGATTTTGCCGATAATTGTCCGGCACATCCAAATCCCAACCAGGAAGATATCGACGGCGATGGCTTAGGCGATGTATGTGATGACTTCGATAATCGCCCAAAGGATACAGACAACGACGGCATCTTTGACGTTTTTGATAACTGCCCTTTGATTCCAAACAGCGATCAATCTGATCTGGACTACGATGGTGCGGGGGACGCCTGTGACAGTGACATCGACGGCGATGGTATTCCCAACGAAATCGAAGCGCTGTATGACTTCCTCGACCCATTTAATCCATACGACGCCGACATGGATCATGACAACGACGGAGTCAGTAATCTTTTTGAAATCAATACCGGGACAAATCCAGAAGAGGCGAACGAGTTTCCGTTTTTCGATTTGACCAATTATTTGCCATTGAAAGAGGGTGAATATGCCTATGTCAATGATCTACATTTCATCACACGGGAAATTCGCAAACTGGAAACACGCGTTGATGAAACGGTCGTAATCTCAGCCAACAATTGGACTGAGCGTTTTGAAGAGCGCGAAGATGGTATCTATCTGGTGAGCCGATCGAATCCGGCTTACTTGGAAGGCTCTCGCTATGAAAACTTCCTGTATTTGCCCAAGCAATTGAAACTGGGGCAAAAGGTCACGTCTCCCGTGACGATCACAGAGACATCTGACTGGAATTCTCCCGGTGATTTCGAAGTCAGCTTGCAATTGATCGGCGCGGGCAATGCAGTAATAGGCGGGAAAACCTACCACACCTTAACAATTCGCTACGACTACTATTACTCTCAGGTCGGCTTCGGCTATAGCGAAGATCTTACCTTCGCCGAAAACATTGGCTGGTACAACTATGGAGATCTCACGCTCGATAGTTTTGCTTTTAAACAGGATGTCGAGACGCCGGAAGATCCATCCGATGACGACACAGAAGTACCTGGAAACAGTGGCGGCGGTTCATTTCCGTTGAGCAGCATATTGCTGCTACTGCTAGTTGCTGCGCGAAGGACCGCTAGGAAAAAGGTGGGCGCTATCTGAGAAAAAATTGAGCACCCGATTTAATCGTCGGGTCTCAATAGATTTTATGTGTAATACCGCTCCAAACAGGGAGCGGTATTAACAGGAACAACTTAACCAGCGAAGGGATGACGCAAAACAATAGTTTCAACCCGATCCGGCCCGGTGGAAATGATATCCACCGGCGCATCGATAAGCTGCTCAAGGCGCGAAATGTAGCGGCGCGCGTTCTCGGGCAGATCTTCGAGTTTCTTCACCCCTGCAGTCGTCTCTTGCCAACCCGGAAGGGTTTCGTATACCGGCTGCACTGTATCCCAACCTTCCGCGTCGTAAGGCACGCCAACGGAGTTGCCGGCTTTATCGCGGTATTCCACGCAGATCTTGACCTCGTCCATGCCGTCCAGAACGTCCAGTTTGGTCAGGCAGATCCCGGAGACGGAATTGATCAGCACCGCGTGACGCAGAGCGACCGCATCGAACCAGCCAGTGCGGCGCTTGCGGCCGGTGGTGGCGCCGAACTCGTGACCTTTGGTGCCAAGATGTTCACCGATGGCGCAGGACAGTTCCGTCGGGAAGGGACCTGAGCCGACGCGGGTGGTGTAGGCCTTGGTGATACCAAGGACATAATCCAGGTACAGCGGACCAAATCCCGTGCCCGTCGCGGTGCCACCGGCGGTGGTATTGGATGAGGTAACGAATGGATAGGTGCCATGATCGACGTCCAGCAGCGAACCCTGAGCACCCTCAAACAGGATATGTTCACCAGCGGCGCGCGCTTTGTGCAGGATGGATGACACATCCGCGATCATCGGCTTGAGCTGCTCGCCCAGTTCCAAGGATTGCTGCAGCACTTGCTCATAGCTCAACGGCTCGACCTGGTAATAATTGGCCAGCACAAAGTTGTGATAGTCCATGACCTCGCGGAGCTTGCGGGCAAAGCGCTCGCTGTCGAGCAGATCGCCGAGTCGCAGGCTGCGGCGCGCGACTTTGTCTTCATAGGCGGGGCCTATGCCTCTGCCGGTCGTGCCGATCTTGGCGTCGCCTTTGGCTTTTTCTCGCGCCTGATCCAGCGCCGAATGGTAGGGCAGAATCAACGGACAGGCAGGCGACAGACGCAGACGCTCGCGCGCGGGCACGCCCTGGCTCTCCAACTCGCGAAGCTCCTTTAGCAGCGCATCAGGCGCCAGCACGACACCATTGCCGATAAGGCACATGACACCATCGTGGAGAATGCCGGATGGGATCAGGTGCAAAACGGTCTTTTTGCCTTCGATGACCAGCGTATGGCCGGCGTTGTGACCGCCCTGGAAACGGACGACATATTTGACCTGCTCCGTCAGCAAATCGACGATTTTCCCCTTGCCCTCATCACCCCACTGAGTGCCCAAAACAACAACGTTCTTACCCATGAGTAAGTGCTCTCGAATATGCAAATAATTAGTTTGGTTTAATCTGAAAGCGCCCGGCCTGCTCCACCAGCACCCGGTCACACTGCTGGTCATCATCGGCCGAGGTCTGACCGGCCAAGGCCATCACTACGCGCTCACCTTGACTGCGCAGGGCCTGGATTACCTGCCAGTAGTCCGGGTTGGTCGATGCCGGGGCAAAAATTCCACCTGAGGCTTCTGTCGCGGCGGTTCCCCGGCGGCTGATGGCCACGAGGTCAGCCGTGAATCCTGTGGCGAAACGCGAACGACCGAACACTTCGCCGATGCGATCATAGCGCCCCCCGGGCAATAGCCGCGCCTACGTCTGGAGCAAAGGCTGCGAATACTACACCTGTTTGATAGTGGTAGCCGGTGAGTTCGCTCAAATCGAAATACAACTGTGCTTCGGGATAACGTCGCTGCAGGTTGCCCGCCACCGTTTCCAGCTCATCAAGCGCCGCAAACACTTCTGCGGGCGCTCCCGCCAAACTCTCCCGCGCCACGGCAAGCACGCCCACCGCTCCGGCAAGCCGCGGCAATGCCGCCAACCAGCCAGCTAACTGCGGATCCTCGATGCGCAGGTCGATCCAGCCTTGGATCTCAGTCAGCGCCTTGGCCTGCAACAGAGCAAAAAACGCCGTTTCCTCTTCTGCTGTAAAAGCCGCCGCGCGCGCCAGCGCCCGGTAGATACCGACATGGCCCAGGTCCAGACAGACGTCCCTGACACCGGCAAGCTCCATAACCGCCAGCAGAAGGGAGATCACTTCACTATCGGCTTCCAAGCCGGCTTCGCCGTAAAGCTCGACACCCACATGAATCGGGTTGCGCGTATCCAGGGCACTTTGCATTTGCGCCTTGATGACATGCCCGGCGTAGCACAGCCGGTTGACTCCCGGGCGGCGCAAACTGTGGGCATCTATGCGGGCGATCTGCGGCGTCATATCCGCGCGTATGCCCATGCTGCGGCCGGACAACTGATCTGTGACCTTGAAGGTCAGCAGGTCTATATCCTTGCCGAGACCGACGAGCAGGGAGTCGGTGAACTCCATCAGCGGCGGAATAACCAGGTCGTAGCCCCAGCGGTGGAACAGATCGAGCAAACTGCGGCGCAGATGCTCAATTTGCCGTGCTTCAGGCGGCAAAATCTCATCGATGCCGTCGGGCAGCATCCATCGTTCGACTGGGATCATTGTGTGTAAACTTCCTGAGTCTCGATCAGCTCAGCAGGCTCAGTACCGCGAGGCCGAGCAACATGCTCGCCAATCCGAAAACACGCAACTGCTGGTCTTTTACAGTTGCTATTGAGGTCACCAGCTTGCGCCAGCGGCCGGGATGTATGAAGGGTGCCATACCTTCAAGAATCAATAACAAGCACAAAGCTTGAACTAAGCTTTCCCACATACTTCTGCCTGTGAGTAGATGACATAAAAAAACCGGGCTTAGCCCGGCTGCGGAATTTTACCACCGTTTACCCCGACCCAAAAGCTCGAGCCGGGGTAATGCGCAAAGTTTGCGCACCGGTCCTCACAGGATAGTTTATTTTTTGTCCACCGAGTTAAAGTAACGGAAAAAATCACTCTTGGGATCAATCACCACCAGATCCTCCTTGCCGGCGAAACTGCTGCGGTAGGCATTAAGAGAGCGGACAAAAGCATAAAAATCAGGGTTCTGGCCGAAGGCTTCGGCGTAGATCGCCGCCGCGCGTGCATCGCCCTCACCACGAAGTTTTTTCTGCCTGGCTGTAAGCATTGGCTTCAATAACCACGCGCTGCCGATCCGCTTCGGCGCGAATAATCTCGGCCTGCTCGTTACCTATGGCGCGGTGCTCTTTGGCTTCACGCTCGCGCTCAGCGCTCATACGCTTGTAAACCTGCTCGCTGACCTCGTCAGGCAGATCGATTTTCTTGACCCGAACATCGATCACTTCCACGCCCATGGTTTCCACAGCGATCTGATTCAAGCGCGCGCGCAGATCGATCATCAGCTGATCGCGCTCACCGCTGACAACCTCTTGCAGCGAACGGGTGGCAAATTCGTTGCGCAGGCCCTCATTGATGCGCTGGGACAACAGACGCTCGGCGCGCTCCTGATCACCGCTGGTGGCGGTGTAGTAGCGGGTCACATCGACGATCCGCCACTTGGCATAGGAGTCGACCTGAGTGCTCTTTTTCTCCACCGTCAGAAAGCGCTCGGCGCGGGCCTCAAGGGTGAGAATCCGGCTATCAAACCTGCGCACCTGATCAACAAATGGCCACTTAAAGTGCAAGCCGGTGCTAACGTCAGGATTAACCACCTTCCCGAAGCGCAACAGTACGGCTCTCTCGATCTCGGTGATGATATAAACCGATTGGGCGCCGAGGAATATAGCGACCACGAGCGCGATAAGGCTCGTCATAGTTCTCGGTGACATTAGCGACCCTCCCGACGGCGCAGGTTATTCGATGATGAGTTCTCCAGCTGGAGACGCTCGGCAACTCTCGCGGCAAGCTCATCCAGATCGGCCGGAGATGCCACGGTTGTGGTGTTGCGGCGCGCAGCCGCACGATTGTTGCCTTCCATCAATTTGTCGAGCGGCAGGTACATCATATTGTTGCCCCCCTCAACATCAACCAGCACCTTGGAAGCGTTGCTGAGAACTTCCTGCATAGTGTCCAGATAGAGGCGCTCCCGCGTCACCGCCGGCGCTTTACGATACTCCGCCAGCAGAGCGGTGAAACGCTCCGCCTCACCTTCCGCTCTGGCGGTGACCTGATCGCGATATCCGTTGGCTTCTTCCACCATGCGCTGCGCGCGGCCGCGGGCGCGCGGGATCACGTCATTGGCGTAGGCCTGGGCTTCGTTTTTATAACGCTCCTCGTCCTCACGCGCCTTGATCACGTCATCGAAAGCCCACTGCACCTCTTTTGGCGGATTGGTCTCTTCAATGTTCACCTTCTGCACGTTGATGCCGGTGGTATACATATCCAGATAGGACTGCAGACGCTCTTCAACTTCCACCGCAATCCGGCTGCGGCCCTCGGTCAGCACCTCATGCATTACCGTGGAGCCCACGACGTGACGCAACGCGGAGAAAGAGGCCTGCTGCAGGCTCTGCTCGGGATTTTTGGTGTTGAGGACGAAATCGCGGGCGCTGTCGATGCTGAACTGCACGGAAAGCTTGATATCCACGATATTCAGGTCTTTTGTCAGCATCTGCTCTTTGGTGCTCCAGGTGCGCACCTGGGTGACGTTCACCGTGAAGACTTTATCCAGAAATGGCGGGTTCCAACGGAAACCGGGGCCGCGAGCCTCTTTGAATTCACCAAAGCGCAACACCACGGCACGCTCCTGTTCGTTGACTATACCGATGCCTTTGACGAAATAGAGCAGCGCCAGCACCAATACCACAACGCCTATGACAAAAGATGCGGACGAGCCGCCACCGCCGCTGCGGGATCCGCCACTACTACCGCCGCCGCCACCGAGAAACTTGCCGGCGAACTTGCGGATGATTTCGTCGAGATCCGGCGGGCCGTCGTTCTTCCCGCCACTGTTGCGATTACGATTCCCCCAGGGGTCGTTGTTGTTATTACCCGGTTCGTTCCAGGCCATAAGGATTGCTCCGTTAAGCAATTTTAAAAGTGGAAGATTTGGCTAATTCAGATAGACAAAAAAGCCGGCATTTTATGCCAAGTAACATGACGAGGACACCTCGGCAAACCTCGAGCCCGCTGAGAACGCGACACATCAGGCAGCGTCAGTCAACCATTGAAGATCACTACGCGCGACTGTTTCCGCCGCAAGAATTTTATTGAGGTCAATTTCCGACAACCGCAATTGCAGCAGGCAACTGCCGTCGTCCCGGTAGTGCTCATCCACCACCGCATTAGCGCGATGGAAGCGCGCGCGCAGACTGCCCATCTGGCTGCTGAGCAGAACCTGCCCTTCGAACATATTGCTGCCCAACAGTTCTACCAGCACCTGACGCAATTCATCCAGACCCACGCGATTCTGCGCGGAGATCCACACCGCCACGGGCCTGCCCTGGTCGTCGCGATCAATGCGCGGCGGCATATCACCCAGGAGATCCGTTTTGTTGTACACGCAGAGCTGCGGAATTGGATCCGCGCCGATTTCCACCAGCACTTCCTGCACTTGCTCCATATTGCGCTGCCGCTCTTCAGTGGCAGCGTCCACTACATGCAGCAGCAGATCCGAATTTACCGCCTCTTCGAGCGTCGCCCGGAAAGCTTCCACAAGCCGGTGGGGAAGATGGCTGATAAAACCCACCGTATCCGCCAGCACTACGCCGCCCACCTGATCGAGTTCAATGCGCCGCATGGTGGGATCGAGGGTGGCAAACAGCTGGTCCTGTACATACACATCTGCGGCAGTCAGGGCGTTGAACAGGGTCGACTTACCTGCGTTGGTATAACCCACCAGCGACACCGTTGGAATTTCCGCGCGGGAACGTGCACGGCGCCCCTGATCGCGCTGCCGGCGCACTTTTTCCAGACGTTTTTCAATCGTCTTGATACGGGCGCGCAACAGACGGCGGTCAGTTTCCAACTGGGTTTCACCCGGTCCGCGCAGACCTATACCGCCTTTTTGCCGCTCCAAGTGGGTCCAACCGCGAATCAACCGCGTCGACATGTGGTGAAGCTGAGCCAGCTCCACCTGCAATTTACCTTCATGGGTACGAGCGCGCTGGGCGAAGATGTCGAGTATCAGACCGGTGCGATCCAAAACCCGGCAATTCAACTCTTTTTCCAGATTGCGCTCCTGGCTCGGCGACAGCACATGGTTGAAAATCACCAGTTCTGCCTTGTGCTCCTCAACAAGGAGCTTTAGCTCTTCGAGCTTGCCGGTACCAATGAAATATTTGGCGTTGGGCGCCGCACGGGCGCCCGTGAGGAATGCGACAGGATCTCCTCCTGCCGAAAGGACAAGTTCTTCAAATTCACGCGGGTCGTCGGCTTCGTCCGATTGCGTTAACTCCAGGTGAACCAGAACCGCCAGTTCACCGGAGGAGGGGCGATCAAAAAACAATCTTTACCTCGTTACGCTTCGCTTTCACCGTCTTCGCCAGTACCTGTTGCATCGGGATTCAACATGGGTACTCGCACCGGGCGCGATGGCACAACGGTGGAAATCGCATGTTTATAAACCATTTGGCTGACGGTATTTTTCAAGAGCACCACAAATTGGTCGAAGGACTCGACCTGCCCCTGTAACTTGATGCCGTTGACGAGATAGATGGAAACGGGGATACGTTCTTTGCGCAACACGTTCAAATAAGGGTCTTGTAAGCTGTGCCCTTTTGACATGATTCTTCTCCTAGTCAGGATTAATTTTTTGAATTTTTAAGCGCATTTCCACGCTGGTTTGGAATCGCCCATCGCCGTCGGCAGTCAGCAAATAGAGCGCTTCAACAGACACATAAGAACACCCTGAAGTTCAGGGAGGGCCGCCATTATATGGCTCTTTGCTCCACAATATTCAAGGTTTGCCGGAAAATTTCCTCGAATTCCACTGGTTGTCCTTGTGCATCCAGGGTATTTATCCAGCTCAAATCGTGCCAACCACGCAACCAGGTTAATTGGCGTTTGGCGAGCTGCCGCGTCGCCGCTATAGCGCGTTCGCGCATGGTCGCCTGATCGCACTCACCCGCAAGAAACTGCCAGACCTGCCGGTAACCAACGGCGCGAATGGACGGCATATCCTCGTGCAAATCACCCCGTCTATACAGGGCTTCCACCTCTTCAATAAAGCCCAGTTCCAGCATTTTGTCGAATCGCAGGGCGATGCGCTGGTGCAATACCGTGCGCTCTTGTGGTGCGATCGCGATCTGTATCCAGCGATAGGAACCCAACAAGCCGTCGCCTTCCCCGGTCTGCCAGCTACTCATGGGAGTGCCCGACAGGCGATAAACCTCCAGGGCGCGGCTGATCCGCTGGGAGTGGTTCGGGTGCAGGCGCGCGGCACATACGGGATCCACTTCCGCCAGCTGCGCATGCAGCGCTGGCCATCCCTGAGATCGGGCTTCCTCCTCTATGGCGGCGCGAATCTCCCGGTCCGAGGGGGCATGGGCGAAAGCCCTTCGAGCAGCGCCTTGAAGTACAGCATGGTGCCGCCAACCAGGAGGGGTGTGCGGCCCGCGGCGACAATTTCCGCCATGGCTGCACGAGCATCGCGAGCAAAATCCGCCGCCGAATAGGCTTCAGCCGGGTCGCAGATATCGATAAGGCGATGGGGCGCGCGGTGCAGTTCTTCTACCGAAGGTTTAGCAGTGCCTATGTCCATACCGCGATATACGAGGGCGGAATCGACGCTGATGATGTCGGCATTGGTGCGCTCATGCAACGCGATAGCCAAGTCTGTCTTGCCGGCGGCCGTCGGCCCCATCAGGGCAATTGCCAAAGGCTTAACCACATCTCCAGGTGTAGCCACTTCCACGGGTTTAACCACTTATTGCCCCCGCATAAACAGGCTGTCCAACTGCCCCAGCGTCAGCAGCACCCAGGTGGGGCGGCCGTGGTTGCACTGGCCGCTGCGCTCGGTGGCTTCCATATCGCGCAGGAGCGCGTTCATTTCGGGAATGGTCAATTTGCGATTGGCCCGCACGCTGCCGTGACAGGCCATGGTGCCGAGCACGCCGTTCATCTCCTGCTTAATGCGCTGGCTCTGTCCGTGCTCGATGAGGTCGGCAAGTACATCGCGCACCAGAGTTTCCACATCGGCGCGATTGAGCAGCACGGGAATCTGGCGCACCAGCAGAGTTTCCGGGCCCATACGCTCCAGCACAAAACCCAAATGGGCAAACTGGTCGAGATTGTTCTCCGCGTAGGTCGCCTCTTTCTCACTCACCGCCATGGATTGCGGCACTAACAAAGGTTGCGACTGGATGCCGCTGACGTCGTACTGGCATTTCATGCGCTCGTAGGTGATCCGCTCGTGCGCCGCGTGCATATCCACCAGGATCAACCCCTGGGCGTTCTCCGCCAGAATGTAGATACCCTTCAGCTGCGCCAGGGCAAAACCGAGTGGCGGCACCTGGTGATCCTCGCCTGCAGTGAAATCAGGGTTGACCCGAGCTGCCGGAGCCAATACGGGCTCGGTGAGCTGGCGATACACCTGCAACTGTTCGGCAACACCAAAACCCGCTGGCGCGACCGGCTCGGGTCGGTAATGGGCGAAATTGAACGGCGCCTGACGCGGTTCCGGCGCGGTCTGCAGCGCAGGGGCTGGCGCCTGCCATACTGCCGGCGCGCCGCCGCTGGTCGTGTCCGGCCGCACATCCGCCAGGGCTTTATGCAGAGAGCTGAAAAGAAAATCATGCACTAGGCGCGAATCGCGGAAGCGCACTTCGTGTTTGGTGGGATGGACGTTCACATCCACCGCAGCCGGGTCGACGCTCAGATACAGCACATAGGCGGGATGGCGGCCGTGATAGAGCACATCCTGATAAGCCTGGCGCACGGCGTGGGTCACCAGCTTGTCGCGGATCGCGCGGGAATTCACATAGAAGTGTTGCAGGTCCGCCTGGCTGCGGGAGAAGGTCGGCAGCGCCACCCACCCCCATAGGCGCAGACCGGCGCGCTCGAAATCCACATAGATGGCGCTTTCCATAAAAGCGGGGCCGCAGATCTGCGCCGCACGCCGCTCCTGCTCCGCCTGGGTTTGCGCCGGGCGCCAGGCGTGCACGACCCGGCCGTTGTTCTTCAGCGAGAAACCCACGCCAAAGTTCGCCAGCGCCAAGCGCTTCACGACATCTTCAATACGGGTGTATTCCGTGGTTTCGGTGCGCAGAAACTTGCGCCGGGCGGGGGTATTGAAAAACAGATCGCGCACTTCGACTGAGGTGCCCTGCGGGTGGGCCGCCGGGCAGAGTTCCGCCTCCATGTCGCGCCCTTCCGCTTTCACCGCCCAAGCGCAGCCCTGCTCAGCGGTGTTGCTGATGAGCTGCAGGCGCGAGACCGAACTGATACTGGCGAGGGCCTCGCCGCGAAACCCCAGGGTCGCCACGGCCTCCAGGTCATCAAGATCGCGGATCTTGCTGGTCGCGTGGCGCGACAGGGCGAGCGCCAGATCCTCCCGCGCAATGCCGGAGCCGTTGTCGCGCACCCGCATCAGCTTCACCCCGCCGCCTTCCACTTCCACCTCGAGCTGGGAGGCGCCGGCGTCCAGACTGTTTTCCAGGAGTTCCTTGATGACGGATGCCGGTCGTTCGACCACCTCACCGGCGGCGATCTGGTTGGCTAAACGCGGACTGAGGAGCTGGATTTTCGACATGAAAGAGACGCTGCAAATGGCGGTCATTGTCGTCCCGGACCGAGGGAGGCGCAACCCCGAACGGCATCAGCTGGCGGGAATCACCAGCTTCTGCCCGACCCGGATTACCGCTGAACGATTGAGGCCATTGTGTTCGAGGAGTTTTGCCAGGCTGACGTTATGGCGCTTGGCGATGTCCGACAAAGTGTCGCCATTGGCGATGGTGTAATGCTGTGTCCCGCCGCCGCCCTGGGATTTGGTCCAGGCCAGGTAGGTGCCGGCCGGGGGCGAATCGTTAAAGTAGCTTTTGATACCTTTAAAAATCGCCTCAGCCATAAAGCGGCGGTAGCTGGGCGTATTGAGTTTCTGCGCTTCCTGCGGGTTGGAGATAAAGCCCGTCTCCACCAGGATCGACGGCACATCCGGCGATTTCAGCACCGCAAAACCGGCCTGCTCCACCTGATTTTTGTGCAGTTTGGCAATCTTGCCCATCTCCCGCAAAACCCGGTCGCCCACTTGCAGACTGTGGGTGAGCGTGGCGGTCATGGAAAGGTCAACCAGCACTCCGGCGAGCACATTGTCCACATCGTTGAGGCTGACCCCGCCGACACCGCCGATTAAATCCGCTTCGTTCTCCTTCTGCGCCAGAAAACGCGCGCTTTCGCTGGTCGCGCCGCTGCGCGACAGAGCAAACACTGACGCGCCGCTGGCTTTGGGATTGGTGAAGGCATCAGCGTGGATCGAGATAAACAGATCGGCGCGTAGGTTGCGCGCTTTGTCGCGGCGCGTGCGCAACGGGACGTAATAATCGCCAGTGCGCACCATGTGCGCTTTAAAGCCGGGCTCGCGGTTGATCATCTCCACCAGCTGCTCGCTGATGGCCATCACAATCACCTTCTCCTTGACCCGTCCAGGACCGAGAGCGCCCGGATCTTCCCCCCCGTGCCCCGCGTCCACAGCGACGATGATGTCGCGCTTTTCCGCGAGCAGGTCCATCAAGTCCTGTGGACCGCCGGTTTCAGGGGCGCGCGTGCTGGGAGTAGCGGCCGGAGGTGCGGTGGTTGCAGCGGCGGGTTCGCGGTCGAACAGGTCGATAACCAAACGGTCGGCCTTATCGCCGTGTTTCGGCAACAGGAAGCTGCGCGGCTGCACCTTGCTTTTCACATCCAGCACCACTCGCAAGCCACCGGCTTGAGTGCCGTAACGCACGCCGGAAATGGGGGTATTGTCCAGGGCGGGCTTTTCCATGTTTTTCGCCACCACCGCCTGATCCACATCTATGACAACGCGCGCCGGGCCGTCCAGGGTGAACATTTTGTGATTGACCGGAGCGCTCAAATCGAACACCAGACGTGTGCTGTCCGGCGCGCGCCAGACCCGCACGCTCTCGATCCGCGCCTGTGCCGCTCCCGCAGCCTGGGCAAGAAACATCAGGATGATGCCTACTGCCATGCGCATCATTCGCATACCGCTACTCATGTTTGGGTTTAAGGGGTTGTGTTTTCAGGGGTTGAGTAATCAAGGATTGCAGGATGGAGTCGCCCCGCCTTGTCGACGCTGTGACGATCGCGAGGCGGCCAGTGCCGCTCACCGTTAAATCGACTGACAGATCCGGCGAAGGCAGGATTCCGGCGCCGCGCATGGGCCACTCCACAATGCACAAATTTTGTTCTAAAAAATAGTCTCTTATGCCCATGTATTCCAGTTCTTCCGGGTCGCCCAGGCGATATAAGTCGAAATGAAAAACCTTGAGACCAGAGAGCTCGTATGGCTCCACCAAAGTGTAGGTAGGACTTTTTACCGCGCCCGCATGACCAAGTTCCTGCAGCACACCGCGGGTCAGGGTGGTTTTGCCGGCACCAAGAGTACCTTGCAAAAAGACCACCGCACCGCCGCGCAGCGACTTGGCCAGACGGCGGCCGAAGTCCACCGTGGCGACCTCGTCGGTCAACTGGAAACGCAGGTCGGCAACACTCATGACTTGACCAATTCCCGGATGTAAGGCACCAACTCCGCCGCCTGCAGGCCGGCGATACCCGTCTCCTCAACGGCGAGATCGGCGGCGGCGCCGTGCAGGCATACGCCAAGCTGCGCCGCCAACAGCGGAGACAAACCCTGCGCCATCAGACTGCCGATCAAGCCGGCCAGGACATCGCCGCTGCCGGCGGTGGCGAGACCGGGATTGCCGACCTTGGCGAGAAGGACTTCGCCATCCGCACAGATCAGCGTGCCGGCGCCTTTGAGCAATACCACTCCACCGAAGGTTTGCTGCAACCGCACCACTGCGCCAATCCGGTCGATTTGCACTTCCTGGGTAGAGCAGCCCAAGAGGCGCGCCGCTTCACCCGGATGAGGGGTCATCACCCAGCGGCGATGCGCCGGCAGCGGCAGACGGCCCAGGGCCAGAATATTGAGCGCATCGGCATCCAATACCAGCGGTAGATTGCTCTGCAGCGCCTGTTGCAGCAGCTGTTCCGACCAGGGTGTGCGACCGAGGCCCGGTCCTACCACCAGCACGGTCGGGCGCTCCAGATGCGGCTCAAGCTCCTGCCCTGAACTCACCCCCACCGCCATCAGCTCCGGCCGGCGCACCAGCGCGGCGGTCACATGTTCAGCGCGGGTGGCGAGGGAGATCAGGCCCGCGCCGCTCATGGCTGCGGCTTCTGCGGCAAGTATGGCGGCGCCTCCATAACCCTTGTCGCCACCGATCACCATCACGTGGCCAAACTGCCCCTTGTGTGCATCCGCCTCACGCTCGGGCAAAAAGGGTAAAAGGTCGGGCAGATCCACTTTGTTGGCGACGGGTTTCAGACCAGCGAAAGCCTCCTCGGCAACTCCCAGCCCAGCAACCTCAACCTGGCCGCTGAGCGCAGGACCGCGACCGGTGAACAAACCGACCTTTGCGGCGATAAAGGTAATTGTATGGCTGGCGCGCACCGCGCAGCCGAGTTCGGTGCCGGTGTTAGCGCAGAGGCCAGACGGCAGGTCGAGAGCCAGCACAGGGATGCCGGTCGCATTGATCCAGCGAATCGCTGCCGCAGCCTGCTCGCGCACGGGCTGATGCAGACCTATACCCAAAAGGGCATCCACCAGCACCCATTCACCTTCCAACGCCACCTCTGCCGCATTGAAGGGCCGCATAAGAACACCTTCCTGGCGGGCGTAATCGGAGGCGGCGCGGGCATCACCCTGCAACTGCTCGGGCGGCGAGACAAACAGAATCTCCACCTCATGCCGCTGCTGCGCCGCCAGCGCGGCAAACACGTAGCCGTCGCCCGCGTTATTGCCACCGCCGCACAGCACCAGCCAACGGCGATTGTGCGGCCAGACGCGGCCGGCGTATTCGAATGCGGCCCGCCCGGCGCGTTTCATTAATACGGCGCCGGGAACACCCAGCTCCTGGATGGCGCGGCGGTCGAGTTCGCGGGTCTGGTCGCCGCTGTAGAGATTGTTGGTTAAGCTATGGGCCATGTATGCGCTTCGCAGAAAATGGGCGTAAAAAGCGCCGGAATTGTACAGGATTTCACTTTTTGTTATGACACAAGCCTTCTCTTTCGCCGCTCTCGCCCGGCAAATTCCCCTCTGGGCGGCGGATCTAGGGTTCGCTCAGGCTGGCATCAGCGATACCGACCTGCGGGTGCAGCGCGAACCTTTGCAGCAGTGGCTGGACAAGGGCTATCACGGCGATATGGGCTGGCTGGCGGAGAATCTCGACAAACGCTTACAGCCAGAGCAGATGGTGGATGGCGCAGTGCGGGTGATTTCCGTGCGCATGAATTATCTCCCCGGCGACACCCGGCAGATTCAGATCCTCAAGGATCCCAATAAAGCCTATGTGTCCCGCTACGCCCTCGGTCGGGACTACCACAAGCTGATACGCAAACGCCTGGCGCAACTGGCCGAGCAAATCCGTCTTGCCGCCGAACCCATGATGCCGGTAAACCAGCGCCCCTTTGTCGACAGCGCGCCGGTGCTGGAGCGCCCCCTGGCGGTGAAAGCCGGTCTCGGCTGGACCGGCAAACACACCCTGGTGATAAACCGCGAAGCCGGCAGCTGGTTTTTCCTCGGTGAGATCCTCACCAACATCCCGCTGCCCACCAACACCGAGATCGCCGCCGATGAGTGCGGCACCTGCAGCGCCTGCCTCAAGGTATGCCCGACGGACGCCTTTCCCCGCCCTTACGAGCTGGACGCCCGCCGCTGCATCTCCTATCTCACCATCGAGCACAAGGGCGCGATTCCCGAGGAATTCCGCGCACCTATGGGCAATCGCGTGTTTGGCTGTGACGACTGCCAGGCCATATGTCCGTGGAATAAATTCGCCCATATTTCCACCGAAGCGGATTTCCAGCCCCGCCACGGGCTGGCCGACAGCGACCTGCTGACGCTGTTTTTATGGGACGAAGCGACGTTTCTGCGCAATACCGAAGGCTCCGCCATCCGGCGTATCGGCTACGAGCGCTGGCTGCGCAATCTGGCGGTCGGCCTGGGCAATGCCCCCAGCGACGCGGCGATTATCGCCACCCTGGAACAGCGGCGTGATACGGCGACGGAGCTCGTGCGCGAGCACATCGACTGGGCTCTGCACCAGCAGCGCAATCCCGCACCGCGCCGCCGGCGCAAACTCAAGCGCAGTGAAAGTGACGGGGATTAAGCGCGCAGCATGGTGCTGCGATAGTGCTTCAACTCGGCGATGGAATCGCGGATATCGTCGAGCGCTAGATGGCTGCTCTGTTTGCTGAAACCGCCAAAGACGTCCGGATACCAACGGCGCGCCAGCTCCTTGAGCGTGGATACGTCCAGATTGCGGTACATAAAATAGGCTTCGAGCCGCGGCATGTAGCGGGCGAGAAAGCGGCGGTCCTGACAGATGGAATTGCCGCACATGGGGGATTTACCAGCCGGCACCCAGGCGGCGAGAAAGTCGAGCGTCGCTTGTTCGGCGTCCCGCGTAGTGACAGAACTGGCGCGCACCCGATCCGTCAGACCGGAGCCACCATGCTGGCGGGTATTCCACTCATCCATACCAGCGAGCACCGCATCGCACTGGTGAATCGCCAGCGCCGGACCCTCGGCGAGAACATTCAGATTGGCGTCGGTCACTATGGTGGCAATTTCGATGATGACATCGCGCTCGGGGCTGAGCCCGGTCATTTCCAGATCGATCCAGATCAGATTGTCTTTATCCACTGGCATGCGGCTTTCCTCATTCGTGTCGCGGGGAGGGAAAATTACTCTACAATACCGACCGCTTTGCGGCCGCCCGGCAAGTGTGGCCGAGAAGCCGGGCTCAGACAATCCTGATGGCAACCCCGATGAAAAACCCGCCCATTCACTTCGCCAAGGCTGATCTCTCTTGAGCAAACGCAGACTGTCCAAACAACAGATCGAACGAGTGCAGAGACGCCGCTCCGCCGACGCCCAAGGGCCAACCAAACTGCCGGCGGACGACCAGCTCGGCCCCGAGCAGCACGCCTTGGTGCTAAGCCACTACGGCAAACAGGCGGATGTGGAATGTGAAAGCGACGGCCATATAGTGCGCTGCCATCTGCGCGCCAACCTGGGCAACATAGTCGCCGGCGACCGGGTGGTGTGGCGCGCCGACGGCGAAGGTGGTGTGGTCACGGCCTTGTTCCCGCGCCAATCCGAGCTGCATCGCCCGGACAGCTTCGGCAAGCTCAAACTGGTCGCCGCCAATATCTCCCGCATGGTGATTGCCGTCGCCCCAGAACCCCAGGCCCACGCCAATCTGATCGACCGTTATTTGGTGGTCGCGGAAACCCTGAATTTCGAACCGCTGTTGCTGCTCAACAAACGCGACCGGCTCGCCCCAGGTGATTCACTGCCCGGCCTACTGGCCCGCTATGCGCAACTCGGTTATCCGGTGCTGGAAATCTCCGCGCGCAACCAAGAGGGCATGACGGAACTGCGCCAGCACTTGAAAAGCGGCACCAGCATCTTTGTCGGCCAATCCGGGGTGGGCAAATCGTCCATCATCCAGGCACTTCTGCCGGACCACGCCATCAAAGTCGGCGATTTGTCCGAGCAGGAGCAAAAAGGGCCGCCATACCACCACCCACGCGCGCCTCTATCACTTTCCGTTCGGCGGCGATTGCATCGACTCCCCCGGCATACGCGAATTCGGCCTGTGGCATATGTCGGCGGAGGAGGTTTGCTCTGGTTTCCGCGAATTCCGCGCCCATCTGGAAAACTGCCGCTTTCGCAACTGCAGTCACCAGCACGAACCCGGCTGCGGGCTGCTCGCGGCAGTGGAAGGTGGCGCCGTGAGCAGGGAACGCTTTCAGAGCTATCAACACATCATCGCCAGCCTGGACGCCGTCAACGTCCGCCCCGAATAAGGCTTCTTCTTCAACCCATTACTTATCTTCAACCCATTACTTACCGGTCCCCATCATGAACCGATCTCTATTTATCGCCCTGCAACGCCTGGCTCCGCAACACCTGATTTCCCGCGCTGCCGGCCTGCTCGCTGGCACCACCAACGCTACCGTAAAGAATCTGTTTGTCCGCTGGTTCGTCGAGCGCTATCAGGTGGATATGTCCCAGGCGCTGGAAGAGGACCCAACCGCCTACCCCAATTTCAACGCTTTTTTTACCCGCGCACTCAAACCCGATGCCCGACCCATAGATTCTGATCCCGCTTCCGTGATCAGTCCGGCCGACGGCGCCGTCAGCCAGCTGGGTCGCATCGAATCCGGTCGGGTTTTTCAGGCCAAAGGGCAGACATTCTCAGTGTTGGAATTATTGGGCGGTGACGCCGATGCCGCCGCTGCCTACGCCAATGGCCACTTCATCACGGTCTACCTTTCGCCGCGGGATTATCACCGCGTGCATATGCCCTACGCCGGCACTCTCACCAAAATGACCTACGTGCCGGGCGACCTGTTTTCCGTCAATACCGTCACCGCCGAAGAGGTTCCGCGGTTGTTTGCCCGCAACGAGCGGGTAGTCTGCCACTTCACCACTGACCTGGGTCCAATGGTGGTGGTACTGGTGGGCGCCATGATTGTGGCAAGTATTGAAACCAGTTGGGCCGGCGTGGTGGCGCCAGTGCAGCGCCGAGTCGCCACCACCCACTACACGGACGTGCCGACAGTACATATGGCTAAAGGCGACGAACTGGGCCGGTTTCTGCTGGGCTCCACGGCGATCGTGCTGTTTCCAGAAGGAAAGGTAGATTGGGACAGCGAATTGATCGCCACCAGCCCAGTACAGATGGGACAGGCAATCGGTAAGCGGGCTTAAGAAGGAATTGCGGCGGCTGGGTTCAGCCGCCAAATAAAGAGGCAATGCGCGCGCGGTTCTTCAGGAAGGAGAGGATCTTGTTGCCGGAGCGACTCATCAGATACTGATCGCGAATGTTGGCAACATTGACCTCGTAAGTGCCGGGTTCAAGATCCTGAACGATCTCGTAGCGCTCGACTTCACTGGGATGGGCTTTGCCGGAGTCGATTTTCGCCTGTTTTTCCAAATCATCCTCCGCCATATCGAGAAACACCGGCTCTTGCAGCAGGCGCTTGTAGGCGTCCATGACGATCATCACCCGCGGCTTGAGGCGGCGTTTGAAGTTCTGCTCCACCACCACCGCGACTTCGCCGCTGTTGAGCTCCACCAAGGTGCCGGTCGGATACAGACCTATGGCGCGGATGAATTCCACCACCAGATCGGACTGGAATTCCACATCCCGCAGTTCATACAGCCGAGCAACGGCTTTCGAAGGCGACAGCGGGTGCTTCTCACCGCGAGGATTGGTCACCTCATCGTAAAACGTCACGACTCCCGCAATCTTGCCGAGCAACGGAATGCGATCCCCGCGCAGCGCCTCTGGAAAACCGCTGCCGTTGATGCGCTCACAGTGGGTCTTCACCACCGACGTCACCCTGGGTTTGATATCCGGCATTTTGCGCAGGATCTCGACGCCATAATCGACGAACTTCTCGTAAGCTTCCTGCTCGGTGGGAGTCCGGTCGGCTTTTTCAATCAGGTGGCGCGGCAGGCGCGTCTTGCCTATGTCTTTCAACAAAATGCCCATGGCCAGCACATCCAGGTCCATCTTGCTCAGACCTATGTGACGACCGAACAGAATACCCCACACCGCCGATCGCACGGCATGGCTATAGGTGTGTTCGTCTTTTTCCCGCACCCGGCTCAACCAAGTGAAGGCATCCGGGCTGCGGATCACACTGTCCACCATCTCGCTCGCCACCCGCTTGGTATCGCTCAGAGGGACGGAATTGTGATCTTTCTCGATCTGCTGCAGCACATCGCCCAGCGCACTGAAGACCTCCCGGTGCAGGCTTTTGGCTTTTTCGATCTCCTTTTCGATGGGTACACTCGGCACGGGGTAGACATTCTCGCGCACCTTGATGGGTGCCACATCGGCGACCTTGGCGGCGGTGGTCGCAGATGCTCGCAGCTCCCGGCGCACAGGTGCTGCTGGGCCGCTGCTAAGAGTCTTGAGGTTGGTTTTTAACGGGCCGCTGCCCTTGATGACATCGATGTAGACGTGGCGACAGTGCGCCTTGAGCTCGCGGATTTCATCAGGCTCGCGCACATAGAAACCCTGCAGGGGAAATGGAGTCTGGGTCCACGGGCGATCGAGCCCGGAGATGAACATGCCAATGGTTACCTCATTGACATCCAGTTTGATTTGCTTAATACCCAATGCCTTTACCTCTCCCACAAATGCGACTGCTATCCATCCAACAGGGCGGTTGGTTGGCCGAGCTGATTATAAACTAGGCGCTTGACGGTCGATTAGTTTGTTTGGCACAAAATTTAAGCAATGCAAAACAGCGCAACAGCTCTTTGTGAACTGTGTGGCCTAAGCCACATGGCCTAAGGCTGGGGTGATTCTCAGTGATATTGCGCTGACAACTCATGCACAGCGTTGATGAATACGCCCGCATGTTGAGGATCCACCTCCGGTGTAATCCCATGTCCCAGATTGAAAACGTGGCCACTACCTATGCCGAAAGACTGCAGAATACGGCCAACCTCGGCGCGAATACGCGCGGGACTGGCATAGAGAATAGCGGGATCCATATTACCTTGCAACGCAACATGGGAGCCGACGCGCGCGCGCGCAGCGCCTATGTCGGTGATCCAATCCAGGCCCAGTGCCTGAGCTCCAGTCGCCGCCATGGCTTCCAGCCACTGACCGCCGCCTTTGGTGAACAGTATGACCGGCACCGGTCGACCTTCGTGCTCCTTGATCAAACCCTGCACAATTTTCTGCATCGGCTTGAGGGAGTATTCGATATAGGCGTCGTGGGCCAGGGAGCCACCCCAGGTATCAAAAATCTGCACCGCCTGGGCGCCCGCGAGAATTTGCTGGTTGAGATAGTCCGTCACTGAATCGCTGAGCTTGTCGAGCAGCATCTGCATCAGCTCAGGCTTGTCATAGGCCAAAGCCTTGGCTTTGCGGAAATCCTTGCTCGATCCGCCTTCGATCATATAAGTGGCCAGTGTCCAGGGGCTGCCGGAAAAACCGATCAGCGGCACCCGACCGTTGAGTTCGCGGCGGATGGTGCGCACGGCATCCAGCACATAGGGCAGATCCTTGCGCGTATCCACCACCGGCAAGGCTTCTATATCCGCCGCCGACGCCAGCGGTTTCTGAAACCGCGGGCCCTCACCGTCTTCAAAATAAAGCCCGAGACCCATAGCGTCCGGGATGGTGAGAATGTCGGAGAACAGAATTGCGGCATCCAGTGGATAGCGCTCAAGCGGCTGCAGGGTCACTTCGCAGGCCAACTCGGGATTCTTGCAGAGATCCATAAAACTGCCGGCCTTGGCGCGGGAGGCGCGATACTCCGGCAGATAACGACCCGCCTGGCGCATCATCCAGACCGGTGTCACATCCACCGGCTGACGCATAAGGGCGCGAAGGAAACGGTCGTTTTTCAGCTCTGCCATAAGAATTCCAGCCGGTTATTGTTATGAGAATTTGCAGCGGCGGCTACACCGCTGCTGCGGTCACACGTCCAGGTAATCGAGTATACCTTCAGCCGCGTTGCGGCCTTCCCAGATCGCGGTCACCACCAAATCAGAACCGCGCACCATATCACCGCCGGCAAAGACTTTGGGGTTTGAAGTCTGATATTTGAAGTTTTGCTGCTCAGGCGCAACCACGCCGCCCCAGTCGTTGACATTGATGCCGTGATCAGTGAACCAGGGGGCCGGGTTGGGGCGGAAACCGAAGGCGATCAGCACCACATCCGCCGGCAGAACTTCTTCGCTGCCCGGAACGATTTCGGGGCGGCGGCGGCCTTTGGCGTCGGGCTCACCCATGCGTGTGGTCACCACTTTTACGCCTTCGACCTTGTTGTCTCCAACGATCGCGACCGGCTGGCGATTGAAGAGAAACTGCACTCCCTCTTCCTTCGCGTTCGCCACCTCGCGGCGCGAACCGGGCATATTTTCTTCGTCGCGACGATAGGCGCAGGTCACGCTGTTCGCGCCCTGGCGAATGGACGTGCGGTTGCAGTCCATGGCGGTATCACCGCCACCCAGAACCACGACATTTTTGCCTTTAACACTGATGAACTCAGCCGGATCCTTTTCAAAACCCAGGTTGCGATTGACGTTGGAAACCAGGAATGGCAGGGCATCGTAAACACCCGGTAGATCCTCGCCAGGGAAGCCGCCTTTCATATAGGTATAGGTGCCCATCCCCAGGAATACCGCATCGTATTCCGCGAGCAGATCCGCCATGCTGACGTCTTTGCCAATCTCTGTGTTGAGGCGGAACTCCACGCCCATCTCCTCGAACACCTTACGCCGGCGCACCATCACGCTTTTTTTCAAGCTTGAATTCGGGGATACCGAAGGTGAGCAGGCCGCCAATTTCCGGATAGCGATCGAAGACCACTGGCTTGACGCCGTTGCGCACCAGTATGTCCGCACAGCCGAGGCCAGCAGGGCCGGCACCGATCACGGCGACCCGCTTGCCGGTCTGCACGACTTTCGACATATCCGGCTTCCAGCCCAGGGCGAACGCCGTGTCAGTGATGTATTTTTCCGCGCTGCCAATGGTGACCGCACCAAAGCCGTCATTCAGCGTACAGGCGCCTTCGCAGAGACGATCCTGGGGACACACGCGCCCGCAGACTTCCGGCAGGGTATTGGTCTGATGGGCGAGATCTGCGGCGGCCATGATGTTGCCTTCGGAAATCAGCTTCAGCCAGTTGGGGATGTAGTTGTGTACCGGGCATTTCCATTCACAGTAGGGGTTGCCACACGCCAGGCAGCGATGTGCCTGACCTTGGGCCTGATCCTGGGAAAACGGCTGATAGATCTCCACAAACTGGTGCTTGCGGGTGTCCAGATCCTTTTTGTCCGGATCCTGCCGCCCCACGTCCAGAAACTGAAAATCGTTGTGTAAACGCTCTGCCATAGTGTTATCTCAAATACCCGATGGGCGCAGCGACTGCGCCCGCAGCTAAAAGCAACTGAAATGTCCCGGTCTAACGAGCGACCGCGGCGCAATTATTCCCCGCGGTTGCGGAAACTGGTCAGCAGGCTGTTAATACTCGCGGCCTTCGGCTTGACCAGCCAGAAACTACCGATATAGCGGCCGAAATTGTCCAGCAATTCCTGGCCCCACTGGCTTTGCGTCTCGTCGACAAACTCCCGGATGATGCCGCGCAGATGGTTGCGATGCGCTTCCAGCTGCTCGGTATTGATGCGGGTGATGTCCACCAGCTCGTGGTTGTAGCGGTCGACAAAGCGGTTATTGCGGTCCAGCACATAGGCAAACCCACCGGTCATACCCGCGCCGAAGTTCACGCCGGTGTCTCCGAGCACCGTCACCACACCGCCGGTCATATATTCACAGCAGTGATCGCCCGCGCCTTCCACCACCACGTGGGCACCGGAGTTGCGCACCGCGCAACGCTCGCCCGCCTGTCCAGCTGCGAACAACTTGCCTCCGGTTGCACCATACAAGCAGGTGTTGCCGATGATGGTGGTGTCCTGGCTGGCAAAGCTGGAATTGCGCGGCGGACGTATGACGATCTTGCCGCCAGCCATGCCTTTGCCGACATAGTCGTTGGCGTCGCCTTCGAGGTACAACTCCAGGCCGCCGGCGTTCCACACGCCGAAGCTCTGACCGGCGACACCCATGAAGCGGATGCGGATCGGTTTGTCCGCCATGCCGGCATCGCCGTACCGCTTGGCGATTTCCCCGCTGATGCGCGCGCCTATGGAGCGGTCGCAGTTGGTGATGGTGTATTCGAACTCACCACCAATTTTGCGTTCGATGGCCGGCAATATATCGGCCACCATGCGCTCTGCCATCAAACCGCGGTCGAAAGGCTCGTTGCGGGCGACACTGCAGAATTTCGGTTTGCTGCGGATCAGGTCGTCGGTATAGACGATCGGCCCCAGGTCCAGCTTGGCCTGGCGGTCAGTCTGCCCCTTGATCACTTCCAGCAGGTCCACCCGGCCGATCAGCTCGCGCAGGGTGCGCACACCGAGCAACGCCATCCACTCACGGGTTTCCTGGGCAACGAAGGTGAAAAAGTTTTTCACCATTTCGACGGTGCCGATGTAGTGGTCGCGGCGAAGCTTGTCCTGCTGGGTCGCTACACCGGTGGCGCAGTTGTTGAGGTGGCAGATCCGCAGGTATTTGCAGCCAAGGGCGACCATGGGCGCTGTGCCGAAACCGAAGCTCTCGGCGCCGAGAATCGCCGCCTTGACCACGTCCAGACCAGTCTTGAGGCCGCCGTCCGTCTGCACCCGGACCTTGTCGCGCAGATCGTTGGCGCACAAGGTCTGATGAGTTTCGGACAGGCCCAACTCCCAGGGCGAACCGGCATAGCGGATGGAGGTGAGCGGACTGGCCGCGGTGCCGCCGTCATAGCCGGAGATGGTGATCAGGTCGGCGTAGGCCTTGGCGACTCCCGCTGCGATGGTGCCCACACCGGGGCGGGAAACGAGCTTGACCGACACCAGCGCGTCCGGATTGACCTGTTTCAAATCGAAGATCAGCTGCGCCAAGTCTTCAATGGAATAGATGTCGTGGTGCGGCGGAGGTGAAATCAGGGTAACGCCCGGTACGGAATAGCGCAGACGTGCAATCAGCGCATTCACCTTCCCACCGGGCAGCTGACCGCCCTCACCAGGCTTGGCGCCCTGGGCGACCTTGATCTGCAGTACTTCGGCATTGACCAGATAGGCCGGGGTCACACCAAACCGGCCGGAGGCGACCTGCTTGATTTTGGAAACTTTGATGGTGCCGTAACGCGCCGGATCCTCACCGCCTTCACCGCTGTTGGAGCGACCACCCAGGCTATTCATAGCTTCGGCAAGCGCTTCGTGAGCTTCCGGCGACAGCGCACCCAGGGACATGCCTGCGGAATCGAAAGCCTTGAACAGGCTCTCAACCGGCTCCACCTCCTCCAGCGGGATAGGCTGGATGCCGGATTTGATTTTCAGCAGATCGCGCAGCGTGGCTACCGGGCGGTTGTTTACCAGGGCCGCATAATCGCGCCATGCGGAATAGTCGCCGGACTGAACCGCGGCGTGCAGGGTCTGCACCACATCCGGGTTGTACGCGTGGTATTCCTGGCCGTGCACATACTTGAGCAGACCGCCGTGGCTGATCGGTTTGCGCGTCTTGCGCGCGTCGTCCGCCAGCGCTTTCTGATCCGCTTCGAGATCATCAAAATCGGCGCCCTGAATCCGGCTTGGCGTACCGGCAAAGCAGATGTCCACCACCTTTTCGCTGAGCCCGATGGCTTCGAAAAGCTGTGAACCGCGATAAGAGGCGACCGTCGAGATACCCATTTTGGACAGGATCTTGAGCAGTCCCTTATCAATGCCTTTCACATAATTCTTGTAGGCGGTATTGATGTCCACCAACAGATCGCGGGCTTCAACCAGGTGATTGATGATGTAGTAGCTGAGATAGGGGTAAACCGCGGTTGCCCCGTAACCGATCAAGGCCGCCACATGGTGCGGATCGCGGGCCGTAGCGGTCTCGACGATGATATTGGCATCGCAACGCAGGCCGGAGTTGGTGAGGCTGTGGTGTACCGCGCCGGTCGCCAACAAGGCGTGTATCGGCAGGAGACCATCAGTAAACCCGAGGTCCGACAGCACGATCAGCACTTCACCCCGGCGAACGCCAGCCGCTACGGACGCCACCAAGTCATTGATCGCCTGCTCAAGATTCTTCTCGGCCGGGTTGTACTGCAGGCTGTAGCGGGCGATGGTGTAACGGCTCTGATCAACCCCCATAAGCGCCCGATACTTCGCCGGGGACAGCACGGGGCTGCTCAGGATGATCCGCTGCGCGTGTTCTTCCGTTTCGCTGAACACCGGCTGCTCGCGACCGAGGCAGGTTTCCAGTGACATGACAATCGCCTCCCGCAGCGGGTCGATGGGCGGGTTGGTCACCTGGGCGAACTGCTGGCGGAAAAAGTCGTAAAGCACGCGGCGCTTCTGCGACAGCACGGCCATGGGAGTGTCATCACCCATGGAACCCACCGCCTCCTGGCCGGATTCCGCCAGCGGGCGCACGACCTGATCACACTCCTCGAAAGTCGCGTGATACATCTTCATATAGGATTTCACTTCCTCCGCCGTCAAACCATTTTCCGCCACGTCGACGGCCAGACTCGATTCGATGCGGACGGCGTGCTTCTTCAACCACTCCTGGTAGGGACGGGTATCTTTCAACTGATTGTCGATATCGGCGGTGTGATGCAGCGTGCCGGTCACCGTATCCACCGACAGGATCTGGCCGGGGCCGAGGCGCCCCTTGGCCACTACATCTTCCGGGGAATAGCGATAGACACCGATTTCGGAGGCGACCGTGATGGTGTCATCCTTGGTTATAACCCAACGGGAGGGGCGCAGACCGTTGCGATCAAGGGTACAAACGGCGTAGCGACCATCGGTGATCACCAGGCCGGCCGGGCCATCCCAGGGCTCGATGTGCATCGAGTTGTATTCGTAAAACGCCTTGAGGTTTTCGTCCATGGTCTCAACGTTCTGCCAGGCAGGCGGCACCAGCATACGGATGGCTTTATGCAGCTCCATACCACCGGTCAGCAGTACTTCCAGCATGTTGTCGAGGCTCGATGAGTCCGAACCTTCGCGGTTGACCAGGGGAGAAATCTCCTCAAGATTGGGCATAAATTCCGATTGGAATTTCGCCGTGCGCGCGACCGCCCAATTGCGGTTACCCGTCACAGTGTTGATCTCGCCATTGTGTGCGAGCATGCGGAAAGGCTGCGCCAGCGGCCAGCGGGGCATGGTATTGGTGGAAAAGCGCTGGTGGAACACACAGATTGCGGTGGCGAGATTCTCGTCTGCCAAATCCGGATAGAAGCGGGGCAGATCCACGGGCATCATCAGCCCTTTATAGGAAAGGACATTGGCGGACAGACTGGCTACGTAGAAGGCTATATCGTCCCGCAGGCGTTTTTCCGCCAGCCGGCGCGCGATAAAAAGCTTGGCATTCAGCTCGCGGTCACTGGCTGCGTCGCTGTTGACGAAGACGTGGTAGATGTCGGGAACACTGCTTTTAGCGATCGGCCCCAGACAGGTGTCGTCCGTCGGCAGTTTGCGCCAACCGATTTGGGTCAAACCCTGGCTAGCTAAGGCCTCGGCCACGATTTTCTGGGCGTGGGCGCATTTTTCCGCGTCGCGGCTCATCATGATGGCGCCGACACCGTAACGCTCACCAAGCTTGAATCCGGCGTCGCGCTCGGCAACCAAGCGCAGAAATGCGTCCGGCTTCTGAATCAGTAAGCCACAGCCATCACCTGTCTTGCCGTCTGCTGCAATCCCGCCCCGGTGGGTCATACAGGTTAGAGATTCAATTCCAGTTTTTAGCAATTTGTGACTGGGCTGTCCCTTGAGATGGGCAATCAGACCGAAGCCGCAGTTGTCTTTGAACTCATCTAACCGGTAAAGACCAGTATTCATAGGCTGTTTCACTTCATTCGAACAAGTTGTTAAAACGCACCCAGGTGCCGCGACTCCCATTTGTCTGCCAGAGCGGGGTTCAGGGAGATCAGTGGATTGAGGCGACAACCGACCCTCTAGACAAAAAAGCCCCTCGCAAAAAGGGGCTTGCCTAATAAATGGGCGCTGCATGGTACCCGCTCATATATCGCTTGGCAAGCTTGCCACAAGGACGGGTTCACACGGCCAGATGCAGGTGTTTTGGCGGCAACTTAGGGCCGTTCAGCGACTTTTACGAATCTCCTGCTGAATCTGCTCAATTTTCTTGGCCCATGGCCCACTGTTGCGCTGCTGTACCGGTAAGTTGGTAATTGCGGCTTGTGCCGACGCCTTGTCAGCGTAAAAACCCTCCACCAATATGAACAGCACCTTGCCGTCACGCTCGGTTTTGTACGCATGCAAATTCAGCTTATTGGGCTGTTCGGCGATATAAGCTGCCAGCTTATCCTCCGCACTCGCCGCCATCAGTTGCAGCACATAAGCATTCGGAGGATAGGACAGAAGCCGTGTAGCCCCTTGCTCCGCAACGGTGCGCGAATCGGCTGCCACCGGCGCAACCACTGGTGACTGCGGTCGAGCAGGTGCAGCCGGTCTCACCGGTTCCGCGGGCGGATCGGGCTCAGGCACCGGCTCTGGCGCTGCGCGACCATCTCCACTTGCGACAACCTTTTCAAGATTCACGCCAGCTTCGTCTGGTTTCCGCGCCACAATCGTGGGCTCAGGGGCGATTTCAGCTGACGAAGGCGTCAGCTCGACTTCGGGTGATGCGACGGGAGGCGTTTCTGGTTGCGCCGGCACAGGTTCTGCCTGAGGCAAAATGGACATCGGAACAGGGCTTGCCTCATTACGAGGCACATCATCAACCTCTCGCACCAAAAAAGCCCATATCAATACACTGCACAGCACCACCAAGGCTGCGATGTGACCGATTGGCAAACCGCGTAATGACATAACCTTCTCCGCCGCTGGAGGTGGACGCAAATGCTCCAGGGAGGCCAAGGCAACTCCGGGCAAACCACCGGACTGGTACCAGATGCGCTGAGTCTGTTCGAGAACCAATCCGGCACCCTGTGCCCTGGCTTCCAGGAGCTGGTGGATCTCAGCGGGCGAGAACGGAGGCAGAGCTGCGTCGTGAACCGCGACATCCAACACTTGGAGCGCGTCAATCCGGGCCGCCAACCCGGGAGTTGCGAATAGCACCACATGAAATCCGACACCGGGATCCGCTTGCCCCTGTAGCGTGCTGACCAGTGCACCCAACTCGGAGTCCGTCAGATAGTGCGCATCGTCAACCAATAACACTGCACGCGTGCGCTCTTTGTGGAGTGTCTGGACGAAACTCCGCAGGGCTGCCACTAATTCTCCCAGGCCGGCCTCAGCCGACGGGCGCAAACCCAATTCCTCCAACACGTCGCGAAAAAAGGCCGCTAATCCAGCGCCTTCCTCAACAGTCACCCCGATGGTTGTAGAACCAAGACCGCTGCGTAACAAGCGTGAAAAAAACGTGGATTTACCCGCATCAGCCTCAGCGTGGATCACCTGGATGCTGCTGCCAAATTGGGCGAGATACACGATCTGCTGACGCAATCCCTGCCAGCTTGGAGGAAAAAGCGGCGCAGAACTCTTACCTGACTGGGTGTCGTCTTCATGCGGCCCGGACATCGACTCCCCCGCTGCTTCATAACCGTCGCAACTGGGTCAGCAAAGCGTCCGCATCATACTCCGAGGTCACCACAGCCTTGCCGCAACCCTGCAAGAGTACGAGACGGATACTCCCATCCAGCACCTTTTTATCCACTGACATATGCGCAAGAAAGTTTTCTGCGGTCATTTTTTTGGGCGGTGCTACCGGCAGGCGGGCTCTGGCAATCAAGCTTCTGGCCCGATCCAGGATATCCTGCTGCAACCAACCGAGGTCCACGGATAACTCACAAGCCATGACCATTCCCGCAGCCACCGCCTCACCGTGCAGCCAGACCCCATAGCCCATCTCCGTTTCGATGGCGTGCCCATAGGTGTGGCCGAGGTTGAGAATCGCCCTTATGCCACCTTCAAATTCGTCCTGCCCCACAACATCTGCCTTGATCTCGCAGGAGCGGCGGATGGCGTAAGTCAAAGCTTCGGGATCGCGGGCATTCAACGCATCTATATTCGCTTCGAGCCAAACAAAAAAATCCGCGTCGGCGATCAGGCCATATTTGATCACCTCCGCCAGTCCCGCAGCCAACTCGCGATCCGGCAGCGTTCGCAGTACATCTGTATCGATCAAGACCGCGCGTGGCTGATAAAAAGCACCAATCATGTTTTTGCCCAGCGGATGATTGACGCCGGTTTTGCCGCCGACAGAAGAATCCACTTGAGATAAAAGGGTCGTTGGAATCTGCACAAAATCCACGCCGCGTTGATAAGTCGCAGCAGCAAAACCCGTCATGTCACCGACAACCCCTCCTCCCAACGCAATCAGCGTGGTTTTCCGGTTGTGGCGCTCCTGCAACAAGGTATCAAACACTCGGTTCAGCGTTTCGAGAGTCTTATAACTTTCACCATCGGGCAAATGGACCACCGAAACCAGAGCATCTGGGCGAATGCGAGTTAGCAGTTCGCGCACAGGTTGCTCGTAAAGTTCTGCGACCGTCGTATTGGTCACTATGCAAAATTGTTTGCCAGAAATATATGGGGCGAGAAGTTCCGGCTGATTGAGCACTTTGGAACCAATAAAAATGGGATAGCTTCGACCATTCGACAAAGCCACTGACAGGCTGGGCATGGACATCCTAAAAGCGGTAGAGGAAATAGGTGGGTCAGATTAAGGAGTTCGCCCCAAGCAATCAAGCAGACCGGGGCGAAGCAGTGTGCTAAAGCGAGTTTTGCCGTGGAGCGGCCAGCAGTTGCAGGATGTGCTGCACAACCCACTTGCTGCTGCGCCCGTCCGTTTGCAGAACATAATCGGCCAACTGGCGATACAAAGGGTCGCGCTGCCGCAATAATTCCTCTATGCGACTGCGCGGATCGGCCACCTGAAGAAGGGGGCGCTTTTTATCCTTTGCCGTGCGGGACAGCAACTGGTCAACCGACGCAGTGAGATAAACAACTTTTCCCAGCGCCTTCAGCTTGTCATGATTTTCCGGCCGAATGACGATGCCTCCGCCGGTAGCGATGATGTGACCTTCTACACCCAAAAGACTTTCAAGAGTTGAAGTTTCACGCGCGCGAAAACCGGCCTCTCCTTCAACATCAAAAATCCACGGAATGTCAGCGCCAGCGCGTTCTTCAATAAGATGATCGGTGTCGATAAAGGAGTAGGAGAGGCGAGAGGCGAGATAACGTCCGACTGTGGACTTGCCGGCCCCCATGGGGCCGACAAGCACGATATTTCCTGTCACTTTTAATCATCTACTCCATTGGACATGATGCGGGGGGTGATGAAGATCAGCAATTCACGCTTATCTTCGCTGTTAACATCTTTGCGGAACAAGCGACCAAGCACAGGGATGTCTCCCAAAAATGGAACCTTTGACTGACTTGTTAAGACGTTATTCTGGAATATCCCACCCAGAACCACCGTTTGGCCATCTGGCACCAACACTTGAGTTTCCAACTTGGTGACATCAATAGTCGGACCTGCAGCAGTGTTCTCGCCGGGAGAATCCTGGTTGATGATCAAATCCATGATGATCTTGTCATCTGGTGTGATCTGCGGAGTTACATCAAGCTTCAACAATGCCTTTTTGAACGAAATACTAGCAGCTACTCCACCACCACCGCCCCCAGCTCCCGTAGTCGCCGACGCGTCTCTATAAGGAATTTCAGTACCAGATTCAATACTAGCCTGCTGCTTGTCACCAGTGATCACTTTCGGCTGGCTTACGATTTCTGCGTAACCACTATCCTCCAATGCAGAGAGCTCGAGAGCGAGGAACATGTTGTCGCGAATTATATTCCACGCAAAACGTGAAGCAGTCTCACCGGTCGCCGCAAGATCGAAAAATGGTTGTGTTTCAACGGAAAAGCCACCTGTGAAATTGCCATTAGCGTCAAAGTCAATTTCTGCTGACTCGCTATCCAATCGAGCGCCCGTGAATACGTTAGCAGTACGCCGATTATTGGAGGCAACCACGACTCCGTTACCAAGAGCCGCTCCCAGCTCTCTACGAAAATCAGTATTAGCAATAACAATACGAGCCTCGATCATCACCTGGCGAATTGGAATATCAACCTGATCAATGACACGTTTGAATCCAGCAATTTTCTCCTCGGTATCCGTGAGAATAATTGAATTGGTTCGCTCATCCACAATCGCATGGCCGCGCTCAGAAAGGATGCTACCGGTGGCATTCCGGTCCTGCGCCGAACGTGAGGACCCGGCTCCAGAGGCACCCTGTTCTCCGTACTGCGGAACAAACAGGTCAAACAGTTCGCGCGCGTTCGCATAACGTACTCGAATGTATTCTGTGCGCAGAGGTGCAAGTTCCTGGAGCTGCTTGCGCGTCTCAAGCTCCTGACGCTCCCGCTCGGCAATCTCAGCAGCTGGCGCCACCATCAAAACATTACCGATCTGTCGCTTGTCCAAGCCTTTCGTTTTCAGCACGAGATCAAGCGCCTGATCCCAGGGCACATTGTCTAGACGCAAAGTGATATTGCCTTTAACCGTGTCACTCGCAACAAGGTTCAATTGCGTAACATCAGCAATCAGCTGCAGTACGCTGCGCACTTCAATGTTCTGGAAATTCAACGACAGCTTTTCACCGGTAAAAGCAAACTGGGATTTTTTCTCTTCCAATTCTGCGCGGGTAAGCGGTTTAACGCTGATGACATATTCGTTATCGGCCTGATAAGCCAAGTAATCGTATTCACCTGCTGCTTTGATGGAGAGAGATGTACGCACATTATTGGAGCTTGCCGACACCATTTTCACCGGCGTGGCAAAATCGGCAACGTCCAGACGGCGCTTCAGTTCATCCGGCAGAGACGTTTGCATAAAGCTGACTTCAATGCCTCCGGCCACTTCCTCCACATCAATACTGATACCCGGATTAGTCAGTTGCACGATCACGCGACCTTCCCCGGTTTCACCACGTCGGAAATCAACGGAGGTAATAGCCGACTTGGAACGGTCAAAAGTGTTTTTGGATTTTGAGGCCACCGCGGGTGTACCGGACGCTTGCGCACTGCGCATCACATCCGCCTCCGCTACAGAACTTTCGGCTCCCACCAGGACAACAAATTCATTGCCTTCGCGACGGGTGGTATAGGTGGTGAGTTTGTCCATATTGACGATCAGTCTGGTCTTTCCACCACTGGATACCACCACGGCGCTCGACACATCCCCAATATCCATGGCAAATTTTTTCTGTTGCAATGAATTATCTGTATTTTCGAAGTCCAATACCAAGCGCGCAGGCTTATCTATGGTATAGCCAGCGGGATCTGCGGGAAGCTCATCGAATCGCAGACGCAGCTCAACTTTTTCTCCTGGCAATTCTGCAAACTTTATGTCTTGCAGTTCCGCCGCCCACGATAGCGCCGGTGCAAGGCAGGCACTCAGTAGAAACCCAGCGATCTTTTTATGTTGTACAAACATGCCAGTTATTCCTTCTCAGATAATTTCAAAGTGCGGGGGCGCTGCAGCCAGCCGCCGAGACCATCAGATACGATCTCGATTAAGTCAATTTGCGTCGCAGACGCTGACACAATCTTTCCGTGATCTTTGCCGAGGTAATTACCCACGGTGACACGGTTGATCCCACCCACACCATCTTTCACCAACGCCCAGAAACGACCTTCTTTTTGTAAGGTTCCCACCATAGCGAGAGAATCAAACGCAAAAGTCTCGAGATATTCCTTCTCGCGACCAAAATCGGGTTTGATTTTGGGATCCGTGGATTGAACAATTTCTTTCACATCCACGGGAGCATCGAACGGGCTACGCATGGCGGTGACGTTATACACGTAGGCGTCGTAGGTCCGCAAAGGAGGCAGAGGCTCAATTGCACCTTGAGGCTTTGCTTTGACATCCGCTACATAACTGCGCAAATCTGCGTGATCATCACCAAATGAGCAGCCCACAAGTGTTGCAAGGCCACAAGAGGCAAGAATGATTCGCAGCCGAGCAAGGCTTTTTATTGATGTTGTAACCATCCGCACTATTCCTGCTCTTTATATCTGTAGGTTTTGGCTTGAATGGTCATCTGAAGATTGCCTGCCTTTTCGTCACGTTTGATGTCGAAATCGTGCAGGGTGACAATCCTAGGCATTCCAGCAACACCACTCACAAACGCACCGAACTCGTGATATCCACCGGCAACTTTAATTTCGATGGGAAGTTCGACATAAAACTCGGAAGCGATTTCAGGCTTCAAGGTGATACTTTCTATGGCCAGCCGGCTATCGATACCTTTTTCATCAATGTCCTCCAGCAAACCAGGCACTTCAGTATCTTTCGGTAATTGCTTCTTCAATGCCTCGAAAGACTCTTCCATCTCGGCCATTTGCTGGCGATATTTTTCCAGATTGGCGGCTTCATACGCTTTCTTTTCAAACGTCGCCTTCAAATCGACTTCCTTGCGCTGCGCACCAGCAAGCTGCATGTTCTTATCTTTCACAACAAGAAAATAAGCACCAGCAACGATTACCGCACAGGCCAAGAAGCAGACAAAAATGCGTGCAGGCAAAGGCCATACACCAATGCGCTCCCAATCGAGATCGGAAAAATTGAAATTCTTTAATTGTTCTGCGTAATCAGACATTCCAGCCATGTTTAGGCACCACCTTCCGGTTGTTCGCTCGCAGGCAATACAGCATTGAATTGCAGAGAAAACTCAGATGCCTGCTCGCCATATCGACTTGATGCAGTAATCGATTTCAAATTCGGATTGGCGAACCATTCGGACTGATCGAGATTGCGCATGAAACTCGACACACGATTGCTGGACTCGGTAACACCCTTGACAGAGACAAGGCCGCCTTGACGGGTAAGATTCGTAAAGAATAGGCCATCTGGAACGGCGCGCACGATTTCATCGAAATAGCGCACGATAGTTGGTCGTGTGCCCTGCAAATCCTGAATGACCTTCATGCGGGCGATCAATTGCTGGCGCTTCTTCTTCAGCTCATTGATTTCCTGAACACGCTTATCAAGAACTGCGATCTCGTTCTGGAGAATCTGGTTGCGTTGATTCTGGTTCTCGATGGACCCGTCGACGTAACGTATCCATCCGAAAGCGACAATCACCGCCAATACACAAACAGCACCGAGCTGGGTGAGAAATTCTTTCTTTTTCTCCTGGCGATATTCTTCACGCCAAGGTAGGAGGTTAATTCTAGCCATCGAAATCAAAACTCCTCAAAGCCAAACCAGTTGCAATCATCAACGCCGGTGCATCATTTGCCAAAGCGGCGGAGTTGACGCGAGACGATATGGACATATTGGCGAACGGATTGGCAACACTCGCCGAAGTGCCAAGTTTTTCCTCAATCAACTCGGCCAATCCCGACATGGAGGCAACCCCTCCTGCCAGAACTATATGATCAACATCGTTGTATTGGCTGGACGAGAAAAAGAATTGTAATGAACGGGTAACCTGTTGAACGACCGAGTCCTTAAAAGGCTCAAGAACCTCCGGCTCGTAATCATCCGGCAAGCCACCTTGTTTCTTGGCGAGTCCAGCCTCTTCTTCAGAGAGCCCATAACGTCTCTGGATTTCTTCAGTCAATTGGCGGCCGCCAAACAATTGCTCTCGCGTATAAACCGTTCGGCCATCCACCAGAACACTCAGGGTCGTCATGGTGGAACCAATATCCACAATCGCCACAACCTGATCCTGCTGATCAGCCAATTGATCTCGAATCAGTACGAAAGCCCGCTCCATGGTATAGGCTTCGACGTCGACGACTTTGGGGTGCAAATCCGCCAGCTCCAGCACTGCCGCGCGAGTCTCGACATTTTCTTTGCGGCAAGCGGCGAGTAGAACCTTAACCTGATCGGGAGATTTGTCTGAGACGCCCTGAACATCAAAGTCCAACGCAACTTCTTCGAGGGGGGTAGGGAATATATTGATCGGCCTCAAGTGAGATCTGCAGTTCCATCGCGTCATCACTGAGTCCCGCCGGCATATCGATCATCTTGGTGATGACTGCGGAGCCGGGGACGGCTACGGCGGCGTCTTTGAGTTTGGAGCGGGAGGATTGGACAGTCGCTTTGATCGCCTGCGCTACCGCTTCCACATCGTTAATGTTTTTTTCCACTACCGAGCTTGCCGGTAACGCGCGAACGGCATAGTTCTCGACGCGGAAGCCACTGCCTTGGCGACTCAACTCCAACATTTTGACTGTAGTGGAACTGATATCCAGGCCAAGCATCGGCTTTGTTTTTTTATCCAAAAAACTGAGAAGGCTCATTTTTCTATCTATTTCCACTACTTAGCTGATGTTTATGTTATAGCACTTTAACAAAAGGCTGCAACTTAAGGCCGTACGTGTAAAGTGTGAAAAAGGTCTTATAATAGCCAGCCTGCTGGAACGCACCACGATCAGAAACCAACTAGAACAATCTAATGAAACTCAAAAACATATTATTGGTACTGTCCTGGATCCTGCTAACCGTTATAGGGGGTTCTGTTGCCGTTTTGGCCGGAACCCACTTATACCTTAGCCCATCTTTGCCATCTGTGGAGAGTTTGCGCGATATCCGCCTTCAAACTCCACTGCGTATTTATTCTAGTGATGGCAAGCTCATCGGAGAGATCGGCGAGATGCGCCGTACTCCCGTGAAGTTCCAGGAAATTCCTCAAGGCTACGTTGACGCCTTATTATCAGCGGAAGACGCTCAATTCTACTCCCATCATGGCGTGTCGATTAAGGGACTTATGCGAGCATCTTCACAATTATTGATGTCTGGAGATATTCAAGGCGGGGGCTCCACCATCACCATGCAGGTCGCCCGCAACTTTTTCCTCTCCAATCGCCAGGAATTCAAACGCAAATTTAACGAGATCTTACTCGCTTTGCGCATCGAGAGGGAACTGTCAAAAGAAGAAATTTTGGAGCTGTATGTCAACGTAATTTTTCTCGGCAACAGGGCTTACGGCATACACGCTGCCGCTCAGGTTTACTACGGCAAGGACCTGGATCAGCTGTCAGTTGCCCAGCTGGCTATGCTGGCCGGCATCCCTAAAAGCACCCTCCACAATGAATCCCCTGGCCAATCTTCGACGCGCGACAGAGAGAAGAGACTGGATTCTGGGGCGCATGCTGGAGCTGGGGAAAATAGATGCGACCACTTATCAGCTGGCGATCAATGAATCGGGGGCGGCTAAATATCACGGCAGCAATCTAGATCTGAACGCCTCCTACGTCGCGGAAATGGCCCGCCGCACCGCACTGGAGATGTTTGGCCCCAAGGCATATACGGATGGTTACAGGGTTTACACAACGCTCGATAGCAAACTGCAGTCGGACGCCCGCGAAGCGGTTATTCTCGGTCTGCAGGATTACGACAAGCGACACGGCTACCGCGGCCCAGAACAAAAAGCCCAACCTCCAGGCGACATCCAAACCGCATTTGCATCAGGGGCGGAACCAGACCCTGAACTGCTGAAGAACTGGTACATAAGCCTGCAACAAACTCTAGCGGAATTACCTGTATATGCGGAGATGCGCCCCGCCGCAGTTATCGGTATTACTAAGAGCAAATTGCAGTTTTTATTGAGCAGCAGTGAACAAATAGAACTCCCCTGGGAAGGAGAGTTGATAGACTGGCGCCCCTATGTGTCGGTCAACCGCATAGGCCCTAAGCCGTCCAGCCCGCAAGACTTGTTTGAGCTGGGCGATGTTGTTCGCCTTCGTCTTCAAGATAAAAAATGGGTGCTCACGCAAATTCCGCAGGCACAGGCGGCACTGGTGACCCTCAACCCTCGCAACGGCGCAATTCTCGCACTGGTCGGCGGATTGGATTTCCAGCAAAGCAATTTCAACCGCGCGATTCAGGCGCGACGCCAGCCCGGCTCGAGCTTCAAACCCTTCCTTTATACGGCGGCACTGGAAAATGGCTACACCGCGGCCAGCATCATCAATGACGCCCCCATGGTGTTTGAGGATGACCGACAGGAAGCCGCCTGGCGCCCGGAGAATTCCGGCGGCGATTTTCTAGGACCGACGCGACTGCGCAAGGCCCTGTACATGTCGCGCAACCTAGTGTCTATCCGCATTCTGCACAGTATGAGCATAACCAAGGCACTGGCTTCTCTCGATCGCTTTGGCTTTGACTCATCCGCTTTTCCTCGAGATCTCTCCATTGCCTTAGGCAGCTTTGCGGTTACACCGCTGAATATCGCACAAGGTTATGCCGTGCTGGCCAACGGGGGCTATAAAGTCGAACCCTATCATATTGAACGCATTCTCGATTTCGAGGGTCGCGCGGTGTATGAAGCAAGACCGGCCACCGTCTGCCGGGGATGTGCGGACGATGAGATCGCCGCTGTGGCGGCTCCGGAAAACAACGACCCGTTCCTGTTTTCAGGCGATCCGTTTGCCATTAGCGGCTCCCTGCGCAATCTCATTGGCGGAACAGAACCGCAGGAGTATCCGCCCGCGACAAAAGTCATTGATGACCAGGTCGTGTATATCATGGACTCAATGCTTAAAGACGTAGTGAGGCGCGGTACTGCGACCAAGGCGAAGGTACTGCAACGGGGTGATCTGGCTGGCAAAACTGGAACCACCAACAACGCCACTGACGCTTGGTTTGCCGGCTATGGTGGTGATCTCGTCACCGTCTCCTGGCTGGGATTTGATGACACCACCACTCTCGGACGGCAGGAGTATGGCGGCACGGCGGCTCTGCCTATCTGGATCGAATTCATGCGTGACGCGCTGCGCGGCCGACCCGAGGTCAACCTTCCTCAGCCTCCGGGCTTGGTGACAGTGCGTATAGATCCCGATACCGGGATGCGGGCGAATCCCAACACACCAAATGCGATCTATGAAATCTTTCGCAGCGATCAAGTGCCTGCGCAAGAAAGCGGTAGCGACATAGAATCACCCTGGCAAAAGTCTGGTGAAGTTCGTACGGAATCGATTTTCTAAATTGCGGAGAAACCCGCAATAAAGGTGTGAGGTATATAAAGGAAGGAAGAAGAGGGAGTTGGGGCTGGCGACAGCCCCAGAAGACATATTAATTTGCGCGACGACCTGCAAAGCGCTTGTTGAAACGGTCGATACGACCACCGGTATCCACCATTTTCTGCTTGCCGGTATAGAACGGGTGGCATTCAGAGCACACGTCGATAGTGATGTTCTTGGCAACGGTAGAACGGGTTTCGATGACGTTGCCACAGCTGCAGGTGGCGACCATTTTGCCGTATTTAGGCTGGATGCTTTCTCTCATAGGAAGACCTCAAGTGCGTATGCCGCCACCCGATCTTGTGCCGGGCACCGCATACTGGTTAAAGTTGCTGGCGTTTAAGGGCGCGAATAGTACCAGATCGCGCCGGATCCGCAAGTACAACCTGCGCGAAACTTAACCACATCATTCACCTGTCGCCGCTCTGCCGCATTCGATTCAATCAATGTCAACAATCCTTATTGTCGCCCTGCCGACTCCTTTGCGACGCCTGTTTGAATACTTGGCGGGGCAGCAGGATCCCTCCTCCCTGCAACCGGGAGTCAGGGTCGAAGTGCCCTTCGGCAACCAGACATTGGTAGGCGTGCTGGTGGATGTCGCGGACACATCGACTCTTCCCGCCGACAAACTGCGCCCCATCCACGCGGTGCTCGACAGTGCCCCAATCTTGCCACCTGACATACTGGCGCTGTGCCGTTGGGCTGCGGACTACTATCAGCACCCCCCAGGGGAGGTGTACCACGCCGCCTTGCCGACACAGCTGCGCAAAACAGAAACAGCTCCCCCTCAGACCACGTTCTGGCGCCATACCACTAAAGGGAAAGGTCTGCCAGAACAGGCCCTCAAGCGCAGCCCCAAACAGCAACAGATTCACCAATTACTGCTGCAACATGGCCGCCTGAGCGACGCGGACCTCAAGTTGTTTGATGTCAGCCGTGCGGCGCTCCGAGCCCTGGCTGACAAGGAATTGATCTGTGGCGAGAGAGGCGAACCCGATCAGCAACCAGCAGCTCCGTTGAACGCGGAATTGATGCTGGCCGAAACACCGCAACAATTAAATGCCGAACAACAGACCGCGGTTGATCGGATCCGCTACCACCACTATCAAACCTATCTTCTCGAAGGGGCTACCGGCAGCGGCAAAACCGAAATCTATTTGCATGCCATAGCCCGAAGCTTACAGGCCGGCAAACAGGTGCTCATGCTGGTGCCGGAAATCGGCTTGGCGCCTCAGACGCTCAACCGCTTCCGCAACCGCTTCCGGGTGCCGATTGTGCAATTGCATTCCCACATCGCCGATGGTGAGCGCGCCAACAACTGGCGGGCCGCCGCCAATGGATCCGCGCGGATTGTGATCGGCACACGCTTGGCGGTGTTTACTCCCCTGCCGGATCTCGGCCTGATCATTCTCGACGAAGAACACGACCTGTCCTTCAAACAGCAGGAAGGCCTGCGTTATTCAGCTCGTGACCTCGCCGTGATGCGCGCTTATAAGGCTGATATTCCACTGCTGCTGGGCTCCGCAACCCCGTCATTGGAATCTTTGCAAAATGCGCTCGCCGGTCGCTATGAACATCTGATTCTGACCAAAAGGGCCGGAAGCGCGCGCCCACCCCGGATGGAAACGGTCGATATGCGCAAGGAGGGTAGCAACGGTGTACTCAGCGCCCGAGCCATGGAGACTATCCGGCAAACCTTGGCGCGAGGCGAACAGGTCCTGGTGTTCATCAATCGACGCGGTTTTGCGCCCTCCTTGCTCTGCAGGCACTGCGGCTGGGTCGCCAATTGCACCGCGTGCTCCGCCCGCCTGACCTTGCACAGTCAGCCGTGCCATCTCCATTGTCACCACTGCGATCTTCAGCGTCCGGTGCCCGGCAAATGCCCGAGCTGCAACTACCCAGAGCTCAACGCCCTGGGTCAGGGCACCGAAAGGTGCGAAGCCATCCTGCAACAGCAGTTTCCACAAACGCAGGTTTTGCGGGTGGATCAGGATTCGATGCGACGCAAGTCCGCCATGGCGGATCTGGGTCGACAGCTGGAGCAGGGCGAACCCTGCATTCTTGTGGGGACCCAGATGCTCGCCAAAGGGCACCACTTTCCCAAAGTTACCCTCGCGGTGCTGCTCGATATCGACCAGGGACTTTTTAGCGGCGACTTCCGCGGCCCTGAGCGCATGGGACAGCAGCTCATCCAGGTGGCGGGTCGGGCAGGGCGCGGAGACCTCCCCGGCACCGTGCTACTGCAGACCTATCAGCCGGACCACCCGCTGCTGCAATTGCTGTTGCGCGAGGGATATCACGCCTTCGCCCGATCGCTACTACAGGAAAGAATGCTCGCCCGCCTGCCGCCCCACTGGGCCATGGTCGTGATAAGAGCGGAATCCAAGCGCGCGGAAAATGCCGTCGATTTCCTGAAGGAAGTGCTGCAGATCGGCCGCGATCTACGCCGGCCCAGCCCGGAACATGCGTATCTCGGACCCCTGCCGGCGCTCATGGAAAAACGCAATCATCGCTACCGCTTCCAGTTGCAGATCAGCAACGCGCGGCGCGCTGAGCTGCAATCTCTCCTGAAAAACCTAGTGGAGCGCATAGAAACCATACCGCTGGCTCAAAGGGTGAGGTGGAATCTCGATATAGATCCGCAGGATATGAGCTGACAGGTCGCGCAGGCGACAATCGGCGACTATGCTCAAATCGCGGTGTTTTCATTGTTGTCACAAGCTACAATGGGCGCCGCTTTTTGACCAACCCCCGGTGACTGACTCGACCATGGCCAATCAATCCTCCAGTTCCAAAGTTCCCGGCTGGGTATGGCTGTTCACGGGCACTATTCTCGGCGCCTTTATCACTTTTCTGATGCGCCTCAGTGAGCTTCAACCCCCGGCACCCGGCGCCCGACCGGCGCAGACCGTCACCACCGCGCCAGCCGAAGAAACCAAATCGCCGGCCAAATACGACTTCTACAAAATCCTGCGCGACACCGAAGTGCCAGTCACCAGCTCGCGCCCCGCCAACTCCGCGCCGAAAGCTCAGGAAAACGTCGATTATTTGTTGCAGGTCGCGTCCTTCCGCTCTGCAACCGAGGCTGAGCAGGTACGGGCGGAGCTCACACTGCTGAATTTCACCGCCCGCATAGAACCCTCCACCGCCAAGGAAGGACAGGTCTGGCACAGGGTTATCGTCGGCCCCTTCGCCACCCGCTCACAATTGGCCAAAGCGCGCGACACCCTGCTGTCAAATCGCTATCAAGCCATGCTGCTCACGCGCAAACGCGAAGGCTGACATAAGGTCACCCTTCCAAATCCCCGATCAACCGCGCTTCGCTTGAAATAGGGCGCGCCGCCCCAACTTCTGCAGCTTCGATTCATTGCAGCCGCCAGACCCATGACGGCTCCTATTCTTAAGGGTTATTTGTGGAACAATACCGCGGCACCACCATAGTATCCGTGCGTCGCAACGGCAAAGTCGTCATCGGCGGCGACGGCCAGGTCTCGCTCGGCAATACCATCATGAAGGGCAATGCCCGCAAAGTTCGCCGGCTCTATCGCAATCAAGTGATTGCTGGATTTGCTGGCGGCACCGCCGACGCCTTCACACTGTTTGAGCGCTTTGAAGCCAAGCTCGAAAGCCACAGCGGCAACTTGGTCCGGGCTGCGGTGGAGCTGGCAAAAGACTGGCGTACCGATCGCGCACTGCGCCGACTGGAAGCTCTACTCGCCGTCGCCAACGCAGAAGCCTCTCTGATCATCACCGGCAACGGCGATGTCATCCAGCCGGAAAATGACCTGATCGCAATCGGATCCGGCGGCGCCTTTGCGCAATCGGCGGCGCGCGCGCTGCTGGAAAACACCGACCTGGACGCCCGCAGCATCGTCGAAAAAAGTCTCAGTATCGCCGGTGATATCTGCATCTACACCAACCACAATCTCACCGTCGAAGAACTCGAGTTTTAAGTAGCGCTATGACCCAGATGACCCCCCGCGAAATCGTGCACGAACTGGATAAACATATCGTTGGTCAGCAGGCGGCCAAGCGCGCCGTTGCCATAGCACTGCGCAACCGCTGGCGCAGAATGCAGTTGGGCCCGGAACTGCGCAACGAAGTGACGCCAAAAAATATTCTGATGATCGGGCCAACCGGCGTCGGCAAAACGGAAATTGCCCGCCGCTTGGCAAAACTCGCCAATGCGCCCTTTATCAAAGTTGAAGCAACCAAATTCACCGAAGTCGGTTACGTTGGGCGCGATGTGGAATCCATTGTGCGCGACCTAGTCGACAGCGCGATCAAACTCTATCGCGAACAGGAAACCCGCAAGGTCCAGCATCGCGCTATGGACGCTGCGGAAGAGCGGGTTTTGGATGCACTGCTGCCGCCACCGCGCCATGACGAAACGCCGGGCGAATCCTCTACCCGCCAAGTGTTTCGCAAAAAACTGCGGCAGGGAGAACTCGACGATAAGGAGATCGAAATCGAAGTCAGCAATTCTCCTGTCGGAGTGGAAATTATGGCACCTCCTGGTATGGAGGAAATGACCAGCCAATTGCAGAACATGTTTTCATCCCTCAACACAGGGCGCACGAAAAAGCGCAAGATGACTGTCAAGCAGGCGCTGAAAAAACTGGCAGACGAAGAGGCGGGCAAACTCGTCAATGAAGAGGAAATCAAAGCCGCCGCCATCGCCGCCGCAGAGCAAAATGGCATAGTGTTTATTGATGAAATCGACAAAGTCGCCAAGCGCGAAGGCACTACTGGCGCGGATGTTTCGCGAGAAGGCGTGCAACGCGATCTGCTGCCGCTGATCGAAGGCTGCACCGTCAGCACCAAACACGGCGTCATCAAAACCGATCACATATTGTTTATTGCATCCGGCGCTTTCCATTTGGCGAAGCCCTCGGACCTGGTGCCCGAACTCCAGGGGCGACTGCCCATCCGGGTCGAATTGGACGCGCTCACACCGGATGATTTCGAACGTATTCTCACTGAGCCGAACGCCTCTTTGACCGAGCAACATATCGCGCTGCTCGCCACCGAAAATGTCAAACTCAGTTTTACCAGCGATGGCATAAGACGCATCGCCGAGATCGCCTACAACGTCAATGAAAAAACCGAAAACATTGGCGCGCGCCGACTGCACACAGTGCTCGAGCGGCTGCTGGAAACCGTTTCTTTCGGCGCTGGCGATACGGAAATTTCCGTCACCGTGGATGCGGATTATGTAAATGCGCAGCTGGCCAATCTGGCTCAGGATGAAGATCTCAGCCGATTTATTCTGTGAGTGATAATGGCGATACCTTCCGATATTAAATTGCGCCGCAAATCCAACCTGCTGGAATTGCAATTTGGCGACGAGCTGTTTCAGCTACCCGCGGAGTATCTGCGGGTTCACTCTCCCTCGGCGGAGGTACGCGGCCACGGCCCGGGTCAGGCGCAATTGCAGCACGGCAAAATTCACGTGCAATTAACGGGATTGGAGCCGCAGGGCAATTACGCCCTGCGACTGTTATTTGACGACGGTCATACCAGCGGCATTTACACCTGGGATTATCTGTACGACCTCGGGCACCAGCGGGAACTTCACTGGCAGAATTATCTGGACGCGCTGACAAAGGAAGGAAAAAGTCGCGACCCGGAAGTCAGCGTGGTTAAATTCTTTAATTCTTAACTTTCTTTAATTCTCTGCGAAATTTCTCGCACACTATATTTTCTGCACATAATTTTTTTTGCGCGCTATTCACTGCGCAATTGTTTATTGATTACTGACTTTATTTCGCCCGGATTATTTTCGAAAAATAATGCCCGCCCCTGATCCACGTATTCCTGAATATGCTTGGGCTTGCCGAATAAATAGCCCTGCAGGGATTCGCATCCCTGTGCGATGAGAAAATCCCGCTGTGCTTCCGTCTCCACACCCTCCGCGACCACTTCAAGGCGTAACTTGTGAGCCATAGCGATGATCGCCGTGGCAATTTCTGAACCGTGCGGATCGTGTGGAATATCTTCGACAAATGAGCGATCGATCTTGAGGCAATTGATCGGGAAGCGTTTGAGGTAAGCAAGAGAGCTGTAACCAGTGCCAAAATCATCAATGGAAATGCGGCAGCCCAAATCGCGCAGACGGCGCATCACATCGATCGCCATCTGCACATCATCCATTACCAGGGATTCCGTCAACTCAAACTCAATCTGCTCCGGCTCAACGCCGGATTCCGCCATTACGCGTTTTATATCGCGCAAAAGTGTGCGTGAATAAAATTGGCGGCCGGAAAGGTTAACGGAAATACCCGCTATACCGACATTATTCAAATAACCCCTGTGCTGCGACAGGTGGAAACACACCTGCTCCAGCATCAGCTGACCCAGCCCGTGAATAAGGCCCGTTTCTTCCGCCAGAGCGACAAACCGCGCCGGACTGATCGGACCGTCTTCTGGATCGAACCAGCGCACCAGAGCCTCGGCCCAGATGACTTTCCCCTCCGCCGACACCTGCGGCTGCAAATACGCCTCCAGCGTCTGATTGCGAATGGCTTTGCGCAGCTTCTGCTCCAGGCGCAGACTTTCACGCAGTTCCAGATCCAGTTTATAAGAGAAAAAGTTGACGCGATTACGCCCCGAACCTTTTTGCTTCATACAACGCCATATCGGCGTTGCGCATCAAATCTTCCGCCGTCTCACCATCCGCTGGATAAAGCGCCACACCTATGGAAGCTCCGACTTCCAAGGTATGCGCACCCACGGTAATAGGGAGGTTTACAGCGTCCAATACCCGCTTGGCCAAACTGGTGACCTCGGATATTTCATTTATCGGCGCCAACATAATGGTGAACTCATCGCCACCCATACGGGATACCGCATCCTGCTCTCTCACCGCCGCGCGAATTCTTTGCGCCTGCTGCTGCAGCAGCTGATCGCCGCCGGAGTGGCCGAGCAAATCATTAACTCGCTTAAAGTTGTCCATATCGAGAACCAGCACCGCCGCCTTGGCAACACCGCGCTTTGCCTTGGCGAGGCCAAAGCCGAGCAGATCGACAAAAAAGCGTCGATTGGGCAGGCCCGTCAGCGGATCGTAGAAAGCGAGTTTCTCCAACTCTTTTTGCGCGTTTTTAAGCTCACTCACATCCGCCAATGTGCCGATCATGCCAAGGCTTGCAGCCAAAGGCGCCACGTTCTCCATCAAAAATTTTTCGCCGCCCTGTTCATTCTGATAGCGATACTCCACTAAAACAGCATGATTTTTTCTCCGCGCCCGCTCCCAGCTGGCGCGATACAGATCCATGTCGTCCTTTATGATCCGGCTCTCGTGAATTTCCCAGGCGCGAGCATCTGCTTGAGTTCCGGTAATCTTGTACCAGCGCTCATTGGCGTAAACGAGATTGTTGTCTGCATCAAGCTGAAAAATTCCGATGGGCGCATTGGAAGTCAAAATACGAAAGCGATTTTCCGATGACTGCAAGGCGAGATTTTCGCTCGCCAGGTTATCCAGCATGCGATTAAAGACATCCACCAGCTCGCCAATCTCATCATCGCTACGCTTGGTGGCGCGGCGGGAAGAATAGGCGTTTTCGACGAGTGCCTGCGCGGTTTCGTGCAGCTCTTCGAGCGGCTGGGTGACGGATCTCATGATTCGTCTGAGCATGCGGGTCACCAGCAGCAACACCACCGCAATCAGCACGAGCAGAAGCGGAATAAAAAAGCGGAGATTTTCAAAAATAAAACTGCGATTGGCAGTCACCACAACAGTGCCGAGACTCGCATCGAGATGCCATACGTCTCTACGGGCTGTCGACTGCCAACGATTCTGTTTGGCTTCTGCGCCCGCGAGATCGTCACTACATTCATACCCGGCATCGCTGCGAATGTAGGTGCTGAACAAGGTGCCGGACTGGTCGTACAGGCACACAGTGTCCACGTATTTCTGATACTTGGCAGCGGAGAGATTCAGCTGCCCGGCATTGGTGTCACCGAACTCAAGCGCGGCGCGGGAACGATTGCCAAGAATGTCCGCCAGCACTTCCATGTCTTGATGCAATTTTTTGTCATTCAACCAGCTCTCAATCGCTATCAGACCCAAGCCGGTCAAACCGAGGGTGATGAAGACACTGGACAATATGCTGCTGAGGACCTTGGTGCGGAAGGATCTATGGCTGACTGGCGACATACACCTACTTCCTCACCACTGTGGCCAGCTCTAGCAACTGGGCGTCCAATGAAACGCCACTGCTCCTGGCTTGCACCAGGTTCACCTCGAAGATGACCTTCTGTTGTCGCAATTTCAGTTGAATGATGGCTTCTTCCCCCTGGCCACGTCTGCAACCGTCACATACCGTTAATATCGCCTTTTCGGTCGCCGCCGCCATCAACTGCTCGTACTCGGCGTCGCCGACGTCCGCACCGATAACCATCACCTGGCAGTCATCTGACCCGCGCTTCGCGACATGTACGTTGAGTGTACGAGTGGCCACTTTCTGCTTACCACTTATGGAAAGAAGTATATTTTCTGAGACCGGCCTACCAACCAGACACACCTCCAAAACCGCGTTTTCCATCACCGGCCAGGAAGTAAATCGAATTATGGCAACAATCACCGCAGCGCGAAGCTCGCCCTCGCTGGGCGCCGCGACCGCGTTCACCGCGAGGCAACTTGCGAAAATAACCGAACCAAACACCCAGTGGGCCAGCCATACGGCTATCCTGCCGCGCCAATAAACCAAGTCCCGCTTGAACATGGTTATCCTCAATCAGGTAGAGCGCTGCTGTGGGTCCCGCATGGCGCACAAGTCTGCAGCGCGGCAGACGGATGCGAATCGCGACAAAACGGACTTCCGCAAAGCAATCGGTCTGCTGTCCGATTAATCATTATCATTCCTGCAACATAAGTGGGCGTTATAGCTGGCGGCGCCAAGTTAGTATTTTGTTATCAGCGTAGCTCAGGGAGACGACTAGCGCCAATCAAAACGCCTGTTTGACAAAACCTGAGATCACCCCCTATAGGCACACGCAACGGCACCCAACATCTGCAGAAGTAAAATTTGCGACATGTATTCACAATCGAAATTTTTTTATCGATCCGCTTTTTGGTTAATTTGTTATTTATATTGAAATTAAGCGGTACCAAGCGTCTTGGCTGACACCTTATTTTTTGTATTGACCTTACAATCAAAATTAAAACATACGTTAAGAATAATTGGCGCAATATGTGTCGCCTTATACCGCGTTGTGAGTGGTGGAATCGACTTATATAATCCCCCGGCGATTTTCCCGCAACGAGGAACTGCCATGAAGCCATTCAATAAATCAACTAATACGCTAATTGCAATATGTGCATCATCCTGCCTGCTGATATCCGGCTGTTCCAGCAGTGACAAAAGCCCTAGCAGAAACGCTCTTTCCAACCAACAACAATCTCCGGATATTGGGGTTACCCAAACGGAGATTAGCGGCAATGTCATAAAAGGAGCCGTCAAAAACGCCGATGTCTATTTTTATTCACTCGGCGACAATGGCGTCAGCAAAACGCCTTTCACCAACACAAAAACCGACAGCAACGGAGCATTCAGCGTAACCATTCCCAGCAGCACGCTAAGCGACGCGGTTTATGTAGAGGTGCAAGCAGCCGCTGATGGCTCCTCGCAAATGATCTGCGACGCAGAAATATGCGGTTCCTCCTCCGACGGTGAAGACGCCAATGGAAATGGTCATATCGATTTTGGTGAACTGGTTAATCTTAGCGATGATTTCCGCCTGTCCGGCGCCGTCACCAATTTCAAAAATAGCGAAAACCTGAGTGTCAGCGTAACGCCGATTTCCCACCTGGCTTTGCAGCGAGCCAAACGCAAGGGCAAGCTCGACGCCGACACAATCAACAACGAAATGAATGAACTGGCAGCGCTGTTAAATCTGCCTGCGACCCTTTCCCAGCTGACGGCTGTGGACATTACCCGCCTGCCGGCCGGCGATCCAGCTCTCGACTCGATCCGTTACAGTCTTTACAGCGCAGCGATTGCGGGTTATGCCCACAACCATAAGCTGACGCTGGCTGCGGCCCTGAAAAAAATCGACGAGGAGCTGTTCGGCCCGAATGGTGAAGTAAATCGCGACCTGCTTCTGGAGCTGTTGCGTCTGGCGCAGAAGAGCCGCCGAGAAGCTGGCGAAAGGAAATGAGTCTCTGCAGCGTCTGATCGCGCAGATCATGGTCGTCATCAATCGCTATGAATGCCATGGCAAGCACGATGGCTGTGGCCCGGTTAAACCACCGAAGCCCCCCAAACCTCCACACGGCGAACTTGCCAAGGTCAAAGAGCTGGTGCGGGATTTTCGCTCCTGGGTGCGGGATCTCACGCAGCAGAGCAACCCTGCGCTGGCCAATTTCAAAGCACGTACAGAAATGGTCGGTCGTGTCTGGGAGGACGACATCAAAGTACTGGGCTCCGCACTTAATGACGTGTTGCCAGGTGTCGCACAGGCGCTCTCTCCCACCTATGGTTTCTGCTATTACTGTGAGCAGGACGGCATTGCATTCGCCGCGGCAAGTACCACCAAAGAACTGACACTGGGCAACCTCCACTATCAGCTCTTCAGCGACGGCACCCTCGACATTGAAGGGACAATCCGCGACGTGGATGTTGATATTCAATTGCGCTTCCCGCCTCCCGAACAGTTTGCCACAGAGCATTCCATCGCCATCGAAGCCGGCCGGCTGACCCGCAACAATATGGAACTTGTTATCAGCAAAGGAAGCAGCATCGACGCCGAGTTCCCTGAAGGATTGCGATTCGATGAAGTCATTTCCGTTATCCGCGATGAGGTAGTGCCCGTTGCAACCCGCCTCTCCGCTGCGGTTAATTTCTCTATTGAAGCGGAATATGGCATCACTCTCGGTGGCACAATTGATTTTGAATCACCGGTGAATGTGGATTGGCTTGATACAGGCGACTGGTCAGTGACCGACACCAAGTCACACAGCGGCAGCTCATCATTGCGCTCTCCGGAAATCGGCAACAGCGCAAATACCCGAACCAGCGCCACCATTAATACCTGGGGTGGATATTTGAGCTTCAACTATGCGGTTGAATCTGAAGCTGGCTATGACTTCTTCAACGTCTATGTCGACGGACAAAAAGTTTTGACCGCAAGCGGTTATCAACCAGCATTTAAAAGTGCGCAGATTTTCCTTGCTCCCGGTGAGCACACCATCGTCTGGGAATACGCCAAAGACAGCTCTGTCGGCCACAACGAAGATGCGGTATGGTTGGACGACATCCAATATCCAGTTCTGGCTGGAGATGCTTCTCAAGAATTGGTATCACACAATATTCTCAGCGGCACCATGTCGGTCTCTGCACACAAACTCAACGAGCCCTGGTATTTCGCTACACAAGGCTATCTGCCGGGCGAAATCCTCGTTAATGCCGTTTTCTCCAATCAATTCCTGGTGAGCGATAGTATTGAGGAAGATGAAATTACCTTGAATATCGCCGCCACCATCGCCAATGCTGCGGAATTTGTACCACCGCAACCCTACGATGAAGGAACCTTGGGGTTGTTGGGTAATTACACCGTCAGTGACAATCTGTTCACCTTCAACCTGCAAGCCTGGAGCATCCGCATCACACGTGAAGGCGATCGAACCTACCGCTACGAAGTTTTCCGCGCTGGTGAAGACACTCCCATCCAATCTTATGTAACGACGTCCAGCAGGACTTCCATGAGAGAGGCGGCGGGTGAACTCATTGATAATTCTGGTATAGGTTTGCAGATTGTCGTGCCGCAACAGGGGCTTTACATCACCACGCTCATTGGATCATCTCCCTGGGGCACTTACCCTACCAGCCGCTTCAGTGCGGCCGGCGGCAATATCTATGGTTATCTGGTTGAGCCTTACCAACCGAACGAAACGGAAGATCAGTTCCTGAAAATCGCCGCCGCATTCGAAATGCAATTGCGACCCTACGATTTGCCGGAGATGATTCTCGGTAGCCACTTCACGCGGGACACCTTAAATGAAGGGACTTTTGATTTTTATCTGATCGTGGATGGCAAGCGCTTCAATTTCAGTTCACGTTATTGGTATAACCTGATGGAATTCAATAACAGCGAATCTTCTGTTGATGCCAAAGCGCCGAAACTCACCATCGAAAATCATAACGGTGTAGTCCTGGAGTTGGCCTTCCCGGATATCGATAACGTTGGCGACATAAAAGAACAGCCATCTTTGCAAGGCAGTTTGCGGTACAACAATGTTGTCTATGGTACCGTCAAGACAGTCAAAGGCATTCCCACCATCGAATATATTGATGGCACTGGCGAATCCATTGATTAAAATGCCGTGAGGTAACCAAAGTGGCGGCCTAGGCCGCCCTTTTTTTATCTGCGTAAAACATTTTATTTAACGCACGGGTGGTTCTGTTTTGTATACGCGTGGTTTTGTCCTCATCACAATTTTCACTGCTTGTTGCGCGGCGCGTTTGGCTTCCGCAGCAAGCCCTTTCCCAATAGGCGGGGAGATCAATCTCAGCTCTATCAATCTCAGCGAGCCGGTCACTATCAAAGCCAATTTTGATGACTGGGAAACCGACGAATTTAAACCTGGCAATCGTTTGTATTCCAAACAGGTGGCGAGGACCAGTCTGATCCTCAATCATGTGCAAATTGGCTACAGCAAACACCTTTATTATTTTTTGAATTTTTCCAGCGACACCGCCAAGCTTCATTATCTGGAGCAGAACGGTGGCATAAAGCAGGATAAATCCACCTACGATATTTATCTGCACGCAAACAATGCCGAAGCAGAAGGTCTGCATATCGGTTATACGGCTTCATGGCGCGGCCTGACCGTCAAGACTATTCTGACGTATCTGAATCTCCAGGATCTGTATTACGGCGAGGCTTATGGCTTTTTTGATCCCGCCCAGACTATGGATAACCGCACCAATATCACCATCGACTACGCCTATCCCGAAGATCGAATTTTTGATCGCTATGTCGATCCACCCGAAGGTAACGGTCTCACACTGGACATAAGTCTGAATTACGAGTGGGGTAAACACTTTGTCGATCTGGACATAGGGGAGGCCTACTCGGACTTATACTGGAACACCGCGCCTGGCAGCCGGATCGAAGGCAATATCAACCGGCTTCTATCCGACGATGAAGCCGCAATCCAGTTCAGCCACTTCCGCACGCGCTTTCACCAGCGTTTGCCGGTGCACACGCAACTGAGCTATCGCTATCGATTTCAGGAGCGTTTCGGCGCAGGTGTGGAATTTGAAAAACTCGATCGGAAAGACTGGCTCAAATGGGTCGGCGACTGGCACATCAACAACCGATGGACAGGCAGCCTGACGTGGGCGCCTGATGATGAGATTTGGGGCGTACGGATTGCGCATCCGAACTTTCTATTTGATTTGGCGACAGACGATACCGATTATCGCGAGAGCCACTATCTCAAGCTGCAGTTTATGGCGCGGCTGGTATTTTGATAGCTGCGGAGTCTGGTGAGCGCGGCAGCTGGCGGTTAACCCAAAAAAATCGGACATCCTTGTCCGTAGCAAAACAGGCGGCCAAACAACGTTTCCGGCCGCATAAGCGGGTATTAGTGCAGTTGCGGCTCAGGATGGAGCGCCGAGTAGACGCTGACAAAGGAAGAGCGCGAATTGATATTGATATCCAGATGTAATTTTCTTGCCAAGTCACTGGCAGAGATGACGCCGCGAATCTTGTGCTCCTGGCGGTCCACCACCAGATAGTGCTGGTGTTCGTTATCCTTAAGGGTTTGTACAAGATCTCGCACCGTCGCCTGTTTCAGCTCGTGGTAGTCCAGCGCCCGCAAGCTGTTTTTATGTCGCATAAAATCGACGGCCGACAAATCGTTCCGCGACATTCCCTTCGCCACACGCTTAAGCATTTCCTGCGCATTGAGATCGTCCAGACTGATCAGACCGATGAACTGCTGATCGTCATTAACCACCAGTTTCATACGCACGTGGGAGCGCACCATGCTTCGCTCTATGTCCGACGCCCGATCATAGCCGCCAGCCACCAAGGGTTCGTGAAATTTGAAATCTGTCATCACAGACAGTGCGGGCGAATCCAAGGTGATGGAATTGGATATTTCGGGATGAGCCAATTCATCAACAGATTCGATGGGATAAAGATTAAAACGCTTCATACACAATCCTCTGCGAGCGCCAGCGCGCACCATAGGTGCTTCGCATCAAACAGCAAAATCATGGAACGGCCGGCAGCGAAAAAAAACGCAACTAGGGAAGTAATCTCCAAATCAAAAAATAAATTCTTTGGAGGTTGTTAGGCGGATTAAGCGTTAGCAGGTGGTGCGCGTATGGGGTAATAAGCGGTGGTATGAAGCTGAAGTGAAAATGCGGAATACAAAATCGCTTGTGGGGCAGGGGCGGGAACCGACGACTCATAAACTGCGAGTGGATGAGGATCTTCCGTCTCGTTCTCGAATCTCTTGTTGTTCTCTGTGGGCGCAAGGCTCTGGACGTGATCCACCACCACGGCAAAGAGCTTCTTTTTCGTATAGTCATGATGATGCTTATTGCCGCCCGGCAAAAATGCCAGGAGGAAACTCATCATCAGAAAATACTTTATCGAAGTCTTTATCACATCTCTTACCGGTGGAGGCAGGGGCGCAGGTTGTTTTTCCAAGCGACATTATCATCATAGCACCGCGAACGACACGGCCTGAATCAAATTTTTCCAATTTTAACTAATTTGATAAATGTGTCCCTTAAAGGAGCCGCTTTAGCGGCTCCCATCCAGAGGATCTCTCGCCGGCTGCGCGTCCGCTTCAGGAGGCTCTTCCGGTGTGTCAATCTGTTGCGCCATTGCACCGGCTTCGCTATCCCGCACCTCCGGTGCGTAGGGTTCCACAGGTGTGCGCTCATCCATTTGCACCTGCACTCGGTTGCGCGGCAGCGCGCCGGGGTGCTCTTTCTGCAGCCACATGATCATTTTTTCCCGAATTTCGCAGCGCAGGTCCCAAGCGGTAGGACTGTTTTTTGCGCTCATCAACGCGCGCAACTCCATGGTGTCCTGGCGGGATTCAATAATTTGCAGCACCTGAACATTCCCGTCCCAGAGTTTGGACTGGCTGAGAAATTCTTTAAGTTTTTCCCGCATCTGCATAATGGGCACGGTGTAATCCGTATGCCAGATAACCGAGCCGATGATCGATGCGCTCTCCCGGGTCCAGTTCTGAAACGGCTTTTCAATAAAATAGCTCAGCGGTACTATCAGGCGGCGCCAGTCCCATATTTTGACCACTACATAGGTAGACGTGATTTCTTCAATCCACCCCCATTCACCTTCCACCACCACAGCGTCCTGAATCCGGATGGGTTGGGTCAGGGCGATTTGTATTCCCGCCAAAAGATTACTCAATACCGGGCGCGCCGCAAAACCCACCACTATCCCCGCCACCCCCGCCGAGGCGAACAGGGAGACACCGATACTGCGTGCGCCGGGAAACGTCATCAACATAGCCGCCACAGTGACCAGAAAAATAATCATCACCAAGGCCTGCCGCAAAACCCGGAGCCGCGTGCGCATTTTGCGGGCCTGCAGATTGTTTTCCACGTCGATACGATGACGTGAGATGGAGAAGTCTGTCAGTACTGTCACAGCCAGAAACGCGACCCAACCCACCAATCCCACAATGCAGAGCGTCGTAACATGTGATACCGCTGCTTCCGCCCTGGGCGGCATCTGCACCAATGGCAAAGTGAGCTCCACCGCCAGGATCATCATCCACAAGCGCACCGGACCTCGGACACGTTCAACCAGATACGACCAGGGCACATGATTGTGGCGGGCAACAATCCGGCGCAACAGCTTGAACAGCAGCCAATGCGCCAATAACGCGAGAAATACAGCCGCTATGACAAGGGCAATGCCAATAATATTTTCTATCCCGACCTGGGCGGTCAATTGATCCACAACACGAGAGGATTCCGCGGTCGGAGCGACGCTGTCTGGCATGGCAATTTCTCCAGTAACAAATCTGAAAATGCCGACCAAGAAAATAATCGGCAGCATGCCGTTGCAAATTATCCGCCAGAGAACGACGGATAAAAATCCCGTCACCGGATGTGATGAATTAGCGTGGAGAAGAGGTGCTGGCGGCGGAAGTTGTAAATATTCCTTCAGCTTCCGCCAAACTTACAGACGCGGCAACAGGTCAATCCCGCGCGATGACATTTAACAAGGGAAATTTGTGCCGTCCGAACGAGAGCGTCACAGACACCACTTCGTTACCTTCGATTGTCTGCTTGAATTCCGAAGGCGCGCGTCTGTCGCCGTCAGCAAACAAACCCATGAGGTACTGGCTCTCAAAAATGCGACTGCCAGCAGAGGTATTTTTTAACGTGACTATGGCCCAGCGCTCGCCCTGCTCATTGCTCATGGGAACATAATTCACCACTTGAAAATTGCTGGAGCGAGGCTGGATATTGCGCTCATTGGGAAACGCCAATTTTACGTCGGCACCAACACTCTGATCGATCATCAGCGCGTCGTCCTGAGCTGAAACTGGCGCGGCGAACATGAGAAAAAAAAGTGGCCAAAGACGCTTCACGATAATTCTCCTTAATTAGTGCCGTCCCTTTACGGCTTGGGTGATTTTGGCGGTACAGATTTTTGAATGATAGGTTTGACGCCCACTTTGAGAACCTGGTTGCCTTCAAGTTCCACCACGGTCCACATCAAACCATTCCATTCGAAGTGATCTCCGACGACTGGCTTGCCGCCGATGCGCGACACAACAAACGTACCCAAAACCACTTGCTCATCAACAGAGCCAAGATCCAGCGCGTATAGCAGCGCCAGTTCGCGCATGGCGACATCGCCGCGCAAAATGAAATCGCCGAAAAATCGCAGATCCGATGTGCGCTGCGGGGCGACGCTGAACAATTTGCCCAGCTCACCCAAATCATGGTCATGGCCGATAACGCACAGGACATCACCAGCCATAAGGCGCGTGCTACCGCGCGGATGGAGCAGTTGCTGCTCGCGAAACAGCGCTGCGATCCGGGTTCCCTCAGGCATGTGCAGTTCGCGCAGCGCCGCGCCTATACACCATTTTTCAGGTCCCAGCCGGTAGATAAACAATTCCCATTGGCTGGTGATGTGGACCCCAAGTCCCGCGCGGGAAATCGGCATGGGCGCTGATGGAACCACCACATCGGCTTTTCTGGCCGCCCAACTGAGAGTCGTTCCCTGCACCAGAAGCGAAACCAGCACGATGAAGAACGCGACGTTGAAAAAGAGCTGGGCGTTGTCCAGTCCCGCCATCAGCGGAAACACCGCAAGAATCACCGGCACCGCGCCGCGCAGGCCGACCCAGGAAATAAACGTCCGCTCGCGCAGATTAAATCCCTTGAACGGCAACAAACCGATAAACACCGACAGCGGCCGCGCGAACATAATCATCCAGACTGACAGGAGGAGAGCCGGAACGGCGATTGGCAGAAGTTCGCTCGGAGTCAGGAGCAGGCCGAGCACCAGGAACATGCCGATCTGGCTCAGCCACGCCAGCCCGTCGAACATATGAATAATGCCGGACCGATTGCGAATAGGACGGTTGCCCAGCCAAAGACCGCACACGTATACCGTCACAATGCCACTGCCGCCCACCGCACCGGAAATAGCGTAAAGCATGATGCCGCCGCTTACGGCCAATAACGGGTAGAGGCCATCGGCGATATCGAGCCGATTGATCAACGTCAGCAGCAACCATCCGCCGCCAAGGCCGAGCAATATTCCCACTCCAAACTGTTGCACCAAACTGACCAGCACACCCCAGGAGAAACTGGTTTCGCCCGCTGCGAGCATCGCAATTAAGGTCACGGTCAGGAACATCGCCATGGGATCGTTACTGCCCGATTCGATTTCCAAGGTCGAGCCGACGCGCTCGTTGAGACCTTTGCCATTCAGCAGATTGAATACCACCGCCGCGTCGGTGGAGCCCACGATCGCCCCGATCAGCAGACCTTCGAGCAGATCGAGATCGAAAAGCCACGCAGCCGCCACACCGGTCAAACCGGCAGTCAACACCACGCCTAAAGTTGCCAAGGACAGCGCCGGCCATAAGGCCACGCGGAAGGTCGTTGCCCTCGTGCGCATACCGCCATCCAGCAGGATGACTGCCAGTGCAAGGTTACTCACCAGATATGCGGCGTGATAATTATCGAAGGCAATACCACCGATTCCGTCGACCCCGGCCAACATACCAACGCCGAGAAAAATAACCAGAACCGGAATTCCTATCCGCGTGGAAAAGGAACTGACGAGAATGCTGGCGGCGACCAATGCCGCCCCCAGAAAAAGAAGATTGTTGATTGCGCTGGCGGTCATAAATTACCGGCTGTTGGAAAGTAGGGGAAATTGATTGTAACGGCTGCGCCGCTCAAGTGGCGGATAATTCTTTCGTAATTTCAAAGACCGCAATAGCGCTGGCCACGACCAGATTCATTGATGAGTTATGCCCCATCATGGGGATATGCACGCACCGGGAAGACTCATCGAGCAAGCTCTGGCTGATGCCCTGATTTTCACTACCGATGATCAGGACAACTTCAGCCCCCTGCGGAATCGAAAGACTGCGGACGTTGACGCTCTCGCTGGTAATTTCCAAAGCGACAATACATCGCCCGCGGGTTTTTAATTCACGCACCAATTCGATTGCGTCCTGCACATAGGACCAGGGCACATATTGTTGCGCAGCGCGCGCCGTGCGGCGGACTTTGGAGTTATGCGGAGTGACGCTCGACCCGGTCAAATAAAGATGGCGGACTCCCAGAGCATCCGCCAGACGAAAGAGACCGCCGACATTGGCCGGATCGGTCACATCCAACGCCAGCAGACTCAGCGGATAGGATTTGCCCGACGGCACATGATCGGCATGTCCGAGTTGCACATTGCCGTTCGCCTGCTCCATTACAAAGCCGCCCGCTTGTACACCCAGTTCTGTTGCACGTTATCGCAAACGAGCAGCGCTTCACTCAGGCTCATGCATTGCTCGATGCCGCTCGGCAGAGCGTCGTTGTAGTGGGACTGCACGCCCATATTGGCCTTGTCTTTTTTCAAAAAATCGAACATCGCCGAGAGGCGCTCGCCAAACCGGGTGCCCTTTTCCTGGGCCTCGGTAAAGGTGTGATAAAACTTGGTGAACGACATAGTGGAGGAGCCCAGACCTATTTCCAACATCGCCTCTATATAGCGCCGGTAGGTACTGCTGGCGTATTCCTGCAGCGCGGTGCTGTCCGCGGCAGCGCCTTGGTATTCCGCAAAGGAAACCTTTGTGTCCAGATCGAGAGCACCTCGCGCCAGCCGGCTGTTGGGCATATTGCCCTGCAGCTGATAACGGTCGGCACCGCATCGGATACTGCTCGCCAGCAGCTCGCATCCGGCGAGACCGCCGGTCTGAATGCGCGTCGGTAAAGCAGCCCTGGTGGCAGCGGCTGCAGGCATAGATGCGCTCTTGGCCGGAGCGGTGGGCGCCGGCCGCGCAGTTTTCTCCGGTGGCAGGCTGATGCCCGCCTGCTCCGCCGGCCGGCGCAGCAGCAGACGCTGGGTTTTCTCCGGATTGCGACGCAACTCCTGCAAGGTCGGCAGAGGGGCGGAAGGGTTGGCTGCGCGGATCTTGCAATAGGTCTGTTCCAGCGGCGTGCGCGCCTGCTCCAGACAAGCGCCACCCTGAGCCTCAACCCCGAAGCTGAGAAAGAGGACCGGCAGGCAAAATAAACCTCTGCGCAATAACATGAACATAATCTCCGAATACTTTGATGCGTCTGGCGAAGGCAAAGATTTTAGAGCAAAGCATGCCCCGGGGCGTTTATTTGTCCGTACAATAGCCGACTCGCAAACGAGGGTGCCCCATGGAAAAAGATCAATATACCGATTTCGGTTTTCAGAAGGTAAAAGCCGGGGAAAAAGCGGGCCGCGTGGCAGAGGTATTCCACTCGGTCGCCGGCAAATACGACCTGATGAACGATCTGATGTCCGGCGGTGTGCACCGGCTCTGGAAACTGTTTACCGTGGAGATGGCCGCCGTCCGGCCGGGCCAGTCGATCCTCGACATCGCCGGGGGTACCGGCGATCTGGCCGCTAAATTTTCTCGTCTGGTCGGCCCCGAGGGCAGCGTGGTACTCGCCGACATCAACTCCGCCATGCTGAGTGTGGGGCGCGACAAACTGCTCGACCGCGGCGTCGCCGACAATATTTTCTTCGCCCAGGCGGATGCCCAATATCTGCCTTTTCCGGATAACACTTTCGACTGCATCACCATCGCTTTCGGCCTGCGCAATGTCACCGATAAAGACCTCGCCCTGAGCTCCATGCTGCGCGTGTTGAAACCCGGCGGGCGCCTGCTGGTGCTGGAGTTTTCCAAACCGCAGTCCAGTCTGCTGGAAAAAGCCTACGACACCTATTCGTTCCGCGTGCTGCCGCTGATGGGCCGACTAGTGGCCGGGGATTCGGACAGCTACCGCTATCTGGCGGAGAGCATTCGCATGCACCCGGACCAGGAAACCTTGAAGCAGATGATGCAAGCGGCCGGCTTCAGCCAGTGCAGTTATCACAATATGACTGGCGGCATAGTGGCTTTGCACAAAGGGATCAAACCCTGATGGATCCCGCAATCCAGTCGGCGCTAGCGCACGGCCTAGAACTCGGCCTCAATCGCGCACTGAACTACGACCCGGGCAGCCGGGCGGCGCTCGGCCAGCTCACCGGCCGCTGGCTGAAGGTGGAATGCCGCCAACCACACCTCGAACTCTATTGCGGCTTCACCCCGGAGGGGGTGACCCTGGCGGGCTGTCGCGAGGAGCCGGCGGATTGTGTTGTGACCGGCACAGCTCCCGCCATCGCCGGCCTGCTCTGGCGCGAGCGGCACAGCCTCGCCGGCAGCGGCGTCAGCATCAGTGGCGATGCCAATCTCCTGCATCGCGTGCAGCAGATCCTCGCCGAGCTGGAGCTCGACTGGGAGCAATTGCTGCACGAGGCCATTCGCAGTGCCACCACACCCGCTGCCGCGGACCTGATCAGCTATCCGCTCACCCGCTTGCTGCGCGACGGTGCGGCGCAGGTTCGCCACCATGCTGAAATTGCACCGGACTGGCTGCGCGATTACCTGACCGAAGAAGTGCGCCTGCTGCCATCGCCGCACGAGATTTCCGCCTTTGCCGCGGACGTGGATGATCTGCGCGCGGCGACCGATCGCCTGGAAGCCCGCCTGCGCAAACTCCAACGCCAGCTCAACCCCGACGAACCTTCGCGCCAGTGACTCAATTCCGCCGCCTGCTCACCATTCTCGCCACCTTTGGCCGCTATCGCATCGACGAGCTGCTGCCGGCGCACGCGCGACCGCGCGCCCTCGGCTGGCTGCTGAGCCCCTTCCGCCGCAAAACGACGGATGATTTAAGCCGGGGTGAACGCCTGCGCCGGGCGCTGGAGGACTTGGGGCCGATTTTCATCAAATTCGGCCAGCTCCTCTCCACCCGGCCGGACCTGCTGCCACCCGACATAGTGCTGGAGCTCAACAAGCTGCAGGACCGGGTGCCGCCGTTTCCCAGCGAACAATTCCGCTCCCAGGTCGAGCGGGCTTTGGGGCAGCCGATCTCTCAGGCCTTTGCTGAGTTCGACTCAAATCCGCTGGCCTCGGCCTCCATCGCCCAGGTGCATGCAGCGCGCCTGCCGGACGGCTCCGAAGTGGTGATCAAATCCGTGCGGCCGGGTATCGAAAACATCATCGAACAGGATGTGACGCTGATGGCTTGGCTGGCGCAACTGGTCGAGCGCTACAGTCCCGACGGCGAGCGCCTGCGCCCGGTGCAAGTGGTGGAAGAGTACCGCCAGACCATCTTCGATGAACTCGACCTGATGCGCGAAGCCGCGAACGCGGCGCAATTGCGGCGCAATTTCGACAGCTCCCCGCTGCTCTACGTACCCCAGATCCACTGGGACCTGTGCCGCCGCCAAGTGCTGGTGATGGAGCGCATCTATGGCGCCCAGGTGACGGATATGGAAACCCTGCGCCACCACAATGTGGATATCAAACTGCTCGCCGAGCGCGGGGTGGAGATCTTCTTCACCCAGGTCTTCGAACACAATTTCTTCCACGCCGATATGCATCCGGGCAACGTCTACGTGTCCCTCGAAGACCCGGAGAATCCGAGCTATATCGCCCTGGACATGGCGATCATCGGCTCCCTGTCGCGGGAGGATCAGTTCTACCTAGCCCGCAACCTGCTCGCCATGTTCCGCCGCGACTACCGCCAGGTGGCCGAGCTGCACGTGCTGTCCGGCTGGGTGCCCAAAGACACCGCCATAGGTGCGTTCGAAGCGGCCATTCGCACCGTCTGCGAACCCATCTTCGCCAAACCCATAAAGGATATTTCCTTCGGCGACGCCCTGATCACCCTGTTCCAGACGGCACGGCGCTTTGACATGCCGGTGCAGCCGCAACTGGTTCTTCTGCAGAAAACCCTGGTCAATATCGAAGGGCTCGGGCGCCAGCTCTACCCAGAACTGGACCTCTGGGAAACCGCGCATCCGTTCCTCGAGCGCTGGCTGAAAAAGCGTTTCCATCCGGTCACTCTGTTCCATGAGCTGCGCCGCCAGGCGCCGGAATGGATGGAGAAATTCCCCGAAGTACCGCATTTGGTGCTGGACACCATCACCAAAATCAATGACCTGGGAAGTACCGCTCCGCAGTTGCGGCAGGCGGGTGAATTGCTGCAGGATTACGCCCGGCAAAAACGCCGGCGCCAACGCCGCCGCACCATCGCCGCTCTGTCCTTTGTCGGCGCCGCCTATTGGCTTTGGCCGACGGTCGCTGCGGCACCGCTGCAAGGTGTGCTGCTAGCCGCAATTGGCTTGATCGCGCTGCTGTTGAGTTGATGTGATGAAAGTGCTGAGTTGAGCCGATGAAAGTCTTGTTACAACGCGTGGCCCAGGCCCGGGTGGATGTCAGCGGTGAGACCGTCGGTGCAATTCAGCAGGGGCTGCTGTTGCTCGTCGGTATTGAACGCCACGACACCCCCGAACGGGTGACCCGTATGGTCGATAAAGTGCTCGCCTATCGCGTGTTCGCCGACGCGGCGGGCAAGATGAATCTGAGCGTGCGCGACATCGGCGGTGGAGTGCTGGCGGTGTCGCAATTCACCCTCGCGGCGGATACACAAAAAGGCCTGCGCCCGGGATTTTCCCTGGCGGCGGCGCCGGACCAAGCGGCGGAATTGTTCGACCTGCTGCTGCGCACGCTGCGCGAGCGGCACCAGCCGGTGGCCAGCGGAGTCTTCGCTGCAGATATGCAGGTGCACTTGGTCAACGACGGCCCGGTGACGTTTATGCTCGACATGTGAAATTACGGCGTCGATGCGTGCTGACACGCATCCACCCGCATAGGGAAGCTTTAACAAACGGATAATGCCAACTTACAAAAGACTATATTGTTAACTTGAGGATCTCCCATGGAACCCATCTCCGCGACACTCATCACCTTTGGCGTCATATTGCTGGCGTTCAGTTGGTTCTACCTGATGTTTGTTTCCTTTGAAGAAGATTTCAACTGGGGCTTGTGCACCGTCTTCCTGCCGCCCCTGTCTTATATCTTCGCCTGTTTCAACTGGACCAAGACCAAAGATGTCCTGAGCCTTGCGGTTATCGGCTGGATTCTGATCATCATCGGCTTGTAATCTCCGGTAACAAAGCCATCACTGCCTAAAACTTCCGCTACACTGAAATCAGAGTGCTCCGCGCCGCAATGAATGATTCGCCGCCGCCGGAGCGCTGATATCACCCCGATAGCCGCTTCACCCCACAAAAACGACTGCTGTTATTCAAAAGCGCCTTGCCGTGCGCTTTTTTATATTTTCGTGATTACCTAAAACCGGGATCTGGGAGGAAACCAGAATGAGCCACGAAAGTAAGCCAATAAATGAAGATCTGTTTCGCGACAAACTCATTGAATTGCTGCACGCCAAAATGGTCCGGGAAACACCGCAATTCATGGAGCGCGACGCCCACCCCAAACAACACGGCTTGGTTAAGGCCACCTTCACCGTCGCCAAGGACTTGCCGCAAAATCTGCAGCACGGCGTGTTCGTTCCCGGAAAACGTTACGACGCCTGGGTGAGATTCTCCAATCAAAATGCGCCAATCCAGTCCGACCGCAAAAAAGATATTCGCGGTGCCGCAATAAAACTGATGAATGTGCCGGGAGAAAAACTCGACGCGAATAATGGCAATACCACCAGCCAGGATTTCATCACCATTTCCACACCCATGTTCGTAACCCATGATGTGGAAGAATTTTTTTATCTGATCAAAGCACTGGTGAGCGGAAAACTTGCGCTGTTACGGCATTTTCTATTTCACCCGCGCTCATTGCTCAACCTGCTCAGGTCCAATAAAAATTACGCCAGCCCGCTGCAAACACGCTATTGGAGCACGACGCCCTATCAGCTCGGCCCGCAGCAGATAGTCAAATATTCACTGATTCCCCACGCCGGTGTAGTGACGCACCTTCCTGTCGATGCCGGGCCGGATTTTTTGCGCCAAACCATGGTGAAACAGCTGGCAGAAAAAGATTACGATTTTGATTTCTGTGTCCAATTGCAAACCGACCCGCAACGCATGCCGGTGGAAGATCCGGGCAGACGTTGGTCTGAACAGATGTCTCCCTTTATAAAAGTTGCAACCCTGACCATCCCGCACCAGGCTTTCGATAACCCGGCACAAAATGCCTACGGCATCAATTTGTCGTTTAATCCGTGGCACAGCCTGGCCGCACACCATCCTCTGGGAGGCATAAATCGCGCGCGCCGAGTGGTTTATCAAACCCTCTCGACTTTTCGCCACCAGCACAATCATCAAACTCAAACCGAACCGACAAACTACGATATTCCAGCGCTAGAAACGAGTATCGGGGCGCAGCCTGAAAAGGAGAAATAAACATGTCTAATATCGCTGGAAAATCTTACGCAATGAACGTTATCACACCGGTTCGGCGCTGGTGCGTCTTGCTTAATTTGGGAATTTTTTTTCCTGCTAAAAACTCCCTTAATGGCAGGAAAATTGAAAGGGCTACAAACGCTATCATTAATTCATTACGCACGCTGGGTAGTCATCCGGCCCAGCCAGTTTCCGCGCCTTTCAAAAAGCCAACCAAAAGAAAAACTCAAATACGCCTACACCTTGTTTTTCAGCAATTTCAACGGCAGTTGGGCGCAATACGTGGATTCTTTTCACATGGCAATTCCAACTGGATTAAATCTGGCTTGGTATAAAAATCTCCGCTACCCAAAATCGATACCTTTGCAGCCTTTCCATCGCTACATACTGCACAACCAGATAGGGACAGAGCATTATTACAACCCTTATCCAATGGCCTCGGCAAATGACGTCAAAGCGGCACTTGCTTTAAAAGCGGAACTGATCAAACTGGCACAATCTAGCGAAAATCTATCCGACGAGGAATTTTTCCGCCGCTACAAAGCCTTTCTTTTTCAGAATCAGGCTCACATTGGCAAGATGGCGCCATCGCCTGTTGTGAGCCTCGCCAATCAGGCCACCCAGGAGCGTCGCCGCCTGATCAAACTTTATGGCCGACTCGAAAGCAATCAAGGGTGACATGTCATGTTTAATAAATCCGCAAATCCCACTCCACTCACCCTGCTTTGTCCAATTAAAAACGGCGCGGTCGGCGACCAGAGTTTCGCTTCTCTGACACGGGAATATTTGCAAACACTCGAAATACATGATCGCAGCCCCATGGCAGCAGTCCCCAACACATTTCTCTGCCGCTTTTTTATCTTGAACGATGTTTTCTTTGAAGGCTCGCCTGCAGAGGAGGACCATTTGCAGTCACAGTATTTGGTTTTCTGCTGCAACTTTCACGGCGACCTTGAGACTTATTTGCGCGGATTTTGGCAAAACGCAGAAAGCCATATCCGCAATACTTGGCGTTATTGTGTGGCGTTTGATGAAGTCAAAAATGCAGAATCCTTTGTCGCCTACATAAAAAAATGCTCCGTTAAAACCACTTTTTATTTCAATGGTTCTTCCGGTGAGCCGCTGACCGAGCAATTGAAAGCTCTGTATCTAAAACAGGAGCTATCTCAATTTGCCTGCGACACGCAAAACCACAACCCTCAACAGTTGCGCGCCGCCTTCCAGCATTTTATTGAACGTACGCAACCGACTGACCTGGGGAGCCCAACTTGGCACCCCGGCCAGAATTTTATTGCCTGAGCAGCGAGGGAATTCATGAAGACATCGTTTACCGATCTAGATGATATACAGGGCAATATCGTTAAAGCCTACGGGCGCTTCGGTTATCCCACCGCCCGTTATATTTTTTTTCAATTTCATGACATGGATGCCGGGCGCGGATTTATCCGTTCGCTCCTGCCCTTGATCACCACCAGCCGCCGCTGGTTCGACAACACGCCGCGACCACCCGCCACCACCAATATCGCCTTCAGCTATCAAGGATTAAAACATCTCGGTCTACCGACCATGACGCTGCACAGCTTTCCCGAAGAGTTCAGCATGGGTATGAAAGCGCGCGGTGAAATTCTCGGTGACGATGGACCGAGCTCGCCCAAGCACTGGGATGCTGTGTGGGAAAACGACAAACGCATCCACATGTTTATGTCCATCAATGCCCGCGACGATAAAGCTTTAGAAGAACGCTACAACAAAGTGCAGGAACTGCTGTCGATCTACCCAGACCAAGTCGAACAATTGCGTGGACACCGAGGAACCCTTGGTGCCGACATGCCTTACCAGGAGGCCGCAGCCGTAAAGATCGACGGCGCGATCTCGGCACAAGAGCACTTCGGTTACCGGGATGGAATTTCTGATCCCTATTTCAAAGGCAGCGGCAGCAATCCAATCCATTTGATCGGCGGCGGCAAGCCCACACGCCGGGATCCGGCCACCGCGGCGGGCTGGGAGCCCCTGGAAACAGGCGAATTTATTCTCGGCTACCGCGATGAAAGCCACGAACTGCCCATCGCACCGGTGCCGCGACTTTTTGTCCTTTAACGGCACGTTTATGGTGTACCGCAAACTGCACGAGAACGTTGGGTCGTTCGATCACTACATCAAAGAAGTGGGCAAGGATTTTCCCGGCGGCGCCGAGGCGTTGATGGCCAAAATGTCCGGCCGCTGGCGCAACGGCGCCCCAATGGCATTGTTCCCCACTCAGGCCGAGGCAGATGCCTTTATTAAAGAGCACGATAAAGCGCGCGAGGCGGTAAAGACTGCCCCCACAGCCCCTGCAAAAGCCGAGGCGGAGGCGCACTTCAATTCTCTACAAGTGAAACTCACCGGCTTCAATTTCAATGGCGACCTAGATGGCGGACGCTGCCCCATGGGCTCCCATATCCGCCGCACCAATCCACGCGGCTGCCTAGAATATGGAATCGACGCCTACAGCACCCCCGGCGCTCTGGATAACAGACGGCGGATTCTGCGCCGCGGCCTGCCCTACGGTGAAGTCACCGACCGGGCATCGGACGCAGGCGAACACGGCATCATTTTTATGGCGATCGGTACGAGCATCGAGCGGCAGTTCGAGTTTGTGCAGCAGCAGTGGATCAACTATGGCAATGACTTCAAACTCGCCAACCAAAGGGATCCGCTCCTGGGTAACCACGATGGCAACGGCGACTTTATGATCGAAGGCAGCAGCGCGGAAAACCCACCGTTTTTCTGCGCGCGCCTGCCGCGCTTTGTCACCACCCGCGGCGGCGAATATTTCTTTATCCCCAGCCTCACCGCCATCCGCATGATCGCCGACAACCTCATAGATCCCACCTGACGCCGGCTCCACGGCAGTGGAGCCTGTGGCATACTCCGCGCCTCTTTGCTCCAGCCAGATGCGCGTAATCATGTTTAGCTTTTTCGAACGACTCCTCCCTCCTTTTCCGGACGCCCCACCACAACAACCGCCCAATACATTCGTCGCTTTCTGCCGCCACTACGCCAAGGGCAGCTTCCGCTATCTGGGATTGATGGCGCTGCTCACCGCCTGCGTCGCGACCATCGAGGTGCTGCTGTTCCGCTTCCTGGGCAAGTTGGTGGACTGGTTGACCACCTATCAGCCCGAACAACTGTTGCAGGAAGTCGGGGCAGAGATGTTATGGATGGCTGCCCTGGCGGTGATCGGTCTGCCGCTGGCGATTTTTTTCCACGCCACCATCATCCACCAGACCCTGCTGGGCAATTTACCCATGCGCATCCGCTGGCAGGGCCATCGTTACCTGCTGGGCCAGAGCCTGAGTTTCTACCAGGACGAATTTGCCGGCCGCGTCGCCACCAAGCTCATGCAAACGTCCCTGGCGGTGCGCGAAACCCTGATGAAGCTGCTGGATGTTTTCCTTTATAGCAGCGTGTTCTTTATCGGCATCCTCGCCATGACCGGCGCTATGGACTGGCGCCTCACGCTGCCCTTTATCGCCTGGCTGCTGTGTTATCTGAGTGCCTTGCTCTATTTCATTCCGCGCCTGCAAAAAGTCGCGCAGAAACAGGCGGATGCGCGCTCGGAAATGACCGGCCGGATCGTCGACACCTACACCAACATCACCACCATCAAGCTGTTTTCCCACTCCTCGCGGGAGGCGGAATACGTGCGCAGCAGCATGGCGGACTTCCTCCAGACCGTGCACCCGCAAATGCGGCTGGTCACCCAGTTTGTCACCACCGTGTGGACATTGAATGCACTGCTAATCTTCGGCGTATGTGCCACCGCCATCATCTTGTGGAGCGGCAACAGCGTGAGCACCGGCGCCATAGCCGCCGCCGTCGGCGTGGTGATGCGTCTTTACGGCATGTCACAGTGGGTCATGTGGGAAGTGTCGGGACTGTTCGAGAACATCGGCACCGTGCACGACGGCATGCAGACCCTGGCGCGCTCGCGGGAAGTCAAGGACACCCCTGCCGCCCAGCCGCTGCAAATCACCAAAGGCGGGATTGAATTCCGCGATGTCACTTTCCATTACGGCAAGGGCAGCGGCGTGATCGACCATTTCAATCTGAGCATCCGCCCCGGTGAAAAGGTCGGCTTGGTGGGCCGCTCCGGCGCCGGCAAAAGCACACTGGTGAACCTGCTGCTGCGCTTTTTCGACGTGGAAGCGGGACGGATTCTCGTTGATGGGCAGAATATCGCCGAGGTTAAGCAGGAGTCCCTGCGCGGCATGATCGGCATGGTGACGCAGGACACCTCTCTGCTTCACCGCTCAGTGCGCGACAATCTGCTCTACGGTCGCCCCGACGCCAGCGACGCAGAAATGCACCGGGCGGTGCAGCAAGCAAAGGCCGAGGAGTTTATTGAAGGACTTGAAGATCACAAAGGCAGGCGCGGTTACGACGCCCACGTCGGCGAGCGCGGCGTGAAGCTGTCCGGAGGTCAACGCCAGCGGATCGCCATCGCCCGTGTACTGCTGAAAAATGCTCCGATCCTGATTCTCGACGAAGCCACTTCCGCGCTCGACTCCGAGGTGGAGGCGGCGATTCAGGAAAATCTCAATGAATTGATGGCCGACAAGACGGTTATTGCCATAGCCCACCGCCTCTCAACCATCGCGGCTATGGACCGCCTGGTTGTGCTGGATAACGGTCGCATAGTGGAGCAGGGTACCCATCAGGAGCTGCTCGCGCACAACGGCGTCTATGCGCAGCTTTGGGCGCACCAGTCCGGGGGATTCCTGGGATAAAACGGATTGCCACCGCATACCTGCGGTGGAACATCTGACAAACGATATGGGCGGGATGGATCAGCGGTGAGGGCGTTTTCGCTCCTGATCCTCTATCCGAATAGCACGCTTCTGCATGCCAATTTGATTGGTGTTCAGCAAAAAGCTTCCAATAATCAGAGCCAAGCCCAGCATCAACAGTGCGTTGACCATATACAACCTCACAGCGCTTTTTATTGTCTGAAATGCCCGCTACCGCGTCGGCTCGGAACGGGACACAGATCGCACCCGGAGGTACGATCTGTTCTAAGGTTGGGCGCTTTCGCCGTAAATTGCAAGGTTTGGTCGGTGACAGGGTCGGCAAAATCGCGACCCTCAGGGGATAGGTGATCAGCCACCCAACTTGGTATTTTTCGCTCGCTTGCGCTCGTTTTCGGTCAGAAGCTTCTTGCGCAGACGGACGTGGTTTGGCGTAACTTCGACCAGTTCGTCGTCCTCGATGAACTCCAGTGCCTGCTCCAGGGAGTGGCGAATGGGCGGCGTCAAGGTCAAGGCCTCATCAGTACCAGCAGCGCGAATGTTGGTGAGCTGCTTGGCTTTGGTTGGGTTTACCACCAGATCATTGTCGCGCGAGTGGATACCAACGATCTGACCTTCGTAGATCTCTTCCCCGTGCCCGAGGAACAAACGCCCCCGCTCCTGCAGGTTGAACAGACCGTAGGCAAGCGTCTTGCCTTTCACCATGGAAACCAGCACGCCGTTCTTGCGGCCCGCCAGTTCGCCACCTTTTACCGGACCGTAATGATCGAAAATACTCGTCATGATGCCGGTGCCCGAGGTGAGCGTGAGGAAATGGCCGCGAAAACCGATCAGTCCGCGCGATGGGATAAGGAATTCCAACTTCACGCGACCTTTGCCGTCGGGTTCCATGTTGGTCAATTCACCACGGCGCAGACCGAGCTCTTCCATGATCGAGCCCTGATGGTGCTCTTCCACGTCGATGACCACTTGCTCATAGGGCTCGTGGACTTCGCCGTCCACCAGCTTCTGAATAACCTCCGGTCGCGACACACCCAGCTCAAAACCTTCGCGACGCATATTTTCGATCAACACCGAAAGGTGCAATTCACCCCGGCCCGAAACGATGAACTTGTCGGGGCTGTCGCCCTGGCGCACGCGCAGAGCCACGTTGTGGATCAGCTCCTGCTCCAGACGCTCTTTAATATTGCGCGAGGTGACATATTTGCCATCCTGACCGGCGAAGGGTGAATCGTTGACCTGGAAGGTCATGCTCACCGTTGGTTCATCCACCGTGAGCGGCGGCAGCGCCTCGACTTTTTCCGGCGCACAAAGAGTGTCGGAGATGCCCAGCTTGTCCACACCGGTAATACAGACGATATCGCCAGCGGATGCCTTCTGCGTTTCAACCCGCTCCAGTCCGTGAAAACCCATCACCTGCAAGATTTTCCCGCGCCGCTGCTTACCTTCACGATCCAGCACGACTATGGCCTGGTTCGGGCCGACACTGCCGCGGGCGATACGACCTATACCGATAACCCCGACATAACTGCTGTAATCCAAAGCGGAGATCTGCATTTGGAACGGGCCATCGCGGTCCACTTTGGGCGGTTTGACTTTATCGACGATCATTTTGAACAGCGGCTGCATGTCAGGCGCCATGTCGCTGGGATCCAGGCCGGCAATACCGTTCAATGCAGAGGTGTAGACGATGGGGAAATCGAGCTGCTCGTCGGTGGCGCCGAGGCGATCAAACAGATCAAATACTTGGTCCACCACCCAATCAGGACGGGCGCCAGGGCGGTCAATTTTGTTGACAACCAAAATAGGATTCAAGCCACGCTCAAACGCTTTGCTGGTGACAAAACGGGTCTGTGGCATAGGCCCGTCCACCGCATCGACGACCAGACACACACAGTCCACCATCGACAAAACCCGCTCCACCTCACCACCGAAGTCGGCGTGACCGGGAGTATCCACAATATTGATTCGATAGTTGTTCCATTTAATAGCGGTGTTTTTCGCGAGAATCGTAATCCCTCGCTCCCGCTCCTGGTCGTTGGAATCCATAACACGCTCGGAACTCAGATCTTTACGATCCAATGTGCCGGACTGTTTCAACAGGGTATCCACCAGAGTGGTTTTGCCATGGTCAACGTGGGCAATAATGGCAATATTGCGCAGATCTTCTATCACTTTGGGGGAACCTCTAAGGAATGGGCGGGGCGCGGAAGGCGCGCATTATAAACATACGGATTTACCAGCGATAGCGCCCGGAGGTGCTACAGTTATCAATAACTGTTGCAGCCAATTGACTTGGTTTGACTTTGCTGGCAATTCACAGAATACTTGCTGCGGCGCTGGACGACGCCAAGTCGTCACCTCCTGCAACATGACACGGCGTGATTTGGCAATCAAAGAACCCGGGTTTTATTGAACAATAACAATGCGTTAGGCCGCTGGAAAATTCCCTGGAGATTATCTGGTATGAAGAAGCTATTGCTTTTAGGTTTGTCCACTTTTGCCATATCCGCCCATGCCTGGGAACCCAGCTATTATGTCGGGGCGGGCGTCTCTCCTTGGAAAGTCAATTCTCAGACTACTTATCTGGATTACAGCATTCAAACAATTGACGGCGTCGCCGGCATTGTCCTGTTCCCACATATCGCTCTGGAGGTCAGAGCTGGCGCAGGCATTAATGAAGGCCGAGACACGGTATATTTCCTCGACCAGGAAACAGATCCGGTTACCAATGAGGTCGTGGATGTCATTCGGGGAGAGACCGCCACAACCGAATTAAAGTATTTCGCCAGCGCCTATTTCCGCCCATTTATCAGCAATGACAAAGCAAGCCTTTACGGCCTGCTCGGTGTGACCACGGTGCAGATCGAATCCAACGTTTATGCCATCGACCTGCCGCGTGACGACACTGAAAACGCCGTCTCCTACGGCGTTGGTGTCAGCTTTGCCGTGAACAAGAATTTCGACGTGACTGCCGAATGGAAAAAACTTATCAACGCCGATGACTTCGACATCCGCGGCGGCACCATCGGTTTTGCTTATAAGTTCTAATACCCCCAAGGCCCGGAGAAATCCTTCGGGCCTTATGCTGACCTCGCATAAACCTGTATCGAATCCCCCCATTCCGTTAAGATTCCGGCAGTCACCTCTCCCGCCGGATCATCGCGATGCAGCACGACCTCTTTGAATTTCTCGACATTCTCAAAATCCTCATCCGACACCCGAGTGTGGTCAGCGCCGAACATTCGTTTTTCCGCGTGCTGCAGCGGGAGCTGGAGGAAATCGGTGTTAAAGCCACCTGGTATGAAGGGCTTTTGGTGGCACAGGGTAATAAACCGGATAGCCGCTATCTCTCAGCGCACATCGACCGCCACGGCCTCATCTGTACCGGCCCCAATGAATTCCAGTACGCCGCATTCATCGCCAGCAACCGCGGCGATCTGATCGGCGATTCCGTATCCGAGCAGACCTTTACGAAAATTTCCGAACGCTACCACGGGGCCGCCGTCAGCGCTTATGAACCCTGGTCGGGTGTCTACCGGGGCCAAGGCGTCATTCACCGCGCCTTCCTCTGTCCCCAGCGCGGCAACATGGTGTTTGAGATTCACGGCCTCGAACATGTGGTGGCGGGCACCCCGGTCGCATTTCAGGACAAACTGAAAATCTCCGGACAGCGTATCAGTGCGCAGCTCGATAACGTGTTTTCCGCTGCAATAATTCTCTACCTGTTTCGTCGCGGCTATCAGGGCACGGCATTTTTCACCGCCCAGGAAGAAGCCGGTAGAAGCTGGCGCTTTCTGCTGGAATGGTTTCAGCGATTTGCCAATTCAACATCCAAGCTTATTGTGCTCGACACCAGTCCTTATGCCTCCACGGAAGAAGCGGAGGCGCAACACTTGGTACTGCGCAATCGCGACAGCAACGCCGCTTTTCACCCGGACATGATTCGCGAACTGGAGAATGCCTGCCAGGTGCTGGGCATCCGCTATGACTTTAAAGATGCTTATATCGAACGGAAAAACAAAGAGCGGAAGCGTATAGGAAAAGATCCTTTTTCTCTCGGCAGCACCGAGCTTGGCCGAATCATCAACGCTTCCAAGGGTATGATCCAGGGAGCGACGCTGCAGGTTCCCACCACCGGATATCACACCACCGAAGAGACCTGCTCACTCGTCTCCGTCGGTGCTTTGATTGAACTCCTTAAGTACTACACCATCGATATAAATCCATAGCAGTAATCTGAACCTAGCAGCAATCAACTTAGCAGCAATCTGAATTCATTAACCAAGCGTAAAACTCCGCCGGAGGAGAATTTATGTCAAAACTCACATTGATGATCCCGCTACTGGCCGCCCTTGGCGCGATAGCATTGCCGCAGGCGCACGCCGAAACAACGGAATGTCCCAGCTATCTCAACACGGAGTTGCGTCGCCTACATTCGCAGGAAACGGTGAATCTGTGTCAGTACTATCAGGCGGGAAAACCCATGGTTATCGTCAATACGGCGAGCCACTGCGGCTTCACCAAACAATTTGGCGGCCTGGAAAAACTGCATCAAAAATATAAGGATGAAGGATTGGTGATTTTAGGATTTCCATCCAACAGTTTTAATCAGGAAGAAAAATTGGAAGAGGGCACAGCGCGGGTCTGCTACAAAAATTACGGTGTTTCGTTTCCCATGTTTGAGCACGTGGATGTCAAAGGAAAAGATGCACACCCACTGTTTGCCTACCTCACCAAACAATCCGAAGCGCCGTCGTGGAACTTCAATAAATATCTGATCGACAACGACAAGGTCGTGCACTTCGGCTCCAAGGTAGCGCCTGAGGGTTCGGAGTTGGAAAAAGCCGTCAGCGGCGCCCTGGCAAAAACCGCCGTCAAAAACGCGCTGTAATTTAGACGCTGAGCAGGGCGATGTCCGCCCTGCCTTTATTCAGCTCCTTCTACCGCCGCACTCTGATTATCTGGGCGATAAACACCGACATTTTTGAAGCCCGCATCCTGCAGATGCGCTGCGTGCAATTGGCTCATCACACCTTTCGCGCAATACAACAAATAATGGCGCGACGCATCCAAACGTGGAAATTCGCTGTTCAGAGTGAAGAAAGGAATCGCCAATGGCGCAGCCTCCCGATCCGGCAGGCGCAAAGGCCGCAACTCGCGCTCGTTGGGATGGCGGATATCGATAATCAATTGGTCTGGAGCGGGAGCGCTCACCTCGACCACCTGATTCAACCCGCGCTCGACGGATTTCATTACCGAGTCGATCGACTGCACTTTCGCCTTGGTGAGCGCCTCCTGCAGCACCTGCGGGTCCATACGACTCTCTTCCGCCTCGACCTTATCGAGACGCAAATGGGCTGATGGGCGCACAGATATAACACCGCAATATTCCGGAATGGCCGCGGCGAAATGCTCGGCGCCAATGGCACGACACTGGTCGATGATTGTGCCCTTATCCGCAAACGCCAGCGGGCGCAAAATGAGCTTGCTGCTCGCCCGGTCAATAATGGCCAGATTGGTCAGCGTTTGACTGGATACCTGCGACACCGCCTCGCCGGTTACCAACGCATCCAATCCCGCCTCGTCCGCAACACGACCCGCAGCGCGCAGCATCTCCCGCTTCAACACCACGCCCATACAGGAGGGATCGACCTTGGTGAGAATTTCATTCACCACACCATCAAAAGGTACTGTGACGAATTTCACTCGGTGCGAAGCGCCGAATCGGTTCCACAAATAAAAAGCAATTTCCTTAACTCCAACCTCATGTGCGACACCACCGAGATTGAAAAACAGAAAATGGGTGCGCAGGCTCTCTTAATACTTTGATAACAGGCTACGGTGGAATCGAAACCACCGGAAATCAATGCCAGCACCGATTCCTGGGAGCCGAGCGGGAAACCACCCAAACCCGGCAGGGTTTGTTCGACGATATAAAGAGTGTCCTGGCGGATCTCGAGTCGCACCTGCAGCTCAGGATTGTGCAAATCCACACCCGCAGCGCCAGCTTCATGCAGCAACCGGCCGCCGACATGGCGCTCCACATCCATCGAACTGAATGAGTGTTTGCCGGTGCGTTTGACGCGGACGCAAAATGTCTTGCCGTGAAGCGCGGTTCCCCAGGTGCTGCGCACACACTCATAAATGTGATCAAGATCACCCAGAGGGTAGGCGCGCACACGGGCAATTTTCGCGATGCCTGGAACGCAGGAGAGCAAATCACCCGCAGCGGCCGCGCGCTCGTCGTCCTCACCTGGAATAAATACTTCGAGATTGTCCCACTCCTGCACCACTTTGGCGTCGGCATCGAAGCGGCGCAAAAGCACGCGTAAATTTTCTGTGAGCTGGCGACTCATTCGTTTGCGAACTGGGCCGCTTTTGATGGTGATTTCGGGGAAAAATTTAAGGATGAATTTCATGGGGAAAATATCGACGACAGGTACACGAACGCACCAAAATAGACCACTAATAAAATGAACGCACCAAATTAAATCACTGTTTTGGTGCAGATTTTTACGACTTTTCTGCCAAAGCCCTGCGCAGCTGAGACCTGAAGCTAAGTTCGCAATTATGGCACACAACTTGCCCCTCATACCTCACTTGTTGTCCTTGCTTATTGGTAGAGAAACTCTTAGATTGTGCCGCCGAAGGCAGACCAACAACCAACTCCCAAATACCTTTCAACCATCAATAACTACTTGGCCTGGCCATAGTTGGAGGCATCCTTATGTCAGAGAAGACCCTGAAACTGATTAAAGAACATGAAGCGCGTTGGATTGATCTGCGTTTCACAGATACCAAGGGAAAGGAACAACACGTTACATTTCCCGCCAGCGTAGTGAATGACAATTTCTTCACCGAAGGCAAAATGTTCGATGGTTCATCCATCGGCGGTTGGAAAGGCATTAACGAATCCGACATGATTTTGATGCCCGACGACTCCACTGCTGTGCTGGATCCGTTTTACGAAGAACCCACCATTATCATCCGTTGCGACATCGTCGAGCCCACCACTATGCAAGGCTACGACCGCGACCCGCGCTCCATCGGCAAGCGCGCAGAGCAGTACCTAAAATCTACCGGTCTGGGCGACATCGCTCTGTTTGGTCCCGAGCCGGAATTCTTTATTTTCGACAGCGTCCACTTCAACTCAGGCATGGGCGGCGCCTTCTATAAGATCAAGTCTGAAGAAGCGGCTTGGCAGTCAGGCGACGACATCGAAGGCAAACACGGCCACGCCCCACGCGTCAAAGGCGGCTACTTTCCGGTTGCTCCTATCGACTCTCTCCACGACATCCGCGCCGCCATGTGTAATGCCATGGAAGCCATGGGTCTGGAAATTGAAATTCACCACCACGAAGTGGCCAATGCCGGCCAGTGCGAAATCGGCGTCGGCGCCAACACTCTGGTGAAAAAAGCGGACGAAGTTCAGATCCTGAAATACTGCGTACACAACGTTGCTCACAGCTATGGCAAAACCGCCACCTTCATGCCCAAGCCGCTGATCGGTGACAACGGTTCCGGCATGCACGTTCACCAGTCCTTCTCCAAAGGCGGTGTCAACCAGTTCGCTGGTGAAGCTTATGCCGGCCTGAGCGAAACCGCCCTTTACTACGTCGGCGGTATAATCAAGCACGCCAAGGCGCTGAACGCTTTCTGTAACGCCTCCACCAACTCATATAAGCGTCTGGTTCCTGGCTTCGAAGCTCCGGTAATGCTGGCGTACTCCGCCCGTAACCGCTCCGCTTCTATCCGCATTCCATTTGTACAAGGTGCGAAAGCCAAGCGTATCGAAACTCGCTTCCCTGACCCGACTGCCAACCCATACCTGGCATTCGCTGCTCTGCTGATGGCCGGACTCGACGGCGTGCAAAACAAGATTCATCCGGGTGAGCCTGCTCACAAAGACTTGTATGACCTGGAGCCGGAAGAAGAAGCCGAAATTCCAAAAGTCTGCTCTTCTCTGGAAGAAGCCCTGGCCTCCCTCGAAGCGGATCACGAGTTCCTCACTCGCGGCGGCGTCTTCAGCAAAGACTTCATCGAGTCTTACATCACCCTGAAGCGAGCCGACATCCAGCGCGTCAACATGACTCCGCACCCGGTGGAGTTCGAGTTGTACTATTCCGTTTAAGCTGTACTACGCGGCCACACCGAAAACCCCGCTTAGGCGGGGTTTTTTTTGCCTCAAATATCGCAGTAAGCGCCCTCTCACCAAGTTCGCGCATTTGCACCAACGTATATCCTCGATATGCACTATATTGGGGCAGACAAGTTTTTAGCGTTTATCTTTGGTGATCTGTAGCACCTCCCTCCAGCGTTTGCTTAACAGGTTTGATCTGTGGAAGCACGGCCTTGCACGCAACCTTCCGGTGACGCCAAATAAACATAAAAACCATTTTAAATTCAAAGGATTAGAAATATTTTTTTCGAGTCTATCCGACTCAAAAAAAACACTCATTTTCGCCCACCGAGCCGACCTACGCCGATTGGTTTGGTTTTTGCTTCGGCCTGCTCACCAATTTGGAACACTCATATGGTCCACGCCCCGCATTACAAACAAATATTGGACAATCTTCTGACCTCCACCATAGTGCTGGACGTAGATCTGCACCTGACATTCGTCAACAGCTCGGCGGAAATGCTGTTGAGTGTCAGTGGGGATCAAGTGCTGGGAAAACATGTGAGCCATTGTTTTACCGACCAGGAAGCCGAACCCGAATCGTTTCGCGAAGCTCTGGCCGAAAACCGCCACTTCACCATGCGCCGGGCGCGCTGGCGCCTGCATAACGGCAGCGATATCACCGTCGACTACTCCGTCACTCCCAATCCAGAGTTGGGCATGATCGTGGTCGAAGCCCACGCCCTGGACCGTCTGCTGCGGATCAACCGCGAGGAGGCGATGCTGTCGACGCAGGAAACCTCCCGCAATCTCATCCGCAGCCTTGCCCATGAGATCAAAAACCCGCTCGGCGGCATCCGCGGTGCGGCGCAACTGTTGGCGCGGGAGCTCAACGCCAACAGCATCGACTTCGACGAATACACCCGCATCATCATCGACGAGACGGATCGCCTGAGAAATCTGGTGGACCGCATGCTGGGGCCGCACCGTCCCGCCAATCGCAAACCCACCAACATCCATGAAGTGCTTGAGCATGTGATGAAAGTGGTGCGTGCGGAGATCAGTAATCGGCTGGAACTGGTGCGCGATTATGACCCTAGCATTCCAGAGATCCCTGGCGACCGGGAACTGCTGATTCAGGCCATTCTGAATATCGCTCGCAATGCGACCCAGGTTCTGCTGGAAAACGGTCACGAGGACGATGGAATCATCACTTTTCGCACTCGCGTCCAAAGGCGTTACACCATAGGTCGCAAACAACATCCACTGGTGGTGCGGATTGCGATAGTGGACAACGGTCCGGGCATTCCGCCAGACCTTATTGAAGATATTTTTTTCCCCATGATCACCGGGCGCGCCGAAGGCACCGGCTTGGGGCTTGCCATTGCCCAAAACCTCATCGGTCAACACGACGGGATTATTGAATGCGAAAGCGTCCCGGGACTGACTGAGTTTTCAATCTATCTACCATTGGAAGAACACTATGCAGAAGCCTAACCTCGTTTGGATTATCGATGACGACCGCTCCATTCGCTGGGTATTGGAAAAGGCCCTTCAGCAGTCCGGCATAGAAACCGACTGCTTCGATTCCGGCGACAAAGCCCTGGCGCAGCTGCCGCACAAAAAACCCGACGCCATCATCAGCGACATCCGCATGCCCGGCACCAACGGGCTGTCCCTGCTCGCCAATTTGCACAAGGAACATCCGCAGCTGCCGTTCATCATCATGACCGCCCACTCAGATCTGGAGAGCGCCGTTTCGGCTTACCAGGGCGGCGCCTTTGAGTATCTCCCTAAACCTTTTGATGTGGACGAAGCCGTCGCTGTCACCCAGCGCGCCCTCGCCCACAGTCGCGAACAAGCCCAGGATGTAGTGGTAGCGGCGCCAGAGATGACCGCGGATATCATCGGCGAGGCACCGGCGATGCAGGAGGTATTCCGCGCGATCGGCCGGCTGTCCCAGTCGAATATCACCGTGTTGATCAATGGCGAGTCCGGCACCGGTAAGGAACTGGTGGCGCGCGCCCTACACCGCCATTCGCCGCGTCGCGAAGGCCCCTTTATCGCCCTGAACATGGCGGCCATTCCGCGGGACTTAATCGAATCCGAACTCTTCGGTCACGAAAAAGGCGCCTTCACCGGAGCGGCATCTCTGCGCCAGGGCCGGTTCCAACAGGCGGACGGCGGCACCCTGTTTCTCGACGAAATCGGCGATATGCCGGCGGAAACGCAGACCCGCCTGTTGCGGGTGCTGGCCGATGGCGAGTTTTACCGGGTGGGAGGACATACTCCGGTGAAGGTGGATGTCCGCATCATCGCCGCCACCCACCAGAACCTGGAGCATCTGGTGGAAGAAAACCGCTTCCGCGAAGACCTGTTCCACCGCCTCAACGTTATCCGCATCCATCTGCCGAAACTGGCGGATCGACGCGAAGACATCCCCAAACTGGCGCAACACTTCTTCCATAAAGCTGCCGCCGAGCTGAATGTGGAACCCAAGACCCTGACCCCAGAGGCGGAAACCTACTTGAGCAGCCTCTCCTGGCCCGGCAACGTGCGTCAACTCGAGAACACCTGCCGCTGGATTACGGTGATGGCCAGCGGTCGGGAGGTCCATGTGCAGGATTTGCCGCCAGAGCTGATGAGCCGCAAGGACTCCCAGGCACCGTCCGGCGATTGGGAAAAAGCTTTGCGCCATTGGGCAGATCAATGCCTCGCCGCCGGCCAGCACGACATTCTTTCCAAGGCTGTGCCCACCTTCGAACGCGCGCTTATTGAAACTGCGCTGAAACACACGGCGGGGCGCAAGCGGGACGCGGCCAATCTGCTGGGCTGGGGACGTAATACGTTGACCCGTAAGTTGAAAGAACTGGGAATGGCGGATGCCGATGACGGCAGTGATTGATCCTTAAAGATCGGCGGCGGGCGGTTCCAGGGGCAGCCAGATCAGGAAGCGCGTGCCCTGGCCCAAAGTGCTTTGCGCCTTGATGTCGCCGCCATGCATTTGCACCATTTTGGCCGCCAGGGCCAGTGTCAAAGCGGAAATCGGCAGGTCGCGATTGTTGTTCAGCACCAACTGGTAATGGGTTTCGAACAACCCCTCCAATTGCTCCTCAGCAATCCCTGGGCTGGTGTCCGCCACGCAGATCTGCACTCCTAAAACCTCTTCGCGGGCGCAACCGCTCAGCGTGACCTCTACACCGCCCTCGCGCGTCTGCCGGATGCCGAAGTACAGCAGGCTCACCAGCACCTGATGCAAACGCGCGCGGTCGGCACGCAGCTCGGCATCGTCGATGCATTTGTAATCCAGCCGCAAACCAAAACTGCGGGCCACAGGTTCAACCGGGGTCAGACATTCACGAATGAGGTTGTCGACAGAAAAGACCTTGGCGCTGTACTGCAAATGGTTGGCCTCGATGCTGGCGAGCTCCAGCAGCTCATTGACCAGGTACAACAGCCCTTTGCCATTCCTGTGCACGCATTCGATGGCATCTTCGTCCTTGGGATCGGCAAAGCTGTGGCGCTTCATCAGGCGCGATGAGAAGCCGATGATGCTGTTGAGCGGCGTGCGGATCTCGTGACTCATATTGGCGAGAAACAGTGTTTTGGCCCGATTGGAAGCCACTGCAGCCTCCTCCGCCCGGCGCCGCCACTGCACTTCACTCGCCATTTTTGTCACCTGCTCCACTAATTGCTGCTCATGACGACGGTTCATCCGGACGTATGAGAACACCACCACGCCGACCACCAGCAGTTGCATCATCACATGCATGCGGATTTGGAAAAGTTTGTTTTGCTCCAGCGCCAGCAGGCTTAGATCAACGCCCAGATCCTCCATTACCCACAGCAGCAAGATCGTCAGACAGCTAACCGCCATCCAGAACAAACAATGCCTGCGCCCGCCGAGCAGCCCGGCGAGGGTGACGAGAAGGGGGAACCAGGCCATGGTGATGGTTTCGGCACTGCCGACCGTTAGGACGCCAATGAGGCTGAATGCCCAGAAGCTGGCAAAAACCAGCACCAGCGCGACGTGGGTACCGCCGTTGCGGTTGTAGTAGTACGCCACCGCCAGGGCAAACATGCCAAACAGGGATATGCCGACGCGGATGATCGAGCCGAGCAGTACACCCTTGATGGTAAATGCCAGTAATACGACCATCAGGACGATCACCGCATTGCGGATAAGGCCGGTGCGGCGATCCTCGATCGAATGCAGGATGTCGTTAACCATCGTCTCAGTCATTGGCTTTACCGGTCAGGACATGTTCTTCAACGCGACGGCGAGCTGCGCTAAAACCGATTCTGAAAGATGTAAGTATAGGAGGGAAGGGCCTGGGGGGATGGGAAACGGCGCTGCGCCGAACAGGCGCAGCGCATGGCATCAATTGGTGACTGCTTGCGAAGTGTCTTTTTCCATTTGCGCGGCCTGGGCCTGCTGAATAGCGCGCAGGAACAGGGCATCAAAATTGATCGGCGGCAGGTTCAGGGCGGGGAAGCTGCCTTTCACCGCACAGCTGTCGATGACTTCGCGGGCGTAGGGAAACAGAATCTGCGGGCACACGGTGTTGAACAACTGCGCCATCTGGCGAGGATCGAGCTGGCGAATCATGAACAAACCGGCCTGCTGGACTTCCACCAGAAACACCGTCTTGTCTTCGATCACAGCGCTGACTGTCAGCTTGAGCACCACCTCAAACAGATCGTCCTCTATCTTGTTGACGTTGGTGTTCAGATCCTGGTTGATTTTGGGTTGCCAGTTTTGTTTGAACGCCTCGACCCCCAAAGGAGATTCGAAGGAAAGATCCTTCAAATAAATGCGTTGTAATGCGAAGTGGTTTGGAGCGGCTTCGCCCTGCTGATTGTTGTTATCGTCTGCCATGAAATTACCTTATGTGAAAACGCCGTAATGCGGCTGGGGGTTCCCAAAGCGGAATTTGAGGTCCAACCGATTTGGGGGCACCGAAGGGGAATTCAAGCGCGCCGGACTCAGCCGGAATTGCCGGTTTGGGAGGCGCCTCCCAAAAGCTCCTGCAACTGGCCGGTGCGATGCAGGCTGTAAAGATCATCACAACCGCCCACATGGGTATCGCCAATCCAGATCTGCGGCACGGAGCGGCGGCCGCTCAGCTCACACATTCGCTGCATGGCTTCGGGATCGCGGTCCAGGGAAATCTCCTCGTAGGAGACGCCGAGCCGATCGAAAAGATTTTTGGCATGTACGCAATACGAACAGATCTTGCGTGTATAGATTGTGACGGTCATAGCGAACCTAAGCCTTTACCACCGGGAGGTTTTGTTGCGTCCACTCCATCATGCCACCTTGCATGCGCACGACCTGAAAGCCCTTGTCGCGCAGGATCTTGCCAGCCGAACCGGCGTGCTGACCCATTTTGTCTACCACTATGATTTGTTTGCTCTTGTGCTTTTCAAGGTCATCCACTTTGCTGTTCAGACTCGCATAGGGAATATTGACGGCATCGACAATGTGACCGGCCTTGAATTCCTTGCTATCGCGCAGGTCGACCAGCACCGCCTGCCCGGCGTTGAGAAGGCGGGTAGCCTCGTGATGAGAAATGGTCGTACCGCCTTTGCGGGATTCCAGCACCAGAAACGCAACCACCAGAACAGCCAGGATTGAAACCAGAATCCACTGCTCCATAACAAAATCGAGCCAACTCACACTAAACCTCTCATTTTTTGACACATGGCCGCGGGGCACGGCTGCGGAAGGCGGCCAAGTATACATGAAAGCCTCCGCCAGCCATGCGCCCATACGGCGAAACTCGGCAGCCCGGGTGATTCCGGCTAGAATAGGCAGCGTTTATGCTCAGACGCCCTGTCTGTTCCCTCCTTCCGCTCCAGTCCGCAGTCAAAGGTTATTTATGGCAGATCCGAAAAAACCCGTCATCCTCCTGATTCTCGATGGCTTTGGCCACTCTGACACCAATCAATACAATGCCATCGCTAAAGCACAGGCGCCGGTGTGGCAGAAACTCTGGCAGTCGGGTCCCAAGACCCTGATCCACACGTCTGGCATGGCGGTGGGACTACCGGAAGGGCAGATGGGGAACTCGGAAGTGGGGCATATGACCCTGGGCGCCGGGCGAGTGGTGTATCAGAGTTTTACCCGGATCAACAAAGCCATCAGCGACGGCGACTTCTTCACCAATCCGGTCTACCTCCAGGCCATCGACAAAGCGGTGAAGAGCGACAAGGCGATCCACGTGCTCGGCCTGCTGTCCTCCGGCGGCGTCCACAGCCACGAAGACCACATACTGGCCATGCTGAAACTGGCAGCGGAGCGCGGCGCGAAGAAACTCTACCTCCACGCCATGCTGGACGGTCGCGACACCCCGCCGCGCAGCGCCGAATCCTCATTACAGAAAGCCCAGGACACCCTTGAGCAGCTCGGCACCGGGCGCATCGCCTCTATCATCGGCCGCTTTTTTGCCCTCGACCGCGACAAGCGCTGGGACCGCCAGCAAGCCGCTTTTGAGCTGTTCGTCGACGGCGTCGCGCAATACAGCGCCACCAACGCGGTGAATGGCCTGCTCGCTGCCTATGAGCGCGGTGAGGACGATGAATTCGTCAAAGCCACCAGCATCCACGCGGACGGCGAAGCGCCGGTGACCATCCAGGACGGCGACAGCGTGATCTTTATGAACTTCCGCCCGGACCGGGCGCGCCAGATCTCCCACGCCTTCGTCACCCCCAGCTTCGACGGTTTTGTCCGCAAGCGCGTGCCAGCACTGGCGGAATTTGTCATGACCACCGAATACGAAGCCGGCCTCAACGCCAGCTGTGCCTATCCGCCGGAAGATCTGAGCAACACTTTCGGTGAGGTATTGGCAAAGCAGGGCAAGACCCAGCTGCGCATCGCCGAAACCGAAAAATACGCCCACGTGACCTTTTTCTTCAGCGGCGGCCAGGAGGAAACATTCCCGGGTGAAGATCGCGTTCTGATTCCGTCCCCCAAAGTCGCCACCTACGACCTGCAGCCGGAAATGAGCGCGCCGGAAGTGACCGAGAAACTGGTGGCAGCCATCGAAAGCCGCCACTACGACGCCATCATCTGCAACTACGCTAATTGCGATCAGGTCGGCCACACCGGCGTTTTTGACGCCGCCGTCAAAGCCGTGGAAGCGGTGGACGAGTGTCTCGCCAAAGTGCTAGCGGCCGCGGCGAAGGTCGGCGGCGACGTGCTCATCACCGCCGATCACGGCAACGTGGAGCAGATGTTCGACGACGTCTCCGGTCAGGCCCACACCCAGCACACCACCCTGCCGGTGCCGCTGGTTTATGTCGGCCCCCGCAAGGCCAGCTTTGTCGACGGCGGCAGTCTGGCGGACATAGCGCCTACCATGCTGCTGCTCATGGGCGTTGCCCAACCGGCCGCCATGACGGGCCACAGCCTGCTTGAACTACACTGAATGAACCCGCGCCTTTGGCGTCTGCCCGGGAGCTGAACGGCCAGCGGGTCGCCCGGTCATAACGGGCACCACATAACAAACTGCGCGGCCCCGGCTGCGCCGATGCAAAGGAGGAAAGGCCAATATGACGAAGATTGCATCCCTGGGGCGAAGCCTGTGCGCGGCATTGCTGCTCGGCCCCCTGTTTATGAACGCGTCCGCTCAGGCGATGACCGAGGCGGAGCGCCAAAGCCGCCTGAAGGAGCTGCGCTCCACTATCGAACAGCTCAAGGTGGAACTGGATAAGGTCAAGTCGAACCGCCAGGAGCTACAGGGCGAGTTGCAGGATTCCGAAACCAAAATCGGCGATCTGAGCAAAAAAGTGCAGGAGTTGCGCAAGCAGCTGGATAACAAGCAGAGCCATTTGAAGCAGTTGAGCAGCGAGAAGGAGGAGCTGCTGACCGCAAAAAAGCAGCAACAGGGCGCAGTCGCGCGGCATCTTGATGCCGCCTACCGGCTGGGCCAGCAAAGCAGTCTGAAACTGCTGCTAAACCAGGAGGACCCGAGCCTCCTGGCACGCAATCTCCACTATTACGGTTATTTCACCCGCGCACAGGCCGACCAGGTCGACCGTTACAACGCGACTATCCAGCGAATCGAAGAATTGGAACCCGCCATTGCGGCGGAGACCGAAGCGATTTCCCGCAGCCACACCGAACTGCTCGCCAAGCGCAACCAACTGGTGTCCGCCCAGGCGGAGCGCAAGCGCACCTTGGCGAAGCTGGAGCGCACCATTGCCGACACGGATGCGAAACTCAAATCCGCCGATGAAGACCGCCAGCATCTGGAGCGGCTGTTCAAGGAAGTCGTGCGGATCACCGGCAAAATGCAGCTGCCACCCAGCAATCATCCGTTCAACAAGTTGAAAGGCCAGCTGCCCTGGCCCACCAATGGAAAGGTTTTGAGCAAATTCGGCTCGCCGCGGGTGGCCAACAAAGTGCGCTGGCAGGGTGTATTGATCTCGGCGCCGGAAGGCAATCCGGTCCACGCCGTACATCAGGGTAGAGTGGTGTTTGCCGACTACCTGCGCGGCCAGGGTCTGCTGTTGATCATTGATCACGGCGCGGGCTTTATGAGCCTCTACGCGCACAATCAGGCCTTGTTCAAAAATCTCGGCGACTGGGTGAACGCCGGCGAGCAAGTGGCGTCGGTCGGCCAGAGCGGTGGCCAGGCGAGCTCCGGTTTGTACTTTGAATTGCGTTATAAAGGCGAACCCACCGATCCGGGTCCATGGCTGAGAAAAGCCGCCTGATGTCCCGCTTGAGGTGTCGCCAAGTGCGCGCAAAATCACCATAATCTGCGCCTTCCCCTATCGTTTTCCCCAGGAGTCATGCCATGGCACTGCGCCCTTCCTTACTGACGCTTGCGGTCTTGTTGTGCTGGAGCCCCGTGGGTCAGGCAGCCGAACCGGCAGCGGCGGGACCGACCAGCAAAAGCGTGTTGCCACTGGAAGACCTGCGGGTGTTTACCAAAGCCTATGAGCACATCCGCGGCGCCTATATCAACGAAATCGATGACAAGACCCTGCTGGAGTACGCCATCCGCGGCATGCTGGAGCAGCTCGATCCCCACTCCAGCTATCTCGACGCGTCTTCCTTCGAGGATCTTCAGGTCCACACCACCGGCGAATTCGGCGGCCTCGGCATAGAAGTGGGCATGGAAGACGGCTTCGTCAAAGTGATTGCTCCTATCGACGACACCCCGGCGGCGCGCGCCGGTATAGAAGCCGGTGATCTCATCATCAAAATCGACGACACCGCTCTGAAAGGTTTGAACCTGAATGACGCGGTGGAGCGCATGCGCGGACCCAAGGGCAGCAAAATCGTCCTGACGATCATCCGGGAGGGCATGGACCAACCGTTCGACGTCACCCTGGTGCGCGACACCATCAAGGTGCGCAGCGTGCGCACTGAAATCATGGATGAACGCTACCTGTACCTCCGCATCGCTCAGTTTCAAGTGAACACGGGCAGTGACGTACGCGAGGCGCTTGGCAAACAGAACAAGGACAAAAACCTTCAGGGCATTATTCTCGACCTGCGCAACAATCCCGGCGGTGTGCTGCAGGCGTCGGTCGAGGTTGCCGACGCATTCCTGGACGGCGGCGTGGTGGTGTACACCGAGGGGCGCATGCCGCAATCCAACTTCAACTACAAGGCCGAACCGGGCGATATCACCGATGGTTTGCCTCTGGTGGTACTGATCAATGAGGGGTCGGCGTCGGCATCGGAAATCGTCGCCGGGGCGCTGCAGGATCATCGCCGGGCCCTGGTGATGGGAACCCGCAGCTTCGGCAAAGGCTCCGTTCAGACCGTCATACCGATTACCGATGAGAAAGCCGTCAAACTCACCACGGCCTTGTATTACACCCCCAATGGCCGGTCGATCCAGGCCCAGGGGATAGAGCCGGATCTGGTGATAGAACGCGCTGAACTGACCGCCATCAAAGGCCGCGGCCGCATCACCGAAGCGCAACTTGCAGGCCACCTGGGCAATGCGAAAGGCGGCAAGGACATCAAGAGCAAGGAGCGCGAAGACGAGCGCAACGCGATCCTGGATGACCTCCAGGGCAAGGACAACCAGCTTTATGAGGCTTTGAACATGCTCAAGGGTCTGACCTTCTTCAAGAAAACCCCGGCAATCAACCCCACCGCCGCCGCGGAATAAGTGCGCGCAATCCTGGCGGTGGCGTTCTTAGGGCTCCTTGCCGGAGCCCTGGGCGTGTTCCACGGCGGGGAACCACCGCCACCTCCTCAGGTTTCGGCACAACCCGTCCAGCTGCTACCGCCCGCGCCGGTACCCTCCTTCAGCCCACTCCCGCCAATGCCGGCTCCTGCAACTCTGAGCGATAACACCATCGCCCAACCTTCTATTGCGATCATCATCGACGACCTGGGGGAGCAGTGGCAGGCGGGCAAACGGGTTCTGGCACTGCCCGGGGATATCACACTCGCGGTGCTGCCCTTTACCCACTACGGCGATCGCTTGGTCGAGCTGGCCGCGCAGCAGGGCAGGGAAGTCATGTTGCACGCGCCCATGGAGCCACTGTCCCACCCCGCCTGGCACGAGGGTTTGCGCCGAGGGATGACGCAAACCGAACTGCGGGATGCGCTTGCTGCCATGCTCGAAGCCCTGCCGCAGGCGCGCGGAGTCAACAACCATATGGGCAGCGCCCTGACGCAGGAACGCGAACGGATGGATTGGGTCATGGCGGAACTGGCCGGGCGCGGGCTTTACTTCATCGACAGCCGCACCACACCTTCCAGTCAGGCGCTCACCAGCGCACAGGATCACGCCATCCCCAGCGCCCGCCGCGATGTCTTTCTCGACAACATCCGCACCGAGGATGCCATCGAACAGCAGTTTCGCACTTTGCTACGCCTGGCCCGCGAGCGGGGCCAGGCGATTGCCATCGGCCATCCCTACCCGGAAACACTCGCCTTCCTGGAGCGGGTACTGCCGCAACTGGGCGATCTGGGCGTGCGGCTTGTGCCGGTTTCCCAGCTACTGCATCCCCTCTCCGAACCCGCCAGTCCGCCCGGCGGCATTGCCGAGCAGCTGAGAGTCGAATCCATTCCGTCCGCAATAAATTCGATCTAAAAAGCATTTTGTTTTGTGACAAAACGCGCACTGCCATTCATTTTGAAGTGTGTTAAGGTCGACCGAACGTCCTAAAAAGGGCGAAAAAAATGGACTGATCAGGGTGGCTGGCGGCAGTTTTTCTTTACTGACGCACGGAGACCCGAAAACGCAGGGATTCATCAAACCTAGCTGACGAGAGGATTATTGAATGAATAGATCCGGCGAACGCTGTGCCTTACCCGCACGCAACTCACGTTTCTTTAAGCGCGATGGCTATTACTACTATTCCACCCGGGAGGGTATTGATATAGGACCGTTTGACAGCCTGAACGAGGCCGAGACTGGCGCGAGCGCATTCATTGATTTTGTCCTCCACGCCGAGCCTCAAGTGATGGCCTGTCTGAACCGGTATAGCCGGGCGGCCTGATCACCATTTCGCTGGGCGGATTCCGCCCAGCGCTCCTTCTCAACCTGCTCCAAACACCGAATCCCTGCAATACGCCCGCTTTTTACAAACGCACTTCGATGCCGCGCTCGCGCATATAAGCTTTCGCTTGCGGCACAGAATATTCGCCGAAGTGAAAAATACTCGCCGCCAGTACCGCGTCGGCGCCGCCCAGGGTTACACCGTCCACCAAGTGTTGCAGATTGCCCACGCCGCCCGACGCGATGACAGGCACCGCCACTGCGTCGGCGATGGCGCGAGTCACACCCAGGTCAAAACCATTTTTGGTGCCGTCGCGATCCATGCTGGTGAGCAGTATTTCGCCCGCGCCGTTGTTCACCATCCGCACCGCCCACTCCACCGCGTCTATGCCGGTTGGCTTGCGGCCGCCGTGGGTGAAGATTTCCCAGCGCGGCGTCTCGCCCTCGGCGCTGACTTTTTTCGCATCTATGGCGACCACAATGCACTGTGAGCCAAAACGCGCGGCCGCCTCGGCGACAAAATCCGGGTTTTTCACCGCCGCAGAGTTGATGCTGACCTTATCCGCGCCGGCATTGAGCATGTGGCGAATGTCTTCCAAAGTGCGGATGCCGCCGCCGACCGTCAGCGGAATAAAGACTTCCGCAGCGATGGCTTCCACTGTGTGAACGGTGGTGTCGCGAGCTTCGTGGGTCGCAGTGATATCGAGAAAGGTGATCTCATCCGCGCCCTGCTGGTTGTATTTCTTCGAAATTTCCACCGGGTCGCCGGCATCGCGGATATCGACAAACTGAACACCCTTGACCACGCGGCCATTGTCGACGTCGAGACAGGGAATAATACGTTTTGCCAGCGCCATGGAATTCTCCGCTTAAGCCTCGTCGCACAGCCGCTGAGCGGCGGCCAGATCGAGCGTGCCTTCGTAAATCGCCCGCCCGGTAATCGCGCCGCAAATACCGGCGCCTTCGTGAGCGCGAGCCAGCAGGGCTTTGATGTCGTCGAGATTGGTGATGCCGCCGGAAGCGATGATGGGCAGACTGGACGCCATGGCCATGGCGACGGTCGCGTCTACGTTGACGCCCTGCATCATGCCGTCGCGGTCGATATCGGTATAGACGATAGAGCTGACGCCGTCGGCCTCAAAACGTTTGGCCAACTCGGTGGCTTTGACGGAGGAGACTTCCGCCCAGCCATCAGTGGCGACAAAACCGGTTTTTGCGTCCAATCCGACGATGATGGTGCCGGGAAATTCGCGGCACATATCGGTGACGAACTGCGGTTCTTTCACCGCCTTGGTGCCGATGATGACGTAGCTGACGCCAGCGTCGAGATAATGCTGGATGGTGTCGGCGGAGCGGATACCGCCGCCGATCTGGATCGGCAGTTCGGGAAAGGCTTTGGCAATGGCGGTGACCACTTCGCCGTTCACCGGCTTGCCGGCAAAGGCGCCGTTGAGATCCACCAGATGCAGGCGGCGCGCGCCCTGTTCAACCCACTGGCGGGCGACCGCCACCGGGTCATCGGAGAATACGGTGGAATCTTCCATGATGCCTTTGCGCAGACGCACGCACTGGCCGTCTTTAAGGTCGATGGCGGGAATGATTTGCATGGGGAGTGTCTCTATCTCAGGGCTGGCCGTTCCAGCCGACAAAATTTTTCAGCAGTTGCAGACCGTGTTCGGCGCTTTTTTCCGGGTGAAACTGGGCGGCAAAAACATTGGCGCGGGCCAGGGCGGCGCTGAAGTCGATGCCGTAATGGCAGTGACCGGCAATCACCTGGGCATCGCGGGACTGCACGCAGTAGCTGTGGACGAAGTAAAACCGGCTGTTATCCGGGATGCCGTGCCAGAGCGGGTGACTTTGCATCTGCCGCACTTGGTTCCAACCCATATGGGGGACCTTGAGGCGCTCTCCAGTGGCCGCACCATGAGCGCGCGCGGCGAGAAATTCCGGGCTGTTGGCGAAGCCTTTGACTTCACCAGCGAAATGGCCGAGGCAGGGCACGCCGCCGTTTTCCTCGCTGCTGTCCATCAGGGACTGCAGGCCGACGCAAATCGCCAGCAGGGGTTTGCCGGAGGCAATGGTGTCGGCAATCGCGGTATCAAACTTCAGCCGGCGGATCTCCGCCATACAATCGCGAATGGCCCCCACACCGGGAAACAACACGCGATCCGCGTCGCGCACGCGTCTGATGTCGGAAGTGACCTCAACCTGGGCATCGGGCGCCACGTGCTGCAGCGCGCTGGCAACGGAGTGCAGATTGCCCATACCGTAATCGATTACGGCGATATGGTTTTTCATAAAAACTAGAGGGTTCCCTTGGTAGAAGGCATGGCGTCGCCCAAGCGCTCATCGCGCTCCAAAGCCATGCGCAGAGCGCGGCCGAAAGCTTTAAAAACCGTCTCGATCTGATGGTGCGCGTTGTGGCCGCGTAGGCAGTCGATGTGCAGGGTCACCTGGGCGTGGTTAACGAAACCCTGGAAGAATTCATAGAACAGTTCGGTATCGAAAGTGCCAATGCGCTTCTGGGTAAAGGGCACATTCATCACCAGACCGGGACGGCCGGAGAAGTCGATTACCACCCGGGAAAGGGCTTCATCCAGCGGTACGTAGGCGTGGCCGTAACGGCGAATGCCTTTTTTGCTGCCCAGAGCTTTGTTGACCGCCTGGCCGATGGTGATGCCGATGTCCTCCACCGTATGGTGGTCATCAATGTGGTTGTCGCCTTTGCAGGTGACGTCCAGGTCGATCATGCCGTGGCGGGCGATCTGATCCATCATGTGTTCGAGAAATGGCACTCCGGTGTTAAAGATGCCTTTACCCGTGCCGTCGAGATCAACACTTACTGAGATCTGCGTCTCCAAAGTGTCCCGATTGATGGAAGCCTTGCGTTCGGCCATACTGTGCGCCCTTTTTGAAAGAGGCCGGGATTATAGCCACATTGGCATGAATTCACGAGCCGCATCTGTGCTTCCAGGACCCCCATGACATTCGGCCGCACACAGAAAATCCTTCTCACTTTCACAGGTCTAGGCAGTGCCGCCGCGTTGGTCCTCGCAGTGCTCTGGTTTACCTCGCCCACACAATTGGGCCGCTCCGCCTTCGCCGCCACCGGCCTGCCCGAACGCACTCTGGCGGAAGCGCAGGCACTCGCGCGGGAGCAGAACAAACCTCTTCTGATCAACTTCTCCGCTTACTGGTGCGGCTTCTGCCGCAAACTCGACCGCATGGTGATGGTCGATGAACGGGTGAAGGCAAAAATCGAAGAAAACTACATCTTCGTGCGGCTCGACTCCGAACAGCCGGAAACCCGCAATCTGATGCACGCCTACGGTGTGCGCGGCTTTCCCACACTGCTGGTGGCCCATGCGGACATCAAACCCATTCGCTTCATCTCCCCGGCGTTTGAGCCGGACCAGTTTCTCCAGAGCCTCTGAGAGTGCGCGCCGATCAGGAGTGTCTCGCCCGGGCCGTACCCACGCCTGACATGGACCTGCCCTCCCTGCGTATTGCCCTGCTGGGCTACCGCAGCCATCCCCATGTCGGTGGCCAGGGTATCTATCTCAAATATCTGAGCCGCGCCTTGCGCCGCCGCGGTCATCAGGTGGATGTGCTGTCGGGTCCGCCCTATCCAGAGCTGGACCCGGATGTGGGCCTGATCAAGATCCCCAGTCTCGACCTCTACGCCACGCCCAACCATATACGCGCGCTGCGCTGGGGCCATCTCACTTCTTTCAGCGACCTGTTCGAGTGGTGGTCCATGGCCAGCGGCGGATTTGCCGAGCCCTATACCTTCGGTCGGCGCGCCCTGCGTTACCTGCGTGAATACCGCGATCGATATGACGTGATCCACGACAATCAGAGCCTGTGTTACAGCCTGCTCGACCTGCAGAAACTCGGCATCCCAGTGGTCGCAACTGTGCACCATCCGATCACCCGGGACCGCGAGCTGGCGCTGGCGGAGGCCAGCAGTTGGGGCCACCGCTTGTTGATCCGCCGCTGGTACAGCTTTCTCAAGATGCAGGCGGAAGTGGTGCGCCGTTTGGAGCATGTGGTGACCGTATCCGAGTGCTCGCGGCGGGACATAGCGGCGGAATTCGGCCGCGCTGAAATCCGCACCCAGGTGATCGGCAACGGCGTGGATACGGACCTGTTCCGCCCACATCCGGAGATTGCCCGCATTCCGGGCCGGATCATCACCACCACTTCATCTGACCAACCGCTGAAAGGTTTTGGCGTGCTCCTGGAAGCTCTACGTCTGGTGCGCGAACAGCAACCAGAAGCCCATTTGGTGGTTATCGGCAAATTGCAGGAGGATGGACGCAATCAGCGCCTGCTGCGGCAGCTTGAACTCGAGCACTGCGTCAGCTTTCGCAGTGGCATCAGCGACGCGGAACTGGTGCACGAATACGCCCAGGCGAGTGTGGCGGCGTGCCCCTCACTTTATGAAGGCTTCGGCCTGCCGGCGGCGGAGGCGATGAGCTGCGGGGTGCCTTTGGTGAGTTCCAGCGGCGGCGCGCTGCCGGAAGTGGTCGGCGATGCCGGTATTTTGGTCCCCCGGGGGACGCTGCCGCCCTGGCGGATGGGCTTGCCAAGGTTCTCGGCAACCGGGTGCTGGCGCAGGCCCTGATGCAAATGGGCCGCCAGCGCATCCTGCGGGAATTCTGTTGGGATCGGGTGGCCGAGCGCCTCAGCCAGTTTTACCTCGATTCCGTCTTGCCGTCCGACAATAAAGCCGCGAGCACCTGACCACTGTGCAGACCATCCGCCTCGACAGCCTGCGCCTACAACCGCACCACCGGGTCCTCGATCTGGGCTGCGGCGAAGGTCGCCACGCCCTCGCCGCCTATTGGTTCGGCACCGCTCGCGAGGTGGTCGCCGTGGATGTGAGTCAGCGAGATGTACTGACCGCGCGCAGCCGGCGCGGAGACTTTCCCCTACAAGACCAGGACAAAAACCTACATATATTTGTCGCCGATGGGCTCCGACTGCCTTTTGCCGACAACAGCTTCGATGTCGTGATCTGCTCTGAAGTGCTGGAGCATATTCCGGATTATCACGCCATGTTAGAGGAAGCACAGAGGATTCTTACGCCGGGTGGAATACTCGCTGTGAGCGTGCCGCGCGCATGGCCGGAGCGCATTTGTTGGTGGCTGAGCGCCGCCTACCACCAAGTGGAGGGCGGTCATATTCGAATTTTCAAAACAAAGGCTCTGCGCGATGAAATTGAGCACCTGGGTTTTCGCCCATTTCTGCAGCACGGCGCGCACGCGTTGCATGTTCCTTATTGGTGGCTGCGCTGTTTGTTCTGGCGGCGCGGTGCAGACTTTGCGCCGGTGCGCTGGTACCACAGGTTGCTGGTATGGGATCTGATGTGCCATCCGCACCTCACCCGCGCACTCGATTCTCTGCTCAACCCTTTCATGGGCAAAAGCGTGGCGATTTATTTCACCAAGGATGTGATGTGAAAGATTCCCTCTTAAATTCTCCCAGAGTTCTGCCGGCGGAGTTGCGCAAGACCGTCGACTATATTCTCGCCACGCAACTGCCGGACGGCGCCATTCCCTGGTATACCGGCGGCAAGCTGGACCCCTGGGATCATACCGAAGCCGCCATGGGGCTTAGCATCGCCGGCGAATATCAGGCAGCCGAGCGCGCCTACCACTGGCTGGCCCAACAGCAACTCGACGATGGCAGCTGGTACGCCAATTATTTTCCAGGCTCGGCGGCAGATGCGCATGAGCCCGTTCATCAGGCGCTGCGGGAAACCAATTTCGTCGCCTACATAGCAACCGGTGTGTGGCATCACTTTCTGATCACAGGCGACCGACAATTCCTCGCCGATATGTTCGCCTGCGTCAGCCGCGCGATGGCATTTGTGCTGCGCTACCAAAGTGACTTTGGCGAGATCGCCTGGGCCGTGGATGCAGACGGACGCGCGCAGGACGATGCACTGGTCACTGCTTGCAGCTCCATTTTGCGCAGCCTGGATTGTGTCTGCCATATAGCGGCGACACTGAATCGCCCGGCCGGCGAATGGCGTGCAGCAGCCGACCGCCTGGCCCACGCGTTAATGGCACAACCAGAACGCTTCGACCGCACCTGGGAGAGCAAGGCGCGTTTTTCCATGGATTGGTATTACCCCGTGCTCGCCGGACTTTATCGCGGCGAGTGCGCCCGCCAGCGTCTCGCTGCGCGCTGGCAAGAATTCGTAGAGCCGGGTCTCGGCTGTCGCTGCGTCAATGACGAACCCTGGGTGACCATGGCGGAAACCAGCGAATTGGTCATTGCACTGATGGCCAGTGGTGAAACGAACAAAGCCCGCCAGCTTTATGAAACCCTGGGGCAGTGGCGCGACCAAGACGGCGGTTATTGGACCGGGTATGTGTTTCGCGACAACACCATCTGGCCAGCAGAGAAAACCACCTGGACGGCTGGTGCGGTGCTTTTAGCCGCCGATGCCTTGTTCGAGTTAACCCCGGCGCACGAACTTTTTTTAAAACCCAGAGAAACATACGCCGATACTATTTAAATGCCGCCAACATGCGCGAACATCTATTAACATGTGCTATAAATCGCAGAATGCGCGGAATTCAGAATTCGTTCACAATACTGTGGTTAAGCTGCGCGCCGTAGCAAACTTCAAATCGTTAAATACAACCAAAAAAGTAAGGAGTGCCTCATGAAGAAGTCTTATCTTTCCAACGCTGTACGTCTCGCTGTTTGTAGCGCCGCCCTCGCAACCGCCAGCCAGGCAATGGCTGAGCAAAGCAGCGGTTTTACTATTGCACCCGGTATCGAATACCAAATGCTGGATAAAGACCTGCCGCTGGACAATCCATTTCTCTGGTCCATTGGATTGGGTTACAAAACCAGCAGTCCGTGGGGGTTTGAATTGGCTTACCTCAACGGTAGCTCAGACGAATCCGTAAGCGGTAACGAAGTGGATCAGGAAACCTATCGTCTGGACGCGCTCTACCATTTTGCCGACAGGGACGGTGTGCAACCCTATCTGCTAATCGGCGGCGGCAAGCAGAAATTCGATTACAGCAGATTTGAAATCGAGAACGACATGGCGAACGTAGGCGGCGGTCTGAAGGTGGCCCTGTCAGACGTTCTGAGCCTGCGTTCTGAATTGCGTCTGGTCAATGATCTGGAGCGTGAAATGACTCATTTCACCTTCGGCCTCGGTCTCAATTTCCTGTTGGGCGGCACCTCTGCTCCGAGTGCACCTAAAGTGGTCGCACCGCAAGACTCCGACAGAGATGGTGTAGAAGATTCCCGTGACCGCTGCCCGGGCACTCCGGTCGGCACTCCAGTAGACGCCAACGGTTGTGAAGCGGTGCAGGACGCCGATAACGACGGCGTGGCGGATGCAAAAGACCAGTGCCCAGGCACTTCTGCAGGAGCCAAAGTCGACGACAAAGGCTGCTACATCGTGATCACCGAAACCAAAGAACAGCAACTGCGCGTCAATTTCGCCAACAATTCTGATGACGTAACGCCAGAGTCTTACGGCGAAATTGAATCTATTGCCCAGTTCATGCGCGAATACCCGCTGACGAAAGTCGTTCTCGAAGGCCATACCGATGACCGCGGTGCTGAAGCCTATAACCAGAAGCTGTCTGAAAGACGCGCTGCTTCTGTGGCGAAAGTCCTGGTTGACCGTTTCAATATCGACCAGAAACGCGTCAGCTCTCGTGGCTACGGTGAATCCTCACCGCTGGTGAGCAACGATACCGCTGAAAACCGCGCGCTCAACCGTCGCGTAACCGCTAAAGTCAGCGCCCACGTAGAAACTATCCAACGCTGATCCATCGCCTGCTTGGGCAAACCGCCCAGCAACGCCCCGGGGGCATCCCCGGGGTCCTGCCAGACATTCTGCACAACATCGGTGAGAGGTAGGTGTGCAAGAGAGCTTCCAAGGACTCATTGACAGAATTCCCGAACTGACCGCGCTTTACGGCATACGTATCGTCCTGGCGCTGGTAGTTTTTTTTATTGGCAAATGGTTGGCGATGTCCATTTCCCGAGTATTTGCCAGAGGGCTCAGTTTCCGCGGCGTCGACCCGGCCGTCACCAATTTTTTCCAACAGATTTCCTATTACGGTCTGTTGATCGTGGTGGTGGTTGCTGCGCTCGGGCAATTGGGCGTGCAGACCGCTTCTTTTGTTGCGGTGATCGGCGCCGCCGGTCTCGCCATAGGTCTTGCGCTGCAGGGGTCCCTGTCCAATTTCGCCGCCGGAGTCCTGCTGATTTTGTTTCGCCCGTTCCGCGCGGGAAATTACATCGAAGCCGCCGGAACGGCAGGAGTGGTAAAGGAGATTTCCATTTTTTCCACCACCCTCCTGACCCCTGACAACAGAACGATCACCGTGCCCAACGGCAGCATTCTGAGCGGCAATATCGTCAACGCTTCACTTCAGGCGGAACGGCGGATTGATCTGGAAATCGGCGTGAGCTACAACTGCGACGTGGAGCTGGTCACACGCGAACTTCTGACCTTGGCACAGGCGGATGAACGCGTACTGAAAGACCGTCCTATCGAAGTCGGCATCACGGCTCTCGCCAATTCTTCGGTGAATTTTGCCCTGCGCCCCTGGGTGCGCAGTGCGGATTTCGGCCCAGTGCGTTTTGCCCTGCTGGAAAACATCAAAAAGCGTTTTGACGAGCTGGGAATCACCACTCCATTTCCACAAATGGATATCAATGTACGCTCCATGCCCAAAGCCGGCGAATAAAAGCGCGGCTTAGAGTTCATCTGCGTACGGTGCCGCCTGTAAAAAGCGGTTGCGCAGGTTAAGATAACGCACCTTTAACCTGCGATCCGCGCGGCACAGGATGCGTCCATGTATAAAAAAATCGAAAACCAGGCCTTTCTCGGCTCTTCTGGTACTCGTCTCACTGGCTTTTTTCTGGGTCCTGCAACCCTTCTTCGGTCCTATTTTCTGGGCGGTCGCCATCACCATCATCTTCGCGCCAGTACAGGACTGGCTGAACCGCAAGATGCCGGGCCGCCGCAATCTGAATGCCGGTTTGACGCTGTTGACCTGTCTGATTGTGGTGGTGATTCCGGTGATTTTCACCGTCACTTCCGTGGCCGCGCAGATCGCCGATTTTTATCGCATGGTGGAGTCAGGCAAGTTCGACTTGACGAAATATGTACAGAAGGTCCAGGACGGATTTCCCACTCTGCAAGGCTGGTTGACGCGCTTCGGCATCGACCTGGAAGGACTGAGACAAAACGCTGCCGACGCCGCCATGGCCATCGGCAAATTCGTTGCCCAACACTCCCTCAGTATCGGCCAAAACGCGTTCGGCTTTGCCCTGGGCACGGGTGTCATGCTGTACGTGGCATTTTTCCTCCTGCGCGATGGCGACCGTATCGTCCAACTCCTCTACCGCGCACTGCCGCTTGGCGATGAACGTGAACACCTGCTGTTCACCAAATTCGCTGAAGTCACCCGCGCCACCGTAAAAGGCAATTTGGTGGTGGCCATAGTGCAGGGGTCGATCGGTGGGATTGCTTTCGCCGCTCTCGGTATCAGCGGCGCACTGCTCTGGGGGGTGGTCATGGCGATTTTCTCCATGCTGCCCGCCGTGGGCGCATCCCTGATCTGGATACCTGTGGCGATCTACCTGTTCGCCACAGGCGCCATTATCAAAGCCATTATCCTGGTGGTGGTCGGCGCCTTCGGCATAGGTCTTATCGACAATATTTTGCGTCCCATTCTGGTGGGCCGAGACACCAAATTGCCGGACTATCTGGTGCTGCTTTCCACTCTCGGCGGACTGGTCCTGTTTGGCATCAATGGTTTTGTTATAGGGCCGTTGATCGCGGCTTTATTTATCGCCTTCTGGGGAATTTTTATGCGCGAATTTCAAGATGGTGCCCCCAGCAAAATCAAGACGCCTGCACCACCCGTATAAACCCAAGCAGCAGATATTTTAGGGTTAGCTCAACGCGGCCTCCTGCTGCACCTGCCACTCCAACATCACTCGCGCGCCGCCCGTCGGCGCTTCTTCCGCACCAGCGCGGCCGCCATGCCATTGCATAATTTTGCTTACGATCGCAAGACCAAGCCCCAAGCCGCGATTTTGTGCATTGGTGTGGTTGGTGAGACGGATAAAGGATTGAAAAATGCGTTGGCGCTCATGCACGGGAATTCCGGGGCCATCGTCATCGACAATGATTTGAAATTGCCCGGCCGTTTGCCGCAAGGTGACACTGATCATGGCTTTGGCGTAACGCTGGGCGTTATGCAATAAATTCAGGATGGCGCGCTCCATCAGATACCACTCGCACACCACCATGCTGCCGTGCAATTCGTTTTTGAATTCATAATTTAATTGCGCGTGGGCGGGATTGGCTTTCACACGTTGAATCAATTGCTGAATCAAGGCGCTCATATCCCCGGGTTGCAAATCCAGCGCCTGTTCGCTGTTTTCAAATCCCGCGTAGGTAAACAATTGGTTGACCAGCGAATCCATCTCGGTCACATCTTCCCGCACGCCGGCCAATTGTTGTTTTATCTTGGCTAAATCCTGCACGTCATTGGCCATTTCCAGGCCGAATTTCATCCGCGCCAACGGCGTGCGCAATTCGTGGGATACGGCATAGGTCATTTCCTTGTGCGAGGCGAGCAGATCGCGCACGCGCCGCCCCATGCGATTAAAAGCGCTGGCCAGATCGTGGACGGCGGACGTCGGCGCGATGCGCAAATCGTCCGGCACCACCTCGGAGCCCAACAATTTGGTTTGTTTTTCCAATTTGCTGAGGTCCCGCGACAGCGGCCAGATCCAGAGAAAAATCACCAATGCGATGGTGAGATAAAACGACAGCAACAAAAGATTGTAGGTCAGCGGATCCGGCACATTGGCGACGGTTTGACGCAGGCTGATAATGCGGTCCTGGTTTTTTAATTTGCGATAAAAAAGCCGCGTATCGCCAGTGTCCACCACCACCGGATCGCCGGAAATTATCCGCTCGAATAAGCGAGTGCTGGCGAAATCCGCGGAGCTATGCAGCGACAAATCGAGCCCGGTTTCCCGGCGAAGTTTTTCCAACGCGTCGCCCTGGGGCTCCGCCGGCATTTGTTCCACGAGATATTCGAGCAAGTCGAGCAATTGCGCTTCGCCGGCCTGCACAACTTCGCCCGGCGCCTGGCTCTGCCAGACGCGGTCGAGCCCCCAGCCCACGGCAATAACGGCGACGACAATCAAACTGTAAAGCGATAAAAAAGCGCGGCGCATGCCGTTTTCAGCCGGCCTTCCAGGCATCTTCGACGAACATGTAACCGCGCCCCCCAAATGGTTTTGATGCGAAACGGTTTTTCCGCATTGTCGCCAAGTTTTTTGCGCAGCTGCGAAATGCGCACGTCGATGGTGCGGTCAAGGCCATCGTATGGGCGGGAATAAATGGTATTGAATAAAAATTCCCGGCTCATGATCTGCCCAGGCTGGCGCGCAAAGGTCAGCAGCAGATCAAATTCATGACTGGAAATATCCACAGGCTCACCGGCAAAAGTAACCGTTCGGGAATTGCAGCAGATATGCAGATCGCCAAATTGCAGGCTCTCTTTCTCCACCTTTTCTTCCAAGTCATAGCGGCGAAGAAGCGCGCGAATACGCGCGAGCAGGATACGCGGCTCGGCGGGTTTGATGACGTAATCATCCGCGCCGCACTCGAGACCGAGAATCTGATCGGCATCGTCATTGCGCGCAGTGAGCATCAAAATGGGACCGGGAAATGTCGGGCGAATTTCGCGGCAAATGCTGATGCCGTCTTTATTCGGCAGCATCACATCCAGAATCAGCAATTCCGGCAGAACATCGGAGACGGTGCGCTGGACCTTACCGCCGTTGCTCTCCACGGTGACCGCATATTCACCGGTGGATTCCAGATAATCCTTCACCAGGGACGCCAGGCGCACATCGTCCTCGGCCAATAAAATGCGATGCGTCATCAGAAAAAGCTCCATGGATTGCGGCGCTGACGCCGGTATTTTTTCTGGTCGTGGATGACTTCAAAGGCTTCGCTGACCAGGGTGTTGTGGTTGTGCTCGCGCAGGTGGAAAGTGACATTGCGTGTCGCCGACAAAATAAATTTATGTTGACCTTCACTGGTGTTTTCCCAGCACTGCAAAGGTTTATCAATATCACTCTGATAAAGACAGAGACTCATTTTATGCCCTGCACTCCAGCGCACGTCCAATTGGTCGTAACAGGTGTCTTCGGCTTCGGTGAGCACGCACAAACGCGGCTTGAGAGAAAATTGGAGCGCAGGCAATTCTGCCGACTGCGCAGCATAAGGAACAGAAATGAGCGTGATCCATCCCCCCAACCAGCGGGTTTTCCGTCCGCTAAAAATGATAAACGCCTCCAAAAAACGCCGAGCCTATACTCCGCCCGGATACCAATGGACTGGCGTCGATGCTATCGGGCAGCTCTGAATATTGCGCCATTGCACGAAGCGACCAGCGATCGCTGAGGGGCAACTGCCAATCCAGACGAACCATGCGTTCCACACCGGCGGATGCCGGCACAAAATGCAGCTCCAGAATATCGGTGTCGCGTGCGTTTACGCCGTAGTAATACGCGAGAATATCCCGGCTTTTATAATTTCCACCGAGCGTAATCGCCCATTTGTGCTCACCGGTCTGCCAGGGGAAAATCACCGCCGCGCGCAGTTCGTGGCCGTGGTGCACACCGGTGAAATCGGTAAGCGCCTGCATATGCACACTGGCATAGGTAAAGGTGTAGGAATATTCCAAACCGGCAAGACCGGCCATTTTGCGGTGCGCCACCTGGTCTGCGCTGATCTGCGCCGAGCCTGAGGCGGCCGCTTTGGTTTCATCCGCCATCACTGTGTAGCCGCCGTCTTTATCAGGGCTGATCAGCAATCGGTCGCCCGAGCCATCCCCGCCGGCAAAATCCACCTCTACATCGCCGCTGCCGCGAACATCCGCAGGTCCACTGGCATTAACGCCGGAGAGTTCGACGCGATCCCCCGCAGCCACCCCCCGGATGGTGACTATGTCGCCGTTGACCTGGACGAGAATCGGGTTGCCATCCACCCCAAACAAATATTGATCGCCGTCGGTAAGCTCGATGGCGCGCTCATTGATGGCAATGGTCTGGGCGCTGGACACGTACAGGCCACTGTTGGCATTGGGGTTCGCCGGCAGGGCGCTCTCGCCGCCAATGGACGCAGGCCCGGAAATGTTGACTTGGTAGGAGCCGGCGGTGACGGGACCGCCGAAGCTGGTACCTGCGGAGGTGAAACCGCCGGCATCGGAGAAATTGAAGGGATCCCAGCGATTGAAATACATCTGGTCGTAGCCAGGGGTAATCAGCGCATTGAACTGGTGCCGGTCATCCTCGAACAGGGTGAATCCCATCTCCAGATTTTTGAGGAAAAAGCGTTCGCCGTAGTAGCTCACTTCCGGCAGCAGGACCAGCGGGATGTCCTCGCCGCCGTGCAGCGGGTTGCCGCGCATGCCAAGTCCCAGGCCTAAATTGACCCGCCAGGCGCCCACCTCGACACAGTTTTCCTGACACGCCGGTTGCGCCGCCACATCCAGCGACAGGGCAAATAACAGCACAAACAACCAGCTGCGCCGTAGCACTGGCAGGAATCCCGTGTCCGCATCGGCGCCGGGAGATCTTGGCGATACGGGTATTTTCACGCAGACATGCCTTTGTACATCGATTGTTTGGGTGGGTTATGCGGCAATTCTAGCGATATGCCGGCGCGCGAAACAGTGCGGGTACATTTATTTACACGCCGGGAAGGCAGGATGCGGGCGTTGCAATCTCGATTCCCAGCGGTCGCGCTCATCCGCCAATACCGCTAGAATGATCAGCTTATAGACAATCCGACCACTAAAAGGCCGGGTTCTGATTATTCTAATAACGAGGTTTTTGCCGTGACGTCCATTGCCAAGCCCCTGGTCCGCTGCACTCTGCTGGCGGCTAGTTTTACCTTGATGCTGACCGCCTGCTCCACCCCCGACACCACCCAGTCCAATACACCCGTGATGGAGCAGAAGCGCCAGCCGGAACTCTGGCCGAAACCCAAATTGCCCTTCCCAGCGGCAGAGACCGCCGCCGTCAATGCGGAAGTGGAAAAGCTGCTGGCGCGCATGAGCCTGGCGCAGAAAGTCGGGCAAATCACCCAGGCGGAAATCAGCCGCACCACACCGGATGACGTGCGCAAATATCACCTCGGCTCCGTGTTGAACGGCGGTGGCGGTTTCCTCGACGGCAATAAACAGGCGACCATTCCCGAGTGGGTGGCGGCTTTGGATGCCTACTACGAAGCCTCCATGGACACCTCCGACGGGCGTCTGGCAATTCCCATCACCTGGGGAACTGACGCGGTGCACGGTCACAACAAGATCGTCGGCGCCACGATTTTCCCGCACAACATCGGCCTGGGCGCGACGCGCAACGGCGAACTGGTGCGGCGCATCGGCGAGATCACCGCGATCCAAGTGCGCGCCAGCGGTATGGACTGGACTTTTTCCCCATCGCTTTCCGTGGTGCGCAACGACCGCTGGGGGCGCACTTATGAAGGCTTCTCGGAAGATCCCAAACTGGTCTCGGAACTGGGTCGGCAGACCATCCTCGGTTACCAAGGTGACCTGAGCAAAACCGGCCGCATGGGCCCCGACCACATTATGGCCACCGCCAAACACTATCTGGCCGATGGCGGCACCGTGGACGGCATCGACCGCGGCGACAATTTCTCTTCCGAAGCAGAGCTGATCCAATCGCACGCCTATCCCTATTTCGCCGCCATCGAAGCCGGTGTGCTCACCGTCATGGCTTCCCACAGCAGCTGGCATGGCACCCGGATGCACGGCGAGAAGTATCTGCTCACCGACATTCTGAAAGATCGCCTCGGTTTCGACGGTTTTGTGGTCGGCGACTGGAACTCCCACGGTCTGGTGGAAGGCTGTACCAATACCCGCTGCCCGCAGTCTTTCAATGCCGGGGTGGATATGCTGATGGTGCCCTTCGACTGGAAAGAATTCATCGAAAACACCATTGCTGATGTAGAGGCCGGCCATATTTCCATGGCGCGCCTGGACGATGCCGTGCGCCGTATCCTGCGCACTAAATTCCGCGCCGGCTTGATGGACGGTCGCAAACCGTCCGAGCGTCTGCACGCCAACAAAACCGAACTGCTCGCCGCCCCGGAATTCAAAGCGGTGGCGCGTCAGGCGGTACGCGAGTCCCTGGTGCTGTTGAAAAACAATGAGCAGACCCTGCCCCTCAAGCCCAATCTGAAGGTACTGGTCGCTGGCAAGGGTGCCGACAATATCGCCCAGCAGAGCGGCGGTTGGACCATCTCCTGGCAGGCGACTGACATCACCAACGATGACTTCCCCAACGGCACCAGCATCTACACCGGCATCCGCCAGGTGGTGGAAGCGGCCGGCGGCAAGGTGGAGCTGAGCGCCCAGGGCAGTTACAAACAGAAGCCGGATGTGGCGATTGTGGTTTACGGTGAAACCCCCTACGCCGAGTGGCAGGGCGATATCCGCCATATGGGCTACCAAACTGGCAGTCACCACGACGCCAAACTGCTGGAAAAACTCAAAACGGACGGCATCAAAACCGTATCCGTATTCATCTCCGGCCGACCCTTGTGGGTCAACCGCGCGCTCAACGCGTCTGACGCATTTGTCGCCGCCTGGCTGCCGGGTTCCGAAGGTGCCGGTATTGCGGACGTGCTCTTCGCCGATACCAAAGGCAAAGCGCGTTACGACTTCATAGGCAAGCTGCCTTTTTCCTGGCCCAAGTCGCTCGATCAGACCGAGGTCAATATCGGCGATCGCAATTACGACCCGCTATTCCCCGTGGGCTATGGCCTGACCTACGCCGACAAAACCAACCTGGGCGCGCTGTCCACGGAAGAGAACTTCGAGAACGTCAAAGGCGGCAACGATGAGGAACTGTTTGTTGGCACCGCGCAAGCACCCTGGCAGGTCTATGCCGCCGCAGCGGACGCCGTTCCCGTGCGCTACCTGTCCGGTATCGCCAAAAATGGCGGCCTGACGCTCACCGAGGGCGATAAGGAAACCCAGGGCGACGCCATCCACGCCACCTGGGGCGGCGACGGCACCAGCGCGCTGCAAGTGCTCGTCCCCAATGCCATGCGCGACCTGTCGCAAGTGCTGGAGCAGAAAGGTGCCCTGGTCTTCGATATCCGCTTGCTGCAGGCGTCTACCGCTCCGGTGAAATTGCAGATGGCTTGCCTGGGCGCTGATTGCGTTGCGGACGTGGACCTCACCACCCTGGTAAACGCGTCACCGCGCAACGACTGGAATGAGTTGTCAGTGGATCTCGCCTGTTTCGCCAAGCTCGGCATTCGCTTCCACGAGGTCACCCGCGGCTTCGTGCTGGAAACCAGCGGCAGCCTGGAATTGCAGGTGACCAATATCCGCATGGTGCCCGGCATGGGCGACAAAGCCGGAGTGCAGTGTCAATAAATAAAGCTGCGCTAAAAGCAGTTGCATAAATAAAGAATGCCAGCGGGCAGGGATTCCCGCCGGTGCTCCTCCTACGAATTTGGCATAACAAAACGCCCAAATTCCCTTCTTGTTAATGAGCGGCGGATGAACGTCGCTATTTCACGATCAGTACCCTTGCCTCGAACTATTTTTAGCCGTTATTTCTTCCAGTTTGGGAAAACGCAAAAACTAGGCAAAATCGTTCCTCTTCGGGAATAAAAGCCCTCCTACAATAAAATCAAGCAACGGCGATAAACACCGGGCAGCGCGTAAGGTATCAAGCAGTAGTCTTAGCAGTCGCACTTCCCCGTCACCTTGCTTGCATGAACCAGAGCAGGTGAGTGCCGGAATCATAGAGCGATCTTTCAGATCCAGTTGTACTGAAGTTGTGTTCGACTCTGTTGTAGGTTCCGTACTCACCTCTCTTCACCGGTTTTTTTGAGCTTGCTGGTCCCGGGTGTGGCCTGCAGACTCGGACCGATGGCAACATCGGCCCAAAGTTACTGTGATGGTTATGTCTGCCTCGCATTAATGCCCTCTCCTCAAGGTTTGATCTCCTTCCCCGGCCTCGCAAGAGGCCGTTTTTTTATCTGCTGCTCATCCTTTACAATAGCGCCCTCCGCCGCCCGCCCTTTCATAATTACATCAGCAAATGGGCTATAAAAATTACCACTTCGGCAAACGCTGACAATCCTCCATTGGAGTCCCAATGTTTCCCAAAATAAGTTTTGAACACGCTGCCACCTGGGCGGAAGAAATCCTTGCGCAAATGACGCTGCAGGAAAAATGCGCTTATATCGGCGGCGTGGATATTTTTTTCATTAAAGGGATTGAACGCCTTGGACTGCCGCGAATTCTGTGTTCGGACGCCACCGCCGGCATTACGCTGCGCGAGCGTTTCAACGAGGTGACGTTTCAATATCCAGTGCCGACCTCGGTTGCTTTTCCAGCGCCTCTTATGTTGGCGGCCACGTGGAATACGGATTTGGTAGAAGCGTTTGCCACCGCCGTGGGTGAAGAGTGCAATGCCAACGGTATCGGCATATTGCTCGGCCCCGGCTTTAATCTTTACCGGGTTGCCCAGTGCGGGCGCAATTTCGAATATTTCGGTGAAGATCCTTTTTTAATTTCTCGCATGATCGAACGCTACGTTGTCGGCGTGCAAAACACAGGTACCATCGCCACATTGAAACATTTTGTCGCCAACAACACCGATTATTTCCGCCGCAAAAGTAATTCCATTGTCGACGAACGCACCCTGCGGGAAATTTATTTGCCGGCATTTAAAGCCGGCATAGATGCGGGCGCCCTGGCAGTGATGACAGCCTATAACCTGTTAAATGGTGAATGGACCGGGCAGAGCAAAGCGGTGATCCACGATCTGCTGCGCAACACCCTCGGTTTCCGCTGGCTGGTGATGACCGATTGGTGGTCGGTATACGACGGTGCGAAATTGGTGGAATCCGGCCAGGATCTGGAAATGCCGGGCAATCTCGCAACACTCGGTTTGGAAGAAAAAATTCAGAATGGTGAAGTGCAAGAGAGCGATCTCGACCGCATGGTGAAAAGTATTCTCACCACCCTCAAGGCGATGGAACTCTACGACAAAAAACCGCAGCCCGAGTTGATTCACAAATACCCCGAACACGAAAAAATCGCCCTGCAAACCGCGCGCGAAGGCGTGGTGATGCTGCGCAATCAAAACCAGATTTTGCCACTGGATAAATCCAGCCCAGACGAGATTTTGCTGCTCGGCCCTTACATTCACAAAAAAGCCGTGGGCGACGGTTCGTCGGAAGTCAAAGGCTACAATCAAGTCACCCTCTACCAGGCGCTGCACAAAATTTTTGGCGAGCGCACCCGCTATGAAGCATCACCCACAGACGACATGATCCGCTCGGCCAAGCGCATTATTCTCGCGGTGGGCACCCAGGATGCGGAAAGTTGGGACCGGCCGTTTGAGCTCGACCCACAAGAAGAACTTTACGCACGACACATTACGCGTTTGAACCCCAACGTTATTGTGCTGGTGAATTCCGGTTCCGGCATCCGCATGACTGGTTGGTATCAGCAGGCCGCGGCGATTCTCTATTGTTTTTACAACGGTCAGAACGGCCACACCGCCGTGGCGGAAATTCTCACCGGCGACGTCAATCCATCTGGCAAATTACCGTTTACGATTGAGCGGGAATTTAGCGACGGCCCCGGTGCGAATTATGTGCCCGCCGGTGAAGTGCTGTATAACGGCGCCAACGATGATTGGGAGAAAATCCACCCGGTTTACGATGTGGAATATAAAGAGGGCGTTTTTGTCGGTTACCGCTGGTACGACAGCCGCAATATTGAGCCGCTGTATCCGTTTGGATTTGGTTTGTCCTACACCCAGTTCAGCTATTCCGACCTGGTGGTGATACCGCCAAAAAGCGGTGAGAGCCACGTGGAAGTCCGCTTTCGCGTCAGCAATACGGGGAATGTCGCGGGGCAGGAAATTGCCCAAGTGTACGTGCGCGATCTGCATAGCAGCGAGCCGCGCCCGTTTAAAGAACTCAAAGGGTTCCGCAAAATCAGCCTCGCGCCGGGCGAGCAGACCGGCCTGCAATTCGAACTACCGTCCTCCGCGTTTGCGTTCTGGTCCACCAAGGTGGATAACTGGTTGGTGGAACCGGGCGATTTTGAAATTCTCGTAGGCAGTTCATCGCGCGATATTCGTTTGAAAAGCCAATTGAATCTAAATTGAGACAAAGCAAATCAAAAGGGCACGCCTTTGGTATGTGCCCTTTTGATTTCCCGCTTTTTATTTTTGTTGCTTTTGCAACATCGACTGCAGCACGAGCCACACGTTATCAAGCATTTTTTCCTGCGCTTCGGCGGTGGGATGAATGCCATCCTTCTGCATCAATTGCGGATTCAAGGCCACATCGGCGAGCAGAAATTCCACCAGCGGCAAATCGTATTGCGCCGCCAATTGCGTATAAGTATCGCGAAATTGATTGGTGTAACGCGGCCCGTAGTTAGGCGGAATTTGCATGCCCACTAACAGCACCTCGGCACCGGCTGCACGACTGTTTTCGATGATGCGGGCCAATTGTTGCTTCATGATATTGAGCGGGTAACCGCGCAGACCGTCATTGCCGCCCAGTTCGACAATGACGAGCCTGGGCTGATGTTGCTCCAGCAGCGCCGGCAAACGGGCCAGACCGCCGCCGGTGGTCTCACCGCTCACACTCGCGTTGATTACTTTGTAGGGATATTTTGACGCCATGCGCTGTTCTAACAGGCTCACCCAACCCTGTTGGACCTCGATGCCGTAGGCGGCGCTGAGACTATCGCCGAGCACCAGCAAGCGCGGTTCTGCGGTCGCGACCAGAGGCGCGATGAGCCAAAGGCTCAGCCATGCAAAGAGATGGCGGGAGGAAAACAGTCGCTTCATGGGTTTAACTCAATGGGGTGGAAGATCAGCACACTCGGGTACATCCAACATTACAGCAAGGAATTTCATGTCTTCAGCCCCAATGGTCGTCGCTAACGGCCTCGTTAAGACCGTCACCACCTATGAAGGTGCCCTCACCATTCTGGACGACATCTCCCTCGAAGTGGCCGCTGGCGAGAGCCTGGCCATCGTCGGCGCCTCCGGTTCCGGCAAGTCGACCCTGCTGGGCATACTCGCCGGCTTGGATCTGCCCTCCCAGGGCAGCGTGTCGCTCAACGGGCACCTGCTCACCAGTCTGGACGAGGAGGGCCGGGCCAAGGTCCGCGCCGAGAATGTGGGCTTTATTTTTCAGTCCTTCCAACTGCTGCCCGGTCTGACCGCGCTGGAAAACGTTCTCCTGCCGCTGGAGCTGCACGGCGCCAGCAACGCGCGGAATGCAGCGGCAGATTTCCTCGGCCGCGTCGGTCTGTCCCAGCGTTTGCATCACTACCCGCAGCAGCTCTCCGGCGGTGAGCAGCAGCGTGTGGCGATCGCGCGGGCCTTCGCCAGCCATCCACGGGTGTTGTTTGCCGATGAACCCACGGGCAATCTCGACAGCACCACCGGTGGGCGCATCATCGAACTGCTGTTCGAGCTGAACCGCGAACTCGGCACCACTCTGGTGCTGATCACCCACGAGGAGCGTCTGGCCCAGCGCTGCCTGCGCCGCATTGAGCTGGCGGGCGGGCGCCTGGTCGAGGCTCATTCCTGATGCTGGCCCTTCGTTTGTTATGGCGCAATTGGCGCAGCGGTGAGGTCAAGCTGCTGGCCGCCGCTTTATTGCTGGCGGTGGCGGTGGTGAGTGGCATCGCCATCTTCACCGACCGCCTGCAACACACCCTGGTGCAGGAGAGCAACGCCTTATTGGGAGCGGACAAAGTCGTGCGCGGCTCCCACCCCCACGACCCTGTGTGGGAGGAAGAAGCGGCCCGGGCGGGTCTACGCCACACCACCGCCACCCACTTCGCCTCCATGATTTATGCCGGTGAACATATGCATCTGGCGTCGGTGAAAGCCGTAGGTGAAGGCTACCCGCTGCGCGGCCAGCTGGAGACCAGCACCACAGCGTTCGCCACCCGGCCCGACCAGATCGACATCGCCGCCGGCATACCCGCACCGGGCGAGGCATGGGCGGACTCGCGCCTGCTGCCGCTGCTGCATCTGCAACTGGGCGACCGGGTGGCGGTGGGCGAGTACGAGCTGCGCATCACCCGCGTGCTGATTCGCGAGCCGGACAGCGGCAATCCCTTCAGCTTTATGGGCGCGCGCCTGCTGATGAATGAAGCCGACCTGCCGCTCACCCAGGTGGTACAGCCCGGCAGCCGGGTGCAGTATCAATGGCTGCTCGCCGGTGATACTGCGGCGGTGGACAACTTCGCCGCCATGCTGGAAACGCGCTTCGATGCCCATCAACAACTGGTGGACATCGGCAGCAATCAGCGCGGCCTGGGGCGCACCCTCAATACCGGTCAGCGCTTTTTACTCCTGGCGGCGGTGATCGGCGTGCTCCTGGCGGGCGTCGCGCTGGCACTGGCCGCGCGCCAGTTCGCCAACCGCCATGTGGATCAGGTAGCGCTGCTGAAAAGCCTTGGCACCGGCAGCGGGCGCATCCGCCGGCTGTATTTCACCCAACTGATGGTGCTGGCCTTGGTGGCGTCCCTGGCCGGGCTGCTGGTGGGTGAGCTGCTCCAACGCACCGTGGCCGCCGCTTTGTTGCAGGCCTATCAGATCCGCCTGGACGGCCCGACGCTCTATCCCTATCTCATCAGCCTCGCCAGCGGCATCATCTGTCTGCTGTTTTTCGCCCTGCCGGCACTGTGGTTTCTGCCCTATGTGCCACCGATGAAAATTCTCCGCCGCGAATTGGCGGTCAATGGTTTGCAGCTGTGGCTGCAGGTCGCCCTGGCGTTTCTCGCCGTGCTGATTCTGGTGCTGTTGTTCAGCCAGGACTTGCCGCTGGCTCTGAGCGTCATAGGCGCGCTGACCGGGGTTTTTGCCATTACCGGACTGCTCGCCTTCGGCCTGTTGCGCCTCAGCCAGCGCCTCGCCGGTGGCGCGGGCAGCGTCTGGCGTCTGGCGGTGGCCAATCTGCAGCGCCGCCGTGAACAGACCCTGGTGCAGATCGTCGTCTTCGCCACCGCCATCATGTTGCTGCTCAGCCTCACGATTATTCGCACGTCACTACTGGACGACTGGCAGGCGCAGCTGCCGGAGGACGCGCCCAATCACTTTCTGGTGAATATCCCGCCGCATGAAGTGGACGCCATCCAAAAGCTGATCGAGACGCGCCACTACCAACACCAGCCGCTCTACCCCATGGTGCGCGGCCGACTCACTCATATCAATGGCGTCGAATTGAGTGCGACCAGCGTCGCCCGGGAAGGAGTGTTCAACCGCGAGGCCAATCTCACCTGGACCGACACTCTCGCTGACGACAACCAAGTGGTGGACGGGGCCTGGTGGCCCGAGTGGCAGAGCCAGCACGGTCTGCCGGGGGTTTCGGTGGAAGCGGAAATGGCCGAGCAGGCCGGGTTGAAACCGGGGGATTGGCTGACCTTTTCCCTCGGCGGCCTGTCGCTGGAGGCGGAGATCGCCAGCCTGCGCACCTTGGATTGGCGCTCCATGCGGCCGAACTTTTTCTTCATCTTCGCGCCGGGCACTCTGGACGACTACTCCCCCACCTACATCACCAGCCTGCATTTGCCGGCGGCGGACAAGGTTTTTATCAACGATCTGTTGCGCACCTACCCGGCGATTCTGGTAATCGAGCTGGACCGGATCATCGGCCAGATCCGCACCATCGTGAATCAGGTGAGCAACGGCGTGCAGCTGGTGTTGTGGCTGACCCTGGCGGGCGGCTGTCTGGTGCTGCTCGCTGCCGTCACCAGCAGCATAGAAGCGCGCAAACAGGAAATCGGCCTGCTGCGGGCCCTGGGCAGTCCGCGGCGGCTGATGTTGGGCAGTGTGTGGCTGGAGTTTTCCATGCTCGGCCTGCTGGCGGGCATCATCGCTGTACTCGGCGCGGAAATACTGCTCGCCGGCCTGCAGTACTGGGTCCTCGAAACCCCCATCAAACCCCATGTGCTCTACTGGTTTGCCGGGCCCTTGTTGAGCGCCGGTTTGATTGGCGTGCTGGGGGTGTTGAGTTGCCGATCGGCGGTGAATACGCCGCCAGCCATTGTGCTGCGCGAAGCGGGCTGACCTATCCTCACTCCACCGATCTACGAGCTCTCGCAAATCCACGCCCATAGCCCAGCAGCTCGCAATAGGAAAAGTAACGAATGCCGAAACAGAGCAACTCCGTTAAAGCAACGGTATACAAAATGGTAAGTCGACGTTGCTCCGGAGTGATTAGCCGAGGATTAACGAGACGTTTGTAGGCATTCGAAATTCCATAGGCGTTCACGTTTCGTGAATTGTGAACAAATCAGAGCATGGTTTTATAGAACGCTAACTGAAAATACCAACCACCCTCAACACGCGTAATTCCCCTCGCCTCTGCGTCTTTCACATTCTTTGCGGATGTTTTCGCAGGCGGTGACTTTGCCGGGGGAGCTGGGGTTGATGCGTAGGCACTCGTCGCGTTTGCCGGCCAGATCGCTGTTGCTCAGCTGGCGCATTTTCGAATTGCCTTCGCACGCGGCAAGTAACAGAAGAGTCGCGATAAGAGTTGTGGCTTGTTTCATGAACACTCTCAAAACAGCTTGAGGTTGATTGCGCGGATGGACAACGCTCAAGAACAATCGGAAACAGCACAATGATCAGATGATTCCGGTCACTGTGGATTATTGATAAAGGCTAGTCAGGGATGGCGGAGAAAGCCAATAACGCAGGCGGGTGCCAATACTGGCACCCGTTGAGGAAGGATCTATTTCTTGTTGCCGTTTCTTTTTTCGATCTGTTCTTCGAGTTCCTTGAACGGCATATGGCGCACATCCATGCCGTGGACCAGATAAATCACGTGCTCGGCGATATTGCGAGCGTGGTCGCCGATGCGTTCGAGGGCGCGCAGAGCCCACATGATATTCATGACGCGGGAAATGGAGCGGGGGTCTTCCATCATGTAGGTGACCAGCTCCCGGATGGCGGTGCGGTATTCCTGGTCCACCAGAGAGTCGTCGCGCACGACGATTTTGGCGGAGTCCACATCAAAACGGGCGAACGCATCCAGCGCGAGATTCACCAGTTTCAGCACGCCGCTGGCGATATGGCGCAGCTCCACATACCCGCGTGGCGACACCCCATCCTCGTTTAAGGCAATCGCCATTTTGGCGACCTTGTTGGCCTCGTCGCCGATGCGTTCCAGATCGGCGGTGGCGCGGATCACCATCAACACCAGACGCAAATCGGAAGCGGCCGGCTGGCGTCGCGCCAACACCATCATGCACTGGCGGTCGAGCTCCAACTCGCGCCGGTCGATTTCACTCTCCGTGCGCCGCACTTTTTCCGCCAGGGATCCATCCGCCGTTTCAATCGCGCGCACGGCGTCGGTGACCTGCTCTTCGACCAGACCGCCCATTTCGAGAAATTGCGTGCGCAGGTGCTCCAGATCCTCATTGAACTGGTGGGAGATGTGTTGATTGAGATTCAAATTATCCATAGCAATACCTTAAACAGTCGTAAGGCGCCTGGGCGCGAACGGAAAAAAAGCCAAGGGCGCGCCTCAGCCAAAACGCCCGGTGATATAGGCTTCGGTGAGCGCGTGGTCGGGCGTGGTAAACACCTTCTGGGTGTCGTTCACCTCGATCAGTTTGCCCAGATGGAAATAGGCGGTGCGATGGGAAACCCGCGCCGCCTGCTGCATGGAGTGGGTCACGATGGCGATGGTGTAATTCTGGCTGAGCTCGGCGATCAGCTCCTCGATTTTGGCGGTGGCGATGGGGTCGAGGGCGGAGCAGGGTTCATCCATCAAAATCACTTCCGGGCTCACTGCGATGGTGCGGGCGATGCACAACCGCTGCTGCTGACCGCCGGAAAGGCCGGTGCCGGGCGCGTCGAGGCGGTCTTTCACTTCCTCCCACAAACCGGCGCGGCGCAGGCTGGTTTCGACGATTTCATCGAGATCCACCCGGCGGCTGGCTAGGCCGTGAATCTTGGGGCCATAAGCGACGTTTTCGTAAATGGATTTGGGAAAGGGATTGGGCTTCTGGAACACCATGCCGACGCGCGCGCGCAGGGGAACCACATCCATTTTGCTGGCGTAAATCTCCTCGCCATCGAGCTGAATGCTGCCGGTCACGCGACAGATGTCGATGGTGTCGTTCATGCGGTTGAGGCAGCGCAGAAAAGTGGACTTGCCGCAGCCGGAAGGACCGATCATGGCGATCACTTCGTTCTCGCCGATGTCCAGATTCACGTTGAATACCGCCTGTTTTTCGCCGTAGAACACGTTCACATCGCGCATGGCGAACTTGGCGTTCTCCACCAGTGGCACACCTACGGTTTTATAGTCGGCTGAGACCGGCATTTGCGCGGGCTCGGGTATGGAGAAAGTCGGTGCCATAGGGGGAGCGCTTACCTTGGGTGAGACCGGGGGTTTTTGCTCGAGCGTTTGTTGCATTGTGTTACCTCGTTGCGGGCGCCGGCTACCAGCGGCGCTCCAGACGTTTGCGCAGCCAGACCGCCAGCGTGTTCATACAAACGAGGAACGCGAGCAGCACCATGATAGCAGCGGAGGTCCGTTCGACAAACGCCCGCTCGGGGCTGTCGGACCAGAGAAAAATCTGCACCGGCAACACCGTCGCCGGATCGGAGATGCCGTTGGGCACATCCATGATGAACGCCACCATGCCGATCATCAGCAGCGGCGCGGTTTCACCCAGCGCCTGCGCCATACCGATAATCGCCCCCGTGAGCATGCCGGGCATCGCCAATGGCAGCACGTGGTGAAGAATCATCTGCATTTTCGATGCGCCTATACCCAAGGCCGCCTCACGGATACTCGGCGGCACCGCTTTGATGGCGTTGCGGCTGGAAATAATGATGGTGGGCAAGGTCATGAGGGTGAGCACCAGTCCGCCCACCAGGGGTATTGAACGCGGCATGCCGAACAGGCCGATAAAAATCGCCAAACCGAGCAGGCCAAAAATAATCGACGGCACCGCGGCGAGGTTGCTGATATTGACCTCGATAAAATCGGTAAACCGATTGCGCGGTGCGTATTCTTCCAAATACACCGCCGCAGCCACGCCGATGGGAAAGGACAAAATAAACGTGACCAACAGGGTCAGCAGACTGCCCACCACGGCGCCGAGAATGCCCGCCATCTCCGGCTCGCTGGAATCTCCCGAGGTAAACAGGCGAGTGTTGAACTGGGTGCGTAATTCACCACCATCGATTAATTCCTGAATCCACACCTGACGCGCTTCGCTGGTGCGCGCCGTGAAGGCATTCCCCTCCCGCAGGGATTTGTAATAGGTGTCCACATCATCGTCGGCTAACAGCCAATAGGTTCGGGTTTGGCCGAGCAACTCCGGCTCGTCCACCAATTTATCGCGCAGGTCAAACGCTGCGCCGATGCTCAAGATGCCGTTAAGGTCGCGCCTGCCACCGCGATCGAGCACCGCTGGAAAACGCTCCGCCAATGCGGCGCGCACCACCCCTTCAAAATTGCCGTTCTGCACCTGGCGGGCGTCGCGGGCGTCGGCGATTTCGAGCACGTCGGGGTCGAATTTCAAGGTCAGTTGTATATGCGTCTGGCGAAAACCGCCGAGACCAGCGCTGAAAATTTCCCAGAACAAAAGCGCCAGCGCGAGAACGCCGATCACCACCGAGATCACGCCGTAAAAGCGGAAGCGCTTTTCCGCGCCGTAACGTCTGGCCAGACTGCGCTCCACCAGATCCATGGTGCGAGCGGGGGCCTTTTTATTCGTATTGCTCACGGTACTTTCTCACTATGTAGAGCGCGAAATAATTGAGGCCGAGGGTGACCACGAACAGCACCAGCCCGAGGGCGAAAGCCGCCAGCGTCTTGGCGCTTTCGAATTCCTGGTCGCCCACCAGCAGGGTCACTATCTGCACCGTCACGGTGGTGACCGAATCAAACGGGTTGGCGGTGAGATTAGCGGCGAGGCCGGCGGCCATCACCACGATCATGGTTTCGCCTATGGCGCGCGATGCGGCGAGCAAAACACTGCCGACAATTCCCGGCAGCGCGGCGGGAATCACCACCAGCTTGACCACTTCCGAACGGGTGGAGCCCAGCCCCAGAGCACCGTCCTTCAAACTGCGTGGCACCGCGGTGATTACGTCGTCCGACAGGGAGGATACGAATGGAATAATCATCACCCCCATCACCAAACCGGCCGCCAGCGCGCTCTCGGAAGAGATGGTCAGCCACTCGTCCAGCCCGAGATTGACGCCCATATCACGGATGACGGGGGCCACCGTCAAAGCGGCAAAAAATCCGTACACCACCGTGGGTATGCCGGCGAGGATTTCCAACACCGGTTTGATCAGGTTGCGCATGCGCGGACTGGCGTATTCGGTAAGGTAGATCGCCACCATCAGGCCTGTCGGAACTGCCACCAGAAGTGCGATTCCGGCGATCAACAGAGTGCCGGCAAACAGTGGCACGGCGCCGAAACTGCCGGAGCTGCCCTGCTGGTCGGCGCGGATGGCGGTCTGCGGGCTCCACTCCAGACCGAACAGAAATTCCGTGACCGGCACCTTGCTGAAGAACCGCATGGATTCGAACAGCACCGACATGACGATGCCGATGGTGGTGAGAATGGCGAGAGAGGCACAGGCCAGCAGCGTCCAGCGGAAAATATCCTCCACCTTGGCGCGCGCCCTGAGCTGGGGGTTGATCTTCAACCACGCCAGGATGGCACCGATAAGGGCGAAACTCAGTGCCACTCCGGTGAGTGCCCAGCGGTTGATGCGCTCCAGTGCGACCAGGCGGTCCGCGGCCGCCGCTATAGCGGGCTCGACCGAATCGGCAGACAAATGTCCAGCCGCCAGATTGCGCACCTGGTTCATCACCAGGCCTATATTGCCGCCGGCCGCCTCCACCGCTGCCGGTGGCACCAGAGCGTGCACCATATTTTCAATGATGACGCCGTCAAAAATGGACCAGATCAACACCACCGCAAGGCTCGGCAAGGCGCACCAGAAGGCGGTGAGGGAGCCGTAATAAAACGGCAGGGAGTTGAGAATACGCATTCCCCCGACACCGGCTACCGCGAGCGAGCGTGAGCGCCCCGCCACAAAGGCCAGGGCGCAGAGCAACGCGAGTACCGGCAACAACACAGAGGATTCCATAATCCCGACTCTTTGAATTTACGAAACAATAAATTGACGAAACGATAAAAAGGCCCGGGCCACTCTGTCACATCGCACACGGCGATTCCATGACCGAGATGGCACCGGCGCCCCGGTGTTTACATGCTCATGCTCTCAAGCTTTTTCACGCTGCCCGCCACATCTTTGCGGCGCTCGCTGCTCATCGGAATCATCCCTTTCTCGGCCAGGTAGCCCTCATCCCCCCAGGCGCGCTCGCTGGTGAATTCTTCAAGGAATGGTTCGATGCCGGGAATCACGCCGACATGGGCTTTTTTGACGTAGAAATACAGCGGGCGGGATACCGGATAAGAGCCGTCGGAAATGGACTCGAAGGTCGGCTCCTGGCCATCTACCCGCGCGGCGTTGACCACATCGGCGTTCTGATCGAGAAAACTGAAACCAAAGATGCCCAGCAGATTGGCATTTTCGGAGAGTTTGCGCACGATCAGATTGTCGTTCTCGCCAGCTTCAATAAAGGCGCCGTCTTCACGCACCCCGTGGCAGATCGCCTTGTAGCGGGCGTTGTCGGACTTATCCAGAGCTGCGATCCAGGGGAAGCTTTTGCAGCCGCCTTCCATGCCCAGCTCAACGAATGCGTCCCGCGTGCCGGAAGTGGGCGGCGGACCCATAACGGAAATCGGCTTGGCCGGCAGGGCCGGGTTGACATCCTTCCAGGTCTTGTAGGGATTGGGCACCAGGTTTTCGCCGCCCTTCGGGTCTGGCACCACTTTGGCCAGCGCAAGGAAAAGATCGCGGCGGGTCAGGTTCATCGCCTCGGACTTCTTGCTGTTGGCGATGACGATACCGTCATAACCGATAAACACTTCCACTATGTCCTTCACCCCGTTTTCCTGGCAGGACTTGAATTCAGAGTCCTTGATGCGGCGAGAGGCGTTGGCGATGTCGGGCGTGCCCACGCCCACCCCTTTGCAAAATTCCTTGAAACCGCCACCCGTGCCGGTGGGCTCCACTTTGGGCGCTTTCATGCCGGTTTTTAAGCTGAAGCGTTCCGCCACCACTTTAGAAAATGGAAACACGGTAGATGAACCCACAATCATGATGTGATCGCGACTGTTGGCAACTGCGGAGCCGGCGGCAAAGGCGCTGGTTGCACAGGCGAGGGCGAGTAGGATCTTCTTCATGGAAACCTCCAGATGGGGAAATGGAACCGGCCGCGTTTCCGCATCCGGTTTTCAATGTCCGCCATCCTAGTGAGGATGTATGACAGTTTTGTTGCAGCAATAAGAAATTATCGACACGGCGCCGCGAGTCGAATTTCTGCATCGCAACAACCGCACCAGACGTGGTTAAATAGCCGCCCTCCGGGAACCTCAATAAAGACAATAATCATGTCCCTCTTGTTTAACTTGTGCCAGACCATCGACAGGCACTGCAGCTCTGTCTCGGTCGTCATCGGCAAGAGCGTCGCTTGGCTCACCGCCGTCATGGCCATCACCACGACCCTGGTGGTCGTCAGTCGCGCATTTTTCAACTCCGGTTCAGTGGCGGCGCAGGACTCGGTCACCTATATGCACGCCCTGGTGCTAATGTGCGCCAGCGCCTACACCCTGCGCAGTGACGGCCATGTGCGTGTGGATATTTTTTACCGCCGCTATTCACCCGTGCAGAAAGCCTTGCTGGACGCCCTCGGCACCCTGCTGCTGTTACTGCCGTTCTGCGTGTTTACCATCGCCGTGAGCTGGCAGTACGTCGCCAATGCCTGGGCGATCCGCGAAGGTTCCGCCGATGCTGGCGGCATTCCCGGTGTCTTCCTGCTGAAAACCCTGATCCCCCTCAACGGCGCTCTGCTGGCCCTGCAAGGTATAGCGGAAATGATGCGCCAATTAGCTGTCCTGACTTATGTGAACGACGATGAGTGAGTTGCTGCCGCTGTTGATGTTCCTGGCGGTCTGCGCCGCTCTGATGCTCGGTTATCCGGTGGCGTTTACCCTCGCCGGTGTCGCACTTTGGTGCGCCGGCATCGGCATACTCACCGGGCATTTCGACGCCCAGTTGCTCTTCGCCTATCCGGATCGGGTCTTCGGCATCATGACCAACGGCACGCTCATCGCCGTGCCCTTGTTTGTGTTTATGGGTGTGATGCTGGAGCGCTCGAAACTGGCGGAGGATCTGCTGGAAAACATGACCAAGGCGTGCGGCAGATTGCCAGGCGGACTGGCGATTTCCGTGATTCTGGTGGGCACCTTGCTGGCGGCGAGCACCGGTATCGTCGGCGCTACCGTGGTGACCATGGGCCTGTTATCCCTGCCCACCATGTTGCGGCGCGGCTATTCACCGGAATTATCCACCGGGCTGATCTGCGCCACCGGCACCTTGGGCCAGATCATCCCACCCTCTATCGCCCTGGTCCTGCTCGGCGACATACTCTCCAGCTCCTATCAGCAGGCCCAGCTGGCCAAAGGCATCTTCAACGCGGCGCCGCTCTCGGTGGGAGATCTGTTTATCGGCGCCATAGTTCCGGGCATGCTGCTGGTGCTGATCTACCTGCTGTATATCCTGGCGAAAGGGTTCTTCCAACCGTCTCAGGTCCCGCCGTCCACTGACACTGCTCCTCTCGACCTGAAGCTCCTCTGCATCAGCGTGCTGCCGCCGGTACTGCTGATCCTGGTGGTTCTGGGCTCGATCATCAGCGGCATGGCCACACCGACGGAGGCGGCGGGTGTGGGGGCGACCGCCGCGACGCTGCTGGCCCTGGCCAAACGTCAGCTCTGTCTTGAGAAACTCAAGGGAATTGCGCAGGACACCGCCAAAATCACCGCCATGGTGTTCACTATCCTGCTGGCGGCATCGGTGTTCTCACTGGTGTTCCGCGGCCTGGGTGGCGAGGCCATGATCGAAACCTTCTTCCACCATCTGCCGGGAGGTGTTTACACCGCCCTGTTTGTGGTGATGGCCGTTATTTTTTTGCTGGGATTTATCCTCGACTTTATCGAAATCACCTTTGTCGTGGTGCCCCTGGTGGCGCCGATTCTGCTGGCCATGGGTATCGACCCCATATGGCTCGGCATAATGATTGCTCTCAATCTGCAGACCTCATTTCTGACACCACCTTTCGGCTTCGCGCTCTTTTATCTGCGCGGAGTGGCGCCGGATGAAATCGCCACCCGCACGCTTTACCGCGGCGTGGTGCCTTTTATCGTGATGCAGCTGCTTGTGCTGACGCTGGTGGCGGCGTGGCCGGAACTGGTCACCTGGTTGCCGAGCGTATTAACGAAACAATGAGCATGTATAAAGAAACCCACTACAATTCCCAAAAACTCGCGAAGAACAAGGTTATCCATATGGCGAAAATCGACGAAGATCCCGTTCCCTCAGGCGAGTTGGCACTGCAGACTCTGGCCATGCCCAAAGACACCAACTCCAATGGCGATGTATTTGGCGGCTGGTTGATGGCCCAGATGGATCTGGCCGGCGCCATAGTGGCGCGCGAAGTGGCCAAAGGCCGGGTGACCACAGTGGCGGTGGGCAGCATGGCCTTTTTACGCCCGGTGCCGGTTGGGGCTACGGTGAGTTGTTATTGCGACATCCTTGAAATCGGCCGCTCCTCCATCAAGACACGAGTGGAAGTCTGGGTGAAACATTACGACCGCACGCAGCAGAAAGTGACCGAGGGCGAGTTTGTTTACGTCGCCATCGACGACACTGGCCGCACCCGTCCTGTAAATAAATAAATGGCTCGAAAATAAATCAAGGGAAAGGCAACTCTGCCGCCTGCGCGGCAGAGTGTGACAATAAGCAATTAATTAGAGATTGGAGAGCAGTTCGCGCACGGAGGCGACGTGACGGCGGCTGACCACCGGGCGATATTGAGTGGTTTTTAATTGCAATTCATATTGCCCCGTGGGCATGCGTTCCAGCTTTTCGATTTCGTTGATGGCCACCAACGCATTGCGGTGAACCCGTACAAAAACGCTTTCGAATTCCTCTTCCAGTTCTTTCAGCGTGTCGTCGATCAGCGTCTCGCCACCGCCGTGCATGATGGTGACGTACTTCTGATCGGCGATAAAACAATAAATCTCTTCGATCGGCACCAACTCCACACCGCGGCGGGTTTTGGCGGCGATATTGCGGCGGCGCTCACTGCGATCGCCGCTCTGGTTTTGCGCGGCTTTTTGCAATTTGCTGAACTTGCGCGCCTTTTCCAGCGCGGCTGACAACTGTTCTTTCTGCAGGGGTTTGAGCAGATAGCCCACTGCGAGAGTTTCAAAAGCCTCCACCGCATATTCGTTGTAGGCGGTGCAGAAAATCACCGCCGGTGGATCATTTAATTGGGCGATTTTCTTGGCCGTGACTAGGCCGTCCTCGCCAGGCATACGGATATCCAACAGCACTATGTCGGGATCCAGGTTCTGAATCGCCTTGAGAGCTGCCTCACCATTGGCGGCTTCTCCCACCACATCGTAACCGTCAATGTTTTCGATCATGCGCATGGACCTTTGGCGGGCCAACGCTTCATCATCCACGACTAATACATGCATCACACATCAAGTTCCAAATTATGCGGGCTGGTCCGCCTCTGCGGTGCCGTCCCGTAAGCCATTGTTGTTTTTTGGGTTCGTGCCGTTGGATCCTGCGTTTTAAGTGTAGGCCAAAGCAGCTGCGCGAAAGGCGGGGGCGGCCAGCAACCTCAGGTCACCGCTGGCGGCACACGGGGAAAAATCACCGTGACTTCATAGTGGGTGGCGCCTGCGTCGACAGTTAGACTGCCTTTTGCACCGTAATGCGCATCCAGACGATGGCGAATGTTATCCAGCGCCAAACCATTGCCGCGATTACTCGCCTGGCGTTTATCACCAACCGGATTGCGCACACGGATCTGACATTGGGTACCCGCAGCTTTTACCGCAACTGCGACCGTACCGCCTTCCAGCAGCGGCTGAATCCCGTGATAAATCGCATTCTCGATCAGCGGCTGCAACAGCAGGCTCGGCACCATGGCTTCAGGCATCGCATCCACATCCCAACTGACCTGCAGGCGCTCGCCGATGCGCATCTGCTCAATGGCGACAAAGCGGCGGCACAGCTCCAGCTCGCGCTCCAGCGGAATCAAACCCGGATCACTCAGCGACGCGCGAAACAGCTCGGACAAATCCACCACCATTTTTTCCGCCGCTGCCGGATCAAAGTCGATCAGGCTCGCAATGCTGTTCATGCTATTGAAAAGAAAATGGGGCCTGATGCGCGCCTGCAGCGCCTGGATGCGGGCAGTCAACTCCGCCTGCTGCTGGTTGCGCAGTTGTTGCTGCAGATAAAAGTAGCGCAAAACGATGCCGGCGAAGACCGCCGCCAACATCAGATTGGTGAGCAGCTGATCCCAATTGACTTCAGGAGACGGCGCCTGCAGAAAAGTGCCTACGTAAGAAAACAGCATGGTGATGCACAGCACCAGCACATAGCTCACCAGGCCCGCCACCATCGGATGGCGGCGCCGGAACCACGGCCGCAGCGGGCAGAGACAGGCGGCGCTGGCCAGCACGATCCACTGAATCAGCATCGACAGGACGCCTAGGCGGTTCCAGCTGAAGTCGAGCACGCCGCTCAGGGCCACCGTCAAGGCAATGGCGAGCAGCTCTCCCACCAGAATGAGATGGAAGACCGCCTGCACGGTACAGAGATTGGGCAGAAAATCGCCCTTGAAATTGCGTCCGCCTGAGCTGATGGAATCCCCCCGATGAATTCTGGCTTTGTTTATAATCCGCCACTTTTCCACGCGGCCCGGCAGTGTAGCAACCCCACCGGACGCCTATGCACCAAGTTTAGACGCGGCAGAGGAGCCCGACATGAGCCAGAACGATACCACCAGCACGCTTTGGGGCGGCCGCTTCAGTGAAGCCACAGATGCGTTCGTCCAGCGCTTCACCGCATCCGTCGATTTCGACAAACGCCTCTACCGACAGGACATCCGCGGCTCCATCGCCCACGCGGAAATGCTCTGCCGCGTGGGCGTTCTCAGCGACGCGGAAAAAAACGCGATTCAAACCGGCTTGAAAGAAATTGAAGCGCAAATCGACAAGGGTGAATTCCCGTGGTCGGTAGAGCTGGAAGATGTCCATATGAACATCGAATCCGCGCTGACCCAGAAGATCGGCATCGCCGGCAAAAAACTCCACACTGGCCGCTCGCGCAACGATCAGGTGGCCACCGATGTGCGCCTGTATCTGCGCGATGAGATCGACGTGATCGCCAAAGAACTCACCCGCCTGCAAGAGGGCATCGTCGGTCTGGCCGAGCGCGAAGCGGACACCATCATGCCGGGCTTTACCCATTTGCAGACCGCACAGCCGGTCACCTTCGGCCACCATCTGCTGGCGTGGTACGAGATGCTCAACCGCGATTACAGCCGCTTGATGGACTGCCGCCGCCGCCTCAATCAATGCCCCCTCGGCTCGGCCGCCCTGGCCGGCACTACCTATCCCATTGACCGGGACATGACCGCCAGCCAGCTCGGCTTTTACCAGCCGACCCGCAATTCGCTGGACTCGGTGAGCGATCGCGATTTCGCCATCGAATTCTGCAGCTTCGCCGCCATACTGCTGACCCACCTGTCCCGCGCCAGCGAAGAGCTGATCCTCTGGACTTCCTCACAATTCAACTTCATCAACCTGCCCGACCGCTTCTGCACCGGCTCTTCCATCATGCCGCAGAAGAAAAACCCGGATGTACCGGAACTGGTGCGCGGCAAAACTGGCCGCGTCAACGGCCACCTGATCGCCCTGCTCACGCTGATGAAGTCGCAGCCGCTGGCCTACAACAAGGACAATCAGGAAGACAAAGAACCGCTGTTCGACGCGGTTGATACGGTGCGCGACTGCCTGCGCGCCTTCGCCGATATGGTCCCAGCCCTGGAACCCAAACGCGAAGTGATGCGCGAAGCGGCCAAACGCGGCTTCGCCACCGCCACCGACCTGGCCGACTACCTGGTGCGCCGCGGCACTCCTTTCCGCGACGCCCATGAAATCGTCGGCAAGGCGGTGGGCCATGGCGTCAAGACTGGCAAGGATCTATCGGAAATGTCCCTCGCGGAACTGCAGCAATTTGGCGGCAGCATAGAAGAGGATGTGTTCAAGGTACTGACCCTGGAAGGTTCCGTCGCCGCTCGCAACCACATCGGCGGCACAGCCCCGGAGCAAGTGCGCAAAGCAATTGCGACTGCCCGCCAGGAATTGGCAGAGCGTTAAGAAGGTAGCGGGCGGCTATTTCAACCGCCCGCTCACTTTGTGTCAGCCCGAGTCGTTTATTGGCGCTATTGTCTAAAAATTCATATGCCAGTTCGCACTTCTACGCCTTGATAATAGGGTCCACAGCGAAAAGCCCCGCAATCTCCTGTATAGTCGCCGCCCGTCATATGGTCATAGACAATTTAACAATCGCGGGGAAGATTATGATTTTCGATCTCAGCAACATGCAGCAGCGAAGCTTGCCAAAGCTGATCGGCGCAGGGGCGCTCACACTTATTCTGGCTGCTTGCGGCGGCACCAACTCATCCGGTGGCACAAGCTCTTCATCCAGCTCTTCTAGTTCTTCATCGAGCAGCTCTTCGTCGAGCTCATCGTCCAGCAGCAGCTCGTCCAGCTCCTCATCGTCCAGTTCGTCCAGCTCAAGCTCATCATCCTCCAGCTCGTCCAGCAGCTCGGGCGGTTCGGACATAGGCAACTTGTTGGAAACTGATGGAACCCTGGCAAAAGGCCAAGGCCAGTACATCGGCAGTGTGTCCACTCCCGGCAGTGCGGTGTTCTCCTGGAACAATGAAATCAAAGCCACTATCAGCTCCGTGACTAGCATGGACTGGCATGTGCAGTTGATTCACGCCATCTCCGTCACCCAGGGGCAGCAGTACTCCATCTGCTTCAGCGCTAAAGGCGAAGCCAGCCGCACCATCGGCGTCAACATTGACCAGGGCGGTACACCCGGTTACGACAGCGTGATTACCGAGGGTGCCTACAATCCGGTGCTCTCCACCACCTATCAGGCTCACAAACACACCTTCACCGCCAGCGTCACCGACACCTCGGCGCGCCTCACCTTCAATTTGGGTCTTTCCGATGTTGATGTCTTCCTCGACGACATCGGCGTCTACCCCGGAGCCCAGTGCGGCAACCCGGCCAAAACTCCCACAGGATCGGTTGGCAGCGGCAGTGACAACATTGTCGGCACGCCCGCCATCACCACTCGTGGCAACCAGGTTCTGTTTGGCGGACAGCCCGGCAGCATCGCCGGCATGAGCCTGTTCTGGTCCAGCTTCGTCGAGGATGGCGGCAAGTTCTACACCCCTGGCGTCGTCCAAACCCTGAAGCGCGACTGGAATGCTCGTTTAGTGCGGGCCGCCATGGGCGTTGATACCGCCGACGGCTATCTGACCGATCCTACCAACAACGTCAATCGCGTGAAGACCATCGTGGATGCGGCAATTGCCAACGACATGTATGTGATCATCGATTGGCACAGCCACAACGCCGAAGATCAGAAGCCACAAGCCATCGCTTTCTTCCAGGAAATGGCGCGCACCTATGGCAATCGCAACAATGTGATCTATGAGATCTACAATGAGCCGGACTGCCCCACCAGCGCCACTATCTGCGGCTGGGACAACAAAACCAGCTGGGCAACCATCAAGGCTTATGCGGTGGATGTGATCGCGGCTATCCGCGCCATAGACCCCGACAACCTGATCATCGTCGGCACACCGTTCTATTCACAGTTTGTCGATGAAGCCTCGGAAGATCCGATCGCCGGCGTCAACATCGCCTACACCTTGCACTTCTACGCCGCCAGCCATAAAGAGCAGGAGCGCGCCCGCGCCCGCACCGCGCTGCGCAACGGTATCCCGCTGTTCGTTACAGAGTGGGGCACAGTCAGTGCGAGCGGCGACGGCGCTATGGATGTCGCAGAATCCGACGCCTGGATGGAATTCCTTTATGACAACAACATCAGTCACGCCAACTGGTCCGTCAGCGACAAGTTGGAGGGAGCGTCCATCCTGAAGCCGGGCACGAATGGCGAAAACGGCGGTTGGAGCGACGGTGACCTGACTCCATCCGGTCAGTACGTGAAGAGCCAGATCATGATGTGGTAATACCACGCTAAGCAATGACCTGAAAGGCGGCTGGATATAAATTCAGCCGCCTTTTTTTATGGGCTGAAGCAAAACACGGCGCCGAATTATCCCGTATCGGTTCACGAATAATGGTTTGTCAAAACAGCAATAACCCTCCAAACCAATCCCTGCCGGCCGACGCGATTTTTCTTCTCACGCGACGACAGAAAGAAAAATGCATTTTTCATCACAACAATATCGGCACAGCGTCACAAAAAAATTCAGCAATCCATCACTAGCGCCATAAAAAAGCAGGAAAACGTGCGCGATATCTAATGGTCGATTCGATCTTATTCCAAAATCTGTGATCCCAACGGCAGAACCGCAAAAGCGAGTAGGTAAAATGCGTCTGTGAAACATCGGGCGGACTGTTGATCCAGTCAGCGTGACCAGCCTTAGGTTTCCAAGATAAAAAATTGGGCGATATAAATTAAGACATAACAATCAGTCAGTCGGATTCTCACTTGATCCGCAACGGAGAAAACCATGCTATCCAAAAACCTGAGGTGTCTCAGCTACAGGATCGTTGCCACAACGCTGTTGGCAAGTTCTGTAGCCATTCTGTCCGCTTGTGGCGGGGGGCGATAACTCATCATCCGGTGATGTGACCAGCTCCTCCAGCTCATCTTCATCATCTTCCAGCTCCTCATCCAGCTCATCCGGTGTAAGCAGCTCATCCAGCTCCTCTAGCAGCTCATCTTCTTCCAGTTCTTCCAGCAGCTCCAGCGGATTGGGCAATTCAGATGTTGCGGTGGTCGATCCAGCTACTTACGACGGCACCATCCCTCTGACTGAGCAAGCCAAAGGTACGCCCGGCGCCGCGTTGCAAACTACCGGCAACCCATTTGTGGACTCTTACTTCTATCTGAGTCCCGACATCAGCACCATGATGGATTATTCACTGGAAGTCGTTAAAAACGACACAGCTCTGGTTAACAAGATCAAATACATTCAGCGTCAGCCTAGCGCCGTTTGGATGGACTCTATTGCGACCATCTATGGTGATCCCGCCGCCGGACGACGTTCTTTGGAAGGTCACTTGGACGCAGCCGTAGCGCAGCAGAAATTCTTTGAAGCCCGCGACGGTCGAAAATCGCCGATGACTATCGTAGTCATCATCTACAACTTGCCTGACCGCGATTGCGCTGCCTTCGCCTCTAACGGCCAGCTGTATGAAATCGGCAAACCGAAAGATACCAACCCAACTCTGGGCGGTATGGACAAGTATCGCAACGATTACCTGCGCGTCATTACCAGTGCTTTCAACAAAAAGCCCGAGTACAAAGACCTGCGTATCGTGGCCCTGCTGGAGCCGGATTCTTATCCCAACATGATCACCAATACCGAGTTGAACCCAGACGGTCCTTCTCTGGTATGGCCTGAGCTGACCACCGCCAACGGCGTCACTTACTGTGACACCCTGTTGACCTACACCTCTCCTGGCTTGGCCGCTGGTCTGGGTGTTTACGGTCGCGGTCTGCAGATCGCCATCGAAGAGCTTTACACTGCGGGCACCGCGGGCGGCACGAGCAACAACGTGTACACCTACCTGGACATCGGCCACGCAGGCTGGTTGGGCTGGGATGATGCCATGAGCAATGACAGTAACCTCAAGCGTGCGGTTGCCGGTTACCAAGCACTGATTAAAGGTGCTAACACCGATGGCGTCGACGGTTTCCGTAAAGTAAAAGGTTTCGCCTCTAATACTTCTGGTTACACACCAGTAGAAGAGCCGCTGATCTCCAATGCCGAAGCTGACCGTATGGCTCTGAGCGACTGGTACGAATGGAACAAGGCCGTTGACGAACTGAGCTTTATCGACGCCTTCAGTGCTCGCTTCCGTTCAGTACAGTCTGGTTGGGAGCCCGGCTTCATTATCGACACCGCCCGTAACGGCTGGGGTCAGGCTAACCGTCCAAAACCCGGCACTGGCACCAAAGGTACCGACAGCTCCAAGCGGGTCGACAGACGTGCGCATCGCGGTCACTGGTGTAACGTGAATAAAGCGGGTGTGGGTGAAGTGCCAAAAGCATCGCCAATTCCTGCTAAGTCACACCTGCACGCGTTCTTCTGGATGAAGCCACCGGGTGAAGCAGACGGCATTTCCTTTGACGTAAGTAAATACCCGCAGGGTTCTGCCGCTTACAACGCTCTTGACGCGGTCGATAAAGCCGTCGTTGACAGCGCAGCTGATCCGAAATACGCAGGTAAGACACTGGATACCATGTGTACCCCCGGCGGCGTTCGTGACGGCGATAAAACAGTAGATGTGGTTCCCGCTCTGTCTCCGCACGCGGGTGGCTGGTTCCACAAGCAGTTCATCATGCTGATCGAGAACGCTTACCCAGCATTGGGTTCAAGCGACTACTAAGACCACTTAGTAATCGGTCCAATAAAAAACCCCCTTGGTGCAAACCAAGGGGGTTTTTCTTTTTCAGGAGATACTGATCATTTTGGGGCAGCCTTGCTTCGCAACTGCGCAAAGCTCAACTCGCTGCAAACACCCGTCTAAACCACCACTACCGAATTATCGACAGCGCAAATCTTGCTCGGTACATATTTGTCCGCCGTGTAGTCGTTCTCCCAGCGCTCGCCATCGAGCACATAGCGGTATTCGTACTCCGCACCCGCCTCCAATTCCAAAGTTGTCGCGTAGGTGCCGTCTTTCTGTCTTTTCAGCTGAGTCTCTTGAAAATCCCAATTGTTGAAGTCGCCGGCCAGATAGATCTTTCTGGCATCTTTGGCGAGTTCCGGCGGGGCGGTGAATTTGACTTTGCAGACAGGTTTGGATTTCAGGTATTTCTTGTCGAGACTCATGATGGTGTACCCCAATTGTGACAGTCGTTTCGTTACCGTTGGCTGTTAAACACAAACTGTACCAATCCCTGCCAAGCGGCTAGGGCGCTTCAGGCTTGACCGTGAACGTTGGACCGAGACGGTCCGTGATGCGCAGCGTCACGGTGTGCAGCCGACCCGATTAACTATAGACACAGATTAGCCGCTTGGAGAAATGCCTCGCTTGATCTGACTAATGAGGCAAGGCACAGCGAATTCTCCCACCCAGTCGCGCACTTGCGGCCGCCACCGGGACGGCGTTTTGCGCCATACTCCTCCTGCTGAATCGAACCGCCCACAGCAGCATCGGACAACAACCAACAAAATCGCGGCACCATCTTGCCCGCTAAAGGATTGTAGCTATGAAGAAGTTACGCCATTTCACCGGCGCTATTCCCTTTTTTACGGCTGTTTTTTTGAATGCCTTTGTCGATCTCGGCCACAAGATCGTCATTCAAAATACCGTTTTCAAACTCTACGACGGACCGCCGCAAATTATGCTGACCGCACTGGTCAACAGCCTGATCCTGCTGCCCTTTATCCTGCTGTTGAACCCCGCCGGTTTTCTCTCTGACAAATTCCGCAAAACCGAAGTCATGCGCCTGTCGGCCTGGGCGGCCGTGGCGTGCACCGTGTTGATCACACTTTTCTATTACCTCGGCTGGTTCTGGGCGGCTTTCGCCATGACGTTTTTGCTGGCCGCCCAATCCGCTATTTATTCCCCCGCCAAATACGGCTACATCAAGGAAATGTTTGGCAAAGAGCGCCTGGGCGAGGGCAATGGCGTGGTGTCCGCACTTTCCATAGTGGCGATACTCGCGGGCATTTTTGTCTACTCGGTCCTGTTCGAAACGGGCTACCGCTACGCCGGCGGACTGGAATCCGAAGCGGAAGTGCTGCGCGCCATAGCGCCGATCGGATTTCTGCTGATCCTCAACAGCCTGGTTGAGGTGGTGATGATGTACCGGCTGCCGGAGCAGCTGCCCACCGGCGTGACCGAACAATTTTCCTGGTCGCGCTACCTGACCGGTCGCACCTTCAAAGAGGACATACGCCCGTTAAGCCGCAGCCGCGTGATCCGTCTGTCGGTGATCGGTTTGGCGACCTTCTGGGCAGTAGGTCAGGTCATGCTGGCCGCCTTCCCGGCGTTCTACAAAGAGACGCTCGGCAACGACAACACCATTCTGGTGCAGGGCATCCTTGCCTGCTCAGGAATAGGGATCGCCCTGGGCTCCATGTTCGCGGGTAAATTTTCCCGCAATTACATCGAAACCGGTTTGCTGCCCCTCGGCGCATTGGGCATCGCCATCGGCCTTTGGTTACTGCCGGGCGCCACCTCGGGCTGGGCATTTGCGGCGATTTTTTTGTTTGTCGGATTTGCCGGCGGCGTTTTTATCGTGCCATTAAATTCCCTGATCCAGTATTACGCCGGCGAGCACGAACTCGGTAAAACTCTCGCAGCCAACAACTGGGTGCAGAACATGGTGATGCTGAGTTTCCTGATTCTCACCGCCGTGTTCGCCTATTTCGGCTGGAGCAGTAAAACTTTGTTGATGTTGATTGCCGTGGTCGCGGTGATCGGCTGCGTCTACGTGGTGAGCCAACTGCCGCAGAGTCTGATGCGTTTTCTCCTCGGTTACCTGCTGTCGCGCCGCTATAAAGTGGCGGTGCAGGGCATGAAAAATATTCCCACCCGAGGCGGTGTGCTTCTGCTGGGCAATCATGTGAGTTGGATTGACTGGGCGATCCTGCAGCTCGCCTGTCCGCGCCCCTTGCGCTTTGTGATGCTGCGCTCAATTTATCAGCGCTGGTATTTGAAATGGTTTTTCGATTTATTCCGCTGCATTCCCATCGAATCCGGCCCGCGCAGCCGCAAGGCGCTGACAGAGGTTGCCGAGGCGTTAAATCGCGGTGATGTGGTATGCCTGTTCCCGGAAGGCACCATCAGCCGCACTGGTCACCTGGCGGATTTTCGCCGCGGTTACGAGCGCGCTTGCGAACAGGTGAATGACGACGTCGTTATAGTGCCCTTTTATTTGCGCGGTTTGTGGGGCAGCCAATTTTCCCGCTCATCGGCGCGCCTGAAAGCCAATTCCTCCTTATTGAATCGCGATCTGATTGTCGCCTTCGGCGCGCCGCTGCCGAAAAGCACCACAGCGGATGTATTGAAGCGGCGGGTTTTTGATTTGAGCATTACCTCCTGGAATGAGCATGTCAAAACCCTGCCCACCATCAGCCGCGCCTGGATTGCCAGCGCGAAAAAAACCGGCAGCAATCTCGCGCTGGCGGATTTCACCATGGATCGCGAACTCAGCGGCAATCAGGCGCTCGCTGGCAGCCTGATATTGGCGCGTCGTGTGCGCCCGAAAAAACTCGAACAGAATATCGGAGTTCTCCTGCCCACCAGCGCCGCCGGTGCGCTGATGAATATGGCGGTGCTCCTGGCCGGCAAAACCATCGTCAATCTGAATTACACCGCGAGCCGGGAGGCTTTGGAGCAGGCGATAAATCAAGCCGGCATCCGCACCATCTACACATCCAACCGTTTTATGCGCAAATTGGAAGCGCGCGGCATACATCTGCAGGAATTGTTTATGGATCTGGATGTGGTGGATCTGGAACAGCTGAACGGCGCCGTTCCTGTGTGGGAAAAATTGCTCACATTTATCGGCGTGTTATGCACGCCAGGCTGGTTGTTGAAAACCATCTACACGAGCCGACAGAATTCCCAGGACACAGCGGCCATTTTGTTTTCCAGCGGCAGTGAAGGCGCTCCCAAAGGCGTCATGCTCTCGCACGAAAATATTGTCGCGAATGTTAAGCAGGTGGCCGAAGTGCTCAATATGGAGGACCGCGACGCAATCATCGCCAACCTGCCGCTGTTCCACGCCTTTGGTTTGACCATCACACAATTTTTGCCGCTGCTCGAAGGCTGCCCGATGATTTGTCACGCCGATCCGACGGACGCGTTGGGGTGCGCCAAAGCCATTGCGCGTTACCGCGCGACCATCATGTGCGGAACCTCCACCTTCCTGCGCCTCTATTGCCGCAATCATAAAGTGCAGCCGCTGATGCTGGACAGTCTGCGTGTTGTTGTCGCCGGCGCAGAAAAACTCAGCGAGGACGTGCGCACCGCTTTTCAATTGAAATTTAATAAACCACTTTTTGAAGGTTATGGCGCCACCGAAACGACGCCGGTTGCCAGCGTCAACCTGCCGGACAAAATGGAAACCCAAACTTTTCAAGTGCAGCGCGGCAATAAATCAGGCTCTGTCGGCATGCCACTGCCGGGCACCAGTTGCATGATCGTCGATCCGGAAACTTTTGTTGAACTGCCCACTGGCGAAGCCGGCATGATTCTGATCGGCGGCGCGCAGGTGATGCAGGGTTATCTAAATAATGCGGAAAAAACCGCCAGCGTGATCAAAGAGATTTACGGCACACGCTGGTACATCACTGGCGATAAAGGCTATATCGATGAAGACGGTTATTTGTTTATTGTCGACCGCTACTCCCGTTTCGCCAAAATTGCTGGCGAAATGGTAAGTTTGGGTGCAGTGGAAAATGTCATTCGTGCACTGCTTGATGACGCAGAAAAGGAAGTCATCATCGTTGCATTACCGGATGCCAAAAAAGGTGAGAAGCTGGTGGCGCTGCACAATTTTGATTTGCAGCCGGAAAGCCTCAAACCTCAAATGCTTAACGCAGGTTTGAATCCGCTCGCGCTACCCTCCGAATGGTTCCGCTTGGAAAGTCTGCCAAAACTCGGCTCGGGGAAAACGGATTTCGGCAAAGCCAAACAACTCGCCATTGCAGAATCATCTCGTTGAAGTTAAAAAGGCGGCATAAGGAATTGCCGCTTTAATTACAAAATTCCCAGCATCAAATTCTCCCTGCTCTTCCTTCACTCTTACCTCACAAATAAACGCGTCAATATTGCGCCCTGGTGTGCCAAGCCAGAGGACAGGAAATCTTCCTGTGCTATTTTTATCGAGTAAGATATGCGCGTCAGGCAGAACAATAAAAATGACGAATACGATAAAGATGCAAAAATTTTTGCACTTTTCATGGATATTCTTTCCCTCCAGCATCGTCCTGGCCGTACTGCTATGGCTCGCTTTTGTCACCCTCGTGGAACCTTATAAATTCGCACAACACGAGCAAATTGGTTACTCCTTTGTGCTTGCCGGCGCCATTTCCATCAGCGTTCTCGCTTTTGCCAGCTGGAGTTATGCACGCAAGGAAATGGAGCGTTTACAACAGGAAAAAATGATCCGTTTAAGCGAAGCGCGCTTCCGCATCCTCCTGGACACAGCGCCGGACGCGGTGGTGATTACGGACAAAGACGGCGTGGTGCGCATGGCAAGTGCCCAAAGCGAAAATTGGTTTGGTTACACCCGTGAAGAATTGATCGGCCGCCCTATGGAGATTTTGATTCCAGAGCGTATGCACCAGGAATTCTTCGCCCACCGTCAGCAATCTCAAACCCAAACCAACCCGCGCACCTTCGGCACACATACGGATCACATCGGCACCAATGCGGATCTCATCGGCAGGCGCAGAGATGGCAGTGAGTTTCCCGTGGAAATCAGTTTCAGTCCGGCGAGTTTTGGCGAAGAGCGATGGGTCACCGCGATTATTCGCGATATCAGCACGCGCAAGGAAACGGAAGCCGCGCGCCTTGCGGCACAAACACGACTGAGCGATCTGGTTACCAATCTGCCGGTCGGTGTTTTCCGAATCCTGGGAAAAGACATTACTCATTTCCGCGAAGTGAATCCCGCCATGGTGGATATTTTTGCGGCCGCGTCGGCGGAAGAACTCATGAGCCGGACCCTGCAATCCTTATTTTATGAAGCCAAGGACTGGATGATTTATCAGGAGCACGTAAAAGGGAACTTCCGTATGCACACAATGGATTTGCACTTCCGCAAACTTGATGGCAGCGATTTTTTTGGCTCCTTGACCATTGCCGCCAAACGCAGCGGCGACGGATTGATGTTTGACGGGATTCTGGAAAATGTCACCGAACGCAAACGCCAGAACGAACATATCCAGACACTCAACCAACATCTGGCAAACCGCACCGCAGAGCTGGAGATCATCAACCGTGAGCTCGAATCCTTCAGTTATTCTGTCTCCCATGATTTACGTGCTCCGCTGCGTGCGATGGATGGTTTTTCCAGCACTTTGTTAAAAGATTATGGCGACATACTCGACGAGCGCGGCCGCGATCGCTTACAACGCGTGCGCAGCGCGGCTCAGCGCATGGCCAATTTAATTGACGATCTGCTCAATCTCTCCCGTGTATCGCGCACGGGACTCGATTGGGAGGATATTGACCTCAGCCTTCTCGCGCGGGAAATCTGCGCCGAACTGGAACAGGCAAATCCTCAACGCAAGGTCACCTGTCATATTCAACCGGATCTACACACCTCCGGCGATCGCCGTCTGCTAGGCATTGCGCTCACCAATCTGCTCAACAACGCCTGGAAATTCACCGGCCAGAAAGATTTTGCTTTTATAGAAATCGGCTGCCAGGAGCAGGGAGAGGAGCGAGTCTTTTTTGTGCGTGATAACGGCGCCGGTTTTGATATGGCGTTTGCCAAGAAACTGTTCGGCGCTTTTCAGCGCCTGCATGACGTCAGTGAATTCCCGGGCACCGGCATAGGCCTCGCCACTGTTCAGCGCATCGTCCATAAACACGGTGGGCGAATTTGGGCGGAGAGCCAAGTGGGTACAGGCACCACGTTTTATTTCACATTAAAAACGGGCGTTCAGGCATGAATAACAAAGCCATTTTATTAGTGGAAGACAATCCAGACGATGAGCTGCTTACCCTGGACGCGCTCTCGGCCAACAGGATCGGTAATGAGGTTGTGGTCGCACGCAATGGTGTTGAGGCTCTGGATTATATGTTCGGCACAGGAAAATTTGCCGGCCGCGATTTGGAGGATATGCCGGCAGTGGTGCTGCTGGATTTGAAATTACCTAAAATCGACGGATTGGAAGTCTTGCGCCGCATCCGCGCCGACGAGCGCACGCAATTTCAACCGGTGGTGATTCTGACCTCATCCAATGAGGACGAAGACCGGCTCAAAGGCTACACCCTGCACGCCAACAGCTACGTGCGCAAACCCGTGGACTTTGATGAATTTCTGCGTGCAGCAGGACAACTTGGTCTTTATTGGCTGCTGCTCAATCAGCCCCCGCCGACAAAGTGAGTGATGAAATGAACAAGACCAGCGCCGATATTCCGCTCCGAGCCCTGGTCGTCGAAGACGACGAAAATGATGCTTTGCTGCTCGTAGACTCTCTGCAACAGGCGGGTTACGACGTGGAATGGCAACGTGTGGATTCTGAGAGTGACATGAGTCGGGCGCTGACCCAATCGTGGGACATAGTGCTTTCCGATTATTCCATGCCCGGGTTCAGCGGTACGCGCGCGTTGGCAATGTTGCGCGCACAAGCGGTGGAAACTCCCTTTATTTTCGTTTCCGGCACCATTGGCGAAGACGCCGCCGTGGCGGCTATGAAAGCCGGCGCGCAGGACTATGTCATGAAAGGCAATGTCAAACGCCTGCTGCCAACGATCGAGCGAGAATTGCGTGAAGCGCGTGTGCGCATTGAGCGCCATGAATCCGAGCGCATGCTGCGGAAAATGTCGCTGGCCATTTCCCAAAGTTCAGACGGCATCTGCATTTGCGACCGCGACGGTTTTATCGAATATATCAATCCGGCGTTTGAACGTTTGAGTGGCTATGACATTGAGGAATTGCGCGCGCGCCAGAATCAGTGTCCCACCGAGCAATCCTTCGCTGAGCTTGCGCCGGGGGAAGATGTCGCCGAGCACCGGGTGACCCGCATTACGCGACGCAAGGATGGCAGGGCATTTTATGAAGAACGCGTTACCGCGCCGCTGCTGAATGAAGCCGGAGAAATCACCCACTTCGTTTCCACCAGCCGGGACATCACCGGCAAGATACTGGCGGAGGAAAGTCGCAGACGGCTGGCGGACATTCTGGAAGCCACGCCAGATATCGTCTGCATTATCCATCCCACCAATAAGTTGTGGTATTTGAATTCCGCCGGTTGCCACATTCTGAAAATTGCCGACCCCGGTAGTGTCAAAGGTCGGCAGATCGATGATATTTTCCCCATCCATTTTGTCCGCTTGCTGAAAACAACGCTGCCGGAGGTTTTGCGCGACGGTATATGGACAGGCGAGACCGATCTGCCGGCAGATGGCGGCGACGCGCCTTATTCGGTTGTGGTGCTCGCACATAAAAATCACACCGGCCGGGTGAAATATCTCTCGATCATCGCGCGGGATATTTCCGAGCGCAAAAAATTTGAAACCGAACTGCAATACCAGGCCACTCACGACAGTCTGACCAGCCTGCCCAACCGGTTTCTGCTTCTCGACCGGTTCCGCTCCGCCCTGCAACAGGCCAAACGCAACCATCATCACGTCGCCGTTTTATTTATTGATCTGGACAATTTCAAGCGCGTCAATGACAGCCTCGGCCACGCCGCCGGAGATCAGTTTCTCGCGCAGATCGCCACACGCCTGCGCCGCTGTCTTCGTCCCCATGACACCATTGCCCGCCACGGCGGCGATGAGTTCACGATTATTCTCACCGACATCAGAACACCGCAAAACGTGCTGGCGGTGGTCAATAAGCTGCAGGAGGAATTCGAGCGTCCGATCCTCACTGAGGACAACGAAATCTATGCAACCTTCAGCACCGGCATCTCTCTCTATCCAGAGGATGGCGATCAGCCGGAGGAATTATTGCGGCATGCGGACACCGCCATGTACAAAGCCAAAAAGGCAGGCTCCAATCAATATTGTTTTTATGCGCCGGAGATGAATGCACGCAGCCGCGAAATTCTCCTCCTCGAAGCGGAGCTGCGCCGCGCCGTCGAATTAAATGAATTCAGCCTTTTCTACCAGCCGCAAATGGATCTCAGCAGCGGCGCCATCATAGGTCTGGAAGCGCTGATCCGTTGGCATCACTCCGCGCGCGGTCTGGTGTCGCCGGCGGATTTCGTCGGTCTGTTGGAGACTTCCGGTCTGATTGTTCCGGTGGGCGAATGGATCATCCGCCAGGCCTGTCGCCAGCACAGTATTCTGCGCGCGCAAGGCTTTGGTTACGTGCGTATTTCCGTCAATGTCTCCGCACTGCAATTTGGCGACCGGGATTTCCTCAGCAAAGTGCACAGAATTCTGCGCGAAGAAAAAATGCCGGCAGAGAAGCTGGAATTGGAGATCACCGAAAACATCATCATGCAGGATCCGGAAGAGGCTGTAGTGGCCCTCAATGCACTGCGGCGGCTCGGTGTGCGCACTGCCATCGACGATTTCGGCACAGGTTATTCATCGCTGAGTTATCTGCAAAAATTTCCTATCAATCTGCTGAAGATCGACCAGACCTTTATTCGCGATTTGCAGACCGAGCGGGGTGATTCGGCAATTGTGGAAGCCAGCATAGCGCTGGCGCAAAAGCTGAATCTGGAAATCGTCGCCGAAGGGGGTGGAAAACGAGGCCCAACTGAATTTCCTGCGCGAGTGTCGTTGTGGCATCGCCCAGGGATATTACGTCAGCCGGCCTATGCCGGGAGAGATGGTCGCGGAGTGGCTCGAAAATGGCTGTCTGGTCGCATGATCGATCCAGCGGTTGACAGGCCACCTGTAGATGGGCGAGCCTCCGGGATCAGACTTTTCAAGGGTATTCTGTTATGGCCGCTATAGTTCCCATCCTCAAAGCCCTGCTGCCTCACGTCACGCAAATTGCGACTGTGGCCATTCCCGCATTCACCAAAAAACCGGCCGCCGCAAAACTGGATCCGGTGGTTGCGCAACAAATTGAAGAGCTGCAGGCGGCGGCAACCAAAAATGCCGAATCAATTCATGTGCTGGCGGAAAAGCTGCAGCAGACCATTCAGGGAATCGAATTGGGCGCGGAAAAAATTCAGCGTGACACGGCGCGGCTGCGAACACTCCTGGTGATCTCCTGGATAGTGGCGGGCGGCGCAATGGCCGCGGCTTTAGTCGCGCTGATCCGCTGACCGGCCCGCTTGCATTTTATTGGTGAATGTTCAGCTTGCTGTGAATAATCGCCGCCAATTCCTCGGCGGACAGGGGCGCGCTCTGGCGCTGCTGTATGCTGCCCTGGGCATCGAAGAAAAATAACTCGGCGGCGCGCGCCTGATTACGTTGCAACCAATCGCGCGCCTGCGGCCTGCCCACATCCGCCACCAGAAAATTCAGTTTTTCATCGTAATCGTCGCGCAGCTTATTCATGGCTTCCGTCTGCATCCCGCTGACAGAGAGATTGCTGTCGTAGACGAATACCACCGCCGGTTTGCCGGTGCCGATTTTATCGAGATCCATATCTATGCCCTTGGGCAGATTCAGCAACGCCAGGCTCGCCATGGCAGCGATAAACACGACGGTTACGACTATTCCCAAACCGCGAAAACGTTTTTTATCAGGGCGATTTTGCTCACTCATCAGGTCAATTCCTAAAGATTTTTGTTGTTCTGCGACAACCGCGGAAGACGGCGGCAGCGGATATTGAGGTGTTACTGACACGCAGTACTGTGACTGGTTCGAAATGGTCCCAGGTAAGAACTTTTAATTCAAGCTATTCCCAGATCAGCGGCTGGTCGGGATCGATGCTGGACATCAACACGAGATTCTGGCTGGCAATGGCCGCGGGAATATCACTCGACACCTCTTCAAAGGAAAGGGCGATGGTATCCGCGCTGTTGCCATGCACGCCCACCCAAGCGTTGCGGCGCGTCTTTTTCGCCGCGTACAGGCAGTGGTCGGCAATCTCCACCACCTGTTCCCAGGTGTAGGCTTCCGGCTGGTGCTGATAGAAGGGGTAACACGCAAAACCGATGGAGCAGGTGATATTGAGTTTGGTGCCGCCGCCTATATCGAATTCCATCTGCTCCACGTCGCGGCGGAAGCGTTCCACCAGAGTGGGGAGGGCGCGGCGATCAAAAAAGCGCACCACAATCAAAAATTCCTCGCCGCCCCAGCGAATCAGATGGTCGGATTCGCGGAAAACTTTTTTCATCACGGTGGCGAATTTTTTCAGAATGATGTCGCCGGCATTGTGACCGTGGGTATCGTTTACTGGTTTGAAATGATCGATATCCACCAGCAGGAACAACAGATCCGCATCCGTCGGATATTGATGCTGGGATTCCGCCACCTGATAGCGGCGTTTGCACAGGGCAATGTCGCCTTGCAGGTATTTAATCAAATGGCGGCGATTGTGCAGCTGCGTGAGTTGATCGGTGTAGCTGATTTCCTCCAGCTTCTGGTTCTGCCGGCGCAGTGCCTCCAGCATGCGCGCTTTTGACACTGCGGAAATGGCGTGGGTCTCGATGCGCGCGAAAAGCTGCTGGTCGCGTTCGGTAAACGCACCGGCGCCGACGCGATTGCCAAATACCATAAGTGCGCCGAGTTGATTCTCCGACTCGATCGCCATCACCAGAGCGCTGTCGATTTTTTCGCTGGCACGGGCGACAAAGGCCAGATTTTCCGGCGCCACTATCTGCACGCCGTAATCCAGCACGCAGGCGCCGTTTTCCGCCACCAGCGTTTTCGCCGGAATACTGGTGGGTAAAAGCTGAGGCGCCGAGTCCTCACCATAAATCGAAATCAAGTTGTAGGCATTGCCGCGCTCGTTGAGCAGCCAGAAGGCGCCCACCGCATCCTTGCCGAGCAGGCTGGCGGATTCTTTCAGGAGGATGCGCGCCAGCCCTTCGAGACTGCTCTGCTGGTTGATGAGGTTGACGATGTTGTCGACCGTCTCTAGGGACTTTTGCGCTTCCTCCAGGGTTTTGGTTCGCTCCTCGACCAGATTTTCCAGATTGCGTGTAACGTCCATAAGCAGCAGGTGCGTTTTGGTGCGTGACAACAATTCGTTTTTGGAAACCGGTTTGATCAGAAAATCATTGCCGCCCGCCACAAATCCGGCGACCAAGTCCGATGCGAGATGTTTGGCGGTGATAAAAATAATCGGCAATTCATGCACCGGTTTGATGGCGCGGATTTGCATCGCGGCTTCGTAACCGGTCATGCGCGGCATCATTACATCCAGCAACACCAGATCGACGGTACCGTCGGATTTGATTTTCTCCACCGCCTCCTGGCCGTTGGATGCTTCGGAGATCTGATAATCGTGCAGCGACAATTGGCCGATCAGCACCTGCCGGTTGATGGGGTCATCATCGACCACCAGAATGTGAAATTTGCATGAATCCACGTTGGGCGATTCGGTGACCACCACCTCGCTTTCGCTATCGCCGTATACGTCGACCACCGCATTCAGGCGCACCGCGGAATCCGCTTCGCGTTGCTGATGGGCGACCGGTTGATCAGAAATTTTCAGGGTGAAGCGGAAGGTCGAACCTTTATTCAATTCCGAGATCACCGAAATGGAGCCGCCGTGCAGTTCAATCAGATTTTTCGCTACCGCAAGGCCCAGACCGGTGCCTTCGAATTCCCGCGCCGCATCGCCACGCGCCTGGGTAAAGGATTCGAAAATTGAACCGAGATCAGACTCGGGAATGCCGATACCCGTGTCTTCCACAAAAACCGTGACCAATTCATCGTCCCATTTGGCGAATACTTTGACGTGCCCGGTAAATGTGAATTTGATGGCGTTGCCGATCAGGTTATAGAGAATTTGCTGCAGGCGATCCTCATCCGCCAGCACTGGCGGCATGTCATCGGGCAGATCGTTGATCAGGCGGATGGATTTTTTATCCGCCAGCGCCTGGGACATGATGCAAACGGCATCGCAGACGTTGGCAAAATTGGTCGGCGCCAAGCGCAATTCCATTCCCTGATTCTTGATTTTGGAAAAATCCAGAATGTCGTTGATCAGGTTCGACAAACGCCGCCCACTGCCGGCGATCATCTTTAGATAATTGCGCACCTTTTCCGACATCTCCGCACTCGGATCGTCGATCAGCGATTCGGTGAGCCCGATGATGCCATTCAAAGGGGTGCGCAACTCGTGCGACGTGTTTGCCAAAAATTCATCTTTCAATTTATCAATGGCGCGTAGATGGGCGACTTTCTGTTTCTCGAATTCGACTTTGCGACGCTGCGACTGCACGAAGGCGTAAATAATGCCCAAGATGATCAACAGATAAATGCCATAGGCCCACCAGGTGCGCCAGGGGGGCGGCAGCACGGTGATGCGCAGGGAGCGGCCGGCGTCGTTCCAGACACCGTTATTGTTCGAGCCTTTTACGGTAAAGGTGTAGTCGCCGGGATTGAGGTTGGTGTAGGTGGCGCTGTGGTTGCGGCCCGCGTTGATCCATTGATCATCGAAACCCTGCAGGCGATAGGCGTACTGGTTTGCCGCGGAATTGCGGTAACTCAGCGCGGCGAAATCCAGCGAGAACATGGATTGTTTGTAATCGAGCACCAGATGGTCCGTGTACTGGATATTTTTCTCCAGCAGCGAGCCCGGCCCCAGCTCCACCTCCTGATTGAACACGCGGAAGGACGTGAACACCATCGGTGGTACCAGGGCATTGTCCTGAACTTCCGCCGGGCGGAACCGGGTGAGGCCCTTGGTACTGCCAACGTACATCTCGCCGGCGGCGGAAAAATGTATCGCCGGGCGGTTCATGATGTTGCCTGCCAATCCATTGAGCCGGTTGTAGTTGGTAAAGCGCTCCGTGGCAGGATCGAAGCGGCTCAAACCGCCGAGGGTATTGATCCAGATAAAGCCCTGAGCATCCTCCCGCAACCCCATGATCGAGTCGTTGGGTAGCCCATGGTCGGAGCTGTAGGTCTTGAAGCGGCCGCTATCGCGGTCGGTGAGCAACGCCAGGCCGCTTTCCGTACCCACCCAAAGGCGGCTCTGGGAGTCCTCAAATACGGTGGCCACACTGTTATGCGGAAGACTTGCCGGATCACCCGCCTGATGTTGATAGCGGGTAAAGGTCTCGTCAGCCTCGTTAAAGCGGTTCAGGCCGTGCAGGGTGCCGATCCAGATTACTCCACTGCGATCCTCGACAATGGCGCGCATAAACCCGCCGCTCAGCGCTTTGGGGTTCTGCTGATCCGGCGTGAAGTGGCTGAAGGTCTCGGTGGTGGGATCGAACAGATCAAGATCCCCGGCTTCGGTGCCGATCCAGAGGCGCCCCTTACTGTCGCCCAGGAGCGACCAGATGTAGGCGCTGCTCACGCTGTTGCGCTCCGCCGTATCCGGCATAAAGCGCCGGAAGGTGCCCGTCTCCGGCTGAAACAGGTTCAAACCGCCGGACCAGGTGCCAAACCAGTAGCGACCGCCGCTATCGCGGCTGATGGCCAGCACAGCATTCGCCCCCAGGCTGTTTTTTTCGCCAGGCTGGTGGCGAAACTGGCGGAAGCCGCCGGTCGCAGGATCGAATAGATTCAGGCCGCCCTCAGTGCCAACCCAGACCTTGCCCTCGGGGCCCGCCGCAATCGAGAGAATGGCGTCGTGGCTAATGCTGCGCGCAGCCTCCGGAGTGTGTGTATAAACCGTAAAGGCGCTGGCGGTGTGGTCCGCATAATCTACGCCCGAGGGAAACAGGGCCACCCAATAATCGCCGGCGCTGTCCTCAAAAATCTCGCGCACCTGGTCACTGGCCAAGGAGGAACTGTCATAGGGGTCGTGGCGGTAACGCAAAAAACCATCCGCGTCGCCCTGATAAAGATTCAGGCCGCCGTGATCGGTGGTCACCCAGAGCTGTTGCTTGCTGTCGACCAGCAGATTCCAGACGCGGTTGTCGGTCAGGCTGGAGGTGTTTTCCGGCTCGTTCCTATAGCGGCTCACGTCGCCGGATTTCTGATTGAATCGATAGAGCCCTTCGTCGGTGCCCACCCAAAGGTTATGGTCGGCATCCTCCACCAGGGCGCGGATGCTGATAGCGGGGTCGTAGAACAGCCCCTGCTGATCGTAACGGTAGAGACTGAATGTCTGATCGAGCGGATTGAAGAGGTTCAAACCCCGCTGAGTCCCCACCCAGATCATCCCACGGGCGTCCTGATAGAGCGCGGTGATGCTGTTATCGCTGAGCGAGCCCGGATCCTCAGGATTATGGCGGAAATGCTGAAAATGGTTGGTGCGCGGATCGAATCGGTCAAGCCCCTGACGCGTCCCCACCCAGAGCTGCCCGTCCCGATCCTCCATCAGCGTATAGACGTCATTGCTGATCAGGCTGTCCGGTTGGTCGGGGCGATTGTTATAACGCTCGAAAGATTGGGTTTCGGGTACGAAGCGGTTCAGTCCATTGGTGGTTGCAACCCAAAGCTGCCCCTGACGGTCGACCAGCAGATCCCATACAAAATTATTGCTGATGCTGTGCACGTCCTTGGGGTTGTACAGAAACATGTCGTAGCTGTGGCCGTTGTAGCGCACCAAGCCGTTGCTCCCGCCGATCCAGATGAACCCCTCGCGATCCTGGACGATGGCGTTGGTCTCCGCCACGGACACGCCGCTCTCAGTCATCACGTGCTCAAAGCGCAACCCCCGGTGCTCGCCGCGGCAACCTGCCAAAACTGCACCAGCAACAACGCCAAAACGACCCAGACTGGCGGGCAGCGCGAGCAGGGCTTCGATCTGGTTAGGGACGCGAACATCAGCTACAACAGACTCGTTCAGACAGCAGATGGTGAAAGGCGGCGCGGGCTTGCAAGATCACCCGATAATCTCAATAACCTGCTAACGCTCGCCATAGGAATCCTTCTGAATTATGGAATATAGATCTAAATCCGTGGTCCGGTGGGCACACGCTTCTAAGTGTAATGCACCCTGTCCAATGCGCCAGCTGGCACAAAAAATTACAAAAAGCCGGGGCGGCGTGTGGAAAAAACGAACAGCACACCTTTGCGGAGAGAGTTTTATGCAAATTTCGACAGAAATTTGACGACCACCGAATAGTAAAAATAGTATGAGGAAATAAAAAAATCGGACTGCAACGGGCTCGCAGAGCCCGTTGTTAAAGTTTGAGGAAAATGAATAAAAATAATGCGACCGCGAAAAAGCCGCAGATGTTCTTAATAAAGCCAGATCTTAATAAAGCCAGACATCCAGACTGTTTGTCTCGCACCCCGCTCCCGCTGTATCACAAACACGCAAATTCAGAAAAACCCGCTGCGGTAAATCGTCAATCAGCTCGTAAACAGAAATAAGATTGAAATCCGCCTCGTCCACCGATTGGCCACAACCCATATAAAAGTCGCTGGTGTAGCGGCATACAAACGTTCCAAGGGAAGCGCAAGCCAAGCCTACGCCACACAAATCCGATCCAACGACAAAGGAGTCATTCCACACAGGCCTATCATTAATGCTGACTTCCACGAAGTAATCCCGGCGGCTTTCCACATCCCAGGACAAATCGAATAAACCCTCGTACTCGTATGGGTGGAGAGCCAGTGGAGTGGTGTGATCAATCTCCGTATCCACATCGTAGGAATCGATCATATTAAAGCCGTACAACTCCGGTCCCGAATAATAATGAACGTGGCGCTCTTCGCCACCTTCACAGGCAGTCAAGCCCAACACAAACATCAACAGGGTTACTGGAAGCAATTTCATGGTGCACTCTCCGTGATAGGGCCAGCCAATCGTGACAAGCATCCGCTGAATATGACCTGAAGCAAATTAAATCAAATTGAACAGCAGAAAAGGCACGCAAATCCGCTTCTGCCCCCGCGCGGGCGAAATCAACTCTACCGCTGACAATTGCGCCGTGGCAGAATTGCCGCCGCCCTGGCCTCCATGCTGCCCAAAGAGTTCTTGCCATGTCTGATGACAAAACCTACGCAACTCGTCTCAACACCAACTCGGCCAAAGTGGTTATCGCGCAATTCGTGCGGATCGAGCTGTTTTATCGCGGCAAACTGACGGCGATCAAGCGTGAAGAACTGCCTTTTTATATAGGCCGCGACGAGGAGAGCTGCGACTTATCTATTTCCGGCGACACCATATCCCGGCGGCACTGTGTTTTGCAGATGCGCGATCACCAGGTAGGACTGCTGGACACCAGCACCAATGGTACGTTTGTGCGCCCAGGGCGGGCCGAGAGCGTCTTTATTCATAACGAGTACTACCCGCTCGTCGGCCAGGGCACCATTAAACTCGGCCAGCGGATCGATCTCGAAGATCCTGAACTGCTGCTCTACAAGGTCGTCACCGAATAACACCCCGCCCGCGCCCCCGGCCCCCGGCCGGCCTGGCAAAAGATTTTGCCCTATTCAGCTCACGTTAAGGCGCTCTCGTCTAAAACTATATCCAGACTGAGAAAAATGCCTGCCTCAGAGGCACAACCAACCGCAAGGTTGAACTACCGAGAGAGATGTTGTGAGCGAATTTTTTGCCAATACCGATTTGTCCTTCAAACAGCAAACGCTGGCGGATTCCTTTGTCTGCATGGGACGCGGTTTACACACTGGGCTGCGCGTAGTGATGTCCGTGATACCGGCGGAAGAGAATACCGGCATTGAGTTTGTGCGCCGGGATGTCACCCATACCGATAATGTGGTGCTGGCTCGCTGGGATAAAGTGACCGATACCGAGCTGTCGACCACCATCAGCAATGCCAGCGGCATCCGAGTCAGCACCATCGAGCATTTGATGGCCGCACTGAATGCCTCGGGCGTGGATAACGCCCGCGTGGTCCTCGATGCACCGGAAGTGCCCATCATGGACGGCAGCGCCGCTCCTTTTATCGAATTGATCCATAAAGCAGGCTTGGTGCAACAGCGGGCAGAGCGCCAGGTCATCGTTATCAATCGCCCCGTAGGCATCACAGAAAATAAAGCCAGCGCGTCGTACTTGCCGTCTGCCGTGCCATGGCTGGATATGTCCATCGAGTTCTCGCAGCGTTTGATCGGCCGGCAACGTTTATCGCTGCCATTTACTTCGCAGCTGTTCTGCGAAGAAGTCGCGCGGGCGAGAACCTTTGGTTTTGAAGAGCACTTGGTGGCATTGAAAAGACGCGGCCTCGCCCGCGGCAGTTCACTCGACAATGCGATCCTGATTGCCAACGACAAAGTGGTGAATTGTGACGGTCTGCGTTACGCAGATGAATTTGTCCGCCACAAATTCCTCGACGCCGTCGGCGACCTGTCACTGGCGGGACACTACGTCATCGGCCATTTTAAAGGTCACCGCTCAGGCCACAGGCTCAACAATCAATTGTTGCGCGAACTGTTCGCCTCCAACGCGTGGGAAATGATGCCGTTGCGTCAAGCGCACGAAATCTGGGCAGATTTTATGCGCGAGCAATCCTCGCTCAGCTTGATGAATGCCTCTTAAGTGAGTTAGTCCTAAACCACAGGCGCAAAAAAGGCGGGTTGAACCCGCCTTTTTTATTTCCCTAAACACATTATTCCGAATCTTTTAGACCCGACCGAAATTGCCGGAGCGATAATCCGTCAGCGCCTGCTCGATCTGTTCCGACGTATTCATCACAAAAGGTCCATATTGCACGATCGGTTGACGCAGCGGCTTGCCAGCCAAAAGGATAAATCGCACCGTTTCAGTCCCCGGATTTTCCACCAGCACATCTCCCTCATCATTCAAACGCAACAAATGCTGCGCCGGCAGCTGGGTTTCGTTCAGCCGGAGTTTTCCTTCATAGGTATATAACAGCGCTGTATGCCCCGCAGGAACCGGTACACGCATGATGTCGCCCTCAGCAAGATGCACATCCCAATACAAAGGCAGTGTGTCCGCACGCTGAAAATAGCCGGTGATCTGCTGACCATCCAGATTCGCATCTCCGGCAATCGCAATCAGCTCACTTCTGCCGACGCTATAACGCGGTAATTTGCCCCCGGCGACATCTTCATAATGCGCTGGCGTCATTTTATTTTCGGCCGCCAAATTCAACCACACCTGAAAACCGCGCATCTGGCCTTCTGTCTGCCGCGGCATCTCGGAGTGGATGATGCCACGGCCTGCGGTCATCCATTGCACATCGCCGTCGTTGAGCAGGCCTACGTTGCCCAGATGGTCGCGATGCTCCATCTTGCCACGTAACATATAGGTGATGGTTTCAAAACCCCGGTGGGGATGAGGAGGAAAGCCGCCGATATAATCCGACGCCTCCCTGGAGCCGAATTCATCCAACATCAAAAATGGATCAAACCGCTCCGACCGACCACCACCGAAAACCCGCAGCATTTTCACACCAGCGCCATCCGACGCCGGCTGTGCCCTGATCATTTCGACCGGTTTACGTATCGTCATAGTCATCTCCAACCGCTCTTTGTAAATATCGTCAGGCTGCCACCAGTTGATCGACAGACGCAAGTGCGGCAGCGAATTGTTCATCCTTCTGGGCCATTGCCAAACCTTCCGCATAAATCGTGCGAATATCGGTGATGCCCAAAAAACGGAAGTAGGTTTGTAAAAACGGAATTTCGTTATCGGTTTCTTGATCCTTATGTATACCGCCCCTTGTGGTAACCAGATAAAGCGTCTTGCCTTTTACCAACCCCTCTGGGCCTTCCGCTGTGTAGCGAAACGTCACGCCGGCTCTTGCCACATAATCGATCCACGCTTTCAAGGTGGATGGAATACCAAAGTTATACATGGGTGCCGCAACCACCAATATGTCAGCGGCAAATAATTCGTCGATCAATTCATCCGCCAACGCTTTGAGCCTTGTTTGCTCCTCGGTGCGCTCTTCCGCCGAAGTGTTCAACGCCGTGATGACATCCGCAGAAAAATGCGGCAGTGGCTCGCGCGCAAGATCGCGATGGCGCACTTCAACCTCGCCATACAGGTGTTCCAGTTTTTCCGTCACCGCCTGGTTGAGCCTGCTCGACGAGCCCTGTTCGCTGAATACACTGGTATCTAAACGCAATATTTTAGTGGTCATGAAAATATCCTCCTCTTGATGTTGAGGAGCAGTGTAGGCGCGGCGAACCGATGAATTGCCGCATTTATTGGCGTATATTGATCAGGAATTTCGATGGATCTGGATGCCGGCCAATGCGCAAAAACAACCCGATACCCAAAATCACACTCGAACACTGGGCTGCATTTAAGGCCGTTGTCGATGAAGGCACTTACGCACGAGCTGCGGAAGTTCTTAATAAAAGCCAGTCCAGTATCAGTTATGCCATTGCCCGTCTAAACGAAGTGCTGCCGAGCCCTGCGCTGGAGCAAGATGGACGCAAAGCAGTGCTCACGCCGACCGGAACCGCACTTTATCAATACGCCAGTAATTTGTTGGACCAGGCGTATGCCACCGAACAAGCCGCCGAATATATGGCGAGCGGCTGGGAGACAGTGGTTACCTTGGTCACAGATGCATTAACGCCCATGCCCCAGGTTCTATGCGCATTGCAGGAATTTTCCGCATTGAGTCCACTTACCCGAATAAAAGTTTTGGAAACGTCATTATCGGGCACCGATGAGGCAGTTCTAGGGCACGGTTGCGATCTTGCCATCACCCCAAGAACACCACCGGGGTTTCTTGCCGACCCGCTGATCGAGGTGCGTATGTTAGCCGTCGCGCACAAATTGCACCCGCTGGCTGAAATGAAGCACATCACCGAAGCCGAATTAAAAAATCACCGCCAGATCGTTGTGCGGGATAGCGGAATCAAACGCGAGCAGGATGCCGGGTGGTTGGGTGCGCAACAGCGTTGGACCGTGAGCCATTTTGCCACCAGCGTGGATACTGTAATGGCCGGACTCGGTTTCGCATTTCTTCCAGAACACAGAATTACGCACAATCTGAAGGAGGGTGAGCTGGTGAATTTACCTCTGGAAATAGGTTCGGAACGACGCATACCCCTATCTTTGATTTCGACCATGCCTGCTCACGCCGGCCCTGCCACGCGCGCCTTAGCCAAAATTCTGATCCAGAAATTCAAGGTTTCAGAAAAGAAAATCTGAGTCCTTTGGACCAATTTTGCCATCTTTTTTACGCCTGCCTCCAAATACGGCAGGCGAACAAATACGACTTTAGCCACGCCAAAACCTTTCCTAAACCTTCACTCGGCATTGTAAAAAGGGTAATTCCGAACCCGTTCCGCCTTTTTTTTTCTTGTTGCGACCTTGCCAGAATTAAATATGACGCACTATTATAAAAAATAGGTGCAAATGTTTTTTATTTAAAATAACATTCCCGGCCAAATGCATCTGCGGTAAGGATCATTTGTTTTGCTGGAAGTTTTGAATAAAGAACGCACGAGGAGATGCTGGTTTTTACTCCTGTGCAGAACCGGTAGGTAGAGTAGGACTCCCGGTTTAGCCAAGGGTCGGTGTACGGCGCGCGGTGACATGAAACGATCCAGTTTTACAAGCCGGGCGCAGGTAAACCATGGCAACAGGTGGCCCCATCGCTTCCGGATGCATTGAAAACTTAATTAAGTACCTACCGATCCACTAGAGAGGAATCTAAATATGGCAACTGCCAAAGCTCCTGCAAAAAAGCGCGGTCGTCCCGCAAAAGCACAAACCGCCGCAGCCGCAGCTCCGGCCGCCACCGCTAAAAAGCGTGGTCGTCCTGCCAAAGCCAAACCAGCCGCTGCCGCCAAACCAGCAAAAGTAGCAAAAGCAGCTGCAAAGCCAGCCAAAGCTGCCAAGCCAGTAAAAGCTGGCAAGCCCGGCCGACCAGCCAAAGCTGGCAAGCCCACAAAAGTAGCCAAGCCGGTAGCAAAAGTGGAGAAAACAGCTCCAGTTGCAGTGGATACCGTAGCCAAGTTGAAAGAATCTTTGGCCGCCAAATCTGAGAAAGATCTGGCCGCAGCAGTAGCCAAATTCTCTGCTTCATGGCAGAAAAAACGCTCCGCTGGCGACTCCAAGAAAATCAAAGCTGCAGAAAAAGAAAGCCGCCGCCAAAGCTAAGGCTGCTGCCAAGAAAGCTAAAAAGAAGAAGTAAATTTGTAGAAACACAAAAGGCAACCGGGTTTCCGGTTGCCTTTTGTTGTTTTCACCGCGTCGAGACGTTCTGTTTCTCGACTACCGCATAACTGCCCAAAATTTTGCTCTCCGACCGATTATTCTTATCTCATCCACCAAGACCGGCAGGTCGGAAAGGCTCAGCCTCTTCTAACAACTTACTCCATCCCCAAACACAAGACAGACCCAGCCTTACGGGGCGCAATAAGGCATCAGAAAAGCGTCAAAGCTGCGAGAGATGGGGTCTCCCCTAAAACCAACACGACGCTCTCTTTCGTGCAATTCAAAGACGCCTGATATCAAATGTAAAACCCGACCCCATTTTTCGCGGTGGCAATACGACTATGTGGATGTCGACGCCCATTACGGGATCGAAATACTTGATGACGGGCATCATATGAAAGCCGCTTTCCTACTGCACACCGTTTAAAAAATCTACCTTTCCTATACCTACAACTAAAAAGTCAGAATCTGTCTTAGGCTCTTTGACTAATTCATCTGTTGATGCGATACACCATTCGTAAGAATCGTCAAAGATATACAAGTCGAAATCTTCTTGAGCCATCTGATTACGGAAGAACAACGATATCTGAGCACCTGATGCCCTATGTATAGAGGCCCCTCGACTCACCATGAAATAGAGGTCTCGCATGCCTTGGAATGCGCCGCTAAAAAAAATATCGCGTTCTATTTTTTGCAATGGAAAAGAAAACCAGTATGGCAAATGACGAGCTCCATTAGGAAGAAACGTCTTTATAAAATTTTCCCTGATTCTTTTTTTTTTCCGTTGGAAGGACCTCGACCCCCGGCAAATGATTCACAAAAAAGGCCATGCGCTAGTCTCCAAAAAATATATGACCTTGGCCTGCACCAGGCGAACCATCCCAGTCGCTGAATTTGATATGTCTCAGATCATTGCCTACATCCAATTCACGTTGATTTTTATGGTTATGGATTTCGTATCCTTTCTTATACTGCTTCTTGGTGTAGTTTCTATATCTATTCATATTTCCGCGCGCCTCTGTAAGCAGAGCCTTAGCATCATCCAGGCTTTCCACCCTTACATCACCCCTACCTCCTTTACGTAACGCAGCAACTGCGTCATTCCATGCTTTCGTCCCAGGCCTGACAATCGGAAGATCTGAGGCATTTGCAACACTTTTGCCAGTAACGCGACAAGATGGACTAAGTCCGAAAACGTCGATCCAAGTCGAAGGATTTTTGACGTACGAATACAGTTCTTGCCCGCCCAACAACCCAATCGGATCCTGACTAACATACTGCCCAGCATCCGCATCGTAATACCGGAACCGGTTGTAATAGAGCCCAGTCTCCTCGTCTTCATACTGTCCCGGCCAGCGGAATGGACAGGTTTGCCTTTCGCCCTCAAGGTTGCGCAGATCACCCCAAACCGTAATATCTGCCGACCACACCTTTTGGCCTTTATTGTCGAACATCGCCGTCGGCGTACCGAGATAATCGGTGACTATGGGGTAATAGCGACCATCGACCATTTTGCCCATAGGGGCGAATGATTCAGGGTCGAATAGCCAAGTTGCGGGATTCTGTCCATCGCCTTCGCCCACAACAGGCGGAGCCTGCGACTGCAGCGGTTGCAGAGTAATTTCCCGCTGGTCTGCAGCAATTTCAGCCGTGGCAGATTTATTGGGTTTGACTAGTTTAAGCTGCGCCGAAACTTGAATCGACTCGACCCATTCGTGCAGCGGATTATTGCCATCCCACACCCATCGCGTCGTTTTGCCGTTGTAGGTTTTGCTGATTCGTCGCCCTAATGCGTCATACTCAAATTTAACTTCGCGTCCATCCGGGCGAATGACTCTGCGCAGAGAACCCGCAGCACTCCATTCGTAACGCCAGATTTTTCCATTGGGCTCGACCTTGCTGATTAAATTGCCTTCCGCATCATATTGGTAACGCGTAGTGCCGTTTTTATCGTACTTGGCAAGCATCTGTCCCGCCGGCCCATATTCACGATCATTTTTCGCTTCGCTACGGAACAGGTTGCCCACTGCATCTGGCATGCGTAAGTCAAAATTATTTTGGCCGTATTGCGCCGCCGTAAGATTGCCGAGCACATCATGATGAAAAATAGTCTCCCGCCCGAGAGCATCAATAACTTTGGTCAGTCGGTCATCCAACCCCCAGACATAGGTTTTGCTGGAATGCGTTTTTTTCCCAGCGACAATTTCGTGTTGGGCTGGGCGGCCCAGCTTGTCGCGTCTCCAGCGGGATTGAATGCCGCCGGGCATTGAGCGTTGCAGCTCAGCGCCTACGTCATCCCGAGTAAATTGGGTAACGAACTGGTCTGCCTGTTCCCCGTTACCGACGGAAACTTGCGTGACTTGTCCTTCGCTGCTGCGAGTGATTTTCTGCTCGAAACCAAAGGAGGAAGATATACGCGTACGGTAACCCAGCGCGTCATATTCCGAGGCCACCCAATACTGATCCCGGATTTCCTTCAGTACATTCCCAAGCGCATCGCGTTTAAATTCCAATTCCGAAGCGCCGTTGCTCGCTTTGATAAGAGCGCCATCCGACCGGTACGCGTACCTTTCCCTTTCACCGTTGTGATGAATGATGTCCGTAATACGGCCCGCCGGATCATAACTGAACGTCGAATGGCGGCCATCAGGACGCTGCACCCGCCGGACTTGCCCTAACGCATCGCGCAAATAACGACGGGTGAGCTTGTCGAACCCAGATTCGGTGACAACATCGCCTAATGGATCAAGCTCAAACTCATAGACTTTGCCATGCTCATTAATAATGGCCTTAAGCTGCTCTTCGGTGTCGTACTCAAATTTAACGGTAGTACCGCCCTGGGTACGCGCTGTCAGCCGGCCCATACCCTGGTACTGGAATTGAACGTCGTAGTATTGATCTTGCGCTCGAACAATGTTGCCATCCGCATCGTATTGCAGACGCCGGACGTTTCCGTCTGGTTCATTGACCTGTCTTACCCGGCCCAACACGTCGTGCTGGAATATCCTTTTATTGCCTCGCGGATCAGTAATAGTGACAAGGTTACCTTGACTGTCATATTGCCATTCAACTTCCAATCCGCTTTTATCAGCAATGCTGCGCAGGTTTAAATTCTGGTCGTACTGAAAAAAATACTGATTTTGGTTGGCATCGATGATCGATATCAATGTGATATCGTCGTATGCGTAAGCGGTTTTATGGCCTAGGGGATCGATTTCCTCTATCAACCGGTTGTGATTGTTATAGCGGAACTGCCATTTTGCGCCCACAACATCTTCCGCTTCGATCAGGTTGTGATTCTGATCGTATACCAGAGTGGTAGTTGCGCCATCTGGGTTGGTTGTCTTGGTCGTATTACCAAACTCGTCGTATTCAAAGGTCTTCTTGAAACCCAAAGCATTGGTTTCGCAAATGACCTGAGAGTATTCGTTGTATTCAATCGTTGTGATGTTTTTAAGCGGGTCGATAATACTGTGGGGCACCACCTGATTATGATGGTATTCAGTCACATACCCGAGAGAATCCTGCACCCGAGTTATGTTGTTTTCCAAGTCGTAACTGAGCTTGCGATAATAAATTCCGCCATCACCCCAGGTTTCCACACAACGCGCATTATGATCGTTGCCATCGAAGCGGAAATAAAAACTTAAACCGTTGCGGTAGGTTTCTTTTACCAGCAAATAATTTTGGTATTCATAGATCCACGGCTGTTGCAGCGCGTCATCCACTCGCACCAGTTCGCCATCGCGGTAATGGTATTCCACCGCGCACATCCACTCTTCGACCCGGTGAGTATCGGGATGAGGCAGAAAAATCTTGTGCAGCAGATTATCGGCGTTGTATTCCAAACGAATAAAGCGCCCGCCGCAGTCGATAATCTGACGCAAACGGTTTTGGCCGTCGTATTCGAATTGAATTCTCACGCCTGTAGATTTGTACGCAATAGATCTCAACCGATGGCGTTTTTCAGCGGTGTTGCCAACCTCAAAGCGGTAGCGCAACCCGTCGATAGTATCCATCGCATAACCGCGCGAGTCGCGAATCAAAGTGACACGCTCGTTGCGCTCAAAACAGGTATCGCCGACGTCGAGGCGCGGAAAAGCCACCGGACGACCGTCCGCCAAACGCACAGCGATAGCTTTGTCGCCTTCCATTAATTCCAGGTCGTAGCTATGGTGCCAGCCATGACCGAGCGGGCCTTCATAAACCGAGGTGCTGAACCAGGTGCGCTCCCATTTCAGCGGGATTGGACCGGGTAGTTCAAAATCCACCGCGTCAGTGAAGAGTTTTCCGGAGGCGACATCCACCGGGTGACCGGTGACGGTACAGATGGATTTATGGACTTTGTTGCGGATATTGGGTGGCACACCCAATTTATCCATCAGTTTTTTGGCTTTGTTATGGATAGCATCAGAGATTTTCTTGACGCGTGCGCTTTTCTTTTGCAACGCCCGCAATTTTTTCAGCGCCGGTCCCAAAGCCTTCATTACAGCTGCCATACCCAGCGCCATCATATTGATGGTCGGTGGACCGCCGACGAGCACGGGCATGCCCAGGGGAATTCCCATCACGATGCTTGTGGGCAACACCATGCCGTAGGAGCGCTTGGGCTTTTTGCGCGGCGGCGAGATCATGCCCACGTCCTGGCAGCTCAGCACCGGCAGCGCGGTAAAACTCAACGGATCTCCATCGGCCAGCACCATGGCGCTGCCCATAAAGATTTCATCTTCGTTCATCGGCGGCTTGACGAAGGGGCCGCCCATGGGAATATGCGGAATGGGTTTACCCGCCGTTCCCGCTGAGGCGCGCGGCAATGGGCCGATAAATACAGTCGCTCCCAACATCGGCATATAATCCATCGGGTCGATGATCATGGCGATGTGTGGGTGGGGCAGAGGTGTGGGCACGCCCGGCGGCAATACCACTATATGAATATCGACGCCCATTACGGGATCGAAATGTTTGATGACGGGCATCATGGGGTGCCGGTCTCCACCTGTGAAATATTCACCAACCTGAATTCCTGAATGTTACAAACCGGTCTTCAATCCATTCGCATAAGCGCTTCCCTCAAGCGAAGCACATGCTCTTTTAACTGAAGGCAATTTTGTGGCTTTCTGCCCCCAAGTGCTGGCACTCTCATTTCGAGCCATTCCAAACACCCTTCGCCGACCTTTGCAAAAATCATGGCCGCTAGAGGCAGATCATTTTCGACTTTTTTTAGCAGCTCCAGCTGAAGAGGAGAGTCTACCCAATACTGCGCTTTTGCTATTTCAACGCTCCTGTACCACGCCTCATCACCCGAATAATAATCTTCAAGTTGTTTCATTATTTACAGCCCACCAAAACCAATCAAATTAGACCCCGTTTTGTTTCTAGCGGAGGGGGCAAGAATTCCGTCATAGCCATTAGCAACCGCCCAATCTCCGATCGCTTGAGTTTTGGAGTAGTCCTTACTCTTTACCAAATCCCTCTTCGTCACGCCGAGCTGTCTCCGTACCTTAGGATCCGTTAAATCCAGTACATTATTGAGTTGCACCTGTTTACTGGTAATTACTCTCCCCGGCGCAGGCTTATAGTGGGCGATTTCCGCCAAAGCTGTTTTGGATGAGTTAGCACCATATACTCCACCAACACCTGGTCTGGTGTACCGATGATTGGCGCCAATATTTCCCGGATGCGTCGTCCAAGTTGTGCCGATTCGCGAAGGGTATTCAGAACGATATACCGTCCTCTTTATTTTTTTACCCTTGGGTATACACGAACCCGCCAGCCCGAATAAGTCGGTCCAAGTCAACGGATCGTGAACGTAATTGTATAGACCAAACCCACCATCCAGTCCGATGGGATCCTGGCTAACATACTGTCCCGCATCCGGATCGTAATAGCGGAAACGGTTGTAATAAAGCCCTGTCTCCTCATCCTCATACTGCCCCGGCCAGCGGAAGAGGCAGGTTCGCCTTTCGCCTTCTATATTGCGCAAATCACCCCAAGGCGTAATTTCCGCTGACCAGACCTTTTTGCCTGCGTCGTCGAACATCTCCACGGGTGTGCCAAGATAATCGGTGACGACGGGGTAATAGCGGTCGCCAACCATTTTCGCCATAGGCGCAAAGGATTCTGGATCGAACAGCCAAGTTGCCGGATTATTTTCATCACCCTCCGGAACGGCTGGCGGGCCCTGGGATTGGAGTGGCTGCAGGATGATTTCCCGCTGATCTGCGGCAATTTCATCTTGCGCAGGTTGATTGGTCTGAACTCGCCTGAGTGGTGCGCGGGATTGAACCGACTCCACCCACTCGTGTAACGGATTATTGCCGTCCCACACCCAGCGAGTGGTTTTGCCGTTGAAGGTTTTGCTGATGCGCCGACCCAAAGGATCATATTCGAATTTAACTTCGCGCCCATCCGGGCGAACCACTTTGCGCAAGAAGCCTGTAGCATCCCATTCGTAACGCCACGTTTTCCCGCCGGGTTCTAATTTGCAAATCAAATTGCCTTCGGCATCGTACTGATAACGTGTAGTGCCCTCTTTATCGTGCTTAGCGAGCAGCTGTCCCGCCGGCCCATATTCACGATCTTTCTTCGTTTCGCTGCGGAAAAGGTTGCCCACAGCATCCGGCATGCGCAGATCAAAATTTGCCTGGTTATATTGCGCTGCTGTGAGGCTACCAAGAACGTCATGATGAAAAAGGGTTTCGCGACCCAATGCATCGACGACCTTGGTCAGTCGATCATCCATGCCCCATACGTAAGTTTTGCGGGAGTGGTTTTTTTGTCCGCTCACAACATCCTGTTGCACAGGTCGTCCGAGCTTGTCTCGCCGCCAACGACTCTGAATGCCACCCGGCAAATCGCGCTGCAGCTCCAGGCCAATGTCATCAAATGTATATTGCGTGACAAATTGCCGATCTTTACCCACCGCGACCTGCTTCACACGTCCTTCGCTGTCACGCGTAATATTTTGCTGCAATCCCAAAGACGAGGTGATACGAACCCGATTCCCTAATGCGTCATATTCTGAAGCAACCCAATATTGATCGCGAATCTCTTTAACGACCTGGCCTAGTAAATCTCGTTTGAATTCTATCTGAGCGTGGCTATTACTGGCTTTAATCAGTGCGCTATCGGCACGATATTCATATTTTTCCCGTTCACCGTTGTAATGGGTGATATCGGTAATTCGTCCATCGGCGTCATAACTGTAAGTGGAGTGACGCCCATCGGGTCGCTGAACTCGTCTGACCTGTCCTAATCCATCGCGCAAATACCGACGAGTTAGCCTGTCGAACCCTGATTCGGTGACAACCTCACCCAGCGGATCAAGCTCAAAATCATAGACTTTGCCATGCTCGTTGATAATTGCTTTTAATCGCTCCTCTGTGTCGTATTCAAACTTAACCGTAGTCCCGCCCTGAGTGCGTGCAGCAAGCCGGCCCATACCCTGATACTGGAATTGGACCTCGTAGTATTTATCTTGCGTTCGAATAACGTTGTCATCGGCATCGTATTGCAGACGCCGCACATTGCCATCGGGCTCATTGATTTGTTTTACCCGACCCAAAACGTCGTGCTGAAATATGCGCTTGTTGCCTCGCGCATCGGTAATGGTGACAAGGTTGCCTTGGCTGTCGTACTGCCACTCTATCTCCAACCCATTTTTATCCGAAATGCTGCGTAGGTTCAGATGCTGATCGTATTGGAAAAAATATTGATTCAGATTGGCATCCGTGATGGATACCAAGGCGACGTCGTTATAGGTATAAGAAGTTTTATTGCTTAGCGGATCAATTTCTTCCACCAAGCGGTTGTGGTTGTTGTAGCGGAACTGCCATTTTCCGCCCACAACGTCTTCCACTTCGATCAGGTTGTGATTCTGATCGTATACCAGAGCAGTAATAGCGCCATCGCGGTTGGTCGTCTTGGTAGTATTACCAAACTCGTCGTATTCAAAGGTTTTCTTGAAGCCCAGAGCATTGGTTTCGCAAATGATCTGAGAGTATTCGTTGTATTCAATCGTTGTGATGTTTTTAAGCGGGTCGATAATTCTGTGGGGCACCACCTGATTATGGTGATATTCAGTCACATTCCCGAGGGAGTCCTGCACCCGAGTTATATTGTTTTCCAGGTCGTAACTGAGCTTACGATAATAAATCCCGCCATCGCCCCATGTTTCGATACAACGCGCATTGTGATCGCTGCCATCGAAGCGGAAATAAAAACTCAAACCGTTGCGGTAGGTTTCTTTTACCAGCAAATTATTTTGGTATTCATAGGTCCACGGCTGTTGCAGCGCGTCATCCACTCGCACCAATTCGCCATCGCGATAATGATATTCGACCGCGCACATCCATTCTTCTATACGGTGACTATCTGGATGCGGAAGAAAGATTTTATGAAGAAGATTATCAGCGTTGTATTCCAGGCGAATAAAACGCCCGCCGCTGTCGATAATCTGACGCAGGCGATTATGCCCATCGTATTCGAATTCAATTTTGGCGCCCGTAGACTTGTGCGCAATAGATCTCAACCTATGGCGTTTTTCCGCTGGAATAGCAATTTCAAAGCGGTAACGCTGGCCATCGATGGTATCCACTGCATATCCCCGGGAATCGCGGAGCAGGGTGAGGCGATCGGCGCGCTCAAAACAGGTTTCGCCCACATTCAATCGTGGAAAAGCCACCGGGCGACCGTCCGCCAAACGCACAGCAATTGCCTTGTCACCCTCCATCAACTCGAGATCATAGCTGTGATGCCAGCCATGCCCGAGCGGCCCTTCGTAAACCGAGGTGCTAAACCAAGTGCGCTCCCATTTCAGCGGAATGGGGCCGGGTAATTCAAAATCCACGGCGTCGGTGAAGAGTTTTCCTGAAGCGACATCCACCGGGTGACCTGTGACGGCGCAGATGGATTTATGGACTCTGTTACGAATATTGGGCGGCACTCCCAATTTATCCATCAGTTTTTTGGCTTTGTTATGGATTGCATCGGATATCTTTTTTACCCGGGCGCTTTTCTTTTTGCAACGCCCGCAATTTTTTCAGCGCCGGGCCCAAAGCCTTCATCACCGCTGCCATGCCCAGCGCCATCATATTGATGGTCGGCGGACCACCGACGAGCACTGGCATACCCAGGGGAATTCCCATCACGATACTGGTGGGCAACACCATACCGTAGGAACGTTTGGGCTTTTTGCGCGGCGGCGAGATCATGCCCACGTCCTGGCAGCTCAACACCGGCAGAGCGGTAAAACTCAGCGGATCTCCATCAGCCAGCACCATGGCGCTGCCCATAAAGATCTCGTCTTCGTTCATCGGTGGCTTGACGAAGGGTCCACCCATGGGAATATGCGGAATGGGTTTACCCGCTGTCCCCGCTGATGCACGCGGCAGAGGGCCGATAAATACAGTCGCACCCAACATAGGCACATAATCCATCGGGTCGATGATCATGGCGATATGTGGATGAGGCAGGGGTGTAGGTACGCCCGGAGGTAATACCACTATGTGAATGTCGACTCCCATTACGGGATCGAAATGTTTGATGACGGGCATCATGCTGTTGCGGCATCCATTTGTTTCAGCCAATCCTCACCGAGCATCCGGTCAAACGCGTTTTTGACTTCCGCTTTGACCTGACCGTTGGGGCTGATCCGCAACATTGCCTGACCGACAAATGCCAGTGTTGATTGTTCACGCTCCTCCGGCTTCATGCCTCGCCCAACCGCAAATGCCTGATTAGCGAACTGCCATGCGATATCGGTTTTTTTAAAACGCTCCATGCTGAGCGACGCCATGCGCCATGCTTCCAGACACATCCAGGAGTCTTTCAACTCTTCCGCTTTTTTTGCCGCGTTTTGATACGCCTTGGCCGCGTGCTCCAGATAATTCGCCATGAAATAGGCGGTACCTTCAAACAACATGGCCTGTAGCAATAATTTTTCACAACCCGGCGTTTGTTTTTCGATTCCCTGCAAGGCTATCTGTTGTGCTTGGCGATAATCCTTTACTGCGAGATCAAAAACCTTGAAATTCAGCCAGCCTCCGCCGCGGGTCATCAGCGTTGTCGTCCACATATCCAACCACTGATTTTTTTCTGTAATGGCCAGTGCGGCTGCAGAGGATTTTTCCAATTTACCTCTGTCTTGCTCGCCAATCGCATTGTTCATATCGAGCAAATGCAGGCGGAATTGTCCGCTGTCCGAACCGTCATTTGCCTGTTCGGCGACCGCGCGCGCGGCGGCATTGAAGTTCAGTGGCGGCGTTTGACTGAGTGCAACATCGCCATTTTGAGTGATGGTCTGTGAGAGAAACGGCTTTTCTGCATTATCCAAAACCAGAAATTTCAGTTTAGAATTCCATTCTTTATAATCGCGGCGAATTTTGCAGGCCCATGCCCACCATTGATTATATTCCTGGGGCTTTTTGACTGCCGTAGGACTTAGGACCAAGGTGAGCAGCTCTATATCCTTACCAAAAAAGATTCAGGATGGCGTCGCAGCTGAGAAAAAGTGCGTGAAATCCACTTTGCGCCTTGCGCAGGTCCGGCTTTTTCCAGTCGTTGAGGGGCGTGTCACCATCCGCCTCAGCAAGTCCTTCTTCTATTAATTCATTGAACTCTTCCGCCAGATCTCCGGCGAAACTTTGCATATCACGAAATTCGGACGTGAGTTGGATAAACCAATCGCCATTATCCGCATCAAACTGCTCTTTGATTTTGATGAAGGTATTGGCGAGGGGCACGTCGGCGGTTTTGAGCAGCCAATGCAGAATTGCGTGATCTCCGTCGGTGAAGGTCTGCCAATGCTCTGTCAGTTTGGCAATTTCCTTCTGAATTGCATTTTCCCCACCCATGGGTATCTCCGGATTAATTCAATTTGACGATGGGGCCGGACACCATGACGCCGGCGGGACTGATGGTCACCGAACTCGCGCCCATGGACAAAGTGATACTCGCGGGCGTCATGCTGATGCTGGAGCCGCCCACCGACAGAGTGATCTGCGCCTGTCCCGTCTGAGAAATTTGCAACGCCGATAGCGAGGCATTGGTGGTGATGGAAACGTCCTGCATCATCGCGCTGATTTCCTGTTTGCCGCCCACTTGAATACTGTGATTGGCACCGACCACGGTTTCCTGATTCGCACCGACCGTCACTGATTGGTTGCTGCCGATGGAAATATCCTGCTTTGCGCCGATGCTCACACTATCATTGCTGCCGACGGTATATGTCGTATTACCGCCGACGCTCACATCTTCATTGCCCCCAACCGTAATCGTGGAATTACCCTGCACGGTGCTCTCTTCATTGCCCGATACAGTGGCCGTGCGGTTACCGCCAACGGTAAAACTGTCATCGCCGTTTGTGGTATGCGTGGTATTACCTTGCGTTGTCGTAGTGGAATTGCCGTCGATTTTGCCCGTGTGGTTATTGACTACATGGGTACTTGAGTCGTTGCCCACCTTCATGTTGTAGTCTTTTTGCGCGTTGATGCGGAATCCTTCCGAACCCTTCGTATCGTCAATCACCAATTCGTTATAGCTGCCACCATCGGCACCTTTACTGGAGCGGGATTTCATACCCATCATGCTTTTGCCTTCCGGCAGCGGATATGGCGGCATGTGCGCACTGTTATAAACGCTGCCAATGACCAGCGGCTGATCTGGATCGCCGTTCAGAAAAGTGACGACCACTTCCTGGCCAACGCGAGGAATGGTGACAGACCCCCATTTATTGCCCGCCCACGGAGTGGAAACCCTCACCCAACAGGAGCTGTTTTCGTCTTTGGCGCCGTAGCGGTCCCAGTGGAATTGCACTTTGATGCGACCGTATTTATCGGTATAGATTTCGTCGCCGGATTTGCCCACCACCACCGCGGTCTGCACACCATCGATACGCGGACGCGGTGTGACATAGGCAGGCCGGAAAGTTGTCGCCGACGGTAGGCAGACGAATTGATTGCTATAAGGCGGCTCCTCGCTTTCACTCTCCAGATAGCTGGGGTTGTAAGCGGAGTGGCGGATTTCCGTGATCGTAAACGACTGGTTGTGATCTGTTTCGGTCTCGTCCGACTTCAAGAGGAATTTTTTGCCCACCTCCAGGGTATGCAAATTACTGGCGGCGCTGATGCGCTCGTAATTCATCTCTTCCTGCTGCATCCGCAGTTTGGTCAAGGTGCGTCCTAGTTCATTTTCCCGATAGCTGCCCGGGAATTCAAAACGGGGAAAGGAGGCGTTGTTTTTCAGCTTTAATGTGGTGGAGGTTTCTGTCAGCAGCGACTGATTGAATTTCTCGAAATTGAAGTCGGTCTGCGCATAAGCGCCGGAACAATATTGGTACAGGTGCTGCCACAAGCGAATGTAATAACCGCTGCGCCGACCGGAACTGTGCTCAATCTCCGCCGGGGTCGTATCGCTGTAATGCGAGGCATCGTCCGAGAGATGCAATATATTTTTGTCCGGCTGATGCTCGAAAAAATAATAAATTCCCTCGTGCTCCAGCAGCCGGCTGATAAAATCCAGGTCAGATTCGTTGTATTGCACGCAATATTCTAATTTGGGGTGTTCACCCACCAACGCGAAAACGTAATCCGGGAAACCGAGTTCATTAAAAATGGATTCCACAATTTCCTGTACCGTCTGGTTCTGAAAGACGCGGCAATCCGTGCGCTTGCTGAGAAACCAGAACCAGGGCACCACCTCGGCTTTATAGGCATAAAGTCCGCGCTTCTCCAGGCCCGTGTATTGAAATGTTTTAACAAAGCCGTTGAAAAAACGCGGTTCTTCACCTTCCGGCGCAATCGAAATGCTGACATTGTCACCGACAATATCCTGCGGATTGATCTGGCCATTGTGGGAGAGGAGATCCAACTCAAACTGGAATAATTGCGAAATGCCTTCCGTGCCCTGAAATCGACGTAGTAGCAGCAAGTCATCTGCCAGTCCAGTCTGAATTTTAAGGTGGCGGGTTTCTTGCGTGAATTCGCCGGCGGGGATGAAATCAATAGCCACGAGTTGCTCCCTGTTGTCCGATATCAATCGATGATGGGATAAGTGCCCTGAAAGATGCGCCTGTATTATAAGGGCGTGCGGCGCGGAATTTTGTGAAATATTACACCGCTCGGATTCAAGGAGATAGATTGACTCGATCCATGTTTGGTGAAAACGACAATAAAATCTGCTAAGTATCCGGATCTGCACGTAAAATTCACTATAGAGCACCTCGCCGCCGGCTTCCGTTCTGCGAACAGTTCGGGGAGGGTCATTCACTTAACACTTGCATCTACTTATGGACCTGATCACCCATGCGCTCACTGGCGCGCTTGTCGCAACATCTACGGCGCCAAAAGACAAGCGTCGCCCAGCCGCAATTGCTGGCGGCGTAAGCGCCTGCGTACCGGATTTTGATGTCCTGATCCGCAGTTCGACCGACCCGCTACTGGTCCTGGAATATCATCGCCACTTCACCCATTCGCTATTTTTTGCTCCTCTGGGTGCGGCCTTGGCGATGCTCATCCTCTGGCCACTGCTGCGCCGCCATCTCAACGGCGCCGCACTTTTTTTTCGCAGCTCTGGCCGGTTACATCAGCGCCTGTCTGCTCGATGTCTGTACCAGTTATGGCACTCATCTGCTCTGGCCGGTCCTGCCTCATCCGGTTTCCCTCAATCTGATTGCCGTGGTGGATCCGCTATTCACCCTGCTGGTTGCAATGGGTTTGCTGCTCGCTCTGCGATCACAAAGCCGCTGGAGATTTGGGCTGGTAGCGGCTGTTTTGTATCTGGGCCTGGGAGCGCTGCAGTTGCATCGCGCGGAAAATATCGCGCGACAATGGGCGGAAAGCCGATTTGTGCCGGAAAAGATTTTGGTAAAACCGACCCTCGGCAATCTGTTGTTGTGGCGAGTTCTGCTCACCGAGGGCGACAGAGTCCAGGTAATTGCCGTGCGGGCAGGATTCTTCAATCAACAGGTTTACGTCGGCGATACAGCGGAAATATTCGATCCCGCGACCTGGAATCTGCCGAAAAATTCACGCGCGTTGCGAGACATCCGGCGTTTTGCGGGGCTTTCCGAGGGTTACTTGACGACCATCAAGGATCGGGAGGGGCAGATCGGTGATTTGCGCTATGCCATGCTGCCGACATCGGCGGCTCCACTTTGGGGTATTGGCGTGGACACGGAGAATCCCGATAGCGAAACCCGTTTTTTTACCTGGCGCGATAACAGCACCACTGTTCGAAATACTTTTTTGCGCATGCTGGCGGGCAAATCTTTGGATTGAAGTCCGCCGCTTCTGAACCAGCTGATCTGGGGATTATTCATCGGCTATAACATCACTTTATATAAAGTGCACAGATCCCTGTACGTCAGACAATAAAAAGCCGCCCTCAGGCGGCTTTTTTGTTTCTCATCAGATCAGTCAAAGTACCAGAACTGGCGCGAAGAACTCTCGCTGCAATTCTCCATGATCATTTCGTCACCCAGGGACTGGGTCAGGCACTCACCCGACAGATCCTTTAACTGGAAAGCACCATTGTTCGCGGAGCCGAGAATAAAACGCTGTGCCAAACGCGCACCGCAGGTTTCCTGCTGCAAACCTTCCGTGGTGAATTCCGCACACTTGCCGCTGTTTTGGTTCACCAGATGATATGCCCCACTGTTTTGCACTTCATGCAACGCCCACTGTTGATTCGGGTCGGTATGACAGCTCCAGGGCAGAATTTCTGTGCCATCCTCGGTATTGCCCCATGCAACATCCAAGCAGCTGCCGGTGCTGTTGTTGCGAATGCGGCTCTCTGATTTGCGGAAGCTCCACAACTGTTCGGCGCTGCGCCCGCCGCGCATCAAATTGAATACACCGACATAGGTCACATCCGTTCCAGCTAACTTCACCGCCGAATTAAATCCGTTGATGATCGAAGTATCCTCGCCGATTTGTGAACGAATATAGCCGCGATACCAACACAACCATTCTGAGGGGAGACCACAATCCTGCACGCCATAGCCATGGGCTTCCGCACCGTGTACTTGCCGCACACCGTTGTAGTCATTCAAACGATAGTTGTCATAGGTGTGCAGAGATTCATGCAGCATTCCGGTGGACGGCAACACATTCTGCAGACGCTGCGCCAGAGTATTGCCCTCGGCATTCAACCAACTTTGTGGCATGTAGGCGTAAGGACGCTCGCCAAGGCCGCCAATATCGTTGACCACCGTCACGCGATGACCATTACCGTTGGTGATCATGGTGCGGTTAGGGATCAGGTGAATCACCATATCGTAGGACGCAATTTCTCCAGTAATCATCGCGGTACTCCAGCGGAAATAATCCGTGTGATAAACCTTCTGCGTCACTGTCGGCAGCACCGTCACATCCCATTTCATCAATCCATAGGAGAGAGGCAACAACCACTCGTCGCTGGTTGCGCGCACGGCGGCGGCGGCTACCTGGATGTCGTCACTGGTCAAAATGCCGATATTATTGGTTGCAGCGTTAAGGCCAGCATTCGCCTCGGCGTTCGTCAGACCGAAATGCACTTCTGCGTACGGGACTATCGCGACTTTCCATTCCTTCGGCTCGTCGAGTACCGGTATGTGCGCAGCATTCAAAGTGATATTTTGATCGCTGACGACAATATCCAACTCGCGGAATTGACCAGTGAATACCGCAGTATTGTTCGCCCAATCGGCGGTGGAGGTGGACTCACCCAAGCCAACCCTGTATTCGCCGGACGCCAGCGCAAATGTCGCCGGGACATATTTACCGGTAAATACATTATTGATATAGATCGCCTCTCCGCCGTTGGCGGAATTAAGCGTTAAGGTGCGTTTAGGACCAGAATTTTCGACATCCACCGTGACGGTGTCGCTAAATAGAATCCCATTGAATGCGACGTTGCCCAAAGCGAAATCCTCGCTCGCATCAATCAGCAGATTGTCACCTTGCCAAAGGCGCACATCGTAGCCTCCGTTTATTCCATACCAGTTGTCCGCTGCGGCGACAATCTTGATTTCGTTTTCTCCGAGGGCCAGCAAATGCGTGATATCAATTTTTTCCCCGATCCGCGCAGGCGCGGCACCGTCATTGGTGATGGCCGGTGTGGGCGCTGCCCAACGAATTTTCTCTACGCCATCGACATAAACGAAAACATAGTCTGCTGCTTTGTCTATCTGAATATAAACATTGCCATCCACCACTTGGTTAGCATTGCCACACACAGAGCCGGTGACTGAAGGAATTTCCGCAGCGCCTTCCAGTTTGCTTCCCTGAACGCCAAATTCAACAAATTGATTAGGCAGGATGACATTGTTCCAGGACACGTTGGTGGCGGTATAGGGATTGCTTCCCGCCAAATTGGTACCCCAAGCTGAGGAGGCGCGGTTGTCGCCACTGTATTGCCACTGCACGCTCCAACCATTGATGGCGGTATCTGTGGTGTTGGTTATTTTAACGGTTGCATTAAATCCGTTGGACCATTGGTTAGTCACGGTGTAAGTGCAGGCCGCATAAGCGTTAGCGGATAACACCAATGCACCCAATGCCAGACCGATATTTCCGGTCGAGGCCTTGATATTGCGCCTGAGGTTGATGATGGTTTTGTCGATCATTGCTATCTCCTTTTTGTGAACCGAAAAATTCGGCGGTAGATGAAAAAATCCGTCAAATATCAAGAAATAATATGAAGAAATAACGCGTTTTATGTCGGCTCAAAAAATGAAAGCCGCTGGCCAATTTTCGGGCGCAAAAAGCCCTCTCGGATTTCTCCGCCTTAAATTCAACGCTGAAAAGGATGATGGTGAAGAATCACCCGAATTGGATAATTGCTAGAAGGTTATGTCCATATCTGCTTCCTCTGCCTACTGTCCGATACATACCCAAAATTAAAATGCGAGTAAAAATTCAGATTTATTTTTATCGCTTGAGCCTTGCCGCGGATTGTAAGCAAATGTGAATTGCGACACAATTGCGCAAACCTGAATATTACACATTCAAAAATGAATACCCGATTTATTCCTCCTCTATTTGACTGGACTCTGATGCGATCGTTTGTGGCCGTAATGAACGAGGGCAGTCTGCAAGCGGCCGCGCGTAAATTGCGCAGCAGCCAACCCACCATCGGCCGACATGTCGCGTTATTGGAACAACAACTGGGCAGTGTTTTATTTGAACGCGTCGGCCGACAGTTAATGCCCACCGACCTCGCGCACAGCATCGCAGAACACGCGCGAGTTATGGAGGCGAGCGCAAACGCAATCGGATTTGCACTGACGGCCAAAAATCAGGCGACAACCGGAACGGTACGTATCAGCGCGAGCCAGACATCCGCATGTTATTTATTACCGCCGATACTAAAAAAATTGCGCGAGAAAGAACCCGGAATTGCGATTGAGCTGGTGGCTTCCAATGAAATTTCCGACCTGCTCCGTCGCGAGGCGGATATAGCGGTGCGCCTAGTGAAACCGGAGCAGGATTCACTGATCTCCCGCCGGCTCGGTGAGGTCACCATCGGGATCTATGCCCACAAAAATTATTTGCAGGGACGCCAGATACCGCAATCGCCTGCGGATTTACTGACGCACGATATGATCGGCTTCGACAGCTGCGGCAATATTATTCTCGGCTTCAAAATGTTGGGTGTGGAACTTGATAAGAACGCGTTCCTGTTGCGTACCGACGACCACATCGCTTTGCTACACGCTGTCAAAGCCGGCATGGGAATAGGGTTTACCACTACTTATGTCGGCCGGCGCGAACCCGATTTGCAACGCCTGCTGCCGGAGTTACCAATCACCCCCATGCCGGTCTGGCTGACGGTGCATCGGGAAATCCGCAACAACCCGTGTATCCGCCGGGTCTATGATTTTCTCGCTGAGGCTATAGCGGAAGAGCTGCGCGAGACCTAACCGCCCTCACTGCTTACCGGAGTTCTTCCTTTCATCGACGCTTTGGCAAAAACATTTTCCGCCGCTGGTCGCCTAATCGGCGGCGCCGCTATAATGCGGCGATTTCTCGCACCCCTCGCAGGAGCACGGTTTCCTTTATGTTTCTTCAGATAGTGGTCTCGATCAATGGCAGCGAACTGCATCGCTACAGTTTCACCGAAAACGAAATCCTGATTGGTCGCAGTTCTGAATGCGACGTTTTATTGGATAACCCAGGGGTTTCCCGCACCCACGCCAAGCTTCTGCGCCAGGGCGAGCGCGTTCAAGTCATCGACTTGAACAGTGGCAACGGCACTTTTCTCAATGGCCAGTCGGTCACTCAAGCGTTGGTCAATAGCGGCGATATCATCGGCATTGGCAAATTCAGTCTGACCGCGAAGCTGGCGGCCGAGGCACTGCCGGATTCTGAACCGCAAGCGGCGGCGGAGCCTGAACCCGTCAGCAGCAGCACGGTTTTTCTGCGTCCAGAGGAGACGCGTAAGATTCTGGAGAAAACCCAGGTCGCTCCTAAACCGGCGGCAATCGCACCGGTCAGACCGCGCCAAAACGAGGTCGTTAAATCCTCCGCCAGCTGGCTGTTTTTCGCCGGCGCAGCGGTCGGTCTGTTATGCGGTTGGTTGATTTGGGGTTGATCCGAGATTGAATTGGTGGCGAGCAGAAGGCCGCGGATCAACGCGGCACAGTCATATGTTCGAAGTGGCTGGCGTAATCAATCCAATTGACGCCTGGAAATTCCGGGCGGCCAAAATAGTATCCCTGCAACAAATCGCATCCCACATCCTTCGCCAGGCGTAACTGCACATCCGTTTCCACGCCTTCGGCAATGATTTCAAGATCCAGACTGTGGCCCAGAGCGGTAATCGCCTCGATCACTTTACGGTTGCGATCCTTATTCACATCCGCCAGAAAAAAATTCCGGTCTATTTTCAAAGTATCCAAGGGAAAACGGGTGAGGTAGGCCATGGAGCTGTAGCCAGTGCCAAAGTCATCAATGGCAATACGCAGGCCGGCATCATGCAGGCCCTGCAATACCCGCACGCTTTTGTCTGGAAACCGCATCAGCGTGGATTCGGTGATTTCCAGCTCAACCTTTTGCGGATTTATCTGGTATTTCTGTAGGGCATTCAACACGCAGTCGGAAATCGCCGTGTGATAGCAATAATTCGCCGGAATATTCAAACAGAGATCGGGATTGATCGATTCACTCTGCCACCGCTTCAACTGTGAAAAAGCGGTGTGGAATAACCACTCATGAAATGGCTCCGTTAAATTGAGACGGTCGATCATTTCCATCAATTCCAGCGCGTTGACCGCATAATCGCTGCGCGGCCAGCGGCTCAACACTTCCAAGCGCTTTAATTCGAAGGTTTCCGACGTCACGATCGGCTGATAAACCAACGACAGATCACCGCGGGCGATCGCCCTTGGCAATTCCGTTTCCAAAATATGTTGGCGATTCCACTGGTGCCGATGCTGTTCCGAGAAGGCGACAAAATTGCGCTCGCCGCCCTGTTTGGCACGCCGCAGCGCCTGGTCCGCCTGCTTGATCAATTCCTCTGCATTTTTGGCGGTGTCGGGATAGGTGGATATACCAATGGAGGCGCCTATCTGCACCACATTTCCACTTAATTCAAAGGGCGCTTCCAGTGCCTTTAATAATTTATCGGCCACTTTGCGGCCGGTATGTTTATCCACATTTTCCAACAGCACCAGGAATTCATCGCTGCCTATGCGCGCGGGGCTGTCGGTGTTGCGGCAATGGTTGCGAATGCGCTCCGCCACCGCCTGCAACAGTTCATCGCCTACGGTGTGACCATAGGTTTCGTTAACGGGTTTGAAATGATCCAGATCAAGATAGACCAACGCACAGCGCTGCCGATAACGATCACAGCGTTTCAGCGCCTGCTCTAAACGGTTCATCAATAAATTGCGATTCAATAAACCGGTCAGGCCATCGTAATGGGCGAGGTGTTTAACCTGCTTATGCAGATCACTGGCGCGCAGGGCGTTGCGGATAGAGCCGTACAGACGAGCCGGCGTAATATTTTGGCGGATCAGACAATCCTGTGCGCCGTGATGCAGCATCTCCACCGCCATTTCTTCGCATTCAGCGTCGGCCACAACCACCACGGCGAGTATATCCGCCGGATAGTCTTGACGGATCCGCTGCAGCAGATCGAGCCCTTCTTTGCGGGCGACGCCAGGGCCTATAAGGCAGCACACGGGTGCTTCATCGCGGATATGCAGCAAGGCATCAGCAATGCTCTCCGCCTCGGCAACCGCCGGAAATTCTTCACGATATTTGCCAAGGTGCTCCACCAAAGCGCGACGCTCATTTTGCACGTCGTCGATAATAAGGATCGGCTTGATGAAGGGGTTTTGACTTACCACAGACTACAGCTCCACAAATTTGGGAAGAAATAACCCGCAGTGCCCGGAGCATTAAGGGCAAGCAATCCAGTGCGGGGAATACCCATAGAGCATAGTCCAGAGCCGAAAGGGTGCAAACGCGCGCCATTTTAGAAATTGTGTCATTTATAAAGCGACCGAGAGAATTTAGGTTCGAGCTAAAGAAAAAATGGAAAAATCCGTCACTCATCCTTTATTCATAGCCATTCATCCAAGCACTTTTGCGACGCCAAATTCACCTCGCGTGTGGAGATTTTTGGCTATTCTCCACTTATCTCCCTAGCCATCCGCTCGTCTGGCAAATTTCGGACTCAGTCTTAGACTGTTTTTTTATTGAATTCCATTTTCTATAACTAAAAGACGTTTTCTTATAACAAGAAGATAGATTTTACGGCGGATTCCGTCATTTATGTTTGGATTACAGACCGAAAAAAAACCGTATTTTCTTCGCCGAACCCAGACACCGCGCGGCTTCCAGCCGAATCTATAACTAAAACACTGATCTCGCTGGCAACCTGCATAACCAAAACCTATAAGGCAGGTCTTGTTGCTTGCTACAGGTGCACCATCAATACTTTTTTCAAGGAAAAATATGCGCCAAACCCGGCTGCGTGACGTCTCAATAGGTAAATGTTTTTATGCGGGCACAGCATACATATAAAGGTTTTACTCTGATCGAAATGATGATCGTGGTGGCATTGATTGCCATCCTGGCGGGTATCTCATTGCCCGCTTACAACAATTATGTCAATCGCAGCAAAATCAAAATCGCGCAGTCCGATCTGGTGGCCTTGAGCCTGAATTATGCAAATGAATATCAGAGGACCTTTGCCTATCCCGCCGCCGGCGTAGATCTCAGTACGACGACTAAATTGAAAGAGCGATACAAAGGCTGGTCGCCGGCCTCCGAAGATTTTGATTTCAAAACCGATAGTACCGTCGCAAGTAAAACAACCTACAAGGTTATCGCGGTTGGCAAAAGCACATCCGGTGTCGCAGGTTGCGAAATTTCGATCAATCAACTCAATGATCGAGCTATTTCCAGCTGTTCTTATAGTTCGTCAGGTAATTGGTTATGAAGAAGTCGGGTTTCACGCTTATTGAGGTGATGATCGTCGTTGCGATCATCGCTCTGATCGTATTGGTGGCGGCTCCTTTATCCGGCCATTGGGTGACCGATGCCAATCGTTTGGAAGCGGAAGGACAATTAAATCAAGCAGTCGGCAGAGCCAAAGCCTCCGCTTTGAGGAATTACATGGGCGCCACTGAAAAAAGCGCGGTTACCGCAATCTGTTTATCCAGCGATAACGTCCTCACCGTTCTGGAAGGCACACCCGGCACTCCGCCGGTATCACCCGTCTGCAGCAGTAACACTGGCACTCAACTGTGGCGAGGCAAGCTGCACGCAAATATCAAAGTTAAAGCTGCCACTGCGGATTTTAGCTGCATGTGTTTTGACAACCGGGCGATGCCAACCGATAGCTGCAGTACCTGCTCGACCAGTACGCAATTTTCCCTGACCGCCGGCGGTGAATCCGTTCCCGTCGTCGTGCATTAATGACGCATAGATGAGTTTACGATTATGCACTCCTATTTATCGACTTTTTCTGGGAAATCCGCTTCCGCCAGACCTCCGCGCAAACAGCGCGGGGACTTTCTGATCGAATCGCTTATCGGCATGGTCTTGATGGCGATTATCGGGATGGGTGTGGTGTTTGTGACATCGAAAATGTCAGTGGCACAGAAAGATATGCGTCTGCAGGAAATTGCTGTTAATCAGATGCGAGCTTTACTTCTGAATAACGGTACCGGCGGCATAAACATTTGCGACCTGACTCCTCAAGTCAAATTGCCCGGCATATCTTCAAGCGATATCGAAGTGGAAGTCATTGGCTGCGATGGCACCACCACTGCAGAAGTGGGCGGCGTGGTCATCGCGGATGTGCCAAAACCGCTTTTTATCTCGGTGAAAAGTGATGTCTTGGGTGGCGAGATTATCGTTGGCGGCAGCGGAAGTTAATACATGAAACACATCGTCGGATCTGGCCATTATTTCCGCCAAAGGGGCATGAGTTTAATCGGCCTTTTGATCGGTCTTTTGATTTCTGTGCTGTGTATCCTTGGCAGCCTGACGCTGTACAAAAATCTGATTCAGGTGGCATCTGAAAGCAAACTCGACTCCAATCACGATGGCCAATTGGCCAGCGCCATGCTGATGATCCAGCTGGAGGTTCAAAGTGCAGGTTACGGAATTGATGGCGCCGATGAGACGCACATTATCGAACACATTCCCTCCACCGGGCAGCGCCAGTTGTTATGGCGGTTCACTACCGATGATGGCGCCACCTTTCAATGCCGCGGATTATTTGAAAAAGGAGAAGAAGAGGGGACTTTTCGCAGCTTGAGCTTGATTCAAGTTGAATCTGGCTGCAATGGCACCGCCACCCTCAATACATTCACCTGGAAAACTGACGCACCAATTGCTGTACTTGGTCGCTGGCGGGTGGTGGATGATGGTGTTGTAGATGCTGGACTGGATGATTACGTGGAAGATCATGACACCATGTTTGATTTCATCCTTGCCCCTAAGGCATGTAGTCCCTATGGCGCGACCGGCGCCGCTACAGAGGACCGCTTGCAGCTCAAGATTACCGTACCTGGCAGTGCCTTTTTACAAAATGCAGACGGTATGACCGTCTCCGAATACGAATACTGCTTACCTAATATTTATCCGGCGTCTCCATGATCGCTACAGGTGTTGTTATGAAACGTCAGCTGCATTTTTCGCAAACCTCCAGCCCACATTCCCAACGCGGCATCGCCACAATTTTAATTGTGGTATTAATCGGCGTGGCCTTAACGGCCACCGCAATGGGCATTATGCATTCCATGCGCAGTTCGCAGGAAAAACACATCGCCGTGCACGCGGCAACTAATGCACAGGTTGGCGCGTGGGCCGGCGTGGAGGCGTTTAGGCTGTATCTAGACGCCCACGGGGTGGGAGGTCTGACCGAAAATGGAACCTACCCTATAAATCTGGTGGGCTACGGCAACATGACGGTTAAGGACGTGCGCATCTTTGAAACCGCCACCGGGCATAGAGTGGAAGCAACTGTAGTTAATACTCAGGAAGCTGCCAAGTCGTCTGCGTCTGTGGGCGTGATTTATGAAGTCACTCCGGCTGGTAGCAGCGGTTATCAATTACCAGGACCGCTGAATTTCAATCATGATTTAACACTGACGAGCCGTTTGGTATTTGATAAACCTATGACCGTAAACGTTAGGGGTAATGTTTCAATAACCAACGCTAATGTCACAAATCTGCAAGGTATCAATTCCACAGGAACCGTTACGGTTGTATCCAATGATGCCGTTAATTTGGGCGTGATCCATTCCAATGGAGATGTGAGCTTAAGCGGCACAGATGCAACGGCAACAGAAATCAAATCGCAAGGGAAGGTGACACTTGCGGATTCAGCGGGATCTCCCCTGATTTCTGCCAATGGTGATGTTTTGCACAATGCCAGCACCAACACTACAAGCTTGCGAAGTCGAGCCGACGTTACCATTGGTAATAAAAGCGGCAATCACAGTTTAATTGTGGCCGGTGGCGGCGTGACAGTTGACGCAACTTACAAAAATACCATTGCCAATTTGTGGGCCGTTAAAAAAATCACAAATAGTTCTGTTGACGCCACTATTACCAATATTCATGGACAGGCCAATTTGGACTGTGTAAGCGCATGGAATAAGTTCACCACCATTGCTATCAATGGCGTTTTCGGCAGCGGCTGCACCAGCCCCTTAAGTCCCACAGCAGCTCAAACCGTTACGCAGCCCGCTGCTGTTACAGTAAATGTTATGAACCCTGTCCCGTCTTTTACTATGCCGTCGCTATCGGTCGATGTTTATCCCTATAGAGAGGAAGCGAATTATATTGTGAGTTATGAAGACGGAAAAATTAAAGTGATTGTTAATAATATCAATGGACTGGTGAATGGACCTTATTATGTTGTGGAGGGGCACAAGCTCTGCGCCGGTGTGGGCGCAGGCGGCAGTTGCGTCGGACCAACCAACAAATATATGTGTTTAGGCTCATGGGCTGGCGGTTCTTGTCTTTCTTATGCGTATAAAAATTTCACGGTTGCAGATGATGTGAATGGCACGATCACGTATCAAGCTTTGCCGGCCGGGACACATAATTCAAAGGGAACTTTTACTCTCGAAGGTGGCGGCATAGCCCCAGGAATATGGTGGATTGATGGTAACGTGGTACTGAGCACTGGCTATAACAATGGAACGCTTTTCGCGTCCGGTCATATTGCCACCAGCAACCACTACCGGGGCGCGGCGGTTAATTACGGCGGTGAGCCGATTGTTTATTCCAACACAATCCGCGATCCGGCCACACGCACTACTCCCTACCAAGAAGTGTGTCAGGCAATTGGCACCGGAATGAAAGCGGAAATGAGCCATTTGGTCAGTGATTACAAAGGTCGGTTTGAAAATCAATATCCGACTAATTTGTGTAATAAAACCACGACTACGTATACTTCCCATCGCCTTGGCAATATTGCTTTGGCAGCTGGGGGTACGCGCCCGGCAGCCCTTGGTGGCGATGGCACAACCTACAGCGGCGGCGACATCAGCATTAAGGCTAACTCCAATGTATTTGGAATAGTGATGGCCGGTGGTTATTTTGTAGCGAGAAACAATGCCGCAATCATGGGTTATGTCGCCGCAGCGGTACAAGGTCCGCTGCGAACTGGTGCTCTTAAAAACAAAAGCGACGGAGATGTAAAAATCTACACCGAATCCGCCACCGAATGGTATTCACCGAACGAAGTACCCTGGATGGGCGCAGAACCCTGCACCGTCGGCTGCGGTACAGGAGGAATGACTCCCGGGGCTAAAGTCTTGTGGTCAAGATATCTCTAAAATTCTGGTCGATTATCGACGAAATAAAAAAGCCCCTCGCGGGGCTTTGTTTATTTCCGGTTTGCGCAACAATTTATGCGTTCGCGGCAGCGGCGGGATGTGCCTCGCCAGCAAGGCTAATGGCTTTGCGCAGATTGCCGAGCGAACTGAGGTGGAGATAAATCATTTCCAGCTCATCGGTCTGGGCGAGTTCCGCCAGCTTTTCCGCAGAAACTTTTTTCAGTTTGTCGCGGTTGACGACAAAAAATCCGCTTAGTGAACCTTCGCGACCATCGGGGGTTTTGAATTGCGCACCCATGGGCTCCAGCAACTCCAGGTCCTCCAGCTTTTTGCAGAAAATCTGCGTGCGGCGGAAGTGGTTCTGATATTCCTGGAGAAATTCCACCACTTTGTTCAGATAGGGAGAATTTTCTCCACCTTCGTTGAACAGGCGTTCACCTTCGCCATTCTGGCGGCAGCCTTCAAAGGATTCGTCCAGACACAGCGTCAGCGTTTTGCCCTCGTCGGAAGTGGAAAACACAAAGGGATAGCGGCGCACGAAAGCGGGAATGTAATCGGTTTTCCACTTGCCGTCGCTGCCGACGAACAAATTTTCTCCGGCGCGCACGCCAGTGACTGCGAGCGGCAACACACCTTCATTGTTTTTGGCAAACACTATGGCGAAATCGCGGGAGGCGTTGGGAAATTCCACCGCTGTGAGCGGCGCGGAGTGAATTCCTTTGGCGAAATCGAAACGATCGGAACCGACAATCGACCAGCCAGCATGGCGTTGTTTATTGACCGGGGTGACGTTTTTATAGAACAGCAAAGCGTTGGACATTTTTATTCTCCTATTGCGGCAGTCGCTGCTGGATGCCATGGCACAAATCCCGGCGATGCTGTTTCGCCGGGCAATGGAAAAACTGGCGCGGACCGGATAGACCGGCCCTGCGCGGGCCCCGTAAGGTATCACTGTCGACAGAGGCTGTCCCGCTAAAAGTGGGGACCGGTGGGCGACTCTTTACAAACACGCTGGACGTTCACCTATAAACACTCTGCGCGTTCGCTACAAACCCTCTGGACGCCTCGCTTTATATGTCGAAAATGAATAAAAACATAACGCTATTAAATCTGTTGTGCCTAGACATGTTTGTCCTATAGGCCGCTATCCACGGCGACGCCAACGCTCCGCTGCTAGTATCAAGAGAAGACAAGTTCACACTTTTGGTGTGACGTGGTGCGGTGCCATCTTCATCGCAAGCCCCCAATCCTGTTCGAGCGCGCTTATGCAATTTCACCCGGCGGCCCAATCCGCTCCTGTGGAAGACACCTCTGATCGCCAGAACCTTGCCACCGTGCGCAAGCGATTTATTCGCGCCAACAGCGACCGTCTGCACCGCACCCGCATGGCCCTCAACCATCAGCAGGACATCTTCCTGTGTGCCTTGCCGCTGCTGTTTCATTGCAATCACCCCATGCTGCCGGGTTTTGTCAGCCATAACGCTCCCGCGGGTATCAGCGGCTTCAAACCGGGCAAAGCCGACCTTAACTATGCCAAGACCATAGCGCGCAGTTTCTGCTTGAGCGGCGGCTATCACGGCGAGGACATCTGGTCGATTTTCCTGATGGGCAGTGTGGGCACCCTAGCGCAGAGCAGCCACAGCGACTTTGATATTTGGCTGTGCCACAGACCCGGTCTGGCCCAGGCGGCGCGCCAGGAACTGGAACAAAAGTGTCTGCGCATCAGCAAATGGGCCAAGACCCTGCGCCTCGACGTGCATTTTTTCCTCATGGACTGCGACGCCTTCCGCAGCGGTACTCAACTTGCTCTTGATACCGAATGCAGCGGCAGTGCCCAACGCTTGTTATTGCTCGACGAGTTTTACCGCACCGCATTGCTCCTGGCCGGGCGCCAGCCTTTGTGGTGGTTTGTACCCGCCACTGACGAAATGGATTACGACCAGCAAGCTCGCGAGCTGCTGGACCGGCGCTTTATCCGACCCGATACCGTGCTGGATTTCGGCCCGGTGATGCCGATTCCCGACGGCGAATTCGTCGGCGCAGGTATCTGGCAGCTTTATAAGGCGATCGGTTCGCCCTACAAATCCGCCCTCAAACTGCTGCTGCTTGAAGCCTACGTACACGACTATCCACGCATTGCGCCCCTCGCGCTGGAGCACAAGGGCCAGATCCACGCCGCCGACTGCAATATCAACGAGCTCGACCCCTACGTCATGGTGTACCGGCGCATCGAACGCTATCTCACCGCCCAGGGCGATTTGAGCCGGCTGGAATTGGCGCGACGCTGCCTGTACTTCAAGGTCAACAAGCCTCTCTCCCGCCCGCCTTTGCAACGGGCTAAATCCTGGCAGCGCGAGCTGCTCGAATCCCTGGTGGCGGAGTGGGGCTGGACGCCGGATTACTTGCGCCTGCTGGACCAGCGCAGCGAGTGGAAAACCCTGCAGGTGAAGGAGGCGCGCAACCAGCTCGTCAGCGCTCTCAATCACAGCTACGGCATGCTGCTGGACTTCGCCCATCGCAGCCGCGCCGCGCGCTCCATTTCGACAGCAGAACTCAACGAGCTGGGCCGCAAGCTGCAGGCGTCTTTCGAGCGCCGGCCGGGCAAGCTTGAGTGGATCAATCCAGGCATTTCAAAGGATCTCAGCGAACCGGCCCTCGCTTTGGTGGAGAGCCGCGCTATCGAAAACGACAGCCGCAACGAAACGGGCGTGTGGCAGTTGTACGCGTGGCAGGAACATGAGCGGGTCCTGCTGCGCCAGACTCACAGTCCCGTCGAGCTGCTGTTCTGGTGTCATATCAATGGCATCATCGACGGCCATGCACGCTTGGATGTCAGCGAGGCGCCGAGCACCAGCGAAGCTCAACTGCGCCGCACCCTGGCGCGCCTGCGCCAATGGCAGCCCCTGCCGATGACCGCGCCGGCCAAAGATGCCTTCAAACGACCGGCGGCCCCCACGCATGTGATGTTGCTGCTGAACATAGCTGCGGAGACACCGTCACCGTTCGGCACTGATGTGCATCGCCTCAGCAACAACAGCGACGCCCTGCGCTATGGCGGTATGGAAGAAAATCTGGTCGCCAGTGTAGACATACTCACGCGCAATTCCTGGCAGGAGCTGACGTGTCAACGCTTTGCCGGCAACAGCGCCTTGTTGCAGGCGCTGCAAACCTATCTGACCCTCTGCCTGCCCGGCACGCATCAGGCGCCACCGCAGCTGGAAATCGACTGTCTGGGCTCCGCTCATGCGGCCCTTATCGCCCAGCGCGTGCGTCAGTGGTTCCACGAGATCACCGCCTGTTATTACGGCGGCACACGACCTGCGTCCACGCGCTTCCTGTTCACCCTGGCCGGACGCTTCTACAGCCTGCAGTTCCAGGGTCCCAAGCTGGTCATGCTGACGCACAAGGACATCCCCCAGCTGCTGCATTATCTCGGCGAAGCGCAGCGACGCTACAGCCCGATCGTGGTGGACAGTTATGCGCTCCATAACCACCCGCTCAAGCTGATCTCACGACGGATCTCGTCCCGTGCGGCACATGTCTTTTTCCGCCGCCAACAGAACCAACTGGAGTTTTACGTGGTGGACGAGCGGGGCTCGTTGGTGCAGTTCCAGTGTGATTACACCCCCAAGCTCAACACGCTCCACAGCCTGCATATCTTTCTGCGCAACGCTCTGCAACATGTCGGCAACGAACAGAGCCGGGAGATGGGCAGCGACTTCGGCATACATCCCATTGAATTCCACGAACTGCGCAGCGACGAGCAGCAACATCTCTCCCTGGCTCCCCGCGTCATCACGCCGCCGGCGGACCGGAAGCAGTCCCTCGATCTCACCGCGCGGGTAACCTGCAATGAGCAGGGTCAGTTCGAATACGATTTTTATTGCGGGCGGCAGACTTTCGCCTGGGCCCAGTTGCGCCAGGACGTGTTCCACGCCGCAGCGCAGTACGTCCTGAGTCGTCGCGAACACGGCGAGCGCTACCCGGTATTTATCACCAATCTGAATCTGGAGGCGTGCCGCGAGCAGCTCAGCTCCACCAAGGAGTTGCAGCTCAGCCACTACCTGCGCATCAAGGTCGACCTGGAGCGCCGCCTGAGTTCGGCTCTCAAGGCGCTGCCCTGAAGCTGTCCTTGAGTTGCCGCCAGCGCGCTTCTACAATCCAGCCCCTCTAGCGAATCCTCCCCACGCCCCGCGCGCGCATCACTCCAGGCTGGCTCCATGCAGATCTCCGTCATCATCTCCACCTACAACTCCCCCGCCTGGCTGGAAAAAGTGCTCTGGGGCTACAGCTGTCAGACGCACAAAGACTTTGAACTGATCATCGCCGACGACGGCTCGGACGGGCGCACCGCCGGATTGCTGGAGCGGATGCGCGCAGAAACCGGCCTGGCCATACGCCATGTGTGGCAGGAGGATAAAGGCTTTCGCAAATGCCGCATTCTGAATAAAGCGGTGCTCCAGGCGCAGTACGACTATTTAATCTTCACCGACGGCGACTGCATCCCGCGCAAAGACTTTCTCCAGGTCCACCACGACGAGGCGCGCCCCGGCCATTACCTCTCCGGCAGTTACTTCAAACTGCCCATGGACACCAGCCACGCAATCAGCAAAGACGACATTCTCAGCGGCCGCTGCTTTGAAGTCTCCTGGCTGCGCCGCCACGGCCTCGGGCTGTGGCGCAAGCTCTACAAAATATCCCTGGGGCCGACCGCCGCCCGCCTGATGAATCGCCTGACCACCACCAAATGCAACCTGAAAGGCTCCAACGCATCGGCGTGGAAAGCGGATGTGCTCAAGGTGAATGGCTTCGACGAACGTATGCCCTGGGGCGGAGAAGACCGGGAATTCGGCGTTCGGCTGATTAACGCCGGCATCATTCCCAAACACGTGCGCTACAACGCCATAGTCATCCACCTGGACCACAGCCGCGGTTACGTCGACCCGGAACGGGTAAAAGCCAACCGCGAACTGCGCATCGCCAACGAAAAGAACAGAGTGACCAGCACAGATTTCGGCATCCGCCAGCTGGGGACCGAGGACTGAACTGAGGGGAAAAAAAGCCGGTGGATACCACCGGCTACACAACGGAGTGATTGTTGTTAATCGTTTTCTATTTCTGTACTAGACGCCCGGCGGGCAGGCGCCCACAGTGCCACCGGCATTGGCGGATGGCAGTTCGCCATTGAGCTGGCGCAGGATGCTGCTGGATTTCTGCGAGATGAACGTCAGCAAACCTGGGTCGGGACCGTAGATGTTGGCGCCGCGACCACCGGAGATATTGCTGTTGGCGGGCAATCCCTGATCCAGCGACTGGCGGAACTCGTCGTAGGTAAAAAACTTGGTGGGATCGTTGCGCACATAGCTGTCGATCAGGCTCGCCAATCCTTCGATCTTGGTGCGCATGGTCTGCGGGTTGTAAACCGTCTCGATCAGGCGGCGCAGCTCCTGGCGGTAGCGGTTGCGAAGCTCCGCATCCTTGAGAATCACATCCAGCATCGGCCGCACTGGGTTGGCGTCGTGCACCGGGTTGTCGATGACGTGATTGACGATCCTGCACTGACTGGTCTGCTGTCCGCCAAAACCACCAAAACCGCCGCCAAATCCTCCGAAACCACCACCGAAGCCGCCGCCACCGCCGCCCAGATTGGGCGCTGCGCCATTGCCCCACAGGCCAAAACCGAGGTTGAAGTCCCAGGGCAGATAGGTAAAGACGTTTTTGCTGCGCTCCTCGTACAGATAGAAGTTATTGGCTGTGGCACCGTTGGGGCTGTCGAGATTGCCGGTGAGCACCAGGGCGGCCAGATATTTGATGGTGAGATCAACATCCACCCGCGAGCGCGCCAGCGCGGCATTGCCGGAATTGATGTCCTGGATAAACTTCACCAGCGCGGCGCCTTCCTGCGGTGTGCCCACGGTAGCGGAATTGTTTTTCAGCGGTAGACCGGCTTGGTAGTTCGAGTAGCTATTGCCGTTGAGAGTCAGACGCTGCAGCAGCTCTCCCTTGTACAAGTCGCCTTTGTTGTCCGCGTCCTCGGGGAAGTGATTTTCGAGAAACTCGGTGTCGAGCATTTCGATCATTTGATACAGGCCAAGATGCTCACCCGCCACGTACAAATCCACATAGGAAATCTCCGGGGCCGGCACGCCAGCGGCGCGCATCAGGTCATAGGCGAGCAGATCGCGCATAAAGGACGGGTCGGAGAAACTCTGGTTGAACACCAGTTTCTTCATGCCCATAAACTTCTGCTCGACGTATTCGTTCATGTCCACCTTGAAGCCAAAACGTTTGGAGCCCTGTGGGATGGAATTGAGCGAACCCTGGCCTTTCAGGCGGAAACCGACGTTGGCAATCTTGGCGCCGTTAAGCTCAAAGTCCGCCGGGTAATACACCTCCTGACGCGAACTCACCATGTTCTGCCAGGTAGCTGGATCGATGTTGATACGCGCGGTGAAAACCCGCTCGCGGGTAAACAGCACGTAAGCCACATTGGCGTCCCCTGGAGTGGGATAGAGCTCTTCCCAAGTCGAGCTGCTGTCGGTGAGGCGGCCATAGCTGCGACCGTTTTTGCTCTCATCCCGGCCCCACACCACGTAGTCCACTTCTTCGCTGCCGCGGAACAGCGACACGGAATCCTCGCGCCCAAGACCGAAGGTCACATAAGGCACACCATCCGTTGGCGCAGTGCCGCCAGCGATCACCACAACGCGTTGGCCAGGGTTCAAGGTTCGCGCCGGCAGGTTCTCCAGCGGACTGCTGCTGTCGGTGAGGCGATAGTCGCCCAGATTGACGGCAGTGCTGCCCGTATTCACCAGCTCGATCCAGTCGGCACTGTCGTAAAACGTCGGTCTATCCGACTGGGCGACCACTTCACTGATGCGCAGAGGCGAATTGCCGCTGGGATTGCCGCGCACAATGGTGTCCGGATTATTGGTGTTCTGGCGGTTGGCGGCGCCGGGCGTCGGTTCGAGCAATTGCGCCGTACCGCCCAACAGGCCGAAGCTGCTGCCTTCCGGCGCATCGCCCTCCATCCAGGACAGGCTGCTGACCAAGCGGTCACCTTGGTACAGGCTGACCACATCGGTGCCGCCGAGCTTAAAGGGAACTGATGGGCTCGGCGGATTGGTGTCATCTTTGTCCGCTGCCGCTATGACAAGGTACTGACCGGGTGCCAGTGTGAGCGCCGGCAGAGAAGCGGGTATAGCGTCGCTGTCCGCCAGGGTATAGGCAGAGAGATTAACGCTGGTCGTCCCCGCGTTGTACAACTCGATCCAGTCATTGCCGGCGAGATAAGTGGGGGTCGCCGATTTGGCGACGATTTCGTTGACGACCAGTGTTGCTGTGCCTCCGCCCGAGCTGGAGGAACTGGAAGAGCTGGAGCTGGACGAACTCGAAGACGAGGAGCTGGATGTAGTGCCGGACGAACTGCTGTCGCCGCCACAGGCGGTCAGCAACCCGAGCGCCAGAAGCGCCGGCAGGGTGATAGATGTGCGCATATAACCTCTTTGTAATATGTCCTGTTGGACTTTTTATGAATCCTTCCGCCGCCATCCAGATATCAGTCCGCATGATCAGAGGAATTGTATGTGGGAAAATAACACCCAAATACGGAGCAATATGTGCAGAAATTCAATTATTCGGTAGTTCGTCAAAAAACTGGCAAAGAAATGCACCAAACCCAGAAAACGCTAGGTGCGCCAGGGAACGGTTCAGACGGATCGAAATGAAACTTATGGGAGGGAGCCGTAGGCCCGGTCGAGTTCGCGTTTGATGGCGCCGCCATAGGAGTCCGCAGACCACAGCTGGCGACCGCTGCTTTGTGAATGGATGGTGATGCAGTGGGATCGTTGCTGGGCGATGAGTTCCGCGAAGCGGCAGGAAAGCTCCCCTATGTCACGGGCATCAAACAGATAGCCCATGATATCCGCCCCGCGCCAGTCCACCGGTTGCGTCTGGTGGTGACGCAGAAACTGTTTGTAGATGCCGAATTCCGACCACTGCCGCGGCGGCTGCTGCACCAGGGTGAGCCACCAGGGTTGGGCGTAGCGCTGCTCCAGCCAAGCCAGCAATGCCCGCACCGTCGGCGCGTGCATCACAAAGGGGGTGTCGTAATAACCGTCGAAGGAGGTGGCGACGGCAAAAGGATCATCCAACAAACGGCAGGCGGTCTGCTGCCAGTGCAGGACTTTGCCACGCAGAGTGTCCGCCGGTCGCTCATCGCGGTAACAGACGATTTTGCCCGGTTGAATGAAATCCGCCGCACTCGCGTGGGGCGTGATAATGACATCCGAGTCCATCACCACCACCGTGTCCACCTCACTCGCCGCCACAAAGGCCAACTTGGTCAGCTGCTGGGTATGCCAGCCGGTGTAGCGCACCCAATCCGGCCAGCCGACATGCCGGGCGAAGCTGCCGGCGATACGGGTGGCACCGCGCCCGCAGCGCTTCTGCCAAGTGCGCGCGATGTTGCGGCGTGATTCAACCGGTGCCGGCAGCACCTCGGCGGAGGAATACAACTGGGTGCGCTTATCGGCAAAAGCGCGGAACAGCTCCAGATCTTCGTGCTGGACCACCACGTGATGAGGCACGGCGCGCAAAGCAGAGAGTTGCAATGAATGGTGCAAGAGGGAAAAGTGAGCGCGGTCGGCCGACCAGGTTACGGTGAGAAATACCATCTCCGGCTTTGGCGCAGTCGGCATCAGCGACCCAACCATTTGCGGATCTTGCTTTCCGCACTGTTGAGCCATTTGAGCGGCGCACTGCCCTGCAAGGGGTAATAAATCCACGGTTTGGGCACATCACCCTCCAGCACCTGAAGACAGTCTTCGGCATAGGGCAGGATGGTCGGATCGCGCTGCACAAACGCCCGATTCTGCTCAGCCGTCAAATACTGGATGGGGTAGAAACCGCTGCGCCGCCGCTGCTGCGCCACACGCAACGCCAGCGTCTGAGTCTTGCCGCGAAATGCCGGCACGTTGGGCAGCCAGGCAGCAAATGGATCGCGCCAGTAGGCCATCTGCCCCAGCTTCGCGCGCGCCTGCTGCTCGTTGCCGGCCTCCCGGGTGATGAACTCCCAGCCGGCGGCCTGCAGATCGTGCACGCGGAACAGGCAGATATCGGAATAGAAAGCGCCGGCACTGCTTTTCAGCCGGTCGACGTAATACACCCGGCGCTGCGCGTCGTAGCGGGTAAGCGGTTGGTCTTTCTTGCGATTGCAACCGCGCATAAACGCCGGCTGGACAAAACAGGGTTTGGTCGACGCGGCAAAAAAGTGCGCGAGCTGCTCGATATCACTGGGCGCCAACGGCCGCACCAGCTGGGTGTCGTCCTGCAGAAAACAGACGAGGTCATCGTTCGCCGAGAGGGAAAAGGCGGTCTGCATATTGGCGTAGAGACCGCCGTGTTTGCTTTGCGAAAAGTTATCGGGCGACGGATAGATCACCGTGTGGCGCTGGGACAATTCCGCGAGGATGCGCCGGGTTTCCGGGTCTGGGGAATCGTCATCAAAAAATCTTGATCGCGCAGCCGGGCGCGCAGTGTTCAATCGAGGCGACACAGTTCCGCAGAAATTCGCCGCGGTTGTAGGAAAAAATCCAGAAAACCAGGCCGCTCACTCAGCCACCTTCAACTGCGCTTTATTCGGCGGATCCAGCTGCGCACGCCCGTATTGAGTGCACTGCCGGTGTAGCGCCCCTTGAACACATGGCGAATGCGATACACACCCGGAATATCCAGCGGCGTGCCCTGGCTGCGCAACAGCCAGCGGAACGCGCGATCCTCGTAGGCTTTGCACCAAGTTTCTGACGGTCGCTGGTAATAGCTGAGCGAGTCGCAATAGCCACAGGCGCGGGCCACATCGCCGTGCGCGATCTGCAGCGGGCCGGTGGCGCGGCTGCGGCGGAATTCTTCAAATTGGCTGGTATCCACATCGACGACCCGCAGGTTCTGCCAGTCGATGGCGAGCATAGGATCTTCGTTGCTGAGCAGGGAGGTGCAGCGTTCGATGCGCGGATACACCAGCACATCGCGGCGACCCTGCAGTACCTCGCCAAGCTGATCCAGGCAATTATCGCGGAACATCAGATCGCAGTCGGTAAACCACACCCAATCGGCTTTGCTGTTGAGGGCCGCGTGATTGCGACCGATCGCGCGGCGAAACAGCGCTTGGCGCGGCAGCTCACACCAGTTCCAATGCACGTTGGGCACCTGCAGAGTGGCGAAATACTCCAGCAACTGCACGGTATGTTGGTCTTCGCGGCTGTAATACACCGTCATGGTGACCCGCACGTTCTGCGGCGCAAAACGCACCAGGGAACTCAACTGATAGATCAGAAAATGGGCGTACTGCCAGCAGTGGCTGACAATTTCGATATGCAGCGTGCCGGTTTTAGCCGCGCGCCCGTTCTCGTCCGGAATATGTTTCAAAAACCAGCTCGCCGGAATCCAACCTCCTGCGGCAAAACGCAGAAAACGTCCTACCAGAGGGTCATACCAGCGGTCAGGAGGCACGGTGAATTGCGGCATAGGATTCGCTCGGAAGTGGCTGGCGGGCGCGGGACGGGTGAAGTTGTGGCCGGCATGATACCCAAGTAAAATCCGCCCCTCAATCGAATGGCGGGATCTACGGCATTCGACAATTCCATCCCCGCGCGCCTCGCCACGCTTATGACTCAGCCTTCTTTCATACAAACGCAGCAGGGCTCCCAGCATTTTTTGTGGAATTGTCAGGTGTTGTCCGCGCCCGATCCGGCTCTCTTCGCTCCACCGCAGGACCTTTTGCAACTGCAGCAGAACACTCTAGGGCGCGGCACAGTTGTCATGTTCCGTTATGCCGACCTGGAACTGGTGCGTCGCCACTACCAGCGCGGCGGGCTGGTACGTCATCTCAGCCGGGATATTTATATCGGCAGTAAGCTCGCCCACACCCGCATGTGGCGCGAATTCCATTTGTTGCGCGAACTCTACAACCTGGACTTGCCCGTGCCGCAACCGGTGGCAGCCCGTTATACGCGGATCGCGCCTTTGCTCCATCGCGGCGATCTGGTGACGCGTCGGATACCCACCAGCCGCACCCTTGCGGAATATCTGCGCGACGTCTCGATCAGCGAGCAGCTCTGGCGGGAGCTCGGCGAAACTCTGGGGCGATTTCACCACCTGGGCGTTTATCACGCCGATCTCAACGCCAACAACATACTGCTGGATGAGCGCGGCAGTTTTCACCTGATCGACTTCGACAAAGGCGAGCGGCGTTCTCCCGATTCGTCATGGCAACAGGCGAATCTTCAGCGCCTGCTCCGCTCGCTACACAAACTGCAGGGCCTGCACCCGGTTTTCCATTTCTCCCCCGCCGCCTGGTCAACCCTGCAAGAGGGCTACCTGGAAACGGCCAAAAAGGGTGCACAAACATTGTGAGAGCCGGGCGGCGCACCGTATACTCACGCGCTTTGGTTTCAATTTCGGCGCGGGGTTTCGCGGTGGTTATTGTTCGATGGGCAGGCCTTTTGGGGCTGGCGGTTTTTTCCTTCTGGCGTGCGGTCAGAAAGGTCCGCTGACCTTGCCGCAACCCCAGACACCCTCCTCGCAGAGCAGCGAAATCACACCGCCCACCACGCCCCCACAACAGTAGGTCTGTATGTCCGTTTTGCACGATCGCCAGGGTCACCTGTTTCTGGAAGATGCCAGTCTCCAGGAAATTGCGGCGAATTTTGGCACTCCCACCTATGTTTACAGCCGCGCAGCCATCACCGCCGCTTACCTCAGCTACGCGAACGCACTCGGCGATCACCCCGGGATGATCTGCTACGCAGTCAAAGCCAATTCCAATCTGGGGGTACTGAATGTGCTGGCGCGCCTCGGCGCCGGTTTTGACATAGTCTCAGTAGGCGAGCTTGAGCGGGTGCTCCAGGCCGGTGGCGACCCATCCCGGGTGGTATTTTCCGGCGTCGGCAAAAAAGCCGAAGAAATGGCCCGCGCCCTCGAAGTGGGCGTCGCCTGCTTCAATGTGGAATCCGCCAGCGAGCTGGAGTTGCTTTCCCAGGTGGCGAGCGCCCAGGACAAAGTTGCGCATATCTCCCTGCGGGTAAACCCGGACGTGGACGCGCAGACCCACCCCTACATTTCCACGGGCCTGAAAGAAAACAAATTCGGCATCGACATCAATGACGCGCTGGCCGTCTATCGACGCGCCAGTCAATTGCCCGGCATCCACATCAAAGGCGTGGACTGCCATATCGGCTCCCAGCTCACCACCCTGACACCATTTCTCGATGCGTTGGATCGTGTCCTCTTGTTGATCGACCAGCTCGCCGACGCCGGTATCAGCATTCACCATCTCGACCTGGGCGGCGGCCTGGGAGTGACTTACCGCAACGAAACTCCGCCAAACCCCGCCAGCTATCTGGAAGCCGTCAAAGCCAAAATCGCCGGCCGCTCATTGGCTCTGATGTTCGAGCCGGGCCGCTCCATCGTCGCCAACGCGGGCGTCTTGCTGACCCGCGTTCTGTACCTCAAACCGACCGCGCACAAAAACTTCGCCATCGTTGACGCCGCTATGAACGACATCATTCGTCCAGCTCTTTACCAAGCCTGGCAGGACGTGGTGCCCGTGGCTCCTCACGCTGGCGAAACCCGCACCTGGGACTTGGTTGGCCCGGTCTGCGAAACTGGCGACTTCATCGCCAAGGACCGCGCTCTCGCCCTTAAGGAGGGCGATTTGCTGGCAATGAAATCCAGCGGCGCCTATGGTTTTGTCATGAGCTCCAACTACAACACCCGCGGCCGCGCGGCGGAAGTCATGGTGGACGGCAAGCGTACCCATACCGTGCGACGGCGCGAAACGGTTGCAGACCTGCTCGCCCTTGAATCCGTCCTTCCGGAGCAAGGCTGAGCCGGCATGAAAATACGCTTCACAAAGATGCATGGGCTCGGCAACGATTTCGTCATGATCGACGCCATCAGTCAGAAAATCCCCATGACACCCGAGCGGGCGCGCCGACTCGCCGACCGCCATTTCGGTATCGGCTGCGATCAGGTTCTTATCGTAGAACCCCCGGTGTCAGCCGAAGCGGATTTTCGCTATCGCATCTTTAACCGTGATGGCAGCGAAGTGGAAAACTGCGGCAACGGTGCCCGCTGCTTCGCCATATTCGTACGCCAGCGCAAACTCACCGGCAAACGCATTATCCGCGCGGAAACCGCTGGAGGCCCTCTCGTCTTAAAGGTGCTGCCCGACAACCGCGTGACGGTGGATATGGGCGTACCCCGCCTCGATCCACAGCAGGTTCCCTTCGACGCCGCGCAGCAAGCCGTCACCTATTCCCTGCCTCTGTCCGACACCACGCTGGAGATCTCGGCAGTTTCCATGGGCAACCCCCATGCGGTGACTCTGGTGGATAACGTCTCCACCTATGACGTCAACGGCATAGGTTCCCAGGTGGAAGTGCACCCTGCCTTTCCGAAGAAGGTGAACGCGGGTTTTATGGAAGTGCTCAATCGCCGCGAAATACGAGTACGGGTATTCGAGCGCGGTGCCGGCGAGACCCTCGCCTGCGGCACCGGCGCCTGCGCCGCCGTCGTTTCCGGCCGGCTGCGCCAGCTGCTTGAGCGGGAGGTCACGGTGCATCTTCCCGGCGGCGACCTTTCCATCCGCTGGGACGGGGAGGGCAAATCGGTGCTCATGACCGGTCCGGCAACCACCGTATTCCACGGCCAAGTAAACCTTTGAGCGGAGAACGGCGATGAACGACATCTCGAAAGTGCGTCTGGATGAAAATGTCATCGCTGATTACCTCACCAAACACCCAGATTTCTTTGATCGCCATGGCGACACTCTGCGCGACCTGCGCTTGCAGCATCCCAGTGGACGCGCCGTTTCGCTGATCGAAAAACAGGTCTCGGCACTGCGCGAACGCAACACCGAGCTGCGCCACCGACTGAATCAGCTGCTCGATAATGCGCGCCAGAATGACCGTCTGTTCGAACGCAGCAAACGCTTAGTATTGGCGTTGTTGGAGTGCGACGAGTTGGGGGATCTGGTGGATGCGCTCTACTACAGCTTTGACAAGGAATTCGATATTCCCTTTGCCAGATTAATCCTGTTCCGCACCCCGCAATACCCAACCAGCATCCGCGTCGCAGCGGAAGATGAAGCGAAAGTTGTGCTCGGGCGCCACCTGATGGCCAGTCGCGCAGTGGGCGGAGGCCTGAGCCGGGAGGAAATCGCCTACCTGTTTGACAAGGATCATCAAAAAGTTGGATCAGCTGCGATGGTGCCGCTGTACTACAACCAGCCTCTCGGCATTCTCGCCGTGGGGCATGAGGACCCTAAACATTATCAGCCGGGCATGGGGACGATTTTTCTAACGCATATTGCGGAAGTGTTGGACCGACTGATTCCGAAATACCTCGGATAATCGGCTAAAAGACAAATCCCGGAGAAACTCCGGGATTTTTAATTGGGGGATAACGCCGTCAGATGGGCTGTCCGCCATAATTGCTTTGCGGTTTGCGCGGTGGATCGGAGACCACATTCGGTGGAATCTCACTGATGGTGCCACCTCGGGCCAGAAACGCCTCAACATCGCTCTGTATCTGCTGACGCAGCGCTTCCCGGGCGACGACTGACTCTTCCACTAGAGCCTCTACCACAGGGGCAGCGGTGTAACCACCAACTTCCTCTTCATCAGCCAGCTCTTCAGCTTCGATTTCTTCTTCGTTTTCTTCTATTTCGTTTTCGTCGCTCATAAAATCCTCACGTACTCTTTCTCTTGCAAGGAACCATCATCGAATATTCTGAGCCTATCCGTCGAATACCGACGCATCCCGGGATATGACTAAAAACCGCAATGCGTGGATATTTTATAGTCCAGCGCATTTTCATCGTCATCATAAAAATAAATTTTTTTAGTATTTTTTGTTCTAATTCGCGTATCGCGATAACCGTTCGGTTATTTCAACGCATCGAAAAAAGATGCCGCAACATCGACGAACAACCTAGCCTTTTGAGCTGGGCAAGACGATCTGGATACCTCGCGAGAGCGAGCTCAACCAGCGGTTATCGGAACGGTTTTGCGGGCGGGAATGTACAGAAAAGAAAGCAGCGGAACAAGACAATTTTTGCCGCTGAAAACAGCGGCAATGTGCCTTGGCAACACAACATTAAACGGCGTCGGAACCCGTCTCACCGGTGCGAATTCGAATGACTTCTGTAAGGCTTTGAATGAAGATCTTGCCATCGCCGATCTTGCCGGTTCTGGCCGCTTTGGTGATGGCCTCTACAGCCTGTTCAACCATCTCATCGGCCACCGCCATCTCCAGCTTCACCTTCGGCAGAAAGTCGACAACATATTCAGCGCCTCGATACAGCTCGGTATGGCCTTTCTGACGGCCGAAGCCTTTTACCTCGGTCACAGTCATGCCCTGCACCCCGACGTCGGACAAAGCATTGCGCACATCGTCCAGGCGAAAAGGTTTAATTACGGCAGTGATGAGTTTCATGATGGTTTCCTAGGAAGGATAAAACGTTTGCAAATGTAGCTGCCGGCATAAGAAGAAGCGCACTTCGCATCGAAGGTACCGCTCCTCCGGCGTCTGTTTCGCGGCCAATGTATAACATTCCCGCTCGAATTGACAGCCGGCGCAGACCCCATAAAAAAGCCCCGCTCGTCGCCAAGCGGGGCTCAGGGGTTGATGCGATATATTCGGAGAACTACTTAGTTCTTGGTGGTTGTGAACTCAGGATAAGCCTCCATTCCACACTCGGAAATATCCACACCTTCAAATTCCTCTTCTTCGCTGACCCGGATACCGATAATGGCTTTGATAGCGAACCATACGATGAGAGACAGGCCAAACACCCAGACGAATATTGTCAGAGCACCGACCAACTGACCGACGAAGGTGGCTTCCGCGTCTGAGATCAGGACCGCGAATACACCCCAGAGGCCGACAGTTCCGTGCACGGAGATAGCGCCGACGGGATCGTCGATTTTCAATTTATCCAGGGTGATGATGCTGACAACCACCAACAGACCACCTATAGCGCCGATGATAGTCGCGATCAGCGGCGTGGGATCCGCAGGCTCGGCGGTGATGGCGACCAATCCTGCCAAGGCTCCGTTGAGGGCCATGGTCAGATCCGCTTTACCGAAGAGGATGCGCGCCAGGATCATTGCCGAGATCAAACCGCCGCAAGCCGCTGCGTTGGTGTTTACAAACACCACTGCAACTTCGTTCGCAGATGAGATGGAGTCCAGAGACAGGGTGGAGCCGCCGTTGAAGCCGAACCACCCCATCCAGAGGATAAAGGTACCCAATGCAGCAAGCGGCAGGTTCGCACCTGGAATCGCATTCACTGTGCCATTCGGACCGTATTTGCCTTTACGTGGACCCAGCGCAAGTACGCCCGCAAGAGCAGCAGAAGCACCCGCCAAATGCACGATCCCGGAACCGGCGTAATCGGTGTAGTTCAGAGAGTACAGACCGAACACTTCTTTGCCGCCCCAAGTCCAGCTACCTTCCATTGGATAAATAAAGGCAGTCATGATCACCGCGAATACCAAGTAGGCCCACAGTTTCATGCGCTCGGCTACGGCACCGGAGGTAATCGACATGGCAGTGGCAACAAACACCACCTGAAAGAAAAAGTCAGAGGCGTTGGAATACGCATTTGCGTCTTCGCCTTTAAATTCTCCGTAAACGGCTTCCGCCAAGGCATCGGCAGATTCAGCGCCATCGAGCGCAAGACCACCCAAGAACCAACCACCGTCGTACATGATCTCGTATCCACAGATCATGTACATGGTGCACGCAACGGCGAACAACGAAACATTCTTGGCAAGAATTTCGGTTGTATTTTTCGCGCGGACCAGCCCAGCTTCCAACATGGCGAAGCCAGCGGCCATCCACATAACAAGTGCGCCGCACACCAGGAAATAAAATGTATCCATGGCGTACTGCAATTCATAAATTGTATTTTCCATAGCGGTATCTCCGGCTGTGGTATCTATTTATGGGAGAGTTGACGTCGTAAAAAAATCACAACGCGTCTTCGCCGGTTTCACCGGTGCGAATGCGAATCACCTGTTCCAGATTGGAAACAAAGATTTTTCCATCGCCAATTTTTCCGCTGTGTGCCGCCTTACTAATGGCTTCAACAACAGAATCCACCTGGCCGTCAGCCACGGCTACTTCCAATTTGGTTTTGGGCAGAAAGTCCACCACATATTCGGCGCCGCGATAAAGCTCGGTGTGGCCTTTCTGGCGACCAAAGCCTTTTACTTCCGTCACAGTAATGCCTTGCACGCCTATATCGGAAAGCGCTTCACGCACAGCATCCAGCTTAAAAGGTTTGATTACGGCAGTTATCAGTTTCATTGGACTGCACCTCTCTGATTTAAAGGTGCCAACCACACGACGGAAGTTGGCACAGGACTTACGTTAAGAATTAAATTAGAAGGTAAATAACGCTTCCAGGGCGAAGGTATTTACATCCTGATCACCAAATTCATCCATGCGATATTCCGCAACCAGCAACAAGTTGTCGCCAACTTTGTAACTTGGAGAAATCGTGATAGCGCTGTTTTCATCAAGCGTGATGGTCTGACCTGCATCGCTACCTTCGATTGAATAATCGTGATACCGCACAGTGATACCAAAATTGCCCACTGCGTAATTGGCCATCAACAAATAACCATCACCATCAACGTCTTCAAGCCCTAAGGTATCGCCGTAATCACCTACGTTGTATTCAAATGCAAAGGTGAAGCTGGAAACCGCATAAGACGTCCAGAAGTTGATCAGGTCCGTCTCTTCGTCCTGGATATAAAAGAGTTTTGCGGTCAGACCTTCCACTGGCGAAATTGCCACGCCCAGCTCCGTAGCCAGCGTTGTGGTGTCCCGCTCGACTGGATCAAACGCGCTGTTGACTACCGATGCCATCAGCTGGAATGCGCCAACGTCATAGGACGCCGAAACACCTTGCTGGTAACCACCGTAGAAATATTGACCGTAGCCAGTACCACTGTATTGATAAAGGCCCGTAGGTTCTTCCGTCTCCCAGCCGCTGTTACTCAAAAATCGTCCGGCTTTAACACTGAACTGATCATTGAATTTTTTGGTAATGAACGCCTGTTCTACGAAAGTTTCATCTTCACCATTCCCTGTGCCACTTTCACCGTATTCGATGTCTACTTGCGCGGAAACACCGTCAGATCCAGCGTAGAAAAAATCCATTTCGAATTGGTCAATACCAAACGTTTTGTCCGTGCTGTCCACTCCATCCGCGTCTGAATAGACATAGGACATATCAAGAAAGCCGGAGACACTAAGGCCCTCTCCCAACTCAATCTCGGCATAGGCAGCCGGCACTGAAGCAGCAGCGATCATGGATGCGGCTATTGACGTAGCGAGTAACTTACGATTGAACTTCATGAAACTTCCTCCAAGTGATAGCAGACGACATTTTGTTGTATTTGCGCCAAGGTCCATTCGGGGAATGGCTGAGCTTCGCCTGGGATAGCAGATTCCAAGCCAGATTTTTATTTCTCTTTTTTAATCAATGGCTTGAGTCAGATTTGGCGGGGATTTTAGGGCTGACCAACTCGAACTAGGCGCTTTAGAAGGGCAGGCAGCTGCACCATCAATTGGCCAAACGCACTCATTTTGTGCATTCTTGCAATACGGGTTTTATTGCTTTTGGTGACCCTTGCAACCCGACGCGGGCGAGAGGCCATTTGGGAACGCGTGACCCAAGGGCGGTCCAGCGGAGTTCCGGGCGATGGAAAATGTGGATAAACGTTTTTGATTTCGCAGAAAAACAGGTAGGCTTGGCGCCTTTCAGTTTTGACGGAGTCCTCGCCACAGGCCGGCTGGGATTCAACATTTAATTACCTTTGGAGGATCATCCATGAAGCTCAGCCGAACGGCGGGTACCCTCACCCTTTTACTTGCGGCAGGTGTGGCCAATGCGGAAATCACTGGCTCCGCCGGCATTGCAAGCAGCTATTTATGGCGCGGATTGGATCTCGGCTCAGGCACGCCCGCTGTATCCGGTGCCCTGAAGTTCAGCAAGAGTGGATTTTATACCGGCATCTGGGGCTCATCCGGGGATACCGTAAAAGGCACAGAATATGATCTTTCTGCCGGATATAACGGCACTTTCGGTGATTTTTCCTACGGGCTCGGTGCCATCAGCTACAACTATCCCACCACAGCCAATAGCGAACCCGGCGACTTCAGTGACGCGGTATTAACATTTGGCTACGGCCCAGCTTCTTTCGGAGCCTACATCCCCGTTGGCAAGCTCGACAGCAGCGGTGATTACATGTACTTCACCCTGGGCGCCAGCTTCGGCTCATTCTCCACCGTACTGGGTGTCCACAGCAGCGACCAAACCAACGGTGGCGTAGTCGGTTGCGAAGCGGACGCGGGTTCCAACAAATGTACACCTGTGCATTTGGATTTCACCTACGCGTACAACGAAAACCTATCCTTCACACTGAGCCAGTTTGTCGCGGACAAACCTTTCGAAGACAAGCTCAAGTTCGTTGTCTCCTTCGGTATCCCAATCGGCGAATAATCGAAACCACCCCGCAGATGTCTCCGACATCTGCGCACCAGGGTAGAGCACCACCTTCAAGCCAGAAGCCAAAGCGGCGCAACACTGCGCCGTCAGGCAGTGATTTGCGGCGGATGATCGTCGAAAGCCGGATTTTGCGGTGGCGAGGTGAGAGGCGGCAGCCCAAAACGGGCGCGCGCCTTATCGCAGCTCTCGTTGTACGCCTCCACTTCACCATTGCAACTGAAGTCCCGGCAGGACTCGGCCGATTCTCATAGATAGTGCAGCGCACCTGCTCCCCAACATTACCCAAGAGAGCCGCACAACGCGGATCCTTCTGATTAGTCCCCTTCATACACGCACGATGCGGCGGAATCTGCTCCGTCATTAAATCCGGCACCACACCACCGGCCCCTTGCAACTCACCCCAATAAAACGACACACGAAAAGACGCACAGCAGGCGCCGCAACTCAGACAAGGAGACTGGGTACTCATAGGGAAAAGCACACGCGAAAGAAACAGGGTTAAGTCTGTATGGCGAGGCTCGAACAAGCCCCGCGCGGACAAACACAAGTATGTTTGCCGGCGGGAAAATGTATATGGAATTTAGGGAGCTGCCAAGTGCCTGAATCCGTGCACATCAAGGCGGTGCAACGTCTTCACACCGTCAAATAAGACCTAACCTTCTCCTCATCCATATCCTTAATATTCCCGGCTACTACCACGTTGCCGCGATCCATGACGATGTAGGAGTCGGCCAAGTTGCGAGCGAATTCGAAGTATTGTTCGACGAGGAGGATCGCCATTTCGCCGCGCTGGCGCAGGATGGATATGACGTTGTGAATGTCTTTGATAATAGAGGGTTGGATACCTTCGGTAGGTTCGTCGAGGATGAGCAGACGCGGTTTCATCACCAGCGCGCGCGCAATGGCGAGTTGTTGTTGTTGACCGCCGGAAAGGTCGCCGCCGCGGCGGTGCAGCATTTTTCGGAGCACGGGGAATAGATCGAAGATTTCCTCATCTATCTTCCGGTATTTGCGCGGCAGCACCGCGTAGCCGGTTTTAAGATTTTCCAACACCGTCAGTTGAGAGAATATTTCCCTTCCTTGCGGCACGTAGGAAATACCGAGGCGGGCGCGCTCGGCGATGGAGGCTTTGGCAATTTCTTTATCCTCCCACAGAATTTTCCCAGAGCTGATGGAGTGTCGCCCTGTGACCGCGCGGGCGATACTGGTTTTGCCGACGCCGTTGCGGCCGAGAATGCTGGTAATTTGCCCTTTATGTGCAGAGAGGTTGACGCCATGCAATGCCTTGCTCGCGCCGTAATGCAGATCGATGTTTTCAACGCTTAACATAGTTTAATCAACCTTATTTTTATCGGCCCAGGTAAACTTCAATAACGCGTGGATTGGTTGACACCACGTCAAGGGTCCCTTCCGCCAACACGCTACCTTCATGTAATACCGTAACCTTTGTATCCAAAGCGCGAATAAAATCCATATCGTGCTCCACCACAATCACCGAGTGATTTTCACTGATGGATTTCAATAGCTTGGCGGTTTCCATGGTCTCGTAATCTGTCATTCCTGCGGCGGGTTCATCCACCAGCAATAATTCCGGATCCTGAATAATCAGCATGCCGATCTCCAACCACTGTTTTTGCCCATGGGAGAGATTGCGCGCGATTTCATCGCGGCGATCTTTCAAGCCGACCAGCTGAAGTATTTCGTCAACGCGATCGTATTGTGTTTTGCTCAGCCGGAAAAACAGCGTCTGAAAAACTCCGCGATTACCCGCAAGGGCCAATTCCAGGTTATCCCAAACCGACAAGCTCTCAATTACCGTCGGCTTCTGGAATTTACGTCCTATGCCCATATTGGCGATATCAGCCTCGTCGTGTTTGGTGAGGTCAATCGTATCGCGGAATTTAACCTCGCCTTCATCCGGTTTGGTTTTGCCGGTGATGATATCCATCATAGTGCTTTTTCCGGCGCCGTTTGGGCCTATGATCGCGCGTAATTCACCCGGGCGGATATCCAGGGAAAGATTGTTGATCGCACGGAAACCGTCAAAGGTCTTGGTTACGCCATTGAGGTACAAAATACTCTGGACTTTCTGGTCGTTCACGGTTGTTTTCCTCCCGTTGCCACTCCAGCCTGCGGTGATGCTGCGGCCATGGATTTATCCTGACGACTTTTTCTTCGGCTAAGATAACCATCCATAATGCCCACAACACCGCGCGGCAAATAAATGGTGGTAATGACAAACAGGGCGCCGAGAATAAACAGCCAATATTCAGCAAAAATTCCCGAGGTAAATGTCGTTTTCGCGTAGTTCACCAGCACTGCGCCGATCACCGCGCCATATAATGTGCCGCGCCCGCCGATGGCGACCCAGATGACGATTTCAATGGAATTCAGCGGGTTGAATTCGCTGGGATTGATGATGCCGATCTGAGGTACATAAAGCGCGCCAGCCACACCCGCAATCAACGCCGAGAGAATAAACACGAACAATTTATAGTGTTCCACTCTATAGCCAATAAATCGAGTGCGGCTTTCCGCGTCGCGGATCGAAATCAACACACGACCGGCCTTGCTGCGGGTAATGTATTGGCAGAGCACGTAAGCAAGCGCAAGGACGATCACAGTCGCCAAAAACAGAACGATCCGGGTGCTGTCCGCTTGCAAATTAAAGCCGAGAATATCTTTGAAATCGGTAAGTCCGTTGTTACCACCGAATCCCATATCGTTGCGGAAAAATGCCAACATCAAAGCGTAAGTCAGCGCCTGGGTAATGATCGATAGATAAACCCCGGTCACCCGTGAGCGAAACGCCAGCCAACCGAATAAAAATGCCAGCAATCCCGGCGCAAGAAATACCATCAATAAAGCGAGGCCGAAATTGTCAAAGCCTAGCCAATACCAGGGCAGTTCCTGCCAGTTCAAAAACACCATAAAATCTGGCAATACGGGATTTCCATAAACACCGCGATCACCGATCTGCCGCATGAGGTACATACCCATGGCATAACCACCAAGCGCAAAAAAGGCGCCGTGACCAAGACTTAAAATACCGCAATATCCCCAGATTAAATCCAGTGCGAGAGCCAAAATAGCAAAACACAAATACTTGCCGAGGAGCGTGACCATATAGGTCGGCACATGGAAAACGGAATCCGGCGGCACCACAAGATTTAAAAATGGTACGCCAATGCCGAGCGCCAGCAACGCGACGAATAACCAGCGCGATGCCGTGTCGTTGGTCAGGAGTTGTTGAATCAAAGGTTTATGGGTCATGAGCATTAATCCGTTACGAAGCGGCCTTTCAGGGCGAACAGACCGCGCGGGCGCCACTGAATGAACAGGATGATGAAAATCAGCACGAAGATTTTGCCAAGCACCGCACCAGCGTAGGGTTCGAGGAATTTATTGACGATACCCAATCCCATAGCGGCGAAAAAGGTGCCGAGCAGATTGCCAACGCCGCCGAAAACCACAACCATAAATGAGTCGATAATAAATCCCTGTCCCATGTTAGGTCCGACATTGGTAATTTGACTCAACGCAACGCCCGCCATACCGGCAATTCCAGAACCCAGGCCAAAGGTCAGCGCATCCACCCAGGAGGATTTAATGCCCATGGAATTCGCCATGGCGCGGTTTTGTGTTGCCGCGCGCATCTGCAAACCGAGCAGCGTTTTGCGCAGTAAGATCGCGAGCAAACCCAGAACCATTAGGCTGAATAAAATGATGTAGAGACGGTTGTAGGTCAGCGATAAGGCGCCATTAACCTGGTAGAAACCACTCATCCAATCCGGTGTGATGACCGGAACATTGTTGGAGTTATAGGTCCGCACCAATTGTTGTAAAAACAAACTGATACCAAAAGTCGCCAGAAGTGTTTCCAATGGGCGCCCATATAAATGGCGAATCACCGTACGCTCTATCAATATGCCGACACATCCCGAAACCAGGAACGCCATGGGAATGGCGATAATGATCGAAGCCTCGATCCAGTTTGGAAACAGCTGCTGAACTGCAAATGTGGTGTAGGCGCCCAGCATGATCATTTCACCGTGCGCCATATTGATCACGCCCATTACACCGAAAGTGATGGCGAGGCCGATGGCGGCGAGAAGAAGAACGGAGCCGAGACTGATACCGAAAAACAGATTTTCGATGAATCGCATAACTTCCATGCGATGGCGCACTCTTTCCGCTCCTTCGGCTGCCAGCTTACCAATATTCCCTTCGGCCTCTTTATAGTTTCCAGCGCCGTCTTTTTCACCAAAACGCTCGAGAATACCCAGAGCTTCAGAGGAGTAGGAGCTCGCCAATATATCGATGGCCTCCCGGCGCAATTTGACATCCTCCGACTCGATATCGACCATGGCGAGCGCCATAGCCATTTCGCTTTTTACGGAAGAGGATTCTTCTTTTTCATAAGCGGTCGCGATCAAATTGCGCAACTCCGGCTGCGGCGATTTAATGAGATCACGCGCAGATTGGCGGCGGATATCTGAATTTTTTGCGCTCAATTGAAGAGATGCTATGACCGTGCGCAATTTGCCGCGCACACTATTGTTGATGCGGACCTTTTCCAGCGCGCGGATGCCGACCACTTCCAGTGGTTGGCCCGTCAACACGTCCGTTAATTCAACGCCTTCACGCGAGTCCCTACCGACGACCACCGTCTGGTCGGATTTCCGCAGATACAAATTTCCTTCAATCAGGGCTTTGAAAATAACCAGCGTGCGGTCGTCATCAAGCGCCGCCAGTTCGTCAATAATCCGGTTTTTTTGCGAATAATCGCTTTTGGCAAGTGAATGGCTAAGTGTGGCGAAATCGCCTGCATGGGCTTTGATGAATAGAAGCCCCAATCCCATCAACAATCCGATTTTAATTAGAATTTTCATTTTTTCTGCACCAAGTTTCCGCGCACGGAGGGAAGAGCAGGGCAGTCCATCTGAGACCGCCCGAGTCTTATGCGGCTTAATTTCTTTGGAGAAAATCGCATCCTGCGGCACCGGGGGATTTCCGAATTCCTTTCAGAAAAATCGTGAAGCCTCCGGTGACCCGTGACGGAGACTTCACTTATATGAAAAAGCACATTCCTTGTGCATTAACATCCGGGGAAATTGAATCTGCTTCCTGGATCAATAGTTCTGGCCGGAACATTTACCGGTTTTGATATTGAAGTTGCCGCAGCTGATCGGCGGAGTCCAATCGGCTACCAAGTTGGCTGATTCCGGCAGGAAGTCGGTCCAGGCATCACCAATGACGCCGCCGGGAGTTTGCCATACGATTTCGAACTGGCCGTCTTCCTGAATTTCGCCGATCAGCACGGGTTTGGTCAGGTGATGGTTGGTGTTCATCACCGCGATACCGCCAGTCAGGTTCGGTACAGTGATGCCATACATGGCCGTGCGCACTGCATCGACATTGGTGGTGCCGGCTTTTTCCACCGCCTTCACCCACATTTTGAAGCCGATATAAGTCGCCTCCATCGGGTCGTTGGTGGGGCGTTTTTTGTCTTTGATGAATTTATGCCACTGTTCGATGAAGGCATCGTTCTCAGCCGCTTCCGCGCTCATGAAGTAGTTCCACGCGGCCAAGTGCCCCACGAGAGGTTTGGTGTCGAAACCGGAAAGCTCTTCTTCACCAACGGAGAACGCCACCACCGGAATGTCTTCCGCTGTTATGCCCGCATTGGCCAATTCCTTGTAGAACGGTACGTTGGCGTCACCATTGATGGTGGATACAACCGCGGTTTTCTTGCCAGCAGAACCGAACTTCTTGATTTCAGCTACACGGGTTTGCCAGTCGGAGTGACCGAAGGGAGTGTAATTAATGGAGATATCTTCTTTCTTGACGCCTTTGCTGATCAGGTAGGCTTCCAGAATTTTGTTGGTTGTGCGCGGATAAACGTAGTCGGTGCCTTCCAAAACCCAACGTTTTACGCCTTCAGACGCCATTAAATAATCCACCGCAGGTATGGCCTGCTGATTGGGAGCGGCGCCGGTATAGAAAACATTTTTGGAGGATTCTTCACCTTCATACTGCACGGGGTAAAACAGCAAACCATTTTCTGCTTCGATCACTGGCAGAACGGATTTGCGCGATACGGATGTCCAGCAGCCGAAAATGACGGAGACTTTGTCTTTGGAGAGAAGCTGTTTGGCTTTTTCTGCGAACAGTGGCCAATTGGAGGCCGGGTCCACCACAACAGCTTCGAGTTTTTTACCCAGCACGCCGCCAGCTTTATTTTGCTCGTCAATCATCATCAGCACTGTGTCTTTCAGCGTTGTTTCGCTGATCGCCATGGTGCCAGAGAGGGAGTGAAGCACGCCGACTTTGATAGTTTCTGCAGCCTGGGCCAGAGCGACACCAGTTGCCAGGGCTGTCGCCCCGATTGCCAAACTGGTTTTTTTCACCAGTTTTTTCACATTGGAACTCATAACGGTCTCCTCGACTTTATTTAGCAGAGCGCTTTTTTTGCTTCTGTGTATCAGTACACGGGGGGCGTTATTCAAAATGATCGTCTAGGCATTGCAGGTTGCGATTATGGCCTGTCGAAACATCAGAAATAACAGCGGGGTATTTGCCGACCGGTAATACGACGAATTGCGTATTGTGCTCCGGAAATGTGGCGGGATAGCTTGAGCAGATTTGGTGCCAAAATGCATCGAAGGGCTTCGTTTTCGATCTTTCGGACTAACAACTTATTGTTATTCAAGGAATTTTATTCAATGTAACTCTGTGGTTCACGGTTCGGTTTCGAATTGAGGTTTTCCGCAGTCTCGTCTTAGCGCAATTAAGAGCACCAAAAAAGTGCTTGGCGCTCATCGTGGTGCAACGTGTCTTTTTAAAAGAATTTTTTGGCTTTTTTGCGCACTCAACTCGTGCAGATAGGTGCCAGGATCATTTTGATGACGCGTCACCTGCGTCTTTGTATTGCTGAATTTTATTTAGCCGGCGTCAGAAGTGGTGCAGCGTCATTTAGCTGCGAGATAAAAATTGGAAGGAATTTGAGAGGAAGCCGCGCCCGTAATAGTGCATCCCGGGCGCTCACGCTGCGATCAGAACGCCATAATAAATCCGGTCAGCACCAGCAGAGCCCCTGCCACCCGCGCGAACATCCCTTGGGCAACCGAATTGGCCTTTGTTCCCAATATCATAGCGATGCTCACCACGGTAAAACTGCTGGCGATCAGGCCCGCGATGAAAGGTGTTACGCCTTCCCCCGCTGGTAATTCCGTGCCATGCACAAAGCCATGTACTGCTGCAGTGGCGATGACAATGCCAGCGCGCAGCGCCAGTGGGCCGCGCACCGCCGCCGCCAAAAGAGCGCCCAGCACCACCAGCGTGGCGACGATTCCAGCTTCAAAGGTCAGTTGCGTGAATTGCATGCCCACAACAATAGTCAGTGCCAACACCGCGCAGAATGCCGCAATAAATGCCGGCTTGGGCCGAGTGTCACTTTGTCCGAGCCAAATTCCTGTGGCGAGCAATGCCAGCAGATGATCCGCGCCGCTGAGCGGGTGGAGAAATCCGGCACTGAGGTTCAGCAGGCTGTGATCGCCCACATGCGCCAAGGCGGAGGCCGGCAGTAGTGCCGCGCCGGTCAATAAGAGTTTTTTCATAATTTATCTCCCGTTGGATGATTGGCGCATCAGGCGGCCGATTTAGGCGTTAGCATGCCCTGTTTTTCGATAAAGGCGACTATGTCCGCAACGCCTGTGGCATTTTTCAGATTGGAAAAAACAAAGGGTTTATCGCCGCGCATTTTCTTCGCATCCCGTTCCATCACCCCCAGATCCGCACCCACATAAGGCGCCAGGTCGATTTTATTGATGATCAATAAATCCGACTTGGTAATGCCGGGGCCGCCTTTGCGGGGAATTTTATCGCCGGCGGAAACGTCGATGACATAGAGGGTGAGGTCGGATAATTCCGGACTGAAGGTCGCCGCCAGGTTATCTCCGCCGCTTTCAATCAGAATCACATCGAGATCGGGAAAACGGTGCTGCATTTCCGCCACGGCGGATAAATTCATGGAGGCGTCTTCGCGAATGGCGGTATGCGGACAACCGCCGGTTTCCACGCCGATAATGCGATCCGGCTCCAGCGCTTCATGGCGCAATAGAAATTCCGCGTCTTCGCGGGTGTAAATATCATTAGTTATCGCGGCGATATCGTATTTATGGCGCAACTCGGCGCAGAGGGTTTTCATCAACGCCGTTTTGCCGGAGCCGACAGGGCCGCCAATGCCGAGGCGCAGTGCAGGTTTTTTCATGGGTGTTTCTCTGTTTTTAAAATTTAAGTTCGTTTTGTTCGGGCAGAGTAAATTTCGGCTTTTGTACCACTTCCAACAACCCCCTCCCAACCTCCCCCTTCAAAAGGGGAGGGGCTGAATGTGCTTACGACCTAAAAAGCCGCGAATATTGCCGTTCGTGTTTCGCCGACGCCATCACCACTCCCGGCAGGCTCCAACCGATTTCCTTATCCGGCAATTGCAGCGCTTTTTCCACGACGCGCGGGATATCGTTCATCAAGCGCACCAATAATTTCTGCGCCTGGGTCTGTCCCAATGGAACCAACTTGGTCGCAGCGGCGATTTGGTTTTCCAGCCAGGCCCAGATAAATCCCTGTACCGCATCTGCCTGGGCAATTTTCCAGTGATGGCACGCGAGGGAAAATTGACCGGCAAAAGTCACTTCGCCCGCAATCATTTCCACTCTGGGAATTTCCAGCGAGCGCAATAAACGCTGTAAGGCCATGCCGAGCTGGGTGTCTTCGAGCAATAATTCCTGCGTCTCGCGGCAGGCGAGTAAAAATTGGTTCCAGTGATTCAGTGCGGCCTCGTCTTGATCATCGAGCGCACGCAGGCAGCGCAATAAAATTGGTGCATCCAATTCGCCAAAGCCGTATTCCATCACTCCGCGCAGCCAATTTTCCAAGGCGTTTTCGTTCGCCAGCCAGCCGCTATCCACCGCATATTCCAACCCTTGTGAATAGGCGTAAGCGCCCACCGGCAATGCGGGGCTGACCAAATGCATAAGGTGGAGCAGTGACGGATTCAATTTACGTTGGCATCAATGAGGGTGGTGGCTGTGCAGCAACAAAAGACTGTTCTGCTGGCCATGGTAGGCGCCATTTTCCGGTTGGAATTGGCGGTTTTCATAGGCCACTGCCAAACCGAATCCCTGCACCATATCGTCCAACACATGATCGCGCAGATAACGCAAAAAGCCGGTGCCGACTTGTAAAGGCACATGGCGATTACCCAGATGATAAGCGGCGCGCGTTAATAACAACTGATCGTCGCTACACACTTCGCTGACGGCTTCCGCCGCTGCGGCAACGCGCACCACTTCGCCGGTTTTGCATTTGAGAAAATCCCCGTCCTGCAAAACCGTGCCGCGCTCGATAAACCAACCTAATTCTTTACCGCACACGGTTGTGGTTTTGTAGCGACTTTTCTGCCGCTCATCAAAACTGAGCACCACTTCCATCACACAATCTTTTGGTAATTCTTTGACGACTTCAAAAACTTCGAGCATGAGGTCTCCGCTCAGAATAAAAAGTAACGCTGCGCAAGCGGCAGCTCTTTGGCCGGTTCGCAGCTGAGCAGCACGCCGTCGGCGCGCACTTCATAGGTTTGCGAATCCACTTCCATCTGCGGCTGGTAATCGTTGAGCACCATTTTGTCTTTGGTGACGGAGCGACATTCTTTTACCGCCACCAAACGGCGCTGCAATTCCAGACTGCCGGCAATGCCCGCTGCCAAAGCGGCTTGGCTGACGAAAGTGACGGACGTCGCCGTGCACATACGGCCGTAAGCGCCGAACATAGGGCGATAATGCACCGGCTGAGGTGTTGGAATAGACGCGTTGGGATCGCCCATGGGCGCTGCGGCTATACCTCCGCCTTTGATAATCAGCGACGGTTTTACACCGAAAAATGCCGGTCGCCAGAGCACCAGATCGGCAAGTTTGCCGACTTCAATCGAGCCGACTTCATGTGCAACACCGTGCGTCAGAGCCGGGTTGATGGTGTATTTGGCAATATAACGCTTAACACGAAAATTATCGGCGGGGCTGTTTTTTCCGTCGCCGCTCAGCCCACCGCGCTGCACTTTCATTTTATGTGCGGTTTGCCAGGTGCGGCAGATCACTTCACCCACACGGCCCATGGCTTGCGAGTCCGACGAAATCATCGAAAACGCGCCCAGGTCGTGCAGGATATCTTCGGCGGCAATCGTCTCTTTGCGGATGCGCGAATCGGCAAAAGCCACGTCCTCCGGAATATTCGGGTCCAGGTGGTGGCACACCATCAACATATCCAAATGTTCATCCACCGTATTAATGGTGTAGGGCCGGGTGGGATTGGTGGAGGATGGCAAAACGTTATTCAAACCGCAGGCTTTAATAATGTCCGGTGCGTGGCCACCGCCCGCACCTTCGGTGTGATAGGTGTGAATGGTGCGGCCTTTAAACGCGGCAATGGTGTCTTCAACAAAACCGGATTCATTCAGCGTATCCGTGTGAATCGCCACCTGCACATCATATTGCTCCGCCACGGTCAGGCAGGTGTCGATGGACGCGGGTGTCGTGCCCCAATCCTCGTGCAGCTTCAGACCTATTGCGCCGGCGACAATCTGCTCCTCCAGCGCCTGCGGCAAGCTGGCGTTGCCCTTGCCGAGAAAACCTAAATTCATCGGGAACGAATCCGCCGCCTGCAGCATTCTGGCCATATGCCAAATGCCGGGTGTGCAGGTGGTGGCATTGGTGCCGGTCGCGGGGCCGGTGCCGCCGCCAATCATGGTGGTGACGCCGCTCATCAGCGCCTCTTCAATCTGCTGCGGACAGATGAAGTGAATGTGGGAGTCGATGCCGCCCGCGGTGAGGATCTGCCCTTCACCCGCGATCACCTCAGTGCCCGGCCCAACGATGATGGTCACACCGGGTTGACTATCCGGATTGCCGGCTTTGCCGATGCCGCTGATGCGGCCGTTTTTGATGGCGACATCCGCTTTGACGATGCCCCAGTAGTCGATGATCAGCGCATTGGTGATCACCGTATCCGGCGTGACGGTGCAAGAATCCTGGCTCTGGCCCATGCCGTCGCGGATCACTTTGCCGCCGCCGAATTTCACTTCCTCACCGTAAATGGTGTGGTCTTTTTCCACCTCGATCCACAGCTCCGTGTCCCCCAGGCGCACTCGGTCGCCAACGGTGGGGCCAAACATATCCGCATAGGCGCGACGGTCGATCCTGCTCATTAGAGATCCCCCATGATCGCGCCGCGAAAGCCGTAGACCCGGCGGTTGCCGGCAAGCGCCACCAGCTCCACCTCGCGCTCCTGCCCCGGCTCAAAGCGCACGGCGGTGCCGGCGGCAATGTTCAGGCGGAAGCCGCGCGCGGCTTCCCGGTCGAATTGCAGGGCGGGATTGGTTTCGTAAAAGTGATAGTGGGAACCCACCTGAATCGGCCGGTCGCCGGTATTGGCGATCAGCAGTTTGACGGTGGCGCGACCGACGTTGAGGTCGATGGAGCCGGGTTGAATCTGATACTCACCGGGAATCATGGGCGGCTCCTAGACGATGGGATTGTGGACGGTGACCAGTTTGGTGCCGTCGGGAAAGGTCGCTTCCACCTGCACCTCGGGGATCATTTCGGCAATACCTTCCATCACATCCGCGCGGGTGAGAAGGGTGCGGCCTTCGCTCATCAATTCCGCCACGGTTTTACCATCGCGCGCGCCTTCCATAATGGCGGCGCTAATCAGGGCGATGGCTTCCGGGTAATTCAATTTCACCCCGCGCGCTTTGCGCCTCTCCGCCAGCAGCGCGGCGGTAAACAGCAAGAGTTTGTCTTTTTCCCGTGGAGTCAGCTCCATGGTTACCCCCAAATGGTTTGCTTGTTATGTGTTTTAGATATCCACCCAGCGCTTCAGAACTGCTGAAGCTCTTCCGCTCAGCGCCACGTCCGGAAATAGCGAGGGTATCTATTCAGCTTTTTATGTATTCCAGATTCGCGGCGCCACTGCCGCCGAACCCGTCAACTGCGGGCGCAAACTCCGCCAGAGCATTTCAAAACCCAGGCGACAAAGTCGTGTGGAATGGCCGAGATAGCGCGCGAGAAAAATCTCCCCTTTTTGCGTCAGGCCCCAACGGTTGTCCGGCTGGGGAGCGAGCTGTTCGAGCTCCTCAACCCAGGCGTCCACCTGATCGCGGGAGGGTTTGAGAGTAGCCAGAAATGTGCCAGACACTGGCGCTCCCTTAAGCCCCCAAATTGCACTCATGGAATCGTGACCGCCGATAAAGCGGTTGCGCTCTAGCAAAAGCAGCTTCTGGTCGCGCCGGATTTCAAGAATCTGCTCGCAGCGCCCGGTGCTGAAAGTCTCGCCCGCTGCGGGCCGGCCGAGGCAGACCATATCCCAGAGGCAGGTTTTCGCGTCGCCGGACAAATCGACACGCGTGCGCAGCCGACCATTCGCGCCCGCAAAAATAATGGTTTCCTGCGGCAGCCATTCAAGACAGGAGCCCGGCGCACAAGAAAGGTGCACTTCCTGACGCTGAAGCTCTACCGCGCCCTGAGTGTCATACAATTTGCCGGCGGATGGCGTGGCGACCAACACGTTCGCTTCCGCAGCGGCGGCTATGTTAATTTGCAGCAGATCGCCCAGTACCATACCGCCCGGCGGATGCAGCAGATAGATATGGCAACAGCCGTTTTCCTCCGGATAAAACGGCCTCTGCACCCGCAGCGGCCCCTGATGGGTACTGCGCGTCAACACGGTTTTAGCAGCGCGCTTTTCCAGCTCGAGACTCAGCTCCGCAAACCAATTGCGAGGCTCGATTAAAGGAATGGTCGGCGCTTGAGAGAGTGTCATTAAAGGTGGGTCTGCTGAAAAGCCCCGAACTTACCGGAGCTCGCGGAAAAGCTCAACTACCGGGCACAGCGAGCACCAAATTGGCGCTTTCATAAAATTTTTTGCACCAAATCTGCGCTGCAGCGCAGGGAGACGACAACCATGATATTCGACTTTTCCAAACTGGGCGTTCAGGACTTTCTCCACGAACTCCGCACCGGCCTGCAGGGCAAACGCCCGGAAGATCTCTCGCAAAACCAGCTCCACTCCATGCTGGAAGCCATAATGCGCAAACTCAACCTCGTCACCCGCGAAGAGTTTGATGCGCAACAGGCTGTGCTGCTGCGGACGCGTTTGAAACTCGAAGATCTAGAGAAAGAAATGGCAGCATTGCAAGAAAAATTGGGAGGCAGAAAAAATATAGACAATTGATGCAACATCATCGCAAGGATGCGATGGGGACTGAGCCCGACGCAAAGCGCAAAAAGATTAGGTGAATTTTTCACAGAATCAGACCGCGCCAGCGATTAAATTGCGCGGGCAATGTTCAATCAAGGAGAGAGAACCATGAAACATTTGAATTGCAAAACTTTAGCCTCCGGACTTGGCGCCATTGTGTTGGCCATGAGTCTTTCCAACCCATCTTTCGCAAGTACCACAACTACAGCAACAAAAACAACAACATCCACCATCGCCAGCACCGTCGCCGCTCAGACATCCGCCCGAGAATGGGTTGCCTTGACGGCCGGAGCTGCCCCCGGTGCCAAATTCAAGGCGACCGTTAACAAAAGCCTTTCCAGCAGCAGTCGCACCGTTATTGAAGGTGTGATTCCGGGTTATTGGCGCGAGATCAAAAAAGATCCGCAGGGCAATCAATACGAATTGTTTTCCATTCCCGGTATGGGCAGCCAAGAACAGGTTGGCGCACCGGATCTGCCTTTGTACCGATTTAAACTTGCGGTGCCGCAGATTACCGATACCGTCATCAGTAAAACCGAGGTGCGGGCGAGCAAACGCCTGACCGGCGTACGTGTATGGCCTCAACCTATACCGGAATTGGATGGTGAAAAAGATCGCGGCACTCCCGAACAATTCCAGCTCAACAAGCGTATTTACGCCGCGCAACAACCTTGGCCGGCAGCCAATTTTCCCGAGCGAACATCAGTTGGCAAGGCGCTGCGAAATATCCCTGCAATCAACGGCGAATTCAATCCGATGCGCTGGAATCCCTCCACAGGGGATTTGGAAATCGTGTCTTCCTTCCGGCTTTTTATCGATCATGCCGGCGCGCAGACACGTTATGAACCCATAACGCAGGAGCGTTATCAACTGGCCGCCAAAACATTTTTGAACTGGCATGTGATTGGTGATTTCAAGGCGAATATCAATTTCTATACAGCAAGCTATTTATTTGTTTACCCGGACAGCTCATTCCGCGATGAACTTCTGCCGCTGATCAACCAGAAAAAAGCACGCGGATTTAAAGTGAAGGAACTGACTGTGGATGGCGATATAGGCGCACGCACCTGCACGGCTATCCGCAATGCCATCAAAGCATGGGAAGCCGCTGTGCCTGCCAGTCATGATGCCTATGCATTGTTGGTTGGCGATACAGATGTCATCCCTTTGTGTACATCACCGACTGGCGATCAAACAGACGACCTTTACGCCTCTACCAATGGCGACGATCTGGATGAGGAAATTTATCTGGGACGTCTTTCCATCGATAATCAAGCAGACCTGGAATTCCAGGTGGAAAAAATTCTCGCCTATCAAGACAACCCCGAGTCATTCTGCTGCTATGACAGAGCGGTTCTCTGGGCACACAAAGAAAATGCTCCGGGAAAATATGTCGGCGCCCATGAAACTGTGCGCACCAACAGCTACGCCAATCCGCCCACATTTATCACGGAGTATGGCCACCTGGCCGGCGTGACTGATGCAGATATACGCGACCATGTGAATAAAGGCATCGGATTATTGGCCTATCGCGGCCACGGCAGTTCCACTTCCACCGGTACCGGTTGGAATATGACATCCGAATATTTCAATTCATCCGATGTGGATCTACTCAATAACTCACTTAATCAGGCACCAGTGATATGGGGATTTGCCTGCACCAACGCCCACCTGGACAGTAATGATTCCATTGCCGAGTACTGGATGGAATGGCTTGGCGGCGGAGCTGTGTCCTACTACGGCGCTACCCGCACCTCTTACACCAGCCAGAACCACGTTCTAGATGAGGAAATGTTTCTCTCGGTTTACAACGAGGGTTTATTGACCCAGTCCCACGCCATTCAACGGGCTGAAGCGGAAATGGCTAATCGAATTGGCAGCGCCAACGCCTGGATGTATCTGCTGTTGGGCGACCCGGATATGCAGATTCGCATCAAAAATCCGAAAGAAATCACATTCAAAATTCCCGATCTGGTAAGGATTTGCCGCTTCTGCGATCTGCCGGTCCAGGTGCTGGACGAAGTCGGCAACCCCATCGTAAATGCGCTGGTAGGCATCTATAAAGAAGATATTAACGGTCGGCAGGAAATAGCAGCCAACGCCTACACGAATACAGAAGGCAAAGTCGTTTTATCGTACTCTGCACTCACCACCGGCAATCTTTTGATTGCCGCCGAAGACGGTCGGGGCAATGCGGTGCTGCGTGAGATTCCGGTAAAACAATAAGTCTCCGCTAGCTTCTGCTCATAAACGCTCTATGCCATGGCATAGAGCGTTTATTTATTTCTGAGTCACTCCTGTGGACGAACTTCTTTAAACCACACGAAAATCGTGATGCAACTTCCGCCAATGCTCTCGCAGCTGTTTTTTGTGACCCCTATTCATAGGCATTGTCTCCAAAGCATCCGGCCAAAGGACTCGGGCTTTTTCCATCACATCAGCCAAATGCGGTTTGACTGCTCGCCATGGTACGTCGGCTCTTTCTGCCCACCATTGGAAGTTTTGCAAAGAAACTTCGTACCAGTTCTTGGTCTTACCTAAATTAAGCGCGTACTGCTGCTCGCCCTCCATATATACCGCGGTAGTTACTATGTCATATGCGGGAGCTAGGCGCGGCGTCAGTCGGTCAGCATAGATCAGGCTCCAGTTCTTCAAATGTGCGTCACCATTGGCCAGAAGAATATTGACCAGCAATCTTCGCGAGAACTGTTGTACATCCGCCAACCCATCGCCTGAAAATTTATAAATAATTTGCGCGAGATTCTCATAATTCGCTGAATTGTATTTTTCGCTGGGGTATTTCACCAGCACCTGGGCAAAATCTTCCGTGTGAACTCTACGATCAATAGCCCTATCGAAGCGCTTAATGGCAAAAGCGAGATTTTCGTCGGGCAACTTGATCGGAGGTAGATTCTCTAGAGATTCTAGCTCAACCAACTTTATTTCCGGAATTTCAACACCGACCAGAGCCGCAAGCGACATAGCGGTAAACTCATTAAGCGGCACATCCTTATGTTGCGTAGAAGGAGTTTTAACAATCCAACTATCCAGTTCACCGCCCGAAGAGAAATTGTATCGCCCCTCGTTCTCCTTCATGGAGAATTTCATCTGCACACCAGCTAAAGAGAACTTATTTTTCTGGCCATTTTTTTGAACGGGATCAAATATAACAATGTTATTACTGCCAAGTTCATTAAGCACAATTTGCGGCACTTCGGCAGCCTCAACAGGCTCAGCAATCAGTGCTCCCGGCAAGTCCCTTCCGAGATAGGAGAAAATATTAAATTCATTTTCCACATGCGCTTTTAAACTCTGCGCGATAAGCTCGCGCAAAGCGCCTTCAGGTAGCAAGTTGGATAATGTTGGATGCAGCCTCTGGTGACGGCGCCATGGTTCCATCATCACCTTTTTTGAGGGGGGAAATTGCGGATGGGTAATTAAGCTGAATGTATTCCTATCTGGATCATCTCGATACGAATCTGCAAAAACCAACACGTTTTTACTGTTTTGAAATCCCGCTAAGTAGCCTACCAACTGTCCATGCAACGTCAGCTTAAGAACTCGGATCTCATTATTTCGACCAGGCGTCATAAATCATCCCCAAAGCCTTCCCAGGGGTCATCGGCGATACTTTTCTTTTCTTCACCCATCTGGTCTGCGCGCCCGTGGGCACTGGCATCGGAATTGAGCACGGCTAAAACCGCGTCGAGCTTCTCCTTGGGTATCAACATCAGCTCGCTGTTTAACCCTTTGGCAATCAACTCAAGCGTGTCGAGTCTTGGATTACCTTGTGCTTCCAAACGCTGATATTGCTGACGGGCGATACCTATCCGCATGGGCATGTCGTTTTGCTTAAACCCCAAAGCCAATCGCCGCGCTTTTATCTGTTGCAGAAGATTTTTCATATTTGACTGTATTCTGGCCACCTATAAGCAGCATATTAGTTGCACAAAGAGTTATTTAGCAACTTTTAAGACGCTTTTTATCTCTAAAGAATTTTATATGATGCTTTTCATAAAAAAAGAAACATATATATTGCTCCAGGAAACCATAGCAACTTATATGATGCCTCAAGCTCACGTCGGCGGGAGTTCGCACTCAACCCAACGCGTGTTCAACCCGGTCAGAGGTCGGTAAGAGCCGATGAACTTTTTATAAGTATCAACATCCACCGAGACCTTCTCACCTACTTTCCCATCGTATGAAGCCACTGATTCTTTTTCTGATATTGACCACTCTTTCCTGTTCTACAGTGGACAAAACATCCTTCCAGCCAGAGCTTCTCCAAGCGCACCGAGAGGACGGTTCAAAAATCGATTTTTATCTCCAGCGAAACACCAACCAGAACAACACAAATACTCTTGTTGTATATCAGCAAGGCTCGGACTGCAACAGTGTTACCAAAGACGTATTTTTGCAAAAACATGCCAAATCCGTGTGGCCATCGGCCGATTGGCTGTTGATTGAAAAGCGAGGTATCACGGCAGCGCTGCCTCACAGTTCTGATGCGGAACGGGCGGACTGCCCCAGCGAATATATACAGCACGACAATCCCCGCCAGCGCATCGACGATATACAACATGTCCTTGAGCAAATTTTGCAGGGACGTAATTATCCGCATGTCATTGTTATTGGCGGCAGTGAAGGTGCGGCTGTTGCGGCAATGTATGCAGCACAGGCGCCATTTTTGCGCGCCGCGATTTTAATCAATGGCGGCGGGCGATATTTTCTTGACGACGTGCTTCACAATATCCGCTCGACGGTGCCCGCGGAACATCTCGAAGAAGAGCTGAATGGATTTAATGGATTCGCCATGCATATTCTCACAGCGGAACCCTTCGATCTTGAAGTCAGCAACCATGGTTATGCCTGGTGGAAAGAAATTCTGACAACTGATTTTCAGTCGGTTCTGAACTCAATCAAAATTCCCACATTGATCATTCAATCCGGGCTGGATAAATCTGTGTCACCCGCTGGAGTGACTGCAATGATCGAGAGCATCCGCACAGATGGCAAAACGAATTTTGATTTCGTGGTGTATCCGGATCTCGATCACGGGCTGATGAATTCTGATGGGAATTCCAGGGCGGACAAGGTCATCCAAGACGCAAATCTCTGGCTGCGCAAACGTATATTTGCTCCATCAGGCAATTGATTTCCATCCAAAACTTATATAAATACTCCAAGGCTAGCGCTAACCAACTTGGCGACATTTTTTTACAACCTGCCTTTCGATGTATCAATAAGATTCTCCCACCTTTAGCAGTGGAGAATCTAAAAATGAAAAAGCTTTTACTTGTGGCTTTGGTACCAGTTCTTGCCGTACTGCTCGCCTGTGGCGGTGGTAGCAAAAAACACAAACAGCCCCCGCAACAAAAATCCGAAATGACTTTTGAATATATCGGGCTTAAAGATCATATAGTGGTGCAACTAAAAGCCTACGATGATGAAGAAACTCTTTATGCAGCAACCAATAAAGGTCTTCACGTCCTGATTGATGACGAGTGGGAATTGCTCACGCCAGCGGACTGGAACGTCAATGCAATTGAATTGATCGATCAGCAGCATATTCTGGCGAGTGTCAGTTTTCCGCAAACTGAAAAACTAATGGAGAGCCTGGACGCAGGTGAAACCTGGACGGAAGTTGAAAGTAATTTCGGCGGGGAATGGCCGGAACAAATTCGTTACATGGTGTACGAGCACGATGATCACGTTCTGTACGCCGCAGGGAAAGCTGTGTTGGCGAAATCGGAAGATTATGGTCGCGAATGGACGATTGTTTACGGTAACTGGTGGATGGAGGCATCGGGTTTGTCGGCAATCGGATTGCATTCAAGCGGTGATATTTGGATCGGCGGCCAGGGCGGCATAGAGAGCCCGACATTCCAACAAATCAAAGTCGATGGGGAAGCAGTCGACCATTCGGCACCCATCGCCGAGCTCTTACCTCCACCCAGCGTCATTCGGTCCATTCATTTCTTCCCTGAAGAAGGCAAATCGACCCACAGTGATCGTGTGTTGGCAACCGGTGAGGGCGGTATCGTACACAGTCTGGACTACGGCGAAACCTGGCTGCCAGTACTTCTTAACGACCATTCCCGCTTCTATTTCGATCTCGTGATTGACCCGGACAATTCCAGCACACTGTACACCGCGGGTTGGGACAAAAATTGGGAAAGTCCGCAAGAGTTGCGCCTTGAAATCAGCGACGACGCCGGTAAAACCTGGACTGCACATCGCCACAAAGACGATCAACTTCTAGGTGGGGTTTGGAGCATGAAACTTCGTATGGAAGGCGAGAAAAAATTGCTGTATCTCGGGCTTTGCGAAGGCGGAGTCTTCAAGGTGAAGTTGCCATAAGCTGAATCCCAAAAATTAAGGGAAAATTCGGCGAGCAGGACGCTCGCCTATCTCACCAAAGTCGATACTCTGGAAACTGCTCGTTTAGCCGCTGCTGAACACCAGTTCTAAGCTTGTCGTTAGGATTTTTCGTTTTTCCTTGGCGGTAATTCGCTGTATTTCGGCAGCTCACTCGATTCCACAAACCAGCTGGCGCGGGAATCCCAGAAAATATTGTGTTGCGGGCGGATTTCTGGATCCTCGTCCAAGGTGCCCGCCGGTATCACCACATTTTTCCCACCTTTGACATGCCACGGCAAAGAGGAACCGCAATTTCTGCAGAAGCAAGTAGAGAAATATTTTGATTCCGGTAATTCAAATCGCCCTACCTGTTCAGCCCCGCTCAACCAGCGGAACCTATCTGGCGGAACGAAGATGTTCGACGCATGCGCGGAGCCAGTGAATTTGCGGCAGCGCTGGCAATGACAGTACTGAAATATTTTGAAGGGAGGATCAATCTCGTAGGTAACGCCACCACATAAATAGCTGCCTTTCATGATAATGACTCCGTTAATGATTGCCCCGAATTATTGGCGCAAGCCTGTCGCGATTGCAATGTACTGGCACAGGAGGCCACTTGCGCTGCTACTCGACAACAATTTTTAGCTCTGGCTCGGTGCACTTGCGTTCGAATTACCAGTTGCGGAGCCCTCGAGAATTACGCTCGGGTGCCAACTCAATCTCTGTTCGCTTTTAAATATTCCTCAATATTACCCACCGTCTGCTCTAGTGCTGTTTGTCGCGCCTCCCGGCTGGCCCAGGCGCAATGAGGGGTGATAATTAAATTGGGCAGATTTGCTTTTAGCAACGGATGATCTGCTGCGGGCGGCTCGGTGGTGAGCACGTCCAAGGCGGCTCCCGCGATGGTTTTTTGTTGCAGTGCCTGCAACAGGGCCGGCTCATCAATCAATTGACCGCGCGAGGTGTTAATCAGAAATGCAGAAGGTCGCATCAGACCGAGAGTTTTTTCGTCAATCAGTTGCGTCGTGTCCGCAGTGAGCGGGCAGTGGAGCGTGAGAATATCGCAATTGGCGAGCACCTCACGGAAGGGAGTGCGGCCGGCTTTGGGCTGGCCATTGCGGCGGTCGGCGATCAATACCTCTACACCAAAAAGACGCGCTATTTCCGCCACCCGCTTGCCAATATCACCGTAGCCCACCACTCCGAGTTTGAGCCCTTGCAGCTCTCGCACGGGATGATTGAGCAGGCAGAACATATCGGACTGACTCCAGGTTCCGGCGGCCACATCCCGCTGGTAAAGCGGCATGCTGCGCAGCATGGCGAGCATCAGCATAAAGGTGTGCTGGGCAACGGTTTCTGTGCTGTATCCCTTGCAGTTGGCGACGGTCACGCCGTGCTCCCGCGCCGCCTCCAGGTCCACATTATTCACGCCCGTGGCGGTGACACACACCAAACGCAGATTTGGCCGCGCAAGAAAAAATGCGCGGTCGAGCAGCACTTTGTTGGTAATTACACACCAGGCGTCACAGTGGCGCTCGGCCAGTTCCCGGGCCGTGGTTTTTGGGTACAGATGCAAGGGGGCAGCAACCAGGGAAAGGTGTGTTAAATCCACATCGCCCAGGGTGGCTGCATCCAAAAATACGACACCGCCGTCGGGGTTGAAAGGGGAAATTCGCGTCAAGGCAGGTCTCCTCGTGATTGTGCGAAAGACAAAGATTACTCGAGAACGTAAAGCAGAATGGCAGCTAAATCTTTGTTGCCTGAAGTGCCGAATCTTCTTACACATCAACCTAGCGGTACCTTATCGCCGCTTCGGCAGGCTGCCGAACATCTAAAATATTTCTTTAAAAATCAAATATTTGAAAACGGAATTCCCACAAAATCCCGGATTTTTACAGCCTCGGTATGCAAAGTGCTTATAGGCCACAGTTTCAATTGATCATAGCGACGGTCGCGATCAGTTTGAACTACAACAACAAAACAGGAGCTTTGTATGAAACAAATAATTGCCCGAGCCGTGCTCGTGGCTGCTGCTGGCGTGATCAGCACTGGGGCGGCCGCCCTTCCCTTAAGCGAATACAACCTGATCGTCGCTGGCGATTTCACCCATCAATCTTCCTCAGTAGGCGGTAAGGTTTTCGTGGGTGGCAATCTGATTGCGAAAAGTTCGCTTGATCTCGGCGTCGATCTCGACCGCCGCGCATCTTTCGACTCCCTCGTCACCGTCGGTGATATCAAGGGCAACAATGGTTGGTTCAATGTTCAAGCCGGTAGCGTTGTGTACGGCGGCAAAGTCGAGAAGGTTGGTTTTAACCTGAACGGCGATCGCAGCGTACAAACCGTCAGCAAGGGCAACCAGGCCGATCTGCAAACCCAGCGCGATGCCATGATCAGTGAATTGACCACCGCATCAGCCAATTACAGCCAGATGACCGCCAATGGCGCCGTGGTCGCTGGGCAGAACAAGGTCTCTCTGAATTATTCCGGCACCAGCAGCACCGCCGTTTTCAACGTCAACGCTACTGATGTATTCAAGCAAAATGCGCGCTTGGAACTGAATGCCGGCTCCGCTGAAACCGTGATCATCAACGTTTCCACCGCCCACCTGGCTGGCAGCGCCGGCAAAATCGCCTACGATTTCACCGCGCCCGGCGGCATCAACTTCACCAACGGCTTTGCAGCCAACGCCAATGCCACCAACCTGGGTGCCAGCAATATTCTGTGGAATTTCTACGACGCCACTGAATTGAAACTGCAAGGTCTGGACACTTTCCGCGGTTCACTCCTGGCGATGGGCGCCAACGTGACCAGCATCGGCACTGCCGATGGCAGTATCGCGGTGAAGTCGTTGATCCAGAATCGTCAGATTCACAATTACACCTTCGTACCACCGTCCGAAGTTCCACTCCCGGCGCCGATCCAATTTATGTTGATCGGTCTGTCCTGCTTGCTGGCGATGCACCGCTGGCGCAAAAGCAAAGCGCAAGCAGCTACCCCAAGCTTGGCTCTCGCTTAAATAAAAAAAGGCCCCGCAAGGGGCTTTTTTTAGCGCATTGTTTTACGCAGCTGCGCAATTCTTTCCAAGGTCTCCGCGTCCTCTTTCGCTTTTGCCTCCCGCTCAGCTTCCGTCAACAAATCCTGCGCCGCAGTGGTTTTGCCGTCTGCATAAAGCGCCTCTACGTAATGCAGTTTTATCTCCGGTATGTCCGCCAGGCCGAGCGCCTTTTTGAAAATAAATACCGCTTTGTCCGTACTCTGATTTTTCAGCAAGGCGCTGCCGTAGGTATCGAGCAGGGCGGGGTTTTCTGAAGCGGCAAAACTCTCCGTCAGCTGCAGGGCTTTTCGATTGGCTTGAGGAGAACTGACTTTTTCCAGCAGGAACAGAGCGTAATTATTGCGGATGATGTTGTTATTGGCGTGATTGGCCAGAAGCTCTTCGTACAACTGCGCCGCCTGTTCCGCCGTGCCCAGCTTTTCCAGGTAGCGCGCATAGGCGATTCCTACGCTTGCTCCCGGCGTTTTCTGATACTGCTCTGCCAACAGCGCCATGGCTTTTTGTTCGTCACCGCTCTGACGATACAAATCGGCGAGCACCGCCGCGCCAGCTTCCCATGCGGAATTGGCGTTCAGGGCGGTTTCGATTTGCGGAATCAGACGCACTGCCTCATCGGCTGGCGCAAGGCGGGCTTGCGCAACAAGCGCGCTTTTGTCTGCAGGATTTTTTTGCAGATGGCGCGTCAGGAAATTGCGGAATTCCGCCACCGCTCCAGCGGACTGGGCGCTTGCGAACATGGATTGCAGGGCTTTTTCATATTCACCTCGTGCTGCAACCGCCTCGCCAAATAATCCCATCGCGGCTTTATGGTCGCCCTGCTTTTGTTTGATAAAGCCCTGGAAAAATAAAAGGTCTGTAGCATCGACATTCAGCGCGCGCAATTTCGCGAGCTGCGCATTGGCTTCGCTATAGTTGCCCAGCGTGGCGGCGACTTGCAGCTTGACGCTCAGCAACGCCATATCTTCCGGATAAATTTGCAACGCGCTGTTCAAGCGCGCGTCCGCATGAGTCAGATGTCCTTTATCGAACGATTCGGCGATGGCAAAGCGCAGCGCGTCGTAATGATTGGGAACGCGTTCGAGGATGCGCTGATAGTAATCCCCTGCCACCCCGAGTTTGCCCTGCTGCTGGTTGATGACGGCGAGCGCTTCCATGGCGGGGATCGAATCGCGATCAAGGCCCAGGACCTTATTGAAGTAGGGAACGGCTTCCGCGCCGCGATTTTCCCGCAACAGCAGCGAACCTTTGCGCAGCAGCGCAGATTTGTGGTTGGAATCGGTAGCCAGCACCTGATCCACCAAAGCGCCTGCTGTTGCCCAGTCCTGCTCCAGCCAGGCGATCTCCGCCAGCAGCGCTCGCGCTTCGTTATGGGCTTTTTTGTCGCCGGGGAGTTTGAGAATGGCTTGCAGATCCTGGCGGGCCAGTTCCGGCAGATTGTTCGCCAGAGCGGCGGAAACGCGATAGAACAACAGCCCCGAGGGATCGGCCGCCGCTTTAATGTACTGTTCAAGCAAAGTGCCGGCCGCCTGCGGGTCGCGGCTTTTCAGCAGATCCACATGCAGCGTCTGCAGAGCGTAGGCGGTGGGATATATACCGATATAGTGCTCCAGCTTCGCCACTGTCGCTTCATAACCGTCGCGCTGGTAGAGCAGTTTGGTGAGCTGGATGATCTGTGCCTCCGGCGTGGCGCTGCTGGCGATTAGCTCGCTGAGATCGTTGATGGTCGCCGCCAGATTGCCACTCTCCTGGTTCACTTCAACCCGCAGCAGCCGGTATTGCAGGGGATCTTCGGCCAGTGCTATGGCCTTGTCCAGGGCCCGTAATGACTCATCCCACAAACGTTGTTTTTTCGCCGCAACCGCTTTCAAACCCCACAAATCCGCATTATCCGGATAGGCCGCCAAACCGGTATCGGCAAGCCGTTTCGCCTCGGCCCAGCGCTCCTGAGTCACCGCGAGTGCCAGGGATAGCTGCACGCTTTGCAGGCTGTTAGGCTGCAGACGCCGCAGCTGCTCGGCAGCGGTGTTGGCCGTTTCCAGATCACCCGTGAGCAGGGCGAGTTCGCCGTATTCAAACTGCCAGGAGGCTCATCCGGCTTCAATTGCACCGCCTTGCCCAGGTGGAACTGGCGTGCGCTCACCTCCTGCTTGTCCCGCGCTATGCTGGCGAGGCCGTAGTGCGCCTGCGCACTGGCCGGGTCCAGCGCGAGTGCATTACGGTATTCAATACGCGCTTTCTCCCACTGTTGCTGCTGGTAAAAGCTGTCACCGCTCGACAGATAATCCTGCGATGTTTTTTTGTTCTGGCAGCCGGAACCAAGCGCCAGACACAGGGCGCAAGCGGCGAGGGTAAGAGGGGAAAAACGCAACACGTAAATTTACCTGTCAATCGCAAGAGTCGGGTCAATCGGAAGAGCCGGGCAGAAACTGCATGACCATGGGGTGCGCCAGTGTGATGAACTCGCGCAGGGTTGTCTCGGAGTGCTCCAGATTGCTGTTGTCCACCACTGGTATGGTGACCCGCACCAGGGCGCCGTCGCTGCGACCCGTTTGCAGAAAATCCCTCAACAGCATCCACTTCTTGATGTACTCATTGGCCACTAGGGTGCCGCGCTCGGCAAACCAGTAGTACACCAATTGTTTTTGTCCTTCACGGGTGATGAGCACGCGATTGACCGGCTTGCCGTCCAGTTCGGTGCGGGCAAAATTCTCGATCTCCCAGCCGCCGCCCGGAATGCACACCCGCGGCGAATGGGGGGATTCACCGTTGCGTTGGTTCGCGTAGAAGGCAACATACAAATTCACCGGCTCCGGCAAATCCGGGCGTTGATAGTTCAGCATCAGATGATCACTGAACTGGAGCCTGCGCACGACCTCGGCATCCAGCGCCATATCGCGGCCGTTCCAAACTCCCAGCTGATTGGGGAACAGGTTGAGATGGGTTTCCGGCAGATCGCTGCGCTGTATGTTCGTCAGCAGGTACATGCCGCCCGCGGCGAGAACCAGCAGCCCCAGCGACGAGGCCGCCGGCCAATAGCTCGGTCGAGCCTGCTGCGCTGACGCTACATCCACCTGCGGTGCCGTGCCAATGATGTCCAGCAGAGAGCGCCGGGAGGTGAGACGCTCCAGCAGCAGAATCTCCGCGAACAGCAGCAACAGGCAGCCGCCGAAGGTCAGCCAGCCCTCCGCATCATGCACCGTTCCTTCCACCACCACCTGCCCGTAGCGCTCCACCAGAAGTGCGGTAAGGGCGATGCGCAGACTGTTCATCAGCACGGTGATGGGCACGGTGGATAAAAACACGATCACCCGCTTGGCTAAGTGGGCACGGTAGAAATAGGCAACGATAAAGCCGATGCTCATCAGCGGATAGAGAAAACGCAAACCGCTGCAGGCCTCCACCACCTCCAGCTGCACATTGCCCAGATCGATCACATTGCCGCTGAGAAAGACCGGCATACCCAGCCAGCGGATAAACACCACCCCCAACTCCGACGACACCAGCTGCAGACGAGCCGTCAGCACCGCTTCGAGAAAATAGGGCGGCGGAATGGCAAAAAGTAGAATCAGTATCGGCGCGTTGAGCAGGCGTGCCGCCGCGACACCCAGCCAGGCGTAGGCGAGGCCGAGCAGGAGGATCACCAGGGAAATCTGTTTCAAGGCAAACAGCGCACTGACCTCACCCACCAGCAGCAACAGCAACGCCACCATAATCAGTAGAACACCCCATCCGCTGCCGGCACCTGTGCGGGCCAATATGGATTCACGCCTATCCCAGGCAATGTAAATGCTTACTAACGGAATGAGGATGCCGTGGCTGAATTCGGTCTCGCTCAGCCAGCGGTGCCACAGATTGATCAGCGCATCACTGTAGAGAAAGGGAATCGCTGCGAGGAACGCGACCGGCCACAACCGCAAAAAGCCATTCATAGGGGAGAGAGTCGTCGGGTCGATAAAGAAAGCAAAACCGGTCGCAGGGATGAACCCGTCACAACCGACGGGTGTTTTTGTAAGAGCAATAGGCCTTTTGAATACCGGTGATATCCGGGATGACCAACTCCTCGACGCCCACGCGCACATGCATCAGCTCATAGATATGAGTCGCAGTGTTGTAGCCGAGTATGTCCTCCTGGGCGACCGTGATATTGCGCGGAATACCCTGGGTGGGAATGGCGATAAAGGGCACGTCCTCATCGACACCGGTGCTGTTGAACACCGCAATCCGGCCGTTGGGGTTGATACCGGCAACGGATTCGCCGTTGAGTTTTTCGAAGCTCACCAGTGGCACCCGGCCGTTGCGCCAGCTGTAGTAACCGAGAAACCAGTCGGGACCGCTGTTATCCGGGAAAATCGGCGCCACCATGGCCATCTCCGCCACCGATATCACCGGCACCAGCAGGGTTTGCGCCTTGATGGGAATCATCATGCATTCCACCGCCTGATGGCGAAGATCATCCGCTTGGACCTGTTTGCTCATGGCGCGCTCTCTCGCTTAGGGTTACGGCTGCGGTGGCCGCACGCCCTGTTTATGCAATTTGACGAATTGCCGCGCCAACTCCGCCGGCGCCGCACTGAAATGAACGAATCCTTTTTTGGCCACGCTGACCGGCATGGAATCTATGGCGCAACTATCGGCGGTCTGGACCCACACCTGCCCTCCGCGGTGGTGCAGCATATTGCAGCTATTGGCGCCGTCGTCACCCATGCCGGTGAAGACTATGGCACCGCCGCGTTCGCGATAGATCCGCGCAACTTTAGCGATCACCTGATCGATCGACGGCCGGTAGCGACCACCCCAGGATTGCGGCAGCGGCGATAGCACCCCGCCTTCCAGAATGTCGAACGCGTGCTGCGGCGAAACCAGATACACGGTTTTTTTCCCGGATCACCCGGGTTGTGTCGGTATTGTCCACCTGCCAACCGCAGTGGCGCGCCACCACCTTGTGCAAACTCTCCAGCGCCTGCTGCTCGATATGCTGCACATAGAGCAGGGCTACGCCGTCCAGATCATCGGGGATACCGGCGAGAAACTGCGCCACGGCATCGGGTCCACCGGTCGAAGCCGCCAGCACCCACACCTTCTGCGCGCGGCGGAGTGACTCCACTCCCGGGTCGCGCACCAGCTGGCGCAGCTTCAAAGCTAAGCGTCGCTCCTTCTGCTGACGGATCTCCGCCGGCAGCAGGGGCTTTTCGTTTGCGGGCGTGGTGGAAGCGTCCTGCACCAATTGCAGGTCGTCTTCGTAAATCACTGGCGGCCCGTCCAGATCCAGCCCGTCCATCACCGCGCGTACGCCGAGGTCGTGCAGATCCAAATTGGCCACCCAGACATCCACTTCCGGCAGAGGTCCGGCCAGCCCGGGTTTGATTTCCACCGAGGCCGCCACCGCATACCCGGCGCCTTTTACCAGGCGCCCGAGTTCGCTCATCTGCTTGACCGAAGCCGCTATAACGCCTACTGCCAGCCCTGTGTTCATAGCGACCGCGAATTACGTCCGCTTGGTTTTCTTGCTGAGCAGGGCTTCCATAGTCTTGAGCAACACTTCTTCCTGATAGGGTTTGCCCAGGTACTCGTTGACTCCAATGCTGAGCGCGTGCTGGCGGTGTTTATCGCCGGTGCGCGAGGTGATCATGATGATCGGCAAATGGCGCAAGCGGCTGGTGGAGCGCACGTTCTTCGCCACCTCGAACCCATCCATACGCGGCATTTCGATATCGAGCAACATCAGATCCGGGATCTCCTCCTGCAACAACTGCAGAGCATCCACACCGTCCTTCGCCGTGACCACGTTGAAACCTTCGCGCTCAAGGAAACGGGTCATGACCTTGCGCACGGTAACCGAATCGTCGACCACCATGATGGTCTTGTGCACCGACTCCGGCACCAGTTCCGCCGGCAGCTCCCGCGTTGGCGAGGGCAGATTGCTGAGGGCGACTTCGCGGCGCACCAGCGCGTGAGGGTCGAGGATCACCACCACTGAACCATCGCCCATCACGGTGGCGCCGGACAGACCTTGCGCGGCGGCAAACTGCGGCCCGAGGCTCTTCACCACGATTTCGCGGCTGCCCTGCAGACCGTCCACCTGCAGCGCCATGGTGTGCTGCGCCGAGCGCACCAGGATCACCGGCAGTGGTAGAACCTGCCCCTCCAGAGCCGGCTTCATATTGCGGTCAAGCATGGAGCCGAGGTGGCGCACCTGATAGTTCTCGCCGGCGTATTCAAAGCGGGCGTCCGGATGGTTGTAGTAATGCTCAAGCTCAAAAGGACTGACCCGCACAATACCTTCGATGGTGTTGAGCGGAATGGCATAGGTATCCGTGGCCAGCTGCACCATGAGCGCGCGGTTCACCGACACGGTGAAGGGCAGGCGCACGGTGAACTGGGTGCCGACACCCATTTTGGAATCTATGACGATGGCGCCGCCGAGCTGTTTGATCTCCGCCGCCACCACATCCATACCGACGCCGCGGCCGGAAATATGGGTGACGTTCTCCGCCGTACTGAAACCCGCCTGCAGAATGAACTGCATAACCTCGTGGTCGCTCAGCTGTGAATCCGCTGTCATCAGGCCGCGTTCCACCGCTTTGGCGCGGACCCGGCTGAGATTGATACCGCGGCCATCGTCGGCGAGGCGCAGCAATATGTCACCGCCTTCGCGAGCGAGGCTGAGCAGGATGCGGCCGGTCTCGGGTTTGCCCGCCGCGATACGGTCCGCCGGCGATTCTACGCCGTGGTCCACCGCGTTGCGCAGCATGTGTTCAAGCGGGGCAACCATACGCTCCAGCACCGAACGGTCCATCTCGCCTTCGACGTTGTCCAGCTCGAGATTGACGTGTTTGCCCAGTTCACCAGACACCTGACGCACAATACGGCGCAGACGCGGCACCAAGCGGGAGAAAGGCACCATGCGCGAGCGCATCAAACCTTCCTGCAGCGCGGAGTTAATGCGCGATTGCTGCAGCAGCAGGGTTTCCGTATCGCGGATCTTGTCGGTCAGGGTGGTTTTCAGGTCCACCAGATCCGAGGCCGATTCCATCAGCGAGCGGGTGAGCTGCTGCAACTGGGAGTAGCGGTCCATCTCCAGCGGATCGAACTGTTCGTACGAAGCCATCTTCTCCTGGCGGAAGAGCACCTGGGCTTCGGTTTCTATATCCAGGCGACGCAACTGTTCGTGCAGCCGGCGCAGAGTGCCGTCCACCTCGTCCACCGCGCCGCTCAAATCGCTGATCTGCTGCTCCAGACGACCGCGGCTGATGGAGGTTTCGCCAGCGAGATTCACCAGCTCCTCCAGCAGGTCGGCGGATACCTTGATCATCTCCTGCGAACCTTGACGTTTGCCAGCCGGTGCCGCCACAGGTCCGCGATTCGCTGCGGGGGCCATAAAGTGGTCGTCGAGGTCGTCGCCCTCCACCACCTTGGTTACAACCGGCATCACGGCAGGCAATTGTGCCGCGGCGTCCGCCGCCGGTGCCGAGGCTACTGGCGCCACTGGTGCCGCACGAGGAGCAGGTATCGGCTGGGGAGCCGGCTCACCGTCCAAGTGCGCACGCACGCCGCGCACCCCGTGGAGCACTTGGTCCTGATACGCCAACAGCGTTTGGAAATAGTTTGGGTTCGACGCGGGATCGGTCGACACCATAAGGAAGGATTCGTACTCGTGGGCGAGTTCACCCAGGTTTTTCAGCCCGGCGAGGCGCGCGCCACCCTTGAGGGTGTGCAGGGCGCGCTTCATGGTGTCGGGTGAGTCGCGGTTGTCCCAATCGGACTCCCAGCGATGGATCGCCTCGTCCATCTCCTCGATCAACTCGGCGGCTTCTTCAAGGAAGATCTCCAGAATATCCGGATCAAAATCGTCCGCCTCTATATGCGCGGTATCGAAAGCACCCTGGGGCGGCTGGTAGATGGTGACGTCCGGCGCGGCGAGATCCGTCGCGTCCTCGTGATCATCAGTCGCGTCCTCGTGCTCATCAGTAACATCAGCATCCAGGCTTGCCAGCACCGCCAAACTCTCATCCGGCTCGAAGGCGTCCTCTTCAGCATCTACCTCAAGCTGGTCGTCTTCTGGCGCAAATTCCAGCTCATCCTCTGCGGCGATCAGCAGCTCGATATCGTCGGGTTCGTCTGCTTCGACGAACAGAGGTTGTTCCGCCGCGCCGCCCTCAACTTCGATAAACACCAGATCTTCCGCGGACAGGACTATATCGGCCAAGTCTGCATCCGCCAATCCGGAATCGTCCGCCGACAGTTCCAGCGCGCCGCTGTCTTTCAGCAAACTCGTCTCGGTTTCTTGAAGCTCTGCCTCTCCTCCAGTCGCCCCCTCGGGCGCCATATATTCCGCGTCTTCGCTGATCAGCGACGGCTCGGCCGCATAGAGCTCCTCCGCGGCAAACAGCAGGTCGCCCTCCAGCGGCTCACCCGCGTCGGCGGCATCTTCATCCTCGATCAGGAAGTCTTCTGCCGTGAAATCACTTTCCTCAAAAATAATCGGCTCGTCATCCAGCTCGATCAGTGCACTGGAAGCGATCTCGTCAGTAATGGCAAAGTTGTTGGCAAACAGCAGCTCGGCGCTGGGCAACTCCGCGTCCATAGCGTCCATTGGCTCGGCCGCTACGCCGGTTTCCTCTGGCATATCGACGGTCAGCAGCTCTTCCTGACCGAGCCAGGATTCCTCGTGCTCCCCCGCCAAATCGTCCGGTGACAGCAGCATCGGCTCTTCAGCGCCGCTGGCGGTCTGATCCGCGGCTACGGCAAAGTCGGCTGCGTCGAAACCTGTGTCCTCCTCAAAAGCGAAGTCGGCAAAAGCCTCCGCCTCACCAGTATCAGACGCAGCGATGGACAGGGTATCGAGCCCGGTCTGCAAATCCGTGGACACAGGCACTATGTTCTGCCCGGCTGCCACCTGGTCCACCATGTCCAGCAGCTTTTCGTGGGCGGCGATGACGACCGAGCAATAGGCATCATCGGCCGGCAACTGCTCGCTGAGCACGGCACTGTGGATGGATTTCAATTGATCGGCGAAGCCGCTCATTTCCGGCAGATTGGCTTGGCGCGCACCCTCACTTAAGGTCTGCAGCTCAGCAATCAGCGGCGGCAACTCGCTGTTGAAGGATTCGGGCGTCGCGCGCCACTGGGCGAGTAACCGGTCCGCCTCCAGCAGCAGGCTCATCTCTTCCGCCATGAAGATCGCCAGCAAACGCGGATCCACCGCCTTGTGCTCACCTTCACCGCTTTCCCGCAGGTGGATCAGCGGCGCCAGATGCAATTCATAGAGTTCCTGCACACGGGCGATGTACTGCTCCTGCTTGGGCAGTACCACCGGCCGGTGTTCGTAGATGCAATCGAGGCCTTCACGAGTGTAGAGCGCGGCGTCCTGCAGCAACTGCAGAATGTCATCATCGATGCGCAGCTGGTAACTGCGCAGCTCTTTGATGAAAGTCTCCAGGGGGGTCATGATCGAGGCGATAGGGGTCACCCCCGCCATATGCGCGCTGCCTTTGAGGGTATGCAGTGCACGTTGCAGCTGATCCGGCGGCGGCGAGTAGAGCGGGGCGGCGGTGATCATATCGGCGATGTAGCCGTCCACCACTGCCAGATGGGTCAGCGCCTCGGATGCGAAAATCTCCCACAGAACCTGATCTTCGCTCTCTTCCACCAGCTCGGCGGAGATCTCGGGTTCAACCTCCTGCGCGGCAGGTGGCTGCACGTCTTCATAGCTGCCGATGGCATCCAGCGCTGCGGGAACGCGGCCTTGAGAAAGCTCCTGCGCCCACTGAATGAACTGGGCGCAACGCGTCGATTCTGGATTTGGATTTCCACTCCTGAAGGCATCCACCAGCGCGGGCACCACTTTGAGCACCCGTTCGATCAGCTGCACCTGAGCGGGCTGTGTCGTAACTGTGCGATCGAGCACCCGATTCAACATGTTTTCGATGGACCAAGCGAGTTCACCTATGTCCTGGGCATCCACCATGCGCCCGCTGCCCTTGAGCGTGTGGAAGGCGCGGCGGACAGTGGTGATGGCATCCTCGTCCGCCATATTGCTCGCCCAGCGCGGCACATACTCTTCGAGAGTGGCCAATACATCGGAGGCTTCTTCGACAAATATCTCGATGATTTCATCGTCGATAGGATTCTCATCGTCATCCTCCGCTTCCGCAGAGGATGTTGCCGCAACCTGGACAGTAGACGGCGGCGCAAAGGCTGCTTCCTCGACGGACGCTTCCGCTGACGAATTGGCGACCATCTCGGTCTCTGTGACAGTTTCGGTGACGGCTGCTTCAGGCTCCGCCTCCGGCGCTTCGGCTTCCGCCGCGGTGCCAGCGGATCGGCCCAGCTGGATCAGCGCCTCGTCTGCACGGGCCAGATACATATCCAGATCATCGCCGTGACCGCCGACGAGCCGCTCAAGGAAATAGTCGATGCTGGCGATGGCGTCCGCCAGCGTCTGCAGCTCTTTGCCCGGCAGCGCGGGGCGGCGCGACAGCTGGTCGCGGATATACACACTGCAGGCTTCGGCGATGGCCGCCGCGCGCGGCAGCGGCACCATCAGCAGGCCGCCTTGAACATGGTGGAGCGTCTCCACCGCGCGCGGCAGATTGCTGGTATTCCACTGGTTGGACATGGCCTCGACGATGGTTTCCTTCACCGTCTCCAGGCCGGCGCGACACTCGACCAGCACCGCATGTTTGGCGGAATCGATTTCGACATCGCGCTCGTTGAGGCTGGCATAGTCGGTGGTTTTGCCCGCGCCCTTGGCGATGGCCTCAAGGCGGTTCTCCAGATTGGCGAGGCCGTTGGCGATGTCGATCAGCTCGCCATCGCTAAAGCTGCCCTTGTCGCGAATCGCCATCAGTGCCTCGTGCTGCACCATGGCCTGTTTGCGCATCTCGCCTATGCCCAGTACCGCCAGGGTGTCGCCAATTCGTTTGACGATGGGCAACATCTCTTCGAGATCGCTCAGGCCGCCCTGGCCGGAAAGCGCGAGGTCGAGCAGGTGTTTGCAGGTGTTGAGTTCGTCCTGCAGCGCCACCACCACCGCGCGTATGGCGTCCGGCTCGGGTGGAGAAATCAAACCTTTACGCATTTGCGCACTGTTGGGGGCACCGCCGAACAGGGCTTTATTGAGCCCGAAGATCTCCTTGAGATCGGACACGCGGGTGCCGCCATCTTCAGCCCGCGCTACGTAATACAGCAAATTGCGCAGCAAACCTTCCCGCGGCGGCGCATCCAGGGCCGCGACCCCGTGCTCCTCGAGCACCCGCAATTCGCGCGCGAGCTGGCGCAGCAGGCCGCGCACGGCGATGCTCAGCTCAACATCGTCCCGTACCAGCGCTTCCAACAGTGCCGACGCCGCCAGCCATAAGGGGTGCGAGGAAGTACCGCGACTGATGCCTTCGGCCCGCACCAGAACCTTGTCCAGGTAGCCGAGATGCTCGTCGATTTTGACCCCGCGCAACACGCTGGCAGCGGCGTACTGGTACATCTCGCGCAGTTTTTTGAAGACTTCCTTCAGCTTGGCTTTGTCCTGCAACACAGGGTGGCGCTCGCCGCGCACCTGGCCGATAACTGACAGATCGGGATTGAAGAGGTTGGTTTCGCTCAGATAGCTCTGCTTGCGCACCGCGCGCAAGTCGTTCAGCAGGGGCAGGACCACCCCCGGGTGGTCATCGTGATAGGTCTTGACCTGATCCAGATACAGGGGCAATTGCAGCAGCGAGCGCATCAACGCTTCCTGCGCTTCCTTCTCATTGGTCACCTGCCCGTGCATCAAAGCCTCGGCGAGGGCTTCCATTTCTTCCGCGAACAGTGAGGCGCCGTGGAACTCCACCATCTGCAGGGAGCCGTGCACCTGATGGATATGGGTCAGGCAGAAACGTATGCGCGCCGTATCGCGAGGATCCTCAACGTAGGCCTCTCTAGAGACTGGCGTGCGTCCTTGAGGGTTTCGCCGATTTCGCCAATCACCCAATCGAGGGCGGCGTAGTTACGTTTATCTCCCATTTCGGAGTCCTGTTCTATTTATGTACGTACGCCTGCACGGCGTCCACCGCTACGCGTTTCATATCAGGGTGGACCCAGTCCACCACTTCACCCAGGCCGATGACCAGAAGGCCGCCGGGCTTGAGACGCGCAACGAATGCGTTGAGTATTTGTTCGCGCAGCCAGCGCCGGAAGTACACCAGCAGGTTCTGGCAGAAGATGGCATCCACCTTGATGATGGGCATCTCATTGATATTCAGCACATTGCCCTGGTTGAAACAGATGCGGTCGCGCAACAGGGACGATATCTGAAACTGATTGTCCGCCACCGGGAGAAAGTAGCGCTGGCGGAAGTGTTCATCCACCGAGCTCAACTTGCGCTCCCCATAGACACCGGCGCGCGCCACACCCAGGGCGGCGCGGCTGATATCGGTGCCGGTGATGGCGTAGCGCGGCTCGAGACCGGCGTTCTGGTAAACGTCGTTCAGCACCATGGCGAGCGAATAGGGCTCCTCGCCGGAGGAGCAGCCGACGCTCCACAAGTCATAGGCTGTATTGAAGGAGGCGCGCTGCAGATGCGCAGCGACTTCACGGCCCACAAAATCGATAGATGGCCGATGGCGAAAGAAGCGCGTTTCATTGACCACCAGCCGATCGACCAGCAGCGCCCATTCGACCATTCCAGAGACCCCATCCACCACGCAGCTGTAGTAGTCGCCGTAGTCGCTGTATCCCAGCTCGCGCATGCGCATGGCGACCTGAGTCTGCAGAAACACCTTCTGCTGTTCACTCAGATAGATGCCCGCGCGCTCCTCCAGCAGCTTGCTCCAGAGAGCAAACTGGGAATCGGAGAGCAGAGGAACGGATTGCAGTGACCAAACCATAGGTGTCGCCCGGCACAAGTGCGTTATCAACCCCTGGCGCGGCTTGGCTTATGTTCCGCTTGCGCGTCTGCGCCTTCCTCTTCCAGCGACGCTTCCTGCGGCCGAGCGAAGCGTGAACGGGTCGCGGTCGGCGCTGCTGCGCCCGGCACCGCGAACTCGGCTTCCACGCCGGACATTTCCTCCGGCAGTTTGAAACCGGCAACCGATTCGCGCAGTTTGATGGCCATGCCGGCCAGATTTCCGATCGCCGCCGCCGTGGCGCTGGTTCCCGCGGAAGTCTGCGAGGTGATCTCCTGGATCACGTTCATGGTATTGGAGATGTGGCCAGCGGACGCCGCCTGCTGGCGCGCCGCGTTGGAGATGTTCTGAATCAATTCCGCCAGGTTGGCCGATACGGTTTCGATTTCTTCCAGGGCCACACCTGCGTCCTGCGCCAGACGGGCTCCGCGCACCACTTCCGCAGTGGTCTGCTCCATGGAGATAACCGCTTCGTTGGTATCGTTCTGAATGGTTTTTACCAGAGCTTCAATCTGTTTGGTTGCCGTAGCGGAGCGCTCCGCCAGACGCTGAACCTCATCCGCCACCACCGCGAAACCGCGGCCCGCGTCGCCGGCCATAGACGCCTGGATCGCCGCGTTCAGGGCGAGAATATTGGTCTGATCCGCGATATCGTTAATCAAACTGACGATGTCACCGATCTCTTGCGACGATTCACCCAGACGCTTGATCCGCTTGGACGTCTCCTGAATCTGTTCACGAATGGTGTCCATGCCGTGAATGGTGTTCTGTACCACTTTGGCGCCGTTATTGGCGATGGATACCGAGCGCTCGGCAACGCCCGCTGACTCGGCGGCGTTGGCGGATACCTGGTCGATGGTCACTGCCATCTCGTTAACGGCGGCGGAGGCCCCAGCGATTTCCTGGGCTTGGTGTTCGGACGCTTCGGCTAGATGCAAGGCGGTCTGCTGGGTTTCCTGCGCAGCAGAAGCAACCCGCGCAGAGGTTTCGTTGATGCGCGATACCAGCACGCGGAGCTGGTCAATGGTGTAGTTGATAGAGTCGGCGATGGCGCCGGTAAAATCTTCGGTAACAGTCGCTGTAGTGGTGAGGTCACCATCCGCCAGGTCCGCCAGTTCGTCCAGCAGACGCAGAATCGCATTCTGGTTGCGCTCGTTGGTTTCAGCGGTGACTTTTAAGCGGCGGTTGGTGGCCTGGTTCAATTGCAGACCTATGGCGATCAGGATGATCAGGGCCAGGGCACCCGCGATCAGCAGCGTGGTGTTGTTGGCGCGACGGGTATCGGGTAGCGCGTCGATGCGCTCATTCAAGTCCCCGAGGCGTTCTAGCAGCAGCGGAGTGCCGTCGAGAATGGCATTGGTGGCCTGACGGGCACTGAACAGGGCGGGGGATTTTTCGAAGATGTCGCGCACCGAACCACTTACGAAGGCAAACAGTTCAGTGATGCGTTGCAAGCTGTCCACGGCATCGCGATCCGACACCTTGGTGATGCCCATGGTCGCGTCGCCTTTTTTCATCGCCTCGAGCACTTTGCCGAAACGGTTGGCGTCGATATTGAATTCATCAGCGGCTCTGTCCGCGTCCAAGCCGCCGCGCAGCATCTTGTCGACGTTGCGCCCGATGCGCTCGGCGAACCAGGACTGTCTCTGCGCCATGGAAACCTGCTCTGCAGGTGCGCGGTTTTCCAGCAAAATCTCGACAATGTTGTCGTGCTCGGCCTGCAGCTGCGGCAGAGCTTCATTCAGAGTGGTGGCCACATCGTGCATCAGGATGATGGCCGCTTCGTTTTCGGTAATGACCTGGGAGTTCTGCCGCACCCGGCTCCAGACGCCCTCGTAGGCGGTCATTTCCTTGTTCAGCGCCGTCTTGGTCTGCGCGTCGCTTTCCTTGAACTGGTTCCAGGTGTTGTCCATTTTCGCGACCAAGCGGGAAAGGCGTTCAAATGCCTGCTTATTACCCGAGGTCGCATCGCGGGACAGCGACGTCAACTGGTATGAGGATGCGCGCAGCTCCGCCACCAGATCGCGCAAATGCTGATCCTTGTCGGAGTAGGTCAGCAGCTGGGCGACTATGAACGCCATGACCACCACGCAGCCGAGCAAAAGAAAAATCATAACCGCCAGTAGCGGGTTCGATCGCAACCGCGCCATGAGGCCACCTGATTCATTTTTCATAGGACACTCCCGAGTGAATCAATAACCCGGCGCAAACGCTCTGCGCTGCACAGTCGCGAGCACCGGATAAAAACAAGTCTGCGCAGGGCCGTTCGACCCAGCCACAATTTTTCTACAGCCTTAACCGACAGCCGCGTTGGCAAAGCGTGGATCCTGCAGCAGCGATGGAATATTTATGACGGCCCAAGTGTTGCCTACCGCATCAGTGTAGGCGCCTTGCACCAAAGACTGGACGACTTCCGGAATATCGGATGCCTCTTCACTGTATCGCTCTGAAGTGAAGTGCTGCATCCCGTAGGCCTGGTCGACGATCAGCCCGCTGTAATAATTATTCGAATCAATCACCAGGACGCGGTGCTGCTTGCGCTGCGCACTCGCCTGGCCGCCGAGAAATTGCGCCATATCGAAAAGCGGCAATAAACGCCCACGCACATTGGCCAATCCCACCACCCAGGGCTGCACTCCGGGAAGTCGGGTAGAGGGTGGGATCTCCAGCATTTCCGCAATCTGGCCGAGCGGTACCACGAAACGGTGGTTCAGAAGAGAAAATCCGATGCCGCTCCAGCGGGGAGAAGCGTTTACCTGGGCGGGCAGTGCCTTGGCGTGGCTACGGCTGAGTTCAGCGAGTTCGACGAGCGCCTGAAAGGCAGCTTCCTGTGACATAGAGTCCTGCGCTTAACCACATAACTGGGTAATGGCTTTGATCAGCTCCGCTTCGTTAACGGGTTTGGTCAAATATTGTTTGGCGCCTTGGCGCATACCCCAGACGCGATCGGTTTCCTGATCTTTGGTCGTTACGATGATCACGGGGATGGAGGCGGTTTCCTGATTGCGGCTCAGTTGACGCGTCGCCTGAAACCCATTCAAGCCCGGCATCACCACGTCCATGAGCACCACATCCGGCAACTCACGACGCGCCTTTTCAACCCCTTCTTCGCCATTGCCGGCACAGGAAACCGAATGTCCGTGTTTTTCCAGCATGCTGGTGAGCTTGTGGGTTTCCGTCGGAGAGTCGTCCACAATCAATACTTTAGCCATAGCTTCCCCAGAATCTCAAAAAACGTGCTCCGGTCATTAAATGCTTATTATTAAATGCGGCCGATCAGCTGGCCTTCGCCACCTTGACATGAGCCTCTATCGCACCGAGTAATTCACCCTTGCTGAAGGGTTTGGTCAGATACTGGTCGGAGCCCACGATGCGACCTTTGGCTTTGTCGAAGAAAGGCCGTCCTTACTGGACAACATGATGACCGGCGTCGACTTGAATTCGCTGTTGTTCTTGATCAGGGCGCAGGTCTGGTAGCCATCAAGACGGGGCATCATGATATCGACAAAAATAATGTCGGGGCGGGTGTCGGCGATTTTCGCCAAGGCATCAAAACCGTCAGTGGCAGTGACCACGGTACAGCCGACTTTTTGCAACAGGGTTTCGGCAGTGCGGCGGATGGTTTTGCTGTCATCAATCACCATCACCTTAAGATGCTCTAGATTCACGTCCATAGACAGACCCTACTCGATTGTTATAAAAAGTTTTTGCCACCAAATCTCCCTATTTTCGACTGCGGCCACTTTTAACATAGTTCCTGAGTTTAATCCATAAACGCATGCGGAATTGGAATAAGCGCTGCGCGCAGCAAAACTGCGGAACATTTACCTCATTGTCCGCGACCAACAGGCCCTTTTTATAATCGTCCAAACTCTGCCAAACCGCCACTCCGATGGTGACGCATTTTTTCATAGATTAGACTTGCGGCGCAGTTTTGCAGTATAAGCAAGAACGCTTACTTTTCTCCGCTTCCTACGGACAAATCATCATGTTGAACAGCGCTTCAGAGCCGGCCCTCAGCGGCAAAAATCTGCTTGTGGTTATGGACCCGATCCAGGACATCCAGTACCAAAAAGATACGACGCTGGCGCTGCTCTGGGCTGCGCACGACATGGGCTGGCAGTTGTTTTATGCCGAACAACGGGACCTGTATCTGCTGCAGGGCAAAGCCATGGGCAGCCTGCGCCGCCTGGAGGTCTTCCGCGACCCCGAAGGTTGGTTCGCTCTCGATGAGCCCCAGACTCTGCCGCTCGCGACCATGCAAACCATCCTGATGCGCAAAGACCCCCCTTTCGATAGCCAATTCGTCTATACCACTTATATTCTTGAACAGGCGGAGCAGGAGGGCTGCTTAGTGGTCAACCGACCGCAGAGCCTGCGCGACTGCAATGAAAAGGTGTTTGCCACACGCTTTCCCGAATGCTGCCCTCCGGTGCTCGTCAGCCGGGAGCCCCAACTACTGCGCAGCTTTCATAAGGAGCACGGCGATGTGATTTTCAAACCGCTCGATGGCATGGGTGGAAGCCGGATTTTCCGCTGTCGCGAGGACGACCCGAATATTTCGGTGATTCTCGAAACCCTGACCCATCACGGGTCCGAGTTCATCATGGCGCAACGCTTTATCCCCGCGATCAGCCAGGGCGACAAGAGGATTCTGGTGGTGGATGGAGAAGCCGTTCCCTATTGCTTGGCGCGCATTCCCGCGAGCGGGGAAACCCGTGGTAATCTAGCCGCCGGCGGTCGAGGCGTGGCGCAACCGCTCTCGGAACGAGATCATTGGATCGTCTCCCAGGTGGCGCCAACATTGAAAGAGAAGGGACTGTTGTTTGTCGGGCTTGATGTCATCGGCGACTACCTGACCGAAATCAACGTCACCAGCCCCACCTGCGCCAGAGAGATTGATAAAGCCTTCGATACCCGCATCGGCGAGCGCCTGATCAGCGCTATAGAGCAACAGCTTAGGCTCTGACGCCCGGCCGAGTGGCTGATGTGGCCGCAGGTCGCTGCAGTTTTCTGGCGCGTGCGGCCGTACCTTAAGATCACAACGATTATAAAAACAGTTAAGTAATCATGAGTCTCGACAAAACCAGCAGCGGCGAACGTTTGAGTTTTACGGTCTTTCTGGCCGTGGCCGTGCATGCGGTTCTGATTCTGGGGGTGACCTTCACCATCAATCGCACCCCCAAACCGGCCCCGACCCTAAACATCACCCTCGCGACCCACCAAGCGCAGCGTGAGCCAGACAAGGCTGACTACCTGGCGCAATACAATCAGGAAGCCAGCGGGACTATCGCGGATACAAAAGAATTGACCACGCGGGAAACCTCCGAAGTGGTGGCACCAAATATCAACGAGATCACACCAATGCCGCAGCAGAAAAGCATGGTGGCGACCGTCAGCCAGCAGGAGTTTCTCACCGCCACCAGCAGCGATCTGAAAATCCAACAGCCTTTGGATGTCGAGGCGGCGGAAACCCGAGAGTTCCTCGATGCGCAACAGGAGGATACCCCGCTGCTCAACCCCGAAATTGCCAGCCTGCGCGCCAAACTCGACCGCCTGCAGCAGGAGTTCGCGCGCCGTCCGCGGATCCGCAGAATGACCTCGGTGGCGACCCGCTCATCCATGGATGCCGAATATCTCAATCGCTGGACCCAGAAAGTCGAGTCGATGGGCAATCAGAATTTCCCCAAAGCGGCGCTGGAAAACCGGATTTTCGGCAGCCTGCGCATGTCGGTGATCATCAACAGCGACGGCACCGTCGACAAGGTGGAAATTCTCAAGCCGTCGGGCCACCCGATTCTGGACCAGGCGGCTTTGCAAATCATCCGCATGTCGGGCCCTTTTGATCCGTTCCCGGCGGAGATTCGCCGCACGGCGGATCAGTTGGATATTATTCGCACCTGGCGTTTTGAGATAACCGGTCTGAAAACCGGTGGTGGCGAATAAGTTTCGGGATTTGCTTCCCGGAACTTGGGCAAGAAGCTTGTTTTCGAGGTGTTTCAACCCATACTTGAACTATGCCAGCGAAATCATCCCTTTCCAGCACATCCGGCGATAACCTGCGCAACCACTTTCTCGTGGCCATGCCAGGCTTGAGCGATCCTTTGTTCTCCAATTCCATTACCTACATCTGCGACCACAGCGCTGACGGCGCCATGGGCTTGGTGGTCAATCGGGCGATGGATCTGCATCTGAGCGACGTCTTCGAGCAAATGTCCTTGGATTACAGAGAGGAGCACGGCCGGGCGCCAATTCTCGCGGGTGGGCCGGTCAATACCCAGCGCGGGTTCGTCCTCCACCCGGCCGGGAGCGTCTGGCAATCCACCATTCGCATTACCGAGGGGATTTCCCTTACAGCCTCCCGCGACATCATCACCGCGATCGCCAATGGCGAAGGCCCGGAAAATGCCTTGTTTGTGCTCGGTTATTCCGGCTGGAGCGCAGGGCAGTTGGAGCGGGAAATCAAAGAGAACAGCTGGCTGACAGTGCCCGCCGATGTGGACATACTCTTTCACACACCTATCGAACAGCGCTGGCACGCAGCCGCCAGGCGCCTGGGCGTCGACATGAACCTGATGCCAACTCAGGCGGGACACGCCTAAGCAGCGTCCGGCTCGTCCCTTTCTTCACATTCCAAAACAGGATTTCCTTTGACATCGCTCAGCGTGCTGGCCTTTGACTACGGTTTGAAAAACATCGGTGTCGCCTACGGCCAAAGCATCACCGGCACCGCCAGCGAGCTGGCACCTCTCAGCGCTCGCGACGGCATACCTGACTGGGAACAGATCGCCCGCCTGATCCGCGAGTGGCAACCGCAGCGACTCCTCGTCGGCCTGCCACTCAACATGGATGACAGCGAGAGTGACCTGAGCGCGCGCGCGCGGAAATTCTCCAATCGCCTGCACGGGCGTTTCGGTCTGCCGGTGGAACTGTTCGACGAGCGTCTGACCACCCGAATGGCCAAGGAAGAGGCCCGCGAGCGCGGCCACGGCGGGCACTATGCCAGCGCGCCCATCGACTCCATCGCGGCGCGCCTGCTGCTGGAAAGCTGGTTCAATTCGCGTTGAGCTCAACCCATGCTCACCAGGGTGGCGATGGCCAAGAGCAGGAAGAGAACAAAGGCCGCTTTGCGCGCGACATTCAACGGCATACGATCCATCAGCCATTTACCGGCAAAAATCACCGGCACATTGGCGAGCAGCATACCCACGGTAGTCCCCATGATGACGACCGATGATGACCAAAAGCCCACACTGTACTTGGCTGCCAGCACCACCGTCGCGATTTGAGTCTTGTCGCCAATCTCCGCCAGGAAAAACAAGATCAGGGTCGCGAGAAACGGACCATATCCCGCAAACCGTCCCATCTCATCATCTTCCTTGTCCGACACCAGCAACCATATGGCGATGGCAATAAAGCTGCCGGCGATCAGCCAGGGAATCCACTGCGCAGGAATTACTGCCGCTAGAGCCACGCCGAACCAGGCGGACAAGGCGTGGTTGACGAGGGTCGCAACAAACACGCCCGCAGTGATGGCGTATGGCCGGTTGTAGCGGGCGGCAAGAAAAAGCGCGAGAAGCTGGGTTTTATCACCAATTTCAGCAATGGCGACGGCGAGTGTAGAACTGAGGAAGGCTTCCATAAAAGGTTCCGGGGCGGGATGAACACAAGAGATACAACCGCCGTCCCGCCCTGGGCCAGCAGTGGTATCTCAGGTCTCATCAGTCCGCTAGCGCGGACGCTTTTGCCATGTCCATGAGGGACAAGTTTGTTGACAAGAGCACCTAGCGGACAGCTTCAGCAAGCATCGCCAAGTAGATTACTCCCCGAGAGAGCGGGCGGATTATAGTGATGCATCTCCGCCAGAACAATCACCGGCCGATGAGCCGGCAACTGCCGGTTAAAACCGGCGTGTGCGGCTGTCGTCTTCCTGAATACTGAGCTCCTTGGCGGCGTTGTTCAGGTAATCCGCATCGGTCTCCGATTTCAGCTTGATCATCAAACGCAGGTCGTTGGGCGAATCCGCGTGGGACAGGGCGTCCTCGTAGGTAATTTCACCGGCATCGTAAAGGTCGTAGAGCGCCTGATCGAAAGTCTGCATGCCCAGCTCAGTGGACTTTTTCATCAGCTCTTTCAATTCATGCACGTGCCCTTTGCGGATCAGGTCGGAGGCCAGCGGGGTATTCAGCAACACCTCAAGACAAGCGCGGCGGCCATTGCCATCCGGAGTCGGGATCAACTGCTGGGCAACGATGGCCTTGAGGTTGAGCGACAGGTCCATCCACAACTGCGAATGGCGGTCCGCCGGGAAGAAGTGAATGATGCGGTCGAGCGCCTGGTTGGCGTTGTTGGCGTGCAAGGTACACAGACACAAGTGACCGGTTTCAGCGAACGCGATGGCGTGGTCCATGGTTTCCCGCGAGCGCACCTCACCAATCAGAATCACGTCCGGCGCCTGCCGCAGGGTGTTCTTCAGGGCGATCTCAAAGGATTCGGTATCAATGCCCACTTCGCGCTGGGTGATCACACAACCCTGGTGCTGGTGAATAAACTCGATCGGGTCCTCAATGGAAATGATGTGGCCCTTGGAGTGGCGGTTGCGGTGGCCGATCATGGACGCCAGCGACGTAGATTTACCGGTACCAGTCGCACCCACAAAAATCACCAGACCGCGTTTCACCATCGCCAGCTCTTTGATGATTTCCGGCAGACCCAGATCGTCAATCTTGGGAATATTGGTCTCGATGCGACGCAGCACCATGCCGGCGAGGTTGCGCTGGAAAAAAAGCACTGGCGCGGAAGCGGCCGACGCCGCGCACGCTGATGGCGTAGTTGAGTTCTTTTTTCTCGGCGAACTCGTTGCGCTGTTTGTCGTTCATGGTGGAGAGCACCGTCTCCCGCGCTTTCTCAGGAGAAAGAGGCGTGGTGGTGACGGGCACAATGCGGCCGTGGAGTTTGATCGACGGCGGGATCCCCGCCGTGATGAAAAGGTCGGAGGCGGACTTCTCCACCATCAGAGACAAGAGACGATCAATATCCATAACGGATTCCTCACACGGTCGCGATGGACCTACATTTATCTGCTTATTATCGTGATGACTCGGCCGCCGTCAGCGCAGCCGGGTTTAAAAATTCTCTGGCATTTTGGCTTTTTCCCGCGCGATATCGCGGGCGACTATGCGGCGCTCCACCAGGTCGGCCAAGCACTGGTCCATGGTCTGCATGCCCAGGGCGGCGCCGGTCTGGATCGCCGAATACATTTGCGCAACTTTGTCTTCGCGAATCAGGTTGCGGATAGCCGGAGTGCCGCGCATGATCTCGTGCGCCGCTACCCGGCCGCCGCCAGTGCGTTTGAGCAGCGTCTGGGAAATCACCGCCTGCAGCGATTCTGACAGCATCGAACGCACCATGGCTTTTTCCGCCGCGGGGAATACGTCCACCACCCGGTCGATGGTCTTAGCGGCTGAGGTGGTGTGCAGAGTGCCGAACACCAAGTGACCGGTTTCCGCCGCAGTCAATGCCAGACGGATGGTTTCTAAATCGCGCATCTCACCCACCAGGATGATGTCCGGGTCTTCCCGCAGGGCCGAGCGCAAAGCTTCCGCAAAGCCGTGGGTATCGCGGTGCACTTCCCGCTGGTTCACCAAGCACTTTTTACTTTCGTGCACGAATTCGATCGGGTCTTCGATGGTGAGGATGTGGTGATATTTGTTTTCGTTGAGATAGTCCACCATGGCGGCGAGGGTAGTGGATTTACCGGAACCAGTAGGACCGGTCACCAGCACCAGGCCCCGGGGCACCGCGCAGATATCGCGGAACACCTGGCCCATGCCCAGCTCTTCCATGGTGAGAACTTTGGAGGGAATGGTTCGGAACACGGCGCCGGCGCCGCGGTTCTGGTTGAAGGCGTTGACCCGGAAGCGGGCAACCCCGGGAACCTCGAAGGAGAAGTCGGTTTCCAGAAACTCTTCATAGTCCTTGCGTTGCTTGTCATTCATGATCTCGTAGATCAGACTGTGCACCTGCTTATGTTCCATGGGCGGCAGGTTGATGCGTCGCACGTCGCCATCCACACGAATCATAGGCGGCAGCCCCGCCGAAAGGTGTAGGTCGGATGCACCTTGTTTCGCAGAGAAGGCGAGAAGCTCAGTAATATCCATAGTCAACAAACCTGCTTATTAGAGTTTAGGGGCGTGGGGATGTCAGCCAAGCGCGGGAGAGCCCTATTAGAAACCGATTCAAATACCGCCACAACTGTGGTTTAAGTATATGCCGAAGATTGCAGACAACCTAACCCAAGTCCGACGCCTGATTCAACAAAGCGCCAGCGCGGCCGGGCGAAACCCGAGTGACATCACACTTCTCGCCGTAAGCAAGACCAAAACCGCCGCAGATATAGAGGAAGCGTACCAGGCCGGACAACGGGATTTCGGCGAAAACTACGCGCAGGAAGCGGTGGAAAAAATGGCGCAGCTCAGCCACCCGGACATCAATTGGCATTTCATCGGCCCGATCCAAAGTAATAAAAGCAGAATGATTGCGGAGCATTTCACCTGGGCACACACGGTGGACCGGCTGAAAATCGCCGAACGCCTGAATCAGCAGCGCCCGGCGCATCTACCCCCTTTGCAGGTGTGCATCCAAGTGAATATAGATGCGGATGAGGCCAAGTCCGGCTGCCTGCCGACCGAAACGGCAATACTTGGAGACGCCATCCGGCGTCTGCCGCGGCTGCACCTGCGCGGACTCATGACCATTCCCAAAGAAGGTTCCGGGCGCAAACCTTTTGAGGACCTGGCGGTACTGGCCCATTCCCTGCGCCGCGACGGCCTTTGTATGGATACCCTGTCCATGGGAATGTCCGCAGACCTGAGCGACGCGGTAGCCGCCGGCTCCACTCTGGTTCGGGTGGGCTCCGCCATTTTCGGCAGTCGCGCTTGAGCCAACCAGTCACCCTATAATGGCGCCCAACGAACGCGTTTATCAGCTTCAATGAATGAGGATCGCTTTTGAATAGTCTCAACATCGCCTTCATCGGCGGCGGCAACATGGCCCGCAGTATCGTCGGCGGCCTGGTCAAGCAGGATTATCGACCCGAAAACATCTGTGTGAGCGATCCAAATCCACCGAAGCTGGAGGCATTGGCAGCTGACTTCGGCATTCGGGTGAATTCGGACAATACCCTGACCGTCGCCGAAGCCGCTGTGGTGATCCTGGCGGTAAAACCCCAGGCGATGAAGGCGGTCTGCCTCGCCCTGCGTCCGCATCTGCCCGCATCCGCTTTGATTATTTCCATCGCCGCGGGAATCAGTTGTACCAGCATCAGCCAGTGGCTGGGGGCAGAGCGCCATCTGGTGCGCTGCATGCCCAACACACCAGCGCTGGTGCAGATGGGCGCGAGCGGGCTGTTTGCCGCAGCGGGTGTGACCGCAGCAGAGAAAGCCATGGCGGAGCACATAATGGCCGCCGTCGGCACTGTCGCCTGGGTGCAGGATGAAGACCTGCTGCACGCGGTGACCGCCGTCTCCGGCAGCGGGCCGGCCTATTTCTTTCTATTCTTGGAAGCCATGGCGCAAGCGGGCGTGCAGCAGGGTCTCGACCCGGCAACTGCGCGCCATCTCGCGGTGCAGACCGCTGCGGGCGCTGCACGCCTTGCCCAGGCTGACAACACAGAGCTGGCCGAGTTGCGCCGCCGCGTGACTTCGCCCGGCGGCACCACGGAAAAGGCAATCGCCGCGTTTGAACAGCGCCATCTGCGCGAGACCGTCGACATCGCCATGCAAGCCTGCGCCAACCGCTCCCGCGAGCTGGCCGAGCTGCTCGGTCGCTGAGTTTCTCCAACCCGTATCTTTGCCAACGGATTCACCTATGCAGACCTTGATCGACATACTGGTATTTTTGATCAACGTATTCGGCTCCTTGTACCTGAGCATCATCCTGCTGCGCTTTCTTCTTCAGACAGCGCGAGCGGATTTCTACAATCCGCTTTCGCAAATGCTGGTCAAGGTGACCAATCCGCTGCTGCGGCCGCTGCGCCGGATTATTCCCGGCTTGTGGGGCATCGACCTGGCGTCTTTGGTGCTGGCGCTGCTGTTCCACTGGCTCACCATGCAATTAATGGTATTGGTGTCCGGCGGACCTCTGGTGGCGCCCCACCTGATGATCGTCTGGTCCCTGTTCAGTATCTCCTTGAATATCATCACCTTGTATCTGGTCGCCGGCTTCGTGCTGTTCATCACCAGCTTTCTCGCTCCCTACAGCCGCCACCCGGTCATAGTGCTGGTGAATCAATTACTCGAGCCACTGCTGGGGCCAGTGCGCCGGTTTATCCCACCGGCGGGCGGTATGGATTTTTCCCTGTTTTTTGTCGGTATTTTTCTCGCCGTACTACGCATGGCGGTGATCGGTATGGGCAATGCCATTCGCGTGCCGTTCGGCTCATTAATCGGATATCACTTTTAACCCGCCTCACTACAAAAAGAAACCGCGATTTATGGCAAATGCCTTTCCTGAAAACTCGGTCGGCTTGGTCCGACCGGAAGTTTTTCATTTCGACACCCCTCTGACGCTGGCGAACGGGCGCCAGCTGGCGCACTACGATCTGGTGGTGGAAACCTATGGCCAGCTCAATGCGGCCAAGAGCAACGGCGTGCTGATTTGCCACGCGCTTTCCGGGCATCACCACGCCGCCGGTTACCACACCGAGGAGGACCGCAAAGCCGGATGGTGGGACCATTACATAGGCCCGGGAAAACCGATCGATACCAACCGCTTTTTCGTCGTCAGTCTCAATAATCTGGGCGGTTGCCATGGCTCCACGGGACCGCAGAGCATCAATCCGGAAACCGGCGAACCGTGGGGGGCTGATTTTCCCACCCTGCGGGTGCGCGATTGGGTCGCCACCCAGCACCGCCTGATGCAGCGGCTCGGCATTTCCCAATGGGCGGCCGTGGTCGGTGGCAGTCTCGGCGGCATGCAGGCGATGCGCTGGTCGCTGGAATATCCGGATTGTTTGCGCCACTGCGTGGTAATCGCTTCGGCAATGAAATTGTCTGCGCAAAATATCGCGTTCAATGAAACAGCGCGGCAGGCGATTTTTTCCGATCCGGACTTCGCCAGCGGACATTATTTGAAACAGGGCTCCCAGCCGACGCGGGGACTTTCCGTCGCGCGCATGATCGGCCATATCACCTACCTGTCCGATGATGGCATGGGCAAAAAATTCGGCCGCGAATTGCGTTCAGGTTCATTCGAACAGGGCAACGAAGAGCCAGTGGAATTTCAGATCGAAAGCTACCTGCGCCACCAGGGCAACAGCTTTTCCAAAACCTTCGACGCCAATACTTATGTCCTTATGACGCGGGCGCTGGATTATTTTGATCTCGCCCGCGAATACAACCACGATCCTGTGGCCGCGTTTCGCAACGCCAAAAGTAAATTCCTGGTGATTTCATTTACGTCCGACTGGCGCTTTTCCCCCGAGCGCTCGCGCGAAATTGTCAACGCACTCACCCGCGCGGGCCGGGATTTGGCTTACGCGGAAATCGAGTCGCCTTTCGGCCACGATGCGTTTCTGGTGCCCAATCAGCCGCGTTATGAAGCGCTGTTCCGCAGTTATATGCAGGGAATTTCAATCTGATGCGTATCGACCTTCGTATTATCGATCAGTGGATCAAACCCGGCAGTCGCGTGCTCGATCTCGGCTGTGGCGACGGCACGCTGCTGCGCTATCTCACCGATCACAAAAATGTGCACGCCTACGGTTTGGAAATCAGCCCCGCGGGAATTCAGGCCTGCGTCGCGAAAGGCGTCAATGTTATTGAGCAAAATCTCGATGATGGTTTGAAAAATTTTGATGACGACAGTTTTGACACCGTCATTATGTCGCAGACGCTGCAAACCATGCGCTACCCCAAAGCCATGCTGGCGGAAATGACCCGCATCGGCAAAGAAGGCATCGTCACGATTCCCAACTTCGGCCACTGGCGAGCGCGCTTGCAGCTGCTTTTTAAGGGGCGCATGCCGGTTTCGGATTTATTGCCCTATGAATGGTATGACACCCCCAATATCCACTTCTGTACCTTCCTCGATTTTGAAATTTTGTGCGCGGAAATGAATCTGGAGGTAGTGGACAAAGCCGTGGTGGCGGAGCGCTCGCGCGGCAAAGGTCTCAGCCAACTCAATCCAAATCTTTTCGGTGAAACGGGCATTTTCCGCGTCCGTAAATAAATAGGAGATTTTCTTCATGACAAAAATCCAGTTGCCGCTCTGGTTGGGCGTTGTTTTATTTTGGTTGTGCGCCCAATCCGGTTACGCAAATGACCAGGAGAGCACCAAAGTCTTCGGTGCCTACACAGTGCACTACAGCACGTTCAACAGCCTGTTTGTTCCCGCCGATATCGCCAAAATACATCAGCTGGTGCGCGCCAAGGATCAGACTCTGATCAATATAGCGGTGCAGAAAACCGCTGACGGCAGCCCGGTTGCTGCGCAGGTTTCCGCCACGGCAAAAAATCTCCTGCAACAATTGAAAACCATCGATTTCAAAACTATTCAGGAGCAGGACGCGGTGTACTACATAGGCGCTCTGCGTCACACCAATGAGGAAGTGTTTCATCTGGATTTCGTCATACTGCCCGAAGGCGAAACGCAACCACTGAAATTTCGCGTTTCACGCAAGCTCTACACGGAACCTTGATGCAAAAGCTCGTACTCGCCAGCGGCAACCGCGGCAAATTAAAAGAATTTAGCGATCTGCTCCACAATCGCGGATTTGATGTGTGCGCTCAGTCTGAATTCAATTTGGACAGCGCGGATGAAACCGGCCTGACATTTGTGGAAAATGCCATTCTCAAGGCTCGCCACGTGTGTCTGCACACCGGTCTGCCAGCGCTCGCCGACGATTCCGGTATAGAGGTGGATGCACTTAAAGGTGAGCCGGGAATTTACAGCGCACGATTTGCCGGCCCGGAAGCGAGTGATGCGAACAACAATCAAAAATTACTCCGCGAACTCGCCGCGGTCGAAGACGAATTCCGCACCGCCCGCTATCACTGCGTTTTGGTGCTCATGCGCCACGCGCAGGATCCAACACCGCTGATTTGCCAAGGCGCCTGGGAAGGGCGAATTTTGCGTGAGTCTATCGGCGAGGGTGGTTTCGGTTACGACCCGCTATTTTTTGTGCCTACGCATAATTGCTCCGCAGCGCAACTCGACAAGGCGGAGAAGAACCGCATCAGTCACCGAGCTATCGCGTTGCAAACGCTTTTGCGCTCCCTCGCGCAATTTCCTTTCGCCAAATGATTCTGCCACCGCTCAGTCTTTATGTGCACATTCCCTGGTGTGTGCGCAAATGTCCCTACTGCGATTTTAATTCCCACGAAACGCAAACGATTCCTGAAGCGGAGTACGTCGCCGCGCTGTTGCAGGATCTGGAGCAGGATCTCCACCTGATTCAAGGACGCCGGTTGCGCTCAATATTTTTCGGCGGCGGCACGCCGAGTCTTTTTAAAGCCGCCAGCATCGCCAAAATACTCGATGCGGTGGAACAAAAAATCGGTTTGGAAAACAATGCGGAAATCACCCTGGAAACCAATCCAGGCACTGCGGAATACGACAATCTGGAAGGCTACCGCAGCGCGGGCGTCAATCGATTATCCTTCGGCATTCAAAGTTTCAACGATCAACATTTGCAAAAATTGGGCAGAATTCACGACAGCCGGGAAGCACTGACCGCTTACGCATCGGCCCGGCGCGCGGGTTTTCAGAATATTAATCTCGATCTCATGCACGGGCTTCCCGGACAGATACCGGAAGAGGCCCGCAGCGATCTGCAGCAGGCGATCGCTCTGCAGCCGGAGCATATTTCCTGGTATCAGCTGACCATCGAACCGAACACGGTTTTTTACAGCCGCCCGCCCGCGCTGCCGGAAGACGAAACCCTGTCGGATATTCAGGACGCCGGGCAGGAATTATTACAGCAGGCCGGTTTCGCCCAATATGAGGTGTCGGCCTACTGCCGCCCCGAAAGACAATCACAACACAATTTGAATTATTGGCAATTCGGTGACTATCTCGCGCTCGGCGCAGGCGCCCACGGCAAAATCACCATTCCGGAAAAAGGCATAATGCGCTACCGCAAAACGCGCAAACCCGCCGATTATCTCGACCCGATCAAACCCTTCACCGCCGGCTGGGAGTATGTGGAGAAGGAGCAGCAGACGCTGGAATTTATGATGAACGCCCTGCGGCTGGTCGACGGGGTGCCGCGGCACTGGTTCGCTGAACGCACCCAGATGGAAGATGCGGCTCTGCAGCATTACCTTCCGCAATTGGTGGAGCGCGGCTTGCTGGCGGCGCGCCACGACCGGCTCCAGCCCACATCCCTCGGCCTGCGCTTCCTCAACGACACCCTTGCCGCCTTCGACGCCTGAGGCGCGCGGTCCACGCGCGTAGGTTATAGTTAAAGCGTTAGCAAAACTGTCAAAAACGACCGCTACTCTCGTGTGCGCACATTTTTGTGTATCCACTTTTTGAGGTTAATACACACCCGTTATGTCCGACTTACAGGAAATCAAATCCGACTCCACTGATCTGGTTCTGGATAACCCGAGTTATTTCATCAACCGTGAAATCAGCCATTTGTATTTCAACCAGAGAGTTCTGGCGCAGGCGCTCGACGAAACCCACCCGCTGCTGGAGCGGCTGAAGTTTCTGGTGATTTTCAGCTCCAACCTTGACGAATTTTTCGAAATCCGCGTCGCGGGCCTGATCCAAAGTATTCGCTTTGAACGCGAAGTGACGGGGCCCGACGGGCTGCAAACCCGCGAGTGTCTGAAGCTAATCAGCGAAATCTGCCACGACATCGTGAAAAAGCAGTACGACATTCTGAATGACACCCTCATCCCTGCGCTAGCCGATGCCGGCATCCGCTTCCTGCGTCGCAGCCAGTGGACCGCCGCCCACGCCGCCTGGATCGAGGATTACATCATGCAGGAAGTGCTACCGGTGGTAAGCCCGATCGGGCTGGACTCGGCGCATCCATTTCCGCGTTTGGTGAACAAAAGCCTCAACTTCATAGTCGCGCTGGAAGGTAAAGACGCCTTCGGCCGCGATTTGGGCCTCGCCATAGTCCCGGCGCCGCGCTCGCTGCCGCGCATCATTGCGGTACCAGAACACATAGGCGGCAAAATCAATGACTTCGTGTTTCTCTCTTCTATGATCCACGCCCACGCGGACAAGCTGTTCCCGGGCATGACGATCAAGGGCTGCTACCAGTTCCGTATCACCCGCAACGCCGATCTGGATGTGGATATCGAGGGTATCGCGGATCTCGCCCGCACCCTGCGCGGCGAGCTGCATTCGCGCCGCTTCGGCAATGCCGTGCGCCTGGAAGTGGCCGACAATTGTCCGAAGGAGTTGACCGACTTCCTCCTCAACGAGATCGGCCTCAAGGAGGACGACCTGTACCGCGTCAGCGGGCCGGTGAACCTGAAACGTTTGATGCGCCTGCCATCCATGGTGGGACGCGCGGATCTGCTCTATCCGCCCTTTACGCCGAGCCTGCCTAAAGGCTTCAGCCGCAAAGACAACATCTTTGAAGCCATCGCCAAACGCGACTACCTGTTGCTGCACCCGTTCGAATCCTTCGCCCCGGTGATCCAACTGCTGCGCCAAGCGGCCAAAGATCCGGACGTGGTTGCGATCAAGCAGACGCTCTACCGCACCGGCCACGAATCCTCCATCGTCGACGCCCTGCTCGACGCCGCACGCAACGGTAAGGAAGTGACGGTGGTGGTGGAGCTGCGCGCGCGCTTCGACGAAGAGGAGAACCTCGAACTCGCGAGCCGCCTACAGGAGGCCGGTGCGGTAGTGGTTTACGGGGTGGTGGGCTATAAGACCCACGCAAAAATGATCCTGATCGTGCGCCGGGAAAACGGCCAGTTCAAACGCTATTGCCATCTGGGTACCGGCAACTATCACAGCGGCAACGCCCACCTCTATACCGATTATTCCCTGCTGTCCGCCGAACCGGCGATCTGCGAAGACGTGCACCGCATCTTCCAGCAGCTCACCGGCATGGGAAAAACCGAGAAGATGAACAAGCTGTACCACGCGCCTTTCACCCTCAAGCGCCAGCTGTTGCGCTTGATCGATGGTGAGATCAAGGCCAAACAGGACGGCAAGGATGCGCGCATCATTCTCAAATGCAACGGACTTACCGAGCCCAAAGTGATCCACGCCTTGTACAAGGCGTCCCAAGCCGGAGTGAAAGTCGACCTGATCATTCGCGGCATGTGTGCCCTGAAACCGGGGATTCCCGGCATCTCGGAGAACATCCGCGTGTTTTCCATTGTCGGCCGCTTTCTCGAGCACTCAAGGATCTACTATTTTTCCAACGGCGAGCCAAAAGTCTATTGTGCGAGTGCGGACCTTATGGAGCGCAATCTCAACCGTCGGGTGGAGGTCTGCTTCCCCATTGAGTCGCCCGAGCTGGGCTTGCGGGTGTTGCATGAGCTCGAGCTTTACGTGAAGGACGGCCGCCAGCGCTGGGAGCTCCTGCCGGAAGGGATCTATGTCCAGGCTTACTCGCCGGATCACCCGGCGGCACAGCTGGAGCTGCTGCGCCAGTACACCGCGCCAAGCGCCGCCAGCCCCACCTGGACATCGCCAATTAGCATCCTCCCTTGAACCATTCGTCTTAAGTTCTGCCGAAGACAAGCCCCGGTGTGCGCCGCCGGGGCTTGTTCCACTCATGTTCTGTCCTTAGAATTGCGCGTTTGCGCTGTATCTGTCCCTGGAGACCACATCATGAGCAATATCGTAAACGTAACTGACGAGACCTTTGAGCAGGAAGTTCTGAAGGCGGACCTTCCAGTCCTGGTGGACTTTTGGGCTCCATGGTGCGGTCCCTGCAAAATGATTGCTCCCGTACTCGACGAGCTGAGCGGCGTTTACGAAGGCAAAATCAAGATCTGTAAAGTCGATGTGGATGTTAACAAGAGCTCACCAGCCAAATTTAATGTCCGCGGCATTCCAACCCTGATTCTCTTCAAACAAGGCAACGCCGAAAGCACGAAAGTGGGCGCTCTGTCGCGAGCACAGTTGACTGCTTTTATTGACTCCAACCTCTGATCAGGTTTAAATACCGGCCTCCGCGGACGGGACTTGCCGTCCGCGATTATGTTTCGACCGGCTTTGCACTCCGCTAAGTTTGTGACTATACTCAGCTCGCTAGTCGTTCAAAATCATTCGCACGTCCCTCCCATCGGCAATCACCTCCTGGATTTCTGCTAGTTCGATGGGCGAATGCCATAGTCAAACCTATTCAATGCTCCTGTTGAATTTCCCCAATTTATTTTCTATGACTATTCGTGACGTCTGGCAAAACTGAAACTCGGCTTCCTGAATCATTTTCTAAAAATTTTTAATAACAAAATATCAGCCCGGCTGGTCTCTGGCCCGGCCAATCTGCAATCAACCAATCGTACATACACACATGAATCTAACCGATCTGAAAACCAAACCCATCGAAGAATTGATCGACATGGCGACCGCCATGGGCCTGGAAAGCCTCGCTCGCTCGCGCAAGCAGGACGTGATTTTCAACCTGCTGAAGCGGCATGCCAAAAGCGGCGAGGACATCTACGGTGATGGTGTTCTGGAAATTCTGCAGGACGGTTTTGGATTCCTGCGCTCTGCCGGATCTTCTTATTTGGCGGGCCCTGACGATATTTATGTCTCGCCCAGCCAGATCCGCCGTTTCAACCTGCGCACGGGCGACTATATCAGCGGCAAAATCCGCCCGCCCAAAGAAGGCGAACGTTATTTCGCGCTGTTGAAAGTCAACGAAATCAATTTCGACAAACCTGAAAACTCCCGCAATAAAATTCTCTTCGAAAACCTTACCCCGCTCTTTCCCCAGGAACGCATGGTGCTGGAAACCGGTAATGGTTCCACCGAAGACCTGACGGGGCGCATTATCGATTTGATTTCACCCATCGGCAAAGGTCAGCGCGGTCTGATTGTGGCGCCGCCGAAAGCCGGTAAAACCATCATGATGCAGCACATCGCCCAGGCGATTGCGCGCAATAATCCGGAAACCTACTTGATCGTTCTGCTGATTGACGAGCGACCGGAAGAAGTGACGGAAATGCAGCGTTCGGTGCGCGGAGAAGTGGTTGCATCAACGTTCGATGAGCCGCCATCACGCCACGTGCAAGTGGCCGACATGGTAATTGAGCGCGCCAAGCGACTTGTGGAACATAAAAAAGATGTGGTGATTCTGCTCGACTCCATCACCCGTCTCGCCCGCGCCTACAACACCGTAATCCCTTCATCCGGTAAAGTATTGACCGGTGGTGTGGATGCGCACGCGCTGGAGCGCCCGAAGCGGTTTTTCGGTGCTGCGCGAAATATTGAAGAGGGCGGCAGCCTGTCCATCGTTGCGACCGCTTTGATCGATACCGGCTCGAAAATGGACGAGGTGATTTACGAGGAATTTAAAGGTACCGGCAATATGGAATTGCATCTGGACCGTAAAATCGCCGAAAAACGTATTTATCCCGCCATCAATATTCGCCGCTCCGGCACCCGTCGCGAAGATTTGCTGATGGGTGAGTCCGAATTGTCGCGCGTGTGGATTTTGCGCAAACTGCTCAACGATATGGAAGACGTGAATGCCACGGAGTTTTTGGCTGACAAGCTCAAAGCATTTAAAACTAACGATGAATTCTTCTTGTCCATGAAGGGCAAATAACCCGCCGCATCGCGGCTGATCATTCAGCCGCGATATTTTTCCCCACAGGGGATTTCCCCGCCCAAGCATTCCTTCCGCCATGAAAGACCTGCGCGACTTTATACATCTGCTGGAACGCCGCGGACAACTCAAGCGAATCAGTCAGCCGATTTCCCCCAATCTGGAAATGACCGAAATCTGCGATCGCACTCTGCGCTCCGGCGGCCCGGCCCTGCTGTTTGAAAATCCTATCGGCTACACCATTCCCGTGCTCGGCAATTTATTCGGCACACCTGAACGGGTGGCACTCGGCATGGGACAGGAATCCGTTGCCGCACTGAAAGAAGTCGGTGAATTACTGGCGTTTCTGAAAGAGCCTGAACCGCCTAAAGGTATGCGCGATGCATGGGAAAAGCTGCCGATTTTCCGGCAGGTTCTCAACATGTCACCCAAGCAAATCAGCAAACCGGCCTGTCAGGAATTTGTTTATCAGGACGACGAAGTCGATCTCACCAAATTGCCGATCCAGACGTGCTGGCCGGGCGATGTCGCACCTTTGATCACCTGGCCCCTGGTCGTCACCCGTGGTCCCCACAAAGAGCGGCAAAACCTCGGTATCTACCGGATGCAGTTGCTCGGTCGCAATAAATTAATTATGCGCTGGCTGAGCCATCGCGGCGGCGCGCTGGATTTTCGCGAATGGCAGCAGGCCAATCCGGGAGAAAAATTTCCCGTCTCTGTCGCCTTGGGCGCGGACCCGGCCACCATTCTCGGCGCCGTGACGCCGGTACCGGACACCCTCAGCGAATACGCGTTTGCCGGCCTGTTGCGCGGCAGCAAAACCGAGGTCAGCCAAAGCATCAGCAATTCGCTGCAAGTCCCGGCCAACGCGGAATTTATTCTCGAGGGTTATATCGATCCAGGAGAGACCGCGGAAGAGGGGCCTTATGGCGATCACACTGGTTATTACAATGAGGTGGAGCGCTTCCCGGTTTTTACCGTGACAACCCTGACCCACAGGCGCGAGCCGATTTACCACAGCACTTATACCGGCCGACCACCGGACGAGCCGGCGGTATTGGGACTGGCGTTAAATGAAGTATTCGTGCCGATTCTGAAAAAACAGTTTCCCGAAATTGTCGATTTTTATTTACCGCCGGAAGGGTGCTCCTACCGCATGGCGGTTGTGACCATGAAAAAACAATATCCGGGCCACGCTAAGCGCGTCATGTTCGGTGTCTGGTCTTTTCTGCGGCAATTCATGTACACCAAAATTGTGGTGGTCACGGATGACGATATCAATGCGCGCGATTGGCGCGATGTGATCTGGGCGATCACCACACGAATGGATCCCGCGCGCGATACGGTGATGGTGGAGAACACCCCTATCGACTATCTGGATTTTGCATCTCCCATCGCCGGACTCGGATCAAAAATGGGCATGGATGCTACACATAAGTGGCCGGGAGAAACGCAACGGGAGTGGGGCAGACCCATTGTGATGAGCGCCGAGATAAAACAAAAAATCGACGTGCTCTGGGGCGACCTGGGAATTGACGAACTGATCAAATAAAAAAGCGCCCCTCGGGGCGCTTTTCACTTAGAAGCTGTATTGCATATCAACATAGAATTTACTGCGCTCTTCCAGATCTCGTGTGCTTTCTTTGGTGAGAGGACCTAAATCACCTTCGTAGGAAGTCACATAGGCATAGCTGAAGCTGGCCCGGAAATTATTGCGCATGGCCAAGCGTAGTCCCACTCCCACATCTGACAGCACTGCCCAACTGCCCGGCTGTTCGGGCGCTGTTGCCGCCCCCCGCCGAATAATCGGAAGACCACTGTCTTTGGTATCTCCATATCCCGCTTCGGCGAACAGGTACGGCTGCAAAATATCCTTGAGGTTTTCGCCACCCAGCTGAAGATCCAGGAATCCGGGGCCGCTGAATATCCAGTCGAGGCTGACGTAGGCACCGGAATCGGCATTAAACTGATTGATATTGAATGCGCGCAGTTTGGTCGGGCCTGTCAGCGAAAAATTGACTCGTGCTCGGCAGGGAGGTTTCACTGTATTGTCCAGCAAAGCGGGCCTGGATACGGCTATTGGCTTTGGTAAATGGAACTTGAGCAAATTTAATCAACGAGTAATTGAACGAGAGAATTAAAGGATTCTCGTCCTGATGAAAGTTGCGCCCTTTGACAAAATCACCGTAGGTTAACCGGACACCGCCCTGGTGCATGCCGCGCCAGCGCTCTAGCAAAATATCAAAATTGAAAACGAGGTCGAGATTTCGCACCGTGTCATCCAGCTCGCCATCCTCCAAAGGCAATCGTCCTTCCTTTTCTTCGATTTCCGAACTCACTTCGGCAAAGCGCAATTCCGAGGACAGGTTTTTCACCCGGCTGCGCCGCAAAATGTAATTCAACGTCGCATCGTAAACCACCGACTTTCCTGTGAGCGTCAGGCCGCTTAAGGAATCGGAGACAAAATCATTGGTGGAACCACCAAAGGTGAATTTCGCCCGGGGGCTGAAAAAGAGGCACGCCGTAATGAATCGACCCGTAATAAGAATTCGACGGCTCGAAAGTGCCGAGCACCCCGATATGCAATTGATCACCGAATCCACCGGGGTTGTGCCAATAGCCATCGGTATACAATCGGTACTCACCGGTGCTTTCCGAGCCATGATTGTCGACACGCACATTGCCGGCAAAACGACTTTCTCGCAAAGTGTTGATATTCAAGCGTGTGTCGCCAACCTGCGCACCCGGTTCGAAATACGCCTGCGCCGACAGGCCGGGTAAATCGTTGACGAAATACAATCGCTCTTCAATATTATTCGTCGTGACGGGTTTTCCGATGACCGGTGAGAAAATATTCTGCAGAGTTTTTGCTTTGTAAATTCTGTTGTTGACCACCGACACTTCGCCAAGATTTCCCAATAACAATGTCAGCGTGACAACTCCGTCGCGGACACGCTGCTCCGGAATATAGGCTTTGGCGAGAATAAAACCTCGCTCGCGGTAATAGCGCGTAATCGTGTCGGCGACGGTTTCGATCATACCCACGGTCACACCGCGGCGCTGGCGCTGTTCACGAATCAAAAACACCAAACGGTCCACATCGGCGGGTCCGACTTTTTGGCCCTGTGTCTGGGTTTCAATTTCCGCCACCAAGTCCGAAATCTGGCTGACTTCATCGAGTGTATAGCCCGAATCCAGCATTTCTCCTTCTCCCATCATTTCGAAGCGAATGCCTTCCACGAGATGATTGAGAGATTCACGGGTAATGCCGAGTTCCGGATATTCCACCACTCCCTGGACACGGAATTCGGTGATATTGAGTCGTGGGCCAGCCATGGGGTCGGCATCACGCTCACGCACACGGGGAATATCCAGATCCTTCAACAGGGACTCTCGCTCCATGTCTGGCACTTCCGTGGTATCAGGCATTTCGAGAAAGCCCGCCTGCGCCAATGACGGCACAAGCGCAGCACAACACAACACTCGGAGAAATAGCGCGCGAAACGACTTAGTCATAACGAATGAGTTTCCTTCTTCAGTAATTCACCAGATGTGATGGTGCGGGATTCTACGCGAATAAAAGCATAATCCGAGCAATGAAAAAAACGGGCGGCAACGCCCGTTTGCCAATTATTATTCCTCGCCTTCATCGTCCTCATAACGCTGGTCGCGCGGCAGCAACAGAGAGATATCGTTGAAGAAATAGCTTTTCACGTTAGCAAAGATCGCCGGGTTGATGTCTTCCAGCGGCGCTATCGCCAGCAGCTGATCATCAAACTTGAAGCTGCCGGAGAAGTACTCGATTTTGTCAGCACCCGGATTGACGAAAATCTCGCCGGCCTTGATCGCGGCAATGATTTCGACAGCGGGCGCATCCACCCGCAGACCACCGCCGGAACCTATAGAGCCATCCGGCGCGCTGATGATCACCGTACCAGTACCCTTGACCGCGGGAAGGTTCGTCGGGCCGCTTTGGGTCACGCTACCCTGGCTGACGCTGATGTCCACAGTGCCGCCGTTGGCGCCGTCCTGCGCGGATACAGAGCCCGCCCCGAGATCCACATTTCCCTGATTGATGAGAGTGATATCACCCTGGCCGGTGCTGACACCATCCACGGTAACGCTGCCCGTGTTGGCGACGGCAACGTTGCCGCTGTTGGTCGCGATATTGATATTGCCAACCTGGGTTTCTATGGCGTCCTGACTGCCAAATCCGGTGTTGGCAGAACTCTGCAAACCACCCGCTGAGACGTTGGTCGCCCCGCCGTTACCATCGCTGACACCGCCCGCACCGGCGTTGATGGTGACCAACCCGGAACTCACCACTTCGGCCACCACCACGCTGTCTGCCGCCACTATGGTGACGTCACCGCCATTGGCCACTATGCGGGTGGAGCCGCCCATGTTCACATCACCTGAGCCGGCACTGATGTTGACGCTGCCGCCGTTCGCCAGAATGCGCGCGTCTTCACCGAGGTTGACCTGCCCGTTGCCTGCTTCAACCACCACAGCACCGTTGCTGGTGGTGATGCTGCCGTTCTGGTTAATGGAGCCGACGCCGGACGTGACAGTCACGCCATTGGCGCCAGTCACCTGGTCGCTCAAGGTCACGCTATTGGTGCTGCGCACCACCACCGCCCCGGAGGCGTTGATGTCCAGTAGCTCGATCGCGTTCTGGTCCACCAGGGTGAGGTTGACCGCATTGGTGACTCGCACACGGTTGAAATCGTTGGTGGCGAAGTCGAACAGCACGTCGCCCTGGGCATCAATGCTGGTCAGGCCGGACACCACAATGGGGCCATCGCCTTCGATGCCTCGCTGAGTACGCAGAATCAGCTCCTGCGCCTGGACATCCACGAGAGTCAGGGTGCTGGCGTTGTGCAGCTCCACACGGTTGCCAGTGAGCGCCACGTCGTCGCGCAACTGGTTGGCGCCGGTCAGAGTGATGTCACCGTTGTTCGCTACCACGCGGAAAACGTCCGCAGCAAACAAAGGTGCGCTGCTGCTGAGGTCGCCATTGAGCAGCAGCAGATCGAATACGCCATTGGCGTTGAACTCTGTCAGGTTCAGTCCATTTTGCTCCTGCAGATAGATATCCCCGGCGCTGTTACGCACCGCCAGATCCTCTACGCTGGTGCGCAGGCGCGCGCTGGCCAAGCCCACGTCGCGGACGGAATCCAAAATCAGCGTCTGCGCGGTGATGGAGCTGTTCGCCGGGTCGTTGGCGATGACCGTGCCATTCGCCAGCGTCAATGACCCTTCCACTTGGAGATTTTCCGTAATGTCGATGATGTCGTTGATACCGGTGTGCACCGCGATATCGCGCTTGCTGCTGTACTCGATCTGCTCGCCGCCGTTCACCTGAAAGCGGCCATTGCCCAGACCAAAGGTTTCGGCGAGGCTGGAACCGCGAATTTGAAGGGTTTGCGCCAGGGACTGGTCGCGCAGGATTTCGACCTCCTGGTGGCCGACTTTGTAATGGGCACCCTCATGACCGTAATCGAACTCACCACCATTGGCCGCCGCCGTGTAGGTGAGCACACCCGCCGCATCGCCACCGCGCAGCAGCAGGGTATCGCTGCCGCTGCCGCCGATAACGCGGGTACCGGCGTTGGCACCAACGAGGTCGATGGTGAAGGTATCGTTGCCGGCGCCGCCACTCAGCGCACCGAGCACCACGCCGGAAATCTGATTAAAGGTGTCCACACCCGCGCCACCCGTCAACAGATTGAAGTCGAGGAAGCTGATGGTCTGATCGCCGAAGGAGACCTCACCATCATTGACGCCGTCCGCCAATGGACCGCCGAAGTTGCCAATCCGCCATATCGCGCCGCTGTCCGGCCCTACCAGTTCCGCACTGTGCAGTGAATCCGGTCCGGCATTATTGCCGCGAATGCCTTCGACACCCGTGATCACACCGTTTTGGCCGGTCAACGCCTCGGCGAGATTGATGCTGAGGTTGCCGTTGACCCGGGAGTAGTCGACCAAATCCGCCGTCGCGGCACTGCCGCCATCCAGAGACAACAGTGGTGTGGCGACGACGACCTGGAAGATATCGTCATGCGCGCCGCCGTGGATCGCCGACAGATTCTCGAAAGCCAGCAACCGGTTGGCATCGTCCACCAGCGTACTGGTCACACGTCCTGAACGGGCGCCATCGATGGTCCAGGTATAGCTTTGGTCGCTGGCGCCATACAGCCAAGTTCGCCCGTTGCCCATCAGTTGATCGATGTCCGCCAACGTCAGGCTTGCCAGCCCTACTGCGTTGGCAATACCCGGCGCTGCAGCCACGTGAATGTCGCCGGCTAACGCCTGCAGATCAACACGGTTGCGTCCGCCACCGCCGGTCACCACGCCACTTACAGAGCCCCCGGTCGCGAAGAGGAACTGGTCGTCGCCCGCGCCACCGACCAGATTACCGAAACCGTCGAACGCCACGTTGAGGGCTTCTCCTCCATCCGTCACCAAATAGCGGATGAAGCCCCGGTCCGCCCCGTCGACGCTCCAGGTGGTCGTGGAATCGACACCGATTAGGGTGCTGCTGCCCGCGCCGATTGCGGTATAACGCTCAATGCCTTCCACCCGCAATCCGCCCGCCACCCCGCGCGCCAGCTCGACACTGACCGGGCTGTCATAGAGGAAATTCACGGCATCAGAACCAGCGCCGCCAGTCAGCTGGGTAACGTCGGTCAGGGAAGCCAGTATGTCGAAGTTATCAACGCCGCTACCGCCGATCAGGCTTTCAATATTGGTGAAGCTGGCAACTCCGGTGACGCTGTGTCCGCCGGCTCCACCGAGCTGCCAGTTGCTGGTCTGCTCCACCACTATCGTGAACTCATCCGCGCCCAAACCACCATCAATCGCGCCGGCGATGCTGCCGCCGGCATGCAACTCGAACAGATCGCGATTGGAGCCGCCGATCAGGTAGGCGATGTTGGTGAACACATTGCCGTTTGTATTGCTGCTGTTAATGACCGAACCACTGTTGGCGCCATCAAGCAGCCAGCGGTTGATCATGCCCTGGGCGCTGAGATCCAGAGTGTTGGCACCCGCACCGGTTCCACCGTCAATCAGCGTGGATACAGCGGCCGCATCATTGGCAAAGATGAAAATATCTTCACCTTCGCCACCCAACAGACTGTGAACACCTGAAAACTCGTAGACGCCGGCTTTTTCGCCTTCGCGAATTTCCAAACGGCCTTCGTTGGCACCCGTGATGTACCAGACGTTGGTGCCGTTGCCACCGAAATAAATACCCTGATTGTTGGGTTGTTCGATGCGTTCAAAATTGCGGAAGGAGAAACCGACGACCGATTCCAAATCGGCCGTAGCATCCAGCAAAGTAAACTTGCCGAGGTCGATAAAATCGCCCTCCGTTTCTCCGCCGGTGCCGCCATCCAGCACCCCGCTGAGTTCCAGCCCCAGACCAACGTCGAAGCTATCATCGCCGGCTTCGCCGTAGAAGTTGTCCGCAATCACCCCGGCGCCAATGACAAACACGTCATTACCCGCACCGGCGTAAATTTCGCTCAGATTGACGCCGGCCGCCAAAGTGAACATATCGGCCTGCGAGCCGCCGATCAGCGTCTGAATATTGCGGAAACTGGCAAGCCCGGTCACATCACCGGCGTTATCGCCAGTCACATTCCAAACATTGATTTGGTCATAGCCGGTCAACCGGTTAGCGCCCGCGCCACCGTCAATGGTCTGCACCTGGGCCGAGGCAGCGGTCAGGACAAAGTTATCCTGCTGCGCGCCGCCGAGCAGCGTTTCCAGATTACTGAAACGCATCCCGTTCAGTTCACCGCCGGCACTGTCCAGGCGCCATTCATTGAGAATGTCAGCCGCGCTGATGCGGTCCTCCCCTGCGCCACCATCAACACCGATAAATCCGCCAGCGTTGGCTGCCAGCGCGAAGCTATCCGCTGCAGTGCCACCCACGAGTGTGCGGAACCCAGTGAAACTTACCTCGCCCCCGGACGAGGTGAGCGTGCCAGACGCATCGTTCGCCAGTGTCCACGCGTTGTCTTCATCCGCGCCGATCAGGGTATTGCTCGCCGTCGCCTCCGCATCAAACGCTTTGATTTCGCTGAACTGAATTTGTTGATTCAAGGAACCCGAGCCGAGATTGACGGCGAGATCACCCGCGCGCCAGACCAAGTTGTTATCCCCGGCGCCCCCCTGAATAGCGATGACGTCGGTCGCACCGGTAAAGCTAAAGGTATCGTTGTTGTCGTTGCCAATAAGAGTCTCAACTTCACTGAAATACGCAACCGACCCTACACTGTTTTCCTGCCCCAACACCCACTCGTTGGAGAGAGAGGCATCGCTAATAATCAGCGTATCCGCACCACCACCACCATAAATGGAGCCGGATACGGAACCGCCGGATGCAATGTCAAAAATATCGCTGCTGTTGCCACCGTATAAATGCGAAATTCCCTGAAATTGCAATCGAGTACCACTTTCCTGAACTAATTCACCGCCATTGGCCGCGTTGACGATCCAGGTGTTGGAGGACTCACTGCCTTGCAGGTAGTCATTTCCATTGCCGACAATACCGTCAACGAGCGTGCCATCCGACAGCAGAACAAACGCATCAAGTCCCGCGCCGCCTTCGGCACGAGTTACTCCGCTGAATTGATTGGTGATCGCCACACCGTCACCATCGGTCGCCGTCACGCTCAGCATTCCATTGCCGGTGATATTCCACTGCGCGTTATAGCCATCCACACCCACGACGGTCGTACTGCCGCCGATGGAAGTTTCGGTTTCGATATTCGCAGCCGCATAAATCGCATCGCCACCAATCACTTCGCGCAAATACGTCATTATGGAATTCAGACCATTGCGGTCCAACGTATCCACGCCTTCACCACCATCCAAAATGCCCACGGTGACATTGTTGGCGAGAATAAATGTGTCGTTACCTGCGCCGGCGTTAATATTGCCGATGCTGCTGCCGGGCGAGAAAATGAAGGTATCTCTACCTGAATTGCCATCTAACCGTTGTACACGACTAAAATGTAAGCTTTCGTTTAACGTTCCTTCGGATACACCATTAATACTAAAAATATTGTCGGACATCGGAGCGAATATGCTGTTTGTCCCTTCTCCTCCATCTATTTCAAGAAGATTGTTTGTCGTTAAAACGACAAATTCATCGTCAGCTGATCCACCTCTGATTCGTCCAATATTTGCAAATACATTAGACCACCTAGCATCGGATATGCCTTCAACAAGATCATCTTGGATAACCCAACCCGTTTTAATGTCATCGCCCACAACAGCTGTTAATCGACCATTCCCAACCACTAAAGATCTCCCAAACTTTTCTATACCAAAAGGTAATGCACTCACATTCAGCGTCAGCGCCGCCTCTATACGTGAAAAGTCAAAAGTGTGTGGCGTTAAAAGGGGCCCTCTAATCTCATCGAGGGGATTATTCAGATCATTAAAATAAAAAATGCTTTGACTAGCGCCTGGATCTATGACCTGAACATTAGTCATAGATACGTTTAAAAGAAATTGTGAATCAATCAACTGAATATCATTAGAGTTGACTTCCCACTGCAAATTCTGGCCTGTTCTAACAAGATACTCGTTAAAGCCAAAGCCCCCATCAAGAGTCAACGACAACTTGTCGGATTCTACCGAAGTCGTCGCGGACTCCAACAAAAAGCTGTCATCGCCAGCCCCTCCCTGGAAACGCTCAATGCCACCTAAGTGAATCATCGCATTGTTTGAGCTAAGGCCACCTTCGCCATTGGCGGTTATAGACCAAAGAGTATCGGCATCGGAACCCTTAAGAGTATCCTCGCCTTCATTACCAAATATCTTTGCGACAGCTATTCCCGCAGCTTGAATGGTAAATACATCATTACCCAACCCACCATCGACAGTAATCGCAACGTCTCCTGAAAGGCTGATTAAATCATCTCCGTCACCGAGGGCAATCTTCGAATCCTCACTAAAATCTCCAGTAATAGATGCACCGGCTACAACCTCGACAAAATTATCTGCACCTGACCCCTCTAAGTAGAAGCCCGCTAGACCACTGTCTGTTGTGCCCGCGCTGCCTCGAATTGCCCCCCGGATATTCAAGTCATTTGCAAAAATGCCTCTGAGTACAGCTCCGTCAATATCGACAGAGGCTGTGCCATTTGCGCCGAGGGTAATATACCCTGCTTGTAGATTGAGCTCGGCACCATCCCGCAAATGAATGCGGCCGCCTTCCGCTTGAGCAATACTCGCTGCAACCAGACTAACATCCACAACATTGAGGTCCATATTGTCCAAACTAATACTGCCTGAATCCGCGATTTCGATTGTCGCGGGCCCAGCTGCTTGGATATTTACCGTATTAAAATCATTTAAAACATTGGAAAGATCGATATTGCTGTTGGCTGCGGCAATGATCGAGGTTTCGCCAGTGATATTGAGTGCGCTGGCTTGAGTGATGTCGCCGAGGATATTTAGGGAGAGGCTTTCGGCGTTAATTCCAGCTAAATTGATGTCCGAGGAATTTTGAAGCGCAACCGCGTTAGCATTGAGGACTTGGATCGAGGATATCTTATTATCTGAAGAAGTAAGCTGCAGATCGCCGGTGACATCGAAGATAACTGGAGATGCATCTTGATAAACTCCATTGACAAAATTCCCAGCGATATCCAGCGCATTTCCGCCAGCACCAAGGACACTGCCGTTTACTTGTATTAAAGATGCTTCGCCAAGGCTACCGCCTGTTAAAAATAATTCATCTAAAATTAGATCACCTTGGTGATTTAGCTCAATGCGACTGCCATGGAGTTCTACTCGCGAAGAAAAACGGGTTTGCTCGCCTTTCAAAATAAGCTCGCCCGGTGTTCCGATCACTACTGCACCACCTGTTAAGGTAGAGTTACTAATCAGATCCGAGCTTCTCCCCTCTGCCTCCTGAACAGCAATATGAAGCGTGCCATTCACCTCCCAATCTAACAACTCAAAACCACCCCGAGTTTCGATGGAGATAGTACCTGCTTTAACGGATACACTACCGTCAAAGCGAATATCATTGTCTTCTCCGAGAAAATCTATATCTCTACCCGTTTCAAAATTCGCGTTTCCAGATACTGCTATTGTTCTGCGAATATCATCAGCTGGCTCACTGTCATAGATCGACCGACTCGAAACAATATTAAGATCACCACAAGAGCTTTCGCCTGAACAGTCTGCTTGTGTTTGTATATCTGGCAAAATAAGGCGCTGAAAGAAAAGAGGATCCACTACAGTTTCTATCAAAGAGATATTTCCGACCCCGGATAGACTGTTTTCTGTGTCGTTTGAAAAGTCGGTATTGATCTGAACTCCTTCATTGAATTCGAATTGAGCGGCTGTCGCTATGTAATTTCCACCGCCTGTGAAAACATCATATTTCTGAAAAACGGTGCCACCAGCATTTATGTTGATATTGAGTCTGTCATTGTCGCCGCCCTCTGAGTCAAAGATTCTGCCTCCTTCTCGACGATTAAACGCAGCAACTTCCTGATAGTGCGCATCTCCCTCTATAACACCGAGAACTATATCGCCTTCAGCATTCAAATTAAAATTTACAACGCCTGCATTATTGAAGTCGAGATCACGGTCAATACGAATTTTGTTTGCAGAAAATTTAATTTCTGAATTTTTCTCTACACCTTGATCGAGGACATTGGAATAAACAATCAAAGGTGCAGTAATTTCTTCCTCTGCTATGAGAGTTATATTTCCGTATCCGCCTGAAGAGCCACATCTAATGCATGCGCTCCCCAATGCTGGATATTTTTAGCCTCTATGTAAAAGTCGCCACCGCTGGTTGCCAGCGTAGTGTCGGAGCCGCCTGTGTACCAACTGACATAGCCACTATTGGCGGATTCAAAAGATACTAAGTTGGGCAGCTCAATAGTCGATCCATCAGAAAGCTGGTATTCAGAAATTAGGTTCTCCGCCCCTACGTAATTATGCACCTCAAAATTTCCATTGGAATTGGCAAAATAGGGAAGCGCCACCGAGCCATTGGTGTAATAGCCAATAAAGCCACCAGAGCCATTTGAACCGGATTCAAGAACAGGAGAGTCGATAAAACTGGAGCTTCTAAATATTATTCTTCCGTTTGTATCAATAGCCTTTGCGTAAATTCCAGGCCCGTTGTATGCGCCGATGACGGGTGACCCAGGAACAGGAAAGTCGGATGGGGAATTTCCTTTTGTGCCAGCACTTGCGATGAAGTCACCCGAACCCAGAACTAGCGTGGACTCCACCACAATATTCCTTCCGGCACTGAATACAAATGAGCCGGGGTTCGACGGAGCCAGCTCCAGAAATCCCAGTTCATCTATATCAGATGATGCCGCAAAATATATGTCATTGCCTGCATTCAAAAATACGTTTTTATTTGGATTAAACAGGGTTTCTTTGAGAATATTGATATTCTGATCTGCATTAATTCGAGTCTCGCCCGCTACCGCAATACTTTCTCCCAACGAAACTGAGCCTTGTGATGAATCAATGTACAGATCCCCGCCAGACACAATACCTGGGAGCGTTAAATCTCCCGAGACAGTGATGGATATGTTGCCCCCGGCGGAGGAACTATCAATTGAAGATATAGTAGTAATTTTCTGCATTTCCACACTCACTGATGAGACAGAAAAGCTACCGCCGCCGGTACTGAAATCTTCAGAAACAATTACATTTCCTACCCCATTTTTGTCCGAGTCAGCAATCAAAGTTATGTTAGCACCGGCATTATTTCCGAGATTGGAATCTATGTTCCCCGCTGCCGTAAGCTTGATGTTAGGAAGGCGCCTTGGATCAAGATTATTTTCAAGGACTAATGTGGCAGTGTGAAAATTTATATCCCCACCAGAGCTCTCCATAGATATATTTCCATTAAAAATGGAGATCTCGGGATTATATCCGCCTACACTATTTTTTGCCGAAACCAGCAAGTCTCCATTGTGAACTTCAATTCGAGTGGTCTGTGTCGTGCCATTAAAATTTACTGACGCATTTTCTTCTCCCGCATACAAACGAAGACTAGGTAAAGGCATATCTATGCCATTTAAAGAAAAAAACATTCGTCATGCTTGACTGGATTGACTCATCTCCAGCGTACAGCTCTAAACTACCGTTATTCGTTAATATGCGAGTAGTATTTCCAGGAAGTGTCGACAGCTGAATTGCGCCGCCCGAATAAAGTTTTATGGAGCTCGCAGATAAATCACCCAGCAATCTGATCTCATCAGACGCTCTAAAAATAATATCCCCTCTAGCAGATACTCCTCCCTCTGGATCACCCCAGCCCAATGGTGGAGTCCCTTCGAAGGCGCCTACCGCTATCAATATCTGTCCAGGTCCAAACTGAGTACACGATGATCCACCACATGCAGCAACTCCAGCATTAAATACAACATCCCCCCCAAATTTATGTAAGAGTTATGCTGCATCTGAATATTGCCTCCCGCATTAATAGCGAGCGAAGCGATATTGACTGGATCAATAGAAAGTACGTCGACTACGCTTCCAGTCTCGAACAATACATCACCTGATGCCTCCAGGATTGTGTTTCCTGTTAACAACGAATCTCTAAGCGCATTCGCGCTGATTCTTGATTCATCCGAAACTATGTCTCCGAATAAAAGGGCACTATCAGAAAGGAGCGCTGCATCTGCAGAAGTATCTCCACTATTGCCCGGTACAATTCGTATATTCTCCGGATCCAACAACAAACTCCCATTCTCCCCGCGAACCGCAGTCCTATCCACGCTTCCCAAAATCGCAAATTCTCCTTACCCGAAACCTCGACAAATCCACCATCACCACTGAGTTCGCCACCACGAACATTAATTTCGCCAGTGAATGATGTGGTTTCATCAGCCCAGACAATCACATCACCGCCGTTGCCTTCGCTAATTGCATTGGCTTCAATTAATGCGTCTTTTCCGACAACCGTACGGGCGGCGTTGCGGAGTTGGGTTTCTTTGCCTTGGAAGCCGCCGCCGATATTGATGTCGCCACCGCCGTTGGTACCGGTGGTATTAATTTGAGACTGGTCGAGAATACCGACGCGGTCGCCGAGGATTTTGATTTGGCCGCCGCTACCTGCACCATCATTAATTGCGCTGGTGGTGCTGTTGCCGGTGAGAAGTGTTGTGTCGCGGGAGTGAATTTCGATATTGCCGGCAGCGTTTGCCGTTTTGCTGTTTGCGAGTATCGCGCCATTGCTGTTGACGTTCTCGCCTAACACAACGATATCGCCGGCTTCTGCCGTTTCAGAAGAGGTACTGAGCGTACCGGCATTAATGACATCGGCGCCTGCGCCGAGGGTGAAGCTGCCGTCTTGGTGCATCACAACGCTGGTTTTTGCGTTGAGCCCTTCCGCATTTACCGCTTGACTGAAAATATCCTGACTCACGCTTGCGGTCAGTAAAATGCGGCCGCCTTCGGCGGTGATTTCACCGCTATTGTTGACCGCTGCTTCTACTCCTAATTCGCTTTGCAGAATTGCACGGGAGACGCGCACTCCCAACAGGCCCTGGCTATCGAAGCTGAGAACAGCTTCTTTACCAGCAGCGAGACTGACCGAACCAAGATTCGCCGAGATCAGCCCCTGGTTATCAACTTGGCGACCAACCAGAGCGACACTGCCGCCAGTCGCCGCGTTGATAATGCCCTTGTTAACGACCACCCCATCTGCGCCTTCGACCGCGCTCAGGACAAATTCGCCATTCATAAAATCGGTGGAGTTGATGGCTAACCCGGATGCAACCAGACCACCCACATTGATAGAGGCATTTTCGCCAAACAGCACCCCGTTCGGGTTCATCAGGATGACATGGCCATTGGCGTCCAGCCGGCCGAAAATCTGCGACGCCTCGTTGCCGAGTATGCGGTTGAGTGCAACGGAGCTGGCGTCCGGCTGAATAAATTGGACGCGCTCGTCGGCCGCGATGTTGAAACTCTCCCAATCAATTGCCAGACGGCCGCTGTTTTGAATCACGGTGGTATTGAGGCCGGCCTGATCAATGGTCCCATCTCCGCCGACAATCGCACCGCCGACAGGCGCAGCCTTGACGCCGGTACTCAGCAGCATCTGCGCAGCAATGGCCAAGCAAAGCTTGCGGCGGCGGGTGGAACAAATGGAAGAAATTTGCGGGAGGTGTTTCATGTCTCTTTCCTGACTAACGTCGCTGTCAAAAAGGGAATTCCGTTTGGATCTTCCCTGATGTTCTGTGAGCTCACCTTGAGCGGTAAAGCGCTTTAACTCGTATGCTGGTGGTGGGTGCGAATCGTACATTATTCAAACAATCGGCTCATCGCGCCGAAGGCTGAAAAGTGATCACATTGGCAATTTCACGGCTGAGGTCGTAACGGTTCAGTGCCATCTCGAGTGGAAAACGAACGAGATTTTGGGGATTGTTTCTGCCGAAGGGATTTGCATTTGATACACATGGATATCCGCATCCTGAAGTACTCCTTGTGAGCTCTGTTGCAGAACGGAGCTTTGTGCCGGGATTCGATCCCTAAACCTCTTGGCGCGTATTACCGCGCCGGACTAGGTGGCGAGCTTAGCATATGACTCCGAGGCAGCGCAGGGATCAATAGGGCAAAAATTCGATCGGGTAGTTAACTGTGGCAACTTCCACGTCCCGCGCACCAAACTGGAAAGTCCGGATGCGGGCCAAAAGACTGTCGATCAAAGCTTGGTCCTGCAGCTCGCTGCTCACCACCCTGGCCGCGCTTACCGAGCCATCCGGCCGGATAGTAACAGCCAGAACAAGCTTGCCTTTGAGCGCGGGGTTACTGCGTCGCGCGCGGTTGTACAGGCTTTGCAGCTGGCTCTTGTGACGGTCAAATACCAGAGTGATCTCTTCCTCCGAACGGATGTGAGCGCCGCCGGCTTTGGTATCTGCCGCTGCTTCCCGGGCAAAGGTTGTTTCACTGGCGGCGAGCACCTCGCGCGCCGCCGTTACTTCAGCTGCATCCAATTGCGAGTCACCCGCGCGCGCGGCATAGCGGCTGGCGTCGACCCCACCGCTGCCTCTGCTCGCATTGGCGGTCAGGATCTGGGTGTCAGGCCCCGCAGGCTGAGCGTCGGTGCCGCCACTCTGACGGATGTTACTGCGCACCTGAGCGGCGACTTCCGGAGCCTCTACCAGATCATTTAGTTCGCTCATATGCGCCAAAAGACCGCTTTGCGATGCTCTTTCCCGCGCCTGTTGTTGTTCCGTCGTCAGCGGCTGGGAGACTTGTGGCCGCTCGCGTTCGACTCGCGGCCGGGGCACTTCGGCAGCTGTCTCGGGTGACGGTGCCGCTGGTTTGGGCGGCTCAGGAACCTTCGGCTTGGGCGGAGGGAGAGGCGGGGGCGGTAAGGGTTTGGGTTCCTTCTGACTGATGAAGTTGGCAACCCGTTCTGGCACTGCGGAGCGCTCATGGCGGGGCTTTTCCGGCACTTTGATAGAGGAGAGTACCGCGCCGATCACCATGGCGATCACCACTGCAGCGATGGCAAACAGAGTGAACAGCCGGTCTTCCTTCTGACTGGGCTGCCAACTCAAGGCCAAGTGTCTGTAATTCACCAATGCCATGGTTACAAACGATTCCTCTCAAGTCCTGTTATGGAGTACCGCAGGTTTACGATCATTGCGCAGGTTTCGCTACTTGATGCGCGGCAAACGCAATTTTCGTGTAGTTCGCTTGCTGGCAGGTCGCGAGAATTTTATGGAGCAGCGCGTAAGAAATATTCTCATCGCCCATGATGGTGACAGACTCTTCGGTGTTCGCCTCCGCGCGGCGCAACTGGCGATTCATGCGCTGGGCATTCAAGGCTTCCTGTAGCGGCGCGATTACCTCGGTATCCAAGGCCAATAAATCCTCCACCCGCGCCACTTCGCGTCCCTGCAACAGAACACTTTGAGGGGTAATGACGAGCACTACATTCTCCTCGGGAGTTTTTTGCGCCGTGGATTTCGGCAGGGCGAGATCTTTCTGACGCGGCAATTGCGGTGCGCTGGAGGAATTCACCAACAGGAAAAACACCAGGATGGTGAAAATATCCATCAACGACACCAGATTCAGCGGAGCGCCTTTGTGAAACCGGTGATGGCGCGCCATGCGGCGTGCGCGACGGGAGGCTTTTTTCACGGTTGCTCACCCCCGGTCTGCAATGCGTCTACCGAAATGTCCGCATCATTTTCCTGTGCTGGCGCAGGCGCTTCGCCGATCAATATGGTGGGAAATAATTCAACTTCCTCCAATGTACCTACGTTGACGATTTCCGTACTGCGCACTTGGTCCATCACTTCGATAAGACGTTTGTAGGCCACACGGGAATCGACAAGCAGGGCAATAGCGGTTTCCTCCGGGAAGCGCCGTTTGATTTCCACCAATACATCGCGCACTGGCGTCCATTCGATTTTTTCATTTTCAATGGCGAAGCGGCGAATGCGCCCGAGATTGGCATCGCGGATTTCCAGCGCGTCCGGATATATCAGCATTTGCAGTTCAAGATCGACTTTCTCTTCTGCATTGCCGGACGCGTTGAGGTAGGGCAAATTCAGCTCCAAAACCGTCATGCGCGAAAAGACCGCCGTGATCAACAAAAACGGAAGCAGAATCACCATGAGATTCAAAAAGGCGGTGATATTTAATTCCACCGTCTCGTCCAAGGCTTTGCTACGCCGCAATTTCATGGAATCAGTCTTTGACGATCAGATTCAAACATTTCACGGTCGCCATTTCGATATTGTCGACTAGGCGCGTGGTTTTGGTGGCGAGAAAGAGTGGATCAGAATCATCGGAATTGCCGCGACCAGACCAAAGGCCGTGGTGTTCATCGCGACAGAAATACTCGCCGATAACAAATCCGCTTTTTCCGCAGGATCGGCCGAGGCAACCGCGGTGAATGCCTGGATCAAACCGACGATGGTGCCGAGCAGGCCGAGCAGGGTGGCGATATTGGCGAGGGTGGCCAGGTAGTGAGTGCGCTGCTCCAGTTCCGGCATGACTTCCATAATGCCTTCCTCCATAGCAGCTTCCACTGCTTCACGAGTGGCGTTCTGGCGCAATTTGGCGAGTCCGTATTGCAGCACTCGCGCCAGCGGAGTGGACTGGTTTTGCAATACATTTTCTGCCCGCGCAAGGTCGTTGGCCTTCAGCATGGGCGTCAGCTGCTTCCACACCCGGTTGGTTTTTTCTGCGTGGCGCTGATGACCAGCAGACGCTCCACGGCAATCGCCAGACCGAGCACAAACACCGCCAGAATGGGGTACATAAAGGCCCCACCGGATTGGAAAAACTCTACTAATTCCATAAGTCTACCTTTGCTTCAATACGCTATTGAACTGAGCGGCCACGCCTTTGGGTCAAGGCTTTGGCACTAATGTGATATCGGGAGAGGAATCGCTGTCGGGAGTTTGGTTGACAGTCTCGGATGGGGTCCATCCATTGGATTGCTCATCTCCATTGAATTCGCGGTCTATCTGCTCGAGCAGGCCGCGGCGTTGCGCGAGGTATTCTACACGGCTCATGCGGTGTGCCAAGTAGCTCGAGACAATCTGCCTTAACAGATTGGAATAGTTGATCTCTGACATAGCTAGATTCTCCACGGGCGTACCCGCGTATTGCTGTTAATTGCGCGCCAACTCCCGCAATACGCGAAAACCCGTTTCCAGATCGGGGTCACCACTGCTGGCACGCTGGCTTGCCAGAGTGCAATTCTCCATATCGGTCGCGTAGGAGCCGCCCACCGCCAGGAGTTGCGCGCCCGGCCCCTGCACCCACTCCTGCGCATTGCCGACATAATTCACCAGGCCCCAAGTGTTTTGCTGGCCAATATCCGCATTCAGCAAAGCGCCGCCTTTCTGGATGCCGCGGGCGTTGAGCTGGCAGTTGCGATTGGCATCCAGGCCGCGCGCCGTCGCCTCCGCCGCCACGCGCCATTCTGCAACCGTCGGCAGGCGATAGATCTTGCCGGATTCCGCACTCAACCAGCTCAGATAGTCGCGCACTTTTGGCAGCGCAACGCCGGTCACCGGTAGTGCCGCATTGCTGGCGGCAACGGGCTCACACTGTTTGGTCGCACGACAGAACTCATTAAATTCGCCGATGGTGACCTCATAGCGGCCGATGGCAAATGCAGGCAAACCGTTCTTCGCGGGGATGACAACCGTCTCCGGACTTTTGATACCGCCGCCCAGGGCGTCCTGACAAATACTGCGCCGGCCGCGTGCGCCGAGCCCGGCAAGCGATTCATTGCAGTTGTCGCGCTCCTCAAGGCGCAAAGCGCGCAACACGGCATTGCCAGGAAAAAGGTCGAGCGCGGCGTTGCGAGCGGTGAGGGCGCGATCAGGAAAATTGCGTCCCACTTTGTCGAGACAGGCCGCGAGATCACCCACGATCTTGCCTTCCGTCTGTTTATATTGCGCGGCGTCCAGCGAGCGCAGCTTACGGATAGCGACGGCAAAATCGCTCATGTCGATCAGTTGGGCGCACCGCAGCTGCGCGTTGACTGTCGCCAGGGCCACCGTGTATTCCTCGCGGCGGCGCTGCTCCTCCTGGCGCTGTTGCTGCACTTCAATATGCTTCTGTCGCTCTTCCTGCTGCTGTTGTCTGGCTTGTTGTTCCTGGGCCAACAGCTGCTGCCGGAGCTGCTCGATCTCCGCCATTGAAACCTCAAGGCTACTCACCAGCGCCGCCAACCGCTGCGTGTCACCTGCGGCGTAATGCCCGGCGCGGCCGGTCATCGCTAAGGCGTCTTCGAAAAGCTGGTCCTCAGCCAGTTGCTGGATCCGCTCGAGATACAGCTCATAGGCCTGGCTGCGAAAATCCACAAACGCCGGATGGGCGGCGCCCACCAGCTGTTCCAGATTGCCCATTTCCTCCCGCAAGAGCGCTTCCCAGCGTTCATCAAAGGTCTTGGCCAGCAAAATATCCGCAATGTTTTTTCTGCAACAGTTCGAGGCGGATCTGCCCTTCGATTTCGCTGCGGAAATCATCGGCGGTTAATTGCGGCAGTTGCGGCACCTGCTCGCGGTTGGCGTAGAAAAATGCACCGCCGCCCAGAGCGAGCAGAGTCACCAATACACCACCCCAGATGGCGAGAGGGTTGACGACTTTTTTGTTGAGCTCCAGCCAGAACTCACCCACCGACGGAACGCGGTTTTCCCGCTCGAAGGACAGCGCACGTTCAATCACCCGCCATTGTTGCTTGCTGATATTTTCGATCCGGGCGGGCTTCATGCCCGTGCGGCGGGCATCGCGGGCATTTTTGCGCTCAAAGGGATGCCTGCCAGTGAGCAGCTCATAGGCGATACAGCCCAGAGCGTAGATGTCGTCGCGTACATCCGGTGGCTCGCCCTCGAGCATCTCCAGGCTCGCGTAGGCCGGCGTCAGCGCACCGAAATTACCGGCGTCAAACACCGTGCGGTCTTCCACATCACCACCCACCTGTTCCGCCTTGGCCACCGCGCGGGCGATACCAAAATCAAACACTTTGGCGAGATTCTGGTTGGTGACAAAAATGTTCCCAGGCTTGAGGTCCGAGTGGATGATGCGCTGCCCGTGGGCATAGGCCAGCGCCGCACAAATGCCTTCGAGGATCTGCCAGGCATCGGCCACCGGCAGACCAGTACTGCGGTATTTTTTGATGAGTTTGTCCAGGGGCGTACCTTCGAGGTACTCCATGGTCATAAAGACGGTGTCGCCGTCTTTATCGAAATCGTGGACATTCACGATATTCGGGTGGGCGATGCGCTGGGTCTTGCGCGACTCCCGCTGCAGGGCGATGAAAGCCTCCGGGTGGGACTTGAACTCCTCCCCCAGAACCTTGATCGCCACATAGGGATCGCGATCCTTGGCCTCGACTTTGAGCAGGTCTTTCGCCCTGTATACCACCCCCATACCACCGGCGCCGAGAACACTCTCAAGGACAAATCGGTTTTTCAATACATCGTCGGACTGCAGCGGCTGCGTCCGCGGCGGTACCGGCGGTTTCACCGCTGGCTCCGACTCTGTGACATCGTGCTCCGTCACCCGCGCAACGCGACTCGAAATGCGGGTTTTACCCGCCTCAGACGGGGCGGCGCTGTCTTTGCCGGCCACCTGTGCTTTTGGGTTCACCGGCACAGGCGGCTGCGCCGCTGGCGGGCGAACCTGCCGCGGCTTGATGATGCGGGTTTTGTCGTTATCGTTGGAGTCGGTCATCGCCGGAGATCGTCAGCCAAATTTACCGGGTTCACCCCGGACCACCACCACCGACACATTGTCCGGCGCGCCTTTGGCGAGGGAAGCCTGCACCAGCTCTTCTGCCATCAAGCGGGTATCGCGCCCACCGAGAATGCGCGACAGATCCGCCTCCGGCACCATGTTGTGCAGACCATCACTGCACAGCAGGAAAGCGTCGCCGATCTGGGCATTGAATACGTTGATATCAATGAAGCCGTCCTCTTCAACCCCGATGGCGCGGGTGATGATATTGGCGTTCGGATGTCGGGCGGCTTCCTCGGGTTCAAGCGCGCCCATTTCAATCAGCTCCTGCACATGGCTGTGGTCGCGGGAGAGCTGGGTCAGCTGGTGGTTGCGCAGACGGTAGAGCCGGGAGTCGCCGGCCCAAAGACACACCCCTACGCGGCCGCGGATCACCAGCGCCACCAGGGTGCTACCCATGGTCGCCTTGTCGAACATGACATCGGCATAGTCGAGAATGTCTCGATTCACATCCAGCAACGCCTCTTCCACCATATCGACGAAATCACTGAGGCTCTCATTACCCTCCAGGCGCGCCAGGCGTTCGACGATCATGCGGCTCGCCACGTCGCCCACTTCGTGGCCGCCCATACCGTCCGCGACGGCCCACAGACCTATATCCGCGCGCTCGACCAGGGCGTCTTCATTGATGGCACGCACTGCACCCACGTCGGTGCAAGCGCCGCTGCGCCAGTCTATAGGGCGGCGAAAGGTTCGGTCATTCAAGGAATTGCTGCTCAAAAGGGGCTCCCAATCACGCGTGCGGTCGCAGCGGTCGCACCGGTACGGACCACTCCCAGTCTTCCCAGAGGCCGTCCAGCATGGCGGCGGCACCGGCGACCGGCGGCATGGCCGGGGTGACAAATACACAAGGCTCAACGCGCTCGGAGCCGGCGGTGCTCCAAAGGCTGTAGCTGTTGAATGCACTACTGACGAAGGCGTCCAGCAGATGCGGCAGGGCCGGTGTCACCACCGGGTCATCAAAATCCAGATCCACCACCAGTCCGGCATCCGGCCGCGGCTGGCCCTGGTATTGGTAGGCGTCGCTGACACTGGGCTTGGCCTGTGTCAGCTCGTCAAGAAGGCGATCCACTGGCAGCTGGCCGTCGAGTGCTTTCAACGCCAAGTTTTCCACCGATGTAAACCATTCACCCTGATTGCTCAGAAAAGCCGCCAGGGAGGTGCGTTCGGGCAAGCGGCGCAGGATGGAGAAAGGGAAATAACGGCCGACGCGATCGACGCTGGGCAACCAGATCCCCGCCCAGGCGTTGCTGTCCAGAGTGCCGGCCGACAGGCAGAAACGCCAGATAGGGCTGGTGAGGTAGATTTCCAACCACGCATCGCCGAGGCGCTCCTGGGTGCTGCCGATAAACGTCTGCAGCCAGGCGTCCCATTCGTTGATCAGTTTGGTCGGCAGATTGCGATGGATAAAATCCCCGTGCGCTGGCAACTTGCCGAACAGGCCGGTGGCCTGCGGCACTATGACCGGGTTGCTGCTGTGTCCGCTGCTGTTGTGTCCATTCATGCGACTGATCTCATCTGCAAGTCTTACGGAACGATGGATTCCGGTGCCCGGAAGGCGCTGAGGACTTCGCGTCGCAAAGGGCTGTCGGCACTTTTGGTTTTTACTTCATAGGTGATCTTGTGGGCATCGCGCTGCGCCCCTGCGCGGTCATCGCCCGCGGAAAAGGTCACCAGATAAATGTTGGACTGGCTGGTTTTCTCCACATAGGACGAATCCAGCAGGCGGAACCACGCCCAACCGCCTTGAAACGAGCGGTCATACTGGCTGCCCTGCAAATCCTCGAACACCATGCGCACTCGCATATTGTCCTGGTTCGCCTGCCAGCGCACCGTTTTCCAGAACTTCGGCCCGTGGTTGTAGGTCAGTCGCTCCTCTCCCACATCCAGAGTGAAACGCGCGTCCCGCTCCTCCATGGCGCGCGGTCGCAGCTCCATGGTCACGGCGATACTGTCGGGGCTCTCGCGATAAAAAATATCTTTGATCGCTCTGGCGTTGCTCACTTGGCGCAGCACTTCCTCGGAAAAACCGAGGGTGTAGTTGTCCACCACACGGTTGCGTATACCACCGCGGGTGCTGACAAAAGGCGCCATAAACTCAGTGAAGAACGTATCCATGGTGCCGCCGGGTTTGAAAAACTCCGAGAAGTCATACAGCGCCATTTCGTCGTTGGAGGAGCGGTTTAACGGGTAGCGTCCCTGCAGCGTCTGGCTGTAGGGGCGGTGCACCTGAGCGCGCCATTCGTTGTTGACGTGGCCGCGGGCAGCGTCGAGCAGCACTCGCCAGCTTTGGTCCGCGAGGGTGGACAACCACTGGCGCACCGGCTCCGGCAGCGATTGGGAATAGGCGCGCACGTCGGTAATGGCGTTGCCGGCACTGGTGTCGAAGCGCGCGCGCGCATGGTTGAACGCCTGCTGACCGGGCTCGGGGCTGATGGAGATATCAGTCATGAAATCCTTCAGGCCCTGCAGCTTGGTGAGAATTGTGGCCACCGGCGCCATATCACCCCGACCTTCCGCCACCAGGGCATTGAGGTCGCGGAAGTGTTTATCCACCGGAGTGCCTTCGTACTGGTCGATCAGGGCGGCGGTGGCCATCTGCGCTACCCGGCCGCCCTTTTTCGGATTCTTCGCCGCCAAGCCTTCCACATCCTCCTGTGACGGGCGCAACTGGGTATTGCGCTGACCGACCTGGAGGATGGATGCGAGCGGGGAATAAACTGGATCCACCAGATTCGCGAGTACCTCCTCCGCATGGCGCAGGTTGCGGAATTCGGTGACCGCGAGATTTTTATACACTTCGTCCCACACCTGCACATATTCATTCAGGTAGAGATTCTTCACCTGTTCACTGACGTCATCCAGGTCCTCGGTGATGAAATCGATGCGCGCGTTTTCATCATCGGTCAACACCCAGCGCTCGTTCACGATATCCGCCACCAGGGCGGATTTGGGCGAAAGATCGATACTGTCGTAACCCTCTTTGGTGAACATCACCGGGATAAACAGCGCGCGCTGTACCTCGCTGTCGATTTTGAAGGAGGTGCGCACCGGTGCGCCGAACGCTGTCAGCAGGTCGACCTTGCGGTTGTACAGCGGATTGCTGCGCACGCGGGAGTAGACCCGCTGCGCCACCGGCTCGCGCAGAATCAGCGCGCGGGTATCTTTCACGAGGCGGGCGTTCAGAGTGCTCGGTGGCGGAGTCCGCTGCAGCAGGTTGTCCAGATGGTGTTCCAGCTCTTTGCGCCGCGTACCCTCGCCGCGCAAAGTGGTTTCCCAATAGCCGACAAACCATTCGCGTACCCGCTGCATCTCCATGCGATCGGTTTTCTGGAACATCATGTAAATACGGAAGGTGTCGTAGAGATCACGCCCTTCATAACCTTTTTCCAGCTCGCCTTCCATGCTGGTGATCAGTCGCGGCAGCAAATCCGTCTCGAGCTTGCGGCGATAGGCGTCGTCCGCTTTGCCATCGACCCGCACGTCGTAAAGACCCAGACTGGTCAGCCAGGGATGGTCCTGCTGGTCGTACACCAGGGACGCCTGCTCCAGCGCGGCCAGAGCGGGCAGGACCTGACGGGCATCGTGATTCTGCGGCGCAATCTTGGTCGCGGCGGTCTGGTACTCCTCCACGTGGGCATTCACGTCTTCCATAAAAGCCCGATGGCGCATGACGCTGCCGGACCACACCAGCCCGAGCCCGACAACCGCCAGCACCATCAGAGCGTAGGCGCCTCGCTGCAGCCAGCGGATGGTGCGCTCATAGGAGGCGTTGGAACCCACCAGTTCGCCCTCGGGAAAAATCACCTCGCGGAACAGCTTCGCCAGGAAGAAGCTCTTGCCCTGCTGATGCGGCAACTGGGCCACATCCCGGGCAAAGCCGAAATTGGCCGCCACCGATGCCATCAGGCGATCAATCGGGGTGCCGTCCTGGGTGCCGGAAGTGAAATACACACCGCGCAGGTAGGGCTGAAACTTAAAGCGGTTGAACGCGAAGGTCTGGCGCACGAACTGTTCGGCGATGCCGCGCAGATTTTCGAATTGCTGCGGGAATCCCTGGATGGCGGCGCGCCGCTTGCTGTCGCGCTCCTGATGCATGCGCCACAACACCCGTGCATAGAGATTGCGGGTGAGATTGGTGAGCTCGTTGCGCAGGAAGTCAAAGTCCGGCGCGCTATCGGCCTGGGGCGCGTCGGGCAGGGATATACCCCACACCTGCTCGCGCTCCTCACGGCTGAAGTCTTCGAAGAATTCACTAAAACCGCTGACCAGATCCGATTTGGTGAACATCAGATACACGGGAAAGCGGATCTGCAGCTTATCCATCAGCTCGTCGAGCCGGGCGCGAATGGTCTTGGCCTGGGCGGCGCGCTCGTCCTCGGTTTGCATCAGCAGATCCTGCAGACTGATCGCCACCACAGCGCCATTAATGGGCCGGCGGCGGCGATTGCGGCGCAACAGTTCGAGAAAACCCTCCCACGCACTGGCGTCCACCGCCTTGTGACTGTCCTGGGTGGTGTAGCGCCCCGCGGTATCGATCAACACCGCTTCATTCGTAAACCACCAATCGCAATTGCGCGTTCCACCCACCCCCTGCAGCGAGCCGCGGCCAAAGGTTTCGGCCAGGGGAAATTCAAGGCCGGAATTGACCAGGGCAGTGGTTTTACCGGAACCGGGCGGGCCGACGATGATGTACCAGGGCAGTTCGTAGAGCGCGCGGTTGCCGCGTGCACCTTTGAATTTGTAACGGCGCAAGGTATCCAGCGCCTGGTTGAACCGCTCATTGATCTGGAACATCTCTTCCGCAGTCTGCTCGGAAAAGCCGCCCTGGCGCAGGCTCTCCTGACTTTCCTGCAGACCGGCGACCAGATCGTTGTTGGTTTTTTTGCTGCGCGCCTGGATCCAGATATTGTTGAGGCCCCACAGCACCAGGGCAATCATGATGCAGACCAGACGGGCGGTGACGCTCGCCAGAGGCGCGTGGTTGTTCTCGCCAAACTTGATATGCGGGCCGACAAACCAGATCAACAGGGAGATCGCGATCAGGCCGATCAACGATATGGTGACGGGGTGAGTAAAGAAGTTTTTCAGTTTCTGCATGACCGCTGTTTATCCATCCTGTGCGGCGCCATCCGGGCGCAGCGTCAATCATTATTGAGTCAGCCGCGCTGACCCCGGTTATTCGCGCTGCGCCGGCGACGCGATAATCGTGTCGAGTTTGTTCACGACCGGATCCGAGGCCGCGCGCATCCAATAAGTGAATCCCGCGTAGCCGACCACCACCAGAACGGCGAAGACGCTGGCGGCGACCCACACAGGCACGTAGTGATAAAGGGTTTTGCGAACCCGCCCAAGCCCCTGCCATTGCCCGGAAAGTTCGCGTTCAAAATCGCCGCGTTGGTTGCGGATGGTGCGATGGAGATTGTCGCGCAGCATGTCCAGCTGATCGCGACCGCGGTTCAGCAAACGATATTTGCCCTCGAATCCCAGGCTGAGGCAGAGGTAGAAGAGTTCCAGCATGGCGAGATTTTCCGCCGGCGCCTGCAGCATGCGATCGAGAATGACGAAGCACTTTTCGCCGCCAAACGTCTCGCCGTGATAAATGCTCAGCAGCGTGTGCTGTCCCCAGGCACTTTCATCGCCCCAGGGCGTGTGCAGCACCGCTTCATCCAACGCGGAGCAGAGCAGATAACGGGCCGCGAGAATAATTTCCGGTTTTATCCCGAAGTCTTTCGCCTTCTGCTCGAAACTGCGCACTTCATTGACGAGGCGCTTGTGCAGACCACCAACATCCGGGTGGCGAGTGGTGTGACGGGTTTTCTCGAAGACGGCGATGAGAGTGGAGGCGGCGTTGACCAGCGGATTCAATCCCAGGGTGGTATTGAATTTCACCTGTTCATAGCCGGCGCGACCACCGCTGGGCGGGGGCGCCGAGGCGGCCGACAGATTGGGCTCGGCCGGAGCGGCCGGGCGGGTGCGGCCGATTTCAGTCGCCCCGGAACGGCGACCAGGCGTCGGCCGCATGGAATTGCGATCCCCGCCTGGGGTGGGTTTGAAAACCGTGCGGTCGTTGTCGTCCGTCATAAAGAGTTACCTCAGATCAGCGGCGGATTGCCCAGAATTCCATCTCCAAACCGGGAAAATCACCACCCACATGCATGGCGAAACCACCGGAACTGCTCATCTCCTTCCAGAACTGGCTGTGCTGGTCCAGCTCGAAATAGGTATACCCGGCGCGGAAAGGAATCTGTCGCGGTGCCACCGGCAAAGGTTTGAGCTCGATACCGGGCATGGCCGCGTTGACCAGCTGGCGGATGCGCTCCACCGGGCCAATTTTGATCTGTGCGGGAAACCGCGAGCGGATCATTTCATCGTTCACATCGGCGCGCACGGCAAGCACAAACGAGGCGCTGGTGAGCAGTGAACGATCGGTGATCTCCGCCACCCGCACGCCGTATTTTTTCTCCGCCAGATTCATGGAGATGGCGGTCTGCTCATACACCATGGACAGGTATTTGCGCAGGGTCTGCACCAGCGGCGTAAAGGTCTGTTCCAGATCCGCGTGGAGATAAACCGGCATCTCCGGCGGGCGGCGATTGGGGGCGACGAAAGTAGCCAGTTCGCCAATCATCTGCACCAAATAATTGAACAGTTGCAGAGGGTGCAGGCCGTCAATCCGACCCATATGTTCTACCATCGGCTCAACCCGATTGATCACCTGCAGGAGCATATAATCGGCAACTTCCGCAGTGCCGCCGCGCCGTGCATCCGCCAGGCGTCCGGCAATCGCTTCCGCCCTGTGCCGCAATAAACCGTGCAGCTCCACTATAAAAGCAGAAAGATTCAAAGTGGCTTTGCAATCCAGCACGGAGGGAATACAGCGCTCGTCCAGCGCCACATCCTTTTCCTGCCGCACTTCATTGATGCGCAGCAGTGGGATATAAGCAAAGCCGCTCAAGTCATTGGTCTGCAACAGCAGACGCAGACGCAGTTTGCCGATCTGCAATTTTTGGCTGTCTCCGCTTTCCACGGTGACATCGCGAACGTTCTGCTCCTGTGAGTAGAAACGGGCAAGGCCCTGCTTGCTGTCTTGCGGGAGAACATCAACCGCACCCGGGCGCCGCACCGGCACGGCGAGATATACCACGGTATTTTTTATGTTCTCCGCAATTTCGATGACCGGCGGTGGATCGTCGTTATCGGGGAAATTAAAGGGTGTGCCATCGGGAAAAATCCCGCTTGCCCGTTGCAGGGAAATCTTGCCGAGGTTGAGCAATTGCTGATCGAGTTCAAAATCCTTGAATCCCCAACCGTAGGGGATCAAGGTATTGCAGCGGCCGTTGACGTAATACTCGAAATGGCGGTCCTGCTGCTGAAAATGCTGGGGGTTGAGAAACATCCCCTCGGACCAGACAACTTTTGATTCTAAAGACATAAGTTTTCCGTGCTTGTGGATGGAGCGTCCATGGCGGGGCGCTATCGGGCGCGCTGCAACAGCATCTGGTTACCGGTCACTTCAACACGTATGGTGTTTTTTACGACGTTTTTCGATGTGATGGGAAATACCAACTTGTACTTTGAATTTTTGTACTCGTAAAACTCCGCGAACAGGCCGACATAACGGGTTTTTGCATCCAACACAAAAGCGTCTTCCTGGGTCTCGCCCGGGACAAGGCGATTCAATTCACGTTTGGCGATCAGATCCTTGCCGAGAAGAGCATCGTCTTTCTCATACAACTCAAGAAAATCCGCGCGATTAAATGCCTGATCCGATGACAATTCATAGAGCCGGATGAACAGCGGCGACGGCGAGTGTTTTTCATCAGGGTTGATGTCTTTGCCCGCGAGGAAAATCAGCTTCAGATCCGTATCGAGATCGAACATGCCAACGACACCGCTGTTGACCTTGGTGCAGCTCAACACCGGAGCGAGCAGGGCGATTAACGCGAGGATTCGAAAAAAATATTTCGTCACTGGGGATTCTCCGATCAATTAAAGATCGCGCTTGCGCGCGCTGGCCAGTTTACGCATCTGGTCTTCGTAAGCCTGTACGAATTCGTCACCAAACAGCTCCTGAAAAGAGCGTTCCATGTCATTTACCATTTTCTGGTAATGATCCTGATAGGCATTCCACAGACGGCCTTTCATCACACCCGGCAACATGCCGCCTTTGCCAGTCTGTTTGAATTCCTCTTCAAGTGTTTCCGGATCAAATTTGCTGAGCACGGAGCGGAAAGCAGAACGAATCCCGGCAATTACCGCCAGCTGGTGATCCGCGATCGAATGAAAACTTTCCTGCACCGCATCCAGGGGCGCCTTATAAGCGCGCGTCTTGCGCACAAACATGATGTCCATGACTTCATCGACGCTAACGGAGAATTTGATTGGGTTATTTTCCACCGGCTGAATGGTGGTGATATTGATGCGGAACTCGTTCTTGATGCTGGTGCGCGAGCGCAAAACCTGCATGAGACCATCTATGGTTTCACGCATCATCAAACCCACCGTGTGATGGATTTCGCGCACTTGATCGTCCGAGAGATTTTCATCGCCCAAACCCAGGGCCTCCAGCAGCGTTCGGTCGAGAGTGCCCTTGGCCTGCGAGCCTCTAGGTGGCGCGTCCTGCCGAGTGATTGCGGGCGGCTCCGAAGCGCGGCCGGGACGGGGCGTCGCGACCGCGGAAACTGCGCTCTCTTTCGGCAGGCGGCCGGTGTGCTTTGGGTTAGGCGACGATTGCACAAGATCGCTCAGTGACAGAGCACTCTCCTTCTCCGGCTCCGCTTTCCGTTGCGGTTGTGATTTCGACTGAGGTTGCGATTGAAGGGGCGACTGAAATTGCGGTTGTGGCTGCGGTTTGCTTTTGATCAGCGAGTCGTCATCCGGCAGCGTATAGGGCGCTGGCTGCTCGTTGTGGGTGCCAACCAGACTGATGTCATCAGCCCAGTCCTCCGGCAGGAGAGAGCCGGCCTGCTTGGTCTCCGGCCAGGAGATCGATTCACTCATAGGATCCGGAGAATCCTCATGACTGCCGACACTGGCGAACGGATCGGCAAAAGAATCCTTAACTTTGAAAGGATCCTCTTTAAATGGACTCGAAATACCCACCGATTTGTTGGCATTATCCAGCGCGATCAGCGGGTCAGTAATCTTCATGGCATCCGGAGCTATATCCTGGATGCTTCCTTTATAGTCACCACTCATGAACATGGATTCTGCAGAAGACGATGCCTGCGCGAATGCAAAATTACCGGTGGCAAAAGGATCTTTATCGGTAAAAGGAGTGGGGGCGGAACCGAAAGGAGAGGAGCCGAAGGGATCTGCGGCCTGCTCCAAGGCGACCTTGAAGCGGTATTCACCGACATCAAAATAATCACCATCATTGAGTGCCACCCGCGAGCCGCGACCGAGGGGTTCCGCCGCACCATTGAGGAAAGTGCCATTGGTGCTGAGGTCGACCAGAAAATACCGGTTGCCTTCACCAACAACCTGACAGTGCTTGGATGACAAGAAACGCTCTGGATCGGACAACACCCAGTCGTTATCCACACCCCGGCCGATCAGTCCGCCCAGAGGGCCAAACGTCTTGCGGTCTTCTCCCAGCACCGTGCCGGGAGGAAATTTGATGATGGTGAGCTGCAACGCCATTCGAACTTCTTCCTGAACCGAACGCTCAACGGTTGATTATTGTGTCAATTGGCAAAAACTGCCGGCGCGATTTCCGACAGTAAAAACGCGCGTCAGGCCAATCTCGGCATGAGTACCTTAAATAAGCGGGGTAGTATATTATCCATCGCCTGCAGGATGAAAGCTTCGGCATAGGGATCTCGCCGCCGCGCGCCGCGCCCACTGGTGAGCACTTTTCATGCAGACCGATGTGCACTAGACTTGCCCACTTGGCCAACTTAGGCGTCAACAGGCGCTTAGGGAAGCCCAGGCGAATCAGGCGGATTCGCGGATCGCCGTGCCTAACACGATAAACGCTAATATAGAAGGAATGCTTATATGGCATCGTTGATTTCCATCGATTTGGACGCCCTGCTCGCGCCAATATCGGATGACATGCCCACTGGCAAGGATTGCCGTCAAAGCTCCTCTCCCAACTCGTTCTATCAGCAAGTCAAAACCGCCCGCAATTCCGCCCGCGAAACCGAGCGCAAAAATGCTGCCGGCGCCGATCTCGGCAGCCCCGATGAAGACTGGCGCAAAGTAGCGGATCTGGCACCCAAAATTCTCACCCAGGAAAGCAAAGATCTCGAGGTGGCCTGCTGGTATCTGGAAGCGCTGCTCCGCCGCTATAGCTTTCGCGGCTTGCGCGATGGCTTGATGCTGCTGGACGGCATGATCGAGCGCTATTGGGAGAACCTCTACCCAACACCCGATGAAGACGGCCTCGAAACCAAAGTGGCCCCCATCACTGGACTCAACGGCACCGGCCAGGAGGGCGTGCTGATTTCCGCCATCCGCACCAGTCTTATCACCCAGGGAAATTCCAGAGGTCCATTCGCTTTCTGGGAGTGTCAGAAAGCGCTCACCAGCAATCGTATCCAGGACTCAGACAATCGCGAAAAAGAATTCAAAAAATTGGGTTTTGAATTTGAAGACATGGAAAAGGCGGTACAAGAATCCTCCGCCGAATTCATGACCAATCTGCGCGATGATCTCATCGATTCCATTGCACTGTACCGGCAGATCAGTGGTCGTCTCGACGAATACTGCGGCACCTATGACGCCCCGCCAACCAGCCTGGTAATTTCTCTTCTCGAAGAGTGCCTGGGCGTCGTCAAACATTTAGGACAAAATAAATTCCCGGCGGTAGAAATAATCACCACCGATGACTCGATTGCCACGGATGCTGGAGCATCATCCGCCGCATCGCCAGCACCACGCAGCGCTGGCGGCCCGCTGGAAACTCGCGAACAAGCCTTTAATCAAATGCTTGAAATTGCCGAGTTTTTCCGCAAAAGAGAGCCTCACTCACCAATTTCCTATGTTTTGGAGAAGGCGGTAAAATGGGGCAACATGCCACTTTTCGATCTTATGCGCGAATTAATTTCCGATGATAAGACACTCGAAGAGTACGGCAAGCTCACCGGAGTAAAGACGGAAGAATAAATTCACCTTTAAATTGAGGTTAGGACAATGGCCGAAAGTATTCACGACAAACTGAAGCGAGTGAGAAAACCCCGCGTTCATATCACCTATGACCTGGAGGCCAACGGCGCCCAGGAAAAAAAGGAAATTCCTTTCGTGATGGGAGTTCTGGGCGACTACTCCGGTGACAATGCCGACAGTAAGAAAGCACTCAAAGATCGCAAATTTGCTCAGATCGACAGCGAAAGCTTCAACGACCTTATGGGCAAAATCAATCCGCAGCTCAATTTGAAGGTTGACAATACTCTGGAAAATGACGGTTCCCAGATGGCGGTTAATCTGCAGTTCAACAGCATGGAAGATTTTGAACCTCACCGTCTGGTTGAACAGGTAGAGCCTTTGCGCAAACTGCTGGAAACCCGCAATAAATTGCGCGATCTGCTCACCAAAGCTGATCGTTCGGAAGATCTGGAAAAAATTCTGGAAGATGTTTTGAAAAATACCGAATCACTAAAATCACTTTCCAGTGAATTGGGTGTTGATTCCAAAGGAGAGGAGAATAAGTAACATGGCAAATCAAGAAACCGAACTGGCCAGCCAGAGTAGTGCCGAAGCGAGCGAAGTCAGCTTTCTCGAACAGGCGATCGCCGCTACCAAACAAACAGCGCGAGATGAAGCCCAGGACCTGCTGAAAACCCTTACAGAGCAGGCCATGAAAGGCACCGTTAAGTGGGACAAAAACCTGTCGGTGACCATTAACGCGGCCATCTCCGCCATAGATAAAGCCATGTCCCGTCAGCTCTCCGCCGTTTTGCATACGGACAAATTCAAGCAGCTGGAAGGTTCTTGGCGCGGCTTGCATCACTTGGTGAGCAATTCTGAAACGAGCAGCAGCCTGAAAATCCGCGTGATGAATATTTCCAAAAAGGAACTGTCGCGCGATCTGGAAAAGGCGGTGGAGTTCGATCAGAGCCAGATTTTCAAGAAAATCTACGAAAGCGAATTCGGCACAGCGGGCGGTGAGCCCTATGCCGCACTGATCGGTGACTACGAATTTTCCTCTCATCCGGACGACATCTCCCTGTTGAGCAAAATGTCCAACGTGGCCGCAGCCGGTTTCTGTCCCTTTGTGTCCGCTGCCTCTCCCAAGATGTTTGGTTTCGACAGTTTCACCGAACTTTCCAAACCGCGCGATCTGGAAAAGATTTTTGATTCTGCGGAATATATCCAGTGGCGTTCATTCCGCGATTCCGAAGATTCGCGCTTTGTCACTCTGACCATGCCGCGCGTACTCGCCCGCGCACCTTACGGTAAGAACACAAAACCTATTGACGCCTTCAGCTTTGAAGAGATTGAACCGGGCGAAGACGCGCGCGCGCGCGCGGCTGAGCACGACGACTATTGCTGGATGAATGCCGCTTACGCCATGGGCACCACTCTGACCCGCGCCTTCGCGGAATACGCTTGGTGTACCACCATCCGCGGCGCAGAGGGCGGCGGTAAGGTTGAAGGTCTGCCGACCCACACCTTTATCAGCGACGATGGTGACCTGGATCAGAAGTGCCCCACCGAAATCGCAATCACTGACCGCCGCGAAGCGGAATTGAGCAAGCTGGGCTTCCTGCCTCTGCTGCACTACAAAAACACGGATTACGCCGTATTTTTCGGTGCCCAGACCACTCAGCGACCGAAGAAATTCGGCGACCCGGACGCTACCGCGAACGCCGCCATTTCTGCGCGCCTGCCTTACATCATGGCAACTTCCCGTATTGCCCACTTCCTCAAAGTGATGGCGCGCGACAAAATCGGCTCGTTCATGGAAGCCGAGGATGCACAGCGCTGGCTGAACACCTGGATCAACCAATATGTGAACTCCAGCCCTGGCGCCAGTGCGGAAATGAAAGCGCGTTTCCCGCTCGCCGAAGCCAAAATCGAGGTGAAGGAAGTGCCCGGCCAACCCGGCGTTTACAGTGCCGTCGCCTGGATGCGCCCATGGCTGCAGATGGAAGAGTTGACCGCCTCATTGCGACTCGTGGCCAACATTCCCAAGTCGGGCTAACACAATCAGGTGGGGGGATTGATCCCCCACCCACTTCTCAAGGAATCCGTCTGTGCCTGCCCCATCAGATCCCATCGGCCAATCAATTGGCTTAGGTGCAGAACGAAAACCTCATATCCGCCTTGATAAAATCTACGATCAGCGGGCTTATATCACCAGCCTCGATGAATTCATTGCCGAAAATGACCCACGGCGGGCCTTTGAATTCTGGTTCAGTCATTGCCACGATGGCGATTTTCCCACCACTCCCCATCAAGCGCGCCATCTGATTGAGCACGCAATCGCGGAGCTGGATCATCGCATCAACAATCAGCTCAACGTCATCATTCATCACCCGGCTTTTCAAAAGCTGGAAGCCAGCTGGCGCGGCCTCTGGTATCTCGCTGTGCAGATGGAAAGCGTCAAGAACGCCAAACTCAAAGTCCTCGATATTGCCTGGGCGGAAATTGTGCGCGATATCAGCCGGGCCATGGAATTCGACCAGAGCCAGCTTTTCCAGAAAATCTACAGCGAAGAATATGGCACACCCGGCGGCGAGCCCTACGGCGTGCTGATCGGTGATTATGAAATTCACCATAAGCCTTCCGACAGCCACCCGCACGATGACATAACGGCGCTGGAAGGCCTGGCCGAAATCGCTGCTGCGTCTTTCTCGCCATTTATCGCCGGAGCATCACCCGAGCTTTTTGGTCTGGACCAGTTTGCCGATTTGCGTCTGCCGCTGAATCTACAGGCGATTTTCGCCCAGACCGAATACGTGCGCTGGCGCGGCATGCGCAATAAACCCGATACACGTTTTGTCGGTCTCACGCTGCCGCGCACACTCATGCGCCGCCCGTACCGCACCACACCCGGCAGCTATAAAGGTTTATTTTTCTTTGAGAAGCTGGGTCTCAATGGTCATCAGCATTACCTTTGGGGCAACGCCTGTTACGCCTTCGCCGGTATTTTGATTCGCGAATTCGCCAGCGTGGGCTGGTTCGGCCACATTCGCGGTGTGCCGCGCGATCAGATTGGCGGCGGTATTGTCACTAATTTGCCTTGCGATGTATTCCCGACTGATTCGAACGATATCGCCTGGAAGCCGGTGACCGATGTGGTCATCACAGACTCCATAGAGCGCGATATCAGCAATCTGGGTTTTATTCCCCTGTGCCAGTGTTACGCCACACCTTACGTCGCTTTTTACAGTAATCCTTCTATTCACCTAACCAAAAAAGGTACGAGCAAGGAAGCGGAAATAAACGCGCGACTGGCGGGCATGTTGCAACACGTACTCTGCGGCTCGCGGGTTGCGCACTACATCAAGGTGATGATCCGAGACAAAATCGGTTCATTTGCATCCGCCCAGGATTGTGAAAATTTTTTGCGCGACTGGTTGTTTCAATACACCACCGGACGCGAAGATCTGGACTGGGAAACACAAGCCCGTTACCCGCTGCGCGAGGCGGCAGTAAAAGTGAGTGAGCACGCTGCCAAACCCGGTTATTACACCTGCATGATTCATCTTGTACCGCATTATCAGGCAGACCAGATGGTGTCCGAATTGGAGCTCGCCACAGAACTCATTCAAGCGGGAGGCGGTAACTGATGGCCGCTATCGAGAAAGACCGCAACCTGCGCGAATCCATTCTGGACCGGCTGTTCGACGAAGATCCGGGAGCGAGCATCGACTCGGAAAAATCGCGCCAGCGCAAACTCAAGGATCTGCGCAACAGCGTCCGGCGCGATCTCGAAAATCTGCTCAACAGCCGCTATCGCATCATTTCGACACCGGATGAATTTCAGGAGGTTGAATCCAGTCTGCTGAATTACGGCCTGCCGGATCTCGCCACCGTCAACATGCTGGATGTCGCGAAGCGACGAGAGTTCACCCGCAGTATTGAAACCATTATTCGCACTTTTGAACCGCGCTTTAAAAGCGTTTCCGTTCGCTATCTCGACAATACTGAAAAATCCGACCGCACTTTGCGTTTTCGCATAGACGCCGTTATGTACGCCGATCCGGCGCCGGAGATAGTCGTGTTCGACTCGGTGCTGGAACCAGTACTGCGCGCCGTTACCGTAGAAGAATCGAAACATGGCTGACGAATTACTTCCCTATTACGAAAAAGAGCTGGCCTTTATCCGCCAAATGGGTGCGGAATTCGCCAAGGAACACCCCAAAATTGCCGGGCGCTTGGGCATTCACAACGACACCATTGAAGACCCGCACGCCTCTCGCTTGATCGAAAGTTTTGCCTATCTGAATGCGCGCATTCAGCACAAGCTCGACGATGAATTTCCGGAATTGAGCGATGCCATTCTGGGCGTGATGTTTCCACATTATCAGCGGCCGATTCCGTCCATGTCAGTCGTGCAATTCGTGCCGGACGAGGATCAGCTCGACGGCCACTTCGCTATCAGCAAGGACACCCTGGTGGAGACCGAGCAATTCCAGGGTGAAAACTGCCGCTTCGCGACGGTTTACGACGCCGATCTTTGGCCGGTCAAAATCATCAATGCGAGCCTGATCGGCAGACCTTTCGCAACGCCGGGTACCTCCCAGGTTCGCGGCGCGGCGAGCGTTTTGAAAATTTCTTTGCAGACATTTAATGACGCCATCTCGCTGCAGGAAGTCGCGCCGAAAAAGCTGCGCCTATTTCTCAAAGGCCAGCCGCTTTATACCTATCCGCTGTATCAATTTTTATTGAACGGCTGCCTCGATGTTTTTTTGGCAACGTCCGAAGGTGATACTAACCCGGTGCGCCTGGGAAGCCAGGCAATCAAACCGGTGGGATTTACAAAAAATGAAGGCTTGCTGCCGTATCCACCGAATTCGGCAATCGGTTATCGACTGCTGACGGAATTTTTTGTTTTTCCGGAAAAATTCATGTTCGTCGATATAGATCTGCAGGGCAGGCTTCCCATTGACGCAACCAACCGGCTCGATTTTTATTTCTATTTCAACACCGCGGATATAGAGCTGGAACACAATGTCTCGGCGGAATCCTTTGCTCTTGGCTGCACGCCGATGGTGAATTTGTTCAGCCACAAAGCCGATCCGATCAAAATCGATCAGACTCAGATGGAATACCAGGTGGTGCCGGACGCCCGGCGACCCGTCGGATATGAAATCTATTCTGTCGACAGGGTAACCGCCACCACCTCCTCAGGCGAAACCAGCGATTATCTGCCTTTTTATGGCCTGACCCACAAAGAGCAGAACGACAACCGCCGCGCCTATTGGTACTGCCAGCGGCGTCCCGCAAAAATGGGTTATTACGAACGCGACGAAGGTACGGACATGTATCTGTCGCTGGTGGATCTTAATTTCAATCCGAATCAACCCTTCGACCGCACTCTGGTGATCAACACCACCTGCAGCAACCGCGATCTGCCGAGCAAGCTGCCCTTTACGCTCGACCACCCGCGTCTGCAATGCGTCAACGGGGCGCCCCCTTGCAGTCGCATTCGCTGCCTGACACAACCCTCCAGCACCATCCGACCGCCGTTGAAAAACCGTGCACGCTGGCGGCTGATATCGCATCTGAATTTAAATCTGCTGTCCATCAGTGGCCAGGGCAATTCCACGGATGCATTCAAGGAAATTCTCCGGTTGTACGATTTCAAGGAAACGTCCGTCACTCGCGGCCTGATCGAATCAGTGCAGTCGGTACAAGCAAAATCCATTAGCGCGCCGCTCAATATCGATGGCCGCGCCACCATTTGTCGCGGTGTCGAGATCGAAATCGAACTCGATGAAAATTTGCTTACCGGCAGCAGCAGCTATCTTTTTTGCTACCGTGCTGGAACATTTTTTTGCGCTTTACTGCCCCATCAACTCATTTACCCGCACCCTGGTGCGACTCAAAGGTAAAGAAGGATATCTGAAAAAATGTCCACCAAGATCCGGCGAAAAAAATTCTGCTGTAATCGAACAGTTGTTGCAGTCGCCCGAACTGGTGTCATTTTTCCAGGCGGTGCGCCTGCTCGAGCGCGCTGCAACCCTGCACAACCGCGCCCCTGGTGGAGCGGCGATGAACGAGCGCTCGGTGGGACAATTCACGCCTCCAGGAACAGAGGTCGCGCGTTTCTCGACTCATCTGACCTTGGGTTTTCCCGGCAGCGAGATTATCCGCATCCAGCGCGAAAATGCCGGCCAGGGTTCGCGCTGGCATGTGACCGTCAGCTTTATGGGTTTGACCGGCTCAACCGGGGTGCTGCCTTTCCATTACACGGAAATCCTGTTTCAGCGTTTAAAACTGCGCGATGAATCCCTGCGGGATTTTCTCGATATGTTCAATCATCGCCTCGTGTCGCTGTTTTTCCAGGCCGGAATGAAATACCGCTTGCCGCTGGCCTACGAACGGCAAAAATTGATTCAGCAGCGCCGCGAGCGACTGGATGCGCATACCCACACGATTTTGTCTTTGCTCGGGTTGGGTACCGACCACTTATTGGATCAGCTCAATATCCATCACGAATCGCTGGTCTTTTTTGCCGGCTTGCTCAGCCAGCGCACCCGCCCGGCAAATGGGCTGCGCCAGATGCTCGCCTATTATTTCGATGTGCCGGTGGAAGTGCAGGAATTCATCGGGGAATGGCACGACCTGATTGAAGATGTGCGCACGCGTCTGCCTTATCCGGGCAATCCGCTGGGACAAAATGCCTGTCTCGGCAGATCGGCGATCCTCGGCGGTAAAGGCTGGTTCGCGCAGGGTAAAATACGCGTCTTGATCGGACCGTTAGATGCGGAGCAATTTCAACGTTTTGCTCCGGGAACCACCACTCTGCGGCGCCTCAATGAAATCGTAAAAATGTATTCAGGCAGTGAGTTGGATGCGGAATATGTATTGCGAGTCGCGCGGCGACACATTCCGCACAGAATTCAGTTACGCCAGGCTACACCGCCGACCATCGGCTGGGACACCTGGCTGGCAAGTCAGACGAACGACGCTGCGGCTAATGAAGATACGTTGGATATACGGGTATCCTCGGCTCGTCTTAATTAAGTCGCAGGACGATGTGCGGGAAAAAACCAATTCACCACTTAATAAGTTAATTCAGAAAAGGAAATCTTATGATCAGTATCGATCTGAAATCTCTTGTGGGTAAGCTGAATCAACCCACCCGGATTGCTCTCGAAGGCGCCGCGGGTTTGTGTTTGTCACGCACTCACTACAACGTGGAAATAGAACACTGGCTTATCAAGTTGCTGGAAAACAGCGACAGCGATATCAATTCGGTACTCAAAAAATATGAGGTGAATCCAGGCCGGCTTCTGCAGCAACTCAACAGCGAGCTGGATAAAATCCGCTCCGGCAATACCCGCGCGCCGGCCCTGTCTCCCAACATTGTCGATCTGGCCAAAAATGCCTGGCTGCTGGCATCCATCGAGTACGGTCACGGGCTCGCAACTTCCGCGCATGTGCTCGCTGCGCTCTTGCTGGATGAAACTCTGCGCCGTCAGGTCAATGCGGAGGAATTGCGCAAGATCGCACCGGAATCGCTGCGCGATATGGTGCGCGCTGTCGTCGGTACCACGGCAGAGTCCGCCGGTTCAGCAATGGGCGATGTGGCGGCGGCTGACGATTCCGCAGCCTCGGCAGTGCCAAGCAAAAGCCCCGCCCTCGATAAATTCACCGTCAATCTCACTGAGGCCGCGAAGCAAGGGAAAAATCGATGCCGTACTCGGCCGTGATGAGGAAATCCGCCAGATCATCGATATTCTGATTCGCCGTCGCCAGAACAATCCGATTCTCACCGGTGAAGCCGGCGTCGGTAAAACCGCAGTGGTCGAAGGGTTTGCCTTGCGCATCGCCTCCGGCGATGTGCCTGACCCACTGAAAGGGGTTATCGTACGCAGCCTCGACCTGGGCCTGCTGCAAGCCGGCGCCAGTGTGAAAGGCGAGTTTGAAAATCGCCTGAAATCCGTGATCGCTGAAGTCAAAGCATCACCCGAGCCCATCATTATGTTCATCGATGAAGCGCACACCTTGATCGGCGCTGGCGGCAAAGAAGGGCAGGGCGACGCCGCCAACCTGCTGAAACCCGCGCTCGCCCGCGGTGAGTTGCGCACCATCGCGGCGACCACCTGGGCCGAATACAAAAAATATTTCGAACGCGATCCCGCGCTTACCCGCCGCTTTCAGGTTGTCAAAATTGAAGAGCCGAGCGAGAGCAAAGCCATCGACATGATGCGGGCAATTTCCGTGATGCTGCAGAATCACCACAAGGTGCGCATTCTCGATGAAGCGATCGTGGATTCCGTAAGACTGTCGAGCCGCTACATCACGGCGCGCCAGCTGCCGGATAAATCCGTGAGTCTCCTGGACACCGCCTGCGCACGCGTAGCATTAAGCCAAAGTGCAACACCTGCCGCGATTGAAGATACCCGCCGCCGCATCACCCAGCGCGATACCAACATCGTCGCTCTGGAGCGTGAAAACGCCACCCTCGGCAATTGCGAAGACACAATCGAACAACTGAAAAAGGAACGAGAGGAACTCGAGCAAACGCTGAAGCTGCAAGAAATTCAGTGGCAAAAAGAAAAAGAAGTGGTAGCGCAAATCCACGAGCTGCAAAAGAAAATCGAAGATGATTTCCAGTTTTCCCGCAAACCTGTCGACGCGCAGGAAAATAAAGATCGACAGCCGCTGAGCCCGGATGAACTGCTGGGAATTAAAAATCAGCTGCACGCGCTCATCGCCCGACTGGAAGACATTCAGGGTGACGAACCCATGATGCAGATTAATGTCGGCAGTCAGGCCATCGCCGAAGTTGTTGCCAACTGGACCGGTATTCCCGTCGGCAAAATGGTCGCAGATGAAATTCAGCAGATTCTTCATTTGGGCGAGTATTTGGGCAAGCGCGTTATCGGCCAGCCCCATGCCCTCGAAGGTATAGCGCAGGCGATTCGCACTTCGCGCGCCGGCCTTACCGATCCGCGCAAGCCGATAGGTGTGTTTTTTATGGTTGGCTCAAGCGGCGTGGGTAAAACGGAAACTGCCTTGGCACTGGCGGACGTTCTTTACGGCGGTGAGCAAAATGTCACTGTGATCAACATGTCGGAATTCAAAGAGGAGCACAAGGTTTCCATGCTGCTCGGTTCGCCGCCGGGCTACGTCGGTTACGGCGAAGGTGGTGTGCTGACGGAGGCCGTGCGTCGCAAACCTTACAGCGTGGTATTGCTCGATGAAATGGAAAAGGCGCATCCCGGCGTGCAGGATATTTTTTACAACCTGTTCGACAAGGGCACCATAAAAGACGGCGAAGGGCGCGATATCGACTTCCGCAATACGGTCATCATCATGACGTCGAACGCCGGCGAGGAACATATTCGCGCCATGTGTGCGTCAGCGGAAGAAAAGCCAGACCCGGAAACACTGTTGGAAAATTTCCGCCCGCAACTGCTGCGTTATTTCAAACCCGCATTTTTGGGCCGCACCACCGTTATTCCCTACTACCCGCTGGGTGACGAGGATCTGATGAAAATCTGTCAGATCAACATGCGCCGCATCGAAAAACGCATCCGTCAGAGCTACAACGCTCAATTCAGCTATGACGAAGATGTGCTGCTGCACATAGTTGCACGCAGCCAGGAAGTGGATACTGGCGCACGCAATATCGAAAACATTCTGACTCGCAGCATGCTGCCGGAATTGGCATCTGAATGCCTAAGCCGTATGGCGAATGGGGAGGAAATCAAAAGCGTGCACGTGGGCTGTACGGAAGAGGGTAAATTCACCTATCAGATCCAGTGATCTGATATAGATCCCGCAAACGAAAAACCCGGTTTTCACCGGGTTTTTTATTTTTTATCTTCCGGTGAAGCCAAGAACTCAAATTGCTCACCGGGAATATAAGCGGGCAAAACCGGATCGAAAAGATCGCCATAAAGATTGTGTAGCACCAATTTCTGCTCGACCTTCTGATTGCTTTTCCGGTCCTGCCAGGGAACCACGTACAGATACTTTGGCAACTCGGTATTGCCTTTGATGATGGTGGTTTCCAGTTCAATCTGATCCGACTTCTGGGCGCTGGCGTAAGCCGCCGCGAATATCAATCCGATGAAGGCGGAAAACTGATATTTTTTCATAACACCTCCTAACGACCCCGGGTCTGCGCCAAATTATCAACCCAGGCCTTGGTGGCTTCGTCTGTTTCCACCAGCGCCAAATAGCGTTTGTAATAATCCACCGCCAAAACCGTATTCTGCAAATAAATATCCTGCAGCAGAGCCATGTTGTACAAAGCGTTGGCATACGAGGGGAAAATCTTCAGCGCATTTTCATAATGCTGCTCAGCCTTTTTAAATTCGCCATTTCCTACCGCCAAAAGGCCGGCAAGATTGTGCGCCTGGGCAGTTTGGGGGAAATTTGTCAGGATTCTGCTGACCGTTTTATCCGCAGCGGCGAAGTTGTTTTGCTGATATTGGCTGAGCGCGAGATTCAACCACAGCTCGGCAACATCCGTGCGCTCCCGCAATAGAGCGTCCAATAAATTCTCCGCCGTCTTGGGATCCTGTTGATCCAGCCTGGTCAGCGCCTCTTGCAAGCGCACGGACTGAGCAGGCGTGAGCGATTCAACACCAGCGGATTTTTTGCTCGGCGCACCTCCACCGGTGGTGCCACAGGCACTCAGCAAGGTAACCAGCACCACCCATATCCAGAATTTCCATTCACTCTTCACAAACATCGCGATCTACCTAGGGATTGATTTTGGCCACAGAGGTTTCAAATTTACCCGGTCTGGCATAACGAGCCGGGAAGAGTTTTTGCAAGTTTTCCAGACTGGATTTGACTGCGGGATCATAGATACCCTGGGCAATCCGGCTTACGTTGGTTTCATAAAACTCGATAGCTTTGTCTTCAAAAGGAAAGGCCTGGTCCTCAAGAAGAATGTTGTACTGCTCCAGCTCTTCTGTATTGAGGTTTCTGGGGCGCTCCGATTCGAGAAGCGCCACAGAAAAGCTGCGGTAGATTTCCCCTATCGCCAGGGTTGCGCGGGTGACAAAATCAGCGTGCCCATACACCGCTGCCTGACCATACAACTTGACCGAATCCTGCATAGCGGCCTTTTTTTCCTGAAGTGATCTCGGTAGCGGATGTACGAGGCGCACGCGGTCAAATTCTTTGCGACGCGCTTCCGCTAGATCGAATGAAGCGCTTGCCGCAAGGTACTGAGTCCTTTCGGTCTTGGCCGAGCTGGCGGCTTTTGTGTCCGCGTTCACGATCTCACGCAGCCAATATATCCGCTTTTCTTCATCAGCACGTTTTGCGTAAATCTCCGCTACACGCGCCATGGCTTCCATATTTTGCGCATAGGGTCGTTTGTAATTGTTTGCAAAATCGCGATACGCACGCAGCGCTGAGGGATAATCCGATTTTTCCCGATAGAGTTCAGCAGCCTGCCAAAGCGCCGCCATTTTTTCCTGCTCTGTCGCCATATAGTCGGATAATTTCTCGAACTCTCTCGCCGCATCGAGGCCGCGACCAGCATTCAGATACGCCATCGACAATTTTTTTGTTACTTCCGCTTGCAGCGGATGCGATGGATATTCGCGCTTGAACAAATTCAGATATTGGATAGCCTCATCCCATTTTGCTGTATCCATAAAAATTGCGATGGCATCATAGGTTGCCACAGGCGCGAGCTCCGAAGCAGGCACCTCGCGCTGGACACGCAGAAACTCCCGCGCGGCGGGTTCCTGCCCTGCGGATTTTGCCGTTGCCTCCGCCTGCCGATAGATACTCAAAGCCAACTTATCAGAGAGATCCTTTTTGCTTTTGGCCGCAAGCGCAGGGGCGGCCAACAGATCGCGATACACATTTTCAGCGTCACCGTAATTCCGCAAGTCAAAATGCGCCTGCGCCTTCAGCAGATTTACCTCTTGGCTCACATCGGACGCAGTGATATGCGGCAATAAATTGGCCAAGTTGACAACTTGCTCGCGCATACCGGCTTTAAATGCCATCTGCACCGCATTCTGCACAATTAAGGCTGACTGCTGGTCACTGGGATACAGCTGTGCATAGAGCTGTGCATAATTCAGATGCTTATCCAGCAGGGTCTGTTTCAAACCGCCATTAGCCTGCCGTTGTAATTTGTCGGTCAAGAACACCGCTGCATATGCGGAGTCCTTATCCAATATGATGTCGCCGTCAAAGGCGGCCAATTCATGATAACGCAGCGCGCGCTCGTCATCTTTTGCTTGGCTCAGCAGCTCAGCGTAAAGTTGATAGATCTTGTCCTGGCGCGCGTAATTGGAATAATCCTTCAGGTACCGGTCGTACCAGATTTTCGCTGCCTCGAAATTCTGTGATTGCTTGGTGCGGCGATAACGCGAATGATCTTGTGCAGCAAGCAGAACTATATTTTCGCGTATCGCGGCGATTGCCTGCTTTTTATCGGCTTCGCTGACCTTGACTTGCGAATTCTGCCAGAACTTGGAGGTAGGTTGATAACGCGCATAGAATCCAGAAAATGCATCGCTATACTGACTGAAGAACTGTTTGTCCTTCCAGATTTTGATGACAGAAAGGCCAGCCTGGATCACGTCTGCGTGATAAGGATAATTTTTGACGAACCCTTCATAAGTAGCTACCGCGTCGGAATAGCGTTCTTGCTTTAATTGCAGATCGGCGACAGTTTTATAGGTCTGATAGACATAATCATTGGCATTGCGACTGACGAAATAGTCGTGAATGGCAGAATGTCCACCGAGATAAACAAAAGCCAAGCCTATTGCGCGAAAATATTCACCGAACAGCTCCTGGTCTGCTTTAGTCAACTGACTTTCCGCTTTAAATCCATGCCCTCGAACAGCCAAAAAAAAGTCATCCAGCGCATCTTCGTAGAGCTCCTGTTTATAGCGGGTCCAGCCGCGCTTGAATAACGCCTTTTCCTTGAAAGCCTCCTGATTGCGGGCTTCAATTACATCTGTATAAGCGATGTCTGCATCAAGATAATCACCTTTGACAAACGCGCTTTCGCCGATGCGAAATTTCGCTTCTACAAAATATGGCGTATCCGGATAGCGCTGCACCATTTTTTCCAAGGCCGCAACAGCGCTCTCCGCTTCACCGATCTGATCATGTGCTTTCGCCAATTGATACAGAAGGTGATCATTGCCCGCAGCATCGGGAAATTTGGCAAGCGTATCCGTTAGCAACTCAATAGTATCGCGGACGCGTTTTTCATACGCGGGATCATCTATAACCAGTGGTTGGTCATCTGCCGCGGGCCGTGGATTCTCGTCGAGAGCCAACTCCAGCTCAGCAATCCGTGTGACTGCGCCAACACGCAATTTGTCATCTTGATCCGCGTCACGCACGTAATCATAGTAAGCTTTTTTTATCTCTTCCTTACTGCGACTCGCTGTAGGTTTCGACTCCGCCCGAGCGGATTTAAGCGGTTTATCCAGATCACCCACGGTGCCGGTTTGTTGTGGTTGTGAGCTGCAACCGCCCAACATCAGGCCGACGACTGCAACAGAGAGCAGCGATTGTTTAAGGTTTGTCATAGAGTTGCGCCATACCGAATTTGGCTTGACTTAAATAACTGTTTAGAACCTCGATGCGAGCGTCGATTTTCTGCAGCGTGATTCCTTCCAAAAGCTTTTTATAATCAGCCTGTAGTGCTGAATATTGCGCCGTCAATCCAAGCGTGGAACTCGCCTCGCGCATGGCCAGCAGATCTTGATAATTGGTCAGCAGAAAATTCAGAGTTCCTTCCTGTGCGGCATAGATCTCAGCAGCTTTAGCTTCCAGCTCTCTAATCAGATTGAGTGATGAGTCAAAACTGGAGGTTCTGAGCTTCTGCTGAAAATTCGCAAGCTCACGAATTTTATTTTCATAATGGCGGATGGCGGCTTGATAGGAAGTCGCCGCACCCGCGCCATCTTTGGCTTCCACCTGCGCGGTCGGCAGCAACAGGTAGGCTTCATCAACACTCAAATCGGCAGGAGTTTTTTCCGCCAGGAGCGAAAATGCATTGGCTGCCCCGGCAAAATCCTTTTGATATGCGGCGGCCAAACCAATTCCCATCAAAGCTTTATTCATGGAACCGCTATTGAGCGCGACTTTGCGAAAGGTGTCGCGGGCATCCCGGTAAAACTCATAATTCAATTGCGAGTAACCCAACACCACCAGGATGCGATTGCGCAACTCAGGATTTTGTCCGGTTTGATCCAGCGATTTGATTGCCTTTTCAAATTCAATATGCGCTTCCGTCCACCACCCCTGCCGCAGAAATGCGGTGCCTTCATTTAGTTTTACGTGGCTGAAGTATGGAGAGCTCGGAGGAATTTGCTGATATGAGATCAACGCTTTTCGATGCTGCTTGAGGTTTTGTAACGTGAACCCCATCAGCAGATGATAATAATGAGTGTCTGCAGCACTGAGCTCGCGAACGTCGACCTTGCCAAGCGCCGCCTGAACTCCCTTCCAGTTCTGGCGGGATTCGTAGTATTTCGCCAGGAGAAAATAATGGCCGGACAGGGCCGCGGAATCGCGCTGATTTTTCAATCCTTCAGCCAACGTCTGTACCGTTGCTGTATCGTTATGGCGATACACATATTCCAATAAAGTCGTAAATTCTTTTTTAGTCGTATTCTGGAGCAGCAGACTCTGATTCGTGCGAATGGCCGCCAGAGCTTCCAATGTCGATACCGAGGAAACTTTGTGAACAAGATCATCGATGTTGTTTACGGCGCTAGCCGGATATTTCTTCAGATATTCACGAAGAAAAAGATCAACAAATTCCTGATATCGCTGATCGGCTGCTTCCAGTTGGCCCGGCTCGGAAACTTTTACAGAAGCAGGGCCGCCCTGCGCTGCGGCAAAAGAGGAATAAGCTGCGCTTAGCGACAGGGCAAACACGAGCGCGAAGATCTGAATCAGCGGCCATCCGCATGGCCGTTTCTTCCTGAAGACGTATGACATGAGGCACCTAGAACTCACCGCCGACGTCGCTCGACGGTCATTGTCGATCAAAAAATCACCAGAAAACCTCGCTATCGCTTGGTAAATAGCGGCTAGGTGGGCTCCAGCGCGGTGGGTAATGATAATGCGATAAGGGCGTTCTGTCTGCCCTGGGGTAAACGGCTTGTGAAAGAAATCGCCATCATCTCCAATGCCTTTCGATAAAACTCCGTCCTAAATCTTGCTTTCGAAATCAACATAGACATATATGTCGCCATCTATTTCAATTTCCGGAGTATTCACTGTTTTCGTTGCAGTTACACAGTTAACAAAAGGCGCATATAGATCTTCAAACTCTTCTGAAAGCATCCCTTCTCTTAGCTGATATTTCAATGGCACATCTGCGTATGGGATAGGCGCTGAAATTGTGTTGCTCAAAACTCCTTCGCATAGTGGCACCACCCACTGCCAAACTCCATTAGGGTCCGAGGTAGCAATCTCCTTTTTTAAAAAAGAAAGCAGGTCTTTGGTGACTCGAACCAACTTTACTTGGTCAACCTCTGCATAACGCTTAGTTACGGGATCAAGTTTTACTAGCTTTTTCATATGAAGCGTATGGAGGTGTCCTTCTAGCACTGTTGTCCCCCAAGAGATATGAGCAAACGAAGGTCTATTAGGCTGCCTCTGATTTTAGCTAAGGCTATGGTCCTTGAAGATCGCTTTTAACCCTGAAGGAGATATTTCAAGCCCTTTATCAAAACCTGGATTCACAACAAGGCCAATGTCTTCCGGCATAAGGGAAATCAAGTCATATCCTTTCATCGACATACAAAATGAAGCCATGTTTTGAAATAAGCTAACTCTGCTCATTGAGGTAAAGACACCTAACATCTGGGTCCCTTTCTTGTCGAACAATAAAGGCTCCAAACCTGATCCATCCTGCATGACCTCTGCCGCACTGGGGACAAAGATATCCGCCTTCAAGAAGAACCGAATAAACTCTTGGAAATCAATCTTTCCGGACTGAGCGTCGACGAGGAGCCTTTCCAATTCATTCTCTGGTATAAGTCTTTCTGTCATTTATTCGTCAGTCTCCGGAAAAGCTTCGGGATAGTTTAGTCGCGCTTCATTTGCGTCGACAACATCAGCATAGCGTTCATACTGCTCCCAATAAGTTCCACATTCATTGCATCTATGCAGTCTTGAATGAAGCTCGTAATTTACGGCGATCTCAGGTGGATTACTCCCCGACTCCCACAATTTCCGGCAAATATCACAACCTTTCTCTTCCCATTTCGTAGCCATTAATATTTCCTCATAGGAATCCACTCACCCTTAGGTCCCAATTTGAATAATACAGACCCTGGTGGTACAGGGCTTCCACCAGGCACTACAAACTCCCTAGTTGGATTCACAAGATACCCCGCATTAGGTCCGTCTCCTGTCTTAACTGCCGTGTGTCCGCCTTCGAGAAAGTGAGGCCATCCACCTGCATCCGCAGCGGTAGGTTTCGCAACGCTCATCCCCTCAGTTGGGAAGCTAAGACCGTAAATATCTTTATCTGCAAGATACGCTCTTTCTGCAGAAGGCGCTCTACCTGTGTAACGCGCCGCATCAGCAGAATTTTTTACAATGCTAGAATCTTCGATAGGCATGAAGAAAAATGACTTGCCTTGGCGGCCAATGGTAGCGTTCGCCGGTGTATAGTACGCAACGTTATCATCGCCAAAAAAGGCGACCCCGTAATCCGATGGAGCCTGAACTGTCTGAATCGCGGGCTCCCCCTCCCGAATTCAACCTCTGTCCCTCAGGCTTCTCCGCCTCCACCTTATGCTTGGAATCCACCCCACCCGTTGTCTTTCTATTCAGCTTTTTGCGCTGCAAAAGCTTGCCGAGTTTGCGGAGCATGCCGCCGAGGGTGCGCAGGCGGGCGGCGTGGCGGACTTTACTGGCGGCTTGGGCAACATTGCCGAGTCCGCCGGTAAAAAGCCAGCAATAGTGCAGTCAAAACAATTTCAAAAAGTCCGCCTCCAGCAAACTCAGCCCATTCAATACCGGACTGGGCTCCGGCGTAATCCTTGCCGAACTGAATGAACATTTCACGAAATTCTGTATCGTCCGCAATGTAAGCGACAATTTCATAAGCTTCTGTGACGATGGAAAGTACTTCATCTTTATCGAGATTACGAATATCAATGCCGATCAGGTCTGCGAGATCCTTGAACTCCTCGTCCTGATAATTTTTGGTCAGGCTCTCACGCCATTCGGCCCAGGTGAGTTCGCCGTTTCGGTAGCTGGTGTAGGACGCCTGTAAAAGGTTGTTCATCCGGGTGATGGGACTGAGAAATAACGCTACCTCGCCCACTTTAACCACAACATCTTTCGCAAATGTCAGCAGGCCTATGGCGCCGTTCCACAAACCCCGGCCGACAGCGGCCGTATAGCTGTAGGTTTTGCCGAGGGTCGACTGTTTGTCCAATTCATCCTGATGAGCTTTAGCTTCCGCGCGCTGCTCCTCTAGTATGCCGTCCAACACAGTTTGTATTTGGCTGCGCATATCCTGCAGCTCATAGTCCAAAGACTCACTCGGCAATAACTGGTATTCCACCGAACCGGATGGCAACCCACTCAGGCAGGCTGGCCCTGGTCGTTCAGATAGCCGGTCCAAGTCATCCCGGCGCCATCCTTCGCGGTGAACATTCCCTGCACCGCCGACCCATCAGGATAGGTGTATTGCAGTTGTGCCCAATGATCTTCTTCCGGGTCTTTGACCTGGGTGACGGCGATACCTTCACCTACCTGTGTCATGACACAATCCTTTCTGGAATTAAACAAACCGCCGCCCGAAATGAATGATCGGATGACGTGGTGATTAGACATGGGGAGGGCGTTTGCATGTGGCGCAGGTCATAACAGGCCAAACTGATCAGCGCCGCCCCTGTGGCCGCGCCAATATCTCCGTAAGTATCGGCAGGGTGTTCGTGTTGCAGGTCGTTCAGCCGGGCGCTTGCGCGAGTCATGGCTATGCCAAGCTCCTTGGTCCAATAGCTTTCGCCATTAGCGCTGCTATAAAGGCGATTGATCTTCAGGTGCTCCGGTAAATACCGCAGGGTCTGCTGGACGGCGGCATGAAGACCTTCGCCAAGATAGGGCTCATCGCTGTATAAATGACCGTCCTCGTGCCCAAACCCAGGCGGCGTGAGCGCAATAATATAATCGCCGTGTCGCATTGCGAGCGTCGGATCTGCGGTGAGCAGCAGACAACCTGCTCCATCTCCCGGTACAAAACTATCGGAGGTGTCCGGCCTTTCGGATTTCACCCGCTCGCCTTCGTCCAGCATCTGGAGCCACGCGCTATTTTGCGCCGTATCCACGCCTCCGATCAGAACATACGGAAGGCTTTGGTCCAAGAGATAGTGCCGGGCCAGTCGCAATGCCTCGAGTACGCCTGCGCGCCCCAGGCTATTTATTCGGCTGACTTGGTAATTGATGGGGAGAGCAATTTGCTGCGCAAAATGGCTTAGAAATTTTTCACTGAGTTGATGGTTCAAACCGCGATAGTTTTCTGGGCCAGCCAACAACAACGGAATTGGCTGGTCACAAAATTTTGGTAAGGCTTGCTCGATCGACACTTGCAACATTCTAATCAGACGCTGGTCGCGCAAGGAGCAGCTGGCGGTATCGAAATATTCCGCGAGCGGCGGCAAGGATTCTTCTGGAACTTGTGCCAGAGTGACCAGATGACGGTCGTAAGTAAAATAATTAGCCCGTTGATATGCAGAAATGCCCGTGCGAAATACTGCACTCACCATGTCGCTGGTGCAGCCAGTTGCGGTAATAAGACCAGTGTTCGCCACGTAAACCGGATCGTCCATTACTGGCACCTGTTGCGGAAATCAAATTGCGCGCTGATCAGAAGCAGCTTCGATAAGTTCATAAACGAAACGGCTCCCCGCGGGCGTGATTGAGCAACGGTCGATCTGGCAAAAGCGCTGCCAAATGCAGGGCCGCAGATCGGCGGTGTCGCTGGTTGGATTGGTGAAATAGATAGAGCAAATTTTCCACTTGTAGAGGCTGTCCAAGGAAGTAACGCTGCCCCGGCTCCCACAGCGAGCTGTTTTGTCGCCACGCCGCCGATAGTTTGTCGCTGTCTATGAGAGGCAGATCCTCATCCAGATCAGCTTCCATATCATGTTTTTCCTCCACTGGTTCAGCGCTCAACCAATTATCTTCGGGCGTTATTCCTGTGATGCTAATGACAGCATGTGCAGCCCGCCGATTTAATTTCGGCTCGCGCGCCATCTGCAACAGCCATGGCAGCGCACTGACATCACCCAGCAGAGCACATCCATCAATCGCGCGACGCCGCGTATCTTCACTGCGCGCGAGCTCATCCACTAGCGCGCGCGCCGGACCAATTTCCAGTAAAAGCAGAAGACTTGCCAATGCCTCTTTATGCCATTCACTATTTGTCATTGCGATACCCTGCAATGTGGAAGCGGCCGAATTATCTCTCAATAAAGCACAGCCCCAGGCTGCCCGAAACTTCACCTCTTCACGTTCGTCAGCCATCGCTTGGCGCAGCATGGGCAACAAATCAGCGCGTTTTAGCACACCCGCCAATTTCAACGCACAGACAAATAATTCAGTATGAGATTGGCTTTCTACGTTTTCAATAAGAGCCGTCAGATAGGCGCGGGGATCTTCACGTCGAATAAGACATGCGGACAACGCTAAGTACTGGTGATGCTTGTCTTTGCTGAGCAGAAATTTTTTTATCCAGGGATGTACCAAATTTCCCGGAAGACAAGCCATGGCAGCGCCAATACCCGAAGCACATGCGCTATTTTCCGCCGCAAGCTCCGTTAATCTCCGGATATTTTTTGTATTCAAACAGTGAAATGCCAAAATAGCTGCGGCGAAAAAATAGCCCGCGTCGGCCACATCTGCTGACTCTTCAAATAAGCTCCAGGAAATCTCCGGTGCCTGAAGTAACGCACGCAGATAATTTTGTATCCGCTCATCCATCGCCTCCAGATCCCACTGAAAGTACGCCGGATGATTCTCTGCCTGAGATCGCTGTTGCCATAAAAATGCAACATCATCCAGGAGGCGCTCGAAAATAGGTCGATAGCCTTGCATGATGGGGGATACGGGAGGGTTCTCTATCACGCTCGCTCATCAACCCATAATATTTTTTTTGTTGTGAAATAAAGGGTCGCCCATGCGGCAAACATTCTTACCTTCGAATTTCACATCGAATGAATACATCATAAATTCACAAACGCCCATTTGATCATTGCTGATTACACCCTTGGCTACACCCGCCTCATCGCCGCTGCTGCGGGAATATTGCGCCTCCTTAACCATAGGCATTTCGCCATCGGTTTTAACCGACTTTGGACCCTTGCTGGTATCCGATGCCATACCAACGTTGGGATAGGGAACTGGCACGGGACCCGGCGGTGTTTTGCAGACATCAGGAAAAACAACACTTACACCACCGCTTCCCTTATGAACAATGCCGCAACTATTGGCAAACGTTGTCTGTGACATTTCTTATCTCCTTCAGCGAATCATGTTGACGCTAATATTTTTGATGGTGCGCAGTTTTTTATCGCAGGGAAACGTGGATCGCCAAACCATGCTCAACTGAAGTTGATTGGGCTGCAGATGAACTGTTTCCAGGACAAAAGGAGCCACCGCTTCCTGATTGCGCCTTTGCACATGATTGACCAATGTAATTTTTGGCAGATTAAAATTCAAAATACCCGAAGGATGCATGCCGCTAATCGAAACGGGCTCTCCACCACGCAAAGAATCCAGAAATATTTGATCTTGCGGCGCCATATTCATAAATCTGGACTGATAATCTGCGGGCAGAAAAAGGTGCGCGATTTTGCTGCCAGTATTCATCATACGTACCTGTATAACTTGCTCTTGGCTGCCAATGCGGAGCCACCGGGGCAAAACAGGCGGGTGCGGGTCTAACACCAGGGTAATGAAGCAATTGTCGCGGATCTTCCAAATTCGGCAAAGGCCAGCCTTCCACCTCAGACGCGGCTAAATCGCCGTAGAAGCCCAACCCAATGGGATTGCGTTCCTCTTGCTGATGCAATTCGCCGTCTACCAGCAAAGTGCCTCCATATGCTCGTTCGTAGGTGAGCGGCATCTGAGCGAAGGCGGCGGTGGCTGTTGGTCGCCCCCTGTCCCAGACGCGATCACCAAACACTCGAATAGTCTTATACACACCAGCTATCTCAAGGCCGACATCAAGCTGGGTGACATCATGTAAATCCGGACTACAGGCCGACCCCGTCATTACGACATCCGTGCCAGCCTTGCCTGTGTGGTAATCCGATGCAAGGAGCAAGCTCGATTCACCCAGCTCACCGGTGTATTCATCTTTTTGCTGAGGCTGCGCTTGCTCCGGCGCCAAAGTCAGACGTGGAAAGAAAATAAAAGTGGCTTTGACCAAGGTGTAGATCGTTTCGATGCCTTGCTCATTGGGAAAAACCGCGATAGCCGCAGCAAACGGAGTGTTGTTTTTAAGCTGTAGCATCGGTACACCAATTTCCGAACAGTAAATTAATTCACCTGTACGGAGCCGCCGAGGATGCGATTGACACCGCTGGCGCGACTCAGCAGATATTTGCCGCGAATAACAATTTTACCCGCCTTGGTCAAAGTTATACTGGATTCGCCGCACCGCAAAACGACTTCCTCTTCTCCCTCGATCACAACCTTCCGACCATCCACTGTTACGATATCTCGGAAGGTACCTTCTTCTACACTGTTTGATCCGGAAGTGATGTTTTCTGAATTTGCATCCGAGAAATTTTCAAGTAATGCATCCAATGGGTTATGGATGAACCCCATGATTACCGGTTTACGCAAATTTCCGGAGGCGAACAAGAGGGCAACTTGCCGGCCCAGGTGCTGACGGATAATAGGCAAGGTCGACACGGCGACCTGCGCGATATCATCCGGATTGCAATCGTAATCCACCAAAGGATTTCCCTGGTGATCAAGATCCAGGAGTTGTCCAAGAATAATTTCACCCGGCGCCAAAACTGGTTGGGCGTCAATGAACAATCCACTTTTTGATGTTGGCGAGGAGTCAGTCATATGATCAGTTGTTGGTTATCTTGCTGCCTTTCAACACCACGTTGCCAGAACCCTTCACATTAATGTTGTTACCGGAAATGGTGATGTCGCCATTTTTCTTCATTACGATAGATGCCGATCCCGTTTTCAGCGTAATCTGATCGTCGGCTTGCAATGTGATGGTTTTGGCGCTGAGAGAGTATTCTTTAGTGACTTTCTCCGTATATTTTCCACTGACGCTTTCCTGAAGATCCTTATCGACCGTGATGGTCATATTTTTGCCGATGGTCTCCGTGTGGTTCTCACCTATGTCAATGCTGAGATTTTTGCCCACGCCGAACGTCATATTTTTGGCAACGGATTCGGTTTGGTTGCCACCTATGGTTTTATTGCGATTTTCCTTGATTTCATAGGTTTCGTTTTTGCCCACCATTTTATTGCGGTTGGCTTCCACCGTCAGACTTTGATCATTTTCCACATGGGTATCGAAGTCCTTCTCCGCATGAAGATAAATCTGCTCGCCGCCTTTTTTGTCTTCAAAGCGAAGTTCATTGAAATTTTGCGCAGTTCCGCCTTTGGTGGACCGGCTTTTAATGCCACTCTGGGTTTTCGAGGTGTAAACGGGCTTGTTCCAACCGTTGTAAACCGACCCTGTCACCAGCGGTCTATCCGGGTCTCCGTCCAAAAAGTTGACGATCACCTCGTGACCAATGCGCGGAATAAATGAAGAGCCCCATTGGTTGCCGGCCCAGCTCTGTACGACGCGGATAAAGCAGGTGCTATTTTCGTCGTTCTTCCCCTGCCGATCCCAATAGAACTGCACTTTGATCCGGCAGTGTTCATCGATATAAATTTCCTCTCCGGCTGGCCCCACCACAATTGCCGACTGCGGGCCTTTCATCAGAGGTCTTTCATGAATGGGTTGCGGTCTGAAATGGACTTTAGACGGGATACAAACAAATTCGTTGTGGTATTCCGGCTGACCTTCCTGGCCGGAGAAAAAGCTCGCGTCGCTCACATAATGGCGCACCGATGCCAAGATATAGTTATCGCGCTCGCCCGCCGTATCGTGTTTGGCCAGCTTGAATTTTCCACCGGCGTAAAAGCTGGAGCAGTCACTCGCACCTTCCACCAGATCGCGAAAGGTCTCCTCTGCTTCGAGGCGAATTTTTACCAGATCCGCGCCTGCGGAAAAATCGTATAGGCTGGCGTAGCTGTAATGTTCGAATTTGGCATTATCGGCGAAGGTGCTTTTGCTTTTTGTCGATGTTTTGAGGTCTTTCTTCGGCTCTTTGAAGTTGTAATCGTTGAGAGTCCAGTGACCCTTCTTGAATTTATGAAAATGCTCCCAGCGATGAATCTGGGTATTGGGCATATTTCCCTTTGAATACTCCAGATTTGTTTCTTTCACTTCCTCATACGCATTCACCTGATCGACCAGAATCAATTTGTGCTGACCGTCGGTGTGCTGAAAATAGTAAGCGATGCCATCTTCCTCCAGAAGGCGGGAGATAAATTGGAAATCGCTTTCATGGTACTGAACGCAGTATTCGCGGATTTTTCCACCGCTCGCCTTGAACTCAAAATCTGAAAATCCGAGACTGCCAAAAACCTCGGTCACAATCTGTTTGGTGTTTTTTTCCTGGAAAATACGGCAATTCTGTGTACGCGTGAGAAACCACAGCCAGGGCACCATTGTCATTCGGTAACGACGATAATTGTGCGGGCCGACTTCGCCAAACGTGAAAGAGGAGATAAATCCGTTAAAACGACGTTTGTGCTCGTTCTGAATAGTGACTGTCGCCGACTTGCCAACGATCTTGTCGGGGGAGATCTGATGATTGTCGGAATACAATTCCAATTCGTATTCGAACAATCCAGAGATATATTCGATACCGCTCAGGGAAGTGATAACAAAGGTATCTTTGCCGAGAGAGAAATCCGTGATGGAGATCAGGCGATGTTCTTGCGTGATTTGACCCATATGACGTCACCTTGTCTATATTCTGAGCTTTAAGATACACCCAGCTCGTCCTTGAGGAGTCCATTTGACCAACTATTGTGATCTATCAACACCCCAAAACTACAAATAGCCTGCTCGCGTCGCTTGCAGGCTATTTTCTGGGATAGGACGTTTAGCGTCCTGAGCCTGCTGGATTACAGCGGTTTTGCCGTTGTCAGATCGTAGCCAGCGCGCTGCGGGCTCTTACCAGCATTTTTCTTATCGTAGTCATGATAGTTGACCAGCAATTTGGCGTAGCTAAGAGTGATGCTCTCAACTGGATCGCTCTCACCGCCGGCAGAAATGGAATAGCCGCTAACCAAGCAATCCTGCAGCTCGTAATCCATGAATTGAATAACATTGTCTGCGCCGGTTTGTACAAACTTGATTTTTACCAGTTTGCCCGTAGAACCCGTTACGGACTCTTTGAAAAGAGGAGTGGAAGAAATGTCAGCATTTTTGGTGAAAGTGATTTCACTCAGGCTTGGACGGGTGGCTTCACGGTTGGCCATATGACCTGCCTCCATGGTGATGCCTCGGCCCACGCCAAACTGGATTGAATGGGCGGAAATATGATTAGCGAAACCTTCCGCTGTTACGTTGCCGGGGATTCCTTCGTATTCGATATAGATGGCCATGTTGTCTTCTCCATAATTCAATTGTGTTGTTGAGCTGGTACTTCCTGATAGAGCTGCAACACACTCTGCAGAAACCGTGCAGAAAATAATTTGATGTCTCTATCATCGGATAAGCTGTGTGCTTCATTGCGCCAGCGGGGCTAACAATAAGCGATGCTCGCTTTCAATTGCAACGGCAAAGAAGGCAAATATCCGAAAAAAATTTAAGAAAAATTTTTTAATACTATCAACGGCTTAATGTAAAAATTCCCGTCGCCTGACGCGGCGGAAATGAGGAGTTTTGCGCCTGCGGCATTATGCAAAACCGTTGCCAAGTACAGGGATTCAACGAACTTGCACCGATAGTTGGTATCAGCGCCATTTCCATTTACGGTATCGCCGGCCGAATGTGGCGGCTGCCAGAACTCCAGCCAATGCTCCAAAAGCGTGCCCCTCGAACGAAACACCTGGCTGATTGGGCAGCACACCCAGGATCATACCCCCATACAAAAGGATGACCAGGCAGGAGATTAGAACATTAATCACACTTTTCTCGAACAAAGCCAAGGTGATCGTTAGGCTCCACAGGCCGAACACCCAACCACTCGCACCTATATGAACCGCAGGACGCCCCAGCAGCCAGACCAACAGACCGCCCAAGATGATAATCAACGCGCTGGCCTGTCCGTAAAAACGCTTTCCCCTAACCAGGGTTAAGCAGCTGAAAATCAAAATACCTAGCGCGTTATTGGCAAGGTGAAGCCAGTTACCGTGAACAAAGGGTGCGGTAAAAATAAAGGGGAGACTGAACAGCTCCCTCGGATGTATGCCAAAGACACGCAGTGCCCCATTGCTGAACTCGTTGGCCAACTGCACCAAAAACATGACCAGCAGTATCTGAAGAACCAGTAGCACACCGTGGCGGGCAAGAAATCGTTTCATTGAGCGACGATTTCAGACCTCGATCAAGCAATCCTGCCAAAGCGAAGGGCACTCACCGCGATGCTCAGCCAACCGAGCAAAAAGCACAATCCGCCGATGGGTGTGATCGGCCCGAGCCAGCGCGGACCACCAAGGGCAAGCCAATAAAGGCTGCCACAAAACAGAATAATACCGGCAATAAATAAATATCCTGCGGCGTTAACCCAGCCACTGGCGGCGGATTTGCTCCACAGAATTCCGACAACGCATAAGATCAAAGCGTGATAGAAATGATATTGCACGCCGGTCTGCCAAATAGCGAGGTGGTACTCGCTCAGCCGGCTTTTAAGGCCGTGGGAGCCGAAGGCACCGAGTGATACCGCGAGAAAGCCGTTGATGGCGGCGATGAATAAAAAAATATTGGCACGCAACATATTGTCACAACCTTTAAGTCAGATTTTGTTCCCAAATGCCGTCCATAAAGTCCAGCGCCGCCTGATGGCGGATGGTTTTACGGTGATTGGCCCACAATCGTGCGATCTGGTCCTGGCGGCAAACTTTGCGATCCACCAATACGCGGGTTCTCAATTCACCAATCGATTCCTGAGTGGGGCATTTGCTGAACACCAACTGATTGCTGATCATGTCCAAAAATGGACCGGATTTGCTGGTGGGCATAATAAAAATCAACTGCAGGCCCAAACTCTCCGTCAAATAGCGAATCACTTCGCGCGAGCGGGTCTCGTCCATTTTGGAGAAGGCTTCGTCCACCATCACCATGCGCAAATGGGATTTGCCTTCGTTAAAACGAAATGCCGATGTCACCGCCGCCGCGCGAATAATATAGGCAGGTGTTTCCAATTGGCCGCCGGAACCCGTGCCGTATTGGCTGAGGGCAATAGGCTCTTTGTTTTCCGGCTGTTTGTAAATTTCGTAGCGGCGGTAATTGCGATAATCGCTGATCCGCGCCAATTCCCGGTGCGCGGTCTGATGATCCTCATCCAGCAACATCGCCAGCAAACGGTCGCGGGTTGCTGCCTGCTTCGGCGGCAGGTCCAGCTCAAACAAAGTGGCGCCGTCACCGAGGTTGGGAATATTGATAATGGTTTTGAAAAATTGCCAATACTCTTGATATTCCGGCACCCAATCCATTGCAAAATAAAATCGCTCGCGATCGCTACCAAAACAGTGGTGACTCAACTCCCGGTTGAGATCTTCGAGAACATTTTTTCCCTCGTTGATCGCCTGATAAATCGAGTGGCAGAGATTGGTGACGAAGGCTGTATTAAAACTGTCTTTCAGCTGGCGCAACTGGCGATGCCGCTCCACCAGAATATTGTTCTTCAAGCGGTTGTGCAGCGCTTCAATGGCACCCGCCAGATGTATCCAGTGTTGGAAAAACGCGACCGAATGCAGCTCGGAAAATGCCGTGTCGTAAACCAGTTGATCCTGCGGCACCGCCGATTGATTGTGGAGCTGGATAATTTTGAATAGCTCGCGCTCTAGATGATTGAGACGATCGCCGTGGCTGCGGATCTGGGCCTCGTAATCCACTTCCTGATTGCGCGCAATTTCCTCAACTTCCTGCAGAACAGTCTCTGCATCAAACCGCGGCAGCACCTGCACAATTGTCGTCACCGCCTGCTCTGCTGTATCCCGCTCTGCCGCCAGGTGTTCCTGTTTATTGGCGAGCTGATGAATGCTCTGTTCCAGACTTTGCAATTGCTGCTTGAGACCGCCTAATTCCTGCTCGCGCAACTTGGCTGATTTTTCGCTTGCGAGATATTCCTCTCTTTTGTCCTGCAATTCCTGCTCAAGAAATTGCGCATTCTTCAAATCGAGCTTGGCGAGTGCCTGTTCTGCGCTCTGCAGTTGGGTCTGAATATGCAGCATTTCCTGCAGCGGTTGATAGAGATAAACCGGCTTGACCCGCTGACAGATTTCCTGCAATTGAATTGCCTGCTGGTAAGCGAGCTCTGCTTCCTGCGCTGCGTGAATCAGCCGCTCCAATTCCAGTTCGCGCGCTTTCAGCGCTCGCTGGCGAGCGGATTTACCAAAAACCAATTCGCCTTCCGCCAGATCACAGCGCCACATGGCGTAATTGCCGGAGGCCAAACCATCAGCGGTAAGACCGCGCGTAGTGGTTTTTAATGTTTCCGCATCCGGCACCTGAACCACACTGCCGTAAGACACTTTTAAATAATCCGCCGCCGTGCTGTGGCTGAACGTCATTAATTCCATAATGGAATCCGGCGGACAATGACTGCGCTCGGCATCGCGCGCCGCTTTGGTTCCCTGAATAATGCGCGCCTTGCTGCTGCGCTCGGAGCGCATATTGGGCAAGGTGCGGATGGCGTCGGCCTCCCATTCGGGCTCGACCATAATGCCGAAGCGCGCGCCGCCCATATAGCCTTCGATCGCCATCTGCCAGCGCGCATCGGTCACATCGACGTAATCGCACAACACTTTAGGATCCGCTTTGGGAAATGTTTCGCGGATAACTTTTAAAGCCTGCTCCACATAGGTCGGATATTTCACCTGCTGATCTTGCAGCAAATGGATCTCGCGTTTTTTTTCACTCAGCTCACGCTGCAGACGCTGGCGAGTTTCATTGCGTCGCGCCACCAAGCTATAGACCGCTTCACGCAAGCTGTCGCCCGAGTTGGCTTCGTTGCCCGCAATCTGTTCCACCCAGCGGTTCTGCTGATTTTGCCAGCCGATAATGGCGGTGATTTTTTCGTTGAGCGTGCTTGGATCAATCCAGTCCTGGTTGAGCAGTTGTCGTGCATCCAAATCCCGCGCGCCCTGATTCTGGGAAATTTGGCGCGTCAGCTGAACGAAATCACGCTGCTCCAGCGCGGGCAGGTCCACCGCAACGGAGGTGCGCTGCAATTGTTCGAGCAGATTTGCAGCGGCATCAATATTGGTTTGCAAATGCTGCAGATGACTCAACACTGGGCGGGCGAATTCCGTCAGTTTGGTTTGCAACCGGTTAATATCCTCTTGCAACAAATCCTTGTCACGCAGTGCCGCTATACCTTGGCGCCGCGCCTCTAGGCCGACAATCACCTGGTGCAATTGTTGGCGCTGGCGATCAATCTGATCAATGGTGTCTTGCAGCTCGAGAATTTTTTGCTGTTGCAGTTTCTGCTCATTTTTATTTTTTAAATAAACCTGCTGCGTCTGCCAGAGATTGGCGCTGCAGAGGGCATACTGGTCGACAAGGCGGCTCGTCCAATGGGTTTGATAATCTGCGGTGATTGTGCGCGCAGTCTCCAGCAATTGTACGGTTTCTTTTATCGCGACCGCTTTGGCTTCCATGTCGTGAATGGTTTTCATCAAATCCGAAACACTGCGGATGGCTTCGCCCAGATCGCGTGGTTCGAGAATTTCTCCCGCCACAAATTCATGGATGCTTTTTACCGGCTTATACGCCATAAAACCGGAAAACGTGCGAGCAGCGTGCCGCGCTTCGCGATCCGATACCGAATCCTTGCGACCGCGCAATGCGGCGTAGAGCCTGCGCAGGTAAGCGCCTTTTTTGTCGTACACCTCCACCGCGCCCGCGCCAAACTCCTTCTTCAGATTCGGCGCCAGACGTTCTATCTGCAGAATATATTTGCCACCGCTGTCCTGTTTGACAAAGTGATGCAGGTGCAATTGTTCAAACGGCACTATCAAAAAAGATAATTCATCCAGACGCGCCTGTTTCACCGCTCCGGATTTCTCCAGGTGGCCGCGCATCGCCATCACCGCGGTGAAGGCTTCGCAATCTTCGCCTTGAGTGGGGCAGAACACTCCCGCGACGTAGGCATCGTGCGTGCCGGTGCGCGCATAACTGCCGTCGTCGCAGCCGAGCAGATAAGAGGCGAGGGTGCGCACCTGTTTGCCACCGCGACCTTTCTGGGTAGTCTCATCCTGCCCTGGATTGAAGGCGAATAGATTTTCATGCGCAGCGGTCATCAGCGCCTGGATCGCATCGGCGGCGGTGGTTTTCCCTGAGCCGTTGCCACCGGAAAATAAATTGACCGGGCCGAACTCCAATTCGAGCTGCGGAATATTGCCCCAATTGATCAGTATGGCGCGTTTGAGAAACATCAGTTTTCGCCTTCAAACAAAGAAGTGGAGCTGCTTTTTTCCAACGGCATTTCCGCGCTGGTTTCAAGTTCGGCTCCACTGAGCAGAGTTTCCAAAGCTTCGTCGGTGACGAAGCTAGTAATGGCCGGGCGTATACGCAGCCAGGATTCGCCACTGTCCAGATCGTCTTCCTGTTGATAATGCACCAGGCGCAATTGACGCATGCGTCGCAACAGAGCTTTGCGTTCGGTGAGATTTTCCGGCAGAGAACGCTTCAATAAATTATTGAATGCGATACCAAGGGATTCGATGGACACCAATACACAACCGTTTTCGTCTACACGGCCTTCGCGCAATTGTTTGGCGTATTCGATGCGCAACACCAATACCAGCGCGACTTCCATCTGATTCAACCGCGCGCGCATACCGCCGTTGAACGGTTGCTGATCTTCATCCTGCAAACCCGGCACCTGCGCACCCGGAGGAAATACCCGCACAAAACCGAAACGGCGATTGTGGTCCAGGCGCAGAGCGAGCATGCTCAGATAATCCTCGACTAATTCTTCACACTGGACAAAACGGTCGTAGAATTTTTGCTCCACCGCACTTTCATCGCGACATAAAACACCGTAATCCAACAGACGGATCAATAATTCGGTGAATTCGTCTGCGGACACATGTTTGGTTTTGAGTTGCTCACTCACCCAATCTTTAAGCATTGGCGGAACTTCCGGCTTTTTCCCGCAGCTCTATGACAAAGTCGTCAGCCTGGGCGAAATATTCGTTGGCAAAGGGTTCTTTTTTGGCGAAGGTCACGTGAAATTCAAAATCACTGCTGAGGTGGTTAATCGCGCCCAATTCAATAATGTGCGCGGCAGCGAGCAGATCGCGGGCTTCACGGATCGGCAGATCGCGGCTGCTGACACGGCGCCCATCCATCAGCACCTTCTGGATGTAATCGGTGAGGCTTTGGTTGTTCAGCACAAAAGCCTGATCGAGCAGGGCTTGGATTAAAATTTCCTTTTGGGCATCTGGATCCAGTGCGCCTTGTTCCTGCACACCGGAATCCACCCGCGCCGGCTGGCGGCGCGGGCTGAGTTTTACCTGGGCGGGATCAATCAGCGCAACCGTTACCGCCGCCATACGCTCCCCTACCTGATCAAGACAAGTGTTGCGCTGATTTTCGTCCAGGGAAACCAGATAATCACAAGCGCGCAATGCCGCATCGTCGCGGCTGGCGGAAATGTAGCTCAATTGGCGGATGATAATGTCCGCACGTTTGGTAAAACTCTGCAACGCGATGCGTAGCGCCGGCAGCATAATGTCCGATGCGTTGCGCATGCGCAGTTCGATGGTGTCGAGAATATTCCACAACACCGATTGATTCGCCATCACCAGTTCCGGTGCCATGGCGCGCAGCCGCTGCTCGGACTCGCGGAGGAAACTTTTATCTTTGCGACGAATTTTTTGAATCACCTGGGAAATGCGGTCGCGGTGTTTTTCTACGCTATCTGCGGAAAGTCGGATCGACAAGTCCGGCTGAAAACGTTTTTCCATAAATTCAAAAAACTGATCCGTCGCCTGCTGCACCAGCAGTTGCGATTCCACCTGCTTGACCAGATCGCGTTTGCGCTCTTCGAGTTCGCTAATGACATCGGTGAAATCGGCAATAATCCGCTCGGAATATTCCAGCGCGTCCAACAAATCGTGCACTTCGCCGCGGCTGGTAAACGCTTCGAGTGAATTGAGTGTATTGCGAGTATTGCGGTGGCGGGTGCGCACACGGCGGCGGTCCATTTCCTCCAGCGGCAGGGCGAACAAACGACCGGCGCGGGTCAGCGGATAGGTGGTTTGCAAAGTGGCGGTATCGACTTTGCGCTCGATCCAGCCGTAATCCAAAAGGAGTTTGAGAATCCAGTTGGCCTGTTCGCGGTTGCTCTTGAAACGCGGTTCGATTTCTTCGCCGTCCGCTTCCAGCAGCGGCGCCCGCGCCAACGCTTCTTCAAAAATATCGATCACTTGCTCGCGACTGAGCGACTGGCCGTACTCCGCCGCCGCACCGTACAAACGCTGATGCAACAGGCACAGACATTCCACCACCTGCTCGCGATACTTGGTGGTGAGAGGCTTGAAAAACTGGTGGCGCTGCTCGGTGAAAAACATGAGGGTCCGAATGATGCTAAGGCGCGGGATTATAACAAGAGAAGCGGGCGCGGACGCTGCCTCATACGGGAACTTCGCCGTACAGATGCCAGGGGAAACTCTCGCGGATCAGAATCACCGGTTGTTTGGCGCGGGTGATCCGATAGGTGCGATAGACGCGCAACTCCCGCGCTTCACCGGTTGTATTGGGCTCCACTCCGACCGCCAGGATTTCCCGGTAGGTTTCCAGGCCGGATTCGCGCAACAGTACACCGATGCCGACGCTGCCGTGTACCAGAGCGTCGCGAAGGTCGCGGTCGAAAGCGGTCAATTTCACCACTGAAAAAGCGCCGGCATAGGCGTTGCCGCTGCGCGCGCCGCGCAACTCCACATGGCGCGAGAGAATTTCTTCGCCCTGGGCGAGATTCAACCAGGGAATCGCTTGCGGAGCACAGCTCACTTCCAATTTGAGCGCATTGACGTTGACCGGCTCCCAAAAAACGCCTCCAGAACTTTGGTGACGGTGCCGTCGGTCACCAGCAGAGTACGCAATAGCGCGGGGAGCTCGGCCAGGGAAATCCAGCCTCCGTCCGGCCGCGCAATGCGCGCGTCCTCCAGATAACCGTCACTGCGCAGTGCGCGCCAGTCGGTGGTTGATTCTGAGTAAAAATAATCAAGCATTGCGATCCGCTCCGGAAATCAAAGCTTTTGGCAGAGCATAAAAAATTCCCGGTTGCCGTCGCCGCCGTCAATGCCGGATTCAAAATAATCAATCACCGTAAAACCCGCCGCACTGGCGCAAGCGGTAATTTTGTCGCGCACTTCAGGATAGAGTTGATCATTTTTCACGATCCCGCCCTTGGCGATATTTTTCGCGCCCACTTCGAATTGCGGCTTCACCAGACTCAACAAATATCCAGCGTTTTTCACTAACGGGGGAATATTTGGAATAATCAACGTCTGGGAAATAAAGGACACATCCATCACCGCAATATCGAAACCTCCTTTACTGTAGGCGAGCAATTCTTCCAGCGGCAGGTCCCGCGCGTTGATGCCTTCCAGACAAACAATCGCCGCGTGCTGGCGCAGGGATTCGGCGAGTTGATCGGATCCCACGTCCACACCGACAATCTGTCTTGCGCCTCTTTGCAATAAACAATCGGTAAAACCGCCGGTGGATTGGCCTATATCCAATGCGGATAAATCCTGCGGAAAATTGCCCGGCAATATTTGCCTGGTTGTGAGATGTTGAAGTGCGAGATCCAATTTCAAGCCGGCGCGGGAAACAAATCGCAGCTCTTCAATCGCATCGGTTTGCAGAAGTGCATCCGGTGCTATTTTTTGCGCCGGTTTGCGCAGCGACATCCACCGACCATGCAGTTTCGCCCGCACTGCGCCAGCTTCGATCAGCTTTTGCGCCTGAGTGCGGGATTGGGCTAGCCCCTGGTTCACCAGAACCTTATCCAGTCGCTCCAACATCAGCAAGACTCCGACATCAAATCGAGAGCGCGGGTATGCCGTCGATGAGGCGACGCAATCCGTCGCTCCAATAACGGCGCATTTCGGCAAATTCCTGATCGTCCCGTTCGATGCGGCGCGCATGGCTTAAATCAAAACTGTCCCGGTGATACACCACAACATCCAGCGGCATATCCACAGTCAAATTACTTTTCATGGTGGAATCAATGGAAACCAGGGCGCACATAAGTGCGCGATCAATCGGCGTGTGCGGCCTTATGATGCGATCCAGAATCGGCTTGCCATATTTTTCTTCGCCGATTTGCACGAAGGGCGTTTCGACGCTGGTTTCAATAAAATTTCCCTGTGGATAAATATGAAAAAGACGCGGTTCCTCATTTGCCACCTGACCGCCGAGAATCAGGTTGCAACCGAAATCAATGCCTTGATTCGCCGGTCGTGATTGCGCTTCGGCGATCAGGCCGACCAGAAGATTGCCCACTCTGCGCGCGGTATCAAACAGGGAAGTATCGCTGAACAAGCCGTCCTGCTGCTGGCAGCTTCGGCCCAGCATTTCCACCAGCGCCTGAGTCGTCGCCAGATTGCCCGAACACAGCAACACTATGGAGTGTGTCGAACCATTGCCAAAGCTGAACAGCTTGCGATAGGACGCGACCCGGTCAACGCCAGCGTTGGTGCGGGTGTCACCGGCGAAAACGAGCCCGCTATTTAGTTTAATGGCCAAGCAATAGGTCATTTGGGGTCGCTCAATTAATGATAGAAAGGCTGGTTGGGCGTCAACACCGGTTCCAGAGCACGGCTGCTATCGGTGATATGAGCGCAATAATAAGTGTCCTGACCTTCAACCACATCCGCTAGGTATATGGTTTTTTCCGCATCAAAACTTTCCGGGTCAAAAAATCCGTCGCGCGATTGGAAATAAGGGACGTAATGACCAGTTTTCAGTGCGTCCAACAACCACGCCGGGCCCGCTTCCTCCTTGATGACACGGATCTGCTCATTTAAATCGTAACGGCTGTACACCAGAAACAGCGATGTTTTGCCATCGCGGGCGGTGAGCTTGTAGCGCGGCGGGTTGGTGAGAAAATAGTATTCGACAATATCATGGGTTTTAACAATATTGCTGAAATATTCAGACAGCTTGGCATCGTTGAACAGCGATTTTTTATTGTCGATCGCACGGATTTTGATATAGGAGGATATATCAATGAAATAGCGGTTTTGCATCTCCTGAATCGCGCGACTGAGCGTTTCGAATAAATCGTCGTCCGACTTTTTAATGTAGTAATTAATAATATTGCTGTTGAATGCCTTAATGGCGTCATCGGACCCTGCTTGTCCCGTCAGCAGAATTTTTTTGATGTTGGGATTTTTCAGATTTTTGCAAAACTCTATACCGTTCATTTCCGGCATATCGTAATCCACCACCACTACGGAAATTTCCTCGTAGCGGCCGCTGTCGGAGATTTTGTTGATCGACAGATTCAGGGTGTTTTTGATGAATTGTTCAGAGTCGCTGGCGTAGCTGTAGTCGTTGCCGGTAAAGGCGTTCCAATTGACCTTGTTGAGATTATTGGAATGGTTAAGCGCGCGGATGGGATCGTTGAATGTAATGCAAGTGAAGCGACTGGACATGGCGAGTTCGACAGCGGCGAGGAAGCTCGTGCTGTCGTCAATGAATGCCACCGCAGTCGGGTAATAACACAGAGCCAGTTCAGGTTTCACTTGTTTTACCTCTCAACACCTGACGATCAATACCAACCCGGATGACTCATTCCACGGTAACCGACTTGGCCAGATTACGCGGCTGGTCCACATCCGTGCCGCGAATAACGGCAACGTAATATGACAGCAGCTGCAAAGGCAAAGTGTAGATGATCGGCGTCAACCATTCATGGCAGTGGGGAAGGTTAATAACCTTCATATCCGCCGACGTTTCAAAATGTGCTGTTTGATCCGCAAAGACATACAACATGCCACCACGCGCACGCACCTCTTCGATATTGGAGGCCAGCTTTTCCAGCAAATCGTTGTTTGGCGCCACAACTATGATCGGCATATCAGCATCGATCAGCGCCAGGGGACCGTGCTTTAATTCGCCGGCCGCGTAGGCTTCGGCGTGGATATAGGAAATCTCCTTCAATTTCAGAGCTCCCTCCATGGCGATAGGGTATTCCTCGCCTCGACCCAGGAAGAGCGCATGCTGCTTCTCCGCAAAATCCACCGCCAGGGTTTCGATAACCGGCGCCAGTTTGAGAGTCTCTTCCAGCATACCCGGCAGACTTTTCAGCGCCGCAGCGAGCTCCCGCTGGCGCTCCACACCCAGCTCACGACTCTTGCCCAACGCGAGTACCAGCATCGCCAAACCGACCAATTGAGTGGTGAACGCTTTTGTTGACGCCACACCGATTTCGGTTCCGGCCCGAGTCATGAAAGCCAAGTCCGATTCGCGCACCAGGGATGAACCCGCGACATTGCAGATTGCCAGACTGGTGACGTAGCCCAAGGTTTTACCCAGACGTAAAGCGGCGAGGGTGTCTGCGGTTTCACCGGATTGGGAGATAGTCACCAGCAGGCTGTTAGGGCGGACTACGGATTTGCGATAGCGGAATTCGGAAGCGATCTCCACGTTGCAAGACACGCCGGCGAGGGCTTCCATCCAATAGCGCGCTACGAGACCGGAGTGGTAACTGGTGCCGCAAGCGATGATCTGCACATGTTCAATTTTTTTCAGCAGCTCGGCGGCGCCATTGCCGAAGGTTTCGTCGAGCACACCTGCCTCATTGAGCCGGCCCTCCAGCGTATTGCTCACGGCCAGGGGCTGCTCGAATATTTCTTTCAACATGAAGTGACGGTAAGGGCCTTTGTCACCTGCGTCGTAGGTGGCGCTGGTTTCGCGAATGTCACGAGTGACAGGAATGCCATCGCTGGAAAAGATGTTCACATCGCGGCGGGTGATTTCCGCCACGTCGCCTTCCTCGAGATAAATAAAGCGACGTGTCACAGGCAGGAGGGCAAGGGGGTCGGAGGCAACGAAATTTTCACCGATGCCGAGCCCGATGACCATCGGACTGCCAGAACGCGCCAGCAGCAGTCGCTCTGGGTCCTGTTTATCCAGAATCACCATTCCATAGGCGCCATGCAGCTGAGAGACCGCTTTTTGCACCGCTTCGAGCAGATTGTTGGTCGAGTTCAGTTCCCGCTCGACGAGATGGGCAATTACTTCGGTGTCGGTTTCCGAGGTGAAAACAAATCCCTGTTCCTGCAACGTGCTGCGCAACTTGGCGTGGTTTTCGATGATGCCGTTATGGACCACGGCGATTCTATCGTTGGAAACATGTGGATGAGCGTTGCGCTCGCTGGGTTGTCCGTGGGTCGCCCAGCGCGTGTGGGCGATACCGGTGCTGCCTTGCAAAGGATCACGTGCCACCGCATCGGCAAGAATCTTGACCTTGCCCAGGCATCGCACTCGCTGCAATTGTTTGTCCGAGCCCAATACGGCTACACCGGCAGAGTCATAACCGCGGTATTCCAAGCGGCGCAGACCTTCAAGAAGAATTTCGATTACATCGCGTTGCGCTACCGCGCCAACAATTCCACACATGTTGTTTTCTCCGCCAGTGGGGCCGGTTGTCGCAAAAGCTAAAGCTTATGGTCAACCACCTTAACCTTGAATGAATTATTTTTTTGGTCTGTGCCAGCCGTCGATATTGCGTTGGCGCTCGCGCGCCACACCGAGTTGTTGAGCTTGCACGTTTTGCGTGATGGTCGAACCCGCGGCGATAGTCGCACCGGCGCCAATTTCCACTGGCGCGACCAGCGCGGTGTTGGAACCGACAAAAACCTGGTCATGGATCCGGGTCTTATGTTTGTTAACGCCATCGTAGTTACAAGTGATGGTACCGGCGCCGATATTCACATCTGCGCCCAGTTCCGCATCGCCAACATAACTGAGATGGTTGATCTTGCTGCCCTCGCCGATGCTCGCTTTTTTCGTCTCGACGAAATTGCCCACCCGCGCACCGCGAGCAAACTGGGAACCTGGGCGGATGCGTGCAAACGGGCCTATGTGGCAATCGGGGCCTATATCGGCGTCATCAATGACGGTGTTGGCCAGGATATGGGTGCCGTCGGCGATCACCGCGTTGCGGATAAAACAGTTGGGCTCGATGTGAACGTTGTTGCCCAGAGTGACCCGCCCTTCAAAGACGCAGTTGACGTCGACTACACAATCACTGCCGGCATTCAATTCTCCACGACAATCAAAACGGGCCGGGTCGAAGAGCGTAAGGCCGGTGTCCATCAGCCGATTCGCCAAAAGGATTTGATACTGGCGCTCCAGCTGCGCTTGTTGCTGCCGGTTGTTGATGCCTTGAACTTCGTATGTGAACGGCGTTGCCGCAGCAGCAATCGCCACACCTTCCGCCCGCGCCAGAGCAATCAGATCCGTCAGATAGTATTCGCCCTGCGCATTGTTATTGCTCAGTTGTGGCAGGCAGCGGCGCAATACGGACGAGTGGACCGCCATGAACCCGGTGTTGACCTCGGTGATCGCGAGCTGCTCGGTGGTGGCGTCTTTCTGCTCCACAATAGCCATCACCTCACCGCTGGCATCGCGCAAAATGCGACCATAACCGGTCGGATCAGAAAGCCGGACGGTCAATAATCCCAGCGACTGAGGTGTTGCCATGGCGGCGAGGCGCTTTAAGGTCTCCCCACGGATCAGGGGAACGTCACCATAAAGCACCAGCACTATGGAATCTTGCCCGAGCTTCGGCAAAACCTGCAGAACCGCGTGTCCGGTACCGAGCTGCTGCTCCTGCAAAGTTACCTCTACGGCCGCTTGCTGAACATGTGCCTGAATTACCTCGGCGCCATGCCCCAAAACCAGGTGAATCTTCTCCGGCGACAGCTCGGAAGCACTATCGAGCACGTGTTGTAACAGAGGCTTGCCCGCGATGGGATGCATAACCTTGGGCAGGCTGGACTTCATGCGGGTGCCTTTGCCCGCGGCAAGAATAATGGCTTCCAACATGGATCGCGTGCTCCGAATGAAAGGGCCGTATTCTAGCCTTTCAGGATGACAAAAGGAGTAGAAGAGGGGAGTGAAAATCTTTGTCGTGAAAATAAAAAAGGCAGCCTGAGCTGCCTTTTGGTATAGCGAAATGAGATTTTATTTACCCATCTTCTTGCGGATCGCCTGCAGGGTGCGCAGCTGCGCTGCAGCCTCTGCCAATTGCACCGCCGCGCGCGAATAATCCAGATCGCCGCCGGTATTGTGCAAAGTCTGCATGGCTTCTTTTTGGCTTCCAGAGCTGCGGCTTCATCCATATCATTGGCGCGCAGGGCGGTGTCGGCAAGTACCGTCACCGTGTGCGGCTGCACTTCCAGAAATCCACCGGAAACGTAGTAGATTTCCTCTTCGCCATTTTGCTTCTTGATCCGCACCGGACCCGGATGCAAAGCGGTCAACAGTGGCGCGTGACCATAGCAAACGCCCAGGTCACCATCCACGCCGGCCGCAACCAGCAGCTCTACCAAGCCGGAAAAAATCTCCGTCTCCGCACTGACGATGTCGCAATGAATTGTCATTGCCATAACCCTTCCTCGTGAATTGACCCGACTCGGGTTGTTACTTCAGTTTGGCGGCTTTTTCGATGGCCTCATCGATAGTGCCGACCATATAGAACGCCTGCTCTGGCAGGTGATCGTAATCACCGTTCAACAAGCCTTTGAAGCCTGCGATGGTGTCTTTCAGAGAAACGTATTTACCTGGTGCACCGGTGAAGACTTCCGCCACATGGAACGGCTGGGACAAGAAGCGCTCGATTTTACGTGCGCGGTAAACCGTCAGCTTGTCGTCTTCCGACAGCTCGTCCATACCCAGAATCGCGATGATGTCCTTCAGCTCTTTGTAGCGCTGCAATACGGACTGAACACCGCGGGCAATTTCGTAATGCTCTTGACCGATGATCAATGGATCCAGCTGGCGCGAAGTGGAGTCGAGCGGATCGATCGCAGGATAGATACCTTTGGCGGCGATATCACGGGATAGAACGACGGTTGAGTCCAAGTGCGCGAAGGTGGTCGCCGGGGACGGGTCGGTCAAGTCATCTGCAGGAACGTAGACCGCCTGAATGGAGGTAATAGATCCGGTTTTGGTGGAGGTAATGCGCTCTTGCAGTACGCCCATCTCTTCCGCCAGCGTCGGCTGATAACCCACCGCAGATGGCATACGACCCAGCAGCGCCGATACTTCGGTACCCGCCAAGGTGTAGCGGTAGATATTGTCGACGAACAACAGAACGTCTTTGCCTTCATCACGGAATTTTTCCGCCATGGTCAGACCGGTCAGAGCCACGCGCAGACGGTTGCCCGGCGGCTCGTTCATCTGGCCGTACACCATCGCCACTTTGGATTTCTTGAATTCTTCGACGTTAACAACGCCCGCTTCCTGCATCTCGTGGTAGAAGTCGTTTCCTTCACGAGTACGCTCGCCCACACCGGCAAACACAGACAGACCGGAATGCTCGGTCGCGATGTTGTTGATCAGCTCCATCATGTTGACGGTCTTGCCCACACCGGCACCACCGAACAGACCGACCTTACCGCCTTTGGCGAAAGGACATACCAAGTCGATAACCTTGATACCGGTTTCCAACAACTCTTCAGAAGCCGCCAGCTCATCATAAGCCGGTGCTTTGCGGTGGATGGCCGCACGAGCTTGTTCACCAATCGGGCCTTTTTCATCGATCGGGTTACCCAGCACGTCCATGATACGACCGAGCGTTTCAATACCAACCGGAACAGAAACCGGGTTGTTGGTATTTTCCACGGCCAAACCACGGCTGAGACCTTCGGACGATCCCATGGCAATAGCGCGAACCACGCCATCACCCAACTGCTGCTGAACTTCCAGGGTCAAATCTTTGCCGGCCACTTTCAATGCATCGTAGACCTTGGGTACGGCATCACGCGGGAATTCCACGTCGATAACCGCGCCGATAATTTGCACGATACGTCCGCTACTCATTGGAGTTTCCTCTAACTTAAATTCAAAAAAGGGTTCTGGGCCGGCATCAGACTGCCGCAGCTCCGCCAACAATTTCCGACAGCTCTTGCGTGATGGCCGCCTGGCGGGCTTTGTTATAAGCCAACTGCAATTCACCGATGATGTTGCCCGCATTGTCGGTGGCGTTCTTCATGGCGATCATTCGCGCAGCTTGTTCAGATGCGCCGTTTTCCACCACCGCCTGATACACCTGGGACTCGATATAACGCACCAACAGTCCGTCAAGCAGTTCGCGTGCGTCCGGCTCGTAGATGTAATCCCATTGATGCTGCAACTTTTTGTCGTCTTCGGGTGGAATCGGCAACAATTGCAAGGAGTAAGGCTTTTGCGTCATGGTGTTGACAAATTCGTTACCCACCAAAAACAGCTTATCGATGCGGCCTTCTGCAAAAGCGTCCAACATGACTTTCACGCTGCCGATCAGATGATTCAGTGAAGGCTCTTCACCAATATCTCTCACCGACGCAACAACGTTACCGCCAACACTCTTGAAGAAAGCGATGGCCTTGGCGCCGATCAGGCAGAATTCAACCTGAACACCGCTGTCAACCCATGCTTTGCTTTCGACGATGACGCGTTTAAAAGCGTTGATGTTCAAACCACCGCACAAACCGCGGTCCGTCGACACCACTATGTAACCGACCCGCTTAACTTCGCGCTCTTGCAGATAGGTGTGCTTGTACTCCGGATTGGCATTGGCGAGATGGCCGACGACCGCCCGAATACGCTGGGAGTAGGGCTTGCCTTTTTGCATACGCTCCTGAGCACGACGCATCTTGCTCGCCGCAACCATTTCCATGGCGCTGGTGATTTTCTGCGTGTTCTTAATGCTTCGGATCTGGGTGCGTATCTCTTTTTCCGCTTGCCATGCTTCACTCTCTGTCAGATCTTGGCCGCCTTGCGGCGGCGTCAGCATTCATTTACCAGGTTTGCGTCGTTTTGAAGCGGGTCAACGCAGTTTTGATGGTATTTTCGATCTCGCCGCTGTAGTTACCAGTCGCCACGATTTCGTTCATGAACTGACCGTATTCGGCGCGCATGAATGACAACAGGGAGGCTTCAAAAGCGCCGATTTTGTCGACCGATATATCCTTCAAATAACCTTCGTTTGCCGCGTACAGCAGAACACCCATCTCGGCGATGGAGAGCGGTGCGTATTGCTTCTGCTTCATCAACTCGGTGACACGCTGACCATGCTCCAACTGGGCTTTGGTCGCTTCATCAAGATCTGATGCAAACTGAGAAAACGCAGCCAGTTCGCGGTATTGCGCCAGAGCGGTTCGAATACCACCAGAAAGTTTTTTGATGATTTTGGTCTGCGCAGCACCACCAACCCGAGATACGGAGATACCAGCGTTCATCGCTGGACGTATGCCCGAGTTGAACAGACTGGTTTCCAGGAAGATCTGGCCGTCGGTAATTGAAATCACGTTGGTTGGAACGAACGCGGAAACGTCACCAGCTTGAGTTTCAATGATTGGCAATGCGGTCAAAGAACCGGTCTGGCCTTTCACTTCACCTTTGGTAAACTCTTCTACGTATTCCGCATTTACACGGGCAGCACGCTCCAGCAGACGGGAATGCAGATAGAAAACGTCCCCAGGATATGCTTCACGGCCTGGCGGACGGCGGAGCAGCAGGGAAATTTGACGATAGGCCCAGGCTTGTTTGGTCAAGTCGTCATAAATGATCAACGCATCCTGACCGCGGTCACGGAAATACTCGCCCATGGTACAGCCGGCAAATGGCGCGATGAACTGCATGGCGGCGGGATCAGACGCAGAAGCTGCGACGATAATGGTGTGACCCAGAGCATCATGTTCTTGCAGTTTGCGCACTACCGCAGCAATAGAAGATGCCTTTTGACCGACGGCAACGTAGATACATTTAATGCCGGTGCCTTTCTGGTTGATGATGGCATCAACAGCGATGGCGGTTTTGCCCGTCTGGCGGTCACCGATGATCAACTCACGCTGTCCGCGACCGATTGGCACCATCGCATCAATCGCTTTCAAACCGATCTGCACTGGCTGGTCAACGGATTTACGCGCGATTACACCAGGTGCGATTTTTTCAATTGCATCTGTGGCTTTCGCGTTGAGAGGGCCTTTACCATCGATGGGATTGCCAAGCGCATCAACAACACGCCCCAACAATTCGTTACCCACCGGTACTTCAAGAATACGGCCGGTACATTTGCAGCTCTGGCCTTCGGCGACGGATTTGTAATCACCGAGCACCACCGCACCGACCGAATCACGCTCCAGGTTGAGCGCAATACCAAATACATTACCTTCGAATTCAATCATCTCACCGTACATGACGTCGGCGAGACCGTGAATTCGGATAATACCGTCGGTAACGGATACTACAGTGCCTTCGTTCCGCGTTTCGACGGTAACGTTCAGCTTTTCTATACGTTGTTTGATGATTTCACTGATTTCAGAAGGATTCAGCTGTTGCATGCGCAATTCCTCAAACCTAATTTAAATTAGGCGTTCATGGCGTCGGCCAGCTTCGTCAGGCGACCTTTGACCGAACCATCGATTACGGTATCACCGGCACGGATTAACGCACCGCCCAACAAGCTCTGATCGATCGAACTGGAGAGCTTTACGCGTCGTCCCAGTTTGTCGGCCAAGGCCCGGCTTAATTTGTCTAAAAGATCATCATTGATCGAGTAAGCAGTAGTGATCGAGACATCCAAAGCTTTTTCATGCTCAGCCTTCAGGGCTTGGAACAGGCTGCTGATTTCCGGTAACAACGAAAGGCGTTTGTTATCCGCCAATGTCGCAAGGAAGTTGGCGAACTTGGTGCCTTTAGCTTCACCAAGCAACTCTGTCAGCAAGGTGCTTTTTTCTGTCGCGGTCGCTGCAGGAGAACTCAACAGAGCCTCTACCTTATCGTTGTCGGCAAGGAGAGCTGCCGATATCAAAACAGACGACCACTGCTGCAGTTGACCTTCAGCTGCTGCCACCTCGAAAGCTGCGCGCGCGTATGGCCGAGCCAGAGTAATGTTTTCCGCCATATCAGCCTCTGCTCAAAGTTCTGCTGCGAGCTTGTCGAGCATGTCGTTGTGCGCCGCGGGATCGATGGTGCGGGCCAGCACTTTCTCAGCGCCAGCCAATGCCAATGTCGCCACCTGGGCACGCAGTTGCTCTCGCGCACGGGCGATCTCCCGATCCAGCTCTGCTTGTGCGGAAGACTTGATTCGCTGCCCTTCCAGAAGAGCCTGCTCTTTCGCTTCCTCGATAATCTGATTGGCGCGCTTGTTAGCCTGCTCAACAATCACTGATGCCTGTTCTTTGGCGTCTTTCAATTGTTGTGAGGCTTTTTGTTTCGCCAACTCGAGATCTTTACTGGCTTTTTCGGCCGATTCCAAACCTTCGGCAATACGCTTTTCCCGGGCTTCCATCACTGACAGAAGCGCAGGCCATACGTATTTCATGCAAAACAGCACGAACACCAAAAATGTAATGGACTGACCAATGAGCGTTGCGGTTATGTTCACACCACCACCTCTTGTGATTGTTCGTGGAAATTAGGGTCTTTCCGTATTAAACAGGAATACCAGGTGCAACCACGAAAATCAGATACATTGCGATACCAACGCCGATCATCGGAACCGCGTCAAGCAGACCAGCCATCAAGAACATTTTTACTTGCAAAGCAGGACCTTGTTCCGGCTGACGGGCAGAACCTTCAAGCAGTTTTCCGCCGAGGGCGCCGAAACCAAGAGCAGTACCCAGTGCTCCCAGACCGATCAAAAGAGCTGCAGCCAAATAAACCAATGCTTGTGCCATTGTTGTTCTCCAAGTTGAGTAAAGAAAAAGTTAAGGTGAAAAATCAGTGTTGTTCGTCGGGTACATCATGGGCCATCGCCATATAAACGATGGTAAGAACCATGAAAACAAATGCCTGAAGGGTAATAACCAGGATGTGGAACACAGCCCAGGCCCATTGCAAAACACCAGCAAAAACCCCCAGCAGCAAACCGGCACCAAACATCAGGGCAATAAGAATAAAGATCATTTCTCCCGCATACATATTGCCGAACAATCGCATGCCAAGAGAAATGGGCTTGGCCAACAAAGAAACGATTTCCAGAACAAAGTTTATGGGGATGAGGAGAATATTCACGTACCACTTATCGGTGTGGAACGGATGCAAGGTGTACTCTTTGACGAAACCTAAAAATCCTTTTTCGCGGATGCTGAAGATAATCATCAGCATAAATACAGTAAGCGACATTCCCAAAGTGATGTTGGGGTCCGTGGTAGGTACGGCTTTGAAATAAACATGGTCGTTGCCTGAAACTATCGTGGCAGCTTGAGGCAACCAATCAATCGGCACAAGATCCATCAAGTTCATCAGAAACACCCATGCAAAAATCGTCAATGCCATGGGCGCTATAAGGCGGTTTTTATGGTGAAAAATGTCTTTTACGGTATTGTTGACGAAGTCGACCACCAATTCGACGAAGCTCTGGAACCCTTTTGGTGTTGCCACCGTCGCCTTGCGGGCTGCCCGGTAGAAAAACACCGACAACAGCAGACCGAGGAAAATACTCCACCCCAATGAGTCAACATGGAATGACCAGAAGCCCATATCAAACGCTTCTTTGGAGCTGTGGGCGAAGGTCCAGGTATCAGATGCTATAACTGAGCCGTCGTAACGCTCATAGCCGGCAGGTAATTTACCGAGAACCAGGTTTTGCAGGTGGTGCTGAATATATTCGATTGAAGTTGGGGCTTCACTGGCCATTCGCAAACACTTCTCGTCTCAAGAACATGAATTCAGATTTATCGGTTGGCTGCGTTCAAAGCTTCGAAGACAAACTCTTTGAAACCTTGGCGGTCACCACCACGTGCACCAACATCAGCACGCCGTAAGCTATAAAAAGGCTCGGTGCATGCAAGGGCTCTAAAAACTTGAAAGCCAAAGCAAAACCCACCGCAGCTAACATCAATTTGCCGGTATGCCCCCGGATAAACGCGCTAAGAAACCATCGCGGATCGCGATTAGCAGTGAAGAAGAGGGCATAAAAGGTGAAGTAGGCACTCGGAATAATGAACACCAAGCTACCCACGACGAAGGAAGGAATCCTGTCCTGGTCAATAAGCCCAGCAACAAGCACAAGCAAACCCATAGCCGTTAGCTCAACGGCCATTATTTGCATGATTGGCTTGATTGGCCTTTTCATCTGGCTCGGCAGTAGCATTTCCGCCTCGGGTTGATAGGACCCATCTGATCGGGACGCGCCCGTTCGCGGAACTGCTCCACACAAACGCCTACTTGATGTACCGACTGCCAGATACTGGTTCGGTGACTACCTTTATTACACCCGCTTCGCCCGCTGTTTGTTTTTTATACCCCGGTGGGGTAGGGCGATGCGGATTATAGGTTTAAACCCCAGCCGGTTCAACAATCGATTGCGTGGTTTTGCATGACAAATTCCGCGGTAGCACTGGCTAAAAATCATACCAAATCCAAAAACGCGACTTTTGTATGAGTTTTATCAGCAGCTACAACTAAAATCCACATCACAAAATCTGAGAACGGCATCATACTGTGTCGATTTGTGTGTCAACGAACTGTCGTTTTTTGACGCTATACCGTTTTTCCCGCTTAACGCCTCATATACTCCGCTAACCCTTGTCAATAAAGGCGCCCGATAACAATAAGAGTACGCACCAGTCTGGCCTTGGAGTAGGGTATTCGGCCCTGCTTAAGTTGATTTAGCAGGAACATAGCAAACCGAAGTAACCAGAGAAACGATAATAATTCAACATTAAGTTGGTGTTGGCTCACTTCATCTACACTGGTATTTGAAGTTTGATTTTCTTAAATGCCCATACTTAAGCATTAGCTCTGCGTTTGAAAGATATGTTTTGAGAATTAATTTACTTAGTAGACGTAAGAAGATTCAAGGGTATAAAAAAATGAAACAATATAATTTTGCAATGAAAGCGCTGGGCGTGGCCGTTGTTGCTGCCATGATTACCGCCTGTGATGGCGGTGGCACATCTAAATCCAGCAACAATCAATCTCCTCCGCCGCAAACTAACCCCATCCCAACAGATTTAACACCCGTTGTTCTCAATCAGGTGAATTACACCAGCGTTGCCAGTCAGTCGCTCAAATCATTGCTGCTAAACGATGCTGGCTCTAACGCTTTGAACAAAACCGTCACTATCACGACTGAACATAATCTTGAATTGGTAAATCGGGTTTCCGGTGTAGTCCTTACCTTCGCTCCGTATTTTTGTAGCAACGGCGGCAGCTTTGCTTTAAAGGCGGTTATCAACAACACAAATGGTGATCGCATCCAACTGGATCTGAACAGTCCGTTGGACATGGCATTCGATGCTCAATTTAACGAGTGCGACCAGGCTGGCAATTCATTAGATGGCAATGTCTCACTGAAGTTGAATGCCAATCTCGCTCAACTGCTGAACAACAACCAATATCATTTCGACGCCCGCATGGACGTGAATTCCTTGTCGGTTGAGCAGCCCAACATGCCTTCATTTGTCTTCGACGGGGCTTTCCAATACAAAGTCAGAAGCGATGACGGTATTACGGTTGCGATGGATATACTTTCCAACAACACCATCTATTTTGCTGATGAGAGTTATCAGATGTTGGATTTCAGTCTGAACAAGACTGTGAATAACGCCTCTCAGGAGTACATCTATTTCGTTTCCAGTGAATTCACGGACACTTCCGATCCTTCCACTTACGTGAGCTATCAAACCCTCGAACCATTGCTTGGCAAGGGATTTTCTTTGCCTTCTGCCGGACAGTTGGCTGTGCAAGGTTCGAATGGAACTGTTTTTATACATGCACTTGAGCAGGACAAATTGCTGCTCCAGCTTGATTTGAATAACGACGGCTCCATTGATGAAGAGCAATTAACAAACTGGGAAGATCTTGTCTTGAATTCATTCAATGTCCAAAGATGATCTGTATCAGTATTTTTCCTAAGGTCCGCAATGCGGACCTTTTTTATTTAAGCGGGATATACAAAAGATCATGAGCAAACGATTTCTAATTTATCTGCTTGCGCTTTTCGCGATCGCTTCACTTAACGCTAACGCGGCAAATGAAAAGAGTTATACCAGCCACATTGGCGTTGTCGGTGAATACCACGATCTTCATTTTGTCGAATTGACGGATAACGATGAACCGCTTAATGAAGAGAAGGGAACATTGTGGTTCACCGGTGGTGGATTTCATTGGCAGTTTTCAACAGGTTTATTTGGTGAAGCCTTTTTTAAACAAGCTGATGACACTCTGGTTTATCGCGGCCTAACCCACCTGGGCCAATTTGTTACCAGCGAAACTGAATACTACATTTCCGATCTCACTGTGCTCATGGGACGCGATTTCGGCGCTACCAGTGCATTCATCGGCGTCAATCAGCACTATCGGGAAAGAAACATCTTGGGACGGCCGGAAGTGGGTATCCGCGGCTTGTATGAAGAGCTGGATGTTCTCAATGGCATTTTTGGTATGCGCGCTGCGCTTTTTCGCCACAAGCCATTTCATTTGCGCCTCGAGGCGCGCTTCGCTACCAGCTTGGATTCGAGCCTTTATTACAACGATGGTGATTTCGATCCGGTAGAGATTTCGCCCGGTAGACAAGTGTCTTATCGAATATCAGCCGAGCTTTTCTACAATCCTTTTTCGCGGCTCGTGCTGAGTCTGATTCCCGCTTATGAATACACGACCATAGAACAAAAGCAAGCAATATGCGGTATTTCAAGATGGCACACCGGCAGGGATTAATGCGCACCTGCCGGCGACAGAATGGGAAAGCTATTCTTTGACCGGCAAGATCAGCTGGTATTTTTGAATTCTTACGAACTTCGATAATTCAGGTGATTCAGAATTCCGTCGAGTTCATCCAGGCTGTTGTATTTCAACACCAATCGACCGGCGCCTTTGGCGCCGTGTTGAACCATCACCGGCACACCTACATGCTCGGATAAAGCTTCCTGGAGCTTTTCGATATCCGCATTGGCCCGACCCGCCGACTTCTGCTCCTTCTGCTTCTCCTCCTGCGCATTGCGCACCAAGGCTTCGGCCTGTCTCACCGACAAGCCTTTAGCAACGATCTGCCGCGCCAGCAAACGTTGCTGATCTTCTGACAGACTCAGCAGACAGCGCGCGTGTCCCATCTCCAGATCGCCACGCTCAAGCATGGTGCGAACTTCAAGACAGAGATTGAGCAGACGCAATATGTTGGAAACCGCCGTACGCGATTTGCCCACCGCATCCGCCACTTCTTGATGCGTCAGGCTGAATTCATCCTGCAGCCGTTTAAGTGCGACAGCCTCTTCGACGACATTCAGATCTTCCCGCTGAATATTTTCGATGAGCGCCATAGCCACGGCAGCTTCATCGGGGACATCCCGGATGATTGCTGGAATCTTCTCCAAACCGGCCAGCTGACAAGCGCGCCAGCGCCGCTCTCCGGCGATGATCTCATAGCGGTTGACGTCGATCGGCCGTATAACGATGGGCTGCATAACGCCCTGAAGCTTGATGGACTCCGCTAGCTCTTGCAGTGCATCTTCATGCATGTCACGACGCGGCTGATATTTTCCGCGCTGCAGGTATTCCACCGGCACATCGACCATTTGACCATCACGCGGCCCGGCGTTGACCACCGGCATAGTTGCACTGTTGACCGCGGATTCCTCGGCACCTACAGGAGCGGGGCGGTTGGCTCCGCCGAGAAGTGCGTCCAACCCACGTCCGAGACCTTTGCGTTTTGATGTTTTATTCATGGACAACTCAACTGATTACGGAGCTTGCAGAAAAGCATCCTCGACAAACTCCGGGTGTGCGTGAGGTTCATTGCGCCGCAGAATTTCTCCCGCTAGAGCCAGATAGGCCAGCGCTCCTTTCGACTGTCGATCGTAACTCAGCACCGGTTTGCCAAAACTCGGCGCTTCCGCCAAACGGATATTGCGCGGGATACAGGTTCGATAGACACGATCGCCAAAATAATCTGTGAGCTGATTCGACACATCGGCGGTCAGGCTCATTCGAGGGTCGTACATGGTGCGCAAAATGCCCTCTATTTTCAAATCGGGATTGAGCGCTTCCTTGATGGTGTTGATCGTTCCCATCAGCGCGGTCAGTCCTTCCAACGCGTAGTACTCACATTGCATGGGGATAATCACACCTTCACAGGCTGTGAGCGCATTAACCGTGAGCATATTCAGCGAGGGTGGGCAATCGATCAAAATATAATCGAACTGATCTGACACCTTTGCCAGGGCGTTTTGCAGACGTCGCTCTTTGCCACTGACGTCCAATAACTGAACTTCGGCCGCCGTCAGATCACCGTTGGCAGACAGCACGTGAAAACCGGCATCTTCCGCGAACACCATCGCCTGATCGACCGATACATCATCCACCAGCACATCGTAAATGGTGGCAACCTGGCTGTTTTTATCGATACCGCTGCCCATGGTGGCGTTGCCCTGCGGATCCATGTCCACCATCAACACACGCTTTTTGGTCGCCGCGAGGGAGGCCGCAAGATTCACGGATGTCGTGGTTTTGCCGACGCCACCTTTCTGGTTGGTAATCGCGTAAATGTTCGCCACAGATTCAATCTCGTTAGGGCTTATCCGCCGTTGGATAGACCGGCTTCATCACCAAAAGGCAGCGCTGTGCCTCGACACCTGGCACCTGCAAACTGTGGCAGTGTTCCAGGGTGTAATTCTTTTCCAGCTCCCGGAGTTCGTCTACCGGGATTTGTCCTTTCATTGCCCAAAACCGCCCGCCTTCATTCAGCAGATGGGCGCAACTTTCCACCATATCAGGCAAAGACGCAAAAGCGCGGCTGATCACCCCGTCGAACCCTCGGTTCGGTCTAAACTGTTCGACGCGCCGATTCTCCACAACCACATTCTCAAGGCCCAGCTCCTGCTTCACCTGAAAGAGAAACCGGGTTTTTTTGCCAGCGCTATCGAGCAGGGTGAAGTGTTTTTGCGGAAAGCGGATCGCAAGGGGTATGCCCGGCAATCCGCCGCCGGTTCCCACATCGATAAAACTTTCTCCTTGCAATACCGGCGCGATGCTGAGGCTGTCGAGCAGATGCAGTTTCACCATGGCTGTCGGTTCGCGGATCGCCGACAGGTTAAACGCGTGATTCCATTTTTCGAACAGATTCAGGTACGCCAGCAATTGATCGATCTGGTGTGTCTTCAGATCTAAACCCAACTGCTGTGCCCCGGATACCAGGAGCTGGCGTTCCACTGACAGCATCAATGATTAGCCACGGTTTTTTTCTGCAGCAGACCGCGTTTTTTCAGCGTGATCAATAACAGGGACACAGCCGCAGGCGTCACTCCAGGCACGCGCGATGCGCGCGCCAAGGTCTCGGGTTTAGCCGCAGCAAGTTTCTGTTTGACCTCATTTGAAAGACCGTCGACCACCGAATAATCAAATTCCGGCGGGATCCGCGTCTGCTCATTGGCCTTCAACCGTTCGATCTCTTCGTACTGACGGTCGATATAGCCGGCGTATTTGGCCGCAATCTCCACCTGCTCCGCCACTTCAGCGTCGTCCACGGCCTCACCTTTGAGACCGCCGAGGTCGGCATATTCCAATTCTGGGCGTTTCAGCAACTCGAACAGGTTGTATTCATGGGTGAGAGGCGTGGTGAGCTTCGGCGCCAGTATTTCCGCTTCAGGGCTGCCGGCCTGAATCCAGGTGGCGCGCAACCGCTGCTCTTCGCGGACGAGCGCTTCGCGCTTCTCGCAGAACCGGCGCCAGCGCAGCTCGTCTACCAGACCCAATTCACGCCCCTTTTCCGTCAGTCGCAAATCGGCGTTGTCTTCCCGCAGCAACAACCGGTATTCCGCCCGGCTGGTGAACATGCGGTAGGGTTCGCGGGTTCCCAAAGTGATCAGGTCATCCGCCAGCACGCCGATATAGGCCTGGTCGCGGGTGGGGCACCAAGCGTCCTTGTCCTGCGCTTTGAGCGCAGCATTCAGTCCCGCCAACAGCCCTTGGGCACCGGCCTCTTCATAACCGGTGGTGCCGTTGATCTGGCCTGCGAAAAACAACCCATTGATCACTTTGGTTTCAAAACTGTATTGCAGATCCTGCGGGTCGAAGAAGTCGTACTCGATGGCGTAACCCGGGCGCAGAATGTGGGCGTTTTCGAATCCTTTGATGGAGTGCACCAGATCCAGCTGCACATCGAATGGCAAACTCGTGGAGATGCCGTTCGGATAGAGTTCGTGCGTGGTCAGGCCTTCCGGTTCAATGAAGATCTGATGGCCGGTTTTATCGGCGAAGCGGTGCACCTTGTCTTCAATCGAGGGGCAGTAGCGCGGCCCGACGCCCTCAATCACTCCCGAATACATGGGGGACCGATCCAAGCCGCCACGGATGACGTCGTGCGTACGCTCATTGGTATGGGTGACCCAACAGCACACTTGCCGCGGATGGTCTTCAACTTTACCGAGAAAACTCATCACCGGCATGGGTGCGTCGCCCCACTGCTCCTCAAGACCGGTGAAATCCACCGTGCGGGCGTCGATGCGCGGCGGTGTTCCGGTTTTCAGCCGACCCACGCGCAAAGGCAATTCACGCAAACGTTGGGATAGGGCAATAGAGGGCGGATCGCCGGCGCGGCCTCCCGAATGATTCTGCAAACCTATGTGAATCTTGCCGCCGAGAAAGGTACCGGCGGTCAGGACCACCGTTTTGGCCATAAAGCGCACACCCATCTGGGTGATAACGCCCTTCACCGTCTCCCCTTCGACGATCAAATCGTCTGCCGCCTGCTGAAAGATCGTCAGGTTGGGCTGATTTTCCAGGACTTGGCGGATCGCGGCTTTGTAGAGAATCCGGTCCGCCTGAGCGCGGGTGGCTCGAACGGCGGGGCCTTTGCGGTTATTCAAAATGCGGAATTGGATGCCGGCTTTGTCTGTGGCCAAGGCCATGGCACCGCCGAGCGCATCTATCTCTCTTACCAAGTGGCTCTTGCCGATACCGCCGATGGCGGGGTTACAGCTCATCTGCCCAAGAGTTTCGATGTTGTGCGTCAACAGCAGGGTCGCGCAGCCCATACGCGCCGCCGCGAGGCACGCTTCTGTGCCCGCGTGCCCGCCGCCGATGACAATAACATCGAAGGATTTGGGGTAAATCATGGACTGTTCACCGCGAAAAAGTGGCCATCTTAATCGAAGGAGGGCGGCGATTATAGATAATTTTCAAAGGTCGATCAAAAAACGATCTCTCAAAAATGAAGTAAATCTCTAATAAGAAATAAGAAAGAAAAATAGATATTTGATAGAGAGATGGTTTGAATCTGTAGTGATTGTTAAGGCGGAAAGTGCTGTGGGTAAGCCGATTTATGCTTTCCCTCTCAATGACTTACGTGAATAACAAAGCTTGGACGGACAGGGGAATCAAGGCCTCGAAACAGGTGTGCGGCCTGTGGGTGAAAAGGGCGGTTTTGCACCTGGTTAAAAAGCGACCTGATTTTCTGTGTATAGAAATCCCTTTTGTACTCAGTTGATCCTCAGTTTTTGCCATTTTTATCCACAAGCTGTTGGCAAGTGTAGGAGCAAGCTGTTGGCAAGATGGGGAAAAAGCAAGGGATGTGTCTTGTTGTGAATAGATTTGTGGATAGTGTGGGTAACTTATGTGGTGGGAACAGGGAAAAGTCGCAGATAGCTGCGTGAAAGGTCGAGGACCAGGACTTTTATTTACCGATGCAGAAACCGGAAAAGATGCGGCCCAACAGATCGTCAGCGGAGAAATTGCCGGTGATGGAGTTGAGATAGTCCTGGGCGCGACGCAGATCTTCGGCGAGCAGCTCCCCAGCGGCGTAGGAGGTGAGCTGGGTTTGTCCGGAAATCAGACACTCGCGCGCCTTTTCTAAGGCATCCAGATGGCGTCGACGGGCGCTGAAGCCGCCTTCCAAAGTCCCGGAGAGAGACAGACTTTGCTTCAAATGTTCTTTTAGCGCGTCCAGGCCGGCACCGGTTTTGGCCGAGATCAAAAGACTCGGTAGACCTTCGGAGTGGGTTTGAGAGAGATCGGTCAACTGATCGCTCTTATTGAAAACCAGGGTCAGTTTGTTGCGAAACGGTTCCTGGAAAAACTGTGGCCAGTGCTGTTTCACCGCCAGAGGATTCGCTGCCGTAACATCCATTAAAAGCAGTATGCGGTCGGCATTATTGATTTCGGTCCAGGCGCGGCCGATGCCGATCTGCTCCACCGGATCATCGCTGTTGCGCAGGCCTGCGGTATCGAAGATGTGTAGGGGAATGCCGTCGATATGGATATGTTCTTTTAAAACATCGCGGGTGGTGCCTGCGATGGGTGTGACTATGGCGATATCTTTTTCCGCCAGGGCGTTAAGCAGGCTGGATTTGCCCGCATTGGGCAGACCGGCGATGACCACTTTCATGCCCTCGCGCAAAACGACTCCCTGGCGCGCGGTTTGAAAAATGCCTTCCAGGCGCGTGAGCAGTGCCTGCAAATCCGCGGCGATACGACCGTCGCTGAGAAAATCCACCTCCTCCTCGGGGAAGTCGATGGCGGCTTCTACATACATGCGCAGATGGATAAGGGAGTCCACCAGCTGATGAATTTCCCGCGAAAATGCGCCCTGCAAAGAATTGATTGCCTGTCGTGCTGCGGTTGCGGTGGAGGCTTCGATCAGGTCGGCAATGGCCTCCGCCTGAGTCAGATCGATTTTGTCATTGAGAAAAGCGCGCTCGCTAAATTCGCCCGGTTTGGCCGCTTGGGCGCCGCAGCTGAGCGCGGCTTGAAGAATCATGTCGAGGACCACAGGCCCGCCATGACCTTGAAACTCCAAAACATCTTCGCCAGTGAAGGAATTGGGCGCGGCAAAAAAGAGCGCTATGCCGTGATCGAGAATTTCACCGGCTGGATCGAGGAAAGGTCCGTAGTGCGCGTGGCGGGGTGGGGGAAGTTGGCCGAGCAGCTGTTTGGCAATGCTGGCGGCTTTATCCCCTGAGACACGCACTATGCCGACACCACCGCGTCCCGGCGCGGTGGCGATGGCGGCGATGGTGGGCTTGCTCATAAAAGGTGGGTGAAAGGCCGGTGATCAACCGGCTTTTTCGATGCGCTTGGTGATGATGTACTGCTGGGTGATCGACAGGGTGTTGTTCACCACCCAGTAGAGCACCAGACCCGCCGGGAAGAACAGGAACAGCAGGGTGAACATGATCGGCATCATCTGCATGATCTTGGCTTGCGTCGGGTCGGGAGGAGTGGGATTCAGCTTTTGTTGAATCCACATGGTGACGCCCATGATCAGCGGCAAAATATAGAAAGGATCCTTGACCGAGAGATCCTCTATCCATAAAAAGAAGGGCGCCTGGCGCAACTCAACGCTTTCCATCAACACCCAATAAAGTGCGAGAAATACCGGCATCTGAATCAGGATCGGCAGACAGCCTCCGAACGGGTTCACTTTTTCCGTGCGGTAGAGCTTCATCATCTCAGCGGAAAATTTCTGACGGTCGTCTCCATAACGCTCTTTCAGCTCCAGCATTTTGGGCTGCACTTTGCGCATTTTGGCCATGGATCTGTAGCTGGCGGCGGAGGGGGTAGAAAAATAGGATTTTGATCAAAACCGTCAACAGAATAATGGCGACACCCCAGTTGTTGACGAAGCTGTGGATACCGTCGAGGGCATAAAAAAGAGGTTTGGCGATCCACCAGAGGAAACTGTAATCCACCGTCAGATCAAGATAGGGGGATATTTTCTCCAGTGTCTTGATATCTTTCGGGCCGGAATAGAACCCAGCGGCAACTTCCCCTTTTGTGCCAGGCGCGACGCGAGTGGGCTGTCCGGTGAACTGGAAATAGTACATGTCGGCATTTTTGGATTTGAACATGCGATATTCGTTGACCGAATCCGGTGGTGGCACCCACGCACTGAGGAAATAATGCTGCACCATCGCAACCCAGCCGCCTTCTTTTTTGTGCGTCAGGGGCTCGTCGGCGATATCGTCGAAGCTCAACTTGAGATAGTTCTTCTCGTTGGTGCTGGTAGAGGCGCCAACGAAGGGCTGCATACCCATGAAGGAGGCGGGATTTGGGTTATAGCCGTCTCTTTTGATCTGACCGTAAAGAGTCGCCTGCCAGGGCTTGTCACTATTGTTAGAGATCAGATAACGCACATCGATCAGATGACTGCCGGCGTTAAAGGAATAGCGTTTGGTGATCGCAACATCCGGACTCTGCTCATAAGTCAAATCAACCTGAAGTTGTTCCTCGCCATCTGCAAGGGTGTAGTTGCGTTTCACACTATTAAATAAGGGGCGGGAATCCTTGCTGTCAGTGCCATTGGCACCGACCAAGCCACTAGTGGCGACATAAGTATGGGCGTCGGTCTGATTGAGCAGGACAAATGGCATGTCCGGCTTGTTCAGTTGCGCATAAAAGGTGGGCAGCGCGACTTTCACTATATCGCCGCCGCGCGGATCTATCAGTATGTCCAAAACGTCGGTTTTTACGCGGATCCACTGGGTACTCGCGGTTTCTTCCGGTTCTTCCGTTCCTGGAATATAGCTGTCTGAGGCGGACGGGGAAGAGCTGACATCGGGGACATCAGAGATTTCTTCGACCGTTGCGCTGGAGTTGTGGATCGTTGTCTGACTGATTGCCGGTTGATTGCGTTCCTGGAATTCGCCCCAGCGAATCATCAACAGGAAGCAGACAAGAGCGATACCGCCAATTAAGGATGTGCGTAGCCAATCCATCTTCATTTATTAACCATCTTGTTCAGTGAGTTGATTGATCGGAACTGGTAGGAGAATTATCGGCTCCAGGCACCGGGTCATAGCCACCGCTGTGCCATGGGTGGCATTTGCCCAAACGCCGCAGAGTTAAAAACATTCCTTTCAAGGAACCGTGGTACTCGAGTGCTTCTATGGCGTAGTGGGAGCAGGTGGGTTGGAAGCGACAGTGGTGGCCCAGCCAGGGACTCAGCAGATACTGGTAGCACCGGATGGGTGCAATCAGCAAACGCGCGCTCAGGCGATTTATGGTGTTGGCGCACAGGCACGTTTGGTGATGCGTTTCCATAAACCGGTAAAAAGAGAAGTCAGTTGCTGTGGTGGGACAATCTCGGCTCCGCGCCGGGCCAGAACTATAGCATCTATCGCAGGAAGTTTGTGTTGCTCCTTGCGAAAGGTCTCCCGCGCTATACGCTTGATCTGGTTGCGTTGATGAGCTTTGCGGACATGTTTTTTGGGCACCACGAGTCCGATGCGAGCAACACCCACATCATTCGGTCGCGCGAGAATCAGAAAATTGGGGTGTGATGCACGAATAGGAGCATCGGCGAAGACAGCAGCAAACAGTGCCTGATTGAGAAGACGCTGATGCTTGCGAAATTGAAACCGCTGGGAGGGTGAGGTGTCAGCTTCGTTTTGTTCTGAGCCCTGAGGACTCGGGAGGGAAACAGTCAAAGCCGAACACCTCGGCAACTATCTTATGCCACCAGTTGCTTACGGCCTTTGGCGCGACGGCGGGCCAGAATTTTACGACCACCTTTGGTTGCCATACGGGCGCGGAAGCCGTGAGTGCGTTTACGCTTCAAATTGCTGGGCTGGAATGTTCTTTTCATGACATCACTACCTGAGTGTTTTGCGGATTGTGTTCTTGTCTGCCCTGGCAAACCCAGGTCGAATTAAGGACGCGGGATAATATAGAAAATGCAGGGTCGATGCAATGACTAAATCCTGCCGACCGAAAGAGTCATCAGTTTTACCGTGTCGCCAGTATTTGCGGTATGTCTACCAGGATCTGTACAGTTTTTGCCCATCATATTCACAAGTTTATCCACAGTTTTTCAATTGCGTTGATAATGAGAATTTGCAAAAAAATGCCTTATAAAATTGGCTTTTTTTATAGTAGGTAATTTTTTATGCACATCGACTTACACCGGTGTTTTCCGGCCACTTTTATTTCGTTTCTCTGTGGATAACTCTTGGGAGAACCGTTAGAATGGTCGGCCATTTCCAGTTGCGCGGCGCTCGCTGCACGAGTAAAGCCGAAGCCGTCAGTTTGTTTGTTTAGCGGGCTGACTGATCTACGAAATAACGAATAACGGGAGTCCATCCATTGCCTGATGCTTTATGGGAGCGCTGCCTTCTACGTTTGCAAGGTGAGTTACCCGCTCAACAGTTCAATACCTGGATCAGGCCCCTTAGAGCAGACCTGGATGGTGGTTGTCTGAGATTATCTGCGCCTAATCGGTTCGTTCTCGACTGGGTGAATGACAAGTTTCTGCACAGAATTCGGGAGATAGTGGCCGAGGCAGGTCACGGCCCCGTTGAATTGGGTGTTATCGCAAGACAGGAAGCCGCATTTTTGCGCAATGGCGCCCCGTCCTCCATCGTTATTCCGTCTCAGATTCACCAATCCCCCCGCCCGCGCGAAGTTATGTGGAAGCCGGTCATGATGGCAATCGGCATTTTGCCGAGGAACGCTCTTTTTTCCTCTATCCACCAGGGCCTGAGTTCAGAAGCCGCGTCCGGTGCTTATCGCGATATGGTGGGTGATATACACGCGGAGGAGCAGAGCGTAATGCTCTCCCGTCCCAATCATTATGTAGAAGCAACTCCAGAATCCGAGACATCAAACCGGCGCATTGCCAAAGAAGATATAGAAGGTGGCTTGAGCCATCGCAATTATTTGAACACCAGTTTTACCTTCGCCAACTTTGTCGAAGGTAAATCCAACCAGCTGGGATTAGCGGCTGCTACCCAGGTAGCGGAAAATCCCGGAGGGTCTTACAACCCTCTTTTTATATATGGCGGCGTGGGATTGGGTAAAACCCACCTTATGCACGCTGTGGGTAACGCGCTGATCAATCGCCGTCCCAACGCCAAAGTGGTGTATTTGCATTCCGAGCGTTTCGTGGCAGACATGGTAAAGGCGCTGCAGCTGAACGCGATCAACGACTTCAAACGCTACTACCGTTCCGTGGACGCTCTGTTGATCGACGACATCCAGTTTTTCGCCGGGAAAGAGCGTTCGCAGGAAGAGTTCTTTCACACGTTCAATGCTTTGCTGGAAGGCGGTCAACAGATCATTCTGACGTGCGATCGTTACCCGAAGGAGATCAACGGTTTGGAGGAGCGGCTTAAATCCCGATTTGGTTGGGGGTTGACCGTGGCCATCGAGCCACCGGAGCTGGAAACGCGGGTGGCGATTTTGATGAAAAAGGCCCAGCAGGCAGCCATGGATTTGCCTAACGATGCGGCTTTTTTTATTGCCCAGCGAATTCGCTCCAACGTGCGAGAATTGGAAGGAGCATTGAAGAGGGTGATTGCCAACGCCCATTTTACCGGTCGACCCATCTCTATCGATTTGGTGCGTGAGGCGTTGAAGGATCTACTGGCACTGCAGGATCGCTTGGTAAGTGTTGATAACATCCAGCGTGTAGTCGCCGAGTATTACAAAATCAAGGTGGCGGACCTTCATTCCAAACGGCGCAGCCGCTCGGTTGCCCGGCCTCGCCAGGTGGCGATGCATTTGGCGAAGGAGCTGACCAACCACAGTCTGCCGGAGATCGGCGACGCATTTGGCGGGCGCGACCACACCACCGTGTTGCACGCTTGTCGCAAGATTAAAGAGCTGCTGGATTCGGACGCGGATATCCGAGAGGACGTTAAGAATCTTCTGCGTACCCTGACGACCTAATTCTCATATTTAAAAACCGTCGTACTTATTGATTCAACACAGAGACTGCACGATGAAATTTTCCGTATCACGCGATGCCTTGTTACGACCGCTGCAACTGGTTGCGGGAGTGGTGGAGAAAAGACAAACCCTGCCGGCACTGGCGAACGTTCTGGTGGTGCTGGATGGCACCAAGCTCTCCCTGACAGGCACGGATCTGGAAGTGGAAGTGATCGGGCGCGTCAACTTGGACGCTCCGGGCGTCGACGGCGAGATCACCGTTCCGGCGAAGAAGTTTCTCGATATCTGCCGCAGCTTGCCAGACGGCTCGATCATTGAATTCCTCTACGCGGACCAGAAGGTCACAGTCAAAAGCGGGCGCAGCCGCTTCACTCTGTCGACACTTCCCGCAAGTGAGTTTCCAGCCATTGAGCTCGGCGATAACGACCTGAGCTTCCGCTGTGAACAGGGCGAGATCAAGCGCCTGATCGAAAGAACCAGCTTTGCCATGGCGCAACAGGATGTGCGGTATTACCTGAACGGTATGTTGTGGGAACTTCATGAGGACGCGTTGCGAGTGGTGGCAACCGATGGCCATCGGTTGGCCATGTGTACGCGCCCGGTGAATATTGCGCTGCCGGGGGAAGTGAAGCAGGCCATATTGCCTCGCAAAGGCGTTATTGAACTTGCCCGTTTGTTATCCGAGGCGGAAAAATCGGTGGAGATTATCGTCGGTAATAACCATATCCGCGCAGTGACCGAGTCCTTTATTTTCACTTCCAAACTGGTTGACGGTAAGTTCCCGGATTACGAGCGAGTGCTGCCGCGCAACGGCGACAAGATTGTGATCGGCAATCGTGAAGATTTGCGCCAAGCATTTGCACGTACTTCCATTCTGTCGAATGAAAAATATCGCGGCGTGCGGTTTGTTCTTACAGAAGGTCTGGTGACCATCACGGCGAATAACCCGGAGCAGGAGGAAGCGGAAGAGCAGGTGATGGTGGATTATCAGGGCTCTCCTATAGAGGTCGGCTTCAACGTCAGTTATCTGCAAGATGTTGCCAACGTCATCTCCTCTGAGTCTTTGCGTATCACCCTTGCGGATTCCAATAGCAGCGCGTTGATTGAGGAGCCGGACAACGGCGATTCACTCTACGTTGTTATGCCGATGCGCCTTTGAGGTTTCAGGTTTCTTCGTGCCGATCAATCGGCTGATGGTCGAGGACTTCCGCAATCTGCACGGCGTTGATCTGCATTTTGCGGAGGGTGTGAACTTTGTTACCGGGGAAAACGGCTCCGGTAAGACCTCCATTCTCGAGGTGATCTATACCTTGGCGACAGGGCGCTCTTTCCGATCGAGGAAGTTCAGGAACCTGATCGCCTATCATCGCCAATCCTTTCAATTGTTTGCCGAGCTGTCTTTCTCTGGGCTGGTTCATCGCCTGGGTGTGTCTCGACAGAAAGACGGCACCAGTCAATTCAAGTTGGACGGAGCTTCCGTCGCCAGTGCTGGCGAATTGGCTGCGTTGGTGCCCTGTCAGGTAATCGACAGCCATTCCTTTGATCTGTTGGAGGGCGGTCCCGGTGATCGGAGGGCCTTTATTGATTGGCTAGTGTTTCACGTGAAACCAAGTTTTCGTACTCTATGGAGCGAGTACGTACGCTGCCTCAAGCACCGCAATAGCCTCCTCCGTTCTGATAAAATGCCCGATGCTGAACTTGCCATATGGGATAGGGCCTTGGCGGATCTAGGTGAAAGCATCGATGTTCTGCGCAAAGAAGTGATGACTGAGTTTGAGCCGATCAGTCGGCGCTATCTGTCCCATTGCGATTTCATCGAGGCCGGGGAGTTTGAGATGACTTATCAGCCCGGCTGGGATTCGAGTCGTCCGCTGGTTGAGCAGATTGAAGAGCATCGCGAGCGTGATCGGTCGTTCGGGTACACCGGTCTGGGGCCTCATAAGGCGGACATACGTTTCACATTCAATAAGCGACCCTTAGCAGAACTCTTCTCCCGGGGCCAGCAAAAATCCGTTGTTGCCGCTTTCTATATGGCGCAACTAAAAACTTTCCATATGAACAGCGGGCGCGAATGCGTGCTGTTGTTGGATGATTTGCCTGCCGAGCTCGATAGGACGAACCTCGAGCGCGTTTGCCATTGGGTATCTGATTTGGCGAACGTGCAGGTTTTTTTAACGGGAATCAGCTTGGAATCTATTGCCAGTTCCTGGCCCGACCGATCTGGCAGCAGGATCGGCATGTTTCACGTGAAACAAGGCCAGGTAACAGAAAACTCATGCCAGTGGAGTAAACCATGACAGAGAATAAAGATTACGATTCGTCGAGTATTAAGGTACTGAAAGGTCTGGATGCCGTACGCAAAAGACCTGGCATGTACATCGGCGATACCGACGACGGCACTGGTCTGCACCACATGGTCTTTGAAGTGGTCGACAACTCCATTGACGAAGCCTTGGCGGGACACTGCTCCGAAATCAAAGTCATTATCCATCCGGACGAATCCATAACGGTGGTGGATAACGGTCGAGGAATTCCCACCGATATGCACGAAGAGGGCGTATCGGCAGCGGAAGTCATCATGACCGTACTGCATGCTGGCGGCAAATTTGACGATAACACCTATAAAGTGTCCGGCGGTCTGCATGGTGTGGGTGTTTCGGTGGTGAATGCATTGTCCGAAACCCTGCGTTTGACTATTCGCCGCAAGGGACAGGTCTTTGAACAGATCTACCATCACGGCGTACCTGAAAAGCCCCTAGAAGTTATTGGCAAAACAGATGCACAGGGGACAGAGGTCCGCTTTAAGCCCTCCGGTGAAACCTTCACCAATATCGTGTTTCACTATGAGATCCTCGCCAAACGCCTGCGGGAACTGTCGTTCCTCAACTCCGGTGTGCGAATCCTTCTTATGGATGAGCGCAGCGGAAAAAAAGAAGCTTTTGAATACGAAGGCGGATTACGCGCGTTTGTCGAGTTTCTTAACGTCAACAAAACCACACTGAACAAGACGATGCATTTTACTACCCAGCGGGAAGATGGTGTGGGCGTTGAAGTTGCCATGCAGTGGAATGACGGCTTTCAGGAAAACATCTATTGCTACACGAACAATATTCCACAGCGCGACGGCGGTACCCACTTGGCGGGATTCCGTGGCGCCTTGACCCGCTGTTTGAATAACTACATAGAGAAAGAAGGCCTTGGAAAAAAAGAGAAGGTTGCCACCACCGGTGATGACGCTCGCGAAGGTCTTACGGCAATAATTTCCGTAAAAGTTCCGGACCCGAAATTCTCCTCTCAGACCAAAGACAAACTGGTCTCCTCGGAGGTGAAAACCGCGGTGGAACAGGAGATGGCCAATGCCTTTAACGACTACCTGTTGGAGAACCCGCAGGATTCCAAAGCCATTGTCGGAAAGATGATCGACGCCGCCCGCGCCAGGGAAGCCGCGCGTAAAGCACGGGAAATGACCCGGCGCAAAGGTGCCTTGGATATTGCCGGCCTGCCCGGCAAACTGGCGGATTGTCAGGAAAAAGATCCTTCGCTGTCAGAAATCTACCTAGTGGAGGGTGATTCGGCGGGCGGCTCTGCTAAACAAGGTCGCGATCGCCGCACCCAAGCCATTCTTCCCTTGAAGGGCAAGATTCTTAACGTGGAAAAAGCCCGCTTCGATAAGATGCTGTCCTCCGCAGAGGTGGGCACGCTGATTACTGCGCTCGGTTGTGGGATAGGCAATTCCGAATTCAACCCGGATAAGCTGCGCTACCACAGCATCATCATCATGACCGACGCGGATGTGGACGGCTCTCACATCCGCACGCTCTTGTTGACCTTCTTTTTCCGACAAATGCGCGAGCTGGTGGAGCGCGGCCATGTCTACATTGCGCAACCACCGCTCTACAAGATCAGCAAGGGTAAACAGGAGCAGTACCTTAAAGACGACGAGGCGCTCACCCAGTTTCTAACCAATGCGGCATTGGATTCCTGCGCGCTGCATGTCAACGAAAACGCGCCGCCGATTTCAGGAAGTCAGCTGGAAAGCCTGGTGGAGGAGTTCCGTAAAGGCATGGGAATCGTGGAGAAAATCTCCCGCGTATATCCCAAGGAAGTTCTGGAGGAGTTGATTTACCTGCCAACCATAAGTAAGCAATCACTAACCTCCATTGAAGATGTCTCTCTTTGGAACCAGATGTTGAGCGCCCGCCTCAATACGCTGAGCGAAACCTCACGCACTCATCGATATTCGGTGACGGTACATCACGATACGGAACGCAACTTGTACCTGCCGGAGCTTAAGGTCACCGCCCATGGCGTGCCGACCATCGTGCGCTTCAGCCCAGAGTTTGTCGAATCCAACGACTACCGCAATCTGCGCAATCTCGGGGAAAAGCTCGAAGGACTGTTGGAAACCGGCGCTTACGTCACCAAAGGTGAACGCAAACAACCGGTCGCCAACTTCAAGGAAGCCTTGGAGTGGATTATGGCGGAATCGAAAAAAGGCTACGCCATCACCCGTTATAAAGGCCTTGGAGAAATGAACCCCGAGCAACTCTGGGAAACCACCATGGACCCAGGCGCGCGCCGCATGCTCAAAGTGACTATCGAAGACGCCATAGCGGCAGACCAGATATTCACCTGCTTGATGGGCGACCACGTGGAACCGCGGCGAGAATTTATTGAGACCAACGCACTGTATGTGGCGAACTTGGATGTGTGAGGTTTGTTGTTGTTGTCGAATCTCATTTTGGTTGAAATCCAGTCTCAAACTGATGAAATCTAGTCTCATTTAAGTGAAATCGGTAATACCGGGGGATGGAACCTGACGAAAAAAGCCCGCTGTAGGACCTACAGCGGGCTTTTCAATTGTGAAATACACGTAGAAAACTGGTCTTCACATGAGCGTCCTTAGTTATCTTTAACAAGATAATTATTTATATGAATCCATATAAGTATTGATTTTTAAAGGATTTTCCAAAATTCGGACGTATATATAGAACTGGTTTTTGTACCCCGAATTTTTTAAAATTACCCCCTCAAAAATTATTCCGAAATTTAATGACCCCTTTTGGCGTTTCAATAAGGCGGTTGAGAAAAAAATTGCAGTCTTCAATATACTCAAGTAACTCTCAAAGCTTGTATTCGCCCTTGCTACTACGATGTTAACGAAAATGGCAAGAAGGGCGTTCCAAGTAAAACGGTACTTACGAAACTTGAGAAGGTTTTAGTACGCTAGGCAGCGACGAGGAACAGAGAGAGCTTTGGGAGTCAGCGGCAAATTCGAAAATGACGTCCACCGTGCCCGCTGGCATTGGTGCGCATCGAGATGCCATGATCCGTCAGATCTGGGAGCAACTCGGCACGATATCAGCCCAGTAGGCAACGTGCATCGAATTCATATTGAAGCTAGTGAAAGAGGATAGATAACCATGTAACTGGCCAAAGAATAACCGCTATATGCGGTTTAGAACCCCGGGACTAGGTTTCCCCAGCCCCGAGTAGAAGTACGAAGACTTCGTTCAGCAAGCAAAGTATCTTCAAACTTCTCCTCGCAGTCAAGCTGTGCTCGAAAAACGGTCCGGATTTACCCACCTCAATATCCAAGATAGTAAAGGAGGATATATGGTATTTCCGACTGAACCATCCCTCGCACTCGGAAGGGTGCTGCCTTTTTAATCAAGACAAATCACGCCATCCATACCGGTGAGAAAAGCGATAACAAGATCCAAGCTGACAGTTAGGGTTCGTTATCCGTCCATCAAGGCTTGCCAGATGATCGACTGTGAATCCGCTTTGGAAGGCCTTGCCGCGTTGTATATAGATCTCTCACCAGCGGTGAAAACGTTTCGATCTCAGCCGTTTACAGTGACATTGTTCGTAGACGGCGAAATGAAACGGTACACACCCGATTTCGAAGTAGAACTATTTGATGGCAGGACTCTGATCATCGAGGTAAAACCTCTCTTTCGTTGTATAACGGACGACGTTCGTAAAAAGCTAGTTGCTGCACACCATTATTTTTTAGACACAGACAATGACTATCGCATCCTGACAGACGTTGATCTGAAACCTGCGGCGAAACAAGAAAACTTACGGCTACTGCGCTACTACGCGCGGGTCAACGTTGACCATAAAACTCGTTTCTTAATTCGGCAACACGTCGCTCGTTACGGCATTACAAGCATTGGCGATCTCGTAAACATTGGATTTTCAAGGGCTAGCATATATTCCCTCATCGTCAGTCAGGCCATCTCTACAGACCTCAACACCGAAATTTCATCCAATTCGCCCATCTTTGTTCGTGAGGAGAACGACCATGAAAAATGCCTCTTTGAAGGTCGGTCAGCACTTAACCTTAAATAATGAAAAATTTGAAATACTGAGAATTCAGGACGGGATGTACCACCTGGAGAACCGGAAAGACTTTAGCCTGCGTTCTAAGTCCAAAGAAGAACTGCTTAGAGCCTTGGAATCCGGAGAGCTCAAATTTACCGAATCTGGAAACAATTTAGGGAGGCCAGATCCGGTTAAAAGGGAATCAAGAAACCTCTCAAGCTACCCCCAGGATCAGCAAGAGATCGCAAAACAACGGCTAGACTATATCGGTACTGCCGTTAGCCACTTTGGAGAGCGTCCTTGCTACTACGGCTTAGAGCGAATCATAAGCCTGGTTTCCAGCAAACTACGTGATCCTTCGCCACCTTCACCTAACACCCTCTATCGTTGGTGGCGGTTGTGGGAAAAGTCTGGAAGAAACATCACCTCGCTTATCCCAAAACCAAAATCCGGCTATGTCACACGAAAGTTCAGTACGCGAGTGTTATCAATGCTACGGGACATTGTCTATGACGACTACCTGAAGCGGGAATCCTTCAGTAAACAAGATGCCTATGATCGCTTGAAATACCTAGTGAACAATCACAATAAAAAAACAAACGCTAACGCTGAACATGCCCTCCAGGGCGTCAGTCTTTAGGTATTTCAGCAAACTTGATCGGTATGACGTGATGGTAGCCAAAAAAGGAAAACGGTTTGCTGATAAAACTTTCAGAGCAACCGGCCGAGGCATTTATCCAGATTACATTCTCGGACGAATTGAGATCGATCATTCACCGTTAGACCTCATGGTGATTGATGAAAAAAACCTTTCTACCAATAGGCAGACCGAATCTCACCTGTGCAGTCGACAAAAAGTCACGGTCAATTCTTGGGTTCGCTCTAAGCTTTGAACCACCGTCAGAGCTTTCGGTTATCCAAGCGCTGAGACAGGCGCTCTTCCCTAAGGCATTGTTAAGGGAGAGCCATAAAGATATACAAAATGAATGGCTTGCCCACGGCATCCCTATGATGCTGGTTGTTGATAATGGTCTGGAGTTCCACTCCAACATGCTGCGACAGCTATGTTATGAGCTCAATGTCGATTTAGTATTTTGTCCAAAAAAGGAACCGCAATTCAAAGGCTGCATTGAACGCAGTCTTGGAACTCTAAATCGACAAACAAGCCATCGGTGCGCGGGCACTTCGTTTAGCAACATTAACGAACGGGGTGACTATGATTCGATTGGTAATGCTCGTGTAACCTTAGCAGAAGCCAACGACTTAATCACACAATGGATTGTTGATGTTTATCATCAAACTCGCCATTCAATTACGCGATATACACCAGACTTTTTATGGAAAGAAGGACTGACATCTGTAGAGCCCAGATTACCGGAAAGTAAAGACGCATTCGATTTGGCTAGTGCTCGTCCTTACCAGGACCGTCGTCTAGCACACGACGGAATTCGGTTCTTATATCTCAACTACAACTCCTCTGATATGCAAACGATCAGGCGGAATCCGTTATTTGAAGGCAAAGTCGATATCCGAGTGAACCACGAGGATCTTGGGTTCATCTGGGTCCACGACCAAGCGAATGACGAATATATCAAGGTGCCTTGTACACACATGGACTACGCCAAAGGCCTAACACTTTTGCAACACCAAAAAATTCTGGAAGAAAAAAAGCTGGATTCAGACACTCAGTATGATGAAGACAAGTATTTAGAAGGAAAGGAAAAGCTACGCCAAAAAATCAATGACCTGAACTCTGACCGTTTGCTTCGCGAACGAAGACGAGGTGCACGTATTGCGATGAAAGCAGTAACACCGCCTATGGAGCAGGATGCTGAAAGCGATGACCCAATACGATTTGTAGAAACTAAGTTCAGTGATCTGGGAGATATCCCTCAATTTGAAACTCAGCATATAGGAGCACGCTAACATGAGCTATCAACCGAAAAAAGCAAGCGAATACACCCATATCGCCAAGGTTCAGAATCTATTCATACAGCATCCGCGCGTCACCTACTGCCTAATGAAATTGCGAGAAGGTTACAACTACCGCAACGCTACGGGTAATCCGAAGAACTTTGTCCTCACAGGTGCTACCGGCATGGGCAAAACAACGATTAGACGTCAATTAGAGGCTGAGTTAACTCCGGAGTACAAAGAAGACCGGGTTGAGTTTCCGTTGATCACAATTACAGTGCCATCAAAACCCACTATCAAAAATATGGCCGAAGAAATTCTATTGGCTATGGGTGACGATAACTTTGCGAAGGGCGGAAGCGTTGAAAAAACCAATCGTATCTTCCATATGGTTGCAGAATTGAATATTAAGATGTTTGTCTTCGATGAAATGCAACACTTTGTGGATAGAGGCAACAAAAATGCGCCAAGAGATGTGGCAGATTGGCTGAAGGTCTTGATTGATAAATCGAAAGCTTCAACAGTACTGATGGGTACTAACCCTGTATTGGAAATTCTGAACTCAAACGATCAGATAAGGAGACGGTTTTCTACAGTTTTGGAGATAAAGCAATTCTCCATTAATGATCTAGCCTCGGCAAAGGAGTTTGCTGCCATTATTAAACAGATCGATGAGTCACTGGGATTACCAAATGCCATTGACCACCGAGACATAAAATTAATTGAATCGCTGCATTTTGCTACCAACGGCATCATGGACTACATCGTCAAATTGTTGGTACAAGCCTACGAGCTTGCAAGAGAGGCGGGGAAAACTCAGATATCCAGAGCGCTGCTGGAGGAGGCCTTCATTGAATCAGTATGGGCCGATGGTACTGGCAAGATGAATCCCTTCAACGCGAAATTTATCGGTAAACAACTCAGCTATAAGCGCAACATGCCATTCGCGGCGTAATACAGGAGTGTTCGATGAAGCTTATAAAGCCACCAATTTTTCCCAAATGTTTTGAAGATGAATCCCCGGTGGGCTATCTCTTGCGTTTAGCGGAACTAAACCTTTACGGTAGTTATCGTTGGCTGATAACGGACCAACGGAAGCCTGCAATCAGTTTGACGGAACTTTATGAGCTTCTTTGCCAAAACCCATGGACGGGTTTTAGCAAATCTCACGTATTCAATCAATTGAATGGTCTGACTTACAGATACCTACAAACGCCAAAAATCAAAGCTTGTATGGAGTGTGTGCGGGAGAGTAATTACTGGGATATCCACATTCATGCCGTACTGAGTCCGGTTTGCCCCAAACATCGGTGCTGGAGAACGGACATTTGTCCAACATGCCAAAAATCGTATTCGTGGCATAGAGGAGATCTCAAGCGGTGCTCGTGTAAAGCAGAACGAGGTGCTGACACCGATTTACCAAGCCAATTTGCAGTCGAACTATCAGCATTTATCGAAGACCAAAATCGTGAAGGTATCTCAGGTAGACTCGATCCGAATGAGTTCACCTACAAATCACGCTGTGACCTTTTGCTGATGTTCTCACTATATTGTGAGAACAAAGGAAAGGCGGGAGATTTTCCTAGGTTTACCACTGTTGAAGAAATTAAGGAGTGTTGGGAAAAAGTTGGCAACCTGCTGTTTGGCGATCTCAAGGACTTCTACTCGTTTCTACGGGACTTACACATTAGGGATTCAGTCGGCTTTAAGAGCTTTTATCGCAGCTTGCAGGAGTTTGATCAGATTTGTCTCTCTGAACATCGAGAGGTCTTGATCAATTTCATCACTCGAGATTTAAAAACCTCAATCACAAAACAACATCGTAGCTTATATGGGGACAAACCAGTCAACGACATTTGGGTTCCCCTACAAGCTGTTTCTAGACAATACGAGGTCCCGAAAAGCACGCTACAACAGCTGATGGAAGAGGGAAAGCTTAAGCACCAAACTAAGGTCTTTGAGAGAAGGGCGCAGACGCTGATCTACATTGAGTCGCCTCAAAAATTCCAGGACTTCATAAATCAGTACGTTAATTACAAAGTCGCTCTAGAACTTCTTGGCGTCACGAAAGCGCAATTGAAGCTCATCATCGACAACAGCTTCATTGAAGACATATGTAAGCCCGACGACAATCATTTTAAATGGTTGATCTCGAAGGCCGATATCGAAAGCCTTAAGGAAAGACTCCACAAGAATTATGAGCATCGCGACTGCGACAGTCTAAAGGTCTCTGAAGCACTATCGTTTTATTCTACAGGCTTCCAAGAACTCCTACCGCCACTCCTCAAAGCGTTACTCGCAGGCCAGATTACCGTGGTTGCTAAAACTGAAGAGCTGCATCTCCGAGACATCACGATGGATAAAGAGGAGTTTATCGAATGGCGAAACCAAAAAATAAAGGCGAGTGACAAAATGTCCATTCCGGACCTGGCTGATAGATTTCGCATTAATCAGGAATCAATGTATCAGATCGTTAATTCGGGGTTAATTGAAGCGGAAGACTATGGGAAGAATCGTTTAAATAGGTTGATATCTGAAAGTGAAATCCAAAAATTCAAACAGAAATATGCTCTGCTCTCAAGGATAGCAGATGTGAGAAAACGAAATCCCCTCGAGTACAAGGCTATCATTGAGTCGTATCGAATTGAGCCGGTAAAAGGTCTCAACGGAGAAAAGCTCAGACAAACGATCTACCGGCGAGAAGATCTGTCGATGTGCCCTACAGTTGCATATCTCGTTGAAGGATATGGCGACTGGTGGTACGACAGAAACTATCCAGAAGCGGCATAGGTGAAACCATGAACTCAAAACCTGATTACAAACGATACAGTCTAAGGTGGCCAACAGAACTCCATGTGCTGGCCGAAAAGGCGGCGGCGATCAAAGGGCATGAATCGCTTAAAAGCTATCTGATTGAGCTTGTTGAAAACGATGCCCGGAAAACACTAGCGGACTACAATAGTATAAAGCTATCAAATGAGGAATTTGATGGTTTCGTCAGTTATCTTGATAAGGTTGGTGAATAAGTTATCTTAAATGATTTTGAACCGAACGAGGAGAAAAGTGAGCCATTAGAACCTGGCTGCTCACAAGCCAATATTGTTTCGGTATATATCTAATCAAGACAAAAATGACTCAATTTTTAGCACTAGCGACTGCTGGTCCAGGGGAATAGTTGCCTCAATATATAAATGCTTGGATCACTTTGAGCTCCTTATCCAGGTTTTACCTGAAGAGGAATTTTTAAAGGTTTCCCATCCTACAGATTGAGAGCCGTAAATAGCGTTCATTGCCTTTGTAACTAGGTTGTAAGCAAATTGCCTCCGATCCTCCAAGTGTTCTGGCAACTGATTAATTAAAAACTGTTGAACTCCGTACCAAGGCATGCCATTTGCGGATTCGAGTTTCTGTCGAATGTCGGCATCTCCTTGGAGCGCATCAATGGCACGCCGCTCTAGATTTGCCATCACATCTACCGACTCTGAGTCTTCAAATCCTGATTCAAGGGGAAGAAAAGAGTCTGATGCATTTGATTCCGGGAGTTGGGTCACCGTAGGGTTTTGTCGCATATCCGAGAAGGTACTACGCAGTTTTTGGGCGTATGTGCTCCCTGCAGAGCCGTTGTAGTCATGATCTCTCATTGAATACAGCTTTTCGAATGACAATGCACGGAGGCTTACAGGGTAAGGCTTGCCACCCACCGAGCTCCAAAACACACCTTGACCTGGTATTGGCTCATTGAGCAACGAACTTAATAGGTCGTCACTGAAATGGGCGTTGGCTCTTTTCAGAGATGCGAGGTCTGCTGCAGACAAGAGGTGGAAAATGAACCAGTTGTCACCCTGGCTAAGAATCTCCACAGGAATGCTGCCGGGTTGTTGCGTGATTAACAATGCTCCCAAGTCGTACTTGCGCCCCTCCTTTACCCAGGCGATGTATGGTTCGGCAGCATTTGCATTTTCATTTAGCACAGACTGCGCTTCTTCGACGACAGCGATAGTGGGAATTGTCTTCGGATCGGCGGCTGTGAACTCTTGTTGGTTCCGATCGAATATACGGCGCAATATCAATCCTGAGAGTATTAAGGACTGTCCCCCACGCATCTGGGAAACGTCAATAACGCATAATTTTCCCTCAGAAAGCGCATGAACTAACATGTCCATTAACTGGCTGCTTTTGTCATGCAGCATCTTCACAATGGCTGTCATGTTCCCGCGGGCTGCGAGAGCTTCGGCCTCTTGCCGTTGCGGATCTAGATCAAGCAAATGGCATACATCATCGAGAGGTGTAGTGTTGCCATTAATATCTATCAGATTGACTAACGACTCCCAGCGATCTTGCGGAAGTCCGCGAAGTTTACGCACGTTCTGTTGTTCTTGACGTTCTGACCCAAGCGCAATCGAGATCACATCTCCAGGGCGAAGGCGACGAATATCAAGCTTAATGCCGCCAGCAACGAACGATTGATAAAAAGGACTTGGATTTTTTTCTGTCGGTGAAAACGACGATCTTGTCTTCAAGTGCTGGAACGTCACACAGGCCCGGACGACCTTTGTCATCTGGCCAGAAATACTCTCCGTCTGGGTCAAATATGACTGTTCCCACAGGAACCTGTTTGCCGGCGCGCTTTGTAACGACGGGCGTCGTCTCGTATAACTTCGAAAACAGTAGTTTGTTGAGATTAGATTTACCGAAGCCCGCTCTAGCGAAGATGAAACTACGCCTGGAAACCAAGGATTCTATTGGGAAACGAACAAGCACTTCTGGTGCCACGACTTGCATCCATTCTTGCGATTGGAATGATTTGTTGCCCGCCGCATAAATGTATTCCCCGAACGCCAAATGGCCTATAGGCGCACCATCAATGTTATGTCCAGCGATTTCACGCAATACCTCGTCACTGGGAAAGGCCACCTTGCTACCTACATGGGGAAGTCGACGATGTGAGGGGACAAATGTCAGCCCGCCGCCGTTATTGCGTAGCACGCCGAGCACGCGGATATTGATCCGATACTTCAGATATTGCTCACGCAGATCTTCAGGAACAGGTCTTTCTTCGCGGACTGCGCGGATATTGAACTCCTCTCCGGACCCAAAAGATAATTTTCCCTCGGAAGAAAACGATGCAATGCGACCTAATACGGCCTCATCACCTGTCTCTAATTGAACAAGAAGGTATTGTCCGTGCATCGGGATGTTCTGGAATTCGTTTCGATATGGCAAAACTAAGTCAGCATGGAATTCCATGCCTCCCTGTTGAAAGCCTCGAAAAATTCCGACAACCTTTTCTCTGGGAAAGAGTTGGATTTCCGCCATGTTATTTTCCTTAACCATACCGACGCTGAGCTGGGTCGGCATCTTGCAGCTGAAAGGTATCCAATGTGATTGCATCTCCACCAAGGCTCAAGCGAACACCTTCGTAAATGAAGTCCTGCAAAATATCGAAATCGAAATCGACAAGGGCCGCATTTTCATGCGCCTTTTGTAAGCATCTGGGATAATGTGGGACTGGAAAGCCGTTGATCGTATCCGCAAGCATCGATCCTAGAATTACCTGAGACTCCGCAATTTGCGGGACGAATATGTCAATCGGCCATACAGGGTCGCGGCGGTGGGACCCAAACTTTACGAGGAACATTTTGCCACCGACGAACTTGTTGATTTCACCTCCTTCCCCAGCTCGATCATCACCTCGAGCGAACTCCGACCAGACGTAAGCCTTTTCTTCTACATCGCGGGGTACCTCGACGTACGCAGGGTAGTCTGTCTGAAGTACACCTTCTAGAGCCATCGCTAGACGATACCTGGATAGCACCTTGCTGTGCTTGGCTACCCCCGCGAGATACACTCGCCGTCGACTATTGCTCCATTGCTTATCGATACGCTCTTTCATTCCTTGTAGCAACTTTTGAAACAGGTCTCTGGCGAATACTTTGCTTCGCAGAAGGCCATCACAGATGATTAAGGTATCTGTGCCGTAATCTTTATTGAGGATCTTGAATAGAATGGCCCACTCAACCAATTCCCGGTAAACCTGAACCCAACTGGGAGAAACCGGCCTTCCACTGTCCGTTGGACGGATCATGTGGGAGAGCGTCTGCAGGCTGTTTACCCCTAGGAAAACCATCATTTCTCCTAGCGCAGTTATGGGTGTTCCATCGAGAGCGAACTGACGTTGGTTAAGTTTCTGCACCGGTGTCGTAGGTGATACAGCCTCCAGGCAATACTCGTTATTGCTGCTATCTACGACCCGGACCAGTTGGATCAGAAACGGGTCGAATTGGAGCTGGTTATTTCCACCGTCAGTTCCCACGAGTGAAATTGACGTCGTGGAGCGTGGCTGGATCCTACGCGTGGCGCTCTTCAGAGGATAAATCTCTTCTCGTAGAGCATCCAGTACACCTTGATCAGTGTCTATGCAGTCTGCGATTGCCGCTTTTAATTGGGTTTGGCTTGCCGGGTCAATCATGCTCCCTCCTGACTTTTCGCTGTTTCAGGCCAATGCCAGTTCTGGTGCTTCTAATCGTGCCGCTACATCCGTCTCAGCAGAATCGGCGGAGCTAGTACAACCTGTATAATCATGTGAAGCGTCAGCCAGAGCACTGTTGTCCGATAAGCATATGGATGAATGACGGAGTGACATCCTCATCTAATGGTAGACGATTGGCGCGACTCGTGGCATGCCGTGTTCCCCGGTAAAAGTAATACAACTCATCACGTGGTAAAAGGAGAATTCAAGTGAATAGAAGACCCAATCGGCCTTCCAATCAGATGACCTCACAGGATGTATCTAACAATATGCTTCTTAGCGGCGAGAAAGTTTCTTTCCTAAACAATGCATTAGCAACAAAGGCGACAGACGAAGAGCTCAACAGCCGGTATGCGAAAGGGGAGATCCGCATTGTGACCGAGCAGGCACGGTATCCTTTAGCGGGTATTCTCCAAATGCTGGAAGAAACGGTGGTGGATGAGGATGGTCGGACAGATCACCGCTACAAGCTTGATCCTGAGTATCAACGTCGGCATCGGTGGGATGAACAACGCAAGTCGAGACTGATCGAGTCGTTTTTGCTAAACGTACCTGTGCCGCCCGTTTTTTCTTTACGAGCGAGACCTTGCCCGCTTTGAGGTAATGGACGGGCGCCAACGCCTAACTGCTCTCAGCGATTTTTATTCGAACAGATTTGAGCTTACGGGGCTCCAATATTGGAGGGACCTCGAAGGTAGAACTTATGATCAGCTGCCTACGAAGGTTCGCGATGGTATAGATCGCAGATACATTTCATCCATTATTCTTTTGAAAGAAACAGCAGCAAGTGAAGAACAAGCTGCTATGTTGAAAAAGATCGTTTTCGAGCGGCTCAACTCCGGCGGTGTGAAGCTTGAGGGCCATGAAACCAGAAATGCCGTCTACAACGGCCCGCTCAACCAGCTATGTATTGAGCTTTCTGAAAACTCCCTTTTCCGCCGTATGTGGGGAATTCCTTCTAATCCTACAGCGGTAGAAACTACATTTGATGACGAATTTGACGATCCTGTCAACGAGTCAACGAGTGCGGGTCAGCGGATGTTTCAAAAAATGGAAGATGTGGAACTGGTGCTTCGTTTTTTTGCCTACCGACAGATAGGGGACTTCAAGGCTGGACTGAACAAAATTGCTGAGTTCCTTGACCGATTTATTGTGCAAGGCAACCGATTTCCGCAACATTTACTAAACGAATACAAGTCAATGTTCGAGTCGACAATATATTTTCTTTGGGAAACATTGGAGTGCGACGCATTTGTCGTTCTGAGTTCAGCTAAACGCCGCGCAGCCGCAAAGATCGTCTATGATCCCATCATGTATGTAGCCAATAGCCCCGCCGTCATTCCCCATCGAGCCAAGCTCATCGCGAATAAGGAAATGCTCCGAAATAAGCTAACAAACATGTACCAAGAAAATTACGAGCTTTTCGCTGGTCGGCGCACGAACTTTCCGGACACTCAAAAAAGGAACCAATGCGTAGCTGATGCTTTTGCAAAAGCAATTGACGCAATTGAAAACCCCTAAATTCAAAGGAGACAGAGTGTGCGTTCCATCCTGGATGAGCTTCAGAAGGAGCTGTCGGACCTGAAAGCGCTCGTAGAATCAATTGGACCTGTGAATATTGCGCTATCTCGGCACCAAGACACATTGGTGCAGCAGTATGTTTCAGTCAGGCGTAGGTTTGACTATGCTGCGTTTGTCGTAGCTCTTTATGCATCGTTCGAGAAATATATCGAAGACCTGATCGCTGCATTTATCACTCTTGAGTCTCGGCGTGTGCAGTATTCAGCATTGCCGCAGAGCCTTCTGCAAAAGCATTTGCAGAAAAGTGCAGATATGCTCCTACGCGGACGTCTAGGTGAGGGCCGGTACGCAGGACTCACCACGATTGGTGTCGTGAAGAACCTATTCGAATGCCTTAGCGGTTCAGCGCCGTATGCGCTTAATGAAGCGGCTGTGCTGGCACATGACTCGAACTTACGAGCTCCCCAGATTGAAGAGTTGTTCGCTTTAGTTGGGGTTCAACACATATGCGACCTCGCCGGGCAGGCCGACGCGATGGTCGAGTGGTACGAGTCAATAGATAGATCTTCTTCGCCGCAACTGAATGGCGTGAGACGGCAGGTAATCGAAGAGCGATTGAAGAATATTGTAGACCGACGAAACCAAGTAGCGCATCGGGGAGACGCTCTCGATCTTCTTGGCGTCGAAGATATGAAAGAAGCTATTGATTTCATTGGCAGCTTCGCTAGTTCTATTTTCGCTTTAGTAGTGAATCGCTACTTCGAAAGTCGCTACCTTCAATCCACCTCATGCTCGCGACTAGAGCAGTTACCAAAGAGCTGGAGACGAAAGGGTATATTGATAGTCGTCGACAAACCAAAGCATCCCCTTTTTTGTCGGACAGCCGGTGTTCGTCCTTAGGAAGAAAGGAGCCCGCTGGGGTAGAATCCAGAGCCTGCAAGTAGATGGCGTGTCCATGTCGGAAGTAAACTTAAGTACCTCAGCGGAGAACGGAGTCGGCGTGCTTTTGGACTTCAAATGCCCAAAGGACGAGTACCTTTATGCACTCTCATCAGATGATGACGTGGTATGGTCCTCGGCGGTTCCTGCAGCGGTATCATTAGGTGAGTTGGCTGGCGAGTAGGGGCGCAGGTTCCGATTTCCTATTCATGTAGGCACGTATCAATTATCATACCTATTTCCGTTCTTAATTCGCGATCTGGATGAGCATTGAAAGTGGCCCTTGCGTATATCAAAGAAAATGCACTAAACGCGATTTGCCCGTATTTTACGATGTTTCCTTTAGAGTACCCGAACAAGGTACTTCGGAGACATTATAAACAACGACCAGTTGTTCTGGACCCTTTTGCGGTCGAGGTACTACCCTTTTTGCTGCAAGAAATCATAAATTAAATGCATGGGGCATTGATACTTCTCCGGTTGCCGTTGCAATTGCTAAAGCAAAGCTAGCAAGCTGTGACAAGAGTTCCCCAATCGAGTTAGCGGCTAAAATTCTTGCGGAAACATCACCTAAATATTTGCCAGAGACGGAATTCTTCAGAAGTGCGTATCATCATGACACTCTTCGAGATATCTGCGCTTTGCGCGAAGCGCTCACTCAACTTGATCAAGATGACGATGCGTCTGTAGTTCTCCGAGCAGCGATTCTGGGATGCTTGCATGGACCATTGCCTAAGAACTTAGAGAATGCAGGGTACTTGTCGAACCAGATGCCGCGCACCTATTCCTCGAAACCGGATTACGCCGTTCGTTTCTGGAAGGAAAGAAACTTGAAAGCGCCGAAGATAGATTTGCTCCGAGTGCTTCGTCGTAAAGTCGAACGACTTCAAGGGTTGGCGGATCGCTCTCCGAATTCTTTCAATCAGGTGCTACAAGGAGATGCCCGATTGAGCAAAACATATAAAGTGATTGGAGCCTCCCCGTCAATTGTGATTACCTCTCCTCCTTACTACGGGATGAGAACTTATCTCCAGGATCAGTGGTTGAGAAATTGGTTCCTCGGGGGGACCAGAACATGTCGATTATGCAGCAGGGGCTCAAATCGGGCGCTTGGGACAGGCCTCCTTTATAGAGTCGCTCGGATCAGTTTGGAAAAGGGTTCATGAGTGCGCATCAGCGTCTGACTCGCTTCACATGTATGTCCGCTTCGGAATAATTCCCTCGGCCGTCGTAAACGCAAAGTCGATTTTACGAAATTCATTGGAAGAGTCTGGGGCAGCATGGCGCTTGGTATCTGTTAGGCCCGCTGACTCTGCAAATGCGGGAAAGCGGCAAGCCAACCAAATGAAAGCTGAGTCTGCTGCAGCAATTGAATTTGATTTCCACGTAAAGCGAACTTGATAGGTCGGCGCATCTAGTCCAAGTTTTAATACGGCGTGCTATTGGTTCTAAGATAGACACCTTTCACGCTGCACTAGCGGATACCGGTCTAAAGCAGTATCCGCTGCTAAAAAGAGCATCCATTGAATCGATCTCTTGTAACGTTGTTGTCGACAAGACTTTGCGCTGGGTGCCAATTTGTCTGGATAGGTAAGTATCGACAGTCGCGGATTCAGACTTTGCGGGGCTGTGATTCCATCTGTTAAGCTCATAACCCACTGATTCAAAAGGGTTTTCAGCTATAATAAGATTTGGTGCGTGCGATTTCACTCACAATGAGATTGTGAGCCGGTTGTAGAATCCAATTTTAGATGAAAACTGCTTTAAAATCAGCTGGTTAGTGATTTCATTCAAAATGAGATTCGACAGTTGTGTTGTTCGTCGACGACGATGTCGAATCTCACTTTGAATGAAATCCAGTCTCACATTATTGAAATGAAATCTCATTCTAATGAGATATCTGTAATACCTAGGACCGGAAATAAAAATCCCGCTGTAGATTTCTACAGCGGGATTTTTATTTTGATGCTTTTAAAAAATATGTCGAGATGCAGATTAAACCGACAATCAAAAACCGAAATCAGTAGCTGTCAGATTAAGTCCGAATTTCTACAATTTAATACTATTTCTTCACCTTCTTAATGCCATCAAAAATATGGCTCACATCGAATTTATTTTCGCCAGCATCTATGCCATGACAGCTGAAACAGCCGGTGTTATCTCCGTTTTTCTGCAGAAAGGTTTGCTGAAAGGTTTCCATGGTTGTGTTGGCCATGGCCGGTGTGCCGGCGATCTGGGCTGCTTGGTCGCCGGTGGGGAAACTTCCATCGACGCCCCAGCTTGCGCCAGTCAGCATGTAATTCATGCGCGGGTCTTTTACATTTTTCAAACCTAAAGAATCATAAAATTGCTGCAGTTGTGTCAGCGCAGAAATATTGGCGGAGATGACCGCAGAATTTCCTTTTGCGCTTGCGGTGCCTTGAATTCTGCCCCAGGGATTGATGCGGTTGACTTCGCTCGGCGTGGATACGGAAGCCGTTTGTGTCTTGCTCGCAGGCTTGATGTAATTCACGCTGTTTGAAGGATCGGTATAACTGGATCCGTATTCGGTAACGGTCGATACCGGCGTGCCATTTGAGAGAAGCCATTTATTATTGGCTTTGGTGGTTGTATCCGTTTGCGACTTCACCTTGCCATTTTTGTCGGTATAGGAATAAGTGGAGTTAGGGGCATTATCCACGTGCTCAAAGGTGGCCCAGATCAATTCTGGATGGCCTTTCACGCTGCCAACAACATGCATACCGACCAGGGCCAGATCTGCATTTTTATTCCACATATGGACCATTTCGTTTTTACCATCGACATTACTAAAAACCGGTATTACGCCTTTCTGGGTAATGTAGCGCTCGGGATTTTTCAGGGTAGAAGCATCAACCCAGGCCGTCTTGACCTCCATATTCATGGAGAGGAAATCAATCGCGGTTTCCAGCTGGGGAATTTTAGTCGGAAAAGTGGGTATACCGTCGATCTTCACCGGGTTATTCGGGCAAAAAATATTGTAAAGGGAAGCAGCGGTTTGACCGGTATTATCGACAAAGCCATTATTCAATCCGTATAAGATTGCGGAGCAACTTTCAACGCTGCTGTCTATAAATTCAGAATAATTATTGGGTGACGCTGCTTTATTTATTACAGCGTCCGCGACATAGCCATAAGATCGGTTGGTTAACATCTCGTAATACACCAGAGAGCTTGCCTTGCTAACATCGGTATTTGTGTGAGTAAACAAAACGCCGCTGTCTCCAGCCTGACCTATGGACCCCAGGTCTTCGTCGCCTTTGGCAACTCTTAGGCTTTTCAAAGATGGTGCTGCAGTATGGTCTTGAGGCACTAAAGTGCCATTATCGAGGCGGTAAAAAAATTCACTGGAAAAAACGTAGGGAGTGCTGCTGTTGGTATTTATGAAGTTGCTGCTTTTGGCGGGAGGCACCACGACATCATTGACGCTGGATGTTAACCACAAAAACATCTGCGAACTCCAGGAAAAGAAAGCACAATCCGGATCCCCTTCGCTTGGGATGGTAAAATTGGGACCATCAGCTGGAAATATGTAGACTATGCCAGAGTCCTTATCAAAAAATGGCCCTACGACGGAAGGCCCGCCCGGGGTAGGCAATGAAATACGGACCCAGTCGCTGCTAAATGTATTTGGCGAAATATTACAAACCTTTTCCACGTCCGACGGCACGTAGCCATCGAGAGGCGCGGCTATTGCAAAACTCATTAAAGCCATCTGGATTGGCGCTAAGCCGGCAATAATCATTTTTTTGTTCATATGGAATTTCTCCAGTTTATGGAAATGGATTGCTTTGGGATTTAATAGCAATAGGCAGCCGCGGACCGGAGGGCTTATTCCTCAATCTGTGGAAGTAAATAAAAAACGGAAAATTTATCAGTGATAAAGGATTATTAACTTGGCAAAGTAGAGAAATACCATAGGGGATTGATCCGTCGAATAGGATGGCATCTATTTGTCCTGTGTTCCTTGAGCTCTTTTGTTCATTGCTGAAAAGTCAATTTTCTGAGAATAGGACACAATTAGCGGAATGCAAATCGCATATAGGCTTAAGCTAAAACGATTTTCTAAAGAGAACGCGGTAATTATCTTTGTATTGTGTGTTATCGGATTGCCGGAAGGGTTATTTTGATTGGAAATATCCATCTCAGTAGGGGGAAGGAAGAAAGGGCAGAACATCCTCACCATGTCCCCTGCTTTTGGGGCTTCGCTCTACCTTGGATAAGGCTTTCTTGGCGGATGAGGAGTGGCGAAGACGACCAGCACAGTGCGGATGTTGGCTCGGTATCCACATCTAACCACTTGACGGATAGCTTGCCGGGCTTAGTTTATGTTTAGATACGCTCCTGATGTGCTTTGCTTACCATAGTTAATAATAATGTCGAGACCGCATGACACACTTCTATCGCACCACCGCAATCGCTGTTATCGCGCTTCTGTGTATTACCGCGGTCATCATGAGTGTGGCTGTCTGGTTATCGAGTCATAAAACGCCCTTTTTACCTGGTAGCAAAAGTGGGATCGACTGGTTTCATCGGACCGAGCCTCCGGACCTGACACGCAATAACAAGGTAATTGTTTTAGAGGATGGTCAGCGTTCGGATAAAGCGGCGTTTAATTTAGTTCTCGCGCCGGATGAAACCCTGCCGTTTGCGTCTTATATCTTTTATCTGGCGGACCCCAAGACGGTCGCGGATTTGGTCGATCTGAGCGGATATTCCGCGATCAGTTTCCGTATTCGCTGCGAGCCCAAAAATGTCCTGATTTTTGCGCTTTATACCTATGTTGAAGGTGTTACGAAGCTCGATAGACCGGAAACCTTCCGGGTGAGTTTGGACTTTTTTACTTGCACCGAGCAGGGTTCGGAGTTGACTTTCAAGCTGCGCGAACTGGATTCCATCGATTGGTGGCTGGAGCGTTACGGGCTGGAATACACCGATAGAACAAGCGATTTACAAAAGGTGCATGGCTTTGCGTTCAATAATTCGCTGCAAAGTCCGAAGGGTACGGAAATTCGTGTAGAAGTTTCGGATCTGGTATTGATCGAGGAAAGAAGACTGCCGATTTTTGTCGGTGCGGCTATTGTGATTCTGGCTTGGTTGGCGTTTGCGTATTTTCTGCTGAAGGCCTATGTGCGTGAGCAGATTCGTTTTGCCAATGCCCAGGTTGATGCTAACAGACCTTTGGTGGCCTATCAGAAATTGTCGCTGTCCCAGGATTCCGATCGATTGGAGGCCAAGCTGCTACGCCATATCGCGGTGGAATATGTGAACCCCGACATCAATATCGAAAGTACCGCTGCGAGCCTGGGTACAACCAGAACCCAGATCAACAAGATTTTAAAATCGGAACTCGGTCTTACCTATACCGCATACATCAATAAATTAAGATTGACGGAAGCGGCGCGGTTGTTGGCAGATGAGCCGAGCTTGAGCGTTAAACAAATTGCGTTCGGCGTCGGCTTTGCCAATGTAACCTATTTTAATCTGCTGTTTAAAAAGAATACGGCTGTACGCCGATGAGTTTTCGCAGCAATACTTCTGAAGAAGAGTCCGAAAGTTAGCGCAGAATCTCGCTAAAACCGCCGAATTATTCGGCGGTTCTTTTTGTGGGTAGTACTTTCCCTATCTGTTACTCGCAATTAAAACTCAGTGCGAAACGGCTCTGCCGGCAACCCTGAGTCATCCATCAAGTTAGCCGCTTCCGGGTTGTCGCTCCAGGCGTAGCGAACAGCCGTGAGGGTTTCGGATTCTGGAATCGAGATCGTCACCTGGTTGTTTGCAATGCTTGCCGTCACCTGTCTGAATTGACCGCTTGCCGTGGCAATTTCGAAGCCGTTTATCGCGGTTTGCGCATGCCTTCCGACGAGTTTTTTCTTGGTGTTGAAGCTGATGATAAGCCGCCCATCTTGCCGCTGTACTCGGTGAAAAACAGGTCCGCGATATTCGCTATCGGGTTCACCATAGGTTTTGTTGCGGGCGATCAGAGCTAGGCGTTCGCCCACCGTTGTTTTGTCGGTCGGGTGGATATCCTTGGGATTGCCGATATCGATGGTGATGGCCTGACCGGTATTTTTTTAAAGCTAGCGCTGCGGTCTGGGAGTCTCGCAATACCGCCCAGGGACTGGCACTTGGAGTATCGCCACCGGAGATAAAATTCGCCAATTGAACCCAGTAAAATGCCAGTTCGGGTTTATTCCAATGTGCGCGCCAGTCGTTAATCAGAGCGGGAAATTGCTGCTTGTAGATTTCCGCTTCTGCAAGTGAATTTGCGTTGGCTTCGCCTTGATACCAGAGCACACCTTTGACCGGAATTTGAAACAGCGGGTGCAACATTTTGTTGTAGAGCGCGGTGTCGGTGTGATGTACCGAATCGAGAATCGCGACCGTAACTTTGTCGGCTTTTATTTTCCACTCGCCGGCGAGTGGGCGGCGTTTACCTTCCGTTGTTTCCACATGAATATCTTCCTCATTGGAGGAATAAATGCCGCCGCCGCCGCCGTTGTCTTCCACGCGTATCGCAATTTGGTTCCTGCCGGCTTTTAGAATTTCGGCTGGAATCTTATAGCGCCGCTCGACATCGTAGCCGTTGGTAGCACCGACTTTTTTGTCCATTGACCCAAGTGATGTCGTTATCGTCGATGCGGCCGAGATTCAAGGTAATTCCCTGAGCCGCCTCAGCCCGGCTCAGTTTGAACGTGTGTCGGTACCACACAACGCCATCGACGCCGGCAAACTGCTGTTCTTCCCACAGGCCCGGAACCTGTATTTTAATCCAGTCCCTTTCACTGAGACGGGGCGCGCTCCAATCGGCCATACCGGCGACCGGTTGATCCACCAGAGCGCCGCTCCAACGGCGCAGGACGCGGCGCACAGCATTGGCGCGGGCTTCGCCGGCTTCGGCAAGGGCGCCGACTTTTTCCTGTGCGGCTTCAGCGGTGGTGCCCAGTGCTGCGGGACTCATCCAGGCTTCTATGCGGCTGCCGCCCCAGGTGGAGTTGATCAAGCCGATGGGCACGCCGGTCTCCGCATGAATACGCTTGGCAAAATACCAGCCGACGGCGGTGAAATCGCCGAGGTGGTCCGGCGTGGCGGGGTGCCACTCGCCACCGGCCAAACTGCTTGAGGGTTCAACCGCCCAGGAGCGGGGAACTTTGAAGTGGCGGATCTGCGGATGTTTGGCGGCGGCGATCTCCGCTGTGGCGCCGTCGCTATCACGCACTACCCATTCCATATTGGACTGGCCGGAGCAGACCCAGACATCCCCCATCAACAGGTCGTTGACGGTGCGGGAAAACTCCCCGCGGAGACGGTGAGGTCGTAGGATTCGCCGGCTTTCCGGGCCGGAAAAACGGTGCGCCAGTTGCCGTCTGCATCCGCCTGGACCTGCTGTTGTTCGGCGCCAAAGCGCACTATCACGTTTTCGCCCGCCGGCGCCGTGCCCCAGATGGGGACGGGTTCATCCCGTTGCAGTACCGCGCCGTCGCTCAACAGCCAGGGCAGTTCGATTTCTGCGCGCGCTTGCGCCGCCATCAAGAGTAGAAACAGCACAGCTGAAATACGTTTTAGGGTGTTTACGATCACGTCAGGCCACCTTTTGAAGTGCTTGAAAAGAATATGGTTCACGCCGGGCGAGCGGCCAAGTCTGCGGTGGTCCGTCACACCAGCAGGCTCCACAACCAGACGCTGGCAAAGGATAGCAGCAGACTGTAGCCGATGATGGTGGAGACCAAGCGCGGTGCGAGCTGATACATAAGGGCGAGGGCCCCGGTGGAGATCATCGCCGGCATGGCCGCCTCCAACACAATGGTTTTGGCAACCAGCGGCTCCAGCTGGAGCAGTGCCACCAGGCCCCAGGCGAACACAGGTTTGGCGGCTAGGATAAACACCAGCGCGAAAAGGATAAGGCGCAATTCGCTGCGCTCGATGCGCAGCCGCCACTGCAGGCCCACCGCCACCATCACTACGGGAACTAGGGTGGCGGCCAGCCGCTGTAACACGTCATCTATATAACTGGGCGGCGGAAAAAAATGGAAAGCGAAACCGCACAGCAGGGCGCCGAAAGGGGGAATTTCACCATCTTGCGCCAGAAGGATTCGGCGCCGCCGTGAGCGGTGTTGGAGTAGCGGCTGGCGATGGCAAGGCCGAGGGTATTAAAGGCGATAAAGGTGCCGAGCTGGTCGTACAGAATCGCGTAGGGCAGGGCGGCGGCGCCCAGGTGCGCTTCGATCAGCGGCAGACCGATAAAGGTGGTGTTGCCGAGGACCGTCACCAGCAGCATGGCGCCAGTGGTGGCCGGCGCCCACTTAAAGGCTCTGGCGCAGAGCCAAGTGAAGGCCGCGCTTGCGCCCATGATGATCCAGGCACAGAGCACGGGTGCCAGCGCCTGCGGTTCCAGCGGCACCTTGGGTATCTGCACCAACACCAGCGCCGGCAGCGCTATGTAGATGACATAGGCGTTGAGAGTCTGCGCGGAGGATTCCGGGAATTGCGGCACCCGCTGCAACAGCTTGCCCAGAACCAGACAGGTAATGGCGAGTAACAGGTTAGACATAGTGAAGTAGAGCGGTCAGACGGGGGAAAAGTTATTGTGCCAGTGGCGGGCGATATCCACGCGGCGGCACAGCCACACGTCCTGTTTGCCCAACACGTAGGCAACAAAATCCTGCAGTGCGCGAAAAACGCCCCGGGCGGCCAATAATGCGGCAGTGCAGGCCTATATTCATCAACTTGGGCGCCTGTGCGCCCTCGGCGTAGAGCACGTCGAAACAATCCTTCAGATATTGGAAAAACTGCTCGCTGGTGTGAAATCCCTGGGGTGTGGCAAAGCGCATATCGTTGCTGTCCAGGGTGTAGGGGATCACCAGATGGGGCGTGGCGAAGCTCCGATCCCAATAGGGCAGGTCGTCGGCATAACTGTCGGAGTCGTAGAGAAAACCGCCCTGTTCCACCACCAGGCGACGGGTGTTGGGGCTGTCCCGGCCGGTATACCAACCGAGAGGGCACTGGCCGGTCACTTGGGTGTGGATCTCAATTGCGGTCTGAATTTGGCGGCGCTCCTCCTCCTCGGACATAAATTGATGGTCGATCCAACGGTAGCCGTGGCTGGCGATCTCCCAGTCGCAGGCGTTCATGGCGGCCACTGCTTCCGGATTGCGCGCCAGCGCCATGGCCACGCCGTAGACGGTCACTGGAATCTTGTGCTGCTCGAAAAGCCGGTGAATGCGCCAGAAGCCGGCGCGGCTGCCGTATTCGTAGAGGGATTCCATGCTCATATGGCGTGCCGGATATGCGCGGGCGCCGATGATCTCTGAGAGAAACGTCTCCGACGCCTCATCGCCATGCAGCACGCAATTTTCCCCGCCTTCCTCGTAATTCAGCACAAACTGCACGGCGATACGCGCCTTGCCCGGCCAGGGGTTGGCGGGGGTGGTGCGGCCGTAGCCGATCATGTCGCGGGGATAGAAACTGGACGTCATGCGGCACCTGTGGTGAGCGGGTTGATCGGCGGCGAGGATCTGCGGGTTTAATTGTATGCCGCTGCCGCCGGAGGCGCACGGGGCTGTGATCTATTCCGCCCTCTGGAGAGCAGGCGGCGCTAGGGTATGCGGCCGTCCGCCACCAGAATGCCAGCGATGGAAGTGAAGGAGTGCTGCGCGTGTTCGAGCTTCTCAAAGCCCTCGGCACACACCACGACCACCACAGATTTGCCGAGATCGCGGGTGTTGGTGATACCGAGATTGCAGGTGCGATCCAGTGGGCTGCCGGCCCTAGGTGGTTCAGCGCCGGTGGCCTTTTCCAGATAGCTGAGCAGGAGATCGGTGTGTTTGGAGTTCAGCAGTTCGCCGCGGCCCAAGCGCTCCATCAGAGCGCCCATCGCCCGCAGCGTGCCGAACTCGGGTGCGCCCAGGTCGCGCCGCATCTGCCGATTGAAATTCGCCACGCCGAGTTTGCCCATGAGCATATCCGTGGCGGTGCTGTCGCCTTCTTCCAGCGATTGCTGCAGTAATTTCCCGATGCTGTAGCGGGCACCGGGTTTAGCGGGCGGCACCTTGCTGGACCCGGCGCTGAGGTCGGTCTGCTGCAGCTCAATCTCGTCGTCCAGAGCGAGATCCTTCTTCTCCACCGCTTGCAGTACCGCGATTGCCAGGGGAATTTTTACCAGCGAGGCTAGATACCACTTGCGCTCGGCCTGATAATCAATTTCCTCGCCGGTTGAAAAGTTTTTTACATACACACCCAGCGTGCCGCGAGTGCTTTCATCGAGGGCGCGCAATTTATCGAGCGTGGTGGCAACCGGTTCCGCAGCAATAACCAGAGGGCACCACCAGACCGCGCAACATAGACAGCAGATAAACCGGAATTTAATGATCGCCTTACGGACTGTATTTTTATCCATACCGAGCTGGTGAAAATCAGACATAAATATCAGGGTTGCAGAAGTTTAGGGGGTTGTATTTGCCGAATTGAATAACACGAGCATCAAATCGGAAATGCTCTTGCGCGAAGAAACGCATTTTCGAAAACGCTATATCGTCATAGCAGGAACTTCTATCTTCATATCAAGATTTCTTGTCACACAGCGTAACGATAATTTGGGCGCCGACTTTATTCGCTTTGATGAACGCGCATAACCGGCAATGAGCGCAGCGCGGCGAAAATATACGTGATAAATGTCGTGCGCTTCACAAAATTAAATATTGTTTGTGCAAATTAAAAAATTACGTTTAGGCCTGACTGTGCGCTGTTCCACCCTGGAAATAGGGCTGTGGTTATAGCGCAATGGTGGCGCTATTCCTCATGGTTTGGCAGCAGAACCAAACGCCGCGATGATGTCAACAGCCTTATACAAAATAAGCATAAAAAATAATGTAATCAGAGCGGCACTTTTAAAGAGCTTGGCTATACTTTTTTCGTACTCGCCGTTTTGGGTGCATTAGAAGGGCGCGCATGCGATCTGCGAAGAAAAATGAGTCAAGCGGGTGGCTACGGGCCCAACCGAGTGCGAGGATGAACAATAGAGAAGCTGTGAAATGAAAAATAAACCAATTCTCCCTGCGAAAATGTTGTTGAGCCAGCTTGAAGACGCTCTGGAAGAACGCCAGTCGATGGACCGCCGCCAAAACCAGCGGGGGCTGCCGGATGGTATTCGTCAGGAGCGCCGCAAAAATGACCGCCGAGCGGGTAAAAAACACTGACGCCATCAACTCTCAAGCAAGTCGCGCCGTGACTATCCGGCGCGACTTGCCCGTAAGTTCCTTCGCTGTAACTTCAAATTCCACCCGTAATTTCCCCGTTACTTAGCCTCTTTGCCTGACTGAACTTTCCGCAGGGCGACTTCTGAACCACCGATGATCAGCCGCACCAGCGGCGCCTGCGGCTCATAGATAAACTCAAAATCCGCCTCGCTACCGCAAACGCCGTGTTCGTTGAAGAGGAAAATCAAAAAGCCGTCCAGAAAAGGTTCGTACTTGCAGGTACGGATGGTGCGTTTTTGCAGCACCTTCTCCAGATAAAGCGTGCACTGCTCACCCTCGGTCAATGTCAGGCCGACCAGGTCGCCGTTGGTGAGATTTTCCCATGTGCCGAGCATGGGATTGTCCTGTGCAATGGGATTGTTTTGTGCGATGGAATCGCCCTGTGCTGCGGCATTGCTCGGTGTTGTGGGGTTGTCCTGGGCTTGTGCAGGCACTATCGCCCCCATGAGCGCGGCGAATAAAAGATTGCGTAAAACCATGGTGTTTCACTCATTAATCAGCCAGCGACTATCTTAGCGCCGGGTCTGCAGCCCGCGGCATAGGCCGGGTGTCCAGCCGGAAAAAATAAAGTATCGAGTTGATTTGATGTGACAGGATTCGCAATTGAATGCGTCGGTGATCAAAACCTGTACCGTGAATTCCCTGGCGTTTTGTGACCCATCCCGCGAATTCATCAAGAGCGCACCGAACTCATACATTTGTGTGATGCATTTTTCTCCCATAACTTCACACTTATTTAGAATTTCCAAGCAATCTGAGGGTTTAAAGCTCAGGCTTCACCCTTCAAAACAACAAATTGCACACCTTAGGCTCCCGGTTCTTTTGTCACCAGTCTTTCTTCTGCCCGCCATTGCGCGATTTGCATTGGGTGGCGTCGACATTTGAGCAGCATTTTTTCGGGCGATGCTTTGTGTCCTTCGGTATGCAGTTATATCTAGTACTTATGGGGAGTGTTTTTACATGTCGTTTAATGTGTTGCGAGGCACCGCGCGCAAGCCGTTGAGAATACTCACGCTGTCACTGGCATTAGCGGGATTGTCCGCTTGTGGTGGCGACGGGTTGTTTGTGACCCACGGCGATGAGCTGACCGAGCCAAGTTCATCCAGCAGTTCAAGTTCGTCGAGCAGTTCAAGCTCTTCATCATCCAGTTCATCGTCGAGCTCCTCATCGAGCAGTTCGTCTTCTTCGAGCTCCAGCTCAAGCAGTTCGAGTTCCAGCAGCTCCAGCTCAAGTTCATCGTCTAGCTCGTCTTCAAGCGGTGAGCCACAAGCTCTGCCTTTGACGGTGGAATCGGAAGACTTTGCGCGTTTTAACGACACCACACCAGAACAGCTGGGAAACTGTGATAACACGGGCGCCGTGGATTTGGTCACCGCTTTGCCCAATGGTAATGGCGCCTGTGATGTGAGTTATACCGAAGCGGGTGAGTGGTTGGAGTACGACGTTAATCTCGCCGATTCTGGCAATCACAACGTTTATTTCGCCGTAGGGGCTGGGGAAGAGGGTAAATCCATCAACATTTTGGTGGATGGCTCAGCCGTGACTTCAGTGGAAGTGCCAAATGTGGGCACCGCCTCTTTTGCAGAAGTGAAACTGGCTCCTGTGGCGTTTAACAGTGGCGGTTCCACGGTGCGAGTGGAGTTCGCCACCGGAGGCGTGCACTTTGATTATTTCCGCATTGGGGATGCCGAAGCCTCGACAGGCGCCCAGCCAGATGAAAATGTGATCCACGCTATCAGAGCGGGTGCTCGTGCTTACGATAGTGGTGAGATCGTATTCCAGTCAGACTTGCCGTTTGTCAGCGGAGGTAACGTTACGGGTGTTGCCGTGACGGTCACCGGTACTGAAGACAGTGCGCTCTATCAAGGTTCGCGCTGGGGTGAATTCAGTTACGAATTGCCTGTTGAGAACGGCGTTTACGACGTCACCTTAAAAATGGCGGAGCTCTTTTGGGAAAGCCGCAGGCGCACGCGTTTTCGATGTCACCATCGAAGGCCAGCCTGTGGCAACCGACCTGGATATCTTTGCTTTGGCCAATGCCAAGGCGGCGTTCGATGTGGTCGTGCCTGCGGTTGAAGTCGCGGATGGTGGTCTGACCATCGAATTTACGGCCACCGTTGATGCGGCAACCGTATCAGCCGTTCTGGTTGAAACAGCGGATACCTCATCCAGCTCGTCTTCATCATCATCAAGCTCTAGTTCCTCTAGCAGCTCAAGCTCTTCTTCCAGTTCTTCATCGTCCAGTTCCAGCACCTCAAGCTCATCAAGCAGTGCGTCCAGCAGTTCATCTAGCTCGTCTTCTTCGAGCTCATCGAGCTCTAGTTCCAGCTCTAGCTCATCCAGCAGCTCCAGTGGTGGTCCCGTAGACAGCGATGACGACGGTGTGCCTGATGACGAGGACGCGTTCCCTAACGACCCAACCGAATCGCGCGACAGTGATGGCGACGGCGTCGGTGATAACACCGATATCTGCTCCAACACACCAGCGGGTGCGGCGGTTAACGCACAAGGGTGTTCTGCCGGTCAATTGGATAGCGATGAAGACGGCGTCAACGACGCTGCTGACCAGTGCGCCAATACGCCGATTACAGAAACCGCCAACGCACAAGGTTGTTCACCGAGCCAGTTGGATAGCGATAACGATGGCGTGAACGATGCGGAAGATGCTTTCCCATTTGACCCAACCGAAACCAAAGATACCGATGGTGACGGCGTGGGCGATAACGCCGACCGCTTCCCGACAGATCCAACCGAAAGTGCAGACGCGGATAACGATGGCGTAGGCAATAACAAGGACGCTTGCTCTGCGACACCGGCGAATGAAGTTGTCGATCTGAACGGATGTTCGGCCAGTCAACGCGATACGGATGGTGACGGCGTGAACGATCTGCTGGATGCGTTCCCCAACGATCCGACCGAATCCAAAGACACTGACGGTGACGGCGTGGGCGATAACGCTGACCGCTTCCCAACCAACCCGAACGAAAGTGCCGACAGCGATGGCGATGGTGTTGGTGACAACTCCGATCAGTGCGCCAACACGCCAGCGGGTGCGACCGTAAATGCTGCGGGTTGTGCGGCTGTGCAGTTGGATAGTGATAACGACGGTGTTAACGATGCCGTCGATATGTGTCCAAACACTCCCGCTGGCTCATCGGTGAATGCCGCCGGTTGCGCCTTGGTGCAGTTGGACAGTGACGGTGACGGCGTAAGTGATGCAGCAGACCAGTGTCCCAACACTCCTGTTGGTTCATCGGTGAATGCCGCTGGTTGTGCCCTGGTGCAGTTGGACAGCGACGGTGATGGCGTAAATGACGCGGCAGACCAGTGTCCAAACACTCCTGCTGGTTCATCGGTGAATGCTGCCGGTTGCGCCTTGGTGCAGTTGGATAGCGATGGTGACCGCATCAATGATGCAGTCGACCAGTGCGCGGCAACTCCGGCTAACGAAGGTGTAGCGAACAATGGTTGTTCTGTCAGTCAGGGTGACGCAACTGCGGGTGCGCAAGTGTGGGCTGCCCAGTGTGTGCTGTGCCACGGCAACTTTGCCAATGCTGCGGGCGCCGCCTATCCGATCAGCGCTGACGATCTCAGCAGAACCACTGCGGCTAATCTGGCCCGCTACATCGAAACCAATATGCCGCAACCGACTGCCAGCAATTGCGTTGGTAAATGTGCTGCGGACGTCGCTGCTTTCTTTGCGGACTTGAACGAACAGCCGGTCGTAGCGGATCCCGTTGCGGGAGAGGCGCTTTATAAGACCACATGTGCGAGCTGCCACGGAGCATCAGGACAAGGAACTCCGCCTGTTTTCCCTTCAGTACAAGGCGCGACAGCAGCGGATCTGACTGCGATCATCGCCAGCGGTACCACCATGCGAGCCATAGGTTCCAGCTTGACGCCTGCGCAGATCCAGAACCTCGGCGCCTATATGTCCACCCTGCCGAGCGCACCGGTTGGTAATGCGGTGAACGGCCAAGCGCTCTATACCTCCAAAATTTGCTCTGCTTGTCATGGAGCGAATCGTCAAGGTGGGGCTGGTCCCGCGCTGACTGCAGCGGCGTTGGCGCCTAAATATGCCAATCCGGAGGCTCTTGTTACGAAGATCAAGTCCATGAGCGCATATATGGCAGCAGCTGCAACCAATGATGCAGAGGCTTTGGACATTGCTGCCTTCCTGTTGCAGTAAGGTTTTCATAGTTGATTAAAGCGGCCTTCGGGCCGCTTTTTGTTTCTGCCCTCAGCAAGCTTTCTCCTTCGGCCCCTGTCTTCACGTGCATAAATCTTTCAGGGTCTAATCCTTAAGAAAATAAATTCGTACGGATCGAAGCAGATTTGCGGCCCTGATCTTTATCGTTCTTCTAAGGTAGCCTTTGATCGCCTGGCGGAGTGGTGACCTCCGTCTAATCGCTGATTAATCCGTCTCACCCTGCAAGGTCAGCACCAGCCGGCGCGAACCGCCGTAATTGCGGTGCTCGCACAGATAAATCCCCTGCCAGATGCCGACATTCAAGGAACCCCTGCTGACCGGTATGGAGACGCTGCTGCCGAGAATGCTGGATTTGAGATGCGCGGGCAGATCGTCGCTGCCTTCGTCGTTGTGGCGGTAGTAGGGCTGGTCTTCCGGCACGGCGCGGTTGAAGTAACTTTCAAAATCCTGCCGCACTGTGGGGTCGGCGTTTTCGTTGATGGTGAGGGACGCGGACGTGTGCTGGATAAACACGTGCAACAACCCAACCGTCACCTGCCGCAATTCCGGCAATTCCGTCAGGATATCCTGCGTCACTAGATGGAAACCTCGTGGGCGGGCTTTGAGTTGAATTTCTTTCTGCAACCACATGGAATATTCTCCGGTATTGGGTTGATTCCTGCGCACGTTGGCCGGGTGCTTGCACGGCTCCGCGGCATGATAACAAATAGACCACCGCCGGAGGCGTACACGGGGCCGCGATAAAATGGGGCGCACAGAGCGATCAAATTTGCCGCCTACATTTAAGGCATGTGGGTAAGATCCAAAAACTTCATCATTGCCATCGCCTGCGCTTTGCTAACTTGCGACAAATTGCCTGTGTCAGCAATCGCAAAAATAAACAAATGGCATCCAATATCACGTATTAAATTAACATGTTCTTTACGCAAAGCTTTTCTGCGCAAAAATGGCGAAGTGTTCTACGTCATTGTCCGATATGGCAAACGGACACATTTTTTCGCCAAGCACAGCAACAGTGCAAGGCTCATTTCATCTGTGCTGAAGGGTTAAATCCCAAGGAGTTTCTATGCCTGTGCTCTCGTTTAAAAAACTTGTGTCGGTAGCCGTGCTTGCATCAGCAACTTTGCTCTGCGGCCTCGGCAGTCAAATTGCCGCCGCTGCAGCGCCACTGGCGCAAACGCCCGCTCCGGGGTTCTTCCGCTTAATGGTCGGCGAATTTGAAGTGACGGCGATCAATGACGGGACCATAGAATTGCCAGTAGACCAATTGCTGAATCATCCCGAACATAAAACCCATGCGGCCCTGGAAAAGGCATTTTTAAATGTGCCAGTGGAGACATCGATAAACGCATATGTGATCAACACCGGTGATCGATTGATACTGATCGACGCGGGTGCCGGCGCACTTTTTGGGCCGACCTTGGGTAAACTCGTCGCAAATTTGCAGGCATCCGGTTACGAACCTGAGCAAGTCGATGATATTTACATCACCCACCTGCATACGGATCACATTGGCGGTTTGGTGAGTGAAAACGCGTTGGCCTTTCCCAATGCAGTGGTTCATGTGGACAAAAAAGATGCGGATTTCTGGCTGAGCCAAGACAATCTGAATAACGCGCCGGCTGAAGAAAAAGCGTCATACGAAGCGGCTATAGCCTTGCTGACACCTTACCAAGCCGCAGGAAAATTCGCGCCGTTTCACCATAAAACCCCATTAACGCCCGGAATTAAAGCCATTTCAACTTACGGTCACACAGTGGGCCACAGTGCTTATGAGGTGGAAAGCCAGGGACAGAAGCTGTGGTTGATTGGCGACTTAATCCACGTGGCCGCAGTGCAGTTGGATCACCCGAAAGTGACGATCGCATTTGATACCGACAAGAAAAAAGCCGCGGCGGAGCGCGAGAGAATTTTTAAACAGGCCGCGAAGGAAGGAATTCTGATTGGCGCGGCGCACATTCAATTCCCTGGTCTGGGCCATTTGCGCAAGAAAGGTCATTCCTACGAGTGGATTCCGGTGAACTTTACGCAACTCAATTGATGTCTGGGTGCCGAGCAATCCGTTCGCAAACGGAGTCGGATAAACTGCCTCAAGAGGGATCGAGCTGTTCGATCCCTCTTTCGAATCCCACGACTTAATCTTGATACCGCCGCTCCCCACCCGGCGGGATTTTCTTGAAGCGTTTGTATTCCCACTGATACTGCTCCGGCGCTTCCAGCACCAGTTGTTCCACGCCGCGATTCAGGGCGGCGAGGGAGGTCTGTGTGTCCTCGCTGTAGATCTCGTCAGAGGCCGCGCGGTAGATGAGTTCGAATCCGCCTTCGACGCGTTTGGCAAAGGCAAATACGGCGACGCAATTGGTGCGTTGTATGAGTTTGTGCACCAGGGTCATGGTAAAGGCCGGGTGGCCGAAGAAGGGGGCGAAATCGCCGCTGCTGTCGTCGTTGGGATTCTGGTCCGGCAATATGCCGCAGATGCCGCCGCTTTTCAGGTTCTTGAGCAGCGCAGCCACACCTTTGGCGTTGGTGGGTACCAGTTGTGCGCCGGACTTCTCCCTGCCTTTGCGGATCACCTCGTCGAGACCGGCAAGTTTGGGCGGTTGATAGAGATTGGTGACCTTGCCCAGACTTGCCAGATGCAGGCCGAGCACCTCCCAATTGCCCAGGTGCGGCGCCAGGATCAGCAGGCCTTTGCCATCGGCCAGCGCCTGGAGCGCCAGCTCTTCCCCCAGGAAACGGCGGATATAGCGTTGCACCGGCACGTCATTGTTGCGCCAGATCACGCACATCTCCGTGGCCACCTTGCCCGTTTCCTGCAGGCTGATGCGGGTCAGGCGCTCACGCTCCTGCACATCGATCTGTGGCAGGCATAAGGCGAGATTTTCCCGGGTGATGCCGGCACCGCGGCTGTTGCAGCGGTACGCGATGCTGCCCATAAGCGCGCCGAGCCGTCGGGCGGCGGAGAGAGGCAGAAGACCGATCAGACGCAGAGTGGCGACCGCCAGAGTGGATTTGGAAAAAGCCATGCGGATCTCATTGCTATAGGGTGTGTGCATTCTGCCAAAAAAATCGCCGCAGTTCTCAGCGTAAAAACGAACAGTTGCTCGAAAAACCCTTACCAGTCAGACGGTTTCACCATGGTCGACACGCGGGGCAATCGCTATAATTGCGCCCCTTCGACCACTTTTGGCGAGCAATTTGCTCCCGCATTCGGGAAATTCCAGCCGTGACTTCCGTAAAACTCAATCAGGCAAGTGACGCTCACGCAGAGCATCAGACAGGTTCGTCCGCATCCCCGGTGGATGTCAGCACGTTTCAGGGGCTGATTCTCGCGCTCCAGCAATTCTGGGCCGAGCAGGGCTGTGTGATTCTGCAGCCTCTGGATATGGAGGTCGGGGCCGGCACATTTCACCCCGCGACCTTCCTGCGCGCCATAGGCCCCGAGACCTGGAATACCGCCTATGTGCAGCCCAGCCGCCGCCCCACCGACGGCCGCTACGGCGAAAACCCCAACCGCTTGCAGCACTACTATCAGTTCCAGGTGCTGCTCAAGCCGTCGCCGGACAATATCCAGGAGTTGTATCTGCAATCCCTGCAGCGGTTGGGCATCGATACCCGCATTCACGACATCCGCTTTGTGGAAGACAACTGGGAGTCACCGACCCTGGGCGCCTGGGGGCTCGGCTGGGAAGTGTGGTTGAACGGCATGGAGGTCACCCAGTTCACCTATTTCCAACAGGTTGGCGGTCTGGAGTGTTATCCCGTGTCCGGCGAGATCACCTACGGGCTTGAGCGCATCGCCATGTACCTACAGAACAAGAATTCGATTTACGACCTCGTCTGGACCCGCAATCCCCAAGGGGACGCGGTGACCTACGGCGACGTGTTCCTGCAGAACGAAGTTGAAATGAGCCATTTCAACTTCAGTCACGCCAATGTGGATTTTCTCTTCAAAACCTTCGACGAATGCGAAGCGGCCAGCCAGCGGTTGATCGAATGGCAACTGCCGCTGCCGGCGTATGAAATGGTGATGAAAGCGTCCCACGCGTTCAATCTGCTGGATGCCCGCTCCGCCATCTCCGTCACCGAGCGCCAGCGCTACATCCTGCGGGTGCGCACCCTGGCCCGCGCCGTCGCCCAGGCTTATTTCGATAAACGCCTGGAACTCGGCTTCCCCCTGGCACCTCCCGCCCTGCGCGAGGAAGTCATCAACAAAGCCAAGGCTGCTGCGGGAGATAAAGCATGAGCGCGAACACCCATCGTTTTTTAGTGGAGCTGGGAACCGAAGAGCTGCCGCCCAAATCCCTGCTCACCCTAAGCACGGAATTCCACAAACAGCTGGAAACCGCATTGACCGCGCTGGGCGTGACTTTCACCGCCATCGCGCCTTTTGCCTCGCCGCGCCGCTTGGCACTGCTGGTGGAAGGCCTGTCGGCGACAACACCGGTCAAGACCCTCACCGTGTGGGGACCGCCGGCCAATGTGGCGTTTGATGCGAACGGCAAACCCACCAAAGCCGCCGAGGCCTTTGCGGCCAAAAACGGCGTTGCGGTGGCGGATCTCACCACCGCCAGCGATGGCAAAGTGGAAAAGCTCAAGTGCGAAAGCAAAGCCGGCGGCGAAGAGTTGACGCAATTGTTGCCCGGTCTGGTGGAGAACGCCCTGGCCCAGTTGCCCATCGCCAAACGTATGCGCTGGGGTGCCAAGCGCGACGAGTTTGTGCGCCCAGTGAAATGGCTGGTGATGCTGTTCGATGCGCAGGTGATTCCTTGCACCATTCTCGGCGTCGCTGCAGGCAATCAAACCCGCGGCCACCGCTTTCATTGCGATCGCATTCTCACAGTCAGTTCGCCCGAGGAATACCAAAAGCTGCTGCTGGAAGAAGGTAAGGTCATCGCCGATTTTGTCCAGCGGCGGGAAAACGTACGCCGGCAGGTTGTCGCAACCGGCGCAAAACTCGGCGGCCAAGCGGTGATAGATGCGGACTTGCTGGACGAAGTGACGGCGCTAGTGGAATGGCCGGTGGCCTTGGCAGGCCGGTTTGAAGAGCGCTTTCTCGCCGTACCGGCGGAAGCCTTGATCTCATCCATGAAAGAGCATCAGAAATACTTCCACGTGGTGGACGGCAAAGGCGCGCTGCTGCCGCATTTCATCACCCTCGCCAACATCGAAAGCACCGACCCTGCCCAGGTGATCGCCGGCAATGAAAAAGTGATTCGCCCGCGCCTGTCAGACGCTGCGTTTTTCTTTGAAACCGACAAAAAACAAGCCCTCACCGATCACCGGGAAAAACTGCGCAACGTGGTGTTCCAGGCCCAGTTGGGCACACTCTTCGACAAGACCGAGCGCATCGCTGTACTGGCGGGTTTTATCGCCCGTAAATTGGAGGCCAATGATCGCTGGGCGGAGCGGGCAGGGCGGTTGAGCAAGGCGGATCTCGCCACCGCCATGGTCTACGAATTTGCCGACATGCAGGGCATTGCCGGCTTCTATTACGGCCAGGAAGACGGTGAAGAAAAAGAAGTCTACTGGGCGCTGAAAGAACAGTATCTGCCCAAATTTGCCGGCGATGAGCTGCCGTCCACCACCACCGGGGCCATTGTTGCGCTGGCCGATCGGGTGGATACCCTGGCGGGCGTTTTTGGCCTGGGTCAAGTGCCGACCGGCTCCAAGGATCCCTTCGGCCTGCGCCGCGCATCGGTGGCTGTGCTGCGCATTCTGGTGGAAAAAACAGTACAACCTGGATCTGCGGGATTTACTGGAAGAAGCCATGGAGCTCTACCCCGCACTGCCGCAGGGCAAGAAGTCACTGGATGTGGCGCTGACCTATATGCTCGAGCGCTTCCGCGCTTGGTACGAAGAGCAAAATATCCCCGGCGTGGTGTACCAGGCGGTGGCGGCCAAGGGCGTCACCAATCCGCTGGATATCGACAACCGCGTGCAGGCGGTGGCGGCGTTTTATCAATTGCCGGAGGCGGAAGCGCTGGCTGCCGCGAACAAACGGGTCTCCAACATTCTGGCCAAACAGCCGGTGTCCGATACCACCGTCAAGGAATCCCTGCTGCAGGAGCCCGCTGAACAGCAACTGGCCGCCCAGGTAGCGGCCATGAAGCAACAGCTCGCGCCACTGTTTGCCAAGCGTCAGTACAAGGAGGCCCTGGCGGCTCTCGCTGGTTTGCGCGCTCCCGTCGACCTGTTTTTCGACAAGGTGATGGTAATGGCGGAAGACCCGGAATTGCGGGCCAACCGGCTTGCTCTGCTCGCCGGCCTGCGTGAGTTGTTCTGGGAGGTGGCTGACATCTCCCAGCTCGCGGTGAGCCAATGAACCCATGGGTGGTTCTCGACAGGGACGGCGTAATCAATTGCGCGCGGGATGAAGGAGTTCGTTCAGTGGCCGAATGGGAACCGCTGCCCGGCAGTCTGCGGGCCATAGCGGCACTGACTCGCGCCGGTTTTAAGGTCGTAGTCGCCACCAATCAGTCGGGTATCGCCAAAGGGCTATTGACTGTGGCGGAGCTGGAACAGATCCACCAGAAAATGTCCGATGAGGTCGAGCGCTTCGGCGGCCGCCTCCATGGCATTTTCTATTGCCCGCACGACAGCGATTCCGGCTGTGATTGCCGCAAACCGCGCACCGGTCTTCTCGATGCTATAGAGGCGCACCTGGGTGCGGATCTGGTCGGCGCGCCCATGGTCGGCGACAGTCTGAAGGATATTCAAGCGGCCAAAGCCAAAGGCTGTCTGCCGGTGCTGGTGCGCACCGGCAAGGGCACCCAAACCGAAACCACCACACTCCTGTGGCCCCACTATGGCGTCGATACGCGAATCTTCGACGACTTGGCGGCCTTCGCTGAATTTCATATTCGAAATCACTGACCCATGCTGCTTCGACTGCGTTCGACCATTTTTGCCATCGGCTATATCTTCACCGGCTTCTTGTACGGTTTTCTGTCCTTGTTTCTCTGGGTCCTGCCGCCGCTTGTGCGCCACCGCATTCTGATTTCCTGGTGCTGGCTGATCGTCAACTGGGCGCGCCTGGTGTGCGGCGTGCGCTACGAGATTCGCGGCCTAGAAAATATGAGCAAAATCCAGGGGCCCAAAGTGGTGCTGTCCAAACATCAGAGCACCTGGGAAACCCTCGCCCTGCAGCACCTGTGTTTTCCCGCGTCCACCATTCTGAAGCGCGAACTGCTCAATATTCCCTTCTTCGGTTGGGGCCTGCGCTGCCTGCAACCCATTGGCATCGACCGCGATAATCCGCGCGACGCTCTACGCCAGGTCAAAATCCAGGGAGTGCAGCGCCTGCAGTCGGGTTTGAATGTGCTGCTCTTTCCGGAAGGCACCCGCGTGGCGCCCGGCACCCGCGGCAAATACGCACGCAGCGGCCCGGAAATCGCCTTAGAAGCCGACGCGCCCATCATTCCGGTCGCGGTCAACGCGGGCTACTGCTGGCCGGCAAAAAGCTGGATGCGCTATCCCGGTGTAGTGACGGTGGTGTTCGGCGAGCCGATAGATCCGTCGGGAATTACCAGTCGTGAGTTGATCACGCAGGTGGAAAATTGGATCGAAGAGGAACTGGTGCGGTTGGGGGATGGTTCAGACAAAGCAAAGCAGTCGGTGGTGATGAAAGCGCAGGATTAAATGGATTAATCTCCGTGTACGCAGAGTCCGCTTGCGCAAGCGGACTCTGCAGAATTGCCTTTTTACTTCTTCAAAAACCCATTCACATCCAACCAGTAAATAAACGTATCAAACCATTTATTACTGGTGCGATCCGGATTGCCCAAACCAAACCCGTGACCGCCATTTTGGTAGAGGTGAAATTCCACTGGAATTTTTGCGTCGTACCAGGATTTGATCAGACCAGCCTCGCCGTGAAAGAGGAAGTCATCCACCGCGATGGCGGCAAATAACGGCGGCGCATTTTTGGGGACTTCGACCGCTTCCATACTGCCGTAAATCGGGGCGATAAATGCCAGCTGCACTTTTTTGGATTCCAGAGCAGTGGCCATGGTCAGGCGTGCGCCGGCGGAAAAACCCATCATGCCGAGTTTTTTCATATCGACATTCCACTCCTTCGCGCGGCTTTTGATCAGCGCGTAAGCCGCTTCTGCGTCGGCGAGCTGATTGGAGAGATCACCGCCCGGTCGCTTATGCGGTTGGCCGGTTTTTTTCGCCAACTCTTCCGCTTCGGCAAAGCGCTGCTTCATTCGCGCTTCCATTTCTTCCAAAGTGGCGGCGGTGGGCTGGAGGCGATATTTCAACACGAACGCATTGATGCCGCGCGCGGCGAGCGCTTCCGCCACTTCCCAACCTTCATTGCCCATGGACAACCACATAAAACCACCGCCGGGGGCGACTATGACGCTGGTGCCGTTGGCTTTTTTGGGGTCGGCGAGAAAAAGGCGTGAGCGTTGCTTTGGAAATATTCCGCGCCATGGGATCGCCCCACTGCAGGAACCATGACTCCTGCTCAGGTTGATTGGCGACACCGCCGGTATTGAGCGGAATTGCTCTGGGTTCTGCGGGTGCCTCCATGGGGTACATTTTGCCGTCCTGAGCGAAAGCCGCGCTGCTCAACCAAAGAGCGCCTGAAAGCAAAAATGTAAAAAATTGCCGTTGCATGATGGTCTCCTAAGGAGTTTGGTTGGGAGAATTCAGGTCGTTATTGTTATGGGCAACCTGAGAGAAGAGGGGAGCCGGTAAAGACTCCTGTCTTGGATGGGCACCTCAGTTATAAGGTATATCATATTATGATTTAGGATCAAGGAAGGGTGGGCGTGCGGCATTCCGTGCCGCAGCAAAAAATCCGGTTTCGAATCAGCGCTTTTCGTAATAATACTGCTCGCTGATTTTGTGATATTCGCTGACGTCTTCAAGAAATTCCCGATAGGAATTCCACACGCGGGCAAAGGTCGCATCTTTTGCAGAAGTTTCGTCGTAAATCTCCCAGCTGATTTTTTTCAGGGTTTTCAGTACATCATCCGGAAAGGGACGCAAATCCACTTTGTGGTGCTCGACGAGTTCCTTCAGTGCGGTGTTGTTGCGCGCGGTATATTCATCGAGCATATCCTGGTTTATGGCTCTTGCCGCAGCGGTGATCATGGCTTGCAGATCCTGCGGCAGCGCATCGTAAATCTTTTTATTGATGATAAATTCCAACCCAGGGCCGGGTTCCTGCCAGCCGGGATAATAATAATATTTGGCAATTTGCTGGAAGCCGAACGCGCGATCGTTATACGGACTGACCCACTCAGTTGCATCTATAACGCCCGACTGCAAAGAGGTGTAAAGCTCGCCGCCCGGAATATTCACCGCCGTACCGCCTGCGCGGGTAAACACTTCTCCGGCGTAACCGGGAATGCGCATTTTCAAACCTTTAAAATCGGCGATGGATTTAATTTCGCGATTAAACCAGCCGCCCATCTGCACACCGGTATTGCCGCCGGCAAACGGCACCAGATTAAAAGGTGCGTAAACTTCCCGCCATAATTCCAGGCCGCCGCCGTAATGTAACCAACTGTTAAATTCGGTGGCGTTCATACCGAAAGGCACTGAGGCGAAAAATGAGGACGCGGGGATTTTGCCCTTCCAGTAATAGGCGGCGCCGTGCCCCATCTCTACGCTGCCGCTCGATACAGCGTCGAAAACGCCCATCGCAGGGACAATTTCGTTGGCGCCGTAGACGGTGATCTGAATTCGCCCATTACTCATTTTGCGCAACAGGTCGGCGAAATTCTCCGGTGCCAGACCAATGCCGGGAAATTTTTTCGGCCAGGTCGTGACCAGCCGCCAGTGGTAAATTTCAGTGGCCACGCCACCCTCATTAACCTGAGAGGAAACAGCTTTGGGCGTGCGCAACACCAGCAGAGTAAACAGCACGGCGCACAACGCCAATGAAAGCAATAGGGCGGCGGGCAGCCACCATGGGTTATATCGAGAAGTCATAAAATAAGCTTGTCTAACGAAGGTGCGCATAAGATACGCTCCGTTGTGAACAAATTAAAGGTGCGGGGTGAGGCGCGTAACTTTTGCCTATGGTTGTGGAGTGTTTGGGTTATTCCATTTCCGCAACCCGTAGGGACAAGACCGTAAGGGATCCTGTGCGTCGGCGTTGCGACGAAAGCTTTAAAAAAGCCAACTTGCGGCCGCTATGAAATGCCGCGCTGCTGCTCTGTGTTTGGTACAGCAAAAATTCGGGTCGGACCGCATCATGATGGTATCCGCAACGCACAGCGGTTTATCGCTCGCTTCGTTTTTATTGCTCAGTTCAAAGCAAAAGCTGCCTAATGATTCTGTTAGCCAAATCACAGCAGTGAAAGAAACTAATGCTGCATTGAGATTTCCAATTCCTCTGTGATTGCGTCAAGTGGATTTTCTAATTTTCCCAGTCGAAATGGATTCGGCCTAGACGCAAAAGCTGAATCCATTATCAATTGCTAAAAGCTAGAGGTTACTTATGGCTCGATTATCGTTAACAAATACTTTAAGTGCGGCAGCAAGTGTCGTTGCGTTTGCCGCACTTTCAACAACGGCCTATGGCCACGGCTTAATGGTCGAACCAGCTTCACGCAATGCGTTTTGCGGTTATCTAGAAAAGGCGGACCAGGCGGTAACGCCCGCTTGTGTGGCTGCGGCGCAAGCCGATGCTAACGGCATGTACCAATTTATGAGTGTTTTAACGCACGATATAGGCCGCATGGGGGGACCATCAAAAAATGTGTGCGGGTTCGACAGCGAAACCTGGAATGGTGGCCCGACGCCCTGGGATCATCAATTCGATTGGCCCACTACGGCCATTGGTAGCGGTCCGCTGACCATTACCTGGGATATTTCATGGGGCCCACATTACGACGATACCGAAGAATTTCGCTACTGGATTACCAAGCCAGATTTTAACTATGCAGTCGGCGGTAATTTAACGTGGGACGATTTTGAAAGCGCACCTTTTTGTGTGCTCAACTACAGCGATACAAACCCAGGCGCAAACCCGGCAGTGGTCGCCGATAAAGCGAAAAAGTTTATTTCATACCACCTGTAATGTGCCGGAGCGGTCCGGGCGCCATATTATTTATGGCGAATGGGGTCGCAATCATTTCACCTACGAGCGCTTCCACGGCTGTATGGACGTGGTGATTAACGGTGGTGGCAATAATGGGTCGTCATCAAGTAGCTCCTCGTCGAGTTCCAGCAGTTCATCTTCCTCTAGCAGTTCGTCATCGTCTGGACTAGCAACAAGCAGCTCCAGTTCTTCGACCAGTTCATCGAGTTCGTCTTCATCAAACTCAAGCTCGTCATCAAGTTCGAGTTCGTCATCAAGCTCAAGCACTTCATCAAGCTCGGGCGGCAGCGGTCTTAGTAGTCTCGCTTGCGACTATGTGATCTCGAACGAATGGAACACGGGTTTTACCGCCGAAGTGCGCTTAACCAATGTCAGCGAAACGCTGATTAATGGCTGGAGCGTCAGTTGGACATACAGTGATGGCTCCGCCATAACCAACAGCTGGAATGCCACATTCGCCGGCACCAATCCGTACACGGCAAGCAACGTCAGTTGGAATGGCAATATTTTACCAGGGCAGACCGTCAGCTTTGGTATGCAGGGCAATAAAGGCGCTGATAATGCGGAATTGCCGCAGTTGCAGGGAGATCTTTGTAAGCAGTAATAAAAAAAACCCGGCGAAGGAATTCGTCGGGCTTTTTTCTACACATTTTCCCATCTTATTTGAAACTCGATTTCTTCTTCTGTTTCACCTCGTTCATGTTCAATGCTGTATGTGGCTCTTACTGGAACATAAATTCTCTCATTGGCAATTTGTATCTCGAACCTTTCGCCCGCCTCCAGCGCGTCGGCCAGGCGGCGTAGCTTCGCGACAAACTCGGCGGTTGAATAGGTCTTTTCGATATCGCGTTCTTTTTTCATTTTGAGTCTCACTCAGTCTGTTGTTTAGTGTGCTGTTAACTGGCGCCGTCGCTCTGGCTCGATATTTATCTCACAAATAATCCGCAAAAATTTAATTATCGATAACCGTACGAAACATTAATTCCAACAGCGTTTTCGATATCCCCCGTAAAGTAACCCTTGTAATGCACACCTAAAGCCCAGGACTGTCCCAGTCGCACACCTGCGCCGAGCAGTCCGTAAAAGCCGCCGTCGATATCGATATCCTCTTCGTAACAGTTAGAGCAGTTGCTAATGCTGCGTTCGGAAGAAAGCATCACAGACATTCCCGCCCGCGCGGTGACATAGGTTTTGTCATTAGGACCGAAAAATCGTTTGTACCCCAGCTCACCATAAATCGGCATGCCGCTGGCATCCGAGCTTTTGTAACCGCCAGTGGTATCTTGTCGGAAAGAAGCCTCGTCATCGTAAGGTAAAAATTCCAACCCGATAGTGACGGAGTAATGAGACGAGAAAAAATATTCTCCCTCAACAACAAGCGCCGTCGCCGAGTCATCGATGAGCTCACGAGAGGCTTTCTTCTTATCAAAGGAAACCTGTTCCACCCCGAAGTTAAAAGCCCAGGTTTTAGCGGGATCGAAACGGCCGGTGGAATCTTGCGCGAGGAGATTGGTGGAGAGGACGAGGCCGGAGACCAGGGCGGTCAGCGCCAAGGAGGAAATGGTGTTCATAAAAACCCCTGTGATTGTGATAGTTCCAAGGCCCGCTTGAAGCGGGCTCGGCGCAGATTATCACGGGGGTGAGGCGACGGGGAATGGTTCTTTTGAGCGTAGCCGGTTCGTATTAGCGACTAATGGCCAGTCTATACGAATAGAAATCTTATCGAATACTGCGCCTATTTTATCAACGGAATCAGAAATTTTATCGATCTGAATTGTCTGGATTTAGACCCGCGCTGCAGTCGAGCAAAAATGCGATGGAAAAGATCGCTGGTTCGTTGGGAGGGGGAAAATAAATCAGTCCCCTTTTATAGTCCAGTCCCCTTTTATAGTCCTTTTATCTGGCCCCTTTTTACTGAAAAGAAAAATCCCCACCGTATCATTCGATGGGGATTGAGTTTTGGACAAGCGTTCCGACTCGAATAACAACCGATCAAGTTGCCGAGCCGCGGTCTAAATAATGGACATCGCGAAGATCAGAGTCATTGATGGGAATGAGCTTCAATTTTTGGAAGTTGGTCTTCCAAATATCTAGTTCATATGGTTTTCCCGCTTTGTCTATATTTAGGCTGACGATAACTTCCACCCCGTCATCATCGCAAAATTGGCATTCACTTGCCCGTCTGCCAAAAGCTCGATGCCCGACATTAAATCCTTCTGGATATAGCCGAAGACTACCCATCCCTTCATCGGTCATATCTGAAACCTTTAGTTTTGAAGGCCACTTTGAGGCAATTTCGTAGCCGTTAGCTTTTCGGATTAGATGGCGCAAAAGCCTTAACTCACCAGCAGTTGGGTTACGGAGTTCCATGAATTCTTCCGGCACTAATGGCCGCAATTTCAATTAGAAAATAGATCTTTCCCGTTTTTTCTTTTCCCGTCCCGTTTTTCCCCGTTTTTTCCACGATTAGCTCCCGTTCATACCCTCGATCTTTGGGTTACGCGTGCAGCAATAGATCTCGACAGGATCACATCTTTGTCCTCATTACAAATTTGATCGCCAGCATCAAACGGGTCGAATGAGACATAAAACATCCCCCCGTCCGTCTTAAAAAACTTCAGCGACTCAATACAATAAAAATAGAAATCACTAGAGAAAGAAAAGCAGTATTCTTCACAATCTATAAACTCAACTACTGCACTTTCGTAGTCCGAATTTCGCCGCATATGAATATGCACGTAAATCTTTACACCATCATTCTCACCATCAATTTCTATTTTTTTGATTTGCCCATCCAATAGGCTGTTCTCACCCCTTAAGCAGTCAATAACATCATCATCAGATAATACTGTTTTCATGATCTAAGCCTCAGAAAAAATCCATATCGTACAAGTCCTGTGGCCGTGGCGGACGGCCATCCATGCGCTCTCCGAGCCCTGAAGGGTTATGGGGATTTGGTTTATAGTCATGGATATGGTCGCCTTGCTCATTTTTCGGCGCATTCGGTCCATGGCCTTTATTCCATTCTTTCTCCACGTTGCCATCTGGGCCGTATCTTTTTCTAGTTGTTCCTGACGGATTCTCGGTCACGCTATTAGGCTCGCCCTTGTTTAAAATTCTGTTTTTCCGCCTTGTCCCACCATTAGCAACATCATCTTTGATTTTTCTCTGAGCCGCCTTTCGGGCCTGCTCCTTTATCTCCTTCTTCGCCGCGTCCTGAGCCTTTTTCTTGGCTACCCGCTTTAAAACCTCAGCTAAAGCTCTAACCGCTGCTCCCCACTTGCCCGTGGGATCCACCATATTAACCGGATCATTCCCCACATAAGCATAAAGATTCATCTGATCTTCATACCCAACCGGATCCGTTTGCAAAAACCTTCCAAGTGCCGGATTGTAAATGCGAGCCCTGTAATAATACAGATCCAGCTCTGGCAAGAACATTTGACCGGTGTAACCGAAACGTCCCGTTAGGCTGCCGACGCCACCAAAGGGATCATAAGTATTAACCGCTGTAGCATTGCCTTCGGAATCGGTGAGCGCTATGACCGAGCCTTGATGGTTGGTGTGTAGGAATTTTACAGCGCTGTTGTTTAGGGAGCTGCTGTCATAGCTCACGAGAGGCGCTTGCATACCATCGCCATGTACATAGCGCTTGGTCATAACACCGTTCTGGTATTCCGCCACCAAGTTATCCCCGTCATAGAGGAAATAAATCTTGGTTCCGTTTTTGCGGCCTATTTGATAGAGGCGGCCGAGCGGGTCGTAGTGCAGCTCCATGTCTGTGCCAGCCCGTACCAAGCGATTCTCCATGTCATAGCTGTAGGTGGTGCGCTCATCGCGGGTCTGGTTGCCGTTAGCGTCATAAGCAAATGCTTTTCCGCTGGCCGATTGATATTGGTTTAACCCATTCGGCACATAGTCTCCCTTCGTTGTTCCGGTGCCGTCGAAATGATAGAGGGGATTGCTGATGTCGAGTCCCGTCATCTGGCCGGCAGGATTGAAACTGAAGTCCTGATAAAGATCGAAATCCTCGCCGGAAAAGTCATAGCCGGTTACATCTGGACGGGATGCTGGGTCGTACCAAATTTTTGTCCCGGCAACCTCGCTTCCCATGGTCGTAATGGATTTGGGGCGCGACGCATCGTCGTAGGTCATATTCAGCAATACAGATGACCCAGAGGCTTTAATGGTAGTAGCTTGATTGAGGTGGTTACGGGCATAAGTGAAATAGGAATTATCAGGATAGGTAATTCGCTCCCTGTAGCCGTTGGCATCGTATTTATGCGACAAGGTATAAGCGGTGCCGTTGATATTGGTGGACTCCGACTCAATCTCACCAAAGCCCGTATAGGTCCGGGTGATACCACGTCCGGTCGCAGTGTATATCGCGGCTCGCTCGAGCCCGCGTAGGTCATAGGTGTAGGAAATATTCTGCTGTTGGGCGTCGCTGTACTTCTTTTGATAGACGCGCTTTAAATCGTCGTATTCATAGGTTATCGAACGACCATCTCGTTTGCGCAGGTAGGTCCGATTGCCATTGTTATCGTAATTATATTCCTCATAATCACTTTTGTTTGCAAATCTCGAGCCCGAGCTTTTGTCTGGAAAATATAAAAATCGCAGCCTATTTAAAACGTCATAAACCATTTCCGATGTATTGCCGTTGGCGTCCGCCACTGTTTTTGGGAGCCGATTCGGATAATAAGTTTTATCTACATAAACCTGTTGCAAAGGTGTTCCGTAAGCACGGATTTCCTTCAGCAGGTCGCCATATGGGTTGTACTCAAAGGCTGTGATCCTGTCCCATCCATGGACTGAATGCTGCTGTGGTGAACAGGCATCGCCGGTTTCAGCAAGGCCCATTCGAACTGCGCGGCATTTCAATTCTCCAGTGAGATAGTAACTATATTCAGTGAGAGAAACGATTTTGCCATCACCACCGGAGATACTGACCGTTTTTTTTCTACCGTTAGCATCATATGAATAGTGTGTTTTTCTGTTCCGTTCAAAGTAGCCGCTCCAGTCTTTTGGTGCGACTGACTCGTCACGCCAAACACTCAAATAACCGTCTTCCACTGTTTGTAATAGGCCGCTTTGATAATAGGTGTTGCGCGTTGCAGGGAAGGATGGATTTCCGTCCGGTGAGGAGCGTATTACACCGACGATTTGGCCAGATGGGTTATAGCGTGTGGCGGTAGTGTACGGCGATGCTTCTTGGGTTGCGCGCGCCGTCTGGCACAGCATTAACAGCGCGAACGCTGCAAGAAAATTGAGTAAATCACCCAGATAGGAAGTCCTTTGGTATTTCATTTTTTAATCCTTTCGTTACTGAGGTGAGCCAAATCAATCGGCGCAACTGGTTGAATTTGGTCCTACTCCTTTAGGGGAGGTTTCGCCAATTTTGTTGCCGAAGATATCGTAAGTGAAGCAAGTCCGTCTTGAGACGCCATCAGCCGTTACAGTAATACTTCTGAGTTGCAAATTATTTGCTTCAGTATCTGGACCGTAATCATAGGTAGTGACAACTTCATCTCCCGCTTTCGTGCAGGTGTCGTTAGGTGTATTTCCGCTTGATGCGCTGTCGCGGCAATACGCCTCTTTCGTCAGCAGCCAAATTGGTGTTTCCGCCTGGCTGGGAGACGCCTCGCCATTGCGATAATAGGTGGCGTATTTTGGCTCATAGGTGTATCGGGTTTGAGGACTGATTCCTCGACTGTCCTCAGGTTGAGTAACACTTTCGATCTGACCAGATTCCGCGTGATAGGTGTAATGGGTTCTTTTCCCCTTGGCATCGGTTATCCAGATGGGCTTGTTGCACGTTTTGGGATTGCATGCGCTTGTTTCGGGATATCCCGTATCGCGCAAAGGTAGCATCGCACCGTTGGTGAGATTCTTCAGCCAGACTTGTTTAAGGTTCAGGCGGGAGTGTACGTATTCATACTGGACATTGGTTCCCACCGGATTGAATTTATTGATGACGCCGGCGTATCCCAAAAGATAGCCAAAGGTGCCTTTATCCGAAATCGTCGAGTACACCGGGCTTCCAGGCCGGTTGATAGCCGTATTGACCGACAGAGATTCCCTTCCGCTACGCACCGACTGGGAGTAGAAAGTCTGCCCGTGAATATCAGCGATCGTGTAGGTGGCCGAACCGGCTGGTCCGGATGCCCTTGTGATAATGCCGGCCTCGTCTTTGAGGTTCCACCAATTGTATTCCGCTCGAATGCCGCCCCCTGATTGGTTCCCACACTCTCCAGCATAAAGTTGTTTTTGTATTGATAGCGATAAACAAATTCTTCGCTATACGAAGGTTTGATGCCAACGAGCCTGGGGGAAATTTTCCTGTTGACGGGACTGCCAACAAAAACGTGTTCGCCCAGCTCCTCTTTAAGAGAGAGATCATGCGCCGCGTATTTGTAATGCGTTTCCTCGCCGCTTGGTCCAATTACCTTGAATAGATTTTCTCCGCTCATCATCGCAGCTGGCATATTTTCGGGCCATATAAATTCTGCGCTGGGCCAATCCTTTTCCAGGCGATTGCACGTATCGGCTGAATCCTGTGAGCAAGGCTCGATGGCATTATTGATCGCCTTGATGTAGCGCGGCATTTTGTACCAAGCAGAGCCTTCATGAATATATTTGAGCTGATAACCCGTGTTGGTTGTCACGCTGGATGCACCTATGGTCACGGTAAATCCGTTCGGATAGATTATTTGTTCTATCCGTCCATCTTCTCTTCCTGTCGTACCATTCTGAGCTCTACGAAAAAGGATCTGGGACCCGTCTTCCGTTGTCCACTTTAATTTTGTGCCGTTATCGATGATCTCCAGCTTATGCCGGGTGTCACCCAGGGGCTCATAATAATACCCGCCACTCATATCCACGCCGGGATAACAAGCGACTTTATTATCGATCTTGCGCATTACCTTGAAATCGGTTGTCGCTATCGGGGAGTGCGCGCGCATGACCGAGAAAAATTGGCAAATAGTGGTTTCATCTACCAGAATATTTTCGCCAACGCTGACACTTCTGATAAAGCCCGCGAATTTATCGGTATAACCATTGCTTCCATCAAAGTCGTTGGCATAAATCGAAATGCTGTGACTGAGACCGAGATCGCCGCCGATGGATATCGTGGATAACGTGGGAGAAACCTGCCCTGAAATCAGATTAACGAAGAATTCATCTGTGAAATTCTGGTTTGGTGGGGCGAAGGTGTGTGCTTCCTGAACGGAGAAAGCTTCAGTAAAGCAAAGGCTCAATACAGCGAATAGTCCATATCTTAATGTTTTCATCATTCTATTCCTTTTAGCAGGGTCATATCGGCGCGATGTGGCTGTGCCTCATTTCCTTGATTAAAAATTATTACAGCCTGTGCTGTTGGATGATACTTTTGTCCGGTTGCCCGCGTCATCCAAACAATATTCTGTATGAATTTCGCCGTCGACTTTATAAGCAACAAGGCGCCCTAGGGCGTCATACTCATATCGCGCGGAAACTCCTCCCTCATAAGGGCCAAATTTAGCTTCTTCTGGTTCGCCGCCACACGCGGACAGAAGAATGCACATTCCAATTTTTATGACCCGATTCATAGTCAACACAAGTCGTTCCCTCGTTAGCTATTAAAGGCTTGGTGAAAAATATAAAGAAACATCAGGCATGTGTGTCTGATGAAGAAGTTAATGGTAAAAATCTATAAGGAGGATGTGAAAAGTCTTTCAGGTGGGATTGATTCTCTTTTTCCCATCCATGGGAAATTACTTAAAACATTCATTCTTGCATTCCTTTGCTTTGTCAGGGCTGCGGTGGCAGCGACTCTAAAGTGGAGCATGTTAATAAATAGGCATAAGGTGCGCAAGCATTGAAATGGCTTTTACGGCTTTACACTTCTGACCCAAAGACTTGAGTGTTTTTGTTGGGCGGCCGAGCGCTAGCGGCGCTCGTAGATCTCAGTGATGAGGCAAGCGGTACTGCGCGAGTCAAACCCCCTCCAACTTCGCATACTGCACCACCAGCCACTTCGTCCCCTCGCGGCCAAAATTGACTTGTACGCGGCTGGATGGACCGCGGCCTTCGAATTGTAATATTGTGCCTTCGCCAAATATGGGGTGGCGGACTTGTTGGCCGAGGCGATAGGGCATATCGCTTTCTGTTTGTGTCGTTGCTGAGGAATAAAAAGTCGCGGGGCGAACGATGGTGCTTTTTAGGCGCACTTCCTGAATTAAATGTTGCGGAATTTCGCGCACAAAACGGGATACGGCATTAAAGGTTTCGTTGCCGTAGAGGCGGCGGCTTTCGGCGTAGGTGAGGGTGAGTTTGCTCATGGCGCGGGTGATGCCTACGTAGCAGAGGCGGCGCTCTTCTTCCAAACCTTCGCTGGTGTCGGCGGACATGCGGTGAGGAAATAAATTTTCTTCCATGCCCACCAAAAACACCATGGGAAATTCCAGGCCTTTGGCACTGTGCAGCGTCATCATTTGCACCGCGTCCTGATATTCCTCGGCCTGAGTGTCGCCCGCGTCTAATGCGGCGTTATCAAGAAATTCTTCCAGCGGTGCGCGGTCGTCCTCGGCACCTTCAAAACTGCGGCAGGCGTTGACTAATTCCTGCAGGTTTTCCACCCGCGTTTCTCCGCGTTCGCCTTTTTCATTTTTGTGAAATTCCAGCAGACCGCTGTCGCGAATCACCAAGTCCACTTGTTGATGCAGGGCTTGTCCGGCGATGCGGCTCTTCCAAATTGTCGAGCAATTGCAAAAATGCTTGCACCGTATTTCCGGCACGCGCGGTGAGCACTTGATTGAGAATTAACAATTGTGCGGCGCGAAATAAACTGCATCCCTGATCCCGCGCTGTGGTGCGAATGGTGTCGACGGTTTTATTGCCGATGCCGCGGGTGGGTGTGTTGATCACCCGTTCAAAAGCGGTGTCGTCGTTGCGATTGAGCAGCAGGCGCAAATAGGCGAGGGCGTTTTTAATTTCCAGGCGGTCGTAAAAACGCTGGCCGCCGTAAACGCGATAAGGCACACCTTCGCGCAGCAGCGCTTCTTCCAGCACGCGCGATTGGGCATTGGAGCGGTAGAGAATGGCGATGTCCTGGCGCTCGTGGCCTTTGGCCACCCAGCTTTCGATATTGTCCACCACATAACGCGCTTCATCCTGTTCGTTGAACGCGCAGTAGAGATCGATGGGCTCGCCTTCGGCGCCGGAGGTCCACAGCTCTTTGCCCAAGCGGCCACTGTTATTGGCGATCACCGCGTTGGCGGCGTCGAGAATGGTACTGGTGGAGCGGTAGTTCTGCTCCAATCGGGTGGTGTCCACGCCGATAAAATCTTTGGTGAAGGTTTGAATATTCTCGATGCGCGCGCCGCGCCAGCCATAAATAGACTGGTCATCGTCGCCCACCGCAGAGACAAAACTCCGCCCGCCCGCCAGCACCCGCAGCCAAGCGTATTGCACGGCGTTGGTGTCCTGAAATTCGTCAACGAGAATAAAAGGGAAGCGGTGCTGATAGTGTTGCAACAGGTCCGGGTGGTTTAACCAGAGTTCGTGGGAGCGCAGCAGCAACTCAGCAAAATCCACCACCCCGGCCTGGGCGCAGAGGTTTTCGTATTCCGTGTAAACCGCCTTCATGGTGCGGGTGAATGGGTCGTGACTGTCGGCCATATGGGCCGGGCGAATGCCTTCGTCCTTCTGGCCGTTGATAAACCACTGGGTCTGGCGCGGCGGCCAGCGGGTATCGTCCAGCTGCATGGCCTGATACACGCGCTTGATCATGCGTAACTGGTCGTCGGAATCCAAAATCTGGAAGTTCTGCGGCAACTTGGCCTGCTGCCAGTGGGCTTTCAGCAGACGGTGGGCGATGCCGTGAAAGGTGCCCACCCACAAGCTGCGATAGGAGCCGGCGAGCGCAGCGGAATCCCCCAGCAGATGGTGCAGCCGCTCGCGCATCTCTTTGGCGGCCTTATTGGTAAAGGTCACCGCCATAATTTGATGCGGCGACACCCCTTCAACCTGAATCAACCAAGCGATGCGATGCACCAGCACCCGCGTCTTACCACTGCCGGCGCCCGCCAGAATCAACTGATTGCCAGGCGGCGCACACACCGCCTGGCGCTGGGCGTCGTTGAGGGAGTCGAGCAGATGGGAGACGTTGTCGATCATGAGGCTTTACCGGGGGGTTGGTGCGGAAAAGCGGGGATGATAACTGATTATTTGTACAGGGTGGCCGGAGGAGGAAGCTTGGTAAAGGGAAAGGCAATGGATAGGAACGGGATTTAGACCCCCTTTCCAAAAGGGGGTCCATACAGCAGAGAAATCAAAACTCCCAATTCACCCCAGCATTCACCTGATACGCACTAACGCCGTCATAGCCGCTGAGGATCTGCGCTCCAACAAAGGTGGAGAGGCCGCCGGCGAGGATGAAGGCGCTGCTGAGGTCCCATTGGTAGAAGAGGCTGTCGGGGGAGTCGGCGCGCAGTTCGAAGCGGCCGAGTTCGCTGGCGTCATTTACCAATTGAAAGGCCACCGGGCTGTTGCTGAGGTTGGCTTGATTGACCAGGCTCAATTTCACCGCGGGCACCATGACGCCCCAGGAATAGGTGAGGGTGTAACTGGTGTCCACACCTAGGCTGGTATTGAGCTGTTCGTGATTTTGTTTTTCCGCTGACACCAGCCACATTGAATTACCGGTTTCGGCGAAAGCGTCAATTTCCGTCTTGAAATAATCCAGGCGCAGAAAGGGGCGCAGTGTCCAAGCTTGCTGCTGCCAGGACCAGTCCAGCTGCGCGCTGGCGTCCAGTTGGTTGCTGCTGTAGTCGCTGTCGGCGAAAGACGGCAGCTCGATTTGGCTGAAGCGGCGCTGGGCCTTGGTATCGCCGTTGGTGTAGCCCAGCTGCAGGTCGAGGGCCAGGGCGTTGCGGTACCAGCTGAGGAAACCAGTGAGGCTGTAGATGTCGGAATCCAGATCTCCGCTGTCGCCGTCGTAACCCACATCGTAGGTCATCCAATCCACAGCGCCGCCGATATTCAGGTTGCTGTTCAGGCGATAGCCGAGACCCACCATCAGGCCTTTGGCGTCGGAGTCGTATCCAGCTTCGTTGCCGGTTTGATCGTGCTCGAAGTTCTCGATCTGCAGGGACGACAGGAAGGTCCAAGGTGATCCCAGACCGTCGCCAGCCGCGCCACCACCGAACGGCAGGGTTGTGCCATTGACGCTCAAGCTGGCGTTGCGCCCGGCGCGCATGGAGGCAATGGCGTTGTAGAGCCGTGAGGTCTTATTGCGCGAGTGGTTGGAGAGCAGATCGCGTTGGATAAGCGCTTCTTCAGGAGCGATCTCCCGCAGGGCGGCGTTGAGATCCGCTGTTTCAGCGAGCAGGGCGCAGATTTCGCCGGCCTGCGGGATCTGCTGAATGCTTAAGACGCCGCCACCTTCCCCTGCATTGAAGGTGCAATTCTGGTCCAGCATACGGGCGATGGCTTTGTTGGTTGCGCCGACCGCATAGGGCTCAAAGCCGGTTCCTGGCTCGGGCCCCTGGCTCACAACATTGACGAAAACACTGGCGAAACCGCCGTAACCGGATTCATCCAGCGCTTGATAGGTAAACACATCTTCACCCGTGTAACCCTCGTTGGGAACATAGGTGATGAAACCGCCGTAACCGACGGAGACTGACCCATTGGACGGTTGAGAGTATTCGCCAATGTACAATTGCCCGCCGCCCTCCAGGTCCGAGGAGTCGTTTTGCAGAACCGGAATATCGACGAAGCCCTGCTCTTGGGTCATGGTGGCGTAGTCGTTTTCCGGCGTTGCGAGAGCGTTGGCATTTTGCGTCGCGGCGGAGAGAACGAGCAGGGGAATAGCGTAGTGAGGATGCTTCATGCACAGGGTCCTGTAGAAGTGTTACAAAAGGGCTTTTGAGATGAGGCGAGCGAACGACATGGCCGAGCACAACCAGAGGACGGTTCTCTGCACCTGGGAGATCGGGGGAATTGGGACACATCTCCCGGCTTTCCGCAATAGCAAAAGTCCTTGAAAAAGCGGGCTATCGTGTGGTGGTGGCGCTCAAGGATTTGTCCCGCGCCTACGGTTTTTTTGCCGGTACCGATGTGACCTTGATGCAGGCGCCGGTCTGGCTGCCGAAAATCACTCTGCAGCGCCCCATTGCCTGTCTGCCCGATTCGATGCTGTTGCTCGGCTACCTGGAACCGGACCCGCTGGAGTGCCTGCTGCTCGCCTGGCGCGCGCTGGTGGAAGCGGTGCGGCCGGAGTTGGTGCTCTGCGATTATTCCCCCACCGCGCTGCTCGCCCTGCGCGGATATGACGTTGCCCGGATTGTGGTGGGCACCGGTTTTGCCGAGCCGGTTCCGGGGGCTCCCGTGGCGGATTGGCGCCCGATCCCGGTGGCGGACGGTCTGGTGGCGCGGCAGGAGCGGCGCGTACTTGACGTGATCAATCAGGTATTGCGGCGCCGCGGTGAGCAGGAGTTGACGTGTCTCGCCGATCTGTTTCAGGTCGACCTCACCCTGATCTCCAATCTGCGTGAGCTGGATATCTATTCCCACCGCAGCGTCGGCCGCTATTGTTTGGGGACGGCGCCCGCCAACGGCGCCCAGCTTGAATTTGCCGCCGGCGATCTGCCGCGCATAGTCGCCTACCTCAAACCCGGCCATCCGGCTTTTGCCCAGCTGCTTGCCGGTCTGGCGCAAGCGCCTGCCAATGTGATTGCCGTCTGCCCGATGGCGCCGCCGGGCAGCCTTGAGCAATGGCGCAGTCCGCGGTTTCAATTTACCCGTGAAGTGGTGAACCTGCCGACACTGCTGGCGCAGGCGGATCTGTTTGTCGGTCACGGCAACGGCGGATCGGTGCGGGAGAGTCTGGTGGCAGGCACGCCGATATTGGTATTGCCAATTCAGCTGGAACAGCTGCTGACAGGGCAGAAGCTGCACGCTCTGGGGGCGGGTCGATTGCTTGAGGGTGAACTGGAGGCCAAGGTGGTCACAGAGACGATCGTGCAGATCTTGCACGACTTGGACGTTTATCGCAGCGCCATTCAGCGATTATTGTCTACCTACACCGAGCCCTTTATCACCGTGCCCGAGGCGGTGTTGGAATTCTGCGCCGAACGCTGGCCGGATCAGTAAATGACTTCCCGCGCCGGCAGAGTTCGGAATTCGCTGGCTGCCGCAGCGCTCAAGCTCTTCTCATGGAGATTGCCCAGCCGCTGGCCGACGTGAAAAGGCGCGGCCAGGGCGCGGGCAGTGGTATTGCCGTCCACATCCTCATGCTCGATAAACAGATGGACATAGTGCTGACCTTCGGCATTTGCCCGCAGGGTGATGGGCAGCCGTAGCGTCTGGTTGCCATCCACGTCGAAATTCCACTCCCGCACCGCTCCCAGCAGTTCAAGGTCAGCGCTCGCGTCCAGCTGGATGCGCACAAGGCCGCGCGTAAGATGGCTTGCCAGCGTCAACTCCAGATCCCGCGGGCTAGAGAGCGTCAGAGTCTGCACCCCACCACCGATCAGAGCCACATCCGCGCCGGGCTTGCCGGGCGAGCGGTGCTCGTGGTGATGGTGAGCTTTAGGATGGTGGGACGTTCTAAATGCCCCCCGTTTTGCCATGAGTTTCCTGCAGGCGCTGCATCTGCATCACCGGGGCGGGCCAGGTGGCGTGATCGAGCATCAATTGCGGTGATGACAAGTGCGCGACCAGCGCAGCCATCAGGCTGAGACTCAAAACACCTAGGGCGGTAAGAGAAGCGGCATATGGCATGGGGGCCTCCTGCGGGCGCGGCTGCTGGTTCATTGGACGGTCACATCAAAGCACGCGAGACCCCCTTCGCTTTGGGAGTGGCTGGCGTTGCTCTCTTCAAACACTTCGAGTACGTAGCTGCCCTGGCTGAGATGGCGCTGGGCGATTTCCCGGTCGGCAGTACCACTGGTAAATGAGGCCACCTGACCGCCCTGGCGGAAGAGGCGCATCTGCGGATTGGTGCGCGGCAGATTGCCGCCGCTGCGCACAGCGCTGATGGAGTAATGGCGCGAGTCCGGCAGATGGATACGCAGAAAGCGGCGCACATCGATGCCGTTGTATTTCTGGAAGTCGCTGTCGCTGCAGACGTTGATGGTCCGGCCGATCGTCATCTGGTGATAGACCGGCAGCACCGCCGCCGAGCCCGCATCGTTGAGTTCGCCCTCGCCGTACCAGCCTGTGCCGAAGATGTTGTAGCTCGCGAGCATCTTGCTAAGTTCCCCGGCGATGGCGGGGTTCTGACGTTCCAGCTCAGCGCGGAAGGCGAAAACGGAGGCAAAGCCATCAAAGCTGAGGTAGCGATCGCTGGTGAGCACGTCGTAAATTGGCTTGAAACCGAGGCTCAAACTATCGGACGCCTCGTTATTGGCGTCGAACAGGTCATACAAAAACGCCTGGATGCTGGCCTCGCTGTACCAACCCTGATTGGAATAGCTGCGCCCCTCCACGTTGATCGTGAATCCGTACCCCTGTTTGGCACCGAAGGAATCGCGGTAGAGCGGATCGCCGGACACCATGCCGGCAAAGGCGTTGCCCCAGGCTTCGCCGAAGGCGACTCGCATATCCAGGCGGGAGGTCTGGTTATGGTTGCCGCCGATGCTTTCGGTGCGGCCGAGCTGGTGTTCGATGTAGTGGCCGAATTCGTGTTGCACCACGCCGCGGTCGTACTCGTCCGAGTCGTTGTCCGCCGCGCCGAGGAGATAGATGGAAGGGCCTTCTGAGGTATAGAACGAGGTCCCGATATTGCCGTCGCTGAGGTTGCCGCTGGCGGCGATGTTCTTTTCGCTCCAATACACCGCCAGGGGCGGCAGCAACACGTTCGGATGCGCGCTCACCACCAATTGCACTGCGTCGTAGATGGAATCCAGCACGGCAAAGGGGGCCGCGCTGCGCGGAGCGGTGTAGCCAGCGTCGGTCCAACCGGAGGTGGCGTGGAGGTGACGTGTCTGGTTGTCACCATCCCCCACACTGGCGAGGGAACCGTCCATGACGTATTGGGCATTGCCGTTGGTATTGTCGCGCACCTGGATATCCCAGGCGGCCTGGCTGTTACCACGCAATTCGGCGAGGACCCTTACGCGCAGATTCTGCTGGCGAATAACGCTGAAACTGTAATAGCCGTCGGCGTCGGTCTGACCGGTGTGGCGCACGCGGCTGTCCTGGTCGAGCAACTGCACGGTGACGCCCCGGGCGGGCATAGCGTGGATGCTGGCGTAATCCAGACCGCGGAAAGTGCGGGCTTCGAAAGGCACGCGGTCGTAAGTGACGCGGCCTTGCAGAACCATCTTGCCGCCTGCGGGCAATTCCAGCGGGGGATTGTCTGTCCCCGGTTGGCCGGGGTTTTGCGGCTGGCCGATGTCCTCCACTGCGGGGGTCGGACTGGCCAATGACTGAGCAGGGGCGCTGGATTTCTTGGAACCACCGCCGCCGCAGGCGCTGAGAAGAAGACTCACGACCAGGAGAAAGCCGAACCGAATGAGATACTGCCTGTACATCACGAATCACTCTCACTTCGCCCCGCTTCCAGTGTGCAAGGCGGTATAAAAACAGCGGCTTTTAAAGATTTGGTTATAACGGCAATGCTTCTTAACAACCGTGTGTAATGAGGTTAGTAGAGGGGAGGGCAGGATGTGACCAGCGGAGCTTTGGGATAAATGGTGGAGCGTAATTTCGTCAAGTTCTTATAGGGTGTAATTAATCGAATATCTGCTTATAAAAATGGCGCCTGAATACCTTTTTTGCTTCGATAAGTTTTAAAACCAAACCGGTTATTGCTGGAGAAAATAATAAGCGGATGCGTGACTGAAAGTCGGGAAGGGAGGCGTTAGACGAGTGGTCAAAAAACCAGCTGAATGGATGGCCGGTTATAAGAGACGGGTGACGAATTGGTATCTAAAGTTATAAAAACCTGCATTTTGGATTGTCCGCAGGTCGACAGGGTTGTGTGCAAGCACTAACCTAGCGGCAACTATAACAACGGGCGGTAGAGAGAGCTGACAAGGGCTCGGCCGCATTCAAGATTGATCGTGGGGTTCAATGGCAAGACATAGCGCCGCCTGGATGTACGGCCTCCTGGCTCTGTTCGGCAGTCTGTTGCTGGCGGAGGCGGCCGTCGCCAATCATGTCGCGAACCTTGTGCATGAGCTGCGTTTCCAGCGGATCATGGAAAATTCCGATTCCCTCAAGAAGAATGCGTCCGCCTTGATGGCGGTGGTGCAGGACAACACCGGGTTTATCTGGGTTGGAGGTGAAAACGGTCTGGCACGGTTCGACGGTTTGCAGTTCAAGCGCTACGAGCCCTCACCCGAACCGGGTGCGCCGCCTTCCAACATAGTGCGCGATCTGCTGATCGACCGGGACGGCATCATGTGGATTGCCACGGACCGCGGCCTAGCGCGCTATGTGGAGCACGACGACCGTTTTGATGTGTTCCGCCCGGTGCAGGACGATCCCACCACCTTGCCCCACAATGTCATCACCTCCCTGGCGCTGGACCAGGACAATCGCCTGATTGTCGGCACCGGCAGCGGTATCAGCATCGTGTCCGCCGACCGCACCCGCTTCATCAATGTTCCCCTCACCGCCGGCACCGAGACCTTGACCTTCGTGCTCGATACTTTTGTCGACAGTAAAAACCGGATCTGGGTAGGCACGCGGGATTACGGTTTGTTTCTGCTGGATCAGGAGGGCGCGCCGGTGCGCCATTTTGCCGCCGCGGTGGGCAAGGCGGGCGCCTTGCAGAGCGACATGGTGAAAAGCATCGAGGAAGACCAATTCGGTCGCATCTGGGCGGGCACCTATGGCGGCGGTGTCAGCCGATTGAACGAGGGGGGAGCGCAGTTTCACGACTTATCTGGCGGATCCCGCCGATCCCGGCGCGGTCGGCAGCAACACGGTTTGGGCAGTGTACCTGGACAGCGCCGATGTCCTCTGGCTGTCGACGGACCAGGGGGGCCTGGCGCGCTACGATGCGGACCACGACAGCTTCATCCACTACCGCCACAGCGCCATCGACCGCAATACCCTGGCCTCCAATCAGGTGCGGGCGATCTACGAGGACCGGGAGCGCAATCTGTGGATCACCACTTTTCCGGATGGCATCAACTTTTACGATCGCAGCCACAGCGAGATCAGTAACTACACCTATCGCGAGAATGTACCCGACAGCCTGAGCAACAACGCGGTGCTGGATTTTATGCAGACCGCGGACGGGCTTCTGTGGATCGGCACAGAGAACGGCTTGAATCTGTTCGATCCGGAAGAGCGGCGGTTTGTCCGCCGCTATCTGCGCGATCCCGCGAGTGCTAAAGGTCTGCAGGCCAATGCCGTGCTGAGTCTGGCGGAAGATCCTTCCGGCGATATCTGGGTGGGAAGCTGGGGCGGCGGCTTGCATCGTTTCGACCGGGTCACCGAAACCTTCCACAATTACCGCCCGGACCGGCAGAAACCCGGCAGCATCAGCAGCGCGTTTATCTGGGACATCTACGTGGATCGGGAAAACGTGCTCTGGGTGGCCACGGAAACCGGCGGTCTCAATCGCTACGATCGCGCCACCGACAGCTTCGAGCACTTCACTCTCAATCAGAGCGATCCGCACTCAATCTCGAGCAATTTCGTCTGGGCCATTCTCGAGGACCGCCGCGGCGGCTTCTGGCTGGCGACGGTGGATGGTCTCAACCAGCTGGACCGCGCCAGCGGCCGGTTTACCCGTTACGCGAAAGACAGCAACAATCCCGGTACCCTCAATAGCGTGCGCATCCGCGCGCTTATGGAAGACAGCAAAGGGCGCATCTGGATCGGCACTCAGGATGTAGGCGCGGTGGTGTTCGATTACGACAGCAACACCTTCACTCACCTCAACTGGCCGGAGAGCCTGGCGCCGCTGGTGACCAGCTTTATCGAGGACAATCTGGGTTTCATCTGGGCCAGCACCGCCAACGGGATTGCGCGCATAGAACCCAAGAGCCTCGAAGTGCGCTCGTTCCACCGCAACCAGGGTCTGGTCGGCGATACCTTCAACCGCGACGCCACCTTCAAGGATCGCAAGGGCCAGTTGTATTTCGGCGGCACCGACGGTTTTTCCGTCTTCGACCCCCGCGCGTTTACCCTATATGGCAACGACTTCCCTCTGGTGCTCACCGACTTCCGCCTGTTCAACCGCCCGGTGGCGATAGGTGCGGAGGACTCCCCGCTCAGTCGCGCCATCACCTATGCCGAGCGCATCAACTTGCGCCATGACCACGCGATGTTTTCCTTCTCCTTCGCGACCCTCAACTATCGCGCCGCCGGCGAATACAAGTACGTCTACAAGCTGGAAGGCTTCGATGATGAGTGGCACGAGGCGGCGGGCACCAACAGCGCTACCTACACCAACCTCAACCCCGGCACCTACACCTTCAAGGTGCGCAGTGCCGACCGCGACGGCAACTGGAATCGCCGCGAGGCGCATGTGCAGGTCGTTATGGCGCCACCGCCCTGGTTGAGCCGGTGGGCCTTTCTCGGCTACGCCCTGGCGGCGGTGCTGCTGGTGGTGTTCCTGGTGCGCATATTTCTCAAACATGTGGAGCTGGACAAGCAGCGCGCGCTCAACGCCGAGCTGTTGCGCGTCAACAAGATCAAGGACGCTTTTCTGATCGACACCTCTCACGAACTGCGCGCGCCCATCAGCAGCATGATCGGCCTGGCCGAAGGGATTCTGCGAGATGACAAAGAACGCTTGCCGCTTACCGCCGAGCAGCGGCTCAGCCTGATCGTCGCCCACGGCAAACGCCTGTCCAATCTCATCAACGACATTCTCGACTACGGCAACTTCGCTGAGCGCAAACTGGACCTGAATGCCGAATGCCTGGCGCTGCGCCCTCTGGTGGAGGTGGTGTTGCAGAATCTCCGCCCCCTGTCCTATGGCCGGCCGGTGCGTCTTTCCAACGATGTGGACGCGGACACCGCCTGGGTCATGGCGGACCGCAATCACCTCAAGCAGATACTTACCAACCTGATCGGCAACGCCATCAAATACACGCAGCAGGGCGAAGTGCGGGTCAGCGCCGAAGTGGACGGCTCAATGTTGCGCATTCTGGTCAGCGATACGGGCTGCGGTATCAAACCCGAGCTGCGCGACCGCATCTTCACCCCGCAGATCAGCAAGACCTTGAGCGAGCAGGCCATGTCCGGCATTGGCCTCGGCCTAGCGGTCACCAAACACCTCATCGAATTGCACGGCGGCAGCATCAGTTTCGAGAGCCGCTGGCAGGACCCGCGGCAACCGGGCACCGCCGGTAGCGGCAGCCGCTTCACCTTCACCCTGCCGCTGGCACAACCGCGCAAGCAGGGCGCGACTGTTTCACCGGGTTACCCCGAGCGCAGCGCTAGCGCGAGCAATCCCGAGCAGAGCCAACTCCCCAATAACAACACGCCAGATCTCCAGAGCAGCCCTGCCGTGGCCGACACCTTCGCGTTCAAAGGCGGAGTTGCCGCCGGTGTTATGCCCGCGCTTAAAAGCGACACCTTTAAAAACGGCACCTCTAGCGATCTGGCCCCGCCGCCGGAAGCGTGGAATTTCACCGTTTTGATCGTCGACGATGACCCGGTCAACCGCATGGTGCTGGCGGGAATTCTCAGTCTGCACGGCTATCACATTCTGGAAGCCGGCAACGGCCTGGAGGCGCTTCAGCTGGTGTTGCAGGAGGGGCACCATGTGGATCTGGTGATTCTCGATGTGATGATGCCGCGCATGTCCGGCTTTGAGGTTTGCGAGAAGCTGCGCCAGACCTTTTCCGCCGAAATGATGCCGGTGCTCTTCCTGACCGCCCGCCACGGCGGCGAAGATCTCCATGTCGGCCTGGAGGTCGGTGGCAATGAAGTGCTGTACAAGCCGGTGAACAAGGAAATACTGCTCCCGCGCGTAAAACACTACCTGCAGAAGCTCAGCCGCCGCGATCCGTCGGCAAAATGCAAGGTCGCAGACTGACCAACCCCTTTTCTCAAGGAGATTTCTATGAAATGTACTGCCTGCGGTGAAGGCCGTCTGGTGCCAAGTTTTCTTGATGCACTGTTTCGCTGTCATACCTGCAGCCATTGCGGTGGCAACTGGATACTGATCGAAGACTATGTGACTTGGCTGGAGCGCCATCCTGACTATCCGTTTAAGCCTGTGGAGGTACAAAGCGAGGCGATGGGCAATACGGATCGCGCGCTGGTCTGCCCCGTCACCGGCACGCTAATGAGCAAGTTCCGTATCCTCAGCAACAATCCTCACCGCCTGGATTACAGCCCGCGGGTCGGCGGAGTCTGGCTCGACAAAGGGGAGTGGGAATTGCTGAAAAACGAGGGTCTTGCGGGCAGCCTCAATGTGCTGCTGACGGATCCCTGGCAACTGAAGATCCGCGCCGAGCAGACCCGCGCCACTTTCACCCATCTGTACCAGAGCCGTTTCGGCGATGAGGATTACGCCAAGGCCCGCGAGATTCGCAACTGGCTGCAGAATCATCCGATGAAGGCGGAGCTGCGCTCCTATCTATTGGCGCAGGATCCCTATTCCGCTAAATAAACATCCAGCCGTCCGCATGCGACGGCTGGTTAGCGCCGCCAGAACATGGGGGTGAAGAGCACCAGCACGGTGAACACTTCCAGGCGGCCCATCAGCATGGCTGCGCAGAGAACCCATTTGGCGGCGGCGTTCAGATCCCCATAGTGCACGGCGACATCACCCATGCCGCGGCCGTAGTTATTGAGGCAGGCGCCGACGGCGGAAAAGGCGGTCGCGAAATCCACGCCAGTGGCGAGCAGCAGCTGGCAGAGCACCAGATAAGCCACCAGATAGACGGCAAAAAACCCCCACACCGCCTCCACCACCCGGTTGGATACCGTGCGCACGCCGATTTTTAGCGGCTGAATAGCTTTCGGATGGATCAGGCGGCTCACCTCCCTCTGCCCCTGTTTAACGATCAGCAGCGCGCGGATCATCTTCAGCCCGCCAGCGGTGGAGCCCGCGCAACCGCCAACAAAGGAGCTCAGGAAAACAAACAGATACAGCCCCAAAGGCCAAGCGCTGTATTCGGTGGTGACGAAACCGGTGGTGGTCAGGCTGGCGATAAAAGCGAAGCTGCCATGGAGCAGACTTTCACCAACGCCATAGGTGGCGCTGACATACAGATAGGCGACCGTCAGGATACAGCCCGTCAGCAATACCCAAAGGTAAAACCGGCACTCCGGATCGGTCAGATAATGGCGCAGGTGACGCCCCTGCCAGGCGAGAAAGTGCAGCGCGAAGTTCATGCCCGCCAACACCATGAACACCATGCTGACGATCAGGATCAGCGGGTTGTCGTAAAAACCGATACTGGCGTCATGGGTGGAAAAACCACCGATGGCCACAGTGGAATAAGCGTGGCCAATCGCATCAAACGGCGTCATACCGGCCAGCCAGTAGGCCAAGCCGCAGGCGACAGTCAGACTGAGATAAACGATAAAGAGCGCTTTGGCGGTTTGGGTGATCCGCGGTGTCAGCTTGGTGTCCTTCAGCGGACCGGGTGTTTCGGCGCGATAGAGCTGCATGCCGCCCACGCCCAACATCGGCAGAATCGCCACCGCGATCACCACAATTCCGATTCCACCCAGCCATTGCAGCTGCTGGCGGTAATAGAGCAGAGAGCGGGGCAGTTGATCCAAGTCGACCAGGACAGTGGCGCCGGTGGTGGTCAGCCCCGACAGGGCTTCGAAAAAAGCATCTTCCAGGGAGAGCTCGGTGGCGCCAAAGAAGATGAAAGGCAGGGCGCCGAAAAGCGCCAGCACCAACCAGAACAGGGCGGTGATCAGGAAGCCATCGCGGGTGCGCAGCTCCTGGTGCACGTCGTGGACGGGGTACCACAGCAGCACGCCGGTGATCAGTGTAATAGTAAAGGCCAGCAGGAAGGCCCAATAACCCGGGTCGCCATACCACAGTGCCACACCTACCGGCGGCAACAGGCTGGCGCTGAATAACATCAGCAGGAGGCCGAGCACTTTGCAGATGATGGCCGGATGCATATCAGAAGAAGGTGAAACCCACCTGGAATAGGCGCTCAATGTCCCGCGTATAGCGCCGATCCACCAGAAACAGGATCACATGGTCACCGGATTCGATGCGTGTATCGTCGTGGGCAATCAGCACCTCATGGCCGTTGTTGCCGCCGTTTTCATTCTTCTTCGCCCGCACTATGGCACCGATGGTGGCGCCGTCCGGCAGGTCTATATCCTCCACATTGCGGCCGACCACCTTCGAACTTTTGCTGTCACCGTGGGCAATTACCTCAATCGCCTCAGCCGCACCCCGGCGAAGTGAGTGAACATTCACTATGTCGCCACGTCTCACGTGGGTGAGAAGGCTGCCAATGGTCGCCTGCTGGGGTGAGATGGCGATATCGATTTCACCGCCTTGCACCAAGTCCACATAGGCGGGGTTGCCAATCAGCGTCAGCACCTTGCGCGCGCCCAGGCGCTTGGCCAGCATCGAGGACATGATGTTGGCTTCGTCGCTGTTGGTGACCGCCAGAAACACGTCCGCGTCTTCCACATTCTCCTCCAGCAGCAACTCCCGGTCGGAGGCGCTGCCGTGCAGGACGATGGTGTGGCGCAGCTTTTCCGCGAGGAGCGCCGCGCGCCGCTCGTTGAACTCGATCAACCGCACCGAATAGCGCTCTTCCAGCTTGGAGGCCAGGCTCAAACCGATATTGCCGCCGCCGGCAATGACGATGCGTTTGTAGGGCCGGTCAAGGCGGCGCAGTTCGCTCATGACTGAGCGTATATCCTCCCGCGCGGCGATGAAAAACACTTCGTCATCCGCTTCGATCACTGTGTCGCCCCGCGGGGTGATGGGGCGGTCGCGCCGGTAGATGGCGGCAACGCGGGTGTCGACCTTGGGCATATGCTGGCGAATAAAGCGCAGTTCCTGGCCCACCAGCGGCCCGCCGTAGTAAGCCCTTACGGCAACAAGTTGTACCCGGCCATCGGCGAAGTCCACCACCTGCAAGGCGCCGGGCTGCTCAACCAGTCGGTAGATGTAGTTGGAGACGATCTGCTCTGGGCTGATGATCACGTCAACCGGGATGGCATCGTTGCGGAACATGCTGGGGTAGGAGGCATATTCCTGGGAGCGCAACCGCGCGATTTTGGTCGGCGTGTGGAACAGACTGTGGGCGATCTCACAGGCAACTATGTTGATTTCGTCATCACTGGTGACGGCGATCAGCAGATCGGCATCCTCAATGCCGGCGCGCAGCAGCACCGAGGGGTGGGAGGCGTGGCCGGCGACCACACCTATATCGATCCGGTCGCGCAGCTCTCGCAGGGCGTTTTCGTTGCGGTCGACCACGGTGATGTCGTTGGCCTCACTGGACAGGTTGGCCGCCAGAGCACCGCCTACTTGTCCCGCACCGAGAATGATGATTTTCATAGAGAGACAACCTCAACCGATTGCCGGATCAGCGCTTGCGTAAGAGCGCGTAATAAAAACCGTCGTGACCGCCGTCGCGGGGGAGCAGTTGGCGGCCGAAGGGGCGTGCATGCCCCCAGTCCGCCGCTATGGGAGTGTGTTCTGCATCGCCGTGTTGGGCAACAAACGCCGCCACCGACTCTTCATTTTCCTGCGGCAGCACCGAACAGGTGGCGTATACCAGCAGCCCGCCGGGTTTCAAAGTCGGCCAGAGCGCTGCCAGCAGCTGTTGCTGCAGGGCGGCAAGCTTATCAATATCATTTGCGCGCCGCAGCAATTTGACGTCGGGGTGGCGGCGGATAACCCCGGTGGCTGAGCAGGGCGCATCCAGCAGTATGCGGTCGAAAAATTGCCCGTCCCACCAAGCCGCAGGCTGTGTCGCGTCTGCCACTTTCAAGGTCGCCGTAAGACCGAGGCGCTGCAGATTCTCTTCCACCCGCCCCATACGCGCGGCTTCCACATCCAGCGCCACCATTTCAGAAAGTGAATGCTCACACTCAAGGGCGTGGCAGGTTTTTCCGCCGGGAGCGCAGCAGGCGTCAAGCACCCGCAGACCCGGAGCCAGTTGCAGCAGGCCGGCGGCCAGCTGCGCAGCCTCGTCCTGGACACTGACGACGGCGGCATTAAAACCGGGCAGCTCTGCCACCGGAATCGCCTGTTGCAACGTAATGCCATCGGGGACAAAAGCGCAGGGTGCGGCAGCGATATCGTGTCGGCCCAGCTCGGCCAGATAAGCATCCCGATTGGCTTTGGCGCGGTTCACCCGCACGGTAAACGGCGGGCGCTGGTCGTTGGCGGCCATCACCGCCTGCCAGTCTTCCGGCCAAGCTTGCCGTAGCGCGTCGCTGAGCCATTGGGGGTGATTGGGCAAGTCCTGCCAGTTCGGCAGTTCCGGCAGGCGGCGCTGCAGATTGCGCAAGACGCCGTTGACCAGCCCTTTTGCCCACGGCCTCTTCAAACCATTAGCGGCCTCGACGGTCGCGCCTATGGCGGCGTGGTCTGGAATGCGGGTGTGGAGCAGCTGGTAGATGCCCAGATGCAGCAGCGCCGACACATCCGCGTCTTTCGGCTTCAGCGGTTTGGGCAGAAAGTCGCGCAACAGAGCTTCATGGCGAAAATAAAAACGGCAGACGCCGAAGCAGAGCTCCTGCAGCAGGGCGCGATCCTGGTGACTGAGGGAGGGAAAAAGAGGGCAGCGCGGCCAGCGACTTTTCCCCGCGGATCACGTCAGCGAGAAAGCGCGCCGCCAGGGTGCGCACGGAGGCGCTCATGGCGTGCCCAGGCGCATGCCCGGTTGCCAGCGGCCAGCGGCTCCATTAAGCAAATCTTTCACCGTCATTGCCTTTTTTCCCCGGCAATTGGACGGTCAGCAGCGCCAGAGAAGTTTGCCCGCCACACGCCACCACCAGCTCCCGCTCCGCCTGCAGAATGGTGCCGGGCTCTGCCGAGTGCGTCCGGCTGTGCAGCTGCGCCTCATACACACGCAGGTTCTCGTCGCCGAAAACGGTAAACGCCACCGGGAATGGATTGAATGCGCGGATACGTCGCTCGATAAGCTCGGCCGGCTGCGACCAGTCGATGGCGGCTTCTTCCTTGGTGAGCTTGTGCGCGTAAGTGGCGAGGTGATTGTCCTGAATCTCTCCTTGCAGAGGGCCGTTCAGCAGTTGGTGCAGGGTATCCAGCAGGGCAGGTGGGCCTATCTCCGCCAGACGATCATGCAGATCGGCGGCGCTGTCGCCCGGCAGGATCGGGCAGGTGCGGATAGACAGCATGGGGCCGGTATCTAGCCCTACATCCATCTGCATGATGGTGACGCCGGTCTCCCTGTCGCCCGCTTCAATCGCCCGCTGAATCGGCGCCGCACCGCGCCAGCGCGGCAGCAGTGAGGCGTGCACATTGATACAGCCAAAACGCGGCAACGAAAGTATCGCAGCCGGTAGCAGCAGGCCGTAGGCCACTACCACCATGACATCGGCGCCATAGGCGGCGAGAGTCGCCTGGGCTTCGGGTGTTTTCAGAGAGACGGGTTGTTGGACGTCAATTCCGGCGGCTATCGCCATCTCTTTAACGGGGCTGGCCTGCAGCTTTTTTCCTCTTCCTGCCGGCCGGTCCGGCTGGGTGTAAACCGCCACCACTTGATGACAGCTTTGCAGGAGAGCCTGCAAATGCCGGGCGGCGAATTCCGGCGTGCCGGCAAAAATAATCTTGAGCCCTGCATCAGTGGCCATTGGAGATCCTGGCAGTTTTGGGGTGGACGATCAGGCTTCTTTGCGCTGTTTTTCCAGCTTGGCGCGAATCCGCTGACGTTTGAGATTGGAGAGGTAGTCGACAAAGAGCTTGCCGTTCAGGTGATCGCACTCATGTTGAATGCAAACCGCCAGCAGCCCTTCAGGCTCGATGGTGAAGGTTTCGCCATTGCGATCCTGCGCGGTGACCCGCACGTGGCGCGGGCGGGTGATCTTTTCATAGAACCCCGGCACGCTCAGGCAGCCTTCCTCATAATCGAACAGGGTCTCGTCGAGCACTTCGATTTTGGGATTGATAAACACAAGGGGCTGGTCGCGCTCTTCCGACACATCTATGACGATGATCTGCTCGTGCACATTGACCTGTGTCGCCGCAAGGCCCACTCCTGGCGCCTCGTACATGGTTTCAAACATGTCGTCGATGAGCTGACGGATGCGGTCGTCGACCTGTTCAACCGGCTTTGCGTGGGTCCGCAAACGCGGGTCAGGGAAGTGGAGTATGGTTAATTGTGCCATTGGCCTTTGTGACAAACTTCGCTAGTAAAGGGGTAAATGTCGCTGCTAACATAATGATCAGCCTCAATTATTGAAGACGACCTCTGCCGAACCTGGCTTCCAACCCAGCAGCATTCGACTACTATAATAACTTTAATACATCTCTAGGGCCGCATGGTACAGGACCGCTGAATATGAAAAAACGCATCTTGGGATTGCTGGGCGCATGTTTGCTGCTCGGCCAGGCAATTGCGCAGGAACCTCAAATCCGATCCGATTACCCTGAGGAATACACGGTCGTAAAAGGCGACACCCTTTGGGACATCTCAAGCTCCTTCCTTAACAACCCCTGGATGTGGCCGGAAATCTGGCACGTTAATCCGCAAATCGCCAACCCTCACCTGATCTACCCCGGTGATGTTATCCGTCTGGTCTACTTCGACGGCAAGCCGAGAATCGTGGTGGACTCTTCCAACCGTGTGGTGAAGCTCTCGCCTAAAGTCAGAACGCTGGACGAGGGTGAGGCGATTCCCACCATTCCGTTGGACAAGATCAATAACTTCCTCTCCCGCAGCCGTATCGTCACCCAGGAGGAACTTGATCGAGCACCCCATGTGGTATCGGGTGAGGCCAAGCGTCTGGTGCTCGGCAAAGGCGACCGCCTGTATGCGCGCGGTACCTTTGACAGCGATATTTCGGTGTATGGCATCTATCGACGCGGGGAAAATTATGTCGATCCGGAAACGGGCGAATTGTTGGGCATCCAGGCGATGGACATAGGCTCGGGCCGGATGCGCGCGCTGGAAGGTGAAATTGCGACTCTGTTGATGACGCGAACCACTGAAGAAGTGCGCATCGGTGACCGTCTGTTGAGTGAGGAGCAGCGCTCCATCGACTCCAACTTTTTCCCATCTGCCCCCAAGGGTGACGTCAATGCCCTGATCATTGCCGTGGAAGGAGGCGTGACCCAGGTGGGCAAAATGGACGTGGTGGTGATCAACCGCGGTGATCGTGAGGGGATGGAAGTCGGCAATGTTCTGGCTGTCTACAAACGCGGCGGCACAGTTAAGGACCGTGTCAAAGGCGACATGGTGACCCTGCCGGATGAGCGCGCTGGCTTGGTTATGGTATTCCGCACCTTCGAAAAACTCAGTCTCGGTCTGGTTCTGGAATCTGACCGACCCCTGGCGGTGCGCGACTTGGTGCGCAACCCCTGACCCATCTGTAATGCTCCAAAGCCCCGCGTCGCGGGGCTTTTTTATTTGCGCCGGAGCAAATCATCGCGCAGTGACAGCCCTGGCGCATGCTGTTAGGCTTTACGCTGATCGTTTATCAAGCCTTTCACGGACGATGACATGCTGACTTCCACCGAACAGATACTTCTTCTTCAACGCCTGCCTGAAACAGGTTCCGGCACTTATTGGCGTCTGTTGGACGAATTTCCCGTTCTCAATACCGCCCTTGAAGCCCCCATCGACGTTATCTCCAAAGTGCTTTCTCCCGCAGCTTGTGATGCCCTGATGGATTATCGCGAGCGCGGTGCGGACAGCTTGGTAATGCGCCAGGTGCGCGCTGATCTGGCGTGGCTGGCAGAAAATAATATTCAGCTGCTCGACCCGCACAGCGAGCATTACCCGCATCTGTTGCGCGAAATTCGCCGGGCGCCTCCGCTGTTGTATGTTTGGGGCGATCCGACCGTACTGTCGCTGCCCCAGATTGCGGTGGTCGGCAGCCGCAGTCCCACCCCGGGCGGGCGCGATAACGCCACCCAGTTCTCCCGCGAACTGGCCGCGGCCGGTATCACCATCACCAGCGGTCTGGCGCTCGGCATCGACATAGCGGCGCACCAGGGCACCTTGAGCGCCAATGGCAAAACCATCGCCGTACTGGGCACTGGCATCGACCAGATCTACCCGCAACGCCATTATCAGATCGCCCAGGAAATTGTTCAGCGCGGCGGGGCGGTTATCACCGAGTTTCCCCTGGGCGTGCAGCCATTGCCGGCGAATTTCCCCCAGCGCAACCGCATCATCAGCGGCTTGAGTCTGGGAGTGTTGGTGGTGGAGGCGGCAGTCAAAAGTGGTTCGCTGATCACCGCCCGGTACGCCCTGCAGCAGAACCGCGAAGTCTTCGCCATCCCAGGTTCCATCCACAATCCGCTCAGTCGCGGCTGCCATGCGCTGATCAAGGATGGTGCAAAACTGGTGGAAACCGCGCAGGACATAGTGGATGAGCTGCAGGGATTTCTGTCGATGAAATGGCAGGAGTTGCAGGACCCCACGCGCACTGCGCTGCAAGTGGCAGGCGAGCTGGTTGAAAACGAACACGAGGAGCGGGTGCTCGCCGAGCTGGGCTATGACCCGGTTACGCTCGATGTGCTTGTCGATCGCACCGGTCTGGGCGCGGGTGAACTTATGGCGGCACTGTTAACCATGGAGCTGCGCGGCCTCGTCGGCAATATGGGCAGCGGCTACGCGCGCTCCCTGCCCGTGGCGCGAGGGATGGACTTGTCCCTCAAGATCAACTGAGGTACTTTTCCCGGCTTTGCGTGCCATCCTGCGGATGGACTTGTTGAGGCAATGGGATTTTCTTGAACTATCGATTTCATCCAGCCATACACCATGCCGCCCGCCATATAGCATCCGGCGGTGTGCTGGCCTATCCCACCGAAGGTGTATGGGGGCTTGGCGCGGACCCGCGCAACCAACGCGCCGTGCAGACAATCCTTGATCTCAAAAGACGCCCCATTGGCAAAGGTCTGATCCTGGTGGCCGCGGCGGCGGAGCAGTTCGAGTTCATTCTCCGCCATCTTGAACCTGCCCAAAAGGCTGTACTGGTGGCCACATGGCCAGGCCCCAACACTTGGCTGGTTCCCCACAATGGCGAAGTGCCTTATTGGATCTGCGGCGATCACTCGACTGTCGCCCTGCGGGTGAGCGCCCACCCGGTGGTGCGTGCGTTGTGTGAGCGGGCTGGTCCGCTGGTCTCCACCTCAGCCAATCCGCAAGGGCTGCCGCCCGCTCGCTCCAGTTTGAAGGCGCGATCTTATTTCGGCGACCAAGTGATGTATGCGCCGGGGCAGGTCAACCGCAATGCCAAACCCAGCACCATCCGGGACTTGGCCACTGGCGCGCTGGTTCGCGCCTGACACTTCCACCGGCATTACTTGCAACAGGAACTTCTATGAGCCAACCTGATAAACAAGCGGTTAAAGACTATTTGATGGGTCTGCAGGACCGCATTTGCGCAGCGCTCACCGAGGCGGATGGCGGCAAAGCCTTTGCCGAGGATTCTTGGGTCCGCGAAGAGGGGCGGCGGTGGCCGCTCCAGGGTATTGGCCGAAGGCGCGGTATTCGAAAAAGGCGGCGTAAATTTTTCTCATGTGATGGGCGCGCGTATGCCGGCCTCCGCCACCGCCCACCGGCCCGAGCTGGCGGGGCGGAGTTTTGAGGCCATGGGTGTATCCCTGGTGATGCATCCGCGCAATCCCTATGTGCCCACCAGTCACGCCAACGTACGTTTTTTCATCGCGGAAAAACCTGGAGAGGCGCCCGTTTGGTGGTTCGGCGGCGGTTACGATCTGACGCCCTATTACGGCTTCGACGACGATTGCGAACACTGGCATAGAACCGCTGCGTCGGCCTGCCTACCATTTGGTGCCGACGTCTATGCCAAGTACAAACGCTGGTGCGATGAGTACTTTTTTCTGAAACACCGCAATGAGCCACGCGGTGTTGGCGGCCTGTTTTTCGACGATCTGAACGAGCCGGGCTTTACCGACAGCCTCGCCTTTATGCGCTCAGTGGGAGACAGCTTTGTCGACGCCTATGTGCCCATCGTGAAGCGGCGCAAGGATATGTCCTACGGCGAACGCGAGCGCCAGTTTCAGCTCTATCGCCGCGGTCGCTATGTCGAGTTCAACCTGGTGTATGACCGCGGGACCCTGTTCGGTCTGCAGACTGGCGGGCGCACGGAGTCGATCCTGATGTCGCTGCCACCTCTGGTGCGCTGGGAATACGATTGGCATCCCGAACCCGGCACTCCTGAACACAATCTGTATGCCGACTATCTGCGGCCGCGGGAGTGGGTGTAGCTATGGATCGTTATGCTGTGGTCGGCAATCCCATAGCCCATTCCAAATCGCCCGTGATTCATGGACTTTTTGCCGAGCAGACCGGGCAGGCGCTGACCTACGACAAAATGCTGGTGGAGCTCACCTCCTTCGACGAGGAAGTCGCTGGCTTTTTTGCCCTCGGTGGCAAGGGTCTGAATGTGACTGTGCCGTTCAAGGAGCAGGCCTATCGCTATGCCGATGAACTCAGCGGGCGGGCCAGGGCGGCCGGTGCGGTCAATACGCTGATCGTACAAACCGAGGGCACGGTGTGGGGAGACAACACCGATGGGGTGGGGCTGGTGGCGGATCTGCTGGCTCAGGGCTGGGCCTTGGCGGGCAAGCGCATACTGATCCTCGGTGCCGGCGGTGCTGTGCGCGGCATCGTCGGTCCCCTGCTGGAACAAAATCCCCAATCCCTGGTGATCGCCAATCGCACTTTGGAGAAAGCCGCGGCCATTGCCCAGGCGTTTCCGACAGGCGCGATTGGTGTGTCGGCTTATACGGACTTACAGGGCGATTTTGACCTCATCATCAATGGCACCTCCGCCAGCCTGGGCGGCGAGCTTCCACCCCTGCCAGGCGGAATCGCAAACGCGAATTCAGCCGCTTATGACCTGATGTACGGCGCTGAGCCCACCACTTTTCTGCACTGGGCAGAGGAGCAGGGCGTGGGGCAGAGATCCGACGGGCTCGGCATGCTGGTGGAACAGGCGGCGGAAGCGTTTTTTCTGTGGCGCGGAGTGCGGCCGGAGACGGCGCCGGTTATCGCCCGTCTCCGGGAAATGATTGCAGCGGCCTAGTGCCGCTGCACAACTCAAGGTGTGAGGTACTGGTTTTTCAGCTTGACGTAATTTTGCGCTGAGTATTCAAAGAAGCGCCTTTCACCGTCTTTCAGCGGGCGCGCCTGGCGGCAGGGGCTGCCGACGTAGAGAAAGCCGCTCTCCAGCCGCTTGCCCGGCGGCACCAGGGTTCCGGCGCCGATCACCACATCATCCTCCACCACCGCGCCGTCCAAGACCACCGCGCCAATTCCCACCAGCACCCGGTTGCCAATGGTGCAGCCGTGCAGGCAGACGTTATGGCCGATGGTGACGTCATCGCCGATTGTGAGCGGCCAGCCGTCTGGATTGAAGTTGCTGGCGTGGGTGATATGTAGCACGGCGTTGTCCTGGATACTGGTGCGCGCGCCGACCCGGATACGATGCATGTCGCCACGCACCACGGCGCATGGCCAGACGGAGCAGTCGTCGCCGAGGGTCACGTCGCCGATCACCACCGCAGCGGGATCGACATAGACATTCTCGCCTAGGCTTGGAGAGTGGCCGCGGAAAGCGCGCAGGGAGTCGGGCATGGAGTGCTCCTGTCAAAAAAAGAATCACGTATGATAAACCATCATCGTTCGACCGAGTTCCAGACACGAGGAAGGCCTGTATGTCCGAATCTCCCGCCGCGAATCCCCTGCTTGCGCGCCACCGCTTACCCCCTTTCGCCGCGATACAGCCCGAACATGTGCTGCCGGCCGTGCAAACGCTGACGCAGAGCAATCTGGCGGCGCTCGACACCCAGCTGCAACTACTGCAGGAGCCGAGCTGGGAATCCCTGGTAGAACCCATAGAGCAGCGCGAAGACGAGCTGAGCCAGGCGTGGTCGCCAGTGAGTCATCTCAACAGCGTTGCCAACAGTCCCAGCCTGCGTGAAGCCTATAACAGCAGCATCGCGCTGCTTACGGACTACAACACCCGCATGGGTCAAAACCACGCACTTTTCGCCGCCTATGAGCGGCTGGCTGGCGGCGACACTTATCAGCAGCTCACCACCGCAAAGCAGACGGCCATTCAGAACGCCCTGCGTGATTTTCGCCTTGCCGGTGTGAGCCTCCCGGAGGAGGCGAAGCAACGTTACGGCGAAATCCAGACGCGCCTGTCCGAGCTGAGCAATCGCTTTTCCAACAATGTGCTCGACGCCACCCAGGGCTGGTTTAAACACATCACGGATCCCGAAGAACTCGCCGGTCTGCCCGAATCGGCGCTGGCCAGTGCAGCGCGCGCGGCGAAGAATCGCAATCTCGACGGCTGGGTGCTGACTTTGGACGGCCCCGTTTACCTCACCGTGATGACCCAGGCCGACAACCGCGAATTGCGCCGCGAGATTTATACCGCTTATATGACGCGGGCGTCCGACCAAGGACCTACCGCCGGGCAGTGGGATAACACGGCGCTGATCGAAGAAATCCTGCAGCTGCGCCAGGAGCTGGCGCGCCTGCTGGGCTTTGCCAACTACGCGGAGCTGTCGATCGCACCCAAGATGGCGCAGAGCACGTCGCAGGTTTTGGAGTTTCTGGTGGAGCTGGCGCAGAAGTCGCGGGCCCAGGCCGAGCGGGATCTCGCCGAGCTGCGCGAGTGGGCCTTGACCGAGCGCGGAGTGGCACATCTGGAGGTGTGGGATGTTCCCTACTATTCAGAGAAACTCAAAGAGGCGCGCTATGAGATCTCCCAGGAGGTTTTGCGCCCCTATTTCACCTTGGCGAAGGTTCTCGACGGTTTATTTTTATTGAACAAAAAACTCTTCGGCATCGACATCAAGCCGCAGGACGGTGTGGAGACCTGGCACCCGGATGCGCAGTTCTATGTGGTCGAGCGCAATGGCAAACCTGTGGCCTATTTCTATCTCGACCTGTTCGCCCGCGAAGGAAAGCGCGGCGGCGCCTGGATGGCGGAATGCCGGGTGCGGCGGCGCACCTCTGAGGGGTTGCAATTACCCGTGGCGTATCTGGTGTGCAATTTCAACGCCCCGGTGGGCGACACGCCCAGCCTGTTGACCCATAACGAGGTCACTACGCTGTTCCACGAATTCGGCCACGGCCTGCACCACATGTTGACGCAGGTGGATGTGGCGGCGGTCAGCGGCATCAATGGTGTCGCCTGGGACGCGGTGGAGCTGCCCAGCCAATTTATGGAGAACTGGTGCTGGGAGCCGTCGGTGTTGAAAAGCCTTTCCGGCCATCACAAAACCGGCGCATCCCTGCCGGATGATTTGATCGCCAAAATGCTGGCGGCGAAGAATTTTCAGGCGGCCATGATGATCCTGCGGCAGATCGAATTCGCCCTGTTCGATTTCCGCCTGCATATGGAATATGGCACCGCCGGTTTCCCTGGTGTACAGGCGCTGCTGGACGAAGTCCGCCGTGAGGTGGCGGTGTTGGTGCCGCCGAGTTTCAATCGTTTTCAAAACGGCTTCACCCATATTTTCGCTGGCGGTTATGCCGCGGGTTACTACAGCTACAAATGGGCGGAAGTGTTATCGGCGGACGCCTTCGCGGCTTTTGAGGAGAACGGCTTGTTCGACGCTGCTACCGGGGAGCGCTTTCTGCGGGAGATTCTGGAAAAGGGCGGGTCGGAAGATGCCATGGTGCTGTTCCGCCGCTTTCGCGGTCGCGAGCCGGACATAAGCGCGCTTTTGCGCCACGCTGGAATTCAGGTATGACGACGGTAAAAAAACGGTTCATCGCCGGGGCTGTGTGTCCGCGCTGCAAGGCGACGGACCGGATCGTCATGTACCGCATCGACGACCTCGACTACCGCGAATGTGTGGAGTGCGGTTTTCGCGATGAAATGCGCTTCAAGCCTGGTGTGCGGGAAATCCAGACCCGGGTCAATACGCCGCAGGAGCAGGTTGCAAGCGAAACCCAGGTAGTGCGCCTGCTGAATCCGGAGGCAAAGGAAAAAAAGCGGCGCGAGGAGCGCGACCAGGACGGCTGAATCAGTGTTCGGTCTCTTTCGGGAGATGGGTCGAAAAGTTCAGCCGCACTGCCGAATCTTCAGCCATGCAGGACCAATGTTCCGGGCTTTGCGCCCAGCCTGAATCGGAGTGCTGGGCGGCAAAGCGCTTCAGCGTGGCGTCGCCGCCAAGTTGGCTGGATTGAAACAGCGCTTCAACCGCGTAGTGGACGGCGAGATCCAGTTGGTTGGCGAAATCCTCGCCCAGCAGATGGTGCACGACGATATTCGCCATGGTCATGTCCATCGGTGCCAGCGGGGCGCCGCAGGTGATCAGCAGGCGGTCGCTGACTTCTTCGATCAGGCGATGAGTAAGGTAGGCTCTCGTCAATCAAGGCGCGCAGTCCCCCATCGCGATGAACGACCTCTGGCGGCTGGAGGAAAAAATCTGCCGCAATTTCCAGAAATACCCGCCCATACGCTGAAACATCGGCTTTCGCCATGGCGGTTTCCAGGATCGCCAGAAAATCGGGTGCCTGCTCGATATAGCGAATAACAAAATGCAACAGCGCCGCTACCGGCTCTTCCGCCGGCAGGCTGATTGCGTTGTGCAGACGCGGTGCGAGGGACGCGAGGTAGCGCTCCAGTTCATGCGTCCGTTCTTCTTCGGCCCGCGCCGATTTAATGGCGGCGTGGATCAGCGATAACTTATCTTCAGTCATATTCATCAGTATTACGGACAGAAATAGCGAAGTGCGCGATCACTGTCGTTTTGTGATATTCGAGTGTGGTGCGGAAAGCAGTATGAGTTGGGACGCGTCCCGTTTGTACGCGAAAAATCCGCTGTCAGATCAGGTAGAAGAAAATTGCGCAGAGCTGCGTACGTATGCACGATAGACCAGAAGCGGTGTGTCGCCCAGAAATTGTGTCACAAAATGTCAAGGAGGCGATAAGCGGGACAGGAGTTGAGCGCAAAGGGCACGGCGTTCGACAATTTGGAGAAGCCACTTCTTAGCCTTTAGTTAGCTATATCCGCTATTTTAATCATTGACCTTTATAAGGTTTTATGGCTTCCTATGCGGCGTTTTGTCGCAGGTGTTGCGCACGATTTTCTTGGGGCGGGCGCACAATCTTTGTGTCGGTTCGTATCTCGCGAACCACCGAGCCGCTGAACATAAGAAAAACACCCACATTTTTTCTTACCTTCCCTTATTAAAAAAGACACGGAGACGGGGCGATGTTAGGCAAATCGAAACGGTTGTTGGTGTTGCCGCTCTACGCTTTTCTGGTGGCGCTATTGCCCGCCGTAAGCTGGGCGACAGAATGGCCGCTGAACATGACCGAAGGGGTAACCTCGGTCAGCCGTGAGATTCACGGCTTGCATATGCAGATTTTCTGGTGGTGCGTGGTCATTGGCGTAGTGGTGTTCGGGGTGATGTTCTACACCATGTTCGTACACCGCAAATCCCGCGGGGCCAAACCAGCCCACTTCCACGAAAACGTCACCCTTGAGCTGATCTGGACCATTATCCCCGTGATCATTCTTGTGATCATGGCGGTTCCCGCGACCAAGACGCTGGTGCATATCTATGACACCGACGACGCCGATCTGGATATTCTCATCACCGGCTACCAGTGGAAATGGAAATACGAGTATCTGGATAGCCAGGGCGAAAATGTTTCCTTCTTCAGCCTGCTCACCACGCCAACTAGTCAAATTACCAATGCCGAGCCCAAATCCGAGCATTATTTGCTTGAGGTGGATGAGCCCATGTACATCCCCATCGGCAAAAAAGTCCGCTTCCTCGTCACCGCGGCTGACGTAATCCACTCTTGGTGGGTACCCGCGTTGGGCGTGAAGCGCGATGCGATTCCCGGATATATCCACGAAGCTTGGACCAAAGTTGAAGTGCCCGGCGTCTACCGCGGCCAATGTACTGAGCTGTGCGGTAAAGACCACGGATTTATGCCAGTGGTTGTCCACGCGGTTGAACAGGCTGAATACGATGCCTGGTTGGAAGGTAAACGCGAGAAAGCCCGTGCCATCGCCGAAGCGGTAAAACAGACGCTGACTTTCCAGCAGCTGTATGAACAAGGCGAAGCCGTCTACAACAAGAACTGCGCTTCCTGCCATTTGGCGGACGGAAAAGGTGTTGCGGGAGTCTTTCCAGCCATCGCTGGCAGCAAGATTGCCACCGGTCCGGTCGCCGACCACATTAATCGCGTAGTGAAAGGTGGCGTTGGTATGCCTCCATTCGGAGAGCAGCTGAGTCCGGTTGATGTCGCTGCGGTCGTGACGTTCCAGCGTAATGCGTTTGGCAACAATATGGGTGATCAGATACAGCCCATCGATGTCGTTAACTTCAAGCAAGGCCAATAAGGAGAAAATCTTATGGCACATGGTCCTGCGCACGGTTTGAGCCGCTGGCTGTACACCACCAACCACAAAGACATCGGCAGCATGTACTTGTGGTTCAGCTTTGCAATGTTTTTCCTCGGCGGTATTTTCGCCCTGATTATTCGCGCCGAGTTGTTTGAGCCCGGCTTGCAAATTGTTGAGCCAAACTTTTTCAACCAAATGACCACCATGCACGGACTGGTGATGGTGTTCGGCGCGGTCATGCCGGCCTTCGTTGGTCTCGCCAACTGGATGGTGCCCATGATGATTGGCGCCCCGGACATGGCGCTGCCGCGCATGAACAACCTGAGTTTCTGGATTCTGCCATTTGCTTTTGCTCTGCTGGCGTCAACTCTGTTCATGCAAGGCGGGGCGCCCAATTTCGGTTGGACCTTCTACGCGCCTCTGTCGACCACTTATGCACCGCCCAGTGTGACTTTCTTTATCTTCGCCGTGCACATCATGGGCGCGAGTTCAATCATGGGTGCGATCAATATCATCGCCACCATTTTGAACATGCGCGCACCGGGTATGACGCTGATGAAAATGCCACTGTTCGTTTGGACTTGGTTGATCACTGCCTATCTGTTGATCGCGGTTATGCCGGTACTCGCCGGTGTGGTCACCATGATGCTGATGGATATCCATTTTGGCACTTCCTTCTTCAACGCCGCTGGCGGTGGTGACCCCGTGTTATTCCAGCACATCTTCTGGTTCTTCGGTCACCCAGAGGTTTACATCATGATCCTGCCCGCCTTCGGTGTGGTGAGCGCGATCATCCCGACGTTCGCCCGCAAGCCCCTGTTCGGTTATTCGTCCATGGTGTATGCGACTGCGTCGATCGCCATCCTCAGCTTTATGGTATGGGCGCACCACATGTTCACCGTGGGCATGCCGTTCATTGGCGAGTGGGTGTTCATGATCGCCACCATGGCAATCGCGGTACCCACCGGCGTGAAAGTGTTCAACTGGGTCACCACCATGTACAAAGGTTCGATGACCTTTGAAACTCCCATGTTGTTCTCCATCGCTTTCGTGATTCTGTTCACCATCGGCGGTTTCTCCGGTTTGATGCTGGCGATCGCACCTGCTGACTTCCAATATCACGACACCTACTTCGTGGTGGCGCACTTCCATTATGTTCTGGTTCCGGGTGCGATTTTCTCCATCACTGCAGCCGTGTATTACTGGCTGCCCAAGTGGTGTGGCCGCATGTACGACGAAACCCTCGGCAAAACTCACTTCTGGCTGGCTTTCATCGGTCTGAACCTGACGTTCTTCCCGATGCACTTTTCCGGTCTTGCCGGCATGCCGCGCCGTATTCCGGACTACAACCCGCTGTTTGCTAACTGGAACATGATGTCCTCAATCGGTTCATTCCTGTTTGGTGCAGCTCAGGTATTGTTCCTGTACATCGTGATCCGCGCGATCGTCAGCGGGCGCAAGGCGACCGATAGAGTGTGGGAAGGTTCGCACGGTCTCGAGTGGACGGTTCCTTCACCTGCGCCCTATCACACGTTTACCACCCCTCCGAAGGTTGATTGAGGCAGCGATTATGGAAAAGGCCACGCGTAAGACTGTTGTCCGCTTGACCCTGTCCACTATCGCCATGTTTGTTGCGGTGTTCACGATTATGCCGCCGCTTTACACCCTGCTTTGCGAAATCACCGGCTTGCGCAAGGTGGGAGGAGCTTACGAAGCGGAAGAAATAAAAGTGGATGAGGAGCGCTGGGTTACGGTGCAGTTTGTCGCAACCCACAACGAAGCTATGCCCTGGGAATTCAAGCCTATTGATTTCAAGGTCAAGGTTAATCCGGGGCAGAAAAAGGTGATCAAATATTTTGCCCGTAACAATTCGGACAAAGCCATGGTCGCACAGGCAGTGCCTAGCATCACTCCTTTTAGTGCCGTTAATTATTTTCACAAAATTGAATGTTTCTGTTTTAACCACCAGCCTCTGCTCAGTGGTGAAAGTGCTGAGTTGGGATTGGAATTCGTGGTGGATCAGGATTTGCCAAAGCAGGTCACCACCATCACTTTGTCCTACACCCTGTTCGATATTACTGAACAGGCGCGGGGAGAATTGGCCGGGCTTCATTAAGAGCTCCTGCCAAGAGCATAAATACTGGATATTAACCGCATAAACCGATCAGGCGGAGATAACAAGAATGGCTCATCATCACGACGCATCGACCTACTACGTACCAGAGCAGAGCAAGTTGCCGCTGATCACGGCTTTTGCGATGTTCCTTACGGTGTTTGGTTTGGGGACCTGGTTCAACGGTGTGGACAGCGGACCATTTTTGTTCGCCGCCGGATTCATGATAATGGCCGGCGTCATGTTCGCATGGTTCAGCCAAGTGATTCATGAAAACCGCGCCGGACTCAACAATGCTCAGCTCAAGCGTTCCTATGTTTGGGGCATGGGTTGGTTTATTTTTTCAGAAGTCATGTTTTTCGCCGCGTTTTTCGGCGCGCTCTTTTATATCCGGAGCATTTCTCTGCCGGCGTTGGGGAGTGGCAACAACAGTGAATTGTTGTGGGGCGGATTCCAAAATGATTGGCCTTTGATGACGACGCCTGACATGGCGGTAAAAGGTGGCGAAGCTGTTCATGTGGGTCCCGAAGGTAACATGAGCAATCCGGGTATCGCGGGCTGGCTGGGTTGGCTGCCTTTCTGGAATACCACCGTGCTACTGATCTCCAGCTTTACGGTGCATTTCGCTCACACGGCGCTGAAAAAAGACAATAAAAAGCTCTTCAATATCTGGTTGGGTATTACAGTTGCTCTAGGTATTGGATTCTTGTTTCTGCAAGCGGAAGAATACATCCACGCTTACCAGGATCTCGGTCTGACACTCAGTTCCGGTATTTACGGAGCCACGTTCTTTATGCTGACTGGATTCCACGGTGCGCACGTAACCATGGGAACCTTTATGCTGTTGGTGATGTTGTTGCGCTCGACTCTTAAAGGCCACTTTAATCACCACGACTGCTTCGGTTTTGAGGCGGCCAGTTGGTATTGGCACTTTGTTGATGTGGTGTGGCTGGGTCTGTTTATATTTGTTTACATCATGAGCTGATCATCGGACATTTGATTGCGCCCTGGGTAGGTTGTCCCAGGGCGCTTTGTTTTTCAGCTGACCAGTTTGAATACCGTAAGCAATGGTTGCCATCAAGGTTACGGCGAGAGTGAGACGGATGCCCAAGGCATAAAGAGTGCGCTTCGACTCCGGCACGTTCATATCCTTCAATAAAAAAATCAGCCCGCTGGTCAAGCTGATGATTACCGCGATAAACAAAATCAATATCAGAATTTTTAAGAGCATTGGGCGCAAGCCTCCGCCGGGTTAAAAGTGAACTCGCCAGAAAAAATCCCTTTTAAGCTGGAACTGAATTGGAAGATAAGCCTTTTCGCTTTGGCGTTCCTGCCGATTTTGGTTGGGCTGGGATTCTGGCAATTGCAAAGGGCGGATGAAAAAAGCACCATACAGCAATCGCTCGAACAACAACAAGCCTTGCCGCCGCTCGATTTAACGCAAGCAATCTCAATGCAGAATATGGCTTTTCGACGGGTGATATTTTCAGGTCGCCCTGATCGCGAGCATGTCTGGTTGCTGGAAAATCAGGTTTATCAGGGCCGGCTTGGATTCAATCTCCTGATCCCCGTGGCGCTGGATGACGGCCGCCACGTTCTGGTTAATGCCGGTTGGCTGAGCGCTCCCGCAAGCCGGCTGGAAACCCCCGCACTTCCGCCGCTTCCGGACGAGGCGACGTTCACCGGACAATTGCGCACGATAACGGAAAATCCTTTTTCTGCGAACTCAACAGACGGCGGACGCCTGGCCGCAGCGCCTGTTGCAGGTGGATTTTGCCGCGATGGAGAAGTCCCTCGGTAAGCCATTGCTTCCCTGGGTTGTGCAGTTGGACGAAACAAGTCCCATGGCGCAGACGGTCTATTGGCCAGCGATGAATATGTCCGCAGACAAACATATTGCCTATGCGGTGCAGTGGTTTTTAATGGCTTTTGCGCTGGTGATCCTGTGGCTGTACGCCAACAGCAACCTCGGCCGGCGCAGTGTGAAAAACAAAAATGACAAGGTAGCTTCTGGTGAGTGACAACGCCCCCGCGCAAAAGAAATCCGCCTGGCCACTGTTTGCCATATTGGTGATAACTGTGCTTCCCATAGTGGCGGCCTACGTGGCGTTTTTCACTGGCGTCGGGGTGCCGGACGAGACGGTGAATGAGGGTGAGTTGGTAGTGCCAGCCAAAAATGCGGAAGCCATTTTGTCCTCCGCCGAGGGCGATATTCCGGCATTCCATAACAATCTCAGCTGGCGCTTGCTGATCCCGGTGCCGGAGCACTGTGGCGAGATTTGCCAGCGGAACCTCTATATCACCCGCCAGGTCCACATCCGCCTAGCGGAAAAAGGTGAGCGATTGGAACGTTTCGCCGTGAATATCGGCGGCGCCGAAGGTGAGCGTTATCTTGAGAGCATCGAGGCAGAGCAGCCGGGTTTGAAACGCTTCACAGTGCCGCGAGAGGTGTGGGATGAGTGGTTGCGCGACAGCAATGTGCCGGGCAATCTGCGCGACGATCATTTTTACCTGCTGGTGGATCAGGTCGGTTTCGCCATGATGTTCTACACCACCCGGCAGGATGGTAATCAACTGCTGAAGGATCTGAAGCGGGTGTTGCGATACAGCCCTGGCGGCTGATCCACAACCGTTCAACACATTAAGAGGTGCGAATGTCCTACGCGCAATCCATCGTAAATACATCTCCAGCCGTGCGCAGTCGGCGGCGATTGCTCTTCACTTTGAGTATCGGCGCGGTAGTCCTCGCAATGGTCGTGGTGGTCCTCGGGGCCTTTACCCGACTGAGCGACGCCGGCCTTGGTTGCCCGGACTGGCCAGGTTGTTACGGTCATCTCACTTGGCCCAAAACCGCGGACGACGTGGCAGCTGCCGAAGCGCGCTTTCCCGAAACCCCCGTGGAACATGACAAAACATGGCCGGAGATGGTGCATCGCTATTTTGCCAGCTTGCTCGGTCTGGCCATTCTTACTCTGGCTTGGCTTGCTTGGCGCGGACGCTCGCATGAGCCTTTGCCCATCCGCCTGCCGCTCTTTCTCGTCGGTCTGGTGATTCTGCAGGGCGCATTTGGCGCCTGGACAGTCACACTCAAACTCTGGCCGCAGGTGGTCACCGCGCATCTGCTGGGTGGATTTGCCACCGCCAGCTGTCTTTGGCTGCTGGCATTGCGGGTGAGTTCGTGGCGTTTTGCCGTGTCGGCGACCACAGGAATCCGCTGGCTGGCGCTGGTGGGACTGATTGCCGTGATTGTGCAGATCGCCCTCGGCGGTTGGACCAGCGCCAACTATGCCGCTGTCGCCTGTGCCGATCTGCCGACCTGTCACGGCGTCTGGTGGCCGGCGGCGGACTATCGCCAGGGTTTCAACATCTTTCAGCATGTGGGACCCAATTATCTCGGCGGCCTGCTCGACAACCACGCCCGCACGGCGATCCATTTCACCCACCGGCTTGGCGCGGTCACGGTGACAGTGCTGCTGGCGCTGCTGGTGTTTGGCCTGTGGCGTCTGCGCGACAGCTGGAGTCGCCGCATGGGTCTGTTGCTTCTGGTGGCCCTCATAGTCCAGGTTTCCCTGGGCATCTCGAATGTGTACTGGGTACTGCCGCTGCCTGTCGCTGTGGCACACAATGCCTTTGGTCTGGTGCTGCTGCTGGTGCTGGTAACCCTGAATTACGGCCTGCGCAAAGGCGGGGAGAAAAAAGATGTCTGACGCCATGCTCAGCAAGGACCAACGTTCGTCCTGGGTGGATTACTGGGAATTATGCAAGCCGAATGTAGTTGCGTTGATGATTCTGACTTCACTGATCGGCATGTTGCTGGCGGTGCCGGGTGCGGTGCCGCTGCAAGTGTTGCTGCTCGGCAATCTGGGTATCGCTTTGTGCGCGGGTTCGGCGGCGGTGGTCAACCATCTGGTCGATCGCCATATCGACCAGAAGATGGCGCGGACTTTCAATCGCCCCATCGCCAAAGGCCGAGTGGGGCCGGTGAACGCGCTGGTCTTCGCCTTCGCCATTGGCGGCCTGGGTATGGCGGTTCTGCTGATCTACATCAACGCGCTTACCGCCTGGCTGACGCTGGCGTCCCTGCTCGGTTACGCGGTGGTCTACACCCTGTTTCTCAAGCGCGCCACGCCGCAGAATATCGTCATCGGCGGCCTCGCCGGCGCGGCCCCGCCGCTGCTCGGCTGGACGGCGGTGACCGGTACCCTGGATGGTCACGCGCTTCTGCTGGTGTTGATCATCTTCGCCTGGACGCCGCCGCATTTCTGGGCGCTCGCGGTGCATCGCCAGAAAGAGTACGCCAACGCCGAGATCCCCATGCTGCCGGTGACCCACGGCGAGCGCTACACCAAGATCCACATACTGCTGTATACCTTCATCCTGCTGGCGGTCAGCCTGCTGCCGTTTGCCACAGGGATGCTGCACTTAATCTATCTGATCGGCGCAATGGTTCTAGGGGTTATCTTCATCGGCTACGCCATTCTTATGCTGGTGTCGAAAAAGCCGGGTACCGGTATGGCGACGTTTCGCTATTCCATTATCTACCTGATGCTGCTGTTTGGCCTTATGCTGATTGATCACTACACCTTTCCCATGACCGGCCATATGGTGGGCTTCTGATGTCCGCGCCCGCTCCTGATGTGCAACAACGCCGCAATATAAAGCGCACGGTCGGATTTTTACTGGCGTTCATCTGTGTGGTGATCGGCCTGTTCTTGCACAAGTTTCTCTCGCCCCGTGTGCTTTCGCAGCAGGAGCTCGCCGTCAACGGGGCCATAGTCTTCGACAAGCCGCGCATCATCCCCCCCTTTGAGCTGGTGGATCAGCGCGGTGCGCCTTTCACCCTGGAGCGCCTGCAGGGTAAATGGACGGTGATGTTCTTCGGTTTTACCACCTGCCCGGATATATGCCCAACCACTCTCGCCACGCTCTCCCAGTGGTACAAAACGCTGGATGCGGATATCAAAGCCAAGACCCAAGTGGCTATGGTGAGCGTGGATCCCGCGCGCGACACAGCGGAGAAACTCGCGGTATACATGCAGCATTTTGATGCGGATTTTATCGGTGTGACTGGCGAGTTCCTGCCGATCAAAACACTAACAGACCAGTTGAATGTGGCCTTCAATAAAGTGACGTTGGAATCCGATTACACCATCGACCACTCGGCTCATCTGGTGTTGATCAACCCCTATGGTCACTACCATGGCATTTTCAAACCGCCTTTCCAGCTCGGCCAGTTGAAAACCACTTATCAATCCATAGTGACCAGCTTCCGCCACTGAGCGATGCGCCTGCTTCTGCTGCTGACCATGGTTCTATGTGCTACCGCGGCGGCGCAGACGGTCTATCGCTATCAGGATGCCAACGGACGCTGGCATTTCACCGATCGCAAGCCGAAGGAAAACCACGAAACCCTGCAGATCGGCTCATCCACGCCGGTAGCACAGCTGCCGCAATTGGTTTATCAGCTGCAGGATGATGGCTCGCAACGGTTGATGTCGGTGAATCCCTGGTTGACGCCGGTGCAGTTCGAGATCCGGCAGGGGGACAAGCGCATCGCCGACTGGGTGGTTGAGTCCCGGGATGACAGCCCTGTGCTGCTCAATGGCAAACCTCTGGAATGGCGCGACAACTACGAATACCACTACCGCCTCGGCCGGCCCGTCGCCAAGAGTGATCTCCAGCCGCTGCAGCCGCCCATACCGCCGCGGGGTCGCTTTCGCATCAGTCAGGGATTCAACGGCCACTATTCCCACGCGGAAGAACCGGCCCGCCATGCGGTGGACATCGTCATGCAGGTGGGCGAGGGTGTGCACGCGGCGAGGGAGGGCCTAGTGGTCGCGGTCAAGGACGATTACCACATGGGCGGAACGGATCGCTTCTTTATCGATAAGGCCAACTATGTGCGCGTGTTGCACCGCGACGACACCTTCGCCATCTACGCCCACATACTGCTGGGCAGCGCCGTCGTGAAAGAGGGTGACCGGGTGAAGGCGGGTGACCTGCTCGCCAGTGCCGGCACCTCTGGATATTCCACCGGTCCTCATTTGCACTTTGTCATACAACGCAATGATGGCCAGAGCGTCGTTTCCGAGCCTTTCCGTTTCCAGCTCGGCCGGGAGGTTTTCCCCCCGATAGCCGGTCAGTGGCTGACTCGCGAATAACACCGCCACTGCCAATTTCCCTTTTCGAGGAATTCTTATGACCGTATCCAGAGCACCTCTTTGTCATCAAGGATTGGAAGTATCCCAGTTGATGGCCGGCTTCTGGCGGCTGAAGCACTGGGGCATGAATGCGCAGGAATTGCTGGGTTTTATCGAAGCGATCATGGAGATGGGCGTTACCACCATGGACCACGCCATGGTGTACCGCAGTGAAGCGCCGTTCGGCGCGGCCCTGGCGCTTAAGCCGAGTCTGCGTCAGCAGATGGAAATCGTTACCAAGTGCGGCATCCGACCGGCCGGCTTCGGCCCGTTGGGCGCGTCCCACACCAGTCATTACGACAGTGGGCATGAAGCGATAGTGGAATCGGTCGAAGCGTCCCTGCGCGATCTGGGGACAGACTATATCGATGTGTTGCTGCTGCACCGCCCGGACTATCTCATGGATGTGCACGAAGTGGCGGAAGCTTTTGCCGCGTTGAAAGCGCAAGGCAAGGTGCGCTACTTCGGCGTTTCCAATTTCTCGCCCGCGCAATTTGAAGCATTGCAAAACATCTGGGGTGACGGACTCGTCACCAACCAGATAGAGCTGTCGCCCTATCACCTGCAGGCGCTCGACAGCGGTGTGCTGGAACAGTGCGCCGGTTACGGCGTGCGGCCTATGTTGTGGTCCTGTCTGGCGGCTGGCAGTTTGCTCACCCCAGTTGATGCCAAGGGCCAGCGCTTGTTGACGGCGCTGCAAAAAGTGCGGGAAGAGACGGGCGCGGGTAGTGTTGAGCAGGTTGTCTATGCCTGGGTGTTGGCGCTGCCCTGCCGCCCGGTCCCTTTGCTGGGAAGCAGCAAACTGGCGCGTATCGCCGATGCGGTGAAAGCGCTGTCCCTATCGCTGACCCGGGAGCAGTGGTACAGCATTTGGGAAGCATCCAACGGCGCGCCGGTCTCCTGATCAGGTACGGCGCGGCAGCGCCAGGCTGATGGCGAAGCAGGCGCTGGCGGCCAACACAATGCTGGGGCCGGCCGGCGCATCGAAAAAGTAGGACAGTCCCAGACCACCCGTTACGGCGGTTATGCCCAGCAGCGAGGCGCCCACTGCCATCACCTCCGGCGAGCGGCTGAAGCGCCGGCTGGCGGCGGCGGGGATGATCAGCAGAGAAGTGATCAGCAGCACCCCGACCACCTTCATCGCCAGCGCCACCACCAGGGCGATCAAGCCCATCAACAGCAGGCGCAGGCGCACCACCGGCACACCTTCTACCTGCGCCAGGGTTTCATCCAAAGTGGCGAATATCAGTGGGCGCCAGCAGCGCCACAGCACCAACAGCACCAGCGCCGCCACGGCATAAATGATCAGCAGGTCGGTCAGATTGGTGGTCAGCAGATCGCCGAAAAGCAATCCCCACAGGTCGATGCGCGTATCCGCCAGCAGCCCGGCGCACACCAGGCCCAGCGCCAGGGTAGTGTGGGACAGAATGCCGAGCAGCGTGTCATCCCCGAGTAGTTTTTGCGTCTGCAGCGCAACCAGTATTGCGGCCAGCAACAGACTGCTGACGATCACGGCAAGCAGCGGGTGGACCTGTAAAAGCACGCCCAGCGCCACGCCGAGAAGCGCGGAGTGGGCGAGGGTATCGCCGAAGTAGGCCATGCGCCGCCAGACGACGAAGGAGCCGAGGGGGCCGGCCACCAGCGCGACGCCGGCTCCCGCCAGCAGGGCGTAAATGAGGAATTCCGGAATCATGAGTGATTGCACCGGGAGTGGTCATGATTGTGGTGAAGCAGCAGGCTTTCCTGCACCACGTCGCCGTGCAGGTCGTGTTCGTGGTCGTGGTGGTGGGTGTAGATGGCGATATCCTCGGCCGCCTGCTTGCCGAATAACTGTAGATATTCCGGGTGGCGCGCCACGCTCTCCGGCGCGCCGTGACAGCAGATATGCCGGTTCAGGCAGATCACCGTATCGGTTTTGGCCATCACCAGATGCAGGTCGTGGGAGACCATCAGCACGCCGCAACCCAGTTCATCGCGCAGCTCGGAAATATGGCGGTAGAGTTCCGCCTGGCCCAGCACATCCACTCCCTGGGTAGGCTCGTCGAGCACCAGCAGCTCCGGCTTGCGCAGCACGGCGCGGGTGAGCAGCACGCGCTGCAGTTCACCGCCGGACAGGTTTTGCAATTGCTGTCCGAGCAGACTGGTGATACCCAGCCGTTCGCTGTAATGAGCGAGAGTCTTGCGCTCACTGGTGGCCAGGCGCAGAAATCGTTCCACCGAGAGCGGCAGACTGCTGTCAAACCGCAGGTGCTGGGGCATATAGCCCAGGCGCAGTTTGTCGCGCCGGGTGATTCGGCCGCCAGTGGGGTCGGCCAGCCCTATCACCAGATTGACCAGGGAGGTTTTCCCCGCCCCATTGGGGCCGATCAGCGTGACGATCTCCCGGGGCGCTATGGCGAAAGAAACATCCTGCAACACGTCCAGGCCGTCGCGACGCCAGGCGACGTGTTCGCAACTGACCAGGGTTTGGGCTGACGACAGGGTGCTCATGTGGGACTACCGGGGTGGACTCGGGGAAATGTTATGTTATAACGTCGTCCATCTTACCTGATTGCAACCTCCGCGGCCTCTGCTTCATGCGCATCTCGAACCCTCTGCGACCTCTGCTCGCGCTTTTCCTCTTTTCATTTGCCATGAGCGCCTGGAGTCAGGCCGCGGAAAAACTCACCTTGTTGAGCAGTATCCGCCCCTTAAGTTTGCTCGCCGCTGACTTGGTCGACGGTCTCCCGGTCGAAGTGAATACGTTGCTTCCCGCCAATGCTGATCCCCATAACTGGTCCATGCGGGTTTCCGACCGGCAGCGGCTGGAGGCTGCGGATCTTGTCGTCTGGTTGGGGCCGGATTTCGAAAATTTTCTCGTCAAACCCCTGCGCAATCTCAAGCCTGAAAAACAGTTGGAATTGGGTGCGCTAGCCAGCTTGCAGTGGCCGCAGAAGCACGAGCATGAAGATGACCACCACGATCACCACGGCCACCACCACGGCCGGGATATGCATTTGTGGTTGAACCCCGCAAACGCGCTGGAAATTCAAAAGGTGTTGGTGGCGCGTTTGGGCGAGATTCGCCCCGGCTGGCGAGCGGTTTTGCAAGAGCGTCTGCTGCAGCAGAGCGCGCTAATAAACTCTTTGCAGGCCGACATACAGCGTCGCCTGTCGCCGCATCGACAAAATGGTTTTATCGCCTATCACGATACTTATGAACATTTCGTCTCTGCGTTCGGCTTGCAACAGTTGGACGCTGTCAATCAATTTGCGGAACAGAGGCTGAGCGCTAAAACTCTGCAGCGTCTGCAAGCCCACGCGCGCGGCGCGCGGTGCCTGATGGTGGAAAAAAATGATGCGCAGGAAACGCGTTTGGCGAAAACTCTCTCGCTTCCAGTGGTAGTGGCGGATGGACTGGCTTTGGATCCGGAATTAATCGGCTTCGCCAGTTTTCTGGAAAACATCGCAGCAGCGTTTGAAACATGTATTTCTGGCGTAGCGGAATAACAGAGCTTCAATTTATATTGCCTGTTAATGGGTTTGTTGTTAATTTTCCCGCCGCGTGGCGATCTCTATTGCTGCCGAGATCATTTTTTTGGAAATTGATGAAGGAAATATCCATGTTTAAAAAAACTACAGTTCTTAGTTCAATTCTTGCCGCCTCAATTGCTTCAGCTGCGATGTCTGCCTCTGCTGCCGAGTTGTATGCCGGTGGCAACTTTGCTGTGCTGGATGCTGATGAGGCGACCTTAAACGCCGTTTACGGTCGTTTCGGCGCTTTTTTCAATGAAAACATTTCGGCTGAAGCCCGGCTCGGATTTGGTGTTGGCGACGATACAGTAAATTATGGCGGCGTAGATATAAAAGCTGAGCTGGACAATGTATACGGTGCTTACTTAAGAGGTGGGATCCCGGCTGGGGAAGTTTTCTATCCGTACGCCATTATAGGCTACACCAAAGGGAAATTTACCGGCTCTGCATACGGAGTCAGTGTTTCTAACTCTGAGTCAGATTTTTCATTTGGCGTCGGTGCTGATTTCAAAGTGACTGACACGCTGAAAATCAATGCTGAATACCTGAGCTATCTGGATAAAGATGAAGCTGAATTAACCGGCTTCGCCGTCGGCGTTGCTTTCAGCTTCTAATTCTCCCCTGAGCCTCGCATAGGGGCTTTAACAGAGGCAGCATCGCTGCCTCTCTTATCCTGCTAATAATCCCGTTTCCACAACAATTCCGCACCGCCACCTCCCTCTGCGCTGGTGCCGCTTTGCAACGTTAATTTCGGCGTGAGTTCGACTTGCACAGAACCCTGCCAGGGTTGCGTTGGATTGGGGGTGCGCTTCAGTTCCAGATAAACTTTTTCGCTGATGTATTTTCCCACTCCTATGCTGACGCCGGAGCCGCTTTCGGTGGTGCTGTTGTCGATGGTAAGAGCGTCCACACCGAGCATCTGGCGGGCGCTGTCGACCGGATCGAAGCCGCCGCCGCTGGTCAATGTGCGCACCGCACCGGCCAGACGAATGGCCTCGAAGGCGGTGATTTCTTGAATTGATTTATCGAAGATCAAACGCGCGAGGATTTCGTCGTCAGGCCGCGCCGGCACGGAGGAAAGTTTTAACTGGGGTTTGTCGGCGGTGCCGTAGAGCTCCGCGCGGATTTCTTCAATTTCGCCACTGTTTGCCTTATAGACCGCCGGAATCCGCAATATCGCGCCGTCGTTGTTGAAGCGCACTTCGCCGTTTTCCAACACAAAGCGTTTGCCAAACAGGTCGATATGGCCCCTGCGGGTAGTGAAAAGGCCGTTGAACGTTGGTTTGGTGGCGGTGCCCTGCACGAGAATGCGCCCACTCAATTCGGTGTCGAGGCCGCGCCCGCGCAGGTAGGCTTGGCGCTCGGTGAACAGTGTTATGTCCAGGTGCACTATAGGCAGGACCGAAGACTTGGCCTCGCTTTCTTCGTCGCTGACTTCCCGGACCTTGATCTCCGGGATGGAGCTGGAAATGGCGGATTCCACACTGGCGTTGAGTGGTGAAATTTCCATCTCGCCTTTGACCCACAGTTCTTCGAAGCTGCCGTTGACGTTGAATTTTCCCTGGACCTCGCCCTGCAGATCCCGGCGGCTCAGCAGCATCACCCGACGAGCCTCCAACGCCAGTGAAATGGCGTCATTCTGTTGCCGCCGCTGCTCCTGCCAATGGATTTCACCGCTGAGGGTGATGGAGCCGTCGTCACCGCTGCGCGCGCGGGCGTCTTTCACCAGGACGCTCTGACCGCTGCCTTGCAGAGTGACGGTGATATCGTCCAGTTGGGTGCCGGTGATGGAGTTGTTGTAGGTGCCCTCTGTGAGGCGCAATTCGCCGACAAAGATCGGTTCCTGCGCCGTTCCTCGCACCGTGAAATCCGCGGCCAGTTTGCCGTCAATCCGATGATCGTCGAGATCCACAAACAGCCGGAGAAAGCGCAGATCCCAATCGCCCTTGGCATCGAGAAACAGAGGTGTGCTCTGTTGCCCCGGCGGCGGGTGCAGGTATTGGCCTAGGGGTAGACTCAAGGTGAGACTGCCAGCGGGATCAGTGTTGTGCGTGATGGTAGTCAGCAGATTGAAATTGCCGCCTTCGGTGCTCATCTGGCTGTGGATCGCGACCGGCACCCGCCCGCCGCGCCCCGGCAGTTGGTCGCGATATTCAAAGAACCCATTGATGATCGGTTGCTGCAACGAACCCTGCACATGTATATCCGCTTCCGCCTCGCCGTCCAGCTTTTGCCATCCGAGTGCTGCGAGCATCCGGGTCGGCAAAGCTTCCAGACGCAACTGCAGATCCGCGCTCTGTGCGTTGTAATTTCCCTGCAGCACCAGCGTGGGTTTATCGAATATTTCCAGCTCCATCCGCTGCACGTCGAGTTTGAGTTCCTGCAGATTGCCAACTTTTACACCGCCATCCAGCGTCAACTTGTAGGGGAGTTCTTCGGCGGGAGTGTGGTAGGTGCCGGCCACTGCCCCTTGCACTTGAATAGACGGTTTGCGCAGTGGACCGGAGACCTGCAGAGCGCCGCTGGCATCGAAGCTCAACTCCTCTGGCACCGCCTCGATCATTTCGGGCGGCAGCAGCTTGAGCAGCTCCTGGGTCAGATGCGCGACAGTCACCTGTAGCTTAGTTGTATTGCCCGTCCAATCGAGCACACCTTTGGCCTGCACCTCGCTGTTGTCGCTGATCAGCTGCGCGGCGGCGAATCTAGCCCTATACCGCGACGCCTCGCCTTTAAAGGCGAGAGAAAAATTCCGCTCTTGATAGTGGCCAGCCACATGGGTATCCAGATTGACCAGCGGATCCAGCAGCGAGCCGGTAAGGGTAAAGCGCGTTTGCGGCGCCTGCGCCTGCAGCTCTTCGGGAACCGGGACAGACCATTTTGCCAGCAGGCGGCTGTCGAAGTTGGTGAGGGTGCCCTGCAGATTGCTGGTGTTGCCTTCGATATCGAGCAGGCCCGCGACGCGCAGCAGGGCCTCCTCCAGCTGAAGTGAGCTCGGCTGCAAGGTAAGCAGCTTGTTTTCGAGGCGTCCGTTGATGCTGGCATCCAGGGTTTGATGCCGATAGGTGACCTTTGTTTTGGCATCCGCGCTGACATTCGGCCAGCGTCCTTCTTCCTGGTGCAGCCAGTTCAGCTCGACCTGCCCACTCACGTCGCCCCCCTGCAGGTCCGCCACCCACGGCGTCAGCAAGTCGAGGGGAAATTCGTCGAGATTCACCTGCGCCCACAGATCCAGCGCCGAGTAGCCGCCGCGCAGTTTCTGCGCCTTGTCGTCGATCAGCAGCAGCAACTCGTTGACCGCCAAAGTGCCGCTGCGGTTGGTATAGCTGATGTTGCCCTGGGCCTGTAACTTGTGACCGGAAAGGGGCAGGCGTAGATCTTCCAGTGCTAGTCGCAGCTGGTTTTCACCCTGTTCCAACGTAGCGGCAAACTCCGCTTGGATAGGTTGGTCCACCGGCCAGCGGGCAAGAGTGCCGAGCAGCCCGCCGGCGCTTTCCCGCAGTGTTCCCTTAAAATGCACTTCATGTTGCGAGCGCGCCTGGGAGTCGATCTTGAGCAGCATTTCCTCGCTGTCCAAGGATGCGATTTCCAGTTGCAAATGCAGCGGAGAGTCCGGGCCGAAGGCGTCGAGACCACCGCTGATGCGGTAATCCGGCAGGGTGCCCTTGTCTTGTGGGACGAGGTTGTGAAGGGTGAGCCTGTCGATCTGGAGGGTTTGCACCACGATCTGCACCGGCGGCGGGTTGAATGCGGCATCAGACTCGGGTTCTGCGGGTTTGGTCTGGCCCGCCGGCTGGTGGTATGCCACCTGAGCCGCGGTCAAACGCTGCACCATCAGTCGTCGCTCAAGCAGAGCGGAAGGCTGCCAGACCAGTTCGAAATCCTGCAGCTCCACCAGCGGTTGGCCATGCAGCACCACCTGCAGCCTTGCGCCGCGCCATTGACCAAGTTCCGGCGCCCGGAGATTTTGCAGTTCCAGTTGCACGCCGGCGCGCGCGGCAAAGCCGAGCGCGCGATCGACCAGCCACAGGCGGCCACTCTCGGTGCCGAGTATCGCGGTCGTCATCAGCGCGACCCCCGCCAGCAGAGTGAGGAGGGTAATACCAGTCCATTTCGCCCAGCGCAGGAATCTCATCAAAACGCCTGACCAATACTGACGTAGAGCTGCAGGCTGTCATCTTCAACCCCATCCTGCGCTTGGCGACGTCTGTTAAGAGGGGTGGCAAGATCGAGCCGGATCGGTGCGAAAGACGTGAAGTATCTCACCCCGATACCGGCGCCCCAGAGGAAGTCCTCGCCAAAACCCGGGCTTTTGCCCGCATAGGCGTAGCCACCGTCGGTAAAGAGTACGAATCCCCAGCTCTTGGTCAGGCGCAGCCGTAGTTCGATGGAGGTTTCACCGAACGATAGTCCGCCGTCGGGTTCGCCCTCGGTGAATTCCCCCACGCTTTGATAACCGTAACCGCGCACCGATCCGCCACCGCCGACGTAGTAGCGATGTGCCGCCGGCACTGCCGTCAGGGCTTCACCGGAGATGGTTCCGGTCGCCGCCCGCAGCGCCAGTGTTGGTTGCGCCCACCAATCGCTTTCGGTCAGATAGGCGCTGGCCACCAGAGTGGTTTTCACAAAGCGTGTGCCTGTGTTGTACAAATCGACAAAAGGACGGGTCCTGACCCCCAGCGCCCAACCGTATCGCGGATCCAGCAGGTCGTTGGTGCGGATAAAGTCCAATCCCAGAGGAAAAGACAATAAACCGAAGTCATCCTTCTGTTCGTTCTCAATCATTCGGCTGAATTCCACCGTACTTCCGACACTGGCGGACCAGTTCTGTTTGAGCTCCCGGCTCAGCAGTACGCCCACCTCGCCTGAGGTCGACTCATAAGCATCGGGAATTTCGTGGGTGATATTTGTAAACAGCTGCAGGGTCTGACCCCGGCGGCGAAAATGCGGCAGGCTCAGTTCACCTTTGATCTCGCGTTTTATCTCGGACAATTTGGCCTGGGTGTCGAGCTTTTGGCCGCTGTGAAAGAGATTGCGGTGCTCCCAACCAAGCGTTATTCCCGGACCAATATTGCTGTCATAACTGACGCCTGCCTTCAGGGTGCGATGATTGCGTTCACCAAATTCGAAAAGGATCGGTACTTTATTTTCCGTGGGAGCGCCAAGAGAGATGTCGACCCGGCTGAGAAGATTGGTTTGCAGCAGTGCGAGGCGGGTTAATTCGATCTGCCGACGTTTGAAACATTCGCCGGGTTTGAACGTGAGATAGTTCAGCAGATAATCGGCTTTAATCGAGGTGAGGCCGCTGACTTCTGTTTCGCCGAAAGTGACTTGCGGGCTGGCGGCGAGAGTGTAGGTGACAAATGCTTTCCTTGTGCTGTGATTGACCTCTGCATCGTAAGTAACATTTATTTCATACAAGCAATAGCGCTCAGTGGCGAAATCGCGCACTGCATTTTGGCCTGCTAACACGTCCTCCGCGCGCAGGGGTTTGCCCTGTTTAATCGGCAAATCTTTAAGGGAAGGTGCTGTGATATCAGGTGGGAATTCAACCGCCAGTCGCTCGATCAAGTAGCGCGGCCCCTCGGTCACCTGATGATAGATTTTGTTATTTTCAAAACGCGTATTGAGTGACGCGGCGAAATACCCCTCGGAACGCAGCCAGCGCAAAATTACGTCGCGGTCAAAACGTCCGGCGCGTCTTAATCGTTCCACCTCTTCGAAAGATGGACTTTCCTTGCGCTGTTGCTTAAGCGCATCTTCGAGGGATTTTGCTAAATTTTTATCGCCAGCAGAGATTGTGAAGGGAAATTTTTCGCCGATAAAAGGAAGGTCATCCAATGCGGCATGGCTGTTTTCAAAAGGCACGCCAGCCAGGATGACCAGAGAGACAAGAAAAAGATGCGTGCGAAAAAAATAGGTAATGGCATGACCTTTCTGATAATTCTGTTGGACATGCAGTGTAACAATAAAAAAAAGCCCCTTACCAGCGGACCGGAGGGGCTTAAAAATAACGCTCATTCGGTATGAGGCGTTTCTAGGGAAAATTGTGTCGCACCTAAGTGCGATAACAAATGGACTTAGCGGCTGGCGTAGCGAGCGCTCAAGTCCTGCAGGATCCGTTGTTCCAGTCCTACCGCCATTTCTTCAAGGGCGCTTTCGGTATAGGTGTGCAATGGAGCATGCTGGTTTGCCTCTTTAACTTCTTTTTCAGGCTCAACAGCCAGACTGGAGCTGGCGCCAGTCTCCGCAATTGCAACAGCCAGTACGGCGGTAGTGTTTGCTAATTGAGGAAATGGGGCACCAACCTCGCTGGCCAGAGCGCCTTTGGACGCTAAAGCGGCTATCAGCAGAAAACCAAGCTTGTTCATATGTGGTCCTCTCAAGGGTGGTTGGATACCGAATGCCGAGTAGGGGTGGTCGGCATGTCGTGCAGGCATTGTGTTACCTAGCGTTACAAATGGTAACAGATGCGTGACACATTGCAAGTGGGATTTTGGGGTGTTTTTAAGATAATTCGATATCTAACTGATTTTTAACAATTAAATTTTTGGTGAAAAAACAGACAAAGGTAACGAGTGGCGGGGAATGCTACATTTTTATATCCAATTCAACATTTTTTCATTGTTTTAATTCCTTTGTATTATTGAAGGGGGCGGGGTTATCGGGTTCTGGAAACAATCGGTAACAGATCGGGTATGCTGCCGGCCTCAGGTAAAAATCTTCCCTTACACAGGTATTTTCATGGCTCAGGTTCCACCCCTCGTTCTTGTCGACGGATCGTCTTACCTCTATCGGGCTTTTCATGCACTGCCACCGCTCAACAACTCCAAAGGCATGCCGACAGGTGCGGTAAAAGGCGTAATCAACATGGTACGGCGCTTGGCTAAGGACTATCCGGAAAGCCCGCTGGCGGTGGTCTTTGATGCTAAAGGGAAGACCTTTCGTGACGAGATATACGCGGACTACAAAGCCAATCGACCGCCCATGCCGGATGAGCTGCGACCCCAGGTGGAGCCGATTTGCCAGATCATCCGCGCCATGGGTATTCCGCTATTGATCATGGATGGTGTCGAGGCGGACGATGTCATAGGCACGCTAGCCCAGCAGGCAAAAACGCAAAAGCGGGATGTGGTGGTTTCCACCGGAGACAAGGATATGGCGCAGCTGGTCTGCGAACATGTCACGCTGGTGAACACCATGACAGACAGCGTCATGGATCGCGAGGGCGTGCGGCAGAAGTTCGGTATCCCGCCGGAGCTCGTAATCGATTATCTCGCCCTGACCGGGGACAAGGTGGACAATATTCCAGGCGTTCCTGGGGTGGGAGAAAAAACCGCAGTGGCGCTTTTGCTCGGCCTGGGCGGCTTGGAAGCTCTTTTCGCCAATCTTGATCGTGTAGCTGAGCTGAATATTCGCGGCGCTAAATCCCTCGCCGCAAAGCTCGAGGCTTATAAAGAGCAGGCGTTCCTTTCATACCAGCTGGCTACCATCAAGACAGATGTGGGGCTGGAGTTGAATCTGGCGGATCTGGTTCCAGGTGAACAGGATAAGAGCGCGCTCCTTGCGTTGTTCCAAGAATTGGAATTCAAAAGCTGGGTGACCGAGCTGGAGACGGGAGGTGAGCCTACTCCTGTTCCGGTAATAGAACCTGAAATTTCCCTGCAGCCCATGTCCCTCGAATACGAGACGGTTTTGACGGAGCCTCAACTTGAATCTTGGTTGAAGCAATTGGCTGCGGCCGATTTATTTGCTTTCGATATGGAAACCACATCGCTTGATTACATGCAGGCGCGCATTGTGGGGGGTGTCTTTTTCCATCGAGCCCGGTAGGGCGGCTTATGTGCCTTTCGGGCATGACTATCTGGGTGCTCCCGCGCAGCTGTCCGAGCAGCTAGTACTGGGCAAGCTCAAGCCCATTCTGGAGGATGCGCATTGCAAAAAGGTGGGGCAGAATCTGAAATATGATGCACATGTTCTGCGTAATCACGGCATCGAGTTGCGCGGAATTACCTTCGACACCATGCTCGAATCCTACGTGCTCAATTCCATCGGGCGCCATGATATGGACAGCCTAGCGGAAACTCATCTGCAACATAAAACCATTCGTTTTGAAGATATTGCTGGCAAGGGTGCGCGCCAGCTTACGTTCAATCAAATTGAGCTGGAAAAAGCGGCACCGTATGCGGCTGAAGACGCGGATATTACTTTGCGACTGCATCAGCTGCTCTGGTCGAAACTGCAGCGCGAGTCCGATCTGGTAAAAGTTTTTGCGGAAATCGAATTGCCGCTTTTGAGTGTACTCGGTCGCGTCGAACACACCGGCGCCCTGGTTAATGCGCGAGCCTTGGCGAAACAGAGTGATGAACTCGCGCGACAGATTCTCGAGCTGCAAAATTCTGCGTTTGCGCTGGCGGGCCATGAATTTAATTTATCCTCACCGAAACAACTCGCGCACATATTGTTCACTGAACAAGGTATACCGGTCGGTAAAAAAACGGCGACCGGAGTTCCGTCGACTGCGGAAGAAGTTCTGCAGGAGCTCGCTCACGATTATGAGCTGCCTAAGGTTTTGCTGGAATATCGCGGCCTGGCAAAGCTCAAGTCGACCTACACAGACAAGTTGCCGCAAATGATCAATTCCTCGACCGGACGCGTTCATACGTCTTACCATCAGGCGGTGGCGGCGACGGGACGTTTGTCATCGGCAGATCCGAATTTACAGAATATTCCGATACGCACTGAGGAGGGGCGACGAATACGTCAGGCATTTGTCGCGCCGGAAGGTTACCGCATAGTCGCTGCGGATTATTCGCAAATTGAATTGCGCATCATGGCGCATTTATCTGGCGATGAGGGGCTTCTATATGCTTTCAGCAATAACCTGGATGTGCACAAAGCGACTGCGGCGGAGGTTTTCGGTGTTCCTTTGGATGAGGTTTCCAGCGACCAGCGACGCAGCGCCAAAGCGATCAATTTTGGGCTTATCTACGGTATGTCCGCGTTTGGTCTGGCGCGGCAGTTGCGCATAGGTCGCAGCGAAGCGCAGAAATATATCGATCTGTATTTTGAACGCTATCCCGGAGTTAGGCGTTATATGGACAATACGCGCAAGCTCGCAGCAGAGCAGGGCTATGTCAGTACGCTGGGGGGAAGGCGTCTGTATCTGCCCGAAATCAATGATCGCAATCCGATGCGGCGTCAGGCGGCCGAGCGCACGGCGATCAATGCGCCAATGCAGGGAACAGCGGCGGACATTATCAAAAAGGCGATGATTTCAGTGGATCAGTGGCTGCAGTCGGGCGGTTGTGACGCAAAAATGATTATGCAGGTGCACGATGAACTGGTGTTTGAGGTAAAGACAGAAAGTGTTGAGCAATTTCGCGCTCATATTATCCAACTTATGTCGTCGGCGATGTCTCTAAGTGTGCCGCCGTTGGTTGAGGTTGGAGTGGGTGCGAATTGGGATGAAGCGCACTGACAGATGAAAATTAAACATGCCTGAACTTCCCTCTGCGCGCCCGGTCATAGTTTGTACCTGGCGACTGTAGCGAGAAACCAGGTAACGCTCCTAGTGAATTGTTTATGGATGTAATCCCAAGGTACAACGTTGAGGCCCGGTTCAGACCGGGCTTTTTTTTCGCGTTGTCGCAGATTTTTGAGATTCAAGAACGGGATTGAACTTCGCCTTGCGCCACTACTCCAAGCTTGTGCCTACGGTGTGCGACGACTCCAGATGAGTTTCGTACACATAGTTACCCCAGTGGTTCACCCCAAGGCCACTGGGGATTTTTTTAGGCTTGGCAGCGGATGCAATACACAGTTGTTCTCTGACCCACGCGCTTTTCCGTTAGCGCTTTTCCGCAGCGTTTACAGGGTTCTCCTCCGCGGCCATATACGCTCAGTTCCTGGGCAAAATAACCCGGTTTACCGTCACCTCCTACAAAGTCACGCAGGGTGGTTCCGCCGCGCGTGATCGAGTGGTTCAGGACTTTCTTTATCTCCGACACCAAACGTTCGCACTTTGATTGGGACAGGCGGTTGGCGGGTTTCAGAGGATGGACGCCACTGGCAAACAGAGACTCGTTCGCATAAATATTGCCCACGCCTACAACGTTCTGCGCGTTCATCAGCCAAGTTTTGATGCCTTGCTTGCTTTTGCGCGTCTGCCGATACAGATAATCCGCATCAAACGCATCACTTAACGGTTCGGGGCCGAGATGTGTGAGGAGGAAGTGCATCTCGGGATTTGTATCTGTCCAGAGCAGGGCGCCGAAGCGGCGCGGATCATTGAAGCGCAGGGTGATATTGGCAAACTGCCAATCGACATGGTCATGCTTGCCGATTGGCGCCTCAGGTTCGACAAGGCGCAGGCTGCCGGACATGCCCAGATGCCAGATGGCGGTGCCCGATGCAAAGCGGAGGAGGAGGTATTTGCCGCGCCGACTGACGTCCAGAAGAGTCTGGTTTTCCAGCGCGGGTATCAGCGTCTCCGGGATTGGCCAGCGCAGTTTGGCGTTGCGCACGACGACGCGCTTGAGAACTTTGCCAGTGATATGTGGCGCGATCCCGCGTTTGGTGGTCTCGACTTCGGGTAATTCAGGCAAGGTAGAGCTCCAGACCTATAAATGTTGGCCTGGCATGCTGCCATGAAACGACGGGCTTGCCCAATACGGCCGATGGTCGGCCTAACATTGCGACAGACATAAAAAACCCGGCATTGCCGGGTTTCCTATTCCTAAAAAGGAATTATTTGATTTTGCCTTCTTTGTACATCACGTGCTTGCGCACAACGGGATCGAACTTCTTGATCTCCATTTTTTCAGGCATGGTGCGCTTGTTCTTGGTGGTAGTGTAGAAGTGACCGGTTCCAGCGCTGGAATTCAGACGAATTTTCTCTCTCATGACTCAATCTCCCGCCGAAAGGCGCTTAAACTTTTTCGCCGCGTTTACGCAGATCGGCCAATACGCTGTCGATCCCGTTTTTATCAATGATACGCATACCTTTTGAGGAGACGCGCAGTTTTACGAAGCGTTTTTCCGACTCGACCCAAAAGCGGTGGGTGTGCAAGTTGGGAAGAAAACGACGCTTGGTGTGGTTTTTTGCGTGGGAAACGTTGTTTCCTGTTACCGGACCCTTACCAGTAACCTGACATACTCTCGACATTGTCCTGCCTCGTAAATTAAACCTGTAATCGCTGATCGGCGCTGATGTCAGCGCCGGCATGACCCCATCCGAGCGCCAATGTGGTCTGCGGAATGATTGGGCGATTCGGCCATTAGCAGGGCAAACCCGGAGGTTGTGCGCGCCTTGCACCGGGGTAAATATAGGAAACTACCGGTTGCCGGCCGAAAAGAGGCGCGTTTTATACCAGAACGCCGAGCCCATGGCAACCGCCGAAGTCGTAGTGTTAGATCCATCCCCGTTCCGCGAAGGAGGTGATCTCCCCATCCCCTACCACAAAGTGGTCGAGTACCCGCACATCCACCAGTGATAACGCATCGCGCAGCTGGATAGTGATATGACGGTCGGCCTGGCTTGGCTCAGCAACTCCCGACGGATGGTTATGCGCGAAGATCACGGCGGCGGCGTTGATCTGCAATACCTTCTTCACCACTTCGCGCGGGTAGACGCTGGCGCCATCAATGGTGCCATGAAACAGCTCCTGATAATTCAGAAGCCGATGCTGGTTATCGAGAAAGAGCGCGGCAAACACCTCATGGGGCTTGTGGCGCAACTGCGCAGTGAGAAACAGCCGGACGTTCTCGACGCTGGTGAAGACATGCTCGCGCGTGAGCTGCTCTGCCAGGTGGCGTTTGGCCATTTCCAGAACCGCTTGCAACTGGGCAAACTTCGCCGGACCTAGCCCGTGCGCGCGACAGAACTCGTCCCGACCGGTTTCCAGAAGCGCCCGCAGACCGCCGAAGCGGTGCAACAGATCCCGCGCCAAGTCCACGGCGGATATGCCGGCGCAGCCGGTGCGTAGAAAAAATGGCGAGAAGTTCGGCGTCGGTGAGGTGGGAGGGGCCTTGGCGCAAAAGTTTTTCGCGCGGGCGGTCGTCCGCTGGCCAATCTTTAATTGCCACTGATGTTACTCCTTTAACGATGGATTCCTTAGAAGCCCCGGCCCTCATGGGGTAGGACGGAAACTGGAGCAAAATGGTATTGTACCGAACCGGCCACGGCAAGCCGACTTGCCGCGCTCGTGTGGATGTATGGCTGGGGCAGTGCCTACGATTATCAATGCTGTTGGGTGGAAAGGTCGCGACGAATGAGTGATATGTCCGAATTGTTCGATCGAAGAATAGTGCTCGGGGTAACTGGAGGCATAGCGGCTTATAAAGCAGCGGAGTTGGTGCGCCTATTGCTCCGTGGGGGCGCGCAGGTGCGTGTCGTCATGACGGAAAGCGCCCAGGCATTCATCGCACCGCTAACGTTCCAAGCGCTGTCCGGCCAGCCGGTCCACACACATTTATTAGATCCAGCGGCTGAGGCCGGTATGGGGCATATAGAGCTGGCCAAGTGGGCGGAGCTGGTGCTGATCGCACCGGCAAGCGCCAATTTCCTCGCCCGGTTGGCGACGGGGCAGGCGGATGATTTGTTGACTACAGTGTGTTTAGCGACCAGCGCACCTTTAATGGTGGCGCCGGCCATGAATCAGGCGATGTGGCGCAATCCGGCAACCCAGCACAACTGTCAGATCCTGGGTCAGCGTGGCGTGGTGATCGTGGGGCCGGGTGAAGGGGAGCAGGCCTGCGGCGACACCGGACCCGGCAGGATGTTGGAGGCGCTCGAAATTGCTCAGGTAGTGGCCGGCTACTTTCGTCGCGGCATGCTTGCAGGAAAAGTCGTGGTCATCACCGCTGGACCGACTCGGGAGCCGCTGGACCCTGTGCGTTATATCAGCAACCACAGCTCCGGCAAGATGGGCTATGCCCTGGCTGCTGCGGCGCGCGACGAGGGTGCACGGACAATTCTGATCACTGGTCCGACGCGGCTTGCTGCTCCCCCGGGTATCCAGGTGATGCAGGTGGAGACAGCCAAGGAAATGCTCGCACAGGCTCTGGAGCACGGTGCCGGGGCCGATCTTTTTATTGCCGCTGCTGCGGTGGCGGATTACGCGCCGGAAAAGGTGGCGACCCACAAGATAAAGAAGGAAGCCAACGGGGAATTGCACTTGCATCTGGTGAAGAATCCCGATGTGGTCGCGGAAGTGGCGCGCTTGGAGAGGCGACCGTTTGTCGTCGGATTTGCGGCCGAGACTGAGAAGGTTCTGGAGCATGCGCGTGCCAAGTTGCAACGCAAAAATCTTGACGTGATTATTGCCAATGATGTGTCCGACACGACTATTGGTTTCAACAGCGACAACAATGCGGTCTGGCTGTTGAGTGGAGAAGATGCCGTCGAATACCCGACACAGGATAAACAGCAACTTGCGCGGCGTTTGATCAGCGATATAGCAGCTCGTCTGGAGCGTCATAACAACAAAGCATCATGAGGATTTAGTGTGGCTTTAGCCTCGAAAAAAGAGTCGAAAAAAAATAATAAAAAAGACAGCAAGCCGCCTCTCGCAGGACACATTCTCGCGCAGCTCCGCTCACTACTCGCGCGGGCACCTATCACCAGTGCCGTTGCATTGAGCGTGCTGTTCGGGCTTGCGGTAAATACCGTGGCTGGCGTGACAGCTTGGCAGAAATATGTGGTGCAGGAGCGCCAGCGCCAGCTGGAGGCATTTACTGAACATAATTCCCGTCTGGCCGCGGCAAATATTGCCAACTACATGCACAGTGCTTACGAACGGCTCGCGTTCTTTACCAAAAGCAGCAGCCTCGCCACCGCCTTGACCTATTCCGATTCTGTCGGCCTGTTGGAAATCGACAGAGCTTTGCGCAACAGTTTTCCCCGCGCCCAGACCATCCGAATTTTTCGCGTGGGGGAAGCGAAGGTCGACCTGAACGGAGATCCGCCGCTGCGGTTTGCGGAAGTGGAAATCATTAAAAAGGCCGAACGACGTGAGAGGGTGATTCCAGAGGCGCTGGACATCGGCGGCGGTTGGCGGGTCAACGTGGTGGTGCCCGTGCCGGAGGATGCACAAAAACCTGTTTTGGGCACCATCATGGTCACATTGCCGATGGAAGATCTTTATCAACAGATGCGCAAAGGTCTGGATGAAGTTGGCAAGGTGAGCCTCTATCAGACATTCAACAACACGCCGCGGCTGATGGGTACCTTTGGCAAGGGCACCCTCTACAAAGCGCCGCCGATCAATGTGCCTGACTCACCCTGGCAGGTGGAATTCACAGCTTCGGAAAAACTGTTTGAATCAACTCGTATCGACTACAGCTTTCTGTTGTTGGTGGGCGCTGTGGCGTCACTCGGGGTGATGGCGTTATTTGCTTTTATAGGGCTCGGAATCGGCCGGCAGATTTATCGCAAGCAGTTGGCTCTGCAGGAGACACATCTGCGTATGGGCAGATCCTCCAACGTGGCCGGCGAGCGCAAGGAAAGGAATTTCCGCGATTTGAACATACTGAAGGAGGATGAAGATCTGCTCGGCCTGGAGAGCGGCGATGAACAGACTGACGATGCTCTGGACATCGACCTTCCTGACGATATCGCCGCTGCCGCCTCTGGAGATGCGCCCATTCCCGACCATATTTTCCGTTCATATGACATTCGCGGACGTGTGCCGGATGAAGTGAATAACGACCTTGCCCTGCAGATTGGCAAGGCGTTGGGTAGTGAGGCCTTGGAGCAAGGCGAGAAGGCGTTGATCATCGCGCGCGATGCGCGGAACCACAGCCCGATTCTGATGGAAAATCTTATTCGTGGTGTTTTGAGCACCGGGTGCAAAGTTATCAATATAGGAACCGTTCCAACACCGCTGCTTTATTTCGCCACCGAGGTAATTGAAGGGTGTTCCAGCGGGGTGATTGTTACGGCAAGTCACAGCCCCGCCGAATTCAACGGATTTAAAGTTGTGATGAAAGGGCAGGTGCGCACAGAGGAAGATATAAAAGCCGTGCGCACTCGTATCCTCAAACAGAATTTCCGCCAGGGTATAGGTGCAGAAGAGAGCGCGGATGTCATCGACCGCTATGTGGATGCCATTTTTTCCGACATCGCCTTGGCGGGCGATATCAGTATCGTTGTCGACGCGGGCAGTGGTGTTACCGGCAAGGTTGCTCCGCGTTTGTTTGAGGAACTGGGCTGTCGAGTGACACCTTTGTTTTGTGATCTGGATGGGAATTTCCCTCATCACGGCCCCGATCCTTCCGTTGAGGCCAATCTGCGCGATCTGGTGCGCAAGGTTCAGGAAACCCAGGCCGATCTCGGTGTGGCATTTGATGGCGACGGCGATCGTCTAGCGGTGGTGACGCCAAGTGGGCAAATCATTTGGCCGGACCGATTATTGATGTTGTTTGCCAAAGATATATTGGCGCGTAATCCGGGAGCGGATGTGGTATTCGATGTGAAATGTTCGCGCCAGCTCAATTCCGTTATCAGTGGTAATGGCGGCCGACCGATCATGTGGAAAACCGGACACGCTCCAATGCGCGCCAAGGTTGTTGAAACTGGCGCCTTGGTTGGCGGCGAATATTCGGGTCACATCTTTATAAAAGATCGCTGGTACGGTTTTGATGATGGCATGTACGCGGCGGCGCGTCTTATTGAAATCATGAGTCTGCGCGATGAAAATCTCGACCAGATTTTTGCGGAGTTTCCGCCCTTGTGTGCAACGCCGGAAATTCGCATACCGGTGCCTGAAGAGAGAGCAAATTCGCTTTGGTCGAGCAGCTGGTTGCGGTAGGCGAATTCGAGGACGCCAAGATTATTACGCTCGATGGCTTGCGGGTGGAATATTCATACGGCTGGGGTCTGGTGAGAGCGTCCAATACGGGGGCTGAACTTACCATGCGCTTTGAGGCGGAATCAGAAGAGCAGATCCACAGCCTTAAGGCGCTATTCACCCGCGAAATTCGCAAAATTGATTCATCCATTGCCTTTCAGTGGTAATGGATGCGCCGCCTGGCGGCGACCCGGCATCGTCTCTTTCATAATTGGCAGGTCCTGAAAAGGACCTTTATTTTTTCTCCGTCTTTTAGGAAAAATTCAATGAGTAATGCTCTTGCTAACGCGCTACAGATTTCCCAGGTTCTGACCGAAGCGCTCCCTTACATCCAGCGCTTTATCGGCAAAACCATTGTTGTCAAATACGGCGGTAACGCGATGGTCGACGAGGCGTTGGAAAACAGTTTTGCCCGGGATGTGGTGCTGATGAAATTAGTCGGCATGAACCCGATTGTTGTGCATGGCGGTGGACCGCAAATCGGTGACTTGCTGAAGAAATTGAATATTGAATCGAGTTTTGTCGACGGCATGCGTGTGACCGACAGCGCGACTATGGACGTGGTTGAAATGGTTCTGGGTGGCACGGTCAACAAACAAATTGTTAGCTTGATAAATCGCAATGGCGGCCAGGCGATAGGCGTCACCGGTAAGGATGGTAATTTGATCCAGGCACGCAAGTTAGAGGTCACTCGCAAAACACCGGAAATGCTGGTGCCAGAAATCATCGATATAGGTCATGTAGGTGAGGTGCGATCAATTAATCGCAAAGTAATTGATCTGCTGGTGAAGAGCGATTTTATTCCGGTGATAGCGCCAATTGGCGTTGGATCAGATGGAGCGTCTTACAACATCAATGCGGATTTAGTGGCTGGCAAAGTGGCAGAAGTTCTGCAGGCGGAAAAGTTGATGTTATTGACCAATGTTGCAGGATTACAAAACAAATCAGGAGAGGTGTTGACTGGTCTTAACACGACAAAAGTGGATGAGCTGATAGCAGATGGGACAATTTACGGCGGAATGTTACCAAAAATACGCTGTGCGTTGGACGCAGTAAAATCCGGAGTAGCGAGTGCTCACATTATTGATGGGCGTGTGCCGCATGCAATTTTGTTGGAAATTTTTACAGATGCGGGAGTTGGAACGCTTATAACCAATAAAAATTAAATAAGATTCCCTTAGTAAACTAGTTGAAGGGTATGAAGATTGTGGCTAGGATAGGCGACGATGATTTTGGTGTCACCGCGGCACAAGTTATGCAGAAGAATCTCAGGGATGAGGAATTTTATAATCAGGATATTTTCACATCACGGAATTCCGAGATTTTGCAAGAGTAGGATCGCTGGAAGTAACCGAGATTCCCGGCTGGTGTATCGCACGGTTTGACGGCGTACCCCAGGCACTTCATTCACGGATCATGGATCTGGCATTAACACCGAACACTATATCTTTGGATTGCGTGTGGCCTAGTTGTTCCCGCCAACAAGCGATCTAGTAAGTTGAGATATTTTGTTCAGGCTGAGTAGATGCTTGACTGGGACGACTTAGAAATCAGCAGGTAGCCGACTGAGGCAGATGGCAGATGCAGGCACATCTTCAGCGGCGGGATTAATAAGCATTCCGAACCCGCACCCGGAGGAGCTGGGTAATGTTTGGGGGCGACATATACATATTTGAGCGCTATACATGAATTCCACCCAAAATAAAAAACCGCGCCGCCAGCAGATTCTCGAAGCGTTTGCACATATGCTTGAGGCGAGCCCGGGTGCGCGCATAACAACGGCCGCCTTGGCCAAGCAAGTGGGAGTATCAGAAGCTGCGTTGTATCGCCACTTTCCCAGCAAAACCAAAATGTTTGAAGGGCTGATCGAATTTATCGAAGAGGCCATATTCGCCCGGGTGAATATGATTGCCGCCGAGACGGAGATCGGTGGGTTGGAGAAGTGCGAGAAAATTTTTAATTTGCTGCTGGTTTTTGCGGAGCGCAATCCGGGTATAACGAGAATTCTGACGGGGGATGCGCTGGCGGGTGAAACGGAGCGCCTGCATCACAGGGTTATTCAATTTTTTGATCGCCTGGAAACTCAGATCAAACAAATTCTGCGGGAAGCGGAATTGCGCGAAGGTATTCGTTTTGGCCTCTCAATCAGCGCCACTGTGAATTTGTGGCTTGCGGCGGTTGAAGGCAAAATCTCCCAGTTCGTCCGCGGACAATTTCGCGTCCCTCCTACCAATGGCTGGAGTGAGCAATGGCCCTACCTGATGCGCGGGTGTGTGGTGGAAGCATCAGTCTGATTGGGCTTTGCTTCCACCTCAAATTGCCAAAGGTCTATCGGTTATCAGCTGTCTTTACTCGAGTTTTCAAGCGCTTTGCCGCGTTTGAATAGCTCAACCTGCTTTTCATATTCCTGCTGAATCGACTTGTGCTCGACCAAGCGATTTTGCAGCATTTCTTCGGTGGTGCGCAGTTCGGAACGGACCTCCTCAAGATTCTGAAGGACCTGCAACGGGACGTCACGACCGGAGCGCTCCACCTCCGCCGCTCTTTTCATGAGATTCTCAACTTGGCTGTTAATGGTGCCGATGTTACTGCGCAGTATCGAGATGTTCGCATCAAGCTGGGCCAGCCTGCGATCTCTCGCCGCGTATATTTCTTCAATTGAGCTGTACCGCCTGGCCAATACCTCGTATTCAGCCATGAGCTCACGCTCGCGCGCGCGTTTAGCTTCCTGTTCTTTGAGCTCCTCCGGGTCTGGCGCTGGCGGCACTACCTTCAGTACTTTGCCAGTGTGGGTAATAATCTCGTAGCCTTTTTGAGCGTACTCCGGAGGGATGGTGTGACTGATGACCCGTACGCCGTCTTTGTTGAAGTAGCGGTAAAACGTGCGCTCGGCAAATCCAGGCGAGCTAATGGCCGAGAGGCATAGCAACATCAAAAGCGCAGTTGCTTTCCGCTTGATTGATGAAGAGCTCAGTAATGAAGGTATTACTCTTGTACGCCATAAACCTGCCGATATTGTGAAATCCTTTCCAGGGTGTCGGGATCGCCGCCCTGCTCCTGCAGAAACGCCATGACATGTCCCAGATTGATAATGCTGATGACCGGAACTCCGGTTGCCTGCTGCAGCTCCTGGATCGCCGAAAGATAACTTTGGCCGCGCTCCTGCCGGTTCAGTCCGATCAGTATAGCTGCCGGCTCCGCCCCGGCTTGAGCGATTATAGACAACACCTCTCGCACCGCTGTTCCTGCTGTTATGACATCGTCTACAATCACCACCCGCCCGCGCAGGGGGGCGCCTACCAGAACGCCACCTTCGCCGTGTGATTTGGCTTCTTTGCGATTGAAGCAATAAGGCAGGTCGCGGTGGTGATGGTCCGCGAGTGCGACTGCTGTGGTCGAGACCAACGGGATGCCTTTGTAAGCAGGTCCAAACAGCATGTCGTATTCGACTCCCGAGTCCGTCAAGGCTGCGGCGTAGAAGCGCCCGAGATCGGCGAGCGCCGCGCCGCTTTGAAATTGTCCGGCGTTGAAAAAGTAGGGACTGATGCGGCCGGATTTGAGCGTGAATTGGCCGAACTTTAATGCCCGGCACTTTAATGCCAACTGAATAAATTGCTTTTGATACTCTTTCATAGGTCTCTTGGATGGGTGCGAAAGTGTTGAGTGCAGAGGCTGTGATAACTCGCAGTTACAAGGTGGCAGGGTTTCGGGTTAGCCAAGCCAGGAATTCGGACTATTCTTTAAAGACCTCAAAGCCCGCTTTCGCAGGACAAGGGTCGTTGTCCGCCGGGAAGAACATCGTTCTGTTCCGCCGTCTGTTCAGATTTTCGATCTGCTTGAATTAGCGCTGTTTAGTCGCAATAAACGGCACTTATTAACAATAATGCTAAAACATCGGTATGATACACAGTCCGTTTGTAAGGGGCCATCATGCGAATTATTACTCTCAGTGTCGACGGCATTCATCAGGCGGCCCAGCGTGGTTTGTTTGATTGGATAGCAGATCAGGACGCTGACGTGATATGTCTGCAAGACCTGCGCGCTCTGGAATATGAGCTGGATCACGCCGTATTTCATCCTCCCGGTTACTTCGCCTACTTTTTCGATTCCGGCATCAAACACTACAACGGCGTCGCCATTTACACCCGTCACCAGCCCAAGGCACTGATTTACGGCCTCGGCTTCGCGAGCGGCGTCGATATGGAGGGCCGCTATCTCCAGATCGATTACGAACACTACAGTATCGGTTCCCTGCTTGCGCCTTCCGCCATGTCGGAGACGGAATCGCTGGAAGTCAAAATCAAGTTCTTTGAGGATTTCCAAGCTCTCCTGCACAAGGTCACGCGCAAGCGGCGCAGTTTCATTATCTGTGGCGATTGGGGCATGGCGCACACTCGCAAGGATGTGCAGAACTGGCAGGAAAACCAGGGTACTCCAGGTTTTTTACCCCATGAACAGCAATGGATGAACCAGCTGTTCAGCCAGATCGGCTATGTGGATGCCTTTCGCCAGGTGAATCGCGATCCCGATGAATTCTCCTGGTGGCCGGCAGGGGAAATTGGCGTTGGTGACGGCTGGCGGACCGATTATCAAGTGGTTTCGGAATCGATCCGACGCAAGATCGAGTATGCGGCGATTTATAAATCCCAGGCCTTCTCAAGCCATCTTCCCGTCATCATTGACTACGATATCGAAGAGTTCTAACTCTCCGTTTCTCTCTCTCCGGCACAGCAACCATTTCGCCGCCTTCACAATAAAAGATTGTATAAGCGATCACACTTCGGCTATGTGCGCATAGCCTGTCTATTCGCAGATATCGTCTAATATTGGGCAATTGATCCCCAAATGTGGCATGGGGTCAAGGTGTGTTCTGCCGGGTTACTGGTTCCCGTCAGATGCATGGCTGCAGTCTTTGTCGGTCTTGGGGGCTGCGGCAGCCGGGGGAGGATTCCCGGTGTTTTTCTCTTTGAGTGTTAAGAGACAAGGCTTTTCACTGATGTAATTTGCTGAGCATTGCGGACGTTTGGATCTCCCTCTCGTCCAATGCGTTTCGAGCGCCGCAGCCTTGGTTGCGAGCGCTCTTTTTTTGGCCGCGTGATACATCTTTTATTCTGCAGTGCGCAAGGCGTTTTTCTGCGATGTGTAAGACATTTTTGCTGCAGTGCTTAAAACATTTGCGTAGGCCGTGACATCGCCACAAAAAATGCCAGTAAATTGAGACTTGTGCACGAAGAAAATCGCGCCAAGGTTGGTAACTTACGTCAGGTTAAAACCTGATCAATTCTTCGGAAAGAAGAGGTTCTGCAAACAGTAAAGTCCAGGTATGCTGGCCGCCGAACGAGGGGCCAGCCTAGAGCGCCGTGAATAATGTGTGCGGGCTTTGGTGTCTGTGGGAAACATCCAGGTAGCCGGGAGTTTATGGCGGATAATCTCAAAGCGCACGTGATTGCGACAGTCAAGAGCTTGATGAAACCCATCATCATGCTGCTGCTGCGCAACGGTGTCACATATAAGGAATTTGCCCTGCTGTGCAAATCCATCTTTGTCGAAGCGGCGGCCCAGGATTATGGCATCCGCGGCCGGCCGACGAACGTCTCCCGTATTGCCGTGTTGACCGGAATTGATCGCAAGGAGGTCAAGCGCATCAAGGACATGTTGCAGGAGAACACCATCGCGGTGGAGGCGCAGACCGCTCAGGACCGCATCACCCGGCTGCTCACTGCCTGGCATAGGGATCCAGAATTCAGTGCTGGCGACAATCAGGCGCGCCAGTTGCCGCTGGAGGGTGATAGCGGAAGTTTTTCAAGCCTTGGTGCGCCGGTTCGGCGGTGACGTGCCACGCCAGGCGCTGTTTAAAGAGATGCTGCGGGTCGGTGTCATAGCGCGACAGGAGAACGGCGTCATTCCTCTCAGCCGATATTTTTTCCCCGCCCAGAGCGACCCGCAGGCGCTCTTGCGCGCCGGATCGGTGATCAGCGAGCTGGGTGAGACGCTCTTTCATAATTTGTATTTGGTGGATGACAGCAAGCCCAATCAGAAGCAGCGGCGCCGGTTCGAAAGACGGGCCAGCAACAATCATGTCGACAGTCGGCATGCCAAAGCTTTTCAGGCATTTCTGGATGTGGAAGGTCAGGCGTTTCTGGAGCGGGTGGACGCATGGCTGTCCGAACATGAGATCACCGAATCGCAGGATGGCGCCGACGTCGCTGTAAGAGGAAGTGGCGGAATCAGGCTTGGTGTAGGTGTTTATGCCATCGAAAAATCCGATCAGGAGGCAGGTACTCAGCATGATAAAAAGAACTGATTGGCGGCAGTGGGCCGGAATTGCATTCGCATTGCTGCTTGGCGGCTGTGGCGGCGGTGGTGGTCGCTATGCGGGTATCGACGGCAGTGGCAGCAAGCCTGACATGACGGCGGTTGGACCGATCAATGGTTTTGGCAGTGTTATCGTCAATGGCGTGCGCTACAACACGGACAATGCCAGGGTGTTGGTACGCGGTGAATCTGCGGATGAGATCGATCTGAACGTCGGCGACTACGTCACAGTCGTCGGCGGCACTAATGCGGCAGGAGAGTCCGTCGCCTATGAAGTGCACTATCAACCGCGGGTCACTGGTGAAGTGGAGTCAGTGGATCTGGAGCGCAATCAGTTTGTGGTGTTGGGACAGACTGTCCAGTTGCTTGCAGACACGGTCTATGCCAGCGATATAACACCCCGCGATATACGTGCTTTGACGCCTGGACAGAGAGTAACCATCAGCGGCCCGACGAATGCCGAGATGGTGATCCAGGCCACCCGCCTGGCTTATGACGAACATCCGTTCGTGGAGTTGATGGGGCAGGTTGCCGGTTTGGATACCTTCGCCCGCAGTTTCACCCTCAACGGGCAGCCCGTGTCCTACTCTCCCTCCGTCGACACTGGCGGTCTCGCCGATGGTCGTCTGGTGGTGGTGCGCGGCGCATTGGAAGGCGGCGTGCTCGTTGCCGACAATCTCGCCTTCAACCAGGATTACCGGAAGTTGCGCAATATCCCCAGCATCGAGTTGCTGGGCATAGTGCAAAACCTGAGGGGCGGCGACAGCTTTTTTATGGACTCGGTCCCGGTGAAGATCACGTCGGCCACCCGCTTCAGTGGGGTGGAACGGACCCACCTGATGGACAACGCCAAGGTGCGCGTGGTGGGTGCTCTGGATAAGTCGGATGTGCTGGTGGCGCAGGAGATCGAAATTTTATCGTCGCCGCGCGCCAGGATTTACGGGGCAATCCAGGAGGTGTATCCGATCTGGGGTTTTTACGGTCTGCTTGGCAAGATCAAGGTTCAGGATCAGGAGTTTATAGTGCAGACGGATACGCGCTTGACCGGGGAATACGAAAGCCGCATCAATTTTTGGGATCTGCGCATCGGCGACCAGGTTTATGTGTCGAGCTATCCCTTTGGCGAGGTGATGGTTGCCAGTAGCATTGCGGTGGATAACCGCAATGGCGAGGCGGTGATGTTGGAAATGCAAGGGGTGGCCTACTTCGCGTCCCAGCCCATGAGCGCTTTTTTCATCTTCTACACCAAGATTGTCGTCTCTCCTGAGACCACCTACAGCCGTTTTGATACACCGATAGCCGCCAGCGAGTTTTTTGCGCTGGCGAACAATTCCTATGTGCGGGTACAGGGTTATTTCGAAGACGGCGTACTGCGCGCCGAGCATGTGCAGGTGTTTCCGCCGGATTATTCTAATCCCAACTGGCAGAAGCCGCGTTACTGACGCGCGCTGCGCTGACGCTTGAGGTCCTGTTCAGGACCTCAGTGCTTCCTGCTGAATGGCGAGCAGTTGCTGGATGCCCTGCTTGCCCAGGGCGAGCAATTGTTGAAATTGCTCTTCGCTGAAGGGTTCCTTTTCCGCAGTGCCCTGTATTTCGATCAGGCCGCCCTTGTCGGTCATGATCAGGTTCATATCAGTGTCGGCGCTGGAGTCTTCAGCGTAATCAAGATCCAACACCGGCTCTCCCTCATAAATCCCGACGGAAACTGCGGCCACCATGCAGGCCAGTGGATCGGTTTTCAGGATCTGGCGCCGTTGCATATGTTGTAGAGCGTCCACCACCGCCACGCAGGCACCGGTGATTGCCGCCGTGCGGGTGCCGCCGTCGGCCTGAATCACGTCACAGTCGACCGTTAGGGTGAATTCTCCCAGTTGTTTCAGATCCACCGCAGCGCGCAATGAGCGCCCGATCAAACGCTGAATTTCCACTGTGCGGCCGCTCTGTTTTCCGCGCGCGGCTTCTCGGTCCATGCGGGTGCCGGTGGAACGGGGCAACATCCCGTATTCGGCCGTCAGCCACCCCTGCTGTGAGCCTTTGAGAAACCGCGGCACGCCCTCGATCAGGCTTGCGTTGCAGAGCACCTTGGTATCCCCGAAACACACCAGCACACTGCCCTCGGCGTGTTTGGTGTATTGGCGGCTGATGGTGATGGGGCGTAATTGGTCGGCGGCGCGGCCGCTGGGACGTTGCATGGTTCACCTTGGAAGCTTGGAAAATGAGGCGGGATTATAACGGCCGGGGTCGGAAATCCAATGTGCTAAGATCCCGGCCTTTACGACGGAGGACAGACTGATGCCACACAGCATGACCGGATTTGCGCGACTCGAAACCCAATATCCCTGGGGTCATCTGATCTGCGAAATCCGCACCGTCAATCACCGCTATCTGGAGCCGGGTCTGCGTCTTTCCGATGCTCTGCGCAGCTTGGAGCCCGGCCTGCGCGACCGGTTGCGCACACAGCTCGGGCGCGGCAAGGTCGATGTGGTGCTGGCATTCAAGCCCGATGAAGCCAGCGGTCTGTCGACGGATTTCAACCATGATTTGGCGCGCGATCTTGTGCGCATGGTGGAACAGGTTAATCAATTGGCAGCTAATCCGGCGCCGGTCAATGCGTTGGAGATCCTGCGCTGGCCCGGTGTGCTAAAGGCGCGTGAGCTCAATCAGGAGTTGCTGGAACAGGAAGCCATGGGCTTGTTCGAGCGCACATTAAAGCAGTTGCTCGACAACCGCGCGCGGGAGGGAGCAGAGCTCGCCAATCTTATCGAGCAGCGCCTGCAGGCGATCACTGAGCAAGTGGTAGAGGTGCGCACGCGTCTGCCCGAACTGGCGGCGCAGCAGCAGGAAAAAATTCGCGCGCGTCTGGAGGTTCTTAATGCAGACATCGACGAAGATCGCCTGGCGCAGGAGCTGGTGTATCTCGCGCAAAAAAGCGATGTTGCTGAAGAACTGGATCGCCTCACTGCTCATATTGTTGAAGTGCGCCGCACGCTTCAGCAGAAAGAGCCGATCGGCCGACGCTTGGATTTTCTCATGCAGGAACTCAATCGCGAGGCCAATACCCTCTCCTCCAAATCCACCGCCAGCAGCAATACCCAGGCGGCAGTGGATATGAAAGTGTTCATCGAGCAGATGCGTGAGCAGGTGCAGAACATCGAATAAGCGTGTTTCGAAGCGCTATGCCCGCGGTTTCCACGGTTTGACAATGCACGGCCAAGGCGCTGTATGATGCGGCGCTTGTTTCCACTTGCATGCTACAAGGCCAATTATGGTTCGCTATCTTGTCCCTTTTTTCCTCGTTGGTTGTTTGACGTCTTGCGCCAATATGACGCAGGTGTTGGATACCGGCGCCCAAATGTCCCAGGCGATGGGTTACAGCCCGACGCAGTTAAATACCGCTGTTAAAGATGTGCTGCAATTGAGCGTCACACGGGCAAGCGATCAGTTGGCTGGATCTGGCGGTTATGGGCAGAGCAACCGTTGGCGACTCGGTTTGCCGGAGTCGGTTCAGCCGGTGGCCGAGACACTCAAGCAGCTGGGCCTTGGCGGTCCGCTGAATCAGGTGGAAACTCTGATGAACCGAGGCGCCGAATTGGCGGCTGCGGAAGCCAAAGGTGTATTCATCGAAGCTTTGAACGGCATGGCAGTTCAGGATGCAATCGGGATAGTGCGCGGAGACAAAACCGCGGCGACCGATTACTTCCGCTCTGCGACCGAAACACAATTGCACGCCCGCTATAAAGGCATCATGCAGAATCAATTGCAGCAAGTCGGCTTTTATAAGCAATACCAGCAGGTCCTGACCACCTATAAAGCGCTGCCCATGGCCAACAAGCCGGATCTCGATCTGGAGCAATACGCCGTAAATCAGGGATTACAGGCGCTCTACGGCCAGATTGCGGAAGAGGAGCAAAAAATTCGCGCTAATCCGGTGGAGCAGGGCACTGCTCTGATCGGAGCGATATTCGGCAAGCGATAATCATGTGTTTATTTAAAAGACAGTCACAGGGTGATGTCGTCATCGTCAGGGAAGGTGGAGGGATCGAAAAGTAAATAACAATAGCGCTTAGCTTATGCCCCATCGCCCTGCGGATTTCGCCAGCATCACTTGGGAACGGCAAGGTTTTCTTGCTTATGTGGACCATTGGGTTGAGCACGCGGGGGCATCGCCCGCCGTCAGTTTTTCCCAAGCCACACTGGATTATCAGACGCTCGCGGCGAGCGCGCAGATCATTGCGACTGCTTTGTCCGAACGGGGGATAGCAGCGGGCGCCAAAGTTGGGGTCGCCGTCTCGCGCTCGGAAAAGCTGGTGCCGCTGCTGCTGGCGATCTGGTCATTGCGTGCCGCCTATGTCCCGGTGGATCCAAACTATCCTGCGTCGCGCCAAGCCTACATTCTCGAAAACGCGGAAGCCGATGTACTCGTGGTGGACGAACCCGGCGGCGAGCTGGCCTTTGCCGGCAAAGTAGTCACTTTGCGAGAGCTGTGCGCGACTCCGTTAACGGGTGAAGCGAAACCCCTGGCGGATGGCGCTTATGACCCCGCCGATATGGCTTACATGATCTATACCTCCGGCTCTACGGGTAAGCCCAAGGGCGTGGCGATCAGCCAGGGCAATCTCATCAATTTTCTCCTTGCCATGGCCGAGGAGCCGGGCCTCCAGGCAGATGACGTTCTGCTCGCCATCACCACCATTTCTTTCGATATCCATATCCTCGAACTGTTTTTGCCGCTGCTTGTGGGCGCGCACGTGGTGGTGGCATCCAAACAAGAGGCCTTGACGCCGGAGGTGCTGCAACGTCTCGTGGATGAGCGCGGCATCTCGGTACTGCAAGCTACTCCCGCGACCTGGCGCATGGTGCTCAGAAACGGTTGGTGCCCGCGCCGCCGCTTGAAGATTCTGGTGGGCGGGGAGGCTCTGCCGGCGGATCTGCGCCCGCTTATGCACGCCGTCTCGAGCGAGTTGTGGAACATGTACGGCCCGACCGAGACCACGGTCTGGTCGACCTGTCATTTAATTCGCGCAGACGATGAAAAGATCTTTATCGGTAGGCCGATTCGCAACACCACGATTCATGTCGTCGACAACACATCGGAACCCGTCCCCGACGGCATTGCAGGCGAGCTGCTGATCGGCGGTGCGGGTGTGGCCATGGGCTACTATCGCAATCCCGAGCTCACCGCGGAAAAATTCATTGTCGATTCGCGTCTGGAAGTCGGGTGCGTCTATCGCACAGGTGACGCGGTGATCCGTCGCCCCGGCGGTGTGCTTGAATATATCAACCGTATCGATAACCAGATCAAGATCCGCGGTTTCCGCATCGAACCGTCGGAAATTGAACAGGTGCTGGTCGGGCATCCACTGCTCAAGCAGGCAGCAGTGGTGGCTGTGGAATTCAATGCTGGCGATACACGTATGCTGGCATTCTATTTAGGCAGTGAAGTCGCTCCGGCAGAGCTGCAACAGTTGTGTGGCCAGCAGCTGCCCCTGCACATGGTGCCGCACCATTTTATCTGGCTCGCGGAATTTCCCATGACCGCCAACTTCAAGGTGGATCGCAAAGCCTTGGCCGCCATGGGAGTCGAGCAGGTCAACGAGCAAAAGAAAAAACAGGCTTCCGGTGCCCGCGATGACCTGGATCGCAGCCTGCTGGCGGTGTGGGAAAAAACTCTTGGTATCAACGGACTGGGAATCGACGACAATTTTTTTGAACTGGGTGGCCATTCACTGCTGGCGTTGCAGGTCATCAGCGACATGCACAAGGCGACGGGCCTGGCGTTTTCGACCACCTTGTTTTTTGAGTTGCCGACCGTGCGCGCCTTGCGCGCCAGTCTCGGTGAGGAAGTCGCCGGCGCCGCTGCCAGTGTGGTGAAACTCAACAATGCCACCGAAGGTGAACCGGTTTTCTGTCTCTGCGGAGTGCAAATTTATCGCGGTCTCGCTTCCCATTTTGATGATCGACCTGTGTTCGGTGTATTTGCCGAAAAGGAATTTGCCATCATCGAGGCGACGAAACATTTGCATTATTCCTTTGATGGACTGGTGCGATCATACGTCGATGCAATTCATCGCCAGGGCAATTATTCATCGCTGACTCTGATGGGCCTTTCGTTCGGCGGGCTTGTGGCTTTGGAGGTTGCGAATATCCTGCGCCGGGAAGGTGTACAGATCACTAATGTGATTTTGTTGGATTCCTATCTGTCCATCAGCAGCTACCGCTCGTTTCGCAAGCTTTTCCATGATATCCAGCTGAGTTTCCAGCGCGAAGGAATGATTTCCCTGCGCCGCGTTATGCTGCGCGGTCTGCATAAACTTATACAGAAGCTTTCCGGCGGCGATGCGCCGGAGCCGGATATGTTTCAGGCGAGTAGAGGGCGGGAAAAAGCATTTGATCGCGCGGCCGCACAGTACGAATCATCTTTCCATAGTTATCCTTTTGATGTGTTGTTGGTGAAAGCCACCAAAACGAATTTTGGTTTTGGCCTCAAAGCGAAACGCGATTACGGCCTCAAAGCCATTATTCACGGCGATCTGCGGGTGCGCGAGGTAGAGGCGGATCATGTGGAAATGATGAAAGGAACTGCGGTGATTCAAGTTTATGAAGCGATTCGACACTATGAGCTGCAGCGCGCTTGATTCGGTCTCGATGACAGCTGCGGCCGTCAATATCCGAATTTTTTCCGGCAAGACGGGATTTGCTGCGTTACAACCGGAGTGGGCCGAATTGGCATCTGCAAGCGCCTACCATTTTCTTCATTACCCAACTTGGTATGGCGCGGAATTGGCAAATCGGGAAAATACCGATGCCATTTTTTTTGTCGCGTTTTATGAAGCCGGACGTCTGTTTGCGGTGATGCCATTTGAGCGGGCTTTGCTTGGCAAAGGCCGCTTGCGTGTGCCGGTTCTGCAATTGTTTTATCCCAATGAAATGGGTGTGAACGACGTGATTTCAAATCGCGTGCTGGCGCCTTATCGCACTTTGTTGGTGAATACTCTGCGGCGGGAATTGCCATTTTTCTGCCTGATCCGCTGGCAATGCGTACTCGAAAATGGACGCGCCGTCAGTCTGTTGCCGCCGAGCGAAAAAACCTCGCGTTACCCATGCGTCAAAATTCATCGATTTTTCGCAAGGGTTCAACACATTCTGGAATGGATACAGCAGCAAATTCCGCAAAGGACTGCTGAAAAAAGAGCGCAAAGCCGAGGAGCAGGGCGAATTGCGTCTGGTGTGCGCAACTGCGGTGGAAGAATTGCCACAAGCCTTCGCTGATTTTCTCGCTGTGGAAGATTCCGGTTGGAAAGGCGAGCGCGGCACCAGTATCAAAAAACAGCCCAAAAAACTCGCTTTTTATCATTATCTGCTCAACGAGTACGGCGCGCGCAGTATCTGCCAGATCAATATTCTGTACTTGGGAGAGCTGCCGATTGCGGCGCAATTTGGCGTGCGGGTGGGGCGGCGATTATTTCTGCTCAAAATCGGTTACCGTGAGGATTATGCCGCAGTCAGCCCCGGGTATCTGGTGTTGTATAAATTGGCGGAGCAGAGTGCGGCGCGAGGCGATATTGACAGCGTGAGCTTCGTCACTGGCGTGAGCTGGATCGACCGATGGCATCCGCGGCATCTCGATGTGGGCATTTTTTATTTGGGCAACGGCAGCTGGCTCAGCGGGCTTGTGGTGATGGTGCTGGTCAGGGCGATAAAAGTCCGCGATAGCTTGCGGCGACGGCAGCGGGTCGCAACTGTCGCGGATAACGACGATTAATTATCGGATTCAGCATTATGTCGATGCGTACACTTGTTCTCTCTGTCGCCGCTGTTGGCGTATTTATTGTCGCGGGCTTAGCCGTTATGCGAGTGTTGGGCATCCGTTTGCCGCAGACGACAAAACCCGTCGTTTGGGTGAACCCATGGGAAAACCCGCCGCCGCGGCTGCAGCATCTGGCCTTTCCCAGTGCGGCGATGGGTCACAAGGTCGGCGTCAGTATTCTGCCGCCGGCTCATCGGGAACCCGCATCACTGATTATTTTTCTTCACGGCCGCGGCGGCGATGAAGTCAGCGATCTACCCGCGTTCATGGATATGCTGCGCGCTGTCACCACCGCCGAGGGGTTGCCGGAACCGCTGGTGGTGTTCCCCAACGGTGGGCTGAGCGAATATCGCGGCGCCATGGCCACTATGATCGTCGAGGAGCTGCTGCCCTATCTGGAGCAGCATTACCGCCTGAGACCTGAGCGGCACCATCGCCTGTTGATCGGATTCTCCATGGGCGGTGCTGGCGCCGTGCGTTTGCAACTGGAGTATCCAGAGGTATTCGGCGGCGCCGTTAGCTGGGGCGGCGGCGTGTGGCACGGGGACACCGCTTTGTTTGACTCGGTGCTGACGCGTGCGGATTTGTTGCGCGCGCTCGATCCCCATTTCCTGCTGGTGAACGGCAGCGAGGACAGGCCGGATGCCTATGCGCCGCTGGTGGCAGTGTTCGAGCAGACCGGCTTGGCTCACAAGCGCGTCGTTCTCGACGGTGTCGGCCACGGGTTAGGTCTTTATTTCGAGCGCTCCGCGGAGCCGTTCGCCGGCTTTCTGCGGGAACTCTGGGTCGAGCGGAATTAACACCCGCGCTGCGTCTGCGGTCCGGTTTAGACTATCCACTACACTTAACGCATCCGGCCGCTGCGCAGGCCGGCTCCCTCAATCCAAGAGAATAGGTTTACGCATGACATCCAGAGGCACTCTCTACACGGTTTCCGCACCCTCCGGCGCGGGCAAAACCAGCCTGGTGAAGGCCCTGGTGGAGTCCACCTCCGATATCCAGGTTTCCATCTCCCATACCACCCGGCCCATGCGCCCCGGCGAGCGCGACGGAGTGAATTACCACTTTGTCACTCACGATGCCTTTCTCAATATGTTGGAAAACGCCGAATTTCTCGAGCACGCCCAGGTATTCAAGAATTTTTACGGCACGTCCAAGGCATGGGTGGAAAGTACGTTGAACGCCGGTGTGGACGTGATTCTGGAGATCGACTGGCAGGGCGCCGCGCAGGTGCGCCGCCTGATCCCCGGAGCGGTGAGCGTGTTCATATTGCCGCCGTCGCAGGAAACCCTGCACGGCCGCCTGACCGGGCGCGGGCAGGACTCTGCCGAGGTGATCGCGGGGCGCATGGCCGAAGCCAAGAGCGAAATCTCCCACTACGTGGAGAGCGACTATCTGATCGTCAATGACATTTTCGATGTGGCGCTGGCGGAATTCAAAGCGATCATCCTGGCCGAGCGCCTGCGCCTGACGCAGCAAGCCGAGCGGCACGCGGAGCTCCTGCGCAGCCTGTTGTCCTGACTGGCCAATTTGCGTACACTCCCGCGCCCATCCCGGCTCTTTAGGGCAGCGGCAAAAGTTGGTTAGAATGGCGCGGCTTGCGTCGCGACAATTACCAACCACTTTAAAGTAGCAAGTAAACATAAAGCAGCAAGCAAACATAAAGCAAAGCGGAACCAAACATGGCACGAATTACTGTTGAAGATTGTCTCGATCACGTGGACAACCGGTTTGAACTCGTATTGGTGGGCAGCAAGCGCGCCCGGCAATTGGCGATTTTCGGCAAAACGCCCTACGTGCCGGAAGAAAACGACAAGCCGACCGTGATCGCGCTGCGCGAAATCGAAGAAGGTTATGTGACAGCGGCCATTCTGGACGAGCCGGATGAGCGCCCCCCTGTGCCCCAGCGCGAACATCACAACCAGGATCTTTCCCTCGACTCCGGTATGGATTGATCCTGTGGGAGGGCCGCTTTGTTAACCATAGATTCACTTAGCCACAGGCTGTCCTCCTATCTCGAGCCCGAGCAGATCAGCTGCGTCAAACGGGCTTACTACTATGCGGAACAGGCCCACTACGGTCAGTTCCGCCGCAGTGGCGAACCCTACGTCACCCATCCCCTCGCCGTCGCCAATATCCTTGCCTCCATGCACATGGACCATCAAAGCCTGATGGCGGCCATGCTGCACGATGTGATTGAAGATACCGGCATCGGCAAAGACGCGATCGGCGAACAATTCGGCGACGTGATCGCCGAGCTGGTCGACGGGGTGAGCAAACTCGCCAAAATCGAATACGAATCCCAAGCGGAAAAACAGGCGAAGAATTTCCAGAAAATGGCGCTGGCGATGGCCAAGGATATTCGCGTGATTGTGGTCAAACTCGCCGACCGCCTGCACAACATGCGCACTCTCGGCGCTATGCCGCCGGATAAAAAAACGCCGCATCGCCAAAGAAACCCTCGAAATCTACGCCCCTATCGCCCACCGCCTAGGCATGAATGATCTGCGTATTGAATTTGAGGATCGCGGTTTCACTGCCATGTACCCCCTGCGCGCCGCGCGTTTGCAGGCTTCGCTGAAACGGGTGCGCGGCAACCGCAAAGCGCTGGTGGAAAATATTCAATCGGCGATTGAGGCGCGTTTGCAGCGCGAAGACATCAGCGCCCTGGTGATCGGGCGGGAAAAACATCTGTACAGCATCTACAACAAGATGCGCACCAAGAACAAATCCTTCAACGAGATTATGGACGTCTACGCCTTCCGCATCATCGTGGAAAACGTCGACACCTGTTATCGCACGCTCGGCGCGATTCACAATCTCTACAAACCCATGGCGGGGGAATTCAAAGACTACATCGCCATTCCAAAAATCAACGGCTACCAGTCTTTGCACACAGTGGTGATCGGCATGCACGGCGTGCCGATTGAAGTGCAGATTCGCACCAAGGAAATGGACGAATTGGCGTCGCGGGGAGTGGCCGCCCATTGGTTGTATAAATCGGTCAATGCGGAAGAGTCCACCGATGTCGCCCAGGCGCGCATCGACCGCTGGATCAAACGCATTCTGGAAATTCAGCAGCACACCGGAAATTCCCTGGAATTTATCGAAAACGTCAAAATCGATCTGTTCCGCGACGAGGTGTATTTATTCACGCCGAAAGGCGAAATCATCGAATTGCCCGCCGGCGCCACGCCGGTGGATTTCGCCTACGCCGTGCACACTGCGGTGGGAAATAGTTGCGTCGCCTGCCGGATCAACGACCGCCCCGCGCCTCTATCGCAAGTGCTGCAGAGCGGTCAGAAAATTAAAATCATCACTTCCGAATCCTCCCAGCCCAACCCTAACTGGCTTAATTTTGTCGTCACCGCCAAAGCCCGCTCGGCCATTCGCCACTACCTGAAAAATCAGCGCCATATGGAATCCGTGGAGTTGGGCAAACGCATGCTCAGCCGCGCCATGGCGAATCTGGATTTATCCCTCGATCAGATCAATCAGGAACAGATTGCACATTTGCTTGCGGTGCACGCGGCCAATTCCCTCGATGAGCTGTATGAAAGCATCGGCATGGGCAAGCGGGTGGCTATTTCGGTGGCGAAAACGCTGCGTCCGGAAGCGGAAGATCAACAATTAAAAATTGCGCCCATCACCATCGAATCCTCCGATGGTCTGATGATCAGTTTTGCGCGTTGCTGCAGACCGATTCCCGGCGATCCGATTATCGGTCATATCAGCACAGGAAAAGGTCTGGTGGTGCATCGCGACACCTGCAAAAACGTGGCGGATTTGCGCAGTAAAAGGGAAAACATCAGTGACGTAAATTGGTCGATCAAGGTCGACGGCGAATTTCTCACCGAGCTGCGTGTGGAAGTGGAATCCGAGCGCGGTATTATTGCCACTTTGGCGACGCGCATCGCCGATACCCGCACCAGCATCGAAGGCATCCAGGTGAAAGAGCGCGACGCTCAGCACAGTGTCATCACGCTCACCATCGCCGTGCGCAATCGGGTGCACTTGGCAGATGTGATGCGCCGTGTTCGCACCATGCGCTCCGTCACCAAAGTCTCGCGCGCGAAAAATTAATCACTTCTTTATTTAATTCCTTTACTGATATCAGGGCAGCCTTATGACCAATAAAGCCGTTATTTCCACCGAACAAGCACCCGCCGCTATAGGTACTTATTCCCAGGCGATCAAAGTCAACAATACGGTGTATCTGTCCGGCCAGATTCCCCTCGTGCCGGAAACCATGCAAATGGTTGAGGGTGGTTTTGCTGCGCAGGCGGAGCAGGTCTTTAAAAATCTCGAAGCCGTGTGCCGCGCGGCCGACGGCGATTTGCAGGATATTGTGAAGCTCAATATTTATTTGACCGACCTCAGCCATTTCCCCACGGTTAACGAAGTGATGGGCCGCTTTATCAAACAGCCTTATCCGGCGCGTGCAGCGATTGGGGTGAAAGAACTGCCGAAGGGTGCTTTGATTGAGGCGGATGGAATTATGGTGATTTGAAAAAATAGTCCGGGAGGGCGCCGCCCTCCCATCGTCAGTGCATTCTGTTAAACGCTCAACGTATTCCGTTAAACACTCAATCCCAAAGACCGATATTTATCTTTAAGCGCTGTCTCCACTTCCTGCGGCACAAACTGGTGCACATTGCCGCCGAGAGAGGCGATTTCGCGCACCAGGGTTGAGGAAATATAGGAAAGGTGTTCCGCCGGCGTTAAAAACAGGCTCTCCATTTCCGGCGCGAGGGCGCGGTTCATATTGGCGAGCTGGAATTCGTATTCGAAATCCGACACCGCGCGCAAACCGCGCACGACGCCGTAGGCGCGTTTTTCCTGGACGAGTTTCACTAGCAGACAATCGAATCCGCACACTTCCACATTATCGAGATGCTGCAAAACCTCGCGGCACAAATGCACGCGCTCTTCCAGGCTGAACAGGGGTTTTTTCTTCGGGCTGGCCGCTACCGCCACCACCACCGAATCGAAGAGGTGACTCGCCCGCTGCACCAAGTCGACGTGGCCGTTGGTGATGGGGTCGAAAGTGCCGGGATAAACCACACGTTTGCTGGTGCCAGAGGACATATCAAGCTCCGTGGAGATTGGAGTGGTGCGGCAGACCCGCAGTAAAGACGCGCATCTTACACGCGCCCTTCGCTGGTTGTCTCATAACGATAGAGGCGATAACACACCTGCCTGGCGCGTTTCTCCCGGTGAGAGTGCCAATTAGCGGGCGGGTCCAGCGCAAGGTCTGCCGGGCATTCGACATAGATCAGCGCGCCTTCGGCAAGCCAGTCGCGTTCTAGCAGCGCCATCACGGGTTGCCACAGATTGCCGGCAAAGGGCGGGTCGATGAAGACCACATCGAAGGGTTCTGTTGGCGGTCGCGCTAAAAAGTCCAATGCACTTGTCTGGTGAATTGCGGCGGCGTCCGCCTGCAACTGTTCGGCGTTCAGCCGCAATTGCCGCGCCGCTGCGGGATTGAGCTCCACCAGGCTGCAGTGGGCCGCGCCGCGCGACAGCGCCTCAAATCCGAGGATACCGGAGCCAGCGAACAGATCCAGGCAGCGGCTGCCCGGCAGAATCGGCGCCAGCCAGTTGAAGAGTGTCTCGCGGATGCGGTCGCCCGTCGGCCGCAAGCCATCCACCATCGGAAAGCTGAGTGTGCGGCTGCGCCAGCGCCCGCCGATGATGCGCAGTTTGTGATGGCCGGTGGCGGGTGGCTTTTTCGGAGACGGAGGCAAGGTGTTCTCTTATTTCCCGGGGACAAGTGTTAGGATTACGCCATTTTTGCGGAATACGTGAAGGTTATGTTCTCTTTCTTTAAACGTAACAAAAACAAAGATGCGGCGGAAAAACCCGTCTCGCCCGAATCGACGTCTGAAGTAGACATTGCGGGGCAATCTACTCCAGAGCCCGAGGCAACACAATCGTCTACTCCTGTATCGGCTGAAGCGGTCGAGCCGGCTGTCGAAGTCGAAGACATCCAGTCGATTGTCGTGGAAGACGTTAAACCCCCTGTTCAAGACAGCAAACCTATCAGCGCAGACATCCAACCCATCGTCGAAGACACACAGTCCATCGTCGAAGACACGCAGCCAGTTGTCGAAGATGATAAACCTATCATCGAAGATGCTAGGTCCGCAGCCGAAGACGGCAATAAAAAGGTGGGCTTTTTTGCCCGAATCAAGCAAGGGTTAAAACGCACCAGCACCCAGTTCAGCGAAGGATTGGGCAATCTGTTGTTGGGCAAAAAAGCTATCGACGATGAACTGCTGGAAGAGCTGGAAACCCAGCTGCTGGTGGCGGATGTGGGGGTGGAGGCGACCACCCGTTTGATCGACACGCTCACCGCCAAAGTCGCGCGCAAGCAGCTGGCGGATTCGGGCGCCCTTTACGAAGCCTTGCAGACCGAGCTGCGCACCCTTTTGCAGCCGGTCGAACAGCCTTTGCAGATTAGCAGCGCCAACAAACCTTTTGTCATTCTGGTGGTGGGCGTCAACGGCGTGGGCAAGACCACCACCATCGGCAAACTTGCGAAGCGCCTGCAGAACGAAGGCAAATCCGTGATGCTCGCGGCGGGGGACACCTTCCGCGCGGCGGCGGTGGAGCAGCTGCAGATCTGGGGTGAGCGCAACAAGGTGCCCGTGGTAGCGCAACATACGGGTGCCGACAGCGCGTCGGTCATCTATGACGCTATCGCTGCGGCCAAGTCACGCGGAGTCGATGTGGTCATCGCCGATACCGCCGGGCGTCTTCACAACAAGAGCCATCTGATGGACGAACTGTCCAAGGTGCGCCGGGTTATGGGCAAGCTGGATGCGACAGCGCCGCATGAAGTGCTGCTGGTATTGGATGCCGGCACCGGCCAGAACGCCGTCAGCCAGGCCGATATTTTCCGCGAGAGCGCCGGCGTCACCGGCATAGCGCTGACTAAGCTGGACGGCACCGCCAAAGGCGGCGTTATCTTTGCGCTGACGGAAAAACATCAGCTGCCGATCCGCTTTATCGGCGTAGGTGAGGGCATCGATGATCTCCAGCCCTTCGCCGCCAAACCTTTTGTCGACGCCCTGTTCAGCCGCAGCGACCTGCCCACTGCATGATTGAATTCCACAACGTCAGCAAACGTTATCCCAACGGCTACGAAGCGCTGACGCGAGTATCGCTGCAGGTGGGTGAAGGAGAGATGGTCTTTCTCACCGGCCATTCCGGCGCCGGTAAAAGCACCTTGATGAAGCTGATCATGCTGATGGAGCGGCCTTCCCAGGGACAGGTGGTGGTCGGCGGGCGCAATCTGGACCGCCTGCGGCCGAATCAGATTCCGTTTCACCGCCGCCAGGTTGGCGTGGTCTTCCAGAACCATCAGCTGCTGTTTGACCGCTCGGTGTTCGACAACGTGGCCCTGCCGCTGCAAATCGCCGGTGTGCATCCGCGGGAGATCGGCCGGCGGGTGCGCGCCTCACTGGACAAGGTGGGGCTGCTCGATCATGAGCGCGCCAATCCGATTACCCTGTCCGGCGGCGAGCAGCAGCGGGTGGGCATCGCCCGGGCGGTGGTGAACAAACCGCCGGTGTTGCTCGCCGATGAACCCACCGGCAATCTTGACCCGGACCTTTCCTCCGACATCATGAAACTGTTCTGCGAGTTCAATCAGGTCGGCGTGACGGTATTGATCGCCAGCCACGACTGGTCGCTGATCCGTTCCGTCGGCGCGCGGGTGCTGACCCTTGAGCAAGGGCAGTTGACTCATGATGGAGCCCTGCAATGAGTCGCGAACCCGGCGCGCGCGGCGCGCACTTATCCCGCACCGGCATCGCCGATGTGTGGCAGGCATGGCAGCAGCATCATCGCAACTCGGCGCTGGATAGCTTCGGCCGGCTCGCCGAGACACCGCTGCAGACGTTGATGACGGCGCTGGTGGTGGCCATTGCGCTCGCTCTACCGACCACCCTCCTGCTGGCTTTGGGCAATGTGCAGAGTCTTGGTGAGCGCTGGGAATCCGGTCCGAAAATGACCGTCTTTCTCAAGTTGGGCGCGCAGGACGCGGCAATCGCGGGGTTGCGCGACAAATTGCGCCAGATGCCGGACGTTCAGGAGCACGAGTACATTTCCCCGGCGCAGGCCCTGCAGTCGTTTCAGGCGCAATCCGGCTTCAGTGAAGCGCTCGCCGCTCTAGACACCAATCCTTTACCGCCCACCCTGGTGATCACCCCGGCGCCTACGGCGGTCGACCCGGTCAATCTGGAAACCTTGCGTCAGCGCATAGCGGCCGATCCCCTGGTGGATGAGGTCAGTCTCGATATGGACTGGGTGCGCCGTCTCAACGCCATCATGAATCTGGGCAAGCAGTTGGTGCTGGCCCTGGCGCTTCTGCTCGGCGCCGGGGTACTGCTTGTGATCGGCAACACCATCCGCCTGGAGATCGAGAGCCGGCGGGAGGAAATCGTGGTGGTCAAGCTGGTGGGCGGCACCGACGGCTTCGTGCGGCGGCCCTTTTTGTACACAGGTTTTTGGTATGGCGTGTTCGGCGGTTTACTCGCTTGTCTTCTGGTGAGTACCGGGGTGGCCTCTCTCGGCGGCTCAGTACGCAATCTCGCGGCTACCTATCAGGACACCTTCGTCCTGCAGGGGCTTGGATTGGCAGGTTGCGCTGCGCTGGTGGGCAGTTGCATCGGCTTGGGCCTGCTGGGCGCCTGGCTGGCGGTGGGCCGGCATCTGAGCGCCATAGAACCCCGCTAGGGGCTGCCAAGGGTCTTTTTCGCACCGGTTTTGACTAGGTTAAATTGACTCTGCTGCGCACAGAACTCTGTGACTTTCCTCTCATCTAATCGCTTGAAAAACCGGCCAAAACCCGTAAATTGCGCCAGTGGTCTTGCCGCTTGACGAGTGCTACACTCCACCGGCCATTCATTAGGAGGATTCCCAAAATGGGCACCCAATTACAGCCTGTCGACATTCTCGCACCAGGTCAGAACCTGACGGCGTACATTCAGGTCGTCAACGGGTTCTCCATTCTGTCCGCTGAAGAGGAAAAAACTCTGGCGGAGGATCTCTACTACCGCAACAATCTCGACGCCGCGCGCCGCCTGGTTATGGCCCATCTGCGTTTTGTCGTGCATATCGCCAAATCCTATTCCGGTTACGGCCTGGCTCAGGGCGACCTGATTCAAGAGGGCAACGTGGGCCTGATGAAGGCCGTCAAACGCTTCAACCCGGAAAAGGGCGTGCGTCTGATCTCTTTTGCGGTGCACTGGATCAAAGCCGAGATTCACGAGTTCATTCTGCGCAACTGGCGCATCGTCAAAATCGCCACCACCAAGGCCCAGCGCAAATTGTTCTTCAATCTGCGCGGCCAGAAGAAACACCTGGGTTGGTTGAGCCGGGCGGAAGCCGAAGCGGTGGCGAAAGATCTGAATGTGGACGTCAAACACGTCCACGATATGGAAGGGCGCCTCGCCGCCTATGACGCTGGCTTTGATGCCGGAGTCGATGATGACGATGACACCGCCTACCAGGCGCCGGTGAACTATCTTGAAGACCGCCGCTTTGATCCGGCCATCATGCTGGAGAATGCAGATTGGGAAGACAACAGCGTCAGCAATCTGGAGATGGCGCTGGAAAAGCTCGACGACCGCAGTCGCGATATTCTGCAGAAGCGCTGGCTGAATGAAGATAAGGCCACCTTGCATGAGCTGGCCGCAGAATATGGTGTATCGGCTGAGCGCATCCGCCAGCTGGAGAAAAACGCCATGAAAAAAGTGCGAGTCATGATCGAAGCCTAATCGCCTTTTCCATCGCCAGACCCATAAAGCCGCCCAGTCGCGGCTTTATTTGTTTTTGCATCACCGCTTTTTTTCGCTCATATTAAGTTGAGGTTCCCCCAAGCCAGCAAGGAATTGGACTATGAGTGAAGCACCTCTGTTGACTGAAGAAACCCACGCCTTGCTGCATCGCCTGCTGGACAAAGCAGATTCCGGTCGCATGCGCTGGCAGCTCAAATGTTCCGCCCGGGAAACCCCGGAGCTTTACGACTTTGCCGATCAGAGTCAGGTGGAGGTGGTGTGGGAGGACCTCCAGCATCTGGCGAAAATCGGCGTGTTGGACCTCAAACTCAAAGCCCGCCAGCGGCCGGGTAATAACGACTACGACGACGGCCTGATCCAGCTGAAATACGAAGCCGAGGAAACGGTACGCTTGTGGTTGGAACGGCCCGCCTTCGATCCCCGTCAGCACTTGTGGAATACAGCGCTCGCCCGCCATCTGCACGTATTTGAAGACGGTGGTGAGGCGCTGCGACGCGAGGTTCTGCGTTTTCCTGGTCGTACCTACGAGCAACTGGCAGCGGCTTTCGCGTCGATCCCTGCGGTCCTCGAACAACAGCCGATGACGCTGCGCCAGCTGTCGGCGCGCTGCTTTTGGGGAGCGTCGAAATTTCTCGACCGGCGCGACCTGCTGCTGCTCGCCACATTTCCGAGTCTGGCCAAAAAAATTGTCAGCCGCCCGTTGCTGCTCTCGGTGTATCTGCCGGAGCAGTTCGAAGAAATCCTGTTTGTCGAAAACCAGGACACCTATCTCGGTCTGGTCGCGCAAGCGCCGGCCAAAACCGGTCTGATCTATCTGGCGGGCTTTCGCGGCGCTGCGCTGCGGGTGCGGGAGGTCGGCCAAGCGGTGTTCTCTTATGTCAACCTCGTCAGTCTCACCGAGCGCGAGCGTTTCATCGAGTTCTGGCTTGGGCACCGGCAGTTGCCCTGCTTTTTCTGGGGCGATCTGGATTTTGCCGGGATGGCCATTCTGGCGGCGTTGAAACAGGTGTTCCCCGGGGTGGAAGCCTGGCAGCCGGGTTACAAGCCGATGTTGGCGATTTTGCGCGATGGGGGTGGCCACTCTTCCGTTGGCGGCGAAAAAGACAGGCAATATCATCCGGGTGGTACGGACTGTCCCTATGCCGACTATGTGCTACTGCCCGCCATCGAAGAGCAGCTGGCGTTTGTCGACCAAGAGGCGATCAATGTATCGGCGCTGCTCTGGCAGGGAGAGGCGCTGCATGAATGAGCCCATCTACGCCGGCATAGACGCTGGCGGTACGGAGTTCAAGTGCTTGGTGGCGCGCGGCCCGGACCAGGTGCTGGCCCATACCAAAGTCCCGGTCACCTACCCAGGGGCGACGCTGGATGCCTGCCGGGATTTTTCTTGCCGCGCAGGCCGAGCACGGGCCATTCGCCGCGCTGGGAATCGCCAGCTTTGGCCCGGTGGATCTGCGGCGCGACTCACCGACCTACGGCTTTATCACCTCCACCCCCAAGCCTAATTGGACTGACACCGACTTGGTCGGCTATTTTCAGCGCGCGCTGGGGTTGCCCATCCGTTTTGATACGGACGTCAACGGCGCCTTGATGGCGGAGCGGCGTTGGGGTGCGGCGCAGGGGATGGAAAACGCGATCTATGTCACCGTTGGCACTGGTATAGGCGCGGGGGTGATGGTCGATGGCAGGCTGGTGCACGGAGCTATGCACCCGGAGGCGGGCCATATGCTGGTGCCGCGCCACCCGAGCGATCCGTTTTCCGGCGCCTGTCCCTATCACGGTGCCTGTCTGGAAGGGCTGGCCGCCGGCCCTGCCCTGCAGCAGCGTTGGCAGCAAAGCCCCCAGTCCATGCCGGATCATCACCCGGCCTGGGAGCTGCAGGCGCACTATCTGGCGATCATGTGCGTGAACCTGGCGCTGGTCTACTCGCCCCAGCGTATTGTATTAGGCGGCGGCGTGATGGAGCGGGAAGCATTGCTGCCCATGGTGCGGCGTGCCTACCTCGCCAAGATCAATGGCTACCTCGGCGATCAACACGCCGAGATGGAATCCTTCATTACCGGCCCCGGTTTGGGTAGCATGGCCGGGGCGCTGGGGGCCATAGCCCTGGCGCAGCTGCCCTGATTTACCTCCCACCTGTTTTTCCGTGCAACCGACTATCCAGAACTAACTACCCACAGCTAACTACCCACAACCAACTACCCACAACCAACCACCGGCGTTTATCTGTAACCAAAAACCAACGCTTACTTGAAACCAAGATCTTTTTTAACCAAAACAACAACTAGGAGTTCGTCATGAAAAAAGCATTTCGGTGGCTGTGCTGGCCACCTCGGCATTGGCTGCTCAGGCATTTGCACAGGCGCCGGAAAAGCCATGGGCCGCGGATGCTGAACTGGGGCTGCTCGCCACCTCAGGCAATACCGATTCCACCGCCTTGAAGGCGAAACTGAATCTGAAACACGAGCTGACACGCTGGCGCAATCAATATGTGCTTGAAGCGCTCTACAAAGAGGACCAGCTTGAGGTGGAGCAGGGCGGGGAAACCTGGAGTGAGAGCCAGGTGACGGCGGAAAAATACTTTGGCTCGGCCCAGGCGGATTACAAACTCGACAGCCAGCACCGCGCGCTTTTTGTGTTTGGCTCCTATGAGGAAGACCATTTTTCCGGCTACGACTACCAGGCGTCGGTCGCTGTGGGTTATTCCGACCGCCTGTTCCAGGGTGCCAGTTCGTTTCTCGACTACAGCGTCGGTCCCGGTATGTCGTTCAGCCGCACCGATGAAGTCCGCGCGGCGGACGGCACCCTGGTGACCGACAACATCACCGAAGAGCCCGCCATGGTGCGTGTCTCCGCCCTCTATCAGTACGATTTCAGCGAGACGGCCAAGTTTACCCAGACCTTTGCCAGCGATATCGCCTTGGAGTCCGGCGCCAATACCAAGACTAAGGCCGAGTCCGCCGTGACCGCCAATATCTATCAGGCGTTGGCGATGAAACTGTCCTTCACCATCACCCACAATTCCGAGGTCCCTGAAGATCGCGTCAGCTCGGATCGCCAGACCGCCGTGACCCTCGTCTACAGCTTCTGATGGCCGTTTCGTGACCCGCCTTCGGCGGGTCCGGTTTGATACGCTGGCGTCAGGTTGTACAATTCCGACCCTCCGGTTTTTTTGAGCTCCTGATCCTGTATGCGCGACCCCGTCCTGTTTTATGTCATCGTCGGTGGTCTCGCCTGCGCACTGCTGGGCTCCTGGGCGTGGCGGCAATACCGCTGGCATAAGGCGCGCCATGCGGAGTTTCCCTCCGGCTGGTTGAGTCTGGTGCGCAAGGCGCTGCCGCACTACGACTATATGCCGGCACCGCTGCAGCAACAGCTGCAGGCCCATATCAGGCGCTTTCTTTTCACTAAAGAATTTGTCGGTTGCGCCGGTCTGGTGGTGACCGATGAAATGCGCATCACCATCGCCGCCTGCGCGTCCCTGCTGCTGCTCAACCGCCCCACGCTCGAATTCCAGAACGTGCGCTGGATCTATCTGTATCCGGCGGAGTTTGTCGTGCGTCATACCGTCGAGGATGCCGCCGGGGTGGTGACCAGCGAGGACGGCGTGCTCGTCGGTGAGGCCTGGAACAACGGCCGGGTGATTCTCTCCTGGGACGACGTGCAGCAGGGGGTGTACGACTTCAACGACGGCCGCAATGTGGTGCTGCATGAATTCGCCCATCAGCTGGATGCGGAATCCGGCAGCATGAACGGCGCCCCCTGTTGCGCAGCAAAGGCGCCTACGGCAGCTGGGCGACGATCCTCTCCCGCGAGTTCAACTCCCTGCGCGAGCACGCCTACTTCGGCGCCGAGACGGTGCTCGACACCTACGGCGCCACCAATCCGGCGGAGTTTTTCGCCGTGGCCACCGAGAGCTTCTTCGAAGAGCCGGATTTGCTGTCTGAAGAGCACCCGGAGCTCTTCACCGAACTGCTCGCTTACTACCAGGTGGACCCGCGGGAATGGCGACCTAAGGTCGCGCCCAAGCGGGTGAAAGCGGCGGCAAAACAGGTGGGCACCTAGTGGCGCAGAAAAAATCAGGCCCGCGTTTTATCACCAGCCGTCGCCCACCCGCCACCCGCGCGGAGGGTGTGGGGCAAATCTTTGAAGCTCAGGTAATCGCTTTGGCGGAGACCGGCAATGCCGTGGTGGCACACCCGGATGGCCGGCGCGTTTTTGTCCCCGGCGCGTGGCTGGGTGAACGCGTGCGCGTCAAAGTCAAAGAGCTGAAAAGCCAATACGCTATCGCGGAACTGATAGAGGTGCTGGAGGCCAGCCCGGCGCGCATCCATCCTCCGTGCCCTTTCCATGGTTTTGGCGCGAATCAGTGCGGCGGCTGCGCCTGGATGTTTGTCACCTACGCCGCCCAGTTGCACGCCAAGCAGGAGCGGGTGGAGCAGGCGATCCACCGGCTGTTACCGGGTGCGCCCGTCCGCCCGATCCTGGCCGCACCGGAGCCTCTGGGTTACCGGGTGCGGGCGCAATTGAAAACGGACGGTCGCGAATTGGGTTTTGTCGCCAACGCCCAGCGCCAGCTGGTGGCGGTGGACGATTGCCTGGTATTGAGCGAGCACAATCGCACAATCCTTAGAGCGCTGCGGCACCAGCTGCCCAACCCTGCCTGGACCCCGCGGGGAAAACAGGATTGGACGACTATCGATATAGACGAATCGGTATCTTGTGCGGAAGTAAGTGTTAACAAGCGTTTGCCGTTTCAACAAGCCAATCAGCAGCAAAATCAAGCGATGCGCGCTTGGTTGCAGGAGCGTTTGGACGCGCTCCCGCGCCAGCGGCCGGTGCTGGAGCTGTTCGCCGGCTCAGGCAATTTCACCGAGGTCATAGCCGCGGTTGGGTTCGAAGCCATCATGGCCGTGGAGGCGGTGCCGGAGGCTATAGCGGCACTGCAAGCCAGGAATTTGCCCGGTGTGACGGCTAAGACCTGCGACCTGTTTGATGAAGCCGCCTTTACCGGCCTGGTCCAGCAACAGCGCGCGGTGGAGATACTCGTGCTCGACCCGCCGCGGGACGGGCTCAAATGCCGCACCGGCCTGTTCGATCGGCGCAGCCGTTTGCGCGACGTTTTTTATATTTCCTGTGATTTGGCGACCTTTTCCAGAGATTTGAAGGATTTTCTCGCAGCGGGTTATCGCCTGGAAGAATTGCAGCCGGTGGACCTGTTCCCCCAAACGCCTCACGTTGAATTGCTGGCGCATTTGCGACGACCTGCACCATGACCCTGATTCCGATCACCGCCGATCTGCACGCCCAGCTGAAACGCTCGGCACGGCGGCGCTCTATCGGCATCAAAGTACATCGCGGCGAAGTGACGGTGAGCGCGCCGGTGCGCGCCTCCATGGCGGAAATCCGCGCTTTTGTCGCGCAGAAAACCCGCTGGATCACCAAACATCTCGAACTGCAGCGCAAGTCCATCGCGCAGCAATCGGGATTGCAGTTCGGCCCCGGTGTTGAGTTGCCGTTTCTCGGTGAAACCTTGCTCTTGGAGGCGACCGGGCCGGCGGTGGGGGTGGTGCGCAGCGGCGATAGGCTGCTGATCGGCGCCGAATCCCAGTTGTACAAAGCCAAGATCGCCCGCTGGCTCGCCGGTCAGGCGCAGGTGTATCTGCCGGCGCGCATCAAGGCGCTGGCACCGCTCTTGGGGGTGGAGCCGCGCGGCTTTAGCGTGCGCTTTTACAAAAGCCGCTGGGGCAGCTGCAATCGCCGCGGCGAGCTGCAGTTCAACTGGCTGCTGATGATGGCGCCGCCCGCGGTGGTGGATTACGTAGTGGTGCACGAGCTGGCGCATCTGCGCCACTTTAACCATTCCCCGGCGTTCTGGCAGTTGGTGGCCAGTGTCATGCCGGACTACGCCAGCCACAGGGCCTGGCTCAGACAGCAGACTCTGCTGGCCTGGTAATTTTTCTTCTTTAGTGTGTCTTCAATGGAAATCAAACCCGAATTCAAACCCAAATCCATCCGCAGTTTTGTGATTCGCGCCGGCCGTATGACCGACGGCCAGCGCAGCGCCTTCGACGAATATTGGCCGACTTATGGCCTGAGCTTGTTCGGCGGCCCGCTCAATGTGCAGGCGGCCTTCGGTAACGACAACCCGATCGCCCTGGAGATCGGCTTCGGCATGGGCGACTCCCTCTTGGCTATGGCCCAGGCGGAGCCCGGGGTGAATTTTGTCGGTATCGAAGTACACCCGCCGGGTGTAGGCAGATTGATCAACACGGCCGGCAAGGAGGGCGTCCGCAATCTCAAGGTCTATATGGCGGACGCCAAGGATGTGCTGGAGGATTGTGTGCCCGACGCCAGTCTGGCGCGCTTTCAGCTGTACTTTCCCGATCCCTGGCACAAGAAAAAGCACCACAAGCGCCGCATAGTGCAAGCGGAGTTCGTAGCGCTCGCCGCGCGCAAACTGCGCCCGGGCGGGCTGCTGCATATGGCGACCGACTGGCAGAACTACGCCGAACACATGTTGGAAGTGCTGAAGGCTGAGCCGCGGCTGGAAAATACAGCGGCGGACTATGCCGAGCGGCCGGAATTCCGCCCCAAGACCAAGTTCGAAGCGCGCGGTGAGCGCCTCGGTCACGGCGTCTGGGACCTGCTGTTCCGCAAAACATGAACCCGTTCGCGCTGCAGCGGAAAATCCCGCAGTGCGGCAAAAGTCCGAGCTGGACGCAAAATACCCGACGGCGTAGTGTAGGCCGTCGCGTTTCCGCGCCTGACTCACCTACGCTCCGCCGCGACGGACACCGGCATGCACCGGACATAATAATGAGGAGTGAACGTCATGACTCTTGAGATCAAAAGCAATCTGTGGACCTACGCCACAGGGTTTTATGGCCAGGAACCTATCAAGCAGAAATGCCTGGAATTACAGGATGTCTACGGAGCCAACGTGGATATGATCCTGTGGCTCTGCTGGATCGACTCCAATCGCCTGCACATCCAGCCTTCCGCCCTGGATGAGGCCCTCGCCATTGTCGGTGGCATCAATCAGGAACTTCTCGGCGGACTGCGCGAACTGCGCGGCAAACTGATCGCCAGCAGTAGCTTCACCCGCGTGCAGGAGCAGTTGGTGCGCAAGCATATTCTCGCGGCGGAGCTGGCGATTGAAAAAGTATTGCTGCAACGACTGCAGGACCTGACCTCGCGGCTGACACCCGTCGGAGCCGAGGAAGAGTGCCTGAGCCTGTTCGACTATCTCGACCGCTTTGCCATAGAGCGCTCGGGTCAGGTGGCGGCCTATTTCCTCGAAGAGGGCCGACAGTTCGGTTACAACCTGGAAGCTCAGGAGCAGGAAACCGCCATCAGCGGCTGAGACTGCTGGTCCGGTTGCTCCACCGGTATCGTATAAGACTGCCCAGGCCCGCCCGCGGCCAGTTGTTGAGCCATTACTTATAAGGAATACCCGTGAACGCCGAGCCCGTTGTTTTCCCCCGCACGCCGGATCTGCGCGGCCGAGATCCGGCGTTGCATGGCCGAGATCCAGAATCGCTGCGCGGCCAGATCCGCGCCTATTTCCTCACCACCTTCGACCGCTACGAATCCCTGTTCGAGACCCTCGCGGACGACGCGGCCTTCTATAGCAAACCCATCAGCCTGCGCCATCCGCTGATCTTCTATTACGGCCACACCGCGACCTTTTTCATCAACAAGCTGATGCTCTCCCGCATGATCAATGAGCGCATCAACCCGCGTTTCGAATCCCTGTTTGCCGTGGGCGTGGATGAGATGAGCTGGGACGACCTGGACAGCAGCCATTACGACTGGCCAACCCCGCAAGAAGTGAAGGCTTACCGCGATCAGGTGCGCGAGCTGGTGACGGCGCTCATCGACACCGCGCCGCTGGAGCCGCCGGTGGACTGGGACCACCCCTGGTGGGCGATCGTCATGGGGATCGAGCACGAGCGCATCCACCTGGAAACTTCTTCGGTGCTGATCCGCCAGCACCAGCTCGCCCACGTCAAATCCCATCCCTCGTGGCAGCCGTGCCGCGCTACCGGCGCCGCGCCGCAGAATGACTGGGTGAGCATCCCCGCCGGTGAAGTGTTGCTGGAAAAGAGCAAAGCGGACCCCTATTACGGTTGGGACAACGAGTACGGCCAGCACCGCGCCGAGGTGGCGGCATTCAAGGCGGGACGCTTTCTTGTCAGCAATGGTGAATTTCTGCAGTTCGTCGAAGCCGGTGGTTATCAGGTGGACGACTACTGGCAGGAAGAGGGGCGCGGCTGGCGCGACTTCACCCACGCGCACCATCCGACTTTTTGGATTCCTGACGCGCAGGGGTGGCGTTTGCGTCTGATGACCGAAGAGGTGGCCATGCCCTGGGATTGGCCGGCGGAAGTGAATTACCACGAAGCCAAGGCGTTCTGTCAGTGGAAAAGCGCCACCACCGGGACACCTGTGCGCCTGCCCACCGAGGACGAGTGGTATCGCTTGTACGATGTCGCCGGCGTGAGCGAGGTTGGCGATGCGCCCGCGGCGGGCAATCTGCATCTGGATCATTTCGCCTCCGCCTGTCCGGTCAATCGTTTTCGCCAGGGCGAGCTGTACGATGTGGTGGGCAATGTCTGGCAGTGGACGGAAACCCCCATCTATCCATTCGAAGGCTTTGAGGTGCACCCCATCTATGACGACTTCACCACTCCGACCTTCGATGAGCGCCACAACCTGATCAAGGGCGGTTCCTGGATCTCCTGCGGCAATGAATCCCTGCGCAGTGCCCGCTACGCATTCCGGCGGCATTTTTTTCAGCATGCCGGTTTTCGTTACGTTCAAGCTGAGGAACTGAAACCTGTGCCAGCGTCGCACTACGAAACAGACAAACTGCTCGCCGAATACGCCGAGTTTCACTACGGCGATGAGTATTTCGGCGTGCCGAATTTCCCCTGCGCGCTCACCCGGATTGCCGTACAGACCATGGGCGAGGGCTCAAGAGGTCAGGCTTTGGATCTCGGTTGCGCTGCCGGGCGCGCCACCTTTGAACTGGCGCGCCATTTCGAGCAGGTCACCGGCATCGATTTCTCCGCCCGCTTTATCGGCCTCGGCGTCCAGTTGGTGGAACAGGGCAGTCTGCGTTACACCCTGGTCGAGGAGGGCGAGCTGGTCAGCTATAAAACCCGCAGTCTGGCCGATGTTGGTTTGGACGAGGTGCGCGAGCGGGTGGCGTTCCTGCAAGGGGACGCCTGCAACCTCAAGCCGCAATTCAGCGGTTACGACCTTATCCTCGCTGCCAACCTGATCGACCGCCTCTACGACCCGGCTAAGTTTCTCCGCGCGGTGCACGAGCGCCTCAATCCCGGCGGCATCCTGCTCATCGCCTCACCCTACACATGGCTTGAGGAGCACACGCCCAGGGCGGAGTGGCTGGGCGGTTTCAAGAAGGACGGCGAGAGCTTCACCACCCTGGACGGTCTGCACGCGATTCTCGATGCGCATTTTCAACGGGTCGGCGAAGTGCAGGAGGTGCCCTTTGTGATCCGCGAAACCCGGCGCAAATACCAGCACAGCTTCGCGGAAGTTACCCTGTGGCGGCGGGTGCGATGAGCGGCGATTGCGATTTTGATCAGCCCATCGAACGCGCCGGCACGGATTCGCAGAAATTCGACGGCCGCCAGCAATACTTTGGCCGCGCGGACATCATTCCTATGTGGGTGGCGGATATGGATTTTGCCGTGCCCGAATGTGTCACCCAGGCTTTGGCGCGCCGCGCCGCGCACCCGGTGTTTGGCTACACCCTCTACCCCGAAAGCCTCTACCAGTCGGTGATCGACTGGTTTCAGCGGCGCCACCACTGGGCCATCGAGCGCGACTGGATTCTGATGATGCCGGGGGTAGTGCCGTCGCTGCACGCCTGTTGTCTGGCGCTGGCGGAGGAGGGCGACGGGGTGATCGTGCAGCCGCCGGTGTACTTCCCGTTTTTCACCACCGTCACCCATACCCGCCGGCGCCTAGTGCTCAATCCGCTGGTGGCGACCGACAGCGGTTACGCCATCAACTTTGCCGAACTGGAAGCGCAGGCGGCGGAGGCGAAAATCCTTCTGCTGTGCACACCCCACAACCCGGTGGGGCGGGTGTGGCGGAACGACGAACTGCGGCAGATTCTGCAGATCGCCCAGCGCCATGATCTGATTGTGCTGTCGGACGACATTCACGCCGACATAGTGCTGCCCGGTCATCAACACACTATGTTGGGCACTTTCACCGAGGAGTTCGGCGATTTCATCCGCACCAATCTCGTGACCGCGGTGGCGCCGAGCAAGACCTTCAATATCCCCGGCCTCGGCCTGTCCAGCCTGATAGTGCCGGACCCGGCGAAGCGGCGGAAAATTCTCAAGGTCATGGACCTGTTGCACGTCAGCAACAACAACCCCTTCAGCATTGTCGCGTTCGAAGCGGCCTATAACGGTGGGGATGCCTGGCTGGAGGCGCTGCTGACATATCTCGACGGCAACCGCCAAACCGCAGTGGACTTTATTGCCACACGCCTGCCGCAGATCCGCGCCACCAACCCCGAGGGCACTTATCTGCTGTGGCTCGACTGCCGCGAGCTGGGGCTGGATGACGCCGCGCTGCGCCACTTTTTATCCGCGACTGCGGCCTGGGTTTGAGTCCCGGCAGCGTGTTCGGCGAGCAGGGCAGCGGTTTTATGCGCATGAATCTGGGCGCGCCGCGCGCGGTGGTGGAGAAGGCGTTGATGGCGATCGAAGCGGCTATGGCGCGCCGCTGACCGGCAGCCACAAACTGCAGCAGGTGCCGCGCCCCGGTTGGCTGCGAATGTTGAAGACATAGCCGGCTTCACGGCACAGGGTCTGGACGATATGAATGCCCAGACCAAACCCCTCATCCGGCGCAGCGGATTCCGCAAACGGGCGGTTGAGCTGGCGCAGGCGCGCCTCAGATATCCCCGGCCCCTGATCCCACACCTGAATCAAATAACCACCGTTGTGCGCTCGCCCGCTCAGCAATACCTGTCCGCGACCGGCGTGGCGCAGGGCGTTGTGCAAGAGATTGTCGAGAATGCGACGTACCAGCAGGCGCAGACAGGTCACTTCGACCCTTGCCCCTCTCACCCGCAGTTGCATGTTTTTCGCCGCAAAGCCGGCGTGGTGAGTTGCCGCGATCTCTTCCAAGAGCGAGGCGCCACTGAGGGTCTCCTGCAGTTGCCGATAAGTGCTGCGGTTGAGTTGGAGGCGGTTGCGCAGCATGGTGTCGGCGTGGCCGAGTGTGTCGGTCAGCTGATGAATAATGGGGTCTTTGGCGTCCTGGGTCGCCAGTTGCAGGCGCATGGCCGCCAGCAGCTGGAGCAGATCGTGAGAGGCGGTGGCGGACTGAAGGACGGTGGCCTTGGACTGATGGCGCAGTTCTTCCGCCGCCTGTTCACTCGCCGCCAGGGCCTGCATATCCCGCTCGCGCTCGACCATCTGCTGCTCCAGCACGCGGCGCACATGGCGCTGTTGCAGCAAAATGGCGGCGGACAGGCAGAAGACGTCGAGAAACTGGCCGCCGGTGGTGAGGGCGAAGGCGCGGAAACCGAAGTCGATGCCCAGGCACACCAGCAGAAGCAGGTAGGCGAGGCCGCAGTGCAGGCAGGAGCCGAGCAGCAACAGGGCCGCGCCGGGCTCGCGCCGCCGCACCGCCTGCACTGCCGCGCACACCGAGAGCGGCAATCCGACCACCACCAGCAGCGTCAATACCACCTCCGTCGGCCAGAGCAGACCCGTCAAGGCCAGCACGGCAATGGCGAGGCTGCAGCCGATCAGGCTGCGATAAAGCAGTGGATTGTGTTGGCGGAAGGCGAAAATCTTGGCGATAAAGAGAAAATAAAAAACATAGATAAACGCCGCCGCCAGGGCGGTGATGTGCAGATGGACTGCTGTCTGCCCGGGGAAGAAAGCGCGCCAGCCGTAACCGAGGATCTGCACCATGAACAGCAGAATGCAGAAGATGAACAGGCAGTAGAACCCCATCGCCGCGTTCGGGCGCAAAAAGAACTGCACAATAAAAAACAGCAGCAACACCAAGCCCAAACCGAGGCTGATGCCGTTCAGCAGGGTGAAGACGTAACTGCGTTCGAGAAACGTCGACGGATCCACGACGACCAGCTTGAGAGGGAAATTCGCCAAGCTGCGATATTGAATAAACAGCGTGCCGCTCTCGCCCGGCGCTAGCGTCAGCGGGAGGCTCACATTGGTATGGCGCGCGTAATGTGAGGCGGTGACGCCATCGCCGGGGGCGATCATGGTCACGGAATTCGGCTCGCGCACCCAGTAGGCCTGCAACAGCGGCGGATTAGAGACGCCGGTGGAAACCACCGGCTCGATGGTCTGCGCGGAGGGATTCGCCAAAGTGAGGCGATACCAGTGGGTATGCACCCGGCCCAGCCAGGGTTTGTCGGCAAGCGGGACAAACCACTGCGGATTTTGCTGTAGCTCTGCCAGCGTGTGGCGGCCGGTCGGGTCGGCGAAATAACCGGGCTGGGTCTGTTGCGCCAGGGCCAGGCTGGCCAGGAGCGACAGGGCAAAGATAAATACGACTTGAATGACGGTCGATCTTTTCAAGAAGATACGGTCCCTAACCTAAGGTATGCCGGTTGGATCCGGCAATGGAGCTGAGATGAACCTCGTCATAGTGGACGATCACGATATCTTTCGCCAATCCCTGTCCCTGCTGCTCAATCACCGGGGCGGCCACGAGGTGCTCGGCACGTTTGCCTCGGTCGAGGCGCTGCTGACGTGGGCCGGCGCGCCGCCGGAAGTGATTCTGCTGGATTACCACATACCGGAGCAAAACGCCTGGCAGGCGCTGGCGCAATTGCAGGAGCGCTGGCCCGGGGTGGCGGTGGTGTTCCTCACCGGTACGGCGTCGGTCGCCGTGCTGCGCCAGATCGTCGCCAGCAGCGCCGCTGGCGTGCTGCACAAACGCGACAGTCCAGAGACCATCCTCGCAATGCTCGGGCAGGTAAGCGCCGGCAGAAGATCGGTGTCGGCCGAAATCTGCCGCCAGATCGACGATGCCGATTGCGGTTTTACCGGTCGCGAACTGGAAGTGCTCAGTTGCCTGATGCAGGGGCGCAGCGCAGAGGAGATTGCGGAGAGTCTGCACATCTCCCGCCGCACGGTGGAAAAACACAAAGAAAACATGATGCGCAAGGCGGAGCTGCACAATCTGGCGCAGCTGATCGAGCTGGGTCACCGCCTCGAACTGCAGTAGACCTTAAAACACGCCCAGCAGCGCTTTGCTCTTCACCAGATCATGCATCTGCGGTCCCACCTGTTTTGACAAGTCGAGGGCGGAAAAACCCAGACGGTTTTTCCGCGTGACGCTGGCGTTGGCGTTCAACAGGTGGCGCACCACTTCCGGCGAATTGGAGGACACCGCAATCATCAGCGCTGTGTCGCCGCGCTGATTGCGCAAATCTACCTGGGCTTTGTTCTGCAGCAGCCAGGCGGTCAGCAGCGCATCTTTGTTGGCGGCGGCGAACATCAGCGCCGTATTGCCGCTGGTGGCTTGGTGATTGATATCGCTGTGGGGCAAAAGCAGGCGGGCACATTCCAGACAGCTTTTGTCCACCGCCACCTGGAAGGGTGTCCGCCCCACACCGTCCGCCTGCTGGGCGGGCACGCCGGCCTGCAACAAGCGTGGAATCAGCTGCGTGTTGCCTTCCGAGGCGGCAAACCAGAGGGCGTTGCGCTGTTGCTCATCCACTGCGGCAGCGGAGCTGGCAAAGGGCAACAGCTTGTCGAGCACCCGCTGGGCGTGGTGTTGGGTCGCCAGCAGTATGTAGCGGTCCACCGGCGCCCGGATCACGGTCAATTGCGCTTTGATGGCGGCGGTATTGGCGGTGTTGCCCATCAGATAGGTCAGCAGTTGGTCCGCGATGCTGTAGCGGTCCTCCTCCAGGGCGGTGATCAGCGCATCGCGCCCGCTGTCATCGGCGATGCCGGCGTTGGCGCCCGCTGCCAGCAGGGTTTTCACCATCGCCTCCTGGTCGGTCTGCACCGCCACGTGCAGGGCGGTCAGGCCGCGGTAGGCGATCTGATTGACGTCCGCTTTGTATTTGAGCAGCGTCGCCACCATGTCGGGCTTTTGATGTTTGACGGCGAGAATGAGCAGGGTCGAGCCGTCCTGCAGTACGGTGGACACGGATTTGGGATCGCTGCGCAGCAGCTGCTCCAGCAGCGGGCGGTTGTTGTTGACGATCGCCTTGGCCACAGCGGGAAGGGTGCCGTCATCCAATTGCCGCGCCACTACCGTCACATCCTGCGCTTTGCGCCCCGCGCGCCAGGTATCGCCGTGCTTGGCGCCGAGCTTTTGCAAAGCGGCGGTGGTCTGGGGCGCGTCCTGATACTCGGCCAGATCCAGGGGCGTCCAACCCTCTTTGTTGCGGTGATTGATGTTCACGCCTGCCTGGGTCAGCGGTCCAACCAGATCGTATTGCTGCAGGCGTATGGCGTAATGCAGCAGGTTGTCGCCGTTGGCGAGAACCTGGTCTTTGTCTGCGCCGGCTTGCAACAGCTTGCGTACCAGGTCCGGGTGGCGGCGCTCCACAGCCGTTTGCACTGCCGTCAGGCCGAAATTGTCCTTGTGGCGGACGTCGATTTTTTTCCCCAGCAGCCAATCCACCGCTGCGCCATTGCTAGCCGTGACCGCGTAGAAAAGCGCTGTGCGGCCGGCGTTGTCGGTGAGATTGATGTTGTTGTGCTGCTGCAACAAGCGGTTCAACAAGTCGGTCTGACCGGCGCGCGCGGCGCCAAACCACTGGGCTTCCAGCGGCGCTTCCTGATTCACTTTGACTTCCGCGCGACCGCGCGCGGTTTGGCTTAGAGCGGGGGCATATCCCAGACTTGCCGCCGCTTGCAGCAATTCGCTGGCGCGCGCGGGAGTGGATTTTTGCAGCAGTTGGGACAGAGTGAATTGGGCACCGGCATGATTCTGGGCTGCCGCCTGTTCAAGCCAGCGGATCGCCTGCGCCTCATCCTTGGCGACTCCGCGACCGAGCAGATAGAGGTTGCCAAGCTGGTATTGCGCTTCGCTGTTGCCGCCGTCAGCACTGCTCCGATAGAGCTCGGCCGCCTGGGTAAACTGTTGCAGGCGGACGGCCTTGCGCGCCGCGGCGAGATCGTCTGCCCAGACCATCGGGACGGTGGCGCTGAGAGTAAAAAGGAAGGAGCCGGTCAAAAGGATCCAGAGCTTACGCGGTGCCAAATTTTGTCTCCACTTGAATGCTTGCGCCGTAGAGGGGCGGCGCAGATCACCACATGATCGTTGCTATAGTCTGCAAGCCCCGCTCCGAGTTCAGCACCCATAGAGGCTTTGGTCTCCTTGACTTGGTTCGAGTACCAACCGCATGACCCGGACAGCGAATTGTCCGGGCAGAGGTGACGCGGAAAGCCGCTAGTGTAATCAATTCGTTTTGCCCGTCACCACAAGACGGTCGCCGGAGTGCTCAGGTAGTGCGATGCGTTACTCGCTTTGGAAATTTGATGTCGCCTATAATTCCAGACCTTATTCCCGGTGTTTGGCGATCTTCAGCGACCAAGTCAGTCTGAAAAGTATAAGCAGCAGGGCTAAAAAGTATAATAAATACCGTAAGAATACGAAGTGGCGCCCACCGTTTGAAATGATTTGTCTATTCTCAACGTAGAACGCATACGTGGCACCGGGTGATCCGTTGGTCCCCCGGCGGACAAGGCAGCAAGTCTCGCAGCTCCTTTCCTCCGCTGTTTTCTTCCCTCTTATGGTTTGTGTGATACTAAGGTGGCGCGAAACTTAACACATTAGCGGTGTTGCCACCAAACGTCCGTATGGTTAGATTTTAGGCATGGCTGCACTGGAAATGTGCCAAGCGGCTGAAAATAAGAGCAATGGTCAGCGCGACCTGAATACCCAGAGGGAGCCTTATCGGCATTGCCGGTGTTTCACCCTGAAGATCATTACAGCGATCCGTGGTGATCGTTGTTCATATGTATGACGGATAAACTGATGAAATTTTCCCGTTGGTTGGTATTGCTAAGCATCTTCCTCAGTGCGGGTGCCTGGGCGCAGGAAATGTCCATCAAGCAGCGCGCGTTGATGCCCGGTGATGTCATCGCCGGCCACGCCAAGTTTGAGGCCCAGTGCGAAAGCTGCCACTCGTCTTTCGACAAATCCGCCATGTCCACTTTGTGCTTGGACTGTCACGACGAGATCCGCAGTGACCGCGAGAGTAAAACCGGCTTTCACGGCCAGTCGCCTCTGGCCAGCGTCAAACATTGCAACACCTGCCACACCGATCACCTCGGCCGCGACGCCGACATAGTCGGCATCGCCATTGATGCCTTCAGTCACGAGTGGACGCGTTTTCCGCTCGAGGGCAAACACTCACCCCTGGCCTGTACCAGTTGCCATGAAGAGGGCAAGAAATTTCGCGACGCCGAACCCCAGTGCGCCAGTTGCCACCAGAAGGACGACTTTCACAAGGGCGCGCTCGGCACGGAATGCGGTAGCTGCCACACGCCGCAAGGGTGGCAAAAACGCCAGGAGTTCGATCATGCGACGACAGGATTCAAGCTTCAGGGGTTGCACAGCGAGGTGGCCTGCAGCGGATGCCACGCTGGCCAGCGCTATCAGTTTGAAGAGACTACCTGCGTGAGTTGCCACAAGGCGGCCGACGTGCACGCCGGGAAAAACGGCAAACAGTGTGAAACCTGCCACTCGGTGGACGGCTGGAACAAGCGGGTTTTCAATCACAACCGCACGGATTTCCCCCTGCGTCATCAGCACGCGGAACTGCCCTGCCGCGCCTGCCATACCAACGGTGTGGTCGAGAAAAATACGCCCATGGCCTGCCACAGCTGCCACGCCAACAGCGACATACATCTGGGGCGCAACGGCACCGAGTGTGAGACCTGCCACACCACTGCCGGCTGGAAACAGGCGACATTCGATCACGCGCGCGAGACCGGTTTTCCGCTCACCGGACACCACCGGACCCTCGCCTGCACCAATTGCCACGTCGGCGCACTGCAGGACGATCTGCCGCGCGACTGCGCTTCCTGCCACGCGGCGGACGATATCCACAAGAATCCTGAAATGCAGATGTGCGCCACCTGCCACATCACCGACGGCTGGAAAATCATCAATCGCTTCGATCACCACTTCACCAATTTCCCGTTGGTGGGCCTGCACAGTACCGTGCCCTGCCAGAGCTGCCACATCGGCAACCAATTTGCCGGCACCGGCACCAACTGCGTCAGCTGCCATAAACAGGATGACCACCACAAAGGCGCGCTGGGGGAAAATTGCCACACCTGCCATTCGCCCAATGCCTGGAATCTCTGGCAGTTCGATCACGAGGAGTTCACCGGCTACGCGCTTCTGGGGTCCCACCAGGGGCTGGCCTGTGATGCCTGTCATGCCCCGGGGACGGATCCCCACAAGACCCCTGCCGTCTGTGGTACATGTCACCAGCGACAGGATATCCACAATGGCGGGTTCGGGCAGAACTGTGGCCGCTGCCACAGCCAGAACAAGTTCTTCCAGTTGATATTGCAGGACTAACCCATGATGAAAGCGGTGCAGTGGTGTTTACGGGTCCTCGGCCTAACCATACTGGTGGGATATGCCGGTGTTTCCCTCGCTCAGGAGAAAACGTTCGATCACTCCAGGACAGGGTTTGAACTCAGTGGCGGGCACAATTTTGTTCCCTGCGAGAGCTGCCACGTCAGCGGCCAGTTTGCCGGCACACCGAAAGAGTGTGTGGATTGCCACAGTCTCAACGGCCGCTTCAATGCCACGCCGAAGCCGGTCAACCACATCATTTCCAGCGAGCGCTGCGAAAGCTGCCACAGCACTGTAGCTTGGCAACCGGTTCCTATCGTCGATCACCATGAAGTTTTTGGCCGCTGCGAGAACTGCCACAACAACATCACCGCGCCCGGTAAGCCGGCTGACCATATCCTCGTACACAATCAATGCTCGGATTGCCACTCGGATATCAGCTGGCAACCGGTGCGCTTCAGCCATGACGAGGTGAGTGGGGCGTGTGTGTCCTGCCATAACAATTTCAATGCGCTCGGTCAGCCAGCCCATCACATAGCCACCAATAACCAGTGTGAGGCCTGTCACAGCACCACCCAGTTTGTACCGGTGGTGCAAGTAAATCACGACGCGGTGAGCGGCACCTGTGTCAGCTGCCACAACAATGCAGTCGCGCCGGGTCAGCCGGACACCCATATGCCCGTTCTGAGCCAGGATTGTGGTGGTTGCCACTTCACCAGCTTCTGGGAGCCGGTCCGAGAAGTCGATCACCAGTTGGTCAGCACCAATTGCGCGTCGTGTCACCTGGGGCAGTTCGCCGATAAGTCGTTCCCGCCGACCCATATGCCGGTTGTGCCGGTTTGCCAGCAATGCCATAACACCGAATCGTTTACGCGAGTGGATCGAGTTGACCATCAGTTTGTGGTGGGCACCTGTGCAAGTTGCCACGCGAACGATAAACCGGTGAACCACATTAATGTCCTCCCCAATGCCTCTTGCGATGCGTGTCATAGCAACACGCAGTCCTTTGCGCCGGTACCAGTGGTAGATCACGATTTAGTGCTGGGGACTTGCCGCTCGTGCCACGACGGCCAGATCGCACGCGGGCAGTTTGACGGACACATACCGACCGGGCCGCTGGAGTGCAATACCTGCCACAACACAACGTCCTTCGGCGTGTCCTTTTAGCGTTAGTGGAATTGGCTATGATTACCTCAGCAATACGAAAAACGGTCACCGCTTTCCTCAGCGCCGCTCTGCTATTAGGTGTTGTAGCGCAGGGTGTTTCAGCCCAGGACACGCGCGCGGAAACGGAGGGCTTCTTTGCTCTGTATCGCGAGCATGCGAGCGCCGGATTTGTGGTCGAATGGCCGGTCAGTGCAGGTGGCGTCAACGCGTTGCGCGCGCGTTTAGGGCGTTACGCATATCTAGCGTTTTATACCTCGCCGGCGCAGATGACGAACCAGCCGCTGCCGCTTGTCTCGCTGGGTTTTTTTGTGACCCGCGCGGAGGCGGAAAAATTTGTCCTCGACAACGCATCGGTGTTCACTGGCTTAAGGGTGCTGAGTGTTTCGGCCGAACAACATCGCCAACTGTTTACTCCCACAGAGCAAAAATCCTCCTATTGGTTGAATCCTGCCACCGAAGACCGCCACGCCGGCGTGCAGGCGATTTTGGCGGAAGCCAAAAACCTGTTCACGAACCAGCAGTATCAGCGGGCGCTGAATTATTACGCTGTCCTCTCTCTGTCATCTGATGTTGAGATCTCCGCGTGGGCGCAAGAGTTAATGGGGTTGACCTATGAGCGTCTCGGCCAGACTGAACTGGCGCTGCAGTCATATCGAACGCTGCTGGCCAGCCGTGCCGAAGGCAGTTGGGTAAAGCGGGTGAATCAGCGATTGCGTGCATTGGAAACCGCTGCGGATGACGGTCAGGATGCGTTGCGAAAATCCAAATACGCGCAAACCGATCAGCGCTTTTATTGGCGAGGGGTCCTCGGCCAGTTCTACAACTATATGGAGCGCGGAGGCAAATATGTGCGCGATGAAGATGTGTTCGCTGTGGTGGCGACCAACTACGATTTCACCGCCGGCTATCGCCATCCGGAACACAATATCGAGGTGCGCCTCAGTGGCTACGATCACGCTGATCTGCTCGATCACGTGGATGATGATAAAACGGCAATAAAACGGTTTTATCTTGATTACACCCATGTGGATACCGGACTGAATCTCGTCGGCGGGCGGCAGAGGGATTACGACAGCGGCACGTACACCTATTTTGATGGTCTGTCAGTGAAATACCCGCTGTCCCAGCGCTGGAAGGTGGGATTCAATGCGGGTGTGCCGGTCCTGTTTTCTGATTTTTACGATTATATGGATCGCGAGTTCTACAGCCTGCAAACGAGCTTCGATTGGAATGCCAATTGGAGCGTGGCTGGATACGTCACTCAGCAGACGGTATACGGTGAAACTGATCGCGCCGCATACGGTGGCAGAGCGCAGTACGTATCGCAGCGATTTTCCAGTTATGTGAATGTCGATTACGACTATGAATTCGCCGAGCTGAATGTATTGCGTTGGCAGGGTTCCTATCAAATCAATGAGAGCAACCGCGTCGCCGCGCAGGTTGGTCGCCAGAGATCCCCATTTCTGACGAGCACCAATATCCTGATCGGTCAGCCTTATCTGAATCTTGAACAATATCTGCGTACTCAATTCAATCGCGACTATCTGCTTTACCACGCGTTGGAGCGCACTTCGCTGTTTGAATACGGATCCTTGAATTACCAGTGGCAGGTCGATTCTACGTTGCAAATCATGGTTGATCTCTACCAGTCAGTGAGCTCGGATATGCCGCTTTTTGAAGTCACAGAGGTGGACTTGATGGAGGCCAAGGTGGAATCCAAGGACGCCGAATATCGCTATTCCTCCGCCGGCGTGCAGGCGATTGTCGACGACTTTTTTGGCGTTGGCGATTCGGCAACACTCGGTGTGCGAGTGGCTGATACCACCCAGGCGACTTCAAGCATGATTCATATCGGCGAACGTTTTCGCCTGTTCGGCAATCGCCTTTTTGTCACGCCCAAGGTGCATTTCAAATACGACCAGCGCAAAGCGGATGACACAGCGCAGACCAATGTGCGCGGCAGTCTCGCGCTGGCGTACCGTCCATGGAGAAATACCGAATTGCGCCTGGAAGCAGGCAATGAAGCAATACGCGACGTCGATACGAAAAACAGCCTGGATTATTCCTACGTGTTCGCCGGATATCATCTCCGCTTCTAGACGCTGTGGAAGTGGCGATTGGGGAGAGAAAGGAAAAGGGGGTATCGGTAGTGAATGCGCCACCATCTGGAGCTCAGACGGTGGCGCTTGAGATCATTACACTTCGCTGTCGAACAGGCTGCCTGGAGCCGGTGCTTCTACTGGTGTTTCCACTGGAGCGGGTGCTTCAACGGCTGGCGGCGGGGTTTCAATCACGGTTTCCAAGGTTTCACTGACTGGTGATTCCTGTGGCGCTAATACCGCTTTGCTCTTCGCTTTATTTTCCTTCTTCGCTGGTTTGACCTTCTTCTCTTTCTTTTCCTTGGCTTTCTTGGGCTCCTGTTTTACTTCCGCCGGTGCGCTAGCTTCCACCGGAGCGGTGGTTTTTTTCGGCCGACCGCGCTTCTTGGCAGCGGCAGCAGTGGCGGGAGCGGCAACTTCAGCGGCTTTGAGTTTGCCGGGTTTGCGGCCGGGTTTCGCCTTAGCAGCCTTGGCAGGTTTAGCTTTTTCAGCTTTCGCGGATTTTGCAGCTTTCGTGGCTTTTACAGCTTTTGCCGGCTTCTCTTTCTTAGCCTTCTTTTCTTTCTTTTCCTTTTTTGCAGTTACCGGGGCCGCGCTCTTTGGTTTGCGACCGCGTTTTTTGCCGCCGGCACTCTTGGCCGCTTTTGCTGGTTTAGCGGCAATTTCTGCTTTAGCGGTGCCTTTGGCTGCGGCCAGATCGGCTTTGGCGCTGGCGAGAGAGTCTTTCAGTTCTGCAGAGGCTGTCTTCAATTTGGCCAATTCCGCCTGCGCGGCTTTGACGCGGCTCTGTGTAGCAGCAGACTTTTTCTTCTTGTTCGCGGCTGTGGCGGCGGCCAGCTTTTCCTTGGCCTTGGCGAGTGCGGTTTTATTTTTCGCTGCACCACTTTGCGCTGTTTTCAGTGCTTTTTCGGCACCGCTGACTTTTTTCGCGCGGGCCTTCGCCAATTGTTCCTGCAACTTTGCAATCTGTTTTTCGAGATCAAGAACGGGATCTGCCATCTTTTTTTTTCTGCGCAGCCATACGGGATACCTGTGTGATGTTTAACAAGAGGGATTGAGTCGACGCACAAAATAATAGCGTGGTTCCGATAAAAAATGTACGGTTTTTGGGCGATTTGCAAGTCGAACACAAAAAATTTCAAACAATATTCTGCTGTTTTAAGCGATTCGTGTTGTGGATTGAACCTTCTTATCGGAATCGCTGTTCGGGACAAAAAAGTTTTGTTTGCGATATGTGTGTCAGGCGAACTCTCGGTCCGGAATAAAGATGTCGTGCGCGCCGCCTTTTTCCATTCTTGTACGCTTGCGAGATCTTCGGTGCGGATGATCACCAGAGGCTGCATCGCGAAGGGATTTTTGCTCTGCCCGGTGTCCGGGTATTGGTGGCTCGCTTTTCCATCGCCCGGCAGTTTCATTGGGCAAAAAAAATGTGCGGCCGGTCTGCGATCTCAGAAGATTTTGCGTTACCATGGCGCACCTGCAGCTTTCTCGGCGCCTATGGGTATGTCGTGCCCCGTCAGAGCTGAGAACTCCACTCATAATAAATGCTCATTGGAAACGTCTATGAAGAAGTTACATTTAACGAAAGCAAGTGTCCTGGGCGCCGCGGTTGCCGCGGTGCTGGTGACTGCGGGCTGTAACAAAGAGGCCCAGACTTCCGCAGCCGCAGCCGAGGTTAAGCTCGACAGCGTTGAACAAAAAGTTACATACATCGTTGGCTACAACATGGCCAAGCAAGCGCAGGCGAACGGCCTCAATTTCGAGAAAGACGTTATGTCTGCCGCAATTCAGGACGTACTGGACGACAAAGAGCCGCGTATCGCCCAGGAAGATCAGCAGCAGATCATGATGTCTTTCCAAGAGTCACAACAGAACAAGCGCGAAGAAGAGCGCAAGGTCGCAGCCGAGGGGAACTTGAAGAAAGCGCAGGCTTTCCTCGCTGAAAACGCAAAAAAAGAGGGCGTGAAAGTCACTGAAAGCGGCCTGCAATACGAAGTCATACAAGCGGCACCTGAAGGGGCTGCTACTCCGACCGCGGAAGACATTGTCAAAGTTCATTACCACGGTACCCTGGTCGACGGTTCAGTCTTCGACAGCTCGGTTGAGCGCGGTGAGCCCGTCAGCTTCCCGGTGAAAGGTGTGATTGAAGGTTGGGTTGAAGCACTCCAGCTGATGAAAGTGGGTGATAAATTCAAACTGTACATTCCGCCAGAACTCGGTTACGGCGAAGGTGGCACTTCTGGAAAAATCGGCCCGAACGACGCGCTGATTTTTGAAGTGGAGCTGCTGGAAATCAATCCGAAAATCGAAGGGCATTGATCCTTTGATGATGGGTAAAAACGGGGCTTCGAGCCCCGTTTTTATTTTGCGTCCGAGTTGGGTAAATGCAGTCGAAACAAGATGCCGTTGGACGCCAGCGCCAAAAATTGGCCATCTTCTGCGGTAAAAGCAACGTCGAGAATGTGAGATCCAACCGGCTTCCACAACCGGCGCGTGCCGACTTTCCACGACACGGGATTTTTCAGGTCATCCAGTCGCCATAAAGTTACTGTCTGGTCCGTCTGCCCTGTCAATAAAAAGCGCTTGTCTAAACTGAAGCGCGCGCTGGTGAAGCGCAACCCCCGTTTGAGCCGCCCGGCTCGCAAAGGCATTTCGGCCACCACTGCGCCGTCCTGACTGCGCCAGATCATCGCCTTGTCGTATTTGCTGACGGATAAAACCAGTTCGCCGTCGGCAGAAAGAGCCACCAGTTGCACCTCTTCACCATGGCGAACCGTCGCGATGCGTTTATTGTCGCGCAGATCCCACGAGGCCGCTGTGCGGTCCGCCGAACCTGTCGCGGCTATATTTCCCGTCGCGTCGAGAGCGACGCTGTGTACCGGGCCGCCGTGGCGCAGAGTACTGAGAATGCCGCCGCGGCGTATATCAAATAACACTGCGGTCTGGTTGCTTAAACCCGCCAGCGCGCGATCGCCATCATTGCTTAACTGCACGGAGAGAATGTCGGCGGGTGCCTGCCAATATCTCAAGCCTTCGCCCGTGGTGGTGCTCCATAGCGTCAGCGTATTTTTGTCGGCAGTCAGTGCCCAGGTGCCATCGGGAGAAAAATCGGCGGCGACGAGCGCCGTATCCACGCCTTGTATGTGCTTCCAGTCAAACAGCCGTTCGCTGTCGCTCAAGCGCCAGTAGCTGATGCCGTGATGAATCGATCCCACCACCGCGGACGAACCTCTATCGTCAAAGGCCGCAGCATAGACGCTGCCTTTGGCGAGGGGCATTTGGCTAGTGGGAGCAAGAGCGGAATTGCCACAGCCCACCATCATGACAAATGTCAGTAGTGGCGGCAGAGCTTTGAGGGTGCGCGCCACAGGGCCGCAAAAGACGCGGAGCGCGAAAGGGGTAAGCGCGATTGCGGAATTGTGCATGGCAATTTCTTTTTGCTGTTCAGATGCTTATCAGCAAGCTTAGCAGTCGAGACCAGGACAACCTTATAGAGCGGACATAAAAATGGTGCGGACATAAAAAAAGCAGCCTGAGCTGCTTTTCGGTATTGCTTGAATCGGCGTCAAATCAAACAACCTGATCCTTATGGGAATTGTGTAACACTTCGATCATCCGATCTTCCGCTTCGAAACGCGTTTCCAGTGTTTCTCCCAGACGGGACAAATCCTGCAAAAGACTGCTTAAATCATCCGTCTCCTGATATTTGTCGTTGAAATCCAGAATCAACTCGGTGGTGGAGTCAATCGTTTTGTAGTGGATTTTGGCTTTTGACAAACCTTCCTGATCATCAAATTCCCGGCCTTCGTCTACCAGCCGTTCGTAAACCTCGAAATGTCCCGCAGACACATAATCCACCAGAATCTGGCAAAAGCGTTGCAGCAGGTTTTCAGAATCGCTGGGAAAATTACCGTCCTTTTGCGCCGAGAGTTTGCAAAACAGCACTAATAAATCCTGGCGCTCCTGCAACCAGCGATCGATGATTTCGCTGACGCCGCCCCAACGCTCTCGCGCCGATTGACAATTATCTAGCATTCAATATTCCTCGGTTGAAGAGTCTTTGGATGGAGAATTATTGGTGACTCGGAGAGAAGATAGGGGATCTCCAGATTCAGGGCAAGCCCTAAACCGTTCTTAGGTCACAACACCTGATGGGGAAGCGCTATATGGAAAATGAGGTGTTTGCGCCGTGCGCTGACCTCTATTGATGAACCGTCAGCTGCTGGACCATCAGCGGTGCTGATGGTCGGGTACCGGTCGGCTTTGCAGAACTCAATGGCGTCGGAAGATTTGCCAGAGATTAATAATGACAAGCCCGATAAAGGCGACAAGCGTCCATCCCGGAATGCTAATACCGAGGAAAGTCCAGAGAACTTCGGCGCAATTGCCGTCACCCCGCAACAGCACGGACAGCGCATCAATCAGCGGAAAATTATCCAATAGATAACCTATGTCCGGCCCGCATGCGGGTACCTGGTCTGCAGGTAGGCTTTGCAGCCAGAGCTGGCGAGTTGAAAAGGAGCCGCCGAGCACGGCGAACAAGATCCCCACCACACCATAGATCTTGCGCCCGATGGAGCCGGGGTTGAAGAAAAATCCCAGCAGGCCGGTCAGGCCCACGGCGACAATAAAAACTCTTTGGGTGATGCACAGCGGGCAGGGATAGAGATGCATCACATACTGCATATAAAAGCCGGTCAAGATAAGGCCGGTGCAACCCAGAAAAATCAACAGAAAGGTCAGGCGTGGAGATGGCAGAGACATAGTGTCGTCCGTAGGCAAATGGTTCGTTATGGATGCCGTACGGTAGTGAAAGTTTCTCTTCAACTCAAGCCTGGATGCGCCATCATGGAAGGTCCGGCACAGGCGCGTTGCGAGCGTTTCAACTATGCTTTTTGCAAATTAAGTGAGGTGAGGTTGTGACATGTTATTCAGATCGGTAGTCGTGTCGATCGGTATTTTGCTGGCGGCGCCTTTTGTGTACGCATCTGGAAATGTGTCGACGGATGAGGGTGCTTCGGCTGAGGATGGCGGTGCCGCAGCACCGGCCAATCCTTCTATTTATATTCCGATAAAGCCGGCATTGATCGTGAACTACGGCGGCGTTGGGCGTCTGAAATACATCAAGGCGGATATAGCGCTGCGGCTGCAGAACAACGCAGCCGCCGACTCGGTGCGCCATCATATGCCTTATATCCGCAATAATCTGGTGATGCTTTTTTCCGCGCAGAGCGACGAAAGTATTTCGTCACAGGAAGGAAAGGAAGCGCTGCGCCAGGAGGCGCTGCAGGTGGTCCGCGATGTGATTAAAAAAGAAGACCAGGCTGAAGGTGTGGTCGATCTCTACTTCAACGCATTCCTGATTCAGAAATAAGCGCCAGCGGCGCTCAACAATCCCCGCGCGGGGTTTTGTTCCGGCCATCACAACAGGCTTGATACTGTGCGTAATAGGCGCGCAGATAATCGGCAAAATCATCCTGGGGTTGCCGCTCCTCTTCCGCCTGGATGGCCAAGGATTCCTCCGCCATATCGGCGTAACGTTTTTCCAGTCTCGGTGAAAGCGGTTGCGAGAGAAGGTGATCCTTATGCGCCTGCGCCTGACGTTTGGCCCATTGGTGAAAGGTCTCGCCGTAAGTGCGCAACTCGTCCAATACCTTTGCCGATGGCGTTTGCCGAGGGTCCGAGATTTTCTTGGCCTGCTCCTGCAACGCGTCGCGATAATCCGTGCCGCCGCCGTGGACTTGATCAAGCAGTTCAGCAATAGGTTGGAGCGCCTCAAGCAACTCGTTACCCCAGTCCTGCAGCGGCAGTGCCTCGCCGGTGCGTGTGCGCAGTTGCGCGCCTGGGCGACGCCCCTCGGTCACGACGGTTTTCTGGTTGCTGAGAATGTGGTGAAACTCGGCAGACTCGCACAGGGGGCTGTCCTGCAGGGCGCAATAAATAAGAAACGTATCCAGGAAACGCACTTGTGCAGGGTTGACGCCTGTCGGTGAGAAAGGATCTATATCAAGGCAGCGCACTTCGACATATTCAACACCGCGCCGGCACAGGGCCGTGAGAGCGGTCTCTCCTTTCTGTGCTGTGCGCTTGGGGCGAATGGCGCTGTAAAACTCGTTTTCGATTTGCAGCAATCCGGTATTGAGCTGCTGAAAATTGCCCTGCGCGTCCTGCACGCCGATCTGCTCATAGGGTTCGTAAGGAGTAGCTATGGCGCTGCCGAGCGTTTTCACATAGCTGTCCAGGGAGTTGTAACAAACATAAAGTTTTTCTTGGGCCTTGCTCTGATAGCCCAGATCGCCCATGCGCAGAGATGTGGCATATGGCAGGTGCAGAGTGTTCTCATCGGCTCCGAACGGCTGCAAATGATGGCTGCGGCCTGCGACGAAGCTGCGACAGAGCGCCGGAGATGCGCCGAACAGATAAATCAGCAACCAGTAGTGGCGGCGGAAGTTGCGTATCAGATCGAAATAGCGACGTGTCGTGTACTGGTCGAGTTCCTCTACCGAACCCTCGTGCTGATGCATGAACGCCCAGAAGGATCCGGGGAGGGAAAAGTTGTAATGCACCCCCGCGACAGTCTGCATGACTCTACCGTACCTGTGTCCCAAGCCGACGCGATAGATGGTTTTCATCCGCCCGCGATTGGTGGAGCCGTAGCGCGCCACCGGTATTTCATCTCCCGCGCCAACCAGGCAAGGCATGCTGTGGTTCCACAGCATTTCCTCGCCTATGTGCTCATAGGTGAACCTGTGCAGTGCGGTGAGCTGATCAAAAAGAGTGCTGACGCGGTGGGACGGGGGCGTGATGAATTCCAGTAGCGCTTCGCTGAAGTCGGTGGTGATCTGCGGGTGCGTAAGGGCTGAGCCGAGCCCGGGCGGATGCTCCGTCATGGCCATGCAACCCGCCGGCGTCACGCGCAGACTTTCTTTTTCGACGCCGCGCAGAATACCGCTCAGCAGCGGAGAATTTTCCCGGTCGAACAGGCCAGCCGGAATCTGCTCCCGGCTAAATTCCACATATTTGCGCACTCTGGAAATCCTCGATTGATGAGCGGAGCGCCGCCCCGGGATTTTGCGGCTAGTCTTAAGAAATCTTGACCGGGAAATGTTGCTGGCGGATCGATCAGACGTCGGAGTCTGCCATTTGTTGTGTCTCCGGAGTCTCGGACATGTGATCCGCTCCAGATTCCGTGAAAGGGGAGTCAGCGGGCCTGAACAAACCACCTGGACCTGGGTCAATAGCGGGAGTTTCACTGCTCCGCAAGACCACTTGACCTTTCTCGTCGAGAGCGCCCGTAACGAGGGTCAGGCGCAAATGGGGGTGGCGGACGGAGAGTTCCACCTTGGTGTTGAGCGCTTCATCTTTATGCGCGGTGCGGAACAAGCTGTGGCTGTCGCAACCATCCACCCACTCCCCCTGTTTGTTCAGGTAGAGATGATCCTGATTGCGGATGATATAGACCTCTTGCATGCAGGGACCTCGCGACTGAGCGCGTTAGGATACAAACACTTATAAGGCGAAACAAGGTGAGACTTCGGATGAGGAATAGCCCCCAAAATACGGAATCTAAAGGCTATATTTGATGCTAAGTGTTTACAGCTTTGCTCAAATTAAGAGATATTGGGATGAATTCATAATAATTTGGCCGCATACTTGCGCACCCTGTAGCCGCGCTCTGGCGCAGGTTTCTTCAATCCCCGTTCCATCGCCCCAATATGGAGAACCCTGGTGGCCCTGAAAAACGTTGCCAATCATTCCTATATCGCTGGAGCTGAAGCTGCTCTTGCGCAAGGGAGCGCAACTCTGAAAAAGGTGCCGCTGAAATTTTGGCGTCTGGCGGTGTTGGCGCTGGTGCTGTTCTGGATTTGCCACAATCTCGCTGTTCTCGTCTGGTATCTCATTCCGCCACCGACACTGCCGACAGCACCGGTTACCCCGGTGGCGGTGGTGCGCACTGACGGTGGCCCAGGGCGCGCCGTGGATGTAGCTGCGATGCAGCAGTTGAACCTGTTTGGCGATCTCAACTCTCAGCCCATTGCCGCCCCGGTTGAAACGCAACAGGTTATAGAGCGAACCCAGCTCAATCTCGAACTGCAAGGGATCATTGCCGCCAATGAACCGGAGAAATCCTGGGCGATCATCGGTCGTGCTGATAATCAGAAGCTTTACAAAATCGGCGATGAGATCGACGACGCCCGCGGCGTCAAGATCGCCGAGATTCATTCACTGAAAGTCATCCTCAATAACAACGGTAATCTCGAAGAGCTGTGGCTCTACGGTGAGGATGGTTTGAAAGTCGCGAGTTCGTCGCCGCAGACCTATACGCCCCCGCCGGTGAATACAGGTCCTGCGCCCGATATGCAGGCGAGCATCAGCCGCAACCAGATCGAGCAGGCGCAGAATATTGGCGATGTGGTGCGGTTTATGGTGGCCACCGAAAACGGCCGCATGATCGGTTACAAGGTTCGGCCGGGCCGCAAGCGTGAATTGTTCGATCAGGTCGGCCTGCGCCAGGACGATATAGTGGTATCGGTCAACGGCATCGAGGTTAACGAGCCGCAGAAGGTGCGCGAGGTATATCAGGCGCTGAAAAATGCAACAGAGGCCAACCTGCAGGTGATGCGCGATGGCTCGACGCATTCAATCCAAATTACCATGAGCTCCGAGGGGTAACAGTGTTGCGAAGAATAACAAGCTTGGGCGCCGCTGGCGCACTGGCGTTGACCCTGGCGGTCAACAGCTGGGCCCAACAGACATGGATGATCAACTTCAAGGACTCGGATATTCAGGAACTGATCAAGTTCGTGGCGGATGTCACTGGCCGCACGGTGATCATCGATCCCCGGGTCAAGGGCCGTATCAAGGTCATCTCATCCAAGCCCATGAATGAGGCCGAGCTGTTGCAGATGTTCCGCACAACGCTCGAAATGCACGATTTCTCCATGGTGGAAGTGGAAGGGGTGTTGCGGATCATACCGCTCAAGGATGCTCGTTCTTCTCCGGTGCCGGTGGTCGGTGGCAACAGTACTGAAAAGGGGTATCTCACCCAGGTTATCCAATTGCAGAACATCGCAGCGGCGAAGATTCTGCCATCCATCCGTCCGCTGGTTCCCCAGCATTCGCATCTGTCCGCCTACGACCCATCCAACGCCATCATCATTACGGATTCGGCGGAAAACATCGCCCGGATTCGTGAATTGATCGAACGTCTCGATAAATCGGCGACACCCATTACGGAAATTGTTGAGCTCAAATACGCCAATGCCGCAGATTTAGTGCAGGTATTGCAGGGGCTGGAGAAGGCGGACCCGAACAATAACAATCTGCCCAACAACTCGCTCAACCTCACCTCAGACAAACGCAACAATGCGGTGTTGATCACTGGTGAGGATGTGCAGCGCCAGCGCATGAAATCGCTGATCACCCGCCTCGACAAACCGCGCGCCCAGACGGGCAATGTGCGGGTGGTTTATCTCGACTATGCAGAAGCCAAGTCGGTCGCGGAGACGCTCACCAAAGTCATGGCGAATCTCTCCAAGCTCGGGCCCGGCGGCAAGCAGGAGAATGTTGTGGCGGCCACTGTGGAGGCTGACGAAGATACCAACGCCTTGTTGATCACTGCATCTGGAGACGACCTTGATTCGCTCCTGGATGTGGTGGCGCGCCTGGATATCCGGCGCGCCCAGGTGTTGGTGGAGGCTGTAATTGCTGAAGTGGGCGAAAGCGCCCGCAAGAATCTCGGTATCGAATGGTTGTTTCTCGATTCAAGTAAAGGTGTTTTCGGTAGCTCCGCTCGTGCTGGCTCACGCTTGGGTACCGTGGGCGCCGGTGCCCTGGGCTTGGAAGGAGCCGAGAACAGCACCGAAGCCATAGGCAAATTGGCAGGCGCCCTCGTTGGCGACCCAGGTCAGCTCTTCGGTGTGGTGGGACAAAACAACGACAACAGTTTTCTCGCCTTGGTCAACGCCCTGGAAGACGAAGGTCAGACCAACATATTGTCGACCCCATCGTTGTTGACTATGGACAATCAAGAGGCCAGCTTCGTTGTAGGTAAAAATATACCGATTCTCACCGGTTCCACCTCCACCACGACCAACGGTGGCTTTAGCCCTTTCCAGACCATCCAGCGTCAGGACGTGGGTATCAAGTTAACGGTTACGCCCCAAGTAAACGAAGGAAGCACCATTTTGCTGACGGTAGCGCAGGAGGTGTCGAGCATTGATACCTCGTCTCCGGCGGACCAGGGTTTCGTCACCAATCAGCGCAAGATCGAAACCAAAGTCATGGCCTCCAACGGTGAAGTGGTGGTATTGGGTGGCTTGATCGAAGACCAGCTGAGCAAGGGTGAGTTGCGGGTCCCGGTACTGGGACGGATTCCGGTGTTGGGGCGTTTGTTCCGCTCTGAGAATCGGAACAAGGTCCGCACGAATCTGATGGTATTCCTCAAGGTGACCGTCATCCGGGATGTCGAATCGCTGGCGGGCGCAACGGCGGAAAAATACAAATATTTGCGTGATCAGCAGCTCAAACAACGAGAGGGCGGTTTTATGCGCCGGAAGGATTCCGGGGTTTCTGTCCTACCTGAGTTCAGCTCTTACAGTCTTCCAGGGCAGCCGGCCGGAGCTGAGAATGGCGTTATAGTCACGCCGGCGGCAAAAGCGGCCCAGGATGAAGCCACAGAGGAGCCTGCAAATATTCCGGCACCTCTGATAGAGCAGTGATCCTATGGAACTAATGTCCGATTTAGATCAGTCGAACGAGCCGGTGTTGGACCAGCCGGACGCCCCTGCTCCGGTGAGGGTCCGTTTGCCGTATTCCTACGCATCGAGCAATGGCGTAATGATCGAAAGCGGTCGTTTGTTGCATCTGCCCGGCCTCAAGCTCAAGACCCTGCGCGAGCTGCGCCGCTATATGAGCGCGCCACTGGAGATGGAAGAGCTCACCGAGAGCGAATTCAAAAGCCGTCTCACCAAGTTCTACCAGAGCAGCGACACCGAAGCCCAGCAAGCTGTGGAAGACATGGATGCGGATTTCGACCTGTCCGCCTTGGCTGAAGATATAGACGACGGCGAGCTGCTGAGCGGCGAAGGCGACGCGCCGGTGATTCGCTTGATCAACGCTATCCTCTCCCAGGCAGTGCAGGAAAAGGCGTCGGATATTCACGTCGAACCCTATGAAGACCGCGTCTCGGTGCGTTTCCGTATCGACGGTGTGCTCAAAGAAGTTCTCTCACCCAAACCGGCTCTCGCCCCTGTGCTGGTGTCGCGTTTGAAGGTTATGGCGCGGCTCGATATTGCCGAAAAGCGTATTCCCCAGGACGGCCGTATCACCGTCAAGCTCGCCGGCCACGCGGTGGATCTGCGGGTTTCGACCATGCCCTCCGCCCACGGCGAGCGGGTGGTACTGCGTATTCTCGACCAAGCGGCCGGTGCTATCTCACTGGAACAGCTGAATATGCCGGAACGAGTCCTGCGCGATTTCAAAGCCGCGCTGGCCAAACCCCACGGCATTATTCTGGTGACGGGTCCGACGGGTTCCGGTAAAACCACTACGCTCTATTCCGGTTTGAGCCATTTGAATACCCGGGCTCGCAACATTCTCACCGTAGAAGACCCGATCGAATATGTTTTGCCGGGTATAGGTCAGACCCAGGTGAACACCAAGGTCGACATGACCTTCGCCCGCGGCCTGCGCGCCATTTTGCGTCAGGACCCGGATATCGTGATGATCGGTGAGATCCGCGATCGGGAAACTGCCGCCATCGCCGTGCAGGCGAGTTTGACCGGTCACTTGCTGTTATCGACGTTGCACACCAACACCGCCATAGGGGCGATTATGCGTCTGCAGGATCTGGGGATCGAACCCTTCCTGCTCTCATCCAGTCTCGAAGCCTTGATGGCGCAGCGTCTGGTGCGCAAGCTCTGCCAGGACTGTAAAAGGCCCCACGACGCCAGCGATTCCGAATGCGAGCGCATCAATATTCCCAAGGGCAGCCGTATTTACCACGCGGTCGGCTGCGACAAATGCCACCACACCGGCTACCGCGGCCGGACCGGTATTTATGAATTGATTCCGGTAGATGATGTGTTGCGCCAGCTGATCCATGAGGGTGTAGGTGAACAGGCGATGCTGGCGCATGCACGCCAGTTCTGCGATTCCATTGATGAAGATGGTCGCCGCAAGGTGCTTGCCGGTATCACCAGTGTGGAAGAGCTGCTGCGGGTGACGGTCGTCGGTTGATATGGGCGCTTATTCCTATCAGGCACTGGATGCCAATGGCAAAACCGTCAAAGGTGTTCTCGAAGGAGACTCGGAGCGCCATGTCCGCAGTCTGCTGCGGCAGCGCCAGCTCAAACCTTTGGATGTGCGCAGCTCGTCACAGAAGCGCAAATCCGCCGCCAACCCTGAATCCTCCGGCGGACGCCGCCTGTTTGGCAGTGGCGGCCCCAAACTCAATCACAAAGAGATAGCCCTGGTCACACGCCAGCTGGCGTCTCTACTGCAGTCCGGTTTGCCTCTGGATGAAGTTCTCCAGGCGGCCGCGACACAAAGCCGCAAACCTGCGATCAAGAGCCTGCTGCTGCAGGTCCGCTCCCGAGTTTTGGAAGGCTTGAGTCTGGCCCAGGCCATGGCGGAGGCGCCGCGCGCTTTCAACACTCTCTATCGTGCCATGGTGAAGGCGGGTGAATCCGCCGGCTTCCTCGGCCCAGTGCTGGAGCAGCTCGCCGAGTACACCGAGAGCAGCCAGGAGACCCGGCAGAAGATCCAGATGGCGATGATGTACCCGATTGTCCTCCTCTGCGTGAGCATGGGTGTGGTGATGGCCTTGATGGCGTTTGTCGTCCCCAAGCTGACGGGCATGTTCTCCCAGACCAAACAAAAACTGCCGTTGATTACCGAGATCCTGATCGGCACGAGCGACTTTATCGTCAACTATGGCGTGTTTGTGCTCATCGGCATCATAGGTGCGATCGTTCTATTCAAACAGCTTCTCAAAGCGCCGGAACGCCAGTTGCGCTGGCATCGGCTGTTGCTGAAAATGCCGCTCTTTGGCGGATTCATCCGGGTTTCCGAAGCTGCGCGCTATGCCAATACGCTGGGGCTACTGGTGAAAAGCGGCGTGCCTCTGTTGGAGGCGCTGCGTATTGCCAGCCAGGTGTTGTCCAACCGGGTGATGCAGGAGGCGGCCAAAGCCATAGCGGTATCGGTCCAGGAGGGCACCAGCCTGAGTCGCGCCATGGATCAGGTGGATGAATTCCCACCGCTGATCGTGCAGATGGTGGCGAGTGGTGAAGCCAATGGCCAGTTGGCGGATCAGCTTCTCCACGCCGCGCGCAACCAGGAGCGGGAACTGTCTTTCACATTGGGGACAATGATGGGTCTGATGGAGCCGGCCATGATTCTGTTCATGGCGGGCATCGTCTTTTTTATTGTGATGGCGATTATGCTGCCGATCTTCCAGATGAACCAAATGGTAGGTCGTTAATCGAAATCCGGCATTTCTAATAATTTCAGGGGGATTTATGAAACAAGGTGGTCAGCGTGGTTTCAGCTTGATCGAAATCATGGTCGTGATCGTGATCATGGGGCTGCTGCTCAGTGTGGTGGGGCCGCGTGTATTCGACAACATCAGCCAAGCCAAAGCACAAACGGTAAAAGCGCACTTTGGCAATTTAAAAACAGCGTTGGACTCCTACCGCCTCGACAACTATCGCTATCCCACTACCGAGCAGGGCTTGATGGCGTTGGTGATGAAGCCGAGCGGCGATCCAGAGCCGAAGCGCTGGCGCCAATATATGGATAAGATCCCCAAGGATCCCTGGGAGAATGACTACATCTACGTCAGTCCCGGTGACGCCGGCAGACCGTTTGATATGTATTCCCTGGGCGCCGATGGCGTGCGCGGCGGCGAAGGCGAGGATGCGGATGTGGGTTACTGGGATGATGCTCAGGATCTCACCCCTAAGCAACATGTATGAAGATAAAGGCTCAAGGTGGTTTTTCGCTGCTGGAGCTGATGGCGGTCATTCTGGTGATCGGCATGGGCCTCGCTATGGTATCCCTGACCATGCGGGGTGGCGAACCGGAAGAGGAAATCTGGAACACCATTGAGCAGTTTATGGGGCTCGCGCAGTTTGCCAGCGAGCGCGCCATTCTCTCGGGAGAAACCTCTGCGCTGTTTCTCGAGCCACCGGAGTGGCAGGTGCAGCGCGGCCAGTCCGTCGACGAGATCGGCTGGCGTTACAGCTGGATCACTTCAAGTAGTGAAGGCTGGCAAAAAAATGCCGAACGCGCCCACCGTCACCCTGCCGCCCACTGTTCAACTGACGGTGGAGATCAACGAAATGCTGTGGGATTACGAATCCCAGGTGGATCGCACCACCCCTGTGACGGCTTATTACCCGTCGGGGGAAATCACTCCCATAGTCATCGAAATCACCGACCGGCGCATCCCCGGGTTCAGCCAGCACATTGAGGTGGACGAAACTGGTCAATTGGTCTGGCGTGAAGCGCCGGAACCGCCGGAAGGAGCCAAAAATGGCTTCTAGAAAAAGCACAGGATTTACCGTGGTCGGGGGCTTTACCCTGGTCGAAGTCATGGTGGCGCTTTTGGTCGTCGCCCTGGCGCTGCCCGCGCTTTTGATGCGCATCGGCGGGATGGCGAGTGCCGCCGGCCACAGCCGCGATGTGGCTGTCGCCTATTGGGTGGCGGAAAACAAACTACAGGAAATTTATCTGACCCAGCGTTTGCAGGGCGTTCTGCCGCGCGGCCGCCAAGCGGACGACACGCGTATGGCGGGCGAGGTCTGGGACTGGCAGACGGAAATGGAAGAAACGGCCCTGCCAGGGCTTTTGCGTTTGCGCGTGCGGGTGCGCATGCAGGGCGAGGAAAACAATCTGGTTGAACTCTCGGGGTTCCTGCTTGAATAGCCCAAATCCGCGCCTGCGGGGACGAGGTCGCCTCTACTGCAAGGTGGCCTCAGCAGGTTTCACTCTGATGGAAGTGATGGTGGCGCTATTCATCATGGCGATGATCGCCATGCTCGCCTCGCAAGCCTTCAACACCGCGGCCTCCGGGGCTGCGGCAACGCGCGAGGCTATGGACCGTCTGGCGGCTATAGATCGCACGCTTTTCATCATCGAAAGTGATTTGCGCAACGCCGTGCCTAAAACCTTGCGCCAGCGCCTGGGTGAAACACTGCCGGCGCTCTATGTGGCAGTCAGTGATGATTACTGGCTGACGGTTATGCGGGGCGGCATGGCGAATCCGCTGAACCAGCGGCGCACAGAAGAGGTGCGGGTCGGATATCGCTATATCGAGGAGACCATCTGGCGCGACACCTGGTACAACCCGGTTGAAACGGAGCAGGATGAAGCGCAGCAGCAAAAATTGCTGGACGGCGTGACGAATCTGATCGTGCGGGTATTGCCGTCTGGGGCGGGGGGTTTCGATTGCCGGCGGACCCTGGTTCGACGCCTGGCCCGCCACCGGCCGGCCGCCGGAGCAGTTGCCGATTGCCATAGAATTGACCCTGACTCTTGAGGACATGGGAGAGATCAAGCGCCTGTACAGCTTGTTGCCGGGCAAAGGCCCGGATAACCAGAATCTGCCGCCCGGTGGTAATAACCAAGGCAACAATAATCAAAACAACAACAATCAAAACAACAACCAGAACAACAATCAGGGCAATAACGACCAAAACAATAACGGCGGCGGCACTCCGGATAATGGCGATGGCTTCCTACAGTAAGCACCGCCGCAGTAATCAGCGTGAGCATGGCGTTGTGCTGATCATGGCGTTGCTGATCGTGGTCCTGGTCACCACTGTGGTGGTATCGGTCAGTTGGCGCTTCGGCCTGAGTATGGCGCGCAACGAAAACCGCTGGCACGGTTCCCAGGCGCGCGCCTATATGGAAGGCGGTGAGCAGATGGCGCGGAAGGTGCTATATGACGACCTGCTGGAAACCGGCCAGGTGGATCACTTCGGTGAAATCTGGGCGCAAGCCGGTGAAGCCCTGCCCACAGATGAGGGGCTGGATTCGCGGCACTATCGAGGATGCCCACGGGCGGATCAATCTGAACCAGTTGGTCCGACCGGCACCGCAGGGCGGCAATCCCAACGACCGCACCAAAGAACCCTGGGACCTGCTCAACGACCACCAGCGGCGCTTTGTCCGACTGCTGCAGACAATCGAACTGGAAGAGGGGCCGATTCAATACCAGGCGGCGATGGAGCTGATTGACGCTATTCAGGACTGGTTGGACCCGGACGATCAGGTGTCGGGTTTTGGTGGGGCCGAGGCGGATTTTTACCGCGATCTGGACCCACCCTATCCCATTACCAACGGTTTCATGACCAGCGTCAGTGAGCTAAGTTTAATCAAAGGCATGACGCCGGAAATCTATCAAAAGTTGTTGCCGCTGGTGATCGTATTGCCATACGGCGAAATGATGAATGTGAACACCCTGAAACCGGAAATCCTGCGTGCATTCAACCGCCGTGGGCTCACTCAGCCGCTGATGCCGGAAGACGCGCAGCGGCTGGATGAGGCGCCGCGCGGCGGCGGAGGGTTTTCGCTCGGTGGACGAATTTTTCAACGGCCCCGAAGCCAGCAATTTGCTCGGCAATGGTGCGGAGGTCGAGAAGGAGCTGTTGGGTGTAACGAGCCGCTATTTTCTGTTCTCCGCCGAGACCCTGGTGGGAGAGCAGGTGCGGCGTTCGAAGACGTTGCTGTTTCGCGGTGAGATGAACGGCGTCAATCATGTCCACGTGGTGCGTCGCAGCGACGCCAATTTTTAGCGCTGGTAAGGGCGATAACAAAAACATCGACAGGTAAAAGCGAGTGTCAGAACGAATTCTGGTGAGAAAAATCGGGCACAACCTCTGGCAGTGGCGCGAAGCTTCGGCCGAGGGTGAGTGGCTGAGCGAAGCCTTCTATACAGGCGACGTCAATCTGCTCAAGGAGTCGGTGGAAGGTCGGCAGGTCTGGTTGATCGTGCCCGGGCAGGAGGTCGTGAGTCAGCGGGTTGAGGTGGAGATCAAGGACCGCAAGCAGCTGCTCAAGATCCTCCCCTATGAAATTGAAGACGGCATCATAGACGCGGTTGAAGACCTGCACTTCGTCTACGGCAACGTCGAAAACGACACTATTGCCGTTGCCTATACCGACGCGGACTGGCTGCAGGCGTGCATTGGCGAGGTCGAAGCGGCGGGCGCTGAAGTGCAGCGTTGCAGCGTCGATTATCTGCAGCTGCCGCGCCCGGCCGAAGGCTGGGTGTTGCTGCTGGAAAATGAAGCGCTGATTGCCCAAGTGGAGGCAGGTTCGGGATTCGCGGTGGAGCAGTCCATGGCCGGTGCCTTTCTGGCGGCCCTGGCGGCGCAGTATCCGCCGCCGGCGGCACTGCATCTCTATGGCGACAGTGAAGCGTCCCTGATGGCGTTGCACGCGCTGCTGCCGGCGACCATCACCCAGAACGAAGCCATCGCGATTGCCGAACAGGAAGCGGGTTTTTGGGATCTGGTGAGTCCGGCCAGCCCGCTGGCACCGGAATTTCGCAGCGGCAAACTCGCCCGCCGCCTGCCGTTCGAAAAGTGGTGGCAGGAATTCAAATACCCCATCATTGCCACCGCTGCCGGCTTTCTTATTGCGGTGGCAACCACCGCCATAGGCTTGAGCAAGGTTGAGGCTGAGCGCAAGCGCATCATGGCCCAGACCGATGCCATTTTTCGCCAAGCGGTGCCCCAGGGCACCATCAGCGACCCCGCGCGCCAGCTGCGCGGTATGCTCGGCGGCGGCGCCAATCAGGGGCAGTCTTCCAATGTGGTCTCCCTGCTCGCCGGTATCGCACCGGCGATCAAATCCCTCAACGAAGTGTCCGTGCGCAGCTTCCGCTACAGCCACGACACCGGCCATTTGCAACTCAATCTCGAAGCCAAGAGTTTCGATACCTTTGAGACGCTGCGCAGCCGGATTGCGGAAAAAGGGCTGAGCGTGGAGATCAAGAGCGCCAACGTGTACGGCGATGTCCACCAGGCGCAGTTGCGCGTGTCGGAGGCAGGCTGATGAACGAATTAAAACAGTGGTTTATGGACCAGAACCCGCGCGAGCAGATGATGCTGGGGATCGGCGGTGTGGCGGTGCTGATTTACATCCTGGTGTTCATGGTGTTCATGCCGATGCAAAACGATCTGGAGCGCAAGGAGAGGCGCAATCAGGTATCCCTGCAGGAGCAGGAGGAAGTGCGCCAGCTCGCCGGTCAGGTACTGGCGCGCCGCCAGGGCGGCCAGGAGGTCAGCAATCAGAATCTCACGTCGCTGCTCAACGAAAGCACCCGCGAATTCGGCCTCACCATGGAGAATGTACAGCCCTCCGGCAACAGCGCGCGCGTGCGTCTGGCGGCCTCGGATTTCAATAAAGTGGTCGCCTGGCTCAATGAAATGGAAAACAAGCGCGGCTTGCAGATCAGCGATCTCACCATCACCGCCGACCGCAATCCCGGTCTGGTGCAGGTGAATCTTCAGTTGACCCAGGGGGCTGAGTGGAACGTTTGGCGAAACTGTTGTTTTTCATCGGCCTGGCGGTGTATTTCCTCGTCACGGTCGTGGCGCGCACCCCGGCGGAATGGGGTGCTTGGGTCGCACTCAAATCCGTGCCGGGACTGAGCCTCACCGGCGTGTCTGGCACCCTCTGGTCCGGTCGAGCCGGTTCCGCGCAGGTGGCGGTCAACGGCCACACCCTGGATCTGGGCGCGCTGCAATGGCGGCTGCACGGCTGGTCGCTGCTGTTATTCAAGGCCTGCCTCGATGTGCGCAGCCCCAGTCTGCAGGGCGACGTCTGCCAGAGCGCTGGCGGCACCTTGAGTGTGCGCAAGCTCATGGTGGATCAAGTTCCCGCGAAGATCTTTTACAACCATCCCGATATCCAGGTTGGCGGGATTGGCAGCGCTGCAGTCGAGCGCGCGGACCTGACCTTGGACGGGCGCGTGAAGGATCTGCAAGGCAACTTGACCTGGCAGCGTCTGGCGGTTAATGCCGGCACCGGTTGGTTTACGCTCGGTACATTTGCCGCGGATGCCCGCGCCAATGGTCAGGGCGGCATAGCGCTGAATATCACCGACTTGGAAGGCGACTTCAAAGTGGAGCTGCAGGGCGACTACACCGTCGGCGGGCAGCCGACCCTCAACGGTTTGATCACGCCGAAAGACACCGCGCCGCAACCTCTGAAAGACGCTCTTGGAGCTCTTCACCGAAGCGCTCGACGACGGCTCATTCAAAGTGACCTGGCCTGTGGGAGGTTGATCCGGTGCGACTGCTGCGGTGCTGGCTGATCGGAATCCTGCTGGCACCCGGCACCGGCTGGGCGGAGTGGCTGCACGACCAGCAGGACATCATGGGGACCGAAGTGACGGTCACCGTGTGGCACGATCAGGCCGCCGCAGGTAAAGAGGCCATAGCCGCCGTGATGGCGGACATGCGCCGCATCGATGCCACCTATTCACCCTATATCGAAAGCAGTGAGCTGGCCCGCCTCAATGCGACGGCGGCGCAGCAACCAGTGCCAATTTCGGCGGAGTTCAGCTACCTCATTGAGCGCTCGCTGCATTACAGCCGGCTCAGCGGCGGCGCCTTCGACATCACCTTCGCGTCGCTCGGTTGGTTCTATGATTACCGAGGCAAAAAGAAGCCGGACGCCGAACAACGGAAAAACCTGCTCCCTGCCATCAACTATAAATTCCTGACGTTGGACCCGGTGCGGCACACGCTCGCCTTCGCCCACCCCAACGTGCGCATCGATCTCGGCGGCATCGCCAAGGGTTACGCGGTGGACCGGGCGGTGGAGATTCTGCGCCGCTACGGCATTACCCATGCGTCCGTCAGTGCTGGCGGCGACAGCCGTCTGCTGGGGGACCGGCGCGGGCGGCCGTGGTTGATTGGTATCAAGAATCCGCGCCAGCGCGGCGCCGATGACCGCGAAGTGGTGCTCACCATGCCGCTCAGCGATGTGGCGGTCAGCACCTCCGGGGATTACGAGCGGTTTTTTATCGACGAGAAGACCGGGGAGCGGGTGCATCACATCATCAACCCGAAAACCGGCCGCTCCGCCGACTCGGTGATCAGCGTGACCATCCTCGGCCCGCAGGGCACGGACACGGATGCGCTGTCCACCACGCTGTTCGTCCTCGGAGTGGAGCAGGGTTTGGCGCTGCTGGAAGGACTGCCCGGTTTTGATGCGGTGATTATCGATGCCGCCGGCAAAGTGCATTACAGCCCGGGATTGCAGCCGCCTTCCCCTTGATGTGCCGTGCCGATGCGCAAGTATTGGGATTCAGGCCACAAAAAATTCCCACCTTCTTCTGTCGCCGGCCAGTGGATTTTTATCCGCGTGCTAAATTTATGAAGTTAACCTGTTTGTCGGTTCCCATTACAGGGTCTGGCCGTTAATATCGCACCTCGTTTTTCACGCCTGTTTCCACGCCAAAGCAAACGGCCTGTCCAACGGTTCGGCGTTCCGGCGGTTCGTCGTGCGTCTGGTCTGCCAACCGATCTCGCAGCCGTCGTCAATTGGGGAGATAAGACTTTGAGACAACTTCAATGGCGCCGCGCACTGCCGGCGATTTTCCTGGGCTGGTTGGTGTGGACCGGCGCCGTGGCGCAAGGGAGTGGGGATGAGGCGAAAAACTTTACCGCCCGCAAGGAAAACTCCTCGCCGCTCAGCCAGCAGGTGGAGGATCTGAAGCAGGCCGCCCTGGAGCTCAATCGCGACCTGCTGATTCTCGAAGAGGATCTGCTGTTTCCCGCCAACACCCAGATCGCCGTCTACGTCTCCGCTGATGTCGGCCACTACTTCCAACTGGATGCCATCAAGCTGCATATCGATGACCAGCTGGTGGCGAGCCATCTCTATACCGAAAAGCAAAACAGCGCCATGAACCGCGGCGGCATCCAGCGTTTGTATCTGGGCAATCTGAAAACTGGCAAACACGAAATTACCGCCTTTGTACACGGCTACGGGCCACAGCGCCGCGAGTACAAACGCGCCGCTTCCTACACCCTGAAGAAAGATCAGAATCCCACCATGCTGGAGATGCGCATCAAGGACTCCACCGCCAGCATGGAACCGGAGTTTGAATTCAAAGAATGGCAGCTGCAGTAGGAAGCCCATGAGCGTGTTGCGCCGGTTGACCTTACCAGCGAGAGTTCTGCTGCCGAGCGTGCTGCTGGCATGTTTGGCGCAACCGGCTTTGACTAAGGACAAGCCGCTCAGCACGGTTGCGGACTTGCGCTACGGTGTGGCGCTGTACAACTACTACCAAAACCAAAACCTCGAAGCCATGACCGAGCTGATGGTGGCGCAGAAGAAGGGCGGCATCCGCGGCCACGGCGACAATCCGGAAATCATGGAAGGCGGGTTCAGCATGGCCTACGGCATGGAGCGCCGCGCCAGTGACATTTTCACCCGTCTGCTCGACGCCAACCGCCCTCAGCGCACGCGCGCCTCGGCTTGGTTCTATCTTGCACAGATGCGCTATCTGCGCGGCGACTGGCCGGCGGCGGAAGAAGCCCTGGCGAAGATCAGCGCTAAACCCCACGAGGAGCTCGCTCCAGAAGTGGCCGCGTTGCGGTTCAATCTGGCGGTACAACGCAATCGCTTTGATGAAGCCAATACGATTCTGCGCGACCAATTGAAGTCCCCCTGGCGCCCTACATGCAATTCAATCTCGGCGCCGCTTTCAGTCGCGAGGGTGAATTCGCCAAGGCGATCCCCTATTTTCTGCAAGTGCAGAAGCTGCCGCAAACCACACCCGAATATCTCGGCCTCTACGACAAAGCTATGACCGCCGCCGGTTACGCGGCGCTGCTGGACAAACAATACGCCCAGGCGGTTGGCCATTTTTCACTGGTGCGCCTGGACAGCCCGCTGTCGAACCGCGCCCTACTCGGTTACGGCTGGGCGGCGGTGGAGCAAGGGGATTACAACCTTGCATTGCGCCCCTGGCAGCAGCTCGCCCGCCGCTCGCTGGTGGACGAGTACACCCAGGAAGTGCTGGTCGCCATCCCATATGCCTATGAAAAGATGGGCTACAAAAACCAGGCTTTGCAGGAGTTCCGCAAGGCGGAGGCGGGCTATCTCGCCGAGATCGACCAGCTGCGCCAGGTGATCGGCCAGGTGCAGGGTTACGCCATCCGCGAAGCGCTCAACATAGATCGCAGCAGTGACATCAATTGGCTCGATCACGCCCAACAACAGCAGCTGTCACCGCAGATGACTTATCTGATCACCCTGTTTGCCCGTGAGGATTTTCTCGGCCTGGTGCGCGAGCTGCGCGATCTGCTCGCCATCCAGAATCAGTTCCGCGAGTGGCAGGGCAAGCTGGATTTCTACGCCGCCATGCTCGACGAGCGCGAGGTTAACCGCGCCCGGGAGCTGGACACATTGGCGCGTCAGCGGCTGGAGGAAAAAAAATCGCCGAGCTGGAGGCGCAGACCGAGAGTGCAGCGGTGGAGGTTGCGCGGTTGCAGAAGGAGGAGGATTTTCTCCGCCTGGTGGACGAAGCCGATGCGGGCCGCCTGGAGCGCATAGTGCGGGCGGAAAAAAATATCGCCACGCTGCAGCGCGGCGCCTGGGAAATGGGCGTTGAGGTGATGCCGGCAGAGGAGCTCGAAAGTCTGCAGGAATCCCTGCGCCGCCAGAAGGGCCTGATGGTATGGCGGGCCATGGGAATGTATGAAGAGCGCCTCTGGCGCGCCGGCACTGAACTGACGCAGCTGCAGCGCGAACTCGCCTCCGCTCGCACCGCGCAACAGCGCATTCAGGCAATTCTGGACCAGGGCTTCGATCTGGATCCCTACCGCCAGCGCATCGCTGGCGCCGCCGAACAGCTGCTGCTGCAGAGCACCGATATCGACCGCGCCATCGAACTGTCCCAGGACGCTCTGCGCGGCAAGGTGCTGCTGGTGTTGGAACAACAGCAGGTTCGGCTCGAGCATTATCTTGCCCAGTCCCGCCTGTCCATCGCCCGCCTGCTCGACCAGACGGTGAGCGGATCTGTGCCGGCCTCTCCTGCGGAGGGCGGCTGATGAACATAAAGGCGTTGTTCCGTCCCGTTTTACTGCTCGCCGCTCTTTTGTTTGTCGGCGCCTGTTCCTGGTGGGGCGGCGAGAAGCGGCCCTACGGCCCGACTCTCGCGGACTTGCCCCCGCGCAGCTGCCGTCGGATGCGGAGCCGGTGACGCCGGCCAGCCTCGATCAGGTTGAGGAAAGTTACCGCGCGGCGCTAGAAGTGGCGGCCGCCCCGGAATTGCGCCACCGTATCCAGGTGCGTCTGGCCGACATCGAAATGGCGCGCAGCGAGAACCGCCAGCTCACCGAGGTGGAACAGCAGGAGCATTTCCGCGACGCCATCGCGCTCTACGACCAGCTCCTCACCCAGGAGGAAACCCAGGCGGACAAGGCCACGGACGAGCGCCTGCTGTATCGCCTGTCCAAAGCCTACGCTTTGGACGGCCGCATGGCTGAATCCGATGCCGCCTTGGCCCGTCTGGTCGCCTTGCACCCGGAATCCCCCTACGCCGCCGAAGCGGATTTCCGCCGCGCCGATCAGGCGTTTAGCCGCGGCCAGTACCGCAAAGCGCAACAGCTCTATAAAACCGTCGTGGACACAGGGCGCGATACGCCTTTCTATTTGAACGCCCTGTACATGCTTGGCTGGTCGCAGTTCAAGGCGAGCGACTTCCGCGCCGGTCTCGACAGCTTTGTCGAGGTTCTGGATCTGCTGCATGAAAACCGCACGGAAGCCGATCTCAGCAACGCCCAGCGGAGTTTGATGGACGATACCCTGCGGGTCATGGGCATCACTTTTACTTATCTGGAAGGCGCGCCGTCGATAGCGGAACTGCTCGCCCAGAAAGGCCCGCGACCCTATCAGCACCGCCTCTACCAGAGCCTCGGCAGCCTCTATCTGGAGAAGACACGTTTCAAGGACGCGGCCGATACGCTGAGCGAATACATCGAGATTTTCCCCGAGTCTGAACACGGACCCGAATTCGCCGTGCAGCGCATCGAGGTTTACAAAGAGGGCGGCTTCCCCGAACAGATCCTGCCGGCGAAAGAAGCGTTTGTGCAGCAGTATGGAGTGGACAGCGCCTTCTGGGCGGCGCGCGCGCCGGAACAACAGCAGGCGCTGCTGCCGCGCCTGGAGAGTTTCCTCGACGAACTGTCCAGCTTCTATCACGCCGAAGGGCAGGCGCTGCTGGCGGCTGAGCGCGCCTATCAACAGGCGCGCAACAAGCCGCGACAAACTCCCGCCCCGGCGGAACCGCAATTTTTGCGCGCGGCGGAGTATTACGATCAGTACCTGCGCACTGTGCCCAACAGCCCGCGCAGTGCGGAGATCACCTATCTGATGGGCGAGGCCTTTTTTGAAGCCGGTCGCCTCGATCGCGCGGTGCAGGCCTACGAAAACGTGGCCTACGAGCAGCTGGATCCCGAGCGCGGCGCCAAGGCGGGTTACGCGGCGATTCTCGCGCTGCAGACCCTAGCGGACCAAGCGCCGGATGACACCCGCCGTCTGTCTTTGCGCGAGCATAAAATCCGCAGCGCCATCAGCTTTGCCGACTACTATCCGCAGGATCCGCGCGCCGTTGCCGTCCTGACGCAGGCCGCCCAGGAGGTGTTTGCTGGCGGCGATCAGGCCCAGGCGGTGCCCATTGCCACCCGCATCACTCAATGGCAACCGCCGCCCGAGCCCGCGCTGCGCAAAACCGCCTGGCTGATTCTCGCCCACACCCAATTTGATGCGGCGGACTACGCCAATTCCGAAACGTCCTACCGCGCCGCTCTGGCGCTGATGGAAGCGGCGGACGCGGAGCGCGCCGGCGTGGTCGACCGCATCGCCGCCAGTATTTTCAAAGCCGCCGAGCAGAAGGTGGCTGCCGGCGATCTGCGCGGTGCTGTCGCCCAATTGCTGCTGGTGGACGCTGCGGCGCCCGGCAGCGATATCGCTGTGCGCGCCCAGTACGACGCCGGCAATTATTTGATGGAATTGCAGGATTGGCCGGCCGCCGAGCGGGTATTCATCGACTTCCAGCAACGCTTCCCCAGACATACGTTGAGCTCGACCTTGGCGCCCAAGCTGGCGTTGATTTATCAGGAGACCGAGCAGTGGGACAAGGCCGCCGCAGCACTCGCGGTGATGGCGCAAAACGATGCGGATCCCGATGCGCGCCGCCAGTCGCTCTATCTCTCCGCCGAGCTGTACCAGAAATCCGGGCGTTTGGGCGATGCTGCCGGGCGCTATGCGGAATACGTGAGAGCCTACCCGCGGCCATTCGCCGCGGCGACGGAAGCGCGCTATCAGCTGTTGCAGATCGCGGAAAAGCAGGGCGATGACAAAGCGCGCCGCCAGTGGCTGAACCAGTTGATCGAAGCCGACGCCAAGGCGGGGGGTGATCGCAGCGACCGCTCGCGCTACCTCGCCGCCTACGCCAGTGCCCAGTTTGCCGGCGAGGCTTTCAACCGTTTCGAAAGCATCAAACTCACCCTGCCGATCAAAAACAGTCTGGCGGCAAAAAAACGCGCCCTGGACGACACGCTCAAAGCCTATAAAAACGTGCTGGATTACGGTGTGGCGGAATTTGTTACCGAGGCGAATTACCGCATCGGCAATGTGTATTCCCAATTGAGCCGCGACTTGGTGAATTCCGAACGCCCCAAAGGATTGGATGAGCTGGCGCTGGAGCAATATGAAATTCTGCTGGAAGAGCAGGCCGAACCTTTCGAGGAAAAATCCGTGGAGCTGCTCGCGGCTACGGCGGAGCGTTCATGGGAAGGGCTGTACGACAAATGGGTCAAACAGAGTTTTCTCGAACTCGCCAAAATCATGCCGGCGCGTTACGGCAAACGGGAAGTTAGCGGTGAGGTGAGCAATGGTCTGCATTAACACCAGGTCGGCGATTGCGCTCTTGTTCGGTGTGCTGCTGGCACTAGGCGGTTGCGCCTCAGGCGGCGGGCAAAAGAAAGCGAAGGCATCGGCTGTAGACGAGCCCGAAGTCTCCGGCGAAGCGCGCGCTGCCATCGAGAAGATTCCCAATCCCTATCTGACTCAAGCCGTAAAAATTCCGCCTGCCGCAGAAACTGCATTTCGCGATGCGCTGGTGGCCGTGCAGAGCGAAGATTGGCAAACCGCCGAGCGGCAATTGCTCGATCTCAGCCAGAAACATCCGCAGCTCTCGGGTCCATTGGTCAATCTGGGCATTGTTTGCTGGCGCCAGGAAAAACCGGCGGAAGCGGAAAAATATTTCACCCAGGCACTGACGCTTAACCCGCTCAATAATGACGCTTATGTGCAGATGGGTTTGTTTCTGCGCGAACAGGGGCGCTTTGCCGAGGCCGAACAAACCTACCAAAAAGCTTTGGAAGTGTGGCCGCACAACGCCGCGGCACATCGCAATCTCGGCATTCTCTACGACCTTTATATGGGTAAGTTCGATGCGGCACTGAAACACTATGAGATGGTGTTGAAACTCTCGGACGAACCCAACAAAGAGGTGGAAGGCTGGATCATCGACCTCAAACGGCGCCTCGCCGCCGGCTGATGGGAAACGCGGTTATGCAGAAAATTATTCTCTCTTTTTTATTGTGCGCGGCGGCGGTGCAGGTTTTTGCCCAGACCGAAGGCGTGGTGGTGTTGAGTGATACAGTTACCGGAAATCAGGAACAGCCCAAAGTGCTTTATATAGTTCCCTGGCAGCCGGCACAGGACGACACTATCCTTACTCAACCGCTCACCACCAAGTTGCACCGCGATATTTTCAGCCATATAGAACGTCCGGAACACTTGCGCGAACTGCAGTATCTGGAACAGCTGACGCCAGCGGAGAAAAAATAAATCGCAAATCGCCTCAGGCGGCTCGCGAGCAATCGAGAATTATCGGAATTCAGTCAATTTTGCCCAAGCTTTTGGAGGCCAGTTCAACATGTTTAACGATGCCGTGAAATTTTTTCAGGATGGCGGTGTGTTTATGTATCCCATAGCCGTGGTGCTGGTGGTGGGAATGGCAGTGGCGGTGGAGCGTTGGGTGGTTCTCAGCGCGGCGAGAAGTTCGAACCGCCGCGCATTCGATCGCATATTGCCGCTGCTGAAGAAGCGCGATTACAACGCGATCATCGACATGGGGCGCAACGCCGATGCGCCGATCAGCCGCATCATCGCCGCCGGCCTCGTGCGTATGCAGCACACCCCACGCCGCGACGAAATTGAGTACGCGATGGAAGAGGGCGTGATGGAAGCGGTGCCGCGCCTGGAAAAGCGCACCTCTTATATCGCCACCCTCGCCAATATCGCCACCCTGCTCGGTCTGCTGGGTACCATCATAGGTTTGATCCAGGCGTTCACCGCCGTTGCCAACGCCGATCCGGCGGAAAAAAGCTGCACTTCTCTCGCAGAGTATCGCGGTGGCGATGAACACCACCGCATTCGGTTTGATCGCCGCAATTCCGCTGCTGTTGCTGCACACGGCGATTCAGAATAAAACCACGGAAATTGTCGACAGCCTGGAAATGGCTGGTGTGAAAACCTTGAATATCATGTCCAGCAGCGACGCCTTCAGCGGCAAGACTCGCGCAAGCGACGCTGCGCCTGCGAACCGTCCCGTCACTTCGGATAAACCGAAAACTCTCTGATTTCCTGGCGGTCGTTCGACATGCGCATTCGAAAACGAAAGAGCGAAGATCCGGATCTTGAAATCACGTCGTTCATGAATCTGATGATCATTCTGGTTCCGGTGCTGTTGATGAGCATGGTGTTTTCCCATATCACCGTACTGGATCTGAAACTGCCGGACATTATTACCGGCGGTGCAGCGAGCAACCCGACGGAAAATCAGATGCTTGAACTGGTGATTTTGCCGGACGGTCTGGTGGTGAATTATCCCGCCGGTGCGCCTCTCAAAACCGTGCCGAAAAAAGACGGCACCTACGATTTCAAATTGCTCTCCGAGGTGCTGCAGGAGGTCAAACGCCTGCTGAAGGATCAGGGCATCGAGAAGCGCGATATTTTTATTTTGTCGCAGCCGGATACGGATTATCAGACCCTCGTCTCCGCGATGGACACCGTGCGCTCGTTTAAAGCGGTAGTGGCCGCGTCCCTGGTGGAGGCGGAGCTGTTCCCGGAAATTTCCCTCGGCGACGCACCGGTGAATGCGGGAGGTGCGCAATGAAGCAATCGATGCACGCACGCCGCATGGCGCGGCAGCACAAACGCAGTAAATCACAGCCGAAGCTGAATCTGGTTTCGCTGATGGATATTTTCACCATTCTGGTGTTTTTTCTGTTGGTCAATTCCTCCAATGTCGAGGTTTTGCAAAACAATAAAAGCATCAAACTGCCGGACTCGGTCGCGGATAAAAGACCGGAAAACAATTTGATCGTGATGGTCAGCCGCGATGACATCGTCATCAACGGCCGTCAGATCACCGATGTTAAATCCGTCATGGCCAGCACAGCGGAAGACATCGCACCGCTGAAACAGGAATTGGAATATCTCGCCGGGCGCAAGCCGTACGCTTCCGATGAAGAGCGGGAAAAAGGGCGCGATGTCACTATCATGGGCGACGCTGCGCTACCCTACACCCTGTTGAAAAAAATCATGACCACCTGCGCGCAATCCGAATTCCGGAATATTTCTCTGGCGGTCAATCAACTGCCTCCAGAAATGCAGTCGCCGGGAGGGTTTTGAGATGGCGGTATTTGCAGTAGCGCCCAATCTGGAATTGCCGTGGAGCAGCTCGCAAGCTGATGACCGCCGCTTCTGGCGTGTGCTCGGGATGCTCTGCGTGCCACTGCTGATTCTGAGTATCGCCGTGCCCTATATAAAAGTACCCGAGCCCAAGCGCGAGGAGCTGGAGCGGTTGCCGCCGCAACTCGCCCGTGTGGTGCTGGAGAAAAAGGAGTTGCCCAAACCACCACCTCCGCCACCGGTGGAAGAAAAAAACCGAGGAGAAAAAGCCGGAGGAGAAAAAGCCCGATCCCAAGCCGGAGGAAAGGAAGCCGGATCCCAAACCGCAGGAGCCAAAAAGGTCGGAGCCTGAACCGGTGAAATTGCAAAAGGCGATTGAACAGGCGAAACAAAGCGGTGTGCTGGCGCAGATGGATACGCTCGCGGACATGCGCGACGCGCTGGATATTGCCGATGTGAGAAAACCGACCGCTAATCTGAAGAGCACGGCTGTGGCCGCAGCGGAAACCGTCGATCGCAGCCTGATCGGCAAAGCCGCGACCCAGACCAGCGGTGGCGTGAACACCGCGGCACTGAGCCGCGACACCGGCGGTGTCGCCCTGTCCGGCCGCGAAACCACCGTGGTGGAAAGCAAGCTGGAAGAAGTGTCCGCCGCAGCCGCCGACAATCGTCAACAGCAGACGCGTGAAAAAGCCTATCGCGGCGACCAGGATATTCGTCAGCGTATGGAGGAGGCCAAGGGGCGCATCTTCGGCATTTACAACCGTGCACTGCGGGAAAATCCCACCCTGCAGGGCAAGGTGGTATTTAAATTGGTGATAGATCCCAACGGGGCAGTCTCCAGCGCGCAGATCGTCTCCAGCGAGCTCAACGATGCGGATCTGGAGCGCAAGCTGCTTGCAGCGGTGCGCGGCATTAATTTCGGCGCTTCGGATGTGCTGCAAACCACTCTCAATTACTCCTTCGATTTCCTTCCCTATTAGTTAGTACCTTTCGCGCCGCTTTGGCTGGGCGGCGCAATATTTTTCCACTGTCACTTGCATTCTTATTCTTGTCTATACTCAAAAAACGATAACACTGCCGTTCAGTGGTTTACTCGTTATTCAATTAGAGATTGTTGGCCCCGCCGCTAGCTCAATTCAAAATAAGGCAAAGCAATGAACGTTAAAAGGTTGGTTCACGGCCTACTGTTGTTCATTCCCAGCATCGCCCTCGGTCAGGACATTGTTAGTTCCACTTCTGATAAAAACGAAATATCGTTATTCGAGCTGGGTTTAAATGACTTGCTAAATGTTCGCGTGGTGACGGCCGCCGCCGGATTTGAGCAGAGCGTCGAGGAAGCTCCAGCATCGGTTACGGTAATCAACGCGGAAGAATGGGAGGCCATGGGCGCGACGCGATTGTTCGAGGCCCTGCAGCATGTTCCCGGCCTGCACATTACCAAAGCCCAGACTGCATTCAGCAATAATCGGCCGGTGGTGCGCGGTCTTTCCGGCGCTTTCGGCCAGCAGATTTTGATTCTTATCGACGGCTTGCCGTTTCGTCACATTCGCGACGGCGGCACCCTTTGGGGCCAGCGTATTCCGCTCAATGCCTTCAAACGGATCGAAGTTATTCGCAGCCCTGGCTCCGCTATTTATGGCGCGGACGCGGTTGGCGGCATTATTAATCTGGTCAGCTACAAACCGGGCGAGATGCCTTCCAAGGTCACCGCGCGGGCGGGTGATTTTGACACCCAGCAGATGGAGTGGAGCCATAGGGCCCAACTGGGTGACAGCGTGCTGCAGGTTGCCCTTGGTACCCATCTGGGTGAGGGGGATCGCGACCGCATTGTGCGGGCGGATCTACAAACCCTGTTGGATCAGATGTACAACACTTCCGCGTCCCGCGCGCCCGGTCCTATGGAAGACGAACATGAAATCTACAGCGGGCGGGTGATGTGGCAGCTGGGCAGCCTGGATCTGCGTTATATGAACTGGAGCAACCGCGAATCCGGCAATGGGGCCGGCGTTGCCCAAGCGCTGGATCCGGAGGGCAGCTTCCGCCAGCAGGCGCAGACATTGTCAGCCACCTATGATTTGTCCGCTCATGTAACCGGCGATATGAACCTCACCGCCGCCTGGCACAGGGTCAATTCCCGCCTCTGGTCGAAGGTGTTTCCCGCCGGCGCGCGCGTGCCCATAGGCGCGGATGGCAACGTGGATTTTGCGAACCCTACCCGCGAGGTCACTTTTACCGAAGGTGTTATCGGCGTGCCTGGTAACGATGACCAGGCGATGTCGCTGCAGCTGGATCATATTTTCGATGTGGCGCAAAACCATCGGGTGCGCTGGGCTATCGGTTATGAGCATGTGGAGACCGATGTCTTCGAGCAGAAGAATTTCGGTCCCGGGGTGCTCGATCCCGACGCGACTGTGGTGGACGGCACTCTGGTGGATGTCACCGACACGCCCTATGTCTATCTGCCCAACAAGAAACGCAATACCTACTTCCTGGCGCTGCAGGATCAGTGGCGCATCAGCGACACGCTGCAGAGCACTCTGGGCGTAAGGTACGACCACTACAGCGATTTCGGCTCCACCTTCAATCCTCGTCTTGGCCTCAGCTGGCAGACCACGCCGCGCCTTACCAGCAAGCTGTTTCTCGGCACCGCGTTCCGCGCGCCGTCTTTTGCCGACCTCTATACCCAGAACAACCCGGCGGGCATGGGCAATCCCGATTTGGAGCCGGAGACCATCAATACCCTGGACGGCGGCCTGTCCTTGAATTACCTGTTCAGCGAATCGTTGCATATGGAGCTGAACCTATTCCGCTACGAGGGGAAAGACATGATCACCTTCGTCCCGGCGCAGGGCGGGCAGGTGGCGCAGAACAGTGGCCAGCTCGAAATGCACGGACTGGAATACCAATTGAGCTGGCGCTCCGGCCGGCGGCTGACTGTGGACTTCAACTATTCCCTCCTGGATGACGCCGCGCAGCGCGATGTGGATATCTCCTCCGTGCCCAAGCGTATGGCCAATCTCACCGCACACTGGCGTTTCAGCAACTGGCACTGGTACACCGGCGCCAAGTGGGTCGGCTCGCGCGAGCGGGCGCCCGGCGATCTGCGTCCATCTATTGATGATTATCTGTGGCTCGATACCCGGCTCGAAACGAGCTGGCGCTCTATCAGCCTGGGCCTCTCGGTGAAAAATCTGACCGATGAGGATGCGCGCGAGCCGAGTAACGGTTTCATTCCGGACGATTACCCCCTGGCCGGCCGCCATTGGCTAATGGATGTGAGTTATGTCTTCAGCGACTGAGGCGGGCGCGCGCCCCGACTTCACCACCAGCATCTGCTTGGAGGAACCGCAGGCGCATAACCCTTATGTGGCGGAGCGCCGCTTTATCGCGGGTTATGACGTGGCGGAGCTATGGCGCAATCGCCCCTACGGAGATGTGCTTCTGCTGTTGTTGACGGGCGAGCTGCCAACGCCGGCGCAGCGGCGCCTGCTGGAGGTGCTGTTGATCGGTCTGCTCAATCCGGGCCCGCGCCATCCGGCGGTGCGCGCGGCCATGCTCGCGGGGGTCAGCAAAACCGCCCCTGAGCACTTGCTGCCAATTGGTCTTTTAACCGGCTCCGGTACCCGGGGCGGCGCCCTGGAGGCGGAGCGTGCCTGGGAGTTTATTAGCACCCATCTGGCGGAAGACCCGGCCGGTTTCGCCGAGAAATGTTTGGTCGACGGCAGCGAGCCGCCAGGTTTCGGCAGCAGTTTTGGCACTCTTGAACCCATCTGGCAGCAACTGGCAACCGATCTCATCGCGGTGATGCCGGAGCAGCCGGTGCTGCGCTGGTGCCAGGAATTCGCCGCTGTGTTGGCCAGCCGCCAGCAGGGCTGGTTGCCGCCGGGTCTGGTGGCGGCCTCAGGGCTGGCTTTGGGACTCAGCCCGCGTATGACGCTCGGTCTGTTTCAACTCGCTATAGCACCGGGCGTTATGGCGCACGGCATGGAGCAGACACATCAGCCCATCAGCAGCAATCCCATGTTGGGGGATGAGCAATATGAGTGTGTCTGACACCCGCTTCTGGGATGAGCGCCGCCGCCATATCCGCACCAGCATCGGCAAGTGGCAGGGCGCGCGCGACGTGCTGGTGCGCGGACGCCGCCTGCTTGGCGATCTGTTGCAGGAGCTCAATATCACCCAGCTTGCGGTGCTCAATATCACCGGGCGCCTGATCGATAAGCCGCTGGCGCTCTGGCTGGAGAAAACCGTCTTTTTCACCAGCTACCCCGACCTGCGCATCTGGTGCAATCAACTGGGCGCCCTGGCTGGCAACGGCCAGGCGTCGCCGGTCGCGGCGACGGCGGCGGGTGTTCTCGCCGCCGACTCCCGCGCCTACGGCGCCAAGGCGCAATACCTCACCGTTCTTACCCTGAGTGAGCTGAAGGCGGATCACGATGCCGGCGCAAGCTTTGCGGAGCTGGTGGCGCGCTTCCCCCTGCGCAATGGTGTGCCGAGTATCAGCGGCTTCGCCCGGCCGGTGAAGGTCGCCGATGAGCGCCTCGATCCCATGCGGCGCTTCACCGCTGAGCTCGGTTTTTCACCCGGACCCTATGTGAGATTTGTCGAAGGTCTGGCGGAGTACCTGCAGGTGCACCACCAGGCTGATATGAACGCTGCGGCTTACGCATGCGCATTCCTGATGGACCAGGGATTTTCTGCTATGGAGGTCTACCGGATTCGCACTGCTGATGTGCTGAGCGGAGTGCTGGCCTGTTACGGGGATCTCTACGACCAACCCGCCCAGGCTTTCCTGCCGCAGATCTGCACGGATGTGCGTTATCAGGGTGTAGCGCCGCGCGCTCTGCCGCACTCGCTATAACCATCTTTTTCCTTGGCTCGTTCAGTGGGGCGGCAAACGCCATGTCTGCCGTGTGCTGGCGCGGGCGTGCAAACTTTTATAGGTGATTGATATGTTGGATAGCCGTCTTGCTCCTGTGCTGCGCGCCGCGCAGCAAACCACTTCCGCCGACCTGGTGGTCGATTATCTCGCCCAGCTGGGTGTCGAATGGGTCTTCGGTGTACCCGGTGGTTCCATAGAACCACTGTTCGATGCCCTGGCCAGAAGCGGCCGCACGGGAGGCCCGCAACTGGTGGTGGCGCGCCATGAAGGCGGCGCGGCTTTCATGGCGGACGGTTATCACCGGGAAACCGGTCGCATGGGGGTGGTGTGTTCAACCACCGGCCCCGGCGCCACAAACCTTATCACCGGAGTCAGCTCCGCCATGGCCGACCATGTGCCTATGCTGGTGATCACGGCGCAGACGGCGCTGCCGAAGTTCGGCCGCCGCGCCATGCAGGAGAGCAGCTGCACCGCCATAGATACCGTGGCCATGATGCGCCACTGCACTGTGTTCTCCTCGCTGGTGTCCCACGCTGAACAACTGGAGAGCAAGCTGATCTCCGCCATCATGGCCGCCCATCGCAGCCCCAACGGGCCGGCTCATTTGAGCATCCCGTCCGACGTGCTCGCTGCCGCCAGCGCGCCGCCCCAGCGCATTCACGCGGATCTCTTCGCGCACGACTTCAAGATCGCCGATGACCGCGCCATCGAGATTCTCTGGCGCAAGATTCTCAAGGTCGACACTATTGCGGTGTTTATCGATGGTGAAATCGGCCCGGCGGCGGAACAGGTGCTGGCCTTCTGCGAACGGGTGAACGCCCCCTTTGTGGTGGGGCAAACCGGAAAATATTGGGTGGATGAGCGCCATCCTCTGTATCGAGGTGTGTACGGTTTCGCCGGACACAGCTCGGCACGCGCGCTCTTCAGCGAAGGCCGGCCGGATCTGATTCTCGCTGTGGGCTCGGCGCTCACCGAACTGGCCACCGGCGGCTGGGATGCCCATCTGCTCAACACCCGCCTAGTGCACATCGATCAGAACGCCGAACACTTCACCCGCTCTCCCATGGCCAACCACCACGTTTGCAGCGATCCCGGCCTGGTATTTGGCAAGCTCAATCAATTGGCGAAGGACGCGCTGGTCTGCGGCAAACGCTGGTATAGCTGTGTCGAGCGCGAAGTCCCGGTGAACTGCCTGGGTACGTGTGCGACCCTGGAGACACCAGAGCGCTGCCGCGACGTTTCTGCTCCCATCAAACCCCAGCGTTTGATGGCGGTGCTCAACCGGGTATTGCCGCCGGATACCCGCATCTATCTCGATGCGGGCAACATCTGGGCGTGGTTCACGCATTATTTCGTCAACACCAACTTTCGCGGTCAGGTGCGCATCGGTGCCGGCTTCGGCTCCATGTGCTGGGGCGTTGCCGCAGCGGTGGGATCGGCCCGGGCCAACCCGGATGTTCTGACGGTTTGCCTGGTGGGTGACGGCGCCTATCTGATGAGCGCCCAGGAGATCACCGTCGCGGCCCAGCACGGACTGCCGGTGGTGTTTATCGTTCTCAATGACTCCGCTCTGGGTATGGTGCTGCACGGCCAGCGTATGGGCGGCGCCGAATCCATCGGCTGGGAGCTGAACCGGGTGAATTTCGCCATGCAGGCCCAATCCATCGGCGTGCCCGGCATAGTGGTGCACTCCGCGGCGCAACTGGAGGAAATCGACTTTAACGCCTTTTTGGCACTGCGCAGTCCGGTGTTGCTGGATGTGCGCATCGACCGGGAGGAGACTCCGCCGATCACCCAGCGGATACACGATCTGGGCAACGCCGCCCGGCGTTGAGGACGAGCAATCGGCAACCGGATTTTTTTGATCCGCCGCGCGGACGGGGCAGTCATCTTTACTATAAGATCGCCGCCTCAGGGCCCGCGTGGGCACCTCATAATCGGAAAATCGGTGGCCATCATGAAACAACCTTTGCTTTTTATGTGCCTGACTCTGCTGCTGTCCGCCTGCGGCGGCGGCTCATCAGGTTCGAGCAGCTCGTCTTCCTCCAGCAGCTCCTCCTCGTCGTCATCCTCATCCAGTTCAAGCAGTTCAAGCAGTTCGAGCAGCAGCTCCAGCAGTTCGTCCTCGAGCTCCAGTTCCAGTTCGAGCAGCTCATCCAGCTCCAGCAGCTCGGGTTTGGCGGGAAATTGCGCGGGTGGGGTTTTGTTTTGTGAAAATTTCGCTGATGCCGTTGCCGGGGAGCTGCCTGCAGGGCTGACTTTTCAGAACGCGGGCGGTAGTGGTCGCTATAGCTATGTTTCCACTGGTGTTGGCGGCAGCAGGGCGATTGAAGTCGTGAGTGGCAACGGTTATAGCCACCCAGCTTGGTTGGATATCGATGCGGTTAAAGGGCTGCAAAGTGCCTATGTCCGTTTTTATGCAAAACCCGCCCAAGCAGCCCAAGGGGCGGTTAACTTCTTTGTTTTGTTGGAGGACGCAGCCTCCAATATGGACGATAGCTCCGTCCGCGCACGTTTCCACAGCGACAATAAACTTCTGTGGAATCGGGCATCTGTAGGCGATACGGTGTCGCCTAACTTATACGACCCCAGTCAGGCGAATAGCTCATTTCAACTGACGCCAGGGCAGCTCAGTTGCATCGAGATTTTCTATGACAATACCAATGATTTGCTGCAGCTTTGGTACAACGATCGGCTGATAGAAGGGCTTACGATTGATAACAACCGCAGCACCGGTTTTGACAGCCGCTGGCTGGACAATCACGGCGGATTTTACGACGTGAATTTTCGCCTGATACGCATTGGCTGGCAGGGACACGGCGCAAACACCGTCGTATACGACAACATCGCCGTCTCGCAAACCCGCATCGGCTGCAATTAATTCCGCACCGCTCTCCAAGGCCGACACCCGTCGGCCTTTTTTGTGATTTCGCCGTCAGAATTCACTGCCGCATCCGCGGTCTATCTCGCCTCGACCGGTTACAAATACCCGGTGGTCCGGTTCTCGCGGACTGTTATATGCTCTGCCGCTTGTCCCGCCACCGCACCCTTCAGCCACAGGAGAAACCTCATGCCTCATCTATCCCGCCGCCGCCTGCTCCAAGGTCTGGCCGGAGTTTCCACCACCTCCCTGATCCTGCCCTCCTGGGCGGCCAAACCAAAAAAGAAAATCGGCGTGGCGCTGCTCGGCCTCGGCGGCTACAGCCGCGAGCTGCTCGCCCCCGGCCTGCAGTTGACCGAGCACTGTGAACTGCGCGGTATCGTCACCGGCAGCCCGGAGAAAATCCCCGAGTGGCAGAAGAAGTACGGCATCCCCGATAAAAACGTGTACACCTACGAGACCCTGGCCAAAATTGCCGATAACCCGGAGATCGATGTCGTTTACATCGTGACCCCTACCTTCCTGCATAAAAAGTTTTCCGTCATCGCCGCCGAGGCGGGCAAACACGTGTGGTGTGAAAAACCCATGGCCATGACGGTGGAGGAGTGTCAGGCCATCATCGACGCCTGCAATAAAAATAAAGTGAAGCTCTCCATCGGCTACCGCCTGCAGCACGAACCCAATACCCGCACGGTGATCGAGTTCGCCAGCAGCAAACCCTACGGCGCGATCAAAAGCGTGAAATCTGAGGCAGGCTATGCCGGCCGCGGTGCGCCCCAGGACGACTGGCGCATGGACCGCAACAAAGGCGGCGGTGCGCTGTATGACATGGGCGTCTACCCCATCAACGCCGCGCGCTACGCCTCCGGCCTTGAGCCTGTCGCCATCACTGCGCGTTTTGAAAATGATCTGCCGGAGGTATTTACCAAAACCGATTCGACGGCCATTTTTGATCTGGAATTTCCCGGCGGCCTGATCGCCAACTGCGCCACCAGCGTGACGCGCAATATGAATCACCTGCGGGTGGAGGCGGAAAAAAGGCTGGTATGAGCTGCAACCTATGCAGAGTTACACCGGCGTAAAAGGCCGCACAAGCGACGGCAAAGCCCTCGACAAAACCATCGTCCACCAACAAGCCCGGCAGATGGATAACGACGCCTTGGCTATTCTCAATAACAGCGACGTGATGGTGCCGGGCAGCGAAGGGCTGGCGGACATACGCGTGGTAGAGGCGGCGCTGAAATCGGTGGCGACGGGCAAGCGGGTAGAGATCGTTTAAGACCCCTCGAATAAATCCCTGTTCCAGATTTTTAGCGCGGTAGAAATGGGAGGTGGGATCTTTTTCAGGTCGAAGATCTTGCTGCTTTGGTGCTCTGCAGTGAGCTCATGAAGCGTCCGAAAATAAAGCGGGCGGAACGGTGACTGACAAACAGTCGGTCTCGTTCCGGATTCGCCCAAATTGTCGATGAATGCTAAGATTTATCGTTGGGAGCCGATTCATTTAGGCAGTGAATCGGTTGTTGGCATCGCATCACTCGATAACCTTGTATAACAATGGGCTTTGGTCCAACGAGAAAGCACAATGTCTATAAAAAATGCATGGTTGAATTGAGAAATGAAAACTTGCAGTTCCACACAACTTTCCGCATTGGCTCGTCTGTTCTCTGCTGCTGTTTTCCATGAAATGGCAAAGAAAGGCCAGTCCGGTTTGTTTCGCCGATTACTGTGGCAAACTGATCTAATTGAGCAAGCTGATCAATGTGCGACTGTTGGCGATATTTTCGATGCTGCCTTCAAGATTTTAAAAGTCGCGGGACACAGGGATGAGTATATTTATCGATCCGCGGTCACCCAAAAAGTTTTGATGGGAAAGCATTCGCTCCGTACTGCCTCAATGCTTAATGAGTTTCGTGTTGGGAACTGCAAAGCAGATCTCGTCATTCTTAACGGCACTGCGACCGTCTATGAAATCAAGTCGGAGCGGGATTCGCTTGCGAGACTTAGCAACCAGATTGAGAATTACAAAAAAGTTTTTGCAGCGGTTAATGTTATTGCAAGCGAAAGTCATATCGAAGGTATATTGGAAATAGTTCCGCAAGAGGTAGGAGTTCTGTGTCTTTCTAAGCGATACAGGATTACTCCTGTGCGCGACGCAGTAGATTGCCCCGCACGGATTTGTCCTGTTACCGTGTTCGAGTCATTGCGAATAGCTGAAGGTGTTGCAATTTTGCAGGCTATGGGTATGACGGTGCCGGAGGTTCCAAATACGCAAAAGCATTCTGCAATGCGTGAACTCTTCGCCAGACTTGACCCTGTTGTCCTACATGCAGAAATGGTCAGGACGCTTAAGCGAACACGTAATCTTGCTCCGCTCAGTGATCTTTGTGATCAGCTGCCTAGGTCTTTGCAAGCAGCAGCGCTATCGATACCAGTGCGCCGTTCTGAGCATTCGAGATTGATTGGTGCTGTAGATACTCCGCTCCACGCGGCCATTACATGGAATTGATAAGCATATGTATTATCCCTATTTTCGTGGAAAACAATTCGAACTCATCACAATTCGCGAAATCGCTAACTTACTAGCTGAAAAAAAATTCATTCCTGTGATTGAGCCTGTACGTGAGTCGCTCGGTGGCCTTAAGAAAACTTTGAATTCGGTATGTGAAGCAGGCGGACGCGCAATTGTTATTGTGAACCCTTATCACGGTGATCATCAGGATGATGGGGCAAACATTACGGGCCTTCTCCACGAAGAATTTAGAGATAGTAACAATATTTGTGCCGGTATCCTTCTACGCAATGGGATGTCGGTTGAAAGTGCAATCGCTTGTTACGACCAGCATATCGACCATCACCCAGTTCTAATTCACGCGGGCTTTACGGCCCCCAAAGCGTTAGCGACTGAATTGGGTGATGGCATGCCGAATCTCACAAACGTATTCATAGAAAATAATGCCAATACGCTTTACCGCAAGCATTTTGAAGGCAGTACGCGAATCTTGATTCGCGACGGCTTTAAGCCTCGCAAGAATGCAGAATTCGCTAAGATCCCGGTTGAAGAATTCTCTGAGCTACACTTGACCTTCGAGAGTGACCTCGGAATGAATGGCTTTGGTGATTTTTTGACTGTTGGTGATGTTTATTCGGATGGTGGTGGCCCCGCTTATGCCGTTGCAATTCACCTAAGTTTCATTGATCCCGATGCAGATGAAGTGATGTTCATCAATCATTTCGTTTCTACTACAAATGACACTCCAACTGATCCCGCAGGAAAGTTCGCCCAAGCCCTGGAAAAGCTGATTGAGAAACTGGATAGCGGTAAATCGCATATTCTCGATACCTATGCAGTCCAAGAGTTTCGTAGTCTTCACATAAAAGGTCACTTTCCCGGTCTTGGTTCTGTCAAAAAGCTCTCGATGAAGCATCATATCGAGACACTTGCTGCCTATTTTGATTAATCAGTATGGCAAAGCGTTTTTGTTGCCCCGAATGCTTCGACGATCACGGCCTGCGTGATGATATTTTCCCTACACTGGATCCTGAACAAGGGACATGCGATTTTTGCGGAACCGCCGATACCCAACTCATTGAACCAAGCAGGCTCTTTGACTATTTCGGAATGCTAGTGAATGTCTACAAGCCGAGTGAGGAAGGTAAGCTGCTGGTCGAATGGATGAAAGATGACTGGCAGCTCTTCAGTCACCAGCGCATGGATATTGCTCACGCTAGTGAGCTTCTCGGCGAGATTCTTGATAATAAAGAAATCGTCCGGTGCAATTTCTCGCCGGCGGCAATTTATATCAGCGAAGGCCTTGCGCAGTGGGACAACCTTCGAGATGAGATGATGTATTCAAATCGTTGGTTTTTCGATAAGGCCATTGACCTGGATCGTCTCAAAGAATTGCTTGACATGCTTTTGGCGCGCGCGTTACCACGGAAATGGTATCGCGCGCGAATCCACACAGAAGAAGAGATTTTCCCAATCGAGCAAATGCGAGCGCCGCCGAAGCGACGTTCATCTCATGGAAGGGCTAACCCAGCAGGCATTCCCTACCTTTATCTGGGATCGCTTCCCGATACAGCCGTTGCTGAGATCAGGCCTCACGCCGGTGAGTATGCTTGTGTCGCCAACTTCACGATCCCAGAGATTAAAGCAGCTGACTTGCGTAATCCGCGCAAGCGCGTGTCACCATTTATCTTGGACGACGCGAGTAAGATCGGCCAGCTGCATGCTGACTTACCTCTCCTTGAGCGATTAGGTGAGGAGTTGACGCGGCCCGTTCAGCCGACAGGGGCAGCAATTGACTATATTCCCAGTCAATATCTTTGCGAATTCATCAAAAAGTGCGGTTTTGATGGCGTTGTCTATCGCAGTTCCGTTAGTGACGGTATAAACCTTGCGCTGTTCGATCCAACGCAGGCGATCGATGGGAATGTGGTGCTCTATAGCGTGGCAAAGGTGTCGGTTCAGGTAGAGCCTAAATAAGAAATTGCACCTAGATACGCGTGTTGTGCTGTTTTTCGTCAATGTGACGTTCTGCTGGGGCTGGTTGTTTACTCGATAGCACAGTCTCTTTTTGATGCGAAACGCTCAACAAACTCAGGAACCCCAAAAACAACAAAGGGTAAAAACATGCGGAAGTGTCTGGCGGTGATGGTCGGCTGGTTCAGCCTGATGTCTGTGGCGCTGGCGGCAGAGGTGGCGATCCCGCCGGAATTGCAGGGTTGGCGAGAGTGGGTGTTGCACGATCACCCGGATATTCGATGTCCCCATCTCTACAACCAGGCCCAGCGCACTTGCGTGTGGCCAGCTCGCCTGGACCTTCAACTCGGCCGCGCCGGTGGCCAGTTTGAGTTGGAAGTGGAAACCTTTGCCGCGGCCTGGGTTGTGCTGCCCGGTGCGGACGGGGTTTGGCCGGAGCGGGTAACCAATCGCGGCACCGCTGTTGCGGTGGTGCGGCGCGACGGTAAACCCCAGGTCTATCTGCCCGCCGGCCAATATTTGTTGAGCGGCGTTTGGAGCTGGCAGGCCATGCCGCGCACCCTGCCGGTGCCGCAGGCGAGCGGCCTGCTGAGCCTCAGTATCGACGGCAATACCGTTGCCAATCCCACCCGCGCCAGCGCCAGCGAGCTCTGGTTGCGCGGACAAATAGAGGAGGCTGCCGGCCCCAGCGCCGACAGTCTCGATATCAAAGTCTTCCGCCGTATCGAAGATGCCAATCCTTCCCTGGTCGAAACCCGTGTGCAATTGAGCGTGAGCGGCAAGGAGCGCGAAGTGCAGACCGGCCCTCTGCTGCTGCCCGGCTTTGTACCGCGCCAGTTTTTCAGTGAGCTGCCCGCGCGGGTGGAAAGCGACGGCGGCCTGCGGGTGCAGTTGAAACCTGGCCGCTGGGAGATCCGCCTGCTGGCCCACAGCGCGCAGCCTCTGACCAATCTGACCTATCAACCCGCTAACGACCTGTGGCCGGCGCAGGAGATCTGGGTGTTCCAGGCCAATCCCGCATTGCGCACGGTGCAGCTGGAAGGGCTGGCGGGCATGGACCCGAGTCAGACCCAGTTGCCGCCCGAATGGCAGCATCTGCCCACTTATCTCGCCGAGCCCGGCAGCACTCTGGCCGTGCGCGAGCTGCACCGCGGCGACCCCAATCCGCTGGCCAGCCAACTGACCCTCAATAAAGACCTCTGGCTGGATTTCACCGGCGGCTACTACACCGTCAAGGACGTCATCAAAGGTTCCTTTGCCGGCAGCCAGCGCCTCGAGGTGCAACTGGTCTATGAACTTGGGCGTGCCGAGCAGGCTGGGCAGGCGTTGTCGGTCACCCGGCTGGACGAGCAGAGCCCGCGCGGGGTGGAGATCCGCGACCGGCAGCTGCAACTGCTGGCGGTCAGCCGTGTGCAGCGCGATGCCTCACTGCCAGTGACCGGATGGCAGGTGAATTTCGATCAGGTGAATACCAAGCTCCACCTGCCACCCGGCTGGTCGCTGCTGCACGCTGGCGGTGCCGACCGGGTGAGCGGCAGTTGGGTGGGCAACTGGAGTCTGTGGGAGATTTTCCTGGTGTTGATTGTCGCCGTCGCCCTGGGGCGGGCGACCAGTCTGCTGATTGGCGCTGTCGCCTTCGCCACGGTGGTGCTGGTGTTCCAGCGCAGTGGTTCGCCCGTGGTCATCTGGCTCAATTTCGCCGTGATCTTCGCGCTTTTGCCATTCGCCAAGGGCCACTGGGCCGCTTGGCTGCAGCGCTATCTCTGGCTCAGCTTCGGATTGTTACTGTTGATCCTTCTGCCCTTCACGGTGGAGCAGGCGCGCCAAGCGCTCTATCCGCAGCTGGAAAAGAGCTGGATGACCCAGGATTCCCGGTTCGACAGTGGGGCGGAGATGGATATGGCGCAGTCGGCACCGAATTACGCGGTAGAGGAAGTGGTAGTGACGAGCCTGCGGGCAACGGGCTACGACGAGTCGCGCTCGAAAGTCAGAAAGGCGGCGCCTGTGCAGCAAAAAACCTACGATCCCGGGCAGAAAATCCAGGTAGGTCCGGGCCTGCCGGATTGGAACTGGCATCAGGCGGATCTGTCCTGGAGCGGCCCGGTCACCGCAAGTGATGACGCCGCGCTCTATCTGGTGCCGCCCTGGTTGAATCGCCTCGGCTACCTGCTCGCCATTTTGCTGCCGGTACTGCTTGCCGGCTTGTTGGTGCGCCATATGACGGGACGAGTGCCCATGCCGCCGCTGAGGACATGGCCGGCCAATACCGCCGCAGCTGTCGTGTTGATAATGGTCGCATGCGCGGCCCCGCCGCCGGTTTATGCCCAGACGGTGGACAGCGAGCTGTTGAAAACCCTGGAAAAACGCCTCACCGCGCCGCCGGAATGTCTGCCGGAATGCGCCGCCATCGAAGCGGTGACACTCTCCGATGACGACAACCGGCTGACCCTGAAGATGCGCGTGCACACCGAATCCGATATCGCCTTCCCGCTGCCCGCCCAGGTGCCCGGCTGGTATCCGCAGATGGTCTCGGTAAACGACCGCCCTGCCGCTTGGTTGAAGAGTATGGACGGGCGCCTCTGGGTGCGTCTGAGTCGCGGCCGTCACGAGCTGGAATTGCAGGGCAGCACTGCGGGCCGCGAGCAGATCGCTCTGGCCTTCGAACTGCCCCTCCACAATGTGCGCCACAGCTTGCGCAACTGGCGTGTGAGTGGCGAGCCCAACGCGCAACAACAGAGTCAGGTGCTGCAGCTGCAGCGGGAACAGGCGCAGGCAGCCCAGGAAGAGGCGCAACGCCTGCTGCCGGACCCTATTCCGTCTTATGTTTCAATCCATCGCCGCATCAGCGTCGGCCTTGAGTGGACCGTCACCACGATCGTGGAGCGTATAGCGCCGGCAGAGGGAGTGATCAATCTTGCGGTGCCCCTGCTGCCGGGGGAAGCGCCCCGCAGCGGGCAGGTCAACGACGGCGCCATGGATGTGCGCCTCGGCGCGGGTCAGAACGATTTCTCCTGGGAGTCGACGCTCAAACCCTTTGCCGAGATGACCCTGGTGGCGGCCGACGCCAAACCCTGGGCGGAGGTGTGGTCTCTCGATGTGTCGCCGAGCTGGCATTCCAGTGTCAGCGGCATTCCGGCGGTTGCGGGCAGCTACAACACCTGGCAGCCCTGGCCGGGCGAGTCGGTCACCCTCGCCATTACCCGTCCCACGGCCGTGGAAGGGCGGCAGTTGAGTGTCGATTCCGTGAATCTGACGCAAAACATCGGCAAGCGCGCCAATACGGTTTCTCTGCAATTGCAGATGCGCGCGACCCAGGGGGAGCAATACGACCTGCAGTTGCCGGAGGGCGCGCAGCTGCAAAGAGTGCTAATCGACGGCCGCGAAACGCCCATCAGCCAGAGCCAAAATCGCCTGAAAATTCCGGTCAACCCGGGCGGCCATCAGCTGCAGGTGGACTGGCAGAGCGACAATGTCAGCGGGGTGAAAAGCGAAACGCCGCGCCTGGATCTGGGCATGCCGGCCACCAATCTGCGCCTGCACATGAACCTGCCGGCGGACCGCTGGCTGCTCCTGGTTGGCGGTCCGGCCATAGGGCCGGCACTGCTGTTTTGGGGGGCGCTGCTGGTGGTGTTGGTGCTGGCGGTGGGGTTGGCGCGCAGTGGCACCACACCGTTGAAGGTTTACGAGTGGATTCTGCTGAGTTTGGGGGTGGCGACGTTCAATCTGTATGTGCTGGCGGCCATCGCGATCTGGTTTATCGCTCTGTATGTGCGCGGGCGACGCCAGAGCCCGCCGGGGGATCACATCTTCAATCTCATGCAGCTGGCGCTGTTTGGTTTGTCGATTGGAGTGTTGGCAGCGCTGGTGGGCAGTATTCCCGCCTCTCTGTTGTCGCGCCCCGAGATGATGGTGGTGGGCAATGGCTCCAGCGCTACTTATCTGCAGTGGTATCAGGACCACAGCCAGGGCGACATGCCGCTGGCCTGGGCCATCACGCTGCCGCTGTGGATCTATCGGCTTGCCATGCTCTTGTGGGCGCTGTGGCTGGCCTTTGCCCTGATGCGCTGGCTGCCCTGGGCCTGGCGCAACCTGGGGGTAGAGGGTTACTGGTTTACGCCGCAGAAAACAGAGGTGCCGCCGCCAGCTCCGTAGCGGCGGCGGAGTTCGTCATACCTTTTTGACAAACTCGGATTTCAGCTTCATGGCGCCTATGCCATCGATCTTGCAGTCGATGTCATGGTCGCCATCCACAAGGCGGATATTCTTGACCTTGGTGCCCACCTTCACCACCAGGGATGAGCCTTTCACTTTCAAATCCTTGATGACGGTGACCGTATCGCCGTCCTGCAACACATTGCCGTTGGCATCCTTCACAATTTTTTCGTCATTTGAGGTGGCACCGGCCGCCGCCGACCATTCGTGGCCGCACTCGGGGCAGATAAAAAGTCCGCGGTCTTCGTAGGTGTAGGCCGATTTGCACTCAGGGCATTCAGGTAGGTTGCTCATAAAAATTATCCTGCTCGAATAAAGTCGGCGCGGACCCTACGCCGCTTGGCTTGGTCTGTCAAATAATCGCCGGCTTGCAACTGCGGCGCTCCCGGTTTTATTTGCGTCGGCAAGCACGCTTTTATTTGTGTTGGCAAGCATGCTTTTATTTATGTTGGAAGTTGTGTCACGCAGGAAATGCAGTGAATTTTCGCAAGACAAACTTGTGAGAAGTGTCACGCTCCACATCCCAAGCGTTTTGCAGTCTGGTCAATGGTGCGCTTGTCATTTGTCAACCCCTCCAGCATATTGGCTTATTTTGATGCCAATCACTTCTGCGATTGGGTGTGCACTTTTCTTTATTAAAAAGGCGGAATTACGCGTGGAATTTATTGTTGCAGCGGCGGTTGGGATTTTTCTCGTCGCACTGCTGCTGTTTCTATATTTTTATTATGCGGACAACACGCTCGACCTGCTTGGTGCGCCTGTGGACTGGTCGGATTTTGCAACATTTTTCGGTGGCGTCCTGGGGCCTCTGGTGCTGTGGGTTTTCCTGTTTCTGCTGTTGTATCTGCTGCGGCAGCAGAAAAGCGAATTGGTTAACGCGGTAAGGGAGAGTCGGGCGCAGGATAGATTGCGTTGCCTGCAGCAATTTGAAAATGAGATCGCTCCTATATTAAGACGCGAATTTGCCACCGCCGATGCTACCCGCCGGGTCGAGTTTGCCGACTACATCGAGGGAGTATTTCCTTTCCCCAAAGTGCCGGATACCTACTTCAAAGCATCGCTGGAAAAGTTGTTGCGCGTAACCGCCAATTATTGTGAGGCCATAGGCGCCTATCGTGCCGACCTGCACGATAACTTCCTCTTCGATATTCACGAGACCCGCGCCCGAGATCTGGTTGCCTGCCTGGATAAACTTAGGGAGCATCTGTCGCCCATGGCGCGGCAGGCGCTGTCGTTCTGTAAAGCGCATCTGGATGAGAAAAAGGATTCCCGCGCGCAAATGAAGTCCGCTGCCACAGCGGCTTGACCCTTGAGGGCGAGCGTTCAAGCTTGGCGCTCCGGCGCCGCAGCTTGCTTGTTGTCTTTCTGCTGTCATTCCAATAAATGCCGGATCTTCTGGACTGCCATCCAACAGGCCCGCTTATGAATCGTTCCTACCCCGCGCTGTCGCGCCTTTTGTTTTGTCTGTTTTCCATTTCCGGCATTTTTGTGCTGACTTCCTGCGCTGGAGTTGCGAATAAATCCGCACAGCGTTCCGCCATCAGGATCGAGCAGGAGGTGGAGCGCTTATTGGCGGCTTTGACGCTGGAGGAAAAAATTTCCCTGGTGCACGCCACCAGTAAATTCAGTGTCGCCGGCGTGCCGCGTCTCGGCATTCCGGAAATGACCCTCAGCGACGGGCCGCATGGTGTGCGCGAGGAAATCTCCCGCCACAGCTGGGATTCCGCCAATTGGGACACGGATTTTGCAACCTATCTGCCGCCGCTGACGATGGTGGCGGCGAGCTGGGATCCGGAAATTGCCAAGATGCACGGCACGGTTCTCGGGCGCGAAGCGCGCCATCGCCATAAAGATATTATTCTCGGGCCCGGCGTCAATCTTGCGCGCCTGCCACTCTACGGGCGCAATTTTGAATATTTCGGTGAAGATCCATTTCTCGCCGCGCGTATGGTGGTGCAGGAGGTGCGCGCGATTCAAGAGCAGGATGTCGCCGCCTGTGTCAAACATTACGCGTTAAATAATCAGGAACTCAATCGCTGGGGCGTGGATGCCAAGCCGGACGAACGCACCCTGCGCGAAGTGTACTTGCCGGCCTTTGAAGCGGCGGTCAAGGAGGGCGGTGCTTATTCGCTCATGGGCGGTTACAACCGTGTTTACGGTACCAATGCCAACCAAAGTGAATTGTTGGTCAAGAAAATTCTAAAAGGTGACTGGAAATTTGATGGCGTTCTATTGACGGATTGGCATGTGGACATCAATACCCGCGACGCCGCGCTCAATGGGCTCGACTTGGAAATGGGCACCCATGTGTCGGATTACGAGGATTATTTTTTCGCAAAACCACTGCGCAAGGCGATTCAAAAAGGCGAAATTTCCGAAGCAGTACTCGATGACAAGGTGCGCCGCGTCCTGCGCTTGCAATTGCGCATCGGCATGATGGACCCGAACCGCCTTCCCGGCGCCCGCAACACCGCGGAACATCGCGCAGCGGCGCAACACATCGCCGAGCAGGGTGTGGTGTTGCTAAAAAACAGCACCGATTTATTGCCGTTGGAAAAATCCCGACTGCGCAAAATTTTGGTGATGGGGCCCAACGCCAATCTTGCACATGGCCGCGGTGGCGGCTCATCGCAGGTGAAATCGGAATATGAAGTCACACCTCTGCAGGGTTTGCGCAATGCGCTCGGCGACGGCATCGAAATTCAATATCTGATTGCGGCGGACAGTGATCAGGTGCAACCAATTCCCTCCGATTTTATTCTCACCCGCCACGGCGGCGCCGGCACGCCGGTATGGAAAGTGCGCCGCTATGCGGATGGTTCGCGCCAAGCCGAGCTAAAGCGCGAAGACTGGCCTGCATCCAAAATTCAGCTGCCGGAAGGATCTGAAACGCAATACCTGATGCTCTATGCCAAATTAAAGCCGCTGGCAAATGGCGAGCATGTTTTCAAATTGCAAGGCAGCGGCAGTGCGAGGATAAAAATCGACGGTCGCGAAGTTCTGGCAGTGGAAAAACTCGCCGGCAATATTCACAAGCTCGCCATGAATTTATCCGCCGAGAAGGTATACGAGATTGAATTTCTCTACGATGGCAATAAAGGCGCAACCCTGGGCTGGGATGCACCGGGATTAAAAACTGTGGCACCTGCCGACTATATCGCCGCTGCAAAAAACGCCGATGCGGTGATTTATTTCGCCGGCCTCGACCACAATCACGATCGCGAAGGTGATGACCGTACCCATATGGCGCTGCCGGGCATTCAGGACAAGGTGATTGCCGATCTGGCGGCGGCAAACCCCACTACCGTAGTTGTTATGATCGCCGGTTCAGCGGTGGAAATGCCCTGGGTCAACAAAGTAAATGCGCTTCTCTGGGCCTGGTACGGAGGTATGGAAGCGGGCAATGCCTATGCGCGGGTTTTATTGGGCGACGTCAATCCCAGCGGCAAAATGCCCATCACCTTGCCCAAACAACTCGCCGACACCGCCCCCATCGCGCTCAATGATTACAACGATAAAGATTCGCTTTACAAAGAAGGCATTTTTATTGGGTATCGCTGGTTTGAGCAGCAGAATATCCAACCACTGTTTCCGTTTGGTCACGGAATTTCCTATACACAATTTGAATTATCCAATCTCAAATTGCCGGCAAAGGTTAGCGCCAGCAGCGAAACTACTCCCATAAACCTCACCGTGCGCAACCTGGGCAAAAAAGCCGGAGCGGAAGTTGTGCAGCTTTATTTACACGATGTGCAAGCAAGCGTGGAGCGTCCGGAAAAGGAATTAAAAGGATTTCAAAAAGTTTTTCTCCAGCCGGGAGAAGCCAAAGAAATCACCCTTCACTTAAGTCAGCGCGATCTCGCCTTCTGGGATGTGAACACCCAAGACTGGCGAGTGGAGCCGGGAGAATTCCAAGTTATGGTGGGCGTTTCGAGCGCGGATATACGCCTGCAGGATTCGTTTATACGAGAGTGATGTGATGAATCTCTGCGCCTCTTCGATTGTTTCAGAACGGCTGTTTCTGCGCCCTTTTGTGCCCGAGGACGAGCTCGCGGTAGTCGCCTTTTTGACCAATCCAGAATTTATGGTTTATTCGCCCTCGGGAGCTTTAAGTGAAGGCGACGCTAAAATTCGATTTTATGAATTGAGCGAAACCTATCGTAAATTCGGCTTTGCTAAATTCGCCGTGACCCTGCGCAAGTCGAACAAGTTGATCGGTTATTGCGGTATCGAGCCTTGTGAGATCGCCGGATCGGAGCAGATGGAATTAGGTTTCCGGCTACACCCAGCTTATCGCGGTTATGGTTATGCCACGGAAGCTGGAAGCAGTTTCCTTGCGTGGTACGAGAGACATTTCCCTAAACCAGTCATCGCCTTCACCGAGCCTTCCAACCATTCTTCCATCAGGGTTTTACAAAAACTGGATTTTCAGCAATCCGGCACAGCCGTTTTTATTGGTATGCCGGTGATTGTTTTTAAGCGAGCTCTCTCCGTGTAAACTGGCGCAAAAACGATTTTTTGCTTTTTAAAGCGGATTTTTCGTGCTATTTGCTCTCCTGGCTCAATACTTGAGACCCACTCCACACTTGCCCAGGTTCCAGAATAATCGGCGTATCAACAATGGCGGCTTCAACGCACAACATTTTTTGATATTCGTCATCCGCCATGTCATCCAATTTTTTGGTGGCTTCCGCGCCGGGGTTCCATACGACTACTTCAGTAAAACCCTGTGCCTGGATCTTTAGCTGATCGTTGCCGTCGATCAGGTGCAGGGGTTTTTGGCAGTTGAAATATACGCGGTCGATGGCATCTGGAAATTCCAGCTCGGCGCTCTCGTCAAAAAAGCGGTCGCGGTGAAAATCCGATTCGTTGTTGTCCCAAAATTGGCAACCATTCAGGCCGCGCAATTTCGCATCGTGAATATTATTCACCGCAAAATAGGTATGCAGCGCTGCGCTGAAAGTAAAGGGTTGAGAGTCGGTGTTGTGAATGGTTAGGGTCATAGTGAGAGAGTCGTTGTGCAGCACCGGTGTGAACTCGGCGCGAAAACGATGGGGCCAGAGTGCTTGCGTTGCGGTATTCGCCTCCAGCGCAAAAGTGCACTGCGCTCGATCACCTGTGTTGTCAGTCCGAACCAATTGCCAATTCACGTTGCGCGCGAAGCCGTGGCGCTGACCGGGCCCGAAGCCGCTGAACTGTGGAAAGATCACCGGCACTCCGCCGCGAATGGCGCTTCCCGCAGCAAAAACCGCTTGGTCGCTGAGAAACATCCATTCTTTCCCTGAGGCGGTTTTCCAGGAAGTGAGGTGCGCGCCGTGGCGATAGATATCCATGCTCGCGCCGGTGTGAGTTTTCATGGTTAACACCGGCATTTCGCCGCGGCCGCGGACAAAGTGAGAGTTGTCTGACATCGTAAATCTCAAGCTTCTGTTAATGAGGTTGCGCGAAAATCGTTCAGTAGTCGCCGCCGTTTGCGCAATCGACGGCCTTTATTCGGGTGCTCTTTTATAGAGCCAAGGTCGCCGCTAAAATGCCGTCCTTCGTACCCCAAGGGACGGCAGTATGGCGAATTTCAAAACGCATTTACAGGTTGCGAGTGTCGGCGGCGGCTTGGCCGCCTCGCTGTTTTACAGCAGCGGACACTTGACGGCCGGCGAAGCTTTTTTGTGCTGGATTATGGGCACTTTGGGCGGTTTGCTGCCCGACATAGACTCGGATAATTCCCACAGCCTCGGGATTCTGTTTGGCGCCTTCAGCGTAATTGCCTGCGGGTTTACTGCGGTGGCGTGGATCGAGATCTGGCCATTGGCCTGGGTGTGGGGTGCCTGCGCGCTGGTATTTTTATTGGTGCAATTTGGCGTGCGCCTTATTTTTGCCAAGTTCACGGTCCATCGAGGCATTTTTCATTCGGTGCTCGCGTGTTTTCTGTTTATGTTCATTGCCGCCACTGGCGCTGCTTTTTTAGGCGCGAGCGGTACCACGAGCTGGTTTCTGGCTTTATTTCTGGGGTTTGGTTATTGCGTGCATCTTTTGCTGGATGAAATCTTCGGCGTGGATTTTATGAACGTGGCCATCAAACGCTCATTCGGCAGCGCTTTCAAATTATTCGATTACGGCAATATGACCACTTCCGCCATCATGGCCGTCGCCGTAATAGGACTGTTTTTCCTTACGCCTTCGTATGCCGAATTCGTCAGTATTTTATTTGACCGGGACACGTACCTGACGCTGGTGGACGGAGTGGATTGGTAGGTTGGCCGACCGCCGCATTGAGTATTTTTCAAGCGAGCTACGGCTGATGTATTCGGATTGACTATCGGGGTAAGCGCCGCCTATTTCCGCACTTGCCATAATCCCCGCGCCTGATATTATGTGCGCCTCTTTCAGCCCAGCTGAAACGACCATGCACCCGTAGCTCAGTTGGATAGAGTAGGTGGCTTCGAACCACTTGGTCGGGAGTTCGAGTCTCTCCGGGTGCGCCAAACACAAAACCCTCGCCGCAAGGCGGGGGTTTTTTGTTTTAGGGCCCGGAGAAATTACCGGGGTTAGGATTAATCCGCCTACGCCTTAACCGGCGCCACCACAAAATTATCCCGCCCGCTCTCTTTCACTTGGTACAGGCTCTCGTCCGCGCGTTTCATCAGATCGGCGGCGGTTTCAGAGCCATCGCTGATGGCGGCGCCGATACTGGCGGAGGGGCTGCATTGCTGGCCATCCTCCAGGGTGACGGGTGCTTTCAGGGTGTTGCGCAACCGGGTGAGCTGGCTGTGCAGACCTTCTTCCGACTGAATGTCCACCAGGACCAGGGTAAATTCGTCGCCGCCCAGGCGCGCCACCGTGTCGACTTCGCGCACGGAGCGCATCAGCCGCTGGGCGGTTTCCTTCAGCAGAATATCGCCGGCCTGATGGCCGAGGCTGTCGTTGATCTGTTTGAAGAAATCCAGGTCCAGATACACCAGCGCCATCTGGGATTTATTGCGTCGCGTATTGCGCAGGGCCTGCTCCAGGCGTTCGAGAAACAGGCGCCGGTTCGCCACCCCGGTGAGGTCGTCCTGGAAGGCGAGCACTTCGAGGCGGGTGCGATCCTGTTGCAGCTCCAGCACCAGGCGATTCAGGGCCGAGGTCATTTCATTCTCGATATCCGCCTGCTCGCGCACATCCAGGTTTTTCTCGCGGATGACCCGCCGGGCGATTTCGGTCAGGTGCTGCAATTGTTTCTGCCGGCTGAGTTGATGCTCCGCCGGGACTGCGTTACGCGTGTCTTCCAGCATGGTGGGCGGAACGTAGATGCCGCCGTCCAGTACCAGCTGAATGGCGGAAATGATGTCGTCCGGCTCCAGGTTTTTCTGAATGAAGCCGCTGGCGCCGCTGCCCAGGGCACTGAGAATCACCTGGGGATCGTCGCGCCCGGACACCATGGCGATGGGCAGTGCGGGATCGCGCTGTTTGAGTTTCAGCAGCACATCCAAGCCGTGGTCCGCGCCCAGGTTGTAATCCAGCAGTACCAGGTCGATATCCGGGTGTTGAGCCTGCAGCGTAAGCGCCTCCTGACCCGTAGCGGCGTGCAGGATCTCACGGAAAATATGCTGGCCGGACAGGAGCATTTCCAGCCCGTGGCGAAAAAGTCCGTGATCGTCGACGATAAGTACTTTCATGCGCTAAGAGAACTCATTGTTCATGGAAATAGCTGGTGCACCCTGTCACCTGCGCTGATATGCATAAAGGATGGAGGAGCGTCCGCCCCTTGGCAACTTTCTGCTGTGTTATATAAGCGGGGCGGGCTTGGTGCCGGCAGGGTTTTGACTTATGCTGCCGCCGCACGTTTATGCTGCATTGCCGCGACGGATTTTCGCCGTACATTTCCCTCGGCTGGCATCAAATAATGCCTATATCGCCGGAACAACCTGCTGGGAAGCGGGAGTGGTCTATATTTATAAAAATATTCCGGGGCCGCCGAAACCTGAGAGGTTTCAACCATCAAATCGTTAATGAGGCCGGACCGGGCCGCCTTTAACGTCATCCGAATACCAATAAAAAATATGCCCATGCAAGTTTGGATTAACGGTTTACTCATACGACTGCTGGTGTCGCTGTCGGCGCTGCTCTTTTGGAGTGGGGCGCAGGCGCAGAGTCTGAATCCGGTACAGGATGAAATGCGCCTGCGGGTTTCTGCATTCACCCTTTCGGGAATCGACCAGGCGAATGCCCAAGCTTTGGATGTGGCGGAAATCAAACAGCGTCTGGCCTTGGAGCGGGCGCGTTTTGTCGAGACCATGTCGGTGGACGAACTGCATCAGGTGGCGGATGCGCTCACCCTGTTTTTGCGCAACCGGGGCTATGTTTTCCATACGGTTTACCTGCCGCCGCAGAGGGTAGAAGGCGGGGTGGTGGAAATGCGGGTCAAGGAGGGCACGCTCAGCGGAGTTCATGTCATCAATAACACCCGCTGGCCGGATCGCCGCTTTGACGCCCCGTTTAAAAAACATGTGGGGAAAATACTCTTCGGCCCGGCAATCGAGGACACGGTACAGGCCCTGAAGGCGCAGAGCGGCTTCAGGGTTTTTGCGTTTTATTCGCGCGGCAAAAACAGCGGCGAAGCCCTGCTCAATTTGCGTATTGATGCGGATGTCAAACGCACCTTCGGCGTGAAGGCGGACAATTACGGCAGCCCCGCCAGCGGCGAGCACCGTTTGATTGCGCAGTATTCCGAACACCAGCTCACCGGCCACCACGACCGCCTGTCCCTGGCCGTGCTCTACGCGGTGGACGATGTCGCCAACACCTATGGCAGCCTGAGCTACCAATTGCCGTTCGGCCACCTGGATTACCTCTGGGACATCAGCGCCAGCAACAACCAGTTCGAAGTGGGCGACCGTTTTGCCGCTTTGGGATTGAAAGGCGATGCCAGCACTGTGCGCACGGGCATCAGTTATTTCTCCAGCCACCATCCGGACAAACGCGGTACCTGGCGGTTGGGGCTCTACGACAAGCGCAACAACATTGAAGCGGATAGCGTCACCGTCGCGGATGAGCACAGTCAGGCGATATCGCTGCAGTGGAGCAAGGTTTTGCAATCCTCCCGCCGCGGCGCGGTGTTCCAGACCCTGCTGGAATACAGCTACGGCGAATATCAGGTGGACGGCCAGCCCGATGGCGACTTCAATAAAGTGGATTTCAGCGCCTTGATGGCTAAAGGCGTAGGGCGCGGGCGCTTGCGGAATATCTGGCAGCTCAATACGCGCGGCCAGTACACCCCGGATGTGTTGCCCAGTATCGAAGGGCTCGGGCTCTCCGGCGCCTACGGTGTGCGCGGCTTTGCGCCGGGTGTGTTCAACGCGGACAGCGCCGTGCTGGCCGCTCTGGAATGGCGCCTGCCCAATTTATTGCAAGCGGAGAACGCCCGCTGGCGGCTGGAGCCATTTGTATTTGCTGAGTACGCCAATGGTCGCAAGGAGACGATCCTGGGTGACAAGCGCGATGGTGAGTTGAGTGGCGTTGGCTTCGGCCTGTCATTCGGTTGGGGAGGGCGGTTCAATGCTCAGGTGGTGAGCGCCAAAGGCCTGGATGGCAAATTCGATGGTGTAAAGGTGGAAGGTGATGATCAGATCCTCTTTGAGATTCGGTGGCAGTAAGCGAACTGGCAGTGGATGCCTGACACCCAACCGGCTTTCCGCGGCAATTCTGCTGGCGTTGTCGGGGCCGGTTTACGCCCTGCCGCAAGGCGGAGTTGTGGCCGCCGGCGACGCCACCATCGAAGTCAGCGGCGATACCATGCAGGTGCTGCAGAGCAGTCAGCGCGCCATCCTCAATTTCCAAAGTTTTGATATCGGCAGCGGTCAGACCGTCAACTTCCAGCAGCCCGGCAGTGACGCCGTGGCACTCAATCGCGTGCTGGGCGACCGCCTGTCTGAAATTCACGGCGCCCTCAACGCCAACGGCCAGGTCTATCTGATCAACCCCAACGGCGTGGTGTTCGGCAATGGTGCGGAGCTCAATGTCGGCGGTCTGGTGGTCACCACTTTGGATATAACCGACCAGGACTTTCTCGCCGGGCGCGACGCTTTTAGCGGCGGTGCGGAGGGGCGCATCGAGAACCGAGGGTCTATCACGGCGCAGGACCGCGTGGTCCTGCTGGCGCCTGAGGTGGTTAACAGCGGCGATATCCAGGTGCCGGATGGAGAGATTCTTCTGCGCAGCGGCCGCCAGGCGCTGCTGCATACCGCCGGCAGTGAAATTCCAATCCTAGTGGACGATCCCGGCTTGGTCGGGCGTGTCACCAATGAAGGCACTTTGCGTGCGGGCGAAGTCGCCCTGGTGCTGGACGGCTCCGGTCGGGGCAATGTCTATGACTCGGCCATCAACAATTCCGGTCTGGTGCGCGCCGCGCGGGCGTCCGGTGAAGGCGGGGAGATCCGTCTGCTGGCTGCCACAGGCGTGGTCAACAGCGGCAGCTTGGACGCATCTGCGGTGCGGGGCGACGGCGGTACCATCTCCATAGTCGCGGACTCCATTAATCAATCCGGCAGCATAACCACCACCGCAACCGGTGCCGGCGATGGCGGCGATATAGAGCTGCTCGCCTCTCATTCCATCGCCATGCACTCCGGCAGCACCATCGACGCCAGTGCCGACCAGAACGGTGACGCGGGTGATGTGGTTGTCATTGCGGAAAAGGCCACGTGGTTTACCGATGAGGCATCTATCAACGCCCGGGGAGGGGATGCGGGGGGCGACGGTGGTTTTGTCGAGGTGTCCGGTCGGGAATTTATCAGCATCAACGGAGCAGTGGATGCGGGGGCAAGCAATGGTGAGGCGGGGCTTTGGTACATCGATCCCACCGACATCACCATCACCAACGCCTTTGACAGCAACTCCGACTTTACCAACAGCAATCCATCCAACTGGTTCCCCAATAGTGCGGCCAATACCGCGCTGATCAACGTGACGACCCTGCGCAATGCCCTCGTCAATAACACTAATGTGCGTATCGACACGGCTTCTGCCGCTGGCGGGCTCGGCAACATCACAGTCGACACCGTACTGGATATCAACAACCTGGGTGCCACTCGCTCGCTGACGTTGGTGGCAGACAATGAGATTATTTTTACCGCCAATGGAGGCATATGGGATTCCGCTCCAGGGACTGTTGATGGCCTTAACTTTACCGCCACCGCTGCTGCGGGATTCCGTATGGTGGACGGTACGGCAACGTCGGGCACCGGGGTCCTTAATGCCGGCGCTGGCAAGATCGATATCACGGTGCAAACGGGCAATGCTGTAATCACAGGTCTGGCCTCTTCATCGGCTGCGGCGGATGCGATCCGGGTGCGTACTCTCGCAGGTGGCATTACTAGCGGTGGCAACAGATTGTGGGATGTGATGACCCTTAACTTCACGGGCGGCGTTGTGCTGCAAGCGCGTGATGACATCGACCAGCTGGCGCTACACGTCAACGTGTTGGAGGCATCAAGTAGCAACGGTAACGTCGGTTTGTACGTCGGGGCAGAGGATGTGGGCAACCCCGGCGCGGTGGTCGTCAACCGTTTGACCGCCGCCGGCACTGCTGGCGTGCATACTCCTCGCACGCTCAGTGTGACCAATGCCTCCGTCCTGAGTGGCACTGCAATTCAATTGTCGTCCGAGCTCCTGGTGTCCTTACCTCAGGAGGGGCTCATCACGCCGGGAGCTTTGACGCTGCTCGCGCCGGATATAGTTGCAGCCAATAATTCCGACCCGGGAAATCCCGGCCGCACCTTGACGTTGGGCGCTACCGCTCTGACGGTCAATACCAATGCCGCAGGTGGGAATCTGCTGATCAATTCCACAGTGGATTCCATCAGCGTCACCAATGGGTTCAGCAACACCATTACTGTGGTCGATGCCAACGCCATTACCCTGGGCGCGATAGATCCATTGGCCGGTGCAATCAGCATCAGCTCCGGGGTTGGCAGTGATTTGACCGTTGGGACGAATCTGGATTTGAGTAACAAAGCCGGGTCTTTGACGCTGGGCGCCGGGCGGAATTTGCTGGTCAATGCCAGCATTCTGGATACCGATGGTTCCGGTATTACTCTGACCGCGCCGCAAAACGTCACCTTCGGCACTAATGGCGCGATCAACGCTGGTGCCGGTGCGATTAATATCACTGCCACTGGTGGCAGTGTGGCGTTGGGGGCCCTAACGGGTGGCGCGATTACCGTAGCGGCTGGCGGTTCTATAACGGATGCGAATGGCGCAACAGCCAACCTGTCCGGCACCAGCGCGGTGTTAACCGCGGGCACTTTTATCGGCACGCTGAGCGATAGATTGGAGACCTCGCTCGGGAGTTTGAGTCTGAATACCGGTAATGGAGGAGCCTTTATCCAGAGTGGTCAAGCACTGACTTTGACCCAGGCTGCAGTTGCCGGAAACCTCAACATCGGCGTTACGGCGGGCAATCTTACGCTGGCCCAGTCCGCCCCCGCCGTTACTGGTTCTGCCACTTTTCTGCTGGATAACGGCAACTTGGTCATTCCTGTTGCCGGTCTGGATCTGAATGGGCGGGACCTCACCATCGCAGCCAACACGATCGTCGATAGCAACAACGCGGTTAGTCTGGTTGCCCAGGACGCGGATATCACCCTGCGCAATGCCATAGGCAATCTGACCAGCACGTTTGACACTCTGGTATTGAACATATCGGGTGGGCTGGGTTACGCAGTGCAAAACACCAGTGCGCTGGTGCTGCGGGAGCTGAGCAGCAACCAGGATGTCGCGGTGTCGGCGTCCACCCTGGAAGTGCAGGATATTGTGTTGGGCGGCGACAACATCACCTTGAATTTTGAGGCTACCACCACGCTCACCCAAACCGGTTCGCTCACCAGTAGCGCCGGTGCCGATAACGTCGCCCTGGAGTTTATTTCCGGCACGGGCATGTCCATTAACGGCAACCTGCGAGATGCCAACAGCGCTGCCGGTGCACACTATTTCGACTTTACCGCCGGCACGAATTTCACCATGGCCAGCAATGCTCAGGTGGCCGCCTGGGGTGGCGGCATCGTCATCGAAGCGCTGAACGGGAATGTGGCGTTTACCGGGCTTTCATCTACCAGTTCGGCCACCAACGCCATTCAGCTATCCGCCAATTTGGGTGCAATCAGTTCCGCCAACGCGGCACTGCGCGACATAGACGTGGCGAATGGTGGGTTTGTCGCTCATGCGCGGGATTCGATTACGGATCTCATGGTTGAATCCAGTTATTTCGATGCCATCTCGACAGCGGGTGACGTTTCGCTGCAGGAGGCAACCAGTACCAGCGCGCTCAGATTGCAGGCCTTTGGTACTGCGGATATTTCCGCCCAGAACGATTTGAGTTTGGCGGAAGCGACAGTTTTCAGTGTTGAAAATCTGGTCGTGGACGTGGGCGATGATTTTGTCATTGCTGATACGGGGTTGGTTGTCAGTGGCGATTTGACCATTGCGGCGGACAACCTGCGCGACAGCAACGCCAACGTGAGCCTGCAGGCTGTCAACGCCAATATCACCTTGAATGGCGCCGGGACACAGAATCGTACTTGGACGACCGCATTCGACCAGCTCGTGCTAGACATTGCGGGCACCGGTGACTTAACCCTGAACGACACCAACGCGCTCGAGCTAACGTCGATCAGCACAGCGGGTAATGTCGCCATCACCACGTCAGACGGCAATCTCTCGGTGGGTGCCGCAACGCTTGGCGGCAGTGGCATTTTTACGGCAACCGACGGTGATGTGACCCTGGTTGCTGCGCCAGCGGTGACGGGAAATTTAAGCCTCATCACCGTGGGTTCAGGTAATGTCGTTCTGCCCAATACCGGTTTAACGGTCGGCGGTAACTTAACTGTTAACGCCGATGAGCTGCACGATAGCGATGCGGATCTGACAATGGCGGCAGCCAGCGCATCGATCACCCTGCGCAATGTGGGGAATCAGGCGCGCATATGGTCTACCAGTTTTGATCAGTTGGTGTTGTCACTGGCGGGAACAGGGGACATCACCTTAACCGATACTGACGCTTTAACCCTGACCTCGGTAGCGACCGGTGGCAACGCGAGCTTTACCACCTCAGATGGCAATTTGACGTTCGTTGCCGGCACGATCGGCGGAAATGCCGCCTTTACCGCAACCGACGGCGACATCGCTCTAACCAACTCACCGACGATTACGGGCAACTTAAGCCTGACAACCGTCAATACCGGCGATGTGATTCTGCCCAATGCCGGTTTAACCGTTGGTGGCAACTTGACGGTTGCTGCGGACGATCTGCGCGATAGCGATGCCGACCTGATCCTGGCGGCGGCGAATGCCAATATCACCCTGCGAGATGCCGCTGCTCAAGCGCGCACCTGGAATACCAGCTTTGATCAATTGATTCTGTCGCTTGCTGGTAATGGTGCTTTCTCTTTAACCGATACCGACGCCCTAACCCTGACCTCCGTGACCACCGGAGGCAATGCCAGCTTTATCACCTCCGACGGCAACTTAACGCTCGTTGCCGGCTCAATCGGCGGAAATGCCGCGTTTACCGCTACCGATGGCGATGTGACCTTAACCAATGCTCCGACCATCACTGGCAATTTGAGTCTGATCACGGTTGGCTCCGGCGACGTGATTCTTCCCAATGCCGGTTTAACGGTGGGGGGTAACTTGACGGTGGACGCGGATGATCTGCGCGATAGCGATGTCGATCTGATCCTGGCGGCGGCGAATGCCAATATCACCCTGCGAGATACCGCTGCTCAAGCGCGCACCTGGTCCACCAGTTTTGATCAATTGATTCTGTCGCTTGCCGGTCCTGGCGCTTTCTCCTTAACCGATACCGACGCTTTAACCCTGACCTCCGTGACTACCGGAGGTAATGCCAGCTTTACCACCTCCGACGGCAACCTAACGCTTGTTGCCGGCTCAATCGGCGGCAATGCAGCCTTTACCGCAACCGATGGCGATCTTACCTTAACCAATTCGCCGACGATCACGGGCGATCTTAGCCTGATCACCGTCAATTCGGGTGATGTGATGCTGCCCAATGCAGGGCTGACTGTCGGTGGCAGCTTAACCATAGATGCCGACGATCTGAGCGACAGCGATGCCAATCTGACCTTGGCGGCAACCAACGCTACGATTACGTTGCGCAATGCCGACACGCTGGCGCGCACGTGGAACACCAGCTTCGATCAACTGATTCTGTCCCTGGCCGGAACCGGTGCTTTCTCCTTAACCGATACCGATGCCTTAACCCTGACTTCCGTGACTACCGGAGGTAATGCCAGCTTTACCTCCTCCGATGGCAATTTAACGCTCGTTGCCGGCACGATCGGCGGAAATGCCGCGTTTACCGCAACCGATGGCGACGTGACCTTGACCAACGCGCCGACAATCACAGGCAACTTGAGCCTGACCACGGTTGGGTCTGGCGATGTAGTTCTGCCCAATGCCGCATTATCCGTAGGTGGCAATTTGACGGTTGCTGCGGATGACCTGCGGGACAGCGATGCCAATCTGACCTTGGCCGCGACCAACGCCACTATCACCCTGCGCAACGCGGATACCCAGGCACGCACCTGGAACACCAATTTTGACCAACTGGCGCTGTCGCTGGCGGGTACGGGTGATTTCAGCCTCACCAACGCAGATGCTTTGACGCTCACCTCCGCTGCTGCGGGAGGCAACGCGAGTTTTACCGCGACAGATGGCGATCTGACGGTGGGTACCAGCGCGATTGCGGGTAACGCCAGCTTCACCGCCGCGAATGGGGGCATCACGTTTGGCGCTGGCACTATCGGCGGCAATGCGAGCTTTACTGCAACCGGTAGTGATCTGGTGCTGACCGCAGCGCCGACTATTACCGGCAATCTGAGCCTGACGACGGTTGGTTCCGGCAATGTGCTTTTGCCTGCGGCCGGCATTAGCATCGGCGGCAATCTGACGGTCGATGCCGATGATCTTCGCGACGGGGATACGAATCTGACCCTGGCGGCGGCGAATGCCAATATCACGCTGCGGGATGCGAGCGCCCAGGCTCGCACCTGGACTACCAGTTTCGATCAATTGGTGTTGTCGCTTACCGGTCCAGGCGCTTTTTCCTTAATTGATGCCGATGCCCTAACACTCACGTCCGTCACTGCCGGTGGCAACGCCAGCTTCGCCACCTCCACCGGCAATTTAACGCTTGTTGCCGGCACAATCGGCGGCAATGCCGCGTTTACCGCAACCGATGGCGACGTGACCTTGACCAATGCGCCGACCATCAGCGGCGACTTGAGCCTGATCACGGTCGGCTCGGGCGATGTGATTCTGCCCAATGCGGGTTTGTCGGTAGGTGGCAACTTAACCGTTGATGCGGACGATCTGCGCGATAGCGATGCCAATCTGACTCTGGCAGCAACCAACGCCACCATCACCCTGCGTGATGCGGGTATCCAAGCTCGCACCTGGACCACCACCTTCGATCAACTGGTTCTGTCCCTCGCGGGTACGGGTGATTTCACCCTGACCAATGCCGATTCCCTGTTGGCTTCCGTCACCACTGGCGGTAATGCCAGCATCAGCACACTCAATGGCGTTTTGACCCTTAATGGCGGCAGCATTGGTGGCGATGCGGCATTCAGCGCAACTGATGGTGATCTGGTGTTGACCGACGCGCCGAGCGTCACCGGCGATCTGAGCCTGACCACGGTCGGCTCCGGGGATGTGATTCTGCCGAATGCGGGTCTGTCGGTAGGTGGCAACTTAGCGGTTGATGCGGACGATCTGCGCGATAGCGACGCCAATCTGACTCTGGCCGCCACCAACGCCACCATCACCCTGCGCGATGCGGGTACTCAGGCACGCACGTGGACCACCAGCTTTGATCAGTTGGTCTTGGATGTTGCCGGCACGGGTGACCTTACCCTGAACAACAGCACAGCCCTAAACCTCACTTCAGTCACCACCGGCGGCAATACCAGCGTGGCAACTTTGGCTGGTGACCTGACCGTCGGCACCGGCTCTATTGGTGGAAATGCCAACTTCACCGCTGCCAACGGTCTGGCGGTGACTTCGCTGAATGCAGGTGGTGATGCGAACCTCACGGCGTCGAATGGCGGCCTGACCTTCGGCGTCGGCACTATCGGTGGTGATGGCACCTTTACCGCCACCGATGGCGACGTGACCTTGACCAATGCACCTACGGTCACCGGTGACCTGAGTCTGACCACAATCGGTTCCGGCGATGTAGTTCTGCCCAATGCCGGTTTAACCGTTGGCGGTGATTTGACGGTTGATGCGAACGATCTGCGTGATAGCGATGCCGATCTGACCCTCGCCGCAACCAACGCCACTATCACCCTGCGCGATGCGGGTACTCAGGCGCGCACCTGGACCACGAGTTTTGATCAGTTGGTGTTGGATGTTGCCGGCACGGGTGACCTTGCCCTGAACAACAGCACCGCCTTAGGTCTCACCTCTATCACCACCGGGGGCAACACCAGCGTGGCAACTTTGGCTGGTGACCTGACCGTCGGCACTGGCGCTATCGGTGGAAATGCCAACTTCACGGCTGCCAACGGTCTGGCGGTGACTTCGCTGAATACAGGTGGTGATGCGAACCTCACGGCTTCCAATGGTGGCCTTACCTTCGGTGCTGGCTCTGTTGACGGCAATGCCCGCTTCACGGCGGCCAATGGTCTGACGGTGACTTCGCTGAATGCGGGTGGAGATGCGGACCTCACGGCGTCTAATGGCGACCTGACTTTTGGCGCTGGCACTATCGGCGGTGATGGGACCTTTACCGCCACCGATGGCGACGTGACCTTGACCAACGCGCCTACCGTCACTGGCGACCTGAACCTGACCACCATCGGCTCCGGCGATGTGATTCTGCCCAATGCCGGCTTAACCATTGGCGGTGATCTGACCGTCGATGCCGACGATCTGCGCGATAGCGACGCCAATCTGACTCTGGCAGCAACCAACGCCACCATAACCCTGCGCGATGCGGGCACTCAGGTGCGCACCTGGACCACCACCTTTGATCAGTTGGTTTTGGATGTTGCCGGCACCGGCGATTTCGCCCTGAACAACAGCACAGCTTTAGGTCTCACTTCGATCACCACCGGCGGCAACACCAACGTCACCACCCAAGCGGGTGACCTGACCGTCGGCACTGGCGCTATCGGTGGAAATGCCAGCTTCACCGCTGCCAGCGGTCTAGTGGTCACTTCGCTGAATGCAGTTGGTGATGCGGACCTCACGGCTTCCAATGGCGGCATTACCTTTGGCGCTGGCACTATCGGCGGTGATGGCATCTTTACCGCCACCGATGGCGACGTGACCTTGACCAACGCGCCCACCGTCACTGGCGACCTGAGCCTGACCACCGTCGGCTCCGGCGATGTGATTCTGCCCAATGCCGGCTTAACCATTGGCGGTGATCTGACCGTCGATGCCGACGATCTGCGCGATAGCGACGCCAATCTGACCCTCGCCGCCACCAACGCCACCTTCACCCTGCGCGATGCGAGTACTCAGGCACGCACCTGGACCACCAGCTTTGATCAGTTGGTCTTGGATGTTGCCGGCACTGGCGATTTCGCCCTGAACAACAGCACAGTCCTAAACCTCACCTCGGTTACCACCGGTGGCAACACCAACGTGACCACCCAAGCGGGTGACCTGACCGTCGGCACCGGCTCTGTTGGTGGCAATGCCCGCTTCACGGCGGCCAACGGTCTGACGGTGACGTCGCTGAATGCGGGTGGAAATGCAGATCTCACGGCGTCCAATGGCGGCCTGACTTTTGGCGCCGGCACTATCGGTGGTGATGGCACCTTTACCGCCACCGATGGCGACGTGACCTTGACCAATGCACCTACGGTCACCGGTGACCTGAGTCTGACCACAATCGGTTCCGGCGATGTGGTTCTGCCCAATGCCGGTTTAACCGTTGGCGGTGATTTGACGGTTGATGCGGACGATCTGCGTGATAGCGATGCCGATCTGACCCTCGCCGCAACCAACGCCACTATCACCCTGCGCAATGTGGACACCCAGGCGCGCACCTGGAATACCAGCTTCGATCAACTGGTTCTGTCGCTTGCCGGCACCGGTGATTTCAACCTGACCAACACCGACTCCCTGTTGGCTTCTGTCACCACTGGCGGCAACGCCAGCATCAGCACCGACAATGGAGCGCTGACCCTAAACGGCGGCAGCATTGGCGGCGATGCTGCATTCAGCGCTTCCGATGGTGATATCACCTTGATCAACGCCCCGAGCGTCACTGGAGATCTGAGCCTGACCACAATCGGCTCCGGCGATGTGATTCTGCCCAATGCCGGTTTGACCGTAGGTGGCAACTTGATGGTTGATGCGGACGATCTGCGCGATAGCGATTCAAACCTGACCCTGGCAGCGACCAACGCCAATATCACTTTGCGCGATGCAGGCGCACAAGCGCGCACCTGGAACACCAGTTTCGATCAACTGGTGTTGTCCATTGCGGGAACAGGCGACTTCAGCCTGACCGATACCGATGCTTTGACCCTGACTGCAGTCACCACCGGCGGCAATGCCAGCTTTAGCGCCACCAACGCCGACCTGGTGTTGGTGGCGGCTCCGGTTGTGGCGGGGGAATTGAGTCTGAGCACGCTCGGCAACGGCGATCTGATATTGCCGGAGGCGGGGCTGCTGCACAGCGGGGATCTGCGGCTGGAGGCGGACGATCTGGTCGGCGCGGCGGGGGTCATCCTCGGCGCGGCCGATGCCGATATCACCCTGCGCGGCGGCGCCCTTGCCCAATCCTGGGCCACCCGTTTTGACAGCCTCGCTCTGACCATCGCTGGCGCGGGAGATTTTGCTCTGACGGACAGCAACGGTTTGACCCTGACGGCTGTTAATACTGGTGGCAATGCCAGTTTCAGCACTACCAATGCCGACCTGGTGCTCGCTACCGGTACGGTGAGGGCTGGTGCGCTTGCGCTGGAAACCGTCGATTCCGGCGATGTGGTAATAGCCGACGCCGGCCTCGCCTACAACGGCGCATTAACCGTGACGGCGGACCGCCTGCGCGATAGCAATGCCGACATCATCTTAAGTGCGACGGATCTGACGGCGAGCCTGCGCGAGCATGACCAGGCTGCTGTCTGGGACACCACTTTGCAGCGACTGGATTTGGCGACGGTGGGCGGCGGCGCTCTGCGCTTGAACAATACAGGTGCACTGATCATTGATGGGTTGAACAGCGACGGCGCGGTTGTTGCCTCAACCACGGGCAATCTGCAGCTTGGCACTCTGGTGGGCGCAGGTGACATGGCCTTCTCCAGCGGAGATGACCTGATTCTTCTGAACAGCGTTTACAACGTCGGCGGCCGTTTGAGCCTCACCGCGACTGACGAATTGCGGCTGGCGTCGGCGGGATTGAGTGCGGACAACATGACGTTGACGGCCGCGCGTTTGACCGCCGCTGGTGGCGCGGCGCTGATGTTGGCGGGCAATGCCGCCGACCTGACTCTGACCGGCAACCAAGCCCTGGCCTTGTCCACCCGTCTCAGCCAGCTTGGTCTGACTTACAACGGCGGTTCCCTGTCCCTGAACAATGATCGCAATCTGGCCCTCACACGTTTTAGCGTGCCCAATGTCGCGAATGTAGGGCTGAGCGTCAGCGGTACTCTGACGCTGCCGGCCAGCGGTCTGCACGCCAGCCAGCGCCTGACGGTGGACGCGGTGGATATGCAGGACGGCGACCGCAACATGAGCTTCAGCGCTGCCGAACTGGCGGTGCGCTTGAGTGGCGCCAGCGGCAACCATGTCTGGAACGTGGATGCGGATTCTCTCGATGTGTTGATGCGCGGCCAGGCCAACCTTCACGTCAACGCCAACAATGGTCTGGTGCTGGAGGATTTGAACAACGATGCGCAGGCGGTGTCGCTGGAAAACGGCAATTTCTCGTTGAATCTGGCGAGCGGCGATCTGACCCTGGCGGGCTCTGTCAGCGCAGCGGATCTCACCGCAGATGGCGTGAGAGCCGGTGTGATCGATCTGGAGGTTGCCCAGGGCAGTGTGCTGACGCGGGGAGCGGCGAGTCTGACCTCCACCAATCTCGTGGATCAGGCCGGTAGTGGCGATGGCATTCGCATCCGTCTGACCGACCCGAGTGCGGCGGGCCGTTCCATTACCCTGGGCGACACCGACGGTTCCGCAGTGACCCTGCGGGCAGTCGGCGGGGACATACTGCTGGACAGCCGCGCCGCGATTGCGCCGAGTCTGGCCCGACGCCAAGTGATACAGAACACCGGCGCCACCATTGATGCCTATAACAGTCCTGGCGACAGCCTCACCGGCCGGATACTGATCAACGGCGAAGTGGCTTTGGCTCAACCAGGGCAATTGGTGCGCGCGGGGCGGACCCTGGCTATAGTTACCGACATGGCGCCGCAAGTTCCGGGCAATGTCCTCGACGAGCTGGACGACCTTGACGGCAGTACCGATATCATCAGGGATCCGGATAAATCCGGGCCTAAAGCGGCGGCGCAGTTTGAACAGGTTTTCGGTATTTGTGACGAACTTGATAGGAAGAACCGCCACCGCTGCCGCGTGGATGACGCGCTCAAATCATTCCTGTCCCATTGGCTTGTAGGGGGTGAAATGCCACCTAAATCGGAGATGCGTTGATGATCAGCCGCCTGCTCGGCATGATGTTCAGTCTTTTCGCCCTGGCCGCATCGGCACAGGACAGACCTGCCGTAGAGGAGGCGGAACTGCAGGTGCGGGCGCAGTTCGTGTACAACTTTGCCAACTTTGTCGAATGGCCCGACGATGCTTTTGCCGACGCCTCGGCGCCGATCAAGATCTGTCTTTTTGGCGAGGTGGATTTTGCCCCTTATCTGTACACCTTCTCCGGCACCCGCATCGGCGACCGTCCGCTGGCGGTGGAGAAGGCGGACGAAATTGAGCAGATCCGCGCCGGCTGCCACATTCTCTATGTCGGCCAGGACGAGCGGGTACGCCTGCCGACCTTCTGGCAGCAGATCCAATACATATACGTGCTGAGCATCGGCGATCGTCAGGGATTCGCCGATAAGGGAGGCATCATCAACATTCTGCGCACCCGCGATCGAGTCCAATTTGACGTCAATATCGAGAATGCCCTGGTCAATGGCCTGTTTCTCGATTCCGACCTCCTGGCTCTGGCGCGCGTGATCAAACGCAACAGCCGCCCCAATCCGTGAGTCGTTCCATGTGGCGTTATCGCGACCTGCCGATCCAGCGCAAGATCTCGCTGATCATTGTCATCGGCATGGCATCGGCGATGATCGTCACGGTGGCGAACTTCATCTCCTTCGACCGGACCAACGTCAAGCGCGATCTGGGCGAGGAAATGCGAGTGCTCGCACGCATCACGGCTGCCCGCAGCGCAGCGGCCGTTGCTTTCGGTGATCGCGCCAACGCTTTGGAAAACCTCTCCACCCTGTCGCTGCGCTCCACCGTGCAGCACGCCTGTATCTACGACGAACAACAGCAGCTGTTCGCGCGTTTTCAACGCAAGGACAGCCCCTATGGCTCCTGCGCGGAAGTGCTTGACTATCTCAATGGCCCCAACCAGACCAATACCAAGTATCTGCTGGAGGTGGTGGAGCCCATTTTCCGCAAGGGCCAGCGCTTGGGTTATGTGTTGGTCGCCTCCGACCTGTCGCCCATCGCCGAGCGCACGCGCAAATGGATCATCACCAGCCTCTTTGTAACCCTGGTGGCGCTGCTAGTGGCTTTTCTGATGACGCGCCGTCTGCAGCGCAGTGTGGTGCGGCCCATTACCGATCTCGCCAACGTTATGGATGCGGTCAAGAAGAGCAACGATCTGGGGCTGAGAGCGGAAGCACCAGGGCGGGACGAAACCGGCCGGCTGGTGGATTCCTTCAACGAAATGCTGGAAATCATCGAAAAAAACAATCGCGACCTGCAAATGCTGTATCGCGGTCTGGTGGAAAAAAGTGCCGAGGCGGAAGCCACGGCGGCGTCCCTGGAATTGCGCAATCAGCAGATCAAGGACCTGTTCGGCGGCGCCGCCCACGATCTGCGCCAGCCGCTGCAGGCCATGAGTATTTTTGTGCAAACCCTTCAGAAACGGGTCACGCAGGCGGATCAGCTCGACATCCTCGACAAGTTGCGCCAAGCGCAACAAAACCTCAGCAGCTTGTTCAACGAAATCCTGGACGTCTCGCGCTACGAATTCGATGTGACGGTCGCGGGAACCCAGCCGGTATCCATCAAGCAGCTGCTCAGTAAAGTCTTTCTCGAATTCGACGCCATCGCCCAGGAAAAAGGGCTGCGCCTGCGCTTCCACAGCTGCGACTACCGGGTACTGGCGCATGGTGCGCTGCTGGAGCGCATCATCCGCAATCTCCTCAGCAATGCCATCCGCTATACCGACAGCGGCGGTGTGCTGCTCGGATGCCGCCGCCGCGGCGATCGCCTTGCGATAGAAGTTTGGGACACCGGGCGCGGTATTCCCAAGGCGCAGCAAAGTGAAATCTTCAGCAAGTTTGTGCAGGTGAAAGGCGAGGATCGCGAGCAGCGCGGCGGCTTTGGCCTCGGTCTGGCCATCGTCAAACAATTTGTCGACAGCCTCGGTTACAGCCTGACGGTGGATTCGATTGTGGATCGCGGCACGGTGTTCCGTTTGGTTGTGCCGCTGGTGGATGTGCCACAGCGCGTGCGCCGTGAAGTTGCGCCGCGGCCGAAACCCGACAGTGCACCGCAGCGGCAGGAGATCGCGAAAACCACCCTCGCAAGTCTGCAAGAGCAGGAAGAAACCCGCATTCTGCTGATCGATGACAATTCGGTTGTGCGCCAGGCACTCAAACTGACACTCACGGATTGGGGTTTTGTCGTGAACGATTTCGCCGATATAAGCTCCATGGAAATGTTTTTGCAGCAGGGTGGTGCGGTACCGGATCTGATCATCTCCGACTTTGAACTGGGCGCCGAAGACACCGGCGATCAGGCAATCGGCGCTGCACGGCACCTGTTGGGTAGCGAAGTGCCGGCGTTTATCGTCACCGGCGCCGAGGATGAGGCCATCTGGCAGAAAATTCAGGACAAAGGTTTTGTCGCGCTGCGCAAACCGGTGAGGCCAGCCCGGCTGCGGGCGATGATCAATCATCTGCTGCGCTGAATCAGTACCGCATCGTTCGGGCAGATACGATCGCCCCGAGCAGCAGGCGTAAATTCATCCAATTCCACGTATCAAAGCACGAGCTAAGGCGTATAATCCGCCCGCCACTTTTTCACCGTTTTTATCCATCATCCCGAGGAGACTCCTGTGAACGTCTTGTCATCTATCAAAAGTTTTGGTCTTGCGGCTGTTCTTGCCGGCTTTGCCCTGAGCGTGGGTGCCGCCGTCGAATCCGCAGCCGACCGTACCAAGCCCGTAGGCGAAGTCTGCATGGCCGGCGATCCTTGCGCTGCCGCCGTCGTCGCCAGCTCCGGCGAGCCGCGCAACGGCGAACAGGTCTATTCCACCAAGTGCTTCACCTGTCATGCCACCGGCGCCGCCGGCGCTCCCAAGACCGGTGACGCCGCAATATGGTCCACCCGCCTGGCCGCGCACGGCAAAGACGGGCTTTACGAACACGCGATCAAAGGCTTCAACGCCATGCCGGCAAAAGGCCTGTGCATGGACTGCAGCGACGATGAAATCAAACACGCGGTCGATTACATGCTGGATCACTCCAAATAAGCATCGCCTGCAAACGGAAACCGCCTTCGGGCGGTTTTTTTATGACCGGGATTTACCGAGATGAAACAGAGATGGCACAACTGGCGCGCCGAGATTAATCGGGACGACGGCCATTTCTATCGCGCCGGCAATCGCAATCTCCGGCCGCTGGAAATTGCCGGGCACGGGTTGCTTGTGGCGGCGGTTCTGTTGTGGGTGATCGATGTAAAAATCGGCATCGATCTGTCTATTCCTGCCGTCATAAGCATGGTCTTTGGTGTCGGCCTGCTACTGATCAACGCACTGATGCGACGCTCGCAGGAGCATTGATTCTTGTACGGCATCGAAAATCGAGTGCCAGCTATTCATAATCGACCCTCGCCAGCCATGGTTCTTCACCGCTAACCTCAACCACTCAAGGCCGCCTCCCATGACCCACTACGACAAGCTCGAGACCCATTTCCGCAAACTTTCCCGCCTTGCACACCTGGATGCCATTTGCGGCTGGGACCAGGCGGCCATGATGCCGAAGGGCGGCAATCAGGCGCGCGGCGAGGCCATGGCGGAGCTCGCGGTGCTGATGCACGAACTGGCGACCGCGCCGCAATTGGGCGAGTGGTTTGCCAGTGCGGCCGGGGAGCCGCTGTCTGCCGATCAGCAAACCAGTCTGCGGGCGATGGAGCGGCGCTGGCGGCAGGCGACGGTATTGCCGGCGCGGCTTGTCGAAGCCAAATCCCTTGCCGCCTCCAAGTGCGAACACGCTTGGCGGGAGCAGCGCAAAAATAACGACTGGCAGGGTTTTGCGCCGAATTTGCGCGAGGTGGTGAGCCTTGCGCGGGAAGAGGCCGCGGTGCGCGCGGAAAGCTCGGGCCTCAGCACTTACGACGCGCTGCTGGATCTGTATGAACCGGGCATGATCTGCGCGCAGCTGGACCTTTTATTTCAACAGGTGAAAACCTGGCTGCCGGACATGATTCGTGCGGTGGAAGAAAAACAGGGCAGCCGCACCTACCTGACCCCCGAAGGTCCGTTCCCCGTTGAGCGACAGAAACAGTTGGGGCTGGAGGCGATGAAATTATTGGGATTTGATTTCGACCACGGCCGTCTGGATGTCAGCTCCCACCCTTTCTGCGGTGGTGTGCCCACCGATGTGCGCATCACCACCCGCTACGACGAAGCGGATTTTATGACGGCGCTGCTCGGTGTGATCCACGAAACCGGCCACGCCCGCTACGAGCAGAATCTGCCAGTACAGTGGGCGGGCCTCCCCGTGGGCGAAGCGCGTTCCATGGGTGTGCATGAATCGCAGAGTTTATTCTTTGAAATGCAATTGGCGCGCAGTGGCGAATTTACCCAGCAACTCGCACCACTGGCGGCGCGTATTTTGGGACGCGAGGATGATCCTGCATTTTCCGTGGACAATATCGCCAGTTTCAATACGCGTATGAAACGCGGTTATATCCGCGTCGATGCGGATGAAGTGACTTATCCGGCCCACGTAATTTTGCGCTACGAAATTGAGCGCGCATTAATTCAAGGCGATATAGAAGTGAGCGATATCCCCGAGCTCTGGGATCAGAAAATGCAATCCTACCTCGGCCTTTCCACCAAAGATAATTATCGCAATGGCTGCATGCAGGACATCCACTGGACCGGCGGCGCATTCGGCTATTTCCCCTCCTACACTCTCGGCGCCATGTACGCCGCACAACTCTTCGCCACCGCAGAGCGCTCCATCAACGGCCTGCGCGATAAAATTCAACGCGGTGACTTGAGCGAATTATTCGCGTGGTTGAAAACGAATATCTGGCAGAAGGCCAGCACCTTGAGTACCGATGAATTAATTCGCGCGGCAACAGGTAAAGCCTTGAATCCTGCGTATTTTCAGCGGCATTTGGCGGCGAGGTATTTGGCGTAGTCGACGACGAGCGGTTAAACCGAAATGGGTGAGGTGGATTGCCTCACCCATGCATCGTGAATAAACTGTGCGCTCCCTTAAGGAACTGTCCATCAATAAAAAGGAGTTTTTATGACCCAATCAGCCCCTGACTATTTCGAATACCGCATCAAAGCCGGTGACAGCCTGTCACTGATCATGGCCAAGTTCTACGGTGTGGGTGCACGCAGCTCGAACTATTCGGTTTATCTCAAGCAGATAATGGCGCTCAACCCTCATATTAAAGACCCTCATCTGATCCGCGTCGGCTCTTTGCTGCGTTTGATGGCGGTGCCTGCGCCAGCGACGGCAATACAGTCTGCACCGAGCTCGCCGATTCAACCTTTTACCAATCCATTCGTACAGCCCTCCGCTGCCATGTGCCCGGCCGACTTCGGCCCGGAGAGTTTTGTCCTAAACGATGTCCCCGCGCGGGATGAGTTGGATTTTTGGATGCTGAGTTGGCTGGCGCAGAATTCGAATTATCTAGTGATTCCGGGCAGTGTTGTTGCGGGCACCCAGGGCAATTTGCTCAGTGGTGGTAACGTGCGTTTGGTCGAGCAGATCAGCGATCTCTACGCCGAATACAAATCCGGCGCTATCACTAAAGGTCAGTACGATTATAAACGCAGAGTGCTTCTCAATCAGTTTAAGAACAATATGGGACCGATTGAGAACTGGCTATTTGGTAATAAAACATCGCACGAGGCCATACGTATCGCCCGTGGGGGCGGTATTCCTGCGACTGCCAATGTTGTTCGCCATGCAGATCGACTAAAGCGCTTGGCCAGTTATGGTCAGCACGGCGGCTATGTATTGGCGGGTGTTGGTGTGGCGGCTTCATGTATGCAAATTGCGGATGAAGAAAGTAGGCAGCAGAAAAATGAGATATTTGTGGAATCGGTAACAAGTACAGCGATTGGCCTAGCTGCAGGTTATGCCATAGGCCTCTTTCTTGTTTCTAATCCGGTGGGATGGGGCACAGCGCTGGTATTGGCTGCAGGCAGTGCAGCGGCTAGTTATGGTAGCGGTAAGTTTGCGCGTAAAGCTTATACGACCTCTGGAAGTGAAGTTGACTTTGTGTCTGGATTGGGTGTGGACAAAATATGTCGTTAGAGATTTTGTTAAAGGTCTTTTATGGGTGGGCGATTCTGCTCACCATCTGTATGGTATGCGTGGCTGCAACATTCTTTATTCACATCTTGGTGCCTAAATCCTTGCTTAAAACGTATTTTAAGCCGCCACATTTCTCCGCTGGAGAGGTGGCTATTTTCTCGGCGTTTCCATTTATGTTCATGAGAACGGTGATGTTTATGCGCATAGTCGGATTTCCAAACAGCGGGAAAAAAAGAGGGTTGACTCAGGCTTATCAACTAGCACCGTCATGGTTTCGTTTGGTGTCGAAAGTTGTAGTTGGAGTATTTATACTGGCCAGTGCGCCGATGTTTGCGTTAATCCCGTATCTTTATTTCGGCTATTGTGTAGTTCATGGGCCTTGTTGATGTTGGTGAAGTTCCATTCCAGGCTTGCGCGAAAATTCGGCGCGGAGAGTTGGTGGAGTTGTTCGGTTTGTTGAAAACCAATATCTGGCAATGTGCTAGCACAATGTCCCAAAGAACAATTCTTGGCTAGATATGGATTCTATGTCGGTAGGGTTAATCGGCTTTTTGTTTAAAGTCGGCGTCTTTTTGTGGGCCGCTTCTATGGTGTGCTTGGCGTGTATTTTCGTCATGCATATTTTTGTCCCAAAAAGATTGCTGCAGACTTTTTCAAAGAGCCATATTTCTCTCGTGCAGAAATCGAAATTTTTACTGGATTTTCGTTTGGGTACATTAGAACGGTTATGTTTATGCGTCTGGCTGGCTTTCCCCAAAGTGGTAAAAAACGCGGCCTGACGGAGGCCTATAAATTTGTTCCACCTTGGTTTCGAACGGCGTCAAAAATTATTCTTATTACCTTTCTAATCTCCAGTCTTCCTCTGATCGTTTTGAGCCTGTTTTTCTTTTTTGCGTTATAGCTTTTGGGAGCGGTGGAGTGCTCCCTGACCGCCGCTTCTATCTGGCCTTTAGATCGCTCTTGTGGTTTTGCTCTGTCCTCGGCCGAACCTTCCCATTAGTTGGATGCTGATGTCCCGACACACATTCGCCAGTTGCGTATAATATGCCCCATTTTGGTTCGCATAAGGTCGTATTGAAATATGGGCACTCCTATTCGCATTGGCATTATTGGTTACGGCAATCTCGGGCGTGGTGTTGAATTGGCTGTAGCGCAAAATCGCGATATGACGTTGGTTGGCGTTTTCAGTCGCCGCGATCCGGCGAGTGTGCCAAGTCAGGCCAAGGTCTATTCCATTGATGATATTCAATCATTTAAAGACCTGATCGACGTGATGATCCTGTGCGGCGGTTCGGCGACCGATCTGCCGGAACAAGGGCCGGCCTTCGCCCGTCATTTTAATACGGTCGACAGCTACGACACTCACGCCAAAATACCCGAATATTTCGAGCGCGTTAATACACAAGCCGTTGCGGGCGGTAATGTCAGCGTCATTTCCACGGGTTGGGATCCGGGTCTGTTTTCGCTTAATCGTCTTTTGGGTCAGGCTATTTTGCCGGAAGGGACGGACTATACCTTTTGGGGCACCGGTGTCAGCCAAGGGCACTCCGATGCGATTCGTCGCGTGGCCGGTGTAAAAGCGGGTGTGCAATATACGGTTCCTTCAGCAGCGGCTTTATCCCAAGTGCGCGCGGGTGAAACCCCTGCGTTAACAACGCGTGAAAAACACAAACGCGATTGTTTTGTGGTGGCAGAAGAGGGCGCCGATCAAGCGGAGATTCGTGAAGCCATTGTGAATATGCCGAATTATTTTGCCGACTACGACACCACCGTCACCTTTATTACGGAAGACGAATTAAAACGCGATCACGCTGCTATGCCCCATGGCGGTCATGTATTTCGCAGCGGCAAAACCGGTGACGCTACCACTCAGTTAATGGAGTTCTCCATCAAGCTTGGCAGTAATCCAGAATTTACCGCGAGTGTGTTAGTCGCCTACGCCCGGGCAGCCTATAAATACGCTCAGGAAGGATTTACTGGCGCAAAGACGGTATTGGATATTCCCTTTGCCTATCTCTCGCCGAAATCGGGTGCAGAATTGCGTAAAGAATTGTTGTAAGAAAGATCAGAGCCCATCTTGAAGATTCAGAGATGGGCTCCTGATTATGAATTGTCGGCGTGATTTGGTCGATCCTATATCAATCGTAAGGACGGCTCAAAAATTCCAATTACAAACCAAATAACGCTGGCAATAAGTGAAATCCACGCGAAAAATTTAATGCCCTCGGTGGTCCAGGTGGGGGCCGCATAGCTGATAAGAAATCCGGATTTGAGAGTTCCTTCCAGCCACTCCGCTCCACCCCAGCGAATAACCCACAGCCAGAACAAAAAGATCGAGAATAAAAAATGAGAGCCATAATCCCATGGTAATGTATTACGCGAATGCGGAGCCTTTGGCTCTGGCGGCGAGTGCAACTTTTCCTTTAAGTCTCAACGCTTAAATACCTGCACAGTTGATCGGGGATGGCGGAAGCCATCTTTAATGCAGCGTCACCACAATTGGCGCACCTTTGGTGATGATCATGGTGTGTTCGTATTGAGCGGAAAAATTTCCTTTCATTCCAGATAATGTCCAGCCATCAGCTTCCTCTTCCACCATACGACTTTTGGTTGAAAGAAAGGGTTCGATGGTGATAACCATTCCTTCTTCGAGAATGCGCCGATCCGTGGGATCAAAATACCCGGCGATATGTTCAGGCTCTTCATGTAAGGCGCGCCCGACGCCGTGGCTGCCGAGATTTTCAATAATTCGAAAACCGTAGGTTTTAGCTGTTCGCTCAATGGCAGCACCAATTCCATTTAACGGCCGGCCGGCCCTTGCACTCTTCATGGCTTCAGTGAGCGCCGTGCGGGTGGCGTGGCATAGGCGGGTTTTCACGGGCGTTGTCGGTGGGACAATAACGGTGCCGCCGGTATCGGCAAAATATCCGCCCAGCTCTGCGGAGACATCCACATTCAAAACATCTCCCGGCTGAATAATACGATCGCCGGGAATGCCGTGCGCGGCTTGCTCATTAATGCTGATGCAAGTGCTACCGGGAAAACCGTAGGTTAATTTCGGCGCAGATTGCGCACCATATTGCGCTAATAATCGCTCGCCGATTTGATCAAGCTCGCGAGTCGTCATGCCTGGTTCGGCTGCTGAGAGCATACGCTGCAGTACCAGGGCCACTATGCGGCCAATTTTTTTCAGTCCGTCTATGTCTGCTTGCGTTTCAATCGTCATAGGAATTCCTTGGGCCAAGCTTGCATAAAGCCTTGGTCGTTAAAACATGTGAACGGGTTGATTCTTGGTTTAAATCGTGTCTGCTAAAGTGGCTAAATATTATCATAAGATAATATGGGTGTTTAATTGTTAACCCAGTCACGCTTTTTTTGGCGGGCGAACCTTGCGAATAAAGATGGAAATTCTATCTTCGCGGAATACCAAAATATCATTTCAGCAGGGGAATTATTGGTGGCCTCCTGCCGCCTCGTCTTCAACATAATAATTATGGAGTGTAGATCAATGAAAAACCCCAAGGTATACAATCGTGCACTGGTGTTGGCCTTATTGGCCGGCGCCGCGACGCTCGCTGGTTGTGGCGGTAATAATGGGCAGGTGGCCAGCAGCAGTTCATCTTCCAGCAGTTCCAGCAGCTCTTCCTCGTCTTCCAGCAGTTCATCTTCAAGTAGCTCCAGCAGTTCGTCATCGAGCAGTTCATCGTCCAGCTCAAGTTCGGGCGGGATTTCGCCTAATGCGGCTTTGGTGTACGCGGTAAATGCCGGTGGGCAGGCAGTGACCATGAGCGGTGTTGAATACAATGCGGATCGCTTTGCATCGAGCGGCTCGGCCAGCTCGACTACGGATCCTATTTCCGGCGCTGCGACCGCTGCTTTGTATCAGACAGAGCGCTACGGCAATGTCACCTACGAAATTCCCGTCACCAACGCGACATACGATTTAAAACTGCATTTCGTTGAAATGTTCCACTCTGCAGCAGGCGCACGACAATTTAGCGTTACGGTAGAAGGGCAGCCGGTGCTGGAGAATTTTGATCTCTTCGCTGAAGTGGGACACGACGTCGCCTACGACGTAACGGTGCCCGGAATAATGGTGGCCGACGAATCCTTAACGATTACACTGACCTCGCAAATTGATAACGCCACCATTTCCGGCTTTGCCATTTACAGTGCCGATGGTGGCGAATTTGTCGCGCCGCAAGTGCCGGATTCGCCGCTGCCGCCAGTCAGCGATTATTCGGCCATGGGGCCGTTCCCTGTGATGACCCAAACCAGTACCGGGCCGGATGGTTCCTACACCATTATTCGTCCGAGAACGCTCGGCGAAAATGGCTTCCTCCACGCGCCGATTATTTTTGGTCCCGGTACAGGTATGGAAGTGTCGCAGATGAGCAATTTGCTGCAGCGCATTGCCTCTCACGGTTTTGTGATCATCAGTCGCCAGCTCACTGGCGGTCCTGGCGACGCCGTAACGCGTCAGCGCATGACGAACGGACTGGATTGGCTCATCGCGCAGAATTCCGTGGCGGGCAGTCCTTTCCAGGGCAAACTCCTCGTGGATAAAGCGACGGCGATGGGTTATTCCGTAGGCGGCACAGGCTCCATTGAAATTGGCGGCCATCCTGCTATTGCAACTGTTGTTGCGATCCACGGCCACAGCGCGACCGGTGATTTGCACTCGCCAGTGTTAATGCTGGGCGGCACTCAGGACGTGATGAGCGATGGCCGCTCCTGGATGGCGCCAAGTTATGAAGCCTCGCGTGTGCAGACCTTTTTCGGCACCGTGCAAGGCGCAAATCATGGTTATATCCAGAACGTGGTGAACGGTGTGCAAGGCGGCGTGGAAACCCCGGCGATCATTGCCTGGATTCGCTACTGGATTTACAACGACGAAGGAGCGAAACGCTATTTCTACGGCAATGATTGTGTGATGTGTGTGGCGCCCTGGACGAATCCGCAGCGGAAAAATTGGCAATAAAAAATTGACTTAGTGTTCGACCCGATGAACAAAAGGCTGCCTTTAATAAGGTGGCCTTTTTCTTTGGGTGATCGGATTCGGCACCAAAATCGTTTTGTGTGCGCCCCCGTCATTCTGCGTAAAAAAAATTCCTAAAATTCTCCCCATCCGTTAGCAAAGCGGCCTGTATTGATCTACAACCTATAGTCCAAGCTTCGTTAAATGTCGTTCGTGGCTCCAAGTGGAGTTTGGCGGATCAAGCGGATTGAGAGGCGAAAGCTGGTTAATTTTTCCCATAATAAAAATATAGGATCTTTATGAAAAAGTTTTCAAAAGGCTTTGTTGTTAAACTTCTTTCTGCAAGTGTAGGTTTGGGATTGGCGATGGAAACAATCGCTCTACAAGACCCTCCTCTTCTGAGTATCCAAAGACCCCTTTTGGAGGGCCGTAAAGAAACTCCAGGATTGCCAGGAACCGCGACTTTAAATTTGACGGTGGATTATACCGAGAGCCAGATCTGGAACCCCTCTACGAAGCAGCATGATCGCGTTAAATTGCGCAGTTACCGAGGTGATGCAGTTGACCCAAAATCGCCTTATGTTGCGCCGACTCTCAAAGTATTTCCAGGTGAAACCATTCGCGTCACTCTGGACAATCAATTACCGCCAGACCATACCTGTACCGAGTATGATGGGGATGTAAATAAACCCCATTGTTTTAATGGCACGAATCTACATGCACACGGATTGTGGATAAGTCCTGCGGGCAACAGTGATAACGTTTTAATTTCTATCAATCCGCAAGTCGCCTTTGAGTACGAATACAATATTCCGGCGGACCATCCGGCTGGAACATTTTGGTATCACCCGCATCGCCACGGATCTACTGCCATTCAGGTGGCTAGCGGCATGGGGGGCGCATTGATTGTGCAAGGCAATCGCCAACCTACTCTGGAGCGCAGTGGCGATATTGATGTGCTGCTGGGAAATTCCGCAAAAGAACGTCTATTTGTTTTTCAGCAAATTCAATACGCCTGCTACACTAAAGGCCAGCCTCCCGCGATAAAGCGCAACTCTGACCAAACTTATCTTTGTGAATCGGAAGATGTTGGCATTATCGAGAATATCGATGATTTTGGCCCGAATAAATGGGCTACATCCGGTAGGCATACCAGCATCAATGGTGTTGTACAGCCGGTTATCAAAGACGCCAAAGTTGGCGAGCTCGAGCGCTGGCGAATGATTCACGCGGGAGTGCGAGACAGTATTAATTTTAAAGTCGTCAAAATGACAGGTGAATCCCAATTGACCTCAGTAGCGGCGGCGGCTGAAAAGGACTTTCTACAGCAATCGTGCGCGGGCGCTGTTGTTCCACAATATCGCATTGCAGCGGATGGTTTGACTTTGGCCGCGGTGGATACCTCCGATGTCTCCGTTTTTCAGCCAGGCTATCGTTGGGACACATTAATGTTGTTCTCGGAGCCGGGTCGTTATTGTGTGATTGATGAGGCGGCAGCAGCGTCAGCTAACGTCGGAGCAGTTCCTTCCGAGCCGCGTCTGCTCGGTTTTGTCGATGTGAAGGCAGGCCGCTCTACAACTATTAAGGACAAATTAATCGACAGCGCCAAGAATATCACTGATCGCTCTATCCGACGCGCGGTGGCTGACGATCTAAAGAACGGGTTGGGATTGGAAAACTTTGTGCCCCATTCGAGCTTGTTGGAAATGAGCGACAAGGAGGTTACAACACAAACTCTGGAATTTAATATTGACAGCGGAAAATTCATGATCGACAACAGTCCATTTGACCCCAACCGTGTAGATCGACAACTGATACTCGGCAATACCGACGACTGGACGTTAACATCCAAGGTCGGCAGCCACCCTTTTCATATCCATGTCAATCCTTTTCAGATTGTCAAAATATTGGACCCGAATGGCAAAGATGTCAGCGCTGCGGATGCCATTGATGACTATGACACCGCCAAGCAATTCCCGGATCCCCAATATCGCGGAATGAAAGGGAAGTGGAAGGATACGATTTGGGTGAAAAATGCGGGTGGAAAAACCTACACCGTTGTCGTACGGACGAAATATCAGCGCTACATCGGCGATTTCGTATTGCATTGCCATATTCTCGATCATGAAGATCAAGGGATGATGCAAAATGTGCGCATCAGCATTCCGGATGGCAAAGGTGGCGTGAGTAAAGGCCACCATTGAGATAAGTGAGCAATAAGGGATTGTCTATAACTAAGGCTAATTCAGAACGGCGATCCAGATGATCGCCGTTTTGCGTTGTCCAGTGATGGATCTATTGCCAACGATATCGAATGAATTTGGCCAGCCATTTGTTAGACAGCAAATGGCTGCGCATGAAAACCTCCCGCGCGGATCAGCTTCGCAATTCAATCGCGGCATTTTCCTGAAGGTGTCTTTAGCTGATTGTCTAGAGTAAAATCCGCACCATTTGCTGAGCGGGCATTAATAATGCTTGGCTTGCCTCGGGCGTATCCGTATTGATCGCCCTGACCTTTTACTCTGGATGACCCATATGACTTCAGTTGCCGAACTTATCGTTCGTTATTACTCCGCATTCAACACCAAAGATTGGGATGCCATGCTTGCCTGCACCTCAGGCTCCATTCGACACGACGTCAATGAAGGAAGTCAGCGGGGTGGGAAAGAAAAATTCCGAGAATTTATCCGGCATATGGATGCGTGTTACGACGAAAATCTCACTGATATTGCCATCATGGTTTCCGCTGATGGTTCCCGGGCAGCAGCGGAATTTATCGTCAATGGCATTTATAAGCAGACGGATGGCGAGCTCCCTTCTGCGCGGGGTCAGACTTACCGTTTGCCCGCCGGAGCATTTTTTGAGGTGCGGGACGGTCTGATCGAGCGGGTTACCACCTATTACAATCTGAATGAATGGTTGCGTCAGGTGTCATGATCAAAAACGATGTCGCCATTCATTGCGCTCAAGGAAATGAGGTCACTGCGCTGATTCCCAGCCTGGCCGATTTGCGTATTCGCATTTTTGCCGCTTATCCCTATTTGTATATTGGTTCTGTCGAATATGAAAAAAAGTATCTGCAGCAGTTCGCTGCAGCGCCTGACGCGTTGATTGTTACGGCGACCAATGCGTCTGGTGATGTTGTCGGTTGCGCAACCGGCTCGGCTTTGACAGGCCATAACGAAGAATTTTCAGCCCCTCTGGCAGCGGCGGGATTTGATTTAAACAGTATTTTTTATTTTGGAGAGTCGGTGCTGGACGCGGCATGGCGTGGCTACGGTATTGGCCATGCTTTTTTTGATGCGCGGGAAAAGCACGCGAAGGCACTTGGATATAAAGCCGCGTGTTTTTGTGCCGTGGTCCGATCAACGGAGGATCGGCGGCGACCCAAGGATTATTCATCTCTCGATACCTTCTGGGACAAGCGCGGCTATCACTGTCTTGCCGGTGTTGAAGCCATTTATGACTGGCCGGAAGAGGAGGGTGGCCCATCTCTGCCCCATTCCATGGCTTACTGGATGAAGGAGTTTTGATGTCTCAATCCATCCGCATTGCCTCGGCGCAATATCTTATTGAAGAACCTAAAACCCTGACGGAATTTCTCAATAAACTGACGCGCTGGGTGGACGAAGGTGCACGCGCGGCGGATTTATTGGTATTTCCGGAATACGGCGGCGCTGAAGTTATGGCGGTGTTGGGCCGCGAACATAATCGCGATCTGCTCGCGGCGACGCGGGGGTGCAGGAATTAGTGCCGCAAATCGACGCGCATCTTGCAGAATTGGCGCGCAGTCGCGGCGTATTTATTCTGGCGCCGAGTTTGCCGGTCGCAAATTCAAATGGCGACATGCAAAATCAAGCGCGTTTTCATTCACCCTCCGGCAAAAGTGCCGTGCAGTCCAAATTGGTGTTAACACCTTTCGATCGGGAAATTTGGCACTTGAGCCCGGCGTGCTCGCAAACTTTATTTGATACACCCTTCGGAAAGATCGGCGTGGCTATTTGTTACGACGTGGAATTTCCTCTGCAAGTGCGCACTCTGGCGGAGGCCGGCGCGCGTTTGATTTTATGTCCCTCCTGCACCGATACCGAAGCGGGTTATTGGCGCGTGCGCATCGGTGCCATGGCCCGCGCGTTGGAAAATCAATGCGTCGTCGTGCAATCGCCCACTGTGGGCAATGTAGATTGGACCAACGCCCTCGACATCAACCGCGGCGCCGCCGGAATATTCGCCCCGCCCGATATGGCCATTTCTGCCAATGGCGTGCTCGCTTTAGGCGAGATGGATAAAGCGCAATGGATAAGTTGCACCGTTGATCTGGCGCGACTGGAAGACATTCGCCAGCGCGGTGAAGTGCGGACTTTTAATGATTGGCCGAAGCAGATGGTGGGGATGGTTAACTTAGTAGAACTGGGTTGAGTTATTACCATATGGCTTAAATGTTAAATAAAAAGGCTTGCTCATATTCGTCGCCGCTCTCGACGATCAACCTCTCCACAACCCCACCCCAACCCTCCCCTTAAAAAGGGGAGGGGGGCTGATCGTGCCAACTCAATGTGCCGAATTATTCGAAGGCATCGTACCGCCTCTCCCCCTTTTCAAGGGGGAGGCTGGGAGGGGGTGTCTTCGTGGTCCATTAGGAGGCGGAATATTAAGCCATTGGTCCCTTAGGTATTTTTCAACTCTAACTCCATTGGATTGCGTTTGAGCCATCAGTGAAAAGCACTGGATGGAAAATAAATCCTTCTAGGTCTCCCGTTTTTAGTGTGTGAATTTTTAACTCTGCAAGGCAGATGCGGCGAACATTGATGGATGATCGGCCTCAGGATTGGGAAAGTAGTGGAACTCAAAAGAGAAGCTTTCCTTTCCTCCTCTAAAATAGAAGATGCCGGCAACCTCGGGGTTGTCATAAAACCACCTGTTGCTATGTCCGCAGAGGGCTTGTTCTATCTCTTCCGGGGAAAGCGAGGCAACAAACTCGCCAAACACCGCAATCACATATGGCACTTTCAGCTCTTGAGCGAGTTTGGAGTATTTATTAGCTTTGTCATTAAGCTTTCTGACAATGTGGTCTGATGGTATACCAATCCATCCGCACCAGCTTCCGGTTGAGCGAAGTGAATCGGATATTTCTTTTTCTTTCTCACAGCGTTGGTGAAGGGTCATTACGTCGACCACTTCCATCACCTGAGAATCTTCACCGCGAAGTGACCAGTCAGGAGTTTTCCCTAAGATGGATTGCTCGTATCTCCAATTCGTGCCGTTCTGACGTAGCTGCGTGCCAAGCAGCAATTCGCGATAGGTGTGAAATCGAGCGCGAAGAGGCAATTTTGTAAACTTTGCGAAAAATTGCAGGGCATCGTCTGGGTGCAAGTTATTGATAAGCTCATGTAGATGAGCATTGCCCCGTTCGTCGAGATCTAAACGTGGAAGCCTAGTAAGCATAATTTTTTAAAAAGAGAATTACTTTTTGAAAATTATGAACATAAAATATCACAAAAACCTCCCCACCAACTCCGCCATCAACCGCACATGCTCCTCCCCGCATTCAGCGCCGGTATATAGCTAAATTCCTTCCCGCCCGCCTGCAAAAATAAATGTTTATTCTCTTCGCCAATTTCTTCAATCGTCTCCAAACAATCCGCGCTAAATCCGGGGCAGATAACGGCGACTTTTTTAGTGCCTTGTTGGGCGAGTTGTTGGAGGGTTTTGCTGGTATGGGGTTTTATCCATTCTTCTTTGCCGAATTGGGATTGGAAGCTGGTGATGGTGCGGTCTTTTTCCCAGCCGAGATTTTCCGTGACCAGGCGGGAGGTTTTTTGGCAGAAGCAGTAGTAGGGATCGCCACCGTCAAAATAGCGTTGCGGCATGCCGTGGTAGGAGAGCACGAGTTTTTCCGGTTCGCCGTGGGTTTGGATGTGGGCGCGGATGCTGTCGGCCAGCGCTTGGATATAAAGCGGGTGATCGTGGTAGGTGTTGATAAAGTGCAGTTCGGGTGTCCAGCGCCAGCGCATTAATTCCTGGCTGACGGCGTCGAAAGTGGAGCCGACGGTGGCGCCGGCGTATTGCGGGTAGAGCGGCAATATCACGATGCGATTAATGCCTTCGTCTTGAAATTCCCGCAGCACTTTGCCGATGGCGGGTTCGCCGTAGCGCATGCCGAGTTTGACTTTGGTTTGGCCGGGATGGAGTGCGTCGAAATGCGCCTGCAGTTTGGCGGTTTGTTCCAGGCTGATGCTCATCAGTGGCGAGCCCTGGTCGGTCCAGACGCTGGCGTAGAGTTTGGCGGATTTGGCCGGGCGCACCCGCAGAATGATGCCGTGAAGAATCGGCCACCATTTCCATTTCGGCAGTTCGATCACACGCGGGTCGGAGAGGAATTCGCGCAGGTAGGGCCGCAGGGCTTCTGCAGTGGGCGCGTCCGGCGTGCCCAGGTTGGTCAGGAGAATGCCGAGGGTGGGTTTGGCCCGCTCGTGCATGGTTTTATCTTGACCGCGAAAGTTCATGCGAGGCTCCGGTAGCAAAGTGATGGGCGCCATTATGCCAATACTGGGCGGGGGCGCGATGAAAAGAGGGATAAATACGTTGCCGGTCGACGTTTGGCTCATTGCCTCAAGGCGTGTTGGTGAATCATCGGGTGTCGGTGGTTCGACAGCGGTCGCAAATCTGCGCACTGCCCTGGTGGTGAGAGGCAAAAATCGACAGTCCAGACTTGACTCACCCCTTGGTGGCCGACACTCTTGGCGGCGCAATTCCGGGCGCATTCTGACACCGGGTGACCATGGTCGCTGGTGTCGATCCCTACACCCTCTCTAACAATCCAAGGAGCAGTATTCATGTACCAACCCATCAAACCTCTGGCCTGCCTTCTGCTGGGCCTGATCATGGTCGGCTGCGGCGGCGGCACCGGGTCATCCAGCAACTCATCCTCCAGTAGCAGCTCCAGCTCCAGTTCGTCTTCCAGCAGCAGTTCAAGCTCGTCGAGCAGTTCCAGTTCGAGCTCGTCCAGCAGCAGCTCAAGCTCGTCAAGTTCCTCCAGCAGCTCTGGTGATGTGATTGGCAGTGGCCCAATCGCCGGCGGTTTGTGCGCGGCGAACACGGGGATCGGTATGGGCTCGGGTGCGAAGCGCAATCCCTGCGTTGTGACCAGCGATGGCGCGGCCGGCTGTTTCCACGACGATCTGACCGTATCTTTCATCCGACTCGGTAACGGCGGCCCGCTGATTGATGATGCTGTGGCCATCACCAACGGTGAATACGGTGACCAGGGTGCTTTCTGTCTGGTGCGCAGCAACGGCGCCGTGCATTGCGGCACCAAAGGCGTCGCCAATACCATACCGGAAATCGCCTCTGGCGCTTTGGCGGTAGGTCGTCTGGGTATCAACAATGAATATTGTGCGCAGATGGAAGACAACACCATCCGCTGCGGCGCGCCCGGCAGTGCCCCCACAGCCTGGATCAGCAACACATCCTCGCCCATCGCCTCCATGGGTTGTTACAAAGAGGGCTGCTGTGCGGTGCTGGAAAACGGCAAAATCCAGTGCACCACCGGCAACCAGGATTTTCTCGCCAGCTTGGGACAGGTGACGTTTTTCTCCGGCGGCGACAATAACAAATGCGCCATCTACGCGGACGGCTCCGCCTATTGCGATGGGGAAAACTGGAATGGCCAGTTAGGAATTCCGGGGCATAGCCAGGATCGCCAGTCGCCAATCCCGACCTTTACGAGCGGCATGGTGGCCAGCGCCTGCGGCCAGCACACCGCTTGCTGGTTGAGCAAGACCGGTACCGTTTACTGCTCCGGCTCCGGTTCGAATGAGGCGGGTTCCGGCGGCGGCAGCCGCACGCCCACCATCATCAAAGATCAATCCGGAGCGGAAATCACCAACGCCGTCAGCATCACCGCCGGCCGCGAATTCAGCTGCGCCGCCCTCAAAACCGGTGAACTGAAGTGCTGGGGCTTCGACAGCCCGGTCGCCCGCACAGTGAATCTGCAGGGTAAAAAAGTTTACATGCCGGAAGAGTGTAAATAATAAGTTTTGCGCGCGTCTTACCGGTGCTCTGCCGGTAAGACTTTTCCGCTCTCGATGCCTTTCCGTTCTTTGCCTCCCATCCCGTCTTTTATTTTTGATTTCTTAATTTATTGATCGGGTGAAAAGCGCTTTTAATTGGCCGCTTTGGCGCGCCGGCCAAACACTTTCCAATAAATCCGAACACCCAGCAATACCGCCACCATCACACCAAAAAACACCGCATCCGTATAACTCGAGCGCACTTGCAGAAACACATGCAGCCAGGCGAGCACGGCAATTAAATAAATACTGCTGTGCAGGCGGCGCCAGTTTTTTCCCAGTCTGCGCATCATGCTCTGGGTGGAGGTGATGCCGAGGGCGATGAGCAGTGCGAGTGCCGGCAGGGTGAAAAGTATGTAGGGGCGTTTAACCAGTTCAGCGGCGAATAACGAAAAATCCAATCCCAAAATAAAAATCAGATAGGCCGCTACGTGGGCCAGCGCATAAAACAGGGTGAACAGTCCCAGCATGCGCCTGTGTGGTTGCAGCCAGCGAAAGTGGAAATAGCGGAATTTCACCAACCGCCGCAGGGGCGTGATGGCGAGGGTGAGCAGGAGGAAATAAAACGTGTAGTGGCCGGTTTCCAGGACCAGGGTTTTGGCCGGGTCGGCGCCGAGCCTTTCCGCCAGGGTCGCCCACACGAGCCAGACGAGCGGCAGGCAGGAGAGCAGAAAGATCAGCAGGCGACGCCAGAGGACAGGCATATCAGTAGAGTTTGCGCAGATCCATGCCGCTGTACAGGCCCGCCACTTGCTGAGCGTAGCCGTTGAACATCTGCGTGGGAATCACGTTGGGGCGCAACAAGCCGCTGGGCAGGCGGCGCTCCTGGGCCTGGCTCCAGCGCGGATGGTCCACCTGGGGATTTACGTTGGCGTAGAAGCCGTATTCCTCCGGCGCCATGGCGCTCCAGCTGGTGTAGGGCTGGTGTTCGGTCAGCTCGATTTTGACGATGGATTTAATGCTCTTGAAGCCGTATTTCCACGGCACCACCAAGCGCAGGGGCGCGCCGTTCTGGTTGGGTAGAATTTTGCCGTACAGGCCGACGGCCATCAGCGTCAGCGGGTGCATGGCTTCATCCAGGCGCAGGCCTTCGCGGTAGGGCCATTGGATTGTGCTGAGGCGGCTTTTCTGCGCCGGCATTTCCGCGGGTCGCTCCAGGGTGGTGAAGGCGACGTATTTGGCTTTGCCGGTGGGTTCGAAGCGTTTCAATAGTTCCGCCAGCGGAAAGCCGATCCAGGGAATCACCATGGACCAGGCTCCACGCAACGCAGGCGGTAGATGCGCTCCTCCAATGCCATACCTTTGAGTAGATCTTCCAGATTGACGGTGCCGGGTTTGTTCACCTCGCCAGCGATCTCTACTTTCCACGGGTCCACTTTCAGCTGGCCGGCTTTGTCTGCTGGATCGGTTTTGTCGTAACCGAATTCGTAGAAGTTGTTGTAGCCGGTGACGTGTTGATAAGGCGTGAGGCTCTCACCACCGTCAGCTTTGCCGGGCGCGGCGCTGGCGATCTGCGTCTTGAGCCACGCGGGACCGGCCACCTCCGCCTCGGCGATCTGGCTCGGCACCGCCACGGCCGTGCCACTCAGGCCGAGGGCGGTGAGCCCTATGGCGGCATCGCGCATAAATTCCCGCCGGTTGCGGTAGATGGATTCGGGGGTGATTTCGGAGGAGGGAATATCGGAGGGCCGGCGGATCAGCATAAGTCACCTCGGGCGATTGGGAGCCAGGAAATAGGGTGGGATTGTCGTAAACCTTCTTCGGGTGGAGCCATGGTTCAGGCCGAGCTGCAGTTCAGGGAAGCCGCAGTTCAGGAAGCCACAGAGCCGGGCGAGCTATAAGCACGCCATGATAGGTGATAGACAAGGCGCAACGCCGATTGTTACGCGTAAGCCCCCGCACCGGTTCTCTTACCAGTGCAGTGGTCGATCCGGCCCTATGGACGTGTGCAGGAGCAGCTTGCGTTCGCTGATCAATTGTTGCGTTCGGGTGGTGATGGCTTGATGGGTCAGCTGACTTTCGCTGGTTGCATTTGCCTCCACACCCACCCAACAGTCGCGCTGGCTGCGTTTGGCGGCGTAGAGACACAGGCTGGCGATGTCCACCACCTGGTTCCAGCTGAACGCCAGCGGGTCGCTGAGCAGATAGGGGAAACTGGCAAAGCCGATGGAGCAGGAGCGGTGGATGGTCTCGCCGTTGCCCAGGTCGAACCTGTGCTGGCTGACCGCGTGATACAGGCGCTCGACCATAAGGGGAGCGGCCCGGCGGTTGCTGAAGCGGGCCACGATTAAAAACTCGTCGCCGCTCCAGCGCACCAGGAAGTCGGATTCGCGGAACACCTGCCCCATGACTTGTTTTATCTGCACCAGCACCCGGTCACCGGCGGCGCTGCCGTAGGTGTCGTTGATCTCCGCGAGGCGGTCGATCTCCAGCATGAAGAACAGCAGATCGGAGTTGGGCGGTGGCGGCTCGTCCGGCGTCCGGCCGCGGTGGGAGCGCAGGGTCAGGGCGACATCGGAATCCAGATATTTCAGCAGATAGCGCCGGTTGCGCAGGCCGGTCAGCGGGTCGCTCAGGCTGGCGTCCTCCAGTCGCTCGTTCTGCGCTTTCAGGGCTTCCATCAGCCGCGCCTTCAGCAGGGCCGAGCGGATATGGGAGTGGAAGCGGCTGATGGTGAGCTTGTCCAGCTGGTCGAAGGCGTTCTGGGATGACAGGTTGTGCAGGCAGAGCACGCCTATAACGCCGTCGTCAAAGCTGATCGCCAGGGCCAGTTCCGCGCGCGCCATGGGCAGGCCGGGCAGCAGCGGCACTCGATCGAGAGCGTTCGGTTTCAGCAGGTGGATGTCCTTGTCGAGGCGCTGGCCGTTGTTGCAATAGCGCGCCAGCAGCGTGTTCTTGTCCATGGTCAGCGCAGGCAGCAGGGATGGCGGATACCCCTCTGCGGCTATGGCCTCAAAGTCGCCGGTCTGACTGTTGAGCGACCAGTAGATGGCGCGTTCGGCGTGGCTGAACAGATGCATGGCTTCGCGCAGGAGAACGTCCAGCAGGCGCTCGAGAATCACCTCCTGGTTGATGGTCGCCACTATGCCGTCGAGGGTCTGCAGCACCTGGTTGGCCTGTTCCACTTCCTGGGTGCGCTCTTTGACTTTTTCCTCCAGATGGCGGCGCACATCGAGTAACTGCAAATGAGTGCGCACCCGCGACACCAGCTCGCCTTTGGCGATGGGTTTGGTGAGGAAATCGTTGGCGCCCACCTCAAATCCGTCCATCAGATCGGCGATCAGATTCTTGGCGGAGAGGAAAATCACCGGCAGTTCGTTGACCGGGAATTCCTTGCGGATGCGCGCACAGACTTCGTAACCGCTCATGCGCGGCATCATGATGTCGAGCAGCACCAGATCGAACGGCCCCTGTTGATGCAGGAATTCCAACGCCTGCGGACCGCTCTCCGCTTCCACTAATTGATAACCCTGCAGCGACAGGTGATTGCACAGCACTTGGCGGTTGGTGACTTCGTCGTCCACCAGCAGCAGGCGGAAGCGGCTGTTCTCCTGCACCTGATCTGGGCTGGGGAACTGGCCGCTTTTTTTCCTGCGCATCGCCGTAGCCCAGCTCGGCAATCGGACTGAGCTCCAGCAATGGATTGCGTTGCACGCCTTCCTGCGGGATTTCGTCGGTGCCCTCGAGGCTGAAGGAGAAGGTGGAGCCGTGGCCGGGCTCGGAGCTGACGCGAATTTCCCCGCCCTGCAGTTCCACCAGTTGGCGGGCCACCGCCAGCCCCAGCCCTGCGCCGCCGTGGCGCCGGCCCGAGTGGCCCTCCAGTTGCTCGAAGGAGGCGAAGATCTTGTCGAAATGTTCGGCCGCTATGCCAATGCCGGTGTCGCTCACGCTGATCCAGATATGCCCTTGTTCTTGGCGCGCGGTCACCACCACCGAGCCATGGTCGGTGAATTTGATGGCATTGCCCACCAAGTTGTAGAGGATCTGCTGCAGCCGGTTTTCGTCCGCCAGCACCGCTGGCAGATGCGCGTCCACCTGGTTGCTCAGGTCCAGGTCCTTTCTGCCCGCCAGCGGGCGGCTCAGGATCAGCACTGTGTCCACCAGCGGGCGCAGCTTCACCGGCTTCAACTCGAGCTGCAGGCGGCGGTTCTTCAGGCGGGCGAAGTCCAGAATGTCATTCACCAAGTTGTCGAGACGCCGGCCGCTGTCGGCGATCATCTGCAGATTCAGGCGGATCTGCGGATTGAGGTCGCCGGCGGCGCCGTCCAACAGCGACTCTGACAGGCCGATGATGCCGTTGAGCGGCGTGCGCAATTCGTGGGAGGTATTGGCGAGGAAATCGTCTTTCAGTCTGTCGAGCTGGAGCAGGCGCTCGTTGACCGCCCGCTCCTGGGCGATCTTGCGTTTTTGCCCGCGGATGTAATGCCGGATCAGCAGCGCCGCGACGAGGGTGTAGAGCAGATAGGCCCACCAGGTGTGCCAGGGCGCCGGCGTGATGGTGATGCGCACTTCCAGGCCCGTGTCATTCCAGACGCCGTCGTTGTTGGCGGCTTTGACGCGCAGGAAATATTCCCCCGCCCCGAGGTTGGTGTAGGTCGCTTTGCGCTCGGTGCCTATGTCGTTCCAGTTGCGGTCGAAACCTTCCAGCTTGTAGGCGTAGCGATTGCTCTCGGAGCCGTAATAACTCAGGGCGGCAAATTCAAAGGAAAACACCGACTGGTTGTGGTCGAGCACTATGTGTCGGGTGGAACCCAGGGCCTTGTGCAACGGCGAGCCCTCCGCACCAGGCACGGCGGAGTGATTGAAGATCTGGAAGTCCGTGAGCACCACCGGCGGTTTGAAGGTATTGCGCTGCAGATTCTGCGGCAGAAAGCGGACAAAGCCGTGAATACCGCCGAACGCCAGCTCGCCGCTGCGCAGTTTGACGGCACTGCCGTAATTGAATTTGCCGCTCGCCCAGTCGGCCTGGTTGTAGTTGCGCACGGCGTAGGTGGCCGGGTCCAGGCTGGACAGGCCGTCGCTGGTGCCGAGCCAGAGCAGGCCCTCGGCGTCCTGCAGGATCGAGGTGATGGCATCGTTGGCCAGGCCGTCGTCAGTGCGGACCACCCGGAAGGTGGTGCCGTTGGGGTGCAGCCAGTTCAAGCCGGCGCGGGTGCCAACCCACAGCTGTTGCTGGCGATCCTCAAAAATCTCCAGCACCGTGTTGTTGCTGAGGCTCAGGGGGTCCTGCTCGTTATGTTGCCAATGGCGGAATTCGCCGCTGGTCTTGTCGAGGCGGCTCAGGCCGGCGTTGCTGCCGATCCAGATCATGCCGCTGTGATCCTGGAACAGGCTCCAGATGATGCTGCCGACGGTGTGGCGGTTGTCCGCCTTGCCGTAGGGAATGCGCTCGAAATTGTCCGTTGCGCGGTTGTAGCGGTTGAGGCCGCCGCCCTCGGTGCCGAACCAAATGTCGCCATCCTGATCCACCAGGATCGCCCAGATGTTCGGGTGGGAGAGTGAGTCCTCGCCCTCGGGCAGGAAGGGGTAGCGTTTGATCTTGCCCGTGGCCGGGTTATAGCGGTTGACGCCGCCGCCCCAGGTGCCGATCCAGATTTCCCCCTGGCGGTCCTGGGCCAGAGCCAGCACGGCGTTGGCGCTGATGCCGTCCGCTCCGTCGTTGACCAGATAGGTGAACTTGCCGTTCGGTCTGATCCGGTTCACCCCGCCGCCGTCGGTGCCCACCCAGAGGGAGCCGTCGTCGGTCTCCAGCATGGACAGGACGGAAGGGTTGTTGAGGCTGCCCGGCGCGTCCTGGTCGTGGCGGATATTGGTCACCCACTGGGAGGCGCGGTGGAAGACATTGGCGCCGCTGGGGAAGTTGCCGGTCCAGATGTCGCCCGCTCTGTCCTCCATAATCCGCCGCACCACATTGCTGCTGATGGAGGTGGTATCGAGGCTGTTGTGGAGAAAGCGCCGCACCAGCGGGCTGTTGCGGCGCAGGAGGTTGAGGCCGCCGCCGTCGGTGGCCACCCATATATCACCGAAACGGTCTTCGTGGATGTCCCACACTATGTTGCTGCCAAGGCTGGCCATATGGTCGGGAATGTGGCTCCAGTGCTCGCCGATCACGCCATTGGTCAACCGGTAGACCCCTGCGTCCGTGCCCAGCCAGATATCGCCCGCCTTGTCCTGGGTGATGGCGCGCACCGTGTCACTGCCGATGCGCTGCCCCTCGCTGCCCTGGGTGTGATAACGGATCAAGCTGCGGCTCTGCGGATCGAAGCTGCTCGCGCCGCCGCCCTCGGTGCCGACCCAGATGCGCCCCGCCATATCCTCGAACACCGCCCAGATATGGCTGTCCCGTTGATCGCTGGCGCGGCGCAAGGGAATGAAAGAGCCCCGTTCCGGATGCAACAGGCCGGCGCCGCCGCCGAAAGTGCCGGTCAGGATGAGGCCGTTACGGGTGACTTTGACCGCCCGCACCGTGTCGTGGCTGAGGCTTTGGGGCTCCTCGGCATTGTGCTGAAAGCGGGTGAAGTTGTCCTGTTCGCGGTTGTAGCGGTTGACGCCGCCCTCGGTGGCAATCCACAGATCGCCGCGGCTGTCCTCGGCAAGAGACCAGATGGTGTTGTTGCTGAGGCTGGCCGGATCGTCCGGCTGATTGCGGTAGACCCGGAACTGATAGCCGTCGTAGCGCACCAGGCCGTTTTCGCCGCCCATCCAGATAAAACCGGTGCTGTCCTGCAGGATGGCGTCGATATACCCCAGGGTAATGCCGTCGCGGGTTTTGACGCTTTCAAAACGCACATTGAAATCCTGCGCCAGCGCCGTCGCTGCCAGCCAGGCGCACAGCCAGAGCACGCCCGCGCAAATGCGGGCCGTCGTTATGCCGGCAACCCCGGTGTGAGCGGGTGGTCTGGAAGGGGGCGGTCTCCGGCGGGATAGTCTCAAGCTGACGCAACCTGTGGAACATTTATGGTTAGAGGAATGCAGGGCTGGCCCCAGCATTCAGTCTAGTCCGCTTCGGGAATTTGCGGTGGCAATTGCCCGGTATCAGTGGCGGGCGAACAGGTCATCAAGAAAAGAGCATCAAGAAAAGGGAGGGAATCAGCCCGCTCGCAAGCGACCGGGCTGATGGGGAGGTTTACTCAGGGCTTCACCTCGCGAACCAAGCGCACACCGAACAGGTTGGTTCTGCTGGTGCTGATATGGTCGCCGTTCGTGAAGTTGATCCCCCAGGCCAGCACTTCGGCGAAATTGTTCGGCGAAGACGACCAGTAGCCTTTGGCTTCTGTGGCGGGGAACAGCGTCAGATTGATGGCCGGGTCGTGACAGGCCGCTTCGACGATGGAAGCCAGCTCTTTGCGGTTGGGCAGGCGCCAGTCCTGATAACCGGCAAAAGCCTTGGCTTCGGCTGCCGCTTTCAACGCGTCCGGCCAGGTAAATTCGGCAGTCTGGCTCTCGTCGCGCACACAATTGCCGCTCTGCCACTGATAACCCAGGGCGCAGCGCATCCACATAAGGCCGGTTTTGCTGTCCACCAACACGCCGTTGCTCTCCGCCGTCACCGCACTGGCGTCAAAGGTATTGCGCAGGGTCGGGTTGCACTCCGCCGCGGCGCCCAGCGCTGTTGCGGTCAACAGGGAAGCTACCACCAGCTGACAAAACGATTTCATGGTTGACCTCCTCGCACCAGACGCACATGTGAAGCATCACCTTTGTTGGTGAAGCTGGCGCTGGCGTCAGTGAAATAGACGTACCAGGCCCGGGACGGGTCCCGCGCCAGGGATTGATTGGTAAAGAAGCGCACCTGGGTGATTTCGATGTCTGGGAAATAGGAGGTGTCCACGGCGGGCATCACCTTGGAGAGCACGGCGATGGAAGACAGCTCCGCCACCGACGGTATACGCCAATCGGAAGCGCCGCACAGGCCCGTTGCGTTGACCCAAGTGACATAGGTTTGCAGATCGCAGGTGGCGAAGCTGCAGCGGCCGGAGTTGTTCATGTCGGCGAAGCCGCCGTTGAATTTGGCATCGTCCAGCCACCAGCGGAAGACGTGACCGGAGTAGCGGGGATGATCGGGATCGCTTTCGCGGATCTCCCAGGTCAGACCGGTCACATTGTCGCGGACACAGGACCAGCGGGTGCCTTCCGCCTCATTGCCGTCGTTGTTCCACTCCTGGTCCTGCACGGGCATCACGTCGCCGTTGGTGTCGAGCTTGGTCCAGTCGAACCCGGCAATACCGCCGCCCTGCTTGGTCAACAAGCCTTTGGCCGCCTGCAGATCCCGGCCGGTTTCCGCGTCCTGAGCGGGAAGCGCGCTTTGCGGGCAGGGCTGCTGGTTGGTATCGGGCGCCGCGCAGAGCTCTATGCCGGTATCGTTCAGCTGACCCGTCACGGTATAGGAAGGGGCTTTGGAGTCTTCGCGGTCTTCACCGCGCGGATTGTCGCCGCCGTTGCAGCCCGAGAGGAGCGCAATGGCGAGCGGCAGAATAGGGCGGAATAGAGAGTTATTAGTCATTCACCACCTGCTTTTGGTTTGTGTCTGTAGCCCGCCCGCCCTCAATGAAGGAGCCGGGCGGCCGGTGTGATTGTGCCAAAAAAGGTCGGCGAGGAAACTGCGCCGTCCCGCCGATCTGCCTGTCGTCAACAGTGCCGCGCAGCCTAACATAGAGCGCCGCTGTGATCAGTGCGACAAATCTCTCAAATGATTCGATTGCTCCTCAACCGGTTTTGCAGCGTGATTTCAAAACGCGATTTTTATACCGGCGATAATTTGCCGTTGCTCGCCTTCATTCATCCGCACGCCGGCAATCACGTCGGAATAATATTCTGCATCCAATAAATTTTTCACTTTGATCTGCAGCACTGTGGGCACGCCCGCAATATTTTTTTTCGTATTGCGCGCCGGCGTCGCAGATAAAAAACGAATCGATTTTGTATTCGTTGCGGTGATCGGCGTAGCGCTGACCGACGTAGTGAGCGCCGAAATTGGCGGACAGCGCGTCGCTCAATTGGTGGCGCCAGAAAAGGCTCGCTGTGTTTGGTGTGCTGGCGGCGGGAATATTGCCCGTGTAACGGCCGTAGGTGATTTCGTTTTCCTGCGCGGAAAATGAGCCCATGATTTGCGTGCGGCGCGAAAGTTCATAAGTAAAATCGAGATCCATTCCCAAGACTTTCTGGCCGTATTCCTGCAGCGCAAAACCCTCGATGGACACGGGATCCAGGCTGTAGATATTGGTTTTGTTGATGCGATAACCAGCGAGAGCGGCGGCGAGGCGGCCCTGAAAAAAATAGCTTTTGATGCCGAGTTCCCATTGATCGGACAATTCCGGTTCACTCACCGCGTTGCCAAAACCGCGTTTGGATTGATTCGAACGCAGGCCCTGGGCGTAATTGCCAAACAGCTGGATGTCAGCGGTCAGCTGATAATTCAAACCCGATTGCACACGGATTTTTTGTACGGGTTCAAAATCTTCCATCCGCTCGTCGCTGAGATTTTCCCGCTCCACTTGAATATGGCTGAAGCGCGCGCCGCCGGTGATGCTCAATTTTTCTGTCAGGTCGATGGTGTCCTGAAAATAAAAACCGTACTCGTCGCTCACCTGGCGGTATTCAAATAATTCCAGCGTGCCGAGCGGGCGCTGCGGGGCAAAAATCACTTCGACAAAATAACTGAGCGGCGGACTTTGCGAATCCGGCCAGGATTGAAATGGCAGCGGCCGGCGGCTCTCCACGGTGTAGGACTGGAACAGATCCTGGCGATGCCAATCCACGCCCAGGTTGAGGTGATGTTGAAATCCGCCGATGTTAACAGTGCCATCCAACGCGAGGCTCGACTGCAAGCCGGTCTCGGAGGATTCCTCGTGATACATGCTGCGCACGGTCCCTATATAAATTAAAGGGTCGGATTGATCAGCCGGATTGACACGGTAGAGCACGGGAATTGACACCTGGCCACCGGGGATCAGCACCATATATAAATTGCGCCTATCTTCCGGTCGGAATAACAGATCGGAATTCAAATAATCCTGGGTTCCGCGCACGCCGATGCGATCCTCGTCCTGCCAGACGAAACTGCCTTTGAGACGCCATCCGGATTCTTTATCGTCCGTGGCAAAAAATCGCTGGCCGCTGAAATGGAGCAGATGGCGATCCGCTTGAAAATCCGGCGATTGCCGGCGCACCAGCTGATCAAATGTGACGCCGGAAAAATTCTCCTCGACGTCGGGAAGAATCACGTCGTAATCCTCAACAGTGCGCTGGCGGGTTTTTTGCCATTCGTAGCTGAGCTGGAAATCCGATACGGAGTCCGGTCGCCAGCGCAGGCTCGGCGCCAGCAATTGCTGCTGCAAATCGTGAATATCCGCGGAATTTTCCTGGCGGAAATCCACCGCATTCAGGCGGTAACGCATATCCTCGCGAACGAATTGATCGCTGATATCCGCGGCGATTTTGCGCAGGCCATTATTGCCGAGGGACATTTGCAATTGCGCCAGCGCTTCATCCAAAGGTTTTTTGCGCACCAGATTCACCATTCCTCCCGGCTCGCCCTGGCCATAGCGGATGGTGGATGGACCTTTGAGAATTTCCACGCGTTCGATGTTGTCCGGCAGGAAGCGCCCGCCGGTGGTGTTTTCCACCCGGAAACCATCGAGATAAAGCGCGTGGCGAGGGAAACCGCGAATATAAAAATCGTCGTTGGTATCCGCGCGCCCATCTGCGGGCGAAATGCCGCTGCCATTTTTCAACAGATCCGCCATCTCCAACGGCATCAGATCGGCAATCAGCGGCGCGGGTAAAACCGTGTGAAAACGCGAATTGTCGTAAACCGCAGCGCCATTATCGAATTGTGTATTGGCGAGGGTGTTGTAACGAAATGGATAGACCGGCGCGTACACCACCACCTCTTCGACGCGCGCCTCCGCATCGGCCTGCGCCTCTGCCACGGGCTGCACCTCCGGCTCTTGCCGAGGCAGGATCACGAAGGTGTGGGTGTTCTCGTTGTAGCGGTAATCCAAGGGCGTCCGTGAGAGGAGCTTTTGCAACGCCTGCTCAGGCGTGTGCGGACCGATCAGGGATGAGGATTGGTAACCGCGGATGATCTGGTGATCGGCGATCACCGTCACGTCGGCCTGCAGTGCGAGTTCCACCAGCCCTGTCTGCAGCGCCTGACCGGGCAGATCGAAGTGGCGGTAGGCAGAATCGGCGACACTGCCTAGAGAGTGCACCGCCAGCAGGCACAATAGCCAGCGCGGCCGGCGGAAAAGTCGGAGGCGAGTCATAAAGAAATCTTAGGTGAGTTAGTCCGGTCTGCTCAGAATCAGATGGCGGTCCTGCGGGTCGGTCAGCACTTCCAGACCCAGAGCGTCGGCCAACGCTTGCACGGTGGTTTCGGCGGTTTTCAGCTGGATCACCGCGCTGACTTTCATATCGCCGAGGGTATGGTCGGCCAGAGCGACGGGGAGTGGGAAATACCGGTTCAGCTCTTCCACCACTGCCTGCAGGGATTCGCCGCGATAGACCAGCTGCCGGTTGCGCCAGGAGAGGGCGGCGCTGGCATCGACCTTGTGAACGGCCGCGCCGGGTACGGCGTCGCGCAGATTGAACTGCTGGTTGGCGGTCAGGGTTACGTGGGGTTGGAACTCTTCCCCTTGAGGGTTCTGCGACAGGCCCACTTTGCCCTCCAGCACGGTGATAACTGTGTCGGAGCCGGTGGCTCTCACGGCAAAACGGGTGCCGAGCACTCTCACAGTGCCTTCATTGGTGAAGACGTCGAAAGGCCGGTCGCGGTCGTGACTGATGGTGAAAAACACTTCCCCGCGCAGCAGATAGGCGATCCGGCTCTTGGCTTGCAGTTCCACCAGCACTTCGCTGTCGGTGTTGAGGACCAGGGTTGAACCATCCGACAGTTGCAATTCCCGCTGCTCTCCCACACCGGTTTGCGCCTGATAGTACTCGGGCTCGGGTGCGCGCAGGAACAGCAGCGCGCCGATAAGCAGAACGCAGGCTCCGGCCAGAACCCATGACCATTGCGAGTGGACGCGCGCGTTTGGCTCCTGTGCTGCGTCCGCTACATGCTGGAGAGCGGCGCCGCGCTGCCAGAGCGATTCGGCTTTTATGTAGGCCGCCTGATGCAGGGGCGAGGCGTTCAACCAGGCGAAAAATTCCGCGCGCTGCTGCTCCGTCAGTTCGGGCGCTGAGAGACGCACCAGCCACTGAATGGCGGCGTCTTCGCATTGGCGTATGCGCTTCTGTCGGGTCATCACCGGATCTGCCTTTTTCTAGTCGAGGGAATTTCCTCTAAAACCTCCATGACACCCAGTGGCTGTCGGACCTCCATCATTGGGTGTCCTCCTGAAATGTATCGCGCAAATACTGCAGGGCTTTGATCATGTGCTTTTCCACCGTGCTCAAGGGAATGCCCAATTCCTCGCTGATTTCCCGGTAGGTTTTATCTTCCAGGCGGCTGAGCAGAAAGGTGCGGCGGTATTTCGGCTTCAGGCCGGAGAGCGCCTGTCGCAATGTGTTCAGATCGCGCTGCGATGAATAGGTGCGGTGCGGTGCATCTTTGTCGTCGACTTCGTCTGGAAGATCGGCGACAGCCAGGTAGCGGTTGTGGTTCTGCTGCTTGCGGATGCGGTTGAGCGCGAGATTGCTGGCGGTCTGGTAGAGATAGGCTTTGGGGTTGTCCAGCTGCGTCATATCCACGCTGCGCAGCACGTTGTGAAAGGCTTCCTGGACTATGTCTTCCGCGTCGTGGTGGGAACCAAACTTATGAGCAACAAAGCGCTGCAGATCCTTTTGGTAACGCTCGAAAAGTGAGTGGAGAAGAGTGCGCTTGTTCATGCTGCTCAGCAAATGCCCTTTTGGCGTGCGAGGGCATCCTAGCAGTGGGTCCAACAGCAAAACAAGCTCCGCTCTCCGGCGACTGATTGCCAGTGCGCTAGCGGACCGCACCCAGTCCGGCGAGCGCCAGGCTGATCAAGAGCAGCACCAGTGCCTGTTGCCAGAGCGGCGTCGGGCGGCGGTAGACCGGTGGTTCCGGCAACAGCAGAAGATGCGTGGGAAGAGGGCGGGGTTTGTCAAAGCACATGGTGAAATCCTGGCGCTCAAGTTTGGTCGGCAGGTTCAGTACACCAAAACAACAAGGCGTGACTGGGGAGAAAACGGGCGCGGTGGGGATAAATCGGGGCGAATTGTGGCTGTGGCTGTGGTTGTGGCAATGGCGATCAGGCGTGATAGGCCGAGAGCAGCGCCGCCAAATCCAGTTTTTGCATTCGCATAAGGGCTGCGGTCATTTGTGCGATCCGGGTCTTTTTCACCTTCTTCCAGCAGCTGCATCAACTGCACCGGCACCAGTTGCCAGGAGACGCCGAAACGATCTTTCAGCCAGCCGCACTGTTCCGGCCTGCCGCCGTCGCAGAGGCGCTCCCAGTAGTAATCGATCTGCGCCTGATCGTCGCAGTGGATCACCAGGGAAATGGCCGGTGAAAAGGTGAAATAGGGACCGCCGTTGAGCGCGATAAAACGGCTGCCGTTGATTTCGAAGGTGATGGTCATGACGCTGCCGGCCGGGGCCGGCGCCCCGTCGCTGTAATGGCTGGTGCCGAGCCGGCGGCCCTGGGGGAACACCGACAGATAAAAAGCTACGGCTTCTTCGGCGTTGTGATCAAACCAGAGGCAGGGGGAGATAGGGTACATGGACGACACCTCGCGCAGATGGACTTGCGGATTAGTCGGGCGGGTCGGCTGTGAATCGACATCAACTGCGGCTGCGCCGCACCATCAATATCACCGGCACCATGGAGATCAGCACCAGGGTCAGGGCCGGCAGGGCGGCGCGCTGCCACTCGCCCTCGGCAGTCATTTCATACACCCGCACCGCCAGTGTGTCCCAACCGAAGGGGCGCATCAGCAGGGTGGCGGGCATTTCTTTCATCACATCCACCAGCACCAGAATCAGTGCCGTCATCAAACCGGGCGACAGCAGCGGCAGATAAACGCGGCGAATGACTTGCCACTGGTTGTGGCCGAGGCTTTGGGCGACCTCCTGAAACTGCGGCCGGATACGTTCGAGGCTGGACTGCACCGGACCCAGACCGACGGAGAAATAGCGGATGGCGTAGGCGGTGATCAGCGCGGCGAGGCTGCCCACCAGCACTTGGCCGGCCAGCTGCACCTCACCGGTGAACGAGCGCAGCAGCGGCCACAAGACAGTCCGGTCGATAAAGGTAAAAGAAATGATCACGCCGACCGCCAGCACTGAGCCGGGCAGGGCATAACCCAGGGCGGTGAGGCGAGTGATGCTCGCCAAACCTTTGGACGGCGCTAAGCGCTGGCCCAAGGCGACCAGCAGCGCCAGGACACCGACAATCAGCGCGCTCATAGCGCCGAGGACGAAGGTGTGCTGCGCGAGCAGGAGAAAACGCCGATCAAAGCCGGAAAACCCAGTTTGCACCACCCACAGAACGAGTTGGCAGAAGGGCACTATGAACGCCAGCAGCAGGATGGACAGACAATAGACGCTGGCGAGCAGGCCGCGCCAGCCGCGCAGATGAATGCGGTCGTGGCTTTTGGGAGCGTGCTGATGCAGTTTGCCGCGCCCGCGGGCCTGCTGCTCCAGCACCAGAGCGATGGCGACAAAAAGCAGCAACAGGCTGGCGAGTTGCGCCGCCGCCTGCAGGTTGAAGAAACCGAACCAGGATTTGTAGATGGCGGTGGTGAAAGTGTCGTAATTGAACACCGCGACAGCGCCGAAATCAGCGAGAGCTTCCATCAGCGCCAGCGCCATACCCGCGACTATCGCCGGCCGCGCCATGGGCAGCACTACCTGAGTGAAACTGGCGAAGGGCCCGCGTCCGAGTACCCGCGCCGCATCGGTGAGGGTGCGGCCCTGCTGGAGAAAGGCGCTGCGGGCGAGCATATAAACGTAGGGATAAAGCACCGCCCCCATCACCAAAATGACCCCCAGGGGGAGCGGATTTCCGGGTACCAGGCATCGCGGCCGAAGACGGCGCGCCAGATGGTGAGCACAGGGCCGCTGTAACTCATCAACCCCAGAGCGACGAAGGCCACCACATAGGTGGGAATGGCGAGCGGCAGCACCAGCGCCCAATCGAGCCAGCGCCGGCCGGGAAATTCGCACACGGCGGTCAGCCAGGCCAGGCTCACGCCCAGCAGCAGCACCATCACGCCGACACCGAGCATCAGCATCAAAGTGTTTTTGAGCAGGCGGGAGAGGCCGGTGGCGATCAGGTGCTGCCACACCTCCACCTGCGCGGAGTGCCAGCTCAGCAGAATCACCAGCACCGGCATCAGTACCAGTGCCGCCATCAGCCAGATGGGTAATTGCCACCAGCGGCTATGCATGATGACGTTGGCCGTCGCGGTGGCTAAAGGGAAGATGCATGAGGCTCAGCGGTAGCCGGCGCGATCCATCAGTTTGACCGCATCTGCCTGCAAATGGCCGGCGGCTTCCACATTGACCAGGTCCGCTTTGAATTCACCCCAGGCCTGAACCAATGGTGAAGGTTTTACGCGCGGATTCACCGGGTACTCTTCATTCGCCTCGGCGAACTTGTATTGCGCTTCTTCACTGGAGAGCCATTCCAGCAGCTTTTGCGCAGCTTCCGGATGTTTGGCGTATTTGGTGACACCGGCGCCGGAAATATTCACATGCACTCCGCGCCCGTCCTGGTTAGGCCAGAAGACCGCGAGCGGAATATTCGGATTCTCCTTTTGCATACGACCAAAATAGTAAGTGTTCACTATTGCCAAATCGCACTGGCCAGCGATAACAGCTTCAAGGGCGACCGTATCGTTGGAGTAAGGATCGGTGGCGAGATTGGCGACCCAGCTTTTAACGATTGCCTCGGTCTGCTCGGCTCCAAGGGTATTGATCATGGTCGCAACCAAACTCTGGTTATAGACCTTTTTGGCGGTGCGCAGGCACAACCGGCCGCGCCATTTTTCATCGCCCAGAGCTTCGTAGGTGGAGAGTTCTTCCGGTTTCACCCGCTCGGTGGAATAGACGATGGTGCGCGCCCTGGCGGACAGGCCAAACCATTCGTTGCCGCTGGCCTGCAGGTGGGCCGGCACGTTGGCTTCCAGGATGGGGGAGTCGATAGAGCGGAGCAGGCCTTTATCCGCCGCTTGCCACAGATTGCCCGCATCCACGGTGATCAACAGATCCGCCGGAGTCGCCTCGCCCTCATTTTCCAGGCGGGCGATCAAAGGCCCGGCGCCATCGGTGATAAAGCGGATGGGCACGCCGGTTTCCGCCGTGTATTGGTCGAAGAGGGGTTTGATCAGATGTTCAACCCGCTCGGAATACACGGTGATGGTGGCTGCCGGCGGCGCGCTCGTCTGATTGGTTTCTGTTTTGTCCGAGCAGGCACTTAAACCCAGGAGAAAGCAGCCGAACAGGCCGCAGGAGACGAGGAATTTCATGGATGGCTCCGCCAAGGAAATTCGCAAATAGTAACCATTTGCATTCGTGCCTGCAAACCGAAGTGCCGCCTCCAGATGCCTGTCACTGCACTAATATTCCCCTTGCAGTTCGAAGTGTTACAGATTGGAAATGGCATAGAATGGCGGCCTTCCGCGTCTCATCGGCGGGCGCTAGGAGAACAAAACACTCTCGAAGGAGAACCGGGTATGAAATTCCTGCTGCGTTCATTATTTGTTCTGATCGGCTTGGCCTGCGTGTTGGTAGTAGCCTTGGTAGTGCTGGTCTTCACTCTCGACCCCAATCGCCTCAAGCCGCTGCTGGAGAAACAGGCCGCTGAACGCGGTATCCAGTTGCAGATGCCCGGCGATATCAGTTGGAAGCTGTTTCCGAATCTGGCTCTGAGCCTGGGCGAGCTCAATCTCCACAGTCTGCAGGACAAAACTCTTCTCGCCGCGGTGACGCAGGCTGAAGTGAGTGTGCAATTGATGCCGATTTTCCAGCGCCAGATTCTCGTGGATGGTGTGCGCCTGGATGGTCTCGAAGTGCACTATGAAGTGGATGCGCAGGGCAAAAGTGCCTGGGACACCATCGGCGGCGACAGTAAAGCTGCAGCTGAAACACCCGCCGATAGCGCGGACAGTCCTCCGGAACTTGCCGTCGAGCGCGTCGATATCACCAATCTCAAACTGCTCTACACCAACGCCCAGAGCGGCGATCGCGCCGAGATTCAGAACCTCAATCTGCAGGCCAGCGACGTCGCCCTTGAAGGCAAGGCGTTTCCCCTGAGTCTCGAGCTGGCGGCCAAATACAACGATCTGCCCCAGGTGCAACTCGCTTGGGACGGCCCAGTCTCGGTCGATCTGGATGCGCAGCAACTGCAGGTGGCGGATGCCAAGCTCAACCTGCAAGTCGGCGCGGCCAAGCTGGTTGCCGCGCTCACCACCCAAACCCATTGGGGTGAACCGCTCACCAGCAAAGGCAAAATCGTGCTCGACCCCACCGCTCTGCCGCCCGTGCTCAAGGCGCTGGATATAGATCCGCCGCAAACCGCCAATCCGAAAGCGCTGCAACAGGTGGGTGGCTCTTTCAGTTATGACTTTTCCGCCGATCAACTCACCCTGGACCCGGTGGTCCTGAACGTCGATGCCACCCGCCTCAGCGGACAATTGCAGGTGAAGAATTTCGAGAAGCCGGCGATCGTCACCAACTGGCAGGGTACCTCGATGATACTCGACGATTATCTGCCACCGCCCAGCGAAGAGGAGGCGGCCGCGTCCGGCCCCGAAGCACCGCCGCAGCCGTTGCCCATGGACACGTTGCGCAGCCTGGATTTCAAAGCCAAAGTCGTGTTTGAACAGTTGACCTATCAAGGTCTCGCCATCAACAAACCCCAGCTGCAAGCCAGCGGCAAAAATGGTTTGCTCAAACTGGAGAATCTGAATTTGCAAACTGCGGATGGCACGGTCACCGGTGAGGGGGCAGCTGGACGCGCGCGGTGCGGACGCGCAATTGCAAATGGCGCTGCAATCGCAAGGTATTGAATTGGGGACTTTGCTGAAGACGTTTGCCGAGCTCGACAAAATTTCCGGCAAAGCGTCTGCCAATGCCGCCATCACCAGTCGCGGCGCGACCGATAAAGCGCTGATGGACAATCTGGTTGTGGAGGCAAATGCGGAGTCGCAGGAATTGCGCGTGGTGCCGATTAATATCGAAGAACAATTTTGTCGCGCGCTTTCCATCCTGCAACAACAGGCGCTGCCAGAAAATCTGCAATGGCCGGACATGACGCGTCTTGAGCCGGTAAAAATGCAGCTGCGCTACGCCAACGACACTTTGAATCTGCAACAGCTCAACGCCACTATTGCCAATCTGCTCAGCACCGCCAGCGGCAGCTTCAATCTGGAAAGTGGCAAATTCGATGTGCCAGTGTCTCTCTCCATCGGTGAATTTGCCGGCAAAGTAGAAGGCTGTCTGCCCATCGACGAAAAATGGCGCAAACGCGCACTGCCAATTCGCTGTAAAGGCGAGCTCGACAATATAGGCCCGACCACCTGTTTGCCCGATACCAAATTTCTCACGGAGCTGGTGAAGGATCGCGTAAAAAGTGAAGCGAAGGAAAAACTGGAAGCGGAAAAAGATCGCCTGGAAGAAAAGCTGGGTGATAAAGCCAAGGATTTATTGAAAGAAAAATTGGGCGAGGAAAAGGGCAAAACCACCGAGGACTCCGTGCGCAATCTGCTCAACCAATTGAAAAAGAAAAAGAGCCCGCGCCTGCAGCGCCAGTGGAAAATCCAACACAACCGGCGGAAGCCCCCGCGCAATGAGCCGATCTTTTTCACACCGACTGCTGAGCTGGTTCGACCAGCACGGCCGTAAACATCTGCCGTGGCAAAATCCAATCACGCCTTACCGCGTTTGGATTTCCGAAATCATGCTGCAGCAAACTCAGGTGGAAACCGTCATTCCGTATTTCGAGCGGTTTTTGCAGCGTTTTCCGGATGTGCACACGCTCGCCGCTGCGCCTATTGACGAAGTGTTGCACCACTGGACTGGATTGGGTTATTACGCCCGCGCTCGCAATTTGCATAAATGTGCGCAAAAAATTGTCGCGGAATACGGCGGGAAATTTCCGCCGGATGTGGCGCTGATTGCGCAACTGCCGGGTATAGGCCGTTCCACGGCTGCGGCGATTACCAGCATCGCGTTCGAACAACCCACGGCGATTCTCGACGGCAACGTCAAACGCGTGCTCGCCCGCCACAGCGCCATCTCTGGGTGGCCGGCGCAACCCAAAGTAGCGGACCAGCTGTGGCATGTAGCGGAAAGCCATATGCCAAAAAACGCTGCCGCGATTACACCCAGGCGATCATGGATCTGGGTGCCACCGTCTGCACTCGTACCCGTCCCAAATGCGCGCTCTGCCCCGTAGCGGAGGATTGCATATCCCTAGCGGAAGATAATCCGATCGCATACCCAGGGAAAAAACCCGCCAAGGACAAGCCCATCAAAAGCGCTTATTTTTTGCTGCTGCAGGCACCCAACGGCGACATTTTGCTGGAGCGCCGGCCGCCGCTGGGCATCTGGGGTGGTTTGTGGTGCCTGCCGGAAGTGCCGGTCGATCAGCCGCTCGAAAACCACCTCTCCACCTATGGAGCTGCGCGTGGCACGGAACATTGGGAGGGCTGGCGCCACACCTTCAGCCACTATCATCTAGATATACGGCCGGTGTTGATCAAATTGGCGAAACGACCGCAAGGTGTCATGGAGGAGGGGCGACATCTTTGGTATAACGTGCGCCAGCCAGCCAATGTCGGTCTGGCCGCGCCGGTAAAAACGCTGTTGCAAAAGCTGCTGCAACCGCGCCAAGTCAATTTGTTGTAGCGCTTAATCAGGAACCCGCCATGATCCGCACGGTTTTTTGTCGCAAGCTCAATCAGGAATTAGAGGGCCTGGACGCACCGCCTTATCCGGGTGCCAAAGGCCAGGACATTTACGAGCACATTTCCAAACAAGCGTGGCAGGAGTGGCTGAAACACCAGACCATGTTGATCAACGAAAAACACCTCAACCTGATGGATAAAAGCGCGCGCCAGTACTTGGCCGAGCAAATGGATAAATACCTGTCTGGTGAAGACTACGACCGCGCCGACGGCTATGTCCCGCCCACAAAATAACCAGCAATCCCGCAATTGCTGTGATTATCACTCCGCAAACAAAAATGCCTGGCAGCGCTTGACTCCCGCTCATAGAGCGGGTTTAATACGCGCCTCGCTCGGGCCAAGGCCCGTCCGGCAGCTGCCCAGATAGCTCAGTCGGTAGAGCAGGGGATTGAAAATCCCGTGTCGGTGGTTCGATTCCGCCTCTGGGCACCATCATAAAGTCTGAAAAAATCCATTTCTGACCGAAAACCCGCTTAAATGCGGGTTTTTTCGTTTATACTCCATCCATTGCAGTCCGATGCAATACCCCCAAATCCGAGTTGTTTTGGGGGTAGCGCTGGGGGTATCGCCCTTCGCGCGATTGTCGATACCCCCAAAATGTTCTCGCAGGTGGCGGATATGGCGCTCTCAGACGCAAAGATTAAGCAGGCAAAACCGCAAGGAAAAAAGCTACAAATTGACGGATGAAAAAGGGCTGTTTTTGTTTGTCAGCCCCAAAGGCTCAAAGCTGTGGCGGATGAAATACCGATACGGTGGTAAAGAAAATATTTATTCGATTGGTGCCTATCCTGGCACCATAATTTGAAAAGGGTTTGGCAGAAATGCCAAACCCTTTTTTATTGGCCGAATTATCGATGCCTTGTCAAAGTTGGTCTGTCGAGACTGCGCTTTAATCTCACAAACATTTCAGCGATTGGAGTAGCGAAGCTGTGGTCGATTTCCTCTAGTGAAAAAAGACAACCCTTTGCTACTATCCCATCGTATCGGTGGAAGTCATGAGTGTGTTCGCGGCCAGATCATAAGGAGTTCAATTTGGCATGTGAAAGGAAATCGTTATATGAAGGGAAATCTGCTTATCATCTCTCAGAGATATGCTGACATAAGCACTCATCCTATATCTCCTATCAGCAAAACCTTAACGTGCGCTGTTTGATCAGCAAGTTAATTCGACGAAAGTGAGATCTTTTTCTATGCGCCGTTTTATCCCATTTCTTTTTTTTTTTGATTTCTTTGGAGGCTTCGGCTATGTCATTTTTTAATCCGACTAAGACGTGTGTGTTTTCTGAGGTGAAAGCTCGGCTGGTGCTGGACGGTAAGCCTGTTGTTGGAGCGAAGGTGACTCGCCAATGGAATTGGAACAAGAAGAAAACTGATGAGTCGGTAACCGACGAAAATGGCTATGTACATTTTCCCGCAGTGTATGAGTCATCGGTAGCTCGTTTGTTACCAGCGGAGTTGGTTGTCGGCCAGCAACTATCTATAGAAATCAACGGAATGCAAAAGGTTTTTTGGACTAACGGAAAGCGCGAGCCCGAAGAAAATGCAGAATATGGTGGGAACCCGTTTTCTGTCGTGTGTAATTTAAATGAAGAAGATGTCTTGATTGAAGACTACGGATCATTGATGGTAACTATGTGCAAATTGGAGAAATAAAATGAATGGAGATTTACATGGCCCCGGATTTTGGGCAGAGCTTGCTGCAAACGTATATATGATCAAGGATGAGTCTACCCGTAACGGCTTCCGGTTCAAATATCAAAAAATTTTCAATATGGAAGGGAGCACCATGGCAGTGGGAAAGACAGGGGCTTTTTATCTATTAAAAAAGCCACATGTTATGGGATTCATGGCCGTGGGTTTGGGGGAAAATAAAAATCATGCGTTTGTAGCTTTCAAAGGGACAGCTGGACTTTATGATGCTTTGACAGATCTCAATACTGGCGTTCGCGCTTGCCACACGGGTACTAGTGTACATCAGGGGTTTTATTATGCTTTTGAGTCCATCTATCAAGAGTTAAATCAGTTTCTTTCTGGTCTCCAAGGTGTTACCACAGTCCACTGTGTTGGACATAGCTTAGGCGGCGCAATTGCAACGCTCGCTGCCGATTGGATAAAGTCAACCGGAAAGGTTGCGCAAGTAAATCTGTACACCTTTGGAAGCCCACGGGTCGGAATGGAAATGTTTGCCAAAAAATGCACAACGCGTTTGGTGGCGGACAACATCTACAGGGTCTATCACAAAACGGATCCTGTTCCGATGGTGCCTACTTGGCCATTTACTCACGTGCCTGCATCTAATGGGGACTATCTTCTATTTTCTCCAATGACTGCTATTCCCTGGGAATATCACAAAATGAAGCACTATAGAGCGTCAGTGGAAAAGGCTGCTGGCTGGAAAGGGATGAAAGACAATCGGCCTAAGGGCTATGGTCAAATTGCCGTTGAAAGGTGGTTGCAATCGGACGGAATTGTATCTTTTACAGCTAATACACTGGAACTGCTTGATGCCGCGCTGCTATATGTAATTGAAAAGGTTATCAATGCTGCAGGGATTGTGCTGGTAACTGGCTTCGCAACCACTTTTACCTTGCTTGATCGCATGGCCGTATTTATGGCAAAGGCAGCAAAAGCAACAGTAACTGTGAGTGTATGGGTTTATCACTTAATCAAGAAGATGGCCGCGCTGATTGGTGTTGTGGTTAAAGAGGGCACGGATCTGACGGTCGACTTTATTCGCATGGTATTTAATCGCGTATATCAAAAAATTGCTGATATGGTTCGCCAAGCTGGTCGGGAAATGGATTGAGTAGCAGATAACGATGTTGGCGATTTTCTTGGCTAGTCTTTTTCTGCTGTGTGCCGGAACCCTTGCTGGCCTGTTGGCTTGGGTTCTGGCTCATTTTGTCAAAAAATCACCAGAAGGAAAGATCAATGTTCGAGAAGGTGGATTTCTTGTAAAGGCTGTATTTGTCATGGCGCTCGGAGGCGGTGGTCTTCTCGGTTTAGCGATTGTTGGCTTTTTTGTTTCGGCGGTTTGGTGGGTTTTGTCCGTTATAGATTTGACGCCGGGTCGTCTTGCTTTGCTGAGCATACTGATTGGTGTTTTTCCTATGGTATTGGCGCTTCTCGGTGTCGGGCTCGCTAAGATCTCGGGTGGGCATGTGGATGCAAGCGAGTCAAGAGGTTGTTTCTTTCTAGGATTTGATCTAAATAACCTCGTTTATACACTCTTTATGTGTCACTGGGCCGTTATATTTACAGGGGGCTTTGCTGTGCTTGGCTTGATGGCAAGTGGCCTTTGGGCGCTATTCACATAAGGAATTTTGCGTGCATCGCTGGGTTTCTCTTTTTGTTTTCGTTCCTTGCTTAGCAGCAATAGGATGTGGCATTTCCAATCCGTTAAAAACCTGTGTTTTTTCTCCTGTTAAGGCTCAATTGCTGTTAAAGGGTGAGCCAGTAAAAGGTGCAACCGTGATTCGCCGGTGGGATTGGCAGAATTTGCGGGAGGAGCGAACAGTTACTGATGATAAGGGTTATTTCTATTTTCCGATTGTGTATGAATATTCAATCATCCGCTTGCTGCCAGCAGAAATTGTGATTGGCCAAGGGCTATATACCATGGTGGAAGGTGAGGAGATTTCCTTTTGGACTAATGCGCGAAGAGATCCGGATGAGAACACGGAGTATCAAGGTCGTGCCATAGATATCACATGTGATTTGAGTGATGAAGAGATTTTGATTAAAGAATTCGGTGCTCGCATGGTAACGCTATGTAAATTGAACCCATAATTAACCCGCAAAAACCCCCTGCACAAACCACTTCTCTTCCAATAAATCCTCATACACCCAAACCCTTAAGCCATCCTCTCTTATGGCCATGTAATAATCCCGCGCGGTGGGGGTGGCCCACCATTGGTTTTCGATTCGCTCGGGGCCGGTGAGTAATTGCAGTTGGCCGCGCCAGGATAGTTGTTGTTGCTGAATTTTGGCGGGAAAAGGTGTTGCGAATAACCAGGTTGGGTGCGGTGCGTGTTGGTAGGCGGTGGGAAGTTGTTGTTCTGTTGGCTCGAAGGCGGATCGTTTGTCCCATGCCTGTTCGGGAATATGGCTGTCTTTGTAACTGATTTTGAAAATGGCTTGTTCGCCCAGGCGGGCTTTTAATTTGGCTTCCAGAAGCGCGAGATCGTCGCCGCCATGATTTTTATTGCGCCTGCCGCTGAAATTCAGTTGGTTATTTTTCTCCTGGCTTGATTGCAGTTGCTGGCAGGTCAATTCTATCGCGTCCACCGCAAAGGAGAGTTGCTGGTTTTCGAGTTGAATATGAGTCAGGTCATACAGCAGCTTCCAAGTGGTTTGTGGTGCAGCGCAATGGACATTGATTGCATGAGAGTTGTGGTGGATATCAAAAAAGCGCCAGGTAATTTTCTGACAGGACAGTTTGCGCTTGCGCAGATATTCTCCGAGCTGCTGTAGCATCTGTTCGATGGGTGCATGCAATTGATCGATGTGGGTGATTGGGTAGTCGAATTGCATGGTGTCGAAAAAGAATTCTTTCGGCTGATATATTTGTCGCGGTTTGTCGAACAGTGCGGTTTGTTGCAAGTTGTTCGCTATGCCAAAAAGGCGCCCAATAAAATCGGCAAAATCCCGCCCCAAACGTTTTTTTATTGCACTGATGGATTGACGCTCAATTTGGTGCGAAATGTCACCTAACGTCAAAAATCCCATTCGCTTTAAAGATTCCTGAGCATCGGGCCAGTCGAATAGTCGTTCTATAGGAATGTGATTCAGCCGATGAATAAAAAGGGCTCGATCATCTCCCTCCGCAATAGAGTAATTGTCATAACTGAGCAGCCAAGCGGCTTCTTCAGTATGGGCCAGCCCGTAGGCGATGGGTAGGTCGGTCAGTGTGGATAAAAGCCGTGCACATAAAGATTCAAGACCGCCGAAGAGTTTAAGGCAGCGGGAGATTTCCAGAATTAATCCTGAATCCGGCGTGAATGCGGAGCGATTTATATGAATGTAAGGTGTAAAGGCATAAAGATGTTCAGCGCATTGATTGAGGTAGTTCTGCTCCTGCAGGGTATCTCTTTCGTAGATAATGCAGTTGGATAAAAGCTGGGCGGTGGTAGCGTCCATGCCCTTGTGTACACCTGCTTCAATTGCAGCCGGATTGGCAGCAATCACCCGTCGTTTTTCCAAAACACACACGGCCTGCTCGTGTGGTGGGAATATCCAAAGTGGAAGATCCACCAAACGCAACACCAGCCATAATCGATCTTTCACAGCAGATTCCTTTTTAGATCGATGATCTTTTTAGCAGATGTTATGTCCGCCTCATGCGTAGTCCGATATAAGTGGGCATGAGGTGCGGTGGGTAGCCAGGAGCGTGGCAGAGGTAATTGCGCTGGAGATTTTTCCACCTGATTCAAAGAGCCTTTTTGTTTGAAAATATGAATTTCCAGAAAATCGGCGGATAAATTTGCGCGCAACCGCAGGGCTGCTGGCGAGCTTTGTTGTTGTGCGGATAAAGGTCGAAATAAAAGATATAAACCTTTGCCATCTGCGCAGGCGAGCTGACATTTGCGCAGCTCGGTGTAATTCAGATTTTGCTTTGGCTGCCAAGCCATAAGCGCTGTGCAAACCTCCGCGCGAGCTAGCTCCGTAAAACTAGCAAGAAAATCCGTCTTTTTTTTCGCATCGACAATCAGCAATCGGTCGAGATCAATTCCCGCCTGAATTAAACCGGGAGCAAAAGGCAGGGCGGGTGGATTGAGCAGCACCGTATAACCCTCTTTGAGTTGCCGTATGGCCGGTGCGAACAGCAGCCATTCCGCTTGGGTTGCCAAACCATTATTGCTAGAGGCGCCGAGTTGGCCGATTTCCAGCAAACTTGCCAAAGGCCAGCCCTTATTCAGCAGGCGCTTATTCAGCTCCTGGTAACCTGTATCCAAAGCGGCGTGTGGCACAAACCGTTGGGATTGCCCGCGCCATACGTCGCCCCGCCGCAGCACCTGCTCCAGAGTGACGGATTTGTCTGGTTTTGCTTTGGTAGAGGTCATTACGAGAATGCGTTACTGTTTATATATACAGTATAAAGGGACGGGCGATAGAGTGTGAGACTTTGTGGTGTTGGGAAGTCGGGCGGATTAGATGTTTGGGTAATAAGCTTCCAGGTTTACTCTGGTCAATGAAAGTCCCTGGATTTGAGCTGAAAATCTGCTGTCAATTTATGACTGTAATCGGTCAGATGGCCCGCGACTACATGAACTACTTTATACATCTTGTTGGTTTCTTTATCGATTTCGGCGCCGATTTCCAACTTTCCTTTTACCAGCAATAATTGTGAATTCAATAATTCCCGGCGAAATTGCTCCTGAGTTGCCTGCCATACCACCACATTGATATTGCCGGTTTCGTCCTCCAGGGTGACAAATACCGTATTTTTGGCCGTGCCGGGGCGTTGCCGTCCGGTAACCAGCCCTGCAACACGAACGAATCCTCCATGGCGCAAATACTCCAGCTCGCTATATTTTTTGCAGCGCTTGAACGGATATTGCGAGCGCAACAACGCCATGGGATGAGGGCGCAGGGATAGGCCGGTGGTGGCGTAATCGTCCAACATATCCTTTGCCACAGTCGGTTCCGGCGTGAGCAGGTCGTCCTGTTCCATTTCGGCTTCTTCCAGCAAAGCTAAATAAGGCTTGACCGCAGCCGCCTGCCAGCGCGCCTGATGGCGATTGCCACTCAAAGATTTCAATGCATCGGCAGATGCCAAGCATTGCAAATCCTGCTGCGTCAACTTTGCCCGTTGCGCCAAATCCGCCAGGGATATAAATGGCTTGTCCTGGCGCCAGATTGCAATGGTTTTGGCTTTTTTTCATCCAGGGATTTTATTTGGCAAAACCCCAGGCGAATGCCCAGCCGATCATCATGATTTTCCAGTGTGTTTTCATATTCACTGGCATTGATGTCCACCGGAAGGACGGTGATATTGTGTCGGCGTGCATCCTGTACCAATTGTGAGGGCGAATAAAAACCCATGGGCTGACTGTTGAGCAGGGCGCAATAAAATGCCGCGGGATGGTGACATTTAAACCAGGATGAGGCGTAACAAAGCAGCGCGAAACTGGCGGAGTGGGATTCTGGAAATCCATACCCGCCAAAGCCTTTTAATTGTTCAAAAAGACGCTGGGCAAATTCGAGTGGATAATTGCGCTCCAGCATGCCGTTAATAAAATGTTGTTCGAATTGTAAAAGGTTGCCGTTTTTTCCCCAGCTTGCCATGGCGCGGCGCAATTCGTCCGCTTCACCACCGCTAAAACCGGCAGCCACCATGGCGAGGCGGATGGCTTGTTCCTGAAAAATGGGAATACCGAGTGTGGGCTCCAAAACGCTGCGGATTTCTTCGCTGTAATAACTGATTGTTTCCAGGCCATTACGTCGGCGTAAATAGGGGTGCACCATATCGCCTTGTACGGGCCCGGGCCGGACAATGGCGATCTCAATCACCAGATCATAAAACTTGCGCGGGCGCAGGCGCGGCAGCATGGACATTTGCGCACGCGACTCTACCTGAAAAACACCGACGCTATCGGCTTGGCATAACATTTCGTAGGTGGCGGGATCTTCCGGCGGAATATCATCTATGTGTTTTATGCAATTGTCATAACGACCGACATAATCGAGCATTTTCTTTAACGCCGTCAGCATGCCCAGCGCCAGTACATCCACTTTCAACAATTCCATGGTTTCCAAATCTTCCTTGTCCCACTGAATAATGGTTCTGCCGGGCATACTGGCGTTTTCCAGCGGCACAAGATCGCTCACTCTCTCCTGAGCAATCACAAATCCACCGACGTGTTGGGATAAATGCCGAGGAAATCCTTTGATCTCGTTGACCAAGTGGAAAAATTGCCGCAGCAGTTTGCTCTGCATATCCAGGCCGGTTGCACTGATGCGCTGCTGTAGATCATTGCTGCTGTCCCACCAGGCATGGGATTTGGCGAAATGATCGAGCAAACCGCTGTCGAGACCGAGCGCTTTGCCCACATCCCGAATCGCGCTGCGGGTGCGGTAGGTGATGACTGTTGCCGCCAAAGCGGCGCGTTCCCGGCCGTATTTTTCATAAATATATTGAATGACTTCCTCACGCCTTTGATGCTCAAAATCCACATCAATATCCGGAGGCTCTTTGCGCTCTTTGGAAATAAAGCGTTCAAAAAGAACGTTGATCAGTCCCGGCCGAATTTCAGTAATGCCCAGGCAATAACATACGGCGGAATTGGCGGCGGAGCCGCGCCCCTGGCAGAGAATATTATTGCGGCGCGCATATTGGACAATGTCGTAAACCGTCAGAAAAAAATATTCATATTTTTCCTCTTCGATCAATAACAATTCTTTTTGCAGAAGCTGATCGAGGGGTTCCGGTGCGCCTTCGGGGTAGCGGTTTTGTTTGCCTTTTTCCACCAGTTGCCGCAGATATTCTATGGAGGTCAAACCCGCCGGTACCAACTCGCGCGGATATTGGTAGCGCAGCTCATGCATAAAGGGTTGGCAGCGCTCGGCAATCCTGTGTGTTTGTTGCAACAGAGTTGGAGGATAAAGCCGCTGCAAGTCGGGCAGAGGTTTTAAATAGGCTTCCGCATTGCTACGCAAACGTGTGCCGAGTTCGCTGATGGGCGTATTTTCACGGATGCCGGTCAACACATCCTGCAGAGGTTTGCGTGTTCGCACATGCATCAGCGCTTCACCGCAGGCAACCAGCGGTATATCCAGCGCCTGCCCCAGTTTGTGCCAAGGAATAAAGTTGTGCTGCTCACCACCCACCAATTGATGATCAATGCCAATCCACAAGCGCTCTTTAAAGGCGCGCTTAAGCAGGTGGGCGTTGCCGTAGGCACCGGTAAAATTCGGCTCTGCCAGCCAAATCAACAAACAGGTTTGCAGGCGGAAGCGCAAATCCTCCATATGCGCTTCATAGGAGCCCTTGTCGGCCCTTCTTCGCGCTAAGGTAATAAATCCCGAGAGCTCCGCATAAGCCTTGCGATCAGGGGCTAGAGCGATGAGATGCAGGCCATTGGCGAGGCGAAAGCGGCTGCCAATCAGGAGTTTGAAGCGATTTTGCTGCTCCGGCGGCAAACGCTTGATGACGGTATAGGCTTTGACGATGCCCGCCAGGGAGCACTCATCTGTGATGGCCAGCGCCTCGTAGCCCAGCTCTATGGCACGCAGCACCAATTCCTGGGGATGCGAAGCGCCCGTCAGAAAAGTGAAATTGGTGGTGGTGTGGAGGTGGGAGTAGGGCATGACCGTCGCTGCATTACTGTATTTATATACAGTAATGCAGGAGGTGGGGTGGTGCAAGTGCGGGCTTGCGTCCGCCGCTTAGTCAATTGATTTTCTTGATGATTTTTATTTCAGTGCAAAACCTCTGGCAAAGCATTCTGTATGGCTTGCTGCGCTTGGTTCTAGCCGCGTAGATCTCCTTCATTACCGAGAATCTTCACCATATCATTTGTCGCCTTGACCAAAGCATCGATAATGCTGGGCTCATGGGAGGAATGCCCTGCGTCGCGGATAATATGCAATTCCGCATCTGGCCAGGCGTCGTGCAGAGCGGTGGCGTTGTCGAGAGGGCAGACCATGTCGTAGCGGCCGTGGATGATAATGCCGGGAATTCCTGCCAGCCGATCAGCATTTTTAATAATCTGATCCGGCTCCACAAAAGCATTGTGCATAAAATAATGTGCTTCGATACGCGCGAGAGAAAGCGCCATATGCGGATCGGAAAAAATATGCACCACATCTGGATTGGGTCGCAAGGTGGCGCAGCGCCCCTCCCAGATGGACCAGGCTTTTGCAGCAGCCATTTTGGCAATTTCGTTTGAACTGGTGAGGCGTTTGTAATAGGCCTGAATAAAATTTTGCTGTTCTTCCTCGGGAATCGCAGCGCAATAATCTTTCCAATAATCTGGAAAAATACGATCGGCACCTGCTTGATAAAACCAGTGCAGATCTTTTTCCCGGCAGAGAAAAAATGCCGCGCAAAATCATGCCCAGCACTTTATCCGGGTAGGTTTCGGCATACACCAATGACAGAGTCGAACCCCAGGAGCCGCCGAACAGCACCCATTTTTCAATACCCAGGTGGGTTCTGATGGCTTCCATATCCTTGACCAGATCCGCCGTGGTATTGGCTTCGAGCTCCGCGTGGGGCGTGGAGCGCCCCGCGCCGCGCTGGTCGAACAGGATGATGCGATACTGATCCGGATCAAAGAAACGGCGGTCGTATTTGCCGCAACCGGCACCGGGTCCGCCGTGGACAAAAAGTACCGGTATGCCCTCGCGATTTCCGCATTCTTCTATATAAAGGGTATGAATATCATCGACTTGGAGATGGTGCTCTGCGTAGGTTCTTATATCTGGGAAAAGCACTTGCATGAGGGGCTCCGTCAGGCTGGGTCAGCTGATCTATCTTATAGAGAGTAGGTGAACGGCATGGCTTCAGCAAGAGGCTGACAGGAGGGAGCATTTGCCTAACAGGCAAACTAAACGCAGGACTGCTCGGATCAGAAATCCACGTGCGGCTGGAATTAAGGGAGCGCAGCGGCTTTTTCTGCCGCTGCATTCGGTGGCGGGTTACGCCCAGGCCGAGCGCGTTTGGCTGCGTCCAGGCTGGCCAGGTATTCGTCGTAGGTGCCCTGGAAATCAAAAAGTTTTTCTCTTTGATTTCAATAACGCGGGTGGCGAGAGAGGAGACGAATTCACGGTCGTGGCTGACGAATATCAATGTGCCTTCGTAATGCTCAAGCGCAACGTTGAGCGCTTCGATGGCTTCCACATCCAGGTGGTTGGTGGGCTCGTCCATAATCAAAACGTTGTTGTCGGCCAACATTAATTTGCCGAACAGCAGGCGATGTTTTTCCCCACCGGAACAGTTCGCGGCTTTTTTATTGAAGTCGTCGGCGGAAAATAATAATCGGCCCAGAGTGGCGCGGATGATCTGATCGTCGTGGCGGGGTTTGCGCCACTGGCTCATCCATTCAAATAAATTCAAATCGTTGGCGAAATCCGCGCTGCTGTCCTGCGGAAAATAGCTGATGGTTGCACTTTCCGCCCATTGAATTTTGCCGTTGTTCGCCGCGAGTTCATTCACCAGGCAGCGCAGCAGCGTGGTTTTTCCCGCGCCGTTTTCGCCGATGATCGCCAAACGGCTGCCGGCTTCCAAAATCAGATTGCCGCCTTTAAATAATTGTTGGCCATCAAAACCGTGGGCGAGATTTTCAAACACCAGAGCTTGCCGGTGCAGCTTTTTTCCTGCTTGAAACGGATATAAGGGCTGACGCGACTGGAGGCTTTGACTTCTTCCAGCTGGATTTTCTCGATGCGTTTGGCGCGGGAGGTGGCCTGCTTGGCTTTGGAGGCGTTGGCGGAAAAACGGCTGACAAATTGTTGCAGATCGGCAATTTCGGCTTTTTCTTGGCATTTTCAGACAGCAGCCGCTCGCGCGCCTGAGTTGAAGCCAGCATAAAGTCGTCGTAATTGCCCGGATAAACCCGCAGCTCACCAAAATCAATGTCAGCCATATGGGTGCAGACGGCATTCAGAAAATGCCGGTCGTGGGAAATAATCACCATGGTGCTGTCGCGCTCGTTGAGCAGTTCTTCCAGCCAGCGAATGGTGTGAATATCCAGATTGTTGGTCGGCTCATCCAGCAGCAGAATATCCGGGTCGGCGAAGAGCCGCCTGGGCCAGTAGAACCCGCAGCTTCAAACCGGGTGCAACTTCGCTCATGGGGCCGAACAACAATTCCTGCGGAATACCGGCGCCCAGCAGCAAATCACCGGCGCGGCTTTCGGCACTGTAGCCATCCATCTCGGCAAACATCACTTCCAATTCCGCGACTTTCATGCCGTCTTCTTCGGTCATTTCCGCCAGGCCGTAAATACGGTCGCGCTCTTGTTTGACCTCCCACAATTCCTTGTGGCCCATGATGACGGTGTCGATAACCGAATAGCGCTCGAAGGCGAACTGGTCCTGATGCAATTTGCCGATGCGGTGGTTCGGCGCAACGGAGACATTGCCCGCGGTGGGTGTCAGGCTGCCATCGAGGATCTTCATAAAGGTCGATTTACCGCTGCCATTTGCGCCGATCAGGCCATAGCGGTTGCCGTCGCCAAACTTGACGGAAATATTCTCAAAAAGGGGTTTCGCACCAAATTGCATGGTGATGTTTGCGGCGGTAATCACGGGTACACCTGGGGCTTAAAGCTCAAAAAATGGACAGCGGAAAGGGCGCGTACTATAGGGGGTTAAGGCGGCCAAGTCGAGCCGAACGCGCAACATGCGCGGTTGGCTGCGGTTGCGCAGGGCGCCGGGAAACGATGGCTGACCGGGCGCCGCCGCAGATTTGGCCGCTAGGCTTTGCTGGTGGCAGAGTCTTTTTTTGCGCACCAAAAAGCGCCCGAAGAATACGCCGACTTCGAACAGGCCCCACATGGGAATGGCCAGCATGGACTGGGAGAGCACATCCGGCGGAGTCAGGAGCATGCCGACGACGAAGCAACCGACGATGACATAGGGGCGCTTTTGCGCGAGTCCTTCGGGGGAGATAACACCGGCAACGATCAGAATGACGGTGGCAACGGGAATTTCAAACGCCAAGCCGAAGGCGAAGAAAAGTTTGATGACCAGACTCAAATGGCTGGCAATATCGGGCATCACCGTAACGGATTTGGGCGCAATCGCAGTGAAGAATTCGAACAGCATCGGGAAAACAATAAAGTACGCAAAGGCGACGCCGGTGTAGAACAAAACGACGCTGGAAATAAAAATCGGTATCGCCAGTGAGCGTTCGTTTTGATAAAGCGCCGGTGCGATAAAGGCCCAGATCTGATAGAGCAGAAACGGCATGGCGAGGAAAACCGCCACAAAGAAGGTCAATTTGAATGGTGTCAAAAAGGCCTGGGTCACATCGGTGACGATCATACTGCTGTTGCTTTCCGCCGGTAAATGCTTGAGCAGCGGCTCCGCGACAAATTCATAAATGTCGTTGGAAATAAACAGCAGGCCGCCAAGAATAATCAGCAGAACGACGATCCCCTTGAGAAGCCGGGCGCGCAGCTCGATCAGGTGCTCAACAAAAAGGCTGGGACGGGAGGGCTTCTTCCGGATCGTTGTTATGGCTCATAAACTTCAGTGCTTTGGCGGATGATCTGCGGATGGCTGGGGCGCGGCTGGATCGTTGGGCGCGGACTGTATAGCGTGCTCGTCGTACTGGGGGGCGGAAGTCTCTGGCGGAATCTCTACGACAGGCGGCGCTTCAGCAGTTGTCTGCTTCGCCGCCGCGGAACCGTTGTCATCATTGAGATACTCGCCTGTGGCGATCCGGCGGATTTTTTCTTCGATCTCCAAACGGGTGTCTTTCATCTTTTCCAGATTGTGGAGCACCTGTTCGTTGTGGAGTTCGCGCCGGATTTCATCTGCGCCTATCTGCTTTTCCAGTTCCTGGCGCGTTTCCGCCAGGCTGCGTTTGATGCGGCCGATCCACAGAGCGCAAGTCCGAATGGTTCCCGGCAAGCGCTCGGGGCCGATGACAATCAGGCCCACGACGGCGATGACAAGGAGTTCAAAAAAGCTGATATCAAACACTGGTTAGGACTGCTTGGTTTCAGTTTTGGTCTGTTCTGCGTCGGTTTTGCCGGCCTTTGCTTCTTCGGTGACTTTTTTCATTTCGTCGGCAGAGGCATTTTTTGCCTCTTCGTCGGTCATGGCTTTTTTGAAGCCTTTGATGGCGCCGCCGAGATCACCGCCAAGATTTTTCAATCGCTTTGTGCCGAACAGCAGCAAGACGATGACGAGAATAATAAGAAGTTGCCAAATGCTGATTCCGCCAATGCCCATATCTACACCTTTATTTGCCATTTGGGGCTCTGGATCAAGTAGCCCGGATGAATGAAATTGTTTAAGCGCCCGTTAAATGAGTCTGTTTATTATGGCCCGCTTTTCTGTTGCAGATTCATGACTGTCGGGACGCTTTTTTCGGTCAGGCCCGACAGATCAAAACGCCTCGCGAGTTCCGCAAGCACCGCATCTGCATCGGTGCCAAGATGTGACAACATTACCAAAGAATGGAACCACAGGTCCGCAGTCTCATAGATTACGTGATTTAAATCACCGCCGGTCTGCGCGTCTTTAGCGGCCAGAATTGTCTCCGTGCACTCCTCGCCGACCTTTTCCAGAATCTTGTTCAAACCTTTGTGATGCAACTGGGCCACATAGGAGGAGTCCGGTGCGGCAGTTTTCCGCTGCTCCAGTACTTCGGTGAGTTGTCTGAGAATATCGCTCATGGGTTGCCTGTTCGGGGGTTGGACTATTACAGGGGCATCTCGTTCGTGCGCTTTTGCTTCACGCCCCGTAAATTTCTGCCGGCGCTTTGCGCACCTCATCCGCAACATGCCAAGCGCCATCGCTGAAAACCCGGTAGAAGCAGGATTCTCTACCCGTGTGGCAGGCGATGCCGCCCTGTTGCTCCACCTGCAGAACGATCACATCGCCATCGCAATCCAGGCGGATCTCCCGGACGATCTGCTCATGCCCGGAGGTCTCGCCCTTGTGCCAGAGCTGCTGTCGCGAGCGCGACCAGTAGACGGCGCGCATTTGCGAGGTGGTGAGTGTCAGGGCTTCACGGTTCATCCACGCCATCATCAGGATACGGCCGCTGGCGCTGTCCTGCGCTATCGCAGGGACGAGCCCTTCGGCGTTCCATTTGACTTCGCTTAAAAAGGCGGCTTGGGTCATAAATCGGAGGGGTTGGTGGAGGTTGGGGGGGTGAAGTCTACCCGATCTTGTGGCAGAGCGCCCAGAGCCTCGTGCGGTGATCAGCGCGCCCTTGGGGGGCGCGCAGCGGGGAGTTAGATTTTGAAACTGTCCATCTGGCGCTTGAGTTCGATGCTTTCGCCCTCGAGCTGAGTGCTGTTTTCCGCGATGACCTGGGCATTCTCGGAAACCCGCTCGGACAGGGAGTGGATCGCGCTGATGTTCTTGCTCACTTCGTTCGCCACCGAGCTCTGTTCGTCGGAGGCAGTGGCGATCTGGTGGTTCATCTCGTTGATGGTATCGATATTGGAGCGGATGCGGCCGAGGGCGGCCTCCACCTTGGTCGAAGTTTCCAGGGTTTCCTGCACCGAGGAGATGCTGGTGTTCATCGACTGGTGCGCCTCATCGGCGGCGCGCTGCAGTTGAATGATGATGGAGGCAATTTCTTCGGTGGAGGATTGTGTCTTCTGAGCCAGGGAGCGCACTTCGTCGGCGACCACCGCAAAACCGCGACCCTGTTCGCCGGCGCGGGCTGCTTCGATGGCGGCATTGAGGGCGAGCAGGTTGGTCTGTTCGGCGATGGAGCGGATCACTTCCATCACCGAGCCGATGTTTTCGCTGCTGTATTTCAGCGTGCTGATCTTCTCTGCGGTGGCGCGGATCTGGTCGGTCAGACGATTGACGGTATCGCGCGAAGAGGCGACCACTTGCGAGCCCTGCTCGGCAAACCGCGCGGTTTCCCGCGTCTGTTCGGCGGTAGCGGTGGCATGGTTGGCAACTTCCGCAGCGGAGTGGGAGAGCTCCTGCAGAGCCGCGGCGATCTGCTCGATTTCTTTCAGCTGCTGCCCGGTGGAGGACACAGTGCTATCCGTCGCGCCGGCCATCACCCGCACGTTATTGCGGACTTTTTCGGTCACCACTATAACGTTTTGAATGATCGAGCCGATTTGTTCCATAACGCGATTGAAGTTGTGCGCCAGCACCGCGACCTCATCACCGCTGTCGGTGGGCAGACGGCGCGTCAAATCACCGCCGCCGGCAGCGATGGCGTTGAGGGATTCGCTGATCTGGTTGACCGGGTAAACCACCAGGCGGCGGGAGAGCAGATACACCGTGGTCAGGCTCGCGATCAGCAGCATGATCACCACCACCGCGCTGATGCGGATTTGCTGGGTGAGAATCGCCGCTTCCACCTTGGTGGAGAAGACGATGTCATAGCGCCCGATGACTTCGTTGTTGCGCACTATTTCGATGCCGCTGCGGCCTTCTTTGGGAGCCAGATCAGTCGTGCCGGATTCCTGCGCGGTGGCGAGGCTTTTGCCGCGGTGATCAAAGACTTTGATTTCCGTGACCAGATCGGTGTTGACGAAGGATTTGGCAATGGCCTCGATCTGTTGAAAATCGTAGGCGAACACCGCTTCCATAAAAGCGGAATTCGCCACCTCGATCTGCGCCTGGATATTGGCATGGAAGGATTCGCGCTGGTGCGACTGGATGATTTTGAAGGTCACCATCAAAACCAGGATCGCCACTACCACCATGGTGACAGTAAGCGCGATCATCAATTTTGTGGATAGTGAACGCTTGAGCATGCGGAGCCGTCTCCGGATAGGTTTATGTTTATGGTTGCGCGAGATTGACTCAAAGGTCCTCAGGCGTTTCGATCGACCAATCCGGAATCGCTTTTACTGCCCTCAATCCGCAAGGCTATGGCTGTGCCTTTCTGGGTTCCATGAAACAAATATTCATTGATGCGCATGTAACGCTTGGCGTGACCTTGAGCGGCCATGCCATCTTCTTTCAGTGCAGATTCCCGGCCTGATCCTGCCGTCACACTCGTCACTGCCAGTGTCGCGCAGAGCGCCGCAGCCTTCCAGTTCAACCGTTGTGCGTTCTGCGGTGTTACTCGCGTTGTGCTGGTTCTGGTGAAATTGAGGGGGCGGCGAAGAACGGAGGGCCGGGTATATCTCTGCATGATTAGGTATCTCGATACATCGGGTGCAGTACAACGTGCGTAGCACAACATCTGCATTACAGCGAGCTGTCCGCGGAGGCGTCCGGGGGCAACTTTTCTATACTTAAAGTTAGCACAGGGTCGTGGCTTGTAAACTTCAGGTGGAATCCGTTGTGGCCTGATTTCCGCGTGTCGTACGCGCGCAGGCGTTGGCACGAAACCTGATTGCCCGGCTCTTATGCTTCGGCGGAAATGGCGCTTGCAATGCCGAATCCTCAAGCTCGCCGGGGCATAACCTTCGACGCTATCCCACTGAAAATAGTCAGCCCGAAAAGCGGAATTCACTTATGAGCATCAACTGGAGCGACTACTCGCCGGTCGATTTTTTCGACGAACTGTTCAGCAGCACTGGCAATCCCCGCAAACCCGCGCGCAGGCTGGTGACCTATCTGAAGTCGCTGCGCGATGAGGAGATCGAGCAGCGGCGCCAAGCCGCGGAAGCCACCATCCGCGAGATGGGCGTGACCTTCACCGTGTACACCGAGGAGGGCAATATCGACCGCGCCTGGCCATTCGATATCATCCCACGCACCATCGCCAAGAAGCAGTGGGACAAAACCGCCGCCGGGCTGAAACAGCGCCTGCAGGCGCTCAATATGTTCATCGATGACCTCTATCACGAACAAAAAATCCTCAAAGACGGTGTCGTCCCCGAGTACATCATCAAACAGTCGAAGAATTTTCGCTCCGAGTGCGTCGGCGTTTCGCCTCCTTTTGGGGTGTGGGCCCATATCTGCGGCACCGATTTGGTGCGCGATAAGGACGGGGAGTTCTATGTGCTGGAGGACAACCTGCGGGTGCCATCCGGTGTGGCCTACATGTTGGAGAATCGCGCCATCACCAAACGGGTGTTGCCGGATCTGTTTGAAAAAATCCATATAGAACCGATCCATGATTACTGCGAGCGGCTTTTCGACATGCTCACCTCCCTGTCGCCGCGCAAGATCAAGCAGCCGGTGGTGGTGGTGTTGACGCCGGGCATCTACAACTCCGCCTATTTCGAGCACGCTTTCCTGGCGCAACAAATGGGGGCGGAATTGGTGGAGGGCAGCGACCTGGTGGTGCAGGACGACTGCGTGTTTATGAAGACGGTCGCCGGGCTGGAGCGGGTGGACGTGATCTACCGCCGCATCGATGACCTGTTTCTCGATCCCGAAGCCTTCAACCCGGATTCCACGCTGGGGGTGCCCGGCCTGATGCGCGCCTGGCGCGCCGGCAACGTCGGCCTGGCCAACGCGCCGGGGGCGGGGGTGGCGGACGACAAGGTGGTGTACGCCTATGTGCCGCAGATTATCCGCTACTACCTGGATCAGGACCCGATAGTGCCGAATGTGGAGACCTATCTGTGCTTCGACGATAAGCAGCGCGAATATGTGCTGGCCAATCTGGACAAGTTGGTGGTCAAACCGGCCAACGAATCCGGCGGTTACGGCATGATGATCGGCCCTCATGCGACCAAAAAGGAGCGGGCGGAATTTGCCGAGCTGATCAAAGCCAACCCGCGCAATTACATCGCCCAGCCGACCCTGGCCCTGTCCACCGCGCCGACTCTGATTGGCAGCAGCCTGGAGCCGCGCCACCTGGATCTGCGACCGTTTATCCTCCAGTCGTCCGATATCTACGTCACCACCGGCGGTCTCACACGGGTGGCCATGCGCAAAGGCTCTCTCGTTGTCAATTCATCCCAGGGTGGCGGCAGTAAAGACACCTGGGTGGTGGATACGGAGGTCAACTACTGATGCTTTCCAAAGTTGCTGAACGAGTCTATTGGACCGCCCGCTATATCGAACGGGTGGAGAACACCGCGCGCCTGGTCGCCGTCTACACCAATCTGCTGCTCGACCTGCCCAAAGGGGTGAATCTGGGGTGGTACAACCTGGTGCGGCTGAGCAGCCTGGAGGACTCCTTCATGGAGCGCTACAAGGTGCAGGACGAGCGCAACGTGGTGAAATTCCTCCTCGCCGATGAGAACAACCCGGTGTCGGTGGTCAGCTCTCTCAATATGGTGCGGGAGAACGTGCGCACTACCCGCGACGTAGTGCCGGGCGACGCTTGGGAGCTGATCAACGAGCTGTCGATTTTTGTCAACGAGAACAGCTCCAAAGCCCTCAACCGGGGCCAGCGCCACGACTGTTTGGACGGTATCATCCGCGGCTGTCAGCGCATCAACGGCCTGCTCTACGGCACCATGACCCACGATGAAGCCTGGGACTTTTTGCGCCTGGGGCGCAATCTGGAGCGCGCCGACATGACCACCCGCCTGCTCGATGCCGGCTGCGTCGCCATTTTGCAGACGGAAAACAACGAGGCCGCCGTCAACGCCCGCCAGATCATCTGGGGTAACGTGCTGCGTTCGGTGGGCGGTGAGCAGTCCTACCGACGCAAGCTGCGCGCGGCGGTGCAGGGCAGGGAGGTCGCTCACTATCTGCTGGAGGACCCGCAGTTCCCCCGCACCATCGCCCACTGCCTCAACGCCATCGCCGACTCCGCTGCCAAGCTGCCCCGCTGCGAGCCGGTGAGCAAGGCGATCAGATCGTTCCAGACCAGGGTCTTCAAAAACGTCGATTACGACAATCTGGGCGAACCCATGCGCGACTACCTGAATGATCTGCAGGTGGAGTTGGGAGAGTTGCATGCGGTGTTTGTGAAGCAGTGGTTTAACTAAACGGCGCAAAAGACATCTTCAGCGGCCAAAGCGCCGCTCACTAGGACACCAGCACCATGACCATACGCGTGGCCATACGGCACAACACCTACTACGACTTCGACCGGCCGGTCGCTCTGTCGCCGCATACAGTGCGGTTGCGGCCGGCGCCGCATTCGCGCACGCCGATCCACGCTTACAGCTTGAAGGTTCAGCCGGCGGAGCATTTCATCAACTGGCAGCAGGACGCCTTCGGCAACTACCTCGCGCGCTTGGTCTTTCCGGAGAAAACCACACGCCTGGCGGTGGAGGTGGAAGTGATTGCCGATATGACGGTGATCAATCCGTTCGACTTTTTCCTTGAAGAATACGCCGAACACTACCCCTTCAATTACGACAAACAGACCCTCAAGGAGCTGGCGCCCTACTTGGAAAAGCTTGAGGGCGGGCCTTTGTTCACCCGCTGGCTGGCGTCGGTAGAGTTGAAGAAGATGCGCACCATCGATTTTCTGGTGAGTTTCAACTCGCGTCTGCAGGAGGAGATCGAATATGCCATCCGTATGGAGCCGGGGGTGCAGAGCCCGGAGGAGACGCTGCAGCTGGCCAAAGGCTCCTGTCGCGATTCGGCGTGGCTGCTGGTGCAGATTCTCCGGCACTTCGGCCTGGCGGCGCGTTTTGCCTCGGGTTATCTGGTGCAACTCAAGCCGGACATGAAATCCCTCGACGGGCCTTCGGGCACCGCCGAGGACTTCACCGATCTGCACGCCTGGTGCGAAGTGTATCTGCCCGGCGCCGGTTGGGTGGGGCTCGATCCCACCTCGGGCCTGTTCGCCAGCGAGGGCCATATCCCGCTCGCCTGCACGCCGGACCCAGTGTCCGCAGCGCCCATCAACGGCTTTACCGACAAATGCGAAGTGACCTTCGCCTACAGCAACTCCGTCGAGCGGGTGCATGAAGACCCGCGGGTGACCAAACCCTATACCGAGGATCAGTGGGACGACGTGCTTGCCCTGGGAGACAAGGTGGATCGCCTGCTGCTCAAACACGACACCCGCCTCACCATGGGCGGCGAGCCGACGTTTGTCTCCATCGACGATATGGAGTCGCCGCAGTGGAACACCGAAGCCCTGGGCGCCGACAAACTGCGCCTGGCGAAGAATCTGCTGTTGCGCCTGCGCGACCGCTTCGCGCCCAACGGCCTGCTGCATTACGGCCAGGGCAAGTGGTATCCGGGAGAGGAGATTCCACGCTGGGCACTCGGTCTGTTCTGGCGCAAGGACGGCGAGCCCATGTGGTTCAACCCCAAATACCTGGCGCGGGTGGATCGGAATTATCACCACACCATCAGCGACGCGGAGAATTTCACCAAACAGCTGTGCGGCCGCCTGGGGCTGCGCGACAGCTTCAGCCACCCCGCCTACGAAGATGGCCTGCACTACCTGCTGCAGGAGCAGCGTCTGCCCCTCAATCTGGATGCCCAGATCGCCGAGGCCAAGGATTCCCTGGCGCGCCGCCGCCTGGCGAAAGTACTGGATCAGGGCCTCGATACCCCCACTGGCTATGTGCTGCCTCTGGCGTGGAATTTCACTACCTCCCACTGGTGCAGCAGCCATTGGCAGATGCGCCGCGGCCGGGTGGTGTTGATTCCGGGCGACTCGCCCATGGGGCTGCGCCTGCCGTTGAACGATCTGCCCTATGTCGAGGAAACCCTGCGCGAGATCGACGTGGAGCGCGATCCCCTCGAACCCCTGGGACCGCTGCCCAAACGCAATGAGCTGGTGACCCAGTACGACCTGTCGGCGCCGCAGACAATGACACCGCCAGCATACCTGCTGCAGAAGGCGGGCGACGGGTCCGAGCGGCTGCGCCAACCACCGCCGCTGGATGCTGATGGCAAGCCGAAAACGAAAACCCGCGTCAAAGAGACTTTGCGGGAATACTGGGAAGTGCTGCGCACCTGTCTATGTGTGGAGCCGCGCGACGGTCGGCTCCACATCTTTATGCCGCCCCTCACTTATCTGGAGCACTACGTCAATTTGGTGGCCTGCATTGAGGCCGTTGCCAGCGACCTGAATCTGCCGGTAGTGCTTGAAGGTTACGAGCCGCCGCGCGATCCGCGTTTGCTCAAGCTGTTGGTGACGCCGGATCCGGGCGTCATAGAGGTGAACATCCACCCCGCCAACAACTGGCGCGATCTGGTGGAAACCACCACCGCACTCTATGACGAGGCGCGCCAGTCCCGCCTCGGCACGGAGAAGTTTATGCTCGACGGCCGCCACACCGGCACCGGCGGCGGTAACCACGTCACCATGGGCGGAGCGACGCCAGCGGACAGCCCGTTTCTGCGCCGACCCGATGTGCTGCGCAGTTTCATCACCTTCTGGCAGCACCACCCCAGCCTGTCCTACCTGTTTTCCGGAATGTTCATCGGTCCCACTTCCCAGGCGCCGCGGGTGGATGAAGGGCGCGATGAAATGCTCTATGAGCTTGAGGTCGCCTTCCAGCAGATGCCCAACGGCATGGTGGATAAACCCTGGCTGGTGGACCGGCTGCTGCGCAACCTGCTGATCGACGTCACAGGCAATACCCATCGCGCCGAATTCTGCATCGATAAACTCTACGCACCGGGTTCCAGCACCGGGCGTCTGGGCATTCTGGAATTCCGCGGTTTTGAAATGCCGCCCCACGAGCGCATGGCACTGGTGCAGACCCTGCTGCTGCGCAGCCTACTGGCGCGCTTCTGGCAGACGCCCTATCACAAGCCTCTGGTGCGCTGGGGCACGCTGCTGCACGACCGTTTTATGCTGCCGCATTACATCTGGTCGGATGTGAAAGAGGTGGTGAAGGATTTGAACGAACATGGCATCGAATTCGATCTGGACTGGCTGCTGCCCTTTGAGGAATTCCGTTTCCCTCATTACGGCCGGGTGCAGTTGGACGACATCACCCTGGAAGTGCGCTGGGCCATCGAGCCCTGGCATGTGTTGGGCGAGGAAGTGGGCAGCTTTGGTACCGCGCGCTATGTGGATTCCTCGGTGGAGCGAGTGCAGATCAAGGCCTACGGCCTGACCGACAGCCGCTATATGGTCGTCTGCAATGGTCGCCGGGTGCCGCTAAGCGCGACCGGCCGCCACGGCGAATATGTCGCCGGTGTGCGCTATCGTGCGTGGCAACCGCCCTCGGCTCTGCATCCCACCATCGGCATACACGCGCCCCTGGTGTTCGACTTGGTGGACACCTGGAACGGCCGCTCCATCGGCGGCTGCACCTACTACGTGTCGCACCCCGGCGGGCGCAGTTACGACACCTTCCCAGTGAACGCATTCGAGGCGGAGTCGCGCCGCGTCAACCGTTTCACCGAGATCGGCCACACCCAGGGCCCTTACACCCCGCGCCCCTGGGTGGATGCCAAACGGGTGTTCGAGCCCCATCACGGAGCGCGCCCCATGACGCCGCCGCCGGCAGAGGCAAGTGCCGAATTTCCACACACCCTCGACCTGCGTCGCCTTTTCGAATAATGGCGCTGGCGATTTTTTGCGCAAACGTGAAAAATGGCGCCACCATAATAAAAACGGACCGTCAATCTGACGGTCTTTTGAACAATTCAATCGGCAGACTTTGTTGTGCAAGACTCGATTCCCGGCCTTTCCAGCCGCAGCTCCCAAACCCAGTCCCAGACGGCGACCGCTGCGGTGCGTGATGAATCCCGCAACCCGGACGGCAGCGTCCGCGAGGTGTGGCGCTATTTGCTGGACGGGGTGAACACGCTGGGTGCGGCTGGTCTTGCGGAGCGCCATGAAAAGGCCCGCCGCATCCTGCGCGACGACGGTGCCACCTACAACGTATACAGCCAGAACCAGGGCGCCATGCGCCCCTGGGAATTGATCTGGTGCCCTTCGTCATCGGCAGCGACGAGTGGGCGAAAATCGAATCCGGCCTGCTGGAGCGGGCGGAGTTGTTCAATCTGCTGTTGCGCGACCTTTACGGCCCGCGCGATCTGATCCGCACCGGTGTAATTCCGCCGGAGGCGATCTTTGCCCACGGCGGCTTTCTGCGCGCTTGCGCCGGTATCCGTCTGCAGGGCGAGCACGATCTCATCATCCATTCGGTGGATATGGTGCGCACCGCCAGCGGCGATATGTGCGTGTTTGCCGATCGCGCCCAGTCCCCCAGCGGCGCTGGTTACGCCCTGGAAAACCGCACGGTCATGTCGCGGGTGCTGCCGAGTCTGTTTCGCGACAGCCACGTGCACCGGCTGGCGCATTTCTTCCAGCGCCTGCGCGCCAAACTCAGCCAGCTCGCGCCCAATGTGGACGAACCCCGGGTGGTGGTGCTGACGCCCGGAGCGCTCAACGAAACCCACTTCGAACACGCCTATCTCGCCAACTATCTGGGTTATCCGCTGGTACAGAGCGGCGATCTGATGGTGCGCAACGGCTTTGTCTGGATGAAATCTTTGGAAGGGTTGATGCGGGTGGACGTGATTCTGCGCCGCGTCGACGACTGGTTTTGCGACCCGCTGGAACTCAAAAGCGACTCCCAACTCGGTGTGCCCGGACTCCTGGGGGTGGCGCGGCAAAACCGCGTCGCCATCGCCAACCCCCTCGGCGCCGGGGTGTTGGAAAATCCGGTGCTGCTGCGCTATCTGCCGCAGATCAGCAAACGCCTGCTCGGCCGCGAGCCGCGCCTGAAGTCGGCGGCCACCTACTGGTGCGGCGAGCGCAAAGATCTGGCCTATGTGCTGGCCAACCTCGACCAGTTGATCATCAAACCCATTTTCCGCGGCATGGGGCGCAGCCAGACCTACGCGGTAATGAGCAATGCCGAACGCGCCGCGCTGGTGCAGCAGCTCCAGGCGCAGCCGCAGCTGTATGTCGCCCAGGAGCGCATAGTGCCCTCCCACGTGCCCACCATGATCGCTGGCCAGTTGCAGCCGCGGCCGGCGATTCTGCGCACCTTTGCGGTGGCGAGCGAATCCTCCTACCTGATCATGCCCGGTGGTCTGACCCGGGTCGGCCTGACCCTCGGTTCACCCTTGATCTCCAACCAGCTGGGCTCCATCAACAAAGACACCTGGGTGGTGGCGTCGGAGCCGGAGCGACCGGTGGAAAACGTCCCGCTGGGTGAGCGCCGGGCGCAGCAACAGCAGTCGGTCGGCTTGCCCAGTCGGGTGGTGGAAAATCTCTTCTGGCTCGGTCGCTACGCCGAGCGCGCCGAGGCATCCCTGCGGGTTCTGCGCACCACCTTTGTCATGCTCAATGGCGCCGACATGCTGCCGCGCAACTGCCGCCATCTGCTGTTGCGCGCGGTGACGGAAGTGACCTCCAGTTTCCCCGGTTTCACCGCGCAGCCCGAGCTGCTCGACGACCCGGAAAAGGAACTGCTGGCGGTGGTATTGGACGGCGGTCGGCTCGGCAGTGTCAGATCCTGCCTGCAGGCCATGCTTAATTGCGCCGAGGAGTCCAAGGAATTGCTGTCCTCAGACACCCTGCGGGTGATCAACGATGTGCGCGATGTGATGACGGGCCTGGATCAGGCCCTCGAAGGCGGCCTGATGTCCGCGCCCGAAGAGGCGCTGGATCCGTTGGTGACGGCGCTGATGGCGCTGTCCGGCCTAGCCCAGGAGAGCATGATCCGCGGTGTCGGCTGGCGCTTTATGGAGATCGGCCGCCGCATCGAACGCGGGCTGCAGATCATCACCCTGATCCGCGCCCTGCTGGTGCGCGAACTTCCCGACGGCGAACAGGCCACCATGCTGCTGGCCATGTTGCAGGTGCTGGAGGTGATCATCACCTACCGGCGTCGCTATCGCGGCCGGATGGACATAGCCCAGGGGCTTGAGCTGACCCTGATCGACACCAGCAACCCGCGCTCGTTGCTCTATCAGTTCGGCCAATTGCAGGACCATATCGCCAACTTGCCGGAGGTGGGCATTTCCAGCCGCGAGCTGCAGGCCGAGCAGCGCGCGCTGCTGGAAGCCAACACCACGTTGCGCCTGAGCCACCTGGTGGATCTGGCGCGCGCCGGCGATGACAGCGGGCGGCGGGATGAGCTGGATCAGGTGCTGGGTCGTCTGTACCACCTGCTGACCACGATCGGCAGCGTGGTGAGCGACAAATACTTCGACCACCGGGTCGGCCCGCAACAGTTGGTGCGCGCGGTATGGGAGGGTTGATGCGCTATCGGATCACGCATGTCACCGATTATCGCTACAGCATCCCGGTCGGGCGCTGCTACAACCTCGCTCACATGGTGCCGCGGGACACCGGTCGGCAAACCTGCACCCGCAACCAGATTCACGTCAGCCCCGCGCCGGCGAGCACCCATAAACACCAGGATTATTTCGGCAATAACGCCTACTTCTTCGCCATTCAGAAAGACCATGACCAACTGAGCATCACCGCCGAAAGTGAAGTGGAAATGCAGGAGCAGGGGTGGACCCCCGGCCTAGCCCTGGGGCTGACCTGTGGTGAGGTGCTGGCGCGGCTGCGTTCGAGTAGCGCGCCCGAGTGCCTGTTGGCGCGGGAGTATGTGCTGGATTCACCCATGATCCGCGCCTTTCCTGCACTGCGCGACTACGCCGCGCCCTCCCTGCGGCCGGAGCGGCCGTTCCTGGAAGCGGTGCAGGAGTTGAACGAGCGCATCTACCGCGATTTCACTTACGACCCCGGTTTCACCACCGTGGCGACGCCGCTGCAGGAAGTGCTGACGCACAAGCGCGGCGTCTGCCAGGACTTTGCCCATGTCGCTATCGGCTGCCTGCGCGCCGCAGGGTTCGCCGCCCGCTATGTCTCTGGTTATCTGGAAACCCTGCCGCCGCCGGGGCAGGAAAAACTGGTCGGCAGCGATGCCACCCACGCCTGGTTTGCGGTCTATTCCCCGGAGGACGGCTGGTTCGAATTCGATCCCACCAACGACAAGATCGCTGCCGAGCAGCACATAGTCACTGCCTGGGGGCGGGATTATTCCGATGTGACGCCATTGCGCGGGGTGATTTTCGGTGGGGGTGACAAACACGATCTCAGCGTGGCGGTGACGGTGCAGCGTTTGGCGTGAAAAGGGTTGTTCAGGTGTGCAAGGGCAGCGCTCAGGTGTGATAGACCACTACCTGATTGCGTCCGGCGCGTTTGGCGTTGTAGAGGCCGCGGTCGGCGGTATCGATCCACATGGTCGGATCGGTGATCCTGGGCGAGAGCTCGGCAATGCCAAGGCTGATGGTGTAGTTGATGAGGTGGCGTTCGAACAACACCGACGAGGCTTCAATATTGGTGCGCAATCGCTCCGCCACCACCTTGGCGCCGGCCGCGTCCGTATCTACCAGAATCACCGCGAATTCCTCCCCGCCATAGCGCCCGGCCACGTCGCTGTCCCGCAACCCATCCAGCAGAATTCTCGCCGTGTGGCGGATCACTTCATCTCCGGCGGTGTGGCCGTAGTTGTCGTTGATCAACTTGAAGTGATCAATATCAAACAGGATCAGCGAGCAAGCGTGGTGATAGCGCTGGAATCGCTTGAACTCATGGCGCAAGGACTGCTCCCAGGTTTTGCGGTTGAGCAGGCTGGTGAGGCCGTCGGTGCGGCTGATGTGATGCAGTTGGGCATTGGCTTTTTGCAATTGCAGTCGGTTGGTGGCCACTTCCGTCACGTCATAGACGATCAGACAGATGTGGTTCACCTCGCCGTTGGCATCGCTGAGCGGCAGGATGGTGCAGTTCTGGTACATGTATTCGGCGTTGCCGGTAACCACCCTGTAGTTCTTGAAGCGGAACAGATAGGGGCGCTGCTCCCAGGTGGTGAAGGCGGCATTGTGCAGCACCGTCACCGATTGCAGCTTGCGGCGGAACCAGGCTTCGGGCAATTCGGGAAAGAGGTCGAAAATGCTGTGCTCCAGGGCGTCGGCGGAGGGCCGGGCACTGTGGTTCTGCATAAAGCCGTTCCACAATTTGACGCGCATCTCCAGGTCGAGCACCACCAGGCCGACATCGATGTTGTGCAGCACATCCATCAACCAATGGAACTCGTTAAGAAAGTCTTTGGCCCCGGACGTCATGCTCAAGCCAGCAGGTAGTCGAGTTTTTTGCACAAGCGGTCAATCGAGTCTTCCGAGAGAATCAGCAGAAGGTCGCAATTGACGTTGTATCCCTCAAGCTTATAGTTGATCTCGGTGACCAGCGCCTGTTGCCAAGTGGCTGAGCGCGGATTGAAAAGCTCGTCAAGGCGCTGATGCTGACCCAATACCATCGGTGGACCGAAACTGAAAGTGATGTCGATTTGTTCAGCAATGCCGCGCAGGCAGGCGCCAAAAAGGACGTTGGTGGTGTCCATGAGCAGCTCGCGCTCGGCCTGCCTATCCAACTCGCCCTCGTAATTCAGCAGCCGGGCGAGATCGGCAAAACTCGTATCGTTAAACAGGATAATCGCCTCGCCAGCGATGCCGCCGCCGATAAAACCCTGACATACACCCGAAACCGAGGCGGAATTGTCGATGGAGTGCAGCGCCATGGCGATATCCGCCGGCGACAATATCTCGATGTGGGGAATGGACAACACCACAAAGGTATCGAGCAGTCGCGCCAAACGGTCCGCCGCCTGACCCATGGCAATGTTGGTCACTTCCTGCAGGCAATCCCGATAGTCTTCGCTCAGATATACGGTGGCGCTCATGCCTTGGCCTGTGGTGGGAATCGAAGGGTGTCATATCTATTCTAGTCGCCGGGCGCTAGAATGCCGGCCGAAATTCAAATTTGTTGTCCGGCCCACGTTCGACCGGGCGGCGACAATCGCAGATTTCCGAGCCGCATCATGACACTCAACTTCACCCTCATCCCGGTCACCCATTACCAGCAAAACTGCTCTCTTATCTGGTGCTCTGCCACAGCCAAAGCTGCAGTGGTGGACCCGGGTGGGGATGTACCTCAATTGATACGTCGTATCGAGGAGCAGGGGGTGGACGTGGAGCAGGTTCTGCTCACCCACGGCCATATGGACCACGCCGGTGGCGCCCGCCAGCTGGCCGATCATTTCCAGGTACCCATTATCGGGCCGCACCCGGAAGAGGAGGCGTTCTGGCTCGACATGTTGCCGCAGCAGGCGCAGATGATGGGCTTTGCCCCGGTGCCGGCATTGCGCCCGGACCGCTGGCTGAACGACGGCGACGAGGTCCGCGTCGGCGAGCAGGTGCTGGAGGTGCTGCACTGTCCTGGCCACACTCCAGGCCACATCGTCTTTTTCCACCGCGCCAGCGACACCGCCTGGGTCGGCGACGTGCTGTTTGCCGGTTCTATTGGACGAACGGATTTTCCGCGTGGCGACTATGACACTCTGGTGCAGTCGATCCGCACCAAGCTCTGGCCTTTGGGCGACCAGGTGCGTTTTATTCCCGGACACGGGCCCATGTCCACCATTGGCAACGAGCGGCGCAACAATCCGTTTGTGGCCGACAAACGCTTCGGTTAGGGAGGCATTTTTATGAGCGAGACTCTGAGCGACGATTTCGATCGCAATTACGCATTGTTTATCGAAGAGGCCATGGCCACCGGCTGCGTCTGGGGGCTGGAGAGCGAGGAGGGTTTTGCCGTGTGCGCCTCGGTCGTCAACGAAGAACAGGATGTGATGCCCCTCTGGTCACAACCGGAATATGCACAAGCTCATGTCGAGGGCGAGTGGGCATCCTACAAAGTCGTGCCCATAGCGCTTGAGGAACTGCTGGATGACTGGCTGCCGGGCATGCACGAGGATCTCGCTTTGGTGGGTCCCAACTGGAATGCGGAAATGCAGGGCGATGAAATCGAGCCTTTGGATCTGCTCGAGGATTTTGACCAGCACATGGAAGATTAGAGCTCGGGCACTTCGGAGCTGACGCTTGCTGGTGCCTCGGCTTGCGGAATGCCGAGCACCCGGTGAAGGGCTGCGGTTATGTCGCTGAAACTCTCCTCTGGATCGTGCACGTAGCGGATACGCCGCTCCGGGTCCACCACCACGATTCCTGGCGTAATGCGGATTTCGTAGCGCTGTGCCACGTTTTCCGCCAGCGGCAGTACGGGTAAGGTCACGTCGAAACTGCGCAGAAACGCCGCGGGATCATTGTCCTCCCACACGTTCATCAAATAGATGCTGATCGGCCGGTCACCTTTGTTGCGGTCCAGCTCCTTGAGCACCGGCAGCAGCTTTTTACAGGTCTTGCACCAGCTCGCCCAAAAAAACATCACTGTGGTTTTGCCGGCTTCGGCTTCTTCATAAAGGGAAACGGGTTTGCCGTTGAGATCCGGCAGAATCCAGTTGGGGGCCAGATCGCCCACGCCATCGGCCGCTCTGCCAGGGCTGGCAAGCAGGCTGAATATGGAAGCGAAGAGCAGACCTATCACTCTTTTTCGCATGGAATGAAGCACCTTACCTTGCGGATCAGCGACCGACGCCTCTGCCCTGGCGCAGATGGTGTTCGACCGGGAAACTCGCCGAAAAAAACGAAACTGTCCCTTTGATGGGGAACCCCCGCACGGGTTCACTGAAAAGCCGCAACTCTTTTTATTGTTTGTGGATGGATTTATGGATTCCTTGCTGCTGCGCCGGATCTAGCGCACGGGCTCCATATCCCGGCCGAAAAAATGCCGGTGCAAAACGTTCATCATGTTGTTGCCGATGAAATTTTCCAGCTCCGCGAGTTCGCCAAAATCCGGTGTCAGCGTTTCATGCCGGTGCAGCAGTTCGGTTCCGTTGGAACATATCACTTCGCACGCCAGCACATAAGTGGCCAGCTCGGCCTGACGCCGCCGCAATATGACGAAATTGTAGCCCTGCAACAGCAGGCGGGCGAGATGTGGATATGCCCGGTTCTCCTCGCTGGAAAAGGCATATTCGCTATCCCGGTACACCCGGCGGCCATGGATGTAGCTGGTCATTAAACCCCCGCAAATAAATGATGGTCACCAGGTTACGCCGAGGCTTGCCGCGATGAGCGCAGAAGCCCGACCGATCTGCTATGTAACGGAACGCTATATCTGGCGCCGAAGCTAGTCTGTTTTGGATTAAACCCGGTTCTTGTTACGGTTTATGTGAGGCCTGTCCCAGGTGATGGTTTTTTCCCCGGTTCTGTCGAATAGTTAACAACACCATATGTATGCCGGTCATACAAATAAACGCGCCATAAGCAAAGTGGGAACATCAAGAGCGGAGCGGGGCCCGAACCGGACGGCGCCGGGTGTGATGGCGCTGCTGATAAAACAACAGAATCGCCAAGAGGACTTCGGCCATATCCCCACCGTAATACATCCGCTGGGCGCCCGTGCGAATGTCTTCCGCGCTGTGCGGGGTGTCGAAGGGGAAGAGGTGGATATACATCAATTTGCTGAAAATGCCGTGGCAGGCCATGGCGAGCAGCAATATGCCGAGGCGTGTACGGAACTGCAGACGCACCGGCCCGGGGTCCGGCCCCACCAGGCCCCACGCAAACAGATAGCCAGCGAGTAAAAAATGCAGATGGATGAAATGATGCAACACCGGATTATCGAGTGAGAGCCGATACAGGGGCGTGAGATACAAGATAAACATGCCGCCGAAATTGAACGCAAACGCGGTCAAGGGATGACACCAGATGCGCAGTGGCCGGCTGTGCAGCATGCGTACACACCATTTTCCTAAAGCCTGCGGCACCGTACGCAGCACCAGGCTGACCGGTGCACCCATCACCAAAAACGTGGGAGCGAGCATCCCGATCAGTAGATGCTGATTCATATGCGCGGTGAATGCATATTCGCTGTGATGCGCGTGCGTGGGGTAGAGCGCAAAAAGAACCAGCAAAATACCGCAGGAAAAGCTGCCGCTGCGCCACGCGCTCCAATGGCGCCCGATGCGCACCTGGTGAATAGCTGCCGTTGCATACACGAGCAGAGGCAAAGCGCAGAGCGCGACGGGAATCGCCGGATTAGTCACCGCGTCTCGCTTTTCGCAACAGAAAAATGCCGATCAACAGAAGCGCTGCGGCAGTGGCATTCCAGGCGATATCGTAGGGCAGCAGGTCCACGCCATAGCGGATCTGATGCAGTTTTAATAATTTGTGATTGATCAGGCCGTCGAACAGCTGGAAGCCACCAGCGCCGAGGAAAAAACCCGCCCAGGTTTTAACAGGAATACCGGATTTTAAATGGCGCTGCTCCAGCAGTAGGAAAAATCCGCCCACCAACGCGAGTAATTCCGCCGCGTGCAAAATACCGTCGGACAGTAATCCGATCACCGGGGTCGCACCATCATAAAAATGATGCCAGGCAAGCAATTGATGAAAAATAATTTCATCCACCGCAGCCATAAGTCCAATGCCCAGAAGAATCCCGGGAGTGTAGGCGGATTCACGCAACGGAAAGTTCATAGGGGCTCATCAAAAACAAAAAATAAAATGCGGACTTGCCTAGTGCGGCACTAGCGACAAATCCGCGAAGCGTCAGCAGAACATGCTCAACTCAGCAGCGAGATTTTCGCCTGGCCGAGCACACTTTTTTTCGTACCAGTCACGCACCTCGCGCAGATGTATATCCTCCTGTTGCAGCGCGTGCTGGAATTGCTCCGCCATATCCTTCATGCCCATGTCTTCCGCCAGTTTGATCAACAGTTCCCAGGCCGCGTTATCCGCCAGCTCTATCGCCAGCATGGCTTGCAGGCATTGGCTGACACTGGTGCGCGGATCGGTGATCACCTTCATCATGCCGGACGCCGCCACGCCTGAGGCATCGGCATCCGGCGTCTGCGCAGTCGGGTCGGCGCCCAGTTTTTTCAGGCACTGGGTGAGCAGATCAAAATGCTCTTCTTCCTGGCGACAAAATTCCTCCAGCCGCTCAATCGGTAAAGGCAGATCCGGTGTGAGTGAATCGGCCGCATGGGTGCACTTGGCGATCAATTGCTGGTATACCCGCACACCGCTGCGCTCGTAGGCGAGGCGTTCACCCAATTTATTGATAAAAACTTCCGGGTGATGACCGGTGGTCATTTTCAGCGCCGACTTGGCCGCACCTTTTACCGTTCCAGGTAGGGGCACGGATCCCAGCGGGTCGGCATTTTCGAGAAAATAATTCTCGATCCCGGCGCGGGTGCTGGAGCCGTCGGTGGTCTGCGGAATTTCCGCGTCGACCTGTAACATCTGTTTGCTGTGCACCGGCGACATATCTATGCCGGTCCGGTTCATTCCCAAATGCTGGTCCATAATCTATACCTCGTTTTGCTCGTTTTGCTCGTTTTGCTCGGAAAAATTGCTCACGCGGATTTCGCCAGTTCGGTGCCGGGTTGCCAACGGTAATTGCGTGCAACGGCGTCGCTGGGAGAACCGGTGGAATTGAGCTGTAGCCGATATTGCTGCGACGCCGGACCTTCTTCGCTTTTGTCGACGTACTGCGTGCCGCGTGCGCGCAGGGCCATTTCTTCGCGCAGGGTTTTGCGCACGAATTCGCGCTGGCTTTGGAAGGCAATCGGGTCGGGCAATTTATCCGGCAGAATTTCCGCTGGATCGCGCCGCTCAAATTTTTTGAACAGCTCAATCACCTGATGCAAATGCCCCAACTCGTAATCGAGGAATCGTTCCCAGATGGCCTTGAGGCGCGGGTTGGTTTCCGCCGTCATACAGCTGTAATAGTTGTAGGCTTCCGTCGCCTCATAAATCAGCCATTTTTCCAGCCAGGTTTCATTGGGGTCGATAATCGAGCCGTATTGGGTGACGTGTTGTTCTTCGATGGAGGCAATTTCCGCATACAGTGCGCGCGCCACCGGATCGCTGAAGGTCGGGCCGATATTCATGTAGTAATCGCGCGTCTGATACTCACCGGAAAAAATCGTCAGCGCGTTCATTTTCGAAATCGGCGCAGCGGTTGTGCGATCGTAGTGTTCGCGCAGGTCATCTTCCGGTGCGCGATGTTCTTCGCTGGTGGGACGGCCGGGCAATATGTCCGTATAGCACTGCAGAATATTATTCGCGTCTTTTTCCTTCGACTCGGTCCATAAGCGCGGAATAGCGATACATGTGATCGAAATCCTCCAGTAGACCGAAACGATAAGTCTGGGCGAGATATTCGTCCGGCTCCTGCTGCGCTATGGCGGCGGTCACTTCTATCGCCACCTGCTCGTAACCTATGGTGGTTTCCAGCGGCGAATGATCTGCGCCGAGCAGCCAGTTCACCACGGTTTGCTGGTGGTGCTCAACGCGGCGTATATCCGCAAGTGCGCGACGCAGCGTCGGATTGAATTGTCCGCACATATGTTGAAAGCGATTGGCTTGCTGTTCGATGCCGTTGAGCAGAATAACCCGCACACGGGTAAACGCATCATCGTCGAGTTTGCTGATGGGTTTGGGGGTGAGTTCACGCCAAGTAAACTGCTGTCTTTCCAGCGGAGTTCCTCTGGCGTCGAAAAGAGAAATGGTCATACCGTCTCCTCACTTCGAGAGTGGATGGAGTTTGCGTCACTGCAATGGCTGTACCGATCGGCGTGATTTTGCTGAAAAAGGATTTTTTACCGCGTTTGCGCGTTGCGTTGCGAATTTTTTCGGGCAGAAATTACAAACGGAATGTGTTAATTGGTTTGGTTGTGTTGTGCTTGTGATGCTGCTAGTAATAAGAAGATAAGGCGGCGAAACACCGCCTAGATTGCGAGCCGGTTATGACATGCCAGGATTTTTGCGCACAAATTATTGCGCGCTGTTTATCGGTGCTGCGTTTATTGCAATTGTGTTAACAGCTGCTCGGCGAGATTTTTGAGTCGTTGCGCATTTTCCGGACCCATGCGAAACAATAATTTTTCCACTGGTGAGCGCTGCTCCAGATCGGCAGCGCTGAAGCGATAAGTAACCGATGGACGCGACAACGATGCATCCTGCGGTGGCATAGGTGCTTTCGTGATGCGAGTCAGAGCTCGAACAGTGACTTGGCGGAAATCACCTTTTTTTACGCCCAGCTCCTCATACGCTTGTTGCAACAACGGATAGTAGTGCTCATAAATTTTGCCGAGACGCTCAGGGCCAACCTGTTCGAGGCTGGCGAGATATGGCGTGTAGCGCTCGAAATTATTGGCATCAATGCGCCAAGTCTCGCCGGAATTACTCGCTTTAAAGGGAACTTCCGGGTCGTTGAACGGACGGTATTGGCTCACCAGTTTGCCTTCTTCCAATGCATTCATGGCGCGCACGAACTTGCGGATCAGGTGCTCCTGGATCAGCCAGGATTGAAAACTGCCTTCTGACGCTTCCAGCAAAAAACCTATGACATCGGCATCGCTGCGGTCCAGGGGCGGCAACTTCGGCGGTGGTTTAAGCTGGTCGGCAGGGCTCTCCACCAAAGGATCAACCGGCGCAACTGTTTCGTCCTGTTGTACCGGAATCTCAGCTGGGGCCTCCGTCAGCGGCGGCTCGGGTGGTATGGCGATTTGGGCTGAAGGTTTGTCGCGTTGCATCAGCCAGTAGACCGCTCCCGCGATCAGCACGGCGGCGATGATCACCAGCAATACCGGGAGGGATTTGTCGCGCTTGTATTCGTTGTCAGTCATAAAACGATCCAATAACGGCTGGGTTGATAGCGGACTGCGCTTGCGTCAGGCAGTCGGCAGGTCGTTGTGCAGGAAATAGAGACTAACACGACGAAAAAGTTTTTCCCCGTTACAAATCCCCGGGGCTAAGGTGAGGTGGCTGCGCCTCGGAGGGGCCGCTTCGTTCCAGCAACTGGGATGAATCGCTGAGGAACGCCACGTTGAACTCTTCTTTGAGAACCGAATAGATCGCATGGTCCACGTAACGGTCCGACAGCCATTCCGCTTTATGTTGAACCCCTTCGTAGTAGAACCCCAGCCGCTCCGGTATTTTGCGGCTGGCCATATTTTGCGCGGCGCAGCGGATTTCAATTTTGTTGAGCTGCAGATGGAGAAAACCGTATTGGCAGAGGTGGCGCACCGCGTCTGTCATGATGCCATGCCCGACGAATTCAGTACCCAGCCAATAACCGATCGTTGAGCGTCGCTCCACCTGATCCACGCAGTAAAATCCCACGCCCCCGCAAATCTGATTGTCGACGACCACCACAAATTGCGGGCCGCGCTCTGCCACGAGTTTCAGAATAAAGGCTGCAGTGTCTTCCGGTGAATGAATACGTTTGAGCCAGGGCAACCACGGGTAAAGACGGCCGCGGCTGGTGTGGATCACCTCGAAAAGCGAGCCGGCATGGCTGATCTGCAGAGGGTCCAACCAGCCTTTTTGAGTGAAGATGCGCATAGGTCACGTAAAGCGTTTTGCGTTTTAGACGCCAATTTTATACCAAGCCAATAACTCGAATGTGATTACTGTGAGGTCATTGAGCAAATCATGGACAAGTTATTTGGAGCATAGCCGGTAAATAAGTCCTTACTGTCGGCACACTATAACCGTTCATACGTGCTTTCGCTTTTTTGTGCGGAATCGATATAAACACGAGGTTGATCCTCGTGGCGAATGATCCAAACTCAGGTTTCGTTTGATCAAGGCCGTATTCGGCGGGTGGCACAGTGTCCGACTCATTTTCTGGCGGTATGGATGCGGTGTCTGCAGGGCGGCTGAAGAGGAGGTTTGGCTGGATCTTTCTGGTCGTTGGTATCGCCTTGGCGATGATGGCGCTGCTGATGTTCTATCTGAGTTACCGCCATTACCAGGCCGAGATGGACAGTCTGTTGTTGGATCCCGCCCGGGACTATTCCCGCGTGCCATTCAATATGACGGATGCCACTGAATATTGTCAGCGGCGGACGGAGCAGCGCTATGGCGACGACCTGGCGTTCAGCCACATTGACGAGCAGTCCACCAGAATGGACCGCAAAACCGGGTTGTACAAAGTTTTTCTGTTCGTCCGCATCGGCAACCTGCGCGACTACGAGGAGGAGGCGATCCACTGCTTTGTCGATCCGCAGCGCCGCGTCCTCACCCACTACCGCGCCATCAATCTCCGCAAAGCCTCCCTGATATCGAAAGCGGCCCAACTCTTTGGGTTCTGAAAATCTTTATAGCGAAACGCTTAGCACACAGTTGCGGGGCGGCACCTATACTCAGGGAGATCCCATAGCAGGCGGTACATATGAAGTGGCTGTTAATGCTGGCGGGGCTCATGTTGGTAATGACAGCCAGCGCTGACAGTGGAAGGATCTATCTGCTGAGCAAACGCCAGATTCTCGAATCCAACCTGACCACCGTGGTGTTTTTCTACGATCGCGCCATCACCTCAATTGCGGACTGCGAGCGGGAGATCCAGCGCGGGGTTCGCGGCCAGTGGCGTTACTACAACCACAAATTCCCTAAACCCACGGGGTATCTGGAAAAACTGGATTACTACTGCATTCAAACGACGGCTGTTATTGACCCTTGGTACGAAAAGGCGACCTATGATGCGGTCTATCAGATCGATATACGCACCCCCAAAAGTCGCCTCAAACGCCTCGAGCCTTACGTCGAATGTCTGCGCGACCTGCGCCAGCACGTGCGCGACGAGACCCGGCATTTCTTCTGCGCCAGGATCAGTCAAGGCATCCGGTTTTAAGCGGCTGTCCCGACAAATTTCACCCGCTCCCATTGAAACTGTGCTCTACGCACGCAATACAGGGTTTTGCGCCAGCGCAATTCATGGGAGGCTCATGCTTCCGCCTCAAACCTTGGTTTATCCGCGAGTCATGTGTATGCCCGCTGATACCGCAGCCTCTTTCCGGGAGTCGCGACGCCATGTTCAATGAGCACCTGTGCGCCGAGTTGCGGCGCCAATTGCCCGACTTTTCCCTGGAGTTGCCCTGTAATCCCGCCGGGTCTGCCTTGACGGAGGCGGCGCAGGTCTATCTGGAGTTTTACGGCTTCCTTGAGGTATTGAAGGATTCGCAGGTGGACTATTTTTGGGGCTACCGAACCTGCCCGTGCCGCGGCGCGGCACTGCGCATCGCCACCCACTATTGGCGCCTGCCTGAGGCAAAGGGCACGGTGTTTGTGGTGCACGGGCTGTTTGACCATGTCGGCCTGTTCCAGGATCTGATCGGCTACCTTCTCGCACAGCAGTTTTCCGTGGTCGCCATGGATCTGCCGGGTCACGGCCTGAGCGATGGCGATGCCACCGTCATAACCTCGTTCTTTGATTACGCGGAGGTGCTGGACGATACTCGCCAGTTTTTCCGCGCGCAGCTGCCGGTGGAGGCGCCGGTGTACGGCATAGGTCAGAGCACTGGCGCTGCGGTGTTCATGGCGTCCTGTTTCAAGAACAGCCAATCGGGCAAACCTCAGTCCTTCAGCCGTCTGGTGTTTCTCGCACCGCTGATGCGGCCGCGGCAATGGCCGTGGGGGGCGGGTGATCTATCGCTGGGCGGGCCGCTGGATCAAGCGCCTGCGACGAGATTTTTCCTTTCCCAACTCTCACGATGCAGAGTTCCATAGCTTTCTGCGTTACAACGATCCTCTGCAGGCCAAGTGGCTGTCCATCGACTGGGTGGGAGCGCTGAACGAGTGGGTGGAGGGTTTTGCCGCACAGCCGCAGATCGTCACCCCGTTGCTGATCATCCAGGGCACGGCGGACCGGGTGGTGGATTGGCCGTATAACGTGCCGGCCATCCAGCGCCAGTACCCCAACAGCCAGGTCAATTACATCGAAGGCGCTATGCACCATCTGGTCAACGAGGCGGACAGGTGGCGCAAGGCGGTGTTTACCGGGGTGGGACAGTTCCTCCGCCAGCGCGGCCAGCGGGAGGAGGCGTGATCAGTCCTGCTCCAGGCGCGGCAGCAGGGCGGCGAGCTCGTCAGGAAAAAAGGGCCTGCCGCGTTCGTTGACGGCGGCCCACTGCACTTTACCGTTGAGGATCAAGCGGTTGTCGTCGCGGCGGTAGATATCCTGGATGAACTCGCCGCGAATCTTGCCCACTCGGCTGATATTCAAACCCACCCAGAAGTGGTCGCCGCTGCGCAGCGGCCAGCGGTACTCCAGCTCCGCCCGCGTCACCACCAGATTGATTCCCTTGCGTGCCAACTCGGCAAAATCCAGTTTGTGGCTGAGCAGATATTCGTGCCGGGTGTGCTCCAGATAGTTCTGATAGACGCTGTTGTTGACGATCCCCTGCAGGTCACATTCGTAATCCCGCACCTTGAAATCGAGGCGAAATGCGTAGTCCATCAGAACAGCACCCGGCAGCGGATGGTGGCGGGAATGACTTTCAACTGCTCCAGGGCCAGCTCGCTGTAACCCGAATCCAGATCGATCACCACATAACCCACGTCATCCTTGGTCTGCAGATACTGGCCGGCAATGTTGATGTTGTTGTTGGAGAAAATCTGGTTGATGGCCACCAGCACGCCGGGCACGTTCTGATGCACGTGCAACAGACGGTGCACACCCTTATGGGTCGGCAGGGCAACTTCGGGGAAGTTGACCGAGCCGATGGTGGTGCCGTTATCGGAATATTTGATGAACTTGTCCGCCACTTCCACGCCTATATTTTCCTGCGCTTCCATGGTGGAGCCGCCGATGTGCGGGGTGAGGATGGTGTTGTCGAACTTGCGCAGCGGGCTGATGAACTCTTCATCGTTGCCTTTGGGTTCCACCGGGAATACATCGATGGCGGCGCCGGCGAGGTGTTTGTCCTCAAGGGCGCGGGCCAGGGCGTCAATATCCACGACGGTGCCGCGGGATGCGTTGATCAGGATCGCGCCCTTTTTCATGGTACGGATTTCTTTTTCCCCGATCATATCTTTGGTGCTCGCCAGTTCAGGCACGTGCAGGCTGATGATATCTGCCCGTTTGAGCAGATCTTCCAGAGATGGGCATTGGGTCGCGTTGCCCATGGGCAACTTGCTCACCACGTCGTAAAACATCACCCGCATCCCCAGACTTTCAGCCAAGACGCTCAGTTGGCTGCCGATCGCACCGTAACCCACTAAGCCGAGGGTTTTACCGCGAATTTCGTAGGAGCCGACGGCGGATTTGATCCATTCACCGCGATGACAGCCGGCGTTTTTCGCCGGTATATCGCGCAACAGCAGTATGGCTTCGGCAATCACCAATTCGGCCACACTGCGGGTGTTGGAGTAAGGCGCGTTGAAGACGACAACGCCGTGCTCCTGAGCCGATTTCAAATCCACCTGATTGGTGCCGATACAGAAACAGCCCACGGCGATGAGTTTGGGACAGTTGGCGAACACGCGAGCGGTGAGTTGGGTGCGCGAGCGGATGCCGACGAAGTGGGCATCCTTGATGCGCTCGATCAGTTCGTCTTCCGCCAGCGCGGTTTTCAAATAATCGATATTGCTGTAGCCGGCCGCATTGAGGCTGGCGACCGCGGAGGGATGCACTCCCTCCAGCAACACGAATTTGATCTTGTCTTTTTCGAGGGAGATTTTCGCAGTCATGGGAGAGTCGGCACCGGAACAGAGGCGCGGGCGCGCCGTCACAAAAAGGGGCGCAGATTCTAGCACAAGGTGCTTATTCAGTGAGCGCCTGGACGCTTGATCACCTCGATTCCAGAATCGGTACCGAGCAGCAGAATGTCGGCGCGGCGCAAGGCAAACAGACCGTTGGTCACCACCCCGACGATCTGGTTGATGCGCAGTTCCAGGGCTTCGGGATCGGTGATCTGCAGATCGTGCACATCCAGAATCTGGCAGCCGTTGTCGGTCACCACGCCTTGGCGGTACACCGGCCGGCCGCCGAGCTTCACCAGTTCCCGCGCCACATAGCTGCGCGCCAGGGGAACAACTTCCACCGGCAGAGGGAATTTGCCTAGCACCGCCACGCGTTTGCTCTGGTCGGCGATGCAGATGAAAGTCTGTGCCACTGCGGCGACGATTTTTTCCTGGGTCAGCGCCGCGCCGCCGCCTTTGATCAGCGCCAGCTCCGGGTCCGCCTCGTCGGCGCCGTCGATATAAAAACCGATCTCGTCCACCTCGTTCAGGTCGCGCACTTCTATGCCGAGCCCACGCAGACGTTCAGCGGAGGCATTGGAGCTTGCCACGGCGGCGGCAAAACGGTCTTTATGTGCAGCCAGCAGATCGATAAAAAAATTCGCCGTGGAGCCGGTGCCTATGCCGAGCACAGAGGCGCTGTGCAGATGGGGTAATACCCAGTCGAGGGCGGCCTGGGCGACTGCGAGTTTCAGTTGATTCTGGTTCATACGATATGTGTGGGATATGTGCGGGGAAAAAGGCCGGCATTGTAGCGGTTTTGCAGCTCCGGCGCGCCATGACTTCCGCGCGGCCTTCCTTTACCATTGCACACCTTCACCGCAACCCAACTCCCGGTCTCTCCATGCCTCACAGTTACATCAAGCGTATTCTCGACGCGCGTATCTACGACCTCGCCGTGGAAACCCCACTCGATCCGGTGCCGCTGCTGAGCGCCCGCACGGAAAATACGGTGCTACTCAAACGCGAGGATCTGCAGCCGGTGTTTTCATTCAAGGTGCGCGGTGCCTACAACAAGCTGTTGCAGTTGACGCCGGAAGAGCGGGATCGCGGTGTGATCGCCGCTTCCGCCGGCAATCACGCCCAGGGTCTGGCGCTGTCCGCCAAACATCTGGGTGTGAGTGCGATCATCGTCATGCCGCGCACGACGCCTTCCATCAAAGTGGATGCGGTGCGCCGCCACGGCGCCAAGGTGGTGCTGCAAGGTGACACCTACGACGAGGCGTCGGCTTACGCCAAAAACCTAGTGGCGGAAAAAGGCATGATCTACATCCCGCCTTACGACGATCCTGACGTGATCGCGGGACAGGGCACGGTGGCCATGGAGCTGCTGCGCCAGTACCCGGCGGATATCGACGCCGTGTTTATTCCGGTCGGCGGCGGCGGGCTGTGCGCCGGCATGGCGGCATACATCAAGTACGTGCGGCCACAAACCAAGGTTTTTGCCGTCGAACCAGAAGACGCTGCATGCCTGAAAGCGGCGATGGAGCACAGGCGCCGGGTGGTGTTGAGCGAAGTTGGCATCTTCGCCGACGGCGTGGCTGTGGCGCAGATCGGCGAAGAAACCTACCGGGTGATCAAGGATTCCATTGATGGCGTGATCACGGTCAGCACTGATGAAATCTGCGCCGCGATCAAGGATATTTTTGAAGACACACGCTCGATCGCCGAACCGGCGGGCGCCTGCGCGTTGGCTGGATTGAAGAAATATACCGAGAGCGGCGAGATCCGGGGGCAGACCCTGGTGGCGGTGCACAGCGGCGCCAACACCAATTTCGACCGCTTGCGCTACATATCGGAGCGCACAGAAATCGGCGAAGGCCGCGAGGCGGTTTTTGCGGTGGTGATTCCGGAAAAACCCGGCAGCTATAAAAAGTTCTGCAGCCTGCTGGGCAAACGCTCCATCACGGAATTCAACTACCGTTACTCCAGCAAGGGTGAAGCGCACATTTTTGTGGCGCTGCAGGTCAACCCTTATAAAAACGAGCGCTCGGAGTTGATCGAGATACTGGAGCGCAAAGGCTACAAAGTTGTGGATATGACCGATAACGAAATGGCGAAACTGCATATCCGCCACATGGTGGGTGGGCATGCTCCGGCCGAGCTGACCCACGAAGTCGTGTATCGATTTGAATTTCCAGAGCGTCCCGGCGCCCTATACAACTTCCTCGATAAGCTGGCGGGCCGCTGGAATATCACCATGTTCCACTACCGCAACCACGGCGCCGCTTTTGGACGCGTGCTGGTGGGAATGCAGGTGCCGCCGGACGAAAGAGCAGATGTGGAGCAGTCCCTGCTGGAGCTCAATTATCCCTACTGCGAAGAGACCCATAACGAAGCATACCGCTTCTTTTTGGCGTAGCACGCACTCTGTTGGCGCATTAAATATGATCTGGCGGTTTTTCTTGCGTTTCGGATGGCTTGATCATCCGTTTCGTCCCCTATTGCTGCTGTGCATTATTTGAGCACATTAATAGCGAATGATTTTTTATGTAAGCGGTCACTCGTTTTGTGAGGCTTATCAAATCTGCTCACAATCAATTTGCATTTGCAGCAATTAGAACTAACTTGAATAGTGCAATATTTTTGTTTCACCGATTATTGTGCGTTGCAAAATTAGTGGGTATAAAGCTTGCCTCGTTTCATCCCGCCTGATTCTGTTCCACGCAATAACAATTCGAAACATTGAGGTAAAGTCCCAATGAAGTCTGATGTTTTGACACTGGCAGCCATAGTTTTTGTTGTCGGCTTGGCTGTGAGTGGTTTTGGCATCATGGATGTGTTTGAACCAGAAGTGTCGGCCCCCGGCGGCGCTTCAGCAGGGAGTTGTGACCGTCCGGCACTGATCCACCGCGCGTTCAAGCTAAAACAGCTCAAGATCAACGCAAAATCCGCGATTCAGGCGCTCCCAAGCGCATCAGATCGCGGATTTTTGCGTTTTAGGGGTGGAAAAATTATTGTCGGCGGTAGACGCGGCTTTCTGTGACGACCCCATGTAGAGGTACGTCCCAAGGATCGATGGGCAGCTGCGGAATTCTTTGCAGATCATAGGCGACCCCGATGCGCAGCGGCGAGCGGCGGTGTTGGGTCGCCAGCGCGCGGTCGTAGAATCCGGCTCCCATTCCCAGGCGATTACAATCCAGGTCGAAGGCCACCAGCGGCAGAAATATCGCGTCGAGCCGCTGGGCATCCCGTGGCTCGGTTCCCTGAGGTTCGGGAATGCCGTAGCGATTGCGGCGCAGCACCCGGCCTGGCTGAAACCGACGAAATTCCAGTTCCCGGCCGCGCACCACGGGGAGATAGCAAGCTTTGCCTCGGTGCAGCGACCAGCGCAGCAGCGGCAGAAGACTGACCTCGCCATCCGCCGGCCAGTAAAAAGCGATGTGTCTGGCTTTGCGCCACCAGCTGGTGCGCATGATGCGCATGCAGACCTGCAGTGCTGCGCTGCTTTGACGCGCACGCGAAAGCCGACGCCGGTGCTGGCGAATCTGTTGGCGGAGAGAGATTTTGTCGGCGGAGATCACTGGGGTGGGGGTGTTGGATGGAAGCCTGGGGTGCCGCTGTTGACTAAACCCTTGAACCCGATTGGTTCAAGGGGGAGGGATCTGTTGCGTATTAGGCTTTCCGACGCGCGGACATGCACACAACACAAACATGAAGCCTCCGGTTTTCACAGTATCGGCTCAGGGATTCGTCAACTGGCGAACACCCAAGGCGTTGCTGAAGTATAACAAAGAGGGCGGGCGATAAAAGCTCTAAATTTTTCCCTGCAGATATAGACAGGCTGCTATTTATGGGCTTAAAGCGCGATCGAGTTTGGCTGCGAGGCGCTCGAGAACATCATCGGCGACCTGGCCCTGGGACGATTTCTTGCGCTCCTGTTGCAACTCGTGGCAGAGATTGAGCGCGACCATGACGGCGATTCTGTCCATGCCCATGGCCGACGGCCCGGCGTTGCGCACCTGGCGCATACGCTGGTCAAGTTCCTGGGCGGCGGTGAGCAGTGCTTCTTTTTCATCGGCACGGCAGGCTACTTGGTACTCCTTGTCCAATATGCGCACGTTGACACGTTTGCTATCGTGGCTCATTCCGGGTAATTCTCGAATTGCTTAAGGCGGGTGATCAGGGATTCGATGCGGGTGCGCGCAAGTTCATTGGTTTCCATGAGGCGGGAGCGCTCACTGGCCCACTCCTGCTCCTGCTGACGCAGTCTGCGGTTGTCCGCGTCGAGTTGCTGGCAGCGCTGCACCAGTTGCTCCAGCTTGGCCTCAACCTCAGCGATCAATCGTTCCGACATAAAGTTCGCCCGTCGCGCAACCATGGCGCGTAACTATAGGGGCCGCCCCCTTGCCGGTCAAGCGAGGTTCACCCGCGCAGGGCGCGGTAAAAGCGGCAAAAATTCGTGATAGCATGGCCGTTTTTCCGGCCTCGCCGCCTATCATCCACGCTGTTTCCACACGCTTTTCGCCGCATCCCGAGGTGACCTTTCCGATGCAGATTTCCTATCAAGACTGGAGTGATTTTTTATTGCGGGTGGGCGCCATCTGCACCCCCGCCGAGCTGCATGGACTGCTCTGCGGAATTCAATGCCGCACCCCGCGCAACGATTGGAAGGCGATGGCGCGTGATTTTATGGATCTGCTGGAGGATGCCGATACGGCAGCCGTGGACGCGGCTTTGGAAGCCCAGTACGACCTGATCAACGGCGCTTTGAATGAGGGTCAATACAACCTTCAGCTGCTCCTGCCGGACGATGTGCTGTCAGTGGCGGTGCGGGCGGAGGGGCTGGCGCTCTGGTGCCAGGGTTTTTTGCACGGTTTCGCCAACCACGGTGACGAGGTCTTGCTGCATTTGGATGACGACGCGCGCGAGGCGCTTGCCGACCTTGCGGAAATTGCGCGACTTGATGAGTCCTGCGGCGAATCCGAGGAGTCGGAGCAGGATCTGCTGGCCCTGGTGGAATATGCCCGTATGACCCTGTTTAGCGTTGCCTCCCAACTGCGCGCCAGCGCAGCCAATATTCCGGACGCCTCCGTTACCCGTCATTGAGTTCAATCAGCCGAGAATCCCATGTCGATCAGCAAAGCCGAATACGCCCGTCGCCGCAAAGAGCTGATGGCCCAAATGGAGCCCAACAGCATCGCCATAGTGCCTTCCGCGAAGGAAAAAATTCGCAGCCGCGATACCCATTACAGCTATCGCCAGGATAGCGATGTGCACTATCTCAGCGGTTTTGACGAGCCGGAAGTAGTGCTGGTTCTGATTCCGGGGCGCGCCCACGGTGAGTTTGTGATTTTCTGTCGCGAGCGCGATAAAGCGAAGGAAATCTGGGACGGTTATCGCGCGGGGCCCGAAGGCGCATGCAAGATCCACGGCGCCGATGACGCTTTCCCTATCGACGACATCGATGAAATCTTGCCGGGTCTTATCGAGGGGCGCGAGCGTGTCTACTACGCCCTCGGGCGCGATATCGAATTCGACACCCAGGTCATGGGCTGGATCAACCGCATTCGCGCCAAAGTGCGCTCGGGCGCCACGCCGCCAGGGGAATTTCTCGATCTCAACCATTTCCTCCACGATATGCGCCTGTTCAAAAGCGCGGCGGAAATCCGCTTGATGGCTAAATCGGCGGAGATCGCCGCCCAGGCGCACTGCCGCGCCATGCGCTACTGCGCGCCGGGTGTGTACGAGTATCAGCTGGAGGCGGAGATTCAACACGAGTTCGCCATGAATGGCGCGCGTTTTCCTGCGTATAACAGCATCGTCGGCGGCGGCGCCAACGGCTGCATTCTGCATTACATCGACAATAACCAAGTGCTGCGCGACGGCGATCTGGTGCTGATCGACGCGGGTTGCGAATACGAATACTACGCCTCCGACATCACCCGCACTTTCCCCGTCAACGGCGTTTTTTCCCGCGAGCAGAAAGCCCTTTATGAAGTGGTGTTGGACGCCCAGGCGGCCGCCATTGCCGCAGTCAAACCCGGCAACCACTGGAATGAACCGCACGATGCGGCGGTGCGGGTTTTGACCGAAGGTCTGGTGCGCCACGGCCTGTTGCAGGGGGAAGTGGAACAGCTTATCGCCGCTGAAGCTTATAGGCCCTTTTATATGCACCGCACTGGCCATTGGTTGGGTATGGATGTGCATGATGTGGGCGATTACAAGGTTCACGGGCAGTGGCGGGTGTTTGAGCCAGGAATGGTATTAACCGTTGAGCCCGGCCTCTATGTGGCGCCCGACAATGAGCAGGTGGCAAAAAAATGGTGCGGCATCGGCATTCGCATTGAAGACGATGTGGTGGTTACCAAAGACGGTTGCGACGTGCTGACCGCAGGCGTGCCCAAGACTGTGGCGGAGATCGAAGCCCTGATGGCGACGGCCCGCCGCGGTGCCAAATCCGCATGAGCGCGACTTCCCGCTCTGACATTGCTCGTTATGACATTGCCCGTTATGACATCGCCATAATCGGCGGCGGGTTGATGGGCGCGGCCCTCGCGTTGCTGTTTTGCAAAACCTTGCCGGGGCGGCGGGTCGTCCTGATCGAACAAAAAGCGCTGGAGAGCGCCAGTGATCAGGCGTTGGCAACCCCCAATTTTGATGCGCGCACCACGGCGCTGGCGCCGACCAGCGCTGCGACCTTGCGCCGCTTGGGTGTCTGGCCGGCATTGGCCGCCCATGTCACTGCGATTCGCCGAGTGCAGGTGTCCGATCGCGGCCATCTGGGTTGGGTGCGCCTGGACACTGATAGCAATGCGGGCGAGCCTTTAGGCTATGTGGTTGAAAACCGCGCCCTCGGACGCGCGCTGACGGACGCCATGCTGGCCTGCGAAGGTTTGGAGCTGAAAGCGCCGGCCCAGGTGCAGCGCTTGGTCAAACGACAGGGCGGAGTGCGCCTGGAGTTGGGCGACCAGAGTCTGGAGGCGGAGCTGGCCGTGGTGGCCGACGGTGCGGATTCACCACTGCGCCGGCAATTGGGGATCGGCGAGTTCAGCAAGGATTACCAGCAGAGCGCGATCATCGCCAATGTGCGCCATGAACAGAGTCACGGGGAGACTGCTTTCGAGCGTTTCACCCACCATGGTCCGCTGGCTTTTCTGCCTCTGGGCGGACCCGATGGCCGCACCAGCGCCGTGGTGTGGACCTGGCCGTCGCTGCAGGCGGAGGATGCGCTGGCTCTGGATGATCAGACCTTTTTGCACCATTTGCAGAGCGAATTTGGCTACCGGCTCGGACGTTTGCAGCAGGTGGGGGTGCGGCAGAGCTATCCGTTGCGCCTTTGCCTGGCGCGCGAGCAGGTGCGCTCGGGCGTGGTGCTGATGGGCAACGCGGCGCATTTCCTGCACCCGGTGGCGGGGCAGGGCTACAACCTGGCGTTGCGCGATGGTTTGCGTCTGGCCGAGGTGCTGCAAAGCGCCGGTGCAGGCGGGCTCGGCGATCTGGCGCTGCTGCAGGAATACGAACGGCGCCAAGCCGGTGATCAGCGCAATACGGTGCGCTTGAGCGATGGTTTCAACGAATTGTTTCGCGCCCACGAACCCCATTGGATTCTGCTGCGCAACCTGGGAATGATCGGTGTGGAGTGGAGTGTGACCATTCGCGATGCTTTTATCCGCCAGCTTTCTGGGCGCGGCAGCCGGCGGGCCAATCCTTGGGTCCGGCTGGCGCAGGATTCTTAACGAGGACAGGTAGTGTCAGAATCAGCGAACAAAGTAATAGCCGAAAGTGCGGACGTGATCGTTGTCGGTGCCGGTCTGGTGGGCAGCGCGCTGGCCTGTGCCTTGACCGCGGCCAGCGCTATCAAAGTCGTGGTGGTGGATGCCAACCAGCCGCAACCGCCGCCCGAGGGTGGTTTCGATCCGCGGGTGGTGGCGCTGAGCGCCGCCGCCGTGCAGTTCCTGCGCGAACTGGAGGTCTGGCCGGGGGTGGTTAGCCAGCGCCACTGCCCGTATCGCGGCATGGAAGTGTGGGACGGCGAAGGCAACGGCCGCATCCGTTTTTCCTGCGACGATCTGCACCGGGACCAACTCGGATTTATCGTCGAAAACAGCGTCGTGCTGCGAGCGCTGCACCAGGTGCTGCAACCCCGCGTACAGCTGCTGGCGCCGGTGGGTGTGGAAACGTGGGATCAGATCAATGATCTCAATCAACTCACCCTGTCCGACGGCCGCGTACTGCTAGCGCCTTTGTTGATCGGCGCCGACGGCGGCCACTCCCGGCTGCGCGAACTCGCCCATATTCCGGTCAGCTCATGGGCGTATAACCACTCCGCCATAGTGACCACGGTGCGCACCGCCGCCTCTCACGACTTCATTGCACGCCAGCGCTTCAGCCATCAGGGGCCGCTGGCATTTCTGCCGTTGCAGGATGGTCCCGCCGATCCCGGCCGTCATTGCTCCATCGTGTGGTCGCTGGAGGAGGCGGTGGCGGAGCGCATGATGGGGCTGGATGACAAGACATTCTGCGCCGAACTCACCCAGGTCAGCGAAGCCTGCCTGGGTGAGGTGGAATGGGCCGACCAACGCCACGCGATCCCTCTGTGGCAGCGCCACGCCTCCGAATACGGTCGCGCCGGTTTTGCCTTGGTGGGCGACGCGGCCCATACGATTCATCCGTTGGCGGGGCAGGGGGTCAATCTCGGGTTGTATGACGCAAAGGCCCTGGCGGCGGAGATTTTGCGCGCCCAGCGGCGCCGGGTGCCGCTCAGCCATGACTCGGTGGTGCAGCGCTATCAGCGCCAGCGCAAATTTCACAATCTCTCCGCCATGGCGTCGATGGAGGGCTTCAAGCGCCTGTTCGGCGCCGACTCGCCGTCGCTGTTGGCGGTGCGCAATCGCGGCATGAACTGGGTCGATGGTCAGCTCTGGTTGAAGCGCCTGCTGATGCAAGTGGCCGCAGGTGATGTTTGAGCAGGATTATGACCGCCGCTAAAGTCCCCGCCACACCGGTCATCGCTGAGCATCGTGACGACTGGCTGGTGTGCCCGGACTGCGGCGCGTTGCAGGCAACAGAGCCACTGCAGCAAGCGCAGCAGCTGGTCTGTACTAATTGTGATCGGGTTTTGAACTTCGGCCGCGGCCCCTGGCTCGACACCACCACCGCGCTCGCGGTGGCGGCGCTGATCCTGTTTATCGGCGCCAATGCCTTCACCTTCTTTACCTTGCAACTCGGCAGTGTGACGCAGCCGGCAACCATTCTCTCCGGTGTCGGCGCGCTGATGGACCGGGAGCAGTGGATATTGGCGGCGCTGGTGCTGGTGACCATCTTTTTGCTGCCCATGCTGGAAGTCGCCGCGCTGCTCTATCTGCTGCTGCCCTACAGGTTCAATCGCCGGCTGCCGGGACAGATTTTCGTCCTGCGCTGGCTGGAGCGCGTGCAGCACTGGATCATGCAGGACGTATTTCTGCTGGGCGTTTTGGTGACCACAGTAAAACTCGGCGACAGCGCCACCGTGCATCTCGGGCCGGGCATGCCGCTGTTCTTTTTGCTGGTGGGTCTGCTGCAGGCCGGTTATTGGGTGATGGACAAGCAGAACCTGTGGAACTGGCTCCACGCCAGCAATTGCTTCAGTCGCGATCCCAATGAAAACCTCTACGACTGCGATATCTGCAAAGCCATGGTGGGCGAGAGCATAGTTATGGAGCGGGGTCACTGTCCGCGCTGCAACACCCGTATCCACACCCGCATCCCCGACAGTTTGCAAAAAACCAGCGCGCTGATTCTGGCTTCCATAGTGCTCTACATTCCCGCCAATCTTTATCCGATCATGCATTACGACGAATTGGCGACCAGTTATAACAGCACCATCTGGTCGGGCGTGGTCGATCTCGCTGCGAATGATTTGTGGTTGATCGCCATTGTGGTGTTCGTCGCCAGTATGGTGGTGCCGATTCTCAAACTCATGATGCTGATTTTTTTGGTCTGGTCGATTCAGGCGCGCATGACCGGTGCGACGCGATTGCGTTTTTGGATGTATCGAACGACGAAATTTATCGGCCGCTGGTCGATGGTGGATGTGTACGTGGTGACGCTGCTGACGGCGGTAGTGCAGTTTGGTTTAATAGGCCAGGTCGAACCCGGCGCCGCGCTTTTGCCTTTTGCCGCGGTGGTGGTGCTGACCATGCTGGCGGCGGAGAATTTTGATCCGCGCCTGATCTGGGACAACGCCGCAGAAAACGATCCCGCCGAAGCGCGTGTACGCACGCTTGCGCAGCTCAACACAGTAAATTTAACCCGTGAATAATATGCAGATATGTTTATCCGCTCCATTGATCGTTTTCCTTTTATCAATCGCCTTATAGGAAGATTGGCGTGAAGCTGAATAAAGCCCAACTCAAATCCGCACCCTCCATTTCGCCCATTTGGATAGTTCCTCTGGTGGCACTGCTCATTGCCGGTTGGCTGGCGCTGCGCTCATTCCAGCAAAAGGGCACGGAAATCGAATTGATATTCGACAACGCCAACGGCATTCAGGTCGGGCAGACCCAGGTGCGATTGAAAGACGTGCCGGTGGGAAAAATCACCAGAATCCGCTTGAACGACGATCTTTCCAAAGTGCGTGTCTACGCCCTGCTCGATCGCCAGGTCAGTCGTCATCTCAGTGAAAACAGTCGTTTCTGGTTGGTAAGCCCTCGGGTCAGCGCCAGTGGTGTTTCTAATCTGGGCACATTAATTTCGGGAATTTATATTGTGATGGATCCGGGCAAGCCGGGAGATTTTCAGCGGGTGTTTACCGGTTTGACGGAGCCGCCGGCAATCCAATCCGATGATCAGGGCACTCAATATGTATTGCTGGCGGATTCGCTGCGTTCCATCGATCTGGGCTCGCCGGTTTATTTTCGCCAGCTGAAAGTGGGCGAGGTCACCAGCTACCGGCTGGCGGAAAATGGCAACAATGTTGAAATCCGCATTTTCATCGAAGCCCCCACGACAAGCTGGTATTGCAGCGCAGCCGTTTTTGGAACGTCAGCGGCGTTGATGTCAGCATAGGAGCTGAGGGCATCAAAGCAGAGGTCGGATCACTCGCTTCGATCATCAACGGCGGAATTGCGTTTGAGAATACCGTTGGCTTCGAAGCGCCGCAACGCGCATCCAGCGACCATCAATTTTATTTGTACACCGATCGCAATTCCGTCATCGAGGAGCGGTACACGCTGAAATATTTTTACCTGCTCAAATTCAGCCATTCCGTGCGCGGGTTGAAAGAGGGCGCGCCGGTGGAATTTCGTGGTATCAAAGTGGGTGAAGTGGTGGATGTGCAATTGCATACCGTGGATAAACATCCGGACAGCCTGCATGTTTATATTTCCATGGAGCCGCAGCGCCTCGATCCCGATGGCGAACCTTCGCGCGAGGAATTCGATACGCAGTTGGAAAAGTTGGTGCAAAAGGGATTGCGGGCAAAACTGAAAACCGCAAGCCTGATCACCGGTTCGCGCATGATCGACCTGGGTTTTCCCCTCGATCCGGCGCCGGGCACTTTTACCCGCTCCGAACAATATACGGAAATTCCCACGGTGGATGACTCCGGTGAGGATCTGGAACAGCAGCTGAATACGCTGGCGAAAAAAATCAACCAGATTCCGCTGGATAAAATGGGTACGGATTTGGCGCAGAGTCTCGCCAGTCTCAACAATATGCTGAAAGTGTTGGATGAAAAAAATGCCGCTGCCAAACTGGATAAAACGCTGGGCAATATCAGCGTCGCCAGCGAGCAGCTCGAGGCCACCATGCGCGACGCGCAAGCCGCGATGCGGGATATGACCGCGACGCTGCAATCCGCCGATGCGATGCTCAGCCCGGATTCGCAAACCCAATATGAATTGCGCACCATGTTGCAGGCGGTACAGTCCGCTGCCGAAACCATGGAGCGGCTGGGTGAAAAATTAAATCGCAAACCGAATGCACTGATTTTTGGGGAAGATTGATGCGGCCTCTTTTTTGTTTTGCCCTGTTTTGTATGGCGCTGAGTTTGTTGACCGGCTGTAGTTCCGCACCGACTCAGACGCAGCGATACACCTTTGCTGTCAGCACCGCGCCCGTGCGCGAGGCGCCATTTATTTTTACTGGTGGCCTGGGCGTCGGGCCGGTGGAATTGCCTGAGTTCTGGCGCCAACGCGAAGTGGTACTGGTGGAGAAAAATAAAGTCATCAGCGATGACCGCCATCTATGGGCCGGCGATCCCAAACTTTCTCTCAGCCGGGTGATTGCAACCAATCTGAGCCGCCAATTGCAGAGCAACGACGTGTGGGCGCACCCGTGGGATTCCCGCGCGAAACCACAAAAACAGATTTTGCTGATTATCGAATCGTTTGGTGGCGCCCTCGGGCAACCGGTTGAAATGGTGGCGAAATGGCGGCTGCTGGACGATTTCGGTTCCCGCACGCTGGCCACCGAGCGCGAAGTTTTTACCGCCGCGCCAGCAGATCGCTCCTATGCAGCTTATGTCGCTGCGCTCAATCAGCTGGTTGACCAATTGTCTTTGGCGCTGGAGCGTTCAGCGCGGCAGAATTTTTCCGCCGCGCCTTAAATGGGCCGGTTGTTAATCCTGATTGCTGGGACCGGCTAAAACCTTCAGCCATTTCCACAGGGAATTATCCGCCGTTAAGTATTTGTCCAGTTGCGTTTGGTTCTGCCAGTAGAAATTGCCTTTGCGAAATAAAAAATCGCGCTTCAACATGCGCCGGCGCGGATTGAGTTCCTTGACCACGCGCGCGGGATTGCCGGCGGCAACCACGTTGGGCGGAATATCCGAAGTCACTACGGAACCCGCGCCGATTACACTGTTATCGCCGATGGTCACGCCCTTGCACACAATCACCCGCGCACCCAGCCAGACATTATTGCCGAGTACTACCGGTTTGCTGCAGCGGAACGGCCGCGTGCGATTGTAGAGCCCGTGCCAGTCGCAATCGTTGATGCTACACTCCGCCGCGATCATGCTGTTGGCACCTATGCGGATCGACTGCGACGCAGTGATTTCCACGCCCGGTGCGATCAGGCAATAATCCCCTATTTCGATAGATCCCTCTCCCTGGCGGCTCGACCAAGTTGTCAGGCGCACCGGTTTGGTCGGATGGCTGATCAAGTGCAAATAATTTCCCGCGCAAATTTGCCGGCCGTGAATTTCGCAGGAGCGTGGTTTGATGACCATCGGATAAACACCCAGGTGATCAAACTGCGGTTGGACAAAACGGCGCACATACCAGTCGTTGAGCCGGCGCGAACAATATTTGATAAAAAATGGTCGGTGGTCTTTACGCACGCTTTGTCACCATGAAAGAAATATCACCATTAAAAAATGTCACTATCAAACAAACATCACCTTAAAAGAATGTCACTCTGAAAAAGATCTCCCTATAAAAAGAGATACCGCAAATGAACGACAATAAAATAATGGCTTTGCACCAAGCCATCGACAAACACCAGATTAAAGGTTTTTTGGCGCAGGATGAAGCGGAGGCGCTTTATCGGTTTGCTCTTGAAGCAGCCAATCTTGGCCCCTGTTTGGAGATCGGCTCCTATTGTGGCAAGTCCAGCGTGTATCTCGGCAGCGCCTGCCGGGAGAAAAATTCCACGCTCTTTGCTGTCGATCATCATCGCGGTTCTGAGGAGCATCAACCCGGTGAGGAATATCACGACGCCGAATTGTTCGATCCCACCGCTCAGGTGATGGATACCCTGCCCGCTCTGCGCAGAACGCTGGACCTGTTCGATCTGCAGGACACAGTGGTGCCAGTGGTGGCGCCTTCTCAGGTAGTCGTTAAACAATGGGCAACACCACTCGGACTCGTGTTTATCGATGGCGGCCACAGTCATGCTCAGGCACTGGCGGATTGCCTCTGCTGGGCGGAAAAAATCCAACCCGGCGGCCTTCTGCTGATTCACGATATATTTCCGAGCCCGCAAGACGGCGGACAAGGCCCCTACCTTGCGTTGCAAGCAGTGGTGGCGAGGGGCGATTTTCACTGGGAGACAACCGTCAATTCTCTCGGTGTATTGCATCGTCGATAGAGGAACACCTATTGTTTTTCCATGTGGCGATGATATCTCCCGGTACATGAAGGGATCGTGGTGGGCCAACAAAGCAATATTCTCCCGGCGCCATGCCGGGCGATTTCAATACAATCTCAATATTTTCCTTTCTTCGAATTTTCAATGGCAACTTAACGCCTCTGTACTATCCTGAAGTGATCTTTTACTAACCAGTCAAATATTTACGCTAGGCCCTTCGAAATGCAAATGAGGATCTCCGTGCCAATTGCCGTCGGAGTGGCGGCAATTGTTGTTCTATTGGCTTTTTTTAATATCAGCATGAACGGATGGCTGAGATTTTTATTAGGTTTAATAGGAATAGCGGGTGTTTTTTTATTAGTTGCCACGCTGAGATCAGTGCAAAAGAAGAACCTGTTGCTCGCTGGGTTACGCTTGGAAAATTCGCGGTTGCAGGATGAGCTCGCAAAAAAATCCGCGTCGGGGGTGCAGCCTTTTTTTGCCGCTGTGCTGCCGGCGTGGGAGCGTCAGCTGCAGTTGGTGCAGCAGCAATCAGAAAGCGCGATTAATCAACTCACCGGAAAATTCTGCCTCATTTACGACCAGCTGCAGAAGGCGTTGAATGCGGCTGAGCTGCTGAATAACGGCAGCAATAATGCGGGTGGGCTCGGCAGTGTATTGCGGCATTCGGAACAGGATCTGTCGACCCTGGTGATCAGTTTGAAATCCAGTATGGATGAACAGCACTCACTGGTGGCGGAGATGAACACGCTCACCACGATTACAGATGAGCTCAAGCGCATGGGCGACGAAGTCGCCGGTATTGCCTCGCAGACCAATCTGCTCGCACTCAATGCCGCAATAGAAGCCGCGCGCGCCGGTGATCACGGCAGAGGTTTTGCTGTGGTCGCAGATGAAGTGCGCTCGCTTTCTTCACGCTCCGGCGATGCGGGAGTGCGCATAGGCAAACGCATTAAGCAGATCAACGAACTCCTGCAGTCTGCATTTACCACCATGGAGGAAATTTCCCAGAAGGGAAATGATTCCGTGACTGTTTCGGATCAGACCATTCATAAAGTCATTGACGAATTTCGCACGGTCGGCGAGCGCCTGTCCCAAGCGTCCGACATACTCGCGACGGAAAATAGTCAGGTCAGCAAGGAGGTAGAGCAGGTTTTGATTTCTCTGCAATACCAGGACCGCGTACGTCAGATCCTCGATCACGTGATGGCGGATATCAACAAGTTGAATGTGCAGATCGCTGAGGAAAAGTTCGATTTTTCGTCCCTGGATGCCACTCGATGGCTGGCCAATATGGAGAGGACCTACACCACCCTGGAACAGGTGGAAACGCATAAAAATCAGCGGACAGAGGATATGTCCGTCGATGATTCCAGTGTGACCTTCTTCTAGTTCGCAACCCGATGTGCGAACGACAGTTCTTGAAAGTGGAGTAGTGGTTTTATGGCAAAAACAGTAATGATCATCGACGATTCTGCGAGTATCCGCCAGGTCGTTTCTCTCACTCTCATAGGTGCGGGTTATGACGTGCAGGAGGCGAGCGATGGCAAAGATGCGTTGAATAAGCTCAAAGGGCAGAAAATCAACCTGTTTATTTCCGACGTCAATATGCCGCATATGGATGGCATCAGTCTGGTGAAGTCTCTGAAGGGGCATCCAGATTACAAATTCACGCCCATCGTCATGCTCACTACCGAAGGAGCAGAAGCGAAAAAGCAGGAAGGGCAGGCAGCGGGCGCCAAGGCCTGGATCGTTAAACCCTTTCAGCCTGCGCAATTGTTAAAAGTGGTATCAATGCTGGTGATTTAAAACTCCTGAAAATTATTTCCTGACATTTTTATTCTCATTAATTAGTCGATACAGAATTATGAGCAAGCCGAAAAAATCTGCGCCTGTCGCGGATCATCTCGCCCTGCGCGGCGAATTAACGATTTACAGCGCCGATACGGTAAGGGCGCAGATTCTGGAATGCCTGCAGAAGGGTGCGGAACTCGAACTCGATCTGCGCGAGGTAACTGGAATCGATAGCGCAGGAGTGCAAATCCTGATGGCGGCCAAACTGGAAGCGCACAAGTTCGGCGGCGATGTGCGCCTGGTCGGCCATAGTCAATCGGTGTTCGATGTATTCGAATTGTTGAATCTCAGCGCATTTTTTGGTGATCCCGTGTTATTGACTGGCGATGCCAACAGGAGCAGTCCGTGAGCAATGAATTTGAACAAATCCTGCAGACATTTATCCAGGAAACCAAAGAGCAGTTGCAGAGTATGGAAACATCGCTGCTGCATCTGGAATCGGAACCGGCAAACTCTGAAGCCATCGCGGCGGTATTTCGCGCTGCGCACACCATCAAGGGTTCCGCCGGTTTATTTGGTCTCGATCAGATGGTGGGGTTCACCCACATTCTGGAAGATATTCTGGATCATGTGCGCGACGGCGATATCGCCATCAACAAAACCTTGATCGCCCTGCTGTTGGAATGCAGCGACCATATTTATGAGCTGCTCAAAGTGACCGCCATCGAGGATACGGAGATGAGTCCGCAGGCGCTGGAGCGCGAGCAGCAATTGCGCCAGCGCCTGAGAGCCTACCAAATCGCGGATATAGTCTCGGTACCTGCCGAAGTTGAGACCGTGGTAGAGACGGTGGAGTGTGAACATGATCTGGTGGCATCGGATCTCTGGCATATATCCCTGCGATTTTCCGCCGACGTGTTGCGCAGTGGTATGGACCCATTGGCCATGCTGCGTTATCTGACGACGCTCGGCCGCATTATTAGCATCACCAGCATTGCCGACCGGCTGCCGCTTTTGACGGAGTTGGATACTGAGACTTATTACCTCGGTTTTGAAATTGATTTTGCCAGTGACGCGGATAAGGCGACGATCGCCGAGGTATTTGAATTTGTGCGCGAAGACAGCGTTATTCATATTCTGCCGCCGCACAGCAAAATTGCCGAATATATTCAGTTGATTCAAATACTGCCCGAAGCGGACAGCCGCGTGGGGGAAATCCTTGTGCAAAGCGGCGCCTTGACAGCACAAGAGCTGGCCTTGGGGCTGGAGCAGCAACAAGCTGTGCGGTCTGAGGGGACAGCAGAATTGCTGGGAGAAATTCTGGTTGAGAAAGGCGCAGTGGAGCTAGCGGTGTTGCAGACTGCGCTGGATAAACAATCCAGTGCCAAAGAACAAAAGCGCCGCGAGAATAATTACATCCGCGTGCAGGCCGACAAGCTGGACCGGCTCATCAATCTTGTTGGCGAGCTGGTGATTGCCAGTGCCGGCACGCGTCTAATTGCACAGAATTCGCAGAATACGACTTTCTACGAATCCGCTTTGGGTGTGACAGATCTGGTGGAAGAAATTCGCGATGGCGCGCTGCGTCTGCGCATGGTGCCGATCGGCGATACCTTCAGCCGTTTTCAGCGGGTGGTGCGGGACATTAGCCATGAACTCGGCAAAGAAATCGAATTGCGGATCAGCGGCGCCGACACGGAAGTGGATAAAACTGTGGTGGAGAAAATCAGCGATCCTTTGATGCATTTATTGCGCAACAGCATGGATCACGGCATCGAATCACCGGAGCGGCGTGTTGCGGCGGGCAAATTTCCGCGCGGCAAATTGAGTCTCAACGCCTACCACGACTCCGGCAATATCATGATTGAAATTGCCGACGATGGCGCGGGATTAAATCGCCAGCGCATTCTTGAAAAAGCGATTGAGCGCAATTTAATTTCGCCGGATGCCGTTCTCAGTGAAGCTGAAATTGACAATCTGATTTTCGAACCCGGATTCTCCACTGCTGAACGTGTGACCAGTTTGTCCGGGCGCGGTGTGGGTATGGACGTTGTCAAACGCAATATCACCGCACTGCGCGGCACCATCCAGATTTCCAGCCGGCCTGGTGAAGGAACCCTGGTGCGGATCCGCCTTCCTCTGACACTCGCCATTATCGATGGATTTTTGGTTGGTGTGGGTTCTTCGAATTATGTGGTGCCTCTGGATCTGGTGCAGGAGTGTGTGGAACTGGCGGAAGCAGAGCGCGCTGCGGCGAAGCAACAACATATTTTGAATTTGCGCGGTGAAGTTCTGCCGCTGATTTTTTTACGCCACCATTTTGGTCTTGAAGATGGCCAGCCCCGCAGGGCAAATGTGGTGGTGGTGCGCAGCGCCGGTTGCAAGGCCGGCCTGGTCGTGGACGAATTGCTGGGTGAATTCCAGACTGTGATCAAACCGCTGGGTAAGTTGTTCAGCGGTCTGCGCGGCGTCAGCGGCTCAACAATATTAGGCGATGGATCGGTCGCTCTTATCCTGGATGCTCAATCCCTGATTCAACTCATTATGCAGAAGGAAAACCACAACCCGGATTGGTATGGCGGTGAAGCGGGAGTTGGCAGAACTCAACAAGATTACCGAGGAACACTTCAATGAAATGGTTTTACAACCTGAAAATCTCCGCCAAGCTGATTCTGTCATTCCTGGTGGTTTTATCGCTTACCGCGTTTATTGGAATTTTCGCCACGGTGCAATTGGCGGCGGTTAACAAGTCAGGAGATGAGGTTACTCACCACTGGTTACCTGCCGTGCGCATTACCCAAGAAGTGCGTTTCCATTTCACCGAGTATCGCGTGCGGGTCGCGCGCCATGTTATGGCGGACGCGACAAACTCTGCGGAAATGGCGCACATAGAAAAGGACATTGCGGCGAAACTCGCCGATATCAATGCGGCGCGGGCTGAATACGAGAAGATCATCCAAACTGCGGAGGAGCGCCAGCTCAATGACGATTTTGCCGCGAAATTGGAGGCTTATCTTGCGCTAAGCCGCCGAACACTGGAGTTCTCTGCGCAGGGGAAAGATGCGCAGGCGAACCAGTTGTTTTCCGGTGACGGCCGCCTCGCTGGTGTTGCAGTAGCGGAAGCGCTGGAAAAAATAGTGCAATTTAGCGCCGCAGGTGCCGCTCATGCGGAAAAGGTCGGCGATGAAATTTTTAGCGATGCGAGAACTGCGATATTCGCCGTTCTGGTCGGTGCGCTGCTTGGCGGTATGGTACTCGCTCTGGCGATTTCCCGAGTGATCGCCACGCCATTGGTTAAGGCCGCTCAGCTGGCGGCGAAACTGACCGGTGGTGATCTCACCATCAAAGTGGAAGCCACTACCACGGATGAAATCGGCATACTCCAGACCGCCATGAAAGATATGGTGGAGCGTCTATCGGCCATCATTGGTGAGGTGCGCAGTTCGGCGGATAACCTTGCCAGTGCGTCTGAGCAGGTGAGTGCGACGGCGCAATCCATGAGTCAGTCATCCAACGAACAGGCGGCGAGTGTCGAGGAGACCGGCGCATCCGTGGAGCAGATGAGCGCGAGCATTAACCAGAATACTGAAAATGCCAAAGTGACGGACGGCATGGCGAGCAAAGCGGCCAAGGAGGCCACAGAGGGTGGCGCGGCGGTGCAGCAGACGGTGGCCGCGATGAAACAGATTGCGCAGCGGATTGGCATTATTGATGACATCGCTTATCAGACCAATCTGCTCGCGCTCAATGCGGCGATTGAAGCTGCCCGCGCTGGTGAACACGGTAAAGGTTTTGCGGTGGTCGCCGCCGAAGTGCGCAAACTCGCCGAGCGCAGTCAGGTTGCGGCACAGGAAATTGGCGAGCTGTCCTCCAGCAGTGTTGAATTAGCGGAAAAAGCCGGCAAGCTGCTGGATGAAATTGTTCCGTCCATCCGCAAGACCTCCGATCTGGTGCAGGAAATAAGCGCCGCTTCCGAAGAGCAGGCGAGTGGTGTTGCGCAGATCAATACCGCAATGGTGCAGCTGAATCAGATTACGCAGCAAAGTGCGTCCAGCAGTGAAGAGCTGGCGGCGACGGCGGAAGAAATGAGCAGTCAGGCGGAGCAGTTGCAGCAGATCATGGGCTTTTTCGTGATGGCGGATGACGGCGCCAGCAAGCAGAAGATGGCTGCCAGAAATCAGCCGTCAGTTGATGCCAAATCTGCTCGCCCCACCTACCGAATGGCCGCCACCGGTGGTATGTCGGAAAGTGACTTCACGCATTTTTGAGGGCGATACCATGGGCGAATTGGTGGTCAGTAAAACGTATGCTGACGAGCAGGACGGTCAGTACCTCACTTTTATGTTGAATGGCGAAATGTTCGCCATGGGCATACTCGCGGTTAAAGAAATTATCGAATACGGCAATCTCACGACTGTGCCCATGATGCCCGCGTTTGTGCGCGGTGTTATCAATGTGCGCGGTTCGGTGGTGCCGGTGGTGGATCTGGCGGCGCGTTTCGGCCGGCGGAATTCGGAAATCACACGCCGCAGTTGCATCATCATCATGGAGGTTAATACCCAACAGGGAGAAGAGCAGGATATTGGCGTTCTGGTTGATGCGGTGTCCGCAGTAATGGAAATTCCCGCCGGGGAAATAGAGCCGCCACCGAATTTCGGTGCGCGTATACGCGCGGACTTTATCCGCAGCATGGCCAAGGTGGATGGAAAATTCGTCATAGTACTGAATGTCGATCGGGTTTTATCGGTGGAGGAAATGGCGATGTTGTCAGCGGCCGCGGATCAGCATGAAGCGTGAAGGCGTCAGCGCGCAGCGGATAAGTGCTGCCAAAGTCGCAACAACATCCGTTGCTACAACATCAGTTGCAAAAACACCAGTTGCAAAAACACCGTTGCGCGAGTCCGGGCACGTGAGTCTCGAATTGAGTGACCGCGAATTTCAGATGTTTCAGGATTGGTTGCACCGCGCGGCGGGTATTAAATTAACGGCAACGAAAAAATCCATGGTGGCGGCGCGCCTGGGAAAACGCCTGCGCTTTCACGGGCTGACACGATACGGCGATTATTTCCGCATGATCATGGAGCCGGCGGCGACCGCTGAATTGCAGGTCGCCCTGGATCTCCTCACCACAAATGAAACCTATTTTTTTCGCGAACCCAAACATTTTGAGTTTCTGCAAAAAACGGTTTTGCCGCAACGGATTCCGGGGCGGCCTTTTCGGGTGTGGAGCGCGGCCAGCTCCTCGGGCGAGGAAGCCTACAGCATCGCCATGTTGCTGGCGGATCAATTGAGTTCAACCCAGTGGGAGATTTTCGCCTCGGATATCAGCACGCATGTGTTGCGTATGGCGAGCAACGCGCATTATCCCATGGAGCGCGCTCGGCATATTCCGCCTCAGCTGTTGGCGAGATATTGCCTCAAAGGTATGGGTCCCCAGGAGGGCACGTTGCTGGTGAATCGCGCTCTGCGTAGCAAAGTGACTTTTGCACAAATCAATCTCAATCAGACACTGCCGGAAATTGGTGAATTCGATGTGATCTTTCTGCGGAATGTACTGATTTATTTTGATCAGGAAACCAAGCGCAAAGTCGTTACCCGTGTTACCGCCCGCCTGAAACCAGGTGGCTATTTTTTGATTGGCCATTCGGAAAGTCTCCACGGCGTTACTGATGCCCTGCGGCTTGTCAGTCCGTCGATCTATTGCAAAAAATAGAAAAATGTCATCGCCGCGGCGGAAAAATAAAATGCGCCAGCATTTGGCGAAGTTGAGATCAAAGGCATGAAAACGACCCGAGTTTTTTTGGTGGACGACTCTGCCGTCGTGCGCCAAGTGTTGATGGCGGTTTTGTCCCGCGCGCCGGATCTGCAAGTCATCGGCTCGGCGGCCGATCCGGTGTTTGCACTGGAGAAAATGGCGCGAGATTGGCCGGACGTAATCGTCCTGGACGTGGAAATGCCGCGCATGGACGGCATTACTTTTCTGCGCAAAATCATGCAGGAACGCCCGACGCCGGTGGTGATCTGTTCGTCACTCACCACCCGCAGTGCGGAAACCACGCTGCAAGCGCTGGCCGCTGGCGCGGTGGATATAGTCACCAAGCCGCAGATCGGCCTGAAACAATTTCTCGAGGAATCGGCAGCGGACCTGATTCAGACGGTGCGCACCGCCGCCCAGGCTCGGGTGAGACGCTCTGCGACACCGCGCGATGCACTCCCGCCAGCGGAGCTGTCCCAGCCTGCCCAGGCGATGGCAAAAACCACCGAGCACCTTGTTGCCATAGGCACCTCGACGGGAGGCACGCAGGCGCTCGAAGAAGTGCTGGTCAAATTGCCGCGCGTTTGTCCGGGTATTTTGATTGTGCAGCATATGCCAGAAAAATTTACCGCATCCTTCGCCGAGCGCTTGAATAGCGTGACGCAGATCCAGGTGCGCGAGGCAAAAAACAATGACCGCATTATTCCCGGTCTGGCGCTGATCGCACCGGGTGGCAGGCATATGGCGTTGAAGCGCAATGGTGCTCAATACCATGTAGAAGTTTTTGATGCGGCACCAGTGAATCGACATCGCCCGTCCGTGGATGTGCTGTTTCGCTCCATGGCGAAGTTTGCTGGCAGGAATGCCACCGGCATCATCATGACCGGCATGGGTGACGACGGTGCCCGCGGGCTGTTGGAAATGCGCGAAGCCGGCGCCCGCACCATTGCCCAGGACGAAGAAACCTGCGTGGTTTTCGGCATGCCGAGAGAGGCGATTCAGCTCGGCGCCGCGCGCGAGGTGTTGCCATTGGGCAAAATATCCTCAGTTATTGCTTCCACTTAATTATTCCTTTCACGTCTGTGCGCAGACCCGCAGTTTGCGCACGCACTCTGTGCGGAAGCGCGTGTAGGAATGGCGCCTCTGGTGGTAATATGGCCGCGTTTTTTCACCTGTATAACCTTGGGGGGTTATTCTTATGAAAGCGGTCAAAAGCTGTTTATTACTCGGTTCCATGCTGGCTGCATTTGCCACCACCACCGCGCACGCACAAAACAATCGCACTTCCAATAACTACTCTGCGCGTGTGCCCGCCGTCAGTTATACCCATGTGGGTGCACGTTATATGTTCCAGGATCTGGATAAGTACAATTGCGACCAGGACGGCCCGAATATCTACGGCAGCCTGGATATCCAGGATGGCTGGTACGCCCGCGCATCTTTCAGCGATGTAAGTGGTGATATTTGCGGTTCAACCAATGTGCAGGCCGGTGGCGGTTATCACACGCGTTTCGACGAAAAAATCGACATGTATGCCAGTGTAAGTTTTGAAAGCGTTTCACCCGATAACGGCAGCAGCGATTCAGGTTTGGTTCTCGCGGCGGGCCTGCGCGGATATGTGGGCAGACAGCTGGAAGGCGGCATCGAATTGATGCACAGCACCACGGGTGACGGTCAGACTGCCATCAACGGTTTGCTGGCTTACTGGTTTAATGAGTCGGTGGCGGGCACGTTTGATGTGGGGCTCGGGTCCGACGTCACCACTTTTGCAATTGGCGCGCGTTTGAATTTCTAATTGCCGAAATCAGAATAAAAAAGGGGCGACTTTGTCGCCCCTTTTTTATTTGGTCTATTGATGGCCAGAATGATTAATTTCAGCGCGCGACCGCTGCGTTGTTCTGCCCTTTCATGAATTCCAAAAATTGGTCTGCCGGCATAGGGCGGGCGAAAAAATAACCCTGCATATAATCACAGCCTATGGCGGTGAGAAAATTTACCTGTTTTTGGGTTTCCACACCTTCCGCCACTACCCGTATGTTGAGGCTTTTGGCCATTTGGATAATCACTTTCACCAGGGTGTCCGCCTGGCGCGAAATTCCCAATTCTGCAATAAAACTCTTGTCAATTTTCAAACTTTCCACAGGGTACTGGCGCAGATAATTAATGGCGGAATAACCGGTGCCGAAATCGTCTATGGAAAATTGGAAATTCTGTTCCCGCAGGGCGAGGAAATTTTGCGACTTGGTGCAATGGTCCGCCATCAGGAGTGATTCGGTGATCTCCAGCGTCATCTGGTGGGATGGAATATTCATCTGATTGCGCAGGGCAATAAGCTGTTGCGTGTGCTGGCGTGAGGCAAATTCCTGTGGCGAGCGATTGATGGAAAAATTGATGTCGATGCCGGTTTCACGCAATTTCAGATAAAAAGCCATCGCCTGTTCCACCACCCAGTTGCCCAGGTCGCAAATCAGCCCACTTTGTTCGGCCACCGGGATAAATTCCATCGGCGAGATCATGCTGCCGTCGTTTTGTGGCCAGCGGCATAAGGCTTCGCAACGGGTGAAGCGCTCCTCCCGCGTGCTGTAGATCGGTTGGTAATAAACTTCGAAGCCGTTATTTTTGAGCGCGGATTTGATCGCGGTGTTGAGCTCAATGTAGCGGTCGGCTTCATTGCGCATGGACATATTGAAAAAATACAGCGAATTTCGCCCGCTGCGTTTGCTTTCATACATGGCGAGATCGGCGTGCTGAATCAGCGAGGCGGCGTCGCTGCCATCGGTTGGATAGACCGCGACACCGACGCTGCAAGTGACATTTACAGCGGCGCCGCGGATATTCCGGCTCTCGGCGACGCAGGAAGTGATGATGCGCGCGCGATTTTCGATTTCGCCGGTGCGATTGACGTTTTTCAAAATGGCAATGAATTCATCTCCGCCGAAGCGGCACAGCAGGTCGTAACTGCGCACACAGTTTTTCAGTGTGCGCGCTACCTGGATCAGCAGTTCGTCACCGACAGAGTGGCCCAGGCTGTCGTTGATTTCCTTGAAGTGATCCAAGTCGATAAACAACACCGTGAAACTCTGATTGGTACGTTCGCATTCTTCGATCAGCTGCTTCAAATGTTCGTTGAATTGATAGCGACTGGTGAGCTGGGTGAGCGGGTCCACGGCGGTGATGCGTTCAAGCTCTAGTAGATGCTGATTCCTTTGGCGGTGATAGCGGCACAGATAAAACACTGCAGTGGCGGCGAGCAGACTCACCAGCAGGCTGATGATCCAATTAATGCTCTGGCGCCAGTGTTGTTCCGTTTTGGGTTGCACGGCCAGCTGCCATTCTCCGCCCGGGATCTGAATGGTGTAATCGGGATTGCCGCCGTCGAAAAGACCGGCTGCGCCGACGAATACATCATCGGTGGACGGGTTGCGCAAGGCGACCTGGAAGTGCTGTTCTATCTCATGGAGGCCGGCATCGCGCAGCAGGTCCGCGACCGGGATAACGAGAGAGATCAGTCCCCACTCCCTCCCGTCTCCCATATAAACCGGAAAGCGCGCCAGCAGATGGTCGCCACCGCCCTGCACCAGCGGCAGAGGCCCGGCCAGCACCACTTGGCGGTCTTTCATCGCTTGTAGAGCTGCATTGCGCTGAGCGGGGTGCAGTCGATAATTCAGGCCTAGGGCGCCCTCATTTCCCGCCAGCGGGTAGAGCGCGCTGACCACCAGATTCGGCGCCACCGCTATATGGCGGATGTTGAGGGGTTTTTGCAGCAGGCGCGCGGCCACCAGATCCAGATCCGCCTGGGACAGATCGCCGAGCACGGAGATCTGTGCTTCAACCCCGTAGCCCACTGCCAGATTTGCGTCCAGCTGCCCGCGCAGCTTGGTGGCAAAAGCGCCCATCCAGTAACGGGCTTCCAGTTCCTGTTCGCGCACGGTCACCTGCATCAGGTAATGCACCAGCACGGCGAGCAGGGAAAATAGCAGCAGAAAACTGGCAATGGCGCAAAATATCGGATAGCGCACAAGACGAACCCTGCCATTAGAAGGGCGCGATTCCATGGGATACGGTGTCGGTATGAATTGGTTATTAAAGAATAGATGCAGCGCAGGGAAACGCAAAAAGACAATGTGCGGATGTGTGGCGTATGCCGCCTTTTATAGGCGGCCACATCCCCGTCAGGTTATTGAACTCGTTATAGGTAAGCGCTGGCGTTCTTAATGAAGCCGTGGATTTTCCGCAGGGAAAAGCTCGTCCAGATCCGGCTGGCCGAAGCGGTATTCGGCGCCGCAGAATTCGCAGTTGATGTCGATAATGTCGCGTTCATTCAGCAGCGCATAGGCGTCGCTGCGACCTAACGCGGTCAGCGCGCGCAGGCTGCGTTCGCGGGAGCATTGGCACTTGAAGCTCAACTCCTGCGGTGGAAACAGCCGGACTTCAAACTCATTAAACAACCGCACCAGCACTGTGGCGTGATCCAGCTGGCACAGCTCATCCGCCGTGACGGTTTCCGCCAAGTGCTCGGCAGTCTCCCAGGCGTCCGGCCGCGCTGTGCGCTCGGCGGAAGGCGGCAGGGCCTGGAGCAGAAGTCCGCCCGCGCGCTGACCGTCCGAATGCAGCCACAGCCGGGTCGGCAGCTGTTCCGAGCGGGCGAAATAGGCCGTCAGACATTCGGCCAGAGTGTTGCCCTCCAGCGCCACCACGCCTTGATAACGCTGTCCCTGCGCCGGATCCAGCGTCAGGGTGAGAACGCCTTCGCCGATCATTTGCGGCAGGTTGAGGCCGTGCAGATCCGGTATTTCGTCATCGGCGAATTTGACGATGCCGCGCAGGGTGCGCGCATCGGTCGCCTCCGCCATGATCAAAGGCACGCGGCCGGCACCGCGCGCCTGCAAGGTCAGGGTGCCAGAAAATTTCAGCACTTCGATCATCAGGCTCACCGCGGTGAAAAACTCGCCCAGCAGCGCGCGCGCTTCCACCGGCAGATGCTGGTGGGCGGTGGCGTCCTGCAAAGTGGCATCAAGGGTGACGATCTCGCCGCGAATATCGCAGTCGTCGAATACAAAACGATGAATCTGATCCAGGTTGGATGCGCTCATAGGGGGCCTGTCATTAAGTTGTGTCATGGGCGCCGTTGCCGGCAGGTCAGTCCCAGGAATTCTGCGACTGCTTGAATTGATGGATCTGGCGGCGTTGCTTTTTGGTCGGGCGACCGTCGCTCGCGGGTTGCATGGCGCTCGCCAGTTTGCGCTGTTGGGCGCTGAGCTCCCGCCGCGCCAGACTCGCCGGGGTTTCTTCATAGAGAAGTGCTGCTTCCGGCGCGCCGCGGCGCTGTTCGGAGAGTGCTTTGACGATGACTTCCCGCTCATCAAAACCTTGGCGGATTTGCAATACCAGACCGATGGTCAGGTCCTTGCTCGCCTTTACCCGCTGGCCGCCCACGTGAACCTTGCCGCCGTCGATGGCCTGTTTGGCGAGGCTGCGGGTTTTGAAAAAGCGCGCGGCCCACAGCCACTTGTCGATGCGGACTTTACTGAGTGCGGGAATGTCGTCGCGGTTGTTCATGGCAGATCGGGCCTCAGGTCCTGAGGGGTAAAACCCGGCGGCATGATCTCATCAAAATCCACTATGTCGATGAATTGTCCAGAAGTGCGCGGCGGTTTTTGCAGGTCCGGCTGGTTGATGCACACCAGATGACGCAAACCGAACGCCTGGGCCGCGCGCAGTACCTGGTGATTGTCGTCCACAAACAAGGTGCGCACCGGGTCTATGGCTTCCGCTTCCGCGAGGCGCTGCCAGAATGTCTCCGCCTCTTTGGGATGTTGATAATCGTGGGAGGAAATCACCAGGTCGAGCCAGCGGTCGATACGCGAGACCTCCAGCTTCAATGCCAAGCCTTTGCGATGGGCATTAGTGGCGAGAATCACTTTTTTGCGCTCCTGGCGAAGAAAACGCAAAAAGTCTCCGCGTGCGGGCGCAGTTGAATTTTATGTTGAATCTCGCGCTTCAACGCGGGAATATCCATGCGCACCAGCTCAGACCAATGATCCAGGCAATACCATTGCAGAGTGCCTTCGTAGGAAGCGATCAGACGGCCCAATTCGTTTTGCGCGTGCAGAGGGTCGAGACCGTGAAATTCCGCATAGCGTTTGGGCAGGTGCGTCAACCAGAAGTAATTATCGAAATGCAGGTCGAGCAGTGTGCCGTCCATGTCCAACAGCACGGTATCCACTGCGGTCCAGTCAATCATGGGCGAAGATAAACAGAAAAAAACCGGTGGCCAGTATGCCTACAAAACCTGAGATATTAAAGCGCACGCCGGCGTGTCAGAGCCGCCTCTTTCGCGTCGAGTCACTGGATCTGCGCTTCAGCAACGGCGAAGAGCGCACCTTCGAACGGTTGCTGGGCAGCGGTGTGCCGGCGGTGATCATAGTGCCCATGCTCGACGATCAGCGGGTGATACTGGTGCGCGAGTACGGCGCGGGTATCGACGATTACCATGTCTCCCTACCGAAAGGGCGGGTGGATGAAGGGGAAGGTCTGGTCGAGGCGGCAAATCGCGAATTGAAAGAGGAGGCCGGTTACGGCGCCCGGCGTCTCACCCTGTTGAAGTGCCTGACCCAGGCACCGAACTATCTGCAGCACAGTACTCAGATTGTGCTCGCCCAGGATTTGTATCCGGAGAAGCTGGAGGGAGATGAGCCGGAGCCACTGGAGTTGGAGGTCCTGCATCTGGATGAGATGTCCGCCTGGCTTGAGCGCGGCGACATTACCGAAGCGCGTACGATTGCGGCGCTTTATCTGGCCCGCGAATTTATTGCCAAGCGGGGGTGATCTCCGCGTGGCTTCATCACAAAAAGAAATTAAAACTTCCGATATAAACGACTGATTTAAATTAGTGGCGCATGAGTTGCAAAAACGGCATGCACCTTCGAATCGGTGTTCTCGCTTGCGGTTAAAAATTGTCTATTCTTATGTTCCGGTCGCTGAAAGTGTGATCTACCGATCATTCGCACAATCCTGCCCAAAAAACATAATTAACAGGCACGCAATATGAAACCTGCTACGCAACCTATTTTGCCGAGCGTCGAACAACGCGACACTTCAATACTCAAGCAGCAGCTGGTGCGTGAAATCACCTGTCTGGAGCGCCAGCTTGAGCGCATTCGCATGCGCGACCAATTTGCCGACGATGCCACCTTGCAGACTTACGAGGACATGATCGAAAGTCGCCGCAAGATGCTTTACAACTTGCCCTGGGAATAAACCTGCCTGGGAATAACAGCCTGCCCTGGGAATACCAACCTACCCGGGAATAAAGGCAGGTGCCGGTCCCCCTGCTTGGCTGGCCCCTTATCCTGTTGAACCCTCCGCTGCGGTGGGAATCTACGTAACCCCGGCCCGGGCCGCCCGTTCACACATCCCGCTGCGGTCTTATGCTGCCGGGCTAATCCGGGTATTATCCCCGGGCAAAAATAACCAGATTTTGTCGCCTGCGGCTTCTCCTACTATGTATCACAGCTATTTCGGCCTGGACGAACAAGCCTTTTCCATCGCGGTGAATCCGCGTTATCTGTATATGAGCACCCAGCACCGGGAGGCGTTGGCGCACCTTTTATATGGGGTCAGCAGCGGTGGATTCGTGATGTTGACCGGCGAGGTGGGCACCGGCAAAACCACCATCATTCGCTGTCTGCTGGAGCAGCTGCCCGATCACGCCGACTTGGCGATTGTGATGAACCCTTCGGCCAGTGCCCGCGACCTGCTCTGCAGTATCTGCGACGAGTTCGGCGTGACTTATTCGCAGGAGGAGACCAGCCTCAAGGTCCTCACCGACAAACTGAGTGAATTCCTGGTGGAAAACCATCGCCAGGGACGCAAAACCATTGTCTTGATCGATGAAGCGCAGCTGCTGCGGATTTCCACGCTGGAGCAGGTGCGCCTGCTCACCAATCTGGAAACCAACACCCAGAAATTGCTGCAGATCATTCTGGTGGGTCAGCCGGAATTGAACGAATTGCTGGCCAAACCCGCGCTGCGTCAGCTCTCCCAGCGCATCACCGCGCGCTATCACCTGCGCCCCCTGAGCGTGGCGGAGACCGAGGCTACATCAAACACCGCCTCGCGGTGGCGGGTATGCCGGCGGGGCGCCAGCCGTTTCCGCCGAAGATCGTGCGCCGCGTGCACCAGATCAGTCGTGGCATCCCGCGAATCATCAACGTCTTATGCGATCGCATGCTGCTCGGCGCCTATAGTCGCGAGGCCAACCAGATCGATGCGGACATCTGCCGTCAGGCGACGGTGGAAGTGCTCGGCGAAGGTGTAGCGCCGCGTCCCGCGCGCCGCATGCCACTGCGTGCAGAATGGATTTACGCGGCTACCGGCGCGTTAGCAGCGCTGCTGGTGGGCGCGATTTTCTGGCTTGTCCTCGGTGCACGCCAGGAACCTGCGGCGCCGGCTGTGGTGGGCGCGGGCAGTATCGTGCGCGAGAGCCCGCGGACCGCAGTCGAAACTGCGGCACCCCCAGCTCCGGCAGCGCCCGCCTGGTGGCAGCTCAATCAGGATCACGCGCTTGCGGAGCTGCTCGGTGCCCTCAATATCAGTTACGACGGCGCCATGTATCCCTGCTGGGTGGTGAGTCAGCAGGGGCTCAAATGCGAAACGCAAAAGCTCGGCACTTGGGAGGAATTCATCGGCTTCAACCGCCCGGCGGTGCTGACCATCACCACGCCCGGACGCCACACCGCTTACGTAACACTTGTGGGCATAAAGGGCAGTGACGCCTGGGTGCGCTTGAAGGACGGTATGACACAGGTGCCTCTGGCGGAACTGGGACGTCTTTGGACCGGTGAGATGGTGTTCGTCTGGCGCCGTCCGGACGCCTTCAAGGAAGCCATCGGCATAGGCGCCAAGGGTCCTATGGTGGCCTGGATCGCCGAGCAGTTCGCCACCCTCGACCAGCAGAGCGCGCCGCTTACCCGCGAGCATTTCAACGCCCAGCTGCAGCAGCGTGTGAAGCTCTTTCAGCGCGCCCACAATCTCAACGATGACGGTTATGTAGGCATGCAGACGCTGTTGAAATTGAACGAGGCTCTGGGGGTGGAGAAATCCCTCCGCGATCTGGAGCCCAGTCTAGTGACCGCAGGCGGCTGACCTGTGGCAGTCCGCCCATGGCTATTGGTGAAGTAGGTTTTTTATGTCGCTGATTCTCGACGCCTTGAATAAAGCGGACCGCGAACGCGAATACCGCGACGCGGTGCCGGATCTGAAGACTATCCACGCTACACCCAGGCAGGAGCGGAATTACCGCGCAGTTTGGCTCATTGGCGGAGTGGTGACGGCGCTGGTGTTGGCGATCGCTTTATTGCTGGTGATATGGCTGCGCGCGCCAACACCAGCACCTCAGGATAAGGTTCCCGTACCCACCCAGGACAGCGCGCCGGCCAAGGCAGATCCCGCCCCGGCAGGGCAGGTCGCCTTGCCGCAGGTCGCGACGGCGCCGCTGGAGAATTCCGTCGCACCGGTTGTGGAGTTGAGCGAGGTGCTGCCACCGGCCGTCATGCCGGCCGACCAGGAAGTTCAGGCGCTTTATCAAGCCCAGCAGGACACCCAGGTGATGCAGGTGATCGAGCCAGCGATACAGCCCGCCGCGCCGCAGGTGGCTGGGGCGGAGACCAGGCGCAGTCGCTCAAGCGTGGACGAAGAGCTGGCGCGGGTTTTGTGGGAGGAGAGCCGCCGCGAAAGCCTGCGGCCGGCGCCGCCCCCTGCCCCGGCGGCGCCAACAGCCAGCGCGGAGGCCAAGCCGCTGCCGGCGGATCTGCCGGTCGAAGAAACCCTCGCGGGCCACCAAAGCATTCCCTTTCTGCATGAGTTGCCGCTGACTATCCAGGACTCCGTACCCACATTGATGTACGCCAAACATGATTACGACAAAGGATTTGTGGTGATCAACAAAGAGGAGTTGCAGATGGGGAGTGCGGCAAAAGGCGGCGTGTTGCTCGAACGGATTCTCGCCGATGGTGTGTTGCTGTCCTTGAATGGCACTCAGTTCAAGCTTTCCTCCCTGAGCAGCTGGGTGAACTACTGATACGGTAGATAATCCCGCACGATGGTCATCAGCCGCTCCACAGCGCCGCGATTCTGCTCTGTGAACTGCAGCGCTTTCTGTCCCACCTTCTGCCTCTCCTGCGGCTGCTCAATCCACGCCAGCCATTGTGCCGCCAGAGAGGTGGCGTCAGTCACCGTCACCATGCCGCCCATCTGCTCCAGGCGTTTGCTGATATCGGCGAAATTGAAGGTATGCGGGCCGCAGATGATGGGCAGGCCCCAGCAGGCGGGTTCAATCATATTGTGGCCACCGCGCTCGATCAGACTGCCGCCGACGAAGGCGATATCCGCGCACCCGTAGAGCAGCATCATCTCCCCCATGGTGTCACCGACGATCACCTGGGTTCCCTCCGGGCACTGGCCGCTGCTGCGGCGACAGGTCCTGAAGTGCGCCCGGCTCAGCTCGTACACCTCGTCAAACCGCTCCGGATGGCGTGGCACCAGAATCAAGAGCGCTTCCGGCCGAGTGATGAGCACCTGGGCAAAGGCGTCGAGCAGGGGTTCATCTTCGCCCTCATGGGTGCTGGCGGCGATCAGCACCGGTCGCGCCGCGCCGTAGGTTTCGCGCAATTGAATGGCGGAGTCGCGCAAAGTCCTGGAAAGAGCGACATCGAATTTGACGCTGCCGGTCACGGTCAATTTGTGCGGCGCCAAGCCGAGGTCGACAAACCGGTGGCCGTCCTCCTCATTCTGCGCGGCGACGTGGCTCAGGCACTCCAGCAATTCCCGTGTCGCGCCGGCGAAACGCGCATAGCGCCGGGCGGAGCGCGCCGACAGGCGGGCGTTGGCCAGAATCGTGGGCAACTTTTGCCGCGCGCATTCGTGCAGCATGTTGGGCCAGAGTTCGGTTTCCATGATGATCGCGAGCACTGGCCGGGTGCGACGTAGAAAGGCGGCGACGGTCCAGGGCAAATCGTAAGGCGCATAGACATGCAGCACTTGTTTGCCGAAGGTCTCGGCGACGCGAGTTGAGCCGGTGGGCGTCATGGTAGTGACCATCACCGCCACTTGGCCGCTCTCCAGCAGACGGCGGATCACTGGTGTGGCGGCCACAACTTCGCCGACGGAGACGGCGTGGACCCAGACCACTGGGCGCGTCTCCTGCGGAGCGGGATAGATACCGAAGCGCTCGGGCCAGCGGATGCGGTAGCCCGGCACTTTCTTGTCCTTTATCCAGAGGCGGTAGAACACCACCGGCAGGGCGATAATGAATGTCAGGGTGTAGAAAAAGCGCAGCATGGCGCCTTTCAGCCTGAAATCTCGCTGAACTGGGCGGCGTAAAGGCTGGCGTAATAGCCGTTGCGCTCCAGCAGTTCGGCGTGGCGACCCACTTCCACTATGGTTCCCTGGTCCATGGCGACGATCACATCGGCGTTCTCAATTGTGGAGAGGCGATGGGCGATGATCAGTGTGGTGCGGCCTTTCTGCAAGACTTCCAGCGCGCCTTGAATGGCTTTTTCCGACTCGTTATCCAGCGCCGAGGTGGCCTCGTCCAGCACCAGAATCGGTGCATCTTTGTAGAGCGCTCGCGCCACTGCGAGACGCTGTCGCTGGCCGCCTGAGAGGCGCGCGCCCTGCTCGCCCACCAGGGTGTCAAAGCCCTCCGATAGAGCTTCGATAAACTCAAGGGCGTGGGCATTTTTAGCCGCTTCCCGCACCCGCTCCATATCCACCTCGTCGCTGCCGTAGGCGATATTGCGCGCAACCGTGTCGTTGAACAGGACGGTCTGCTGGTTCACCAGGGCGATCTGTCGGCGCAGGCTATTGAGGGTCACCGAGCGGGTATCCTGGCCGTCGATAAGAATGGCGCCGCTCGCCGGGTCGTACAGTCGCAACAGCAGATTGGTAATGGTGGTTTTGCCGCTGCCCGAACGGCCTACCAGCGCCACGGTGGTGCCGGGTTCGATGGTGAGGTTGACGCCGCGCAGGGCATGGATATCGGTGCCGTAATGAAAGTGGAGGTCGCGCAGTTCTATACGTCCGGCGCTCACTTCGAGGGGCCGATTGCCCTGGTCGGGCTCGGGCTCCAGATCGATCACGGCGAAAATCGTCTCGGCCGCCGCCAGCCCCTTCTGAATGATTTCATTGACCGAGGTCAGCTGGCGCAGGGGTTTGGTGATCATGGCGGAGGCGCCGAGATAGGCGATCGCGGAGCCGACGTTGTCGTCCCACATCAGCAGAACGAGAAACAGAATCACTGCGAGGGCTATGGCAACCACGATCTGGAACACCGGCCCCTGCAAGGCCGCAACGCGCTCGTACTTGATGGACAGGCGGGTGTTTTCGTCGGTGTTGTCGTTGAAGCGGCGAATTTCATACTTCTGCCCGACAAAGCTGCGCACTAGGCGGAAGCCTTGTAAAGCTTCGTTAGCAATGTGGGTGACACCGCCCATGGTGGTCTGCATGCGCCGGCTGATGCGGCGAAAGTAGCGGCTGGCGATGCTCACGAGCACGGCGAGGATCGGCGCGGTTATCAGAAAGCAGAGCGTGAGCTGCCAGTTGTGATAGAGCATCAGGCCGAGCAGGGCTATCACGGTGAGGCCGTCGCGCAGCACCACTTTTACCGCGTTGGTGACCGAACCAGTGACCTGGGTGATGTTGTAGACCAGCAGCGACACCAGTTCGCCACTGTTGTGTTGATCGTAATAGGTGGTGGGCAGGTAGACGAGTTTGGCAAACAGCTCCTTACGCAGGTCCGCCACCACATTGACGCCCACCCGGGCGATAAAGAAATTGCCGAGATAACCACCGAGGCCGTGCAGCACCCGCAGCACCACTACGGCGATGGGCACAACCAACATGTACTGAGCATCGCGCTTCTCCAGGCCGGTGATGAAGTATTCCATCATCTGCGCCATGGCCGCCTCCATGGCAGAAAACAGGATAAAACCGGACAGGCTGATAACGAGGAACCAACGGTAGCGCAGAGCGTAGGTCAGCAGGCGTTTGTAGAGTTTCGCGCTGTTGTATTCAGACATGGTGATTGTATTCAGACATGGCGCTTGTATTTAGGCATGGTGATCATATTCGGGCATGGCGATTGTATTCAGCTTCCGGCTTGGGGTTGGCAATCTTGCAGCGGCAACAAATAAAACAACGGGGATGATTTCATCCCCGTCCTGGCCTGCTGCGATCCAGCTTATTTGACTGGTGTCAGCCATTCCAGATGCTGGTCGAGTTTGCCTTTCACCGCATCGAAATACAGGCTCTGCAAGCGCGTAGTGATCGGGCCGCGCTGACCGGCGCCTATGGCGCGGCCGTCCAGCATACGGATCGGCAGTACTTCCGCCGCGGTGCCGGTGAAGAAGGCTTCGTCGGCGATGTAGACCTCATCACGGGTGATGCGTTTCTCGCGCACCTGATAACCGCATTCGGCCGCCAATTGGAAGATGGTTCGGCGGGTAATGCCGTCGAGGCAGGAGGTCAGCTCGGGTGTGTAGAGCACGCCATCGCGGACAACAAAAATGTTTTCGCCGCTGCCTTCTGCGACGTAACCTTCGGCGTCTAGCAGCAGGGCTTCTTCACAACCGCAATCCAGGGCTTCGCGCAGCGCCAGCATCGAATTGATGTAATGACCATTGGCTTTGGCTTTACACATGGAGATGTTGACGTGGTGGCGCGTGTAGCTGGAGGTGCGCACCTTGATGCCCTGTTGTTTGGCTTCCGGTGACATATAGGAAGGCCAGTTCCAGGCGGCGACAATGACGTGAGTCTTGAGGTTGTCAGCGCGCAGGCCCATACCTTCGGCACCGTAAAACGCCATGGGGCGAAGGTAGGCTTCGGCCAGACCGTTTTCGCGCACCACCTGGCGGTGGGCTTCGTTGATTTGCTCCTTCGACCAGGGCATGGCCATACCCATGATATGGGCGGAGTTGAACAGGCGGTCGGTGTGCTCTTTCAGGCGGAAGATGCAGCTGCCTTTGCTGTCGGCCTGATAGGCGCGCACGCCTTCAAAGACACCCATGCCGTAATGCAGGGTATGGGTCAGAACATGAACTTTGGCGTCGCGCCAGGGAACCAGTTCGCCATCGAACCAGATAACGCCGTCTCTATCGGCAAATGACATGGGAATTCTCCAATAACGGGTACTTAAGGGTCGTCTGTTTCAAGTGTTGCGCCGGAGTCCAAAAGACGTCGCCAGATTTGGGTCACAATCCGACGCTCAGACTCCACTTGATCACCCGCTACGATTCCAGGCTGTTGTTGTAACGCTAGGCGGTGACCGAGGGACCGGAAGGCTTTGTAGGCTTCGATTAACTGGTTGACCTCTTGGGCACTTAACTGGCCGGATGCCGCGAGGCAACCCAAAATGCGGATATTGTCGGTGTATTCCAGCAGTGAGGGATCGCTGTGGGACCAGGCCAGAACCGCGTATTGAACCATAAATTCAATATCGACGATACCACCCGCATCCTGCTTCAAATTAAACATTCCTTCGGCCAGCTGCTTTTTATTGCTGCCCAGTTGGCTGCGCATTTTCTGGCGCATTTCCACCACGTCGCGCTGAAGTTTCGCCTGGTCGCGTTGCTGGGCGAGAATCCGGTGGCGCAACTTGCCGAACTGGGCCATTAGCTCCGGCCGCCCGGCGATGGCGCGGGCGCGCACCAGGGCCTGGTGCTCCCAGGTCCAGGCGGATTCGAACTGGTATTTCTCGAACGCGGTGAGACTGGTCACCAACATGCCCGAATTGCCCGAAGGTCGCAGGCGCATGTCCACCTCATAGAGCTGGCCTGAAGGCGTCTGGGTGTTGAGTATGTGGATGATCTTCTGCCCGAGGCGCGCGTAGAAAGTGGTGTTCTCCAGGCTGCGCTGCTCGCTGCTCTGGGGCTTGGTGGTGCCCATGGGATCGGCGCCGTGGAGAAACACCAGATCCAGGTCGGAACCGTGGGCCAGTTCTATGCCGCCCAGCTTGCCGTAGGCGACGATGATGAAATTCGGCTCCTGATGCACCTCCCCGTCTGGATAACCGTGGCGTTGTACCATCTGCAGCCAGGTGAGTTGCAGCACGTAGGCCAGAATTACCTCCGCCAGCTCGGTCAGATAATCGCTGACCTTCATTAGAGGCAGTTTGCCGGTTACTTCACAGGCGGCCACCCGGAGGGCGTGGGCGGAGCGGAAGTAGCGCAGGGCTTCCATCTGTTGCTCCAGATCGTCCGGATCTATGCGCAGCACCTGCTGGCGCAGGTCCTGGGTGAGATCCTCTTTCGGCGGCACGCGATACAGTGTGGCGGGATTGAGCAGTTCGTCCAACAGCGCGGGGTGGTGCGCCAATTGTTGGGCGATCCAGGGGCTGGCTTCAGTCAGCACCACCAATTGATCCAGCGCCTCGGGATTTTCAATCAGCAGCAACAGATAGGCGCTGCGCCGGGCGGTCGCCACCAGGAGGGGAATAATGCGCGTCAGGGTCTGGTAGGGGTTTTCCGCCTCCGCCACACGTTGCAGCAAACGCGGCACCAGATCGGCGAAACGCTCGCGGCTGACCGCCGCCATGGCCATGACGGCAGGCGCGCTGAGCAGGTGATCGCGCAGCAGTTTGAGCGTGTTCTCCGGCTCCGGGAACAGGAGTTTTTCCAGCAGTCCCTGCGGATCCCCACCTGGCCCGGTGAGGTGATGCCAGAACAAGCGCCAATCGGCGAGACCTTGCTGCTGGGCATCATTTTTCTGCTCGTCTGGAGTGGCGATAACCGCACTGAATTGCTGATGGACCAGATCGCGCTGGGTGTTGAGGTGCTGCTGGAATTCGGTCCAGTTGGCAAAACCGAGAATGTGGGCGATGCGGCGGCGGCCGAGTTCATCTTTTGGCAGGTCCTGGCTCTGGCGGTCGTCATAGCCCTGGATCGCGTGTTCCACATTACGCAGGAAACAATAGGCCTCGGCGAGTTGTTGATCCACGCCGGGCGGCAGGCAGTGGAGTTGCTGCAACAGAGGAAGCACGCGCAACAACCGGCGCTCCTGCAGTTCCGTGTCCCGCCCGCCGCGAATAATCTGGAAGAGCCTGAGCGATGAACTCCACCTCGCGGATGCCGCCGCGACCGACTTTGACATTGTCGTGGGTGCGCCGGCGCGCTACCTCGCGATTGATCAGCTGCTTTAAATTGCGCAGCGCATCTATGGCCGAAAAATCGACGTATTTGCGATAGGTGAAGCGGCGCAACAGGCCCATCATTTCCTGGGTCTGCGCTGCGGTGCCGTTGCTCGCCACCACCCGCGCTTTGATCATGGCGAAGCGCTCCCACTCGCGCCCCTGGGTCTGATAGTAGTCCTCCAAGGCATCGAAGGTGCTCACCAGAGCGCCGCTCTGGCCGTAGGGGCGCAGGCGCATATCGACGCGGAAGACAAAACCATCTGCGGTCACTTGATCGAGGGAGCGGATCAGGCGCTGGCCGAGCCGGGTAAAAAACTCCTGATTGCTGGAACTGCGCGGCGCGCCGTGGGTGTCGCCTTTGCTGGGGTAGGCGAAGATCAGGTCTACATCGGAGGAGAGATTCAGCTCCCAGGCGCCGAGTTTGCCCATGCCGAGAATCAGCATCGGCTGGCGCTCGCCGTCGCTGTCGCGGGGCTCGCCCATCTCCCGGCAGAGGTGGGTGTAGTGGTAATCGAGAGCCGCCTGCAACGCCAGCTCCGCCACGGTGGTCAGCTCCTCGACGGTGCGGCGGGTGTCGGCCAGGCGGTTGAAGTCGCGCCAGACGATTCTCGCCAGCTGCCGATAGCGCCACTGGCGCAGTTTGCTGTCCCAGACCTCCACCGGGTCGCTTGCGTCCGGCAGGCCCGCGCTCAACGCATCGCGCCCCTGGTCTTCCAGCTGTTGGGGGTCGCTCGCCAGGGCCAGCAGCCAGGGCGGATTTTCACACAGCTTTTCACTGACAAAATCGCTCCCGATCAGCACCTTGTGCCACTGCTCCAGGCGCGCACCCACCAGATGTTCAGCCAGTGCCGCAGCTTGTTCTGGCGTAGCGCGGCGTTGCAGGCGTTCTAGCAGGTGGTGAATGCGGGTGGGGCTGACGAGATTGGCGGGGACGGCAAAACAGGATTGAAGTGCGGTTGCGGGGGAGGACATGGGCGGCTCGCTTGGTTAGCAGATGGCGGAGCGTCCGGAAACAGGGCGGGGGCATGGCGCCTCCCGCCCTGCACGATCAGGGGGTGTAATTGACGCTGCGGGATTGATCCAGCCACTGGTTCAGCTCGCCGACATCGGCGGCCACCAGGACACCGGCCGCCTGCTTCAGTTGCAGAGTGGCGATCACGTAGCTGTACAGAGCGTTGAAATAATCGCGCTGGGCGCTGTAGAGGTTGCGCTGCGCGTTGAGCACGTCGACCAGATCGCGGGTGCCCACGTCGTAACCGGCCTGGGTCGCCTCAAGGGCGCTGCGGCTAGAGGTGATGGCCTGCTTGCGGGCGTTGACAGTTGCGGCGGTGGTCAGCACGCTCAGGTGGCGGGAGCGGGCATTCTGCACTGTGTCGCGCTGGGTCTGGAGATAGGTTTCGCGGGCCTGCACGTACTGCGCGGCTGCCTGGCGGCGGCTGGCGGAGATGCCGCCGCCGGCAAAGATGGGAATCGAGAGATCGAGGCGCACCGAGGTGGCGTTCTGGTCTTCGATGGTAATGCTCTCCAGTTCCTGCTCGGAATGACCGTAATTCAAAGATCCGTTCAGTGTCGGCAGGTGAGCGCTTTTGGCCGCTTTTGAGTTGGCTTCCGCGGAGCGGGCAGCAAACCAGGAGGCTTTGAGCGCGGCGTTATTGTCGAGCGCCATTTTCACCCACTCTTCGCGGTTGCTGGGCTGTGGTGGAGCAACTGGAAAGTCGTCGAGCAGCGGTGAAAGAGAGCGATAGCTCTGCCCGGTCAAAACCTCCAGTGCTTCGAAGGCGATCCCGAGGGCGCCGTCCGCTACAAGGCGGTTGGCGGTGGCGGAGTCATAAGCCGCCTGGGCTTCGTGGACTTCGGTAATCGCGGTGAGGCCGACGGCAAAACGCTGTTTGGTCTGCTCCAGCTGGTGGCCGAGCGCGTCCTGCTCTGCCTTGGCGGTAGCCAGGTTGTCCACGGCTTGCAGCGCGTCGAAATAAGCTCTGGATGTGCGCAGGATCAGATCTTCCTGGGCGATCAGCAATTCGGCTTCAGCGATGTCGGCAAGCGCTTTGCCGCGGGAGTAGTTGTGCCAATTGCTCAGATCAATAATGGATTGGCGCAAAGAGGCGCCGTAGCCTTTGCCTTCGAGGTCATACTCACCGGCCGGCCGCTGCTGAGTTGCCACTTCGGTATCCAATTGGGTTTTGGTCCAGTCCGCTGTGCCACCGATTTGTGGCAGCAATGCGGCGCGGCTGATATTGCGGTTTTCAACACCGGCATCCCGCTGTGACTGCGCTGCCTTGAAGCGGTGATCATTTTTCAGCGCCTGGAGATAAATATCCTGCAGAGTTTCCGCAGTGGCGGATTGGGAGAGGAGAATCAGGGCGCAACAAACCGAACTCAAGCCTGAAGCTATGCGTATTTTCATGTGGTTCCTTTGGTGTGTCGGTTTAAAACGAGGCGTGGGGAGTGTAACCACGCTGGGTGAATAATGCATGTGAAATTCTGTTGCCCAGGGCGTGTTCAAAATAGACGCCTGCGCGCGTCAGGTATAGACGTCCACGAGTTGAAAGTTCCCCTCATAATGCGCGATCTGCAGGTAGGTCCGCGTCGCCGGATGTGTTGCCAGATTCTGCTGTTCAGCGCGTAATTCCCGCAAAGCCGCAATATAACTTTCCGAGCGCCGCGCACTTCGGTCGGTAGAGGATTCTTCCGTTTCCGGCACCACCACCTCGCGTCGCGACTCTACCGGTATCGCCCGCTGCGAGGCGGTGTTCGAGACCTGATAGGTGAGGCCGGGGTTGATACTGAGGGACATGAATCGCGGGGCTCCAAAAAACGCGGATGCATCAAAATCAGCAGCACTCCCGTCGCACCGCAGCGTGTGCCATTGGTGGCCGGGATTGACAGCAATTATAGGCAGAAGTTGCAGAAGGGAAAACGACCAGTCGGTCTTTTCTGTTTGTCTGGATTTGCCACCTTTTATAAACAATGGTCAATCGGTGCTCGAAATGCCAGGGTGGCTTGGTTAGACTGTGCGCTCGTCTTGTCGGGGTGCCGGTGCAATTCATTCGCTTTAGAGCGCTGCACTGGCTGAGAAAAACCCGCTGACCTGATCCGGTTAGTACCGGCGGAGGGAACGAGATGCGACCTTTCCTGCTTGTCCCGCGTCCGCTCGACCCTCCTCGTTATTTTCTCCTTTATTAGTCGAGAACGTGTATGGCGGTTTCCCTCACCCAAAAACCCGCAGCGGTTGTTTTAAGTATTGCCGGCAGTGACAGCAGCGGCGGCGCCGGCATTCAGGCGGATCTGAAAACCGGCGCGGCTTTCGGAGTATTTGTCGCCACCGCCATCACCGCCATCACCGCGCAGAATTCAGTCGGCGTTTCCGGCATCTTTCCTCTTTCGGTTGCCCAGTTGGAGGCGCAGATCGACGCGGTCATGTCCGGCCTGCCGGTCGCGGCCATTAAAATTGGCATGCTCGCCAATATTGAACTGGCAGAAACGGTTGCCCGATTTTTGGAGGCGACGCATCTGCCCGTGGTGCTCGACCCGGTGATGGGCGCCACCAGCGGCAGCAGCCTGATGACCGAGGAGGGGGTTACCCAGTATTTCCGCGAGCGTCTGCTGCCGCTGGCAACCCTGGTGACACCCAATGTCGCCGAGGCCGCGCGCCTGCTGGAGACGCATCCGGCCGCGAGTTATGACGAACTGGAAAAACAGGCCCTGGCCTTGCGCCAGATCAGCAAGCGCGCGGTGCTCTTGAAAGGAGGAGACGCCGATCTGCCGTTGGCGGTGGATTATCTGGTGACGGAGCAGGGCGTCATGTCCTTCAGTGCGCCGCGTCAGGCGACCAGCCACACCCACGGCGGCGGCTGCACCATGGCATCGGCGATCGCCGCCGGGCTAGCGCAGGGGCTCTCGCTGGAGCAGTCCGTCGCCGCGGCCAAATCCTATATCCAGGGGGCCATCACCCAGAGTGCCCGTCTGCACCTGACACCCCACAACGGTCCCATCCACCACTTTTTTCAGTATTGGTAAAAGCCAATATTGGTAAAGGCCCCTATTGATAACGGCCACTATTGGCAAGCCACGCTAGCGAGAGGAACCTCAATGAAACAGCAAGCCGACCAAACCTTCGTCAACTCTGAGGCCCGGGTGGACGAATCCTCGGTACAGCCTTTTCCGCGTTCGCAGAAAAATCTACGTACAGGGTTCACGCCCGGATATCCGCGTGCCCATGCGGGAGATCAGCCTGTTCGACACACCGACCGATTTTGGCGGTGAAAAAAATCCGCCGGTGCGGGTTTACGACACTTCCGGTCCCTATACCGATCCGAATGTAAAAATCGATGTGCGCAAAGGTTTGCCGGATATTCGCACGCCCTGGATTGAAGCTCGCGGCGATACCGAATTTCTGCGCGGCAACAGTTCGACCTTTACCCGCGAGCGATTAAACGATCCCAAATTGGCGGCTTTGCGTTTCGAGCATGTGCGCAGTCCGCGCCGTGCGAAAGCGGGCCACAATGTCAGCCAGATGCATTACGCGCGCAAAGGCATCATCACGCCGGAAATGGAATATATCGCCATCCGCGAAAATATGAGTTTGCAGCAGGCGAAAGAATTGGGCGTGCTGGCGGAGCAGCATCCGGGCATGAGTTTCGGCGCCGCGATTCCGAAAGAAATTACGCCGGAATTCGTGCGCGCGGAAGTGGCGCGCGGCCGCGCGATTATTCCGGCGAATATCAACCACACGGAATTGGAGCCGATGATTATCGGCCGTAATTTTCTCGTGAAGATCAACGGCAATATCGGCAACAGTGCGATTTCGTCTTCCATTGACGAAGAGGTGGCGAAACTCACCTGGGGCACACGCTGGGGCGCGGACACCATTATGGATCTGTCCACCGGCAAAAATATTCACGAAACCCGCGAGTGGATTATCCGCAACTCGCAAGTGCCGATCGGCACAGTGCCGATTTATCAGGCGCTGGAAAAAGTCGGCGGCGTCGCCGAAGAACTCACCTGGGAAATGTTCCGCGATACCTTGATCGAGCAGGCTGAGCAGGGCGTGGATTATTTCACCATTCACGCCGGCGTTTTATTGCGCTATGTGCCGCTCACCGCCAAACGCGTCACCGGTATTGTGTCGCGCGGCGGTTCCATCATGGCGAAGTGGTGTCTGGCGCATCACAAAGAAAATTTCCTCTACACCCATTTCGAGGAAATTTGCGAAATCATGAAAGCCTATGACGTGAGTTTTTCACTCGGCGATGGCTTGCGTCCCGGCTCCATTGCCGACGCCAATGACGCGGCGCAATTCGGCGAGTTGGAAACCCTGGGCGAATTAACGGAAATCGCTTGGAAACACGATGTGCAGACCATGATCGAAGGTCCGGGCCATGTGCCTATGCATATGATCAAAGAGAACATGGATAAACAGCTGGAAGTCTGCAAAGAAGCGCCTTTTTATACCCTCGGCCCGCTGACCACCGATATTGCCCCCGGTTACGATCACATCACCTCGGGAATCGGCGCCGCCATGATCGGCTGGTTCGGTTGCGCCATGCTCTGTTACGTCACGCCGAAAGAGCATTTGGGTCTGCCCAATAAAGATGATGTGAAAGAGGGCATCATCACCTACAAAATCGCCGCCCACGCTGCGGATCTGGCCAAAGGCCATCCCGGCGCGCAGTTGCGCGATAACGCCCTGTCGAAAGCGCGTTTTGAATTCCGCTGGGAAGACCAGTTCAATCTCGGTCTCGATCCGGACACCGCTAAGTCCTATCACGACGAAACCCTGCCGAAGGATTCCGCCAAGGTCGCCCATTTCTGTTCCATGTGCGGGCCGAAATTCTGCTCGATGAAAATCACTCAAGAGGTGCGCGATTATGCGGCGGCCCAAGGCGTTGAAGTCAAAGCGGAAACCGTCACTCTGGTGGATGTACAGGCGGAGATGGCAGCCAAAGCGCAAGAGTTCCGCGCGAGCGGCAGTGAGATTTATCACAAAGTCTAAGGAGTGCTCGGTGAACGACCAGAAGTTTGTCCGCGAGGATGTGGAGGTCCTGGGGGAGGAGCCGCTGTATTCCGGCTTCTTCAAACTACTCAGGGTGAGGCTGCGCCACCGCCTCTTCAACGGTGGCTGGAGCCGCGAATTCAGCCGCGAGCTGTTCGCCAAAGCCCAGGCGGCCTCGGCGGTGGTCTACGACCCGGTGCTGGATCAGATCGGTCTGGTAGACCAATTCCGCATAGGCACTGTCGATTCACCATACGGTCCATGGACATTGGAAAGTGTCGCGGGCATGGTGGAGGAGGGGAGAGTCCTGCGGACATGATGTTGCGTGAACTGGTCGAGGAGGCCGGCCTGCAGGCGAAGGAATTGTTGCCGGTCACCGCCTTCTACCCGACCCCCGGCAGCTGCAACGAATACACCTATTTATTCTGTGCCATCTGCGACCTTACCGCCGCAGGCGGCATCTTTGGGGTGGACGGTGAGAACGAGGACATACTGTTCAAAGCCTACCCGGCCGAAGAGGTGTTCGATGCTATGCTTCAGAGTAGAATGAACAACGCCGCCACCCTTATAGGACTGCAGTGGCTGCAACTCAACCGAAATCAATTGCGCGCCCGTTGGCCGGCCTGGCCATAGGCATTCGGGAGGTTATGTGAAGAGAATATCGCGATGGTAAAGGTGCTCGAGCGTTCCAGAGTCAAGCAGTCTCTGACCGTGAGCCTGCCGGATCATCACTCCCGCTGCGAAATCAATTATCACCTCTGCATGTCGCTGTTCCCCGGTTGCCGGGGTGAGCAGACACTCTGGTCGTTTGCGCTGGATACCGTGCGCGAAACCGCTGTCCGTGTGGAGCTTGAAGAAGCCGCGCCCTACACATCGACCCTGCTGATCACTCAGACCTATCTCGCACCTTTTTACTTGCAAGCACCGCAATTGCGGGTGCGTCTCTACCACGATGTCGGCATGGCGGAAGTGATCGCCTGGAATCGCCACCGCCACTGGCGGCCCGTGTATCAATATCCCAACGCCAACATGTACCAACCGGACGAAAAAATGGCCCTCAATCGGTTTTTGGGGGAGCTTTTGGTCCATTGCCGCAAATTGGGAATTGCCCGCAGTGCAATCTGTGAGTCGATTCGCATTAACAAAAACTGATCACTGGCGAAAACCCAATTAGGGGTCAAACTACCTTCAAAGGCTGAGCGAATCAGCCATCACAGCGGCTTGTGCGGCGACGTGGAGTAGTAGTGGAGAATGACGCGCTTGAACGGTAAACCCTTAAGGATTTTGCAAATCACAGATTGTCACCTGGGACGCGACGCGGACGAATCGCTCCTCGGGCTTACAACAGTAGACACGCTGGTGGATGTTTTGGAACGCGCGGTGGAAGTGGAGGATTCTTTCGATCTTGTGCTGTGCAGCGGCGATATTTCCAACGATGGCACCACCGGTTCCTATGATCGTTTTATCCAGATCGTGCGGCAGCATCTTCCCGCCGTCCCTCTGGCGTGGCTGCCCGGCAATCACGACGACCCCGCCAGCATGCGCGCAATCCGCTCAGCGGCTCCCCGCGCCGATTACCTCAGCATAGGCGGTTGGAATGTCATTCTGCTGAATTCCCGCGTGCCTTTTGAAGAGCGCGGCGAGTTGCCGCAGAGTGAGTTGAAACGCCTGGAGCGCCTGCTCGAGTCCGATCCTCTCTCACCGACCATGATTTTCCTGCACCACCAGCTCGTGCCGGTGGGCAGTGCCTGGATCGATCAGTATGTGGTCAGCAACGCGGCGGACTTTTTCGCCATCACTGATCGTTTCGACAATGTGCGCGCCGTGTCTTGGGGACATGTGCACCAGGAGTTTTATATGGTGCGCAATGGCGTGGACCTGATCGCTACCCCGTCCACCTGTGTGCAATTCAAACCGCTCAGCGATGACTTCATGGTGGACAGCACTATGCCGGGTTACCGTACCTACGAACTTCAGGCCAATGGTGTCTATACTACCCATGTAAATCGCGTCACCGAACGCGCTTACAGCATCGACCTGGCCTCCGAAGGCTATTGAAGTTATGCACTGTTGATAGCATTCGGCTCAGTCAGAAGCTGCAGAAATCAGGCCCCGAAAGGGGCCTGATGCATTTTTGTCATTGGCTTTTGGACGATAACGGACATGCCCACGCTGATCTACATCCATGGATTTTTGAGCTCGCCCAAATCTGCCAAAGCGCAGATCACCCACGACTGGCTGCGGTATCACCGCCCCGAGTGGCGGTTCGAATGTCCTTATCTTTCATCCCATCCTGCGCAGGCCAGAGCGGTATTGGAATCCTTGCTCGACGGCATGCCGGAGCGCGATGTGTTTCTTCTCGGCAGCTCCCTTGGCGGCTTCTGGGCGACCTATTTCGCTGAACAGCGCGGCCTGCCTGCGGTTCTGGTCAACCCGGCGGTGAGTCCGCAGCGGCGTTTTCAGGAGCTTGTTGGTCAAACCTTAAAAAACTACCATACCGCCGAAACCTGCCTTCTTACGGTTGATGATCTGGCCGAACTGGAAGCGTGCGACACCGATCAGTTGCACAACCCCGACCTTTATTGGCTGATGGTGCAAAAGGGGGATGAAACCCTCGACTATCGAGATGCTGTAGAGAAATACAAAGGCTGCCGCCAGACAGTGGAGGCGGGAGGCAGTCACGCATTCGAGAGCTACGAAGGCTGGCTGCCGGATATTGCCGGATTTTTTGAGGAATTCCTTCTACCTGATTGGCGCCAATAAATTGGTCGCAATAAAAATCGACCTGCTATCTCTGCCAATCGCAGGGAAAACCGGGCAACCAAATAACGGGACACAAAAGTGTTATGAGCAAATACACCGCGGAAGATATTGAAGTTCTCACCGGCCTGGAGCCCGTCAAAAAACGCCCGGGTATGTACACCGACACCACCCGCCCCAACCACCTCGCCCAGGAAATTATCGACAACAGCGTCGACGAAGCGCTTGCCGGCCATGCCAAATCCATCGATGTGGTATTGCATAAAGATCATTCCATTACCGTGGCCGACGACGGCCGCGGTATGCCGGTGGATATACACCCGGAGCAGGGCAAATCCGGTGTCGAAGTTATTCTGTCCACGCTCCACGCGGGCGGAAAATTCTCCAACAAAAATTATCAATTTTCCGGCGGTCTCCACGGTGTGGGGGTGTCGGTCGTCAACGCCTTGTCGCGCATTCTGGAAGTGACCATCAAACGCGACGGTCAGGTATATCGCATAGGTTTTCAGGACGGCGATAAAACCGTCGATCTGCACACCGTTGGCACCTGCGGCAAACGCGACACCGGCACCAGCGTGCGTTTTCTGCCAAACCCGAAATATTTCGACTCGCCTAAATTTTCCGTCACCCGCCTGCGCCATGTGCTGCGCGCCAAAGCGGTTTTATGTCCCGGCCTGCGCATTTCTTTTTTGGATGAGCAGAGCGGCGAAAAAGACGAATGGTATTACGAAGACGGCTTAAGAGATTATTTATCCGGCGCCACCCAGGGCTGGCCGACGCTGCCGGATCAACCCTTTATCGGCACTTTCACCAGCAAACACGAAGCGGTGGATTGGGCGGTGCAGTGGCTGCCCGAAGGTGGCGAGGCTGTGCAGGAAAGTTACGTCAACCTGATTCCGACCGCGCAAGGTGGCACTCACGTCAATGGATTGCGCACCGGTTTGATGGAAGCCATGCGCGAATATTGCGAATTGCGCAATCTGGTTCCGCGCGGCGTTAAATTGGCGCCGGAAGATATCTGGATTAATTGTTGTTTCGTTCTGTCCTACAAATTAGAAGATCCGCAATTTTCCGGTCAGACCAAAGAGCGTTTATCGTCGCGCGAAGCGGCGGCATTTATTTCCGGCGTGTGCAAAGACGCATTTAGTTTGTGGCTCAATCAAAATACCGAAGACGGCGACAAACTCGCGGATTTCGTTATTAATAATGCGCAAAAGCGCGTGCGTTCCAGCAAAAAAATCGAACGCAAACGTATTACCGCCGGCCCCGCATTGCCGGGAAAATTGGCCGACTGTTCCACTGATGATCCCTCGCGCGGCGAATTATTCTTGGTAGAAGGTGACTCCGCCGGCGGCTCCGCCAAACAAGCCCGCGACCGCGAAACCCAAGCTATCATGCCGTTGCGTGGAAAAATTCTGAATACCTGGGAAGTGGACAGTGCTGAAGTTCTGGCGTCGCAGGAAGTGCATGATATTTCGGTCGCACTCGGCATCGACCCGGGCAACGACGATTTAACCAAATTGCGCTACCACAAAATCTGCATTCTCGCCGATGCCGACTCCGACGGTTTGCACATTGCGACATTATTGTGTGCGCTCTTCGTCAAACATTTCCCTTCTCTTGTAAAAGCCGGCCACGTCTTCGTCGCCATGCCGCCGCTCTACCGCATTGATGTTGGCCAGGATGTTTTCTACGCCCTCGACGAAGGCGAAAAACAAGGCATCCTCGACCGCCTCGCCGCCGAAAAGAAAAAAGGCAAACCCAACGTCCAGCGCTTTAAAGGCTTGGGCGAAATGAACCCGCTGCAATTGCGCGAAACCACCATGGCACGCGACACCCGCCGTTTGGTGCAACTCACCATCGAAGAAGGCGACGAAACCCATCAAATTATGGACATGCTCCTCGCGAAAAAACGCGCGGGGGATAGGAAAGCTTGGTTGGAATCGAAGGGGGATTTGGCGGAGGCGGCGGTTTAGTAGTAGTGGTGGCTTCGACTACGCTCAGCCACCGGGCTGTTCTAGTTCCCCTGAGCCATTGCACCGAAGTCGAAATGAAGTCGAAGGGCCCAAATCAAACAAAACAAAAAGCCGGAACCCCAAACTAATGGCCATCATTGGCACTGCCATCGCAGTTGGAGGCGCAACTTTAGCTATAGGTCCGATTTTAGCGGTAGTGGCTGTCGGCTTCAGTCTAACGGTGTTGTTGGAGGGGGGTAGACTCGCATTACGGTCTCACGGAAAAGGTGATTGCAGGCTTGGATGAAATGGGTTCTGATTTTAACGCCAATCTCCAAAAGCGTAAGGAGCAGGCGCTAAAGCAAGCTGGCCAAATTGCGAATTCCGTTATTGACTACGCTTTGGAAGCTGCGCAGCGCACAGCGATTCATCTGTTCAAAAACGCCATTGACCGCGCGGTCCCTGCTCGTCCAAGGCTGTAACCATGACGAATTATTCGGCTAGCAATCGTCGCAAGCAATTGCTGGCCGCCATAATTTTTGGCGGCTTAGGTTTAATTGCATTAAGCGTATTTTGTTGGGGATTTGGATCTCTCGCGAGTTCACTGGTGCAGTCCGCACCAGTTATCACCTTTAATACTGGCATTTTTAGATTTCTAGGTGTTGCCCTTATTTCCATCGGTATCGCAAGTTACGCAGCAGTTGAGTGGCGCCTCAGAGCAATGCCCTCTGCCCGCGTAACAAAGTTGCTAACTCGGATAATGATTGCTGGCCTGGCGCTGATGTTTTTATTGCCCCACGGTATTCATTTTCCGCTGGAAAAATACCTGTTTAATCAAGGTTATAAAATATGCCAACCAAAATCCTATGCCAATCGTGCCTATCGATCTGTCGCTTACGCGATTGACGTGCCGGCCTGCATAGAGGGGCTTGAAGATAAATTTAAAGTGCGGAGATAGGCAAGCGTCGCCGAACTAATGAGGCCTGCCTACAAAGACGGGATTGGTTCAGTCGGCTCCAGATACGAAGAATCCCGCAAATGCAGTTTCTCTCCGTCCCAAAATAAATATTGATCGCGGCTCTCTGGAGAAAAATGAATTCCCCCACAAGGCGGAATGGGCCTTTATACCAAACCTTTTGAGTGCTGTCGAAGTAGATCGCGCCATTGTAGATCTTGTCGTTCGTATTGGCGTCGTCAGTAATTTTGACGAACACGCCTCCATCATCCCCGCCTAACCACCAACTGTTATCTGGGCCTGTCTTCTCGATGGTCTCGAAGGAACACGCGGAAAGACAGGTAATGAATACCAAAAAAATTATTCTGAATATCACTAGATTAGACCGCCGCAGGTTGCGCATGGACGCGAATAATAGATGCCAGCGATGCTGGTGGGTTTTCGACTACTAGCTTGTGCTCCGCCCGAGAATAATCCAGTTTTGGAAAGTCTGCACGAATTTCCTCAATGTAAGAATTGGGACGTGGATCAAGCATGTAGGGTGTGTCAACACCTGCTGCATCGAGCACCCCTTTCATAAAATGATTGCAACTGTTGCTCATCAACTCATATTTTTTGCGGTTGGGGTTGGAGTTTTCGGACATTCTCTTTTGAGCATAATCCAGCATTGCCTTATACTTTCCGGGAGCTTGAATATATGCGCCCAATATCCTCCCGTTCTGACCAGAGCCGGCAGATATTTGGCTGAGCGTATACAGGAGCGATGCCTTACTGGGGTGGCCATCAGACGCCATGGTTACGTCACGCGTAGGTAGCTTTCTGACGTTTCCGTCCGAACTGGCATATCTTCCAAATTCATAGTATTTGGTCGTTCCGGACGCGCCATTAATAAACAGAATTCCCGCGTGTCCTAGCTCTGGCAGCTTGTTTTTTGTTTCCGGAATCACAATAGAGTCGGGAAATAAATCAAACCCTGGAATAACATCGGGTACTTTGATCTTAGTTTTAGGCGTATTAACTGCGATCAGATAATCAGGAAAAACTATAGGAATAGCTATGTCTGGCATGGGAAGAACCTCCGTGTGTCATTTTTGCTTGGAGATGCTAGCAAACGCGGAGGTCCCAAGTCTACTGGCGATGCAAGGGCGCATACATGCAGGTAGAATCTGGCCGGCTCAGAAATAGACGATGTGATGAGCAAAGAGAGCGGTATGCAATCGGATAAACTCAACTGAGCAATACAGCTACTTATGAAATATTGCTTAATCTGTCTTTTATTGTCACCTGTCCTGGTCTCGGCCGCCGAAAGCACCTGTCACGGCACCACCGCCGACGGTCGTTTGGAAAACGGTGTCCAACTACCTCGCGACGGGCCCAATTTTGTTGCCTACAGCGATATTGCCCGTGCGGCGGGACGTACTTATGTGCATTCCGAAGTGCGGGAAATTGTTGTGGCGACATATGCTTTTCTGAAGCGTGAACAGCCATTTAAGATTTATAAGTATGCGGAAACCGGGTTGAAAAGTGGTGGGGAATTTAAACCGCACAAAACCCATCGCAATGGCCTTTCGGTGGATTTTATGACACCAGTGCTCAATAAGAAAAATGAGTCGGTTCATTTGCCCACAAATCCGTTGAATCGGTTTGGCTACGACATTGAATTTGACAGTAATGGCGTCTACAAAGAATTAAGAATCGACTATGAGGCACTTGCAGCTCATTTGGTTGCGCTGGATAAATCTGCCAAAAGCCGAGGTCATTCAATATGGCGAGTCATTTTTGATCCGCAATTGCAGCAAGATCTGTTTGCGACTCAATATGCAGACTATTTGCGACAAAATATCAAGCTATCTAAAAAGCCATCTTGGGTGCGGCATGACGAACACTACCATGTGGATTTCGTTGTGCCCTGCCGGAACTTGTGATCTGTTGGAAAAGCTCCTCCCGCGGCCACTTGGGCGACGTGCCTATGGCGCCGGATCGCTAAGTTTAAAAATCTCTTTTCTACTGCCGCCGTCAGCGTTGTCAACCAATTTTGTTAGGTTGGAAAGATCCATCATGCTGCTTGAATGATGGATTTTCGGTCCTCTGGTAATTGAAGATTCCAAATTTTGGAGTTTTGGGAAGTGGTATCCGGTTGGTAAACCTCTGCGGAAAAGCCACGGTAAATAACACTGAATTGATCTTGGACATTAAAACGCCCTAATGTGTGAAATTGGCTGTGACAGAGCGGCGATGATTTGAGAGATGCTCGATGTGAGACTAATCTAGTTACGGGTTTAAATCTAACAAGATGTGTCTCTTTGCCGGGAGCGGCACTGTGTACAGTCTTCACATAGCTTGTCAGGCAGAATGATCCAGTCAGGACAGGAAAGGTTGTAGGATCTATTTAGAGGCTGCCCTACCGTCTGCACCACCTTACAAACATTTACATGCTTCAGCCCCACCAAAAGCGATAATTCTGTCGCCGGCAAATCGACCGGAGTGATATTGAAAAGGAGCTTTTATGTTGGATCGACAGTACTTGGTGATTTCCCTGTTTTACGCCGTTGCAGGATTGCTGATGGGTATTTATATGGCGGCGGCGAAAAATCACAGTCTTCTGGTAGTGCACGCTCATATGATGTTGTTGGGCTTTGTTGTTTCTTTTATTTATGCGGTTATCTATAAAACCTGGTTGCCGCGTACGTCAGGTTCGCTCGCGATTACTCAGTTCTGTCTGCATCAGGTTTCCGCTTTGGTGATGATTTCTGGTTTGTTCATGCTCTACGCCCAAATTATGCCGGAACCGATCGTGGGGCCGGTTTTGGGCGTGTCGTCCATTGGCGTATTGCTCGGAATGCTGCTGATGGTGGTGATGGTTCTGAAGGAAAAATCAGTGCGCGCAGCGGATTATATTGTCAGTTAAATCCTGTTCACGCTTGGGGGCGCATGCCCCCTATGCGCCGGTCTGTAAAAGCCATTCTATTTTTCTCCATGTCGCGGGAATGCGGTCAATCCTCACAGGTCCTGATATATTGCGTATGCCGCAAATATATTGGAGAGCTCTATGGACAAATTCATGCAAGCCGCCATCGAAGAGGCCAAGCAAGGTCTCGCCGAGGGTGGGATTCCGATTGGTTCGGTGATTGTGCACGAGGGAAAATAATCGGTCGTGGGCATAATCGTCGGGTGCAGCAGGGGAGTGTGGTGCTGCATGGGGAGATGGATGCGTTTGAAAATGCGGGGCGGCAGGAAGGCAGGGTTTATCGGGATTGCACGCTTTACACTACGCTGTCACCTTGCCCTATGTGCAGCGGCGCTATTTTGCTTTATGGCATTAAAAAAAGTGATCGTGGGCGAAAATAAAACCTTTATGGGTGATGAGGATTTATTGCGTTCGCGCGGGGTGGCGGTGACGGTGTTGCAGGATGAAACCTGCATTCAATTAATGAGGGATTTTATCGACGCCAAGCCTGAGTTGTGGAACGAGGACATTGGCGTTTAAAAATTGCAGCGTTGAATCGGCACTCAGGATTTTACCTTTACCGCCGCATCTTCCAGGGTGCCGATTAACTGTTTCAGGCGCTGGCTCATTTCCGCTGTATTGACCAATTGATCCGCAAGATTGCGGGTGGTGTCGCGCACCGCATGCACATTGGCGAGCACGTCGCCGGTTGATTGGGTGTGGTCTGCGGAAGTTTGCGCGATGTGCTGGTTGGTGCGGGCGATTTCCTCCACCAATTGTTTGATGGTGTGGAGCGCGGCGAGGCCGACGTTGGATTCTTCCAGGCAGAGCGCCACTTGCGCGGAGCTATCGGTCATTTGATTCACCGAGGTGTTCATGGCGCGCAGCAGGCTGTCCATGGTGCGCTGAATTTGTTCGGTGGAAACCTGCACTCGCTGGGCGAGGGTGCGCACTTCGTCGGCCACCACGGCAAAACCCCGCCCCTGTTCGCCGGCGCGGGCGGCTTCGATGGCGGCGTTGAGGGCCAGCAAATTGGTCTGCTCGGCAATCGCGCGGATTTCGCTGACGGCGCGGGTGATTTCATGGCTGCTGTCGGCGAGGGCGCCGACGTTGTCGGTGGCGGTGGAGATAATGCCGGAGAGTTTTTCCACCTCTTTGGCGGTGCGCGACACCTGTTCGGCTCCGGCGATCGCCGCCTCACACGCGTTGGCGGAGAGATCCTTCGCACTTTCCGCCTGCTGCGCGATTCCGGCAAAACTGTGCAGCATGGTCTCCACCACTTCCATGGAGTGGCGCGCGCTGTCCTGTTGTTTCTGCAGTTCGTTTTTGCGCGAGCGGGTGTCGGAGGTCAGGGAGGCGGACTCGGCGTGCAGCTGGCCCACCGCGCCCTTGATGCTTTTGATGGCGCTGCCGGTGCGTTCGAGCATGGAGTTGAAGGCGGTCGCCATTTCGCCGATCTCATCGTGGGAGTCCACCACAGCCCGCTGGCTGAGATTGCCCGTCTGTTGCACGTCCACCATGGTGTTTTTCAAACGGTTGACGTGGCGTTCAATAAAGCTGATCAGCAATTGTGAACAGGCCATTTCCACCAGGATCAGCAGGGTCACCACGCCAGCGAAGGCGGGGGCCTCCCACCAAAAGGTCTCACCAAAGCTGCGTCCAGAAGCGCCGGCAATCCGGTCGATGGCAAACAGAGCCAGCAGGCACAGAACACCCAGTACAATCACGTTGAGAAGCCAGAATTTGTGGCGGATCTTGGCGTTTTGCAGGAGTTCCAGCATGGTGATGGCTCGCGGGTTAAAAACTGTCCACTAAGAATAGCAGCTCTCCCCAGGGTGGCCTTTTCTACCCATGGTGTGCTTCCTGTTAGAATGCCGCCCCTTACAATCACTGCCTCCAGGTCTTCTTATCATGCTCAACCAAACCCCGCTCCACGCCGTGCATCAGGAAATGGGCGGCAAGCTGGTGGATTTTTCCGGCTGGTCCATGCCCGTCAATTACGGCTCGCAGATCGAAGAGCACCACGCGGTGCGGCGCGATGCCGGTATGTTCGATGTCTCCCACATGACCATCGTCGACGTGCGCGGTGCCGAGGCCAAGGCCTTTCTCCAATATCTGCTGGCCAACGATGTGGCCAAACTGCAAACCCCCGGCAAGGCCCTCTACAGCGGCATGCTGAACCCGCAGGGCGGGGTGATCGACGATCTGATTGTCTATTTGATGGAGTGGGGCTATCGCCTGGTGGTCAACTGCGGCACCCGCGCCAAGGACCTCGCCTGGATCGAGCGGCAGGCGAAGGATTTTCAAGTGGAAATTCAGGAGCGGCCGGAGCTGGCGATCATTGCCGTGCAGGGCCCGAATGCGCGCAGTAAGGTGCATTCGCTGCTCGCGTCCGCCGATGTGGCCCTGGTAGACGCACTCGTAGTCTTCAGCGGCACGTTTCTGCGCGGGGAGCGCGCCGACTGGCTGGTGGCCCGCACGGGTTACACCGGTGAGGATGGTTACGAAATCATGCTGCCGGCGGGCGAGGCGGAAACCCTTTGGCGCTCCCTGGTGAACGCCGGCGTGCGCCCCTGTGGCCTCGGCGCCCGGGACACTTTGCGTCTGGAGGCAGGCATGAATCTCTACGGCCACGAGATGAACGACGAAGTGTCGCCCCTGGTGGCGAATATGGCCTGGACCATCGCTTGGACCGAGGGCCGCGACTTTATCGGCCGCGCGGCACTGGAAGCGCAAAAAGCCGCTGGTATTGGCGACAAGCTGGTAGGTCTGGTCATGCGCGAGCGAGGCGTTCTGCGCGAGGGTTATCCGGTGTTGGTCGCAGGCGTCGACCGCCATGGCGTGATCACCAGTGGCAGCTTTTCTCCGACTCTGGGCTACTCCATCGCCCTGGCCCGCGTGCCGGTGGCAACCGGCGCTCAAGCCAAGGTCCTGATTCGCGGCAAGGAAGTGGATGTAGAAGTGGTAAAACCCAGTTTTGTACGCAATGGCCAGCCGGTTTAAGATGCGCCTGTTTTCAGTCGCGGTGCCGCTGCTGTTTCCATCGACCCGGGCCAAAGCCCCCAAGAATATTTGCACTGAGGAATAGACATGAGTGAGATACGCTCAGAATTGAGATACCTGTCCAGCCACGAATGGGCCCGGATTGAAGACGATGGCACCGTGACCATCGGCATCACCGACCATGCGCAGGCGGCGCTGGGGGATGTGGTTTTTGTGGAGTTGCCGGAAGTGGGCGCCACGGTCACCGCGGGTCAGGAAGCGGGCGTGGTGGAGTCGGTGAAAGCTGCTTCCGACATCTTCTCGCCGGTATCGGGCGAGGTGATCGCCATCAACGAAAGACTGGCGGACGCGCCGGAAACCATCAACGGCGCTCCTTACGATGAAGGCTGGTTCTTCAAAGTGCAGCCGGACGATCTGGAAGAGCTGGAAGACGCCCTGGACGCCGAAGCCTATCAGGCGAGCATCGGCGAATAATCGTTTCCCCCAGGTCGTTGCGACGACCTGACCCAGGTGCCGGTCGGCACCTGGGTCGACCCCTCCTACAGAGATCATCATGACCCAGTATCCCCCGCTCCTGCTCAATCCGCAGGCCGACCGCCGCGTCAAAAAAGGCCACCTTTGGGTGTATTCCAACGAAGTGAACAACGCGAAAACGCCTTTGAAAAGCTTTGCGCCGGGCGATATTGCGGAAGTGCACTCCGCCGGTGGGCAGCCTCTGGGTCTGGCGTTCGTCAACCCCAACGCCTTGATCTGCGGGCGCCTGCTCACCCGCGACAGCAAGCAGAAACTGGATGCGAAATTCCTGCAGCACCGGATCACCCAGGCGCTGCGTCTGCGCGAGCGCTGTTTCCCGGAGCCGTACTATCGCCTTGTCTACGGTGACGCGGATCTGCTGCCAGGTGTGGTGATCGACCGCTACGGCGACTACTTGGTGGTGCAGATTGCCGTCGCCGGTTTTGATCGATTGCTGGAGGATCTGCTGGCGGCGCTGGACAAGGTGCTAAAGCCGAAGGGGATGGTGATCCGCAACAATCACGGCGCGCGGGAGCTGGAGGGGCTGGAGGATTCGGTGCGCATCGTCGGTGAGGTGCCGGATCGTCTCGCCCTGGTGGAAAACGGCGCGCGTTTTGAAGTGTCCGCCACCACCGGGCAGAAGACCGGTTGGTTCTACGATCACCGGGCCAGCCGCGCCTACCTGCAGACCCTGGTGCGCGGCCAGCGGGTGCTGGACGTTTTCTCCTATGTGGGCGGCTGGGGAATTCAGGCGGGTGTCGCCGGGGCGCAGCAGGTGACCTGCGTGGACGCTTCCGAGGCGGCGACCGAAGGCGTGCTGCACAATGCTCGTCTCAACAATATTGCCGATAAGGTGGACGTGCTGCGCGGCAAAGCGGTGGATGTGCTGAAAAATCTGGTCGCCGACAAAACCCAATTTGATGTGGTGGTGCTGGATCCGCCGGCCTTTATCAAAAAGCGCAAAGATCAGCAGGCGGGCGAAGCGGCCTATCGCCATATCAATGAATTGGCGATGCGGCTTTTGGGCAAAGACGGGCTGCTGGTTTCCGCATCCTGCTCCATGCCGCTGACGCGGGATATTCTGCAGGAAATTGTGCGCGGCGCGGCGCGACATCTGGATCGCCACGCGCAACTGATCTACAGCGGTGGGCAGGGGCCGGACCATCCCGTGCATCCGGCGATAATCGAGACGGATTATTTAAAGGCACAATTTTATCGCGTGGCGATGGAGTAAAATGCCGCCGCAAAAATCCATGATTTTTATGTGGGTTTGAATTTTCTGCGGCTTTATACAAAAGCCGCAAATACCCGAGTTGTTTGCTTGGTTTTTAAAAAGTTTTGCGTTAGGGTTAGGCACTTTCGGCGCTCAATAAACTTCCGGTCAATAGATAAAAAGAGTCCGGATCCGCGCTGAATTCCTGCCGCAACAGCAAACGGTAAAAATCATGGATCAGCAGCTCACCTTTGGTATTGATGTCGGCTCAACCACGGTCAAACTGGTTGCCGTAGAACCGCAGAGTCGACAAATTCTCTGGTCCCGCTACGCTCGCCACGAAACCCGTCAGGCGGAAAAAGTTCTGGAAATGCTCGAGCAAGTGCTCGCGGACCTTCCCCATATTTCCTTACGCGAAACGCGGATATTTATTACCGGCTCGGGTGCAAGCCCCATTGCGCCGCATCTCAACGCAAAATTTATTCAGGAAGTGAATGCCGTCACCATGGCGGTGGAAGCGCTGCACCCAGATGTGGGCAGTGTGATTGAGCTGGGTGGACAGGATGCAAAAATCATCATGTTCAAAACCAGCGAGGCCACTGGAGAAAAACGCGCAACCACGTCGATGAATGACAAATGCGCATCCGGCACCGGTGCCACCATCGATAAATGTTTTATCAAAGTGGGCATGGCGCGGGACGAGGTTGCAAAACTGATTTTTGATCCGACGAAACTCCATCATGTTGCGGCAAAATGCGGTGTGTTTGCTGAAACCGATATAGTGAACCTGATAAAAGAGCGGCATCCCGGCCAACGAAATCATGTGTTCATTAGCCGATGCGATTGTCAGCCAGAATATTTCCGTATTAACCCGCGGCAACACCTTAAAATCCAAAGTCTTGTTGCTCGGTGGTCCCAATACCTATCTGCCATTTTTGCGCGACTGCTGGCGCTACCGCATTCCGCAAACCTGGGAGGAGCGCGGCTTCGATTATCCGAAAGACGTGCCTCTGGAAGAATTGATTTTCTCGCCGGAAAATTCCGAATATTACGCCGCTTATGGCGCGGTGTTGTTTGGCTTGTATGAGAAGAATGTCGCCAGCTGCGAATCCCTCGACCAGTTGAAAAGTTTTATTCGCGACGGCCGCAAAGCCCAGCTCGGCGCCAACGCGGGACCGCCTTTGGTCGCCAGTAAAGACGCCGCCATCGAATTTGTGCAGCGCTATCAGGTTCCCTCGTTCAAACCTCGCCCCGCCGAACAAAAGCGCATCGAAGGTTATATAGGTCTCGATGGCGGCTCCACCTCCAGTAAATGTGTGCTGGTGGATGCCCAGGGTGAAATTCTGCAGAAGGTGTATCAACTATCCAAAGGCAATCCGCTGGAGGATATGAAGAACATGTTCTTGCAATTGCAGACCTGGGCAAAAATGCAAGATGCGGAATTGGAAATTAAAGGCTTTGGTGTGACCGGCTACGCCGGTGATGTGATGGAGGCAGCGTTAAAAGCGGATGCCAATATCGTCGAAACCGTCGCGCATATGAAAAGTGCGCAGCATTATTTTCCCGATGTGGATGTGATCTGTGATGTGGGCGGGCAGGACATCAAAGTCATGTTCATGCAAAACCGCACCATTAAGAATTTCCGTCTGTCGAATTCTTGCAGCGCCGGCAACGGTATGCTGCTGCAAGCCATGGCCGATCAATTCGGTGTGCCGGTGGAGCAGTACGCGGAAAAAGCGTTTAACGCGGAACTCTCCCCGGAATTCAGTTACGGCTGCGCGGTGTTTCTCGATTCCGACCGGGTGAACTTCCAGAAGGAAGGTTATAACGGCGAAGAATTATTAGCCGGGCTCGCTTTGGTATTGCCGAAAAATATTTGGCAATACGTGGTGCAGATTCCGCGTATGGCGGAATTGGGTCGGGTATTTGTGCTGCAGGGCGGCACGCAGAAAAATATGGCGGCGGTGAAAGCGCAGGTCGATTACATTAAGGAGCGTGTGCCGGAAGCCGAAGTACACGTGCATCCGCATACGGGTGAAGCGGGCGCGCTCGGCGCAGCGTTTGAAGCCGTGCGAGTCACACAACGCCGGGGTTATTCGACTTTTATCGGTCTGGATGCCGCAATCAATCTGTATTACACCACCCGCAACGACGAAGAAACCCGCTGTAATTTTTGCCCCAACAACTGTTCGCGCACATTTATTGATGCGCATGTCAGCAAGGAGGAAACCGTGCGTTATATCTCCGGTTTCTCCTGTGAAAAAGGCACGGTGGAAGATCACGATGCGCTGCGGGCGTTAAATAAAAAACGCCGCGAACGCACTATCGCCTATCCCAATCTGGTGGATTACGAAGCGACCTGGGCCTACAAGTCTTTGTATAAAGTCCCAGCTCTGCCAGAGGCGGGCGCCGACATTGACGATATCGAAGTCAAGCGCACTTTATTGGGCGGCGTGAAGCACAAAAAAATCCGCCGCGGTTTTGTGCGTTCGGATGCCGCCGCGCAGGAGCATCGGCAAAACATCCGTATAGGTATCCCCAAAGCGTTGAATATCTGGAGCACCGCGCCCTTCTGGCGGGCTTATTTTGAGGCGCTCGGCTTGAAGTCGCGCAACATTGTCTTTTCCGACGATACCGGCGAGGAGATGTGGCAGGCCGGTGGCAAATATGGCTCTGTCGACCCGTGTTTTCCCGCCAAGGTGGTGCAGGCGCATATTCACAATCTGCTGTTTGAACACCACGTACAAAAGCCGCTGAATCTGATTTTCTTTCCCGCCATCACCCATATTCCCACTTTTGTGGAAAAGGTGATGGATACCGCGTGCTGCCCGATTGTGGCTGGCACGCCCAAAGTGATCGGCGCCGCCTTTACCAAAGAGCAGGATTTTTTCACCCAGCGCAATATCACTTATCTCGATACAGCCGTGTCGCTCAATGAGCCTCTACTGCTGAAGGCAAAAATGTTTGCCGCCTTTGCTGAACATTTACAGATGAGCGAGGACGAAAATAATTTCGCCGTCGATCACGCCTACAAAGCGTTACAACATTTCGATGAACATATGCAGGAGAAAGGGCGCATCATTCTCGACGCGGTGGAGGCGGATAATCGCATAGCGCTGATGATGATCGGGCGACCCTACCACAACGATCCGGGCATGAATCACAGCGTGCTGGAGGAATATCAGGCCATGGGTTACCCCATCCTGTCCATGCGCTCGATTCCAAAAAACAAAGAGTATCTGCAGCGTTTTTTCCGCGAGGATCTGGAAAAGGAACACGTATCTTCTCCGCTGGAAATCCACGACATCTGGCCGGAAAACTACAGCGTGAACAGCGTGCAGAAAGTCTGGGCGGCGAAATTTGCGGCGCGCCATCCAAACGTGGCGGTTTTGGATTTATCCAGCTTTAAATGCGGCCACGACGCGCCGACTTACGGTTTGATCGACCGCATTATGGAAGCATCCGGTTCGCCTTATTCTGCGCTGCACGATATAGACGCCAACAAACCCTCTGGCTCGATCAAGATTCGCGTAAAAACCTACGGCTATACGCTGAAACTCGCGGAAGAAAAACTTGAGGATCAGACGCGGCGTCAGTACGAGCAGGAGCGCGCTCTGGTGGAAAAACGTCTGCAGTTGTTGGAAGCCGCGCCGGAAAAAATCAAGCAGGATCAGACGTTCGTGGTAGAACTGGAAAAATGGCGCCAGCGCCGCGCGCAACTGCTGGCGCAGACGGAAACGCCCAAAACATCTGCACCCATCGGGGCATTGATTGCCGACAATCATTTGATCGCCGCTGTAGAAATCGACTGAGGAGAGAAAGGTAATGACGCAAACTTCCCATGATAAGTCCCGCGCGAACACGTCGTCAGCCGACCAGAGCGCTGCCGAATATCTGCAGGCGATCGAGCAGAACCTCAAAACGTTTGAAGCCGAGGAATTCGGCGCGGCCGATACTAAAGAACAGTGGCGCGATCTGAATCCCACCCATTTTGTTGCCTCCCAGCGCGAGCATACGACGATCCTGCATGCGGGTTTGACGATGGCGCACGATCTGTTTATCCAGTCGGCGTTTCGCGGCTTGGGTTACAAGGTCGAGGCGATGGATGTGCCGGACAATCGCGCGCTGCAATTCGGCCGCGAATTCGGTAATCGCGGTCAGTGTAATCCAACTTATTTTACCGTCGGCAATCTGGTGAAAAAGCTCAAAGAAATGGAGGCACGCGGACTCAGCAAACAGGAGATTGTCAAAAATTATATTTTTGCCACCGCCGGCTCCTGCGGTCCCTGCCGGTTTGGCACTTATGTAACGGAATATCGCAAGGCACTGCGCGATGCAGGTTTTGAAGGTTTTCGCGTTATTTTGTTTCAACAGGCGGGCGGAATTAAACAAGCCACGGGTGAAGCCCTGGGTTTAAAAATCGATGCGCAATTTTTTGTCACCATCGGCAAAGCCATTTTATTGGGCGATGTATTGAATGCACTGATGTATCGCATTCGTCCTTATGAAGTGGAACCCGGCGCGACCGACGCGGCGCTCGCCCGCGCCAAACAGCGCATCGCGCGCGCGTTTGAAACCCGCAAAGGCTTTATAAAAGCCTTGTGGCAAACCCGCAAAGAATTGGCGGCGATCAAAGTGGATCGCAGCCGTATCAAACCTCGCGTGGCGATTATTGGTGAATTCTGGGCCATGACCACCGAAGGTGATGGCAATTATAAAATGCAGCGTTTCCTCGAACAGGAGGGAGCGGAGGGTTGATGTGCAGTTGGTGACCAATTGGATTTTATATTTGCTTTGGGGTGCTAAATACGATACCCGCGAACGGGCGAAATTAAAAGGCACGGACAAAGCAATAGGCGCCGATGGCCACGGCAGCAAATTTGCGCTGGAAAATACCAGCGTGGCAAAAAAAATGTGGGGCCTGCGCGCAGCGGATACGTTTGTGCGCGGATTGTTTCACAGTTACGCCGCCATTCTCGGTTTGCGTCGTTATCATTTGCCGGACATGGATCATATCGCCGAAATCAGCCACCGGTTTTACGACAATAATTTGCGCGGCGGTGAAGGGCACATGGAGGTTGGTAAGTTGATTCACAATGTGGTGGATCAGAAAGTAAATATGACCCTCAGTATTAAACCCTTCGGTTGTATGCCTTCCAGTGCAGTTTCCGATGGTGTGCAATCACTCATTACCGAGTTGTACCCCAGCGCAATATTTTTGCCGATTGAAACCAACGGCGATGGCGCGGTGAATGTTTACAGCCGCGTACAGATGCAATTGTTTAAAGCGCGTCAGGCAGCGGAAAAAGAAGTGGAAGAGGCGCTGGCCCAGGCCGGTTGGTCTAAATTGGATTTTGCCCAGCGAGTTGATCGGGTGCCGGTTTTGTCCTCCGGGACCTATTGCAGCCCCCACGCCGGCGCCTGCACCGCGCTCGATCTGCTGGAGGATGTAAAGCTGCGGGAGAAGGGTGTCTTTGCTTTGGTGCAGGAAAAGCTGCGCAAATTCTGGGTGGCGGGAGGGCAACACAAACGTGAAACCCTAACCGCCGTCTCCAATGCCGCGCGCCAGTATCAGCAACAGAAAACCCAGCGCGATCCCTCGATTGAAATGGCCGTGAAAATTATCGAGCCATAATCTTTAGAAACCCGACCCCTTGCGTCTGTTGTGGGAACACGTAGGTTCGCGCAGCAGATGCTCAGCATAAACACCGGCCACTCCCCCTTTGTAAACTCCTTTATAACCCAATCGATGTAATGGCTTACTTTTTTCGGTGATGCGAGTTTCAAGAGCATCATCTTTGTTATTTCTGTCGATCTCGCTGCTCTTAGATCAAATAGCTTGCTTTAAAGAGTTTTCTTTAAAAAAGATTCAAAAAAAATGCCCAATTTTTTTTGGGTTATATCGATTGGCGTCTATAGTCATAGATATCACAACACGCATCCATAAGCGATCTATCCATCTATGTACCAGTTGGTGAGGGCTTATGCACGGTGCGACGTTTGATGAAACGCTCGGATAAGAACGAATTCCGGTGTCGGAATCGAGAGTTGGTAGGGCGTTTTGGGGGAAAGGAAAGCCGGACTGCAGGTTGAGCTTTTGGGTATACGTTCGGAGCAGTATAAGATCACAAGTCTTCGCGCATTATGCGCACCTAAGTAATCACAACTTCCCATAGGGATGAAAATCTCAGCGAGATTCGGTGCAGCGTTTTGCATTGATTCTCAAAGTTAATTTCATCTCGTCCTTAGTGCTTTTTAAGCACTTCATTGCGTAATTTTTAAGTCACAGGAGTGGACCGCTTCGGGCGTTTTTGCATCCCGAGGTTGCCCTGTGCGCGTTCGGTGTCGCCGGAAAGGCGGTTGCTGTGAACAGTCATCAGCAGGTTTGTTGATTTTTCCTTTTTTCTGAGTTTAAGGCGAACTCTATGTGGTGTGTTTTTCAGTCTTTGGTCAGTGGTGCCGAACACAAATTTAGGAAGTGTTGTACGCAAGGTCTCATCCTGTTTGTGTTGTGTGTGTTGAAGGTATCGGCTTTCGCGCAAATAACCTTCGTCACTCCACAAAATCTGGCCGCTCTTTCCTCCCTTGAAAGTATTGCGGCGGGTCCGGATGGCGTTTTTTACGCAATCACTTCTTCGGAATACGGACAAATTTATCGTCTGGATACTGTACCGCTGAATCTCACCCACAACATCCGACAGGGTTTGGATGCGGCGGAATTCATCTCGATTCGCGTTGACTCGGATGGTGATGTGTATGTTGCCGTCAGAGAGCGTTATCGATCGGGCAATGACCGAATTATGAAGCTCAATGGGACTCAATGGGAGCTCCTATTCATGGCAAACGGGGACGTGAGTGGGTTTAACATCACGCCCGATAAGAAAGTTTACGTCAATGTCGTGTCGACTCAGACCTATGAGTCGAATGTATTTGTTTATGATCAGCAGGCGGGCACCTACACAGTCGCTCATCCTAATCCGGATTATTACGGTTTTACGGGTTCGCCAGTGGTGGACAGTCAAGGCGCTATTTATAGCGTGACTTATGGTTATAGCCATTATTACTTGCGGAAAAGCACCGGGCTGGATCATTGGGCCGAAATACCCGGCTCTTCTATTTTGGGGGTCATGACGTGGCAGATGACCATCGACCCCATGGACAACATTTACCTGACTAACGTGGATGCGGGTAGGGTTTTACGTTATGACGGCACGTCCTGGGCCACTCTTTTAACCGGATTGAATTTTCCTCTTGATGTTGCCTGGACACCTGAGCGTTTAGCCGTGGCAGAAGCGGGTTCTTCATCGGTCAGAGCGTTTCAATTTAATACATCTTGGCTGGTGACGTCAGAAAGCAATGCTGGGGCGGATCAAGCCCCCGCATCTACAGTGCAAGAGGATGTCAGCGACGGTGCAGGTTTGAGTCTGACTGAAGCGGTTTATTGGGCTGGCAAAACCTTCGGCAACAATACCATCGATTTTGACCTCTCCCCGACCGTTGATGGTCGTCAGGGGGGAACGGTTTTCTTGAATAGCCCACTGAACATTCGTTCGAGTGTATTGACCATCTACGGTGATGTCAGTGGCAACGGTGTGTCCGCTGTCACGATCTCGGGTGAGAACCAAACCCGGCTTTTTGACATTGATAAGCCCTTTCACGAAATTCGTTTCAACAGCATCAGTCTCGTGGGTGGCAATGCCGATGTGGGTAGCGCCATTCGTGTTACAGAAGCGGGCAAGTTGGTGCTTAACCAATCTTCTTTAACGTCCCATTCGAGTGAACAGGGTGGCGCAGCGGTGTATGCGACGAAGGCCGATGTGCATGTCGTGAACTCTATCTTGGCCAACAATTTTTCGCGCGGTGATGGCGCGGCGATTGCCATCGGACATGGTGGATCGCTTTCCGTTGCGAACTCCACATTCCGCAGCAACTCCGTCGAAAACAGGTCGAGTTGTGGCGGCGCGATCTATATGGATGGCGGGCGTGAATTCACCCTGGTGAATACCACCATCTCGGGCAATTACCACTCCGGCTGTGCGGGCGGTGTTTATTTAAACTCGTTCAGTAGTGCCAACATCTTCAACAGCACGATTGTCGGTAATGCGTCAGGACAAAATGCGGCGGGAATGGATTTTCAGGGTGAAGCCCATTTTTACAACACCGTCGTGGCCGGTAATGTGTCTGGAGAAAATGCCTCGCCAATGCTGGATCAAGCGTTCGCTGCTGGCGGTGTTGTATGGGATGTCGGCCCACATCCGATGACTCGAGATGCAGAAGTTGCGACCATCTTGGCCTACAACTCCGCCTTCTCATCCCAGGTCGTGGTGACAGAAGGGGCGAATAATGCGTTCAACCTGCCCTCGGGAGTTTTGGGCCTCGCCGACCTCGCCAATAACACCGGTTTCGGTTTGACCCATGCAATTTCCGCCGATAGCGTTTTACGTAACAACGGCTCCAATCATCATTTGCCAGCGGATCAGTACGATCTGAATGACAACCAAAATGTTACAGAGCGGCTTCCCGTTGACGCCACCGGTCGTAGCCGTATTACCTCGGTCGGGTCCAATGTGGACATCGGGGCTTACGAATATGGCAATGCGCCTCGGCTACAGAATGCCTTAACCAGTCTCACGTACCTTGAAGGCGCGGTGGTGCAACTGGCTCCCAATATCACAGTGAGCGATGTGGAGCATGAAGCAACGCATTATCAGGGTTTCTCCATTGGTGTGATGCGTAAGAATGACTCACATGAAGATGATCTTTTTCAGTCTGGCGACCAGTCTGACCTACACCATGACGGACGCCGCCATTTTGAAAAATGGTGTCGCGATTGCCTCCCTCGATCGCAGTACGGTGGGGGCTTTGATTATTACCTTTACGGCGGAGCTCACCGCGTCCGACGTCACCGATGTTGTTCAACTCCTGAGCTATTCCAATACCTCCGATGATTTGGCAGCTTCGTTTGTGCTCACCTTAACCGCGATGGACAGTGATGGCGAATACACCGCAATCGACATCAGGGTGGCTACTCAAGCGGTCAATGATGCGCCGACCCTGACCGCCACAGGTGTTCAGTCCGCAGAAATGACACCCGGCAGTGAGGCGGTATCGTTGTTCAGCCAGGCCAGTGTGAGCGCGGTGGAAGAAGGGCAATTGATTACGAGGGTCATCCTGACGGTGTCTGGTATTCGGGATGCGGAAGACGAAGCGTTATTGATTGATGGCTCAGTGCTAACGCTGCAGAACGGACTCACTCTCGTCACCAGTCAAAACAGTGTGACGTTATCGATATCCGATACAGGCGGCATCTTGAGTGTTTCCATGGCTCAAAACAATGGCCTATCGGCAGAGACAATCGCCACGATTCTGAACGGCATGCAGTATGTGCATAACGCGGAAATACCCAGCGAGGGGATGCGCTTCTTCTCCCTTTCCTCAGTGAAAGATAATGGCGGTACCAGCAATGGTGGTGTGGATACCAAGCTATTAAGCATTCATGCGAGCGTGAATGTGGTCATCCCTAACGCGGCGCCACAAATCTCGGGTACCCCATCTACCTCGGTGGAGGCCGGCAGCGCTTATAGCTTTACACCGACGGCTTCGGACCCAGAGGGCGCGACCTTAACCTACACCATCAGCAATCGGCCTAGTTGGGCAAGTTTTATTATGAGTACCGGTAGGCTCAGTGGCACCCCCACCGCAGAACACGTCGGTACTTCGTCGAATATCGTGATCTCGGTTTCTGACGGTGAACTCAGTGCCAGTTTGCCGCCGTTTAGTATTGCGGTGGTCGATACCCAGGCACCCAGCGGTCATAGCGTCCAGTTTTCTGCGACAAGCTATACCACTGATCAAGTGAGCTTTGCGTTTGCAGGTGCCGAGATCGGCGCCAGCTATCGCTATGTCATCACCAGCTCTGAAGGCACTGAAACGGTAGAAGGTACTGGCACAATCGGCAGTGCCGCCGACACAGTGAGCCATATCGACGTGTCCGGTTTAGACGATGGCACCCTTACCCTCAGTGTTGTGTTAACCGATGCATTCGATAACGCCGCTGCGGCGGTTCAGGCTCAAACCTTATTGGATCGACAAGCGCCGACGGTGACTCTCACCGCGCCTGCCAGTGGTTATGTTGCCGGCGATTTCACTTTGCAGTTGGTGTTCAGTGAAAGTGTCTCGGGTTTTGGCGCGAATGACCTGGAGATAACCAACGGTTCTGCCATGAACGTCTCAACAAGCAACCTCCTTGAGTACAGCGTGCTCATATCACCGGATGAACCGGGTGAGGTGACCATGCAGTTGTCGGCCGGTGCTGTAGTGGATAGGGCGGACAACAGTAACGAGGCGTCGCAGAGTGTGTCTGTCATTTTCGACGCAACGGCACCTGTACCGGTGATTTCCAGTACCCATACCTCGCCCACCAACAGCGACAGCTTTGTCGCCAGTATTCAGTTTGGCGAGCGTGTTGAAGGCTTTTTATTGAGCGATATCATCGTGCAAAACGCCACTGTGGGCAGCTTTGTTGACCACGACGGCGCGTCTTTTAGCGTGTTGGTCACCCCAGTCGATGACGATGAGATAGTGCTGAGCTTGGCATCGGGCGCTGCCCAAGATTTGGCGGGCAACGACAGTGAAGCGACCGAATGGAGCATCGTGTATGACGGCACCAGACCCGGTTTGATCAGCGTTACACCGGCTGCGGGCGCGACGAATGTGGCAACAGACACTGCTTTAGTCCTGACATTTGATGAGAACGTCTTTGAAGGTGAAGGGCATATTCACTTGTTCAAGGCGAATGATGAGCTTGTCGAGAGCTTCTTTCTGACTCAGGAGATGATCCAAGACAACGTGATGACCTTGCAGCCTAACGATCTGCTTGTGCCAGCCCAGACCTATTACGTCCTGGTGGCCAATAACGCTGTAAGGGATGAGGCTCACAATACCTATGTCGGTATTGAGGGTGAAATGGCTTGGCGTTTTACGGTGGCGAATGCGGCGCCTGTCGCCAATGCGGATACCGTATCGACAGACGAAGATGTCGCCGTGCAGATTTCGGTGCTGGCAAACGATACCGATGCCGACAGCCAGATCAATCCTGCCAGTGTCCTTGTGGTGCAGGCGCCTGCTCACGGCAGTGTGACTTTGAATACTGCCAACGGTGTGCTGACCTATACCCCGGCCACCAACTTCAATGGTTCAGACAGCTTCACCTACACCGTGGAAGATTTGGCGGGCGCAGTTTCTGAAGCGGCCTTAGTCAGTATTACGGTGACGGCGGTGAATGATGCGCCGGTCGCGGTAGCCGATGTGGCAACCACGCCTGAAGATCACGCCATTGAAATTGATGTTTTGGCAAACGATACCGACGTGGATATGGCAGACCTTACGCCAGATACCTTGGACAGCGAGTCCATCACCATAGTGACTCAGCCGGGGCGCGGCGCGGCCGAAGTGGTCGATGGCAAGGTTCTGTATACGCCAAGGCGGGATTTCAACGGTACCGATAGCTTTACCTATACCGTGCGTGACGCCTCTGGTGCTCTATCGAACGTGGCGCAGGTGATTGTGAATGTTTCGGGTGTGAACGATGCGCCCGATGCGATCGATGACCAAGTGACTCTCAACGAAGACGAAACAGCGCTGTTTGAAGTCTTGGCCAACGACAGTGATCGTGATAGCCCGTTGGCGTACGCGACGTTGCAAATCATCGAGCAGCCCAGTCATGGTACGGCGGAAGTCGACCCCTTGGGCGGTAGGATCGAGTACACCCCCAACGCGAACTTCTTTGGCTCTGATCGTTTGACCTACGTGGTGCAAGACACCGAAGGTGCTACGTCCAATGTGGCCACGGTAGCGATCACCGTTTTAAGTGTGAATGATGTGCCGGTAGCCGCTGCTGACAGCGTGACCTTGTTGGAAGACGTGGCTCACGCCATTAACGTCCTCGGCAACGACACGGATGTGGACGGCCAGTTGGTGGCGAGTTCCGTGAGTATTGTGACCGCACCTCAGTTCGGCTCTGTGGTGGTGAATCCGAGCACCGGCGCGATCACATATACGCCGAATGATAACTTCAGTGGTCAAGACAGCTTCACCTACCACGTGCGGGACAACGACGGGGCATGGTCTGACGCAGCCACCGTCACGCTGACTGTCGAATCGGTGAACGATGCACCGCTGGCAAACAACGATGCAGCGACGTTGGATGAAGATACCGAAGTGACCATCGACCTGTTGGCCAACGACAGCGATATTGACGGCTTATTGGACCCAAGCACCCTGGTACTGACTCAACCTACCCATGGTGAAGTGGAAGACAATGGCGACGGTACCGTCACCTATCGTCCAGCCGCTAACTACTTTGGTTCCGACCAATTCCGTTACACCGTTCAGGATAACGAAGGGGTTGTGTCCAACTCGGCCACTGTGACCTTGACCATCAACCCGGTGAACGATGCGCCAGACATCGAAGGCGCACCAGAAGCCAGTGTGGATCAAGATGGCACCTATTGTTTTGTGCCGAGCGCGCGAGATGTAGAGGGTACTGCGCTGACATTCCGTGTGCAGAACTTGCCGTACTGGGCCACGTTTAATGAAGCGACCGGTGAGATCAGCGGAACACCGGGGAATGATGATGTTGGGGTGTATGAAAACATCATTGTGAGCGTCAGTGATGGCGTTAACACTACAGTTCTGGATTCGTTCGACATCACCGTCGTCAACCTTAATGATGCGCCGCAAGCGGTGGCAGACCGTTACCGTCTAGCGGAAGGCGGCATCTTGGAACCGGGTGAAGCGGAAGGCGTGATCGCGAACGATGTCGATATCGACGGCGATCGCCTCACTGCAACACTGGTGGCTTCACCGCGCAATGCGGCGGAATTCAGCCTCAATGGCGATGGCAGCTTCCGCTATGTGCACGATGGCAGTGAAACCGTGGTGGACAGCTTCAGCTATCGAGTTTCCGACGGCGAACTGACCAGTGAAACCGTGTTGGTGAACCTCACTATCGAGCCGGTTAATGATATGCCGCGTTTTGTTTCCGACCCAGTATTAGCCGTGAGCGAAGGGGCAGAATACGAATATGTGGTTGCCGTGAATGACCCCGACAGCGTGTTGGCACTGACCTTGGTGGAAGGGCCTGAGTGGCTGAGTTTGGTCAATGGTCGCTTATTTGGCTCGGCACCTTTTGGTGAGATCGGTGCACAATCGGTGGTTTTGCAGGCAAACGATGGTCAATACAGCGTAGATCAGGCCTTTACCTTGACGGTCGTCGAGTTGAATACCACTGGCTTGGTGATATCCACCGAATGGATCGGTATGCCAGGACTGGTCGACCGCATGGTGGACTTGAGCATTCGGGTCGAGCACGCGGTGGGACCGGCTTTGACGTCGGGATCTTTGAATGTGCAGCTCAGCGGTTTGGATGTCGATGCGAGTATGGAGTCCTGTGCGTCTGCTTCAGATGCGTTCCGTTGCGATCTCGCCTTGGCGGAGGGTGAATCTCAGACCTTCCGTTTGCGCGTTACGCCGCAAGTGGCAGGCAGCCTGATCGTCAATGTGGATGTGGAATCTCAAGGCGACGTGATAGCGCAAGCCATTACCGATGCCAGTATTGCCGAGGGTTCTGTCAGTCGTGGCAACGTGAGCTTCTCTTTAGCGAGAGCCACGACTTTAGCCAGTATCAACTTGTTGGATGACGGCACACTTGAATTGGTGGCTGGCACCATCCAAGGGGAAAGCGTGAAGCTGCTCAATTACAACGAAGACACGCAAACGTCGGACATTCTGGGTGAAATCCCTAACCTGGGTTACAACCAGCAAGTGTTGGTCGCTGATGTGGATCAAGATGGTTTGGACGATATCGTTGTGATCAACCGCCAAGGCGATGCCAGTGCGGTGTACTACGATCGCGGTGGTGAATTCCAGGTTGAGCCAGCGTCACAAGCTTTGCCTTATGCCGGTAGTGCGCTCTTGGAAGACCTCAATCAAGACGGTTATCCCGAGTTGATTGTGGGCGGCAATGGCGTCCACTTGTACATCTACGAAAACAAAGAAGGCATCTACGAACAAGCGCCTTTAGTGTTTACCGCTACCCGACCCATTCGTCATTTTGCTTTGATGAAGTCGGCCGCCAACGCCGAAGCCTTTTCCGGCACCTTAGCGCTGGTGACCACAGGTGGGCTGCAATTGGTGAGCTTTGCGCGCAACCCGGATGGGGTGCTGGAGCGCATGCCACTCACCAAAGCGGGATCACATGCGCTATTGGCGGCGCCGAGCGCCGCTGAGCCCGATGCAAATTTCACCGTATTGCATGAAATGTCGCTGTCCGGTGTGAGCGCACTGCGATTGGCGGACGTGGATGGCGATGGCCGCGAAGAAATTATTGTGGGCATCGAGCACAATAATTATTCCGCCGAGCTTTCCGGCGTTCTGGTGATCGCCGTGGACGATAACGACCAGCTCCAAGTGCTCAAGCATTTAAACGGTGCCAGTGTGCGCCATGTGGAGCTGGGGGATTTTAATGGTGATCAGCGGCTGGATTTGTTGGTGATCAACCATAACAACAGTTATCAGTTCTACTACGGCACTGGCGACAGCACTGTGTGGACCTTGTCCGATACCATCCTGTACCACAATCCCCACCTGGTGCTCGCCGATGACATCAATAACGATGGTTTGACCGATGTTTTGACTTATGAGGCAATTCGGGACGCGGTGGAAATCTATCTGTCCTCCACCGGTGATGAAATCGGCAGTGTCGGTGATTTGGTGCTGCAAGGAGCTGTGCGCGCCACCAGCGCCAATCGCTATCACGTTGAGTTCACCGCGACGGTCATTAATCGAGGTCCTATTGATGCGCGCAATGTTGTGGTCACCGTCGCGTTGCCGGCCAATGTGTCAGTGTTGAGCTTGCCGCAGAACTGTTCAGAGGATCGCGCCGGTTCGCAGGTGATCTGTTCCGTGCCGAGTATTCTTGTGGATCAGAGCCGCTCTATCGCAATGACCTTGAGCGCCGAGGGTGATGCCAGCGTGACGGCCTATGTGGTTGCGGACGAGTTGGAGATGAGCGGGTCAGATAACGAGTTATCTATCAGCTTGTCAGCAATGTTTGAAAACAAACGCGCACGGGTTAAAGGCGGCGGCAGTCTGGACGGCAGTTGGATTTTGGCCCTGCTGGGATTGGCGTTGATTCATCGCCGCACACGCCGGGAAATTATTTCCAAGCAGATGAAATCTGGTGTCTGGCAAAAAGCCGCGGCAGTTTTACTGCCGTGTTTTGCCGTGGCAGCGGTATCGCCTGAGTCCGCTCAGGCGGAAGCCAAAAATACATCCAATTCCTACGTTGAAGGCACCTTGGGGGTGGTGAACAGCGACTGGCAGTCGCGTCAGTTTTATTTTGATTTAGTGGAAAACACGCAAAATGGCGTGCTGACGGAGAAAGATGCCAACCGCGCAGGATGGCAGCTGCTCTACGGCTATCGTCTGCATCCCAAGTTCGCTGTGGAGGTGGGTTATATGGATGGCGGCACAACCGAGCTGGAAGTGGAGGCGACGGTTTCCGATCCCCAGGCGTTGCGCGAAGTTATGATGGATCACGCACCCATTTCCGGCGAGGGACCTTATGCCGGCATTCGCTTGAGCGCGATCACGGCCCACGATCAAGAATTTTATCTTCGCCTTGGCATGTGGTCATGGTCGGCCGGTTATACCTTGCAGATTGATGATCAAGCCGAATGGATAAGTCGCGATGGCGAAGACTGGTTGTGGGGCGTGGGAGTGAATATTCCGCTCAGTGAGAAATTTAAAGCGGGCGCCACTTTCCAGAAGGTTTCTCTAGATGGCAATGGTTTGACGTTTGTCGGTTTGAATTTGCTCTATCAATTTGATGTGAGACGAGCAAAATAAAACAGCCAGGGTAAAAACATGCGCGCGATCAAAGCTGGTCGCGCAGCATATAAGCAAATTTATCAAACGCACGGTAATACCAGGGACGCTTGCGCCACTCGTGCAATTCGATTTTGGTGCAGCGCTCCAGATCTTCATAAAATGCCGCAATCAACTGGTCGGCTATGGGTTTATGCAAAATGCCCACGCCGACTTCTTCATTCAGCGCCAGAGAGCGCGCATCAAAATTGGTGGAACCGACGTGCGTCCACTGTTCGTCCACGATGACAATTTTTTGATGTAATAAAGTCGGCTGGAATTCGTAGATGTTCACGCCCGATTCCAGAAGCGAGCGATAAAGCGAACAGCCCGCCCAGCGCACAAAAGGATTGTCCGTCTGTTTGCCCGGCACCATCAAATGGACTTCCACTCCGCGTTTGACCATTTTGCCCAGCAGCTCGACCACATTTTTTTCCGGTGCGAAATAGGGGTTCTGGATATAAATGCTTTTTTTCGCGCTGGCAATTGCCAGGCTGTAGAGCAATCCCACGCCTGAAATCGCATCGCCCGCCGCGCTGCTGACCACATGTGCCGTGATCTCTCCTTCTTCATGCAATTCGGGAAAACATGAACCTTCAGTGGGAATGCAGGTGGTCTCTTCAATCCAGTTTTCCATAAAAACTGATTGCAGCGCGAAGACCGCAGGGCCTTTGATGCGCACACCCGTATCGCGCCAATGGTTTTTATCTTCGCCGTTACCGCGCCATTGATCAGCAATGCCGTGGCCGAATGTAAAAGCCTCCAACCCATCGACAACGAGAATTTTGCGGTGCGTGCGGTGATTAAAACGGCGCAGATTCCACCACTGGACTTCGCAATAAATACACAGGTCGACACCGCCTTCACGCATTTTCTGCAGCTGTTGTTTGTCCGCATCCATGGAGCCTATGGCATCCAACAGCACTCGGACTTTTACCCCCTGTTTGGCCTTCCGGCAGAGAAGCTCGACAAATTCACGCTCCAACTCCCCTTTATCCCAGACAAACGTTTCCAGATGGACAGTGTCTTTGGCGGCTTCAATGCTCTCTATCAGCGCTGGAAAAAGCGCACCGTTTTGATAGACCTGAATATGATTGCCACTGTGCACGGCGCTTTTGGTCATGCCGGCAAATTTCAGCAGGCACTCGCCCACATCCGGCAAATCGTCAGGGCTCAATTGATATTTCGGCGTGCGGCGGCGACGCGAGATAACAAAATAGAGAGACGTCAAAGTGACGGTGATCAGAATTATGGCGATCGTCTTAAGCAAGGTAGGCCATCCTGCGTAGTTAAACTGCGCAGGCGGCGCAAAAAGGGTGCCAGACGAAGTTCAGTCGCTGAGACAAGGGCGACGGCGCCATGGCGCCGCCAAGCGGGGAATTTGACGTGTGTTGCTTACACTAGAGCGTTGCGCTTTTTACAAACACGAGGCTTTGCTTTTTACAAGTTGGCTGCATTATTTTCGGCGTCGGCTGGTGCCGGATTGAGCGCTTTGATCAGCTCGCGCAGGCTGGTGTAGGTATCCTTCCAATCCGCCCTGGGGGCGAGCCCCTGATCATTGAGCGGCGGCAGGCGGCGGATGTCATTCATGGCGGCTAGGCATTTGGCAATTTCCACCTCCACTTGGCTGCCCAGTGGCGCGCGGGAGTTGAAGCGCGCCAGTCCTTCCATTTGCGCCGCGAGACGGTCTGCCAATTGTTGTCCCTGCCATAAATCGCTGCTGCCGGTCGGACTTTGATTGGCGATGGTGACCAGCTGCTCGGTCGCCAGAGCCAGGGCCGCCTTGCGCAGCAGATCGGCTTGTTGCGCCGGTGACAGGACCTCAAGCCGGTGTTGCAAGTATCCGGGCTGGCTGTTCACCCAAGCCATCTGCAAATGCTGCACATCCTCCAGCAGCAGTTTTGCTTGCAAGCGCAGCAGTTCCCGGCGCCGGTTGCGCGGCAGCTCCTCGACGCTGGTATAACCGGTCTCCTGATCCTGCTCGCTGAGGCCGGTAATGGGTTGGAATAACAGTGGCCCGCGATTGTTCTGCTCGCCGAACAGAATGAATTCCAATGCATAAACGCCGAGGGTGGCGTCGCCGTTGTCCGTCATGCCGTGTTGTTCGCGCAGAGTTTCCGCTGTCATGGGCACACCTATATCGAACACGATGCCAGAGTAGGGATGCTCGCCGAAGGCGTCCAAATAACCGGGTTGGATCGGCCAGGCCGTCAAATTGAATTGAAAGTCCACCAGCTTCTGGAAATCTTTTGGTGCCACCACACCCAGACGGGAAAACAGGTGAAATTGTTCGAGCGACGCGGCGGTTTCGCGCCAGGCGTTTTGGGCGTTTTCCAGATTTTCGATATTGGGTGAATCGAGCAGTTTCGCTACGGTCTGATTCAGTGCCTCTGCGCGTCCGGTGGCTTCGCTCAGCAGTTCTCCCCCGAGCGGCCAGGCGGGATTGGCGGTGCGCGCGGTTTCGCCAGAAGTGGATGCCGAGCGGCCGGGCGCGGCGGTCTCGGGTTTTGTGGCTTTGTTTGGCGGTGTGTCTGTCTGCCGGTCACAACTGGCAATTGCGCAGAGAGCTGCGCTCACGACAACGAGGCGGAGGAGGCTAAGAGCGGACACGTTTTACCTCAGGCTGATAATGGGAATCTGGTTGGCAAGGGCAAAGCTACGCAGGCGCGGGTCGGGGTCCACGGCGACCGGATGACTGACCGCCTGCAACAGCGGTATGTCGTTTGCGGAATCCGAATAGAAGTGGGCGGTGCCCAGGCTTTGATTGGTTGCCGCGAGCCACTCCTGCAGACGGGTGACTTTGCCGCTCTGGAAACACGGAATCCCGGTCGCCTTGCCGGTATAACAGCCGCCCACCAGCTCGGGTTCCGAGGCGAGCAAATGCGGAATATCCAAGAGTCGGGCAATCGGGGCAGTGACAAAACGATTGGTGGCGGTGATGATCAAAAGTGTGTCACCGTTGCGACGGTGCTGGTCGATCAAAGCCTGCGCTTTGGGCAGCATAATCGGGTGGATTTTGTGGTCCATAAATGTTTGATGCAGGGCTGCCAATTCCGCCGGAGAAAAACCTTTTAACGGCGTAAGAGCAAATTCCAGATAGGCATGTATGTCGAGGTTGCCCTGCTGGTAGGCGGAATAAAAAAAGTCGTTGCGCTCGCGATAGTGCTCCGCATCCACCTTGCCCTGCTCGATCAGAAACTCGCCCCACAGGTGGTCGCTGTCGCCGGCGATCAAAGTGTTGTCGAGATCAAATATCGCTAAACTCAAGAAAATACTCCTGTGAAATCACCGGATGTTGCTCGGAGAACGAAGGGAAAAATCCGGTCTGGATGAGTAATAAGAGGCTGTAATGGTCAAATTGCTGAGTCAGACCAACTGTGAAACAATAGCTCGACTAGTATAACAACAAGCGCGAGGCTGCCGTGATCGACGCCGATGGGTTCCGTCCCAATGTGGGCATTATTCTCACCAATTCCCGAGGCGAATTGTTGTGGGCGCGGCGCGTTGGCGGTCAGGATGCCTGGCAGTTTCCCCAGGGCGGAATCAAGCAGCACGAAAGTGCCGAACAGGCGTTGTATCGCGAACTTGAAGAGGAAGTCGGTCTGCGTCCAGAGGATGTTGAAATTCTCGGCGTCACTCGTGGCTGGCTGCGTTATCGCTTGCCGTCGCGCTATGTCAGACAGCAGCAGCCGGTGTGCATCGGACAGAAACAGAAGTGGTTTCTGCTGCGCTTTCTCGGCACCGATGAACAAATCAATCTCGCTCTCAACTCCACGCCCGAATTCGACCACTGGCGCTGGGTCAGTTATTGGTATCCGGTGAACAATGTCGTTGCCTTTAAGCGCGATGTGTACCGCCGCGCTTTGCGGGAATTGTCCCCCATTCAATCTCAGTACCAAGAAGACTTCTGCAGCTCCGGGGAGGCCGCATGCTGAACTCTTTGCGCAGCATTGTGCAAGAGGTCAATTCTGCGCGGGATCTGCATTCGGTTCTGAGAATCATCGTTGCCCGGGTAAAAGGCGCGATGAACACCCAGGTGTGCTCCGTCTATCTGCGTGACCCCCAGGGCTACTACACCCTGATGGCAACCGACGGCTTAAACGAAGAGGCTATCGGTCAGGTGCGTCTGGCTTTCAACGAGGGCCTCGTGGGCATGGTGGCGGCTCGCGAAGAGCCCATCAATCTCGATCAGGCCGACTCTCACCCCAAGTACCAGTATTTCCCCGAAACCGGGGAGGGGAGAGGTACGCCGCCTTCCTTGGTGTACCCATCATCCATCATCGCAATGTACTGGGTGTCCTGGTGGTACAGCAGGGCGCACAGCGCAAGTTTGATGAGGGTGAAGAGGCATTTCTGGTCACCATGTCGGCGCAGTTGGCCGGCGTCATTGCCCACGCCGAAGCGACCGGCGTTCTCAATGTCATAGGCGCGAATACTCCTGCGCGCGAAGCAAAATTCTCCGGTGTGGCGGGTGCGCCCGGCGTGGCCATTGGGCGCGCTGTGGTCATTTCACCGCTCGCCGATCTCAATGCCGTGCCCTATCAGACTTGCGACGATGTCGAGGCGGAGCTGGCATTCTTTCAAAGCTGCCTTTCGGCGGTGCGCGAAGACGTCAAACGCCTGGGCGACGAACTGAAGCTGCGTCTCAACAAGGAGGAGCAGGTTCTCTTCGATGCCTACCTCGGTATGTTGGATGACGCTTCGCTTGGCGGCGAAGTGACCGAGCGGATTCTCGAGGGTTTCTCCGCGCAGTATGCCTGGAGCGATGTGATCCTCGAGCATGTGAAGAACTTCTCCAGCATGCACGACCCCTATCTGCGCGAGCGCGCCTCCGACGTGCAGGATCTGGGCAGCCGGGTGTTGGCGTATTTGCAGGAGTCCGCGCAGAAAGAGCGTATCTACCCCGAAAACACCATTTTGATTGGCGAGGAACTGACGGCATCCGTGCTGGGTGAGGTGCCCCCATGGCAAGCTCGTCGGATTGGTGTCCGTGCGCGGGTCGGGCAACTCCCACGTCGCCATTCTCGCCCGCTCCATGGGTATTCCCACGGTAATGGGTGCCGTGGATCTGCCTTACACCAAGCTCGACGGGCGTGAATTGATCGTCGATGGTTATCACGGCTCGGTTTACAGCGATCCGTCGCCGGGCTTGAAAGCCCATTACCAGGACATAGTTGAAGAGGATCTGCAGCTGGTTGCGGGTCTGGAGCAGCTCAAGGATCTGCCGTGCGAGACCCTCGACAAACACCGCGTTGCCCTCTGGGTCAACACTGGTCTGATGGCAGATGCGATGCTGTCGTTGGAGCGGGGTGCTGAGGGTGTCGGTCTCTACCGTACCGAAGTTCCTTTTATGCTGCGCGACCGCTTTCCCTCGGAAGAGGAGCAGCGGCTGGTCTATCGCGAGCAACTGCAGGCGTTTGCGCCGCACCCGGTGACCATGCGCACGCTGGATATCGGCGGCGACAAGTCCCTGCCGTATTTTCCAATCTCCGAGGACAACCCGTTTCTCGGTTGGCGCGGCATCCGTATTACCCTCGATCACCCGGAGATTTTTCTCTCTCAGGTCCGCGCCATGCTCAAAGCTAGCGAGGACCTCGATAATCTGCGCATTCTTCTGCCGATGATTTCATCGATTCCAGAATTGGAAGTCGCGCAGATGCTGATTTACCGGGCGTTCGACGAGTTGCTGGACGAGGGTTATAACATTCAGATGCCGCCCATTGGGGTTATGGTGGAAGTGCCGTCGGCGGTATATCAAGCGCGTGAGTTGGCGGCGCGCGCCGATTTTCTATCGGTCGGTAGCAACGACCTGACCCAATACCTTTTGGCGGTCGACCGCAATAACGCCCGCGTTGCGGATCTCTATCACTCGCTGCATCCTGCAGTGCTGCGCGCACTGAATACAGTGGTGCGCGAAAGTCACAGCCAGGGTGTGCCTGTGGGTATTTGTGGCGAACTTGCGGGCGATCCCTCCGCCGCCATGCTGCTGGTCGCCATGGGCTTTGATGTGTTGTCGATGAACGCCACCAACCTGCTCAAAGTCAAATCGGTGATTCGCTGCATCACCCTTGAGCGCGCGGAAAAGCTGCTGGCGGAGGTGATGACCCTGCCGGATACCGAATCCATCAACCGCTGTATCGAGACCACATTTGAGGCGTGCGGCCTCACCCGGCTCCTCAAGCCGAAGCTCCCTGAATAGAGTCCCTGCTCGTAGACCCGAGCTGCTTTTCTGCTTATGATTCGCCCTCGATTTCCTCAAGGGGTGAATATTGTCCATGCTGGCTTACCCGAATATAGACCTCGTCGCTCTGTCCATAGGTGCATTCACTGTCGCCGGAAAGACCTTTGGACCTTTTGATATTCACTGGTATGGGTTGATGTATCTCTTCGGCTTTACCGGCGGGTGGCTGTTGGCCTGGTATCGCGCCAGCAAGAGACCGATGGTGGTCGAACCTCGCCAGACCGAGGATCTGGTGTTCTATTCCGCTATGGGCGTGGTCCTGGGTGCGCGGGTCGGCTACATTATTTTTTATAATTTCCAGGCGTGGATGAACGACCCGCTGATGATCTTCAGGCTCTGGGAAGGCGGCATGTCGTTCCATGGCGGTCTTATCGGCTACGCGGTTGCGATGATGTTGTACGCGAGAAAGATCAACAGAAACTTTTTTGATCTGGTGGATTTTGTTGCGCCTTTTGCGCCTCTTGGATTGTTCTTCGGCCGCCTGGGCAACTTTATCGGTGGCGAACTCTATGGGCGCGCGACCGATGTTTCATGGGCGATGATTTTTCCCAAGGATCCAACCGGCCTGCCGCGCCACCCTTCACAGTTGTATGAGGCGGTGCTCGAAGGGCTGGTCATGTTCATCATTCTGTTCTGGTTTTCCAGCAAGCCCCGGCCTCGCGGGGCGGTCATTGGTTTGTTTCTTCTTTTATATGGCGTATTCCGGTTCTCTGTGGAGTTTGTGCGCGAACCCGATTCGCATCTCCAGGCGGATTTGTGGTTTGGCTGGATAACTCGGGGCCAGCAGCTCTGCCTGCCCATGATCGCCGTTGGTTTGGCTCTGATCATTTGGGCATACCGCCGCGGGACCATTTACACCGGTGCTCCGGAGGCTGCGCGCAAGGAGCAGAAGGCGTGAAGCAATATCTCGATTTGATGCGGCATGTGCGGGATCACGGGATACGCAAAGAGGATCGCACCGGCACCGGCACGCTGAGTGTGTTCGGCCATCAGATGCGTTTCAATCTGGCCGATGGTTTTCCGCTGGTCACAACCAAAAAATGCCATATGCGCTCCATCATCCATGAGTTGCTGTGGTTTCTGCGCGGCGATACCAATGTGCGCTATCTGCAGGAAAACAGTGTGCGCATCTGGAATGAGTGGGCGACCGAGAGCGGTGAGTTGGGCCCGGTCTACGGCGCCCAATGGCGCTCCTGGTCCACCGCCGACGGCGGCGTAATCGATCAGATCAGCGAGGTGATCGAGCAGATCAAGCGCAAACCCCATTCGCGCCGCTTGATCGTCTCAGCGTGGAACCCTGCGGTGTTGCCGGACGAGAGTATTTCCCCCAGGACAACGCGGCCGCCGGCAAAATGGCCTTGCCGCCGTGCCACACGCTGTTCCAGTTTTATGTTCTGGAAGGCAGGCTTTCCTGTCAGTTGTATCAGCGCAGCGCCGATATTTTCCTCGGTGTGCCTTTTAATATCGCATCCTATGCGCTGCTGACGATGATGGTTGCGCAGGTGACCGGGCTGCAGCCGGGTGATTTTGTCCACACCTTCGGTGATGCCCATCTCTATACCAATCATCTGGATCAGGTGGAAGAGCAGCTCGGGCGGGAGCCTTTCCCATTGCCGCATATGTGGCTGAATCCCGAGGTGAGCAATATCTTTGATTTTCGCTATGACGACTTTGAGCTGCGTGACTACCAGTCTCATCCTCATATAGCTGCACCAATCGCGGTCTGAGTTGCATGTCTGATCCGCAACTTGCTCTGGTTTGCGCCCTCTCTCGCAATCGCGCCATTGGTCTCAACAACCAATTGCCCTGGCATTTGCCGCGGGATCTCGCCCATTTCAAGGCCGTTACCATGGGGCATCCGATCATCATGGGGCGTAAAACCTTTGATTCCATAGGGCGGCCTTTGCCTGGGCGCAGCAATATAGTGGTGAGCCGTCGGGCTGGCTGGCTGAGCGAAGGTGTTACTGTTGTAAACAGTCTGGAGGCGGCAATTGACTGCGCAGCGGAAATCGCGCGGCGCGTAGATAAAAAGGAAATCATGCTGATCGGTGGTGCAAGCCTTTATCAGCAGGCACTACCTTTGGCGCAACGACTTTATCTGACCGAAGTTCATGCGGATATTCCCGGCGACGCATTTTTTCCGCCGATCACCCCTGGTGAATGGTCCGAGATCAGCCGCGAAGAGTGGCCGGCAGATGAAAAAAATCCGCTGGCATGCTCCTTTGTTGGGTACGAAAGACCTTTTTAGCACCTAAATCTGATAATGCGCATTGGGTTTAATTGCGCTTTTGTTTGTCAAACCAACAAGATGTTACCGAGCTGTTACCGTTTTTGCGAAAAAGGTAGCGCCGGTGTTACCAAAAGTGATGGTGTCGGGTGGGTAATAATCGGTTGGTTGATAAACATTTGTATGTTGCGAATCCGTCCTTTTAAAATGCCGAGCTCTGAGTTTTGGCCCAGTCACTCTCATACGTTTCTGAAGCATTTCCTTTCGAGGTGTTTTCAGTTTCCGTCTTTATCTACCGTAAGCACCCGAGTTGGGGGGGAATATGAAGAAGCAGCGAATTAAAGCTGTGGCACTGTCCACAGTGCTAACTGCCGGAGCGGTTTTTGCGGGCTCGTCGTTCGCAGACCAGTCGCTTGACGCCGTTTTGGCAGTAGGTCAGTCCAAGGTTGCCGATGCGCAAAAGTCCCAAGTGCGCATCAACAAATTGCAAGATGAGACCAATGACCTGATCAATCAATTCAAGCAGGTTAATAAAACGATAGAGGGACTGCGGGTTTACAACGCTCAATTGGATAAGCAGTTGGCCAGTCAGCGTGAAATCATGTCTAAGCTGACGGACTCCACCAGTCAGGTTACCGTTATCCAGCGTCAGATCCAGCCTCTGGTTCTGGAAATGCTGGATGCCATTGAGCAGTTTGTTCAGTTGGATGCCCCTTATCGCAAAGAGGACCGACTGTCACGTATTGCCGATGTGCGTGCATTGATGGAAGACGCGGATGTCACTATCTCCGAGAAATTCCGTCAGGTCCTCGAAATCTACGCCATCGAATCCGAATATTCTCGCAAAGTGGATACTTATGAAACCACTCTGAACGTCGACGGACAGGATCTGCAAGTCAACATACTTTCCATCGGCCGCGTTGCTCTCATGTACCAGACAATGGATACCTCATTGACCGGCGTTTGGGACAAGAATGCCAAGCAGTGGGTCACATTGGATAGCGGCGACTACAAACTCCCCGTTCGCAACGCCGTTCGTATAGCCCAGAAAAAGGCTCAGAATGACATTATGCTCCTGCCTATTGCTGCTCCGGAGGCTGCAAAATGAGAGTTTTTGCTAAAAATAAAATCCTAAGTCTGGTGGCGGCGGGCACTTTATTGTTCGCGGGTGTTGCTCAGGCACAAGACAAAGCCACATCTCTTGATCAGCTGTTGCAATTGATGAAAGACAGCAAAGTCAGTGAGAGCAAGGAGCATCAACAGCGTGAAGCGGAATTCATCCGCGAAAAAGCTCAGCGTGCAAGCCTTCTGGCCAACGCCGAAAAAAGCCGTGCTCAGGAAGAAGCCCGCTCTGCGGAGTTGGAAGCCACTTACGAGAAACAGGATCTGCAGATCAAAGCTCTGCGGGCCCAGTTGGATGAGCGCATGGGCTCGTTGAAAGAGCTCTTCGGTCACCTGAAAACTGCTTCTGGTGATTTGCAGGCCAATCTGAAGAACTCGCTGGTGAGTCTGCAATACCCCGGCCGCTCCGATTTTGCGACCGAGCTCTCCAAAAAAATGGACAGCGAAACCAGTTTGCCGACTATCGAAGAGATCGAGCGGCTTATTTATGAAATCCAGCGCGAAACTGTTGAAGCCGGCAAGATTGTCAGCTTTAACGCGAAAGTTGCCTATGGTGACGGACAGCAAGCGGAACAGCGAGTGGTGCGTATTGGTAACTACGGCGTAGTGTCCGATGGCAAATACCTGTTCTTTAGCCCGGGCTCTGATACCTTGTCTGTACCCCGCCTGCAACCAGCTGGATTGCCTAATCCATCTGCTTTGGAAAATGCGACCTCCGGCTTTACCCAGGTGGGTGTAGACCCTACCCTGCCACTGGGTGGAGAGATCATGCAGATCATGGTTGCGCGTCCAGATTTGAATGAGCGTATGGAGCAAGGTGGTCTGGTTGGTTACATCATCATTTACGGCCTGGGTGGCGTAGGTCTGATCCTGATCGTTTGGCGTTTCTTCTCCTTGACCGTTATCGGCAACAAGGTATCCAAGCAGCTTAAAGCGAGCCGTGCGAGTTCCGACAACCCGCTGGGTCGTGTTTTGAAAGTGGCTGAAGATAATCCCGAGATCGACGTTGAATCGCTGGAATTGAAGCTTGAAGAAGCGGTCCTAAAAGAGCGTCCCGCAATCGAAGGCGGCCTGAACATGATCAAGATCATTTCAATGGTTGCGCCGCTGATGGGTCTGCTCGGTACGGTAACCGGTATGATTCAGACCTTCCAAGCTATTACAGACTTCGGTGCTGGTGACCCGAAATTGATGGCTGGTGGTATTTCTACCGCACTGGTAACGACGGTTCAGGGTCTTGTTGTTGCGATTCCGACCGTATTCATGCACACCATCCTCAGCGGTAAAGCCAAACGCATCGTGCATGTACTGGAAGAACAGAGCGCTGGAATTATTGCCGAAAAAGCTGAAAGCAAATAACAGGAGATAACCCATGTCCTGGTCATTGTCGGAAGCTTTGGAAACGGTACGGGCCTTCGTTGCATCCGGCGGCCCGGTATTGCTTGCCATCGCCGTGTTGACGTTTATTTTATGGACGTTGATATTTGAGCGTATCTGGTTTTATCGCAGTTCGTTGCGCCGTTTAGTCAAAAATACAGTAGATGCTTGGGATTCTCGGGCCGAGCGAAAGTCCTGGAACGCACACCAGATCCGCGCGGCAATGGTGTCCAGGATTTCAGATAGCATCCGTGCCAATCTCGATATGATTGGCACCATTACGGCGCTTTGCCCGCTATTCGGTCTGCTCGGCACTGTATCGGGCATGATTGAGGTATTTAATGTACTGGCGACTACGGGCGGTGCTGATGCCAAGTCCATGGCAGGTGGTGTCAAGCAGGCGACTATACCGACCATGGCGGGCATGGTGGCTGCGATATCCGGCGTATTTGGCGGCACTATCGTTAATCAGATAGCCGAGCGTGAAGCGCAGTTATTGGAAGACCATCTCACGATGGACCATTAATAGCGTCCCTTTAACTAAGGCTGACCTGCGGGTCAGCCCGATTAAGAGAAGTAACCATGAGCAGCAGGAAATCATCCGCTGATGAAGATATAGGGGCAACGATTGACTTGACCCCTATGCTCGACGTGGTATTCATCATGTTGATCTTCTTTATTGTGACGGCCACCTTTATTAAGGAGCCGGGAGTTGAAGTTGATCGCCCTGATGCAAATACTGCGAGAGTTAAGAACGCCAAGATCCTGGTTGCGATCAATTCTGAAAACAAAATCTGGGTTGATAAAAATGAAATTGACCCGCTTTTTGTGAAAGACCAGATAGAGCTTTTGTTGGCTGATAACCCCAAAAGTCCGATGATTATTCAGGCCGATGCCAAATCAAGTATCAAAGTCTTGAATGAAGTCGCGCAGGCTGCTCGCCAGCTTGGTATCACCGATATCTCCATTGCAACGCGGAAGGAGTAATCGTATGGGCTTTGCAAGATACTTAACTGCGAGTGGACTGGCATTAGGTGTAACTCTGGGTTTGCTGCTTATCATGCATATCCTGATTCAGACCAATATCAAAGGACCCGGTGAGGTAGTCGAGTTCCGCGTACCGGATATCGTCATGCCAGAGCGCAAAATCGAAACGGAATATGACACCAGTAAGCCGGATAAGCCGGAGGAAGTTGAACTGGCACCACCAGATTTGCCGCGACCGGAGTTCGATGCCCCGGAAGTCAGCAATGAAGGTATTAGTCTGGCTCCAAAAATTGACGCGAAACCGACAATCACTGGACCAACTGGTTTTGGTGATGGGGAGATGATCCCTCTGACGGTGGTACAGCCTGAATATCCACGCCGCGCGGCCCAGACAGGAAAAGAGGGTTACTGTACGGTGGAGTTCACGGTGGCAGCCAATGGCACCACTAAAGATGCGTTCGTCGCCGATTGCCCTGACACTGTATTTGAACGTGCGGCACTTAAAGCTGCCGAGAAGATCAAATACAAACCCCGTGTTGTAGATGGTCAGCCTGTGGACGTGCCTGGAGTGCAGTACAAGTTCCTGTTCCAGATGGCCAAAGAATGAGTGGTAGCAAGATGAACAAATCTCTTGGATTGAAAGTCGCCGGTATTTTCACCGCAGTTGTCGGGTTGGGTTTGACCAGCCTGCCTTCAGTTGAAATTGCCGGTCTCCGCCTCGTTGATAACGCTGCTTGGGCACAATCTCCGGCAGCATCCAAGCTGCCGGGCTGTAAGGCGCCACCGGAGAAACGCCGGCTCAAAGCTCTCGACCAGAAGTTTTTCAAAAAAGTTGCTGAGGTGGATTCTCTTATGAGTCCCGAGCCGGACCCAAAGACCGGCAAGGCTCCTGAGTCCAACTACAAGGCGGCCTGGCCGAAGCTTAAGCAGCTGGTGGATCGTTGTGACGATTGTAATGACTACGAATGGGCGCAGCTTTATCAGCGTGCGGCAGTCGTCCAATACAATATGGACAATATCCCTGGCGCGATTGATTACTTTAAGAAAGTTTTGTCCAAGTCGCCCCATATTCCTGACACCTTGGAAGCACAGCTGACCTATCAGATCGCACAGTTGTTGACTTCAGAAGAACGCTATCAGGAGGCGTTGGATCATTTCAGCAAATGGGAAGCGCTGTGCCCCGCCGTTGTGCCGGACGATTATTTTTATTACCGCGCGCAGAACTATTATTTGTTGAATAAAAAGGACGAAGCGCTTAGAGAAGTCGCGAAATCGATAAAACTCGCCAAAGACAAGGGTGATACTCCGCGTGAAGGCTGGTACAAGCTGCAGATGGCTATTCACATTGACAAGGAGGATTACAAATCTGCCGAAACAGTTGCCGAAGAGCTGGCGGTGAAATTCACTGATACCCGAATTCTTTCACAGCTGGCTTCTATTTACGGTATGAATGGTAAAGAGAAGGAGCAGATGGCTTTGTTGGACGCTCTGTATACCGCTGGCGTATTCGACAAAGAGAATCAGTATAAGAATCTGGCATATCTTTTCCTCGGAGCCGAAGCGCCTTATCTGGCCAGCAAGGTGATGAAGAAAGGAGTTGATTCAAAAGTTGTCAACCGCGATGCGAAAAACCTGGAAGTATGGGCGGTGTCTCTGACACAGGCACAGGAGCTGAAAAAAGCTCTACCAATCATGGAAGAAGCCGCACAGAAGATGGATAACGGCAAAATCTACGCAACTCTGGCAGCCATTTATCTGGACTCAGAGAAGTATGAAGAGGCTGTTTCATCTGCCAGAAAGGCGCTGAGCAAAGGTGGTCTACGTAGTCAGGGCGAGGTCCAGATGTACATCGGCTCCGCCTATCTGAGCATGAAAAAATACGATGAATCCATCAGAGCCCTGCAGGAAGCGGTTAAGGATGAAAAGTATAAGACTCATGCGCAGAATCTGATCAAGTACGTACAGAACGAGAAGAGGCGCGAAGAAGGTCTGAGAAACGCCAACTTGGGTGGCGTGGCCCAGGCCGCAACAGAGTAATCATTACGACAGCGCTAAATAAAAGCCCTCTTTTGAGGGCTTTTTTGTGTCTGACAGATTGAGCAGGATCTTCCTTGATCCGTGGTTCCGTTATTCGTGGCTTAGTCTTTCCAGCTTCTCCAGATCTCTGACCGCACCCATGTCGGCGCTGGTAGCCAGGAGCGCATAGGCCTTTAATGCAGCACTGACTTGTCGCGGGCGCGGATTCTGCGGCTTCCAGCCCAGCGCGTCCTGCTCCTGCCGCCGTTTGGCCAGCTCTTCTTCGCTCACCAGGACATTGATGCTGCGATTCGGGATGTCGATCCTTATCCGGTCGCCGTCGCGCACCAGGCCTATGGCGCCGCCGGAGGCCGCTTCGGGGCTAACGTGGCCGATGGACAGTCCAGAAGTGCCGCCGGAGAAGCGCCCGTCGGTTAGCAGCGCGCAAGCTTTGCCCAGGCCTTTCGATTTCAGGTAAGAGGTGGGGTAGAGCATCTCTTGCATCCCCGGCCCACCTTTGGGGCCTTCATAGCGGACGATCACCACATCGCCTTCCTTCACTAGGCCATCCAGGATGTGTTGCACTGCCTGATCTTGGGACTCGGTCACATGCGCGGTGCCCTCGAAAAACAGATTGCCTTCGTCGACGCCGGCGGTTTTCACCACGCAGCCTTTCTCCGCGATATTGCCGAAGAGCACCGCCAAACCACCTTCGCGGGAGTAGGCGTGCTCAAGCGAGCGAATACATCCCTGGGCCCGGTCGGCATCCAGCATCGGCCATCGAGTGGCTTGGCTGAAGGCCTGTTGAGTGGGAATACCGGCGGGGCCGGCGCGGTAAAACTTGACCACCTCGGGTGAAGGATTGAGCGTGATATCCCAGGCCTCAATCGCCTCTTTCATGGTGCGGGTATGGACGGTGCTGCATTGGTCGTTGATCAACCCTGCACGGCTCAATTCGCCCAAAATGCCCATAATGCCGCCGGCGCGATGGACGTCTTCGATGTGATATTTCTGCGTGTTGGGGGCGACTTTGCAGAGCTGCGGTACCACCCGGCTGAGGCGGTCGATGGTGCTGAGATCGAAATCAGTGCCGGCCTCCCGGGCGATGGCGAGCAGGTGGAGAATGGTGTTGGTGCTGCCGCCCATGGCGATGTCCAGGGCCATCGCATTGGCGAAGGCGGCTTCGTTGCCGATATTGCGCGGCAGCACGCTGTCATCGTTTTCTTCGTAGTAGCGGCGGGTGATCTCCACGATCAGGGAACCGGCGCGTTCGAACAGTTGCTGGCGATCCGCATGCGTGGCGAGCACGGTACCGTTGCCCGGCAGGCTTAGACCCAGGGCTTCGGTCAGACAGTTCATGGAATTGGCGGTGAACATGCCGGAGCAGGAGCCGCAGGTGGGGCAGGCACTGCGTTCGTATTCCGCAACCGTCTCATCGGATACAGAGCTGTCGGCCGCGATCACCATGGCGTCCACCAAGTCCAGGCCGTGGTTGGCGAGCTTGGTTTTGCCGGCTTCCATGGGGCCTCCGGAAACGAAGACAACCGGGATATTGAGGCGCATTGCCGCCATCAGCATTCCAGGGGTGATTTTGTCGCAGTTGGAGATGCACACCATGGCGTCGGCACAATGGGCGTTCACCATGTACTCGACCGAGTCGGCGATGATGTCGCGGCTGGGCAGGCTGTAGAGCATGCCGTCATGACCCATGGCGATGCCGTCATCCACGGCGATGGTGTTGAACTCTTTGGCGACGCCGCCGGCTTTTTCGATTTCACGTGCAACCAATTGGCCGAGATCCTTCAGATGGACGTGGCCTGGGACGAATTGGGTAAAGGAGTTCACCACAGCGATGATCGGTTTCTGGAAGTCCTCATCCTTCATGCCTGTGGCGCGCCACAGGGCGCGGGCGCCGGCCATGTTACGGCCGGAAGTGGTGGTGCGGGAGCGGTATTGCGGCATGAAAAGACCTCGAGTGACGGTATGTTCCCTATGCGCAGGGAAGAAAGGGCGCAAGGATACCAAAAAGACCTCGTGGAGCCCAAAGAGTGCGGGTCTGGGGCAATAGGGTCAGATCGCGGCAAGGAGCTTCGGATAGTGTTTGCTGAGCTGCTTTTGCAGGAAAGCGTAGCGTTTGAACTGTTTGTGGTCGCTGTTGATCTGGCCGATGGCGCGCAGGCTGCGGCGGCAAAGCTTCTCGTATTTAGGATTTGATCCGACCACTTCTGTGGCGGCCAGAACTGCCTGTATCAGGTTGAGATTCAGGCCCACATGCCGGGGGTAGGCGTTGATCGCCTGATTGAAAACATCGATGGCATTATCGAAATCCCGCGCTTCATATGACGAGATACCGGCTCTGGTGAGTCTGGTCGCCACCTGTTTGCCGTCGTCCGAAATCGGCTCGCCGGTAATGCCGTCAATGATGCGGAGCAGTTTCTCGTCTTTGGGATGGCTGGCGGCGAGGGACGTGAGGATCGCGCGGGCCTGCTCCTCTTCATTCATGGTGTGCAGTGTGCGGGCGAGCTCCAGACTGGCATCGGCCGAGGGGCTTCTCAGGTTGTTGTAGAGTTTTTTGGCCTTGGCGGTAGATTCCTGGGCTTTACTCATTTTGCCCTGGCTGTGAAAAAGCTGCGCTTCCACCATGTGGGATTGGGCCTCAACCTCTGGTGCATTGTCGTAGCGCTTGCGCGCTCTTTCCAGATAGCTGACGGCGTGTTTCACCAAGATACTGCCTTCGCTGGGATCTTTGCCTCCTCGCACCACATCGGAGACTTTGCGCGCGTAATTGAAGTAATCCTGAGCCGACTCGTAACAGGAGTTGATACCCCACTTGATGGCGTTTTGATGGCACTTCGCTGCGAGTTCGTCGTCGCCGTTGATGTCGGCGAGCTCGGCGAGTCTGCGGTGGCGGTGCACAGACTTGGGCGAGACCTGCGAGGCTCTCTCAATAGCCTTCTGGGCGCTCAAAATATCGTTTTTTGCCATAAACACGTCGGCCAGCAGATCGTGCGCTTCGATATAGCGGTTGTCCTCGCGGATCACGTCTTCGAGGATATCCTCCGCCGAGTCGAGTTTGCCCATCGCCAAGAGGGTTTTACCCAGGCCCAGTTTTGCCCATACCACTGGCTTTTTATCCAGCACGCTTTCGTAAAGTTGTTTGGCCTCCGCCAGCTGGCGCAGCAGGAACAGCAGCTGGGCCTTCATCTTGAGACAGTCGTTGGCATAGCGGCTCTGACTGCGGATCATCTCGTTGCAAGCATCCACGGCGCGCTGATAATTGCCGTCGGAAATCGCCTTCTTGATATGCAGCAGAGCTTCGTGACGGACAATGGCGCGGTTGAGCCGGGTGCGCAGAGAGGCTTCGGTATAAGGTTTGGTGATGTAATCATCGGGCTGGCACTCGAGGGCGCCCAGCACCATTTCCCGCGACGACTCGCCGGTGAGCATCACAAACAGGCTGGTCATCAGCAGCACGCGCAGATAGCGGACTTCCTCAAGTACCTGCTGGCCGTCTTTGCCCATGCCGAGGTTGTAGTCGCAGATGACGATGTCGTAACGATTCTGACTACAAAGTTTTACCGCGTCGTCGCCGTCCGCTGCAGTATCCACGGATTCGGCGCCGAAATTGCGCAGGGAACGCATCAGCGAGCCGCGAATTTCCGGAAAATCATCAATCACCAAGCATTTCTTGGAGGTGTACATTTTGACGATGTCGATTTGGCGTAAATCGTTTTCAGAGGTTTGCATCAATCACCTGTTATCAGCCCGGTTACAGGGCATAGACAAGTCTAGACCCTGTGATGCGGGACGGCGAATGAACTCTCTGGAGGCAGGTCAGCGGATTTCGTGCAGGTGTTTAACGAAAACTTTGGATTTGCGTTGATAGTTGTACAGAGCTTTGCGCTCCACTGGTAGCAGGTCCACCAGGGTTTCGACAAACCCCTGCTCGATAAACCAATGAGCCGTTTGTGTGGTGAGCACATAGAGTCGGTTGATGCCGAGTTTGAGCGCCTGGCGTTCCACATGGGTCAGCAGTTTGGCGGCGCGGCCGTCGCGGCGGTAATCCTTGTGCACGGCGACACAGGCGAGCTCGCCAGAGCCGGGTTCGGAAAACGGATAGAGTGCGGCGCAGCCGATGATCAGCCCGTCTTTTTCCATCACTGTGAAACTGTGGATCTCGCGCTCCAATAATTCCCGTGAGCGTTTGACAAGAATGCCATCCGATTCGAGCGGCTCGATGAGTTTCAGCAGGCCCTGCACATCGTCGATGCGCGCGCGGCGAATGGTTTCGTAACTGTCGCGGTACACCATGGTGCCGGCGCCATCACGCGTGAACAGTTCCTTCAACAATGCGCCGTCCTCGCGCGACGAAATCACGTGCGCGCGCGGCACGCCGCCGTCGCAGGCCTTATAACAGGCGCGCAGGGAAAAATAGGTGTTGCTGCGATTGGCTTCGGGCTGCTCGACGAGAAATTTCTCGCATTTGAGCAGCGTCAATTCACGGTAGATATTGCCTGTTGCATCGCGAATCGGACCGTCGTCGTTGAACGCAATTAATTTATCGGCATTGATGGCAAGGGCGATCTGAATCGCCACATCGGCAAAATTCAGGTTGAAGATTTCGCCGGTGGCGGAATATCCCAGAGGTGATACCAAGGCCAGAGCACCGGAGTCGAGCAAGCTCACTATTCCCTGGCGATCCACATTGCGCACCTTGCCGGTGTATTGGAAATCAATGCCATCAATAATGCCCTGCGGCATTGCGGTGACGAAATTGCCGCTGCGCATGCGGATTTTCGCCCCGTACATCGGTGAGCTGGGCAGGCCGTTGGAAAAATGCGCCTCCAGCTTGAAGCGTGTGCTGCCCACGGCTTGTAGAACGGCGTCCATATCCTGCCGCGACGTTATGCGCAGACCTTTGTGAAATTGCGAGACCACGTCTTCGCCGAGCATTTCATCGATCTGGTTGCGCGCGCCGTGCACGACCACCAAGCGCACGCCTAGGCTGCTGAGCAGGGCAATATCCGAAATGATATTGAAGAAATTGCTCTGCTCTATGCAGTCGCCCGGCAGCATGATGACAAAGGTTTTGCCGCGGTGTGCATTGATGTAAGGGCAGGCGTGCCGGAACCAGTTGACATAGGTGTCGGCGGATGGGGTGACGTCTTCGCTCACTTAAAGATCCTGGCGGGTGGAACAATCGCGCCAGTATACGCGCTTGTCGTGTTTTCGGAAGATGCGAGGCTGCGGTGTCTCAGCCCAGATCGCCCCACAGCATTTGCACCGCCACCAGCGCCGCAACGGGCGCTGTCTCCGTACGTAGGACGCGGGGGCCGAGGGTCAGCGGGGCATAGGCGGATTGGCCGATGGCGAGCTCGATTTCTCGCTCGCTCAGGCCGCCCTCCGGGCCGACCAGCAGGGTCACAGACGTTGGCGCCGCCAGTTGGCGCAGGGACTGATCGCTGCGGTGATGCAGGACCAGCTTCAGCCCCGGCTGATTCTCGCGCAAAAACAGCCCAAGCTCCTGCGCCGATAAAAGCTGCGGTGGCACATTGCGTTGGCACTGTTCGCAGGCACTCAGGGTGATCTGGCGCCAGTGCTGCATTTTCTTCTCCAGCCGCTCCCCCTGCAGGCGCACTTCGGTGCGTTCGGTAAATAGCGGTGTAATCCGGCTGACGCCCAGTTCCGTCGCTTTTTGCAGCACCCAATCCATGCGTTCGCCGCGGGAAATCCCAATGGCCAGATGGGTGGGCAAAGGGGATTCGCGACTGATCTCCACGCCTTCTTGCACGTCGACCTGCACCGCGCGTTTGTCGATTTTACTGATGACCGCGCGGTACTCCCGCCCGTCGCCGTTGAACACCTGCAACTCCCGCCCCGGTTCCATGCGCAGGACCTTGCCCAGGTAGTGGCTCTGAGACTCGTCCAGTGTCAGGCCGGAACCTGCGTGTAGTTGGGCTTCCACATAGAGTCGGGGGACGCGCATATCACTGCGGATCCAGGCCGAGATTGCGCAGCAGGGCCGCGGTGGGCTCTGTCTGATTCATGGTGTAGAAATGCAGGCCTGGCGCGCCATTGTCGAGCAGGGTTTCGCACAGTTCACTCACCAGATCGAGGCCGAAGGCTTTGATGCTCTCCTGGTCCTCACCGTAGGCCGCCAGCCGTTGGCGCACCCAGCGGGGAATCTCCGCGCCGCAATTGTCGCTGAAGCGCGACAGGCTTTTGTAATTGGTGATCGGCATAATGCCGGGCACGATCGGCCGATCAATGCCGGCCTGCGCGCACTGCTCAATAAAATAAAAATAGGCGTCCGGATTGAAAAAATATTGCGTGATGCCGGAATTTGCTCCCGCGTCGAACTTGCCTTTCAGATAGCGAATATCGTCGTCATAGTTGTTGGCTTCCGGATGAATTTCGGGGTAGGCCGCGACTTCCAAGTGAAACTTCTCGCCGAAGTGCTGACGAATAAAAGCCACCAATTGATTGGCGTATACCATTTGCGAGCCGCCACCCATGCCGGAGGGGCGGTCGCCACGCAGAGCGACAATGCGTTTAACACCCATGGACTTGTATTCATTTAACAGGCTCAGGATGGTTGCCTCGTCATCGCCGCCAAATGACAGGTGCGGCGCGACTGGCAGCTTCAGGTCCAGCAATGTCTGCACGATGTTTTTGGTGTTGTCGCGGGTAGAGCCGCCGGCGCCGTAAGTGACGGAATAAAATTCCGGCTGGAAATGGCTCAATTCCTTTGCCACGTCTAGCAGGTTGTGCTGTCCCTGGTCGGTTTTCGGCGGAAAAAATTCGAAGCTCAGACGAAATTCATCGTTCATAGAGGATTGCCTAATTAATATTTATAGCTGTCCGGCTTATAAGGGCCGTCCACATGCACGTGAATGTACTGGGCTTGCTCGGGGCGCAGACGCGTCAGCACACCGCCAAATCCTTCGACCATTGCCTTGGCCACTTCTTCGTCGAGCTTTTTCGGCAGCAATTTGACGTAAACCTTCTCCGCCTTTTCCGCGTCCGGCAGGTCGGCGAATTTGCGCTCGTACAGATACATTTGCGCGAGAACCTGGTTGGCAAAAGAGCCATCCATAATGCGCGAAGGATGTCCTGTGGCATTGCCCAGGTTGACGAGGCGACCTTCCGACAAAAGAATCAAATGATCGTTGGTGGCTTTGTTGCGATACACCTTGTGGACCTGCGGTTTGACTTCTTCCCATTCCCAGGTTTTGCGCATAAACGCGGTGTCGATTTCATTATCAAAGTGACCGATGTTGCACACCACTGCGCCGCTCTTTAAAGATTGCAACATGGCGGCATCGCAGACGTTGATATTGCCCGTCGTGGTGACGACCAGATCGGTTTTCGCCAGCAGATCTTTTTCAATGTCCTCAATTCGACCGGTGTTGATGCCATTTTTATACGCCGACACAACTTCATAACCGTCCATACACGCTTGCATGGCGCAGATGGGGTCGATCTCGGTAATTTTCACGATCATGCCTTCCTGGCGCAGCGACGCGGCCGAGCCTTTGCCGACATCGCCATAGCCTATGACAAGCGCCTTTTTACCCGACAGCAGGTGATCGGTGCCGCGTTTGATGGCGTCGTTCAGACTGTGGCGGCAGCCGTATTTATTGTCGTTTTTCGATTTGGTGACGGCGTCATTGACGTTGATGGCAGGTACACGCAAGGTGCCTTCCTGCATCATTTTTAATAAACGATGGACACCTGTGGTGGTTTCTTCCGAAATGCCGTGAATATGGTCGAGCATCGCGTGATATTTATCGTGCACCAACTGTGTCAAATCGCCGCCGTCGTCCAGGATCATATTGGCATTCCAAGGTTTGCCGTTTTTGAGAATGGTCTGCTCGATACACCACCAGAACTCTTCTTCGGTTTCTCCTTTCCAGGCGAATACCGGAATGCCGGCGGCGGCAATCGCCGCAGCGGCGTGATCCTGGGTGGAAAAAATATTGCAGGATGACCAGCGCACTTCCGCACCCAGGGCGACCAGCGTTTCGATCAGCACCGCTGTTTGAATGGTCATGTGGATGCAGCCCATGATGCGCGCATCCTTAAGCGGCTGTTCCTCGCGATATTTTTCCCTCAGCGCCATCAGGGCCGGCATTTCGCCTTCAGCAATTTGAATTTCCTTGCGGCCCCAGGCGGCGAGGTTGATGTAGGCAACTTTGTAGTCGGTAAATGTCATGAAAAATTCCTGAATGTGAAAGCGGCTTTTCGCCAAGCCGCTTTAGCGTAAAAGGGTTCGGCGGATCAAAGCGCTTTGCTCAGGGCGTCGGCTTTGTCGGTTTTTTCCCAAGTGAAATTGGGCAGTTCGCGACCGAAATGACCATAAGACGCGGTGGCGCGGTAAATCGGGCGCAGCAGGTCGAGCATCTCGATCAAGCCGCGCGGACGCAGATCAAAATGCTGGCGAATCAATTCAACGATTTTGGCATCGCTCAATTTACCCGTGCCGAAAGTATTGACGGAAATCGATGTAGGTTCGGCAACACCGATGGCATAGGAAACCTGGATTTCGCAGCGATCCGCAATGCCGGCAGCAACGATATTTTTCGCCACGTAGCGCCCGGCATAAGCGGCTGAGCGGTCCACCTTCGACGGGTCTTTGCCGGAAAATGCACCGCCGCCGTGCCGCGCCATGCCGCCGTAGCTGTCGACGATAATTTTGCGCCCGGTCAGGCCGCAGTCGCCCACGGGCCCACCGATAATAAATTGGCCGGTCGGGTTGATATGGAATTTGGTGTCGGAATGCAGCCATTCCTCCGGTAAGACATGCCGGATGATTTCTTCCATCACCGCTTCGCGGATCACATCCTGTTTGACGTTGGGGCTGTGCTGGGTGGAGAGCACCACGGCGTCCACAGCCACCGGGCGATCGCCTTCATAACGCAGGGTGACCTGACTTTTGGCGTCCGGGCGCAGCCACAGCAATTGCCCGCTTTTACGCAGAAAGGCTTGGCGTTCGACCAGCCGGTGAGCGTAATAAATCGGCGCAGGCATCAGCACATCGGTTTCGTTGGTGGCATAACCGAACATCAAACCCTGGTCGCCGGCGCCCAGGTCTTTGTTTTCACCTTCGTCGACGCCCATGGCAATATCCGACGATTGTTTGCCGATGGCATTGAGCACGGCGCAGGAGGCGCCGTCAAAGCCGACGTCGCTGCTGTTGTAGCCAATATCCAGAATCACCTGGCGCACCAGATCTTCCAGATCGATATAGGTGGAGGTGCGAACTTCGCCGGCGATGATCGCCATACCGGTTTTCACCAGCGTCTCCACCGCGACACGAGCTCGTTTATCCTCTTTCAGAATTGCGTCCAAAACGGCGTCGGAAATCTGATCTGCCATTTTGTCGGGATGGCCTTCGGATACGGATTCCGAGGTGAAAACGGAATAAAGTGCCATGATCTAACTCCTGCTCGATAAAACGTTGTGCGACTTGATGAACTGCCGCAGTTGGATTTGAAAACCGTTGCGCAACGCGAAATACACGCTTTGCCCTTCCTGTAAGCCTCCGGCCGCTGCCCACTCCTGCAAATCTTCCGGGGCGAAACCCAGCCACACATCGCCGCAGGCATCCTGGGTCCAGTCCTGGTCGTGCAGACAGAGCTCCGTCACCAACAGAACCCCATTGTCTTTCAGGCTCTGGCTGATATCGCTGAACAAGACTGCGGGTGACGGCGTGTGATGCAACACCATATTCAGCACGGCGCAATCGAATTCGCCCGGCAAGCCGCGCAAATGCGCGGTGTCGCCCTCTAACAATTGAATGTTGCGCAACTGCTGCTCGCCGACCAGCTGGCGAGCCTGGGCCAGCATTTGCGGGCTGTTGTCCAGTGCCAGCACTCGGGTGAACCGCGCGCTCAGAGTAGGCAAAAATTCACCGGCACCCGGGCCCACCTCCAGCGCGGCTTGTCGTCCCGGCAAGGGGCTGAGATCGAGTAGCTCCGTGATCTGCGGTTGGTAAACCTCGAAACTGGCAATCAGGTCCTGCTGCGCTTTGAACTTATCGGCGTTCTCCAGAAAAAACCGCTGGGAGGCTTGCGCCCGCTCGTGCCAGACCTGCTTCAAGCCCTCCTGAAAAAGCGTCTCCACCGCATCTATCTGCCGGAACAGCTCCCGTTTCAGCGGGGCCATGGAATCATTGGGTGCGAGGGTGGCGCGTCTATAGAAAATGGTGTTGCCTTCCCGCCGGGTCACCACCAGGCCCGCATTAGCGAGGATTTTCAGGTGATGACTCATGCCGGACTGCTTGACGTCCAGCGCTTGCGCCAGCTCCAGCACCCCATAGGAATCGCGCGCCAGCACTTGCAGAATCGCCAGGCGCAGATCGTCGCCTGCGGCCTTGAGCAGTTGCGCCATGGGTTCGAGATAGCTGTCGAGAGCGAAATTGAGCATTGACGGAGTTTAGCAGTCCACACAACCTATATCAAAATTTTTTGATATAGGTTGTGTGGACTGCTTCATCTCTCGTGGAATTGGTTAGTGCCTAAGACGTACTCGGAAAAGAGATGATGTAGTATGCCGCTGCTATAAATAGAGTTGAATTTCGATTTCATTTAGTCAGGTTGAGCATGAAGCGATGAAAGGCTGGTCGGCGCAAATTAAAGCGGCGTTATTCTTATTCTGCGGGTTGCTGCTGGCATATATCACCTATTCACTTCAGTTCCGGTTGAGTGATTTCACGCTGCGCCATGAAAGTGGTCGAGAAGAGGCTATTCGATTGCCGCTCTTGCGGGGTGGTATAGGGCCGCAGACATATATTTATAGCGGCTACCTGGAGAAACGACTGCTCTCATCCTCGATATTCAGGATTACGCCGGATAATGAGATTCTCAGTATAAAAATCAATGATGAAATACTTGACCTGACCAATTATTCGCAAGAAGCCTTGGGAGATTTCAGACAGGGAGTGCTGATGGACTTCTCACGGCATCTTCGGTTGGGCGGCAATAAGCTCGAAATCGTAGTGGCAGACTATGGCGGGGATATGGGGTTATCGATTCGCATGGGGTCTGCTTATCGAGCCTGGATTGCCGTAGGGTGTTGGACGTTTTTCTTGCTCTTGCTGGCAAATAATGCATGGCGTCAAAGGTCGGTACCTTACCTGCACAGGTTGTTTTATGTATTGATAGCTGCAGGAGTAGGTATACGAATCTGGACTGTTTTCACCTACAACCCAGTAGCTCATATTTGGAGTGATGCGCAACGGCATTGGGAGGCAGGAATTGACGTTTTGCGGGTCGATCTCATGACGATGACAGACCCGATCATGTATCAGCTGTATATCAGTGCTCTTGCCAAGCTCACTTTAAAAATCCCCGTATTGGTGGCTTTTTACACGAGCTTTCTTTCCATCGTCACGCCGTGGATTTGGTATCGTTTCTTCCGAGAGCTGCAATCTTCAAAAACACTGGCACTTTTGGGGTGGGCCGCCCTTGCGCTTTTGCCTTCTTGGATTTCCATATACAGCTATTTTATGCAGGAAACACTTTTTCTGCCCTTGCTTGGTGCTGCTTTATGGGCTACGTGGAGAGCGCGCCGCAAGAGAAGCGCTACCGCATTCGGCCTGATGGTTGTCATTTGGATTGCCGCCGGGCTCACTCGTGGAGTTGCTATACCTTTTGCAGCCATCTGTTGCACCTGGCTTTGGGTTCTCCAGCCGGAAAAAGTTAAAAAGGCTTTGATCTCCACCGCATTGCTGGCGCTCATTTTGGGGCCGCTTACTTACCGCTCATATCACGCGGTCAATCAGTTTGCTCCGCATGGTATGGGGCATCTGGCAGCAATATATGGCATGTCCGGAAAGAAGGAGATATTGCTGAATACAGCAAAAGATGGGGCTAGCTGGGGTCATATATTTGGGTCACCATCCACTGGGGCTGAGCCATTTGCGCCGTTTAGTGATTGGAAAACGCAGCGTTCCGGGCGGGTTGTGGTATCGGTAGATTTCAATAAAGGCAAGGAAGACTGGGACAGAGCCTACGAGTCAGTAGCGTTGGATTTTGATCGCTTTCTGTGGATTACAAAAGAGAATCTGATTTTTCTGTTTTTTGCCACATCGTGGCCAGACAGCAACATGGCTCGAATTTTAGACCAAGCTAACGCGGTAATGCGCTGGATCTGGGCGCCAGTCACGGTTGGCGTAATGATATGGCTGGTGTGTTGGAGGAGAAGATTGAGGGGGCAGTGGATGCTACCCGTTATCATAGGATCTTGGATTCTTGTGCAAGGCTTGCTGCCTATTTCGGTAAATGAAGGAAGATATAGAAAACCTTTTGAGGGCTTACTGCTTGCCCAGGTGGTGTTGCTCATGGCGGCTGGACGGAGGGGCTCAATGCCTGTAATGCGAGACTCTTTAGGGCAAGATGTGGCCTCTCAGGCTCCACCCAAACTAGAATAAAAAAGGCTTTTTATGTTCTCTCTTGTCGTGAGTCTGTGGCATAGCAGGGTTACTCGTTTTCTGTTTGTAGGTGGTACGGCGACCTTGCTGCAGATGTTTCTCTTGATGCTTTTCGTAGAGCTGGAAATATTGCGCCCAGTGGTGGCTTCTGCAGTTTCTTACCTAATCTCTGCTTTTTATAACTATTCCGCTAATTATTACTTCACCTTTGGGGCCTCGGCTACCAAGCGGCATGCGGAGACAGCACCAAGATTTGCCTTGGTTTGTGTTATAGGCATTACTGCGAATACTTTAACTTTTTCAGCCGTCAATCATATTTTAAAGCTCTATATAGTTGCTCAGCTGGTCGCCATTTTGGTGACGCTAATAGTTAACTACACTCTACATAAATGTTGGATCTATCGAGGATGAGTGGCGGCTGCTTCGTGTCCAACGAGTAGGAACAGATGTGAGTTGCGTTGTGTTGCGAAGCGATGCAGTGTAAGTTCTGTAGCAGGAGAGCGGCTCTTGTCGTTGAGTGTGGATATTGAAAATGAATTGTGTGAACCCTTGGTTTAGAAGGTTGGTGATGAATGACATATTTTCCAGTGTTTCTCTCAGTAGTGCTTATCGTCAGGAATGAGTCCGAAAATCTAAGGAAAATACTATCTGAGGCGACAGAGAAAGTTTCGAAAATAGTGGCAGATTATGAGCTTATTATTGTCGATAATGCTTCGGTCGATGATAGCGTGCTCGTTCTTCAGGAGCTTTGTGCTCCCGGTGGCCTTCCAAATTTGCAGGTTTACTCCCTGACAAAAGAAGTGGATCGTGATACAGCTGCTTGGGTTGGAGTGGAGAATGCCTTGGGTGATTTTGTCAGTGTATTCGACCCTTTACAGGATGATCTGGAGGTAACTCCGCAGATGCTGGAACACGCCGTAAGAGGAGTGGATGTGGTATTTGCGAACAACCTAACCAAGCCACCGCAGGGTATAACGTATAAACTAGCCTATGCTGGATTTGATAGGGTCTACAAATACCTCAATGGTATTCAGCTTTCCAAAGAGGTGCCTCTATGTCGTCTTTTGAGTCGTACTGTAGTTAACTTCATTCTGCGTCATCCCTCCCCGGAGCTTTCATACAGATTATTGCCCGCAACAGGGGGCTTTTCCAAATTTAATTTTGACTATAGCGCTCCGGTTGAGTTGGTGGAAAAAAAGAGCGTGCGTGAAGCGCTCAATAGGGGGTTCGGCTATTGATTTCAACGTCTCGCGCACCAATGCGTCTGATAAATCTGTTATGCGTTTTTGGGTCGGTGGCTAATGTCCTCTATTCTATATACGTGTTATTTATTAGCTTCCTTAAGGAGAATGTGACACCTGGTTGGGCTAGTCTCTCTCTGCAGCAATCCGGCATGTTTTTTTTGGTTTCAATCGTGCTCTTAATCTTGAGTGAATATATTATGCATATGCTAAGTTTGTTCGCCACTGGGCCGTCCTACCATATTGCGAAAGAGCTGACGAGTGCGAGGTTAGAGCGTAGAGAAAGATTGAATATCGAAGACCCAAGTAAATTAGGTGCACCTCGTGGCTAGCGGACGTTCGTTAGGATTAGACGCTGTAGTTATCGGCGGAGGGTTCTATGGCTGCGCGATAGCTATATACTTAAAGCAAGTCAGAGGCCTGAAATCGGTGCTGCTGGTGGAGCAAGAAAAGGATATTTTGCAAAGGGCGTCTTACACGAATCAGGCCCGTGTTCATAACGGCTACCACTATCCCAGAAGCTTTACCACCGCGTATCGCAGTCGTGTCAACATGCCTCGCTTTGTGGTGGATTGGCGGGATGCTGTCAAAAAAGATTTTACAAAAATATATGCTATTGCCCGGAAAAACTCCAAAGTCACTGCCAAGCAATTTGAACGATTTTGTTTTGAGGTGGGGGCTAAGCTGGTTCCTGCGCCTCAAGAATATAATTGTCTTTTTGAGTCTCGCTTGATTGAAGCCTCGTATTTGGTTGAAGAGTATGCTTTTGATACATCGCTGCTCGCGCGGTGGGCTTGGGAATCGTTAAAAAAAAGAAGGTGTTGAGGTTCGGCTAAAGTCAAAAGTTGAGGCTATCAAAAAGGATATGGAATGTTATCGAGTGAAAGTTTCGGATGGTGCGGGTATCGAAGAGTGCGTGCAAACTCGGTATGTTTTTAATTGTACTTACAGCGGCTTAAATCAAATTGAAGGGGACTTTCCTAAAATTAAGACGGGCTTGAAACACGAAATCACCGAAATGGCCTTAGTGGAGCTGCCTGACACCCTTCGGGGCATTGGGGTAACCGTGATGGACGGCCCGTTTTTTTCTTTTATGCCATTCCCTGCTCGCAACTTGCATACGCTATCTCACGTTCGTTACACACCGCATGCTAACTGGGGGGATATCAAGGGTATTAACCCCTATGCGGCTTTGAGTCAGTACTCGAGGACTACACGAGTCGATCGGATGATTCGAGATGTCGGGCGCTATATGCCTTTGTTTTTTTCGGCAAAGTATGTCGACTCTCTTTTTGAGGTTAAGACTATTCTCGTTAAAAATGAAGGAGACGATGGTAGGCCAATTCTTTTTGAAGCTCATGCCGAAATGCTTGGCTGCTATTCCATCCTCGGTGGAAAAATCGACAACATTTATGATGTTTATGAAAAGTTAGATGGGGAAGACTTTATACCCATAATTAACTAAGGAAAATTTCAATGAACGATAGAATAGAAGTAACAATTCCGGTTCTTAATGAAGAGCGAACTTTAGAGCAGCAGGTTCTGAAAGTGCTGGAACACTTCCAAGCTCAGTTAAATCGCTTTGAGGATATAAATCTTGTCATAGCAGATAATGGCTCGACTGATCGAACGCCGGAGATTGCTAGGCGGCTGGAGGCTCAGTATCACAATGTAAAATACCTAAGATTAGATAAGCGAGGCGTTGGCTTGGCTCTTAAATCATCTTGGGGGGCATCGGGTGCGGATATTGTTGGATACATGGATTTGGATTTGGCCACTGATCTTCGACATTTGGGTGAGGCGTTGGATATTCTTGTTTCCCGAAAAGCCGATATGGTCGCGGGCTCTCGCTTGGCTAGAGGGGCTAAGGTGATCGGTAGATCTCCTGTTCGTGAAGTAACGAGCCGAGCGTTTAACATGATCGTAAAGACATGGTTTCGGACCAAATTTACGGATGGAATGTGCGGGTTCAAATTTCTTCGCAGAAGCTGCCTACCGGAACTGATGAGGCGCGGCGCATGCAATGATGGTTGGTTTTTTTCAACAGAGCTCTTAGTGGTGGCGGAACATCTTAAAATGAAAGTTGAGGACCTTCCTGTTACTTGGACGGATGATCCCGATTCAAAAGTAAAAATAGGCCGTCTGGCAATTGAATATCTAAAAGCTATGCGAGCTCTCAAGGCGAAGCTAAAAAATAGCGTCTTGGATGCGGCTCATGAGTGAAGAAAAAAAAACGCTAGTTTTGGGGACCGCTTTGTGGGCTTGGGGAGTTGACAAAAAAGGTGGCCTTCGAGTTGGTGGATTCTTTTGTGTCTTCTGGCGGAAAAACTATAGATGTAGCCACCAACTATCCCATAAATGGCATTGCAGAAGACTCCGGAAAAGCTATGAAGTGGCTAGCCGAATGGTGTCAGCGGAATCCACAAATCGCTCTTTCTATTTTAGTCAAAATAGGTTCTCTGGATAATACCGGAAAGCCAGATTCTGATTTAAGCTCAAAAACTATTTATCGGCATGAGCAACGACTTCGAGATTTATTCGAAGGCCACTTGTCGGCTATTTCGGTGCATTGGGATAACAGGGGGCAGCAGATGCTGGTGCGATAAAAGAGACGATCGGAGCTATGGCCGATATTAATAGCAGGGGGCTAGGCATCGGCTTTTCTGGTGTGAAATCGCCAGAAATTTATTTGGCGGCGGCTCCTGAATTGGCGTCAAGCTGGTTGATCCAGGTAAAAGAGAATCCTTTAACGCGCTCGTCACGGGTCGTGTACAGCGAGAGATTTCCCAGCGCTAAGTATTTTGCATATGGCGTTAATATGGGTGGGGTCAAAAAGTTGGAGGATAACGCCCAGGCATCAGTTACTTTGAGAGGAATACCCGTACCTGAAGAGCTTGTCGATAGAATCTCAAACTATATCGCCCAGAATAAGAATGTTAAGCTTCAGTTGAGCAGTGTGGTTGAGTTCTCGCTTGCTCTTGCCGTCACTAACCCACATTTGCATGGGCTGATAATTGGTCCGCGCAATCCATCCCAGCTGAGTCACACACTTCAGTTCTGTGAAAGTGTTGGTGGCAATTCTTCCATCTATGAACAATTTTGTAAAAACTTGCAGCTTTACAAGTCTTAATGGGGGTCATGCTAGGGGGCATCTCAAGAATTAGTCAGGCATGGCTTTTTGAAGTGGTTTCTAGTAGGTGGTGTGAGTCGGAAATCACAGGACAGTGAGTTAATTCCAGCTGTGGGTTGATGGTGAGCTGGGGTTTTAGTGAGATTGCGCCAATGACTCTTTTAGCTTTAAAGAATAAATTTTAAATGTCGAAGATTTCGAGGTTGGTGGTGGAAAATACCAAAAAGTATAATTATGAACTGGTTAATCTGGTAATAATTTCGTTTGTTGTTTTAGCTTTTACATATACGGTGCTTTCGCATATTAAAACGGTGGTTGCGGATGAGGGTTTTCATAATCCCCAGATCTGGGCTTTTTTTCATGGGCATTTCACACCGTCAGAGCATATTACTGTTCCGCCCACATATCACGCTCTTATTGCCGCACTGCTAAAGATATTTGGTTTTTTTTTTCTACTGAATTGGCCAGATTTGTTCATTTGCTGGTGTGCAGCCTTTTAGTGCCTGTTCTGTATATGATCAGTCGGCACTTTGAGCATAAAAATAATGACTATCGAGTACTGCTTTTTTTAACTATGCCGATAGTCTTGCCTTTCTTCTCAATTCTTTATACGGATATCCCGGCACTGCTTTTGGTGAGCCTTTCTTTTTTGTTCACAGTTAAAAAAAGATATATCTTGGCGAGTTTGGCTGGTGCTGTGGCAATAGCGATGAGGCAGCCCAATGTAATTTGGGTGGCTTTTTGTGCCTCCTTCGTCTTGGCGGATTTTTTTATGCGCGACGGCTGGAGAAATCCTCTGAGCTTGCGTGGTCCCGAGGTTTTCAGGCTGTTGCCCAGGGTTGCCCCCTACGGTTTGGTCATCGTGACGGCATTGTTCGTATTCTATTTGAGGAAAAATGTTGCCGTAGGTGATACCTCAATGCATCAGGTAACACTGAACCTTTCCAATCTTTACATGTTTCTCTTGCTTAGCTTCCTTTTTTTCCTGCCGTATCACGTGGTTTATTTTCCTAGGATCATTCGATGTCTTTCAAATAGTTATGCGGTATGGGTCTTGCTGTTTTTGGGGCTAGTTGTTTATGCGTTCACTTATTCCAATTCGCATCCCTACAATACAATTGGATTGGCGCATTATTATCGGAATGTAGTATTGCATTACACCGTGACGATTACGTGGTTGAAGTTTCTGGTGTTTATGCCTATGGCAATCTCTGCGTTTACATACTACTTCTTTTGGAAGGATTCAAAGGCATCTGATAAAACATCTTTGCTGTTGATTTATGTGTTTGGTCTAATTTCGTTTGTGCCTTTGCCTATGGTGGAGCCAAGGTATTACCTTACTGCTTTGGCCCTAATCGCAGTTAGCAGACCCAGTTTGAGGTCAGATCTTGATTTGGGCTGCCTTTTTATGTATATCCCTTTGAGTGGATTATTGCTGTTTCTTATATCTAATTCCATTATTTTCATTTGATCTTTTTGGGGTTTAGGTGCTCACCATATAGAGAATGCTTGTCAAGCGAGAAAGGTTGTAAAATGGATCTATCAAAAAATTCAGGTTCAGAGCCAGTTAATTTGGCGCTAATGTGCGTGATTGTTCTGACCTTTACTTACACAATTTTGGCAAATTTGCCTGGGTTGATGGCAGATGAAGGATTCCACAATCCCGAAATAATGGGCTTCTTTCAGGGGAGAATTCCGAAGGTTTGGCATATAACTGTTCCTCCTGTTTATCATATGGCCATAGCCTTGGTGCTCAAAGTATTTGGCACTTACTCTTATAATTTGGCAAGACTCTCTCACCTCATTATTTGTTTGCCAATACTTCCATTCTTATATTTGATTGCGAAGGAGTTGAAGTTTGAAAAGAATGACTACAGAGTTTTACTTTTTCTCACTTGCCCTATAGTTTTACCTTTCTTCTCACTTCTATATACAGATATTCCGGCAGCCATGTTGGCTGTTGCAGCGATTCTTTTGACTCTGAAAAAGCAATATTGGCTAGCTGCACTTGTTGGTGCTTTGTCGATTGCAACGCGTCAACCCAATCTGGTTTGGGTGGCATTTTGTGGGGCCTATGTTTTTTTCGGCTCAGTAGAGCGGCGAAGCTTTAAAGATGTTATCGATTACCGGAATAGGGAAAATTGGCGTGCAATTGGCAAGATTGCTCCTTTCGTTGGTGTATGCCTTATTGCGTCAGGTATATTCTATCTGAGGGATAATGTGGCAATCGGTGATGCAGGTAGTCACGAGGTTAGTTTTAATCTTTCCAACTTGTACATGTTTCTGCTTACTAGTTTTGTGATTTTTTTGCCGTACCATATTTTCTATACGCTAAGAGTTTTTCGACTTCTGAAAGAGCAGCCTTTAATATGGTTGTTTGTTGTCGCAGGGTTGTTGATTTACTCGTTGACCTACTCTAATTCACACCCTTATAACTCGCAAGACACCACTTTTTTTCTTGCGAAATATTATTCTGCACTACACTCTTTCATATGCATGGTTAAAACTCCTCGTTTTTATCCCCATGGTTAGTGCTGCATTTACTTATTATTTCTTTTGGAAAGACTCAAAACCGGAAAATAAGCTCCTGCTGCTTATGGTCTACATCTTTGGTGTCATGACTTTTGTGCCTCTGCCTATGGTAGAGCCAAGATATTACTTGACGGTATTGGCTCTGGTCATAGCTATTAAGCCAGCGATATCAGCTAGGCTTGATTTGGCATGCATAGCTATCAATGTGCCTATCAGTTGCCTCCTTTTGTTTCTTATATCCAAGTATGTAATATTCCTTTAGATGCTGCGTAACCCCCCCCCAACAAGAGGGCCGCGATGCTTAGATATCTGACAAGATATCGCGAGGGGTAGACCAAAAAAATCGAGATTTACTAAGGCCCAGATCATCTCGATCTTGAAAGAAACGAAGGCCGGTTTGCCGTAAACACGGCTCAGCTCATTCTGCAGTACCAGTGGAAGTGTAAATACGGCGGGCTGAGCGCTTCCGAGTTAGGGGGCTAACTGATGTTTTGAGGACGCTAGCGGGTCTGAGTTTCGACCGGTAAATATGCTGCCTTTGAATTGCCCTCTTGGCGGGGGCTTACGCGGGTTTTTGTTATTCGAGGCAGGCTTACTGTTTTTAAGAGGTGAGCAAAATCCTCACCGCGCGCCTCAAGCTGTCATTATCAAAAGGCTTTGATATTACTGCATCGGCCCCCGCCGCTTTAGCCTTTGCCATCAGACTCGGCACGGAGTTGGAGATAACCAGTATCTTCGCTTTATGGGTTTGGGTGGCGCGGATGTGTTCGATGAGTTCGATCCCGCTCATGCCTTCCAGATTCAAATCCAGTGTCATGAGTTCGGGTTTGCGGCGGATATAGGTAACACCGGCGTCGAAGCCGTTGTTCACTTGCATCACATCGAACCCCATATTACGGAACACCCGTTCGATCGCATTGGCCGTGGGTTTGTCTTCGTCGACCACTAGGATTCTGAGGTTTGGCTGGTTCGCCGCGCTGGCGGATTCGGAAAGCAGTTCCGCCGGGATGGCCAAGTGGTTCTGGTGCATGAAATTCACCAGATCATCGACCCGGATTAGTGGCCCCTGCGTCTGGCGCAAGCGCCCTTTTTGCAGCCACGAGACGACAGTCTGTAAAGACACACCGCAGTAGCGGGCAACCTCTTCCGGGGTGGAAAACGTGTCCGCAGGTTCTGTCATGTATCTATCTCTGTCTACGTAGCCTTTTCCCTTCAGTATAGACTCGCTTTTTTCCATTGGCCCTCAAATGCGGACTGGTATTTGGGGTGGCGGAGGCGCCCTGTATAATCCTGCGCCATGGCAGGCGGGTGACGTTAGTGGCTGCTACCGGAAAGCAGTCGATTAGATAGGCCCAAGCGCTTTGTTGCGCTTCAATATGGCTTGCCCGAGATGACGGCGGTCAATTCTGAGTGTCTTGAGATTTTCTAAAAGGTGATGGATGAAGGTATTAGCGCTGCGGGAGAGATTTCCCCATATGGGTAATCGAAGCGGGTACGACCTGCTTTTTCATGAGCTGGAAAAGAACTCCACTGTGACCTTGGATAGCGTTCACTTCCACCCGGCGGAAAAATTAAGATTCCCGCTGCGGGGAATTTGTCGATATCTCAAAAAAAAATACGTGTCCGCCACCCCTTATTATGCATCCGTGCAAAATGTTGCTGCGGAACTTCGCACTATTCGCAAAGCTCCTGCGTTCGATTTGTTGCACATCGCTTATCTGGAAAACAGCTATGGTCTGCTAAAGAATGATGTCGTAAGGAACTATCTGAGAAATACCAAGATAGTGGCGACCGCCCATCAACCCGCCAGTTGGTGGCGGTTGAACGCCAGGCCGCGGTTGGTTGACAAGTTAGATGCACTCATTGTGTTGAGCCCGGTGGAGCAGGAATACTTTGAGCCATTTTTGCCCGGCAGAGTATTCTGTGTCCGACACGGAGTGGATACCAACTTTTTCCAGCCCTTATCCGGCTCGAAAACAGAATTCCGTTGCGTGTTTGCTGGGCAATGGCTGCGTGATGTATCGACCTTGATTGAGGTGATTGAAAAAATAATCCACATCAAGCCCAGCATCCAATTCGATATCATCTATCCTGGGACGAATCGCCTTCAGAACTTCGAGCTCTACCGTTTAGCTAAATACAAACAGGTGGTTTGGCATCAAGATTTATCGAATGAAGAGCTGTGTCGTGTCTATCAGCACGCGAGTGTGCTGCTATTGCCATTGCTGGATTGCACTGCGAACAACGCCTTGTTGGAGGGAATGAGCTGCGGACTGCCTGTAGTGTCAAGCGATATACCAGCAGTTCACCACTACACTCATCCCACATATACCTTCCTGTACAAAAGGGGTGAGGAGGATGAAATGGCAGCCCGGGTGATCTCCTTGTCGGACTCCGATAATGATCAATACGGATCTAAGGCGAGACAATTTGTATTGGAAAACTTTCGCTGGGTGGACATTGCTGAGCAAACCTTGGATATATATCGAAAAGTTTGCCCGGCAAATTAATGTCGGTTTCTTCAGGCTTCATTTCTCAGAAATTTTTGCAGTACGCAATTAGCGTTCAGAGATTTTAAGTCTAAGCCTCTCAATCTTTCATTATATAAATGCACAGCGGTCGTTCTGTGGGTGGTCACATCTTTTATATCCAAGTCGCCGTCCAACAGGTGACCAACACATTTGTGGTGGATGGGATAAAAGACATCTATTGGCTGCACTACCGGGAAAAGTTGCAGCTCTTTGATGTAGTGAGTGATCGCGTCGGGGCCGAGCGCTCCCCAGGGCATATTTTCGATTCTGGTCCCAAAACCCAGTGATTTTTTGAGGCTCAACCGCTTCCGCCGGGATGCCTTGTACCAAGGTGGAATAAAAAATGGATCGCGCGCAGCAACCAGCAAGCGCTCTAATAGCGCGGATTCTCTAGGCATGGCCAAAACTGCGCCATTAACCCTGCCATCCTCCTCCAAACCCAATAAATACCCGGATTCAGGCAGCTGCAGAGGGCTCAGGCAGTACACATCACAGTCGACATAGATGCCTTCCTCCTTCTCCAGCAATCGGTAGCGGAACAAGTCGGAAAATAATGCATAACTCGCCGTCTTTCTATGTTTGACAATTTCGTCACGAGAAATAATTTTGCTGCCCTCCACAAGGGTGACACCTTCCGGTACATCTTGGATTTCTTCATAGGCATGCAGATGCACTCTGTGTCCGCGCAGCAAAAAAGATTTCAGGCAGCATCGGGAGATGTCGCCTAATTTATTGCCCACCCACAAGGCATGTATAACGGGCAACTCGTTGGTTGTCATTGTCATAATCTGTATCTTCTGTAAATCGTGTCAGGATGTTGTGTCGACGGAAGCGGTTCAATGGGCCGGGTAGAAAATTGTCGAGCGAATAGACGCGGATGAGATTTTCTTACTGCAGGCAAGTCCGGAGGAAGTGCCTGAGTTCACGTGCTTCAAATATTTCCGGGTCCCACGGCCGCGTAGAAGCGAGGTGGGCGTATTTGGGTTTGAGTAGGTAGAGGTCGGCTTCGATGGCTTTGGTTTGTCCGTCCAGCTGAAGCGTCGGATAAACCCGGCGGCGGAAGTAATACTCACCTTCGAATTTGTCGAGTCTGGTGATGTCCTGGCTGGTTACCGAAAAATACACAACTCCCGCAAGATTTTTTCTGTCCCGCCCGCGGCAGTAACACGGGATAGTTATCGTCGTGTATACAGGTGCGGCGAAATCCGTCGAGCAGGGCGGTGCAGCTTTCGTAGGGTTGTTTGACAATGTTTTGCCAGACATCGGCAAACATGAGCGAGCCGTAAGTGAAAATATTCCGCGGCGGCATCAGTAATTCACAGTGTAAAACAAGCGGATCACATTGGCATCGAAACTGTAGGTGGGCTCCTCGCCAATGCGGTATTCCGGCGGTTGGCCATCTTCGGAGCGGCTCAGCAGGGCGTTACGAAAATTGTCATAATCGAACTGGATAAAATCCCAATACAAACTGGCGCTGTGTTTTTTGATGAGTGGTATTTTGAAGCCAAATTCATAGGTGACGCCAAGACCGAAACTGTTGGCGCTGTAGGTGCTGAGTTCTTTATCGCGAGCCATAAATTCGAAGGCGTTTTCATAGAGAAAAAGGTCACTGTAAAAATCCGCCTGCGTCTGCGAATAGGTTCTGGCCTTGAGTTCCAGGATCATGCGCGAACGTATGCTGTGCACGTAACGGATTTCGTAATTTTCCGCTTTTATTCCCCAGCTGTCATTGAAGGCTCTGCCTTCCAGTCGAATGGAGGCGCGATAAGGCAGGTAATAAATTGTGCGCAAAGCAAATGCATCGCTGTTCCGGGTTTCCGGATAGGCTTCGGCAGCGAAGGCAACGTCACCGGCGCCCTCTGCCGGGAGGTAACGAATCTGCCGATAAGGGTTGCGCAGAAAGCCATCGTCGACCACTGTTTCGGCGCTCAACGAAATGATCCAGCTGCGCGTCAATATCTGGCTCAGGCCGAGACTGTAGCGTTGTCTTTGAGCGTCGCCCTGATAAGTCGATATGTCCCCCTCATTTTTGCGCACTTCATCATCGCCGCGGCTATACCCGAGCGCGAGGGTTGTCATATCACCGAAAAAGTCCTGGCTGATGCCGAAGCTGACAGTTTTCGCGTCGTAATCACTTTCGCTGGAATTGGTGTAGCCGAGGGAAATCAGCGCGCGGTCGGCGAGGTAGTCCATGCCGACACTGTATTCGGTGCGCTCTTCGCTGTATTTACTGCCGGAGGTGAGCACGTCGATGGAGGCGCTGGACACCATGTCCTGATAATAATTGGCGTAGGCGGAGACTTTTTCCTTGTAGCCTTTGCGTACCAGAACGGATGGGCCATCCACGGTCACGCCGCCGCCGTCATAGGCGTGGTAGAGAATATCGGCGCGGTCTTCCGGCACCACCAGGGCGAAGGTATTGGCGGCGCTAAAAAATGCCAGGAGCGCTACCAGAACCGACAATTTTTTCATCAGATCACCCGCAGCCACAGCCGCCTCCCGCACCGCCTTCGGCACCGCGTGCCGCCTCCCTGGCTTCGTAAACGTGCATCAGATATTTAGTGGCGATCGGATCGCGGTCAAACGCCATGATCGGATCGGCCAATTGACCCCGCTCATAGGGCTTGACCCAGGGTTGCAGCGAGCTACAACCGCTGCCGGCAAGCAGCGCGAGAAAAACGCAGATTGGGCGCAGCATAGGCGAACTCCGGCGGGTTTATTGCGCCAGTAATTTTTTGATGACTCGTTTGTATTCGGCTTCTTCGCCGGGTTTATAGCCCTGGTGCAAATGGACCAGATTGCCTTTGCGGTCGACGAAATAGCTCGATGGCATCGCCTGATTTTTGTAGAGGTCAGCGACCTTGCCCTTCGAATCCAGCAAGACGGGGAAATTAACCGGCGTTTTTTTCAGGAAGGCTTTGGCGTCGTCGGTGGATTCATCCAGATTGATGCTCAGCAAAACAAAACCCGCTTTTTTGTAGCCGGCGTAGATGTCGTTGAGCAGCGGCATTTCCTGGCGGCAGGGGCCGCACCAGGACGCCCAGAAATTAATCATCACCACCTGGCCTTTTAAATCGGACAGCTTCACTTTTTCGCCGTCGATGGAGGTGAGCGTAAAATCGGGAGCCGGACCGGATAATTCTTTCGCCTGCATGGATAGGCTGAAAAGGCAGGCAAAAATTAAAGTGGTAATTCGTTTCATAAAACACCTTTTGCTATGACGGTCAGAAAAACAAGGTCATTCCCATATGGCCTTCAAGGTTTTGTATTTTTTTGGGTTCCCCAAACAATTCATGCTCCATGACGTGATTGCGGAAATCCATGCGCAACGCGAGCCAGTCGGTGAGAAACAGCCGCCAACCCGCGCCGAAGTAATAGGTGAAATATTCCGTGTCGGCGAATTCGGTATTGCCCGCGCCGCCGATCAAATACAAATTGTTGTTGAATGACCAGCGCCCGAGATAAATCTCGCCCGGAAATAAATTGATGCCCAGGCCGAGGTTGTAGTAAATCAATTCGCGATCGTCGTCGCTGAGCAGAAGAATACCGCCGCTCAGGTCTTCAAATGACGTTCTGCCCAGAGTTGCGCTGCCCAGATTGGCTTCGAGAAAAAAATCCTCCGTCACCGCCAGCCCCAGGCGCACGCCATAAACATCGTTGGAGCCGAAATCCTCGACGCTGAGCACGCCGGCGTAAAAGCCGATTTCGATATTTTCCGAGTCCAGTTTGTCCTCGTCGATTTGGCGGCGCTCCAGATCCGGGCTGATCACGTCATCCAGCACGGTGCGGTCTTGCTGTGCCAAGCCGCTGGCGGAGTAAAGCGCCAGGGACAGGATTAAAACAGCACGCTGAATCCAGCTTTCCATTCCTCAACCTCTTCATTGTTGTCGCGCGTGGTCAGCAGCGTGTGTTGGTTGTATTCCAGGCGGGCGATGACTTTGTGGGTGACGTAAAACAGCAAACCGCCGCCAACGGTGACCACGTTATCGTTTTCGTCTTCTGGCTTAACCAGGACGCCGTCGCGAAAAATTTTCATATTACCTGCGCCCAGGGTGAAAAACGGCGAGGCGCGCCAGTGGGGAAAGGGCTGATGCAGCAGCATCGCGCTGCCCAACTTGGTGTTATAGGTGTCGCCAAACGCCTGGGTGTAGCGAATTTCAGCGGAAATATTGGCGGTGAAACGATAGCCGCCGTACACCGAATACATGGTGGCGCCGTCCATCTCACCGGCCAGCAAACCGAGTTGCCACGGATATTTATTTTTCGCTCCAGGTGGGTGTGCGCAGTTCCATAGGATAGCCTTCGGTATCGTATAGATTGGTCAGCGCGCGGCGCGGCACCCAGCCGGTTTTGCCGTCCTCGGTTTCCACCTTGAACCAGTCGGTGCGGCTTTTGAACAGACGCAGACGCTCATTTTTTTCCACCGCGTGAAAACGTGCGTAGCCTCGTCCCGGTTCCACATAGAGTTCGATATAGGGAGCGCCCACGACAACGACTATGCCGTCGCTCTCGCGCCAATCGGATTTGGTTTGCTGCGCGTGCAGCGGCTGCCACGCGCTCAGCAGAAGCACCACTCCGAGCAATCGGGCGGGCGCTTTGGCGTGGCACGCGAGGTGCCGAAAAAACTCTTTGAGAGGAATCATGCAGGTCAAAAATTAATCCGCCGGCGCCACAAATGGGTCATTGTAATACTGGCCGCCAATATCCAGCCACTCTGCGATCAGTTTTAATTCCGCCGGCGAAAGAAAGCCGACGTGTTGAACTGTGTAATTGGGATTGTTTTGTTCAAAACGCTGGAAAAACCTGTTGCTGTTGCGCGCGCCTGCTGTGGACATGGAGGCCTGCACCGGGATTGGATCAAATCGAATAATCGGAATGGGTTCACCATTTTCGTCCAGCACCAGATTGCCTTCTGCATCTAATTCGTAAAGGCCGGTGGGGCGTTCCACCAGAATATCCGTCAGCGAGTTTTCCACCACTTCCTGGGCGTTGTCGCCAAACATCAATTCGGCGTAGGAGGTGATGTAATCGGGGCGGTCTGCGGATGTTTCACCGGTCAGCTCCAGTTGTCCGGCGGGCACCACGGCCAATCCATCCTGATCACGTTGGGTGTGGCAGGCGGTGCAGGTGCGGTCCTCGACGACATTGCCCAGCGCGTCGCAGTTGCGCCGGTCCGCCTCCCACAAGGGATGGATGTGATCGATGTAGTGAATGGTGATGCGGCAGCGACTCTCCCAACTGCCTGGTGTGGTGCAACCGGTGGGCGGCGTCCAGCGCGGCGGTGCCGTTTCGAGCGGGGCGCAGTTGCTCGGCGTGGTATTGAGCGCAGTTTCTATATCCACATAGCGCAGATTGATATCCGAGCCTGGCGTGGCATTCGCGGCATTGGTCCATTCGTCCCGGACGACGATATCCATCGATGGCACGCGCGCGCTGTCGTAGATGCGCGCGTGATATTCCGCCATGGATTCGCCGAACATGGGATAGGGCTGTGGAATGCCGTTTTCATCGCGCAGTTGTGTATTGGGAAAGGGGGATGCCGCCCTCCGCGCCAGAGTTGACGCTTCCGGCCTCGGCGTCGCGCCTGCCGTGTGGCCGTTGACTGTCGGAGGTGTGGCAGCCGGTGCACTCGCGCACTTCGCCCGGCCGCAGGTGCAGCCAGTTCTGATGGCGTCCGCCGACGCGTTTGCCGCGGGCGTCTACGATATCCAGCATAAACGGCATATCCGCCGGCACTTTGAATTTCGCCGAGCCATCCGGTTCGATGGGCACATAACCGAGAATATCGCGCATGCCTTGGGCGCCGCGGCTGACGCCAAAAGGCACTTTGGTCGAAATCGAGCACATCCTCGTCGGGTATGGGGACGTTTTTTACGATGCGCAGGAATCTCGCCTCGCGAGTATCAGGCGAGCTGCTGGCAATGGCGGTTATCCCACCGGGGGCGATGTCTTCACCGTCCCGATCATAAATACTGCGGATATGCACCACGCCAACTTCTTCATCCACCAATTGTGAATCTATTTCCTGCGGTCGCCAGGCGGTGGGCACAGGGCGTGGCGCCAGTACCACCGCGTCGGTGTACATCAAGCCATCCTGAGGCAGCTTGACCGGCAGTTGGGTGCCGGAGCGGGTGTCGTAAATCCACAGGCCGTAGGCCGGCGGCGCCTGTTCGGCGCCAGCGCTGATCAGGGCTTCCGTACAAGGGGCGAGCAAAGCGGTTGCCGGATCGATCAGGCGGCACTGGCTCCAGCTGACCAGCAGGCGCTCGGTGCCATCGTAGAGGGGGTAGGCGGAGTGGAAATAACCACCGAGGGAGGGCAGTTCGCCCGCCGTGTCCACAGGGACATTCACCAGACTGGTTTGACCCGGATCCCGCAGGCTGTCGTTTGTGGGTTGGTTCGCGGCGATATAGTTGACTGCATCGACGGCGACCACATCGCCGCCCCAGCGCAGTGTTTCGCGGGGCACCAGGTTGACCAGCAGACGGCCGTCTTCCAATTCAATAGGGCGGGTGAGGACGCCTTCGCTTTCGTTGGTGCCCGTGTTTTGGGTGTGGTAGCCGTAGTAGAGCTCCAGGTTGCTGCCGTCCGGCTTGGCGCGGTAGAGGCTGAGACGGTCGTGATTGCCTATGCCGTCGCGGCGCAAAAACACTATGTCGCCGCTATCCAGCACCGTGGGTTGCAGATCCTGGCTGGCGTTGAAGGTGATCTGCAGGCGGTTTTCGCCATCCGCATCCATCACATGCAGTGAGTAGGATTCCTCTTCGCGCTGGTCATCCAGGCCGTGGTATTGCGGCTTGTTCTCGTCCAGCAGAATAGCGCGGCCGCGCTCCTGGCGGTTGGAGGAGAAGATGATGCGGCCATCCGGCAGGTACTGCGGTGCTACATCGTGACCCTCCTCGGCAAAGAGGTCGGGCTGGTAGGGTGTGCCGTTGCCGTAGATTTTGTTGCCGATCACCTGGCGCAGGCTGTCGTTCTCCAGATCGTATTCCCAGATGTTCCACTTGGGTTGATCCTCGTCGTCCGCGTTGGGAATTTCCGGCGCGCGCATGGCGAATACGAGCTTGAGACCATCCGGCGAGGCCGCCAGATCTTTGACGTCATAGAGCGCCGGTGAGCCGTCGGTGTTGCGGGGAAACACGTCGTCGGTGATGACTCTTTCGATTGCCGAGGCCGAGGCGCGCGCCTTGATGACCAAGCGGGCGCCGGGATGGAAGGCCGCCGGATCGAGTATATCCTGCTCGGCCAACTCGCCTTCGTCATCCAGAGGGATGGTGCGCTCGACATAGGCGACCGGGTAGTCCACCGCCACGGGGTCGCCGGCCTGGAAGCCGCCACCCCCGTTGTTATCGGTCATGTCACAGGCATTGATGGCGAGTGCGACCGCAGCCGCCAGGACCGGCCGGGCGGTAAGGCTGAAGAAAAGCCGGGAATATTTGCTAGCCACAAAAATGCCTCGCTGCACGATTGGTGTTGTCTGAGCGCATCTCGCTATAACCGGTTGCGCGGACGCTATGACCAATTGCGCTGAATAGTGACCCTAAGCGGCCATTTTACGATCCGGTCACACGCCTTCCGGCACTGGTTTCCGGCCGTTCTGGACGCGCGTCCGATGAGCTGAACAGCGAACGTTTATATCGTTTGGGCATTAGATCACGGGTTAAGTTAGCGATGGAGCCGCTGTGAATAGTTATAGAGGTTGCCGCATGGCGACGCGGGAATCAGCAAGTGATTTTTTGCGATAGCGGTCACACAAAACACAAATTCACCCCCATCAAAAATAGACCCTGGCAGCTAATCTTTCCTTGAAGCTGGCAAAACTCATCTGCCAAAGGCGGTGCCCGCCCCGTGCAGAAAGCGCACCAGCCCACATCTTTACCCGGCCTTCCGTTTCCGTAATTTGCACTGCCGCAAATCTTCTGGTGAAAACCACCCGGCAACTTTGCACTAGACTGAAGCTGGAACAAAAACTGCTCAAGCGAGGCATTACGCAGTCGCGTCCAGCAGTGCGCACTCACAGCGTCGAGTGCAGCCTGGACTGATGCTGTATCAGCAACCCTCCTTCGCGCACCGCGCGGGACTGTTGCTCCTTTTTAGTCGAGGATGAGATCCGCAACATGAAGCTCAAACCTGTTTTGCGCCCGTTATTTGCCGGTGCAGCCCCCGCCTTGCGCCTGGCTTTTGCCGGCTGGCTGGCGCTGCTGACCCACAGCACCCTGGCCGGCTCGCTCGAACAAGCCAAACGCATTCACGATCGCATCGCCGGCATACCGCCTTCGGAGGCGACCCTCTTGGCGATGCAGGCCAGTATCGATTCAAGCGGCAACGGCGTAGCGGCGGCGGAGATGGCGATGGACGACGATGCCTTCTACCGCGTGACCCTGAAAAACTGGATCGCGCCCTGGACCAATCGCGACCAGACCCAGTTTGTACCGCTCAACGACTACATAGCGACGGTCATGGGACTGGTGCGGGATGAACGGGATTTCCGCGAAGTGCTGTTCGACGATGTGATCTACACCGCCAGCGGCGTATCACCGGCCTACAGCACCTCCAGCAATGCGCATTATGAAGCGCTGGAAATTGGCAGCGCCGGCGGTGTGCCCTACATCTATAAAGACCGTCTGCAGCGGCAGTTGCAGTCCAGCGTCACCGGATTGCCAGCGGAGGCCACCGCCGGGGTGATCACCACCCGCGCGGCGGCCAAGGCCTTCTTTATCGCCGGCACCAACCGCGCGCAACTGCGTTTTACCCTGATGAACCACATGTGTCGCGACTTGGAGCAGGTGCACGACGTGACCCGTATTCCCGACCGCATCCGCCAGGATGTGTCGCGCTCACCCGGCGGCGACGCCCGCGCCTTTCTCAACGGCTGCATCGGCTGCCACAACGGCATGGATCCGCTGGCCCAGGCTTTCGCCTATTACGACTTTGAATACAACCCCGAGGCCGATCTGACCGGCGAGGCCGGTCGCATCGTCTACAACCGCGCCGGCGACATTGACCCCGATACCGGCACGCGGGTGAAAAAGAAATACCACATCAACAGCACCACCTTTCCCTATGGCTACGTCACCCCGGATGACCGCTGGGACAACTATTGGCGCGCCGGCATCAACGCCCAGTTGGGCTGGAGTGCGAGCCTGCCCGGCAGTGGCAACGGCGCCAAAAGCATGGGGCAGGAGCTGGCCTACAGCCGGGCGTTTGCCGAATGTCAGGTGGACAAGGTCTTCCGCGCCGTGTGTCTGCGCCAGCCGGAAGACGCGCTCGATCGCGCTGCGGTGGCGGATATGACGCAGCAGTTCGCCGCCGACAACTACCGGCTGAAAACCGTTTTTGCCGCCGCAGCTGACTACTGCAAGGGTGAATGAATATGAGTAACGCATCGTTTTACTGGCGTTGCCAGAAAAGTTTCACCGCCATTTCCGCCTCCCTTGTTCTGGCTCTTGCGATCGGTTGCAGCAGCGACAGCGGCAAAACCGGCGCCGCCAATCCGCCGCCACCACCCACCAACAACCCCGGCCCGGGTGTGGTTTACAACGGCCCCAGTCCCTCCACCTCGGACGTGCAGAATTTCAAGGTCAATGTGTGGGACAACCTCGCCGATCCCACCCGCTGTGGCGCCTGTCATGGCACCGGCGGCCAATTGCCGCAGTTCACCCGTGGCGATGACATTAACTTGGCCTACACGGCCGCCAATAGCGTGGTGAATCTGGATGATCCGGCTAGCTCCCGCCTGGTCACCAAAGTTCTGGGCGGTCACAACTGCTGGGTGCAGAGCCTCGACTTCTGCGCCGAGCGCATCACGGCCTGGATCTCGTCCTGGGCCACCAACTCGGGTGTCGAACTCACCGAAACCGCGCTGCGCGCCCCTGAGCTCATCGACGTCAGTTCCAGCCTGACATTTCCGATCGATACTGCAGCCTTCGCCCAGCATGTCTATCCGCTGCTGACCCAGTACTGCTCCGACTGTCACAGGGCCGATGCGCCCCAGGCGCCAGTGCAGCCTTATTTCGCCAGCGGTGACGTGGCAGCCGCCTATGCCGCCGCCCAGACCAAAATGCTGTTCAACGTGCAGGGAGACGTGCGCGATGCCTCGCGTTCCCGTCTGGTTGTGCGCTTGAGCGAAGAGCCCCACAACTGCTGGAACAACAACTGTGTCGCCGCCGGCAATACCATGGAAGCAGCGCTGGAGCCTTCGCTGCCACCATGCAGATGCGCCCTCTGGACGCGACTCTGCTCACCAGCAAAGCCATGGCCATTGGCGACGGTACGGCCATCAGCCAGGGCGGGCGGGTCGAGAGCAATGCGATCGCGCTCTACACCTTCAAAGAAGGCAAGGGCACCCAGGCCAATGATTCCTCCAATGGCTTTCCTCCGGAGTTGACGCTGAACCTGATCGGCGATGTGGAGTGGGTGAGCAACTGGGGTGTGCGTTTCAACAACGGCAGATTGCAGGGCGCGGTACAGCCGAGCAGCAAGTTGCATCGCTATATCACCCAGACCGGGGAATACAGCGTGGAAGCCTGGGTGGTGCCGGCGAATGTTACGCAGGATGGTCCGGCGCGCATCATCAGCTATTCCGGCAGTGCCAATACGCGCAACTTCACGCTGGCGCAGACGCTGTACAACTACGATTTCTTCAACCGCACCAGTACCACCGGCGCCAACGGCGACCCGCTGCTGTCGACCCCGGATGCGGATGAGTTGTTGCAGGCAACGCTGCAGCATGTGGTGGCCAGTTACGACGCTATTGAAGGGCGCAAGTTATACGTCAATGGCACTTTGGTGAACGTGGCGGACCCGGTTGCGGCGGGCAATATCAATCAGTGGGATCAGACCTTCGCCCTTATCCTCGGCAATGAAGCGGACGGCCTCTACCCCTGGCGTGGCACCGTCCGCCTGCTGGCCATCCACAACCGCGTGCTGACCGCCGAGCAGGTGCGCACCAACTACGAGGTGGGGGTCGGGCAGAAGATTCTGCTGGCGTTTTCCGTGGCGGATCTGATCGACGGCATGGACGACGCCTACATAGTGTTCCAGGTGGAGCAGTTCGACGATTACAGCTATCTGTTCAATGAACCCTACTTTTTCAGTTTCACCCAGACACCTCCCGAGGACATTGTGATCCGCGGATTGCGTATCGGGGTGAATGGCCGGGAGGCGAAAATCGGCCAGGTGTTCGCCAACTTGGAGACCACCATTCCCGCCGCTGGTTACGATCCAGAAAAAGGTGTGCCGCTTCTGAACAGCCGCCTGGGCGCTGTGATCGAGGCGGAAAAAGGCCCCGAGCAGGATCAGTTTTTCCTCAGCTTCGACTACATCGGCGGCCGCAGCCACGAGCGTGTGGAGGAGCCGGTGCCGCCAGTGCCGGAGCCGGCTGACCTGGAGCCGCAACCGCGTGTCGGCGTGCGCACCTTTGCCGAAATCAACGCTTCCTTTTCCGCCATGACCGGCATTCCCGTAACCGACGCCAGTGTGGCGGCGACCTACGAGACGGTAAAACAGCAGATGCCGCCGAGCGAAAACATTCGCAGCTTCCTGGTGGCTCATCAGATGGGCATCACCCAACTGGCGGTGAAGTACTGCAACACCCTGGCGACCTCGAATTCGCGTATGCAAGCCTATTTCCCCGGCTTTAGCAATAACCGCTTCGACGCCACCGGCCGCGATGCGCTGATCGATCCGCTGCTCAAAGCGCTGCTGGCGCACCATATTCCAGCGCATGGCGATCAACTCGCCGATCAGCCTTATGAGATGGACAGCCGCGAGCGCCTCAACGATCTGATCGACACCATGACCGCGGCCTGCGCCAACGATGTGTGCAGTACCGCCGTCACCCAAAACACCGTCACCGCTGTCTGCGCCGCCGCCCTCGGCAGCGCCGTGATGCTGGTGCAGTAGGTGGAGGCCGATATGCAAAACCCAATTTTTTTGCCATTGACTGTGAAGGTGGTGACCCATGGCTAAGCGCAGATCATTTTTCCGTCTGGATGAGCCTTTGCGCCACGGGGACCATCGCCGTCCGCGCACCCGACGTGAATTTATCTCCCAGGGCTTTCAGGCCGGTATGGCCACAGTACTCGGTGCGTCGATTCTCGGCCTGCCGGGGCGGGCGAATAGCCTTTCTATTCCCCAGCATGTGATCGATGCCTGCGGCATTCGTTTTGACGGCGCCGGCAAAATCCCGTTTATCTGCTTCGATCTCGCCGGTGGCGCCAATATCGCCGGCTCCAACGTGCTGGTCGGCGGGCGCGGCGGACAGTTGGATTTTCTCGATACCGCCGGTTATGCCACGCAAGGACTGCCGTCCACCATGCTGCCCAATAACAATCTGGATGAGCGCCTCGGCCTCGTTTTTCACAGCGACAGCGGTTTTCTGCGCGGCATTGTGGAGCGCACCAGCCTTGCCACTCAGGCCAATATCAACGGCGCGGTGATCGCTGCGCGCTCGGAAAACGACACCGGCAACAATCCCCACAACCCCATGTACGGCATCCATATGGCGGGTGCGCGCGGCTCTCTGCTGGCCCTGTGCGGCTCGCAGAGCAGCGAATCCGGCGGCAACTCCATGGCGCCGGCTATGTTAATCAATAGCGAAGCGCGACCTACCAAGGTGGACCGGCCTTCAGATGTCACCGGGCTGGTGGATGTGGGTGATCTGGTGGGCTTGCTAAGCCAGGACGAGGTGGTGGCGGTGATGGAATCCATGTACCACCTGTCCAAACACAAGATGGACCGGGTGGCAACGAGCGATGCCATCCGCCAAGCGGTGCCGTGCAAATATCTGGAGAGCGCCGGCCTCGCCGAGCGCTATTCCAATCCGGCGTCGCTGAATCCGTTGGCGGACGCGGATATCGTCGGCGACACGGGAATTTTCTCCACGGCAGAAATGAACGACGGCGAATTCCGCAAAACCGCCTCGGTGATGAAGCTGGTGATCGAGGGTTACGCCGGTGCCGGCACCATCACCATGGGCGGCTTCGACTATCACACCGGCGACCGCGCCACCGGTGAGGAGCGCGATCTGCGCGCTGGCCGTTGCATGGGTGCCTGTCTGGAATACGCCGCGCGCAAAGGCAAGCCGCTGATGATGTATGTGTTCAGCGACGGCTCCGTATTCAGCAACGGCATGATCGACGACTCGCCGATGGGTCGCGGCAAAGGGGTGTGGACCGGCGACAGCCAACAGACCGCAGCCTCGTTCTTCCTTGTGTACAACCCAGGATTCCGGCCGCTATTGCTTGAAGCGGGCACTACGCGAGCGGCGCGCCACCAGCAGATCGGCTATATGCGCCCCTCCGGCGATGTGGAGACCGCATCCAGTCCGGCGGCCAATAACGTCAGTCAACTGGTGCAGACGGTGATCCTGAATTACATGGCGCTGCACGGCGAACAGGGTAATTTTGCTCAATTATTCACCAGTCGTGGGCTTTCCCATGGCCTCGGCAGCGCTGCGAGTATGGACGCACTTACGGCATTCCAGCCGATTATTATTTAACCAGTTGGAAGCTGATTGACAGGTTCAGCGTTCTGTCGATTAGTGGTGGGTGGGAGTAGAGGATTGCGAAAGGGCAAGGTTATTGCAGAACAAGTTCAGCAAATTCGATGCAAAGCTCTGAAGACCTGATGCGAAATGGCGCAGCGGCATTCAAAAAGCCATAACAGGTTATGTTCTTAGATTTTTTTGTGTCATTTTTGAACAAATTGTGGCGCGATAATCAACCTGTTGGTTATGATTAAGCCTCATTAGCAATCAACACACGAGGTAAATGAGTCATCCCATGGAGACACTCCCCATCTTATTACAAAAGGCAAAAGAAGCCTCTGTTGCGCAGGTGCGTCAAACGCTTGCAGGCTTTGGCCTGACGGAGCAGCAGTGGCGAGTGATCCGCGCATCCTTCGAACATGGCGAGATGAACGCCCAAGAATTGGCGAATAAAAGCGCCATCCTCGGGCCCAGCCTGTCGCGCATCCTCAACCGCCTGGAGAGCGACGGCATATTGTCCCGTCGCACTGCGGAAGGCGATTTGCGCGAGCTGACCATCAAGCTCAGTGCCAACGGCAAGCGTCTGCACAACAAAGTGCAGCCAATGCTGGACCGGCACTATGACGACCTGGCCGAGAAAATCGGCAGCCGTAAAGCTAAACAGTTGACGGATCTCCTGCAGTTTGTGGCCTCGTTGAACGCGGAGCCGCAGGTCTAACCTGCAAAAACCCGTCGGCATTCCCGCCGACGGGTTCCCTTTTTTAAATCCTCCTTTTTAGAATTCTCTTTTTCTTTCCTGTCTCGCAGCAGCCGTCAAAAGTGGTCCCTAAGCGACAAATATTGACGGTCGCCAAGCGAAATTTATCGGCTTGAATGTCAGTCGGTTCTTGAATGCAGTCAGGTTTTGAATGCAGTCAGGTTTTGAATGTCAGTCAGTTTTCGAAGCGGCTAGGCATCAACAACGAGGAATAAAGACAGGAGACGCGGACGCGAAAAAACGCCCGCTCAGTGATGAGGTTTGACGAATCGATCCAGCAGGCTGCGCCAGTTTTGGCGAGAGTCGCGATGGCGGCGGCGGGCGTCTTCCCACAGCTCTTCAGATATCGTCGTGCGGCGGCTTTGGCGCAACTGCAATTCCGGCTGGAGAAATGCGGATTGCGGACACTCTACCGACTTTTCGGTAATTGCAGCGTCTGAAGTGCAGGTCCCGCCGAGGCCGGCATTTTCGCGGTCGAACAGGTCTTGTGTAATCAGGCTGTGCTGGCTGAAGTCCCTTGACATAACGATCACCTCTCTGCCGTTTTGAAGCGCTGCCGTCTCTACTCCTGCTGCGCCCTGATCTGTCATTTCGTGGGGTTTTACCTGGTTCAACTGCCTCGCAAGGCTAGATGAAATCAGATTTTCATATATATCTATTAAGCAACAAGGTGGCCAGAACGAAAAAGTTCAAATAATTCAGACGATTAGAATTTTGACTGAATTTTGGGGGTGCAACTTTGGTTGCGGAGGTCAAAAAAAACCGACACGTTTTTTGCTCTTTTTCGTGAATAGTTGGCATTTTCATGACGAAAAATGTCACCTTCTGACAGTGGGTTGCGAAGCGCGTTGAGCTGAACTGGTCTATGTTTTCAGTGTGTCATTCACCACTTAAAACCAATTGCAACTTAAAACCTATTGCAGGATTGCCCGTGTGAGCGCCTTTCCCTCCCTGGCCCTGGCCATTGCCCTGACCTATGTTATTGGCGATCTGTTTCGCCCCCACTTGCCCCAGCCGTTCAGCGCACTGGTGGATATAGTGCTGTGCATCGTCATTTATAAAATTACCAATCACTATCTACGCAAGCTCCGCGATTGATCGACCACCCGGCCGGACAGCCGGTGACATGTCAACATTGTTGACCCGGATTCGATTCCGCATAATGCGCCCCTCTTTCGGCTACAGACTGTATTGGGCTTATGAACTCGATCCATTCCCGCATTGCGCAAGAACTGCAGGTCAATATTCAACAGGTGCAGGCCGCCGTCGGCCTGCTTGACGAAGGCGCCACGGTGCCGTTCATTTCCCGCTATCGCAAAGAAGTGACCGGCGGTCTGGACGATACCCAGCTGCGCAATCTGGAGGAGCGGCTGCAATATCTGCGGGAATTGGAAGACCGCCGCAGCACCATCCTCAAATCCATCGAAGAGCAGGGCAAGCTCACCCCGGAACTGGCTGGACAAATTCACAACGCCGAAACCAAAACCCTGCTCGAAGACCTTTACCTGCCCTACAAACCCAAACGTCGCACCAAAGCGCAAATCGCCCGCGAGGCCGGTCTGGAGCCGTTGGCGGATCTGCTGTTGCAGGATCCCACGCAGGATCCGGAAGTTGCCGCTGCCGGTTATTTGAATGCCGAGCACAAAATTGAATCCACCAGAGATGCGCTCGACGGCGCGAAACAAATTTTGATGGAGCGTTTCAGCGAAGACGCCGCGCTGCTGGAAAAACTGCGTAATTTCCTGCGCGGCGACGGTTATCTGAGCGCGAAAGTAGTAGCGGGTAAAGAAGTGGAAGGGGAGAAATTCCGCGATTATTTCGAGCACAAGGAGCTGCTGGTGAAAACTCCGTCCCACCGCGCGCTCGCCATGTTCCGCGGTCGCAACGAAGGCATTTTGACGTTGGCACTGGAATTAAAAGACGAACTTGAACCCGGCCAGATGCACCCCTGCGAAGTCATGGTGGGCGAGCATTGGAAAATCGCTGACAAAGGCCGCGCGGCGGATCGCTGGCTGGCGGAAGTGGTGCGCTGGACCTGGCGGGTGAAATTGTTGACCCACCTGGAAACCGATCTGCTCGGCGATTTGCGCGAGCGCGCAGAAGCGGACGCGATTGACGTGTTTGCGCGCAATTTAAAAGATTTGTTGTTGGCCGCCCCCGCCGGGCAGATCTCCACCATCGGCCTCGACCCGGGTTTGCGTACCGGCGTAAAGGTGGCGGTGGTGGACGCTACCGGCCGAGTGCTGGATCACGGCGCCATATTTCCGACGCCGCCGCAAAATCGCATTCAGGAAGCCGAAGCAGTGCTGCTGCAATTGTGCAGAAAACACAATGTCGGGTTGATCGCTATAGGCAACGGAACGGCGAGTCGCGAAACCGATAAATTCGTCGGCGATTTTTTGAAGCGTTATAAGGATCTGAAAATCCAGAAAGTCATGGTGAATGAATCCGGTGCGTCCGTATATTCCGCGTCGGAATTTGCCGCCAAAGAATTTCCCGATCTGGATGTGACCATTCGCGGCGCTATTTCCATTGCGCGCCGCTTGCAGGATCCGCTGGCGGAATTGGTAAAAATCGAACCAAAATCCATCGGCGTGGGCCAATACCAGCATGACGTGTCGCAGACGCGATTGGGCAAAACATTGGACGCAGTGGTCGAGGATTGCGTGAACGCCGTCGGCGTGGAAGTGAATACCGCATCGGTGCCGCTGCTGGCGCGGGTGGCGGGTTTAAATCAAACCATCGCCAGTAATATTGTGGAATTCCGCAATAAAAATGGCGCGCTGAAAAATCGCAAACAATTGCTGGAAGTTTCCCGTTTGGGCGCAAAAGCGTTCGAGCAGGCGGCGGGATTTTTGCGCATCGCCGGCGCTGAAAATCCGCTGGACGCTTCAGCGGTGCACCCGGAGTCCTATTCCGTGGTGGAAAAAATCGCCAGCAAACATGGCCGCGATATTAAAGCGCTGGTTGGCGATACTGGATTTTTGCGCAGCCTGAAACCGCAGGATTATGTGGACGAAAAATTCGGTCTGCCCACCGTCACGGATATTATTAAAGAGCTGGATAAACCCGGCCGCGACCCGCGCCCGGAATTTAAAACCGCGACTTTCAAGGAAGGCGTGGAAACTCTGAAGGATTTGGTGCTTGGAATGATTCTCGAAGGCACCGTCACCAATGTCACCAATTTCGGTGCGTTTGTGGATGTGGGAGTGCATCAGGATGGTTTGGTGCATATTTCCGCGTTGTCGGAAACTTTCGTCAAAGACCCCCACAGTGTGGTGAAGGCCGGCGACATAGTAAAAGTGAAAGTGATGGAAGTGGATGTGCAACGCAAACGTATTGCCTTGTCCATGCGTCTGGGTGACGAGCCGGGACAGACGCGCGCTGCAGGCGGCAATAACGAGGCGGGGAAAAAATCCCGCGCACCGCAAAATCGCGAATTCAAAGCCGACGTCAAGCAGGGAACCATGGCGGCGTTGTTTGAGCAGGCGATGAAAAAGAAATAATCTGACCATTAAACTTTTGCGGCCTAGTTGCGTACCGGGCCGCAAATTTCTGCACTTTTTTCTTTTTTCTTCCCTCATTCCCAGAAAATCCCTCCAAGTGAGAACGCCATCAAGGCAGCCGCTTTCCCGCATGCGCTAGTTTAGGAATGTTTTGGGGAGAAAACCCGCTTATATGGCGGATTATCATAATAATCAGGGAAATATACAGCGCGCACCAGCGAAGCGATGCTGCCTTTATGTGATTTGTTCGCGCTTTCCAGGCGTGTGTAGATCTGTAATGAATTTTGCAGCGGCAATCGTTTCAAAGGCTAAATCACATAACAGTGGGGATGTGTTTTATGAACCTTTTGACTAAACCTGTCAGCCTGACGGGGCTGACGAAAGCCAGTATGAGTTTGCTTCTTGCCACAGCATTGGTTGCCTGTGGCGGCAATAACAGTTCGAGTGGCAACACTGGAGCCAGCAGTTCAAGCTCCAGCTCGAGTTCATCCAGTTCCAGCAGTTCTAATTCCAGCAGCTCCAGTTCGAGCAGCAGTTCTTCATCAACCAGCAGTTCCTCTTCCAGTTCGAGTTCAAGCTCAAGTGGTATGCCGGATCCCTCCGGGCCGCCGGTGAACACCGGCCCGCCGAACGCCCGCAACCAGGTGCCGGCGTTTGAGGGGCAGACCCGCGCGCCGGAGGTGCGGTCGAATTTCACTTTGAGGACAGATGTGGTAACCAGTGGCTTAAGAAAGCCATGGGGTCTCACAGAATTGCCTGACGGTCGGTTTGTAGTCACTGAGCGTGAGGAGGGCACCTTGGTCATTGTGACTCGTGAAGGCGAAATTTCGGCGCCACTGATCGGCGTTCCCGCTGTGTACAACGGTGGGCAGGGCGGCCTGTTGGATGTCGCCATAGACCCTAATTTCGCCAGCAACCGCTGGATTTATTTCTCCTATTCAGAGAATCGCGGCAACAACCAGAACGGCACCAGCGTTGCGCGCGGCCGGCTCTCGGCGGATGAGAAAAGTCTGGAGAATGTCACCGTGATCTTCCGCCAGATGCCGGCGTGGAACTCGACCCTGCACTTCGGCTCGCGTCTGGTGTTCGACCGCAACGGGCTGCTCTACGTTACTTTGGGTGAGCGCTCCAACCCCGAACCCCGCCAGCAGTCCCAGGATCGCAATTCGCTCCTGGGCAAGGTGGTGCGCATCAATCCGGACGGCACCGTGCCCTCCAGCAACCCCTTTGTCGGCGTTGCCAATACTAAGCCAGAGATCTGGTCCTACGGCCACCGCAATGTGCAAAGCGCGGCTTTGCATCCGGTGACAGGTGAGCTGTGGACGGTGGAGCACGGCCCGCGCGGCGGCGATGAGATCAACCGTCCGGAAGCTGGCAAGAACTATGGCTGGCCGGTCATTACCTACGGCATCGACTACAGCGGTCAGCCCATAGGTGCCGGCATCACCGCACAACAAGGTATGGAGCAGCCGGTGTATTACTGGGATCCGGTTATCGGACCGTCCGGCACCACCTTCTACGAGGGTGACATGTTCCCCTGGCAGAACAATCTGCTGATAGGTTCGCTCAATCCCGGTGGTGTGGTGCGGATTATGTTGAATGGCAATCGTGTGGTGGGCGAGGAGCGCCTGCTGAGTGAATTAAAACGGGTACGCGATGTGGAAGTGACGTCCGACGGCGCCTTCTGGGTCGTCAACGATGAAAACCAGTTGGTCCGCGTCAGTCGAGGGGATTAAGCCTGTGGTTATGAAGCCCGCTCACTGAGCTTGTCGAAGGGCGGGCTTCGACTTCGCTCAGCACCGGGTTTTGAGGCTATCCACTGAGCTTGTCGAAGGGCATTGAATATTCCCCTCCCTCGGAGGGGTGGCCGCGTATGCGGACGGGGTGGCCGCTATCGAAGCCTAACCACCCCGCCCTTTGGGCACCCCTCCGGGGGAGGGGAATTTGTACTGAGCCAGCGGCGGTTAAGCGGCTAGTTCGAGGATGCGGCGGGAGTCTTCCAGTTTGATGTCGCCGTGTTCGCCCAGGGCCAGCAGTTTGTGTTTCTCCAGCATGGAAACCAGCTTGGGGATGGAGTCGGGCGCCACGCCGTAGCCGCTCAGAGTGGTGGGATTGCCCATTTTTTCGAAGAAGTCGCGCGTCGCCTGGATGGCGTCGTCGATGATTTTATCCTCGTCACTGTGCTGCAGGTTCCACACGCGGCGGCCGTATTGGATGAGTTTGTCGCGCTTCTGCGTGCGCTTGTACTGCAGAAGTGCGGGTAGCACCACTGCCAAGGTCTGGGCGTGGTCGAGGCCGTGCATGGCGGTGAGTTCGTGGCCGATCATATGGGTCGCCCAGTCCTGGGGTACGCCCACACCAATCAAACCATTGAGCGCCATAGTCGCAGCCCACATCACGTTTGCCCGCACCTCGTAATCCTGCGGGTTTTGCATCGCTTTCGGGCCTTCTTCGATCAGTGTCAGCAGTAGACCTTCCGCAAAACGATCCTGCACCTTGGCGTTGACCGGGTAGGTCATGTACTGCTCCATGATATGGACAAACGCGTCCACCACGCCGTTGGTGATCTGTCGTGGTGGCAGAGTGTAGGTGGTGGTGGGGTCGAGAATGGCGAACTGCGGATAGACCAGCGGGCTGCCAAAGGAGAGCTTTTCCTGTGTCGCCGCCTTGGTGACCACAGCGTTGCCATTGCTCTCGGTGCCGGTCGCCGGCAGGGTCAAGACGCAGCCGATTGGCGTGGCTTTGCTGAAAGGCGCGTGTTTTTCCAGAATGTCCCAGGGCTCGCCTTCATAATGCATAGCCGCGGCGATCAGTTTGGTGCCGTCGACCACGCTGCCGCCGCCGACGCCGAGGAGAAAATCGATTTTGTTTTCTTTGGCGAGCGCGGTGGCCTTCATCAGGGTTTCGTATTGCGGGTTGGGCTCAATGCCGCCGAATTCAAACCAGGTTTTGCCCTGCAGCGCTGCTGCTACCTGCTCATAAACACCATTTTTTTTGATGGAGCCGCCACCGTAGGTGACTAGGACGCGCGCGTCCTTTGGCAGTAAATTGGCGAGTTCTTTAATTTGCCCTTCACCGAAGGCGATTTTGGTGGGATTGGAAAAAATAAAATTCTGCATACATCACCTCGGTTATGCGTTTTGCCAAGCGGTCGGCTTCGGATTGCGTTCGTCGAAGCCGGTTTGGTGCCAGTAAGGATAGATAGGGGTTTTAAAACTCGCTCGATCCAGCAGCGCCACCTGCTCGGGGGTGAGTTTCCAGTCCACCGCACCGAGATTGTCTTTGAGCTGCTGTTCGTTGCGCGCACCTATGACCAAGTTGCACACGCCCGGGCGCTGCAGCAGCCAGTTGAGAGCGACCTGGGCCACGGTCTTGCCGGTCTCTTGCGCGACCTGATCGAGCGCGTCGACAACATTGAAGAGGAATTCATCCTCTACCGGTGGACCGCCGCGGGCGCCGCCCTGTTGCAGCCGGCCTTCTGGCAGCGGCTGGCCGCGGCGGATTTTGCCCGTCAGACGCCCCCAGCCAAGCGGGCTCCACACCATGGTGCCCACGCCTTGATCGAGGCCGAGCGGCATCAATTCCCATTCAAATTCGCGGGCGACGAGGGAGTAGCAGGCCTGGTAAACAACGTAACGGGCAAGGCCGTATTTCTCCGAGGTGGCGAGAGATTTCATCAAATGCCAGCCGGAAAAATTCGACGCACCTATGTAGCCGATCTTGCCGCTGGTCACCAGATCGTCCAGCGCGCGCAAAGTTTCCTCCACGGGCGTGAGGGCATCGAAGCCGTGCATGAAATACAGATCGATATGATCGGTGCCAAGACGCTTCAGGCTCGCTTCGCAAGCGCGGATCAAATGATAGCGGGATGAACCTTTGTCATTAGGACCTGTGCCCATGGTGAAGGTGGCTTTGGTGGCGATAATGGCTTGGTCGCGACGGCCCTTGAGCGCTTCGCCGAGAATCTGCTCAGCCAGGCCGGCATCGTAAATATTGGCAGTGTCAAAAAAATTCACCCCTGCGTCCAGGCAGAGATCCACCATGCGACTCGCCTGTTCCGTGCCGGTGTTTCCCCAGGTTTTGAAAAATTCGGTGGTACCACCGAAGGTACCCGTGCCCAGGCTGAGCACGGGTACTTTGAGGCCGGAGCGGCCCAATAATCGGTATTCCATAAAACCCCCTGCAGGTTGGTTGCTGAAAATCCGGGTGAGCCGGCCGCGGGCGCAGCAGGCCCAGAGCGGCGAGATTATGGGCCGGTTTTACGCTTGATAAAAGACCGCGGATGAGCCTTTGCCGAATACGGGTTCAGGTGGCTCCGTCCACATCCTCTGCTTGCGGTTCGCGCTCAACCAGCACAATTTCCTCGCCGGACGGCAGTCGGACGCGGCTGACGCGCACGCCCATATCGCGTGCGATGCTGTTATTAACCGCAGCTTGCGAGAGAAGATTTTGATTGCTGATTCTGTTGTTTCTATTTTTGTTGTTTCTATTTTTGTCGTTGCTGTATTTGTTGTCGTTTGTGTTCTCGTATAGTCGCAACCATGCGCAGAGGCGCTTCAAAAGGTGCATGGCACCGATCTCCTTGAATCAGGGAGAACCGAGCGCGGAACGGAAAAATAGAGAAGGGAATTTTCAATCGGACCGCGGTCAGTTCGCGGTCCGGTTAAATTTAAACGACAGACAGCGAATGGCACCGGCGGCGCGGGGCGCTCGCGGAGGACATACGCTTAGAAGCTGTCGGACAAGATTTCATAAATGAGAAACTTCTGTGATTGAGGAATCTGCGCAAGGCAGGTTTGCGAGATTAATCCTGGCGCAAAAAATTAGCAAACGGTTTTTAGTGTCCAATATCAGCGGCTTACGCGAACTGATAAGTAGCAACGTTCTGATAAATAGAGGGGATAAAAACCGGGTCTATAAAGACCCGGCTCTTCTGGGATGAATCAACGGCGGCGATCCGCATCCCGTACGGCTTCTTTGGCATCGCCGTAGGCTTTTTGGGTTTTGCCTTCCACTTGTTTGCCAGCACCTTTCAATTGATGTTCTGTGCTGCCAGTGGCTTCGCCGATTTTGCGTTGAGTTTTACCAACGGCATCTTTAACTGAACCTTTCACTTGATCTTTGTTCATGTTGCAATCCTCGTTAGGTTTGAAGATCCCGGTCAAAAATATATTTTTGCCAGGATGCTTCTTAGGACCGGAACGGGTGCGTGCAGTTCAATAAGAAATCGTAAAAAAATCAGTAAATTACGCCATAATTTTTATTGTAGATTTTACAAAGATTTGTGGTTTTTTCTGCGCGGTTGCGCCGCGTTATTCCGTGTTTAGTTGACGGCTCCAATATCGAAACGGGATACTCCGTCGCTTAATTTCGCAGGCATTTATTTCCATGATGGATTTTCTCGCAAGCCGCATTCGCGGTACCGCCAGTGTCGGCCCTGGTACACCACCTCCCCGCCTCGCCGCTTTCTATTGGCACTACGTGCGCCAGACCCGTTTTTGGTACGGCGTTATGACGGCGACCGTTTTGTCTGTGGCCTTGATGGATATGGCGGTGCCGGTGATGCTCGGTCAGATCACTGCTCTGGTGCAGGCGCCTGATCCGGCGGCGGCGTTGCAGGCGCGCTGGCCTATATTGGCTCTGCTCGCGGCGGGAATTTTATTTTTGCGCCCGCTGTTGCAGGTAATGGATGTGGCGGTGCGGAACAATATTTTATTACCGGGAACCACCAATCTCGTGCGCTGGCAATCTCACTGGCATGTGGTGCGCCAGAGCTGGCCTTTTTTTCAGAATGATTTTGCCGGCCGCATCGCCAACCGGGTGATGCAGACGGCGAATGCCCTGCGTGAAAGCGTAATGTCCAGCATACGCGCGGTGCTGTTTATTACCATTTACGGCATCAGTTCGCTGGTATTGATGTTCTGGGCCGATTGGCGCCTGGCGGTGCCAACCGCAATTTGGATCGCGTGTTATGTATTTTTTGTGCGTTTCTTTGTGCCGCGTTTGCTGGTCCTGTCCAAAGTCGCCTCGGAGCAGCGCTCCATTTTGATGGCGCGCATCGTCGACAGCTATACCAATATTCTCACGGTGAAATTATTCGCCCGAGCAGTGGATGAAGACGCCCATGTGCGGGAAGCCGTGGACGATCACCAAGCCGCTATTGCGGCGCATATGCGCATCATGAGTTTTTACCTTTTCACCCTGAACGTGATGAACGCACTGTTGATTGCCGGCACCGCCGGCATCGGCATCGCGCTCTGGGCGCAGGGTGCGGTCAGCGCCGCTTTGGTGGCCACGGCTGTGCCGCTGGCGTGGCAGATCGCCAATATGTCCGGCTGGGTTTCTTTCGAAATTGCCGGCATTTTCGAAAATATGGGTGTTGTGCAGGAGGGCATGCAGAGCATCGCGGTGCCGCACACGCTGGTGGATGCGGCGGATGCAAAAAATCTGCAGGTGAGCCGCGGCGAAATCCATTTTGACGCGGTGGATTTTTCCTACGCCGGCGGACGCCGGGTGCTCGAACGTCTGGAGCTGCGGGTGCGGCCGGGAGAGCGGGTGGGCATCGTCGGCCGCTCCGGTGCGGGGAAATCCACGCTGATCAATCTGCTGCTGCGGTTTTACGAGGTGGATGGCGGAGCCATCACCATCGACGGCCAGGATCTGCGCCAAGTCACCCAGGAAAGTCTGCGTGGCGCCATAGGCGTGGTGACCCAGGATACCTCGCTGCTGCATCGGTCGATTGCCGACAATATCCGCTACGGTCGTCCCGAGGCCACCGATGCGGAGGTGGAGGCCGCCGCGCGGCAAGCCCACGCGCACGAATTTATTACCGGTCTGGTGGATTGGCAGGGCCGCACCGGTTATGCCGCTCATGTGGGCGAGCGCGGCGTCAAATTGTCCGGTGGCCAGCGCCAGCGCATCGCCATAGCGCGGGTGATTTTGAAAAATGCGCCAATTCTGATTTTGGACGAAGCCACGTCGGCGCTGGACAGTGAAGTTGAGGTGGCGATTCAGGAACAGTTACTGGGCTTGATGGAAGGCAAAACGGTCATCGCCATCGCCCATCGCCTCTCCACGATTGCGCGTATGGATCGGCTGATCGTGCTCGATCAGGGACGTATCGTGGAACAGGGCTCGCACGCACAATTATTGGCGTTGAACGGTCGCTATGCCGCTTTGTGGCATCATCAGTCTGGTGGCTTTCTTCCCGATGAACTGCCATCGGAGGAAGATCAGGCGCCGGAGGATGATCAGGATGCGGCGCCAGTGCGCCCCTGACGGCCAGTGGGTTTTTCACAGGCGTATTGATGAAAGAGTTTGCCGATCAGATCGCTGGCATCGCAGGGACGAGAGAGTAGATATCCCTGCACATATTCCACACCCAGTGTTAACAATTGTTTGAGTTCTTCCTCCGTCTCCACTCCCTCGGCCACCAGTGAGGTGCGCCGCCGGCGGGAGAATTCCACCAGTGCGGCCACCAGATCCTGCTGGTCTTTATCCTCGTGAATTGCGCGCACCAGGCTCATATCCAGTTTGATGATGTCCGGCTTCAAACACAGTATGTGGCGGAAGCTCGCATAACCCGCTCCCGCATCATCCACCGCGATGCGCACGCCGAGCCGGCGCAGTTGATTCAGGCTCTGCATCATTTCCTTGTAATCGTTCACTATGGCGTGTTCGGTAATTTCCAGGACATAACGGGACGGATTTTTTCCTGACGGAATAATTTTTCGATCACTCCGTTGAGCAACTCCCCCGGCCCGGCATTGACGCTGATGTATGTGTCCCCCGCAAACGGTTTGCTCAAGGCGAATGCGGTAGTGATGGCTATTTCGCACAGGGCGTCGTTCATCCCGTGAGCGCCAGCCAATTTAAATAGGTGGTCGGGCGGCATCTGGGGCACTGGAGTGCGGGTCAGCGCTTCATAACCGGTGGCGCGGCCATCGCGCAAGCGCACTATGGGTTGGAAAACGGTGTGAATAAGTTGCTTGTCGAGAATATTCTGCAGCAGTGCCCGCTGCTTCTGATCCGAAGCGTGCAGCTGCCGATGATGTTCGAGATAAACCGTGGAAATATCCGCAAGCACGCGCAAAAAAGCCAGATCGCGCGCATCGAGTTTTTCATTTTTGTTGCGGCTGAACGCGCAAAAGGTGCCGTAAATAGAGCCATCGGTCAGGCGGATTGGCACGCTTAAATGAGCGCCGACGGGCACCAGTCGAGTGGCCGGCAGAGTCATCGCTTCCTCATTCTGTTGCGCATCACGGATTAATTCGGGCAGGCGCCCTTGCACCACGCGCAGACAATAACTCTCATTTAAGGGACCGCCTTCGCCCGCTTTGACGATATGCAGACCGGGTTTGGAATTGACATAGCGGAACATCCGCTGGTCTTCGGTGAATTCGGCAATAAAAGCCACTTCCATGGAGAGGCGATTGCGCGCGGCGTTTAACAGGGAATTCAATAATTGGTCGACGGGATAGTCATTTTCTTTTTGGGCGATGTCGTGAAGGGCGGCGCTCAGTGGGCCGATCATTGCTCTGGCGTTGCCTGCGGTCTTGGATTCCAAGGATTTCATAGCTGTCCCGATACGATAATCAAATGGCTGCAGCACCCCGTTCGCTGGCGGAAAGCGGGCCCATTTTTAAGTAAAGCAGATACCTTGGAGAAGGGAAAAAAATTGGGCGAATTGATTAACCTGGTTGAATAATTTATTCACCTGAATTGCGCAGATAAAAGTGAGTGCAAGTACTCACTGTTTTTTCCGAGTAGAAATTATGTGGGATTTAATTTTTAGAGTCGCTTCAGGCGCGCCCCGGCGGATGTTTGCGAAACCAGTCGACGATCATCGGCATATGCGGTTCAAAAGCGCCGGGAATGGATAAATTGAGCACTCCAGCCTGCGCATCGCTGCGGTTTTCAAAATCGTGACGCGTCCCGCCTGGCACCATGACAAAAGATCCCTGCGGCGCGTCCACCCATGTTTCGTCAACGAGAAACGACATGGTCCCCTCGATTACATAAAACACATCGTCCGCTTCATGTGAGTGGGCACCCGGACCAGTGGTATGCGGCTCCAGCCACCACTCGGAAATGGAGTAGTGCGCCCCAGTTTCCTCGCCATCTGCTTTGAAGACCGCCTCCATAGGTCCCATGGAATAGCGGCGGCCGGCGCCGGGAGACAAAACAATCGGAGTGCGGGTGGGTTTGGTCATGGTTCGCTTTCCTGGCGTGGGAATGGGGAATAAAGCACGAGGCCAGGAAAAATTCAAACGGGCTTCTTGTGACTGAAATCATAATACCCGTGCTGCCGTGTTGATTTAGCTGCCAGTTTGGCTAACATCCGACCGCCCGATTGGTTGGCTATAACCCTCCTCAAATACACATGCTTATACGAGTGAGGGCGGAATAACAGGAATGATGTAATGAAGTATTGGACGATTACTCTCGGCTTGATCGCCGTTCTCAGTGGCTGCTCCCCGCAACAATCCTCCACCGTTGATGAGTCTTTATTAGGCGAGCCGACAGGTTCCAGCCAGGGTAAACCTGTGCCACCCGGCGACCTGCCGTATTTCGACTGGGATTTGCTGGATGGCATTATCGCCGTGCAAAGCAATACCGTTCGTGTGAGCGCTGGTACCAAACAATACAGTGACGCCAATCTTCTGGTGACGCTGCGCGGTCAAGCCTATTCCAGCGCAGACACCATTGCCCAAGTGCGTTGGTGGCAGGTGTCGGGACCCGCCAGCGTGATCGCCAATCCCAATCAATTGCATACGCAGGTCGTATTGCCGGAGGTATCGGAGCCCGCCACGGCGATTTTCCGTCTGGCCGCTATTACCCGCTCGGGAGAGGTCAACTCCGCTCAGGTGGCGGTGATGATTCTGCCGGTATCGGCGCCGGTGACCCTGGCGTCTGTAGCGGTGCAGGAGGGTGAGAGCGAGCTCAACTTTGTCGTGCGGCTTGCCGAGCCGGCGCGGGAGCCTATCCTCTTTACTTATGCCACCGAGGACGGCAGTGCGTTGGCCGATAAAGATTACCTTCCCACACGTGGTGTATTGACCTTCCAGCCGGGCCAGACGCACCAGACTCTGAGTGTGCCTTTGGTGTCGAGCAGCATCTCCACCATGGGCAACAAACTGCTGTTTATGCAGCTGCAGGCCGAATTGGGCGATCAGCCGTTAATGTTGCGCGCTGTGGGGTTTATCGTGGGCCGGGAGAGCAGACGCAATAACCTCTCCAGTGCACCGGTCGCAGCGCCGCTCGATCCGGCCAGCGCGGCGGACCAGCCGGGGCAGGCCGGCAGTCCGCGCCTGGTGTTGCGCTGGGAGGAGGGCGCCATGGTGCGAGTGGTGGTGCAGGACCCCTGCGGCAATGTGACGGTCGGCGGCCAGCCGCCCAGCTCCTGTCAGGGGTACGCACCAGTGGTACAAACCGGCACCTTGAGCGGCGACTCCTTCAGTTTCTTCGAAAACATGGCCTGGACGGCTGGCGCGGCGGGTGGTTATTACCAGGTTTATCTGGAACATGTCGCCGGGCGCGCGGTGGACTACAGCCTGAACGTGTACAACATGGGCGTGGCTGAGCGATTCACCGGCCTTATCGCCAACGGTGAGCGAGTCGAGATCACCTCCCTGTTGGTCGACGGCTCGGCCAATCCCGGCGGTCGCCGGGTCACGGGAAATATTCTCGATGCCACCAACACGGCGCCAATGACGGGTGCGAGGGTGCGCCTTTACGCCGCCGAGACGCTGGTGGTGGACGAGGTTGTGAGCGACAGTTTCGATGTTCCCGTGGAATTTGGCACCTATCGTATGGTGGTAACTGCCGAGGGGTATCAGGAGTGGGTGCGCGATGTGTCGGTGACTATCGACGAGCCGGTGGTGGCGGTGCGCGTCGCCCTGTCACCGGTATTCGGAGAGAGCGACATGGCTCGGATGGTGTTGTCCTGGGGGCGGGAGCCTTTCGATCTTGACTCCCACCTGCTCGGCCCGGGATTCCATTTGTACTTCAGCCAAAAGGCTGTGGGTGGGGCGACGCTCGACGTGGACGATGTCGATTCCTTCGGCCCGGAAACCGTAACGATTCAGCGATGGCAGAGCGGACTTTACCGATACTACATCCAAGACTTCAGTGCCGGCGCCAATCTGCAGAGCACCACCTTGGCCAATTCCGGTGCGGTGGTGGAGCTATACCTTGATGGCGCGGACGTGCAGGTCTTCCGGGTGCCGGAGGGTGTGGGGATCTTTTGGCATGTGTTCGATTACGACTCGACCACCGGGGAGCTGATACCGGTGAATGTCATCCGCAGCGATGAAGGCACCCTGCAGACTCTTTAAGCAGTGGAGTTTGGTGCAAAAGGCGCGCCGGCGGGCGCGCTTGTTCCGGTCTTTTAGTTCTTTTTACCTACGCCGAATTTATCGTGATATTCCTTGCGCAGGTCTGCCATTTGGTTCAGTTGGTTTTTTGCTTCCTCCAGATTGCCCGCGGTCAGCGCAGCGTCCACTTGCGCAATCAGGTCGGTGAGCTTGTTCATCCCCTCATCAAATGAGCTTTGATCTTCCGGCTTCACTTTCTGCATTTTTGCCACGCTCACCGATTTGGTGAAGGCGGCCAGTTCGGCTTTGATCTGGTCGGCGTCGCCGGATTCGCGCATCACCTTGAAGGGTTCCTTCATCTCTTCCATGGAGTCGTGAAGGTCGTTGGAGCTTGAGCAGCCGGCCAGGGCGATAAGCAATGTCAGGCAGGGTAAAAATCGTTTCATAAAATCTCCTACTGGTTTGAATCATTCTGTTCGCCACTCGGCGTGACGCTCGTTGATCACCACCGAGGGTGATGGGCGGTCGCAAGCTACCCAGGCTACTCCGGCCCGTCAAGCTCCGTTACTGACTCTTTTTAGTAAAGGTTGGGTTCATTTTTGAAAGGCAGGGGTTCCGGGTCTATCTTTCATAAACCTATAACCACGATTTTTTTATTCCCAGATGCATCATTTCCCTAGGTCTTACCTGAGCAAACTGAGCAGCAAGCCTGATCGGAGCAGAACTTGATCGAGCGCTGGCTCGCCCTCCTGTGCCAATTGTTGCCGGGAGTGGCACAGGCCGTGGTGGTGCGCCGCGATGGCAGTCTGTGGACCGGTTGGCCCAAGGAAGGCGATCTGGCCCCCCTGCAGCAATTTTGCAGCGCCGACGCCAAAGTCGAAGACGCGCGCTACGAGACAACCCCCGCCGGCCTCACCCGTCTCGCCATGCCCCTGCGCAACGGCAAATTGCGGGTCGGCACGGTGGCGGTGGAGCTGCCGCTGAGGGCGGATCAGCGCTCCACCACTGAACTGCTGCTACGCTGGTCGCAGGCGTGGCTGGAACTGCTCAGCGACACCGGGCGGGAGTCCCAGCGCGGCCCGGAGCGGGTGTTGGCGGTGCTGGAGCAGGCCTGCCGTTTCGACAATCTGCCCGACAACGCCTCTTCCCTCGCCACCGCACTCGCCGACCGCTTTTCCTTCAGCCGGGTGCTCATCTGTCTGCCCCAGCGCGGTCGCCTGCGGGTGGCCGGCGTTTCCCACGCGCCCACCTTCGACCGCCGCAGCGATATGTTCGCTTTGTTAGAAGCAGATCTGGAGCGACTCAGTGCTGCGGAAACTCTACCTGCGGACAGTGAATACGCCCGCTGGCTGGCGACGCGCCGGCCGGCGCTGCAGGTGCTGCCAATACGTTTGGGCGAGCGGGGTTTCTGTGTGATTCTGCACGCGCCGGAGCAGGTGCCGGACAGCGCCGTGAAAGCGCAGTGCCGGCAGATTGTCCGCTTGGTCGCGCCATTTTTTGACAGCCAGAACCGCCTGCGCGAAGGAGTCGTCTGGGGCTGGCGCGAGCGTGTGATGACGCACTTCCACCATGCATCCAGCCGGCGTAAATGGGCATGGGGCTGCGGTGCTGCTGCCCTTGTGTTGTTGTTCCTCGCGCTGCCGGGGCAGCACCGGGTGACTGCTCACGCCAGTCTCGAAGGTGAAATCCAGCGCGCCATAGTGGCGCCGGAAAAAGGTTATCTGCAGGAGGCCAGCGTCAAGGCCGGAGAAGTGATTCGCCAGGGCCAGGTGCTGGCGCAGTTGGACAATAAAAGCATCCAGCTGGAAATCCAGCGCTGGCTCGGGGAAAAGCAGGAGTACGAGCGCCAGTACAACCGCGAACTCACCGCACTCAACCCTGTGGAAATGCGCATCGCCAAAGCGAAAATCGCCCAGGCGGACGCGCAATTGAATTTGTACCGCGAGCGCCTGCAACGCGTGCGCATCACCGCGCCGATTGACGGGGTGATCATCAAAGGTGATTTGAGCCGCGCCGTCGGTTCACCGGTGCAGCGCGGCCAGGTGTTATATGAAATCGCGCCGCTGGACGCATTTAAATTAATTATCCAGGTGCCGCAAAAATCCATTCGCCACGTGGCGCAGGGGCAGAGCGGCAAAGTGCTGCTGTCGTCGCTGCCGCACGATGCGATTGAGTTCACGATCACATCCGTCGCCTCGGTTTACAGCGAGCACCAGCAGGACATTGTGTATCGTGTGGAAGCGCAAATCGATAATCCGAATGCAACCAATTTGCGCCCGGGTATGAGCGGCTACGCCAAAATCGAAGTGGGCCGAAAACCCTACGCCTGGCTGATTGCACATCCGCTTCTGGATTGGCTCGCGCTGAAATTCTGGCGGCTGTAAACCATGTGCCCGCTGAAGCTCGCGCAACATTCGCAAGACGAAAAACTGTGGCAGGCGCTGCAAACGAGTCGCCTGCGGCTGGCGAGTCATGTGGAATTCAGTCAACAGCTGCACCGCGGTCAGGTGTGGGTGGTGATTCACGATTCGGTGCGCAATCAGTTTTATAAAACCACGCCGGAAATTCAGCAGTTGTTGCAGTGCCTGGATGGGGAAAAACGCTTAAACGATATTCTCACCGCACAGCCGGGTTTGGGCACCATTTTGCAGGACCGCGCCAGCGCGCTGAAAATTCTCTCGCAACTGATAGAAGCCGGCGTGTTGCAGGGTGATTTCAATAATGACTACGGCGCGGACCTGGAGCGCCAGCGGCAGAAAAATCGCCAGCTCGGCACCATGCGCTGGCAGCGCCCGTGGATGCTGAAATTGCCGCTGTTCAATCCGGATCGGCAGCTCGATTGGCTGTATCGCAAAACCCGCTTTATCTGGACTGCGCCGGCGCTGCTGCTCTGGTTTTTGACCATAGCGGCGGCGCTGGTGGCACTGGCGGATCATCTGCCCCAGCTCACCGCTTTTTGGAGTTCGCGCTTCCTCGATCCGGTCAATCTGCTGTTATTAATTCTGGTTTTTCCTCTACTCAAAGCCGTGCACGAACTGGCCCACGGTCTCACCACCAAAAAATGGGGTGGACAGGTTTATGAAGTCGGCCTGATGTTTCTGGTTTTTATGCCGGTGCCCTATGTGGACGCGTCGGCGAGCACGCAATTTCCCGTCAAACAACAGCGCATGCTGGTGGCCGCCAGCGGTGTGATGACGGAATTATTCTGCGCCGCGATTGCGCTGTTTGTATGGATCAGCAGCGACAATATTTTGCTGCGCGATTTGTGTATGAACGTGATGATCATCGGCGCTGTCTCTTCGGTGATATTTAATGGCAATCCTCTGTTGCGGTTTGATGCCTATTACGTGCTGAGCGATTGGCTGGAAATTCCCAACCTCGGCAGTCGCGCCAGCCTGTATTTGAGCAATCGCTGGCAGGCGATTCTGCTCGGCGTGGAGCCGGAACCTGTACCCATGGCGCCAGGAGAAAAAAAATGGTTGCTGGTGTATGGCGTTTTGTCCGGCATTTACCGGTTGGTGCTGAGTTTCAGCATCGCGCTTTATATCGCCGGACATTATTTTTTATTGGCGTGCTGCTTGCCGTGTGGGCGGCGACGCTGCAAATTCTGCAGCCTTTCGCCAAGGGCATCGCCAAGTTGTACACGGTGGCAAAAACCCACGGGCGCAGACGGCGTTTTTTTCTCGCCTATGGCTGTTTATTGGCGGCTGTGTATGTCGGTTTATTCGTGATTCCACTGCGCCACGCCACCCAGGCCGAAGCCCTGTTGCGCGTGGATGGCAGCTATCAAATCAAAGCGGGGGCGGAGGGTTTTTTAACGGAAGTCCTGGTGCGCAATGGCGAGCAGGTGAACGCAGGACAGGCGTTATTGGTGTTGCAGAATTCCGCTTTGCCGGCGCAACTGGAGGCGGTTTTGGCGCAGATCGCCGAGGCGGAAATTTTTCTCAGCCGCTATCTCACCGATCAGCCGGATCAAGCCGGTTTTTACCGCGACCAGCTGCAGCGCCTGCGCCAGGAGGAGGGCGACCTGCGGGAAAGTCTGGCGAATCTGACCGTGACCAGCGCCGCTGCCGGACGGGTGGAAATCGCCGCACCGGACAATCAGATTGGCCGTTATTTTGCCAAAGGTGACGTGTTGGGTTATGTGCTTGCCAGTGATGCCCATCGCCTGATCGCCCTGGTGCCTGAGCACATGGGCAGTGGTGTGCTGCGCGATGTGCAGGAGGCGAAGGTCCGGCTGGCCGGCGACCCCGCGCGCGAATATACCGCGACGGATCTGCAACCGGTGCCCCAGGCGGTGGCGCAATTGCCCGATGCCTATTTCGGTTCGCGTAACGGTGGTTCTATCAGCGTGGACATATCGGACAGCAGCGGCACCCGAGCGCTCGAACCCTATTTCCAGGTGGAAATGCGCCTGCAGGCACAGGGCGAGATGCCACTGGCGGGGCGCGGGCGGGTGTTGTTCGTGCACAGCGACGAGCCGCTGGGATTGCACTGGCTGCGCCAATTGCGCCGCCTTTTGTTGGAGCGTTTTGAAATTTGACGCCCATTCATCGCAGACGTGGCGCCTGGAAAAACCTTCAGAAGCCGCTATCCTCATGAAAACATCATTTTTTAATGCACTTGCCACCACTGGTGGATTCCCCACTGTCTGCTGTTACGGATATAACCCTTCGTTATGACAATTCGCGCTTTTTCGCATCGCTGTTTTAACCTCTGGATTACCTTTGCCGCCTTTTTTTCCGGTGCAGCTCTGGCCGCCAATCTGCCCGCAGCGGACTGTGTGATCACGCCGCACCGCATCACCGAATTGAGCAGCCCGGTTATGGGGGTGATCGAAGAGGTGCTGGTGCATAAAAGTGATCGCGTCAGCAAAGGTCAGGTGGTGGCGACCCTGGAATCCAGCGTGGAAAAAGCCGCTGTCGAACTTGCCCGCGCCCGCGCTGCCATCGACTCCGAAGTGGAAGAGGGAAAGATCAATCGCGAACACGACGGCAAACGCAAACAGCGCGTTGAATCCCTGTTCAAGCAAAAAAATATTTCCGAAGATGTGCGCGATGAATTCCTGCGCGATGAAAAACTCGCCCTGGTGCGCTTGCAGCAAGCGGAGGATCTGAAAAAAATCCGCATTTACGAACTCGCCGGCATGGAAGCGCGTCTCGCGCAAAAAAGCATTCGCGCACCCTTTGACGGTTACGTACTGGAGCGAATGAAAAATCCCGGCGAATTTGTCGAGGAACAAGCCATATTGCGCATCGCACAACTGGATCCATTAAATGTGGAAGCCATTTTCCCCATCGAATTATTCGGCAAAATAAAACCCGGCATGACGGCGAAAATCCATATGGAAGCCTTTCCCTCCCAATCCAAAGCCGCCAAAGTCGTCCTCGTCGACGCCATCGGCAACGCCGCCAGCGGCACCTTCGGCGTAAGACTGGAAATCCCCAACCCCGACAACACAATACCGGCGGGTCTTAAATGTCAGGCGCAGATGGAGTAGGGCTTTTTATCATTTTCAAAATAAAAATTTCAGCGAGAAATGGAATGGAAACCCGCCGTTGAACAATGGTGATGACACAGGAACACGCTCAACTCCAAAAAGAAGTTCTACACTCAATACGACGGAATCTTATACGCGGCGAATCGGGCTTTGCCCGATTCGCGGATTCATATGTTTTGTCTTTGCGCACACTCACTCAGGCGTAAGGCAGCCGAGCAGGAGAATTCAATGAAAAATCATTTTGGTATTAAAGGAGCCATATTGTTGGCTCTGTGTGGTCTGGCGAGTTGCGCTTCCGGGCAGAAAAACAGCGGACATCAAAGAGCCTGCGGTGCAGGGCATCGATAAATTCAAGGCGTACACGCAGCAATTTACCAAAGCCACAACCATCACCAAAAATCACGCGACGGGCCATATCGGCAATTTCTTCTTTACCCATTGGAAGGACGGTGGCGCTGCGTCCTTGACCATGGACACGGATGGCGCCTTCAGCGTCACCTGGCAGGGCGGTGGTTACAACTATGTCGGCGGACCGGGTTGGCATTACGGCGACAAGAACCGCGTTATCGGCTATCGCTTTAATGAAGACAGCGGCGCGAGCTATATCACTTTGTACGGTTGGGGTTACAACAAAGATATGCCCGCGTCAGACCCCGCGCATTTGGTGGAGTACTACATTCTGCAGCGCTGGACCTACGATCCCAGCCAGGATGGTATTTACGGCAAAACCTTTGTCAGCAACGGCGTGGAATATTCCACCTATCGTTCGGTGCGCGAAGTGAAGCCGTCCATCAACGGCCCGACTACCTTCTATCAATACTGGAGCAAGCCGAAAGAGCAACGCGAGCTCGGCGAGGATCACAAGATTATTTTCGCCGATCATGTGAAGGCCTGGGCCGATACCGGTTGGATTCTGCCCGATATGAACAACTTCAATGCAAGTGACGACCCCACATATCAGGTGATGGCTGTTGAAGTATTCAACCCGCCGAAAGATGGTCGCGCATCCGGCCGCGTCTGGGACGCGGGGTCCCGCTGACATATCCCGCCAACAAATCTTTAATGTGATATCCGTCTTCGCGGATATCACATCCGAATGCCCTTCCCGCCCAAAGCGGGAAGTTTCCCGTCATTGATGCCCTTTCGTCGCTAGCGAAGCGATTTGACTGCGATCCGGTACGCCCCGCCCAGCCCTCTGATATGACTTAAGTCGTTCCTTCTGCTTACCTTTAGGCTTTGCCTGTGGGTGCGGATAAGGTAACTTTGCCACCGTCCGGAAGTCGTAGAGCAATGAGGTCGCGAGGCACAGATGATAGGTTTGGGAGTGGCATGAAGAGAACCACCAAAGATTATGTATGGCCCATCATCGGTTTAGCTGCAGTCGCATTTTCGGCATGGATGCTCTTTGATCAGCTCCGCCACATTTCCCTCGAAGACATCATTGCCAGCCTGTATGCGATCCCTTACTACAACTGGCTGCTGGCGGTTTTAGCGACCCTGGCGGCATACGCGGCTCTCGCCGGCTACGACTGGCTCGCATTGCTGCATTTGCATAAACGTCTGCCTTGGGGCTTTATCACCGCCGCATCTTTTACCGCATACGCCATCGGCCACAATATCGGCGCTTCGGTTTTTTCCGGTGGGGTGGTGCGTTATCGGGCCTATAAATCCAAAGGTCTAAGTGCCGCTGAGGTGGGGATTTTGGTGGCGTTTTGCTCCTTTACCTTTTCGCTCGGCGCGATTCTGCTTGGCGGTTTGGTACTGCTGCTGGATCCGGTGATGATCCGCCGATTTTTCGAGGATATGCCCCTGTGGGCGCCGATCGGTATCGGCATCGCCATGTTGGGTGTGGTTGCCCTTTATGTTGTGGGCAGTCGCCTGCACTTCAAAACCCTGGAGCTGCGCTGGTTCAAACTTCAGTATCCCCGGCCGGATATTGTTATGCGTCAGCTGGTGATCGGACCTCTCGAGCTCATCGCCGCCGCCACCATCATTTACTTCGCCCTGCCCGAATCCGCCAATGTGAATTTTTTGCTGGTGCTGGGAATTTTTCTGGCGTCGTTCTCGATGGCGCTGGTGTCCCATGCTCCGGGCGGTCTGGGTGTTCTGGAAATCTGTTTTCTTATTGGCCTGCCCGAGGTCGATCCCGCCGATCTGATTGCCGCATTACTCGTCTTCCGCTTGTTGTACCTGTTGATTCCGCTCGCGCTATCCCTGGTGGTCGTACTCTTTTTCGAACATGACCAATGGCTGCGCCGACGCCCGACGGAATAGCGCACAAGTCGTCACGTTTTTACTTTTAGTTCGCCGATGTGCTTTAAGGCATGGCAAACCGCACTTGGTTGCGGCCGCTGTTTTTGGCTGCGTAGAGCGCGTTGTCGGCGCGTTTGAAAACGGCTTCGAAGGTTTCGTGGGCGTCGACGGTGGTTGCGCCTATGCTGACGGTTACGGTAACGGATTGTCCTTCGATATCGAAGGCGTGTTGGGATATGGTTTCGCGCAGTTTGTCCGCCAGTGCGCGCAGGCGCTCTTCATGGATTTGTGATGCGACGAGAATAAATTCCTCTCCGCCCCAGCGGCCAAAAATATCCGTGTGACGGATATTGCTGTTGATGATGTTGGCCACTTTGCTGAGCACCAGATCGCCCACATCGTGGCCGAGCTGGTCATTGACCTTCTTAAAGTGATCGATATCGAATAAAAGCACGCCCATTTGATTGCGACTGAAATCGCTTTCAAAAAGGCGCTGCAAAAATTGCTGTACACCTGCGCGATTCATAACGCCAGTGAGCACATCGGTGGTCGACAGAGCCTCGAACTCCTGCTTTTCCACTTCGAGCTTTTTATATTCGCTGACCAAGTTGTTGATTTGCTGCGCATCCGCTTTTGCCTGCTTGTGCACTGTGTAGAAGCGCCACAGAACTTCGAGCACTATGAGAGCCATCCAAAAGGAAATGATGGCGAAATAAAGTGTTTCTTTTTTTATCCACTCACCGACGGCTTCGATTTTTTCCACGCGGACTTCGTTCTTACTGTGAACATTGAAGTCGACGCCTATGGCGATGGTGTTGTCGACGGAGGGGGCGGAGTGCTGACCGGAAATATCGAATTCAGTAATCCACCATTCCGCGACGCTGAACTCGCTCAAATGCACGTAAACCGGTTTATTCAAGTCGGAGGTGCGCACCGTGGTGGACATGACTTTGCTGGTGGTGTCAAATCTTTCGATATCGCTGTAAGCGGCGTTGAAGTCGCGCAGAAACAGGCGGATCCGCGGTGCGTCGCCTTTATATTGCAGCAGGATATTGAAGCCGTCGAAGTCGGATAAATCAACTCCGCTGGTCCGGCTTTCCCCCAGGTTGAGCGACCATCCACAGGAATAGATATCGCCGGGAATGTAATTGCACCAGAAGTGATTGGTCTCCTCGCCGATCCAATCAATGGAAGGTTCATCCAGATGTTTTGGGCCAAAAATCCAGGCGAGACGTTCCGGGTCTGGGTATAGAACCAGGATCTTGGGCGGCAAATACTGATGTGCGGCAATGGCGCAAACCGTGACGAGCACGGCGAGCAATCGCAGGGCGGCGTTGGATCTTGGCCGTATCATGGTCGCTTAGCCCATCCTATGAGCATTATCAGGTGTCTGTAAGTGGTCGCTTGTTTTCGAAGTATAGACAAGATAATTAAAGTCACCTGGAATAACGTTTTTTCGTCTCCTGCTACATGGGAAGAACCTGCTATACGGGAAGAACCTGCTATACGGGAAGAACCTTCTATACGGGAAAAACCTGCTGTACGAAAAAGTCGCGGCCGGGATGAGGCTCGCCAGATCAGAGCCCGGCGTCTTCTGGAAGGGTGGGGGGTTGAGTGGCGTCGTGCAATTTCTGCAACTGTTTTTCATTGAGGAAAACGGCGTTTTGCGCAAGATTTGCGGCAATGACGTCAAAATGTCCGGTGCGCATTTCCAGCAGTGAGATCAGGCCGTTGATGGCGGCATCCTGCAGCGGTGTGCCGTCATTCAGAATCAAATCATTGAGCGCCACAATTGCGGAGTCCTCCTGTGACTCCACCAGTTTCTGCACATAGGCCAACTGCTGTTCTCCCTCTAATTGATATAAGGGCGCCAACATATCCTGATCTGCCGTCAGCTGCTCGTTGCTTTGAGTAAAGGTGTCAGGGGACGCGGTGAGCGAGAGCTGGATTTGCTCGTCGGGATTGTCGAAGTCGGACAGGTTGATTTCCCGCTGCGCGGCAGGCGGATTTTGCTCGGGTTTGGCCGGTGTGGAAACGGTATTTGCATTCGCCAATGACGGATCCGGTGCTTTAGCGTCAGCGGCGTTGCCGGCCGGACACGACGGTGTGACGGGAGCTTGTACTATCTGCGCCCTGGGGGCAATCGCAATGTCATCCTTGTGCGATTGTCCGGCAAAATAACCCAGGGTAAATACACCTATATACAGCGTTATTTTAATAATCGGTGATTTCCACATGTGATTTTGCTCCGGCATAAAAATCGCGATGGCTGATTTTTTCTTTAATTCCGATGGCCAATTTTAATTAGACGATGTTTTTAAATCGGCGGCACTGGGTGCCGCCATAATTGTGTTAGCGCGCAAATGTCTCGGATGACAAATAGTTCTTGCGCGTATCTCCGGAGGCGAAAGTCGCGAAGGAGTCCAAACGCAGATAAGAGCCTACGCGCACCGCAGAATAGCGCGAATATTTAAAGCCATCGTCGCGATAGGAGGTAAAGCCGGTCGCGGTGTTGGATGAAACGCCCGCACTGTGTGGATACGCAAGTACGGTGGTATGGACGCAGGGTGTCGGAGAGCATGCTCCGTAGGATTTGAAGGTCAGTCCCAGAATGGTTTGTGTGACCACAAATTTGACGATACCGCCGGTTGCCGGGTTGGTGTTGTACCAAGTGCCAGTTAGACCGGAGACAGCAGTAGGCGGAACCGCATGTGCCGACGCTGCAAGCAGAAGGGAGCCGGCGAGGCTGGCAATGGAAAGTGATTTGAAGAGTTTCATACATAGATCCTTTGTATTGGTTGTATTGGTGAATTTCGGTCGAATGATGGGGCGCTAAAATTCCCCAGTGGCACAACAAACTGGCCCTTGGTGCACCGCATAAATACATTGGTGCGATGAAATCTTAAAAATTGCCGCGCAGACAATCTGTGAAATATTCACCTGTTAACGGTGTAGATTTCCCTTGTTGCCGCACGCTTTTATTCGACTGAATAACCATGGGCAGGCATCCTGCCTGCTTTTTCGCCGGGGCATGTGCCCCGGTATCTCAGCAGGCGGCCGACTTTGATGTCAGTTCGGAGATCCGCAGGTAGCGGGTGTGGCCGTTGGGCAGGGTCCACTTGATGTGTTCTCCCATACGTGAGCCGAGGAGCGCAACACCTAGTGCTGAGGTGATCGACAGTGGACGTATTTTTTCGTCGTCGTCATGAGAGTCGCCACCTTTTTCGCTCAGCACAAAGCGGGCGATAGAACCCGTACCCAGATCTTTCAAACTGACCAAGCTGCCAATTCTGGCGATATCATCGGGAAATTGATGGTCGTCCACCACCAGCGCGGTATCCAGCTTCGGGTGTCCCTTGCCGTAACGCGCTGCGTGATCGGTCGGCTGAGCATTTATTTGCGTCAGTTTTGCATAATCACTTTTGCACAATAATGTAATTCTGTTGCTTGATTCGAACATGATGTTTCACCGCTATAAAATGGTGGCGGGGAGCCGCCACCGAGTTTATCTATAAGCCGAGAACGCCTCCTTTCCCGCCTTTCTTGTCCTTTTTCTCTTTGCGTTTTTCTTTCAGCGTTTTTTGTGGCTCTTTTTTGGCTTTCTGTTTGCTCATGGAGTTTTCCTCATGGGCTGATGGTTTTTGACGGAACAGGCGCGTAAGCGAACCTGCGCCGTTCCATCGGAAACAGCGAGAGCTGAAATTTTTGCAAAAGTCGCACGCGACCCAGTGACTGAGCCGAACCGGAAAAGTACTGCGCGGCAGCAGCAGAGGTGGTCTGCGGGCGAGCGATAGGAAATGGCCGGGCGCCTTGCGCGCCCGGTTTAGGTGGGGAAGGCCGGAGGTATCCTTAAAATAAACAGCCTGCGTTTAACGATCATGTTGCTATTCAGGTTTTTTACCAAAATTGCCGTTTGAATAATTATTTTCTGAACAATCACTGTGAAAATTATGGTTGTGCGTTAAATAATTCCAAATGCGAGCATTGCCACTGCAACGCGCTTGAAGCCAACGATATTGGCACCCGCCACGTAGTTGTTGTTCAGGCCGTACTCTTTTGCAGTTTCGTAACAGTCGCTATGGATATCCATCATGATGTTCTGCAGTTTTTTGTCCGTGTACTCGAACGACCACGCATCGCGGCTGGCATTTTGTTGCATTTCCAGGGCGGAAGTGGCGACGCCGCCGGCATTGGCCGCTTTGCCTGGGCCGTAGGAAATGCCCGCATCCAGAAACACTTTGACGCCGCCTGGAGTGGTCGGCATGTTCGCGCCTTCACTGACGGCGATACAGCCATTGGTCACCAGGGTGCGTGCGGACTCTTCATCCAATTCGTTTTGGGTTGCGCAGGGGAAGGCGACATCGCAGGGAATATCCCAGATATTGCCGTTGGCCACGTAAGTCGCTTTTTTGTGGGTTACGCGATAGGCGCCGATACGGCCGCGTTCGACTTCTTTGATTTGTTTGATGGTCTCAAGATTCAAACCGTCCGGATCGTGGATAAAGCCGGATGAATCGGAACAGGCGACAACTTTGACGCCGTATTCCTGCAGTTTTTCGATGGCGTAGATGGCGACGTTGCCGGAGCCGGAAACCACTGCGGTTTTGCCTTCCAGGGAAATTCCGCGGGCATTGAGCATTTCGCGGGCGAAATAAACGCAGCCGTACCCGGTGGCTTCGCGGCGCACCAGGGCACCGCCCCAGGACGGGCTTTTGCCTGTGATCACGCCGGATTCGTAGCGGTTGGTGATGCGCTTGTATTGGCCGAACAGATAGCCAATTTCACGCGCGCCCACGCCTATGTCGCCAGCGGGAACGTCGGTGAATTCGCCGATATGGCGATAGAGCTCGGTCATAAAGCTCTGACAGAAGCGCATGACTTCGCCATCGCTTTTATTTTTGGGATCAAAATCCGAACCACCCTTGGCGCCGCCGATGGGCATGCCGGACAGGGCGTTTTTAAAGGTCTGCTCGAAACCGAGAAATTTGATGGTGCCAAGGGAGACAGACGGGTGGAAGCGCAGGCCGCCTTTATAGGGGCCCAGGGCGCTGTTGAAGCCGACGCGGAAGCCGCGATTGATCTGTACTTCACCGCGGTCGTCCTGCCAGGGCACACGGAAGATGATCTGCCGCTCGGGTTCGCAGATGCGCTCGATAATTTTCTGCTCGGCGTACTCCGGGTGTTTTTGCAGTACTGGTCCCAAAGTGTCGATAACTTCCCATACCGCTTGATGGAATTCTGGTTCGCCGGGATTGCGTTTGGTGACCTGATCGAAAATGGCTTCGATGCGCGCATTGATGTTGGCATTCATATCGGTTGATACCTTGTAGCTACTGTTGTTTGGTCCTGATGTGTGTTGGCTTCCACTTAATGCGGTCGCATGGTGTTCCGATTCGAATCAATACGCCTCAAAGCAAACAGGTCTGGCCAGCCGTTTGACTGATCCATGGGGCGAACTCTATGGGGAGGAGGAGCGGGCTTTTTGTCGAATAATGCTATGTCGTCGAATAACGCTATATAGCGCGGTGCCGCCGGTCCATCCATCAAGGCGGTTAAGAAAAAAGCAGGATTTCTTAACCGCCTTAGATATGGAAGGCCCTGACGACGGAGAACCGCCGTGAGACCGGAAGGGAGAGATTTATGCGAGTCGGAGGTGTAATCATGCGCGGATCATAGCACGAAATTTTTTCTGCACAACTATGGGGCACGGCCGGGTGCCGGGATTGCGCGGTGGTTGGCAAGCCTTGGCGGCGCCATAAAGTTGGCGGCACAGGATTCTCTGTCGGCACCCGATCCGGGTTGCCATTTTCCCGTCATTTGCAGCCCATCGCAGTTCCTGCGATGGCGCCTTTTCCACCGTTCGGCAGTCTGCTTTTGCGCGACTCTCTGGCCTTGACTAGATTTACAAAAATACCCGATAGGACATCGGTCGAGCGCGGACGGACTCCTGATTGTAAATAGCATTTGCCAGTGGTGAGGTCCTCGCGTGAGGTTATTCAATAAAAAACGGCCGGACAGACGGCAATCCCGGGCTGCGGGAAACATGCCGAGGCCGCCGTTGATTTTTGAACCCTTGAGCCGCGCGTGCTTCTATCCGCAGATGCTGTGGCCGGCAGTATCGATGGGTATGACAATGATTTTGCCCAGCGCTCCATGCAGCCATCGCCGGACGATCTGCGCAGCCATCTGGAATTCAAGCTGCTGCATAAGTTGCAGGGCTTCGACAGTGCGGATTTTTCCGCTTCCCATATCGCCCTGTCCCAACCTGCCCAATGGCATATTCCTTCTTTGGATCTCGATGCGTTTCAGGGGCTGGTTGATGCCGGTTCTGCAGCGACGCGTGTCGAGCTGATCCTGGTCGACCCGGCGACTCCCGACGCCGAAAGCCTTCTGGCCAACCTGCGCGCGGATACCTCGGTGCAGTACCAGGTGCATTTTCTCGATGCCGAGCGCGGCGGTGTGGCGCAGGTGGGCGAATTGCTGCAGCAGTACGGGCGGGTGGATGCGGTGCATCTGATCGGCCACGGCGCGGCGGCGGCGATCCAGCTCGGCAGCGACTTTCTGCGCAGCGACAACCTCGACGACTTCCGCGCGGAGATTTCCTCCTGGCGGACGGCCCTGGCGCCGGACGCCGATATCCTGTTCTACGGCTGTGATATAGCGGCAAACGATGCCGGGCGCGACCTTCTGGGAACTATCGCCGCGTGGACCGGGGCGGATGTGGCGGCGAGCGATAACAAGACCGGGGCGGCGGCCCTGGGGGCGGACTGGAAGCTGGAATTTCAGCTCGGCAAGTTGGATGCGGTATTGCCCTTTGCCGGCGCCATAGAGGCCGAGTGGGATCACAGCCTGGCGACGATCGTGGTCACCTCCGATGCGGATACGGCGCTTCCCACTGGCATCAACTCGGTTGCCAGCCTGATCAGCCGTGGCGAACCCATAACCCTGCGCCAGGCGGTCCAGGCCGTGAACTTCGACTATCAATTTGCCAGGCCGGGGGTTCATACCATCGCCTTTGATCTGCAGGACACGGATTACACCATAGTGCTCAACACCGGCCTGGAGGTGCGGGCCAAAGTGATCATCGACGGCACCACCGATCCTGGTTATTCGGATGCGCCGGTGGTCACCGTGACCGGCGCCTCTACCTTACTGACCCTTTCAGGCAGCGGCATTACCTTGCGCGGGCTGGTGCTGGAGGATGCCGGTCACGACACCATTGTCATCACTGGCAACAACAATGTGGTGGCCGGCAACTGGATTAGGGACGGTGCGGTCAGCGGGATTTATATCAGAGGCGGCTCCTACAATGTCATCGGCGGTACCGATGCGGCGGATCGCAATGTGATCAGCGGCAACGATATGCACGGAGTTTATGTGGGCTTGGGCACTGCACGGGGCAACCAGATTCTTGGCAATTACATCGGTGTGACCCCCGATGGGCAGTCTGCCTATGGCAATGGCGAGTATGGTTTGCGCATGGAGGCTCTCGATGCGCGCAGCAATACCCTGGTCAGTGGCAATGTCATATCCGCTAATGGGTATGGGGGAATTTTTCTCGGTACCAGCGGCACCAACGTCGATATTCTGGACAATCTGATTGGCGTGGCAGCGGACGGGCAGAAGGTGCTGGGCAATTCCGGCCATGGCATTACCGTCAGAACAGGCGCGGATCCGTCTCCGTTCCCGCCTCCTTTGGTGTCCAGCGACGTTCTGATTCAGGGCAACGTCATTGCGAACAACGCTGGTGCGGGGGTCAGTGTTGAGAAGGACTATACCTTTGGTGTGCGGATAGTCGAGAACCGGATCTTCAACAACGCTGAGCTGGGTATAGATCTGGAGGGAGACGGCATCACTCCCAATGATGCGGGTGATGGGGACAACGGCCCGAACGCGCTGATGAATTATCCAGTGATCAGCAACGTCAGTGTGGTCGATGGTGAGATACGCATCACCGGCTCCATTTCCAACCGTGATGCCGGCACCTTCGGCGCGCGCCTGCCGATCGAAATCCATTTCTACTACTCATCCACAGCGCATGCTTCCGGTCACGGTGATGCACAGGTGTATATCGGCTCGGTGACCCTGACCACGACAAGCGCTTCGGGGACTGGCAATTTCGATAAGACTTTTGCCGCCCTGATCCCCAGCGGCAGCTATATCACCGCCACCGCCACCAACGAGCGGGGCACGTCTGAATTTGCCGAGAGCGTGTTGCTACCGATCGGCAACCTGATCAATCAGCTTCCCGTCGGTGAGGTGACCATCGCCGGCAGTCTGGTGCAGGGCGCTTTGCTGACGGCGAGTAATAATCTGGTGGATGGCAACGGCCGCAGCGGCCTGGTGACTTATCAATGGCTGCGCAACGGCACCGCCATCAGCGGCGCCACCGCCACCACCTACACCCTGACCCAGGAGGATGTGGGCACGGAGATCTCGGTGGTGGCCAGCTATACCGACGATGTAGGTTTCGCAGAAGCCATTGCGAGCGACAGCTATGGCCCGGTGGCGAACGTCAATGACGCGCCGGTGGGTAGTGTTGCCATTGTTGGTGATTTGATCCAGAACGAAACCCTGAGCGTGGATCTGGACTTCACCGATGAGGACGGCGTACCGGCGCAGGTGAACTATCAATGGTACCGCAACGGCGATGCGATCTCCGGTGCTACGGATGCCACCTACACCTTGACCCAGACGGATGTGGGCTACCGCATCTGGGTACAGGTGAGCTATGAGGATTTGCAAGGCACCGCGGAATCTCTCGACAGCGACCTGTCCGCGCCGGTCGCCAATGTGAACGATCCGCCCACTGGCACCGTGGCGATCAACGGGGTTGCGTCGCAGGGCGAGACGCTGCACGCCAATCTGGGCATCTCCGATGGCGATGGTTTGACCGGCAGCTTTACCTATCAGTGGTATCGAGACGGTGTGGCCATCAGCGGGGCGGACGACCTTTCCTACACATTGACTCAGGCGGATGTGGGCACCCGGGTGAGCATCACCGTGTTTTACACCGATGCCCAGGGTACCGATGAGCAGGTGGCCAGTGCGCCCACCGCCGTCGTTGCCAATATCAATGATCTGCCGAGCGGCGAGCTGTCCATTATCGGCACCTCGGTGGAGGGGCAGCGCCTGCGGCTGGTGAATACTCTCCATGATCCAGATGGCGATCCGGTAGCCTTCAGCTATCAGTGGTTGCGCGACGGTATTGCGATCAACGGTGAGACGGGTGATAGCTACATCCTGACCCGTGATGATGTGGGGGCGGTCATCACGGTGGTGGCCACCTACATCGATGGCCATGGCACGCAGGAAACGGTTGCCAGCGATCCCATCGGGCCTATAGTCGTGGATAACGTGGCGCCTACCGGTGAGCTGTCGATTGGCGGCCCCGCTACCGAGGGGCAGACCCTGACGGTTGAAAACACCCTTGATGATCCGGATGGCAATCCGGCGAGTTTCGAATACCAATGGTTCCGCAATGGCGTGGCCATCAGTGGCGCGACGGCGGATACCTATACGCTGGTCCGTGCGGACGTCGGGACGGTTATTATAGTGGCAACCACCTATCTCGATGGCCACGGCACGCAGGAGACGGTGATCAGTGATCCCACCGCATCTGTGGCCCAGGTGAATTACGCGCCCACCGGCACTCTGGCGATTGGCGGCACCCCCACCGAGGGCCGGACCCTGGCGGTGCAGAACAGCCTCAATGATTTTGATGGCAATCCGGCAAGCTTCACCTATCAATGGCTGCGCAACGGCGTGGCCATCAGTGGTGCGACAGGTGAGAGCTATACCCTGACTCGTGCGGATGTGGGTTCTGTCATCACCGTCACCACTACTTATATCGATGGTTATGGCACCCAGGAGACAGTGACCAGCAATCCCGTCGGACCGGTCGCCGTACTCAATGTCGCACCCACAGGCGGATTATTGCTTGACGGCGCTCCCATCGAGGGGGAAACCCTGACGCTGGAGAACACGCTCAATGATCCGGACGGCGGTCCTGCGAGCTTCACCTATCAGTGGCTGCGCAACGGCGTGGCCATCGGTGGTGCGACAGGGGAGAGCTATACCCTGACCCGCGCGGATGTGGGGTCTGTCATCTCCGTCACCACGACCTACGTCGATGACTATGGCACCTCGGAGACGGTGACCAGCGATTGGATCGGACCTATAGCCGTGGACAATCAGGCTCCGACCGGCAATTTGTCGATTGAGGGTATTTCCGCCGAGGGGGAAGTCCTGGCGGTGGACAACAGCCTCAATGACCCGGACGGCAATCCGGCGCGCTTCAGCTACCAATGGTTTCGCGACGGTGTGGCCATTAATGGGGCGACGGGCACGACCTACACCCTGACCCGCGTGGATGTGGGCAGTGTGATTACGGTGGCCACGACCTATACAGACGGTTATGGCACCCAGGAGACGGTGACCAGCGCTCCCACCGCGCCTGTGGCGCATGTGAATTACGCGCCGATTGGCGACCTTGCCATTACTGGCACCACTACCGAGGGCGAGACCCTGGTGGTGCAGAACACGCTCTATGATTTCGACGGCAATCCCGCTTCGTTCACCTACCAATGGCTGCGCGACGGTGTGGCGATCGGCGGCGCGACTGGTGAGACCTATACACTGACCCAGGCGGATGTCGGCAGTGTGATTACGGTATCGACCATCTACACGGATGGTCACGGCACACAGGAGCAGGTGGTCAGTGAACCGGCGGGTCCGGTGGCAAATATCAACGACGCGCCGGTGGGTGGTATCTCACTGGTCGGCGAGCTGGAGCAGAACCGGGAGCTGAGCGTGGAGTTGGACTTCACCGACGCCGATGGCGTGCCCGCCCAATTGAACTATCAGTGGCTGCGCAACGGCGAAGTCATCAGCGGCGCCACCAGCGCGACTTATACGCTCAGTCAGGCCGATGTGGGTTATCGCATGTCAGTGGTGGTGACCTATACCGATCTGCAAGGCACGGTGGAGACTGTGGAGAGCTCATTGAGCGATCCCGTCGCCAACGTCAATGATCCACCCACAGGAAACATCGCCATCACCGGCAGCCCGGTGGAAGGCAATACCCTCAACGCCAACCAGCAGTTTTCCGATGGCGACGGCCTCACCGGACAGTTCACTTATCAGTGGTATCGCGACGGTGTGGCCATTGCCGGCGCCGATCAGCTGAGCTACACCCTGACTCAGGCGGATGTGGGTCGTCAGATCAGCGTTGCCGTTTTCTATGTCGACGCGCAGGGCACGGCAGAAACGCTGCTGAGCGACTCGACTGCGCCGGTGAGCAATATCAACAACGCGCCCACCGGTGCGCTGCTGGTGGAGGGCGAGTTGCAGGTGGGCGAGACCCTCACCGCCAACCCTGCCGCGATTGAGGATATCGACGGTCGGTCGGGCGGCTTTTCCTACCAGTGGTACCGCGACGGCGTCGCCATCAATGGCGCCACCGGGGTGAGTTATCAGCTGCAGGCGGAGGATTTGAACACCCGGATCAGCGTGCAGGTGAGCTATACCGACGACTTTGGCACTGCCGAGAGCGTCGTCAGCGCGCCCACGGCGACCATCGGCCATATCAACACCGCGCCCGTCGGCGGCTTGTTGCTGCAGGGTGAAGCCGCCGAGGATCAACTGCTGCAGGCGGTGCACGCTTTCACCGATGTCGACGGCCTGCCCGCCGAGTATTCCTATCAATGGTTCCGCGACGGCGTCGCCATCAGCGGCGCTACTTCGAATGCCTATCAACTGGGCGACGTGGACGTGGGCGCGCGCATTCATGTGGACGTTACCTACACCGATGGCTTCGGCACCCTTGAGACCGTTAGCAGCGGTCCCACCGGGCCGGTGAGCGCGGTCAACGACGTCCCCGCCGGCACAGTTGCGATCAGCGGCGGCACCAGCCAGGGCAGCGTGTTGCACGCCAGCCACACAGTGACCGACGCAGACGGCCTGCCGGCGCAGTTTTCCTATCAATGGTTCCGCGATGGCGTCGCCATCGCTGGCGCCACCTCAAGTAGCTATCAATTGGGTAACGTGGATGTGGACGCACGCATACATGTGCGCCTGAGCTATGTCGATCTGCAGGGTTTCAGTGAGGCGGTGGATTCCGCGCTAACCGCTCCCATAACCGCAGTCAATGCACCTCCCCAAGGCCAGGTGGTGATCAGCGGCTCCATCGGCCTGGGTATGACCCTGAGCATGACGGCCAATCTGAGCGACCCCAACGGTTTGAACGGCCCGGTGACCTATGTGTGGCAGCGCGACGGCGAGCCGATTGCGGGCGCCACCGGCACCCAGTACCAGCTCACCATCGCCGACAGCGATACCACTTTATCGGTGCTGGTCAGCTATACCGACGACCGCGGTTTTGAAGAAGTGGTGCTGAGCAATCTGCTGGAAATTCCGGATCTCAATGTTGTTGAGCCCGAGCCCGAGCCAGAACCGCAGCCTCAACCGGGCGGCCCCGTTATAGAACTGCCGCGGGAGATACCGACGACTCCCGCACCGCGCCCTGCGCCGGGGCAGGAGTCGTCCACTCAGCCCGAAACGCCCGCCGAGAGTGAGCCCGACAAGGAGTCCGAAGCCGACACCAATACGGAAACCCTGGCACCGGGCGGCGACCTGATATTTGCCGGGGGCGACCGTGGACGGGATCCGCACCAGCCGCTGTTTGATAGAGCGGCTGGCAGCAGCCTGGATCGCGGTGGTTTCGCCATGTTCAGTAACGAGCCGGATCGCACCTTGAACGACCGTATGTCGAGCGCGGTCTCCGGTTTTGCCGCCGGCATGGAAAAAGTGCTCTACAGCGCACCGGGGCAAATGCTCTTCCCGAGTCTGCAGGATGCGTTGGCACTGCTGAATGACGCGCGCTACTCCAACGATCTCGCCGACGCAGTGCAGGACATCAAAGATGGGCGGCCGACGCTCACCACCGCCATAGTCGGCGGTACCGCAGCTGTATCCACCGGTCTTTCCGTCGGTTATGTCATCTGGACTTTGCGCAGCGGCATTCTGATCACCGGTCTGCTCAGTTCACTGCCCGCCTGGCGTTTTATCGATCCCCTGCCAATATTAAGCGGCAGGGTCAACGCTGATGAGGCGGACGAGGAATCCCTCGAATCCCTGGTAACGACTACGCAACAGCCGCAAACCCGCGGCGGAGCCGATTGATTCATGTCGATTTTTACCCGCGTCAAACAGAAGAGCACGCAGTACCGGCTCGCCGTGGGGCTGACCAGCATCACGGTTACCTTGATGTTGATCGGCGGATTCATCGGCGTAATGCCCGACAGCCACCAGCAGCAGTTGCAGGCACGCGCGCAGATTGCGGAAGTGGTGGCAGCCAATGGCACACTCTTGCTGACCCACGCCGATGTCGCGCGTATGGAGGCGGTGCTGCACCATGTAGTGCAGCGCAATCCCGATATTCTTTACGCGTTAATCAAGCGCGAATCCGGCGAGGAAATCGCGCGTATTGCCAAAACAGATCCGCCGGCGGATGAGCTGGCGCCGCGGGCGAATGAAGTGGAGCCGCAGGCGCTTGACCGGGTGGCAGTGCCCATCTGGTCCGGCAGCGAAAAATGGGGTTCGGTGGAGCTGCAATTCACGCCGGCTTTTCCGCCCGGCATCGCCGGATTCTGGCAACAGCCGCTGGTGCGCTATATCGCCTTTGTCAGTTTCATCAGCTTTCTGATTTTCTTTTTCTATCTCGGTCGCATGCTGAAATTACTGGACCCTTCGCAAGCGATTCCCGATCGGGTGCGTTCGGCTCTGGACACCATGGCGGAAGGTCTGCTGGTGCTCGACGCGCGGCAGAATATAGTGCTGGCCAACCAGGCTTTCGCCCGCATTCTCGGGCGCAATTCGGCGGAACTGGTGGGTCTCAACTGCCGCCGTTTCGCCTGGTCGAATGTGGATGACAGTCCGTTTGTCGCCAATCAATCACCCTGGGGCCGCGCCATCGAGCAGGGCAAAGCGGTGACCAGTCGCCGCATCCGCCTGCAACTGGAGAGCGGTCAGCTGCGCACGTTTATGGTGAACTGCTCGCCGGTACTTGCCGACAGTGGCAAAGCCGGTGGTGTGCTGGTGAGCTTTGACGATGTGACGGTGCTGGAGCAGAAGGAAATCGAACTGCTGAAATCCAAGGAAGAGGCGGAAATCGCCAACCAGTCGAAAAGTATTTTCCTCGCCAATATGAGTCACGAAATCCGCACGCCGATGAATGCCATCATGGGTTTTACCGAAGTGCTGCAGCGCGGTTACGGCGAGGGCGAAAATTATCGCCAGTATCTGGACACCATTTCCAAAAACAGCCGCCACCTGCTTGAATTAATTAACGACATACTCGATTTATCCAAGGTCGAGTCCGGTCAGATCGACGTAGAACGAGTGCCCTGCGGTTTGCACAACATCATTCTCGATGTGGTGGAGGTGCTCGGTATTGCGGCGCAAAACAAAGGCGTGGAGCTGATTTACAAACCGGTGAGCGACCTGCCCGCCACAGTGCGGACGGACCCGGGCCGGGTGCGGCAAATTCTCACCAACCTAGTGGGCAACGCGATCAAATTCACCGCCAGTGGCAGCGTCACCATTGTCAGTCGCTATGATAAAAACAATGCTGGTGCGCAGTTGCATGTGGAAGTGATTGATACCGGCATTGGTATGACGCCCGCACAGCAGGAAAAAATCTTTGATCCTTTCGTCCAGGCGGACAGTTCCATCACCCGGCGTTTTGGCGGTACCGGACTCGGTTTGACCATCAGTAAAAAATTCGCCAATGCGCTGGGCGGCGATATTCTCGTCGAGAGCGATCTGGGTAAAGGCAGCCGCTTTACCCTGTCCCTCGATCCAGGCGATTGCCGCGGCGTCGCGCTGCTCAGCCCGAAACAGATTCTCGCCGCGCGCACCGAGCAACAGCATGAGCAGACCGACTGGCAGATGCCGGCGGCGCAAGTGCTGGTGGTGGACGACAGCGAGGAAAACCGCGATCTCATCCGCCTGGTGCTGCAGCATCAGGGTGTCGTTGTCACCGTTGCCTGCAACGGTGTCGAAGCGCTGCAGATTCTGCACAACAATACTTACCAACTGATTTTGATGGACGTGCAGATGCCGGAAATGGACGGTTATACCGCGGTGGGCAAAATACGCGAGCGCGGCTTGACCACACCGGTGGTGGCGCTCACTGCCCACGCCATGAAAGGTATCGAACAAAAATGTCTGCAGGCCGGCTTCGACGGCTATCTCGGCAAGCCAATTAAAATCGACGATCTGTTGGAGCGCGTGGCCTCCTATATCGGCGGTAAGCGCGTGGAAAAATCCGCAGTGAGTATTCCGGTGTTGCAGGATCGGGTGAAAAACAAATCGCCTTTGCAACCGAGCAAACGCTCAGACGATAAAGCCCCGGTGGTTTCGATTCTGCAGAACAACGAAAAATACCGCCCCATCGTTGCCAAATTTGTGCTCAAGCTGGAGCAGCAATTAACCGAAATTCGCACTTTGCACGACGCCCGCGATTACAAGGAGTTGGCGGTGCTCGCCCATAAAATTAAGGGCTCAGCTGGAACCGTTGGGTTTTACGCTTTTACCGAACCGTTTTTCAATCTGGAAACGGCTGCGCAGCAACAGGATGACGAACGCATACGACACGCGGTTGCGGAGATCACCCGGTTGTTCGAACGCATCGACCCCTCACTCACCCGAGAGAATCTCAATTCACCTGTGGAGCAGCGGAGATGATGCGGATGGTTGTTGCCGATGATTGTTGCCGATGGTTGTTGCGTATGATTGTTGCGTATGATTGTTGCGGCCTGCACCGTTTATTCAGGTAGTTTATGAGCGATATACAACAGCAGAAAACACCGTTTTACGATGCGACCATCATGATGATCGACGACGAGCCGCTGGTCATGGAGGTGCTGCAGACGTGTCTGGAAGAACACGGCTATCGCTTTTTCGTCAAGATCGAGGATTCGACCCAGGCGGTGGACGCGATTATCAGCGAGCGGCCCGACGTGGTGTTGCTCGATTTGAATATGCCGAATATGGACGGTTTCGCCATACTGCAGGAGCTGCGCAATAATCGAGATACGAAATATCTGTCGGTGATCGTGCTCACCTCATCCAACGATTCCAGCACCAAATTAAAAGCGCTGGAACTCGGCGCCACGGATTTTCTTGCCAAGCCGGTGGACCGCAGTGAACTCGTTCTGCGCATCAAGAATTCGCTAACGGTAAAGGCCTATCAGGATCAGCTGGCGTATTACGACACTCTGACGCAATTGCCGAACCGGAAATTATTTCTCGACCGTCTCGACTGGGCGATCAAATGCGCGATTCGCGAGAGCAGTCAGGTGGCGGTGCTCAATATCGCCATCGACCGTTTTCAACAGGTTAACGAGTTATTAGGCACCCAGGCGGGCGATGAATTATTGGTGGAGGTGTCGCGCCGTCTGCTCAAAGGTCTGCGCGAATCCGACACCGTCAGTCGCGGCGGTCCAGAGGCCGCCTGGCGCAATATCGCGCGTTTGTCTGGCGATGAATTTTCTATTTTGCTGACCGACCTGAAAAACAGCAGCCAGATTGTCGCCATCGCCGAGCGTTTGCGCAGTGTTCTGCAAGAGCCGTTTCACCTGCGGCAGCGGGAAATTTACATCACCGCGAGTATCGGTATAGCGCTGTTTCCAAAAGATGCCGACACCACTGATACGCTGATGAAACACGCCGGTGCCGCCACCGCCTACGCCAAAGAAAAGGGCCGCGACTGCTATCAATTTTTCTCTGCAGAAATCAATGCCGCCGCACAGCAGCGTATGAATGTGGAGCACAGTTTGCGACGGGTGCTCGAGCGCAACGAATTGACGCTTTATTATCAGCCGAAAATATGCGCTGCAACCGGAGCGATCAAAGGTGCCGAGGCTCTGCTGCGCTGGCGCCATCCGCAGCGGGGATTTATTCCGCCCAATGAATTCATCCCGGTGGCGGAGGATTCCGGCATGATCACCCAGATCGGTGAATGGGTGTTGCGCAGCGCCTGCGAACAGAATGTGCAGTGGCAGCAAAACGGGCTTGCCTCCCTGAGCATGTCGGTCAACGTATCGGCGCAGCAATTCCGCGACAATAAATTCCCCTCCATAGTGCAAAAAATTCTCAGCGACACGGGTATGGACCCGGAGCTGTTGGTTTTGGAAATTACCGAGGGCGTGCTGATGGGCGACCGTGATCGGGTGGGCGATCTGCTTTTCAAGATCAAAAGCATAGGCGCACTCCTGTCGATCGACGATTTCGGCACGGGATATTCATCTCTCAGTTATCTGAAAACCTTCCCCATTGACGAGTTGAAGATCGACCGATCGTTTATCGTCGATACGCCCGCAGATGGCGACAGCGCTGCCATAGTGCGCACCATAGTCGCTATGGCCCGCAGCCTGGATTTGCAGGTGGTGGCAGAGGGTGTCGAGGACGACGCGCAATTCCAGTTTCTGCGCGAACTCAGTTGCGATCAGATCCAGGGCTATTATTTTGCCAAACCTATGCCGGCACAGGAGTTTGAGGCGTTTTGCCGCCAGCGTGCGCCGGCAGCGCAAGATATTGCCAAAGGTGCCTGACGCGATTAGCGCGGGCATTTTTCCACCTTCGGAATTCCTCAACTAAACTTTAGGCACGACCCTGTTTTCGGCACGGTAATTTACGGACGGCTCTTTACCTCGCCATCAGATCCGGATGATGCTCCCATGATCAAATCGATGCGTATTTCTCAATTGGCTTTATACATCCGCCGGTGTTTGCTGGCGGTCGCGCCGCTGGCGCTGGCTGGCTGCGATGATCAATCAGCGGCTGGCAAGGAAATATTTATCGAAGCGGTGCCCATGGGTACGTCCCAGCCGTTCGCACCTCTCTCTAGTGGCGATAGAAAGCCCGGCTCAACCCCGCAAACCATCCTGCTTAATTTTGATGACAGCTCTTTTTTCGTCACCCCCACGAGCAGCCTTTTGTTCCGTGGTGACCATCTGAGCTACGTGCGCGAGCAGGGCCATTTAAAACCGGGCAGCATTCTGGTTTCTAACCGCACCGCTTCATGGCACGGCCCGCTGGTTATTTTGCCGACTCTGGAAAAGGGCAGGGCTTACGCGGCATCGGTCTGGATTAAGCTGATTGAGACGGACGAGCCCGCGGCGGTGAAATTGACGTGGACGCAGGTGGCTGATGGCACCGTTACCAATCTTGTGCTCGCGGAATTGAAGGCGGATCCGCGGGTGTGGGTAAAATTGGAAGGCGAATTCATCGGCAATGCGCAACCGCATAGCGTGATCAACACGCTGAGTCTCGATATTGAAAAAGTCGAGGTGAAATACCTTGTCGACGATTTTATGGTGGCTTATGCGGAATTGTCGGCGGAGCTCGAGGCAGCGGCAGCGGCGGCAAAAACCCGAGTGGCGGATCAGATTGTCAACGGTGGTGTCGAGCAGGGGCTTGACCCCTGGACGCATCAGGGTGGCGTGATCAGCCGCAGTTCCGTGTTTGCACACAGTGGCAGTTACAGTTTATTGATCGCGGGGCGCACCCAGGAGTGGAACGCGCCAGTTATGCCGGTGAAAGGACTGGAAAATAACAAGTTGTATCGCTTCAGGCTGTTTGCCCGTATGAACAACGGCGAGCCACCGGTGAATGTAAGGCTGACGATGAAGAGGACCACGGCGGGTCAGACGACATTTATTCCTCTGGGGTGGGGTGTTGCCTCAAGTAGTGGCTGGGCGGAAATCACCGGCACATTTACGTCCGGCAATATCAGCGATTCTGAGCAGGTTTCGGTTTATCTCGAAGCGGAACATCCTACCGCCAGTTATTTTGTCGATAGCATGACGGTGGAAGAGCTTACGGATGGTTAAGAGCAGGTTTGGATTTTTGCAACAGAGCCGATCTGTTCCCGAGTTTTATTGAATTCTCGTCTTTTGATTTCTTCAGGCCTTTAAATTCTTCAGGCCTTTAAATTTTTTGGTTTTTGACTCTTGCGGAAAAGGCACCAACTAAGGTGCCGGTTTTCTCGCAGCACTAGCGCGTTCCTCAAGTCGTTTTATGCCCACGCACCTGATCGCGGCCGTTTTTCTTCGCCTCGTAAAGCGCTTCGTCGGCGCGCCCAAGCGCTTGGCTGAAACTTTCGCCGTGGCGAATATTGGCGACGCCGAAACTCGCCGTAATCGTCAAACCTGGAACGCTGAATGCCAGATGTTTGATTTCGGCGCGCAATTTTTCGGCCACGCGGACGGCACCGTCCGCATTGGTTTTGGGACAGATCACAACAATTTCCTCGCCGCCCCAGCGCACTGCCGCGTCACCTTCCCTCACCGCGTGCTGCACCACTGCACTCACTCGTTTGAGGACTTCATCGCCGATCTCGTGGCCGTGGCTATCGTTAACCTGTTTGAAATGGTCGATATCCATCACCACCAGCGCGGTGCCGGTCAGGGAGTTGTGCTGGGCGAATTGGTCCACCAAGTCGAGCGCCGCGCGGCGGTTGAGCAGACCAGTGAGGGGGTCGTACATCGACAGGCGTTTGAAATGTGCTGATTCGGTGCCGGCCTCCTGCAGTTTTTTGAGCAGCCCGAACATTTCGTCGTGGTGTTCTTTGAGTTGTATACGCAGGCGGAAAAAATTGTAGAGCAGCCCGGTCACAATGAAATACAACAGTGAGCCGATGGCCCACCAGATTCTGTTTGTTTTACCGAGCCAGGGCGCGACGACGGAAAATTCCGTGATATTGAAATAATGCTGGCCCACGGCAATGGGCGTCGACACATCAAAGCCTATATGGACGAGATTATCCCGGCTGGGGATGCGAAATTCCGGAATGTTTTGTACTTGTGCGCTCTCGATCCACCAGTCGGCAACTTCGAATGTGTCGAAGGGAATTTCGTAGATATAAGCACCTCGCCGGACCGGCACATCGACCTGTTGGTATTTACTGTCGGCGAAGTTGATATCGGGAATGCCATTGCGCACGTAGACGCGGAATTTTTCCGCCGGGCCTTTGTACTCCACCTCAAGGCGGAGTTTGGAGTAATCGGCGAAATCAATGCCCTGGCGGACGCCGTCACCCAGTTGCACATTCATGCCGCAATACCGGATGCCGCTCGACTGCAGCAGCATGCAGCTGAAGCCGCGGCGGGTTTTATCGGTCCAGTTGAGCGCTGTGGCGGGCCCTCTATCGCTGTACAGGGACCTCATGCCGATGTCGTCCATTAAACCGTAAGTCCGTTCCGACAAAGCGGCCACCGCCGTTGCGCCCAGCCAGGCGATCAATGCCAGCACTAAAAAGAAAGTGGAGGTTTTCACAGATTCTTAAACTCCATTCGCTGTTCTTCAGGCGGTGCGCCTGCGGGACGAGGTCAGTACTCCGAAGTCTAGCAAAGGCTATGGGGTTCGCCTTTGGGCGCCATAGTTTTGTTCGATTTCAGGCGAGAGGGGGAAAACCGGCAACGAGGAATGCGGTTGGGAGAGCAGTTGCGAGAAATGTGTGGCAATCAAAGCCATCCCTGGCCAATCACTCAGCGGCCCCGGCTGTAGGCGCCGGAGGGGCGTACCCGCTGGCCCGGCGGCATTTTGCGCGCGGCGTAAGCGGCGCTTTTGGTGATCTTCGCGTATTTGGCCAGACGGGCGGCCGCCGCGCGGTGGTTGAGGACCGGCTGTGGCTCTTCTTTCCTGACGCGCAACATGCGTTTGAGGGTGCCGTCCCGGTCGATTAGATGATGTTTAAAAACCGCGCCCACATGCATCAGGATGCCGCCCGCGACTATGTAAGCGAGAATTTCATGCACCGCCGAGCCAACCCGGCTGATGGTCTCATTTTCCACCTGCGCCGGGATGACAAAAAGGCCGAAGACGTTGATCGCCCGCTCGCTGTAAAGGCTCATGAGCAGGCCGGAGAGCGGCATGGTGATGATGGCGAAGAGCAGCAGCCAGTGCACCAGCTTGGCGGCCAGGTGCTGCCAGGCCGGCATATGGGCTATGTCCTTGGGAAAGCCCTGGCGCAGACGCCAGCCCACCCGCCAGAGGCCGAACAGCAGCAGGATAACCCCGCCCGCCTTGTGCGCCTCCATCCAGGGGCCGCGTATGGCGCGGCCGGAGCCGAGAAAATCCAGAATGAATCCCAGCGACAGAACGCTGATGAAGAGTATTGCCATGGTCCAGTGGTTGATGATGGAGATCCGTCCGAAGTGAAAGCCTTGTTTTTCTTTCATAATGCGTACCTCGTATTTCGGATCGTGTGCGCTGAATCCGAATGTGCCCGATTTGATCCGGTGTTTCCCGGCTGTTTTCCTCCCCGGCTGGCCTTGGCCGCCTAGGTTGTTTGTTTTTTATTCCACTCAGCATAGTGCCACAGGGGCCTGGCCAGATTCCGTGCAGACTCCGCAAATGTGGACTTGACGTATGCGTCTCACAATGGGAGGAAGCAGTTCTCATAATTCGGCGGAGGTGTTGCGTTTCAGGCCGAAGCGGATGGGTGAATTGAATCTAGACTTAAGAAAACAAAGTCTAGCGTTAGAGGACAGTTCGTCCGTCAGCTCCAAGGGCCAGGAAATTGGTGATACGCATTAAGGGGATTCTTACTACCGTTTCATTCACCGCCGGCGCGCGCCAGCGGATTCTGTTGGTGTGCGTGCTGGCACTGGTCTGGCTAGCCGATGGGGCCTACGCAGAGGATGCCGGCCAGCGGATCTTCCGCCACATCCTGGTCGACGAGATGGAATCCATAGGTCAGGTGAATGACATAGCGCAGGACGCCCTGGGCTTTATGTGGTTCGCCGGTTCCAACGGCCTGGCCCGTTACGACGGTTACGAACTGCGGATTTATCGCCACGATCCGCTCGCTGCCGACTCCCTGCCGAACAATACCGTCAATGATCTGCTGGTGGCCGCCAATGGCGACTTGTGGATAGGGTCGCGCGCGGGCTGCACAGGTACGATGCCGGGCGCGATCATTTCATCTCCTTCGCCCATCCCGGTGACGCCGCCGAACGCGAGGCCCTCAGTGACGTGAATTTCCTCTGGCAGGACCGGCAGGAGCGCCTCTGGCTGGCCACCCGCGGCGGGCTGCTGGAATTTTTGCCGCAATCCTCCCAGTTTCGCCGGATTCCGCTGGAGGTTTATCCCGCTGGCAGCGGCAAGACTACCGTCTGGAGCATCGTCGAGGATGCGACCGGCCACCTCTGGGTGGGCCAGCAGACCGGAGGTTTATGCCGGTTCCACCCGGACAAAGACAGCCTCACCTGTTACCGCCACCGCGCCGGCGATCCGCACTCCCTGAGCGCGGACGACGTGCGCGCCCTGCGTATCGACAGCCGCAACCGCCTCTGGGTCGGCACCCGCGGGGGCGGCTTGAACCGCTATGACGCGGATCGCGACCGTTTCATTCGCTACGCCTACGACAGCGGGGAAAAAGCCGGGAATATCTGGGATCTGCTGGAAGACAAGGCGGGGCGGATCTGGGTTGGCGACGGCCAGTCCGTCAGTCTTCTGCACGAAACCAGCGGTCGTTTCACCAGCTATCGCTACGAAGAAGGCCGGCCGGAGACCCCGGGCAATCATATGGCGATGAGTCTCTTCGAAGATCGCGCCGGCGATATCTGGGTGGGTTATTTCCCCTCTGGCGTGGATATGGTGGACACGCGCTCGTCGGTGTTCCGCAACTATCATCACGATCCGCATAACGCCGCCACCATCACCGATGGCGGTGTGATCGCATCGTTTGAAGACCAGCGCGGCAATCTCTGGATCGGTACTGGCCTGGGGCTGACCTATTTTGATCGCCAGCGCGACCGTTTCATCCGCACCAGCCACCGGCGTGGCGACACTGCTACCCCGAGCGGCAGCACAGTGCTGTCAGTGATTGAAGACTACGAAGGGACCCTCTGGCTGGGGATCTGGTCCAGCGGTCTCAATCGGCGGGATCCAGTCACCGGCCGTTACACCTATTACACGCCGGACCCGCAAAACCCTCGCAGTCTCCTGGGGCGCGAGCCTTGGGATATCTATGAGGACAGCCGGCGCGATCTGTGGATTGCGACGGAAAAGGGGCTCAACCGCTACAACCGCGCCACCGATGACTTCACCCACTATCTGCCCGGACCGGAGATCATGGGGCGGGAAACCACCCTGTATTCCCGCGTGGTGTACGAGGACAGCCACGAAAACCTCTGGTGGGGTACGGAGCGCGGCCTGTTTCTACTGGATAGGGACACAGGTCGCTTTAGCACCCATTACGCCAGGGGTCAGGGTCTGGGAGCGGACTTTGTCACCTCCATCTATGAGGACCGCTACGGGCGCTTGTGGGTGGGCACGGCTGGCGGCGGGGCCAGCGTCATGGACTATGAAACCGGCACCTTCCGCGCCTATACCGTCGCCGATGGCTTGCCGGACGATACTGTCAGTGGGATTCAGGGCGATCGCGACGGCTTTATCTGGCTCAGCACCCACAAAGGGCTGTCGCGGTTTGATCCGCAGAGCCAGACCTTCCGCAACTTTGATCGTCGCCACGGCCTCTCCGGCAATCTGTTCAATCACAACACGCCGTTGCTGACCCGCCGGGGCGAGCTGTTGTTCGGCAACAGCAAAGGGTTTGCTCTGTTCAATCCGGCTCTCTTGGTGGGCAACGACTATGTGCCGCCGGTGGTGGTGACGGGCTTTCAACTCTTCAATCGCCCGGTGGCAGTGGGTCAGCCCGATTCGCCCCTGCGCAGCAGTATCGTCACCAGCCAGCATTTGATTCTGTCCCACACCCAGAACGCGTTTTCGTTCACTTACGCGGCCCTCAATTACCGCTCCAGTGAAGACAATCAATACGCCTACCGCCTGCTCGGTTTCGAGCGCAACTGGAACCAAGTGGGCACCCGCCGGCTGGCGAGCTACACCAATCTGGATCCGGGGGAATACGTGTTTGAGGTGTGGGGCTCCAACAATGACGGAGTATGGAACGACCAGGGACAGCGGCTGAGGGTCACGGTGCTGCCGCCGCTGTGGGGTACCTGGTGGGCCTACTCCTTGTACTGCGCCGCTTTGGCTCTGTTGATCGCCGGGTTCATCTACAGCCAGAAAATGAAGGTGATCCGCGAGCGGCTCAAGTTCGAGCAGGAGCGCGCCAAAGTGCAGAAGCTGCAGGACCTCGACCGGCTCAAGGATGAGGTCCTCGCCAACACTTCCCATGAATTGCGTATGCCGCTGAACGGCATCATAGGCCTCACCCAGACGCTGCTGGACGGAATCGGCGGCCCCCTGAACGAAGCGGCGCGCCGCAATCTCGGGCTGATCGTCGCCAGCGGCCGGCGTCTCGCCACCCTGGTAGATGACATTCTCGACGTCGCCAAGCGCAAGAACCAGAAGGTGCAACTGCGCCGGCGCGAAGTGGACCTGCGGGCATTGGCGGAGGTGGTGGTGAGCCTCATTCGCCCGCTTCTGGCGGGCAAGCCGGTCCGGCTCCACAACGCAGTGCCGGAGCAGATATTGATTTGGGCCGACGAAGACCGCCTGCAGCAGATTCTCTTCAACTTGCTCGGCAATGCCGCCAAGTTCACCGCCAGTGGCGACATCACCGTTACGGCGCATTGGCGCGGAGAACTGTTGGAAGTGGCGGTGAGCGATACCGGCATCGGCATAGAAGCAGAGCGTCAGGGGATTATTTTTGCGTCCTTTCGGCAGGGGCATCTGCCGGTAGACAGCGCAAACACAAACGGCGGCAGCGGGTTGGGGTTGTTGATTACCCGCCAGCTGGTGGAGTTGCACGGCGGTGCCATCAGCGTCGCATCCGAACCGGGGCAGGGCTCGATTTTCACCTTCACCCTGCCGCGTGCCACACCGGAAGAGCTGGCTCACGTACCTGTCCTGGACGTGCCGCCAGTGGCTGCGCTCGACCCTGCGGTGCCCGCAGCGATTCTCGGCAGAGGGGCGCATATCCTGATCGTGGACGACGAGCCGGTGAACCTGCAGGTGCTGGACAACACTCTCACTCTGCAAGGTTTCCGCGTCACCCGCGCCAGCCAGGGCGTGCAGGCCCTGACGGAGGTCGAGAAAGGCGACGTAGATCTGGTGATTCTGGACATGATGATGCCGCGTCTTTCCGGGGGCGACACCTGCCGCCAGATCCGCCAGAAGTACACCTCTCAGGAGCTGCCGATCATCCTGCTCACCGCGCGCACACGCGCCCAGGACCTGCTCGCCGGTTTCGCCGCCGGCGCCAATGACTACCTCACCAAACCGGTAGACAAAGACGAATTGCTGGCGCGTGTCGCCGCGCATCTGCGGCATCTGGAGACGCATCGCCTGCTGGACAAGAAAGTGGCCGAGCGCACCTATGAACTCCACGCCGAAACCAAACGTCTGCAGGAAACCCAAGAGCATCTGCAACAGGCCTATCGTCGGCTGGAGGAGTACAGCGTCACCGATCCGCTGACCGGTCTGAAAAACCGCCGCTTCCTCGCCCAGAACATCCCGCGCGATGTTGAGTTTGTCACCGAGCAGTACAACCTGTGGCTGCGCCAGCCCCACAGCCGGCCACAGAATCACGATCTGGTGTTCATCCTGGTGGATGTCGATCATTTCAAGGCGATCAACGACGATTACGGCCACGCTACGGGCGACCGTTTTCTCGAACAGCTCGCGGTGCTGCTGCAGAAGGCGCTGCGCGAGTCGGATTATCTTGTGCGCTGGGGCGGGGAGGAATTCCTCATAGTCGCGCGCGCCACCGGCTGGCGCGAGGCTGCGGAACTGGTGGAGCGGGTGAGGGTGGCGGTAGCGCGCCATCCGTTCCAGCTGGGGCCGGATCTGGTGCTGCAGAAGACCTGTTCCTTCGGCTTTGCCGCCTTCCCGTTCTATCCCCTGCACCCGGGAGCGCTCAATTGGGAACAGGTGGTCGACCGCGCGGATCAGGCCTTATATGTCGCCAAGCGCGCCGGCCGCAATACCTGGGTCGGCGTGCGCGGTGCACCGGCTGGCAATCCGGCGGATGAAAGAGGTTTGACGGTGAAAGATCTGGTTCGCCAGGGCAGCTGGGTCTGCGTCAGCTCAAAAGAAGTGCACGATCTGCCCTGGCCGGATTGACCAGGGCGCGGTTGTCAGAAGGGATCTTTGGCGGTGCTGATCATCTGGTCGTCGTTGACTTTGGTGCGCACGTACATGGTCGGGCGCTCGCCAGTGAGATCGTAATAGAACACGTAAGGTTCGGTGCCGGTCTGCTCCGGGAAAGTGCCGCGGTAGCGGCGCTTGCGCACGTCAAAAAACGCCCGGCCGGGCTCGACGCTCACTTCGGCGCGATAGAGATTGGGGCCCACGGGTGTCATGGTGACAGGCGTGTCGATTGAGCGGCTGCGAATGGTGACTTTGATGGTGTCATCATCCTGGAAAATTGGCGGTTCGCCCTCCAGTACAACCTGGCTCAGATCGGTGTTGTCCTCCACTTTGGGAGCTTGCACCTGAGCTGCCTCTTTGGCCGCTTGTTCTTCCGCTGCGCGGGTCTGCTCCTCTGCGGCAATCTGCGCCGCCACTATGGCGGCCTGTTCTTCCGCCCGCCGTATAGAGATCTGCTGGGCCAGCTCCGCCTGGCGCGCGACTTCCTCAGCGCGTCTGGCTTCTTCCTCCATGGCCACGCGCAGTTGTTCGTTCTCCTGCTTCAGCGCATCGAGTTGCTGCTGCATGGCGCGGTTGCGCGCCTGTGTTTCGGCCTGCTCGCGCGCTTTGATATTGGCAATTTCCTTCTCGGTACCGGCGATGCCAGAGCGGATGTTGTTTAGCGCGGTTTGCAATTCCTGCTCTTTGCGCTCCAAACGGGTGATCGCCGCCGTGCGGGATTTGATGCTCAACTCGGCGAGGGCAATGCGGCGCGCCTCGTTGTCCAGAGCCTCCTGTTGAGCGGCGGTGGGCGCCTCGCCCATCTCGGCGCGCAGGCGCACCAGCTGAACCTCCCGCTCCTTGAGTTCGGTCCGCATCTCGTCGAGTTTCTCCTCTGCGGAACGGCGTTTGTACTGCGCGAATTCCACTTCCTGCTCCAGTTTCTGCAGGTCTTTAGTGTGGTTCTGCAAACGGCTTTCGAGGCGGGTCACCGCCTCGGTTGACGCGGTGGCGGGAGCGGATAGAACGCCTGCACAAAGCAGCACGAAAAAGGCGCGGAGCAGGAAAAAATGCGATCTCATGGCGGGTTGTTATCTCATTTTGGGCCGGGGCCATTATCTCAGAAGCTGATGCCTTTTCAATCAACTGTTCCCGAATGTGCGGAAAAGGACGGTTTTTGCGAAGCCATCCCGGAGCGTTCTGCGACACCGTTCCCCTTGGCTTAGTTCACGTTGCGCTGTGGTCAGATGCGGGCTGCGGCTTGATGCGGGCCGCCGATTTCTGAATACTGCGCCTCCCAATCGAGGACCCGCCATGCTCTCCTACCGCCACGCCTTCCATGCCGGCAACTACGCCGATGTCCTCAAACACACCACCCTGGTCCAGATCCTCCGCTATATGGTGCAGAAGGACAAACCGCTGTGTTATCTGGACACCCACGCGGGCGCCGGCTTTTACCGCCTGACCGGTGCCGAGGCGGAAAAGACCGCAGAATACCAGCGCGGCATAGGTGCGTTGTGGCAAGTGCGCGATCTGCCGCCCGCATTGGCGGATTACCGGGACTGTGTCGCGGCGGCCTGCGGCAATCATCTGACAGCCTATCCCGGTTCACCCTGGTTCGCCCAGCATTTGCTGCGTCCGCAGGATCGCTTGGCGTTGTGCGAATTGCACCCGGCGGATTTTCGCCAGCTCGAACGCACCTTTGCCAGCGGCGCCAATGTGTACTGCTATGCGGAGGACGGCTGGCAGAAGAGCCGCAGCTCTCATTCCACCCGTGGAGCGGCGCGGGCTGGTGTTGATCGATCCCTCTTACGAATTGAAAGACGAATACGTGAAGGTCGCGGAGCATCTGAAACTGTTGCATCGCAAATTCGCCACAGGTGTCTACGCCATTTGGTATCCCATAGCGGACCCTGCGCGCACCGACCTGCTGTTGCGTCGGGTGAAAGGCAGCGGGGTCAAGCGCATTCTGCGTCTGGAAGTCGGCCTAACGCGGGACCACCGTCAGCCGGGTATGACCGGCACCGGCATGCTGGTGGTAAATCCACCCTGGAATCTGGTGGAGCTAATGGAGCCCGCACTGGCCTGGTGGGCAAAGCGTTTGGGTGGCGACGCCTACGCCGAGGTGAGCGAATTGGTGGGCGAGTAAGCGCGTCCACCAGTCGCGAGGTGACAGGGCTCAGGGCGGCCAGTGGCCCCAGCGGGCAGGGGTGCCGCGCACGTCCAGGTGAATGAATGGGCCGTGGGCGGCGGTGCTGTCATATTTGCCGATGCCGCCGGTGAGATCCGGCCGGTTGTGGCGGGTGACAAAGGAGTCCGCCCATTCGTAAAGCAGAGTGGCGTCGGCGCGGTCGGACCTGCCGTCGCCATTGATGTCATCCATAACGCCGTCGCCATCCACGTCAATATAGATATCCGCCGCACCGCCGTAGATGTGAAAGCTGTTGGCAACATTCCGGATTGCGCGGTTGTAGTGCGGCGTGCGGTAGCCACTCATCACCACAAAACTGGGGGTGACAATTCCCCTCTGGTTCACTTCCAGAAGAAATTCCTCCAGCTTGTTCAGCAGCGCCGGCTGCAACACCACATATTTGGGGAATCCGCCCGCCTGCTTGCAGAGAAACTGTCCCAAGGTGAAATTGGGGGGTGATGCGCAGGTTTTGATTGCGCACCGTCACCTCGATTAAACCCTCGGGCGCGTTATAGCTGCTCAGATTCTTGTGCGCCGGCGGGTACTGGCCGATGCGGTAACCGTTGAGATGGCTGTTGCTGATGCGCTTGGTCGGCACCATCACCAGCAGGGACAGGGTGACGGTCTGGTAGCCGGTATGCGCCGCCTCCGAGCGCAGATGCGCCTCCACCTTATGCACCCCGGCCGCCTGCGGCGCGCGCCATTTAAATTGGCCATCTTTCAGTGCCGACAGATTTTTGCCATCCACCTGCACGGCGAGGCGCTCCACCAGATGCGCGGCGGTGGAGAAGACCACCTCCTGCCCCGGCATCACCGGTTCGAAATTGGTGGCGTAATGCAGCGTGCGGCCATTCACCTGCAGGGGAAAGAGCGCCGGCGCCACTTTGGCGGGCTCGGCCTTGGTGGCCGTCGCGGCCAGGGGCGCGCCGCCGGGATAGATCCAGCAGCAGACCGCCAGCAGCCCTAAGCAAAGGCGAATGGACCAGGTGTGTAGGGGCCGGAGCGGATCAATCTGCATACAGGGGTGCAGCCAGAGCGGCCGCCAGGGGTGGGTCCCGTTCGTAAATATCATTGCGGAAGTTCACTTGATTGTCGCTGTCGATCCAGGCGGTCCAGTATTCAATATGCACGGGGATCGGTTTTTTCAGAAACACCGTGCGGAGCTCGCCTTTGGCAACAATGGCGTCGATTTGTGCCCGAGTGAAACCCGAGTCCTGCAGCAACAGGGCGGCGAGATCCAGAGGCTCCGCCACCCGCACGCAGCCGGAACTGAAGGCCCGGCCGGATTTGCTAAACAGCTCGCGCGAAGGAGTGTCATGCAGATAGACGTCATATTGATTGGGAAACATGAACTTCACCTGCCCCAGGGCATTGAGCGGACCGGGCCCTTGCACCAGCCGATAGGCAAAGCCGCGTTCTGTGACCTTGCTCCAGTCCACCTGCGCCGGGTCCACGCGGTTCTGTTGCTGATCAAAAACCGTAAAACCCAAGCGGGTCAGATAAGCCGGGTCGGCTTTGATATCCGGTAGCTTGTCCTTGATCGCCAGCTTGTGCGGCACCGTCCAGGTGGGGTTGAAGACGAGGTAGCGGATGCGGTCGCTGAAAACAGGCGTGCGGCGGTAGTCGCGGCCGACGATCACCGGCTTGCGCAGCACGGTTTTGTTGTTGTCGATCACCTTGAGCTCAAAACCGGCGATATTCACCAGTACGTGTTTTTCTCCAAGGTCATCCGCCAGCCAGCGCCAGCGCTCTAGATTGTTGATCACTTGCTGGCGGCGCACGGCGGGCGTGATGTTCAGGGCGTCCAGGGTGCCCGCGCCTATGACGCCGTCGACATCAAGGCCGTGGCGGGTTTGAAAGTGTCGCACCGCGGTCTGCAAGTCGCCGTCGTACAGTCTGGCGTCGCCAGTGCCAGAGGCGCCGGGAGCCAGATCACCCCAGAAGCGCAGGCGCTCGCGGATTTCCGCCACCCGCGCATCGCTATTGCCGGGCTTGATGGCCGGCGACCGCTCCAACGACCGCCATTCTCCCGCTGCCACACGCTGGTCGAGCTGCTCCAGCAGGGCGAGCAGGCGCACATAACGCACCTGTTGCGGCCGCAATTGCTGCAGGCGGCTCACCACGTCCCGCTCGCTGGTCAGTTGCTCCATCACATCCACCAGATCGCGCTGCCGCGGCGTCGCTTTCAATCCGGCGAGATGCTCTCCGGATTCACCTTGCCCATCAGCAGATGGCGGCTGAGATTGGCGAGGGCGTCGGAGAGCAGCAGGTCGTACTCGACAAGATCCTGAGGCGAAGCGCCGGCCATCTGCTGCAAACGTTTATGGTGATAATCGCGCGGCATCAAGCCTTCCGAGCCGATGCGGTCGATCATGTCCACCAGCGCCAGGGCCTGGGGCGTGGGGCGTTTATCGCGACTGTGCCAGGCGGGCTGAAAATTCCGCTCCAGATAGAATTCCTGCAGGATCTCCTTGGCTTTCAGTGGAATCCCGAAGGCGGCCAAGGGGTGATCGGCCAGGCTCTCTTCCACCCGCTGGCGCAGGCCCAGAGGAGCGTCCGCAGCGGCCAGAGCCACAGTAGCGGGCGGTTGTACCTGTGCAGTCTGGTGTGCACAGCCGGATAAAGCGCCTGCCAGGCACAGGCTGATCATGAAACAAGCTAAGTAAATTCGCATGGTGATCGTATCGGTCCGAGAATCAATGGACACAAGATACTCATCGAGCGCCCGACTGCAAGCGTCAATCCTCTATAACACACGGCGCAGACACCTGCGGACCATTGTCTTGCGCTGCCGTCACTGCTGCACAACAAAACGCAGAACTGCCTCGCCGCCTTTGGACAATACGAGCTGATCAACCGTCAGGGCATAAGCGTCGACCTGTTGCAGCAGGGTGAGGAACTGGTGCTCCAGCTGATTGGCGTCGGCTTCCAGACAGGCCATTTTCGTTGAACCCAGGGCGGACAAGTTAAGCGATGCGGAGCCATGTGGGGCGATATCAGCAGCGATATAGCCGCCGAAAAATCGATTGCAGCCAGAGTGACCTGTGACGCGCTGATTCGCCTCGTCAAATTGAATATGCGGTGCCGAACGTTGGCCCGCTGTGACAGCCTTGCCGCGAATTTCCACCAATTGCCATTCGGGCCCCGCCAGAGAAGTGGTTTCGTGCGACGGCAACTGTCGATTGCTGCTGCACGCGACGAGCGTAAAACCAAGAAAAAGCAGAAAATCAATAATGCGCGCATATGAGCACCTCCAAAAAAGACCTCTTGGAGCATAGTCGAAAATCGCGATTTTGCTTTGTCTCTCAAGCTCTATGGCCGGTTTCGACACGGTTGCAAAGACGGGGCGGTGCAAGCACAATGCTGTATTTACAACCAGTATTAAATCATATGTCCGAACCGGTCGACGATAATCCCGAACCCTGGGTCGAACCACCTCTTCAGTCCATCAAGGGGCGCGGCGCCTTGACTAATATTCCGGGGCGCTTTGAAGAGCAAATTATTGCCCGTGCGGACGATGGTTGGTGGCAGGAGGCGGATGAGCCGGGCGCGCCGCGCACCTATATCACACCAGAAACCGCGCGCACCATCCTCACCCGCAACCAGTCACCGGATTTACCCTTTTCGGTTTCCCTCAATCCCTATCGCGGTTGTGAGCATGGCTGCGTTTATTGTTTTGCGCGGCCGACGCACAGTTATCTCGGCTTGTCGCCAGGACTGGATTTTGAAACGCGCATTTATGCCAAAACCAATGCGCCGGAATTATTGCGGCGCGAGCTGGCGCAGCCGAATTACCAGGTGGATTCCATCGCCTTGGGGGTGAATACCGACGCGTATCAGCCCTGCGAGCGGCAATTGCAATTGACGCGGCGGGTGTTGGACGTTTTGCACGAATGCCGGCATCCGGTGGGATTGATTACCAAATCCTCCTTGATTGAGCGGGATATGGATCTGCTGCAGGAAATGGCGCAACTGCGGCTTGCCGCCGTTGCCATTACCCTGACAACCCTTGACCACAAACTGGCGCGCATCCTGGAGCCGCGCGCGGCGTCGCCGACGCGTCGCCTGCAGACCATCCGCCGTCTGCACGACGCCGGAATTCCGGTGACGGTAAGCGTGGCGCCGGTGATTCCGCATATCACGGAGCCGGAGTTGGAGGCGGTAGTGACCGCTGCAATAGATGCGGGAGCGAGCAGCGCGACCTACACTGTTTTGCGTTTGCCTTGGGAGGTGAATCCGCTGTTTCAACAATGGCTGGAAACACATTTTCCACTACGGGCGGAAAAGGTGATGAATTGTATTCGCGATATGCGCGGCGGGCGGGAAAACGATCCGAATTTCGGCTCGCGCATGCGCGGTGAAGGAATTTACGCGGATCTGATTCGCCAGCGTTTCAAAAAAGCGCTGCGCAAATTGATTTTGCCGGACGGAGGTCGCTTCGCCGGACTCGACCACAGTTTGTTCCGCAGACCGCTGCAAGTGCCGGAATCCATCAAGGCAAAGAATTCCAGTCAGCTGGATTTATTTTCGTTCTAAGCGCTCAACCATAGTGTGTCAAGCTTGGGAAGATTTGATTTCGGCCTCCTAACAAAACCTGCCTGAACAGCGGAAATTGTTTGCAAGCGCAAACAAACTGCATTGATGCAGCTGTGTCAGGTTAGCGATTGCTGATGTTCGGTATGCTTTTGGGTTAAAGTAAAAATTAGAAATATTCGTGAATGCTACTGGCAAAAATTCAATTTTCTGATCCTCCTTCCTCTTATTTCATTTTTCCTCTGGTTGCGAATTTTCAATAGCCATTTATTTGAGTTTGAGAGGAAGGATTACCCGGCTGTTTCGCTGAGTTGCTTCTATGCTTTGATCGCAGAGGTTGTAAGGAGTGAGTCTCGAAGTGCCTTAGACCTACGTTTTATTGACGATCACAGAACTTGGTGTAAAAGGAACCAAAATAATGATGAATATCCGTCGAATATTTCTAGCTGGTACTGCGTTGGCGGCTGTAGCAATTCAAGGTTGCGGATGCAGCAGCAGTAAAAAACATTATTCCGACTCTCAGCCAGAGCCCAATGAAAACAGCATTGTCATTGAAGGTGCCGCGGCAAAAGGGGTTTTGCGAAACTTTGATGTTTCTGCTTATCTGCTGACGCACAATGGATTTTCCGAGCAACCTATTGCATCCGGTAATACGAATGACAATGGTGCTTATCGACTGCAAGTTCCAGAAAGACATTTGGGTTCTCCCATTGTGATACGTGTTTCTCCTGGCTCTGACTCCAGCATGGTGTGCGATCTTCCCCGAGGCTGTGACGGCGACACACCTTTTGGCCAGGTTATGCCTGTGCCCTCAGACTATGATCTTTCTTTGAGAGCGGTGCTCAGAGACACACTAGACTTGAACACGGTAAATCTCACCCCGTTGACTGAATTGGCAAGTGCCACCGTTGAGAATCACATTGAGACAGAAGGCCCTCTAGGAGCGCTCGATGACGTCCGAGCGTTGGTGGCTGAATCGAATGCCCGCGTTGCCGATCGTTTTGGTATTAACGGTGACATCAATACAGTGCCCGTTATCGATATAACCAATCGAGATAGTGTTCGGGCAGCTCTGGAAAATAATCAGGATGATGCACTGCGCATGGCGACGATCAACAGTGCAATTATTGCCGCTATGCAACAGCGCAATAGCAATATGTCAATTGGGCACTCGTTAGTGGAATTTACCAGGGATTACACGCGAAGAGGTTTAGCCGGAAATACAACCGTGGAGGCGGACGTGGGCTGGAGTGATATCGCTCGCGAAGGCCAGAACCTCCTGACGGTCGTGCGTAACCTTGACCCTGAAAATCCCTTCGATGAACTTGCGCCTCTGATTCAGACATTGATTGTTGAAGAAGAAATGGCGAATGCGGAAGAACCAGACAGCTATAGCAGTGGTACGGTTCCTCCTAACCTCAATGCCACAGATTTGGAAAAAGTCAAAACCATGGTAAGCGATCTCAGCAATTTGGCGCTGTCCATTGGTGAATCGGCTTTGGAAGGTGGTTCACTCAGCGTGATTTCCGAAGAGTTTGCCGATCAAGTCAAAGCGGCGGAAATGGCGAATGGCGAAGAAGTTGGCTTTTTGCTGGAAGCGTTAGCAAAAACCACGAGCGTGATCGAAGAAGCGTGGCGTGTATACAGCCGAGACAACACGCGTACCGCGTACAGCAGTGACGGTGTGGATGTCGCCATCAGTGCATCAGATGCGGGTGTTCAGTTCACGACGGATAGCACCCTGAATGTCACGATTGATACGCGTACCGTCGCGGTGGACGTGGATTTAACCGCGCGTTTGTCTCCTGCAGAGATTGATGACATTGAATTAGGTTCTGCGGTTTTGAACGAAGAGTTCGCATTAGAAGGTAGTGCGACTTCTGAGAATGTGTCTTTGTTGGTAAAACCCAACTCCAAGGTCACAGTGGATGTAACAGCAGAAGACGCAGCCGATCTGGCAGAGGGTGTTGAGTCGGTTCAAACCATTAATGCATTACATTTTGCTTTGGTTGTGAGCGTGGCAGAAACCGATGCCGAAAATGGTGTGAGCTTAGAGGGTAACCTGGGCTTTGGTGTACATAGCGTGATTGTGACTGAGAATGATCAAGCGATTCGCACGGTCACTGTGCAAAAGGCGACTTTGCGTTTTGGCGGTCATGTGAAAAATGCCGAGGGCGATCGATTCAATTTTGTCTTGACTTCAGAGGGTGATGCCCGAGGTTTGTCGTTCACGGATGGTCAGGCTAATGGTTCGGGATCCAATAGCGAATTGGAGACGGAAGATAACTATGCAAAGGTCGTTGCTCACTTGGGCTTCCATGCGAATTTAGCGGGTGTGCCTAACGTGGTGACGATGACTTACAACGTCCAGCGCACTGGGCTGAATAGTTATCTCAATGGTTTGGATATTCGTTATCCCGGCAAAGCATTCCGCCTGCAGGTATCGCTGAAGGATGGTGAGCCGGACGGCAATCTTGTGGTAACGAACAATCAAGGCGTGACTTTGACCTTGTCGCAAGCGGTCAGTGGTAACAGTAAAACGCTGGAAGGCAACATCACCGTAAATGGTGTTGAGCATGCCACCATTACCGGCTCTCCGACTGTGACCATCCGTTATTCTGATGGCAGCATTTCCTCCCTTTAAATCTGCGTAATACAAGCGGGTCATTAAGGCCCGCTTTTTCTTTACTCCTGCAAGGTTTCTGCATAATGCGTTATGCACTGTCTATTCTGTTGTCGAGCGTTGTAGGGGGCGTGCCACAGTTTGCTCTGGCGTCAGAAACCAACAACTTTTCGGTTTTTTTTCGCCAATCTAGTCTCGTGTACAGTGATTCTGTGCCGCTCAAGTTAGTGGCGGACGAACTCAAAGGTGGAGAGCAGCCTGAGAATGCCAACCACGCGTTAACTTATAACCGGGGGGAGATTGGATTTTCCGCTTATGGCTGGGAGTTGGCCTACGGTGTTAGGGAAGATTATGTTTTGAATTATTCTCCCGATACCATGACACTTTTTTATCTGGACAAAAATAAAAAACGAATCCCAGACGGGGCGAATTACCAGGTTTATCTGGATGTCAAACACGTCAAGTCCGACGGTTGGCGTTTGGGTTACGGGTGGCAGTGGGACGAAACGGCAAGGTTTAAAGTATCACTGAACTATCTGCAAACCGATGAGTTATTACACGGAACGCTGTTTGGCGATATTGCGGTAGAAGGTGGCGATATTAACGGCGGTGCACTGCAGGTGTCCTATCACTATCACCGCGACTATTTTCTAAAACGTAAGAATGTGGAATTGGCTGAAGGAAAAGGTTACTCCATTGACGTAGAGGCTGATATCGATCTGGGCGATAAGTGGAGCGTGCAGATCAATCTCTTCGATTTGTTGGGACAAATCTATTGGGAGCGCGCACCTTATACGGATCTTACGATTGCGGAGACAAAAACCTACTACGACGCAAACGGTTATATACAGCGCGACCCGGTGATGCAAGGTATGGAAGGGTACCGCAATTTTACCCAGGATCTATCCGTGCACTATCAGGTCTCCCTGATCCGGCAGATCGCGGGGAAATTGAGTGCGATGTACACTCGGGAAAAATTTGATGCTGTGGATTTTGATCGTCTCTTTCTGCGTTATGAAGCATTCGAGAATCTATTTGTGTTCGGCGGCTACGACTTCACCATGGAAGCGAGCTGGTTCGGTGTAGAGACCCAGGCTTTTTCTCTACAGGTCGCGATGGATGATTGGTCGCTGGTGGATAGCAAGTCTTTGGTTTTGCGCTTGGGTGGGCGCTGGCAGTTTTAAATGCAAATGTGCTGCATTGCTGGAAGCAGCCGGAATTCTGCCTACAAAGAATTCCGGTTTTGTGTGCGATATTCGTTTAGGTGTAGCGCTGCAAACAGTTTAAATCCGCAAAAGCGGTTTTTAAGCGTTCGGCCATGGATTCCTCCGCTTTGCGCAGCCAGACTCGCGGGTCATAGTATTTCTTATTCGGCTTATCCTCGCCCTCTGGGTTGCCAATCTGGCTTTGCAGATAGCCCTCATGTTTTTTGTAGTATTCCATCACTCCCTGCCAGCTCGCCCATTGTGTGTCGGTGTCGATATTCATTTTCACCACGCCGTAGGAAACCGCCTCGCGAATTTCCGCCTCGCTCGAACCTGAACCGCCATGAAAAACGAAATTCAATGTCTTGGCGGGAAGACCGAATTTTTCACTGAGATATTTTTGCGAATTGTCGAGAATCTTGGGGGTGAGCTTTACGTTGCCGGGTTTGTAAACGCCGTGGACATTGCCAAAGGAGGCAGCGATGGTAAAACGGTCGCTGATGGGAGAGAGCTTTTGATAGGCATAGGCCACATCCTCCGGTTGCGTGTAGAGCGCGGAATTGTCCATGCCGGTGTTATCCACGCCGTCCTCTTCGCCGCCGGTGCAACCGAGTTCAATTTCCAGCGTCATACCCAGCTTGGTCATGCGCTCCAGGTAACGCGCGGAGGTGGCCACATTTTCCTCCAGGCTCTCCTCCGATAAATCCAGCATATGCGAGCTGAACAGCGGTTTGCCGGTGCTGGCGAAGTGTTTTTCACTTGCGTACAGCAGGCCGTCGATCCAGGGCAATAATTTTTTTGCCGCGTGGTCGGTATGCAGAATCACGGGGATTTCATAGGCATCGGCCATTTCGTGAATATACCGCGCCGCGGCTATGGCGCCGCGAATAGCGCTTTGTTCATTGGGTAATTTCAAACCTTTGCCGAGAAAAAAAACGCCGCACCGCCATTGGATAATTGCACTATGACCGGCGATTGACACGCCCGCGCCGCTTCCAAGGTGGAAATAATCGAATTGGTGCCGACGACATTCACCGCCGGGTAGGCGAAATTGTTTTGTTTCGCATAGTGCAAAAGCGTGGTGACGTGTTCGCCGGTTACGACGCCGGCGGGAACGAGATTTTTTAACGAAGTCATGTTGGTCACCTGGTCAATAAGATTAAAAATCTACGCTACAGCAAGGTCGGAAGCCTGCCGGCAGATGGTGAGAAAATGCCCCGGATCCAAACTGGCACCGCCCACCAGAAGGCCATCCACATCCGGCTGGCTCAGCAGTTCCCGCGTATTCATTTTGTTCACGCTGCCGCCGTACAAAATGCGCAGGCGGTTGGCGGTTGCGGTGCCGAATAACTCAACGAGTTGAGTGCGGATAAATTGATGAACCTGCTGCGCAATCTGCGGGGTAGCAGCAAGACCCGTGCCTATGGCCCAAACCGGTTCGTAGGCGATACATAAATCCTTATCATGTAATTCAATATTGGCGAGCCCTTCATGCAGCTGCTGATACAGCACGGATTCGGTGATATTCGCCTCCCGCTCCTGCTGATTCTCCCCTACACAAAGCACCGGCAGCAGGCCATGGTTGATAACTGTTTGTACCTTAATGCGACAGCCTTCGTTGGTTTCGCCGAACATGGCGCGGCGTTCGGAATGGCCGACCAGACATAAGGAGCAGCCGGCCTCTCTCAGCATCTGTGCGGAGGTTTCACCGGTGTAGGCGCCGGATTCGAAGCGGCTGACATTCTGACTGCCGATATGCAATTCCGAGAACTGTAAAAACGTCATCATATCGCGCATGTAAATATAGGGCGGGCAGATGGCGATATCAGCGTCGAAGTGTTTGCCGATGAAAGAGGCGACCGAAACACAAATCAGGTCCAGTCCGCCGTTGAGTTTCCAGTTGGCTATCACAATCGGTTTACGTTGTTTCATTGTTATATTTCCGGAGCGACGAGCAGTTACCAATGGACCCGTCAACGGGTGAAGAGGTTGCGTAAAACGCGGCGAAAATTTAACGGCGCCGCGGTTCTACCGGGTTCTTTGGCCACACAGGCGTGGGGCAGCTTAAATAGTGTAGATAAGAATTGAAAGGGACCGCCGACTGCGCTCCGGTTCATTCGCTTATACGCGCTGCTTGTGAATGACTTCGCTTCCTGCCGTACAAATATTCTTGGTGCCGCACACCTTTTGCCTTTACCATCTGCCAGTCCCGGCTGAGGCCGGAGACGCTGCGACCGCAACAACTTTTGGAATAGCGTTTTATGAAGAAAATGGTTTTGTGTTTCGTCTTATGCGCTGTCGCGCCGGTTTGGGCGCAACAGGGCAATTCCACACAATTGATGGCTCTGGAGAAGAAGCTCACCGCTATCGAAATTGAAACTGAAAGCATGAGGGTGGGTAAGGAGGAACTCCTCGCCGAGTTGAAGCTGATGGATCCGGCTGTAAAGTCGCAAACCTGCACCGCCCTCAATCTGTCCGTCGATGCGATCAAAACTGAGATCAGCCAATTGCAGAAGGAAATCGAAGATCTCGAGCAGCCGTCGCACTATGCCCAGCTGGACGAGCAGCAGAAGGCTCGCCTGGTAGAACAAAAAATGTTCCTCAGCGGCCACAATCCTTCCATCGACTGCCCGAACCTGTAATCCAACCTGCGGGGCTGTTACGTGTGCGAACGGCCCCTTATTCCCTCTGATAACCAAGCGGTCTAAACATCAGCGTTAAACGTTCTTTGAAATAAGACGACCGGTCATATAAAGTGCTCTCCATCGACGACTCCGAAGATTCAGCCCATGAGCAAGCGCGACCGTAAAAAAGACGAGATCCTGCAAGCCGGCATAGATGTGATGAAGCGCCAGGGCTATAACGGCACCAGCGTCAAAGACATAGTCGACGCCGCCGGGGTGCCGAAAGGCTCGTTCTACAACTACTTCGAGAGCAAAGAGGCTTTCGCGTTGGAGGCGGTGGAATTCACCGCAAATTCCGTCCGCTGCTCCGCCGAAGGCATACTCACTGCTGTGGAAGTGCCGCCATTAGTACGTCTGCGCACTTACTTCGAAACCGGCATAGAGCAGGCTTGTGGCAATGAATTCCGCGAGGGTTGCTTCCTCGGCAACATGTGCCAGGAAATGTCGGACAGCTCCGACTCTATCCGGATGTTGCTGCATCGAAAATTCAAGCAGGTGACGGGACTGATCGCCCAGGCCCTGCGCGAGGCGCAGGAGCGCGGCGAACTGTCCCGCCCGCTTGAGCCTACCCAGGCTGCAGAGTTTCTCTTCAATGCCTGGGAAGGAGCGATCATGCGGGCCAAAGCATCGAAATGCCGTGAGCCCTTGGACGCGTTTCTCGGCATGTTGAACGTGATCTTTTAAGCCGGACTTTTTATTTGGGCAAAAGTAAGCCGACCGGTCATTATGTTAAAGGCGACCGGTCATATAAGGAGAAGTAAAATGAAACAGCTATTACGATGGTTTGGCGCTTTGATGGTATTGAGTGGGCCGGGCAATGTGGTGGCGGATAGCAGGGAAGCAAGCGTATTCGCCGAGGCGAGTTTTCCAAACGCGACGCTTCCAAAGGCGACCCTGGCTCACGACATTCGAGCCTGCGACCGCTGGGCTGTCGGCTTCGACAATGACTTTCTCGTACCGGGCAGCCGCGACCAGGATTACACCTACGGTCTCAGCCTGCTGCACATTTACGATGCCGAGGATACCGGCGCGCCCGCACAACCGCTGGAGTGGATCGACAACCTGCTCGGCCTGGACAAGGCCACACGGCGCGGCCTGGAATTCGGCCTCTACGGTTTTACCCCGGAGGACATCGAAAACCCTGCCGCGAATCCAGAGGATCGCCCCTACGCGAGCCTGGTGTACGCATCGACCCGCAGTGAGCGTATCTACCCTCTCACCGGTACGGTGATCAGCTCGCAATTGACTGTGGGAGTGCTCGGTTTGGATTTGGTGGGCGACCTGCAAAAAGGTTTGCACAGTGTGCTCGATGGCGATGCGCCGCAAGGTTGGCGCCATCAGATTTCCGATGGTGGCGAACCCACTTTGCGCTACAGCCTGGCGCGTCAGCAATTATTGAGCGCGCCCACCAACAGTGTGGAGGTCAAACATACGCAAAGCATTTCCGCAGGATATATCACCGAAGCCAGTTGGGGATTGAATTTCCGCACCGGTCATCTGAATTCCGCCTGGCACAATTTCCACCCGGAGCAGGCGAGTTATGCGGAGACTTCCGCGCAGCTCAATAATCGTTCGGTGGAGCGATTTTTCTGGGCCGGAATTGCCGTGAAAGCGCGTTTGTACAACGCGTTTTTGCAGGGGCAATGGCGCGATTCCGCGGTGGAATATTCCAGCGGTGACTTACGCCATCTCGTGCTCGAAGCCTGGGCGGGTTACACCCATGGATTTGCCAATGGCTTTTTTATCAGTTACGGCCTGCGCGGCCACACCTCGGAACTTCGCCACGGCGACGGCGACCGCAACGTGGTATGGGGTGGCGTGATGATCGGGCACAACCTGGAATAAACGAAAAATGAATTTCACTGAAGTAAACCAGAAAAAACATTAGCCGAAGAAAGCATCACCAAAGAAACCCAACCGGAGAAAACAATGGCGAATTTAACGCAGGTTAACCAAAACGATTTTCAACAAAAAGTGATCGACAATTCCCGCTCCGTGCTCGTGGATTTTTATGCGGACTGGTGTGGACCGTGCCGCGCCCAGGCACCAATTTTGGAAGTGCTGGCCAGCGAGTACGCGGATCGCGTGGATATCGTCAAGCTGGACGTGGACCAGGACGGTGCCATCGCCGGTCAGTACAATGTGCGCAGCATTCCCACGCTGATCCTGTTCAAAGATGGCAAAGCCGTGAATGTACAAGTGGGCGTGAATACCGCAAATCAACTGAAAGCCATTATTGATCAGGCACTATAGGAGACCCTATGAAAGCTGTTGGCTATCAAAAATCATATCCCGCCGATCATCCGCAAGCCTTGGTGGATTTAGAACTGCCAGACCCGGTTGCAACCGGGCGGGATGTGCTGGTGGAAGTGCGCGCAGTATCGGTAAACCCCGTGGATACCAAAGTGCGCCGCGGCATGGCGCCGGCGGAAGGGGAGTGGCGCGTGCTCGGCTGGGACGCCGCCGGCATTGTGCGCGCTGTAGGCCCAGAAGTGAGCTTATTTAAAGCGGGTGATCGCGTGTGGTACGCCGGCTCCATCGCCCGGCCCGGCAGCAACAGCGAATTGCATTTAGTGGACGAACGCATCGCCAGCAAAATGCCAGAATCCCTCGATTTTCCCCAAGCCGCCGCCCTGCCACTCACCAGTTTGACCGCGTGGGAAATGTTATTTGATCGCCTGGAAATTCAACCGGGTGAAAATGGCAAATCGATTTTAATTATCGGTGCGGCGGGCGGCGTTGGCTCCATCATGGTTCAGCTCGCGCGCCAACTCACCGGCCTCACCATTATCGGTACCGCCTCGCGGGAGGAAACCCAAAACTGGGTAAAGGAGATGGGCGCGCACCATGTAATCAACCACAACGAATCCCTCACCGAGCAGCTTGCGCAATTGCACATACAACCGGATTACGTCGTCAGTCTCACTCAGACCGAAAAACACATCCAGCAAATTGTGGAAATGATTAAACCCCAGGGGAAATTCGGCTTAATTGACGATCCGGAATCCTTCGATATCAAACTGCTCAAACGCAAAAGTCTCTCCCTGCACTGGGAACTGATGTTCACTCGCGCACTTTTTACCACCGAAGATATAAGCCAACAAAACGCTATCCTCAGCGAAGTAGCGCAAATGGTCGACAGCAAAAAATTGCGCACAACCTTTACCGAGAGCTTCGGCACCATCAACGCCGACAACCTCAAGCGCGCCCACGCCCTGATCGAATCCGGCAAAGCGCGCGGCAAAATTGTGCTGGCAGGGTTTTAATTGGATTTGCCCGCCGGTATATCTGGCGGGCTTAAATACAAAATCAAAACAAAAGGAATGACGCATGGCTCGGCGTTGTTGGTTATTCATACTGGTACTGTTCTCCGCATCCATTTGTGCGGAGGAATTCAAATGGCAGCACTCCCAAGCGATTACCAAACTCTTTCAAGATGCCGAACTGACCGGAACCTTCGTCCTTTACGATCCGCAAACCCAAACCTACTCCGGTCACAACCTCGCCAGAGCGCAACAACGCTACCTTCCCGCCTCAACCTTCAAAATTCCCAACACCCTAATCAGCCTCGCCGCCGGCTCCGTCAAAAACGTCGATGAAGTTCTCCCCTACGGCGGCAAACTGCAACCGTTTCCCTCCTGGGAAAAAGACATGAGCCTGCGCGATGCAATAGGCATTTCCAATGTGCCCGTCTATCAGGAACTGGCTCGCCGCACCGGCATAAAAACCATGCGCGAACATATAACAAAACTGTCCTATGGCAATGGGGAAATAGGCGAAACCGTCGATAATTTCTGGCTCATCGGCCCCCTCAAAATCAGCGCCCTCGAACAAACCCAATTTTTGGCCAAACTCGCGCAAAACCAACTGTCATATCCCGTTGAAAACCAAACCGCCGTAAAAGACATCGCCCTATTAGAATCCACCGCCACCTGGCGCCTCCACGGCAAAACCGGCTGGGCCAACGCCACCACACCGGGAATCGGCTGGTGGGTAGGCTGGGTGGAAAAAGACGGGCGGGTGTATAGCTTTGCGTTGAATGTGGACGTGCATGGCGACGCGGATGTTAAAAAGCGGGTGCCGATTGGCAGAGAGAGCCTGAAGGTTCTGGGAGTTCTCTAATTCGGCAAAGCCACACCGACTCGTGAGAACCGCGTCAACTCCCGGCCGGCAGTGCGCGGATATCGCGTTGCAGAAAGCGAAATATGTTTTATAGTCAATAGGTTGCGTTGCTGAACTGCTTGATATCACGCATGGGCGTGGCGCAAAACGAGCATGCTTGAATGTGGGGTGGGAGCGGCGAGTAAAATTGCTGAAAGTGTTTTTATAAACAGGGGGTTATGGGCGAATCTTTAAGAAAGTGTCAGGAAGATATCGCGCATGCGCCGTATTAAAATGTTAGTTGAGATCGGCAAATAAAAGGGATCATCGGTATGATAGATATTCAACAAACCATGGCTAGAAAAATGAATGAAATTCTCTCAGAGTATCCATGCCCGGAGCACGGTCAGGTTCCTGTTGCAGAAATTTCAGAAGGTCGATTGCAAATTAAAGCCTGCTGTCAAACTCATACGGAAAATTCTGCCCGGCGCGTTGGGGCAAAACCTCCTGCCGAGTAGATTCAGTTCAGTACCACAGCACTACATGGTTTACGCTTTCAAGTTGTTGCTAGTGCGGTAACATTTTTTTGGTCCGTCGTCTACATCAACTAACAAAGTTGTAAACCGGAACCAAATTACTGCGCAGTTTTGTGTTCGCTGCGCTTATAACACAAAACCGCTCCGCAATTTGGTCCGGTTACAACGGCGTTATGCGATTCGAGGAGATTTAACTTGTCGTTAGAAGAATGGAGAACTGTATTCAGTGGGGCAACCTTGATCTCCGTCGTCTTTGTCGCGTTGAATTATTGGATGGCTCGCGGGAAAGTAAAATCGGATTCGGAGTTGGCTCAAGATAAGGAAATTTGTCAGCAAGCAATACTGGCAATCGAAAGAGCGTTTGAGGCACTTTCGGGTGATGGCGAAGTTGAATCTCCGCCAGAGCCGGATAGGTTAAACTGGCTAACTGCATCTCGCCAAATTTTAAAATTCAAAAATTTGAAAAGTAGGCTCAAGACGGAGCTTTATAAATTGGTCTGCTCTGAGCATGAAGAGCATTGGCGGCATAAGTTTTATCTGTTGCTCGATAAGGATTCACTTAGTAGTCCATCCTATTTCCAAGGTGCGGATTACCTTCCAATCTCCAGCGAAAATATCGATCCAACTTCCGCTTTGGTTATATTCAATTTTATGCAGTGGAATCCTAATCAGCCAGACCCTCTTAGTGATGTTAATAAAGATGAAATAATTGGTGATGGATATACGCTCAATGGGCTTCATGGGTTTAAGCGATATCTTGAAATACTCCGGGAGCAAAGAGCGGATAGGAGTGAAAATGCATAACAAGGTTGTAAACCGGGACCAAATTACTGCGCAGTTTTGTGTTCGCTGCGCTTATAACACAAAACTGCTCCGTAATTTGGTCCGGTTACAACAGCGTTAAGTTTCATTCGAGGAGTCGAGAATTGAGCATTGGTGACGGAATAGCATTTTTAGCTCTAATAATTGCCTTTGTGTCTCTTTACCGGACACGAAAGCAGACCGAACTTGAGAATCAGATGAACGTTGCCATATCTAAGCTCAACGAGCTTCAATTAAAAGCTCTAGAGAGGGAAGAGGATGCGAAGCAATCGGCTGATATAGGAGCATATTTTTACCTAGATGGCTCGGGCAATTATCGGCTATCGGTAGTAAATATGGGCCAGGCTTCAGCCACCAATGTGGGATTCAAAATGAAATGCAAGGGCCAAGATACAATGCCATTCCCGAATGGCGAATTAGCATCAAAATTTCCCAAATCGAAATTGAAGCCCGGCGACCAAGTGTATTTACTAACTGATATCCATCTTGGTATGCCAAGTGAATTTATTGCTACATCTTCCTGGCAGAACCCGAGTGGGGAATTAAAAACAAAAAAATTTGAAGTAAGTTTGCCGGAGTAAAAACTTAACAAACACAGCCAGTGCGACATTTATTCCGGCGCTCGTTTTGCGCCAAAAAGAGCCTGGCACAAAACAACCACCTACATAAATGCGCCTGCTGTGGGCGTTATGTCAAAAAGTAAGAGTATTGGAGTTTATGATGTTTTCGAGAAGACAAGTGATTGTGGTTTATACAGAAACCTATGAAGAGCTGGCCATTGCATTACAGCATGAAATCTCAAAGGTGGATGGCTTTGACAGTGCGGCCTGGACTCTTGAGCATTACAAGCAAAATATGCCAACTCTTTCCGGGCGAAGCTATGTGATATTCATCGGGGATGCCGAAGAGAATCGGTTCTCTAAGATGTACCTTTCGCAAATATCCAATATTGTCAACATCAATGGTGCCTGTTTTGGGCGAGATGGAAGTAAGGCTGTAGTGTTCGGAGAAGGTAAGCTAGAGCAAAAAGAGCGCTTTTGAAGCGTTTAAGAGCAAGTTGGGGTATGGCCAAACTGCATCGGGAGCTATTGGTGCCGCAGTAGGCGGAGCTTTCCTAGTTGCTGCTCCCCTTGTTCCCCTGGCAATAGGTGGTGTCGGATATCAGGTGGTCAGATATTTCAAGAGTAAGAGTGAGGCAAAGGAGTTGCGTTATGAGCAGACAAAGCTTGCAATTTATAATTTTGTTCTGACGGAGCTAGATGCCTGGGTCGGAAATGAGGTCTGATAATAATGGCAGACTTCGTCGATGCATATTATAAGGCCAGTAGAGATTTTTCTGGGGTAGCGGGTGCCTTGGAGTCGGCAGGCTTCGTTAATGACGTTCAAGTCTCCATAGATGCAGCTCTTGAGGCCCTTAAGAAAGAGGCTGAGCGACGTGCGAATGTAGGTGTTGACTACGTTAAGGGTAATATTGCCGAGGTGTGGCATGCGGAAACACTAAAGGTTTCTGCTGTGGCGAAAGGCAACGATGATATATGGGCAAATGCGGTAGGAAACAATAAGACAGGACAGGATGTTGCATACGGTAACTCAACAACAGCCTCTTATGCAGAGTTGAAGTACTACAAAACAGCTGAGGACTCTGCTAGGCAACTGGGTAATCCCGCCTATTCAGACAGCCAGAAAATTGTACCTACTGATCAACTTGAGGGTGTTATTGCTGAGTCGCAAAAGCAAGCTGCTCGGAACCAGGACATTCGTCCCGAGGTTGCGGCTGCATATCAAGACACCGCAGATACCGTAAGTGATCGCATTGAGGCGGATGGCATTACGTCCAAGCCCTTAAGCGAGGGAGATGCCAAAAGCATCGCATCAGACTTTAAGCGTGATGGTGAAATTGATCCCGACGCTTATGGGCTCAATACTGAGAGCTTCATTGAGTGGTCAGATATTTTTAGAGAGTCAGGAAGTGCAGCACTTAATGCGGCCGCTTTCTCTGCGGCCTTGACTGCGGCTCCCCACGTATATCGCATCGTTGCTCAGTACGTGCAGTCCGGTCAGTTGGACGCTAGGCTAATTCGTGAAGGGGCAAGTCAGGTTCTTGCCCGCTCTTCAGGCGCTGGATTGCGTGGTGGCCTTGCGGCAGTGATTACTGGCTCATGCAAAGCGGGGCTGATGGGGCAGTCTCTTAAGGGGATCTCACCTACTGCTGTCGGTATGGCTACTGCCATGGCGCTCAACTCTATTGAAAATTCTTGGCGATATGCTCAAGGGCAAATCTCCGGTAAGGAACTGGCGTTCAACTCATCAAGAGATGCTGTGGCCCTTATGATGGGCGGTGGAGGAGCGGTGCTCGGCCAGATGATTATTCCTGTGCCAGTGCTGGGTGCTTTGCTCGGAAACCTGGTTGGCTCGACCCTCGGTGCGGTTGGTGTCAGCTATGTAAATAACAAGGTATTAGGAATCTGTATTGAGTCTGGCTGGACTTTCTGGGGGCTGGTCGATCAGTCCTATGTGGTTCCAGAAGAGGTGCTCAAGGAAGCGGGTTTTGATCTCTTTGCACGCCAGCTTTTCAAGCCTGAACAGTTCAATATAGCCCATTTCAATTTGCCATTTTTTCAAAAGAATAGCCTTAGTTTTACGGTTGTAAGAAGGGGGTTATTTCATTTAATACCGTGGGGTATATGTGATAGAAAATGGAAGGATAAATTAATTCATGGCAAGACATAACAAAGCATTGCAGCGGACAAGCCGCTGAATGCGGCGTTAGCACTCAATCATGGAAATACAGAGTTTGATCGATATTGATACTTTAAAAGATAAGTTCAAGTGGCATGTGCGAAGAATAAAGTATTTCGCAAGACGCTTTCATAGGAAAAACCCGAAACTAATTAGTTACCCAGCATATTTAACCGCGCTTATAATTTTGTTGTTTTTGGGTATGTCCGTATCTAAGAACATTTTTTCAATGCCCATGAATGAAATAGGTGATTCTCTTGCTGGCTTTGCTGGAGTTTTAGCATTTTTATGGATTATTGTTACTGTACTTCTACAGAATAGAGATTTGAAACTACAGTACGAAGAAATTAAAGATATGAAGCAGGCGAGTGAGAGCCAAGCGCGCTCATTGAGGTCAGCTGAAATATTCAAAGCTCTTGAATATATCGAGTTTAAGTTCGAACGGGTAAGTCCGCTGATTGAGGAGTGTAAAGGGCGAATCGACAATGAAATAAAAGAGTTTATTGGTTCTTACGAAACTGGTAGAAATCCACAAGCACCATTCGAGCCTCAGAAGGACATTGTTGAAATTTGGGGCTACTTTCGAAAGAAAGATGTCAAGAATGAATTATTGTATCCATTTGAGTCAGTAAGAAATGACTTCGATTACGTTGCGTATTTAAAGCTAGAAACGATTGCTCGAAATATGAAGTACGTTTTAGATGCACTCGACGCTCTCACTAAAAATGCTGATCTCGAAATAAGGCAAGATTTATTAGGAGTCATAGAAACTTGGGAGCAACTTCTTCAAGTGCATTGGTATCGTAAGTGGATAGAATATTTAAATCATCTTGAGTTTGTGGTCAAAAAAGCAATCGTCGAATACAAAATCGGGAGTGACCTTGCGCGGGCGGCGATCGAGTGGAGTCTTGAGGGTGAACAGTAGTGCTAACAAGGCGCTGCTGCCGGACAAATTTTCAGCTGCGCTACAAATTTGCCGCAGAGCGCAGCGTTATGTGCAAATCAACATGGAGGTAACTCATGTCCTTAGATTTTTATGATTCAAATGGTCGGCCGTATGCGTACACCGATGACGGTGAGACAATTTATACATTCGGAGGGGTGCCAATAGCCTATATTGATGGCGACTCCATTTATTCATTTTCAGGTGCTCATGTGGCTTTCTTTGAAAATGGCCAAATCTGGGATCACCGTGGTGGCGTTGTCTTGTTTACTGACCAAGCGTCAGGTGGACCCATGAAACCACTGAAAGCGTTAAAGCCACTGAAAGGGCTTAAGTCACTAAAACCTCTCAAAGGCTTAAAGGCCCTCAAGCCTCTTAAATCGCTAAAAAGTCTTGGCTGGTCTAATGCAACGCCCCAAAATATTTTCGGTGCATAAGCACATAACAATCGGCTATTGTCGCCCCTGCGGGGCTGGGACGGCCTTTCCTCCGCTTCGCGGCTACAAGTCCGCCCCAAAGCCGGGCGTTACAAGGCAAAATGAATCGAGCATCACTGTACCCAATTAGTGGTTTTTTGATAGCTCCGCCTATAGGTGCTCTTCTGTGGGTAGCGCTAAATGGCGGCATTAGCGAAATATTTGGTGGAATAGCTGCCTGGGCGGTAGTTGTAAGTTGGGTTATTTCCGTCATTATTGGCATACCAGCCTATTTGCTTCTTAAGGCGAAAGGTTGCGTTACTTTCTGCTCTTTAACTTTAGGCGGTGCACTAATCTCAGCCGCCCCTTGGCTACTAATAAGTCTTCCAGGTAGTACCACTCGCAGTCTTGTGGGGCAAACGATAATTATCGAAAATGGCAGTTACACCACATCAGGTCTTTTATATCAAGCAAAGTTCTTGCTGGGTTTTGGTCTTTGCGGCGCAGTTTCAGGCTTGATCTTTTGGCTTATAGTTCGGCAGCTTGTAACAAGGCCATCAAATTGACGGCTTTTCCGTCGCTTGTTTTAGAAAAAGAGTTACCCAAGTGGCCTGAAGTGTTGCCGCCTCCTATTGAGGTCGGGAAAATGACTCGCATGAATTACATGTCACCAGATGAATTCTTATCTGATACTGCTATGCCTGATTTGATTCATGACATGTTCTGGTTTCCAGACGATAGCTATTTCATATTCTGTGAAGCTAATAAAGGGATTGGGGAAACGCTTTCCAGAAGCCTAAGGAGTTCAGGCATCGAATTTGAATTAAGTCAGCGGTGCTTCTATCCACACCCCAATCCTGGTTACAAGAACGATTTTGTCCAGATCCTACCAGGGGAAGCCAATTACGAGTGGCAAAAGGAAGCCTCCGCAAAAACTGATTATTCGAGGCACACTCTAAATCTCGCCACATGGAAGAGGAAAGAGCTCGATATTGCCTATACAACCGAATCAGTCGTTAATGCTTCAAAATCACCATCACCAGTGGTGTTGGCGCGCCCAGGCATGTTCGGTTTCAGTATTGATCTGATTGCCTTGTATAAGAAATGGAAAAATCGAAAAAAGCCTAACGAACAAGGATAGATTGCGCGATAGCCGCAATCTTAACCCATTGTTGAACAAGCCGACGCCGCTTCGCGGCGCGGCTTAACTTGGCGTTGAGTCTGTAGAAAAACTCCACAAAAAGGTAAAATCGGCGGGTCAAAACGGATATCGAACCCAATATGCCCAACTTCATTCCCTATGATCTCAACCAGTCCGAAATGGTGGTGATTAATTACCTGGATCAGCTGCAGCCGGGAACCTTTGAGTATGCCATCCATCATCTGATTGAACACCGATTAGATTTATCCGTTTTCTTTCCCGACTATCAAAACGACACCACGGGTTGCTCTGCTTGATGTGAAAAAATCGGTGTTTTTCTTTCCTTTATTCGGTTTGAAGGCTGTCAGATACAATCAATTTGGTGAGAGCTATGAAGAACATAATCTTAGGGTTAATTTTGCTATTGGGTTCGGAGTCTGTTTTTTCAGAGCCGGATTTTTCAGGGCCCGATTTTTCCGAAGAGGAATATATTGCAATTGAGGAGCATTACTTTTCGGTGCTTGATGATGTGTTCGATGTGGATCGTTTTTCAGATGGTGGATTTACTTTTCGATTTACTCAGGACATGTATCGATCCATTCTGGAACGCCAGTCCCATATTGATTTCGACTCAATGCTGGTGATTGTGCCCAAAGATAAGTCAATCTATGATCAGGTTTTCAATTATTAGAGATCGAAAAGAAAGCTTCTTCCTGCCAACGAGATAAAGCTTTCCAAAGAGAAGGTTGCATTAAATTCGTGCAAAAAGTTAGAAGCTGAATACTGGGGTATATATCAGACTATTGCTGACCAGATATTGAGTATTAGAAGGAGCAACCAAGATATTTTGAGTGAAAAAAGAGCCGGTAGAGTGGTGTTAGATATCGGTGATCGTCATCCTCCTATATATGAACTATGGTATGCGGATTATCCTCAGCCAGAGATCTATGTTCGGTCTACAGCGCGAGACGGCTTGCTGGCAAAACTAGAGAATAGACTGATTGAATCATTTGAAGCTTGCAGAAGTAAGTAATGGCCAAGTAGCGACCCATAAAGTCCTAAATGTGGTGGAATAAATGAGCGTTAATAGAATATGGATGAGCTTCAAGGTGGTAAGCCTCCATTTGTTCGATTGCACCATAACAAAGAGTGAGCTTGAGTTAGGGTAATGGAAACTAAATTCTGGTAAAAAGGGTAGAGAAAATGAATGAGCAAGATATCGACTTATATTTGAGAGCAAAAAATCCATGGCGTTTAGGGAATATTGCGGCTGGCATCGCATTATTGATGGCTGGTTTAGCTCTTGTGGTTTCTTTTATTCCGGCGCTGTCAAGCTATGCCAGGTATGCTTTGCTTCTGGCCTTTATTGTGGGTACATCGACTTATGGAGTCGGACATCGCAGTTATGTTAGCAGACGGGATCTGTTGGCATTAATTGACCGGAGCATAAACTCCGATCCAAAATTAATTGCTATGGTTTCCAGCCGCATGAGCCGGAAATCTCTTCAGCCGAAGTAGTGCGTAGATGAAAATTGTCAGAACAAAACTAAAGCTCGCCTGCTTCCTGCTTCCTGCTTCCTGCTTCCTGCTTCCTGCTGCCTGTTTGCATAAGCAGTGGATAAAACCTTAACCCTGGCCGAAAAATTGGAGAGCAGAGAATAGAATGAAAATAAGAAAAATTTCCTCTAAGGAAACATTGGCACTGAGAAACGAAGTCCTCCGCCCAGGAAAAGATCTTTCGGCTTGTGTATTTGAAGGCGATGAGGCCCCGCGCACCCAGCATTTCGGTGCGTTGGACGACGAGGAAAATATCGTCGGGATTGTATCGGTCTATTACAAGGAATGTCCCTCCCTGCAACTTCAGAATGCCTATCAACTTCGCTCCATGGCGACAAGCCCGAGATGTCGCGGCAAAGGCATTGGTCGTTTGCTGCTGGAGACGGTGGAGGATTTTGTTAAAGCAGAAGAAGTACCGGCGATCTGGGCAAATGCACGCAGCTCGGCTCTGGGTTTTTATCTTAACGCCGGTTATAAGCAGGTGTCGGACGAGTTTATGATTGAGGAGGTTGGGCCTCATTATTTGGTCATGAAGGCGTTTTCACCCTTATGCATTCAATAATCGAATATCTAGCCGTCAGGTGATATCTCGGCTTGAAAGAATAGAATGAAAAATAATGAAAATATTAATTTTGCTTGCAGTACTAACTCTAGCCTCATGCCGAAGTGGTTCCGCACAAACTCCGTGGGTTAAACCGGAGTCTACACTCTTAGGGTGTGACGATTATCAGTCCATCCCCGTGGCGGCGGGGGTTTTATACAACAATGTTTGGAACAAACACGCCGACACCAAGGGCACCGGTGTTCAATGTTTGGAATCCCGCACGGTGGATGGCGCGCTTCAGTATGGTTGGTCGTGGAGTTGGCCGGAGGGGCGGCGGGTGATTTATGCCTATCCACAAATCAAGCGGGGTGCCTCACCTTGGGCTCCGGTGCCCAATTCGGATGAGCGATTTCCGGTAAAAATTTCCTCGTTGCGTACGCTGGATCTGGCGTTTGATGTCGAAATTCTCACCAATGGAATTCACAATCTCGCTGCTTCTATGTGGCTCACTCGGGAACCCATAAAAGGCGAGGAGCCGAATTCATCGGTGATCGCAGCGGAGGTGATGGTTTGGACCTATGCCACTAAGGGGCATTTCAATCCCGCCGGCAAAAAGGTCGATACATTTTTGGTCGACGGTGTGACCTGGGAAATTTGGTTCGATAAAAATTGGCAGGATGCCTCAGGTGTAAACGACAACCGCTGGACTTATCTCACTTACAAATCCACCGAGAATTTGCTGAGCACAAAAATCGATTTGGCAAAATTACTGGCGTATGGCGTTGAAAAACAATTTATCGCCCGCGAGTGGTATGTCTCCAATCTGGAGCTGGGCAACGAAATCATGAGCGGCGCCGGTATCACTTGGGTTAAGTCTTTTGATGTGACAGTCGATTAGCATTGGTCTCACAGGGGATAACGATTCCCGCCTATAATACGGGCTTCCTTTTCGGATAGATCCTCAAGCACTAAGGAAGCCCATGGCTATTCATCATTTGCATACTGAAATCGAAATCAATGCGTCAGCGGAGCGGGTGTGGGCCGCTTTGTGTGATTTCGCGTCTTATCCGCAATGGAACCCTTTTATCAAATCCGTTGCCGGCCGGCCTGAGCAGGGGACGTGGTTGGAAATTGTTATCCAGCCAAAGGATGGCAAGCAGATGCGTTTTTCACCGGCGGTTCTAGCCGCGGAGCCGGGGCGGGAGTTGCGCTGGTTGGGGCATTTTCTTTTTGCCGGCCTTTTTGATGGCGAGCATCGTTTTTTGATTGAGCCCGCAGGCGAGGGGAAGGTGCGCTTTCAGCAGAGTGAGCGGTTCAGCGGTGTATTGGTTGGTTTGTTCCGCAGCAGTCTGGATCGCGATACCAAGGCGGGATTTGAAAAGATGAACCAGGCGTTAAAAGCGCGGGTCGAAAGCCAAGTGCTTTGAGGCAGATGGAGCGAAGCCTGTGGATACATTGATGAATGAGATTACCTGGGACGATTTTATAAAGGTCGAACTGCGGGTTGGCGCCGTTATCAAGGCGGAGCCGTTTCCCGAGGCCAAGAAGCCGGCTTATATTCTTCACATCGACTTCGGGCCAGAAATTGGGCTGAGAAAATCCAGCGCGCAAATTACCACGCGTTATACGCCGGAAGAGTTGATCGGCCGCCAGGTTGTGGCGGTGGTGAATTTTCCCAAAAAGCAGATTGGGCCGATCCGCTCTGAGTGTCTGGTCACCGGTTTTCACAATGAAGATGGCGACGTGGTGCTCTGCGTTCCAGACGGGCAAGTGCCACTGGGAACAAAATTGTTATAACCCTTGCGGAAATGCGGTTTGGGAAATGCTGTAACCAACTGTAGGGAGTTGTGTAAAGTCCTGTAAGGAATTGTGCAAAGTCGAACGAATATTCTCGGCGCGATAATTTAACTTAGAGAGGTTTCACCCATGGTCAGCCCTTACAAAGCTCTTTTCCTCTCCCACGGTGGTGGACCTATGCCTTTGTTGGGCGATGAGTCGCACCAGGAAATGATTGCGTGTTTGCAGCAGATTGCGACCTTGCTGCCCAAACCGGATGCCATGGTCATTGTGAGCGCCCATTGGGAAGCCACAGTGCCGACCATTACCGCCGGTGCAAATCCGCCGTTGATTTACGACTATTATGGATTTCCGCCGGAGTCTTACGAAATTCGCTATCCCTGCGCCGGGAACCCTCCACTGGCCCAAAAAATACATCAATTATTGGGTGCGGCCGGCATTGATTCCGTATTGGATGAGGAGCGGGGATTTGATCACGGTGTTTTTGTGCCTATGACAATTCTTTATCCCGCTGCGGATATTCCCTGCGTGCAATTGTCTCTCGTCAAAACTCTCGATCCCGCTCAGCACATTAAAATTGGTCGCGCTTTGCAGTCCCTCGCCGATGAAAATATCCTGCTTATCGGCTCCGGTTTTTCGTTTCATAATATGAGGGCGTTTTTTGCTCCGGAAACGGCGGGAACACGAGCCTTGAATCATTCGTTTGACGAGTGGTTGCGGACGACCTGTGGTGCAGCGGGATCGGAAGACGCTCGCGAGCAGGCTTTGATTCGCTGGGCGGATGCACCCGGTGCGCGTTTTTGCCATCCGCGTGAGGAGCATCTTGTGCCGCTGCATGTGTGTTATGGCTTCGCGCAAGCGCCCAGCTCAAGACAGTTTGAGCTGCAAATCCTGAATAAAAAGTCGAGCATGATTTTGTGGTAATTGCCCGTTTATATAGCTAAATCCGGTAGAAAAGATCCTGCGGCGCTAATATCCTTAGCGCCGTTTTTTAATCCAGTTGGAGCCCGTCTTGATCCAGATCGTAATTGCGGATCTCAATCTGCCTGCCCACGCTGCTGCATTTATTCTGCTGCTGGAAGAATACGCCCGCGACCCTACGGGTGGCGGTAAAAGGCTGTCTGAATATGCCAAGGATAATCTGGTCGCCGAGCTGAAAAGCCGCTCTAGCGCGCATATCATTTTGGCTTTTGCCGGGGATGTGCCGGTGGGTTTGCTCACCTGTATTGAAGGCTTCAGTACCTTCGCCTGCAAGCCGCTGTTGAATATCCACGATGCGGTGGTGTCCAGCGATTATCGCGGTCGCGGTTTGAGTAAACAAATGCTGCAGGCCGCCGAATCCCTCGCGATCTCATTAGGCTGCTGCAAGCTGACGTTGGAAGTGTTGGAAGGCAATACCATTGCCCACGAAGCCTATAAATCCTTTGGCTTTAAAGGTTACGAACTCGATCCGCGCATGGGCAAAGCGCTGTTTTTGGAAAAAAGCCTGCTACTACAGAGTGAGCTGAAATGAAATCCAATATCCGCCATCCGCTGCCGCTGAGTCTCAATGCGGAAGTCTTTGAAGATATTATTCGCACGGACAAGGTGCGCATTGAACGGATTGTGTCGCAAGGGCATAGCTCACCTGCGCAGGGTTGGTACGACCAGGAGGAAAATGAATGGGTTCTGGTTGTAGAGGGGCGGGCAGTGCTCGAATTTGAAAATGGTGCGGTACAGGAGCTGGCCGCTGGCGACTACGTCAATATTCCCGCGCATACCAAACACAAAGTCCGCTGGACGGACCCGGATGTGCCCACCATCTGGCTGGCGGTTTTCTACCCCTAAACATTTCTCGATTTTTCCCGCTGGGTGGTTTGAGTGTTGTTCATCAAAATTTTGTTGGTTTCGCTGATGGTTGGGGTGATTGCCATCAGCGGCAGAATTTGGGGCGCGGGTGTCGCTGGTTTATTATCTGGACTGCCGGTTATTGGTGGGCCGATTCTGTGGTTTATTTATCAGGCATACGGTTTGGACTTTGCCCGCGATACCGCGGCGGCCACTGTCGGTGGAATTGCCGCGCTTTCGTCGTTTTGCCTTGCCTATTCCTGGCTCTGCCTGCGCTTGCAATGGTATTCCTCATTTTTGCTTGCGTGCCTATTGTTTCTGGTGGTGGCTTTTTTGATTGATGCTTTGCCGCTTAACCTGCACGGCACAGCAGTGCTGGCATTGGCGGTTTTGTTATTTCAGTTGCGGTTGTTTCCTGCATTAAGCAAGCAGCCGCTGGCTGCCGCTGCCGGTGCAACGGAAATTCTTTTTCGCATGGGTTTTGCTTTTTTTCTGGTGCTGTTTATCACCCATTTTGCGGAAATTCTCGGCCCGGCTTACAGCGGCATGCTCACGGTTTTCCCGGTTGCCGGTTCTGCAATTGCGGTGTTTTCCCATAGGAATCATTCGCCGGCGCACGCGATCAAGTCCCTGAAGGCGATGGTGGTGGGATTGCTGAGTATGCTGGCGTTTTTCTATGCGCTGGCGGCGCTGTCTGCCATGAGTTTTGCCGTGTCCATGTTGGCAGGTGTTCTGGCTGTGTTGGGCGTGCAGGCTGCCGTCCTTCTTATTAAATATGCGTATCAAAAATCTATACGAGCGCGTAACCTCGTGCGTTCTAATGGAGAAACCAGCCATGCCGAATAAATTCATGATTTCCGCCGAGGCCAATTACAGCCCCGGCGCAAGCGTCCATTTGGATACCGCAAAAGATAATGTCAAAGCGGCTTTTATGGATGATGGCGCAAGTGGGAAATTCCTGGTGATGGACAATAACCAAGGTCGCTACCAGATGCTGGATTCATTGCAGGTTTATACACATTCCCCCGGCGGAAATCTGTCGCGCGGCAAAATGCTTGCGCAAATTGCGTGGTCGCGACGCGGATGCGGCGCTTTGTTTTTGCTGAATCAGCAGCCGCTTGCGGTATTTGATTTTGCGACACGCGCCGGTTATGCGAATTTGGCGTTGTTGAATGTTAAAACGCAGTGGGTCCGCTATCCGCAACCATGGCGCCCGGAGATTCTGGACGCTTTTTAAAACCGGCGGGTTTGACATTCCCGCTCCGCTCCCCCAATATCCGCCCCGCTTTAGGTCCCTGAGGGTTCGCCTTCAGGATTAAATGGGAAGTTGGTGCAATGCCAACGCTGCCCCCGCAACGGTAAATAGGCCGGTTTTCCCGCCTACAAGCCCGATACCAGCCTGCAGCATGTTCGTCAATGGAGCGGAGGGCTACCATTCCGGAATGATTGTCTGACATGCCTTTTCATCGCTTGCGCACCTGTCCTTTCATCCCCGAGATGCCTCCCTCAATGGCTTGGTTAATAAACCGCTTTTGAGGAAATTCAATGAAGTATTTGTCTCTGCCGCTGGCTGTTGTCTGCGGTCTGGCGGGCGTGCCTTTGGCTGCCCAGGAAAAACTCGAAGAAATTATTGTTATCGCCTCGCGGGTGGAAACGCCCTTGCGCGAGGTTGGCGCCAGTGTGTCCGTTGTCGGTTTGGAGGAAATCGAATTGCGCGGTTATCCCACGGTGGCGCAATTGCTGCGCACCCAGGCGGGCATTGCGGTTTCCAATGCTGGTGGTGCGGGCAAACAAACGGCGCTGCGCATTCGCGGTGAAGAAGGCTTCCGCACTTTGGTATTAATCGACGGTGTGGAGGTGTCCGATCCCACCGCACCGCAAGTTGGGCCGCTGGTGGAAAATCTCACCACCGGCAGCGAAATTGAACGGATCGAAGTCTTGCGTGGACCCCAGGGATTTATTTACGGCGCCGATGCTGGCGGCGTGGTGCAGATTGTTACGCGCCGAGCGCAATCCGGCCTTGAGGGACAAATCGGTCTGGAAGGCGGCCGCTACGGCACGCAAAAAATGAATGCGTATATCGCCGGTGGCAGTGAAACCTTCGATGCGTTTCTTTCCGCCGCAGATTGGCAAACCGACGGTTTTAATTCCGTGATGGAAGATATCAACGGTGATGCCGATGGTTATGCCAATACCACCTTGCACGGCAAATTCGGTTGGAACCCCGCGCAGGATCTGCGTGTGCAATTAGTGCTGCGGGATATTCAGGCGGATAACCAGCACGATATCTGTTACGACGACAGTTTTCAGAAAATTCACGACTGCACCAGTGTTCTGGAGCAGACCTCCGGCAAACTCTCGCTGGACCACACCGCCGGAGCTATTGCCCATCATGTGGCGTTTTCCCAGAGCGCCATGGAGCGGGATAATTTCAGCCGCGATCTTTTGGCCTTCGGCACCAAAGGCTCTTTGAAAAAGTGGAGTATGTCGGCCGGGTAAAAGCCAGCGAGAGCGTTGCCTTGGTGGTGGGCGGCGATACGGAAATGGAGCGTGTGCAGGTGGTGGATGGTGATGATTTGAGTCGCTATCAGCTGGGGATGTTCGGTGAATTTCAATTCGGGTTGGATGACCGCATCTTTTTTACCGGCGGCGTGCGCTATGACGAAAACGAAGATTTTGGCGAACACCTGAGCGCGCGCGTAACCTCGGCTTATATTGTGCCGGCCGGTCCTGAGGGCGCGTTGAAATTGCGCGCCAGTGCCGGCAATGGTTTCCGCGCGCCGAGTCTTTACGAGGTCACCACCAATCGTAACGCCGTTGTGCCAATGGCGGATTTAATCGAAGAATCCAGCAGCGGTTACGATATAGGTCTGGAATATTACCGGGACAGCGGTTTGAGCGCGCAGCTCACCTGGTTTGAACAAAGCATCGAAGATGAAATCATTTACGACATGCAAAATTGGACCGGTTATCTGCAAGCGGATGGCCGCAGCCGTTCAAAAGGCGCCGAGTTGCAGCTCTCTGTACCTATGTCCCGCTGGGCGCAAGTGGATGCGGTGTTTACTCGCAATTTGACGCAAACGGCACTCGATCTGCCGCGTGTTCACCGGCCGGGTAAAGCGGCGAATGTATCTCTGTACCTCTATCCTGTGGAGAGTTTGGTGCTGCTGCTCAATAACCGCTGGGATGGTGATGTACTGGATGTGGACCGCCAGCCGATGGATTCCTACCAAGTGCTGGATATCAGTGCGACTTACACTCTGGTGCCGGGTTGGGAAGTGTTTGGCCGGGTGGAAAATGCGTTGGATGAGGAGTATCAAGAAGTGCGCGGTTATTACACCTCGCGCCGCGCTGCATATCTGGGCACGCGTTTTAGCTTTTAAATTTTTGACGAAAGCCTCACGGCCGCCAACGGAAAAACCCCATGACCGACACGTCGCGCAAAAATCAAAAACACAAAACCGCCATGGAAAAACAAAAAGTGGTGGTGGATGCCCGTATCGAGCAGGCCAGCGATGAGCGCGGCGTGGCGGTGTTGCTCACCGGCAACGGCAAGGGTAAATCCAGCTCGGCGTTCGGCATGGTGCTGCGCGCTTTGGGTTACGGGCAAAAAGTCGGCGTGGTGCAATTCATCAAAGGGCAGCAGTTGTCGGGGGAGGAAATTTTTCTGCGCGACCAGCTGCCGCAAGTGGCGTTTTTCCAGATGGGCACCGGTTTTACCTGGGACACCCAGGATCGCAGCGCCGATATAACCGCAGCGGAAAAAACCTGGGCGTTTGCCGAATCGCTGTTGCGCGATCCCGCCTTCGATTTGGTGGTGCTGGACGAGCTGACTTATATGCTCGCTTACAGCTATCTCGATGAAACAAAAGTGATAGACGCTATCACCACTCGCCCGCGCGAGCAGAGCGTAGTGGTGACCGGTCGCGGCGGCGGCAGCGCCCTGCGGGAGGTGATGGATACGGTCGCCGAAGTGAAAGACATCAAACACGCCTTCGCCGCCGGCATCAAAGCGCGCAAGGGCGTGGATTATTGATGAGCCTGAGCCTATGCGCCCACTCAATCACATAGCCCAGATCTGGCCGGTCCTGCTGCTGGCGGCGGGATTGGTTTTGCTGGCCAGCGTAGTTGCGTCTCTATGTTTTGGCGCTCTCACCTTTACCCCCACCGACTTGTGGGCCTGGTTGACGGGAAGGGCGGACGCGCAGACACAACTCATCCTCGGCCAGCTGCGCCTGCCGCGCACTTTGCTGGCGGCGCTGGTGGGTGGTTTGTTGGCCATCTGCGGCACCGCCACTCAGGGTTTGTTTCGCAACTCCCTGGCCGACCCTTCGCTGATCGGCGTCAGTGCCGGCGCGGCGGCGGGGGCGAGTGTGGCGATTGTCCTATTGCGCGATGTGCAGTGGAGCCTGTGGGGACTGTCCCTCGTCTCCTTGGGCGCCTTTGCCGGCGGTCTGCTGGTGGTGCTGTTGGTGTATCGCCTGGCGCGCGGCGCGAGCGGCACATCCGTCGTCACTATGTTGCTCGGCGGTATGGCTTTTACCTTTCTCGCCGGCGCGTTTACCAGCTTGCTGGAATTTATGGCGGACAACGACATGCTGCGGCGCATGAGCCTGTGGCGTATGGGCGGGTTGGACGGCGCCGACTTTGTGCGGGTGGGGCTGCTGGCAGTGGTGACCACTGGAATTGCGGCGTTGCTGTTGCGCCAGCGGCAGGCGCTGAATGCGCTGTTATTGGGTGAGTCGGAAGCCCGCCACCTGGGTGTGGATGTGCAGTGTCTGCAGCGCCGGGTGATTGTCTGTGTCGCCTTGGGCATGGGTGTGGCGGTGGCGACCGCCGGCACCATCGCCTTTATCGGTTTGGTGGTGCCCCATATGGTGCGCATGCTGGTGGGGCCGGACCATCGTTACGTGTTGCCGCTGAGCGGTTGTGTCGGCGCCATCCTGCTGGTGCTCGCCGATACTTTCGCCCGCAGCGTGATGGCGCCTACGGAGTTGCCGGTGGGTCTGGTCACCGCGTTTATAGGCGCGCCGGTGTTTATCTCCCTGCTGCGCCAGCGGCGGTATCTGGGCATAGGGAGCTGATATGGCCGGGCCGATTCTCGAACTGCAACAGGTGAGTGTCACCCTCGATCAGGTGGAGTGTCTGCGCAAGCTGAGCCTGGTGCTGCAGCCGGGGGAAGTCACTGCAATTACCGGCCCGAACGGCGCCGGCAAAACCACCTTGCTACGCCTGATCGCCGGAGAGTTGCGCGCGTCTACCGGGCAGGTACATCTGGCTGGGCGAATACAGAGTGAATGGTCACTTTCTTTTCGAGCCAAGCATGTTGCGGTTTTGCCCCAGGTGAGCGCACTGAATTTCCCTTTTACGGTGGAAGAGGTGGTGGCCCTGGGCCGCAGCCCTCACAGCACCGGCTCGCAGGTGGACGCCGAGATCGTCGACGCCGCCCTCGCCGCGATGGACATGACGCATCTGCGCCGCCGCCTCTACCCGCACCTGTCCGGCGGCGAAAAACAGCGCACCCAGCTCGCCCGGGTGATGGCGCAAATCTGGCGGAGGGAAGACGCACCGGCGCGCCTGTTGCTGCTCGACGAGCCCACCGCCTCCCTCGACCTCGGCCACCAACAGCAGCTGATGATGGCCGTGCGCGACTTCGCCGCTCAAGGCGTTGCCGTGTTGATGGTGCTGCACGACCTGAATCTCGCCCTGGGATTTGCCGATCGCCTCTTGGCCGTGCACAAGGGTGAGCTGGTGGCCGACGGCCCGGCGACTCAGGTGATCACCAGCGAGCTGCTGCAGCTACTGTTCGGCGCCAGCGCGGAACTGTTTCACCACCCGCGCACCGGCCGGCCGCTGGTATTGCTTTGACGAGCAGCTGATTTTTTCCGCCATCCGAATTGTTAACGCGATGCATGAGCCTCTGTCCCGCAACGGGCGGATTCACGTACCCTATGCGCCGCTGTCGGGAAGCTCGGATTTGAAGAGGAGATTGAGCATGTCTAACTGGCAAGTAATGGTGGCGGCGTCGCGCCTGACTCTGCCGGAGCGCTGGCGTCCGGCGGATATCTCCCCGGAGCTGCAAAGTCGCGCCGCGCTGTTTTATCCGCTCTCCGGCGCCATCATCGGCGGCTTGATGGCGGCGCTGTATCTCATCATGCCGGACAAAATCGGCGTTACCGTGCAGGCCACGCTGCTAGTAGGGCTGTGGGTGTGGCTGACTGGGGCGATTCACCTCGGCGGCTTGGCGAACTCCGCCGACGCCAATGGCGCCGCTCGCAAGGACCCCGCGCGCGCCCTGGTAGCGTTAAAAGATCCGCGCTTGGGCACCCTCGGCATCTGCGCGCTGGTGATGGTGTTGCTGCTTAAACTCGCCCTGTTGCGTACGGTGCTGGAAATTGGGGCTTTCTATTGGGCGCTGTTCGCCGCACCCATTGCGGCGCGGTTGTTGGCGCTGGTTTTTATGATGACGTCGCCCGCCCGCGTCAATGACACCCGCCCAACTCTCGACTTGCGTCCCTATCAACCGCTTATCATCGGTCTGGCCTTGCTCGGCCTGCTCGCCATCATGTGGGTGATGGGCCGCTTGGGCGGCACCGCGCTGATCGTGATCCTCGCCCTATGGCTGGTCCACTGGCAGCAGCGCTGCCAAAAGCTCTTCGGCGGCCACAGTGGCGAGAACGTGGGCGCCCTGATCGAAGTGGCGGAAGTGCTGGTGTTGTTTATGGTGGTGCTGACTTGGTGAGCGCCCATCGCGTCGCCATCTGGCGAACGCTGCTGCTAGGAATCCTTCTGATAACCGCGCTACCCGCGCGGGCGGAAATCTCCGTTACCGACGATCTCGGCCGCAAGGTGGTCCTGGAAAAACCCGCCCGCCGCATAGTCGCCCTGGCGCCGCACATCGTGGAAAACCTCTACAGCGCCGGCGCTGGCGAGTGGCTGGTGGGGGCGGTGGAGTACTGCGACTATCCCGAAGCGGCGAAAAAATCCCCCGCGTGGGTGCCATCAGCGCCTACAGCCTGGAGGCCATAATCGCGCTCAAACCGGATCTGGTGGTGTTGTGGCACTCCGGTCTCGGGGGAAAATGCTGCCGAAACTGCTCGACCTCGGTTTGACCGTCTACGCCAACGACCCCAAAACCCTCGACGATATTCCCCGCGCGCTGCGCGATTTCGGTGTGCTCACCGGAGTGCCGGAACAGGGCGAAAAAGCCGCCGCCGATTACACCGCGCGGTTGCAACAATTGCGGCAGGATTACAGCGGACAAACACAACTGAGCGTGCTCTACCAGGTGTGGAATCAGCCGCTGCAAACCCTCAATGACGAGCACATCATCAGCGATATCATCCGCCTCTGCGGCGGCACTAACGCCTTCGGCGACGCCGCCACCATCGCCCCGATCATCAGCATCGAATCCGTTATCACCCGCAACCCCGACGTGATTATTGCCAGCGGCATGGGAGAAGAGCGCCCCGAATGGTTGGATCACTGGAATAAATACCCCGGCCTCACCGCGGTAAAGAACGCCGCTATTTATGTCGTCCCACCGGACATCATCCAACGCCACAGCGTGAGAATTCTCGACGGCGCCCAGCGTATATGCGGCGCTCTTTCCGCTGCGAGATTGAAGAGGAAATAATCGTAAGTAAAAAGGTAATCGGATAGACCGGTTCAGGACAAAATTTCAGGATCGGGCGCACGGAAAATGCGCCCGGATATTTTCGGCATGGCACAGCAGAAATGGGAGAACGATATGAAATGGCGTGGTCAGGGAACTTTGGTGGTTGGGGTGTTGGCTGCAGCGGCGGCTTTTGGATATCAATGGACGTCTATGGAAAAGCTGCAGGATCATGCCATCGGCTACGGCATCAGTTACGGACCCTATGCCCGTTTGGTAAGTGAGTTTGTGGAGCGGGAAAAGCGCTGGCCGCAGCCGGAGGAAATTGATTTCTCCAGTGTTGCTGAAGGCGGTGTGATCCGCGCTGCCGAATTACAGCAGAATGGTGAAATCCTGTTTACCTTTTCCGCCTGGACGATCACATCAGGCTATGTGCATATGGTTTTCGCACCAACCCTCAATACTCACGCAACAACTCATTCCGGCGGGCGCTTGTCGTACGCATGTGTCGAGGTCTCTCCTGCGCGCTATGAATCCATCGTGTGTCGCAGTGAGGGCACCACCCGCAGGGCGGCGATTGCGGCTGAAAACGTAGGTGCATTTGCCAAGTGGCAGAATGCGCAACAGCAGCAGGAAAAAGAGCAAAGTGATTTTGAAGCCGCAGTGACGTCAGCTGCGAATACGCCGACCCAATGCGATGCCCTCTGGTCGGCGGCGCACGCGGATGTGATCCCGTGTGTTGAAGCCGTCAACCCGGATCTCGCCCGGGAGCTCAGCGCGCGTAGCGAAAAAATATTTACCGGGCCCAGGCTGAGGCCGGAAATTATCGCGCGCAATCCAGATATGCTGGATGCCTTCAATCGCAAGTGTGAGGAAAGCTGGCGCATGCTGGTAGGTCAGGCAATCGCCAAGGATGGCAATGCTCGCGGATGTTTTTAGGCGAAATCCCTTCGCCCGACTTTCTCGCTGAAATTAAATCTCTCGGCAGTCGTTAGGTACATCCAGTTGCGGCATTTTGTAGGGGCGCGCTTGCTTGATGATGAGCTGGCGCTCCTCGCCGTGAAATTTGAATTCACTTTCCATAGTGAACCAGCGGTTCTCTTCTTCTCCGTCGAGCAGGGTGCGGAAGTGGCTTTGAATGGCGTCCATGGAGCACGCCAGGGCGCGGACTTCCGCAGCGGTGATGACGCGGCGATCCGGCAACAAACTGCTGTAACTTTGATAGGTCAGCATGGGCGTGCGCGGAGGCCACTGATAAATCAATTGTTCGGTGAGAACACCGGGTGCAGGATTGGTCACGCTCGCTTCGCCGGCCTGACTGTTGAAGTAATATTGATCCGTGCGGATGGGATCGAAAATATTGCGTGCCACCGCAACGCCATTGGCGCGTTCGTTGGGAAAGGCGTAGTGAACCAGAATTCCCATAGCCACCGCAGATTGATCCACATTCGAATTGATGCGCTCCTCTACGGCGCGCAAATTCCACAGGCTGGCCCAGACGGTCTTCATGGCGCGGTCGACGGGTTTGTCCTTGTCATCCAATTCGGCGCTGATGGATTCATATAAACCGGCGCCGTTGAAATTTTCCAGATCCTCCGTGTTGCTGCTACTGCGAAAACGCACGGATTTATTGCCGAACCGAGTGGCGACCCAATTGCTCACATTGCTGAGAAGCTCGGATTCCACCGGGTGCTGCAAAATCATTTGCCGCAGTGATTGCAGCGCGAGCTTGCGATAATCCAGATCTTCGTAAAACGCATTATCGGCGAGCAAAGTATCGAGATATTCCTGCGCGCCGCTCGCTTGCATATGTTGCAGATAATGCGCCATGGGAATGGCAAAGGCTTTCTCCGGCACCGTAAAAGAAGCACCTTCAGTGCAGGCAGAAGCGGATGGATCGACGCGAAACAGTTCAGCCATCTGCGCCGCTTTGGCACCGACGGTCGGCAGATCGTCAATAACGGCATTTTGCAAATCGATTAATTGGGTGGTCTGACGGTCCAAACGCGGCACTAATATTTCTCCGCCATTTTGCTGCGCGTCCCAAAATTCCTGTGCTTCAGTGAGGCTTGCAGCGCGCAGGTCATAACCGCCTTCGTTGACTTCCAAACGCACCAGCTTGCCGAGCAGCGCAACAAATTGCGGATTCTGGCTGGCGCGCGGCAGGGCCATATTGGGCGTGTTGCGGCTTTGACTGAGAATATTCACGTGGGCGAGCGGAGTCTGGAAAGCTTCTGTGATCAGGCCGCCGACAAAATCGATATCGTTCGGCACATCGTCGGTGATGACGATAACCCGTTTGCCCAGCGATGCATCCGGCAGTTCATCGGTGGGGACGTAGGTTAGAGTTCCATAAGCGACACCGGGTGTGAGTCCTTGATAAACCAGATTAGTGTAAGGCGCTTTGGGGCCGACAATTGGAAGTGTGCCTTCCACGGCGCGCACGCGTGCGACCTGAGTGGCGTCCTGCGGGCGCAGTGTCCAGGCATAAGGGTTAGGCGTAAATCGGGTAACCGTAAAAAAAGCGTCGCGCATTTGCACGGCGGTAATGGCGTCGCCAAAGGTGAATTCGATATTGCGCAATCCGGCATTTGCATGGTGTGTCAGCGTGCCCAGGTGATAACGCCGCGTGACATTGTTGGAATAATTGGCGAAGGAAAACTGGCCCCAGCCGCTTTCAAAAATGCGATTTTCCTCGGCGTCGCAGCGGTTGAGCGCCGGGTCCTCGTCAATAACCTGGCGGACGAAGGTGTAATGCAGCGGCCAATCGCGGCTGCTGAGAAAATGCACCGCATTTTGATTCGTCAGATCTATAACGAATTTCACCGATTGTTCGTTGCTCAAGCCGCTGCCCTGAGCGAGACGAATAAAATCCGTTGGTGTGTACAGCCCTCTGGTGCGATTGCCGATTTCCCGCGACAGAGTCTCTTCACACTCGCCGTCGATATTGGGCGTATTGTTGTCGCAAAAACGCAAATGGAAGGGCGGCGTGGTTTGACGGGTGAGGCTGCGGCCCTGCGGCCAATGCATAAATGGCACCGCATCCACACGCTGCTGTGTTCCCCGCTCAAATACCACGGCGACGCCTTCATTAAAAATTTGTTGGGCAATCGCCGCGACTTGCGCGTCGGTAATATTCAATGCGAACAGCTCGCCGGGAGCCAGGGTCAAATTGGGCAGATCCACCGCGTTCGCCGCATTAAATACCGGTAGGCCAGCGGTGGGCGGATAGGCCGCGAGCACCAGGCGATAATTGCCGAGATTTACACTGTTGGCGGAAAAATTTTTGAACTCGATGAACTGCGCGGGAAACAGCGCCAGCTCGTTGATGCCGATATTTTGCGGCGCTAGTGACGGCCACTGTGCGCGGGAAAAATCCGCGAAACGCACGTCATCCTGCAGCGGTGGAATGGAGTTGGGCGCACATTGGCTGCCGTTGGATTTGCCGGGTGTGGCATAACGGCAAAAAAAAAATTGCCGCTGCCGGAAGGAAATCGACTGTAGGACTGGTTGGTGGTCAGCGCCGGTATATCCACCTGCTGAATAATTTCGCCCTTGGCATTGCGCAGAAAAATTCGATCACCGGAGGCGCTCAATTTAAAGGGCAGGTGGGTCGCACCGCGCGTCGGATCGTCGGAAGCCCATAATTGAATAAATGCACCGGGTGCTAATTCCAAATCCGGCAGTGGAATAAATTCACTGCCCGCATCCGCTATGGCGTAGTTGCGCAATTGAATGGTTTCCGTACCTGTATTGGTAAGTTCGATCAAATCTTCCGGTTGGCCCGTCTCGTCAATGCTCACACCATCGTTTGACGACACCACTTCATTGACCACCAGGCTGTCAGCGGACCCGCCTCCGCCACCGGGATCATTACAAGCGCTTATGGCGACGAGAATAAATCCACTGATGGCTAATTTGATCGGATTCATGGGACGCTCCTTGACGAGATGAGAATCGCATCTGATGTGCCAAGCTGGCACATCGTGGATGCGACGGACAATGCAAACCGCATTGGATCGACAAGCGGCTGACGCTACAGCAGGCTTAGTGGAATATACAGGAGGCAGTTGTGAGAAATTGTAATCCCCGTCAAGTCTTCACAAAAAATTCAGGGATGTCATGATGGTTCAAGTGGCGGTTGCGGCAATGCTGGGCTGCGTCATGCAGAACTCTGAGGATGCGTTGCAATCCGAGTATAAGAATTAGTAACCGAACACCGAATCTGGAGAAGCTGTTTATGAGTGAAAAAGAGAAGATGTTGAATCAGGAATTTTATATCAGCTGGGATAAGGAATTGGTCGAAGAACGGGAGAGAGCCAAGGATCTGGTGTTTCAGCTGAACAATACACGGCCGTCCCAGCGTCAGGAGCGAACCGCAATCGTGGAGAAATTATTCGGCTCCGTTGGCAAAAATCCCTGGATTGAATCGCCCTTTAATTGCGATTACGGCTACAACATCTCGGTGGGCGATAATTTCTACACGAATACCAATTGCACTATTCTGGATTGCGCCAAGATCACCATTGGCAATGATGTTTTGATCGGCCCCAACGTCAGTTTTTATACACCCAATCACGCAATGGATCCGGCGGAGCGCAAGGCGGGTTATGAGCGTTCATTGCCCATCACCATCGGCGACAATGTATGGATCAGCGGTTCGGTCAGCATTCTTCCCGGCGTGTCCATTGGCGATAATTCGGTGATAGGCGCGGGCAGTGTGGTAACGAAAGATATTCCGGCAAATGTGGTGGCGGCAGGGGTGCCGTGCAAAGTGATCCGAACCATTACCGAGGCGGATAAACTGGGGCTGAAAATTCCCTGAGGCTTTTTGATTGCGGTTTTGTCCAGGTAAAAGGAATTGCCTGCGGATTTAATCAAGAGAATTTAACGACAAGCGACTGTAGCGAAAAGCGGACTTTAGCGAAAAAGCTCCATCTGTTTATCCACCAGCGTTGCCAGGGATTGTTCAACAAAATGCAGGATGGTGTCGGCAACCGGGCTTAATTGTTTGTCGACATAGTGCTGGTAATCCAGCGGCGATTGCCGGTGGTCGGCGGGCTCGGGGCCGTTGCGGGTGATGACGTAATCCACCCAGTCGCCGCGCCGCAATTGCGTGCCGGTCCACTCCAGCAATTTGCGCGCAGCCTGCACATGGGGCGGAATATTTTTGTGATAGTCGTGCAGATGCTGACGCAGGCGCTTGCGGTAAATGAGGTCGGCATCTCTTTGCCCGCGCAGTACTGCATCGGCGGTGGCGCGGACAAAATCCCGATAATCTTCGCCGGCAAAAACCTTGCGATAGAGTTCCTGTTGGAAATCCCGCGCCAGATGCGTCCAGTCGGTGCGGACATTTTCCAGTCCTTTAAAAACGAGGGATTTTTTCCTTCGTGATCGACCACACCAGCATAGCGTTTTTTCGAACCCTGCTCCGAGCCGCGCATGGTGGGCATCAGGAATTGGGTGTAGTGGGTTTCGAACTGAATTTCCAAAGCGCTTTGCACGCGAAACTCCTCCGCGACGCGCGCGCTCCACCACTCATTCAATCCCATCGCCAGTTGTTTGCCGATGGCCTGACATGTGTCGGAGGTTTTGATCTGGGCGGATTCCCGCTCCAGCCAGACGAAGAGCGAGTCGGTATCCCCGTAAATCACACTAAACCCTTGCCGCTCGATCCAATCGCGGCTCTGCTGAATAATTTGATGGCCGCGCAGCGCAATTTGAGCTGCACACGCGGGGATCGAAAAAGCGGCAGCCGGTGGAACCCAGCACGCCGTAAAAAGAATTCATGATGATTTTGAGCGCGTGGGAGAGTGGCGCATTGTGCTCTGCTTTCGCGCGGTCACGGGCGGCGGAAAGATGTTCAATGATCTGCGGCAGTATGTGACCCTCGCGGGCAAAATAGGCGCCGTTAAATCCGGGCACGGTTTGTTCATCGCCGAGTTGATGATGCTGCGCGAGCCAAAAACCGCAGGGATCAATTAAAAAAGTGCGAATAATGCTCGGGTACAGACTTTTAAAATCCAGCACCAGCACGTTGTGATAAATGCCGGGCCTGGAATCCATCACGTAGCCGCCGGGGCTCACAATATCCGACTGCAGCTCACCGAGATTCGGCGCTATATATCCGCGCCGGTGCAGACGCGGCAGATAGGAATATTCAAACGCCGCCACCGAGCCGCCGACGCGGTCGAGGGCGAGCCCCGTCAATTGGCTGCGCTCCACAGCGAAATGCAGCAGTTTTTCCTGCTGAAAAATATCCCAAACGAGTTTGCAATCCTGCAGGTTGTACGCGGCGAGTGCGGGTTTGTCGTGATGGAATAAATGCGTAATGTCGTGGCCGCGCTGGGAGCCTTTTAATAATTTGCCGTCGTTGAGCAGCGCCTGGGAGACGTTCTCAAGGGAATAGCTGGGGAAAATATGGTTGGCGGCTTTGAGCAGGTCGATACCATCCAGAGCGACGCGACCGGGAATATTCAGGTGGCGCCGGCCGGTTTCCTCCTCCTGCCGCCAATGCACCGGCTGACCGCCCCGGCCTATGGCAAAGGTAACGCCTTCTTTTTTGCAGATATTGTCGAGCACCCAAAGATCGAATTGCGCCACACTCCAGCCGATCACGATGTCCGGGTCGTGCTGTTGCAACCAGGTAAAAAACGCTTCGAGACAATGTTTTGCCGTTGGGCAAAAAATCACATTGGGCGCGTCTTCTCCTTCGCCCACCATAAAGACGATTTGCGTCGCCTCATGCCAAATGCCGATGGAATACAGCTGGGTCGCGTCCATGGAGGTTTCTATGTCCAGCGACACCATGTTCAGTTGCGGTCGGTGGTCCGACGGGGCTATGGCGGGGTTGAGTTGCGGCAGGGCGGACACGGGGGCGTCGGCAAAGGTCAGGCGCGCTGCGGCAGTGACAAACCTTTCCATCAGGTAGCGCTCCGGCGGTTTCACATCGGTCTCCCAGCAGGGGATGCCGGCGCTTTCCAACTGCTGCTGGGCATCGCGGGAGGTTCTGTGGCTGCGGCAGTAGATCGCGTCCACGGGCTGATGGTGAAACGTGCGCAGAGGCACTTCCGCCGTGCGCCAATGGCGCAGGTTGGCCAGCTGGGCTTTGGCAGCGTCCGCCTGCTCCCGAGGGATAAAAAACACCACTTCCTGTTGTGTCACCGACGACCAGACCGGCCCGGCATCGGTCGCCCACCAGAAATCAAAGGTGAGACCGTTGGCGGTGTCGCGCCAGTGACGGGTGAGCAAAAAAGCGTTTAGGGTTGCTGACATGTCAGATCAAAAGTATTCGGGTGACGGGCATCGAATTTTGGATGCGGGCGCTGGCCGGGAGTTCGTCGGTGGGTGTGTGGGTTGGGGAGATACTTAAGAAGCGGCGGATTGGAGCACAGACCGGTGAAATGAAAAGGCGCCCGGGTGGGCGCCTCAACGCGGGTTATTCCGCTTTTTGATGGAAGGGCGCGAACCAGCAAATGATGAAGGATGGAATGGTCGCGGCCATCACAAACGCGAAGTAGCCGATGTAGCCCATCATCTGTTGCAGATAACCGCTCACCATGCCGGTGAGCATCATGCACAGGCCCATCAGCGCGGTGCCAAAGGCGTAGTGGGTGGTGGCGTATTTGCCGGGGGCCATCTGCTGCATCAGATAGATCATGAAGCCCACGGAGCCGATGCCGAAGAAGAACTGCTCGATGATCACGCCCGCCGCTACCAGGATATGGCTCTCGGGCTGATAGAGTGCGAGCAGCAGAAAGGTGACGTTGGGTACGTTGATGCAGATACACAGCGGGAACAGCGCCTTTTGCAGGCCGCTCCGTGCCACATAGGCGCCGCCGATCAGGGAGCCGATCAGCAGCGCGACCAGACCGAGGGTGCCGTAGATGATGCCGAACTCCTGGTTGGTCATGGCGAGGCCGCCATTTTCAACGGCGTCCTTCATAAACAGCATGCTGGGCGCGTTGAGGAAGCCGAAGCTGACGCGGAACAGCAGGGCGAAGCCGATCATCAGCCAGATGCCTTTTTTCTGGAAAAAGGTCACGAACGCATCGACGAGAGTTTTTACCGCTTCGCCGGGATTGGCCGGGGTGTTTTCCGCGCGCGCGCCGTCCGGCATCACACGCCAGTGCCACGCGGCCATCAACAGCATCAGTGCACCCATGAACAGGAACACGATCTGCCAGGACTGGGCCCACTCAGGTCCGCTGATATGCGGGTCATGCCCGAAAACGTATTGGTGCAGCAGTCCGCTCGATACCACCATCACGCTCATCATGGCGAGTTTGCCCAGGTTCCAGCTCAGGCTTTGCCAGCCGCAATAAAGCGCCTGGGACTTGCCGTCCAGGGAGGTGACGTAAACCCCATCGGTGGTGATGTCCTGTGCGGCCCCCAGGAAGGATAAAACCCAGAAGAAAACCAGCATGACGGTAACGTAGCTGGGCAGGTTCATGCTCAGAGCCACACCGACAAAGCCCAGGCCCAGGAGGATCTGGCAGAGCAGCACAAAGAATTTTTTGGTTTTGTACATCTCCAGGAAGGCGGCGTACAAAGGTTTGATCGTGTACGCCAGACCGAGCGCACTGGCATAACCGGCGGCTTTCGCATTGTCCATGCCCAGGTTGCTGAACATCACCACCGCAGCGGCGGTGAGCATGTTGTAGGTGAGGGCCATGGTGAAGTAGCCGGTGGGTACCCAGAGCAGGGGATGTCGGCTGGCAGGTGCGGCGGGCGCTATATCAGTGGGGCTATCAGAGCGTGCAGTCGTAGTCATTATTTTTAGCCTTTTTATCAATAGTTACATCTGAAGCCACTGCATGACTTCCATCCCGAACGAGGCTGGGCTGATCCGGCCGGTCATTCTAGGGGATGCCGCTGCGATTGCAGCGGGGTATTTTTTGAACTTGTCGCGAAATTTGGCGAAATATTTGCGCAATAGAAGATTGGTCGGCTACCAGCGTTCGATGCTGTCGGGAAATTTCTGCCGGTCCTCCTCGGTGGCGCGATCGCGGCATTCGCCGCGCACCCGGCGTGTAGTCTCCCCGGCGTACCGGCCGAGCAGTACGTAACCGGAGCGGCAATAGCCGGTCTGCTCCATCACCTCATCCAGCATGTCCTGCATGTGCTTTTGCATCTTCCGGTCGTCGTTGACAGGCCGCTGTTGGCGGGGGTTGCCATTCGGCAGCGTCATGGGGCGCGCCTGCATCGGCGAGGACAACTCAAAGAGCTTCAGGCCGCCTTCGGTAATGCGGGTTTGCAACTCTGCGGGCGGCAGCTTGTTGCGGCTGCTGGTGCAGGCAATGACCAAACCGGCGAGGAAAAGCACCGCGAGCAGGCGCAGGGCGGTGGAAAAAGGCGTGGTCGGCATGAGGGCTAGGGCTCCAGGCTTCTCAAATGACGCGAATATACCCCATGAGCCCGGTTTCCATATGCTCTATAACGTGACAATGGAACATCCAGTCCCCCGGGTTATCCGCCACTATGGCCACTTCCGCGCGCTCGTTTTTATCCAGCAGCAGAGTGTCCGTGTGGTAGGGCGTGAGGTCGCGCAAACTGGATTTGAGCACGGTGAAGGTAAAGCCGTGCAGATGGATCGGATGAAAATGCTGGGACGCGTTGTACAGCTCAAAGATATAGGTCTGTCCCAGGCGCAGGGTCGCCAGTGGCTCCGGCAGATGGTGGTGGCTGTGGTCTGCCCAGGCGCGTTTGTTAATGGTCCAGAAAACCGGGTCCGCCTTGCCATCCGCTCCGGTCGGTGAGAGGGCGCCGGCCCACTCGAAAAATCAGCGGTATGCGCGTGGCCTTGGTGAGATCCAGCTCCGGGATAGGATTCAACGGCAGCCTCGGTGCGGGGCGCGGCGTCACCCCCGGCGACACCACCTCCAACTCACAGATGGGAAAAGCGAACTGCCCTTTGCGGTCAAGGAGCTGATAAGTGCCTGGTGTCGCTGGCACTTCAACGGCGAGATCAACGCGCATCCCGGACCCCAGCGGATGACTTGTTAGCGGCAGAGGTTCGGCCAATGGATTGCCCTCGACAGAGATGACTTGGGCGGGCAGGTCCGCACCTATATTGAACACCCGGGTGTTATCCAGATTGGCGATGCGCAGACGCACTACGCTGCCCGCCGCCAGGGTGAGTCGTTCGCTGGCTTTGCCATTGACAGTGGCGTGGCTGCCGAGAGTTCCGTTGCGCGCCGCCGCCCGGTGGCTGGTGAAGGGGGCGAAACTGCCGTCCGGCTTGAGGTGCCAATCTTTGAGCACGACGCTGAGGTCCTGATCAAAATCGACCGGCGTTTCCTCCTCGACAATCAACAGGCCCACCAGACCGCGGCTGAGCTGTTGAAGGCTGTTGAAATGGGGGTGGTACCAGAAGGTGCCGGCGTCGGGACAGGTGAATTCGTAGACAAAAGTGCCGCCGGGTGGAATCGGCGCTTGGGTCAGCCCCGGCACGCCATCGGCGGCGTTGTTCAAGCGGATGCCGTGCCAGTGGATGGTGGTGGGTTCCGGCAGCTGGTTGCGCACCAGAATGCGCACCGGGCGGTTCTGGCGCAGGCGCAGAGTCGTGCCCGGAAATTTGCCGTTAAAGGTCCATGCCGGGGTCTGGGTTCCCGGCAGCAGCGAGATCATCTGCGGTTTGAGGATCAACTCGTGATCGTAGTTCTGGCGCAGCGATCGATGGACGCAGCCGCCGAGGGCGAGGCCGCCGCCCAGACCAAAAACGGTCTGCAGGCAGCGGCGGCGGGTCAGGGGAAAAAACATGGAAACCTCGCTCAAACCGGAATCAGATGATTGTCCCAGCGCAGGCCCGCACTGCGGGACGCCAGTTCCAGTGCCGGCTCGGGGGACAGGCGCAGATAGGCCAGCTGGCCAACGCCATTGCTCACCAGAAAACATTCATCGCTGCTGGACCAAGCGGCACCGGCGACATCCCGCACTGGGAAGCTGCGCAGCAGGCGGTTGCCCGCCATATCCCACAGCGAGACGCTGTTGCCGCGTGGTGTCGTGCTCAGCGCCAAGCGACCGTCCGCCGACAGGGCGATACTGGCGATGTACTGGTTCATCCCGCGCCAGTCCTGCGCCGTGGCAGTAAATGCTCGAAGCTCGCCGCCAAGACGGTGCTGAAACACCAGCGGGTGAGGGTGTGCCTCCAGGTCTTCCGCATGATCCTGCGCGCCTATGACCACGGTGCTATCCGGGCCGACCGCCAGATGGCGCAGACTGATCTGGTGATGGGGTGGCGTGTGCTGCTCAAGCAAGCGGCCGGAGGTCGTATCCAGATACACCAGACTGGGCGCCATGGTAGTCAGATTCAGCATCTCCCGCTCCGAATCCGGGTGGGTCAGGATGCCGCCGTTGGCTACTACCAGCGTTCTATGATCGGGCAGCAGCGCCAGTTGATGCGGGTCCAATCCGTGGGTATCGAATCCGTCGAGCCTGGCGAAGGGCGGCGCGTTTTCATGCACCGCCACCACGCCCATGCGCCGCTCATAGGCGTAAGTGGTGAGGAAGATGTGGTGGCCGTCCGCACTGAGGCAGCCGTGACCGCAAAAGTGCTCCCCGCGCGCGCGCCTCCAGAACCGCCACCAGATCCCCCGCGCGCATATCCACCACATAACACTGGCGGCCGGGGCGGCGGGCGAAGTAGATGGCGAGCCGGTCATTTAGAGCGATGGCTTCATGAGCGCGGTGCGGCACCGGTAGACAAAAGGTGGGTTCTCCCACCGCGTTCAGTCCCAGCAGGCAGTGACCGCCGTCGGTATCGTCGGCGGCGCTGAGAAAGCGGGTCGCATCCGCCGCGACCAGATGCGCGGCGCCGACGGAAACCAGTAGGGTGCCAGCGCCTGCTCCCAGGACAAACCGGCGGCGGTTGAGCGACATCACGGCTCAGTCCCCGTCGTTCGAATTGAAGCCCAGCTGCAGCTGCAGGGTCTCCGGCAGCTCCCGTTTCAGCAGCGCCAGCAGTCGGCCAAGACTATCCCAGGCAGCCTGGAATTGGGGCAGGGCATCAGCTTCTTGCAGGCGCGTGAACAGCGGTTCTGGCAGGGGCGCCAGCTGGGCGCGGCTGTCTTTGAAGGCGGCTGTGATACGGCGGGCGAGGTCTTCGTGGCCTTGCGCTTCCAGGATGGGGTGCACGCCGGTGAGAAAGAGCTGCTCGTTCGCGGCGAGCTCTGCCTGCAGGGCTTGGAGTGACAGGCCGCTGCGCCAGAGTTCGAGGCGATAGGGGTTTATCCGTCCTGCGCTAGGTCGGCCGCCGAAGGCATCGCCCAGCTCCTTGTTTTTGGTCTTTTCAATACTAGTGACCTGCGCGCTGACCAGCGCCACCAGCACGTCATTGGCGGTTGGAAACACCAGATTTCCCTCGCCGGGGGACAGGAACGTCTTGCGGTAATTGCCTCCCTCCGCTGACCAGCCGTGCAGCAATTGCTCTGCCACAGCCTGGGTATTGGCAGCAGCGGCCCGGAGGAACAGACAGACGCGGGGATTCTCGAGCTGCTCCGGCGAGATACGGCCCGGATCGAACAGGACGTATTCCAGCGCCGACAAGCCTTGTACCAACACGTTGCCCTGGGCGAGGCTGGTGGCGTCGATGGGCGACTCCTCGCCGAGCAGAGCCTCCACCTTCTGGCCGACGCGATTGTGGGTATCCGGCCAGAATTGTACGCGCCACGCCAAGTTGCCCTCCTGCACCGGCCCGAAATTCACGATCTGCACAACTTGCCAGGACAGCATGGCGCGACGCCAGCTCGCGCGGCTGGCTTCCAGTTCGCCTGGATTGGCCGGGTTATGGCACAGCCGCTCCAGACTTTGGTTTAGGTCTTTGGTGTCGCGGACAAATGCCTGATGCCAGGGTGTGATCAAGGTGTCGACGGCCTGGGTGAGCGCGTCGGCGGCCGGTGACACCGCGGGTTTGGGGGTGCAGGCGGCCAGGGTGGCGGCCAGCAGAGCGAGGAAGAAGCGCAACATCTTGAGCCTATACCTATTACCTATTGAGAGTCACAGGGAGTTTAGAAAGTCACAGGGAGTTGAGAAATGCCAACAGGACGTCCCGCTGCCGGGTGGGCAGTTGGCGCACGGCCCGCTGGCTGGCAGCGGCTTCGCCACCGTGCCAGAGAATCGCCTCCAGCAGATTGCGGGCGCGACCGTCGTGGAGCAAAAAGGTGTGTCCGTTTACCGCTTGCGTGAGACCGATCCCCCCAGAGCGGCGGCGTGCGCCATTCGCCACCGCTGGCGAGAAATTCGCTGCGGCCATCGGCGAGCCCCGGCCCCATATCGTGGAGTAGCAGATCGGTGAACGGATGGATCGTCTGATGGCTCAGCCATGCGTGGGGCGAGGTGCCCGTTTTCCAGATCGGCGTATGGCAGGCGGCACAGCCGGCCTCAAGAAACACCTGCCAGCCGGCGCGCACGGCGGGATCATCGACGTTGCGCCGCGCGGGCACCGCGAGATTCGCGCTGTAGAAATCCACCTGTTCCTGAATGTGTGGTTCAAGCTCCGGCAAGCCGCCGCTCAGACTTCGGCACACCTCTTTAGCGAGCGGGCATTCCTCCTCGGGAAATAACAGTGACGTGATACCCAGATCGCCGTTGAAAGCTGCGGCGTTTTGCTGCGATAGGGTGGGCTGCCCAGCTTTCCAGCCAAAACGTCCCAGAACGGTGATCGACCCACTGGCATCCCAGACCCGGTTGGCGCGGCCGGAAATGCCGTCGCCGTCGCGGTCATCCGGGTCCTCCCGCGCCAGTATGTCCTCGGCATTCAGCGCCGCCAGCAGGCCCAGACCGATCATCGGGGGCGCCACCCGCGCCGACAGCTCGACCTTAGGATGTAACGGGTCGTAACCCAGATCCCGAATGGCGACCGCCGGCTGGCGCAACATCACTATCGTTCCGTCCGCCAACGTGACGGGGAACTCGCTGTAGGTCACCTCTACCCGCCCTTCAGCCGCCAAGCCGGCGACGGCGAAGTCCTGCAATTGCAGGCCGTAAGTCGGCTCCGGGACATTGCCGAGGGTGCGCAGCGCCTCAGCATCACTCCCGTCAGCGCGCGGTGGAATACTCATGCGCACCAGCATAGAAACCTTATTGAGCTGGTCGGGCTCTGGCGGATGGCCGCGGCCGTCTTTAACGTGGCAGTTCTGGCAGGCGTTGGTATTGAACAGCGGGCCGAGGCCGTCCCGCGCGGTGGTCGAGGACGGGGCGATCACCCAGGGATTGCGGAAGAAACTGTTGCCGACACTGAAGTCGAGGCGCCGGCCGAGGGGCATGTTGGCCGCCGGCAGCGAGAAGGCTGAGGCGTTGGAGATGCGCACGCTGGTGGCGCCGCCGGACATTTCTCCCGGCGGCGCAAATGTCCCGCCGCTGCTCGCGCTGGCAAACAGTAGAGCGCCTATGCTGCAGGCGCGCCGGAACCAGGTCGCCGCCCAATAGGTGCGCGCCTCGCTCATGGCTGCCGGCTCAGAAGCTGTGATCAGCGTTGTCGGGGGCGAAGTGGCTAATGCCGAAGGCTTTGGCGATTTCTTCAATCACCGCGGTTTCTTCCACCAGCGCGGTGATCGCTTTCTTGATCAGGGCGGCGCCAGCACCGTTGCCTTCAGCGATCATCTGGTCAAATTTCATGGGTTTCGCCGGATCTTCCGCCGCTTTCACTATGGCCGCCATGGCGGTTTCGGTGGTTTCCAGCGCTGCCGTCATGCGCTGGTGTAAGGCGGGGTTCTTCGCCTTTACCAGATCCGCCAGAGAAGCGCCTTGTACACTGCTGCCATTCGCGCGCTTGTAGCGGCCAAGGTAGACGTTGGCTATGCCTTTGGCGTTGTAGTAGAGCGCGTTGTGCGTGTTGTCGCTGAAGCAGTCCTGTTCGTCTTCCGGGGAGTTGGCTTCCAGCGCGACTTTCATGCGCTCGCCGGCCAATTCGCCGAGAGCCAGACTGCCCATGCCGAACAACATGATCTTGATAGCCTCCTCGGGCTTGCGCAGCAGCTCCTGGCTGTAGCTGTTTTTATCTTCACCCCAGGTTTTGGTCATGGTTTCCAGGTCTTGCACCAGCAGGTCGATGGCCGCCTGTAGGTAGGCGCGCCGGCGCTCGCAATTGCCGTAGGTGCAGCCCTCACCCAGGACAAAGTCCGTATAAGGCCGGTTGCCGGCGCCCACAGCAGTGCCGTTCAGGTCCTGCCCCCAAAGAATGAATTCGATGGCGTGATAACCCGTGGCGACATTGACTTCCGAGCCGCCTAGCTCATTCAAGGTGGCCAGCAGAGCGGGGGTGATAGGGTCGAGCTGTAGGGTAGTGGTGCCGATTTTCAGTTCTTTATTGGCGACGATGTTGGCGGAGGCGGCGATATTGCCCATCTCGTGGTTGTAGCCCTTGGCCACGTAATCGATCAAGCCTTCGTCCAGCGGCCAGGCATTTACCTGACCTTCCCATTCGTCCACGGGCGGGTTGCCGAAGCGGAACACTTCGCTCTGGGTATAGGGAACGCGCGCAGTAATCCAGGCGTCGCGGGCATGCTTGAGCGAGTCTGCCGAAGGCTTGGCCAGGAGCTTTTGCACTTTTTCCTGCAGCTCTTTCGCCTGCTGCAGCGCGTCGGCAAAAGTTGCGTGGGCGATCTGGGTATAAGCGCGAGTGACATCGCCGGTGGATATGGGGGCTGCCAAAACTTGGCCCGCGGCGAACACGCCGGCCAGAAGGAGAGACGAAGATAAGAATTTCACACTGAGCCTCTTGCGGTACGGACTTGCGGTGGCCTGTGACGGCCGAATGGAAGCGCACAATAATACAATTGATAATTATTATCAATTTGCCGCTGGCGCCGGAGGGGCGCCGCGACTCAGGTTTTTTGCGGACGGGATCAACGGATATTGGAGGTGGCGAGTTTCGGCTTGCGGGCGGCGCGGAAAATCAGCACGATTTTGCCGATGGTCTGCACGACTTCCGCGCCCGTCTGGTTGCACAGCTCTGCAGCGGTCTGCTTGCGCTCCTCCCGATCCTCCGTTACCAATTTGACTTTGATCAGCTCGTGATCGTCCAGAGCTCTGTTAAGTTCCGCCAGCACGCCCTCGCTCAGACCTTTGCCGGCGATGGTCACCACAGGTTTGAGATTGTGGCCAATGGTGCGGTAGCGCTTTTTGGTTTCGGGGGTCAAACTCATAAAACTGCCTTTCTTAATAGTTGCGGGCTATGGCTCGCGAATAGGGATTCAACTTCACTTTTACGGCACAAGTGCAATAATACCCGGCCGCTGATTAGCGCTGGATACCCGGTATCCAGCGAAAGCGGACCTATTGTATCGGCTCCCTCTCATGCGGGCTCAAGGTTTTTATGGCGCGATCAAAAAGCAGCGGCCGCTGGCTGCAAGAACATTTCAACGACCACTATGTCAAAGAGTCCCAAAAAGACGGTTACCGATCCCGCGCCAGCTATAAGCTGTTGGAGATCCAGCAGAAGGACAAGCTGCTCAGACCCGGCATGGTGGTAGTGGATTTAGGCGCGGCTCCGGGCGGCTGGTCGCAAGTGGCAGCACCGATCGTCGGCGATAAAGGGATGGTGCTGGCATCGGACATACTGCCGATGGACAGTCTCGAAGGTGTCACCTTCATTCAAGGGGACTTCACCGAGGAAGCCGTCTTTGCACAGTTGTTAGCCGCTTTGGACGGGCGCCCGGTGGACGTTGTAATTTCCGATATGGCCCCCAATATGAGCGGGATAGCAGGTGTCGATCAGCCCAAAACCATGCACCTTGTGGAGCTGGCTCTCGATATGGCGCGCCAGGTTTTGCGACCCGGTGGCAGCTTCGTCTGCAAGGTTTTCCACGGCGAAGGTTTTGATACCTGGATGAAAGAGTGTAAAGGTATGTTTGACAAGGTCGCGACCCGGAAGCCTGACGCCTCCCGCTCCAGATCCCGCGAGGTATACGTGGTCGGTAAAGGATTCCGCCTGCTGGAAGAATGACCGGAAGTGAGCCCGCACCGGTCGAGTTGCGTATTAAAACGCACGGTATTTGCGGGCGGACTACGCAGAATGACGGCATGAGCTGTCTATACTGCAACGACACGCTCACTATGTAGAGCTTTTTGTGGTATCCGAGGAGAGCCTCACTTGAACGACATGGCAAAGAATCTCGTACTCTGGCTGGTGATCGCAGCGGTATTGTTTACCGTCTTCGAAAACTTTAAAGACCACGAGCCCAAGGGCGAGTTGACCTACTCTCAATTCGTCTATGCGGTGCAGGAAAACCAGGTGCGGGAGGTCGTGATCGACGACACACACATCCGCGGTATCCGCATCGACAATACCCCTTTCGTGGTGGTGCGCCCACAGTTGTGGGACGAGAAACTGGTGGACGACCTGCTGACCCACAATGTGGTGATCAAGGGCGCCGAGCCGCGCTCACCCAGCCTCTGGGAGCAGTTGCTGGTGGCGAGTTTCCCGATTCTGCTGTTTATCGCGGTTTTCATCTTCTTCATGCGCCAGATGCAAGGCGGTGCCGGCGGTCGCGGCGGCCCTATGAGCTTTGCCAAGAGCCGCGCGCGTCTGTTGGGTGAAGATCAGGTCAAAACCACTTTCGCCGATGTGGCAGGTGTTGATGAGGCCAAAGAGGAAGTGCAGGAACTGGTGGAATACCTGCGCGACCCGGGCCGCTTCCAGCGCCTCGGCGGCCGCATTCCCCGCGGTGTGTTGATGGCGGGCCCTCCGGGTACCGGTAAAACACTGCTCGCCAAGGCGATTGCCGGCGAGGCCAAAGTGCCATTCTTCTCAATTTCCGGTTCGGATTTCGTCGAAATGTTTGTCGGTGTGGGCGCGTCCCGCGTGCGCGACATGTTCGATCAAGCCAAAAAGCAGGCGCCCTGCATCATCTTCATCGATGAGATAGACGCGGTCGGTCGCCACCGCGGCGGCGGCCACGGCGGCGGTAATGATGAGCGCGAGCAGACCCTCAACCAGCTGCTGGTTGAGATGGACGGATTTGAAGGTAACGAAGGCATCATCGTGATCGCCGCGACCAACCGCCCGGACGTTCTGGACCGCGCGCTGTTGCGCCCAGGTCGTTTTGATCGCCAAGTCAATGTCGGTCTGCCGGATGTGCGCGGTCGTGAGCAAATCCTCAAAGTGCATATGCGCAAAGTGCCGCTGGAAGAGCGCATTGATCCCAAGATCATCGCCCGTGGCACACCCGGCTTTTCCGGTGCCGATCTTGCCAACCTGGTCAACGAGGCGGCGCTGCTGGCCGCTCGCGCCAACAAGCGCGTGGTGACGGAAGAGGAATTCGAAAAGGCGCGTGACAAGATTCTGATGGGTGCGGAGCGTCGCACCTTGGTGATGTCGGAGAAAGAAAAAGAGGCTACCGCCTATCACGAGGCCGGTCACGCGATTATCGGTTTCCTCTCTGCCGAACACGATCCGATTCACAAAGTAACCATCATCCCGCGCGGTCGCGCTTTGGGCGTTACCCAATTCCTGCCGGAAGGTGATCGAATCAGCGAAAGCCGCCGCAAATTGATGGGCGACATTGCCACGCTGTACGGCGGTCGTATCGCTGAGGAAATGATGTACGGTGTTGAAGGCGTGAGTACTGGCGCCTATCAGGACATCAAAATGGCCACTTCGATCGCTCGCGCAATGGTGGTGAATTATGGTTTGTCCGATAAGCTCGGTCCCCTGGACTATGACGCGAAGGATGATGACTACATGGGTGGGCGCAAAATATCGAGCCATACCCAGCGCTTAATCGACGAAGAGGTCAAGGTCATCACGGACGACGGCTACGGTCGTGCAAAAACCCTGTTACGCGAAAATGAGGATATTCTAATCGCCATGAAGAATGCCTTGATGGAATACGAGACGCTCGATTCTGATCAGGTTGCTGATTTGATGGCGCGTCGCAAAGTGCGCGCACCGCGCGAGTGGCGAGACGGTGATGTGGGTGGCGCCAAATCCAAAGGTGAGACAACCGATCGCGGTGCGGTGGGCGAGCCGGCGGAAGAAGTTTAACGCTCCCACTTTCACTCCGAGTTACCAGGCCAGACACTAGTTGTCTGGCCTTTTTGTTTCAGTCTCACGAGGAAAACATGCACCGACAGTTTGCAGCGCGCCGTTTGGATTTTTCGGTGCCGAGGATCATGGGGATTCTGAATGTCACACCGGATTCGTTTTTCGATGGCGGAGCCTGCTATCGCGACGGTGTTCTGCAGCTGGATCTCGCCCTGCGCCAGGCCGAGCGCCTGATACGCGAGGGGGCAGACTTTATCGATGTGGGAGGGGAATCCACCCGGCCCGGTGCCGACCCGGTTTCCCCGCAGGCGGAGTGTGACCGAGTCTTGCCGGTGGTTGCGGCGATAGCGAGTCGTTTGGATGCGGTGGTATCGGTCGATACCAGCAATCCTGAATTAATGGTGGAAGCTGCGAAACACGGCGCCGGTTTGATCAATGATGTGCGCGCCTTGCAGCGCCCTGGCGCTCTCGCCGCTGCCAGCGCGGCTGCGATTCCGGTCTGTCTCATGCATATGCAGGGCGCGCCGGAAACGATGCAGGAGCGTCCGGCCTACCTGGATGTGGTGGCAGATGTGTTGCAATTTCTCTCGGCGCGCAAGCAGGCGTGTTTGCAGGCGGGAATTGCCGAGCAGGATATCTGGGTCGATCCAGGCATAGGGTTTGGCAAAACAGACGAACATAATCTCGCGCTGATCCGGGAGCTTGATCGGTTAAATGAAGTGGGTCCTATTCTGCTGGGGGTCTCGCGCAAATCCATGTTCGGCCGCTTGTTGGGGCGCGACTTGGCGGAGCGCCTGCCCGGCAGTCTCGCAGCGGGGCTGATCGGCTGTCAGCGCGGCGCGCGCATATTGCGGGTTCACGACGTGGCAGCGACGCGGGATGCTCTTGAGATCTTGCGCCTGATCGGTTAACAGATTTTCTTTTTTTGATTCGACATTAATAAACTACGGCATATCAGCAATATCGGAGAGCGGCGCATGGCGCGTAAATATTTCGGAACCGACGGCATTCGCGGACGGGTGGGGCAGGCCCCCATCACGCCGGATTTTTTTCTGCATCTCGGCTGGGCTGTTGGGCAGGTGTTGGCGAATGAGCGCCAGCAGGACAAGGCGCCGATGGTACTTATCGGCAAGGACACGCGTATTTCGGGCTATATGTTTGAATCCGCTCTGGAGGCGGGTTTGATCAGTGCCGGCGTGGATGTGGGGCTGCTCGGTCCTATGCCAACACCTGCGATCGCCTATCTGACCCGCACCTTTCAAGCACGCGCCGGTATTGTCATCAGTGCATCACACAACCCGTACATGGACAACGGCATCAAACTTTTCAGCACCGACGGCGGCAAATTGAGTGACGAGATGGAATTGGCCATAGAGGCGCAGCTCGATCAGCCGATGGTCACTGCAGCCCGATTGGGCAAGGCGCGCCGTATCAGTGACGCGGAAGGGCGCTATATCGAATTCTGCAAAGGCAGCCTGCCTTGGGGTACCTCTTTCGCCGGTCTGAATATGGTTGTGGATTGCGCCAACGGTGCGACCTATAAAGTCGCGCCGGAAGTATTTCGTGAGCTTGGCGCAACCGTGTCAGTGCTGGGTGTTACCCCGGACGGGGTCAATATCAATAAACATTGCGGCTCAACAGATGTAAAAGCGCTGCAAGAGCGTGTGCTGGCGGAAAAAAGCAGATCTGGGGATTGCCTTTGATGGGGATGGCGACCGGGTTATTTTTGTCGACCATGCGGGAGAAGAGGTGGACGGAGACGAGTTGCTCTACATCATTGCCACTCATAAGCACTCCTCAGACGGGGGTTGCACCGGGGTGGTCGGCACGCTCATGACTAACTTCGGCTTCGAAATTGCGCTCCGGGATATGGGAATCCCATTCGCCCGCGCCAAAGTCGGCGATCGCTATGTGCTGGAAATGATGAAAGAGCGCGATTGGTCCTTGGGAGGTGAGTCGTCAGGCCATATCGTCTGCGGTGACGCCACCACCACAGGAGACGGCATTATTTCCGCGCTTCAGGTGCTGCGCGCGCTACAGAAATCCGGCAAATCCCTGGCGGCAATGCGCAGAGGCTTCAGCAAAACCCCGCAGTGCATGGTTAATGTTCCAGTCGCTGTAAAAGTGGATCTGAATCATCACGATGCGATCCAGGCGGCGGTTGCTCGAGCGGAGGAAAAGCTGGACGGGCGCGGACGTGTTCTGCTGCGCGCTTCCGGCACTGAACCCGTGATTCGCGTTATGGTGGAAGGCCCTTCCGCCAACCTGGTTCGCGACCTTGCAGCGGAGCTTGCCGGCGCTGTTGGAGAGGCCATTGGCTCCGCGGCATGAGATGCTGCCAAATAACTGCATGGCGGGCATTGTCACCGCCTTTATTCTCGGATACCATTTGCGCCCGTTTCGCCGAGGGCTAAATGAAGTCGCATTCAGATGATGCTCACAGATTCTGAGACAGACTCCGAGAATCGTTATGCGACGCCCAATCGTTATAGGTAATTGGAAATTACACGGCGACCAGCAGTTTGTTTCAGAATTGCTGCGCGAGCTGATGGCGGGATGGGTTGGTGTGCACAGGGCGGAGGTGGTGATATGCCCCTCTTATCTTCACGTCGATATGGCCAGTCGAGCGCTCGGATATTCCAATATTGGATTAGGCGCCCAGGATGTCAGCCCCTTTGTTGAAGGCGCTTATACGGGCGAAGTTTCCGCCGCGATGCTGCACGATCTGGGGTGTCACTACGCGATAGTCGGACACTCAGAGCGCCGGCGTTGGTACGCGGAAACAAATGAGCTTATCGCGCGCAAGTTTGAGTCTGCTCAGGATGCGCGCTTGGTGCCGATATTGTGTGTCGGCGAGAGTGCGAAAGAGCGCGAACAGGGTGTTACCCTCGACGTGATCGACCGGCAGATAAAAGCAGTAGCTGATTATTGTAGTTATGACCGGATAGCACGTGGCGTCATAGCCTACGAACCGCTCTGGGCGGTGGGCACCGGAAAAATCGCCTCGCCGCAGCAGGCGCAGCAGGTGCATGAATTTATTCGTGATCGGTTGGGTCCGGCCGGTGCGGTAACACGAATTGTATACGGCGGCAGTGTGACGCCACAGAACGCCCGGGCAATGTTTGAAATGCCAGATATAGACGGGGCTCTGGTTGGGGGCGCTGCTTTGCGGGCCAATGATTTTCTAGAAATATGCCGGGCTGCTGAATAGCATTTCTGGTAAGAGACTCGAGAATGGAAAGTATTCTGCTGGTTATACACGTTATTGTTGCGCTGGTTATCGTCGGCTTGATCATGCTGCAACAAGGTAAGGGTGCGGAAATGGGCGCCTCCTTTGGTGCTGGCGCATCACAGACGGTATTCGGTTCTGTTGGCTCCGGGAATTTCTTTTCCCGCCTGACTGCGATACTGGTCGCTGTCTTTTTCGTCACCAGCTTTGTTTTGGCTGTGATGGCAAAAAACAGTGTCGACGTGGATGATGTGCTGATTCCAGAGCTGGAGAATGTGTCCGAAGTTCCTGCTGTTGCGCCAGTGTCTTCGGAAGAGGTGCCGGACGCGCCTGCTGATGCAGCGGATGAAGTACCAACTGCTGAATAAGTTGTTTTATTTGTAATCGTTTTGCTTTTTTGCCCAAGTGGTGGAATTGGTAGACACGCTATCTTGAGGGGGTAGTGGCGTAAGCTGTGCCGGTTCGAGTCCGGCCTTGGGCACCATATATAAAACCGATGCATTCCGGCATCGTCCATAAACCCGCGTAAATGCGGGTTTTTTTTATGTCTTCTGTTCCTGTGGTGTCCTAGGTTGTCCTATTGCAGCTCACGTATCGCGGGGGCACAATGGGGGGCATATTGAAATGGGCGAGGGGGCATAATGGCAGGGAATTGCAAACTCACAGAGGCGGCGATCAGGCAGGCCAAACCAAAAGACAAACCATACCGGCTGGTTGACGGTGGAGGTATGTACCTTGAGGTGAGTTCCGCAGGCTCGAAATACTGGAGGTTAAAGTACCGGTATGCAGGCAAGGAAAAGCGTTTAGCTTTAGGGGTATATCCTACTATCACACTGGCTACAGCAAGGGAAAAAGCGCGCGTGGCAAAAGCTGAGCTAGCCGAAGGTAATGATCCCGGAGAATTAAAAAAGCAGGCTAAGCTCGCTAAACATGCTTCGGTTGCTAGTACATTCGCGTTGATTGCAAAGGAACTTGTGGAGAAAAGACGCAATGAAGGCGCTGCACCGGTAACTCTCGAAAAACTTTCCTGGATACTTGATAAAAAGCTCAATCCTTCTATTGGCGGAGTCTCGGTCGCCGAGATTTTCGCCTGTTCAAATATTGTCCACGCTTCGCCGCATTGAGGCGGACGGCTTGCATGAAACGGCTAATAGAGCAAAGCGAGTTGTGGGGCAGGTGCTCCGCTATGCAGTTGCTACTGGTCGGGCGGAGCGTGACGTTTCGCAGGATTTAAGAGGGGCATTAGTTGTTAAAAAGCCTCGACATCGTGCAGCGATAACCAATCCTGGCGAGTTGGGAAGGCTCTTGACGGCAATGGATGGCTATATAGGCACCCCGGAAGTCAAAGCAGCGCTAGCAATAACTCCACTTTTGTTTCAAAGGCCCGGTGAAATTCGCCATATGGAATGGGCAGAGATTGACTGGCAGCAGGAATGCTGGGAGATACCTGCAGAAAAAATGAAGATGCGGCTGTCCCACGTTGTTCCCTTATCTCGGCAGGCATTAAGTATTTTGCGTGAGTTGCAACCACTGACGGGCGACGGCAAATACGTGTTTCCCAGTGCTCGCCGTGGCGGGCGTCCACTTTCTGAAAATGGTGTGCTGGCAGCATTGAGAACACTGGGCTATAACAGCGACCAAGTAACTCCGCACGGATTCAGGGCAACAGCCAGAACCATGCTGGATGAAGTGCTAGGGTTTCGGGTTGACTATATCGAGCAACAGTTAGCTCATGCCGTAAGAGACGCAAACGGTAGGGCATACAATCGCACCAAACACTTGGCTGAGCGTAAGCAGATGATGCAATCTTGGGCAGATTACCTGGATTCCCTCAAAGCCTCATAACAATAAAAACATGCCTACAAAGGAACATATATGCCCTTATCTTGGAATGAGATCAAAAGCCGCTCTCTTGCGTTCAGTAAAGAATGGGGAGACGAATGCTCCGAGCACGCGGAAGCGAAGAGCTTCTGGGACGGCTTTTTCAACATATTTGGTATATCGCGCAAGCGCGTTGCTAGTTTCGAGGAGCCAGTAAAGAAGTTGGCTAACAAACAGGGGTTTATCGACCTGGAGACTTGACCCGATAATGCACACACCTTCACTTAACTAAGTTGGAGGTGTCGAATGACACGAAGAAAGCACTACAATTACTACAACGACCAATTTAAGGCGACGGCGGTTGCTTTAACGAATATTGTGGGTGTCAAAGCGACGGATGTTGCTGATGCTCTTTGCATTCATCCTGTGATGCTTTACCGCTGGCGACTGGAAACTCGAAGGGGCCAGCTTATGGTGAAGAAGAAAGATATAGAGATCGAACCAAAGATGCGTGCAGAGTTGAAGCGCCTTCAGAAGCTGGAGCGAGAACATAACCTGCTTAAGCAGGAGCATGACCTTTTAAAAAAGCCATCCAATTCTCTTTAGAACGAAGAGGGAGATCTTCGAATTCATAGACAAGAATCGGACCGATTACAGCGTCGCTATGATGTGCAGGCTCTATGACGTCACGCGGGATGGTTATAACTCCTGGAGACGTAGAGGCACCAGTGTTCGCGAACTGGAAGATGAAGCTCTCTACGATGTGATTCTGCACCACTTCAAAGAGTCAGGCGGGGTTTATGGAAGCCCTAAGATTACCGAGCGAATGCGAAGCCAGGGTTACCGAATCGCGAAGAAGCGAGTTGCCAGAATCATGCAGGAAAACGGGCTTATCGCCCGCAGGGCGCAGATCTACCGGAAGATGCCAGGGCTGTGTCACTTCATCCGGAGTGTGCCGAATCGGGAATTGGACACATTGGCTGCTGAGCCAAACAAAGTATGGGTAGGTGATATTACTTATATTAAGGTTGGCGGCGAGTGGCATTACGTGGCGGTTGTGCTGGATAAATACAGTCGGCGGGTAATCAGCTGGGGCATGGCAGAGCGAAGAACGGCGGAATTGACTTGGCGAGTTATGCACCAAGCACTGAGAATCCGAAAGCCGGCTGCAGGACTTATTTTTCACACAGACCGTGGCATTGAGTATCGGGCGTTTTATTTCTCGGAGCGTTTAGCAAAGCGAGGAGTTATCCAAAGCATGAACCGTCCGAGACGGATGAATGACAATGCGCATATGGAATCATTCTTCGCGAATTTTAAAGCGGAGAGAATTCATGGTAGGGAAGAGTTTAAGACAAAAGATGAACTTTGGGCGGTTATGTCGGAATATGTGAATTTCTATAATCACCGCCGCATTCATTCATCGATAGGCTACATCACGCCTGAACAATATGAATGCAAGTTGGCTTAACAAATGGGTGTGTGCAAAAGCGGGGGAGATTCCCCTGTTTTGGAAGGGTGTTTTGTTGGTGGAACATAAATCACGCGGCAAGAACCTGAATTTGGCGTATACGCAGGCGCTCGATTACTTTCCGGGTATTAAGGAGCGAGATCTGCCGAAATACGTGCTCGTGTCTGACTTCGCCAGTTTCCGTTTGTACGATCTCGAAGAGGGCGAAACCTACGAATTTCCGCTGAGAGACCTACACAAGAATATCAAACTGTTCGGCTTTATTGCTGGTTACCAAACCCACAAGATCAAGGAGCAAGACCCGGTCAACATCAAGGCAGCCGAGCGCATGGGGAAGCTGCATGATGAGATGAAAGCAGTGGGTTATGAAGGCCATGTGTTGGAAGTGTATCTTGTCCGTTTGTTGTTCTGCCTGTTTGCCGAAGATACGGGCATCTTTGAGCGCCAGCAATTTCAGGAATATTTGGAGCTGCGGACCAGTGAGGATGGCAGCGATCTGGCTCACCACATCACTACGCTATTTCAGGTGTTGAATACCTCGGACGAAAAGCGTTTTAGGAACCTGGATGAACAGCTGGCGGCTTTTCCCTACATCAATGGCCGGCTTTTTGAAGAAATGTTACCCACCGCCAGCTTTGACAAGGCGATGCGCCAAGCATTGCTGGACTGCTGCGCATTAGATTGGAGCCGGATTTCCCCTGCCATTTTTGGTTCACTGTTTCAGTCGATCATGGACAAGAAAGCCCGTCGGAATCTGGGCGCGCATTACACCAGCGAGAAAAACATCCTCAAACTTATTAAGCCTTTGTTTCTGGATCAGCTATGGGTGGAGTTTGAGAAGTCCAAGACGAACAAAAATAAGCTTCTTGAATTCCACACCAAGTTGCGGAAGCTCACTTTTCTTGACCCTGCCTGCGGTTGTGGCAACTTTCTTGTCATTGCCTATCGCGAACTACGATTGCTGGAACTAGAGGTTTTACGTACGGCACGGGTCAATGAACAGCAGTTAGCGCTGGATGTTAACAGCCTGATTCAGGTGGATGTAGACCAATTTTACGGGATAGAGATCGAAGAGTTCCCTGCTCAGATTGCGCAGGTTGCGCTGTGGCTAATGGACCACCAAATGAACTTGCAAGTGTCGGAAGAGTTTGGAGCTTACTTTGCGCGGATACCTTTGCGCTCCTCCAGCACTATCGTTTGTGCCAATGCTTTACGTATGGATTGGAACGAAGTAATCCCGGCAGCACGACTAAGCTACATTATGGGGAATCCGCCTTTTATCGGCGCTAAGTTATTAAACGAGAAGCAAAGGCAGGATTTGTCGTTGGTGCTAGGGGGGATTAAAAACGCGGGGTTGCTGGATTTTGTTGCCGCTTGGTACGTGAAAGCAGCGGAAATGATCACCAACAGCCCAATTCGCTGCGCTTATGTATCCACTAATTCGATATGCCAGGGGGAGCAAGTCGGTATCTTGTGGGGCTGGATGTTAGCACAAGGGATCAGGATATTTTTTGCGCATCGCACATTTTTCTGGAGTAACGAAGCGCGGGGCAAGGCTGCTGTTCATTGCGTTATTGTAGGGTTCGCTTCTATTGATATTGCTAATAAGTCGCTATTTGAATATGAGAACATCAAAGGCGAGGCCCATGTCTTGCAAGCTAGGAATATTAATCCCTATCTATTGGATGCGCCGGACATTTTATTGTCTAGTCGTAAAAAGCCGATTTGCCGGGTGCCTCAAATAGGTATTGGGAACAAGCCGATTGATGGCGGTCACTATCTTTTTTACTTCAGATGAAAAAAATGCGTTTCTTCAAATAGAGCCTCAGGCAGCCCCTTTCTTTCGACGCTGGTTAGGGGCGGATGAATTTCTGAATGGCTACCATCGTTATTGTTTGTGGTTGGGGGATTGTTCACCAGCCCAGTTGAAAGCTATGCCTGAGTCTATGAAACGGATTGAGGCTGTTCGGAAAGTGCGGTTGGCTAGTGAAAGTGTGCCTACGCAAAAGCTGGCTGCAACGCCTACTCGATTTCATGTTGAAAATATGCCTAGGAATAATTATCTGGTTATTCCTGAAGTGTCTTCGGAGCGTAGACATTACCTTCCTGTCGGGTTTGAAGAGCCGGACACGCTTTGCAGCAACCTAGTAAAGATTGTGCCCGATGCTACTTTATTCGATTTCGGTTTGCTGTCCTCAGTTATGCACAATTCTTGGATGAGAACAGTTTGTGGCCGCTTGAAGAGTGATTACCGTTACTCGGTAGGCATTGTCTACAATAACTTCCCTTGGCCAGAAACCCCTACCGCCAAACAAAAGCAATCGATAGAGGCTGCCGCACAGCGAGTGCTAGACGCGAGGGCACAATTTCCCGGCGCCTCATTAGCAGATTTATATGACCCTCTCACCATGCCGCCTGTGCTGTTAAAGGCTCACCAAGCTTTGGATAAAACTGTGGATGGCGCCTATGGCAAGACCAACTTTAAAACTGAAGCGGAAAGGGTGGCCTTTCTATTTGAGCTTTATCAGAAATACATCAGCTTATTGCCTATGGAAAAGGCCAAAAAAGCAAAAAAAATAAGAGAGTAAAACATCCGATAACGTCTCAGGGAATCTAGGCATGAGCAAATTGCTGAAGCTCAAACAATGGTTAACCATCGAGGAAACGGCAAAATATTTAACCTCCACCCTTGGAGAAGAGGTTGCTGCTTCCGATATTTTTCGATTGGCGTTGGACGGTCATTTGACCCTTTCAATGCATTTCCCAAATAAAGCACACGGTAATCTCGGAAGGATTTCGAGCTTTGAGGACGCGAGAAAGATTATTTATACGGGTGTTATCCGTGGGCATGAGATGGGCGGTACTGAGGGGGAGCCTAAGGTGGTTATCGCTGGCGATGTGATAGGCGATGATCAGATTATTGACTGGGACGACAATGCCGTACCGATTGATGGTGTGTGGGACTTGATGATGGTCGCCAGCGAGTGCTTGGATGTAGAGCACATATATCAAGCGCTGACCAGTGGACCCGAAATTACCTTAACCAATCTGGCAGGAACCTTTTTAAGGAGAGGTGACGAGGTCTGCCGGTTGGTGGAGAGCTGGGAGCAGAATGAGTTCTGTCCTGGCTCATTGGCATACGGGCAAAAACTGGAACTCTCGATTCAGGTCAATAAACTTCCCTCATCCGAAGTGGAAAAGCAGCGGATGAAGTATAAGGAAGAGAGGCAAGAGTATTTGAATAAAAAGAAAGCGGCACCGAGGACAAATGATTTTTATCCTGCTGGCGGACTGCCCACGGACGGGGTGTATGTGGTCAGGATGACCGCCATTGCTGACTTTCTTGATCGGATTAACGCCACCCCCAAACACGACAAGCCTATCACCACTAAAGAGCGGAACTCTCTACTGACACTGATTGCAGCTTTGTGTAATAAGGCAGGGTATGACTACAGCCAGAGAGGAATTGCTTCTTCCCTGGCTGCCAGCGCTGAGAATTTAGGCAAGCCATTAGGAGAGGACACGATCCGCAAGATCCTCAAGCAGGTTAAAGATCTGTATCAATAATGACGCCACGCAAACCCGAATTCGGAATGACATAAACCGAATTCGGCCATTTCCTACCTACCTTTCATAAAAATGGCTGCATGTTCAACAACGCCCACAGGGGTGCAAACATGCCTAAGACCATCCTACGTTTACCCGATGTAAAAGCCCAAAGTGGGCTTTCTCGCTCCACGCTTTATCTACGAATAACCCAAGGCTTATGGACGAAACCCGTCTCACTGGGCGGGCGATCTGTCGGCTGGCCAGCAGCTGAAATCACCGCCCTCAATGCGGCACGAATTGCCGGTAGATCCGACGATGAAATTCGCGGGCTGGTGAAAAACTTAGAAGCTGAGCGGAAGCACTCCCGGTGAGTAAGCGGCCAAATCCAAGGCTGGCCAAGATTCATCGTAGCTACACAGTGGAAGAAGTCGCTAGTTTGTACGGTGTCCATAAAAACACCGTTCGACAATGGGTGAAGCAGGGGTTACCTGTGTGTGATGGAAAGCGACCGATGTTGATTTTGGGGCGGGAGCTGTCGGCCTTTTTGGGGCAACTTCGTTTGACCAATAAGCACAAATGCTCAGCGGGTGAGATGTATTGCCTGCGATGTAGGGTGCCCCGAAAGCCCGTTGAGGATCTAGTGGAGTTAAAGCCGGTAACCGCCAAGATCGGAAACTTGATGGGTCTGTGTGGGGTATGTGATGGCTTAATGAATCGCCGCGTAAATATGACCAATCTTCCGCATTTAGCCGTTGAATGGGGTATCACGTTTCCGCTAGTAGAAAAGCATATAGGTGATAGGGACAACACCAGCCTAAACAGTGACTTCAGTCAAAAGGATAAAGCATGAAAACGCACAATGCAGAAAATGAACGAGTAAAGCGACGCTATCTGGCTTACCTCAAGGAAGCAAAGCGCCAAAGTGAGCCTACCTTGGACGGTGTGGCCAAGTCGCTTGCGCGCTTTGAAGAATACACGAAATTCAAAGATTTCAAGGCATTCCGCCCTCAACAAGCGATGGCCTTAAAAAGCCATCTGGCAGAACAGCGGGTTGAAAAATCGGGTAAGCCGATAAGCAAATCAACGCTAAATGCAACACTGTCCAACTTGAAACGCTTTTTCCAATGGCTCGCCGGCCAGCCCGGCTACAAGTCGCGTTTCCAGTATTCAGATGCCGACTATTTCAATCTGTCTGAGAAAGATATGCGCATAGCGACTGCCAAACGGGTGCAGCGCTCCCCCACCTTGGAGCAGGTGCGCCATGTGCTAGAAACTATGCCTACCGAGGGAGAGAGTAGCGATGCGCAACAGGGCGTTGATGGCTTTCGTAGTGCTTACAGGGGCACGAGATAGCGCCGTCGCATCCCTCAAGCTAAAACATGTGGACTTATTTGCTGGCAGTGTTTATCAGGATGCCCGCGAGGTAAAAACGAAATTCAGCAAAACCATTACCACCTATTTTTTCCCAGTGGGGGAAAGCTTTATACAAATTTTCAGTGAATGGGTGGAGTTCCTGAGAAACCGCAAGTGTTGGAATAATGATGATCCGCTGTTTCCTGCCACATTGATTCGGTGTGGTGAGTCACACCAGTTCGAGGTTGCAGGATTGGACCGTAAGCATTGGAGTAATGCCACCCCCATTCGGAAAATATTCAAAAGCGCTTTCGAGGCGGCAGGCTTACCGTACTTTAACCCTCATAGCTTTCGTCACATGTTGGTCAGGTACGGCCAGCAGCTGTGTAAAACACCGGAAGACTTTAAAGCTTGGAGCCAAAACCTGGGCCACGAGCAAGTGCTTACGACCTTTCTCAGCTATGGGGATGTGGATTGCGGCAGGCAGGGAGAAATCATTAAGGGCTTGCGTAGAGTGCCGAAAAAAGACTTTCTGGATGAGCACTTTGGAGAACTCACAGGCTTACTTGTGGAGCGTGTGAAAAGCGAAATGGCGAGAAACGAAAAAGCCCAAGGATAGGCTGTCAGAAAGGGAAGTACTATGAGCGACTCTGACCAAGGGACGAACTCACTCTCCGCTTGGAACCCTATCGGCCAAGGGCGACCCTTTGATGTGAAGGTCTGGTGCCAATCCGCTAAACGGAGATTGCGCATTGGCAATAAGCTCACATTCCGGCGGCAGAGCATGAAACATTGGGCTTTAAAGCGAAATTGTAGGTAGTGTAGGAAAATATTTCACCGTTGAGCTTCCATTTTCCGCCGTCGAATATAAGGTCGAACTCAGGCTCTCTGCCATATGTCCACTCGGAGACTTTTCTCCCTCCAGCGGCGAGATCAATCATTCTGGCGGACTCTCCGATACTGACATACAGCTTTCCGCTCCAAAGCTTTCCGTTCAGCCTATCCGACTCCTCGATATCGTACAGGCCAAGCACCAACACCTCGGCCCTGCTCCCGCTGAACTCGTAGTAGCGGTTGCTGCCTGCGCGTACAATAACCCGACCATTGCATACAGCGTGGTAGCCATCAAAAATCTCTTTGCCAGCAGCCTGCGCTTCTTGTATCCACTCTTGTTTTTGTTTGTCCTGATTCGCCTCGGCTCCGTCCGAGGCAAATGTACTTTTGCAACTCAAGCGCACTAAAAGAAGTGCCTGACTTCTCGACAAACAAGCTTGCCGCCGCATATAAAAACACGAGCGCTAGAGCCCCGAAAACGTAAAGTATAGCTGTATTAATCCTGCTGACAGGCTTGCTCTCGATACCTAATGGATGGCCTGCCTCTGCGACGTCGGTTCCGCGATGGGCCCGAACCCTTGATTTAATGAGATCCTCCGTCATCCTGCGATTGTATCTGCCGACGCACAATGCGGCGTCTATGATCAGTACGACATACAAACCAATAGCGGCAAAGCCAAGGCTAACCACAACCAACAGGATCACAAAGAAGAAGGCTACGACACCCAGTATCCATCTCCCGCAATACATATACCCAGCGCCGGGCAGGAAGATGTTGAGGAGAATCGCCACGAGCCGCGATTTCTTCCGTGACTCTACCATTAGCATTAGTTCGGTATCGCTCATAAACAGGCTCGTCAATCCTGAAATATCCTATTTTGGGATAATCCTAATATGGGTTTATTTAGATGTCCAGCCAATTGACTGGACGACATCTTGAAGACCATCCACTCTGAGAGATACCGGTATCTGCTTGTCTTGCTGAGAGAGGCCAGAGAAGCTGCCGGTGTGACCCAGGCACAGCTTTCTGAAAAACTGGGAAAGCCACAGTCCTACGTTTCCAAATATGAGAATGGGGATCGTAGATTGGATCTTATTGAAATGATGGAGGTTTGCCAGAGGATTAACGCTGACCCTCATGTGTTGATTGATAGGGTTCGAGATAAGGAGTGAGGCGGGCAAATTGGTTATGAAACTGGCTCCACCTCGCTTTCGACTCTTTAAAGCGGTGCTCAAAGCTCCATTGCAATATCACAATGGAGAATTGTGTCGGAGAGGGTGGGGTTGGTCCTAGCGCATATGGTATAAATTGCAGGTTAACTCAAAGGAGACCATATGGAATTTGTAAATGGAATCAGGGTAACCCCGCATTATCACGAACTGTCTCCGCTTGAAGCTGCAGTTGTAAACTTCGAACGGCACGCCAAGAGCTATCATCGAAAAAAACGGAAAATCAACAAAGCTACAGAGACGCCAGAGCAGCGTGCGCAACGGGAAGCAGAGCTGGCGGCTGCTTTAAGCCACCTACAGCACGAGCGGCGGTTGGCTATGGTTGCAATTGAAGTGCAAGCTCAGCTCGAAGTTTATAGGGAGCAACATAGAAGCAAAAACGCAGCAAGCCGGGAAAGTCGAAGAGCTAATCGCGACGCCATGCATAATGAAAGGCATCACCCGGCTTATGTCCTGGCAAAATACATGCGGGCAGATGGGCGGCCACAGCCAAGCCCCAATCACACCGCTCATCACGTTATTCCCGGAAGAGGTAGGACTGCTTTTGCTGCGCAGGCACGGATTAACTTGCATATGTGTGATATTCGGATTAACGACCCTGCTAATGGAGCCTGGATGGTTCGCAGACGTAAGGATAAAGGCCACTGGAGTATGCCTGCGGCTAAGTCTCACTCCGAGGTTCATACCCATAACTATGAAAAATGGGTGTTTAGCAATACACAAATGGCAATGGATGAGATGACCATGAGGACTAGCCTGCGGCGGCTCCGGCTGTTGCTTGAAACTGGGAGGCAGCCAGAAAAGGTCACTATGCCACCAGACGAAGGATGGAGTGGTAATGTCTAAACCCTACTTGATTGAAAATGATGGGGCGGGATTTAAGTGGCTTGCGTTGCAGGTGGACGACTTCATCGACTTGATGCCAGAAGGCTATTCTGATGCACAGTTGCTGCGCTTTAGTTACCACAACACCAGCCTTAAGGATGGCTGGGAAAATATCCAGTCAGAATTCATTCAGGCGGAAGCCGGCGAACCATTACCGGTACCGGACATCTCCTTGTGGTTGCCTGGTGCTGCGTTGGTCTTATCCGCTAAAGCGTTGAGCGTACTGGGTTCATTGATTGGCGAGTTTGGTGAAATCTTGCCGGTGGACTGTGTGGGTGACCGGGTATTTATCTTCAACTGTCGCAATGTTGTAGATGCTGATCCGGCTCAAAGTGAGAGTCTGATCCATTCTGGTATGGTTGTAGGGGTGAGACAAATTGGTTTCAGGCAAGGTGATGTCGCCAAATCGGCTGTCTTCAAAACCCGATTTGATAACTGCACAGGCTTGTACGCTAATGACCTGTTTAAGACAGCTGTGGAAAAGAACGGCTTGCGTGGAGTAAAATTCACCCCTGATTTGCTTCCTGATATTGAGGCCTGAGCTTGGCCCTGTGAGCAGTAGCAGTTAACGCCTGGGGGCATAATTGGGGGCACAAAGTTAGGTTTGGTGTCGGTTTTCTCCAGAGTTAAGGGGCTTGGGGTGGTTGTTCGAGTCCGGCCTTGGCACCATTTCAATCCGCAACACTTACGAGTGTTGTAGCGTAAAAGCCTTCATCGAAGGCTTTTCTTCTAATGTATCTTCGCTTTTTCTGTTTCCTGGATTCTCTCGCCGGTTAAACTTGCCCTTTGTCTCAGGCTTGTCAGCGCTGTCGCGAGTAATCTATGCATCAGTATTCAGGGGTATTAAAAATTAACCTGTCCGCGCTGCGGCGGAATTGGCGTGTCATGCGCAGTCGCTTTCGCGGCCAGTATTGTGGGGCGGTGGTCAAAGCAAATGCTTATGGTCTGGGCGTTGCACCAGTCGTGCAGACGCTCTACAGCGAAGGCTGCCGGCATTTTTTCGTCGCTACGCTTGATGAGGCTATGCAGGTCCGGCGCCTGGTGCCGGAACCGGCAGACATCTTCGTCCTGCAAGGTGTATATCCTGGTGCGGAGCAACGCTTTTGTGATGAGAGGCTTGTGCCGGTCATCTATAACGCCGATATGTTGCGCAGGTGGTTGAGTGCTTCGTCGGCCGGGCCGCGTCGCTGCGCTCTGAAAATCAATACCGGCATGAATCGCCTTGGTTTGAATCTGCAAGAGCTTGGCGATTTTTTTCAAGCTCACGAAGACTGGCCGGCGGATGTTCGCATCGAATTGGTCATGAGTCATCTGGCCTGTGCGGATGAGCCGGATCACCAATTGAATTCTTCGCAACTGGCCTTGTTTCGCCGAGTTGCGGATGTGGTGCGCCAGCGTTTCCCGCACACGATTTTTTCGTTAGCTAACTCAGCTGGCATTTTTTTGGGGGAGGATTGGCATTTCGATCTTGCTCGCCCGGGGATCGCGCTCTATGGGGGTTGTTGCGCTCCTGCGTTGCAGGGGCTTCTTTCCGTTGTTGTCACGCTGCACTTGCCGGTCATGCAGTTGCGTCATGTCGCTGCGGGGGAGAGCATCGGTTATGGCGCGGATTTTGTGGCACCGCAAGATCTGCGGGTGCTGGTGGTGAGTGGCGGTTACGCCGATGGTATTTTGCGAAGTGTCTCGCCTCGTATGGCGGCGTGGCGCGGTGAGCGCCTACCGCTTGTGGGGCGGATTTCGATGGACTCCTGTGTCTTCGACGCTACTCACTTGGCGCTCGATGATGTTCCAGGCGAGGGCGATTTCATAGAAGTGATAGGCGAGCATCAGTCTCTGGATGGTTTGGCGGACGCTGCCGGTACTATCAGTTATGAACTTCTCACTCGTCTGGGAGACCGATTGTCGAAGGTGTATTTCGAAGAGCTGGAACACATTGCCCAGTCGAGCTCCGGTATTTCTCAGCACTAGGAAATTTTTCTGGATATAACGCAACTGCTGCACATTTTGGCTGATGGCGAATTTCACTCTGGTGAGGATCTCGGCCAAGCACTTGACATAACGCGGGCCGCGGTATGGAAGCGTCTGCAGTGCCTGGCCGCCTTGGATATTGCGATAGAGACAAGCCGGACGCGAGGCTACCGCCTTGTCGGCGGGTTGGATCTTCTGGATCGCGAGCGGATTTTGTCCTCTCTCTCCATGCCAGCGAGTGAGCTGGTGGGAAATTTCCTGTGTCTAGCGGAAGTGCAATCCACAAATACTCTGCTGCTGCAAAGCGGCGGCCATGGAGATGTATGCATGGCGGAGCGCCAAACTGCGGGCAGGGGGCGAAGAGGGCGGCAGTGGTTCAGTCCGTACGGGCGCAACCTTTATCTGACGGTGCGGTGGCATTTTCATCAAGGGGTGGCGGGCCTCGAAGGCTTGAGTCTCGCTGTCGGAGTTGTGCTGGCTGAGGTTTTGGACCAGCTGGGGATTGCGGGAGTAGAGCTTAAATGGCCGAATGATCTGCTTTGCGCCGGCAAAAAATTGGGCGGCATTCTGATCGAGGTTGGGGGTGATCTCACGGGTGAGTGTGTGGTGGTCATCGGGATTGGCATGAATGTGCATATGTCAGCCGTATTGGCTGAGGGTGATGAACGCATAAATCAGCCCTGGGCTGACCTCCACCAATTGGGATTTTCAGGTAGCCGCAATAATTTGAGTGGCGCCATATTGTCAGCGCTTCTGCCTGCATTGCAGGATTTTTCGCAGATGGGATTTGCCGCTTATCGAGAGCGATGGGAAACGCGCTGCGCCTTTATGCGCAGGCCTATTACGTTGATTTTGCCCGCGGGAAGTTGTGAAGGAATTTTGCTGGGCGTTGACCACCAGGGGGCTTTACGCGTGCTCACTGAGGATGGAGAAAGAATCTTTTCCGGCGGCGAAATTTCACTGCGAGGCGGCGTGTGATTATTGATGTCGATATAGGCAACACGCGAATTAAGTGGCAATTTGCGGATGTGCCAAATTCTTTTGCTGTGCTCGATGCGGCGGATGGTTTGCCGGAATCCTGGCGGCGTTTGTCGGGTCGAACCCGCTTTCGAATCAGTTCTGTGGTTGGGTCCGAGAGGACGCTTGCATTTACCGCTCTAGTGGCAGCATTGGACGATGTCATTGTGGAAATCGCCACTGTAAAAAATCCTTTTGCCGGTGTGGATCTCGCTTACGCGGATGTCGCCAAATTCGGTGTTGATCGCTGGCTCGCGCTGCTCGCCGCTAAAGCCAGGTTTGCGGCCAGAGATTGTGTGGTGATTCATGCCGGAACTGCATTGGTAGCAGATTTTCTGTGCGCCGACGGCCGTCATTTGGGTGGATTTATTGCGCCGGGGTGGCAGACGTCGCTGTGCTCCCTTGGCACCGCTGCGCATGCTTTGAATTCGATTGTTGCTGGACCTTCTGATTTGCAGCGGGATCACCCTGGCACGACTACACTGGAGTGTATTGAAGCCGGTGCGTCGCTGCTGTTTCGCGGCTTTCTTCGCGAACTCGCCCTAACTGCTTCTGCGCAGCTAAAGTCGCCAAAATGGATTTTCACCGGCGGTGATGCCGAGTTGCTGATGTCTCTCAAGCAATTATCCGGTGAGCGATTTGGTGTTTTTTCTTCGTCTGATGATGCTGAGTTTGTCCGGGCGTTGGTGCTCGAAGGCGCCTTCCGATCGCTTTGCCATGATATTCCCGGTGGTCAGCGCTTCGCGGGGGTGACCAAAACAATAACGATAACCACTGCTTTCATTGGTATTTTGTTTTAAATGCGCTGGATATTTCTTCTGCTGATCATGGCAAACATGGCTTTTCCGCTCTGGCGTATGCTGTCTCCTGCCCCGAGTCCCCATACAGAAAAAGCGCACCATCCACCCGTTGTGGCGTCTTCTAATATGCAAAGCTTGCAGCTGCTCAATGAGGTGAGCCATGTGCAAATGCAGCGGCGCGCAGCGCCTGTTGTTGATCAAGCGCCTTCGGTGTGTCTGATGGTTGGCGCATTCGCTTCGGTTGAGGAGATGCAGCAGTTTGTCTTGCGTTTGGCGGCGCTCGATGTGCGTGCGTTCGAGCATGCGGTGGAGCTTTCGGCTGGAGAGGGATATTGGGTGTATCTACGGCCTCTGGTTAATCGGAATGAGGCGCGTCGCAGGTTGGCAGAGTTGCAGGCCCGAGGCGTCGATAGTTACATCATTCCGAAGGGCGAGCTGGAAAACGGCATTTCCCTGGGCGTATTTACTCGCCGGGATCTCGCGGAGGCCAGGCTTGCTGAATTATCTCGCCAGGGTTTGTCGCCAAAACTGCACAATATTGAGCGCTCTTACAGGGAGTTGTGGGTGATGCTGGGTGAAGCGGAAGAGCATAAGTTGGCCGATTCGGTATGGCGCTCTTTGATGCAGGAAAACATTTCGCTCCAGCGCAGACAAAATTTGTGCTCAGATGTTGCTTCCGCCAAAAACTTTCACTAGAATCCCGCCTCCACAAACGATGGCTCCGCCCGCTGGGTGATCGGCGATTGATTTGGAATGCTTGAAGTAATTGCTGGCGTAGCTCAGTAGGTAGAGCAGCTGACTTGTAATCAGCCGGTCGGGGGTTCGATTCCTCTCGCCAGCTCCAGCTCAAATAACAAGCAAAAAGATAAGAACTCGCAGGGGTTCCCGAGTGGCCAAAGGGATCAGACTGTAAATCTGACGCGCGAGCTTCGGTGGTTCGAATCCACCCCCTGCACCATATATGCCTGGATAGGTCGAGGCAAAAGCTTCCAGATAACGGACCTGCCAGGGCTGCTTTTGGAAAAGGCGGACATAGTTCAGTGGTAGAACCTCAGCCTTCCAAGCTGATGATGCGGGTTCGATTCCCGCTGTCCGCTCCAGCCATTTTGATAACCGCGCCGCTTGGCGGGTTAACGAGTAATGGACAAGCTCATATAGCTCAGCTGGTAGAGCACTTCCTTGGTAAGGAAGAGGTCACCGGTTCAAATCCGGTTATGAGCTCCATATTCCGGGGTTTCCCGAGTTTACAGTAGACGCTGGTGCTTCACCGGTGTCGCCAACTAAATGTTGTTGAGTCTAAGTAAGAGGCGCTAGCAATGGCAAAGGAAAAATTTGAACGTACGAAACCCCACGTGAACGTGGGCACCATTGGTCACGTTGACCACGGCAAAACGACTTTGACAGCGGCGCTGACCCGCGTATGTGCGGACACCTGGGGTGGCACAGCGGTAGCTTTCGATGGTATTGACGCGGCGCCGGAAGAAAAAGCGCGCGGTATTACAATTTCCACCGCACACGTGGAATACCACAGCCCAACCCGTCACTACGCACACGTTGACTGCCCTGGGCACGCTGACTATGTGAAGAACATGATTACCGGTGCTGCCCAGATGGATGGCGCGATCCTGGTGTGTTCTGCTGCGGACGGCCCTATGCCGCAAACCCGCGAACACATCCTGCTGTCACGTCAGGTTGGTGTACCTTACATCGTAGTTTTCCTGAACAAAGCCGACATGGTTGACGACGCCGAGCTGCTGGAGCTGGTTGAGATGGAAGTGCGCGAGCTGCTGTCCAACTACGACTTCCCTGGTGACGACACTCCGATCATCATCGGTTCTGCGCTGATGGCGTTGAATGGCAAAGATGACAACGGCATGGGTACTTCTGCTGTACGCAAGCTGGTGGAAACACTGGATGCTTACATTCCTGAGCCAGAGCGCGCAATTGATCAGCCGTTCCTGATGCCGATCGAAGACGTATTCTCCATCTCCGGTCGCGGTACTGTAGTGACTGGTCGTGTAGAGCGCGGCATCGTCAAGGTTGGTGAAGAGATCGAAATCGTGGGTATCACCCCGACGGTCAAAACCACTTGCACCGGTGTTGAAATGTTCCGCAAGCTGTTGGACGAAGGTCGAGCAGGTGAGAACGTAGGTGTTCTGCTGCGTGGTACCAAGCGTGACGAAGTTCAGCGTGGTCAGGTATTAAGCAAGCCAGGCGCCATCAAGCCGCACACTAAGTTCCAATCAGAAGTTTACGTGTTGTCTAAAGAAGAAGGTGGTCGTCATACTCCTTTCTTCAAAGGCTACCGTCCGCAGTTCTACTTCCGCACCACTGACGTAACCGGTGCTTGTGAACTGCCGGAAGGCGTAGAGATGGTTATGCCGGGTGACAACATTCAGATGACGGTTACGTTGATTGCGCCGATTGCGATGGACGAAGGTCTGCGCTTTGCGATTCGTGAAGGCGGTCGTACCGTTGGTGCTGGCGTCGTTGCCAAAATCATCGAGTAATAAGCGGAAAAATGGATAAAGGTTGGCTCTGAGCGAGCCAACCTTTTTTTACTATTGCAACGGAATGCAAGTTGATACAGGCCAGTAGTTCAGTTGGTAGAGCGTCGGTCTCCAAAACCGAATGTCGGGGGTTCGAGTCCCTCCTGGCCTGCCACTTTTTATAAGTTTTTGTTGGTCAATGCATGAATACAAAAGTTGAACCAGGTGAATACCGCTTTGACGGCTTCAAATGGCTGGTTGTTTTTCTGCTGATCGGCGTGGGTGTATTTGCCAACAGTTTTTATGCAGAAGAAGTCAAGCTGCTGTATCGGGTCCTTGGTCTGGTGGTATTGGCTGGCGTTTGCTGCTTTGTCGCGTTTAATACTTCAAAAGGCTTTGCTTTCTGGAGCTTATTTAAAGAGGCGCAAATCGAAGTTCGCAAGGTTGTGTGGCCGACCAATGCAGAAACCAACCAGACGACTTTGCTGGTGGTTGTGGTTGTGGTTATCACTGCAATTGTTCTGTGGATCTTGGACTGGGCAATAGGTCAGCTTGCCAAGCTTGTTATCGGCTAGGAGAGAACATGGCTAAACGTTGGTACGTTGTACATGCATACTCCGGCTATGAAAAAAAGTCGCGTCTGCATTGAAAGAGCGCATTGAGCTGCATAACATGCAGGACCTTTTCGGTGATGTGCTTGTGCCCACTGAGGAAGTTGTGGAGATGCGCGGCGGCCAAAAACGCAAGTCCGAGCGCAAGTTTTTCCCAGGTTACGTCCTGGTGCAAATGGAGTTGAATGATGATACGTGGCACTTGGTAAAAGAAACGCCGCGAGTGATGGGTTTTATTGGTGGTAAGGCAGACAAGCCCGCTCCCATCACAGAGAAAGAAGCCTTGGCGATTCTTCAGCGTGTTGACGACTCTGCAGATAAGCCGAAACCCAAAACTCTATTCGAACCAGGTGAGATGGTTCGTGTAATTGATGGTCCTTTCAACGATTTCAACGGTGTTGTAGAGGAAGTCAATTACGAGAAGAACAGATTGCGTGTTGCAGTACTGATATTTGGGCGCTCAACACCTGTTGAGCTCGAATTCAGTCAGGTGGAAAAGAGCTGATATAAGCAAGCAACACAAAAATAAACCTTCGCTGGCAGTTATGTCAGGGGAGGTTTTTGCGTCTCTGCGACCGATGAGGTTTGCGGAGGGGGAGCCGGAGATTGGTGGTTTGCCGCTACCGGGAGGCGTTAACACCCATTCTGAAATGAGGATAGGTATATATCATGGCAAAGAAAATTGAAGCTTACGTTAAGTTACAAGTAAAAGCGGGTCAAGCAAACCCAAGCCCACCGGTTGGTCCAGCATTGGGTCAGCGCGGTGTGAACATTATGGAATTCTGTAAAGCATTCAACGCGCAAACGCAGGGTCTGGAGCTGGGTTCACCTGTTCCGGTCGTAATTAGCGTATACAGCGATCGCAGTTTTACGTTCACTATGAAAACCCCTCCGGCTACCCACTTGCTGAAAAAAGCAGCGGGAATTAAGTCTGGAAGTGGACGCCCTAACACTGAGAAAGTCGGCAAAGTAACCCGTGCTCAGCTGGAAGACATCGCCAAAGCCAAGGCGCCAGATCTGACCGCTGCAGGTATAGATGCTGCTGTGCGAACCATTGCTGGTTCCGCTCGTTCAATGGGTCTGGAAGTCGAGGGTCTGTAAGATGGCAAAGTTATCCAAGCGTCAAAAAGCGATCCGCGAAAAAGTGGATGCAACAAAACAGTACGGCATTGAAGAAGCTGTTGCTCTGCTGAAAGAGCTGTCCAAGGTTAAGTTCTCCGAAACCTTTGATGTTGCGATCAATTTGGGTATCGACCCGCGTAAATCTGACCAGGCTGTTCGCGGTGCTACCACTCTGCCGCACGGCACTGGAAAAAGTGTACGTGTTGCGGTGTTCACCCAGGGTGCGAATGCCGAGGCTGCCAAAGCCGCAGGTGCTGAATTTGTAGGTATGGAAGATCTGGCTGAGCAAGTTAAAGGCGGCATGATGGACTTTGATGTCGTGATCGCCGATCCCGCTGCGATGCGAGTTGTAGGTCAATTGGGTCAGGTGCTCGGTCCTCGTGGTCTTATGCCCAACCCCAAAACCGGCACTGTAACTCCTGATGTTGTAACTGCAGTGAAAAATGCCAAGGCAGGTCAGGTCCGCTTCCGCGCCGACAAGGGCGGTATTATCCATGGCGGTATCGGCAAGGTTTCTTTCGAAACGAAAGCGATCAAAGAAAACCTTGAAGCACTGATTGCCGATCTGAAAAAAAATCAAACCCTCCACCTCTAAAGGTGTTTACCTGAAAAAGGTGTCTTTAAGCACCACTATGGGGCCGGGTTTGAGTCTCGATTTATCCTCCCTGGAAATCTAAGGGAGCTACAGGCTTTGGGGTCCGGCATTTTGCCGGGCTGTCAAAGACCGTAGGAGTCATCGTGAAAGCGCTGGCTTAATCCGGGTTTATTGGTGGGGGCTTTTGTCCCCGTCGAACCCCGATCCTACGCAGACGGTGTGACCCAACTCAGTTTTATAACTGGAAGTGATCACCGAAAACTGGATGAGCCGGCGCAGTTTGCCGGGTTATCCGATCATCAAGTCCAGGAGATAGTTATTGTGGCTATTAGACTCGAAGACAAAGTAGCGATCGTCGCTGATGTTAACGAGACTGCGGTCAACGCGTTGTCACTGGTAATTGCCGACGCACGTGGTGTGACGGTAAACAAAATGGACGCTTTGCGCAAATTGGCGCGCGAGAACAATGTACGGTTGCAGGTTGTACGCAACACATTGGCTCGCCGTGCATTTGAAGGCACAGAGTTCGAGTGTGTTAAGGAAGCCTTGAAAGGCCCAAGCATTTTTGGATTTTCTATGGAAGATCCAGGTGCCGCAGCCCGACTCTTTAAAGATTTCGCCAAAGAAAACGAAAAATTTGAAGTTAAGGCCCTTGCTGTTGGTGGGCAAATGCTGCCTGCGTCGCAAATCGACGCTTTGGCAACTCTGCCGACCCGAGATCAGGCTTTGGCAATGCTGATGAGCGTCATGATCGCTCCAGTAACCAAACTGGCTCGCACGCTCAACGAAGTACCGAGCAAAATTACCCGCGTTATCGCAGCTGTGCGCGATCAGAAACAGGATGCTGCCTGATCGTTTTCGACAGGCAGCTTGAACGTAAAACTTTTTATTTAATGATCTGGAGATTGAGTAATGGCTCTGTCTAAAGAAGATATTTTGAATGCAATCGCCGAAATGTCCGTAATGGATGTTGTTGAACTGGTTAAAGCAATGGAAGACAAATTCGGCGTTTCCGCTGCCGCTGCTGTTGCTGTTGCCCCTGCGGCCGCCGCTGCTGCACCTGTTGCAGAAGAGAAAAACCGAGTTTGACATCATTCTGAAAGACTCTGGCGAGAAGAAAGTCAACGTCATCAAAGTGGTACGTGCTCTGACCGGTCTGGGCTTGAAAGAAGCCAAAGACCTGGTTGACGGTGCACCGAAAACTTTGAAAGAAGCAGCTTCCAAAGCAGAAGCTGAAGACGCCAAGAAACAACTGGAAGAAGCTGGCGCAACTGTCGAGCTGAAATAAGTTGGTTCTACTTTATGCCAAATCTTGATTTGGCGAGGGGCTGGCAGGTTGAACACCTGCTGGCCTTTTTCTGTTTACGGCCATGCTGGCCGATGTGGCGTTCAATTTACGGTCGAGTAGTTGATTTACCCGTGTCACAACACGGATCTGGAAGTCCGCCGCTTCCAATGTCTTACCCGGACAATGCCCCGTGAACAAGCTGAGGAATACTGATGGCTTACTCGTACACTGAGAAAAAACGTATCCGCAAGGATTTTGGCAAGTTGCCCACTGTGATGCACGTGCCTTACCTCCTGGCAATTCAATTGGATTCCTACCGAAAATTCACTCAGGCTGACGTCGCTCCCAACAAAAGACTTGATATGGGATTGCACGCGGCTTTTAAGTCAGTATTTCCCATCGTAAGTTATTCCGGCAACGCGGCTTTGGAATATGTCAGTTATACCTTGGGTAAGGCTGTTTTTGATGTCAACGAATGTGTGCTGCGCGGTGCAACTTATGCCGTGCCACTGCGCGTCAAAGTGCGCTTGATTATTTACGACAAAGAGTCGTCCACCAAAACAATTAAAGATATTAAAGAGCAGGAAGTGTACATGGGCGAAATTCCGCTCATGACAGACAACGGTACCTTCGTAATCAATGGCACCGAGCGTGTCATCGTGTCTCAGCTCCATCGCTCTCCGGGTGTATTTTTCGAACACGACAAAGGCAAAACCCACTCTTCGGGTAAATTGTTGTACTCCGCACGTATCATTCCCTACCGCGGGTCCTGGTTGGATTTCGAATTTGATCCCAAGGATCTGGTGTATGTGCGCATTGACCGCCGTCGTAAACTGCCGGTCACTATTTTGCTGCGCGCCCTCGGTTTCCGTTCCGAGGAAATCCTGGGAATGTTTTTCGAGACCAACAAATACCGTTTGGTCGATGACAAGAATGTTAAGTTGGAACTCGTTCCTGCGCGTCTGCGCGGTGACGTGGCCACCTTCACCATCACCGACGAGAACGGCAATGTGATCGTCGAAGATGGCCGCCGTATTACTGCGCGGCACATCCGTCAGATGGAAAAAGCCGGCGTTAAAGAACTGTCGGTCCCGCGTGAATACCTGTTGGGTCGTGCGCTGGCGAAGGACATTATCGATCCGGCGTCAGGAGAGGTGCTGCTCGAGTGTAATACCGAGATCAGCGAAGACACTCTCAAAGTTTTCGCCAAAGCCGGCATCACCGAAATTCAAACGATTTACACCAACGAACTGGATTGCGGTCCGTTCATCGCGGAAACCCTGCGTATCGATCCTTCCCGTACTCAACTGGAAGCGCTGGTCGAAATCTATCGCATGATGCGCCCGGGCGAGCCGCCGACCAAAGAGTCCGCCGAAACCCTGTTCCAGAATCTGTTCTTCAGCCAGGAGCGTTACGATCTTTCTGCTGTTGGCCGCATGAAGTTCAACCGTCGCCTGGGCCGCAGCGCCGAAACAGGCGAGGGCACTCTGTCCAATGAAGACATAGTCGACGTGATTAAAACCCTGATCGATATCCGCAACGGTAAAGGCACCGTGGATGATATCGACCACCTCGGTAACCGTCGTGTGCGCTCTGTAGGTGAAATGGCCGAAAACCAATTCCGCGTTGGTTTGGTGCGTGTTGAGCGCGCGGTGAAAGAGCGTCTTTCCATGGCGGAAAGCGAAGGCCTTATGCCGCAGGATCTGGTTAACGCCAAGCCGGTTGCAGCAGCTGTTAAAGAGTTCTTCGGCTCCAGCCAGCTGTCCCAGTTTATGGATCAGAACAACCCGCTCTCCGAGATCACGCACAAGCGTCGTGTCTCGGCTTTGGGCCCAGGCGGTTTGACGCGTGAGCGCGCCGGTTTCGAAGTGCGCGACGTACACCCGACTCATTACGGTCGCGTGTGCCCGATTGAAACTCCGGAAGGTCCGAACATCGGTCTGATCAACTCTCTGGCGACTTATGCGCGCACCAATCATTACGGCTTCCTCGAGAGCCCGGTGCGCAAAGTGGTCGACGGCAAAGTCACGGATCAAATTGAATATCTGTCCGCGATCAACGAGTCTCAGTACGTCATCGCCCAGGCTCCGCAGAACTGAATGCCGAAGGGCGCTTGGTCGACGACTTGGTTTCCGTGCGTTACCAAAACGAGTTCACTTTGAAAGCGCCGGAAGATGTCCAATATATGGATGTTTCACCCCGTCAGGTGGTCTCCGTTGCGGCATCGCTGATCCCGTTCCTTGAACACGATGACGCCAACCGCGCCTTGATGGGTTCGAACATGCAGCGCCAGGCAGTGCCGACCTTGCGCGCGGAAAAACCTTTGGTCGGTACCGGGATGGAGCGTCACGTAGCGTCCGACTCGGGCGTGTGTGTGGTGGCCAAGCGAGGTGGTGTGGTAGAGCGTGTTGACGCAGCCCGCATCGTAATTCGTGTAGCCAACGACGAAGTGGTGGCCGGTGAGGCAGGTGTCGATATCTATAACCTGACCAAATACACCCGCTCCAACCAGAACACCTGTATCAACCAGCGTCCTATCGTGCGCATCGGCGACGCGATCGCCCGTGGCGATATTCTGGCTGACGGTCCTTCTGTCGACCTGGGTGAACTGGCTCTCGGTCAGAACATGCGCATCGCGTTCATGCCGTGGAATGGTTACAACTTCGAAGACTCCATCCTGGTGTCTGAACGGGTTGTGCAAGAAGATCGTTTTACTACCATCCATATCCAGGAACTGACCTGTATTGCTCGTGACACCAAACTGGGGTCCGAGGAAATCACGGCGGATATTCCCAATGTTGGTGAAGGCGCGCTGGCGAAGCTCGACGAATCAGGCATTGTCTATATTGGTGCGGAAGTTGGTCCTGGCGACATCCTGGTCGGCAAAGTGACGCCCAAAGGCGAAACTCAGCTGACCCCGGAAGAGAAGCTGCTCCGTGCGATCTTCGGTGAAAAAGCTTCCGATGTTAAAGACACCTCTCTGCGTGTACCTACCTCCACCCGCGGTACCGTTATCGACGTACAGGTGTTTACCCGTGACGGTCTGGATAAAGACCAGCGGTCACTGGAAATCGAAAAAATCCAACTGGACAAAGTGCGTAAAGACCTCAATGAGGAATACCGCATTGTCGAGGCTGCGACTTTCGAACGCTTGAGCGCGGCTTTGGTCGGGCAGAAAGCGGTCGGTGGTAAAGGTCTGAAAAAAGGCACTGAAGTCACTGTCGAACTGCTCGCGGAAATGGACAAGAAGGAATGGTTCAAGATCCGCATGGCGGAAGAAGCGCTGAACGAGCAGCTGGAAAAAGCGGAAGCTCAATTGGCCGAGCGCCGCAAGGAGCTGGATGAGCGTTTCGAAGACAAGAAGCGCAAGCTGGCTACCGGTGATGATCTTGCACCTGGTGTGTTGAAAATCGTCAAGGTCTACTTGGCAGTCAAGCGCCGCATCCAGCCTGGTGACAAGATGGCCGGTCGCCACGGTAACAAAGGTGTTATCTCGGTGATCATGCCCATCGAAGACATGCCACACGACGAGCATGGCGAGCCGGTGGATATCGTCCTCAACCCGTTGGGTGTACCGTCGCGGATGAACGTGGGTCAGATTCTCGAGACTCACCTCGGTCTGGCCGCCAAAGGTTTGGGGCAGAAGATCGACAACATGCTGAAGGGCCAGCGCGCCGTTGCCGAGCTGCGGGATTTCCTTGAGCAAGTGTACAACCGCACGGGCAACTCTAAAGCCAAAACCCATCTGGACAGCATGTCTGATGTCGAGCTGGTCGAAATGTCCCGCAACCTGTGTGCGGGCGTGCCCATGGCCACTCCGGTGTTCGACGGTGCGCAGGAAGCCGAAATCAAGGCGCTGTTGCGTCTGGCCGATCTTCCGGATTCTGGTCAGATGACATTGGTCGACGGCCGTACCGGCGATACCTTCCAGCGTCCGGTCACCGTTGGTTACATGTACATGCTGAAGCTGAACCACTTGGTGGACGACAAAATGCACGCCCGTTCCACCGGCTCCTACAGCTTGGTTACTCAGCAGCCGCTGGGTGGTAAAGCGCAGTTCGGTGGTCAGCGTTTCGGAGAGATGGAGGTGTGGGCCCTGGAAGCTTACGGCGCCGCATACACCTTGCAGGAAATGCTCACAGTCAAATCCGACGACGTGGCCGGTCGCACCAAGATGTACAAAAACATCGTTGACGGCGACCACCGCATGGAACCGGGCATGCCGGAATCCTTCAATGTATTGGTGAAGGAGATCCGTTCACTCGGTATCAACATCGAGCTGGAACACGACAACTAAGCGATTTGATCATTAAGGGTGGTGGGTGCCGGTCGGCGCCCACTGTGCACTGCACCCACTGGAGGCAAGAGCTTGAAAGACATACTGAATTTATTGAAAAACCAAGGCCAGCCCGACGAGTTTGACGGCATCCGTATTGGCCTGGCGTCGCCTGACATGATCCGGTCCTGGTCCTTCGGCGAAGTGAAAAAGCCGGAAACCATCAACTACCGCACCTTTAAACCCGAGCGGGAAGGTCTGTTCTGCGCCAAGATCTTTGGCCCCGTAAAAGACTATGAATGCTTGTGCGGCAAGTACAAGCGCATGAAGCATCGCGGCATCATCTGTGAAAAGTGTGGCGTGGAAGTCACCCTGGCCAAAGTGCGTCGCGATCGTATGGGCCACATTGAACTGGCGAGCCCGGTTGCGCACATCTGGTTTTTGAAATCCCTGCCCAGCCGTATCGGTCTTCTGCTCGATATGACTCTGCGCAGCATTGAGCGCGTGCTCTATTTCGAATCTTACGTGGTTGTCGATCCCGGCATGACCACGCTGGAGCGCGGCCAACTGCTGACAGACGAGCAGTATTTTGAAGCTATGGAAGAATTCGGTGACGAGTTCGAGGCCAAAATGGGCGCCGAAGCCATCAGGCTTTGATGCGCGATTTGGATCTGGACGCCGAAGCGCAAAAACTGCGCGAGGAAATTCCGGAAACCAACTCCGAAACCAAAATCAAAAAGCTTTCCAAGCGCTTGAAACTGATCGAAGCGTTTCTGCAGTCCGGCAACAAGCCGGAGTGGATGGTGCTGGAAGCTCTGCCAGTATTGCCACCGGATCTGCGTCCCTTGGTACCACTGGACGGCGGTCGTTTTGCGACTTCCGACTTGAACGACCTCTACCGTCGCGTCATCAACCGTAATAACCGTTTGAAGCGTCTGCTGGATTTGAATGCACCGGACATTATCGTGCGCAACGAAAAGCGCATGCTGCAGGAGGCGGTGGATGCGCTGCTGGATAACGGTCGCCGCGGCCGAGCCATCACTGGCTCCAACAAGCGCCCGCTGAAGTCTCTGGCTGACATGATCAAAGGTAAGCAGGGTCGCTTCCGTCAGAACCTGCTCGGTAAGCGGGTGGACTACTCTGGCCGTTCGGTAATTGTGACTGGTCCGACCCTGCGTCTGCATCAGTGTGGACTGCCGAAGAAAATGGCACTCGAACTGTTCAAGCCGTTTATTTTCAGCAAGCTGGAATTGCGCGGGTTGGCCACCACCATCAAAGCCGCCAAGAAAATGGTGGAGCGTGAAGAGCCGGTGGTGTGGGATATTCTCGACGAAGTGATCCGTGAACACCCCGTGTTGCTGAACCGCGCTCCGACCTTGCACCGCCTGGGTATTCAAGCGTTCGAGCCGGTGCTGATTGAAGGTAAGGCGATCCAGCTGCACCCGTTGGTCTGCGCTGCGTATAACGCGGACTTCGACGGTGACCAGATGGCGGTGCACGTCCCGCTGACGATTGAAGCTCAGCTTGAAGCTCGCGCTTTGATGATGTCCACCAACAACATCCTGTCACCTGCTTCCGGTGAGCCAATCATCGTGCCTTCGCAGGACGTTGTTTTGGGCCTCTACTGGATGACGCGTGAGCGCATCAATGCCACAGGTGAGGGCATGGTGTTCTCGGATACGAAAGAGGTATCCCGCGCCTTCTATTCAAAGAGCATTGATCTTCAAGCGCGTGTTCAGGTGCGTATCCGTGAAGTCTTCCTGCGTGAAGATGGCGAACGCGAAGAAGAAAACGCATCTGGTGAAAACAACGGTGGGTCGCGTACTGCTGTGGGAAATCGTTCCGGAGGGAATCCCTTTCGAAATGATCAACCGCCCCATGGTGAAAAAGGCGATTTCCGGCTCGATCAATTTCTGTTACCGCGTGGTAGGCCTTAAGGCTACGGTCATTTTTGCTGACCGATTGATGTACATGGGTTATGAATTCAGTACCAAGTCTGGCTCTTCCATTGGTGTTAACGACTTTGAAGTTCCGGCTGATAAGGTCGACATCATCAATCGCGCTGAGTCCGAAGTGAAGGAGATTGAATCTCAATACTCTTCCGGTCTGGTCACCCAGGGCGAGAAGTACAACAAAGTGATCGACATCTGGTCACGTGCCAACGACTTGGTCGCCAAGTCGATGATGGAAGGTATCTCCAAAGAGAAAGTCATCAATCGCGAAGGTAAAGAGGAGAAGCAGGATTCCTTCAACTCCGTCTTTATGTACGCCGATTCGGGCGCCCGGGGTTCGCCGGCCCAGATCCGTCAGCTCGCTGGAATGCGCGGCTTGATGGCGCGTCCAGATGGCTCGATTATCGAAACGCCGATTACCGCGAATTTCCGCGAAGGTCTGAACGTACTCCAGTACTTCATTTCCACTCACGGTGCGCGTAAAGGTCTTGCGGATACCGCGTTGAAAACCGCCAACTCCGGTTACCTCACCCGCCGTCTGGTGGATGTGGCTCAGGACGTGGTGATTACCGGTGTCGATTGCGGCACAGATCAAGGTCTGCTGATGTCGCCTGTTATTGAAGGCGGTGACGTGATCGAGTCTCTCGGTGACCGTATCCTCGGTCGCGTGGTTGCGCGCGATGTTATGCGCCCCGGCTCAGACGAGATTCTCGTTCCCGCCGGCACCATGATTGACGAAAAATGGGTCGAGCGCGTTGAAGGTATGGGCATCGACGAAGTGTGCGTACGGTCGGCGATCACCTGTGAAGTTCGCTACGGTATTTGCGCCCAGTGTTACGGTCGCGATTTGGCTCGCGGTCATCGGGTGAACGTTGGTGAGGCGATTGGTGTTATCGCGGCGCAGTCCATCGGTGAGCCCGGTACCCAGCTGACCATGCGTACGTTCCACATCGGTGGTGCGGCGAGCCGAACCTCATTGGCGGACAGCATTCAAGTCAAACAGGACGGTACCGTCCGGCTGCTCAACGTCAAAGTGGTCAAGCGTGAAGACGGCCACCTGGTGGCGGTATCCCGTTCCGGTGAGCTGGCTGTTGCGGATGCGGCAGGTCGTGAGCGCGAGCGTTACAAGATCCCTTACGGTGCCGTTATTTCTGTTAAAGACGGCCAGGAAGTAAAAGGTGGTGCGACCGTTGCCAAATGGGACCCGCACACCCACCCGATCATTACCGAAGTGGCTGGCCGGGTAACGTTCTCCGGTATGGAAGATAATCTTTCTATCCGTCGTCAAACGGACGAAATCACCGGTCTGTCCTCAATCGAGGTCATGGACCCCGCCGAGCGTCCTTCTGCTGGTAAAGATCTCAAGCCGGCGGTGACGCTGGTGGATTCCCATGGCAAAGAGTTGATGCTGGCCAATACCAACCAGCCTGCGCACTACATGCTGCCGGCCGGCGCCATCCTGAGTTTGAATGATGGCGACATGGTTGCAATCGGTGACGTTATTGCGCGTATCCCGCAAGAAGGCTCGAAGACACGGGATATTACTGGTGGTCTGCCGCGAGTTGCCGACTTATTCGAAGCGCGCAAACCCAAGGAGCCTGCCATTCTGGCGGAAATCTCAGGTTCGATTTCCTTCGGTAAAGAAACCAAAGGCAAGCGCCGCCTGATTATCACGCCAGCCAATGGCGAGCTTTTGTCAGATGGCTCCACCTATTACGAAGTGTTGATTCCCAAGCATCGCCAGTTGACCGTGTTTGAGGGCGAAATGGTGGCCAAGGGTGAAGTCGTCTCCGACGGTCCGCCCAATCCGCACGATATTCTGCGTCTTCAGGGAGTGGAAGCCTTGGCGGCCTACATTACCAATGAAATCCAGGACGTTTACCGTCTGCAGGGCGTAAAAATCAACGATAAACACATCGAAGTGATCGTGCGTCAGATGCTGCGTAAAGTCGACATCATGGAAATGGGTGATTCGGAGTTTGTGAAAGGCGAGCAGGTGGAATACAACCGCGTGTTGGAAGCAAACGAGAAGTTGCGCGCTGAAGATCGCCAGCCTGCGCAGTATGAGCGTCAATTGCTGGGTATTACCAAGGCATCGCTGGCGACTGAGTCGTTTATCTCCGCAGCGTCCTTCCAGGAAACCACTCGCGTTCTGACCGAGGCGGCCGTTACCGGCAAGCTCGACGAATTGCGGGGATTGAAGGAGAACGTCGTGGTTGGTCGCTTGATTCCGGCCGGTACCGGTCTGGCCTATCACAGCGAGCGCCGTCGCAAGCGCGAAGCGTCTATATCTGCGGTGGATGGAGTGAGCGCCGCGGAAGTGGAAGCAGCTCTGACCGAAGCGCTGAAATCCAGCGCTGAGTGAGAAAGTGCGCCGATCCGGTGCCTTGACGATCGCGGGGGACGCCTTTAGAATGCGCCACCCGCGATTTCTGTGGGCGGGCAGTTATTGCCTGTTTTAACGTTAATGATCTTCCCCGTGGGAAGAATTCTATAGTCTGGAGTTTAGTTTCATGGCAACGATCAACCAGTTGGTTCGTCAGCCGAGAAAGCGCAAAGCACAAAAGAGCGATGTTCCGGCACTGCAACAGTGCCCTCAGCGCCGTGGTGTGTGCACCCGCGTTTATACCACTACACCAAAAAAGCCAAACTCTGCGCTGCGTAAAGTATGCCGCGTACGTTTGACCAATGGTTATGAAGTGACCTCTTACATCGGTGGTGAAGGCCACAATTTGCAAGAGCACAGCGTGGTATTGATTCGCGGTGGTCGTGTTAAGGACTTGCCGGGTGTGCGTTATCACACCGTCCGAGGTTCTTTGGATACTGCTGGCGTAAGCAAGCGTAAACAAGCTCGATCCAAGTACGGTACTAAGCGTCCGAAGTCTTAATCGGTTCGCGGCATCTGCGTTTTTTCGATCAATTATCAGTAAGGCTGGGTGGGCCTAAAAGGCTGAATCTCAGGCAACCTGAATTAAAGTGAGTTTTATTTATGCCAAGAAGAAGAGTCGTCGCCAAACGCGAAGTCCTTCCGGATCCCAAGTACGGAAGCCAGTCGCTTGCGAAATTTGTTAACCACGTTATGACCAGCGGTAAAAAATCCGTCGCCGAAAGAATTGTATACGGTGCATTGGAAGTGGTTGGCGAGCGTTTAAAAAAAGAACCCAGTTGAAGTTTTCGAAGAGGCACTCGCGAATGTTTCTCCGCTGGTGGAAGTAAAATCCCGCCGTGTTGGTGGTGCTACGTATCAAGTGCCAGTAGAAGTGCGACCAAGCCGTCGTACCGCCTTGGCAATGCGCTGGTTGGTTGAGTACTCGCGTGGTCGTGGAGAGAAATCCATGCCGCAGCGCCTCGCCGGCGAGCTGATTGATGCCTCACAAAACAAGGGTGGCGCTGTCAAAAAGCGTGAAGATGTACACCGCATGGCTGAAGCCAACAAAGCGTTTTCACATTTCCGCTTTTAAAATCTTCGCAAGAGTGCAACAAAAGGCAGCCTCATTCGCTGCCTTTTGTTGTTAACGAATTCCAATCTTTACGGGGAACACAATCGTGGCACGTAAAACTCCTATTGCACGATATCGCAACATCGGTATCTGTGCGCACGTAGATGCCGGTAAAACCACCACCACTGAGCGGGTGTTGTTTTACACCGGTCTATCACACAAGCTCGGCGAAGTGCATGACGGCGCTGCAACCACCGACTGGATGCCGCAAGAGCAAGAGCGTGGTATTACCATCACCTCCGCCGCCATTACGACGTTCTGGAAAGGCATGGCTGGTCAGTTTGATGAGCACCGCATCAATGTAATCGATACCCCCGGACACGTTGACTTCACTATTGAAGTAGAGCGTTCGCTGCGCGTTCTGGATGGTGCGGTTGTGGTCCTTTGCGGTTCATCCGGTGTGCAGCCGCAGACGGAAACCGTGTGGCGCCAAGCCAATAAATACGAAGTTCCCCGGATGGTTTTTGTTAACAAAATGGACCGCACCGGAGCCAACTTCCTGCGCGTAATCGGGCAGCTCAAGACCCGTCTTGGCGCGAATCCGGTACCTCTGCAGATGACCATTGGCTCGGAAGACGAGTTCAAAGGGGTTGTGGACTTGGTAAAAATGCGCGCCATTATCTGGAATGAGAAAGACCAGGGCATGACCTTTGAATACGCGGATATTCCTGCGGATCTGGAGGAAACCTGTCAAAAGATGCGCGAGCATGTGGTTGAGGCCGCTGCTGAATCCTCTGAGGAACTGATGAACAAATACCTCGAGGGTGAGGCGTTGACGGAAGAGGAAATAAAAGCAGGCATTCGTGCCCGCACTCTGGCCGGTGAAATTGTTCCTGTTCTGGGTGGATCCGCATTTAAGAACAAGGGTGTGCAGGCGATGTTGGACGCGGTAATCGATTATCTGCCGGCGCCGACAGAAGTTAAGGCAATCGAAGGCATTCTGGATGACGGCACAACTGTAGCCAGCCGTAAGGCTAGTGATGATGAGCCTTTTTCCGCGCTGGCGTTTAAAATTGCAACCGACCCTTTCGTTGGTACCTTGACGTTCATTAGGGTTTACTCCGGTAAAGTGAATTCCGGAGATGGTGTTTATAACTCGGTAAAAGACCGTAAAGAACGCATTGGTCGTATGGTGCAGATGCATGCCAATCAGCGCAGTGAAATCAAAGAAGTGCTGTGTGGTGACATCGCGGCGGTCGTAGGTCTGAAGGATACGACTACAGGGGATACCTTGTGTGATCCTGACCATAAAATCACGCTTGAGCGGATGGATTTCCCGGAGCCGGTAATTCACGTGGCGGTCGAGCCGAAAACTAAGGCTGACCAGGAAAGAATGGGCATTGCTCTGGGCAAGTTGGCACAAGAAGATCCCTCTTTCCGCGTAAAAACCGACGAGGAAACCGGTCAGACGATCATTGGTGGTATGGGTGAATTGCACCTCGACATTATCGTTGACCGTATGCGTCGTGAATTCAACGTTGAAGCAAACATCGGTAAGCCGCAGGTTGCCTATCGTGAAGCGATTCGCAATAAATGCGAAATCGAAGGCAAATTCGTGCGTCAGTCCGGCGGGCGCGGCCAATATGGCCACTGCTGGATCCGCTTCGAGCCGGGCGCGGACGCAAATGCGGAAGGATTGGAGTTCGTCAACGAGCTCGTTGGTGGGGTGGTTCCCAAGGAATACGTTCCTGCAATTCAGAAAGGCGTTGCTGAACAAATGCAAAACGGTGTTCTGGCTGGTTATCCGTTGCTCGGCCTGAAGGCATCTGTTTTTGATGGTTCTTACCACGACGTTGACTCATCAGAAATGGCGTTTAAAATCGCTGCTTCTATGGCGACCAAGAAGTTGGCGCAACTTGGTGGCGCTGTGCTTCTTGAGCCCATCATGAAAGTCGAAGTTGTCACTCCGGAAGAAAATATGGGTGACGTGGTTGGTGACCTGAACCGTCGGCGCGGTCTGATTTTGGGTATGGATGAAAGCGTGAGTGGCAAAGTCATAAACGCCGAAGTGCCCTTGGCGGAGATGTTTGGCTACGCGACTTCCTTGCGTTCTGCAACTCAAGGTCGTGCGACCTACACTATGGAGTTTTTGAAATACTCCGAGGCGCCCCGCAACGTTGCGGAAGAAGTGATTGCGAAAAGTAAAATCGCCAAAGACGCTGGCTAATTACTCAGTTTCTTATTAGAGGAATCAATACAGTGGCAAAAGAAAAAATTTGAACGTACGAAACCCCACGTGAACGTGGGCACCATTGGTCACGTTGACCACGGCAAAACGACTTTGACGGCGGCGCTGACCCGCGTATGTGCGGACACCTGGGGTGGCACAGCGGTAGCTTTCGATGGTATTGACGCGGCGCCGGAAGAAAAAGCGCGCGGTATTACAATTTCCACCGCACACGTGGAATACCACAGCCCAACCCGTCACTACGCACACGTTGACTGCCCTGGGCACGCTGACTATGTGAAGAACATGATTACCGGTGCTGCCCAGATGGATGGCGCGATCCTGGTATGTTCTGCTGCGGACGGCCCTATGCCGCAAACCCGCGAACACATCCTGCTGTCACGTCAGGTTGGTGTACCTTACATCGTGGTTTTCCTGAACAAAGCCGACATGGTTGACGACGCCGAGCTGCTGGAGCTGGTTGAGATGGAAGTGCGCGAGCTGCTGTCCAACTACGACTTCCCTGGTGACGACACTCCGATCATCATCGGTTCTGCGCTGATGGCGTTGAATGGCAAAGATGACAACGGCATGGGTACTTCTGCTGTACGCAAGCTGGTGGAAACGCTGGATGCCTACATTCCTGAGCCAGAGCGCGCAATTGATCAGCCGTTCCTGATGCCGATCGAAGACGTATTCTCCATCTCCGGTCGCGGTACTGTAGTGACTGGTCGTGTAGAACGCGGCATCGTCAAGGTTGGTGAAGAGATCGAAATCGTGGGTATCACCCCGACGGTAAAGACCACCTGTACCGGTGTTGAAATGTTCCGCAAGCTGTTGGACGAAGGTCGAGCAGGTGAGAACGTAGGTGTTCTGCTGCGTGGTACCAAGCGTGACGAAGTTCAGCGTGGTCAGGTATTAAGCAAGCCAGGCGCCATCAAGCCGCACACTAAGTTCCAATCAGAAGTTTACGTGTTGTCTAAAGAAGAAGGTGGTCGTCATACTCCTTTCTTCAAAGGCTACCGTCCGCAGTTCTACTTCCGCACCACTGACGTAACCGGTGCTTGTGAACTGCCGGAAGGCGTAGAGATGGTAATGCCGGGTGACAACATTCAGATGACGGTTACGTTGATTGCGCCGATTGCAATGGACGAAGGTCTGCGCTTTGCGATTCGTGAAGGCGGCCGTACTGTTGGTGCTGGCGTCGTTGCCAAAATCATCGAGTAATTGATTTGGGTGTCATCTAAAAAGGGGCCAGGCGGCCCCTTTTTTTATGCAATTGATCAGCTTCCTTTGTTGCTGCGTGAAGCCTGCGCAAAAAGATTAAAAATCCCTTTTTCTGTGTTGACAGCCTAAAAGACCCCCATTAGAATTGCGCCTCCTTTGACCGGCCCCCTTTGAAAGAGGCTGGGTTCTTTAAAAATGACTGGAGTTTTGGTTCCTATGCAGAATCAACGTATTCGGATTCGCTTGAAGGCTTTTGATCACCGTTTGATTGATGCCTCAACGCAAGAAATAGTTGATACGGCTAAGAGAACAGGCGCGCAAGTGCGCGGCCCGATTCCTCTGCCGACCCGCAAAGAGCGTTATACCATCTTGATCTCCCCGCACGTAAACAAAGATGCGCGGGATCAATATGAGATTCGGACTCACAAGCGTCTTCTGGACATCGTAGAGCCGACCGAAAAGACTGTGGATGCCCTGATGAAGCTTGATTTGGCTGCGGGCGTAGAAGTTCAAATTAGTCTTGGCTAAAACTCCAAGCCAGACCACTGGCGATTAATGTCAGTGGGATGTGTAACGCTCTGTAATGGGCGGCCATAGCGGGTAAAAGCCCCGTACACTGAGAGGTTAGAAAAATGACGATTGGTATAGTCGGCCGCAAAAGCGGCATGACGCGAATTTTTACAGATAGTGGTATCTCCGTTCCTGTCACTGTGGTTGAAGTAGAGCCCAACCGCATCACCCAGGTTAAGAATGTAGAAACCGACGGTTATAGTGCTGTTCAAGTTACCGTAGGGTCTCGTCGCGCCTCCCGTGTTATTAAGCCTGCCAAGGGCCATTTCGAAAAAGCGCAAGCAGAAGCCGGTCGTGGCATCTGGGAACTGCGTAATGATTCGCAAGAGTCATTCGAAGTTGGTGGTCAGCTTACGGTCGAAGCTTTCGAAGCTGGCCAAAAAGTCGACGTAACTGGTACTTCCAAAGGTAAGGGTTTTGCTGGCGTAATCAAGCGCTGGAATTTTGCCGCTCAGGATGCCACTCACGGCAACTCGCTCTCTCACCGCGCTCCTGGTTCAATTGGTCAAAACCAAAGCCCTGGTCGCGTATTTAAAGGTAAGAAGATGGCGGGTCACATGGGTGACGAGCGCGTGACTGTGCAAAATCTCGAAATCGTAAAGGTTGATGCACAACGCAATTTGTTGCTTATCAAAGGTGCCGTACCTGGTGCCCCCGGCGGTGACGTTATTGTTCGCCCCGCTGTAAAGATACGTAACAACGGTTAATGTTCCTGGGGGTCACGATGGAATTAAATATTGCTACACCCGAAGGTTCAAAAGGTACGATCTCTGTATCGGATCTGACTTTCGGTCGAGAATTCAATCAGGATCTTGTTCACCAGGCGGTTGTTGCTTATATGTCCGCTGGTCGTCAAGGTACCAAAGCTCAGAAAAACCGTTCAGACGTTTCTGGTGGTGGTCGCAAGCCGTGGAGACAGAAAGGTACAGGTCGAGCTCGTGCTGGTAGTATCCGCAGCCCGCTGTGGCGCTCGGGCGGTACCACGTTCGCGGCGCGTCCGCGTGACTACGAACAAAAGTTGAATAAAAAGATGTATCGCGCTGCTCTGCGCTGCATTTTGTCTGAACTGAATCGCCAGGGGCGCTTGATTGTGGTGGAGTCCTTCGAAGTTGACTCTCCGAAAACCAAATCCCTTGTGCAGAAATTGGCTCAGTACAATCTGAATGAAGTTCTGATCGTATCTGAAAATGTTGGTGAAAATCTTTACCTCGCTGCGCGCAATCTGCACAAGGTTGACGTTCGCGATGCTCAAGGATTGGATCCGGTCAGTTTGATCCGTTTCGAGAAAGTTGTCGTGACTGTCTCTGCCCTCAAACAAATTGAGGAGGCTCTTGCGTGAATCAAGAACGCATTTACAAAATTATTTTAGGGCCGGTGATTTCTGAGAAATCAGCTCAGCTCGGCGAAGCAGCGGGTAACGCGGTTTTCAAAGTTGTGAGGGATGCGCAAAAGTCAGAAATCAAAGCTGCAGTGGAAAAGCTTTTTAATGTGAAAGTGAAAAGCGTCCAAGTTTTGAATGTCAAGGGCAAAACCAAACGTACACGCTATGGTGTTGGCGTTCGTAACGATTGGAAAAAAGCCTATGTGCGTCTTGAGCAGGGTCAAGACATTGACTTTGCCTTCGCAGAATAAGGAGCGCATGCATCATGGCTATAGTAAAACGTAAACCTACATCTGCTGGTCGTCGATTTGTTATCAGTGTTGTCAATGCTGATCTGCACAAGGGTGCCCCTCATGCTCCTTTGTTGGAAAGCAAGAGCAAGACCGGCGGTCGTAATAACAACGGTCGTGTAACGACTCGACACATTGGTGGCGGTCATAAGCAGCATTACCGGATGGTCGATTTTCGTCGTGATAAAGATGGCATTCCGGCGAAAGTTGAGCGTCTGGAATACGATCCGAATCGGACTGCTCACATCGCGCTGATCTGTTATGCGGACGGCGAGCGTCGGTATGTGATTGCGCCGAAAGGCCTGAATGTTGGCGACCGTATCGAATCTGGCGAAGCCGCTTCTATCAAAATTGGTAATACTCTGCCTTTGCGTAATATCCCGGTTGGTAGCGTGATTCACTGTCTGGAACTCAAGCCTGGCAAGGGCGCGCAATTGGCGCGATCTGCAGGTGCATCCGTTCAGTTGGTCGCCCGCGAAGGCCAATACGCGACTGTACGTCTTCGCAGCGGCGAGATGCGCAAGGTGTTGACTGATTGTCGAGCGACTATCGGCGAAGTCTCCAACAGTGAGCACAACCTGCGTTCTCTCGGAAAAGCCGGTGCCAAGCGTTGGCGTGGTGTTCGACCCACCGTACGCGGTGTGGCAATGAACCCGGTAGATCACCCGCATGGTGGTGGTGAAGGCCGAACTTCCGGCGGTCGCCATCCAGTAACACCGTGGGGCGTGCCAACCAAAGGTTATAAGACACGTAAGAATAAGCGCACGACCAAAATGATCGTTCGTCGTCGCACCAAGTAATTCTTACGAACAACTGATAAAGCGAGGAATTTACAGTGCCACGTTCACTGAAAAAAGGCCCCTTCATTGACCACCACCTGTTTGCCAAGGTTGAAGTGGCTGTTGCTAAAAATGACCGTCGTCCAATTAAAACCTGGTCTCGACGCTCCATGATTTCTCCGCAGATGGTCGGTTTGACTCTCGCGGTGCACAACGGTCGTCAGCACGTTCCCGTTTTGATCAGCGAGGAAATGGTTGGCCATAAACTTGGTGAGTTTGCTGCTACCCGCACCTATCGCGGCCATGCGGCTGATAAAAAAGCGAAGCGTTAATACGCATCAGTTATCGAGGTAGAACGATGGAAGTAGCAGCGAAATTAAGAGGTGCTGGTCTGTCGGCGCAGAAAGCGAGACTGGTTGCAGATCAGATCCGCGGCAAAAGCGTTGAGCGAGCGTTGGACATTTTGGCTTTCAGCCCTAAAAAGGGCGCAGCAATTATCAAGAAAGTCCTTGAGTCAGCGATTGCCAATGCTGAGCATAACGAAGGCGCTGATGTAGATGAGCTCAAGGTGTCCACAATTTATGTGGATGAAGGTTTAACCATGAAGCGGATCAGGCCGCGCGCTAAGGGTCGTGCAGACCGCATTAGTAAGCGCACTTGTCACATCACCGTTAAAGTAGCCGATCAATAAGAGAGCGCGCGTTATGGGTCAAAAAGTACATCCGACAGGAATTCGTCTCGGAATCGTCAAAAAGCATACTTCGACATGGTACGCCGGTAAGAAGCAATACGCCGACAAGCTGCTGACGGATCTTAAGGTGCGCGACTATATCCGCACCGCGTTGGCGAGCGCCTCCGTAAGTCGAGTGGATATTGAGCGTCCGGCGAATACTGCTCGTGTGACTATTCATACGGCACGCCCCGGTATTGTGATTGGTAAGAAAGGCGAGGACGTTGAAAAAACTGCGCGCTGAAATCAGCAAGCGGATGGGCGTTCCGGTTCATATCAATATCGAAGAAATTCGCAAGCCGGATCTCGACGCTGCCCTGGCAGCTCAGAGTGTTGCTCAGCAGCTTGAGCGTCGAGTCATGTTCCGTCGAGCCATGAAACGCGCTGTTCAGAATGCGATACGTCAGGGTGCCGAAGGCGTAAAAATCCAGGTGAGTGGTCGCCTGGGTGGCGCCGAGATCGCTCGGACTGAATGGTATCGAGAAGGTCGGGTTCCGCTGCATACACTGCGCGCTGATATCGATTATGCCACCGCTGAGGCATCGACCACATACGGAATCATCGGTGTGAAAGTTTGGATCTTCAAAGGTGAGATCATAGGCGGTCTGGACGAAGTCGAGGCCAACCAAAAGAAAAAGGGCGCTAAATAAGGGGTACGCAAAATGCTGCAACCGAAGCGTACGAAGTTTCGCAAGCAACAGAAAGGCCGAAATCGTGGTTTGGCCCAGCGCGGGTCAAAAGTGAGTTTCGGTGAATACGGTCTGAAAGCGATCGGTCGAGGCAGAATTACTGCCAGACAGATTGAGGCTGCTAGACGAGCAATGACTCGCCACGTAAAACGCGGTGGTAAGGTTTGGATTCGCGTTTTCCCTGACAAGCCGATTACGCAGAAGCCTCTGGAAGTGCGTCAAGGTAAAGGTAAGGGTGGTGTTGAATATTGGGTAGCCCAGATTCAGCCTGGTAAGGTTCTCTATGAAATGGAGGGCGTGCCAGAGGAAACAGCACGTGAAGCCTTTGCACTTGCAGCGGCAAAACTGCCGGTAGAAACCACGTTTGTTAAGCGGACGGTGATGTGATGAAAGCGAAAGACTTGAAAGAAAAAACCGTCGATGAGCTGAATGCAGAGTTGATCACGCAACTTCAGGCTCAGTTCAAGCTGAGAATGCAAGCGTCGACCGGCCAACTGAATCAAACGCATCTGTTGAAGCAGTCGCGTCGTGATATTGCACGCATTAAAACCGTGTTGCAGCAGAAAGCAGGTGCTTAATATGTCCGAGAATAATTTGGTTCGCACGTTAACTGGCCGCGTTGTCAGTGACAAAATGAACAAGTCGATTGTGGTGCTCATCGAAAGACGAGTTAAGCATCCGATGTACGGTAAATATGTAAGTCGTTCGTCCAAGCTTAAAGCCCATGACGAAAGCAACGAATGTCGCGTAGGCGATTTAGTTACCATCGCAGAGTCTCGTCCGATTTCAAAAACCAAGTCCTGGACTCTGGTGAAAATCGAAGAGCGTGCTGCCGTTATATAACTGCCATAGCACATCAGGTTTTGGAGATTAGAAGATGATTCAGACTCAGTCCTATTTGGAAGTGGCGGATAATAGCGGCGCGCGACGCGTAATGTGTATCAAGGTACTGGGCGGCTCCCATCGTCGCTATGCCAATGTCGGTGACATCATTAAGGTCACCGTTAAAGAAGCAATTCCGCGCGGCAAAGTTAAAAAAAGGCCAAGTGATGAAGGCGGTTGTGGTTCGCACGAAAAAAGGTGTGCGTCGCAATGATGGTTCCTTGATTCGTTTTGATGATAACGCAGCAGTCCTCCTCAATAATCAGGAGGCACCGGTCGGGACTCGTATTTTTGGACCCGTAACAAGAGAGCTGCGCAGCGAAAAATTCATGAAGATTATTTCTTTGGCGCCCGAAGTTCTTTAATGCTTGCGCCGGATTTGAGGGTTAGGTAATGCGAAAAATTAAACGTAATGACGAAGTTGTCGTGATTACTGGTCGCGATAAAGGCAAGCGCGGTAAGGTCAATCGCGTGCTCCCTGATGGGCGTTTGATCGTATCCGGTATCCAGATGATCAAAAAGCATCAGAAGCCTAACCCGCAGTTGGGTGTCGCTGGTGGCATCGTCGAGAAAGAGGCGCCGATACAGGTATCCAATGTCGCCATATACAATCCGGCGACTAAGGCTGCAGATCGGGTTGGGTTCAAAGTACTGGAAGACGGCAGCAAAGTCCGAGTCTTCAAATCCAGTGGCGAAGCGGTAGACGCATAAGACGCATTGAGAGAGCTATGGCCAGACTACAAGAAGTTTACAAAAAAGAGATCGTTGGAAAGTTGAAGAACGAGCTCGGCGTTAAAAATGTGATGGAGATTCCCAAGATCACCAAAATCACAGTCAATATGGGCGTTGGCGAAGCTGTTGGCGACAAGAAAGTTCTTGAAAACGCAGTTGCCGACCTCGAAAAGATCACTGGCCAGAAGGCAGTGGTTACTAAAGCGCGCAAATCCATTGCCGGCTTCAAGATTCGTGAAGGCTGGCCGATCGGGTGCAAAGTAACCTTGCGCAACGAAAAGATGTATGAGTTCCTGGATCGCTTGGTCTCAATCGCGATTCCTCGAATTCGCGACTTCCGCGGGATAAGCCCCAAGCAGTTTGATGGCCGTGGCAATTTTTCCATGGGCGTTAACGAGCAGATCATTTTCCCGGAAATCGAGTACGACAAAATTGATAAACTGCGTGGCCTGGATATCTGTATTTCTACCAGCGCCAGAACCGACGAAGAAGGTCGGGCGTTGTTGAAGGCATTCAATTTCCCATTTAAGGGTTGAGGCGGATAGCAGATGGCAAAGAAATCCATGATCGCACGTGATAACAAGCGTGCCCAACTGAATGCGAAGCATGCTGAGCAACGCGCTGCGCTGAAGCAAATCATCTCTAGCCCATCATCTTCTGATGAGCAGGTTTGGGAAGCTCAGATCAAGTTGCAGAAATTGCCTCGCGATTCTAGCCACTCAAGGCAACAGCGTCGTTGCCAGATCACAGGACGCCCTCACGGTGTTTACAGAAAGTTTGGCCTCTGCCGAAACAAGATCCGGGAAGCTGCAATGCGCGGTGACATTCCTGGGTTGGTTAAGGCCAGTTGGTAAGTTGGAGCAGATAATATGAGTATGCAAGATCCGTTGGCCGATATGCTCACTCGCATTCGTAACGCCCAGATGGTAGGAAAAACCTCCGTGGTAATGCCTTCATCAAATTTGAAGAAGAGCGTTGCACAAGTGCTGAAAGACGAAGGTTACATTGCAGGTTTTTCCGCGAGTGAAGGCGTCAAATCAGAGTTGACGATAGACCTGAAGTATTTTGAAGGAAAGCCAGTGATTGCTCAGATGGATCGGATTAGCCGACCAGGCTTGAGAAGTTACGTAAACAAAAACGATTTGCCATCTGTCCGCGGCGGATTGGGTATTGCGATAGTCTCCACCAGTAAAGGTGTTATGACTGACCGCGCAGCCCGCGCGGCCGGTGTTGGTGGCGAAGTACTTTGTACCGTATTTTGATGCGTCAGAATTAGTGGGAAATTGTCATGTCTCGTGTAGCAAAAAATCCAGTTCAGCTGCCATCTGGCGTTGACGTAGTAATCAAAGGCCAAAACCTGACTGTAAAGGGTGGCAAGGGCTCACTTGATCTCGTTGTTCACAGCAATGTCATCGTCCAGAAGGAAGAAAATGCTCTGACTTTTGCTGCTCGTGATGGCGGCAAGCAGTCTCGTGCACTTGCGGGTACTACTCGTGCGCTCGTAAACAATATGGTGACCGGAGTTTCCGCAGGTTTTGAGCGCAAGCTGCAATTGGTCGGCGTCGGTTATCGAGCCAAGGCGGCCGGGAACGTGTTGAGCTTGTCGCTCGGCTTTTCCCATCCCGTTGACTATGAAGTACCTCAAGGTGTTGTTGTCGAAACTCCGACACAGACCGAGATTTTGTTGAAGAGCTCAAACAAACAACTGTTGGGTCAGGTCGCTTCAGAAATTCGCGCTTTCCGTCCGCCAGAGCCTTATAAAGGTAAAGGTGTGCGTTACTCCAACGAAAACGTTCTGCGTAAAGAAGCGAAGAAGAAATAGGAATAGTGTATGTCAGACAAAAAAGTTTCACGTCTTCGTCGCGGCTCTTCGCCCTCGTGCCAAGATGCGTGAATTGGGTGCAGTGCGTTTGTGTATTCATCGTACGCCTCGTCATATGTATGCCCAGATTATCGGCGCCGAAGGTAATAAGGTTATCGCTTCAGCCTCAACCTTGGATAAAGATCTCCGTGCCGGCACCACCGGTAATGTTGACGCAGCCAAAGCGGTCGGCAAGCTCATCGCTGATCGCGCTAAAGCGGCGGGTGTAGAATCAGTGGCTTTTGATCGCAGTGGCTTCAAGTATCACGGCCGAGTAAAAGCTTTGGCAGATGCAGCCCGCGAGGCCGGATTACAATTTTAAAGGTTTGAATTATGTCGATGAATGAGAAAGAAAAAGGCAGTGCGGAAGGTTTGCAGGAAAAACTGGTCCAGGTAAACCGTGTAGCCAAAACCGTAAAAGGTGGACGTATCTTCGCCTTTACTGCGCTGACTGTGGTAGGCGACGGCAATGGTCGAGTCGGCTTTGGTCGTGGTAAAGCCCGTGAAGTGCCGGTTGCCATTCAAAAGGCTATGGAAGCCGCTCGACGTAATATGATTAATGTTGATCTTAAGGGCGACACCATTCATTATCCGACCCGCGGTCGTCATGGCGCCTCCAAGGTGTATATGCAACCGGCTTCTCCGGGTACTGGAGTAATCGCTGGTGGTGCTATGCGCGCTGTGCTGGAAATCGCCGGTGTTCAGAACGTATTGGCAAAGTGCTACGGTTCAACTAACCCGGTCAATGTCGTACGCGCCACTTTTAATGCTCTTGGGTCCATGCAATCTCCTGAGTCTGTGGCTGCAAAACGTGGTAAAAGCGTTGAAGAGATCACCGCTTAATTTTCTCCTTGCTTGCGGATACGAATACCATGGCAAATAAAACTATTAAAGTGACCCAGACCAAAAGTGTTTATATGGTCGCTTGAAGGCTCACAGAGCCTGTATTTCCGGCCTCGGGCTGCGACGCATTGGTCATACAGTGGAGCTACAGGACACTCCGTCCATTCGCGGTATGATCAATAAAGTTTCCTATATGGTTAAAGTTGAGGACTGACAGATGCAACTGAATACATTGAGTCCTGCACCTGGCAGCCGCACCACCCGTAGACGTGTAGGTCGCGGCATCGGTTCCGGTCTGGGCAAAACCTGTGGACGTGGTCACAAAGGGCAGCGCGCACGTAAAAGTGGTAATGTTCGCCCCGGTTTCGAAGGCGGTCAGATGCCTTTGCAGAAGCGTCTGCCTAAATACGGTTTCACCAGTCGAGTAAGTTTGTCCGCCGCAGAGATTCGGTTGGGCGAGTTGAACGCTGTGGATGCGGCCGTGATTGATATCGAAGCACTTCGCACTGCTAACGTAATTGGCCACAACGTCAAAAGCGTTAAAGTCTTCCTGTCTGGGGAGATCAACAAGGCGGTGACGCTCAAAGGTATTGCCGTGAGCAAGGGCGCCAAAGCTGCGATCGAAGCAGCTGGCGGCAAAGTAGAAGACTAAGAGAGGCTTTCATGGCAGCTCCAGGCGCACTGTCTCTGGGCAATCAGAAAGGTTTAGGCGAGCTTTGGACTCGCCTAAAATTTTTATTTTTGGCCATTCTGGTTTATCGCGTTGGTACACACATTCCTGTACCTGGTATAGATCCTGGCCAGGTGCAGGCGCTGTTTGAGCAGAATCAGGGAACATTCCTTGGTATGCTCAATATGTTTTCTGGTGGCGCATGGGAGCGGATGAGTATTCTGGCTCTCGGGATCATGCCTTATATTTCGGCGTCCATCATTATGCAGATGATGACCGCAGTGACACCTTCTCTCGAAGCAATTAAAAAAGAGGGTGAGGCGGGGCGACGTAAAATCAACCAGTACACACGTTATTTAACTGTGATATTGGCGTTGATTCAGGGCGTGATCATGGTAGCTGGTATGGCTGGCCAGGGCATGTCACACACAGCGCTTCCTACGGTGAGTTTCTACATAGTCGCAGTGTCATCTGTGGTGACCGGTGCAATTTTCATGATGTGGCTCGGTGAGCAGATCACCGAGCGCGGAGTGGGCAACGGGATTTCCATGTTGATTTTTGCCGGTATCGTTGCGGGACTTCCTGGTGCGTTCGGCACCGTGATAGAAAGCACGCGCCAGGGCAATCTGCACGCCTTGATGTTGCTGGTAATTCTGGTTGGTGTGTTCGCTATCACATGGTTTGTGGTGCGGATGGAGCGCGGTCAGCGTCGCATCACCATCAATTATGCGAAGCGTCAGCAGGGTCGTCATGGTTATGCTCAGCAGACAAGCCATCTGCCGTTGAAGATCAATATGGCGGGTGTTATCCCGGTGATTTTTGCGAGCAGCTTGCTACTGTTCCCGGCTTCAATCGCGCAGTGGTTTGGGCAATCCAGTGAAGGCAAGTTCGGCGAGATTCTGCAGGACGTTGCTTTGGCTCTGGGGCCTGGTCAACCGCTTAACTTTATTGTATTTGGCGGCATGATCATTCTGTTTTGTTTTGTCTATACAGCAATGATTTACAACCCCAAGGAAGTGGCGGATAACCTTAAAAAGGTGGAGCCTATATACCGGGTATTCGTCCCGGCGAGCAGTCGGCAAAGTACATTGATAACGTATTGACCCGCCTTACTCTGATCGGCTCTATATACATAGCTGCTGTAGCGTTGTTGCCGCAGTTTCTGGTTTCCTACACAGGTATTCCTGTGTATCTAGGCGGTACTTCGCTGCTGATCGTGGTGGTGGTAGTGATGGATTTTATGTCCCAAGTCCAGTCACATCTCATGTCTCATCAGTACGAATCCGTTTTGAAGAAGGCAAATTTAAAAGGGTATGGCAGCGGTAATACGCGCTAAATTTTGAGGTTTGATCTATGAAAGTCCGAGCATCAGTAAAGAAAGTTTGCAGAAACTGCAAAATCGTTCGCCGCAAAGGTGTTCTTCGCGTGATCTGCGAAGTAACTCCAAAGCACAAACAGCGTCAAGGTTGATCGTTGTTATCGGGCGGAATCTGATCCGCCCGCTCATGGAGGAGATCAGGGGATACTAACTGTCGGAGAAATCTCTCCTATTGAATTCCGGTGTTCAAACAGCTATCATCCCGCGCCCTTGTTAACAGGGGATCGCGGGGATCTGTTTTTCGCCGTTAGTATCGCAGAACATAAGTAATTGGAGTAATCCGAATGGCCCGTATTGCTGGTGTCAACATACCAGATCAAAAACACGCTGTAATTTCCTTAACTTACGTCTACGGCATCGGCCGCACGCGTGCGCGAGCCATATGCTCCGCCGCCGGTATCGCTGAAAACGCCAAAATCAGCACCCTCAGCGAAGAGCAACTTGAAGCGCTTCGAGCAGAAGTTGGCAAATACACTGTAGAAGGCGATTTGCGCCGGGAAGTTTCCATGAGCATTAAGCGGCTTATGGACCTCGGATGCTACCGCGGATTGCGCCATCGCCGTAACCTGCCTGTGCGTGGTCAGCGTACCAAGACTAATGCTCGCACACGCAAAGGTCCGCGCAAACCGATCAAACGTTAATTAATCGCTTTTAAGTTAGGAACATTACGATGGCTAAGCCTGCAAAAGCAGCCCCGCGAAAGAAGGTCAAAAAGACCGTCGTGGATGGCGTTGCTCATATTCATGCCTCATTTAACAATACGATCGTTACTATTACTGATCGTCAAGGTAATACCTTGAGTTGGGCGACTTCCGGTGGTTCCGGTTTTCGCGGTTCGCGTAAAAGTACTCCTTTCGCTGCTCAGGTAGCTGCGGAGCGAGCTGGCCAAGCAGCTCTTGAGTACGGCTTGAAAAACCTTGATGTAGAAGTCAAAGGTCCTGGCCCAGGACGTGAGTCTGCCGTTCGCGCGCTCAATAACGTCGGCTACAAGATCACCAATATTACGGACGTTACGCCGATTCCCCATAATGGCTGCCGTCCGCCTAAAAAGCGTCGCGTGTGAGGAGGTAGAGAACAATGGCTCGTTATATTGGACCAACCTGTAAGCTCGCACGTCGTGAAGGCACTGATCTGTTTCTTAAGAGCGGTGTGCGTCCTCTGGAATCAAAATGTAAAGTCGATACCGGTCCTGGCCAGCATGGTCAGCGTCGTGGCCGTCTTTCTGACTACGGTGTACAGCATCGCGAAAAACAGAAAGTCCGTCGCATATACGGTGTTTTGGAAAAACAATTTCAGAACTACTACACCGAAGCAGCTCGACGCAAAGGCGCTACCGGTGAAAACCTGCTGCAGTTGCTCGAGTGCCGTCTGGACAACGTTGTATACCGTATGGGCTTTGGCGCAACGCGTGCCGAGTCTCGCCAGTTGGTTAGCCACAAGGCAATCATGGTCAATGGTAAAACATTGAATATCCCGTCTTATCAGGTTCGTGTTGGCGATGTCATTGCAGTGCGTGAAAAAGGCGAAGAACCAATTGCGCATTCAAAGTGCCATGTCTATTTCTGGTCAGCGCGGCGATGTTGAGTGGGTTGATGTGAACAGCGAGAAGAAGGAAGGTGTTTTCAAGCGCGTTCCGGATCGCGGCGATTTGTCATCGGATATCAACGAGAACTTGATCGTCGAGCTCTACTCGAAGTAAGCCAACTCCAATCTGTTAACAGGAATGCTTATGCAAACTGCTGTGAATGATTTTCTGACGCCAAAAAATATCGATGTCACGGAGTTGGGGCCAACCAGGGCAAAAGTGGTACTGGAGCCGCTTGAGCGCGGTTTCGGTCATACGCTTGGTAATGCATTGAGACGCATTCTGCTGTCTTCAATGCCTGGTTGCGCCATCACTGAAGTTGAAATCGATGGTGTTCAGCACGAGTACAGCGCGATCGAAGGTGTTCAGGAAGATGTTATTGAAATCCTTCTGAATCTCAAGGAAGTGGCTGTTGTGATGCACGGAAAAGATGTTTCCGTGCTGAGCTTGACGAAGCGTGGTCCTGGCCCTGTTACTGCTGGCGATATCAAAGTTGATCACGACGTTGAGATAAAGAATCCGCAGCTCGTGATTGCCAACATCACTGCCGATGTCGAGCTGAGCATGCGTCTCACCATTACTCGCGGCCGCGGTTATCAGCCTGCTGATTCGCGCTCACGCGATGATGAAGAAACTCGTGCTATCGGCCGATTGCAGCTGGATGCCAGCTACAGTCCTGTTAAGCGACTGGCTTATACGGTGGAGAGCGCTCGCGTTGAGCAGCGCACTAACTTGGATAAGCTGGTACTTGATCTCGAAACCAACGGCACAATTGATCCAGAAGAAGCTATTCGTCGCGCGGCTACTATCCTGCAGCAACAGCTGGCAGTGTTTGTAGATCTCGAAGGCGAGAAAGAAGCTGAGCCGGAGAAGAAAGAAGATCAGATTGATCCGATTCTGCTTCGTCCGGTTGACGATCTGGAGTTGACCGTTCGTTCGGCCAACTGCTTGAAGGCTGAGAATATTTACTACATCGGCGATCTGATTCAGCGCACTGAAGTTGAGTTGCTTAAAACTCCCAACCTCGGTAAAAAGTCGCTGACTGAGATCAAGGACATACTGGCTTCACGCGGTTTGTCATTGGGTATGCGCTTGGAAAATTGGCCACCTGCCAGTTTGAAAGGTAATGATTAATTCACTGTCGAGTGAAGTTTGCTGAGATAGCAATCGGAAAAGGTATAGAGTCATGCGTCATCGTCTTAGTGGCCGTCAATTAAATAGAAATTCTTCTCATCGCAAGGCCATGTTCCGCAATATGGTCAATTCGCTGGTCGAGCATGAGTTGATCAAAACCACGCTTCCCAAGGCCAAGGAATTGCGTCGTTTTGCTGAGCCTCTGATCACTCTGAGTAAGGAAGACAGCGTTGCAAATCGCCGTCTGGCTTTCGATCGTCTGCGCAATAAAAAAGCAGTCGGTAAATTGTTCAGCGAACTCGGTCCGCGTTTTGGCAGCCGCCCCGGCGGTTACCTGCGCATTTTGAAATGCGGTTACCGTTCTGGTGACAACGCGCCTATGGCTTATGTCGAGTTGATTGATCGTCCTGTGCAAGGCGTCGTTGAGCCAGCCGCGGACGCGGAATAAGTTTTTTAGTGTTTGTTCGAAAACCGGGCAAAGCCCGGTTTTTTTGTTTGTAGTGCCGCAATGACAATCGAACTGCGTATCACAGAAATATTCTTTTCCCTTCAGGGTGAGGCCAGAACAGCGGGCTTGCCCACTGTTTTTATCCGTCTTACCGGTTGTCCGCTGCGTTGTGGATACTGCGATTCGGCCTATGCCTTTTACGGCGGTAGTAAGCTTTCCCTGGAAAAGATCCTGGCAGAGGTTGAGGGCTTCGGCGCTCACTACGTTTGCGTCACCGGAGGAGAACCCTTGGCGCAGCAGGACGTTCGCCTTCTTCTCAAAGCCTTATGTGACACCGGCAAACGCGTGTCTCTTGAAACCAGTGGCGCCATGTCTATTGCGGACATAGATCCGCGTGTGAGTGTCGTGATGGATATCAAAACGCCGGGTTCGGGCGAGAGTCATCGCAATCTGGCCGACAATATTCCGCTTCTGCAGCAAAAAGATCAGGTCAAATTTGTTCTCTGCGGTCGTGAAGATTACGAATGGGCGCGTTTCAAAATTAGTGAAATTCAATTGGAGCGCCGGGTCGGGGAGATTCTTTTTTCCCCGAGTTATGGCGTGCTCAATCCGCGCGAACTGGCAGATTGGATTATTGCAGACCGTCTGCCTGTAAGAATGCAGATTCAATTGCATAAATATCTGTGGGGCGATATTCCGGGGGTGTGACCATGATAGAAGCGCACGGTAAAAATGCAGTGGTGTTGGTTTCTGGTGGGCTCGATTCCGCCACAGTGCTGGCAATGGCGCAGGCAGCCGGTTATCGCTGTTACACCTTGAGTTTTGATTATGGTCAGCGTCACCGCGCCGAGTTGTTGGCTGCCGAAAGGGTGGCGAAAGATCTCGGTGCGGAAATGCACAAGGTTGTCCGTCTGGATTTGGGGAGCATCGGCGGTTCGGCGCTTACAGACAGCAGTATTCAGGTTCCCGAGCAGGAGACGGAAGGAATTCCCATTACCTATGTGCCGGCGCGCAACACGGTTTTTTTGGCCATCGCCATGGGATGGGCTGAGGTGCTCGATGCGTCGGCAATTTTTATCGGCGTGAACGCGGTGGATTATTCCGGTTACCCCGACTGCCGGCCTGAATATATTGCCGCTTTTCAGTCGCTCGCGAATCTCGCTACTCGCGCAGGTGTCGAAGGTAAGCCTTTTCAGATTTGTACACCGCTGATCGATTTAAGCAAAAGCGACATTATCCGCGCCGGGCTTGAGCTGGGAGTGGATTACAGCAAAAACGGTATCTTGCTACCAGGCGAGCGATGAGGGATTGGCTTGCGGGCGTTGCGATTCCTGCCGCTTGAGAAAAAAAGGATTTGTGGATTTGGGTATTGCGGATCCCACGCATTATCAGCGCATAGAAGATTGAAGCACTGGCGGAATATCGCGAAAAAATCGCTTGTCTTTTATAAGCAAATCATTAGTATATGCGCCTCTTTTGGGTCGTTAGCTCAGTCGGTAGAGCAGTTGGCTTTTAACCAATTGGTCACTGGTTCGAATCCAGTACGACCCACCATTTTTGCAGAACCTAGCGTCGAGCTGGGATATAAGTAGTTACCGGGTCGTTAGCTCAGTCGGTAGAGCAGTTGGCTTTTAACCAATTGGTCACTGGTTCGAATCCAGTACGACCCACCATTCAAAAAGGGAGCTCAGGCTCCCTTTTTTATTGTCTTGAAATTCTTGTGTCGCCTTAGAATTTTTTGCCCTTGTACTCACGAGGCGCTAGGGGCTGGCAGATCTTGTTGTTCTTGTGATTCTTCCGGTTCTTGCGATTCTTCCGGTTCTTGTGATTCTTCCGGTTCTTGTGATTCTTCCGGTTCTTGTGATTCTTCCTGTGCTGGCAATTCTTCCGATTCTGACGATCCTTCTTGTTCTGAGGATGTTGCTGGTATCGGTGATTCCTCCGAGGTGGGTGATTGTTCCGCCTTCATTGTTGAGTCGGGTTCTATAACGGCGGGACGGGGAATCTGTTCCACGGGTTTTTCGGGAATGGTTTTAGCCGATTTCACCACCTCAAAGCGCAGAATGCCGATCACTTGGTTAGCTTCCGTCAATATATGGATTTCCCAGCGCCCTGCGGGATAGGGCGGAAAGTTGAGCTTGTGGGTCCAGGCGCGGTATCCGGCTTCGCGGCCGCCGTTGATATCCAGGGCGATGCGATCCACCGTCCGACCGTTGCGCCGCCATTCGTGATAAATGCGTTCGCGCAATCCGCGGGGAGCGCGTATGGCGGTGTAGGCGTAAAGCCCTTGGCGCAATTGCTCTTCTGTGACCACCTTGAGTTCGCGCTCCGGCGCTCGTTGGCGGTCATTGATCTGGTCGGTCACGGCTACTTTGGTCAGGCGCAGTGTGGCAGGAGGAATCCAGGGGCGCGTGTAAAGGCCAATCCCGGTGGCGAGCAGGATCAGCGCAAGAGCGGCGAGACCGCGCCCCCACCAGCGCAGTGGAAGAGCCGCTCACCACCCCCGGCAGAGATAGGGCGATAGCCGCGCCTAGGGAGAGGAGATAGGCCTTCGGCGTGGGCAGATGAAAGAGGATCGGCAGAGCGGTGAGGAGCACAGCAAAAGATGTGACGCCGTGGAAGATGAAATACAACCAGCGGCGCGCGGCCAGCCAGTGGAAGTAAATGGGGTCGAGAATGGAAACCAGGGCGAACACTGCCAATGCAGACGTGAACACCATCTGCCCGGTATTCCAGGCGGTGGTAATGGCAAAAAAAGGAATGACGAAAAACAGGCTTTCCTGGTGCACCATCTGGGTGGCGAAGCTGACCAGGGGCGGCGGTAGCGGGGCGCCAAGCCAGCGCTGGACGCCTTGGCGCAGCAGTTTTTCCAGGGCGAGCCACACCCAGCTCACCAGCATCAGGATGGCGATGGATTGCGCAAACCTGTCCTGCTCCCGCTCCACCAGGAAAAAGCTGGCAGCACCGGAGACAAAACCCACCAGCGGCATTGCCCAGGGGTAGCGCTGTAGCAGCTTTGTAATCCACCGCATGAGTCCTCGGAACTTCTCGATGGACGCGGGAGACAGATGGTGGCGAATATTCACATTCATCCCAATGCGCGAAGGCGCTTGATCGGTTGGCGGATTCTAAAGGCCGGACACTTGACCTACCACAGGTGTTTGTCCAGCGGCGAGCGCAACCTCCGGTCAACCAAGTGATCAAAAGTGGGCGTCCTAGCGTAAAATGCGCGTTTTGTTTGGAGTTTGAGCTTATGGCTTTGTATGAAACCGCTGCGGCGGAGCCGGTCCAGGTAAGCCCACAGGAATTGGTGCGGGCGCACCTTGATCGTATTCCGGCGCAAAATCGCGCCGGTCCCGATGAGGTTGCGGAACAGAAAGCCAAAATCAGAGCCCTGCTGAAAGAGCACAATGCGGTGCTGGTTGCCCATTACTACACGGATCCGGAAGTGCAGGCACTGGCGGAGGAAACCGGTGGTTGTGTCTCCGACTCCTTGGAAATGGCGCGTTTTGGCAAAAACCATTCGGCGCAGACATTGATCGTCGCCGGCGTGAAGTTCATGGGTGAGACGGCCAAGATTTTGAGCCCGGAAAAGCGCGTGCTGATGCCGACCCTGGAAGCCACCTGTTCGCTGGATATAGGTTGCCCGGCGGATCAATTCAGCGCCTTCTGCGACGCTCATCCCGATCGCACGGTTGTTGTCTACGCCAATACCTCCGCAGCAGTAAAAGCGCGCGCCGATTGGGTGGTGACATCCAGCATCGCCGTGGACGTGGTGGATCATCTGGATCGCGAAGGTAAAAAGATTCTCTGGGCGCCGGACAAACATCTGGGCAGCTACGTGCAGAAAACCACGGGGGCGGATGTGCTGTTGTGGGATGGCGCCTGTATTGTGCACGAAGAGTTCAAGGCCCGCGGGGTGGAAGATCTCAAGGCCCTGCATCCGGATGCGGCGGTGCTGGTGCACCCCGAGTCGCCGGAAGCGGTGGTCGCTCTGGCGGATGTGGTGGGTTCCACCTCGCAGTTGATCCGCGCGGCGCAAACCCTGCCGCAGAAAAAGTTCATCGTCGCCACCGACCAGGGCATCTTCTACAAGATGCAGCAGACTTGCCCGGACAAGCTGTTTTATATAGCGCCCACCGCCGGCTCCGGTGCGACCTGTCGCTCCTGTGCCAATTGCCCGTGGATGGCGATGAGCTCTCTGGAGTTGATGGCAACGGCGTTCGAGCGCAACGACAACGAGATCTTTGTCGACCCGGACTTGGCGCGCCGTGCGATGATTCCGCTGCAGCGGATGCTGGATTTTCGCGTTCGAAGTTAAGCGGGGAATTAACGGGCCTCAGCAGGCAATCGCGCGGTTGCGGCCCTTGCTTTTAGCTTCATACAGCAATTGATCCGCGCGGTTGAGCATGTCCTCGAAACATTCGTCTCGATGATTGAGCGTGGTGACACCCAGGCTCACGGTGAAATTGAACTGCAGCTGGGCATAGCGGATGGTCTGTTTTTCACAAGTGATGCGAATGCGTTCGGCAATGGCGGTGGCTCCGTTCAGGTCCGCATCCGGACAGCAGATAGCAAATTCCTCTCCGCCAATCCGCCCTACCAAATCGGATTCCCGCACCGCTTCACGACAGCAATCCGCGAGAATATCCAGGGCGCGATCGCCTGCGGCGTGACCGTGGGTGTCGTTGATGCGTTTGAATTCGTCCACATCCATCATGATGATGGACAGCGGGCGTTTATGGCGCTGGGCTTTGGCGAATTCCGCGTGAGCCAGGGAAAAGAAGTGGCGCCGGTTAGCCAGGCGGGTCAGCGGGTCGGTGGTGGCGAGTCGCCGCAATTCCTGATTGACCACTTCCAGCTCGAGCGTCGCCTGTTTGACCCGCAGGGCGGTGCGCATGCGTGCGGCGAGAATCGGATACACCACGGGTTTATTGACGTAATCGCTGGCGCCCAGGTCGAGGGCTTTGATGATGTTGTCGTCGGAGTTGCTGGCGGAAATGATGATGACCGGAATGTCGGCGGTCTCGGCGAAGTCTTTGAGTTTCTCCAGCGTCTCCAGGCCGCTCAGCCCCGGCATGCGCATGTCGAGCAGAATCAGGTCCGGTCGGCGGGCGGCCGCCGTGGTGATGCACTCATCTCCACTGAGGGCAATGAGCACATCGAAGCCGTCATCATTCAGGTCATACTCCAGAAGCCTGGCGTTGTCCTCGGAGTCATCTACGACTAATACAGTTGGCATGGCGCTATCGCTGTTGAGAGAGGTTGATCACCGCATGAGATAACTCTAGTCAAAGTTCTCGCTCCTTCCTCCAGCGCCTGTGGATCCCGTTGAACAGCGCGGCGACTGGCGATCAATCGTGCCAAATTCTTTGCCGCGCCTTCAGCGCGCCATCTCACATATGCCAGATCTGGGAGTTTCGGGTCGCCCGGCGCAGTTGCGCCATGGCGATTTCGGCGAAGTCGGTTTTGTGCGGCTGGATGCGTGTGCGTGTGCCGCCATGTTGCACGGGTGAACCGCCATGCTGCATGCGGGACAGCAGGCTGAGAACCGCTTCTTCCCAGGTGAGCTCCAGCAGGCCGGGATAGAAACTTTCAGCGACCCAGTTTTGGATGTCGCCATTGTGTGGCAGGGAGAGGGAAAGGTTGTCCAGCGCAAGATCATCGCGCAGATGGCAGATGATATCGGTAAACCACTGAACACCGCCGCTGATGGCGGGGTTGATCAGATTGAGAGTTCCTGTGCGCAATTCGTGCAATGTCATGGTCAGCTCCGCTCTGTACCGGCAATGTCAGTGAATTGTTTCGGGTTTTTCCTGATGGGTAGCTGCAGTGTCCGCCTTGGTGTTCATGGAACGCTGCAGCTGCAGAATCATTTTGCTCAGATAAGCAATGCTTTGATTCAGCTCGCGGACCGCGACACGCAGATCGTCGGTTTCGGCTCGGTCGACCAGCGGGAAAGAATCGTGTGTTTTACCACCCATAATCCACCCTCCAAAGAGGCAGCTGCCACCCGCGCCTCGGCGCAGGTGGTGTTGTTATAGAAAGGCTTAGTCCCAGCTCAAGGCCCCGCCAGTCTGATACTCGATCACTCGCGTTTCGAAGAAATTCTTCTCTTTGCGCAGGTCCATGATTTCGCTCATCCAAGGGAAGGGGTTCTGCGCGCCGGGGAAAGCCTCCGGCAGACCCAGCTGGGCCAGACGGCGGTTGGCGATGAAATGCAGATACTCTTCCATCATGCTGGAGTTCATACCGAGGATGCCGCGCGGCATGGTGTCGTGAGCGTATTGAATTTCCAGCTCTGTACCCTCCAGAACCATCTGGCGAACTTCAGCTTTGAACGATTCGGTCCACAGGTGTGGGTTTTCCAGTTTGATCTGGTTAATCACGTCGATACCGAAGTTCAAGTGCATGCTCTCGTCGCGGAGGATGTACTGGAACTGCTCGGCCACACCGGTCATCTTGTTGCGGCGGCCCATGGAGAGGATCTGGGTAAAGCCGCAATAGAAGAAAATCCCCTCGGTCACGACATAGAAACCGATCAGGTTGCGCAGCAGTTCCTGGTCGGCCTCGGGTGTGCCGGTTTGGAACATGGGGCTGCTGATGCCACTGGTGTGGGCGATGCTCCAGGCGGCTTTTTTGGCCACTGACGGCACTTCGCGGTACATGTTGAACACTTCGCCCTGGTCCATACCGAGGGACTCGATGCAGTACTGGTAGGCGTGGGTGTGAATGGCTTCTTCAAACGCCTGGCGCAGCAGGTACTGGCGCGCTTCCGGGCAGGTGATGTGGCGGTAAATCGCCAGTACTAGATTGTTGGCTACCAGTGAGTCGGCGGTGGAGAAGTAACCCAGGGAGCGTTTTACCACTCGGCGCTCGTCTTCGCTCAGGCCGTCGGCGCTTTTCCAGGTGGCCACGTCGGCGGTCATGTTTACTTCCTGGGGCATCCAGTGGTTGGCGCAGCCGTCCAGGTATTTCTGCCAGGCCCACTCGTATTTGAAGGGCACCAGCTGGTTGAGGTCGGCGCGGCAGTTGATCATGCGCTTGTCATCCACCTGGACCCGGGCCGCGCCCATTTCCAGCTCTTCCAGACCTGGTGCCGGGTCCAGATCGCGCACGGCCTGTTTGGCCAGGGTGATGGCGTCTTGATTGTTCAGGCCGGGTTTTACCGCTGCTGCGGGTGCCGCCGGCGCGGGCTTCGCTGCGGGTGCAACTTTTTCCGCCGCCGGACGGACTTCCGCGGCAGCGGGTTCGGCAGCCAGAGCCGCCTGAATAACTTCGGGTGCAATCTTCTTCTCAACGGCGGGCGCGGGCGCTTTTTCGTCGTTGTAATCATCCCAACTCAACATGTGGTGTTTCCTGTAGGTCGCAAGGTTGTAGGTCATTAGAGTGCCGGTGGCCCCGCAAGTGCGGATGGCCAGGTGCGCCCCCGCGCACCTTTATCCCCGGGCCCACTCCTGATTTTTCGTTGAGGGTTGGTGGCTTATTGGCAAGCCTCGCAATCCGGATTGTCGATGGAGCATGCCTTGGGTACAGGCGCTGCCGTCGCTTCCAGTGTCGGGCTTTCGCTCTTGGCGGAGACCGCGTTCAGGTTGCCGGTGCTGATGGTGGATTTCTCCGTGGTGGTGGCCGCCAGGGCGCGCAGGTAATAGGTGGTTTTCAAGCCGCGGAACCAGGCCATGCGGTAGGTGAAATCCAGCTTCTTGCCGTTGGCGCCGGCGATATAGAGGTTGAGGCTCTGGGCTTGGTCGATCCACTTCTGCCGGCGGCTGGCGGCGTCGACGATCCAGCGCGGCTCCACCTCGAACGCGGTGGCGTACAGCTGCTTCAGATCCTCCGGCACACGGTCGATCTTCTGCACGGAACCTTCGTAGTACTTCAGATCGTTGACCATGACGATATCCCACAGGTCGCGCGCCTTGAGGTCGTGCACCAAGTAGGGGTTGACCACGGTGAACTCGCCGGACAGGTTGGATTTCACGTACAGGTTCTGGTAGGTCGGCTCGATGGACTGGCTGACTCCGGTGATGTTGGCGATGGTCGCGGTGGGCGCGATCGCCATCACGTTGGAGTTGCGCATGCCCTGGGTTTTCACCTTCTCGCGCAGGCGGTTCCAATCCTGGGTTTTGCTGCGGTCCTGCTCGATGTACTGCTCGCCGCGGTTATGCGCCAGCAGTTCGATGGAGTCGATCGGCAGAATGCCCTTGCTCCACAAGGAGCCTTCGAAGCTGGAATAGCTGCCGCGCTCGGCGGCCAGATCGCTGGAAGCTTCGATGGCGTAGTAGCTGATCAGCTCCATGGAGCGGTCGGCGAACTCCACCGCGGCATCGCTGCTGTAGGGGAGGCGCATCTGATAGAGCGCATCCTGAAAGCCCATGATGCCCAGGCCCACTGGGCGGTGGCGCAGGTTGGAGGTGCGTGCGGCCGGGACCGAGTAGTAGTTGATGTCGATGACGTTATCCAGCATGCGCACGGCGGTGCGCACGGTTTCACGCAGCTTCGTTTCGTTCAGTTTGCCGTCTTCGATGTGCTGCGCCAGATTCACCGAACCCAGGTTGCACACGGCAATCTCATCGTGCGCCTTGGTGTTCAAGGTGATTTCAGTACATAGGTTGGAGGAGTGCACCACACCGGCGTGCTGCTGCGGGCTGCGCAGGTTGCAGGCGTCCTTGAAGGTGATCCAGGGGTGGCCGGTTTCAAACAGCATGCCCAGCATCTTGCGCCACAGATCCAGGGCGCGGACTTTCTTGTGCAGTTTCAAAGTGCCGTTTTCCACTTTGCGCTCGTAGTCCTCGTAGCGCGCCTCGAAAGCTTTGCCGTACAGGTCGTGCAGATCCGGTGCGTCATTGGGCGAGAAGAGCGTCCAGTGTTTGTCTTCAAACACGCGCTTCATAAACAGATCGGGCACCCAGTTGGCGGTGTTCATATCGTGGGTGCGGCGGCGGTCGTCGCCGGTGTTTTTGCGCAGTTCGAGGAATTCCTCGATGTCCAGGTGCCAGGTTTCCAGATAGGCGCACACGGCGCCTTTGCGTTTGCCGCCCTGGTTGACCGCCACGGCGGTGTCGTTGGCGACTTTCAGGAACGGAACCACGCCTTGGGATTTGCCGTTGGTGCCTTTGATGTAGGAGCCGAGTGCGCGCACGGGTGTCCAGTCGTTGCCCAGACCGCCGGCCCATTTGGACAGCATGGCGTTGTCCTGGATGGCGCCGTAAATGCCCATCAGATCGTCCGGCACGGTGGTCAGGTAGCAGGAGGACAACTGCGGGCGCAGGGTGCCGGAGTTGAACAGCGTCGGCGTGGAGCTCATGTAGTCGAAGGACGAGAGCAGGCGGTAAAACTCGATCACCTGTTCATTTTTGTTCTGCTCGGCAGAGGACAAGCCCATGGCGACACGCATAAAGAACACCTGGGGCAGCTCGATGCGCACGCCTTTGGTGTGCAGGAAGTAGCGGTCGTACAGGGTTTGCAGGCCGAGGTAGGTGAACTGTTTGTCGCGCTCCGGCAGCAGCGCTTGGCCGAGCAGATCCAGGTCGAAAGTCAGAAGTTCGGGGGAGATCAGCTCCAGTTCCACGCCTTTTTGGATGAACGCCTTAAGCGCGGGGCCGTAGTATTGGCCCATCTGCTGCTGGGTGGCTTCCTGGGCGATGCCCAGATAACGCAGGGCTTCACCGCGCAATTTGTCCATCAGCAGACGCGCAGTGGCGTAGGTGTAATTGGGCTCTTTCTCTACCAGGGTGCGGGCGGAAATCACCAGGGAGGTGTTCAGGTCCTCGTGGGATACACCGTCGTACAGATTGCGCATGGCCTCTTTCAGAATCGCCTGCGGATCTACTTCCTCCAGTCCTTCACAGGCGTCGGTCACCAGGGTGAACAGGCGCTCCACATCCAGTTTTTGTTTCTCGCCGTTGGGCATAACCACCTGGATATTGGGCACATCCAGGTTGGATGCGACCTGAGACTTTTGCGCGCGGATGCGGGCGCGCTCGGAGCGGTAGATCACGTAGTCGCGGGCGACTTTGTGCTCGCCGGTGCGCATCAGGGTCAGCTCGACCTGATCCTGGATCTCTTCGATATGGATGGTGCCGCCGGAGGGCATGCGGCGCTTGAAGGTTTCGCTGATCTGTTTGGTCAGCTTGGCGACAGTTTCATGGATACGGCTGGACGCGGCTGCAGTACCGCCTTCCACGGCGAGAAATGCCTTGGTCATGGCCACGGAGATTTTGTCGTCGGTGTAGGGAACGACAGTGCCGTTGCGCTTGATGACGCGCAATTGACCCGGTGCGGTGGCGGCAATGGACGCTGGTGCCTCGGCTTCGGGTGCTCGGGCGGTTTGTGGCTCTTTGGTATCCACGTCTGTATGCATAATGGTCCTCCGTATGGCCCAACAGGCGATGTGTCGGGTTAGGTTTTGTTGTCGTTTTTGGCTAACTGGAACTGGTAAATACTGGCTCGCTAAGGAGTTTCTTACCCTGTTTTACTTATGTGGATAAGCCCCAACATCAAGCGTAGTTCAAAAAAAGAAAACACCATATGTTGTGGTGTTTTAAGGAATGGCTACAAGATAATGCGGTTTTGGCGGTTCTGCAAGGCAAGGCCCAGGGGACAATTCTGTGGACAATGGTGGGGAAAAACCTGCTCATCCTGTGGACAAGTCCACCTAGCCCCCGAGGGGGTTGAGATGCTCGGAGGCATAGCTCAACTGTGGATAACCTCTAGAATTTTTTCTTATGTAGACCTGCAGCGATATAGCTATGTTGGAGAGGGTACAAAAGATGATCTATGGGTGCGTTTCGCATCCAAAGTTAGATCGCGTGCCAAGGCCTGCGTCAGTCCTCATCAAAAGCCGCAAAGCAGCCGGCGAGATGATCAATCAGCAACCTGACCGACGGCAACAAACCGCGTCGGGAAGGGAAGACCAAGTGAATGATTTCCCGCGGCAGGGACCATTCGGGAAGTAGGTGAATGAGCTGCCCGCTGGCCAGGGCGTCGCGCACTGTTAAGAGCGGCAATTGCACAATGCCGATGCCGGCGATGGCCGCTTCACGCAAGGCGAGCATGTCGGTGGTGGCGTAGCGCGGGTGGTAGATAAGATCACACGACTCATTCTGGCGATTGATAAGCGTCCAGGCGTGGCGCTGCTGCATATTGCCTACCGCCAGGGCGGGGTGGTCGAGCAGCGCCTCCGGCGTCGCGGGCACGCTGTCGGCGCCGAACAACTTGGGACTCGCGACAATGATTTTGCCGCGATCCGACAAAGTCCTGAGCACCAGATCGCTGTCTTCCAGCGGTGGCGGACGCACCCGGATCGCCAGATCAAATCCCTCGCTGACCACGTCCACCCGTCGATTGGTCGCCTCCAGATCGATGGACACCTGAGGGTATTGCTGGAGAAAGGCCGCCAGCATGGCACCCACATGCGCGTTCAACAAGGTGATCGGGCAGCTTAGGCGGATCAGGCCGGAAGGCTCCGATTGGGTGCCATCAATGACCGCTTGTGCGGCATCCGCCTCGATCAGCATGGCTTTGCAATGTTGGTAGTAGCGCTGGCCGAGTTCTGTCACATGGAAGTGGCGGGTGGAGCGCTGCAACAGGCGCACGCCCAGCCGCTCTTCCAGCTCCGCAATGCGCCGGCTGAGTTTTGATTTGGGGATATTCAACGCGCGACTGGCGGGTGCAAACCCCTGATGTTCCACCACCTGAACAAAGTAATAGAGATCGTTGAGATCCTGCATGGCCACCTCTTTCGTTCCAAATTTGGAACGCTGTAAGCAAAAAATGCCGTATACCACGATTGTCGTTCCATCGATATCATAGCCCCTGTGGTAAAGCAACCCGTTAATTAGGGCGGGTTCAAAGAGGATTTCGATATGAAAGCAATCAGTGGCATCTACAAAGCGCCCGCTCAACATTGGGTAGGTGACGGTTTTCCGGTCAGATCGTTGTTTTCGTATAACCGTCAGGGCGCGCAGGTGAGTCCGTTTTTGTTAGCGGATCTGGCCGGCCCTTATGTGTTTGAGCCCAACCCGCCCGGGCGCGGGCCCCGCGGGGTGGGTACGCATCCCCATCGCGGTTTTGAAACCGTCACCATCGTCTATGAGGGCGAAGTGGCACATAAGGATTCGACTGGCCAGGGCGGCGTTATCGGCCCCGGTGATGTGCAGTGGATGACGGCGGGAGCGGGCATTTTGCACCAGGAATTCCATTCACCGGGTTTCAGTCTCACTGGCGGCAATTTCGAGATGGTGCAATTGTGGGTCAACCTGCCCGCGGCGGACAAAATGGCGGCTCCGGGTTATCAGGCCATCTCGGCTGATGCGATACCGATTGTGCATTTCGACAAGGACGCCGGCTTCGCCCGTGTTATCGCCGGTTCCTATGCAGGCACCCAAGGGCCGGCGCACACTTTCAGTCCCATGTCGGTGTGGGACGTGCGGTTGAATGCAGGGGGTGAGGTGGTGTTGCCAATTCCTGAGGGTTGGAATGGCATGGTGATTCTGCTCACTGGTGAGGTGCAGGTGAATGGTGAGGCAACGCTTGGCAATGCGCAGATGACGTTGCTGAACCGCAGCGGCGAAGACGTGCACATTCGTGCGGAGCGCCCCAGCAAATTGTTGTTGCTGGCGGGTGCGCCAATCGATGAGCCGATTGTTGGTTATGGACCTTTTGTCATGAACACCGATCAGCAGATCAACGACGCCATCAACGATTTTAATAGCGGCCGTTTTGGTCGGGTTGCGGATTGATGACGTACGGCAGGTGATTTTTAACGCGGTGCGTTTAAACGTGTCCTTCAAAAATGCCGGTGCATGGTGCGCCGGCATTGTTCAGTTCCAGTCCCGTGAAATCAGAATTCAACAGATGCCTGCTTGCCCGAAAATCTTACGACAGCAGTAATTTCAGGCTGCGATTATCCAGCGTCCGCACTCCCGCCAGCGACAGCACTATATCCAGCAGCGCCTCCCAGGGATCGCCCTGCGCCATGCCTTTTACGGTGCGGTCGGTATACGAGCATTCGCGCAGCAGCAGGCGCAGTGTGCCGATCGAAAGGCGCTGCAAGGCGCCGCGAATAAGGGGCAGGCGGGTTTCGAAGATGCCGTGTTTGCGCGCCACCATCTCCAGGCGCTGACCGTCGCTGAGGGCCATCTTGAGGGCGGCGAGGGCGCGGATTTCCCGGGTGAGCGCCCACAGCACTGCCATCGCTTCCGTGCCTTCGCCGCGCAGGCCGTTGAGGCTGGCCGCCGCGCTCTGCGCATGGCCGGCGAGGGCTTTGTCCACCAGACCGAAAACGTCGTAACGCGCGCTGTCCACCACGGCGTGGGCCATGGTCTGGGCGTCGATCATGCCGTTCTCGGCCACCAGCTTCAGTTTTTCGATCTCCTGCACCGCCGCCAGCAGATTGCCTTCCACCCGCCCGGCCAATATGTCGATGGCCTGGGAATCTGCGCGAATACCGGCGCGCTGCAGGCGCTGTTCGATCCAGCGCGGCAGCTGTTTGACGCCGATCGGCCAGATGGTGACGACAGCGCCGATCTGCTCGATGGCGCTGTACCACTTGCTGTTTTGCGTGGCCTTGTCGAGTTTGGGGCAGACCAAAAGGAGCAGGTTGTCGGAGGAGGGGGAGGCGCAGTATTCCTGCAACACCTTGGCGCCTGCGTCGCCGGGTTTGCCATTGTGTAGGCGCACTTCGAGAAGTTTTTTATCGGCGAACAGGCTGAGACTGTTGGCGCTTTGCAGCAGTTGCGGCCATTGAAAGCCGGCGTCGGTGTGGAAAATCTCCCGCTCGCTGAAACCCGCTTTGCGCGCTGCTGCGCGTATGGCGTCGCAGCTCTCCTGCACCAGCAAAGGCTCGTCACCCGTGATCAGGTAGACGGGACTCAGGCCTTTTTGCAAAGCCTGGGGCAGTTGTTCAGGGTTGAGTTTTGCCATTGGGGATCGCCACGTTGCGGGCCTGACGGAGAATGCGCTGGGCGAGGTCCAGTCTCATTTCTTCCAGGAGCGTATCTTCCTCTTCGCTCTTCGCCGCGGTGTTGCTGGGGTCGAAGTCGAACACCCGCTCGACCGACAGGATCTGCGGCAGGTTCACGGTCTTCTCGCCCGCCACTTGGTAGTGGAATTCGGCGGAGAGGGACAGCTCGTACTGCGCCGGCGAACCGATGGAGGTGACGGCAACCACGCGTCTTTGCAATTCTTCATTGCCCAGGTGCAGGCTGATGGGCGCATCGGCTTGCGGTTTGACGGCGCTGCGGTGCATGGCGTCCAGCAGCGCGAGCGTGAGCGGAGAGAAGCGGTCCGCCGGCACCACGTTCAGAGCCGATGGTCCCTGGTAGCTGCCAACCCCGCGCAGCTGCCAGCCGCAGCCGGCGAGGATAAGGCAGAGCAGGGCGGCACAGGACCAGCGCAAGCGCATCACCCTTTCACAACGATGTTGACGAGTTTGTTGGGCACCACGATCACCTTCACCACCTCTTTGCCGTCGATAAATCGCTGCACATTGTCGTCCGCCAGGGCGAGTTTCTCCAGCTCGGCCTGCGGCGCGTCCGCCGGAGCAGCGAACTTGCCGCGCACCTTGCCGTTGACCTGCGCCACGACTTCGATGGTTGAGCGCACCAGGGCGCTGGTATCGAAGACCGGCCAGGGCGCATTCAGCACATCGCCCTGCTGTCCCAATATCTGCCACAGACTGTGGCAGATGTGCGGCACAATCGGCGCGAGCAGCAAGATCGCCGCTTCTACGGCTTCGCGTTCGACGGCGAGGCCAATCGGTGTCGAACGGTCCGCCTGGCGGCTGACTTCATTCAGCAGTTCCATCACTGCGGCAATGGCGGTGTTGAAAGTCTGGCGGCGGCCAAAATCGTCGCTGACTTTCTGAATGGTTTCATGGGTTTTGCGGCGCAGGGCTTTCTGCTGATCGTTGAGCTGCGCCGGATCCAGCGCGCCCGGTTGCCCGGCTTCTAGGTGACTGGTGACGGCTCTTCCACAAGCGGCGCAAAAAGCGCGAGGCGCCCTCCACACCGCTGTCGGTCCACTCCAGGCTCTGCTCCGGCGGTGCGGCGAACATGGTGAACAGGCGGACGGTGTCGGCACCGTATTGCTGAATCACCGTTTCCGGATCGACACCGTTCATTTTGGATTTCGACATCTTGATCACGCCGCCGAATTCCAGAGGCTCGCCGGTGACCTTGTGGAAAGCGCGGATCATTTTGCCTTTTTCATCGCGCTCGACCGTCACTTCCTCCGGCGCAATCCACTCGGTGCGGCCGTCTTTGCGGCTGCAGAAGGACTCGGCGTTCACCATGCCCTGGCAGAGCAGGCGGTTGAAGGGTTCGTCGCATTGCACCAGACCTTCATCGCGCATCAGTTTGTGGAAGAAGCGGGCGTAGAGCAGGTGGAGAATGGCGTGTTCGATACCGCCGACGTATTGGTCGACCGGCAGCCAGTAGTTGGCTTTGGCGCTGTCGAGCATGGAGTCGGCATTGGGGCAGGTGTAGCGCGCGTAGTACCAGGAGGACTCCATAAAGGTGTCGAAGGTATCGGTTTCGCGCTCGACCGCCTGACCGTTCAGCTCATCTTTGCGCCAGTTGGCGTCGGCCTTGATGGGCGACTGCACGCCGTCCATGACCACATCTTCCGGCAGCAGAATCGGCAGCTTGTGAGCCGGCACGGGAATTTCGCCACCGTCCGGCAGGTTGAACATAGGAATGGGGGCACCCCAGTAGCGCTGGCGGGACACACCCCAGTCGCGCAGGCGATAGTTGGTGGTGACGCGGCCTTTGCCGGCGGCGGCGAGGGTTTCGGCAATCGCGGTGAAGGCGGCGTCGAAGTTCAAGCCGTCGAATTCACCGGAATTGACCAGTACGCCTTTGTCAGTAAACGCTCCTGAGGCCAGATCTATGGCATCGCCATTGGTGGGCGCTATGACCTGTTTAATGTCGAGCGCGTATTTCTGCGCAAACTCAAAATCCCGCTGATCGTGGGCGGGCACCGCCATCACCGCGCCGGAGCCGTAATCCATCAGTACATAGTTGGCGACCCACACCGCCACTTCCTCGCCGGTGATGGGATGGCGGGCTTTGACGCCGGTATCTATGCCGCGTTTTTCCATATTGGCCATATCCGCCTCGGCGACGGATTGCACCTTGCAGGCTTCGATAAAGGCATTCAGCTCCGCATTGTCCTTCGCCAAATGGAGAGCGATGGGATGCTGCGCGGCAAGGCTGACGTAGGTAACGCCCATCAAGGTATCCGGGCGGGTGGTGTAAACCTCGAAGGCTTTGTGCTCGCCGACCGGCTGCGCCAGATCAAAGCGCATTTCCACGCCACGACTTTTGCCGATCCAATTGCGCTGCATGGTTTTGACTTGCTCCGGCCAGTCCGGCAGCTTGTCCAGGTCGTTCAACAATTCTTCCGCATAGTCGGTGATGCGGATAAACCACTGGGGAATTTCCTTGCGCTCCACCGGGGTATCGCAACGCCAGCAACAGCCGTTTTCCACCTGCTCATTGGCCAATACCGTCTGATCCTTCGGGCACCAGTTCACCGACGACACTTTTTTATAGGCCAAGCCTTTTTCGTACAGACGGGTAAAGAACCACTGCTCCCAGCGGTAGTAATCCGGTTTGCAGGTGGTGACCTCGCGAGACCAGTCAAAGCCAAAGCCCAAAGCCTTCAGCTGCTGGCGCATGTAATCCGTATTGGAATAGGTCCATTTGGCGGGGGCGGTATTGTTCTTGATGGCGGCATTTTCCGCCGGCAGACCGAAGGCGTCCCACCCCATGGGGTGCAACACATTTTTGCCCTGCATGCGCTGATAGCGGGAGATCACATCGGTGATGGTGTAGTTGCGCACATGCCCCATATGCAGGCGGCCGCTGGGATAGGGAAACATGGCCAGGCAGTAGAATTTTTCCTTGGTGGGATCTTCCGTCACCTCGAAACTGCGATTGTTTTCCCAATAGGCCTGGGCAGCCTGCTCGACTTCCGCCGGGTTGTAGTGCTCGTTCATGATGTTTTGCAACTGGAATATAGGGGGTCGGAGGTAAAAAGGAGTCATTATAGGCAGTTGAAACTGCCAAAGGCACCAGGGCAAGGCGGAATATTTGCCGCGGCCCCGGTTCCTGCCTGCTTCGGTGGCACAGGCATTGCGTAGGCAGCCCTTTAGAACACAAGGTTCACTTCTTTGGGGCCTTGCCACATCCGGCGACCACAGCTTTGCACCATGATTGAACAAGCAGCATTTTTAGAAGCACCAAATTCAAGCGCCCCTCCCGGCGATTTTGAGGCGTTCTGCGCTCTCTACCGCCAGCGTCAGGACGCCCTCTCGCTGATCAAGCAGCTCAACCAGATGACCAAGGCGGTGCAGCGGCACCGGGGGATGAGCATGGCGCTGCTGGCAGGCAGCAACCTGTTCCAGGGGGGATTTCCTGATTTTGCAGCGCCAGGTGGAGCGACGCCTCATCTCTTTGGAAGTCTTCGCAGCCCAGACGGGTTTGCTATCTGCGCGGGATAAAGAAAATCTGCATAACGCTTGGCACACCATCCGCGTGGATTGGCAGGGTGATGACGTTATCGATAATTTCGAGCTTCACTCGCATTTCATCGAGCAGTTGCACACCATGATTGCCGGGCTCGCCAAATTTCTCGAAAAACCGGTTTCTGTGGTGGTCGCCGATAAAAACAAACTGGAATTGCCGGCCGAGGATTCGGCGGCCTATCCGAAAATGTTCAAGCAGATCGAATTATTGAATTTCGCCGCGCGCCAGGTCACCACCATGGCGGAGCAGGTGGGGCGCATCCGCGCCTTATCCACTTATGCCGCAGCCAAAGGACTTTGCGATTATCACCACGACCGCAAATTACGCTACGCCCTCTCCACCGCCCGCGCTTCCAATGAAAAACTTCGCCACCAGACCGAACGCCTGGAATCCCTCCTCGCCGGCGCCCTGCCATCCATATCCATGATTAAAACCTACGAGCTGAAATTAATGTTTCTGCTCAACACCGTCGAAGCCGACGTCCTCTCCGGTATGACCATCACCACCAAAAGCCACAACCTCTTCAAACTCGCCACGGAAATTATCGACGTCTATTTAAAAGTGGTGGATGACTCCGTGGATTTATTGTCGCGCTGGAATGATGAGGATTTAGATGGGTGGGTGTGTTTGGTGTGAGTTAGTGTGGCTAGCGTTTTACTTCCCCCGACAACTCCCCAAACAACTTCACGTAATCCTCAATCTTCTTATTCATATGCTTACGCTGCCCCTCACTCATCCCATTCAACAAATTCGCTATTAATTCATAGCTTAATGCCTGATTGCGGTCGAGGATTTTTTCGAGTTCGGGTTGCCAGTTGTCGGTGCGGTGGAACATCAGGTTTTGCAGGTCTTTGAGCAGGGCGGTTTTGTCCTGGCGTTGGGCGAGGATTTTTTCCAGGTCCTGCTCCCAGATTTTTTGTTGTTCCAGATTAAGTGTCTCGAAAGGTTCGAGTTGTTCGCTCCAGGTTTTGACTTGTTCTTTTTGCGCTTTTGACAGAGTGCCGAGCCAATCCTGGGCGTGCTTTATGAACTTTTTGTAGTAGATCCTTTGCCGCTTTTTCTCGCTCGGGTCGACATATTCCTCTTTGTACTCTTTGCGTTCCTCAGCGACGCTTTTAAGCAGTTCCTTTACCTGTGCGTCACTTAGGGTGGAGAGAACTTCGGTGGCGTCGGGCAGAACTTTTTCCACGGATTGATCGACCAGCACCTGGACTTTGTCCGTTTCCGCGTGAATTTCTTCCCCCGTTATAGGTGTATCGTTCAGGCGGATTTGCAGCAGGCGTAGATAGTCGGCGTACAGAGGTAATTGTGTGGTGCGGTGCCAGTGGTGGAAGTCCTTGATGGCTTTTTGCGTGAGAATTTTCTGCTCACCGTGCAGCTTGACCATGCGTTGCACTTTCCACTCTATCGCCCAGTCGAGAAAGTTGTAGGCGACTTTGGTGGTGCAGGCGGCGAGGGTGAGTAACAAAATCAGGATCAGTCCGGTGCGGCCCAGTGTTTTTTTTGCCTTGTGCGTTGCCATCATCAAACCTTGATTGGATGTTCCTGCGCGCTTGGGCGCGCATAGCCCGTGGTGCTGGTATTGTAGTGCGCCGCCTGCCTTCCGCCTATCAGACCTGCGCCGGTTGTCCTCTGGATTGAGCAAGATTAGCTGCGGTGGTCGGAGTATTTCTGTTCGGTAGGGTATGGTTCGGGCGCTGTCGTCTCCAATGCAGTCCGCCATCGCGTCCGATGGTGCTGCTGGAGACTCCCCGATGATTGTTGCCCCTGGCCATACCGGTCGCCTAGTAAAAGGGCTGGCCGTTGCTGTCGCTTTGATGATGATCCACACAGCGCACGCGGAAACCCTCAATCTGCACACCGCCACAATTGCAGACATCAATAAAGCTTTTGACAGCGGCAAGCTGAGCTCTGAAAAGCTGGTGTCCGTCTACCTCAAACGCATCGAGGCCTATGACAAAAAAGGCCCGGTAATCAATTCTGTTATTTATTTGAATCCCGAGGCTATGGCACTGGCGAAAACCCTCGACGCTGAGCGCAAAGCCGGCAAGATACGAGGCCCGCTGCACGGCATTCCGGTAATGCTCAAAGATAATTTCGATACCGCCGATATGCCCACCACGGGCGGCTCCCAGTTGCTGGAAGGTTCGATGCCGCCGGATGACGCGTTTACCGTAAAAAAACTGCGCGATGCGGGCGCGATCATTCTGGCCAAGGTGAATTTAAGTGAATGGGCCGGTGGCGGCGGCAGTGTCAGCGGCGCGACCGATGTGGCAACCCTCAAAGCGGGCGCTGTACCCAATGGCTCCAGTACAGCCGGTGGTCAGACGTTGAATCCCCACGATCTGGAGCGCGGTCCCGCTGGGTCCAGCGGTGGCACAGGCGCGGCGATCGCGGCTGTTTTTGCGCAGTTTGGTTTGGGCACGGACACCGGTGGTTCGGTGCGCGGCCCCAGTTCTGTCAACGGTATTGTCGGGCTCAAACCTACCCACGGCTTGTTATCCCGCGATGGCATAGTGCCGCTCGCGCTGACATTTGATACTGGCGGTCCCATGGCGCGTAGTGTCTACGACATAGCAATTTCCTTGAATGTCATGACCGGTGTCGATCCCTCGGACGCCGCTACGCAAAAAAGCCAGGGCAAAGTTGCCAGGGATTACACAACCTTTTTGAAAACCGGTTCATTAAAAGGTGCGCGCATCGGGATTGCGCGGGATTTCACTGGCAAAAATGCTGAAGTGGATCGCGTCTTCAATGAGGCGGTTGCAACGATTGCGAAACTTGGCGCAACTCCGGTGGATATCCGCTTTCCAGCTTATGTGCTGGATGGGCGCATGGATATTTCATCGCTGGTGATGGCGTCGGAGTTCAAGGCGCAGATTACCGATTATCTGCAGACAACCAGCGCAAAATATCCCAAAACATTCGATGACCTGGTGCGTCTGGCAAATGATCCGAAAACCGGATACCGCAGCCCGGAAAAAGCTTTCGCGCTGAAATACACCGCATCGGTTGCGCGGGATTTGAATGATCCTGTTTATCTGGCGGCAAAAAACGAAGGCTCCGCCATGCTCACCAAAGCGGTGGAAGGTGTGATGAGCAATGATCAGCTCGATGCCATTGTTTATCCCACTAACACCACCGGAGCGTCGCTGATCAAACCAAAGGGTGATCCAGCTCCGCGCTCACCTACCGATTCCCCCACGAATATTGCCAATCAAACCGGCTTTCCCGATTTGATCATCCCCGCCGGAATGACCAGCGGCGGCTTGCCGGTCACCATCTCGTTTTTTGGCCCGGCTTTCAGCGAGGGAAAATTGCTGGGTTATGGCTACGACTTTGAACAGGCCACCAAAGCCCTGCGGTTACCCAAACACACACCTGCGCTATCGGGCGACGTAATCAATCTTTAAATGCGATTTCTTGGAGATGCTGATTTTATGAAAGCAAAAAAATTGCGCACATTTGTGCTTGCTACCGCCATAGCTGCGGCGATGGGCGCCGCCAGACTGGTTGAGGCTGCGACTTTTGATTTGGAAAAGGCGGGCATTCAGGAAATTCAGGCGGCGGTGGATGCAGGGGCGTTGACCTACGAGCAGCTGGTGAAAATGTATCTGGCACGCATCGAAGCCTACGATAAAAAAGGTCCGTCACTTAATACGGTGATCACGCTGAATAAAAAAGCGCTGCAAACAGCAAAAGAGCTGGACGCAGAATTTAAAAAGACCGGCCGGCGTTCGCCACTGCATGGCATTCCCATTCTGGCGAAAGATAATTTCGACACGGCCGATATGCCCACCACTGGCGGAACGTTTTTGTTGGATAAATCCATTCCGTATCAGGATGCGCCCAGCATCAAACAATTACGCGATGCAGGGGCGATTATTCTAGCCAAGGTGAATATGGATGAATTCGCCCACGGCGGCGTGGGTTACAGTTCGCGCGGAGGCCAAACGCTCAATCCACACGATCCGCGCCGCGTGCCCTCGGGTTCCTCCGGTGCGACTGGCGCTGGTCTCGCCGCTTGGTTTGCGCCGTTGGGGCTTGGCTCGGATACCGGCGGCTCCATTCGCGGCCCATCGTTTGCCAATGGGGTGGTCGGCATCAAGCCCACCAACGGTCTTATTTCCCGCACTGGCATAATGCCGTGCGTACTGTCCTTCGATACCGGCGGCCCTATGGCGCGCACGGTTTATGATGCCGCTGTTGCGCTTGGTGCTATGACGGGTGTCGACCCGAAAGATCCGCTCACCAGCACCAGCGCGGGTTTGTTTTTTAAAGATTACACACCATTTCTCAAAGCTGATTCGCTAAAAGGTGCGCGCCTCGGTGTTATTCGCGATTTTACCGGCACGGATCCAGAAGTGGATCGCGTGTTCAACGAAGCGTTAAAGGAATTGGAAGCCCAAGGCGCAATTCTCGTGGATGAATTGCATTTTCCCGCCGCTGCGCTTAGCAGCCGCGAATCTGTTATGAATCCAATTCGCGCCGAAGTGAAAGATAATTATGTGGATTATCTCGGCACGCTGCGCCCTGGATTTCCCAAAACCGTTACCGAGCTGGGCGAGCAGGGCATGAAGCTCACCAAGGCCAAAGGCAATTTTCATCCGCATCCCAGCGTATTTACCCGGTTTACTGACTTGGGCAAACGTCCACCTATCACGGATCTGAGTTATACCTCGGCCAAATATTACGGTATGAAATCAGTGCAGGGGGCTGTGCTGGGGTTGTTGGAAGAGCATCAATTGGATGCTCTGGTTTACCCCACCCGTCCAACTCAGCCGGAAATGATCGATCCGGAAACACCGAATATTGTCGAGCGCCCGCGCCGCCCTTCACTGTCGAGCATCGCCAATGTCACGCAATTTCCAGATGTGATCGTCCCTGCAGGTGTCACCAACGAAAAAATGCCTGTGACAATTTCTTTCTTTGGCCCAGCCTATAGTGAACCGCGTTTGTTGGGTTACGCCTATGCCTATGAGCAGGCGGCGCAAAAGCGCGTATCACCCTCCACCACGCCAGCGCTTGCGGGAGAAAAATTCGATTATTAATTAACAAAATAACCGTCTCTTTTCGTTGGGATAGAAAATCCCCTGTGTGCATTCCCGAACTTACAGTTTGCTGTTAGTGACATAGTTTGTTGTCAATGACATTAAATGAATCGGGATAACGAATGCACCGGGGGATTTTTTTATGTTGGCAATGAATTATCGAGGCCCAGGCCGAGTCCGTGCGAGCCATAAGCCGATGCCGGAAATTCTGCACCCGCAGGACGCCATAGTACGGGTGACGCGCAGTTGTATTTGCGGTTCGGATTTACATCTTTATCACGGCAATGTGCCGGACACCCGCGTCGGCACGACTTTCGGTCACGAATTTACCGGCGTGGTGGAAGAGATCGGAGCGGAAGTGCGCAACTTGAGAGTGGGCGATCAGGTATTGGTGCCATTTAATATTGCGTGCGGAAAATGCATTTTTTGCCAACAGGGTTTGTTCGGCAATTGTCACGAATCCAATCCGGAAGCAACCGCTGTTGGCGGTATTTTCGGCTACTCCCATACCGCTGGTGGTTATGAAGGAGGACAGGCGGAATACGTGCGCGTGCCTTACGCGGATGTCGGTCCGACGGTTATTCCGGCGGGAATGGATTTGGATGACGCGGTGCTGCTCACCGATGTTGTTCCGACCGGTTACCAGGCGGCGGAAATGGGCGGCATTCAGGTAGGCGACACCGTGGTTGTGTTCGGCGCTGGCCCAGTCGGCATCATGGCAGCCAAAAGTGCCTGGTTGTTTGGCGCAGGACGCGTAATCGTCATTGATCAGCTCGATTACCGTCTCGAATTTGTTAAGCGTTACGCGCAGTGCGAAGCCTACAATTTCCGCTCGATTGAAGACCCTGTGCTATTTATCAAAAAAATCACCGACCATCTGGGCGCGGATGTCTGTATCGATGCGGTGGGCGCGGAAGCGGCAGGAAGCGCCATGCAGACCATTACCGGGCGCAAACTCCTGTTGCAGGCCGGCTCGGCCACCGCATTGCAGTGGTCCATCAATTCCGTGAAAAAAGGCGGCGTTGTGTCTATTGTGGGGGTGTATGGCCCGACTGGAAATATGATCCCCATTGGCAATGTGTTGAATAAAGGGCTCACCATTCGCGCCAATCAGACGGCCGTCAAACGGCATTTGCCTCGCCTTATCGAACACGTGCAAAACGGCGTTCTCAATCCGAAAGAGCTGATTACCCATCGAATTCCGTTGCAGGATATTGCCGACGCCTATCGGATTTTCTCGGACAAATTGGACGGCTGTATCAAGCCGCTGCTGATAACCTGAGCCGCTGGAGATAAGTATGAATGAGCGTGAAAATAATGAGCATAAAATTAACGAGAGCAACAAAAAGAACGAAAATTTCAATAACGGACAGGCGTTAAAAGAAAAGCTGGGTGCAAAGCTTTCTCATATTAAAGGCTGGGCCGTGGACGCCGATCCGAAAAACGATCCTACATATCCTATGCGCCGACGCGAAAAAACTTCTTCGTCTTCATGGGTGCGCCCGCCTCAGCAGTCTGGCCATGAGCATATTTTGCATTCCAATGAGCGGCCGGACGTCACCCGGGTCTTCGGCACCGCGGCACCGGCGAAAGGGTTAAGCGGCATGATCCGCCGTTGCGCATTTAAATACAGCGAAGGCAGATTTGCACACTGGCTATTATTGCTGGTGGCGGACCGGGTCAATACGGTGGAAGGATTTGCCAATGATATAGCGCACGGAAAAAGCTGCCATTACCTAACGGACAAGGGCATTAATGCACAGTGGAAATACGACCGTAAAACGGTCGTGACAAAAGCCGCGGTTGGAGCTGCGGTAGTAGGCTTGCTAGCCGGTATCTGCCTGCGTCGGCATATCCCCAATATAATGCCGGAGAAACGGCATATTTGGGGCCTGCTGGACAAACATTCCAAGCTGCAAAGATTTATTCAGGATTATGAAAGGATGATGCGGCGCTGAGCATGTGGGTGCGCGCAATTGCGCACCCTATTAATAGCGATAAACAAAATTAACAGAGATAAACGAAATTAATAGCGATAAACGAAGCTCACCGAAAATGCATCCAGCACTCGCTCCCGTTCATTGATGTAGCGTATCGCTTCCAGCGTGCCGCAATAAGCCCCGCGGCACAGATCCACGCCAACTCCCAGACTGCCACTGTCGTCTTTGGTTTTTTCATGCACATCGAGGTAGGAGAGAGATGTGCGTGCAACCGAATAACCACCGATCACGTAAGGCGAGACAAAATATTCAAACGGACTGAATTTGACGTATACGCCAACCAGATAATCCAGGTCGCGCCTTGCATCGACGGTGCCGTCCGCCGCAATGGTAGAGGACTCGAAATTGCGCCGCGTGAGACTGGCGCCGAAGCGGGTTTCCAGTGTGACTTTCTCATTGTAGTCAAGGCCTAAATTCAAAACCGCCGCACCCATATCGACGCTGCCGGACCGACCATCGTCATACTCCACATAGGCGCCGCCAAGGCCCAGGTAGTTCTCGTATTGCGCTACCGCAGATTGACTGATCAGCACCGCCAGCAGGCATGGGATGAATCTGTAAAACATGGCCTCAGCTCCTTTTGGCATATTGCATTAACACTAGACCAAGGCGGGCAGCTAATCAAAATCGTGGCCAGCGGTTTAGTCGATGCAAAGCTTGACAAGGATTGCACGGAATGAGTTTATGTCGCGCTGACAACTAAGGAGAGTGATATGAACAAGTTATTTGGATTGATTGGGGTTGTTGTTGGCTTGCTGCTGGCCATCGGATGTACACATATCAATAGCGGGACGCCGGCGCGTGAGAATGCGCCTTTTCTGGCAAAGGAGGAGGCGGCAGCGCGAAGTGCACGGGTGAGTCACGTGGTCTACCAGCTTTCCCTGTCCTTGCCGGAGGACAATGTGCCGTTTACCGGTGTGGCGCGCATTCATTTCAATTTGAGCGATGCAAGCAGACCGCTCACTTTGGATTTTGTCGGAGGTGAAGTTGACGCAGTGCGTGTCAACGGAAAGGCGGTTGCCGCCGACTACAACGGCAATTTCATCACCTTGGCCGCGCAAGATTTGTCGATCGGGCGCCAAAGTCTGGAAATTCACTATCACCATGCTTATGTACGTGATGGTCAGGGGCTGCACTGGTTTCGCGACACAGAGGATAACACCACTTATTTATACACTCAGTTCGAAGTGTGGAGCTTCAATAAGGTTTTTCCGGGATTTGATCAGCCGGATTTGAAAGCCACTTACCGTTTGGATGTTGAAGTTCCCGCTTCTTGGACTGTCGTGACAGCCGAGCGTGAGAGCCGCATTGCCGATCTGGGTGCGGAGCGGCGGCGATGGTATTTTCCGGACACTCAATCTTTCAGTACGTATTTATTGTCTTTGCATGCCGGGCCTTATCACATTTGGGAGGAGGCTGATCCTTTCCGTATTCCTCTGCGAATTTTTGCGCGGCAAAGTTACGCGAAGTACGTAGATGCAGAAGAATGGTTTCGTGTCACCCGTCAGGGGTTGGATTACTTCGAACACTATTTCTCCTATCCTTTTCCGTTTTCCAAATACGACCAGCTGCTGGTGCCGGAATTTAATTTTGGTGCAATGGAAAATGTCGGCGCGGTGACATTTAGAGAGTCCATGCAGCCGAGGAGGGAACACAATTACCATGATCGCCGCAATATGGCGGTGTTGGTCATGCACGAAATGGCGCATCAATGGTTTGGCAATCTGGTGACCATGCGCTGGTGGGATGATATTTGGTTAAACGAAAGTTTTGCCGAATGGATGGGCAGCTTGGCAACAGCAAACGCCACGCAATACACCGACGCCATGGTGGACTTTTCCACCAATTCCAAAAGCTGGGGTTATGAAGAGGATCAGGCGGTTACCACCCATCCCGTTGTGCAAACCATTCCTAATACCGAGGTAGTAATGCCGATGATGGACGGCATTACTTATGCGAAAGGAGCCTCTGTCCTGATGCAATTGCAGCATTTATTAGGCAGTGATGCATTCGAACATGGCATCGCAGAATATTTTGCGCGACACGCTTGGCAAAATACCCGCCTGCAGGACTTTGTCAGCAGTCTTGGTGAAGTTGCGCAGCGGGATTTAGCTGATTGGACGCGGACCTGGTTGATGCAGGAGGGCGTAAATACGCTGCGCGCAGAAGTCACTTGTACGGATGAGCGTATTGCCGAACTTCACTTGCATCAAGAGCCGGCCAATGGAAGTGGCGCGCTTCGCGAACACAAACTGGATCTTCTGTTGTTGAGCAAATCAGGGGAGCGAACTTTGTTGGATGCTCATATTGCGCAGGCGAAAAATAGGATTATTTCGGCCGATGGCATGCCATGTCCGACTTTTATTCTGCCTAACGTGAGCGATCATACTTTCGCACAAGTTTTACTGGATGAAAAATCCATTGCCTTCGTGCGTGACCAGCATAAATATTTTTCCAGCGCCATTGAGCGAGGCATGATTTGGCGCAGTCTGTGGGAATCGGTTCAGGCGGCACGGATCTCGCCCTCTGACTTTATTGATCTCTCCCTCACTTATCTCGCGGATGAGACTGAGGCATCGCTTTTGCGTACGAGAACCTATCACCTGCGTCGCGCCTATGCCTATTTGGAAATTCACGATGTGCTTTTCCCCGAGCGTGAAGCACTGGCACCTGCGGCGCGCCGCAAGCTGGAAAATCTGGCCTATCAAAATTACCTTGCCACCGACGGTGGATTGCAGCTGCGTTGGTTTGAAGTGTGGCTGACCTATCTGCACTCATCTGAGCACCGATCTCACCTAAAAAGGATGTTGCGGGAAAACAAGTTGTCGCTGGATCATCAGTGGTGGGCGGTCGGTGTATTGGTGCGAGTAGAGGATGAGGACGGAGATTATTGGGTGGATCAAATCAAGATCCGCGATCAATCGGCGGAGACGGCAAGCAACGAATGGGCGGCGTTGGGGCAGAAACCGGATTTGGCTATCAAGCGGGAATGGATTAATAAAGCTCAGAATCCAAAATCCAATTATGCCTATACACAGATACGCAAAGTACTCAATGTGTTGTTTCCCATCGGTCAGAAAAATCTGCATAACCTGCTGAATGAGGAAATTTTGTCACCCATTGCTGAGTCCGCATCTCCACTCGGCGCGCAAATGTTAGAGTTGTATAGCTCGCGTTTGATTCCAACCTTGTGTACGACTGTTGCTGCCGAGCGCTTGAAAAATATTGCGCGCGACACCCGGATACCGGGTGGGGTGACAAAAGTATTGCAACAGCGTGCTCAGGATGAGGAAATCTGTGTGGAGGTAATGAAGACTCTCTGATCCGTGTATAGACTTATTTCATCCTGCCGCTACAGCGCGTAGGATGAAATCATTTCAATCTAATCCAAAATTTATTCATTTTCATTTTGAACCAGTAATAAAAAGTCGGTTGCTCCAACATCCTTGCCCAACTGCGAGAACAGAGTGGTCACCTGTCCCCGGTGATGCGTCTGATGATTAAAAAAATGTAGCAAGACGCCAGCAAAAGGTTTTTTGGCGGAAATGCCTTTCATGGAGGAGTATTCCAGAACCTGTTGCAAGTCCGACAGGCTTAGAGATCTCACCCAGTCTTTTATGCTCGCATCGAGTATTTGCCGGTGCTCGCACATTGCCTGAAAATCGTTAAAAAGCATTTCATCCAACGCCGTGGGATGCGGCAGCTGGCTAACCCATTCAAGGGGTGGCGGAGTGGAAAAAATGATGGGCGAATCTCTGCAGCCAAATCCGGTCGGCGACGAGAAGGTGATTCAATGTGCCGTGAATGGAGCCAAAAAATGCACCGCAGTTTTTCTTGAATTCAGCGTCGGAAAGCTCGCTAGCGGCGGCATACACCTTGTCGTTCATCCAGATGTTGTAGTCGGCGAGGAGAGTGAACTGCCCTAGCATAGTTGTTTCTCCCTTTAGGCATAAAGAGTGATAGTCGATCCGCCGGAAAGATTAAGTCCGTTTCGCTGTTTGTGCAGCAAATTTTCGGCGTTGAGATTGCCGGGATTCGACGCTCTGTTGGCTGGAGAGGTTGGCTTAACTCAAAAAGTAGGCAAGCAAAAGGAAATGTCTGGATATCGGCGTGTGACTACGGCGCCAGGCATGAAGAAGGAGAAGTTTTTGATGGATTCCCGAAGAGGAAATGGCTTTGGAGTTGGAGATACCGGGGACCTGAGTCCCCGGTAGTGAGGTGTCAAACTTAAAGTAATGAACCTGCTCTGTAGTTGTGTAGCCCTGAGCCGATCTGACTGCCCAATCCGAGGATCTGAGCCGCGTCGTTATAAGCCGCAGTGTGCTGCATAGTGGTGGCGCGGGCGCTGCTGGTGACGCCACTGCCGGAGGCAATAACGATCGGCCCGTGCACCGGGGTATGGTCCACACCCTGGCCCATTTCGCTGTACACAACGATTACCGTGTCCTGATAAAGGTTGGCAGCCTGCAGTTTGCTGATCAGGTGTGCAACGCCTTTGTGCATATAGGCGATGACTTGGGGTATCAAGGCTTGGCCGCCGCCGTGGTTGGCGCCGTGGTGGTCGCCTTGCAGCCCTGTGACGGCATCCGGGTCGCCCGGAGTATTGGGCAGCCAGGTCGCCTGGGTTTCGTTGAACTGGATCGAAATGGAGTTGGTCAGGCCGCAAGAGAAGGCCAGAACAGCGACTTCGGCCACGCCTTTGTATTCTCCGAGCGGAGTCAACTGGCTGTTGACCGCGTAGTTCTGCTGCGCGGAACAGGAGCCGCCACCGGTCGCCGGCGGTGGATCTGTGGCCAGTTGTTCATCGAAGTCCAAACGATTTTCGAGTTCCTGAATCGCACCCAAGTGGGAATCCAGTTTCTCTCTTTCGTCCTGGCCGAATTTGTTTTTGTACTTGTTCAACAGCAGCCGGTTGGCGTCGAGCACCGCGCGGCGCATATCGAACTGGGTGGGGCCCGTTTGTACTCCACCACCGTTAACGGGTGGCGCACCGGAGAATATTTTGCTCAGAGCGCCGATGGGGCCGCGGCCTACGTCGGATTGCACACCGCTGTTGATGGAGCACACATCGTTAAGGTTGCTACCCAAGTGGTCCATGCGCACGCCAAACGAGTAGTAGGGCGACGGTGTACCGGCTTGCAGCACTTTGCCCATTTGCACGTCGATAGTGCTGTTGGACGGCTGGTTGCCGGACCATTCAAGGCGCCCCGCAGAGCGTGCAATGTTGCCGTGGCCGCCCGGGTCGGAAATCGACGCGGTGCGCATAGCTACGCCCGGTATATTCGCGTACACCTGGCGCGCCGGCCCTGAGATAAACCCGCTGCCTTCACCGTTGTAGGTGCCGTTGGGGTGATAGATGGAGATGAACTTTTTGCGACCTGCCGTTTGCGCTTCCGCAAAACGGTTGGCAAATACTCCAGCAACCAGAGGCGCTGTGCGCAGTAGCGGCGCGGATACACCGATTTTGCCCAGCATGTTTAAAAAAGCCCGGCGCTCGCGATTGCGTTGTTGTTCAAACAAATCAGTTTTCTTGCTCATGATATTTACCTTTATGCGTTTGCCCGGGTCGAACTATTTACGAAACCGTACCAAATCCAGGGTGCCGATCTTGCGATAGACGTCCATAGGTTTCTTGCCAGAGGTCTCATAGGTATCCAACAACACCTCTTTTGCACAGGCAAAGTCTTCGACCTGCTCGGATGTCAACTCATCTTCTCGGATATTGCTGTTGCCGTTTTTCGCAACAGAATCCCTGTCGATGGCAAGGCCGGTGGTGTAGCGGAAGCTATTGGCCACCATACAAGCCGCGACAGCAGGCAGAGTCGCAATTTTGGTCGAGAGGTCCTTGGCTCCAGAGTAGCTCAGGGAAGCTGTATCGCTCAGGTTAGCCAAGCCGATCAACTGTCCTCTTGTGTCAACAGGTACGCCCGACTGGCCAGCTTCAAACAGGCCGGTGTTGTCGATAAGGCGCAGACCGGTTTGGGTAGTGCGATAGCGGCCGATCTGGTCGAAATCGTCAATACCGAACAAGGGGTTGATCTGGGTGCGGTGACATGTTTGACATGCTTCTGCACCCGTGGACGCTTCATAGTATTCACGTGCTGAGGCTTGGCCGCCACGCTGACGCAGGATATCGACAATCGCAGCTTGGTTGATTGCGATGGTGCTGGCATCAGCCAGCATGTTCTGCGGTGCACCTATGTGGTGACACAACATCAACTCGCGCAGCTTGACCGCTTTCAAAATGGGGCGGCTGTGCAGATCGTTGGCGTTGCCTGCATGGAAGGCGCCAGTGGTCAGGATGCCGCCGCGATTGGGGATGGTGGTCACTCGCCAATCATTGGTGCCGCCGCTGAAGTTGTTGACACCATAGAACTGCGCCAAACGGCTGTTCACGACGGTGAAGTTGCCGGAATACAGATCTTCAAACGTACGTGATGGGTTGTACCAGATTTCCGCGAACAGCTTGCGCACCTCGGTAGCCATGTCTTGTGAGACCTCAGCAGTGAAGCTGGGGAAAGATGGACGTGATTGACCAATCACATCGTTGGCGCGGAACCACAAGCCACCAAATCGCTCCACATGTGCCCGTCCTGCAGCGCTTTCAATCAGCGTGTTGATTACGCTCTGCACTTCCGCATCGCTATTCAAACGGCCGCTTCCAGCCAGATCCAACAAAGTTTTGTTGGGGCCGGTACCGGTGTACATGAAGGCGAGCTGGCTGGCGAACTCGTAAGGGGTCAGCACATAGGAATCGGCATCGGCCAACTCCAGTTTGCTTTCATTGCCAGCGGGAATGCTACCGCCGCCGGTATTGGCTGCCACCGCCTGAGATACGGTGACTTGACTGATATACAGATCTTTGTCGTTGCCCTGGCTGCCGTAGGGCTGACGGCCCTCGTCACCAGAGAAGGAAATCCGTACGGTCTGACTGCCGGTTACGTCGGTCACAACATAGTTGAATGTCTGTTTGTCGTAGCCAGTTACGGTCTCTTGTGCAACCTGCTTATTGCCAACGGTGACGGTCATGGTTGGCCAGCGTCCGTCGTAGTCATTACCCCGCGCCTGAATAGAGATATAGGCAGGATTCGGGATATTGAAAGTGTGGCTCACGTTGCCGTCGGAATAGAGGTTCCACTCCGTTCCAGCGGCTTGGCCAGTGGACTTGCTGGAGAAGTTCACGCCAGTAACGGTGGTGCCACCTGCAGCGGGAGTGTAGTTGCCAGCGCTGCCGCCGCCTGTGCTACCGCCGCCGACATTCCATCCATTTAGCAGAGCTTGGCCGACAGGAATACCCATCTCCGAGCGATAGATGAACTGTGGTGAAGTCAGAGCCGCTGCGATGGCGACCTGCATGCCGGATTGAGCGCCGAATTCAGTGAAGAAGCCGCGATACAATTGCTGCTCGTCCGTCTCCAATGGCTGACGATGCAACAAGTAGGCGATTTCGAGGAATCGGGTCGCACAGGTGTTGGCGTTGTTGCTGCAGCTCTGGGCCAGACTAGGTGCTGCCAATTCCGCAACTTTAAAGGCGGCCTTGTCAAATGCGGTGGCGCGGGTACCTTCGATGCGCAGTGCGGAGTGCACCGCATAATCGCTCTTGGTGCGTACCACATCGCCCGGCAGATCAATTCCTGCCGCCTGAGTGGCGTTGACCAGACCTGCCTGAACTACCGTGTTGCGGTATTCCTGAGCTGTCAGCGGTCGCAGCGTGCGCACGCCGTAAGTGATTGGATCTTCCACGCTACAGGCGGCGGTTTCAGGACCTTTATCCACCTCAGGCAGCTTGGATGCCATAAAAGCGGCTGTATCCTGGGCGCATTTGCCAACACAGCCTGAAGGGTTCCCCTGCGGCATGTTTCGGTCAATGTAAGTAGCAAGACCACTCACCGTGCCGTATTTGTCAATCAGGTCGTCGATGGAGACCGGCGACTTGGTTATAACATTAAAAATACCTTTGCCCTGATACGCGTGACACGCTACGCATAAGGAGTTAAAGGATGCCTGCCCCGCCACTGCATCCCCCGTGGATCCGGAGGAGGACGAGCTTGAACTCGACGAAGAGCTGCTCGACGAAGAGCTGCTCGATGAAGAGCTGGAACTAGAAGAACTGGTACCTGGGTCCTCTGAGCCGCCGCACCCGTATAGCACTGCGGCAGTCAGAACCAGAAATAAATGTTTACGCATGGGTGATCTCCACCTTGATCTTTATTGTGCGGCTTAGCGCTTGCTGTATACCCCGATTCCCGTTTTCGGACCAGTCGTCTCCACCAAGAATGTAACGACTGTCTGAAATCTTTGCGGGAAAATGTGAGCGGATTGGCATATGCCGGCAAGAGGGAAACGGAACCCTATACCTGCGCCATTTTTAACTTCTAGTCGGCAAATACAGGGTTTTGCCGTAGTGATTCTCATTCTCCAGAAGCATCCCGCTCGGCTTGACCCGAGGTTATTGTCATTATGCCCATCTTGAGAACGCGTGAACGTGACTAGTTCACTCTCTTTATAGTCGTACGCTGCTTGAAGCCGTCTGGTTTGGAAAACGAAAGTGCGAGTTAACAATATGCGCAGCCGAGTCGCAGTGCGCGAGTCCATCCCTCACTCCTCCACTCAATGCGTTCTGTCGACAAATTACCCTCGGCGTATTTCCAATTCGCCTCACTGCAATTTATGGCTGCGCTCGACAGCTTTTTGCCTCGGGTTGCTTCGGAACATTTTGCAGGTGACGGCGCACCTCGAATTAGCGCGCGTTTTGCATTAAGCCGCGAGGGCGAGGTGCTCTGCTGTGGTGCGAAACATCCAATCTTCTGGAGCAGACGTAGATTCGAACCACGCTTCTCACCTTTAAAGCGAGACAGATTTATGAGCAATGAAGTTCTTTTTAAAGAGTTAAAACTAGGTCAACTGCACATTCCCAACCGCATTTGGATGGCGCCTCTTACCCGGCGTCGTGCAGGCCTGGAGCACATCCCCAATGCTCTAATGGCCGAGTACTATGCCCAGCGCGCGTCGGCCGGCCTCGTCATCGCGGAAGCCACCATGTCGATGGAAGGCAACTCCGCCTTCTGGCAGGAGCCGGGTGTTTACAACCAGGTGCAAATTGACGGCTGGAAGGCGGTTACCAATGCTGTCCACGCTAAAGGCGGCAGGATCTTTTTACAAATTTGGCACGGCGGCCGCGCCTGCCACCCGGCTTTGAACGGTGGAAAACAACCCGTTGCTCCCAGCGCTATCGCAATTGACGACCAGGTCCACACGCCGGAAGGCAAATTGCCTCACATGGTGCCTAGGGAGCTAAGCGATGACGAAATTCCGGCGATTATTCAAGGCTTTAAACAGGCCGCCATTAACGCCCGAGTTGCGGGTTTTGACGGTGTGGAATTGCATGGAGCTAACGGCTACTTGCTGGATGAGTTTCTGCGCGACGGCTCTAACCGCCGCAGTGGCCCATACGGCGGCCCCATGGAAAACCGCGCTCGCCTGCTGTTGGAAGTCGTCGCTGCCGTGTGCGAGGTTTGGTCGAGTCATCAGGTGGGTGTGCGCATCTCCCCACTGAACAGTTACAACAGCATGCGCGATAGCGATCCGGTGGCGCTCACCCGCTGGCTCGCTCAGCGCCTGAACGATTTTAATTTGGGCTATTTACACGTTATGCGCGGTGATTTTTTCCAAGTCCAAAGCGGCGACGTGCTCGCGCCAGCGAGAGAGAATTTTAAAGGCGTGTTGGTGGGCAATATGGGCTACACCGCAGAAGAGGCCGCGACGGCCATCAGCACCGGCAAGCTCGATGCCGTCGCATTTGGCGTTCCCTTTTTGGCGAATCCTGACTTGCCCGCCCGCTTTAAAATCGGCGCGGCTTTAAATACGCCTGATCAAAAAACTTTTTATACGCAGGGGGCTGAAGGTTATACGGACTATCCGGTGTTGGTGTAATAGCTTGATTAAAAGTGCTGGCAGCAGCTTCGGTCCAAAAGCAGGGAGGATGTTTATTAATTGTGGTGAGGTTTGGATAATTTGAAATCGTCCTTCAGGCGAAAGACTTCTAAGGTCTTACCATCAAAAAGTGCTACCAGTTCATTGTTGGAGCTAACCAAAATGCCTGAATAAATTGTCGTGGGCGGGGTAACAGAAATATTAACCAAGCTCACACATCGCGTTCGATCCTGTTTCTCTGCAGGCGCGTTGCAGCCGGTTGTTTGGAGGTTGCTGATTTGCTTTTTAGCTTGGGTTGCTCCGTATTGAAATGGAATGATGGTGATAAGGGAGGCTAGTACAAGCAGCACCGTTGGAATGTACACCCAGGTCCCGACTTCTTCTACCGTTTCAAACCAGCACTTCCAATGCCAAAGCGTTAAACCAAGAATTTTTGGTCCTTGCTTATCTCGGGTAATTTCCCAGGCTGCCGGATCTTTGCCTTTCGATTTCTGGTAAACCACAAAATAAAAAAGGGCGAGCATCATCATGCTAATCACGCCGACCGCAATGAATCCCGACCACCAGTATTTGACGAAGTGCGCTAATAATAATGCGCCCAAAAACCATGCCTCTGTAATGACATCGGAAAATCCCTTATTGATTAGGCTGGGTTCAAGTCCAAAAGTCGCCGAATAGCCGAGGTGATAGACATATCCAGCAAGCAAGATGCACGGCACAAGAATTCCGAGAAGCACTGCAGCGGATTGAAGATACTGGTGAATTTTTTCCATGGACGGTTTGGTTTTTGCTCTTGTGGTGGATGGTTCTGCCGAATTTGTAGTCTTCATTGAAATGGTTTGTGTCGGCGTTGGATAGTGGATAAGTAATACTAGCTCGAACCGATCGTTGAAATAATGTCGTCATTGTAGATGTTGCAAAAATGCTGGGTGAAGGGAATTCGTGCGGGCGCGTCTGAGATTAGAGAGCTTCGCCAGTGAACGCGTCTGCTTAACAAGTGAAGGTATTTGTGGCCGTATTTTCAATGCTCTTCACCATACATGCGCAACCGCCGGGCACTGGAGTCGCCAATAGAGTGGTTCTGGATACACCGAATTCACCGCGGAAGTAATTTCAGCGGCGTGGATGGTGACTGTCAGCTCCGACCTAGGCAAGTCGACAAACAGGGCGCGGGGCAATTGCTTTACTGCTCGGATAGTGTGGACAGTTTGTGGATGCGAGCTACGGCGGCCAGGGAAGGTCGATTTCTAGGTATCTGAAAATATGGGTTTTTATGGTGGGCCCACCAGGACTTGAACCTGGGACCTGCCGATTATGAGTCGGATGCTCTAACCAACTGAGCTATAGGCCCTTGAGAAAGGTCCGGTGCTCGTGGCACCGGTGGCGGGAGGGAATGAGTGGCTTCATTCGAACCCGCCTAGCTTTGAGAGTCCCGAACCTTGCGCTTGTGACGTCGTGGTCGGTTGTTTGACTGGCCCGTCGGGCGGGCTGTCAAGGCCGGGCATTATAGTGCCCGAGGGCGCATATGACCAGGGTCAATTTGCGCCGATTTGGCTCAGTCGTCGAGGAAGCCGCGCAGGTGATCGGAACGGCTTGGGTGACGCAGTTTGCGCAGTGCCTTGGCCTCAATCTGACGAATACGCTCGCGCGTCACGTCGAATTGTTTGCCCACTTCTTCCAGGGTGTGGTCGGTATTCATGTCGATACCGAAACGCATGCGCAGGACTTTCGCTTCCCGCGCGGTGAGTCCGGCGAGGACTTCGCGGGTGGCTTCCATCAGGCCTTGGGTGGTCGCAGCGTCCACGGGTGAGGTGATGGAAACGTCCTCGATAAAATCTCCCAGATGCGAATCTTCATCGTCGCCGATCGGCGTTTCCATTGAGATTGGCTCTTTGGCGATTTTCAGCACTTTGCGGATCTTGTCTTCCGGCATTTCCATGCGCTTGCCCAGTTCTTCCGGCGTCGGCTCGCGCCCCATTTCCTGCAGCATCTGGCGGGAAATGCGGTTGAGCTTGTTGATCGTTTCGATCATGTGCACCGGAATACGAATGGTGCGCGCCTGGTCGGCGATGGAGCGGGTAATGGCCTGGCGAATCCACCAGGTGGCATACGTGGAGAATTTGTAGCCGCGACGATATTCAAACTTGTCCACGGCTTTCATCAGGCCAATGTTACCTTCCTGAATCAGGTCGAGAAATTGCAGGCCGCGGTTGGTGTATTTTTTGGCGATGGAGATTACCAGGCGCAAATTGGCCTCCACCATTTCCTTCTTGGCGCGGCGAGCCTGGGCTTCGCCGATGGACATACGGCGGTTGATCTCTTTCACCGTGAACAGGCTGATGCCGAGTTCCTCTTCGAGAGCGGCGAGACGGTGCTGTACCTTGATGATGTCGTCGGCTACGCCGCGCAGGGCGTCGGAGTAGTCGCGCTTCTTTTTAACGATCGTAGGAATCCAGTCTTCATTGGTTTCGTTGCCTGGAAATTCCTTGATGAACGTTTTGCGTGGCATTTTGGCGTTGCGCACGCACAGAGCCATGATTTCCTTTTCGCACTCGCGGACACTTGCGAGGACGTCGCGGGCACGATTGTAGATAGGATCGAATTGGCGCGGTGGCAGCTTGAAGAAGCGGAAGACTTCACCGAGGGCTTCGAGCTCTTTGCCGGCCTGTTTGCTGTCGCGTCCGTGTTTGGCGACGACGGCAAGCATTTTTTCCATCTGTGCGCGCAGCTCATCAAAGCGCTGTTTGGCCACTTCTGGGTCTATGCCGGAATTGGTTTCCTCGTCTTCGCTGTCGCTGCTGCCTTCCTCGGCCTCTTCGTCATCCGCAGCCGCGGCTGGCGTTTTCTCCACATCCGGCAACTCAATCTCTGCTTCCTGCGGCACTGCCTCGAAGGGGTCGAGCCAGCCGCTGATGACGTCGGAAATGCGGCGCTCGCCTTTTTCGATCAGATCGAATTCGTCGATAACATTTTTGACCGCACCGGGCCAGAAGGCGATGGCGTGCATCAATTCGCGCAGGCCTTCTTCGATACGCTTGGCGATGGCGATTTCGCCCTCGCGGGTCAGCAGTTCCACAGTGCCCATTTCGCGCATGTACATGCGCACTGGATCCGTGGTGCGGCCGGCCTCGGTTTCGACCGCGGCCAGCGCCGCTGCGGCTTCGGCGGCGGCGATTTCGTCGGTGTTGTCGCTGTCGTTCATCAACAGCTCATCGGCGTCCGGCGCTACTTCGTACACGCGGATGCCCATGTCGTTGATCATCTGAATGATGTCTTCAACCTGATCGGGATCGGAGATGTCGTCCGGCAGGTGGTCATTGACTTCGTCGTAGGTCAGGTAGCCTTGTTCACGGCCACGGTTGATCAAGTCTTTGATGCGAGACTGTTGTTGATCGCTCATTCAGTATCCTGCGAAACGGTGGGGGCTTAAGAAAAAGGCGGCGATTATAGCGTTTTATGGAGGGTCAATCCATAAAATCAAGCGTAGAAAAACAGCAGCCTGTCTCTCTATGGATAAGATCGCGCATGTATATTTCTTTTCGGATTACATAAGTTAGTCGTTGGCTTAAGGCGGAATAACACGCTTTGCTATTGCTTGGAGAGTCTAGTTTGCTGTTTGAGGGTCAGCAATTCGCGCAGGCGCTGTTTTTGCGTGTCGTCGAGTTCGTGCAGTTGGAGCCTGTTCAGTTCGGCGAGTTCCTCCGCTTGCCGGCGCAATTGTTCCTCTTGGCGGATGCGCGCGAGCGCGTCCTTCAGCTCCTGCAAGCTGTCGTAAGCGGAGCGGCGCCGGGCCTCGTCGAGAAAGTGATTGGCGACCAGACTGGTGAGCTGCTTCTGCGCTTCCATACCGTAGATGCCGCCCCAGTAGCCCAAAATACTGTGGAAGCTGGCTCCGGGGCGATCACGTAGCAGGTGGATCAAGGTTTTAAGCTGGGTGAGCTCGCTGTTGGTGGCATCGTCCGGCAGGTCGCAGTTAACCTCGTTGCGATGCAGAAATTCAGGTGTTTCCAGCAGGATAGTGAGCGCCAAGCGCGCCGGGCTCAATTTGATCCGGCCGGCGGTATCGCGCGGCAGCTGGCTGGTTTGTGGTTGGCGGGGCGGTTCTGCGCGCGAAGCCTCAGGCGGACGAGGAGGAAGTCTTTCTGCCTTTATATAGGAGCTTGAGGGGCTTGGATTCGGCTGCCGGATTTCGCTGGGCTGCGGATTCTCGGCCAGGCTCGCGGGTTCGTGAATCAGCTCCATGAGTACGTCGAGGCTCAAGCCTGTGCGCTGGGCCAGTTGGGCGAACATTAATTCGCGGAAGACGCCGGACGGCAGGCGATTCAGCAGGGGCGCCGCCAGTTTGCTCATGTGGGCCCGCCCTTCCATTGTGCGGGTGTCGATAGTCTCCGCGACTGCCATAAAAAAGAAGTCTTCCAACGGCAGGGCCAGATTCAGTTGCTGACTGAAACGCTCAGGGCCTATCTGGCGCACCAGAGAGTCGGGATCCTGTCCCTCCGGCAGAAACAGAAACTGGATTTTGCGGCCATCGGTCATCACCGGAAGGGCATTTTCCAGGGCGCGTTTGGCGGCTTTGCGCCCGGCGTTATCACCGTCGAAGCAGAAAACGATCGAGCTGGTGTGGCGGAACGCGAGTTTGAGATGCTCCTCGCCACAGGCGGTCCCAAGGGTCGCCACCGCGTTGTGAATGCCGAACTGGGCCAGGGCGATTACGTCCATGTAACCCTCTACGACCAGCAGATTTTCTGGCCGGCGCTGCTGTTGCAGTGCCTGATACAAGCCGTAGAGTTCGCGGCCTTTGTGAAACACTGCCGTCTCTGGCGAGTTGAGGTATTTCGGTCCGGCGCCGCGCGGTTTGCCGCCGGCGGCCTGCGGCTCCTTGTCGGAATTGAGAATGCGCCCGCCAAAACCAATCACCCGTCCGCGCAGATCGAGAATGGGAAACATGATGCGGTGGCGAAAGCGGTCGTACAGGCGACCGCTTTCCTCGTTGGTAATCGCCATGCCGCTTTCGGCGAGCAGCTGGCGATCCTCTTCATTCAGGCCGAGTTTGACCAGCAGGTTGTCCCAGCCGGGAGGGGCGTAACCCAGGCCGAATTCGCGGGCGACGGCGCCGGTGAGGCCGCGGTTTTTCAGATAGGTGACGGCGTCCCTGCGCTGGGGATGTTCCGCCAATTGCTGCTCGTAGTAGGTCTTCGCTCGAGCCAGGATGCTGTAGAGGTTTTGCTGGCTTTTTTGTGGTGCGGCGCTGAGTTCTTCCCTGGGTACGCTCAGACCAGCGCTGCCGGCGAGGTTCTCTATGGCCTCGACAAAGCCCAGATGCTCGTATTCCATCAAAAAGCTGAGGGCGGTTCCGGAGGCGCCGCAGCCGAAGCAATAGTAGAACTGCTTGTCTGGGCTGACGGTAAAAGAGGGGGTTTTTTCTTTGTGGAACGGGCAGCAGGCGCTGTAGTTCTTGCCGGTTTTGCGCAGTTTGACGCGGCTGTCCACCACTTCGACTATGTCGATGCGATTGAGCAGGTCATCAATAAAGTGCTGGGGTATGCGGCTCATGGATGAAATCTGGGGGTGGGCTCCGGCGCCTCAAGCTTACGGCAAAATGCCGGCGTCGGAGCGAATGATTTCACCGTGTAAGAGGTGGTTACTGCTGCAGTTGCGCCTTTACCAATTGGCTGACCAGCCCCATATCGGCGCGGCCTTGTACTTTCGGCTTGATCGCGCCTATGAGCTTGCCCATGTCGGCGGGGCTGCTCGCGCCGAGGGCTGCGGCAGTTTCCTGGACCAGCGTGCGGATTTCCGCCTCGCTCAGTTGCTGCGGCAGGTATTCCTGGATGACGCTGATCTCGAACAGCTCCTGCTCGGCCAGCTCAGGGCGTCCGTTTTCGCTGTACTGCTTGGCGGATTCGCGCCGCTGCTTGACCATCTTGTCGAGCACCGCGAGAACGCGGGCATCATCAAGCTCAATGCGTTCATCTACTTCAATGCGTTTGAACTCGGCTGTCACCAATCGCAAGGTGGACAGGCGTTCTTTCGCCTTGGCGCGCATGGCGTCTTTAACGGCATCGTTGATTGCTCGTTGAATTGCGCTGGTCATGAGGCGGCACTTTCAATAAAGCAAAACGCACCAAGGTATCGACTTTGGTGGGTTGTGCGGGATGCGGTTATTGCAGACTGGCCAGGGGTTTACAGCGTCCCCTGGTGGCCAATCAATACATGCGCTGGAATTTGCGGTTTTCGCGTGACAGCTTCTTGGCGTGACGCTTAACAGCGGCAGCAGCCTTGCGCTTGCGAACGGAAGTGGGCTTTTCGTAAAACTCTCGACGACGGACTTCGGCCAGAACGCCGGCTTTTTCGCAAGAGCGCTTGAAGCGGCGCAGGGCGACATCAAAGGGTTCGTTTTCTTTCAGTTTTACTGAAGGCATATATCTACCTGTTGGGTTTTGCTTTGATTCGGTCACTCAAGCCGGACCGGTCTTTTAGGGGCGTGGATTCTATACCCATCGGCAGCTCCTAGCAAGACCGTTGCTGATACGTAACCGCCAGTAAGTGTAGAACGCCTTAAAAGATTTGGATGCCCGTCGGCCTGTGAGTAATATTGCCGGGTTTTGCCGCCGGGCGGGTTGTCGCTGGGCAGAGTGTTTATGAGAGCGTGGTTATGCGGGTATTGGGTATAGAGACTTCCTGTGACGAAACGGGAGTTGCCATTTACGACACCGAACGAGGTTTGCTGGCGCATCGCCTATACAGCCAGATTGCGCTGCACGCCGAATATGGTGGTGTGGTGCCGGAGTTGGCTTCCCGCGATCACGTACGCAAACTGCTGCCGCTGATTGAAGAGGTTATGGCGGCGGCGCAGACCACGCCAGCGCAGCTGCAAGCGGTGGCCTACACCGCCGGGCCGGGCCTGATTGGCGCTTTGCTGGTTGGCGCGTGTTTTGGTCGCAGCCTCGCCTACGCCTGGAACGTCCCCGCCATTGATGTGCACCATATGGAGGGGCATCTGCTGGCGCCTCTGTTGGAACCGAACCCGCCGGAGTTTCCCTTTGTCGCCCTGCTGGTTTCCGGCGGCCACACCCAATTGGTGGATGTGGAGGCTATCGGGCGCTACAAAATGCTGGGTGAGTCCGTCGACGATGCGGCGGGTGAAGCGTTCGATAAAACCGCGAAGATGCTCGATCTGGATTATCCGGGTGGACCGCTGGTGGCCAAGCTCGCCGAGAGCGGTACGCCAGGGCGCTTCGAGTTTCCGCGTCCTATGACCGACCGTCCGGGGCTGGATTTCAGCTTTAGCGGCCTGAAGACCTACACCCTCAATACCATCGCGCAGCATGCCGGTGCCGACGGTCTGCCGGATGACCAAACCTGCGCCGATATCGCCTGGGCATTCCAGGAAGCGGTGGTGGACACTCTGGTAATCAAATGTCGCCGCGCCCTCGAGCAGACCGGCAAGCGCACACTGGTTATTGCCGGCGGTGTTTCCGCCAATCGTCGGCTGCGGGAAAAGCTCACTGCCGGCTTGGCAAAAATTCGCGGCCAAGTGTTTTACGCGCGCCAGGAATTTTGTACCGACAACGGCGCCATGATTGCTTTCGCTGGTGCGCAGCGCCTGCTGGCCGGCCAACAGGCGCCGCTTGAGATCAGCGTGTTTCCGCGTTGGAATATGGAAGGACTTGCACCTATCTCCCACTGACTTTGCCGCCCTTTGGACATCCTATGGATATAGTGTTTATCAACGATCTGCGCATCGACACCATCATCGGTATTTACGACTGGGAGCGCCAAGTGCGCCAGACGGTGAGCTTCGATCTGGAAATGGCTCACGACATTCGCAAGGCTGCGCAGACCGATGACATTCAATACGCGCTGAATTACAAAGCCGTCAGCAAGCGTTTAATCACGCTGGTGGAAAGTGCCCAGTTTTTATTGATCGAAACCTTGGCGGAGGAAGTCGCCCGCGTTGTCATGACCGAATTCAATGTGCCCTGGTTGCGTCTGACGCTGTACAAGCCGGGCGCCTTGCGCGGGGCGCAGAACGTAGGCGTAAAAATCGAAAGGGGCAGCCTGGTATGAGGGTGTTTCTGGGGCTTGGCAGTAATCAAAAGCCTGAATTTCATATCGCGCGCGCACTCGATGCCTTGAGCGAGTCCTTCGGCGATTTGAACATTTCCCCGGTTTACGAAAGTGCGGCGGTGGGATTCAGCGGAGCCAATTTTCTCAATCTAGTAGTTGAAATCGAAACCTCCCTTGCGGTGAAGGATTTATTGCAGACGCTGCGCGCGATTGAAAATGACAACGGACGCGATCGCTCAGCGCCGCGTTTCAGCGGCAGGACATTGGATATCGATATTCTGCTTTACGGTGATGCGGTGGGTGAGGTGGATGGTGTGACGCTGCCGCGCGCGGAAATTCTTACCAATGCATTTGTTCTGCAACCGCTCGCCGATCTGGCGCCGGATCTGTCGCACCCGCAAAAAAAGCAATCTATGAGCGCTTTGTGGCGGGATTACGATAAAAACCATCAGCGCCTGTGGCGCGTTGAATTTGTCTGGCAGCTGGTAAAATCTTAGTTTATTGCTGCAGCGAGCGACCGCCATCCACGGCGAGAATCTGCCCGGTGATATAGGGCGATTCATTAATCAAAAATTTCACAGTATTGGCGATCGCCTGGGCCCCACCCAAAGTGCCGAGCGGAATTTGCGCCAGTTTGTCTGTATTGACCACTTCTTTTCCGTCTGCATTTTCGGGCCACAAAATTGCTCCCGGGGCGACACCGTTGACGCGCACCTGCGGCGCCATTTCCAGCGCAAGGCTTTTGGTCAGCATGGAGTTGCCTGCTTTGGCGATGGAATAAATCGTATGGCCCGGCATAGGGCGTACGGCAAAAATGTCACTGATATTAATGATGCAGCCGCGCTGTTGGCTCAATTCTGGATAAAGCGCCTGGCTGAGAAAAAAAGGTGCTTTTAAATTGCTGCCGAGCAAATCATCCCACTGTTCTTCGGTCGCACCGGAAATGGGGGTGGGAAAAAATGTCGAAGCGTTGTTTATCAGCGCGTCCAATCGTCCCCAGGCGGCGGGCGCGGCGCTGGCGAGAAATTGGATATCCACCATTTTGGTGAGATCGGCCTGCACCACCTGTGCGCTGTGCGGACGCAGCTGATTCAATTCATGCGCGAGCGCCTCGGCTTCTGCCAAGGATTGATTGCAATGAATCACCAGGTTCCAGTCATCCATATGGAGTGCGCGGCAAATGGCTGCGCCTATCCGCCGCGCGGCGCCGGTGACCAGGGCGACTTTAAATGGTGTGGAGTGATCCTGAAATGATGAGGAATGATCCTGCTTCATGGTGTGATGTTTCTCTCCCGCTGAAATTCTTTGACGGCGTGGATACGCGCTTGGTGCAGCGCTTGGCCTAACGCGGCGCCGGTCAGCCCTTTCTCCACCAGATCGTTCACTTTTACCTGGGTGCAGGCGCGTAGCGCTCCGGCGAAATATTCCGCCTGCGGATAATCGCGCTCCTCAAGGCCGGTGCGACCGCGTGCATCGGCTTCGCAGCATAAGAGAAAATCGCCGAAACGTTCAGACCGGCGAAATGCGTCGAGTTTTTCCAGAGTCGTTACCAGCGTCGCCGGTTTCAGTTCCAGCGCTCTGTGGCAGTGAGTGTGAAATTGCGCAACCGCAAGAGCTAGATCGCGTGCGGATTTTGGTGCTGCCAAACGCTGACATAAGTCGCGCACCAGCGGCAGGCTGCGTCTTTCGTGATCGTGATGGCGCGGCCACTCCTCGCGCGGTGTTTGCCCTTTGCCGAGATCGTGCACCAGCGTTGCGAAGCGCACATCCACCGATGCGCTTAAACGGCAGGCCTGTTGCAGTGACATTAATGTGTGAATCCCCGTGTCCACTTCCGGGTGATATTCCGGTCGCTGAGGCACACCGAACAATGCGTCGAGTTCGGGAAAAATGCGCGCGAGAGCGCCGCAGTCGCGCAGGGTGGAAAAAATACGTCGGGATCGGGCTCTGTCAAGGCGCGACTCATTTCCTTCCAAACTCTCTCCGCCACCAGATGATCCACTTCGCCGCTGGCCACCATGCTGCGCATCAGATCGAGTGTCTCCTGCGCGACTTTGAAACCGAGGTGGTGATAGCGGGCGGCAAAACGCGCGATGCGCAATACGCGCACCGGGTCTTCCGCAAAGGCCGGGGAAACATGGCGCAGTAAACGATTGTGCAGATCGGCTTTGCCGCCGAAGGGATCGATAATTTCTCCGGCGGAATTTTCTGCCATGGCGTTGATGGTGAGGTCGCGCCGGATCAAGTCCTGCTCGAGCGTCACATCTTCCGCCGCATAAAATTGAAAGCCGGTATAACCCGGGCCTGTTTTGCGCTCGGTGCGGGCGAGGGCATATTCCTCCTTGGTTTGCGGATGCAGGAATACTGGAAAATCCTTGCCCACCGGCTGATAACCTTGCGCGATCATCGTCTGCGGCGTTGCGCCCACGACCACCCAGTCATTTTCGGTTACCGTACGTCCGAGCAATTTGTCGCGCACTGCGCCGCCGACCAAAAATATTTCCATGATGTGTGTTGACGCTATGAATAAGTTTCGCCACACTCTAGCGAATTCGTCGCCTTGTAAGCAATTCATCGGTCGCGAATATTTTCCCTTCATCACTTTTTTTATTTATGAGCCAAGCCATTTCCATTCTGCATTTTGTTGCGCGTGTCGCCGCGGTGAAAGCCGTGCTGCGTCGACTGGCGCGTGCGGTGTGGGCGCGTGTCATTCAGGCGCGCTGGCGGTTGATGGGAAAAGGTGGGTAGGGCATCAATCCTGAATTTCCAAAAAGCCGCAGCAAAAACTGCGGCTTTTTTTATGCGCCGCGGAAGATGCTGATGATTCTTTCAAGGAGCATGACATGCAAGTCGCCGGCGCTTATTTAATGGTTGTTTTAATTTGGTCCACGACGCCGTTGGCGATTCATTGGAGCAACAGCAGCCTCACTTTTGTCAGCGGCATTACCGCCAGAATGGTATTGGCGGCGCTGCTGTGTTTCGGCCTGCTGAAAATAATGCGCCAGCCTTTTATTGTTCACCGTCGCGACTGGCTCGTGTACACCGCCAGTGCTTTGGGATTATTTCCCAACATGCTGCTGGTCTATTGGGCCGCGCAGATGATTCCGTCCGGTCTTATGTCGGTCATCATGGGCATCTATCCCTTTTTCGTCGGTATTTTTTCCGTTGTTATGCTGGGCGAAAATTCCTTTTCGCGCGGCCGTGTTATGGCGCTTTTTCTCGCGGTGTTTGGCCTTTGGGTGGTGCATTGCGATCAGGCGACAAACGGGGTCAAGTCTTTTGCGGGAATTCTCGTCATGGTATTGGCCTGTGCGATCTGGGGCTTCAGCTCCGTCGCAGTGAAAAAGCTCGGGGCCGCTATCAATCCTCTGCGGATGGGAACGGGGAGCTTGGTGGTGTCGATGCCATTTTTCGTTTTGAGCTGGTTCTTTATTGACGGGCAGCTGCCTACCTATATCGATGAAAAATCTCTGCTTGGTGTGGGCTATCTCGTGCTGGCTGGCTCACTCATTGGCCACATTCTCTGGTTCTTTGTCCTGCGCGCCTGCAGTGTTACCAGCGTGTCCCTTATTACATTGATCACGCCGATCATGGCGCTCAATTGGGGGGCTCTCGCCGGCGAGCGGATTTCCGCGCAGTCGGTGTTGGGGGCCGGTCTGATCATCCTGGCTCTCGCCCTGTATCAAGGGTTGCTGCACCGCATGTGGTTAAGCGCAAGGCTCATGTATGAAGTGTGGCGCCAAAGATCGCAGGCGCAGGTGTAGACCATCGACGGCGCAGGGATTGAAGGATAAAGTTAGCGGGCTAAGTAAAATCTGTGATGGCTAGCGATATTCACCGCGCTATCCGCTTCACGTTTACGCACAATCGCAGACCTGTCTTTCAACTGTTGGCTACCCGCAGCTGCAGTGGACTGCTGACAATTCGACTTTCCGGAAGGATGGCCTCACCACCGTGACTGATCTGGCGCGACAGCAGACGATCCGCCTGTCCAATACCTTGCTTGCCGCTGCCGGCGGTGTAGTGCTGTCGGCGGCGCTTATCTTCGGCCATGTAAACGGATATCTGCTGATTTCCGCAATCTGGTTGGCGACAGCGTTGGCGCTGTTTTGGGCGGTCAATATCGCGTTTATTCTGGCCATCAAAAGCGGGTACAACCTGCGTTTTGGCGATCCTGCCCTCAGTGTGCCGCAGATGTATTGGGCAACCAGTTGCGCCATGGCGGCTATTGCGATCTCCACCCGGCTCGATCTTGTGCTTTATCTGATGACACTGATTACGGTGGTATTTGGGATTTTTCGCGCCACCGAGCGTCAATTTAACGTGTTATGCGCGTACGTCATCGCGGTAATGTTGTTGATGCACTGCCTGCGCGGCCTGCTGGTTCCTCACGCGGTCACCTGGGATGTTTTGATGCAGTGGCTGGTCTTCAGTTTTTGCGCCGTGACGCTCACTCGTTTATGCCAGGCAATCGTGAAACTGCGCAATCGGCTGCGCGAGCAGAATCAGGAGCTGAAGGAGGCGCTCCAGGCCAAGAATTATTTCCTCGCCAATATGAGCCATGAAATCCGCACGCCGATGAATGGGGTTCTCGGCATGCTTGATATAGCGCTCAATACCGACCTTGCCGATGAGACGCGCCGCTATCTTGGCATTGCCCAATCCAGTGCCAATGCGCTGTTGACCATCATCAACGACATCCTGGATTTTTCGAAGATAGAGGCGGGCAAACTGCGCATAGAGCCGGTGGCGTTTGATCTCGAACAGCTGATCAACGAAGTGGTTGCCGCCTTTGGCGCCAAGGCGGAGGCGAAAAGGCTGGAGCTGATTCTCGACATAGCGCCGGATACGCCCTTGTATATCAAGGCGGACCCGGTGCGCCTGCGCCAGATCCTCAACAATCTGGTGGCCAACGCGCTCAAGTTTACGGAGCGGGGTGAGATAGTGGTGGCGGTGGAGCCGCGCGAGGTGGATGGGCGCCTGGAGCTGCTCTGGTCGGTCAAGGATTCCGGTATCGGCATCGCCATGGAAAAGCAGCTCGAACTTTTTGCCAGCTTCACCCAGGCGGACGCCTCCACCACTCGTTTGTATGGCGGCACCGGTCTTGGCCTCGCCATCTGCAAGCAGCTCTGCCAGTTGATGGGCGGCAGTATCGGGGTGGAGAGTGAGCCCGGTCGCGGCAGCTGCTTTTTCTTTACGCTGCCGGTGGCCAAGGCTGAAGCCGAACTGGCGGCTACACCGGATCCCTACGACCCCAATCTCTTGTCCGGCAAACGGATTCTGGTAGTAGACGACAATGCCACCAATCGCCTGGTGTTGCGCAAACAGCTGGAGCATCAGGGAGCTTGGGTAATAGAAGCGGAGGATGCGAAACAAGCGCTCATCCGGCTGGCGCAGGACGCTGCCATCGATATAGCGCTCCTGGATATGCAAATGCCAGCGGTGGACGGCGTGATGCTGGCGCGGCTGATTCGCACACAAATGCCGGACCGCGAAATGATCCTAGTGCTGTTGAGCTCCGGGATGCAGGAACTGGAGAGCGGACTGTTGCGCTCCCTGGGTATCAGCGCCAGCCTCTACAAGCCGGTGCCGCCCCAGCGCCTGCTGCGGGCGCTGGTTCTGGCTTTGGGCAATCGCGGCAAGTTGGTGCAGGCCGGTCTGCTGGATGTGGTCAGCGGTCGCGCGCCCACAGAGAGCCCGGCTATGTCTCCGGCTGCGTTGTCGGCCCAGAAGGTCAATCAAGAGGCGCGTCTGCTGCTAGTGGAAGATAACGACACCAACCGCGACGTCGCCGAGGTGGCCCTGGAAACGCTGGGGTACGCGGCGACTATGGTGTACGACGGGCGGGAGGCGGTGGCGGAGGTCAAGCGAGCCCAGGACGCGGGCTGGCCGTACAAGCTGGTGCTGATGGACTGTCAGATGCCGCAAATGGATGGCTACGAGGCGACGCGCCAGATTCGCCAGTGGGAGGCGCGCAGCTCAGTGAGCCCATTGATCATCATCGCCATGACGGCCAACGCCATGGCGGGGGACCGGGAGAAGTGCCTCGCCGCGGGTATGAACGATTACCTGAGCAAGCCGGTGCAGCTGGAAGTGCTGCAGAGCAAACTCAACCAGTGGCTGCGTCCGGCGGGCGAGGTGGAGGACGCGCCAGCGGCCATCCCGAATGTGCTTGCGCCGGAGGCGCTGGTGTGGGACGTGGCAGCCCTGCTGAAGTTGGTGAGGCAAAAGGAGGAGCGGATGGTGAAGCTGATCCAGTCGTTTCTGGCGGGGTTGGACGCGGTGGAGCGGGAAATTGTGCAGGCTCTGCACCGCGGCGACCGAACGTTTGCCGCACGCCAGATCCATGGCTTGAAGGGATCATCCGCCAACCTCGGGGCGAGGGCATTACCCGTCTTCCTGGCGAATCTCGAAGCGCGCCTTGGACAGGACGAACAGTTAAATGTTGAGAGTGAGGTGCAGGCCTTGCAGTCCCATGTGATCCGCCTGCGCGGCGCCATGCAGTCCTATCTGGATGTCAGTTATCGACCGTCCGCTTGACCTGTGCGTAGGCTGCCAGGGCGGTTTGCCGCGCAAGTTCGTGATCCACAATGGGCGCAGGGTAGGTTTTACCCAATTCCACTCCGACCTGCTCCAGAACAGCGCGCGACGCGAGCCAGGGTTTGTGGATGTATTTCGCTGGCAACCGCGCCAGTTCCGGTACCCAGGTGCGCACATAGGTGCCGTCCGCGTCGAACTTCTCCCCTGTAACACCGGATTGAAAATGCGGAAGTAGGGCGCTGCATCAGCGCCGCAACCCGCTACCCACTGCCAGCCGGCGGTGTTGTTGGCCAGGTCCGCATCCACCAGTGTGTCCCAGAACCAGGCCGCCCCCTCGCGCCAATGAAGCTGCAGATGTTTGGTCAGAAACGACGCCACGATCATGCGCACGCGATTGTGCATCCAGCCGGTGTGCCAGAGTTCGCGCATGCCCGCATCCACTATGGGATATCCCGTCTGCCCCTTCTGCCAGGCCTTGAGCGCTTTGGCATTTCGCGTCCAAGGAAAATGCTCGAAGGCGGGTTTGAAGGCGTATTCGGGTATTCCCGGCCAATGATGCAGCAGATAAAAACTGAATTCACGCCAGATCAATTGGCGCAGAAAGGGCTCGCCTGCACCCGCTGCGAGGGTTCGGCTGTGGCTGATGCTGTGCCATATGTCGCGCGGGCTGATCTCGCCAAAATGCAGGTGCGGCGACAATCGCGAAGTGCCTTCAATGGCGGGTCGATCGCGCAGGGAAGAGTAGCTCGCGACCCGCTTGGTGACGGCTTCACGCAGGGACTTATGAGCACCTGCTTCGCCCGGCTCCCAAGCGTCGAAGCCTGTCGCCCAGTTCGGCTTGGTCGGCAATAAATTCCAATCCTGCAGACGCTCGCCTGGCAGCTTGTGATTGTGCCAGCGCGGTTTGGGCATAGGCGCATCCGGGGGCAGGTCGAGGATTTTCAGGCAGCGTTTGTAATAGGGCGTAAAAACCTGAAACGGCTTGCCCTGTTGATTGAGGATGAGTTCCGGCTCCAGGAGGAGCCGGCCGCCGTAGCGCTTGCAGGCGATACCTTCCGCCGCGAGCGTGTGAAAAACCTGCTGTTGTTTTGCGGCGAGCCAGGGTTCGTAGGCGCGACTGAAATGGACGGCAACTGCGCCGGTCTGCAGAATCATTTGGCGCAGGCAGGGCAGGGTGTCGCCGCGACGCAGAATCAGTTGGCCTCCCTGTGCGGCGATATCGGCACTGAGTTTTTCCAGACTGTGGTCCAGCCACCACTGGCTCGCGCCGCCGAAAAACCATGGATCACTCTGGTCGAGAATAAAAACCGGCACCACCTGATCGTACTGGCGCATTGCGGCGGCCAAGCCGGGAAGATCCCGCAGGCGCAGATCGAGGGTGAACCAGAAAATTGCTGTCGTCATACCATCCCTAACCCGCTTCCGCATAAAAATGCGCCCCAATCAAAGAGCGTTAGACAGCATCTTACGTCTTATGCGCAGGAATGGATGTGGGCTAAGGAATAGCGGCTGCGACGCAACCGCTGGAACTAATGGTCGTCGTTGGCCCTTGGGTCGGGGCAATGAAAACGCTCGAAGATTTCATTGTCGCGCAGCGAATGCAGATGCACGTCAAATCCCCACAGCCGGTGTATGTGCTTGAGTACTTCTTTCGTGGAGTCGTCGTCCAGCGGCTGGCGGTTGAATTGCTGGTGGTGCAGGGTGATGGAGCGATCGCCGCGCACATCGACTTCAAAAATCTGAATGTTGGGCTCGCGGTTGCCGAGGTTGTAATGCGCCGAGAGGGATTCGCGCACCGCTCTATAACCATCGTCATCGTGAATGGCGGTTACATTGATGGTCGCGTTGTGATCGTCATCCAGAATGCAAAACAGCTTCAGATCGCGCATTACCTTGGGCGATAAAAATTGCAGAATAAAACTCTCATCCTTGAAGTTGCGCATGGCAAAGTCGAGAGTTTCCAGCCAGTTGCTGCCGGCGATATCCGGAAACCAGCGCTTGTCCTCCTCGGTGGGATTCTCACAGATGCGTTTGAGATCCGTAAAAATACTAAAACCCAGCGTATAGGGATTGATGCCGTTGTAGTAGGGGCTGTCATAGGACGGCTGATAAATCACGCTGGTGTGCGACTGCATGAACTCCAGCATAAATCCGTCGGTAATTAACCCGCGATCGTACAGCGTGTTGATCAGCTGGTAATGCCAGAAGGTCGCCCAACCTTCATTCATCACCTGGGTCTGTCTCTGGGGATAAAAATATTGCGCGATCTTGCGCACAATGCGCACGATTTCACGCTGCCAGGGTTCGAGCAGTGGCGCCTTTTTCTCGATGAAATACAGCAGATTCTCTTGCGGCTCCTCGGGGAAGCGCGCGGTCCTCTTCTGTTTTTTATCATGATCGTCAACGGGAATGGTGCGCCAGAGATCGTTGATCTGGCGCTGCAGATATTCCTCTCGCTCCTTCTGCCGCAATTGCTCTTCCTGAGTGGAAATGGGGTAGGGTCTTTTATAGCGGTCGACACCGTAATTCATGATGGCGTGACAGGAGTCGAGAATGGCTTCCACCGACTCAACGCCATATTTTTCCTCGCACTGGGCGATGTACTGCTTGGCAAAAACCAGATAGTCGATGATGGACGACGCATCAGTCCAGGCGCGAAACAGATAATTGCCTTTGAAAAAAGAATTGTGGCCGTAACACGCGTGGGCAATCACCAGAGCCTGCATCATCATGGTGTTTTCTTCCATGAGGTACGAGATACAGGGATTAGAATTGATGACGATTTCGTAAGCGAGGCCCATCTGCCCGCGATTGTAGGACTGCTGCACATTGAGGAATTGTTTGCCGTAGGACCAGTGGCTGTAGCCGATCGGCATACCGACGGACGCGTAGGCGTCCATCATTTGTTCCGAGCTGATGATTTCGATCTGATTGGGGTAGGTGTCCAGACCGTATTCTTCCGCAATTTGGCCGATGGCGCGGTCGTAAGCCTGCACCAGCTCAAAACTCCACTCGGAGGTGGTGGAAATCGGGGATTCTGCCCGTGTCATCTAGGCTACCTTTTTTTGGAACAGCTGGCGGAAGACTGGGAATATATCGCTGGCACTCACAAGCTGGCGCATCGCAAATGTCTGCGGAAAATCCTCCAGAACTTTTTCGTACGAAGACCACAGCGCCTGGTGGTCCCGGGAAGTTATTTCGATATAGGAAAAATACTGCAATTTCGGCATCAACCGCTCAGACAAAATCTTGTAGCAGATGCTGGAGTCGTCATTCCAGTTGTCACCATCGGAGGCTTGCGCGGCGTAAATATTCCACTGTTCCGGCGGATAGCGCTCGCTGATGATTTCATCGGTCAGCTTCAAAGCGCTGGACACGATGGTGCCACCGGTTTCGCGGCTGTAGAAGAATTCCTGTTCATCCACTTCTTTCGCACTGGTGTGGTGGCGAATGAACACCACCTCCGTATATTCGTAATTGCGTTGCAGAAACAGAAACAGGAGTAGGAAAAAACGCTTGGCGATATCTTTGGTCGCCTGATCCATGGAGCCCGACACGTCCATGATGCAGAACATCACGGCGCGAGAGCGCGGCACCGGGTGTTTGACATGCAGGTTGTATTTCAGGTCAAAATCGTCGAGCCAGGGAACCCGCTGAATTCTTTTGCGCAGCTCGGCAATTTCCAGCTGAATTTCATTCAGACGTGCGAGCTCTTCCGGATGCGTCGAGTTGAGCAGCGCTGCCGCTTCGGCTTCCAGCTCCTTCAATCTCCGGCGCTTGCCGCCAGTGAGTGCAATGCGGCGTGCATTGGCAGCGCGCAGAGAGCGCACTATATTGATTTTCCCCGGTGTGCCTTCATTGGCAATGCCGGCGCGATGGAGTTTGAATTCTGTATTGCCGGCGAGATGGCGTTTCACCAGATTGGGCAGCGCCAGATCTTCAAACATGAAGTTGAGAAATTCTTCCTGGGTGATATTGAAAGCGAAATCGTCCATGCCTTCGCCGGAATTGCCGGCGCCTTTACCGTTGCCACTGCCACCACCGCCTTCAGGGCGTTTTATCTGATCGCCAGTCACGAAATCGCGGTTGCCCGGCAATACGCGAACTTTCTTGCCCCCTGACCGTGATGAAAAACCGGCTCACCTATATCTTTCGCGGGGATGCTGATTTTTTCGCCGCTGTGAATATCAGTGATAGAGCGCTTGTCTATCGCCTCCGACACCGCTTTTTTTGATGTGTTGGCGATAGCGCTCCAGGAAGCGTTGCCGATTGACAGTGCTTTTGTTCTTGGAATTCAACCTGCGATCGACAATATAAGTCACTCGTGACTCCTCGTGGATTATTGCGATTTGCGAACGCGTAAATACCATTCAGACAGAAGCCGTACCTGTTTCTCCGTGTAGCCGCGTTTGACCATGCGGTCGACGAAATCCTCGTGTTTCTTTTGATCCTCTTTAGAGGATTTGGTGTTGAAGGAGATAACCGGCAGCAGTTCCTCTGTGTTGGAAAACATTTTCTTCTCAATCACAGTGCGCAACTTCTCGTAACTGCTCCACAGCGGGTTTTTGCCGTTGTTGTTGGCGCGGGCGCGCAGAACGAAATTGACGATTTCGTTGCGGAAATCCTTGGGGTTACTGATGCCGGCAGGTTTTTCGATCTTTTCCAATTCCTCGTTGAGTGCCGCGCGATCGAGGATTTCTCCCGTTTCAGGGTCGCGATATTCCTGATCCTGGATCCAGAAGTCGGCGTAAGTGACGTAGCGGTCGAAAATATTCTGGCCGTATTCGGCGTAGGATTCGAGATAGGCTGTCTGAATCTCCTTGCCGATAAACGAGACATAACGCGGGGCGAGATACTCTTTGATAAACGCCAGGTAGCGGGTAGCGATTTCTTCCGCGAATTGCTCCTGTTCGATCTGCTGTTCCAGGACGTATAGCAAATGCACCGGGTTGGCGGCGATTTCAGTGGGGTCGAAGTTGAAAACTTTGGACAGAATCTTAAAGGCAAAACGTGTGGACAAACCGACCATGCCTTCGTCGACACCGGCGCTGTCTTTATATTCCTGCAGCGACTTGGCTTTCGGGTCTGTATCTTTCAGATTTTCCCCGTCGTAAACCCTCATTTTGGAGAAGAGGTTGGAGTTCTCTGGCACTTTGAGGCGCGACAGAACCGAAAATTGCGCGAGCAATTTTAATGTGTCCGGCGCGCAAGGTGCTTGCGACAGTGAGCTGTGCTGCAGAAGTTTGTCGTAGATTTTGATTTCTTCTGAAACCCGCAGGCAATAGGGGACCTTGACGATATAAACCCGATCGATAAATGCTTCATTGTTTTTGTTGTTTTTAAATGCCTGCCATTCGGATTCATTCGAGTGCGCCAGAATAACGCCTTCGAATGGAATGGCGCCGAGGCCTTCCGTGCCGTTGAAATTGCCTTCCTGTGTCGCCGTCAGCAGCGGATGCAATACTTTGATTGGAGCTTTGAACATTTCCACGAATTCCATGATGCCCTGGTTGGCGCGGCACAACCCGCCAGAAAAGCTGTAGGCATCGGGATCGTTTTGAGGGAAATCTTCCAGCTTGCGGATATCGACTTTGCCCACCAGTGAGGAAATATCCTGGTTGTTTTCGTCGCCGGGTTCGGTTTTGGAAATCGCAATCTGATTCAAAATCGATGGATGGACTTTGATGACCTTGAACTGGCTGATATCGCCGCCGAATTCGTGCAGACGTTTTACCGCCCAAGGGGACATGATGGTTTTAACGTAACGGCGTGGTATGCCGTAATCTTCTTCCAGAATCGCGCCGTCTTCTTCGGGATCGAACAGGCCCAGAGGGGATTCGAAAACCGGGGAGCCTTTAATGCAGTAGATGGGTTGTTTTTCCATCAGGCTTTTTAATTTTTCTGCGAGGGAGGATTTGCCGCCCCCGACCGGGCCGAGCAGATAGAGAATTTGTTTCTTTTCTTCGAGTCCCTGCGCGGCATGGCGGAAAAAGGAGACGATTTGCTCAATCGATTCCTCCATGCCGTAGAATTCTTCGAAGGCTTTGTACCGCTTGATGACCTTGTTGGAAAAAATCCGGCTCGTGCGCGAGTCGCGGGATGTGTCGACCAGCTCCGGTTCTCCTATCGCAAGCAGCATACGTTCAGCTGCGGTCGCATAGACCGACGGATCCGATTTGCAGAGTTCCAGATATTCCTGGATGGTCAGTTCTTCTTGTTGGGTCGCAGCAAATCGATTGCGATAGTGGTTGAAGATCGTCATGCAATGCTCCTCCTCAAAACGGCGTGATCCAAACCGAAAACGGTTCCCCACGGTTTGAATATATGTGGCAACGGACGTGTTCCTGCTGGTAAATCCCCTTTGCTAAGCATAGACCTTGGGAATCTCTGCGTTTGGCAAATTTAGAAAAAAACTACTGACTTTCGACAAAATTTTGAGCGTATGAGTTCCAGGGAATCCGGGCTGTACTCTTACTGCCACGAATTTGACGGCGCCGGATCTGAGGCCGCTTTTTCGGTATTTAACCTGAATTCCCATAGCCTCGCTATGAAAAATTAGTGAGCCTGCAAAGTGTGTTTGTGGTTTATGCAGCACTAAAAAAGCTATTCAAAAAGCAAGCCAATATTTTATTAATCCAGGGCGGCGAAACGGGTTGTGATGACTCGTCACGAGTTGCGTATTTGAGTGCGATTGATGGAAATCGTGCGCTTTTAAATTGAGAGGAGAGACAGGGCGCGGCACGCCGTTAAACGTAGTTGACTTGGCTCGCCAGGGACGAAAAGTAGGACAGACGCCGCTTTATTTTAGGGAGCTAGACAGTGGTCATCTAAGGCTAGGCGACAATGGGAGTGCTCGCCCCAATTTGGTGCGCCTGTGGGTCTCAGGCGCCCCGCTGAATGATGTACGCGGATAAGTCCCGCAGCGTATCTGCACTTTCGTCGAACTCCTGCAGCGCAAACAGCGCGGCTTCATGGAGCTGATTAGCCTTCTGGATAGCACCGTCCAGGCCCAGCAGACTGACATAGGTAGGTTTATTGCGCTCCTGATCCGCACCTTGGCGCTTGCCGAGAGTTACGGTTTCGGCGGTGACGTCCAGGATATCGTCCTGTACCTGAAACGACAGCCCCACAGCCTTGGCGTAGGTGCGCAAGGCGCGCAGGATGCGGGCTTCCGTCGCTCCTGCGGCGAGTGCGCCCATGATCACCGCGGCTTCTATAAGTGCGCCAGTTTTGTGAACGTGCATGCGCTCCATAAGCTCCAGCGTCGGAGCCTTGTCCACCGCGCCCAGGTCGATTGCCTGTCCCGCTACCATCCCACCAGCGCCGGAGGCGCGGGCGAATTCACGTGCAACCGCTACAACCTGAGCTGCTGGCGCTTCACATTGCAGCAGGATTTCGAAGGCGAGGCATTGCAACGCGTCACCCGCCAGGATGGCGGTCGCCTCGTCGTAGGCGATGTGGCACGTCGGCACACCCCGGCGCAGGTCGTCATCGTCCATGGCGGGCAGATCGTCATGGATCAAACTGTAAGCGTGCATGCATTCGAGGGCGCAGGCGCTGGCGTCGAGCAAGGGAGCCTGCATATCGCCCTCTACCGCTAAAGCGCTGGCGTAGGCCAGGATCGGCCGAACCCGCTTGCCGCCGCCGAGGAGACTGTAGGACATGGCCTCCAGTAACCGCTCACCGCCCGGGATGCGCGCGGGTAGGGAGCGTTCGAGGAGCTGGTTGATGCGGCGGCTGTGGGCAGTGACAAACTGACGGAGGTTCGGTGTCATGCGGACTCTGCTTCGCTGTCGCTGAAAGGTTTCGTCTCTGGCCCTTTATTGGTGCTGAGCAACAGTTCAACCTTTTGCTCGGCCTCGAGTAGCGCCTGCTGGCACTCGCGGGTCAGTCGAACGCCTTGTTCAAAGGCTTTAAGTGATTCTTCCAAAGGCATATTGCCGGCTTCCATCGCGCTTACCACCCGTTCCAGTTCTATCAGTGCCTGTTCGAAATCGAGGGATTTTTTCTTGGCCGCCATAGCTCGTTACCGGTGTTGCAAAGGAGGCGCAACACTACCGGACCGGCCTGGGGTGGTCAATTCAGGACGCACTCCAGACGAAAATGCCCGCAGCGACTTTTAGACGGGAATATCCCGGCTAGACTTAATTCGTTTGGGTTATTCCGCTTTGGCTGGAGGCGCGAGTGACGCTGGGTTGTATGTAAATGTGAGGGTATTTGTGTGGATTTAGCGACTATTGTCGGCATTGTGGGCGCCGTAGCGCTGATCATCATCGCCATGATGATGAGTGGTGATCTTGCCATGTTCGTGGACATGCCATCGATCGTCATAGTGCTGGGTGGGTCCACCTTTGCGGTGATGGCGAAGTTTGGGCTCGGCCAGTTTTTCAGCGCGGGCAAGATCGCGGTGAAAAGCTTCGTTGTGAGAAATCCAGATCCGTCCGAGTTAATCGGTGAGGTGGTTATCCTCGCCGATGAGGCGCGTAAAAGTGGCTTGCTCTCTCTGGAGGGTAGGGAGGTCAGCACTGACTTCCTGAGGAGAGGAATTCAGCTTCTTGTTGACGGCCACGATCCCGACGTCATCAAAACGATGCTCGCGAAAGACAGGAACCAGACGGTGGAACGCCACGCCCGCGGCGCGTCCCTGTTCGCCGCCCTGGCGGAGGTTGCTCCAGCCATGGGCATGATCGGAACCCTGGTTGGCCTCGTGGCCATGCTCGGTAATATGGATGACCCCAAGGCAATCGGCCCGGCAATGGCGGTCGCCTTGCTGACCACTCTTTATGGCGCTGTTATCGCCAACTGTATTGCGGGTCCGATTGCTGACAAGCTCAGATTGAGGGCTGCGGAAGAGGCTCTGGTGAAGAGCTTGGTAATCGACGCGCTGCTGGCGATTCAGAATGGCCAGAATCCCCGCGTTATTGACTCCATGCTGCGTAACTACCTGCCGGAAAGTAAGCGCGAAATGGCAGAAACCTGAAGGCAGTTGACGCGTGAAAGAGGACGAAGATTCCGGCTGTAAGTGCCCGCCCACAATGCCGGCGTGGCTGGCTACGTTTGCGGACTTGATGTCGCTGCTGATGTGTTTCTTCGTGCTGCTGTTGTCCTTTTCGGAAATGGATGCAATGAAGTTCAAGCGGCTGGCGGGTGCCATGGCGCAGGCGTTCGGTGTGCAGGCGGAACTGAATGTGGTGGAGATCCCCAAGGGCGTCAGCATTATTGCGCAGGAATTCAGTCCCGGCAGGCCCGAGCCTACTCCCATCAATGAAATCTGGCAGAGCACTCGCAACACCACCCAGATGTCTCTGGATGTGCAGTGCGCCAGGGAATACGACGTGGAACAAGGTGAGGAAGCAGCCGACGCCGGTGTGAAGCTGCGGGTCAAACAGCGTCTGGAAGCGCTGGTAAAAGAAACCGAAAAGCAGGCCTATGAGCTGGCGCAGGCGCTGCATGAGCAAATTGTGGCGGGAGAGGTCGAGGTGGAAACCCGCGGGCGGCAGATCATCATCCGCATCCGTGAAAAAGGCTCCTTCCCCTCGGGATCCGCCGAGCTGGCGCCGGCGTATCGCGAGGCCATGCATGACGTGCGATCTGTTTTGGCGTTGAAACCCGGTTCAATCCTGGTGCAGGGGCATTCGGACGATATTCCCATCAACACCGCGCGTTACCGCTCCAACTGGGAGCTTTCGGCGGCGCGCGCTGTATCGGTTGCGCATGAGCTGATGCTGGGCGGTGTGGTGCCGGCTGGCCGCTTCGAAGTGTCCGGCAAGGCCGATACGCTGCCGTTGGTGCCGAACGGGTCGGCGGAAAACCGGGCGCGCAATCGACGTGTAGAGATCGTCATCCAGCAGGGGCTCGCCGATGAGCTGTCTGACGCGGACAAGGCGATGCTCCAGACGGAGGACGGCAAGGACATATTGCGCGAACTCGAAATCGCACCCCGATACCTGTTTGAATTAAACCCCCACGAGATCTTCTAGTTATGCCTGAAGAGCAGCGGTCTCAAGAACAGCCTTCTCCCGAAAAGAGGCGTTATTTTCGCATCAATGAGAAGGTCGGTTTGGCCTTTGAATGGCTCGACGCCAAAGATATGGAGACAGATGCTGCCCTGCAGCTGCGGGAAGATGATGTGCAGATCAAAAACCTTCTCGCGGTGCTTGGAAAGGAGTCACCTAAAGTTGCCGAATTATGCGCAGCACTCAACGACAAGCTCGACAGCATCGTCAGGCGCTTGGATCTGGAGAGTGAGACTCTCACCCGAGTGGTAAGCCGGATTCGGGAGATCAATATCAGCGCCTGTGGACTTGGGTTTGTCAGTGATCAGCCCGCCCAGGTGGGGCGGCATATGCGTTGCGAACTGGAGCTTACGCCAGTCGGAAAGACCATCGTCACCCGTGGTGTTCTGGTGGCCTGCGACACGCTTGCAGGAGGTTTTTATTGGCGAGTCGATTTCTACGGGATGAGTCGCGCCAGCCAAGAGCAGTTGATTCAGCATATTGTCCAGCGGCAGAGCGCGCAGCTAAAGAATCGACGCTGAGTCAGGCTGAGCTAAAAAGAGTCCGTCCCGGATAGCGGCGGTTGTTTGTAGGCGATGTCCTACAAGCACTGATGTCGCTGTCGTCTGGGCGCGTGCACGTGGATCATTAAAATATACTCTCGAAAGGACGCACTTTGGGACTCGTGCCAAGGACAAAGGATTAAGGCAGCGCCGCACGGATGTGGCAAATCCTGTGAGAGTTCGCCGTGATGATAGCAGTATCGTCACGGTGTTTTTAGGAGTGCTCTAAGCAGGAAAAAGGACTTAGGGAAATCGAAGGGAGCTCGTCGAAGGATCGGTAATGGAATATTGGGCAGGATGCTCACAATTCGCCAGGACGGCCCTTGTCACATGGATGCAGGCTTTTTCAGGGATGGACGGGCGAGGACGCTCGATATTCACAAGGAGTGCATGGATGACTTTTATTAAGGATATCGCTTAGGAGGAGCAAGGGAGATGGACCGCTGACGATCCAAAAGGATATTTGAATGGAGTCCTGGGTCGGGAAGGCCGGTTGCCAGATTGACGGACTTTTAACTGTCAGGGATATGGACAGCGAATATTATCCGAGAGGAGCGGCCTGAGCATCAGGTCGCGCCTTTTTTCTTTATGTCTCGGTTAAGGCTGTCACATTTTGATCTTTTTTTAATGCTAAAAATTATCGGCAGTTGCTTGACTACGGCATTCTTCGGCGTATATTAAATTTAAACCCCTGCTGATAGAGGAGATTCGTCTTCAACATTTTAAGCAGACAGCTGGCAACCATGTGCCAAAAAAATCCGCGAGGTCGATGTATTCGCCGCCGACCCACTGGACTCATCACCCCTACAAGTTCGCCGACTATAGACTTCTAAAACCCCGCTTGGCTTGCCAGAGCGGGGTTTTTCGTTATGGGGGACGGGTAGAGCCGAGTGTGGTTCGGTATAGCCGTAAATTTTCCAGCGTTTAAAGCGATTAATAACGCGCTAATAAAACGAGGATTAATTTATGGAGGCAAGAATACTGCGCCTGAATTTGGCGGGGCAACCCATTGAGTGGCTTAACTGGCGCCAGGGTGTTTGCTTGTATGCACGCGATCTGGTGTTATGGACTTTGGGCGGCGTAGTTCGCCAGGTGCGCGGCGGAAAATCCAAAATCACCGGTTGTAATACGGTGATTCAGCTTCCTGCAATAATGGCGTGCGGCGGTGAGAGGCTCACCCCCATACGCCTGCGGCCTCCGCTGACAAATCCGGCTTTGTTCCAGCGTGATAATTTTCAGTGCCTTTATTGCGGTGATTATTTTGTGCCGGATTCTCTGTCCCGTGATCATGTTCACCCGACCAGCCGTGGAGGCGAAGATAAGTGGGAAAATGTTGTGGCGGCTTGTAAGCGCTGCAATCAGCGCAAAGGAAATAATCTGTTATCGGAAATTAACATGAGTCTTTTGGCTCTGCCGTATCGACCCAATCCTTATGAATATCTGGCTTTGATCAACAGCCAGCGGATTCGCGGTGATCAGATCGAATATCTCCAACCCCAATTTGATCGCTATACGGTTCCCAGCAAAAAATTCTGCCTTATTTGAGAATCACCCGCTCTTGAATCTTGATCGCAGCCATTGTGGGCGGCGGTTTTCTCTCGCTTCGAATCTGTGCGATTATGTGCGACCGCAATTCGCAACAGGCCAGTTTTTCCTATGAAAAAAGTCGAAGTTGCCCTGAAAATAAGGGCAAATCTTGGTGAGTGTCCCCGTTGGGACGAGAAAACCAGCTGTTTATATTGGATTGATATCAATGCATTCCAGTTGCATAAATTTGACCCGGCGACTGGAAAAGATGAATACCTGCAGTTTGATGAAGAGATCGGCTGTTTCAGCTTAAGACAGAGGGGCGGCTTTCTTCTGGCGATGCGAAGTGGTTTTTATACAACCGATGGTTGGAATACGGAAAAATCTTTTATTGCCGATCCTGAAGTGGGAATGGAAAAAAACCGCTTCAACGATGGTCGCGCGGATGCTATGGGGCGTATGTTCGCCGGCAGTGTGTACCCGCCCAAAGACTATGCGGGCGCCAGCATCTATTCGCTCAATCCTGGTGGTGAGGTCAGAAAGTGGGTGGGAGATCTGTTGACGGCCAACGGCATAGCCTTCAGCCCCAACTCCAGAACGTTCTACTACGCCGACACGCCGAGCCACGCAATTCAGCAGTGCGACTATGACGTGGAGAGCGGGGTGGTTTCCAATTGCCGGGTGTTTCATCAGTTTCCTATGGGCAATGGACGGCCAGATGGTGCTTCCGTTGACAGCGAAGGGTGCTATTGGACAGCGCTTTATGAGGGGGGGGCGGGTCGTGCGTCTGAGCTCGGCGGGAGAAATCCTTGAAGAAATTGCAGTTCCGGCGCGATGCCCGACCATGGTGGCGTTTGGTGGTGAGGACTTGAAGACCTTGTTTATCACCAGTGTAGGTGGGCGCCCGGCGGAAGAGCTGGAGCAGTATCCGGACTCGGGGTCATTGTTCAGTGTGAGAGTGGATGTTGCGGGATTGCCGGAGCATAGGTTCGGCGGCTGAAATGGTCGCCTTATCGATCGACAGGCAAAAAAAGCGCTGTCATGGACAGCACTTTTGCTTAATGGGATTGCTCAGTCATCCCCGCCCATTACGCCCAGCAGGTGCAGCAGGCTGGTGAACAGGTTATAGATGGAAACATACAAGGTTACGGTCGCCATGATGTAGTTGGTCTGGCCGCCGTGGATGATGTTGCTGGTCTCGAACAGGATCAGGCCGCTCATCAGCAGGATGAACATGGCCGATACCGCCAGAGACAGAGCGGGCATCTCGAAGAAGATGCTTGCCAAGCCAGCCAGGAAGGCCACCAGAATTCCCACGAAAAGGAAGTTGCCGAGGAAGTTGAAGTTCTTCTTGGTCGTCAGAGCGTAGCCAGAAAGGCCGAGGAAGGTAATGGCCGTGCCGCCGAGAGCGTTCATCACGATCTGACCGCCATTCGCCATCGACAGATAATGGTTCACGATCGGTCCGAGAGTGAGGCCCATAAACCCAGTCAAAGCGAACACGCTGAGAATTCCCCAGGCGCTGTTGCGCAGATATTGCGTCAGGAACAGCAGGCCGAAATAACCCACCATAGTGATCAGCAGGCCTGGGTGGGGCAAGTTGAACGCCATGCTTACGCCAGCGGTAATGGCGCTGAACAGCAACGTCAGGGACAAGAGTGCATAAGTGTTGCGTAGAACCTTGTTGACCTCGAGAGCGCTCTCTTGGCCATAGGTAATGGCAGTCGGTCTGGTATCAAGCATATAACCTCCGTTGGTCATGATTGCGAGTAAATTCAAGCGCCTGCTTAGACAGCGGATGTGCGATTTTGCTTCGCCTGGCTGCTCGATCCGCCGGGCCACGCAGCCGCAATTCGCAGGCACACACGAGCCGTAGTCTAGGCGAGGTTGACCGTAAGTAATATTCGAATGTTTTTGAAATCTTATTCGAAAAATACGAAAGTAGTCAGCCCGATGCGTAAGGAGGGAGTCTGCCTGTGACCCCGCTCAATTACAACCATCTTTATTACTTCTACCGGGTCGCTATCGACGGTGGTATCACCGCGGCGAGCCGCCACCTCCACCTGACCCCGCAAACCATCAGCGGCCAGATCACGGCGTTGGAACAACAGATCGGCTATCCGTTATTCGAGCGCCAGGGCAAGAAACTAGCGCTGACCCAGCGCGGGCGCATGGTGTTGAGTTATGCGGAAGACATTTTTCATCTAGGTGACGAATTGAAGGCGCTGCTGAAGCAGCCGGAGCGCGTTGAGCGATTGTCAGTGTCGGTGGGTATAGTGGATGTGATCCCCAAGGCGCTGGCCTACACCCTAATCAAGCCCATTACCGCTTTGCCTCAACCGGTCCATCTGGTTTGCCGGGAGGGCAATCTGGAACATTTGCTCGCTGAGCTGGCCGTCAACAAGCTCGATTTGGTGCTGTCCGAACGGCCCATCCCGACTGGTACGCGGCTGCGCGCCTATAACCATCTGGTGGTGGAAACCGACATAGCACTGTTTGGCACGGCGGCGCTTATCGAACCCTATCAACGCGATTTTCCGCAGAGTCTGGCAGGTGCGCCTTTTTTGCTGCCCAGCGCGCTCACCATGCTGAGCCAGTTGTTATTGAGCTGGTTTGATCAGCACGAACTCATTCCGCAGGTGGTGGGGGAGTTCGATGACAGCGCTCTCGCCTACGCATTCTGTCATGAAGGCCTCGGCCTGGTGGCTGCGCCGGCGTTGATTGCGGAGGATCTGCGCGAGCAGTTCGGCATATACCCGCTCGGAATTCTGGATGGGGTGAGGGCGCAGTTTTACGCCCTGTCACCGCATAAAAAAATCAAACACCCGGCGATTGTGGCCATGGTCAACCGGGCCCGCACCTGATCACGCATCCCGCGGTTTGGTTGTGGCAGCCCATTCCACTGCTTCCATTCCGGCATACCAGCGGGCCAGGGTCGGGTGATCATTGCGCCAGAGCAGATCCGGCAGGCGGAAGTCGAGATAGCCTAATGCGGCGACAGTCGCAAAGGTGCCGATATGCGGATGGGACGCACTGCCGAGGTCCTGGGTTTCCAACCAGGTGAGGCCATTGGCGATGGCCAGATGCCAGCGCTTGAGCCAGTGGGAGGACTGCTCACTATCGGCGCGCCGCCGTTCCATCACTGTGGCCACTGCAGCGTCCATCACGCCATCCGCCAGCGCGTGCGTTCTTTGGAGAAGGTAGTAATCAGTCTGGTGATTATGGAAGAAACCGGGATTGCCCAGAGCGGTGGATTTGTCATCCAGATATTCGCAGATCAGCGGGCTGTCGATGAGAGTCAGTTCCCCATCCACCAAGGCCGGAATCTTGCCCAGAGGGTTAATCGCCCGCAGGGTTTCATCCGCCAGCGGGTTTGCCCGCACCAACTCCAGCCCCGGCAGCTTGGCGGCCAAGGCGAGCATGTAGACCTTGCGGGCAAAGGGGGAGGTGGTGCTGTAGTAAAGCTGCATAAAGCGGGCTCCGGGTTGAAAGCCCGGAGTCTACACCCGCCGTCACGCGCACGCAGCAGCGAGGGCGCGTGCGGAGAATGCGTTATTTGTATTCCACCAGCCGGTGTTCGCGGCCGGATTTGGCGGTCCGGTAGGCGCGGAAAATACCCAGTGCCTGGGGAATTTTGCCCAACATCACAAACACGGAATAGCGGAAGGTGGCGGCTTTGCCGTATTGCGCTTTGATACGCGGTAGCGCCAGTGTCATCTTGGCGGCCTGGGAGGCCACAAGCAGCGCGAGTAAAAACAGCGGCAACAGAGATCTCATCAACAGGGTTGCGGTGAAGAGAGCGGCGTATATCCCCGCCCAGATGAGGATGCTGCGGATTTGTTGATACTGAAAACGCTCGACATTTTTGTGGCCGTGTTTGAGGTAATTGAGCAGAAATGCGTGACCGCTGCGCTCGTTGCGTTTCCACCACTGACCAGCGCGGGTCATGGCGGCGTCGTGCAAAGTCATTTCTGCATCAATACGGCGGATGGAATAGCCTTTTTCGCGGATGCGGAAACACAGCTCCGGCTCCTCGCCGGCGATAAAGCTGTCGTCGAAGCCGCCCACCAGTTGAAACACTTCTACCCGGTAGAGTGCATCGCCGCCGCAGGCCGCCGCTTCGCCAACCGGAGTGTTCCACTCGATATCACACATTTCGTTGTAGATGCTGGAGGTGGGGTAGCGCTCGCGTCTGCGGCCACAAACCGCCGCGATTTTGGCATCGCGGGTTGCCACCTCAAGGGCTTTTTTCGAGCCAGTCCGGCTGCACCTCGCAGTCGCCGTCAACAAACATCACCCATTGCAGATCCGGATGCATTTCCAGCAGAGCGCGAAATCCGGTATTGCGGGCCCGCGCGGCCGTAAATGGGCGGCTCATGTCCAGCTCGACACAGTGGGCGCCGACCGAGCGGGCGAAAGCCACACTCTGATCTTTTGAACCGGAATCCACATACACCAGAGGCAGGCCTGTGAGCGAGTTGAGACAGCGCTCCAGACGCTCACCTTCATTGCGACCTATGGCCACAACACCGACTTTGGACAGCTCGACAATGGACACGGATACCTCATGATGAAAAGGGGGATTAGGGTGCCGCATTGTAATCGGTGGGTAATCCGTTGGGGTGTTATTTCTCCAACGTTGATTATTGAATAGAATTGCGAAAAATTAACTAATTGATGAGATGAGTTCATGTTGGAGCGCGGTCATCTGGCCATACTTTTGGCTCTGGATTCGGCGGGAACCCTGGCGGAGGCGGCCGACCGGCTGCATCTGACGCAATCGGCGCTTTCCCACGCCATCCGCAAGCTGGAAGATCAGGCCGGCGTTGAGATCTGGCAGAAGGAGGGGCGGAGGTTGCGCCTAACCCAAGCGGGACAATATTTACTGGAGGTCGCCCGCCGTCTGCTGCCGCAGTTGGAGGAGGCGGAGTCGGTGCTGCGCGGCTATGGCGAGGGGCGCCATGGCAAGCTACGCATCGGCATGGAATGCCACCCGTGTTACGAATGGCTGCTTACGGTGGTGTCACCGTTTCTGCGCCGCTGGCCTCTGGTGGATCTGGATGTGGTGCAGCAATTTCGTTTCAACGGTTTGGAAGCGCTGCTCAATCATCAGGTGGACATGGTGATCACCAGCGATCCTCTGGAGAATGCGGCTTTCTACAATCAGCCGGTGCTGGCGTATGAGCTGATGCTGGTGGCGGCGCCGGAATGGCGCGCCGAGCTCGGTGATTTTGTTGCCCCTACGGATCTGGCGGATGCCACGCTTATCACCTTCCCGGTGGCGCGAGAGCGGCTGGATGTATTCACACGTTTTCTGCTGCCGGCGCATTGCGAGCCGAAAAAAACATCACCGGGTGGAGGCGACGGAGATCATGGTGCAACTGGTGGCGGCGGGGCGTGGAGTATGCACGCTGCCGGACTGGCTGGCGCGCAAGTTCCAGGCGCAATACCCGCTGATGGTACGTTCGCTCGGTGCAGATGGCGTAAAAAAATCCCTTTATCTGGTATTCCGCGAAACCGACGCTGCTATTCCCTATCTGCAGGATTTTCTCAGTCTGGCGCAGAGTCCCTCCTGAGCCAGCGCCGCAGCAGCTTGCGCGCCAGCGGCTTTTCGATGCAGTAAGTGCTGAAAATGCCGAGCGCTATGATGCCGATGCTGGCTACAGCCAAGTGATAGTGACCAGCGGCGGGATTGATCATCAGGGACATCCAGCAGAAAACCATCACCAGGTTTTGCCAGATAAAAATCGAAAAACCCGTCTCGCCGAGAAAACCGGTTCCCGGCAGAGAAAACAGGCGGGCGGCAAGGCCGCGGCCGCGGGCCAGATCGACAATAACAACCATATACAACGGCATGACCAGGCCGTGGCGGAGGAAGTATTTCAGCGGCTCCTCAATTCCCGGTATGCACCCGATCACAATCACCGCTAGCAGCGCCAGATCGCCCCAGGCAAACCAGGTTGGTGCGGAAGGCGTGAAGCCGGTGAAGCGGCTGATACCCAGCAATCGGCTCAGCAACATACCGGCGGCGAAGTGGGGCACCCAGAACAGCGGGGTGGAGCCGAGAAAGATGCTCCAGCTCAGGCCCGGGTCGGTCCCGGCGGGAACCACAAACGCGTAAACAATAGTCGGGATCAGCGAGATGGCGGGCAGGCTGGCCAGCAGAATCCACTGCTGGCGACGGCTCAGTCGCGCCAGGCGCGGCATCAACCAGGGCATGGCGATATAGAGAAAGATCAGCGCCGAGAGGGTCCAGGTCGGCCAGCTCCACACAGGTACAGCCTGTGGCACCCACGCTTGGGTCAGCGTCAGAGTCAGCACGGCGGTGCTGATCATTTTGAAGAGTCCCATTCCCTGCTGCAGATAGTGACCCACCATCAATACCAGGGTAATCACCATGATCAGCAGGTGGACCGGATAGATGCGCACCGCCCGTTTCAGCCAGAAGCGGTTCCGGCTGGTGCTTAGGCCACCTTCGGGTGTCCAGTACAGATAAGCGAGGATGAAGCCGGAGAGCAGAAAGAAAAAGCTGGTGGACAGCCAGCCGTGGGACAGAAAAGTGACCAGGGCCGCTGGCAGATCGGCAAAACCCGCCATCAGGGTGCCGTATTGTTCCGGTTTGTCCAGGTCGTACAGGGTCCACAGATGGAACAGGAAAATATGGAATATCGCGAAAAACCGGATGCCGGTCAGTGCTGGCATGGCGGTGGGGGACGTTTTGGCCTGCACGACCGGTGAAATTGTTGCTGTGTTTTCCATTGCTGAACTCCGTTCGCAAAGCGATGGGTGACCGACCTGTGGCAAATGTGCGCCAACGATACGCAACTCGCATTGCACCGGCAATGTAGTACGGCTGTATTGAGAAGGCAGTAGAACGTGGCAAGGTGCATGACACTCTGGCGCCGCTTCCGCAAAAAGTGTTCTTTAACGAACAGATATTGATCTCCCATCCCCACACCATGCCCAACATTGAGTGCCCCGGTGCTGCCGGGCTGCTTCACTCCGGTCGTGCAATGGCGGCCTAAGGCGAGGAACGGTTATGGCAGAGGTTGGGGATTTCATCTGGCAGCGGCTTGCGGAATGGGGCGTCAAGCGGGTATTTGGCTATCCGGGTGATGGCATCAACGGCTTGATGGGAGCGCTGGCGCGCACCGGCGACACCTTTGATTACGTGCGTGTTCGCCACGAGGAGATGTCCGCGTTTATGGCCTGCGGCCATGCCAAGTTCACTGGCCAAGTGGGTGTGTGTCTGGCGACCTCGGGGCCGGGCGCGCTGCATCTTCTCGCCGGCCTTTACGACGCCAAGATGGACCATGTGCCGGTGGTGGCGATTGTCGGCCAGCAGAAGACCACGTCCCTGGGGAGTGATTTCCAGCAGGAGGTCGACCTGCACTCCGTTTTTAAAGATGTCGCGGCCTATGTGGAAACCATTGCGACGCCCGCCCAGGCGCGCCATGTGATTGACCGCGCCATGCGTATCGCCGCGGCGGAGCGCGCGGTGACCTGCGTCATCATTCCCAACGATGTGCAGATGATGGATGCGGTACCCAGCCCGCCCCGCGCCCATGGCAGTAATTTTTCCAGCGCCAGTCCCGCGCGGCGCAATTCCAGCCCTACTGAGGGTGAGTTGCAGGTCGCCGCCGATCTTCTCAACCAAGGCAAAAAGGTGGCCCTGCTGGTGGGTGCCGGCGCTTTGAACGCGGGCCTGGAGATTGTGGAAGTCTGTAATCTGCTCGGCGCCGGCGTGGCCAAGGCGCTGCTCGGCAAAGCGGCTCTGCCGGACGATCTGCCCTTCGTCACCGGTAGTATCGGATTGCTGGGCACCAAACCCAGTTGGGAGATGATGCGTGACTGCGACACCCTGCTGATGGTCGGCACCACTTTTCCATACTCCGAATTCCTGCCCAAAGACGGTCAGGCCCGCGCGGTACAGATCGATATAGAGCCGCGCAATGTCGGCGTGCGCTATCCCACCGAGGTCAATCTGATCGGCGACAGCGCGGAGACTCTGCGCCACTTGATACCCCTACTGCAGCAAAAGGAGCGGGGCAAGTGGCGCGAAACTATTGAGAAAAACGTCGCCGACTGGTGGAAGGATATTCACGACCGCGCCATGGAAAGCGCCAACCCCATCAATCCACAGCGCGTCTTCGCGGAATTGTCACCACTGTTGCCGGAGGGCGTGATCCTTTGCGGCGACAGCGGTTCGCACACCAACTGGTACGCCCGCAACATCAAAATGCGCCCCGGCATGATGGGCTCGGTGTCCGGCAAGCTGGCCAGTATGGGCAGCGGCGTGCCCTACGCCATAGCGGCGAAAATGGCCTACCCGGAGCGCCCGGTGATTGCGATGGTGGGCGACGGCGCCATGCAGATGAACGGCAGCGCCGAGCTGGTGACGGTGAAGCAGTACTGGCAGCGCTGGTCCAACCCCTGTTTTGTGGTGATGGTAATCGTCAATCACGACCTCAATCAGGTGACCTGGGAGCAGCGGGTGCTCTCCGGCGATCCCAAATTCAGCGCCTCGCAGGACGTGGTGGACTTCCCCTATGCGCAATACGGTGAACTGCTGGGCTTCAAAGGCATGCGCGTCGATCGGCCGGACGATATCCGCGAGCCTGGCAGCAGGCGCTCGCCGCCGACCGACCGGTGGTGATCGAGTTCGTCACTGATCCCGACGTGCCGCCACTGCCACCGCATATCACCAAGGAACAGATGCTGGCGATGCTCGCCACCCTCGGCAAAGGCGACCCGAATCAGTGGGGCATCATCAAGCAGAGCGCCAAGCAGCTTTTTGCGTCACTCCACATAGGAGCGGATAAATGAACGATCTCGCGGCTCTCGACAACACCGATTTTCCCCATGTGCGGGCCGTCAATGTGGCCTGCTTCCGCATTCCCACCGACGGCCCGGAAGGCGATGGCACCCTGCGCTGGAGCGAGACGGAACTAGTGGTAGTGCATGTGGAAGCGGGCGGCATGACTGGCATGGGCTACAGCTACACCGCCGCGCAGGCGGCAGCGCGGCTGATTCTGGACAAATTGGCCCCGGCGGTGGTGGGGCGCTGCGTCTACGACATTCCCGCTTTGTGGGGAGGAATGAATGAGTGCTTGCGCAATATCGGCCGGCCGGGACTGGGGCTGATGGCGGTATCCGCTGTGGATCAGGCGTTGTGGGATCTGAAAGCACGCCTGCTGGACATTCCTCTTTCCGCTCTATGGGGGCGCGCCCGCGCCAGTATTCCGATCTACGGCAGCGGCGGTTTCGTCACCTATTCGGCGGTGCGCCTGCAGCGCCAGTTGGAGGGATGGCTGGAGCAGGGGCTGACCTCGGTGAAAATCAAAATCGGCGACGACCTGCAGCAGGCGGAGCAGCGGGTGGCACTGGCGCGGGAGGTGATCGGCCCGGACATCCATCTGATGGTGGACGCCAACGGCGCTTGCCGCCCGCGGGACGCGCTGGCGCTGGCGGAATGCCTCGGCGAGCAGCGCGTCTGCTGGTTTGAAGAGCCGGTGTGCTCGGATGACCTGGAAGGACTGCGCTGGCTGCGCGATCGCGTGCCGGACGACATGGCCATAGCCGCCGGTGAGTACGGCTGGGACAGCATCTATTTCCGCCGCATGCTGCAGGCTGGGGCTGTGGACGTGCTGCAGGTGGATGCCACCCGCTGCGGTTACACCGGTTTTCTCCACGCCGCCGAGCTGTGCTCCGCCTTCAACGTACCCCTTTCCGCCCATTGCGCCCCGGCGCTGCACACGCCGCTGTGCGTTGCGGTTCCCGGTATTCGCCACGCCGAATATTTCCACGACCACACGCGCCTGGAGGCCATGCTGTTCGACAGCGGTGACAGTCTCCACGGCGGCGAGCTCTGGCCCGACCTGGATCGCATCGGCCACGGTATAGAACTGCGTCACGCTGATGCCGAACCCTATCGGATTCACTGATGCCGACGGTCTTCATAGGCAGGCTTTATGGTGCCGGAACTTTGATTTAGTGAGGAAATGGGGGTGGTATGGCGCCTGACAAGGCGGAGCGGGTAAAGGCGCGACGGCCGATAGAGGACTATGGATTTATCGGCAATCTCCACACGGTGGCATTAATCGCCCGGGACGGCTCTCTTGAATGGCTGTGTCCAGGCCGCTTTGATTCCCCCGCCTGCTTTGCCGCGCTGCTGGGCGATGCAGATCACGGCATATGGTCCATATGTCCGCGCAGCGACGATGTGCAGATCGAGCGGGAATATCTGCGCGATACGCTCCTGTTGAAGACCACCTTCAAGACCCCCCTGGCGTGCTGGAACTGATCGATTACATGCCGGTGCAATGGGACTGCCACCTGGTGCGCGAGTTGCGCTGCGTGAGTGGTGAAGCCGAAGTCGCTATGAACTGCCAGCCGCGGTTTGAATACGGTCGCGACCCGGCTGAGGTTGAAGAGCGGGATGGTGAAGTGATGTTGCGCGGTGCGGATTTGTGGCTGCGGCTTACCGGCACGGCGCCTATGACGGGCGGTGAGGGCGCGGCGACCTGCGATCTGCAAATGCGCGCGGGCGAATCCCACACCTTTGTGCTCACCCACACCCAGGTGGGAGGCGATTTTGCGCCGCTGCCGGACCTGCATTCCAGCCGCGAACAATGCGCGGCCTGGTGGCGCGAATGGATCGCCCAGTGCACTTATGAAGGTCCCTGGCAGGATGCGGTGCGGCGTTCGCTGATTACGCTCAAGGCGCTGATCTACGCCCCCACCGGCGCCCTTATCGCCGCCGCCACCACCTCGCTACCGGAAGTGCCCGGGGGCAGCGCCAATTGGGATTACCGCTACACCTGGCCGCGCGATGCCGCCTTGGTTTTCGATGTGCTGTTGCGCTCCGGATTTCCCCACGAAGAGGAGGAGTGGCGCGATTGGTTGCTACGCGCCGTGCGCCGGTCCGATTGCGAGCTCAAGACGCTTTACACCATTGATGGTGAAGTCTGCGCCAGCGAACGTGAAATCGACTGGCTGCCGGGTTATGGCGGGGCGCGCCCGGTGCGGGTTGGCAATGCGGCCGGCGACCAGTTTCAGCTGGACCTGCGTGGCGAAGTGATCGATATGCTCCATCTGGTGCGCAAGGAGGGGCAGGCGATGAATCCGGAGATCTGGGATTTGCAGTGCCATCTGCTGCGCCTGCTGGAGGACGAGTGGGACAAGCCGGACACCGGTATCTGGGAATCCCGCGATGCGCTGCGCCATTACACCCATTCGAAGGTTTTTGCCTGGGCCGCCTTCGCCCGCTCCATCCACGACGCCCAGGCCTACGGCAAAGAGGCGCCGCTTGAGAAGTGGCGGCGCCTGCGCGACGCGATCAAAGAGGATGTCCTGGCCAACGCCACCCATGTACGCGACAACCACTTCGTGCGTTTTTATGGCGATGATGAGGTGGACGCGGCCCTGCTGATGATTCCCTTGTTAGGATTTCTGCCGCCGGATGACCCGAGGGTAGTGGCGACCGTGCGGGAAATTGAACGTCGGCACTGCAGTGCGGAGGGTTTTGTCTATCGCAATCCGACGACGGATTTTACCGGGGAGGAGGGGGCATTTCTGCTGTGCACTTATTGGCTCGCCGATTACTACATGATTGCCGGTGAACACGCCAAAGCCAAAAACCTCTTCGAAACCCTACTCGGAGTGCGCAATGATTTAGGCTTGCTGGCCGAGGAATACGATCCGGTGAACAAAATACTGCTCGGTAATTTTCCGCAGAGCTTCAGCCATCTCAGCCTGATCAAAAGCGCGCTGCTGATCGGCGCGCATCAGAAAGTGGAATTCAGCGGTGATGGCGACGATTAATTTAAGCTGGGCGCGGTGAACTCATGTCATAACCAACCGGCTTTTTTGAAACGATAAAACAAATATCCGCATACACTGGTGAGCACGCCGAGGGCGAGGGGATAGCCATATTTCCAATCGAGTTCCGGCATCGTCTTGAAATTCATTCCCCAGATGCCGACAAAAACTGTCGCAGCAGCAAAAATAGCAGCCCATGAGGCGAGGCGTTTATGCACGTCGTTTTCTTCGATGGCCACCATCGACAAGCTCACTTGAATCGCAGTGGTGATGGTGTCGCGGATTGCGCTGATGGAGGTGTTGATGCGCTGCAAATGGTCGTGCACATCGCGGAAATATTCCTGCGTGTTGAAACAGATCTCGGGTACGCGGCCGCCGTGCAGTCTGCCCACCGCGTCGATCAGCGGCACCACGGCATGTTTAAGTAAGGTGGTTTTGCGCTTGAGGTCGTAAAGTCGTTCAATATTGGCGCGCTGGGATTTCTGCGCGAAGATTTTTTCCTCGATGGCTTCCAGTTCGGTTTCCAATGCATCGAGCACAGGAAAATAACGGTCCACCACCGCATCCATCAGCGCATAGAGAACAAATGCAGGGCCTTGCTTGAGCTGGTGGGGCTCGCGCTCACAGCGCGCCCGGACGCCGAGAAAGCCTTGCTGGCTTCTGCTGCGCACCGAAAGTACGTAATTCTTTTCCACGAAAATCGCCACCTCTCCCAGCTGTGGTTCGCCATCGATAAATTCGACAGTATGCAGCACGACAAAAAGGGAGTCAGCGTACTCTTCGATTTTGGGGCGCTGATGCCCGTTGCGCGCATCTTCCACAGCGAGATCGTGAAGGCCGAATTCTTCCTGCATCTTTGCAAGTTCTTCCGGCTCCGCATCCTTCAGGGCGACCCACACAAAACAGTCACCGCGTTGGACGTAATCACTGATGTCCTCCACCGGAATATCCGACAATTTTTTTCCTTCCTGATAGGCGACGCAATTTATCAGCATGATTATTCTCCGGCGTTGTTGACGATGCTTCGGGCCTGTCGGGGCTCCGCCTTGGTCGGCATCATAGCAGCCGTGCGACGCGCTTGGCACAAGGTTTGAAGGTAATCCACCGTGGATGGCAGAAGCGAAGCACAACGAAATTTTCGCTCATGATGTAGGTGCTGTATGACTGAAAATATTACGACTTTGTCCGAGCTGATAGACCGAATGGTGGATATAGCGGAGCAGCAGGAGCGCGTCAGTGTTGATGAGCTGCTCGATTCCATAGGGACTCGATCGCTGGGGCCATTACTGCTAGTGGCCGGATTGATTACCTTGGCGCCGGTAATTGGCGATATTCCCGGTGTGCCAACGCTCATTGCGGCGATGGTGATTTTGATGGCCGGTCAATTACTATTTCAGCGGGAGCATTTGTGGATGCCGCAGTGGGTTCTCAACCGCTCCATTTCTATTTCCAAAATGCACAAAATGTTGGGTTGGTCGCGCAGGCCTGCGCGATTTGTTGATCGTTATACCCAGGCGCGCTTGACGCAAATCGTAGAAGGCAAAGGACAGAATCTTGTCGCTATCGTCTGTATCGCCATCGCCCTGGCGATGCCGCTGATGGAATTTGTACCTTTCAGTGCAAATTTCGCCGGCCTCGCCCTGACTGCTTTGGGCTTGTCATTGATTTCCCGCGACGGCGCTTTGGCGCTTGTAGCAATGGCCGTCGTCGGGGCGCTCTTGGGCGTTGTGATTTATCAGGTGATATAAATCAGGCCGCTCTATCGCTGGCGGGTCTGCGAGGCGGCTCATAATTGATTGGCTTGCCGGATTCCACGGCTAACTGAGCGGCATATTCCTCACAAGCGGTAATGTAGGCAGCGCCTGCGCGACAGCGAATTCCCTGGGCGAATTTAACGAATTCGTCTTTGGCGATCACCACTTCGACCTCGGCAAGAGATTGCCAATAATCGATTTCCCGCTGCGTTTCCACTTCGCACCAATACAGCCGGCACTCCTCTGTGCGCTCAATGATTTTCTCGCCGTCCACCGTGCGCAATACATTGCCGGGACGGCTTGCCGGCAGGCGCTCCGTGGTGCGCAAATAGTCGATGATATTTTTTAAAGCGGGGTGGAAACGTTCGATATTGATATCGATAAGCTGGCCGCGCGGGCCGGAGTATTTCAGATTGGCTTCTATGCCGGGTTTTGCGTGGTGTTCACTGAAAAGTCGCAGTGCAATCAACAATCTCACAAAAGTCTCCGCAATGATTCAAAAAATTCCGGCGTACCCATCGCGATTTAGCCAGTGCTGGAAATGCAGAAGTGCAAAGCACGGGCAAAATTTACACTCCGTTGAAATGGGGCGTCCCGTTGATACGCCTTTCGTTTTAATCGAGCTTATAAGCGCGGGATAAACCCGCAAAAAATTGCATAGACCCGGTGCGGCAAACCACATTCCATAGTTCCCGTGTATTCCATAATTCCCGTGCATTTAGAATTGCCGGGCTCCACGCGTATTTGCGCGGCGGCAAGGCGCGTCAATGTGCGATGCGATGAACTGGTACGGGATAGATGAAGGCGGTTTGCTTGCGCCGGCAAGGCGCCGATCCATGCAAACAAAAAAAGGCCGACTATCGATGTCGGCCTTTTCCAATTGGTGCCCAGGAGAGGACTTGAACCTCCACGGCCGTTAAGCCACTAACACCTGAAGCTAGCGTGTCTACCAATTTCACCACCTGGGCGAGGGCGCGCAATATAAAACGACTGGAATGCCTTGTCAACAACTGCGGTATACTCAGCCGCGTTGCTCGAACCCGCGCCTGCTCAGGCGGAATTGACGGGTTATACTTTCACAGGATCCTCCGGTTTTCCACTAACAAGATCCTCCGGTCATCCATTTAAAGGACACAACTTTGACTCAAAAACCGATCGTTCAAGATCCCCACGCCGAACGCGAAGCGCGTAAATACTCCCACCCCATCCCCAGCCGCGAGGTCATCCTCGACCTGCTGGACCATTCTGAAGGCCCGCTCCCCCGCGAAGTGATTGCTGAAAAGCTCGGACTTGTCGATGAAGAATCGCAGGAGGCGCTGCGCAGACGTCTGATCGCCATGGTGCGAGATGGTCAAATCGTCGGCAACCGCAAGGAGCGCTACGGTCGCGTCGATCGAATGAATCTGGTGCGCGGTCGGGTGCAGGGGCATCGTGACGGTTATGGTTTCGTGCTCACGGGTGATGGCAGCGAGGACATCTATCTGTCCAACCGCCAGATGCGCCGGGTATTTGATGGCGACGAGGTGCTGGTGCGCCTCGGTGACAAAGGTTTCCGCGGACGCAAGGAGGGTTCGATTGTCGAAATTCTCGCGCGTAACACCACGCAACTGGTCGGCCGTTACCGGGTGGAGCGGGGCGTGCACTACGTGCGCCCGGATAATCCCCGGGTGGTGCAGGAAATCATTATTCCGTCGGATCAAACCCGCAACGCCACGTCCGGGCAATTAGTGGTGGCCGATATACTCGAATATCCGGAGCGGGACAATCTCGCCATCGGCAGTATTGTGGAAGTGTTGGGTGACCATCTGGCGCCGGGCATGGAAATCGATGTGGCGATCCGCAGTCACGGTATTCCACATGTCTGGCCCGCAGCAGTTGAACAGATGGCCAAAACGCTGCCGGTCGAGGTGACTGAAAAGGATAAACAGGGCCGTTTCGATCTGCGCAAATTGCCCTTAGTGACCATTGACGGTGAAGACGCGCGGGATTTTGACGATGCGGTTTATTGCGAGCCGAAAAAGACCGGCGGCTGGCGCCTCTTCGTGGCGATTGCGGATGTATCCCATTACGTCCAGGTGGGCGACCCTCTCGATAAAGAAGCCGCCCTGCGCGGCAACTCGGTTTATTTCCCGGATTATGTAGTGCCCATGTTGCCAGAGGCTCTGTCCAACGGCTTGTGTTCGCTCAATCCCCATGTCGACCGTTTGTGCATGGTGTGCGAAATGACCATCAGCGCCAAAGGTCGCGTCACCGGGTTTCAGTTTTATGAAGCCGTTATGCACTCCCACGCGCGCCTCACCTATACCCAGGTTGGTCAGGTGCTGGAAGAGCGCGGCAAACCGCGCAGTGGAATCCGCCAGCAGTTTCATCATGTGGTGGATCAGCTCGACCATCTGCACGATTTATATAAAGTGCTGCGCGCCGCACGCGACACGCGCGGCGCCATCGATTTTGAAACCACGGAAACCCGCATCCTCTTCGATGAGCAGCGCAAGATTAAAAAGATCGTGCCGGTGCAGCGCAATGACGCGCACAAACTGATTGAGGAATGTATGTTGGCCGCCAACGTCTGTTCGGCCAAATTCCTCGATCAGCATGAACTTCCCGCGCTCTACCGTGTGCACGAGGGGCCGAAAGAACAGAAGCTGGAATTGTTGCGGGAATATCTCGCCGGGCTCGGCCTGGGATTGCGCAATCGCGCGCAGGTGACGCCGCAGGATTATCAGGAAGTATTGCAGGCTATTGAAGGTCGGCCGGATGCCCACCTGATCCAGACCACCATGTTGCGCAGCATGAATCAGGCGGTCTACCAGCCGGAAAATCGCGGCCATTTTGGGTTGGCTTATGACGCTTATACCCATTTCACTTCACCGATCCGGCGCTATCCCGATCTGCTGGTGCATCGCGCTATCCGCTCGGTGATCCGCTCGCGCTTGGAAAGTAAAAAAGTCAAACATCACCCGGACGCTAAATTGTTGGAACACGCCGTCATTTACCCCTACAGCATTAACGATATGGCGGTGTTGGGTGAGCAGAGCTCAGTCACTGAGCGGCGCGCCGATGAAGCCACACGCGATGTGGTGAGCTGGCTGAAATGCGAATACCTGCAAAGCCGTGTCGGCGAAGTTTTCGAAGGCGTGGTGTCCGCAGTGGTTGGCTTTGGCCTATTCGTCGAGCTTAAGGACCTGTACATCGAAGGCCTGGTGCATATCACCGCACTGCCGCAGGATTATTACGTGCACGAACCGGCGCGCGGACGCCTGGTGGGCGAGCGCACACGCAAAGTGTTCGCTTTGGGTGACGAACTGCGCGTGCAGGTGGTGGGCGTCAATCTCGATGAGCGGAAGATCGATTTCGAAATTGTCGAAGTAAAAGGCGGCAAGCGTAAAAAGGCTTTTGTTTCCGACGCGGCCAAAGCTCTGGCGAAAGACTTCGCTGATGAAGACGCGCGCCGATCCGGCGGCAAGAAAAACAAGGCGGGCAAAAAAGGCGCTCAAGCCAAACAAGCTGGCGTGGGGAAAAAGTCTTCCGCTGCCAAGCCTGCGGTAAAAAAACCTGCCCCGAAACCGGAAGGAAAAAAAGCGCAACCCAAAAAAGCGGAAATGGAAAAAGCTAAAGTAGAAAAACCGGCGAATAAAAAAGCATCCGGCAAGCCAGCCGGAAAATCGAAAGCCGTCGCCGCAAAGCCCGTTAAAAAATCCACCTCCCCAGCGGGGAAAAAACCCAGCGGCAAAGCCAAACCACCATCCAAAACCCGCCGTTGATCTGAAGGTTGTTCTCTGTGAAACAAGAAATCGTATTTGGCCTGCACGCTGTGCAGGCCCTGCTCAAAACTGCTCCGCAACGCGCGGAGGAACTGCTGGTGCTGCGTGGACGCGAGGATCAGCGGGTGCAAAAAATTACCCAGCAGGTGCGCGACCTCGGTATCCCTGTGCGCCTGCAGACCCGCGCGGAGCTGGATGCTTTATGTGATGGTAACCACCAGGGCGTCGCGCTGTTCGCTCGGCCGGGCAAGTTGCATGACGAACACTATTTGTGGGAGTTGCTCGCCGAGCTGTCAGTGCCGCCATTTCTGTTGATTCTCGACGGCGTCACCGACCCGCATAACCTCGGCGCCTGCATGCGCAGTGCCGACGCCGCCGGCGTGCAGGCGGTGATAGTGCCGAAGGACAATTCCGCCGGCATGACGGAAACCGTGCGCAAAGTCGCCTGTGGTGCCGCGGAAACGGTGCCGCTGATTCCGGTGACCAATCTGGCGCGCACTATGAAGCAGCTGCAGGATCAGGGAATCTGGATTGTCGGGACCTCCGGCGACGCGAAAGTGTCTGTGTTCTCCGCGCCTTTCACCGGGCCGTTGGCGATTGTAATGGGCGCGGAGGGCACCGGTATGCGCCGGCTGACCCGTGAACACTGTGATCATTTGATCTATATCCCCATGGCCGGCAGCGTTTCGAGTTTGAATGTGTCGGTCGCTACAGGTATCTGCCTATTCGAAGCAGTGCGCCAGCGGCAGCCTTAATCTGTTTCAGGAGATCAGCATGCGTATCACCATGTTCAGCAGCAAGCCTTACGACCGGCTTTTCTTTGCGCCGGCCGCAGCGCCAAACGAAATTCTCTATCTGGAGCCGCATCTCACGGAAAAAACCGTGGATCTGGCCGCAGGTAGCGAGGTGGTGTGCTGCTTCGTCAACGACGTGTTGAACGCGCCGGTTCTGAACCGCCTCAAAGAACTGGGGGTGCAGTTGGTGGCCATGCGCTGCGCGGGCTACAACAATGTCGACCTGGCAGCGGCCAAGCAACTCGGCCTGCCGGTGTGCCGGGTGCCGGAATATTCCCCTTATGCGGTGGCGGAACACTCGGTTGGGATTATTTTGGCGCTCAACCGCAATATCCACCGGGCGCACAATCGCATCCGCGAAAATGATTACTCCCTCAACGGCCTGATGGGCTTTGATCTACACGGCAAAACCGTCGGCGTCATAGGCGCGGGCAAAATCGGCCGCGCCTTTATCAACATCATGCTCGGCTTCGGCTGCAAGGTGCTTGTACATGACGTGAACGCGGATCCCGCTCTGGTTGGGCGCGTGCAATACGCTACGTTGGAAGAGCTTTGGCCAGTCTGCGACATCATTTCTCTCCATTGTCCGCTCACCCCTGCGACGCATCACCTAATCAATGCCGAAGCCATCGAGAAAATGAAGCGCGGAGTCATGCTGATCAATACCAGCCGCGGCGGACTGGTGGATACTCCGGCGGTCATCCGCGGTCTGAAAAGCGGGCAGGTGGGTTATCTCGGTCTGGATGTGTACGAAGAAGAGGCGGATCTGTTTTTTGAGGATCTGTCCAATCAGGTGGTCCAGGATGACGTCTTCGCCCGCCTCACCACCTTCCCGAATGTGATAGTGACTGGCCACCAGGCGTTTTTCACCCGCGAGGCACTCGCCAAGATCGCGGAGGTGACTCTCGCCAACATCAATGCGTTTGCCGCAGGTTCTGCGGCGGACATGACTCTGGTGGAGTAGCAGGTGCCGGCCATCACAAACAGGCGCCTCGACCATTGCGGAAGGGGTTGAATCGATTTATTTATAAGCGGTCTCCGGCTTGCCGGAACCTGTGTCCTGTGTAATGAGAGAATCCGATGAAAACGTATCGATTGTTACTGTTGCTCTTGGCCGGAATGTCCGCCGGCGCCTGGGCCGATAGTCAGCGCTGTTATGACATGTATCCGATAGACGCTTATGCAGCGGAGGAGCGCAACACGCTGATCCAGGAGTGTCTCGCTGCTTATGCGCCTGAGCCGCAACTGACCGAGTATGAGAATGCGCCTGAGCCGGCCTATTACGAAGGAACTGTGGAGGACTTCGTCAACGAAACCCCGGCGGAGTGAGCATCATTTTAATTCCACGCCTTTGGCGTGTTTCTGCAAAAAACCGCGGATGGCCTTGGTGAGCAGCGTTTCACCGGCCTCCGGGTTGGCCTCATTGGGCGGTGGCAAACGCCTCTGCACGTAGTGCTCGTATCCCTTCTGTTTTGCCGCCTGGCGCCGTTGTTGCGCCGCCGCCAGAGTGTCCAGATCTAGATCCGTAAAGACATCGAACGTCGGCACTTCCGGGTGGCGCAACCAGCTTGTCAGCGGCTCCAATCCATCCGCTGTTGCAGTTGGTACGTTCATCAGCACAACCACGCGAATCGCGCGATCCAGCACCGCTTTGCGCTTTTTGTCTGCGGATTCCACCGGGGCGGGCGGAACCGCTTTGTCCAGATATTGCAGCGCCCATAGGGCGCTTTGCCCTTCACCCAAAAGCACCAGATTGAACTGAGCCTGTTGATGCAGATAGGCGGTGGCGGCCACAATGCGCCGCTGGATATGCGCCAGTACTTCTTCCCGGCTCATGGAAGATTGGGCGACGGCGGGGCTGGCCGCCAGGGCACCCGTTTCCGCTTCTTCCTGAGGTTGAGGTGCCGTAGTGGGTTCCTTATTTTCCTCGGAATCATCATTCCCTCCTGCGGCAACTTCCTCCGCTGGGTCGGGAGACGTGCTTACGGGTCGCGGAGGTACAGCGGGATCGGGCAGTTTGGGAAGCTCCATACTGAATGTCCCCCAGCCGTAGAGCGGAAGATATTCATGCAGGCGGCGCAAGGTCTCGGCGCGGCGCGGGTTTTCCCCTTGATCGTGCAACATCAACACCGCCCCTAACGGTTTACCGCTTCTATCCGCCTGCCAAAAAGCCAGCACCTGCTCGCCATCCACCGGCAACCATAATGGCGAGGGTGGACCCGGCAGCTGGCTAAGCAGCTGCCGTTGTTCTTCCGCCAGACGCGTCGCTACGGGCAGATTCGGCGTTGTTTTTGCTGCTTCAGGAGCGGTCGAGGAATCTTCCCGCGCCTGAGGGATCTGCTGTATTTCATCCGCTGCCGTCGGTGTGGGTTCGGGCGCGAGTGCTTGGGCGCCGGCACTTACGTGCAGAAGCAAACCTTGCATCGTGATGAGCAGTGTCAGCAGGGCGGAGTGCGCAATAGGTTTTATTTGGGACATAGGTTTTAACTGGGGCATAGCATTACAATGCCGATACTTTTTACACTCAGCTTGGTCGCAAGGTCATGAACATGCAAGTTTCCAACAATCAGTTCATAGCCCCTTCCATCCTATCGGCGGATTTTACCCGCCTGGGTGAGGAGGTCGACGCGGTGGTCGCAGCCGGTGCCGACATGATCCATTTCGATGTTATGGATAACCACTATGTGCCCAATTTGTCCTTCGGTCCTATGGTGCTTCGCGCGCTTGCCCGTCGCGGTGTATCGGTACCCCTCGACGTGCATCTGATGGTGGAGCCCGTGGATGAGCTGATCGGCCAGTTTGCCGATGCTGGAGCCTCATTTATCTCGTTTCATCCCGAGGCCAGCCGCCATATTGATCGGTCCCTGGAGCTTGTCAAACAGCGCGGCTGTAAGGCGGGTCTCGTACTTAATCCAGCGACGCCTTTGAGTTTGATTGAACCGGTTCTGCACAAGCTCGACATACTGCTGCTGATGTCAGTCAACCCCGGTTTCGGCGGTCAGGCATTCATTCCCTATGTGCTGGATAAGGTGCGTCAGGCGCGTGCATTAATCGACGAATACAGCCTGCCGACCCGTCTTGAAGTCGATGGTGGCATAAAAATTGATAACATTCGGGCTATTGCCGATGCGGGGGCAGATACCTTCGTAATGGGATCCGCCATATTTGGGACTCCAGACTACGCTCAGACCTTGGCCTCCATACGCCAGGTGTTGTCCGCGCCGGCGGAATTCCGGCTGGCGTGATAGGCAGTCTGACGCGCGAATTTGCTTCAAAGTTGTAAAAAGGGTCGCGCCCGGGAAGGGAAAAGAGTTGCTGCGCCGCTTAGGGTGGCGTTTTATACTGACCGGCCAATGGGCGACACCACCAAGTGAATGGTTGGATCGACAATTCTTGACTAAGGGGTTTCTATGAAAAACTGGTTCGTCATCTGCGCTTGCGCGCTGTTATTCAGTGCGTGTGCATCACCCTCCGTGAGCAACAAACCGCTTCCACCATCCGCCACCGAAACCGAATACACCATTGGTGTGGGCGATCAGGTTTCTGTTCAGGTGTGGAAGTCACCGGAGTTGTCACTGAGCGTGCCGGTGAGGCCGGATGGCAAGATTTCCGTTCCATTGATTGGCGATGTCATCGCTGCCGGTGAAACCACCCGCAAGCTTTCCGCCACTCTCTCCCAGGGTTTTTCTGAATATGTGCGCAACGCGCAGGTAACCGTCATAGTGCTCAACCCATCCAGCGGTGAATACCTGCGCCGGGTCCGTGTCACAGGTGCGGTAACCAGCCCTATCAGCCTGCCACATCAACAGGGCATTACGGTGCTCGACCTGGTGCTGGAAGCAGGTGGCCCAACTGAATTTGCCAATGGCAACAAATCCAAGCTGTTCCGTAAAGTAGGCGACAAGATGGAGGTTTATCCCATCTTTTTGAACGATATTTTGCAGAAAGGGCGGCTGGAAACTAACTACTTCCTGGCACCTTCCGATGTAGTCACAGTGCCGGAGCGTAGTTTCTAATTGAAAGTTTCTAACTGAAACCGGTTTGCAGGAGCTGACATTTGGAAAACAAACGCGTATCACCTGTTGCATCGCTGAATAAAGCGGTGGCTCAGTCGTCGGCGTCGCAAATCGCCAAAATGTCGGAGGTGCGGCATTTCACCGCAGCGGAATTCGATGCGATGAAAATCGTCCATGCCGGGGATGAAGGTTCTGTTCATCTCAAGGTATTCCGCGACCTGCGAACCCAGCTGATGAAACAGACCGATTGGCGCAATTTCGTCTGTCTGGTCACCTCAGCGGCCCCCGGCGGCAGCTCTCACGTGGCGGTTAATCTGGCCGCCACTATCTCCCTCGATAAAAGCAAAACGTCGCTGCTGGTCGATGCGAATCTTTATTCGCCCTATGCGGAAGCGCTGTTACCAGTGCCTTCCCAGTTGGGGTTGACCGACTATCTGGATGATGCGACCACCGGAGTAGAGGATATCGTCTACGCCAGTGGTGTGCCGCGCATGCGGGTTGTGCCAGTGGGCAATAACCGTGAAGGTGGTACGGAAAAGTTGAATTCACCGCGGATGCGCGACTTTTTTACCGAAATCAAAGCCCGTTATGCGGATCGTTACATCATCGTTGATGCGCCGTCGGCGGCCGATTACGACGCGGAGATCCGCATTCTCGCGGAATTGTGCGATTTTGTTGTGTTGGTCGTTCCTTATGGAAAAGTGACCGAATCCCAGCTGAACGCTTCGGTGGACAAGATCGGTAAAGACCGTTTGGCGGGCATCGTATACAACTGGTGCTGAGTGCATCGGCGAATGAATGATTTGAGGGACGGCTGACGTGGACGCCATTCAATACGTAAAAGATATTTTCACTTCTCTGAAGCGCGAGCTGATTCGCTATCGTGCGGCGGCGGCGGCGTTGTTCACTGTGCTGTTTCTCGCCGTGCTCTATATCGCACTCAATTGGCCGAAATATTATGTTTCGGAGGCGATTATCATCAAAGACGTCACTAATGTAATCGAGCCCTTGCTGCGCGGAACTGCCCAGGTCGCTGAGGTCAATAAAAATGAGACGATTCAGGACTTGATTCTGTCGCGTCGTCTTATGGATCGGGTGATGGCCCGGGTAAATCCGGACGTGGCAAAGATGACGCCGGATCAACTCGAAGTCGAGTTCCTTCGCTTGCGGCGCAATTTGCAAGTGAGCCCCGAGCCAACCAACCGCAATATCACCGTTCTGAGTTTTATCTCTTCCGATGCCGATGACGCATACGAGACCCTAAAAGCCGTCGTGAGCGTGTTCGTGGAAGATCGCACCGCTGAGAAACAAAAAGTCACATATGCAGCGCACAACTTCATTAGTGAACAGGTAGTGAAGTATAAAAAGCGTCTGGAAAAAGCCGAGGAAAAGCTCAAAGATTTCCGCTCCCGCAATGTCGACGCCAGTGAGCAGGTGGTGAAGGACCGCATAGCCGGTCTGGCCGCCGAGATCCAAAATCTCAAAATTGCGATCCAGGAATCGGAAGAAAAAATACGCACCACTAGAGCCCAGCTTCAGGAAGAGAGTCAGAACGTCAATCAGCGCACCCGTCTGAAATCACTTACTGAACGTAAAGAGGCGCTGAGCGAGCAACTCGATCAATTGCGTCTTACCTATCAGGATTCCTACCCCGACATCATTGCGATTAAAAACCAGATCTTCGAATTGGAGCAGAGTATTGATGAATATCGCTCCGCCTATTCGATTGGTGGACAAGTATCGGAGCTGCCTTTATTGGAAGAGCTGCGCAAGCAGCTCTCAACTGCAGAAGTGGATTTGAGGACACAAAAGCGCCGTATTGCTTCACTGGAAGAACTGCTCGAGCAAGAATATAAAGTCGCCGAGCGCGTCGCGGCTAATCAGGCGGAATTGATGGACCTCACCCGCGATTATGATGTGACAAAAAAAGTATACGAGGAAATGCTTGCGCGCAAGGAGAACGCGAATATTACTCTGGCACTGAATGACGAGGGGCAGGGGGAATCGTACAAGGTTCTCGAGCCGCCGACCTATCCTTTACAGCCCGCGGGAGTTCCGGCGATCCTTATTTTTCTCGCTGCTCCTGTGGTGGCATTGGCAGCGCCGGTCGGCCTCGCCATTGCTTTCGTGATTCTCGATCCCCGCTTGCGTTCAGTGGCGTTGTTGAGTCAGAAATTACCGGAAGGTGTCCCACTCTTGGGAGTGGTTCCCCATCGCGGCACACCTCTTGCCGCGCGCCTTTTTTGCGCAAAGATATTATTTTGTTGACACTGCTGGCGATTATTTTGATGGTGATATACGGATATACGTTTTACACATTCAAAACGGTATTGCTTGCGCAGTTCTTGTAAATTCCTTTTGTTTCTGCTGATGAAAGCGCCGGCTAGGCGCTTTTTTTTGCCCTTTATCAGCGCTCCCGACTTATTCCCTTCTCAGTCCACAAAGCATTGTAAAAGCCGGCTATCCAATAACAGATGCCAAGGACCAGAACAGGGTCCAGCAGCATCACGCGCACTTTGTTTTTCCAGCCTTGATAAAGCAGATGACGGCCAATGATGCGCTCGATCTTTATCGTGCCTAAAATTGGCAGCAGCAGGTAAAAAGCCGCTTTTTTTGCTGTAGTCATGGTTGGCTGGTAGCGGATGTAATACAGGTTCTGCCCGTTGATGTAGATTTTTTTAATACATTGTCGATGGAAGAGTTTTGAATCTGGAATCCCAGTATATCCGGGCAGAAATAGAGTTTGTGCCCCTGGTCGCGCAATCGTTCTGTCAGCTCTGTATCCTGCATCCGTGGTATGTCTTTGAAGCCGCCTGCGTCAAGGAATATCTCGCGTCTAAAACACATAAGAGCGGAACTGAGATTTTTGCGCTCCCCTGCTGGGCGGTGTGCCTGGGCTTCATGATTGAAAAAATAATGCTCCAGATACGCGGCTGTATCCGAAGAGGCCGCTGTATTCAATTCCAGTGCGCCACCGAATACTTCTTTTCCGCTTTGCAATGCTCGCCAGGCCGCATCAAAAGCGCCTGGTGCAAGATGCACATCCGAATCTATAAACATCAGGAGCTGCCCCTGGGCTATACGTGCTCCAATATTGCGCCCCTCTCCCGGGTTGAAGCGCTCCGTGCGGTGTTCATACCGCACTTGAGGAAACCTATTTGCGATATCACGCACAAGGCTGTGATCAGAGCAGTCCACCAACACGATTTCGAACTGTAATGGAGAGCGCTGCGAACATAAGCGGTCAAGCGTGGCAGCAATGGTGTCTTGGGTGTTATAGGAAGGAATGACGACAGAAATATCCATATCATCTCACCTGATCATGACGATTAAAAATGTCTTGGCGGCGGCGGGCGACCGTCGCGATATTAAAGTTGTCTTCAATCAATAAGCGCGCTCGTGTCAGCATTTCCACGGGCGGATTTTTGATAAGTTCACACACAGCGTCAGCGATGCTCTCGGCGTCCCGCTCGGGCGTGAGAAAACCAGTCTGTCCCGGAATAACGATTTCCGGTATTCCGGCATGATCCGACGCCACCACCGCGGTGCCCGTTGCCATGGCTTCCATAATGACCACCGGCAATCCCTCCATATCGCCAGTGTTTGTGGTAACGGATGGAACCACCACTATGTCCGCCTCTGTCATTTCCGCGCGCACTTCATGGGTGCTTTTTTGTCCGAGGAATTTCACACAGTCCGACACATGCAGTCGGTTGGCTAGGGTACGCAGTTCGTCGTCTAATGGTCCATTACCCACGAGACGCAATTCAAAATCCACCTTGCGATGCTTCAGAATCGCAGCCGCTTCGATCAAATAATGGAATCCCTTTTTGGCGACAAAACGCCCCACGCCTAATAATCTCGTTTTATGGGTGATTGCATCTGAGTTTGCCGCGCGGTCGCTGGGTGCATGGAACGTAAAGTCCTCCAGATTCATGCCACAACGCACGACGTAGGATTTGTGTCGACACGGGCTGACGGCATCGTAATAGTCCACGTTGTAATGGGAAATCATGATGAGGAATTGCGCTTTGCGTAGTTTCTCATGCAGGCCAACTGTATCGGCTGCCTTGAAAGACCCTGCTGAGTGTGCGGTCACACTAAAAGGAATACCCGCATGTGCTGCAGCGTACATAGCGATGGAGCTTGAGACGTTTAAAAATTGGGCGTGTATATGAGTGATGCCGGAGGACTCCATATGGCGTGCCACCGGCGCAGCCAGAAAATAGTGAGCCACCATTTTCATTCGCCGCGAAAAAGAGAATTCGGGACTGGCAAAGGCGCTAGAAAGATTTTTCAGATAGCGTATAGGGCTGCTCATCAAATAGTGCAGATTGGTGGACAGCGTCAAAGACTTATTAACCGGATAGAGGTAATGGGTTTCTTCAACGAGATCGTTAGCGTCAGCCGCGTGACCCGATTCATCTTTGCGGATGCCGTATAACGAAAGCTCGACGCCCAATTTCCGGAGCGCGCGAATCTCACGGCGCATGAAAGTGTGAGACTGCGTACCGAAACAATTGGTTAGGTAGGCTATTTTCATAGTTGTTTATTTATGCAGGATGTCGAATGCGGTACGCATTGGATGATACCAGTTCCTCACACTTTGCGCCGCTCGACTTGACATTCATGCCCTTTATGGCATTCAGTTGATGTAGAATTACGCGCCTTCTTGTCAGATTTTAAGATGGGTGTATTCCGCTAGGGAAAATGAGGGTGGAAGTATGATGGGTATTAGCCGGTGTGCCCTTGAAATGATAGCTAACGATTCACTTAGCGATGAGATGTTGATGAATTTTCAGAAAGGTTTAGGCGATAGAAAACTGATCGGTGTGGTCACCCGCAATTCGGTGGACTATGTCAAAACAATTTTGAAGGCGCTGGAGGATGGTTTGACGGTCGTTCCCATGAGGAGCTCCGCTGACAAAGAGCGGATAAATGCGGCCTCCGTGGAAAACATTGTTAATGTTGGAGCCGAATGCGGTTGGTTCACACCGAGGTTCGCCGGAAATCGAAGTGATGAAATTGCACTTATCTCTTTTACGTCGGGAACAGAAGGTGTTCCGAAAGGCGTGCTTATCAGCTTTAAAGCGCTGAATGACGTAGTGCAGCGGCTATTAAATGTATGTGCGGTAGATAGCTCTATTCGGGAATATATTGGTGTTCCTGTTTATCATTCGTTTGGGTTTGGCCGGTGTCGTTTGATAGCGCAGGTTGGAGGCAAAGCATTTATCCCGGAAAATGGCTTCAGTCCTCGGCAGATCGCACAAATGTTGGCTGATGGGGAAATCAATAGTCTTTCGGCGGTTCCCAGTATGTTGCGAGTGCTGCTGGAAAATTCAGAATTGTTTGCCGCCTGCGGTTCCCAACTGCGCTGGATCGAAATCGGCAGCCAGCCTATGAGTGCTGAAGAGAAGTTGAGATTGCGTGAGTTATTTCCACAGGCCGGAATCGTACAACATTACGGCTTGACCGAAGCGTCGAGGACGACTCTTCTGAGGATTGACCAATCTTCGGTTGAGGAATTGCAAAGCGTGGGACAGGCCTGCGGCGCAACTGAAATATCCTTGAGTCCTGAGGGGAAAATTCGCATAAAAGGTCCTCATCTTGCGTCTGCATTACTGATTGATGGCAGGTTGCAAACCCTTCCTGGGGACGGTGAATGGTTTGAAACAAATGATCTTGGAAGAGTAGAGAACGGTTATTTATATTTCGAAGGAAGGGCAGACAATGTCATTAATTGCGCGGGGCAAAAAATAGCGGCTGAGCTGCTTGAGGATGCCTTGAGAGAAGAGTTTCAAATTGCGTCTGGTATTGCGGTTACGCGAGTGAGTGACGCAACCTATGGCGAGGCAATCCTTGTCGCCAGAGACGAAACCTGTGCGATTGGGCTGGATGAGCTTAAAGAAGCCACAAAAAAGATAATCAGAAAAAATGGTATTCACTCCAGCGGTGTGGTGAAAACCTATGAATGTGAAAAGCTACCTGTTACGGATACTGGCAAAGTACAGCGTCGGTTGTTGCGAGAAGCTTATGAAAACCTGGCGGCAAAAAAAGATTCAGAAAAGCTTCCGCTGGGCGAGGCAACTACGGATTTACAAAGGCTTCTGTTTTTTTATCAAAAAGCCGTCGGAGAAAATTATCTTGTCAGTGAGCAAGATAATTTTGACAATTTGGGCCTGGATTCGATAACTGCGGTTAGGTTGGGCCTGGAAGTGGAAAGAATTTTAGGCTACTTACCAAATGATTGGCGCAAAGTTTCAATTCAGGATTTGGCGAGTAAGGTTGGGAGTGTCCCTGAAAATGCGGCTGCTCCGATTGGGGGTGACGATAATCGATCATCCTTAGTAAAAGGTGCGACCAACGAAAATCCGGCTGGCATCAAGTTTTGGGCTTTGCTGAAAGAAGATTTTCAGACCCATGAGTGCGATTGGTTCTCCCAGGGCTTTTGGGCTGTGGTCAACCATCGTTTTGGGAACTGGCGCATGGGAATTAGGATCAAGGCAGTTCGAGCCCCTCTGACGCTGTTATATCGCATGCATAGAAAGCTTGTACAAATTTTTTGCGGTATCAAGTTAGATTACACGGTCAAATTGGGACGGCGAGTTAAATTGGAGCACTTTGGCGGAATGATTTTGGGCGCGAACTCCATCGGTGATGATGTTGTTGTACGGCAAAACACGACAATTGGTGTAAAAGATTTAAGTGATCTTCAAGGCAAGCCGGTCATAGAGCAGGGCGTCCATATCGGCACAGGGGCGGTGATTGTGGGAAAAATCACGGTCGGCCGCTATAGCGTTATAGGTCCCAACGCGGTTGTGGATAGGGATATTCCTCCCTTTTCCTACGTATCAGCCCCAGTCAGCGTAATTATAACGGCCGATAAATAAACTATTGGCCGGGTGTCCGCTCAAAAAGGCCGGAGAAGCGGAAAATTGTGCTGATGAGTTTTGGGGGTTCGTTTGCCGGTTTACCAGTCATCATGGTCTTTATGCGGTAGAGGCACTGCCCGAGCAAGAATGCAGCGTCGACGGCGAGAAAATATACTCTGCCAAATCTCTGAAGATAAAAGTATCTTCGAGATTCAAACCAGTAATCGGGACGAGGCTTAATTTCCTGAGTGTTCTTCTTGTTGATGCCGGTGGATGCCCCCGACTCGTGGAATACGACACTTGCCGGGCAAAATAGAGTTCGGTAGCCGGCTCTTTTAGCGCGAAGAAATAGATCCACCTCTTCGAAATAGAGGAAAAAGAAAGGATCAAAACCGCCCAGGTGTTTGAAAGTCTCGCTCCTTACCATAAATGAGGCGCCGGAAACCCAGTCGGTGGGAAAAGGAGAGTGTTGCAGCGGGGCGGTATTGTTATAGTTGGGAAAAAGTTTATCCAATAAGCCCACACGGGCATTGGCGAGAAAAAACGGTCGGTATTTTTGGAAATCGAAACGCGGCCGATCTTTTCTCTCCGAATTCATTCTTGAGAGCGCTGCCAACAAAGTCCGCCTCAGGCTTCTCGTTGAAGCAGCGGATAAGTTCTTCAGCGGCTGAGTTATCGATAACTGTGTCGGGATTTAAAAACCAGTAAAGCATAGGGGTCCATTGCCCACTTTTCTCTGCGCCAAGATTGCAGGCCTTACCAAAACCCAGGTTGGTCTGGCTCGCTATCAATTCAACCCTGCTTTCAACATCTACCTTCCCCACATGTGCCTGCAGTTTTTCCAAGGTTCTGTCTGACGAAGCATTGTCGACCACGACCAAACTGAAGTTTTGGTGTTTTTGCAATAAAGCAAAAACACTTTCGGCATAGCGGTCAATAAAGCTTTCTGCGTTATAAGTTACCGTGACTATCGAAACAGAAGGATTTTCCATTGTCATGGGTGTACAGGGCTCCGGGGTTTGTCACTAGCAAAACTATGGCCGTCGTGGGGCGAACTATTAAACAGTGTTTTATCGAGCTGGATATTGTCACGTGCGGGCATTAATCGCGCCCCAGGAAAATTCACCAAGATGGAAATTGAAGCTGAGCAGGGCAAAAGAGGCAATTACGAGGAGGAAAAACAGCTCCCATTTTACGGACATCCAGCCGGAGCGGCTGATAAATCCCAGGGTTATGCAGTACCCCGCCAGATAGCCAAGACCTGAACCAATCAGCATGCCGAGAACTCCTGCGCTGTAATACCCCAATATCAGTCCGGTGATATTGGAAAATGCCAGAGTGCCTACGGTCATGAAGTGCAGGCGGGTGTTGCCTTGGGCTAGAAGAGCGCTCTGATAGATCTGCGGCATGGTGCGTATCGCGCTGTTGATCGCCAGAATCGCTAGCACCTGTCCTGCAAATGCGTAACGATCGTCATAGAGTAGGTCGATGATGAAAACGGAGAGCAGTGAAACTACTCCGAATAGTGGAACGGCGGCAAACATGACTCGGGTTCGCAGCTTGAGCAATATCGAGGCAAATTTGGCTGGCTCTTCCCGGTTGATGCGAGACAAGGTGGGAAAGAGAACGTTGCTCATAAAACGCTCGATCAGCTCGCCAAACATCCAGGCGATCGTGCCGGCGATGGCAATCATCGCCAGGGTTTCAGTGTCGACAAAGCGCCCCTCGATCATTCGAACGCCCTGGCCGCTGAAGAATGTGAAGATGGTGCTCCAGAAAACCCATTTGCCGAAGTGGAAAATCTGTTTGACGAACTCCGAATCCCAACACAGGCGGTGACGGTGATTGCGCAGGATCACGTGCCCCAAGAGCATTTCTATTACCGCCCCGCAGATCGTGCCTATCGCCAGAGCCCATACCGATTTATAGGTCAGTGCCAGCAATATCATGGCGGTGATGCCTGTTAATTGTCCGCACAGCTTGACCAGCATCACCTGCTTCAGTTTGAGTTCGCGTTCGGCCAATATGAAATCAATTGAGCGGAATCCACTGACGAATGCCACTACGCCGCAGACACAGAGCAGAGGGGCAAGGATTGGCTCACCATAGAAGTGGGACGCGGGGTAGGCGAGCGCGCAGAGAACTGCCCAAAGGACCGACCCGCGGATGATTTGCATAGTCCAGGCGGTGTTGAGGAGGCGGGGGTTGTCAGTATTTCGAGCCTGGATCAGGGCTGGCCGTATACCCATTTCACTGAACATGGCAACGCCCACGATAAAGACGTTTACCAGGGCCATAAGACCGAATGCTTCAGGGAAGAGAAGTCGGGTGAGAATAAGATTGCTGGCAAGCTGCAATGCCTTTTGACTGCCGAATCCGACAGTGACCCAGAAGCTTCCCGTGTATACCTTGCGCTTAAGCTCCGTTCCGTGGAGCAGACGCTTCACTTTATTCAGCATGAAACTTATACGTCTGGTGTGCCATTAAATTGCAGATGCGGCGGTAACATCGGCCGCTCCGGTGAGCGGTATTCGGTCGGTGCCCGTTCGCCGTACAGATGCGGCAGTTTATTGACTTATTGTGACGGATGCGAGCGCTTGTCGCCGGAAAAATGCTTTAACAATCCGCTATCGTTATCTTGTGTGTTTGTGCTGGTGTACTCAGAGGGAGTGAAATTCTTCTGTTAGCAGTCGGATCTCAGTTGCGCCGACCTCGCTAGCCAATGGGATAAAGCCAGATGCACTTGCGAGCTGAAGGCAGTTGAGCTGATTTAGGGTATTGTGGAGACTGCTGGCCGGATGCGCGGACTTGATGAGATACCAAAGTGCATGGAATATGTGTAATAAATGAAGCGGATATGCCAAGAGCCGGCTCCGCGTCGCTTGGGGCAGGGTGATAAATGCTTACAATAAGGCTGAATGATGGTTAGTAATCCGAACTTTCTGTATTACCTAGCACTGTTTTGCTGGCCCTTTGTTGCTTACCGGTTGATTACACGTTTGCAGCTAGACCGAGCAGTCATATTATTAGTGCTTATTCCCTACCTATTTCTGCCTGTCCCGCATCCATATCAGGTGATGAAGTTGCCATTGCTGCCTCCCTTGGACAAAGAGTCAATACCGATTTTGACTTTGCTGGTTGCACTCTATTTGAAGAGGGTCAAATTAGTTTGGTTGCCCTCTTATCGGCTTGGTTGGTTTTTTTGCATAGCATTAATCCTGTCTCCGTTTTTCACGATCTTCACCAACATGGATCCGTTGTATTTTGGCAGGCTTACGCTTCCCGGCTTGAAGTTTTCAGAATCCCTCTCTCTACTGGCCTCACTTTTTGTTGAGGTTTATGCACCATTTATCATCGGCTATTCAGTGTTGGCGTCGACCAAGTCTCATGAAGAGCTCGTGAAGCAGATACTCATCTTTGGCCTTTTTTATTCAATTCTTATGCTTTACGAAGTCCGCATGAGTCCCCAGCTGCACACCAAGATTTACGGATTTTTCCCCCATGATTGGTCACAGCAGGTGAGGGCGGGTGGGTTTCGGCCGGTAGTATTTTTGGGCCACGGTTTATTGGTCGCCGTTTATGGTTGTGTGACTGCGATAGCGGCGTTCGCTTTATGGCGAAATAATCATGAAGTTATGAGAGGGAAAGGTGCGATCATCTTTTTGTATTGCGGCGTAGTGCTGGTGTTTTGCAAAACCTACAGTGCCCTCATCTACTTGATTTTTTTGCTGCACTAACTTTATTTTTGTCCGAAAGAATGCGCGTGCGTGCCATGTCTCTGGTGGCCATTATCGTATTGGCATTTCCTGCTATTCGGCACCAATTGCCGTTGTCAGATATCACGGCATTTTTTATGGATCTCAATCCCGATCGAGCAAGCTCTCTGCAATATAGATTTGATAACGAAGATATGCTGTTAAGTCGGGCGAACGAAAAACCCTGGTTTGGCTGGGGCACCTGGGGGCGAAATCGCGTATTCGATCCAATTACAGGTGAGGATCTGAGTGTTACGGACGGAGCATGGATCATCAGATTCGGATCTTTTGGCTGGCTTGGATACTTGGCCACAATGGGATTGGTGGCGTATCCGGTAATCGCATTTGCGAGAAGTATGAAGAGTTATTCGGACTCCCGGCCCCTGTCTCCGTACACTCTTGCTCTATGTGCAATTCTGGTGATTTATCTGATTGATCAGATACCTAACGCATCGATTACGCATCTATCCTATCTGATCGGCGGTGCAATATTGGGTGGCGCCAAACAGTTATCCGAAATGGGAAAGGTGGCGCAGGACCGTAAGCTTGCCAAGGTGTTGTCATGAGTATCCCGCCGAGCTGAGTTTCCTGTCGTCGATTTATAAAAATGTTGCAGCGACTCCGGAAGGGGGGCTGCGACATTTTTTGCGCAGGTTAAGCGAGTCGGAGCATTTGCGAGGTGTGCCTATATACAGGCTGTCCACCTAACCATATATTCATAAGTTTTGTTTTGTTCCGTATTTTTCTCTGTAATTCAAGAATTTTTGTTTAACGATGGAATTATTGTGATCTGTGTATTGGGGTGCGAAGAAATTTTACGTTGACAGTCGATATTACAGAAGTCAAAATCCGACCACCTTTTCATGTGACCCGGCATATATCACTCAAATAACGCTAGCCGCGCATGATCTGCCCTCTCGTGGGGCAGCCTGGGTAATTCACGTAGCTGACAAAGATTGCATTTGACATGCTTGTTGGGGAATCGGTTTGGTTTATTCCTGAAATAGACCATTGAGAGGCTGCACAGAATTTATGTGCACAGCCCGCTCACCCACTGTAGAGAACCACTCATCGTCAAACTCTCTGAAAACGCGCTTTGAGTTAAAGATCTTCCGCGCATGGTTTTTTCGTGCCTTTAAATAGGCGCTGAATAAAGTGGCGCTACAATCAACATGGAAATACTCAGAGTATCCACACTTGAACCTCGTCGTGGCGGCCAATGACCGTTGCGCAATACGAAGCTGAATCTCACCGAAAACATTTGATGTAGGAAGTCGGTATAGAGGGCATGGCATTGCCTGAAGAAATCAGTCCTCGATTTATGAGACTAAGCGCTCTAGATGTCCGGAGTTTTTCATGGCAAAACGTTTACAATTCTGCACCGCATTCTTCTTGGCCATGTCGGTGTTTGTTACAGGTTGTACGGTCGATGTCGAAGATACCAACACGGCAGATAAAGATCCTTCTCAATCCGAAAACCCTTCTTCCATTTCGAATAGTGCACCTGTTATTAAACTGATAGGTGATCCCGTTGTTACTATTCCGGTGAATTCCGTTTTTGTTGATCCTGGAATTAAAGCGTCAGATGTTGAAGATGGCGATATCACTAAAGCGGTTTCTTCCAATAGCGCAACAGTGGATACCAGCCGTCCTGGGCAATACGAAATCACTTATCGTGTAACGGATTCTGAAAACGTCCAAGCGATCCCTGTCAAAAGGCTGGTGGTTGTCAGTGAGCCTGTTGCGGAACCAGCTGGCCCAAGTATTTCCCGTGTCGAGTGGGTCGCGGTGGGGCAAGCAGGGGTGTACATGCCTGTAGGCGAAATTGAAGAAGATCAAGAGTTGAGCCTATCATCCGTCGCTGATGAATTGGTCAACATCACCGCGCAGGGTGACGCTGCAATAGGCAGCGTCCATTTTCTGTTGACCGGGCCTATCGAGATCGACCGTTTCGAAAATAATCCGCCCTTCGCTTTGGTGGACGAACGTAAACATTTGAATGTGGCTGCCGGGGAGTTTCCCGCGGGGGATTACACCCTTGTGGTTACTCCCTATTCACAGCCCGATGTGAGTGGTGACGCGGGTGTGCCGCATCTCGTCAATTTCACTGTCAAGGGCTCGGAAAATCCGCCAATTTCTGAAGTAACGCTGGTAGCTAACAACGATTCCTATACCTTCCAGAGCGGTTCCGATGTTCAGCCTGGTCAGGTCAAGGCTGTGAGTGAAAATGATGTGCACGATGGCAGTGCAGTATTTTCGATAGCCAAAGCCCCGAGCAATGGCAGCGTGCGCATGTATGACGAAGGGTATTTTACCTATACGCCGAAACAAGGCTTCGTTGGCACGGATTCCTTTACTTATCAGGTTGTACAGTCTGGCAAAACTGCCAGCGCGGTCGTATCGCTGAAAGTTGAAGGCGAAGCAAAGAGCCCTGCAGCCGCAACTTCGGGGTTCACGGCAATTAAGCCATCTGCGGATTCAAGATTGATTTATGTGAGCAATTCCGTTGGAAAGGATTCGAATACTTGCTTAACCGATGCAGCCCCGTGCAAAACCATAAAAGCTGGTTTGGCTAAAATGCGCAACGGTTATCCAGATCACCTGTACCTCAAGCGCGGTGATGCTTGGCGGGGAGAGTCGCTAGCCAATTTGCATTCTGGACGCAGTGCAGCAGAGCCTGCTGTGATCACCTACTACGGCACAAGTGGAAACCGGCCAAAACTGGAAAATGCGGGGAGTTCTATGCAGCTCTCTAAAACCACAACGAAAAACTTCCATATCATTGGCTTGGAGTTTTATGCGTACAAAATGGATCCGAGCCATGCGGAATTCACAGGGGCAGCTCATGCAGATATCACCCTGCTTGGTGGTCATGAAAATCTTCTGTTCGAAGACAATAAATTCAATTTTATTGAGCTTGTAGTGCAGGCGTGGGAAGGCCGGAATCCGAAAGGCATAACACTGCGTCGGAACATCTGGACCGGAGCCTATTACAACAAATCCTCCTACGATCAGAACAAAAGGCCATCAAACCTGTATATGAGTGGCGCGAGCAATGTGACGATCGAGGAAAATGTCTTTGACCGCGGTGGTTGGAATCCGGTGGTGAATGGCGCTGGCGCCAATATGTATAACCACAACCTGTATATCCAATACAACACTGATGGCAGCACGCTGTTGCTCAAGAACAATATTATTACCCGCGCTGCCAGCCACGGTGCTCAGCTCAGAGGCGGCGGTTTGGCAGAGGACAACTTCTTTGCTCGCAACGCAGTGGGCTTGATGCTCGGTTATTGGGAGCCGCTGCCCACGGGTGTTCGAGCTTACGCGTTCAACAACGTGATCACTGAAGGCGAGCCCATGGTCAAAGGGAAAGGTGCTTGTACGGGCAATGGCTTGTGTACTGCAGCGGTCTGGGGCCTGGAATTCAGTGCAATGGGTTACGCAGACTGGCGTGGCGAAGGCAACTATATCAGCGGTGTGCTTGACAACCAGACATGGCGTACCAAGTACAAGTCATTGATGAGAAGTCCGGTGAATAAACACAAGGACCAAGCGTCGACGGTCGCCCTGAAAAACAACCTGGACTACAAATGGGCCGACGATTCCGATGGTGTGGGATCACTATTGTATAAAGGCGCCGACCGGACCCTGGGTTCATATAACGCCTCTTTGGGTGGTAGCAACAGCTTTGATGAGTTCATGAATAAGGCATTGAATCGTCAGGTTGGAACCTGGGATGTCCGCTACACCGCATCGGAGATCAATAAATATATCCGTGCAGGATTTCAACAGTAATATCTCTGAGGTGAGGCCATTTCTGCGGAAGTGGCCTCCTCTTTTTCCTATCTTCCCTTTAGCTCGCTTCGAGCAAAATCTGCTTTAACGACTCTGCTGCTGCTTTATCAGAATATTTTCGATCGGCAGTTTCTTTTGCAGCAAGACTGAGTCTTTGTCGGAGATTGGCATCCCGCCATAAGGTTTCTATGGCATTTCCCAGCTCTTCCGTTGATGCGGGTTCGACCAGTAAGCCGTCGACTCCATGGTCAACATAATCGACGGTGCCAATGCACTTTGACGCGATAACCGGCCGACCGAACTTCATTGCTTCGATAACCGTAACCTGACCGGATGCGGTTTTATTATTGTTGATGGGGACTACATTTATGCGCGCTCTTTGCACATAACGCCGGCAGTCGGCGTGAGAGATGTTATGCAGAACTTTTACGTTATCAGGAACTTTCAAACCTTTAATCGCCAGCTCACTGGCAATTACCACGGTCTTATAGTTGAGGCGCTCAATAGCTTTGAAAAATGTTGCGTAGTCTCTTTTGGCTGAGCCAACGGAGAGAACGAAGGGATCTTCTGTGTCTTCAGCCTCTTCGATGGGAAAATCTCCCCGTTGCAGAGGGACAAAAACAAATTTCTCCCGAGGTAGTTCAAGCCAATTTGAGTAAGAGTCTATTTCTGCGGTGGAATGGACAATAAATTTGGAGACGCGCTCCAATGTCATTTTTGAAAGCTGTTGTTTCAGTCCGGGATAGCACGCTCCCAAATTGAAGCACCACGCTATTAGTGGTCTGTCATCCCGCGACAGTTTCATCTGCAGTCCTGCCATAACGGGCAGTTGTGGAAATACGGTTATCAATCCTTCGCCGGGTGTCTTTAAGGCGCGCTTCGCCTGGCTCCAATAGGTCAGCCAGCCCTTTGCGCTTGTCATATTGGATTTTCGGCTATGCCATGATTGCGAGTCGGTGGTGCGGGGGATTTTTTGAAATTCAAAATGCTTGTCATCAATCTGGTCGTCAATCCAGGTCGAATCTTTCGACTGGAAAAAAGGTGCCGCTATGTTCCATTTCATATCTTCACCTCGGTTACTTTGATTGTCAGGTCACCTTGCCAGCTATTGGTGTAATAAATCTATTGAGTGTCATAAGTCGGTTATTTCAAGGTATCTTCTTGAATGTGCAGTGCTGAGGGGCTCAGCCAAGCGCAAGAATTCTAAACGCATTGCCGCAGGTAGTACATCATCCGCGGAAGGGATAATCGCGGTGGTAGTGGCGCCATGAAGAGATGGGTTGGTGATCAATGAAGGCGGTCAGATGGTGTCCGCCTGTGGTGTGTCGCTGCAGGTGGCTTGCAAAGTATCATATAAGCCGCTGATTTCATTTGCTTTGCGTGCCCAGCGGAATTGCTCTGCTCTCTGTCTTGAGGCGAGTGAGTGGTCCTTCAGCAAGCGTCTGTTATTGGCATAGATGCTGATGTGGCGGGCCATCTCCTCAATAACAAACTGTTCACTGTGTGGGGGAATTCTAAAACCGCTTGTGTCATCGACATATTCGGCGATGCCGCCATTATCGACGACGATACACGGCAGGCCGCAGGCCATTGCCTCCATGACCACGGCGCCGCCGAACTCCCGCACTGAAGGAAAGGCAAAAACGTCGGCTTCCTGATAGAACCGTCGCGTTTGACTTTGGTCAATCCAACCCGTGAAAGTAACCTGTTCATTTAATTGGTTGGTTGTAACCAGTTCTTTTAGGGTAGCCATTTCTGATCCGGCCCCTACGATCGTCAGGCGGCAATCAATTCCAAGGTCGCGCACGCGAGCGACCGCCTTTATCAGCATGTCGGCGCCTTTATAGGGTTCCAGCCGACCACAAAAAATCAGTTTAAGTGGTGCGGTATCGGTCCGTTCATCTTCATTCAGCTCAGTAGGTGAGATGTAGAAATCATCCGTCACACCGTTTTCCCAGATGAGTGGCAAGCGCTCCAGCGGGACTTTCATGGTGTGATGCACCCAGTCGCGGGTATAGGTGGAGCCGGCTATTACGAGAGCTGCATCCTTATAAGTGCGGCGATAGCCGGGAAGTAGAATCCGGCCGAGTGTGCGAATAAAGTTGAGCTGGGAAAACTCACGGCGCCCCCGACTTTTGAATGCATCGGGAAAAGGCACTCCACCGTTGACCGGTCCGAGAATAAATGGTGTCGCGCCACACAAGCGAGATATGGCGACCGGAAATCTTGGTTGAATTGGCGTGATCACATGAACAACGTCGTATTCGCCGTTGGCGACCGCACTCCCAAAGTGTTGGGCTGCGGCTTTATCGAAGTAAAGATAAATAGGTAGATAAAACGCGTGAAACAGCGGCCATATTACCCGGCCTTTAAAAAGTCGTGATACGAGTCAGGAATGAGTAGTACCGTTTTTCCGCCTTGGACGGCACCATGTAGGTGATTTTGTCATTGGCATGAATTTTCTGCAGTGCCGCACGATTTCTATCGTGGGTTACCAGGGTGACGTCCGCAATTTTGGCGAGGGATTGATAGATTCGATAGCCCACCAGTGGGACAGAAGCCCAATCCGGATTGCACTGCTCCATAATTAAAAGCACTTTTTTTTCCTCATGCACCACCCATTTGCATTGTCTTTGAATTCCGGAAATTTACTTCTGGGGATCGCGTTTGGTTTTTTCCCAGCCGGATTTTCGCCCGCTAAAAATTTCCGGTAGATGTCAACCTTAACCACGGCGTAAATAAAAATATCGGGGAGTTGACGCAGACTTACGATTTTCGCCTGCCAGTTGATAACAGCGAGAGCCTGCGAGAATCAGGATTATTGGCGTCAACGCAACATATGCCAGTCGCTCATCTGAGAGAGCGTATCCGAGGCCCAAACCAATACCGCCAATGGTAATGCCAATCGTCAGTAGGACAAATATCGGAGGCACCGTCAGGTCGAGCGCGGTCAACAGCTGGGTTTTGCTGAATCTACGTATTGCTGCAGCCAGGAGTTTTGGGCAATAACGCAAAATTGTTGTGATATGGCCGTGCTCCCAGCGAGTTCTCTGTTTGTGGGCATCCGCATTAGAGAGAGGCAGAGAGGTGGATATCTGCGCTTCGGGAACGTACATGACGCGGTTGCCATGTAACGCAATGTCCACACCAAGCTTCATGTCTTCAACGATATTGCCGGTATTCAGATCAAAGTGTCGCAGCAAGCCAAAAGGCATAGCAAAGCCTGAACCGGTGATGGGAACGCTTCCTCCCAGACGATGGAGTCCAAGCAGGCGAACGTGGTTTTTTATATACAGCGCAAATTCTGAAATGGTACGGGCGGGTGGCGCGCCGTGAGGAGCGTAAAACTGATAACGGCTTTGCACCGGATTCTCGTAAGTTGCGCAGGCTGATTTCAGGGTCGCTATGCTCCCAGGCTCGGCTCGACAGTCCGCGTCCACAAACATAACAATATCGACCGGCGAATTTTGCAGATGGTTTATTGCGTAGGCAAGGGCATAACCTTTGCCGCGTTTTTCGCTGTCGAACCGTTCCAAAACTTCGACACCCATCCGAGTGGCGATGGCCGCCGTACTGTCGGTACAGTTGTCTGCGATGACGATAATTCTATCGTCTGGAGAAATCTGTTCCTTGATGCTAGCCAGGGTCGCCCCAAGCGTGATTTCTTCATTGTGAGCAGGGATGATGATGGCGCAGCTGCCGGCCTTTTTGCTGTGGCGCTTTGCTTTATACGGCAAAAAGGCCAGCCACCAGTTCAAGAGTAAGAAAATAAGCGGGCAGGGACGTAATAATAAAGAGCGTAAATGCCAGATCGGTAAAGGTCATGCTTTATTCCATAATCGCACGGTATATTTTGGGAGCTTCGATGCGGATGTTGTGGCGCTCAGCAACCGCTTGCTGGCCGGCGCGACCTTTTCGATTAAGTGTTTCTACATCGCACTGCAAAACCTGTGTTATGGCATGGGCAAGAGCGTCTACATCCCCCGCGGGCAAAAGCCATCCGTTTTCACTTGTGACCAGCTCTGGAATACCTGCGATCTGAGTGCAGATCGCAGGTCGGCAGCGCGAGAACGCCTCCATAATCACCACGGGCAAGCCCTCAGCGAAGCTCGGCAATATCAGTGCGCTGGCATTATCCAGTTCCTCAATAATTTCGTCGGCGGATTTCCAGCCGAGAATTTCGATATTCCTTTGCAGGCCATTTACCCGGATAAATTCATCAAAAACCTCGCGATACTCTCCATCGCCAACAAAGCAAACCTTCAAACTCGGATATTGGTCTTTGAGCAGGGCAACGGCTTGGAGTAGCAACCAATGCCCTTTTTGCGGTGCGAGGCGACCAATGCAGATCAAGCGATTGTTCTGCTCAATAGGCTTTGTTGGGCTGGTCAGCATTTTTTCGTCAATCGTGCAGTGCACTTCGATGATCTTTTGCCAGTCGGCGAAGTCGCTCCAGCGGTAGAGCTGACTTTTACCAAATGATGAGATGCCAACGGCAAACTTGGCGCGTTTGATTTTTTCCCGCAATGCGTGGGAGATAGGTGCGTCAAATTCGTCGGGCCCGTGCGCTGTAAAACTGTATGCCGGGCCGCCTAGGCACCTGCACAACATGGCAACAGTCGTGGGGTTAGTGCCGAAATGGATATGCAGATGTGATATCTGTTGGTGGCTGCAGAATTTCAGAAGCCAACAGGCTTCGGCGAGATAGATAAAATATTTGCCGGCTGGCTCCTGACCGGTGCGGATCAGTGTGAGGAGCAATTTGGCAGTTTTTGGTAGCAGCGCGAGGCAGCCTAGCGTCGCCATCGCCAGTTTCATCGCAGTTTTAACGGCGGAGGGTTCGATAATGAAAACGGTCTTAGCGTTTTCCTGGTGATCTTCCTCATCGACCAATATTTCCTTTGTGCGGCGCAGCGAAAGGCGGACAACCTCGGCTCCGAGTGATTCCAGACCATTGATTTCACGTCGAATAAAGGTATGGCTGATTTTGGGGTATTGGTTGGTGAAGTAACCGATTTTCATGCGACGTCTGAGTTTGGGTTATAAGGAGCGCATCCGTTGCTTCTAGCTGTTCGCAGTGGTCTGTGCCGAGAAGTCATTGTGGCTGGTTCAATTGCGGCTTGGCGCGCTTATCATTGTCAGCCACTTTCGTAATGTATTGGCAATTGGCGCGAAAAACAAATATTTAATGTGCATCCTATCGCGCATTGCGTAAACGATCATAGGAAGTAGTAGCCCCAACGAACACCCTGCCAGCAAATGCCCCATCAGGGAATCGAAACCCAAGACTTTTTGCAGAAGAATCCGGGTGCCACTGCCGATCAGTATGTGCATCAGATAGATTGCCATGGACGACGCGCCGATTAGCAAAATCATTTTGTTGGGTTTCTTTGCCGCATAACGGGAAATTGATACCACGAGCATGATCGAGACAAGCGCCAGCAACAGTGCATATAGGCCTCTATCCCTGTAGGTGAGCGCCAGGGTTTCATGAAACAGATACTGCGCGGCAATGAAAACTATTGCCCAGGGTAGCCAGGCGAGACCTGTTGTGAAGCGGCTTGCGGTCGTCAAAGAGAACGCAACCCCAAACATAAAGAAAACGAGATTGCTCGCGATAAGGCGATAAGGTGGGAAATTCAGAAGCGGCGTTTCCCAGAAATACAGTCCGACCGCCGCTAGAAATAAGGGCCATAACGCACCGCGTCCAGAGATGGCAAAAACTGTTGAAACTACGACAAAAAGCAAAAATAACGCATACAAAAACCAGAACTGGGCCCTAGGTTCCCATAAAAGGTTGAGTACATCGCCGACTTTGGCGTCGCCATTTGTTTGGGAGGAGAGCAGTACCTCGATTCCTCCCTGGAGCAGCGACCAGAGGAGGTACGGATAAACCACCGTGTCCACTTTGCTCCATAGCAATTCATTAACACCGCGTTTGATGAAAGACGAATAAAATAGAGAGCCGGACAAGAAAAAAAAACAGCGGCATATGGAAGCTGTAGATGATGCTATCCAGATATTGATAGATTTCCTGTTGGGGAAATAAACCCGCCTGAAACAGGCCCCTGGCAATATGTCCGTATACAACCAGGATGATTCCGATTGCCTTGGCATAGTCCAGCCAGTAACTGCGATTTTCCATTCAGCTCTCCCTTTGGCTTACAGCTAGCGCAGGCTCCGGTATGAGAGCGCTAGTTTGTCCTCATGTTGTGGTAACACTACTTATTCTCCGCTTCTGACGATTTTGTTATCCGGTGGAGTCCATGGGTTCTTATATAAACCCAGTCGTTGTTTGAGCAACAAAAAGAAAATCGGCATATCTTCAACCAGATATCGCTTCGCCAGCCGCTTGGGTTCCTGCGAGAGACGAAACAGCCACTCAATACCAAAGCGTGTCATCCATTTTGGAGCTCGTTGCAAATTCCCGCTTTCAAATTCTATTGTCGCACCAATTGCTAGATATCGGGTTATTTCCGGCATTTTGTTGCGGTGGGCACACACCCATTTTTCCTGCTTGGGTGCGCCGACTCCTATGGCCAATGTATTGGCCCCGGATGCGCGGATAAGTTGGATGATTCTCGCCGTTTCTTCGGCTGATTTTTCAAAACCAAACGGAGGCGAATAGGCGCCGACTACGATATTGCTGTTGGTTCTCTGATTGATTTTGCTTTTTGCTATCTGCACTGATTCATCCGTGCCGCCGAGCAGAAAAATCTTTGCTCCGGTTTGTGCTTGGCTGTGGTAATCACAGAAGGTTGGGAAAAAATCGGACCCGGTGATCTGCGCTCGCAGCGGGTTGGCAGGAAAAAGCTGCCGGCTTAAAAGATAAAGTATGCGGCTATCACAAACTGTGAAGGAGGCTTGCTGATAACACAGATAAAAGTCTTGGTCTTTTTGTAGTTTGATCAAGTGGTCGATATTTGGCGTGACCAGGATGCCTTCCTTAAATTGATCCAGCAATTCTTCCGTGGTCAGGTTGTCCAGATCAATATTGAGCAGTTGCACTTTTGGATAATTCATCGTTTTTTGCACGTTTAGTGAGTTTCGGCATGTGCCCGGTCGTTGTGCAAGCCCCCTTTGTGTTGAGGTCACCGGCAGGAGGCCAATGAGGAGGGGCATGCTACTTCATCGTGGTGACGCCTGAAGTGCGGTCTCGCCCATAGGCGCAGATTTTAAACACATCCTCTGGTGGAGTACATTGCATGCTTAACGGATCCGCAACGTCTTGAAAGATCATTATTTAAGAATGTGCGGCACCGGTTATGCCGGTCCATGAGCGCGGCGTATAATCGCCCTACTTAGGTCTTGAAAATTCTTAGGAGTGAGAGACGGTGCAAAGATATTATTCGTGGGCTTGGCTTGCGCTTGGTGGTGCGGCTGTATCTTCGTCGGCATGGGCGCAGACCCAAATAGATCCGGTTGGTCTTAGTGTGAGCGGCTCTATCGAGGTGCGGAACGTTGAAAATGCTGGCTTGGTGCCGGAGTCGGAGGACGAGGTAAGTGAAATTCAGACCATTGCCAGCCTTAGAGCAGAGGGCCAGTTGCAGGGCAGTTGGGCCGGACTCGTCACAAACTACAGTATTGAGGATCGCCGCTATTCCGAGTTTGAAGAGGATGATGAGCGCGTCATCCTGGGAGATTCCGTCCTGACGTTCGGGCCACAGCGCCGCAATTATTATCTTGAGCTTTCCCACTCGTCGCGCGAAGTATCCCTCGATCCTCTGTCAGCAGACCGCCCTGCGAACCGGGACAACCGTGTTTTTCTCTCTGGCGTTTTGTATGGCTCTGTAACGCCAGGTCGGGGTAATGCTCTGGGCGCTTGGGTGGGGACGACGGAAATTCAATTCGATGAAAGCAAGGAAAATGAAGCCCGCCGCCACAACGTTGGTGTTTCTTATGAGCGCGACGTTTCGCCCTTGAGCAAGGCCGGCCTCAGTGTTACCGGCTACGACCTGGAATATATCAATCTCGACGATAGTGATCTGCGTTATTCGCGCGTGGCGGCGACTTGGCGAACCGAATTGCGGCGGTTGTCTTACGGTATGGAAGTCGGCAGCAATCGCATCGAGTCCGATACTGACACCGTTACCTCACCTTCGGTAGCTGCGGATTTGGCCTATGCCTCTGGGCCGCAGTCGATGCGGGTGTCCTATAACCAGTTTTTATCTGACACCTCGCAAGGCTCACAGATGTCATCGGAGGTCAGCCCGATTACGGATGTTGAGGTGGATGGCCGGCTGGCGGGTGTGATCGACCAGTTCAAGTTGCAGCAATTCGCCTTTTCCTGGGGACATTCGCAGATTTGTTCCGTATGCACGGCAGCGCTTGATTTGGGTGTAGATGAGGAGAGCTATGTGAATTATCCGGAGCTGGATTCCCGCGAGTTGAGCGTCCGCCTGCAGTTCGCCTATCGCGCCTCTTCAGCGGTGAACCTTTCAGTGCGCGGGGGTTATCAGGATTTTGAAGAGCTCAATGTGCAGGCTGATGGAGGTTACGAGCAGGCGTCGGTAGATCTCACCATCAGCTTTCCACGCCTGATTCGAGACGGCCAATTAGATTTGCTGGCGGGGCAGGTCAGACGCAGTTTTGAAGCAAGAGAAAGTTACGAATCCACTTTTGCCGGTGTTCGTTTCCGCTATCTTTTCTTCTGATTGTGAGAGGGAGCGCCTTAGTAGGCGTTCCCTCGTTTTGATATAAGCCGGAGCGGAGTAAGGAACAGAATTTTCAGATCCAGCATTGGCGACCAGTTGCTGATGTATTCCAGGTCGTATTCCACTCTTTTTTGCATGTCCTCAAGATTTTCCGTCTCCCCTCTAAATCCTGAAATCTGTGCCAGCCCTGTGATGCCCGGTTTGATGCGGTGGCGGGCGAGGTATGCTTTTACTTTGTCGGAGTAATACACGTTATGGGATACGGCGTGCGGCCGTGGACCCACGAGAGACATTGAGCCTTCCAGCGCGTTGAACAACTGTGGCAGCTCATCCAGGCTTGTGCGTCGGATAAAGCGACCGACGGGTGTGATGCGGCTATCATTTTTCTTCGCCTGCTCTACTACATCTTTTTCTTCGTGGATATACATGCTGCGGAATTTATAGACGTTAAATTTTTTTCCATCCCATCCATCCCTTTGCTGCTTGAAGATAACCGGACCTGGTGACGAGAGCTTGACGGCAAGCGCGAGTATGCTTAGTACCGGACTGAGCATCACGATGAGAGCCAACGAAATTACTTTATCCATAACGAGCTTCACAAACGCAGGCCCACCCGCCATCAGAGGAGTTTCGTTAAGATTCAGCAACGGGATGCCGGCGACTTCCCGCACGCTGTGGTTAAGCAGTTGAAACTCGAAGATATCCGGGGCCCAGACCAGATCCAGATTCTCCGCAAAGAGCTTGTCGTGAATGCCTTTGACCTGATGTGTCAGGGCCAGAGGAAGGGCGACATAGACTTTGCGAATGCCGTATTTTTTTATGATATCCGTCAGGTTTTTTTCCTCGCCCAGCAGAGGAATTTCCTGGTTTGTCCATTCGCTCGTTTCATCGTGATGTTTCACCACGCCTACGACAGTGTCATTTAGCCAGATATTTTTTTTGATGCTTTGGGCGAGATGGCGGGCAACACCGCCGGTACCGAGAATAATGGCGGGAAGGCGCTGCTGATATTTGCGGCGGTAAAGCTTGAACCAGTTATAGGTGGCGGTGAGAAGCACTGCCTGGCCGAAAAATGCTGTTAACACCCAATACACGATGACTTGGCGAGAGTATTCCTCAGAGGTCCGCGTCAGAAATGCGGTCCAGGCGAGAATGATAATGACAATCCCCCAGGCTCGGGCGAGATGCTGAATCGCCCCATCCAGGCGATCAAAGCGGCGAAATACTCCCATGATGTAATAAGTGATCGTCATCAACAGAATCGCGAAGGCCAGCATGGTGCGATATTGTTGGCCGACTTCTCCATCTCGCCAATAGGCAAACAGGCACAGGGTAATGCTAACAACGAACAGATTAAGGATATGTTGGATCCACTGTGCGAGCGTATCGTGATTTTGCAGCAGTCGCTTCGTGCGTTGTCTTTGTGTGGCAAAAGGATTGGATTCACTCATTGGATGCGGCGATCTTCTGAAAGGATTTTTTATCCGTCGGCCTGCCGATAAACATGGCCCCTGGATTTGCGGGCGGAGTATAGCAGCTTCACCTCAGGCGCAATGAGCGCAAGGCAACATGACGGTGTTGGCCAGTTGTTTTTATTTGTTACTGATTATTATGACTGGGAGATTGGTGCGCGGTTGAAATGAGGGTTAGGAAAACAGTGATGAGTTGGAGTATCGCTCTCAGGCGTTGCCTTTCGAGCGATACAAACCAAGGAACAGCAATGCGATACCGCATATGGTCAAAAAGATTGGTTCATCGATCGGATTGCCGATGAATTGATATCCAGTATCAGACGTTGTTGTCTGTGACAAAAACAAACTGATTGCTATAGCTTTTATGAAAAATAACAAACCTCTTTTCATAAATAACGTCCTATTCCGTCCTGTGGTCAAAGCCCCAAAATCAGCTTTCTGAGCTGAGGTGTTTTTTGTTTGCGCCCTTAAGCGCAAGAATCAATTAGCAGGATGTGTGCCATATTTATAATTTGACCTGTTTCACATAATTTCGGCAGATTCTGACATCTGCTAGCGGCAAGTCGTCTTTCAAAATCTGATTGAAATCAAGGATTTGTATTTTTCTTCCCAATTCATTGTTTTGGCGTGAAAGTCATTTTTACCACCCTTCTTTCCTTTTTTGCAGCGCAGCGGCGCATCCTCATGACCGCCTATGTATAAAAGCTCGACATGGTCGTTGGTGTGATAAGGAGAAATTTGCTCTGAAGTGGTGAAAAGTTGATCAGGCTGGGTTGTTTTGGTGCTTTCTTCTTAGGATAGGCTCGGTTTATTTGGGTGTGATCTTAACCAGATCAGTGTGAAAATATCCGACATTGGTAAATTTGGCTGGGTGTTTCCCAGCCAAACTAATTACTCCTGGGCGCCTCCGGGTACCTGAATGTTGTACTTTTTGAGGAGGTCATACAGCGTTGGGCGCGTAACGCCGAGTAGCTTGGCAGTTGCGGAGATATTGCTTTCGGTCATGGTCAGCGCTCGCAGAATGGCCGCCCGCTCAGCATTCTGCCTTACCTGGCGCAGGTTGATATTCAGGCTTTCGCCTGTTGGGGCTATACCCAGATCCAGGGATGACACCATTTTGTCGTCCGCCATCACCACGGCGCGTTTGACGCGGTTTTCCATTTCGCGGATGTTGCCTGGCCAGTCGTAGGTTTCGATGGCTTCCACCGCTTCGGGGCTGAAGCTCACCACGTTGGTATTGTTCTGTTCTGTGTACATGCGCAGGAAGTGCCGGGCCAGCAGCAGCTTGTCGCCATAGCGTTCACGCAGGGGTGGTATGTGGATCTCCATTTCGCAGATGCGGTAGAAAAGGTCTTCCCGGAAGGTCCCTTCTTTTACCATCTCTTTCAGATTCTTATTGGTGGCGCAGACTACGCGCACGTCAACGGGGATTTCTTCCCGGCCGCCGACGCGCTCGATTTTTCTCTCCTGAAGAAAGCGCAGCAGTTTTGCCTGCAGTGCCAGGGGCATATCGCCTATCTCGTCGAGAAAGAGAGTGCCTTCATGGGCCGTCTCGACTTTGCCGAGTGTGCGTTTATTGGCGCCGGTGAACGCACCCTTCTCGTAGCCGAAGAGTTCACTTTCCATAAGATTTTCCGGCACCGCAGCGCAGTTGATGGCAACCATGCGATGGTTGGCGCGCGGGCTCAGGCGGTGTAGCGCCTTGGCGAGGACTTCCTTGCCGGTGCCACTCTCTCCGGTGAGAGTGCAGGTCACGTTACTGGGGGCGAGCTTTTCGATGGTGCGGCAGATTTTCAGCATGCCCGGGTCGCAGGCGATGATGCCGCTCAGGGGGGGCTTGTTGCTGTTCCTGCAGGCGGCGGTGTTGCTCTTCCAGGTTGAAGATGTGAAACGCCCGCTGCAGGATCAGATCAAGCGTGTCTGCATTGACCGGTTTTTGATAGAAGTCGTAGGCGCCCATGGCGACTGCGCGCACCGCATTTTCATAGTCGGAATTGCCTGTCATGACGATGATTTTGGTGGAGGGGCTCAGCGCTGTGATTTCCCGGATGCAGCGAAACCCCTCTTCTACGCCCTCGTCGTCTGGAGGCAGGCCAAGATCCTGAAGAATAATTGCCGGTTCGTGCAGTCGCACGGCTGCGAGCGCCTCTTCGCGGTCGCCGGCGACGATCACTTCGTACTGGTCAAAGTGCCAGCGCAGCTGGCTTTGCAGGCCGAGGTCATCTTCAATGATCAGAAGCTTCTGTTTGTGCGGTTGTTTGCTCATGGCATCAGGTGACTTATAGAGGAAGAAAGAGTGCGACGGCCATGGTAAATCAACTCGGACGTCTGTGCATCGTTCTGTCGAGGGTCACCGGGGCTGGTCAACTGCTGGTTACTGGCAGGGAGATGGTGAAGGTGGTGCCTTCGCCCTTGATACTTTCGACGGAGAGATTGCCACCGAGAGCCTGCACGTAGTCGCGCGCCTGATACACCCCTATACCCATGCCCTTGCCGGTTTTGGTGGTGTCGAAGGGTTTAAACAGACGATTGCGAATAAAGTCCTCGTCCATTCCCTCGCCGTTATCCTCTATGGCAACAAAGATCACGTTGGCTTCCCGGCGCACATGCAGATCGATGAAACCGCTCGGCTGGGTGGCGTCCTGGGCGTTCTGGATCAGGTGCACGAATACCATCACCAGGCTGTCCCAATCACCTTTTACGCGCACGCCTTCATGCTCGTTGCGCAGCGTCGGTATCGGTTGTCCTTTCTGGCAGCGTTTTATTGCCTCGACCAGCACTTCGTTGAAGTTGAGCACGCGCACCCCTTCCGGCTCATTGCGCTGCAATTTGCGCAACAGGTTGTTCATGCGCGTCACGGAATTGTTGATGGTCTGAATGGCGTCTTCCACGAAGGCGGGATTGTCCTTGTGCTTCTCGGCGTTTTTGACGACCAGAGACTGCTGCGCGATGAGATTCTTCAGGTCGTGCATGACATAGGCGGCGAGCTTGTTGAATGCATCGAACTGGCGCGCCTCCGCCAGTTGCTCGGCCTGCTCGTGACGCTCGAGATAATTGGCGATCTGCCGCCCGACGGTTTTCAGCAGGTCGAGGTCTTCCCAGTTGAGGGTGGCGTCGCCGCTGGGGCTGGTTAGCACCATGAAACCGATCAGCTCAGACTCATTGAGCAGCGGCAGGATCAGCCATATGTCCTCGATGTGATGCGCCCACTCCGGCAGATATTGGTTGTTTTGTGCGAGCGGATCCTGCGTGCTGGTAAAGGAGGGGAGGAACACCCATTCCGATTGTTCCAGCGCCTGGGCGAACTCGCTGTCGTCCGGCTCTATGGCTTCCAGCACCTTGATGGCGATGTTGTCCTGATACACCGGCACCAGAATCTTGCCGCGGCGCAGCCAGAGTGCGCCGCCTCGGCTTTTGAAAATGGTGGCGACCGCCCCCAGCGCGCGGCGGTGCACATCCTCTGGAGATGTGGGTTGTGACAGCCGCTCGATCAGCTTCAGCCATTCAGTGCGATAGTCGTATTTATGGCTGAACAGATGTTTGTTGATCAGCACAGTGAGGCGTTCGCGCACGGTGCGCGAGCTAAACACCAGGGTGATGGCGACAATGGCGCCGGCGAGTAGCAGCGAATAGGCGACCGCGCCCCAATCGCCGCCGTAGCTGCGCACGTAATAGCCGCCGAGCGCGATTATCGCGAGCAGGGATCCGGCGAGAGTGAGGGAGGTGGTGTACAGCACGACAGGTCGGGAGAGCGACAGGCGGGCGGCTTGGTCCTGAGTCTGGTTCAGGGTAATCGCAGCTATGCCCATAAAAACGCTGGTGACTATGATGATCACGGCGCGAATCTGGAGAAAGCCGGAGTTTAATTCCGGTTGTACAAGACTTTGGGAAAAGAAGTAGACGTCATAAATGAAGATCGCCGCGAGATTCAGGCAAAGGAGCTTCAGTAGGCGGATCGTTTTGACGTTGCGATAGAGCTGCTCGACGTTGAGCAGCGCGACTATGGCGAAGACTATGCTCTGCAGCACCAGCAGGATCTTCACCTGGGGCCAGGCGGGCTCGAACACCACATACAGACCGTTGAGCACAAGAATGATCGCGCAAAAGCCGTAGATGCTCAGAGAGTAGCTGCGCGGCAGGCAGTTTTGGCAGTAGTGGCGGATGGTCTGAGTGGTCGCCAGTATCCAGGCGACAAAGTGCGCCGCCTCGACCAGCATCAGGTGGCCCTCGGAAAATCCCATCGTTTGGCTCAGGCCTATATTGAGAAGCCAGATGGTTTGCATAGCGCTGGCGGCGACGAACGACCAATGCAGCGTCTTGCGGTGTATTTGGCTGAGAAAAATACCGGTCAGAATGAGGGAGAGAATGCTGGCGCAGATAAAGGCGACTTGCGTGACGCTGTCGATTTCCATGGTGATTCCTGTGGCAAGCAATCCGTATCTTCTGCTCCGGCACCATCAAGCGCCGGCAGGATTCGGTTCCTGGGGCAACGGGCCGTTTTATGGATGCATCTGTGTACGGGGTCGAGCCGAGTGCTGTCTATTTTAATTTTGGGCTTGAGGGCCGAGCCGCTTTAGAGTGGTCAGCAAAAGACCCGCGATTGTAGCAGGAAGTCAGTAAGGGGAGAAAAGGCGCTCAGGGAGCGCCTTCGCTGGTGAGATCGTTGACGACCTTGCCCATGATCCGGTCGAAGAACGGCCGTGTGTCCACCAGCTTGGCGCGGTTGAACTGCATGTCGTAAGCGAATTGTTTGCGGGTTTTTTCCAGCACCTTGAAGCCGAGTCGGTTGACGAAGAGGTAGGTGTCGGCGTCGATTTTCGATGCGAGTTTACAGCGCACCTTCTTGGCGGACTCCTCGTCAAAATACTCCAACCAGGTGCCTTCCGGCATATTCTTGGCCATTTCATAAAAGCCCGTGGCCAGTTCCTCGTAGCGCGCCTGCTGGCGCTCCACCGCCGTCATTTCCTCCCAGGTTTTGGGTGCGTTTTCGCCTTTGCCCAGTGCTTCTTTCTGTTCGCTATTGAGCGGGGCAACGGTTTCCTGGATTTGCGGTGCCGTCGGAGCGACTCTCAATGCGTCCTCGAGCGCGGCCACTTTGGTCTTGCGCGCGTCCCGGTTGTCGATGGCGACTTCAAGGCCGCGCTCGATGCGATCCAGCAGTTCCGGCAGCAGTCGCTCGCGGCGCTGCAGTGAGCGCGCGTCTTCGTGCTCCTGGCTGATCCAGATCAAATCAGAAACTGTCTGCTCGTTCGATACCCACTCGGCGCTCTCAGCCCCTTGTTTGAGGTGGGTGATCACCATGACCTGCAGCCAGTGAGTGGTGAGAAAGCCGCGCACGAACTCCGGTAGATCCACCGTCTTGAGCTTCTGATAAAGCGACGTCTGGGCAGCCATGCGCGCCTGTTTGATTCTGGATTTTCCCGCTTCGGTCTGAGTCGTGCGTTGCTCAACCACGGTGGACTTGCGGCTTTCCCTCTCCACCACGCCATCGAGTTCGGCCTGGAGCTCGCCAAAGATGCGGTCATCCGCTTTGTATTGGCGATTGAGCGTCTGAACGATTTCCACCAGTTTGCGATAGACCGGGTCGCGGTCCAGCGGTTTGCTGGTATCAAAGGCGATGCCGATACGGGTAATGCTGTTGATCAGCAGGCGCGCTGGATGTTCGGGGTTGCTGAAGAAGCTTCGATCCCGCAGGGCGACTTTCAGGATGGGAATCTGCAAGCGGCAGATCAGCGATTGGATTTCGATCGGCAGGGCTTCGTCAGCGAGGATCTGATCGAAAAACATCGCCACCAGATTGATGACGTTTTCCTCGTTCTGCTCGAGAGCCTGGGGTTGTGCAGGATTTTGCTGCTTCAGCGCCTGGGTCACCACATCAGCCACTATATTGCGCGGTGTCCCAGTGGCGAGTATCTGGTCGTAGACTGGCTGTGACTGTGTAAGCAGGCTCGTCAATTCCGGCGTTGCCATCACGGGACCGGGATTAGAGGTGTAGATATAGCAATTGAACTGCGGTGCCGATGTGTCTGCCGGCGAGCTGCTAGGAGATCCTGGCGAGCCAATGAAAGCAAAATTGCGCGCCGCAGCCATCAACATGCTGAGCGCGTCGTAGCCCATGCGGAATTCCGGCACGGGGGCGAAGGCGGGATTCGCTGCCAAGGCCGCGCCGCCGGATGGGGGTGTTGTGCCTGGGGTTGCGGCTGCGCCGCCATGAATCACCTTGTTGTCGAGGTTTTTCGGGACCTTGGGCAATATGCCGGCGTCCATCAAAATCTGATTGGCATCCGCATAGACGTGGCCGAGCTGTTTCAGAACATGTTTTTCAAAAAGCTTATAGAGGATCAGCTTGGCCTTGATATTGATTTCCAGCGTCGTCTGGCAGGCCTCGATAAATGCGCGGGTCAACTGGCCTGGATCGAGAGGGTTGTTGTCCTCTTTGACTTCGATTTGAAGCAGGAGGTGGTCAAGCCGCATACCGAGTTCATATAGCTCCTCGCGATAGGTGTCGCGGGTGCGGCTCACCATATTGCTGCGCGCCAGATCAACTTCCAGATCGTCGCCATCGACGATCGCCAGCTTGGTGTCCTGTTCGCGGCTCCAGGTTTCAAATTCGCCTTGTGAATTGGCATCAATCAGCGCGCTGAAATTCTGGCTGACGGCGCGCAGGAAGCGATTGGCAATGCCTTCGCGACGCACGCGAATTTCGCGCATGGCTTCAAAGTACAAATTCTGTTCATTGTTGCTGGAAGCGCGTTTGGACAGGTCGTAAAACAGGTCGTCAGTGGCAGAGAACAAATGAGCGAGGAGCTGTTCGCAATGGGCGAGGGTGTTCTTTTGAATGTGCGCCAGCAGCCGGGGGGGTTGAATGGGCTCTCTACCGCGCTGATTAATCAGTTCCAGGTGGCCCGGCTTTACAGGTTTACGTGACATATCGTCGCTCTAAATCATGAATAAGCGCTCAACCCTGAGCGGCGGAATCATCGGGAAACGATGGATTTCACTATATATTTTTTGGCTGATTTACGTGTCAATGGGATTCAGCAAATTGTATTCCAACTTCACGTTTTACGCAGGCAGGTTCCAAGCCGCGCCGGCATTTTGCTTAATTCAAGAAATAGGGATAAATGCGTTATGCGCATTTTGCAGCCAAAATCAGGCCCATTTCATCCGTTGAGCGCGGTAGCCGGCCGCCGCGTATCATACGACAGTTTGACCAATGCTTGATGAGCATTGGATATTTCAGCGCATTTCTTTAGTTTTCATCCGTATTTTGTAAAGTACACCGACAAGCCAGTCGCGGCGACTTTGCCGCCGCTCCGGTTGCCGTATAATGCCCGATTTTGCGGTCGGGCCAAACCATGCTTTTGATGGTGGATAACTACGATTCCTTCACCTACAACGTAGTGCGCTATCTGCAGGAGTTGGGCGAGGATGTGCTGGTCAGGCGCAATGATGAACTGGATTTGGCGGCTATTCGGCAGCTCGCGCCGGGGCGCATAGTGATTTCTCCAGGGCCTTGCACCCCGGACGAAGCCGGCATCTCGGTTCCTCTCATCCGGCAATTCGCCGCGCAGGTGCCGGTGCTGGGGATTTGTCTTGGCCACCAATGTATCGCAGCGGCTTTTGGTGGGCGTGTGGTGCGGGCTTCTCGCGTAATGCACGGCAAAACTTCAATGATTGAGCATGCAGCGACCGGGCTGTTTGCCGGGCTGCCGAGTCCTTACCGGGTGACCCGGTATCATTCTCTGGTGGCGGACCCCTGTACTTTGCCTGCGGAGTTAGTCGTCACCGCCTGGGTGGCGCGCGCCGATGAAGGGCCGCTTGAGATCATGGCGATGCAACACCGTCATTGGCCTCTCCACGGCGTCCAGTTTCATCCCGAATCCATCATGAGCGAGCACGGTCACACGCTCCTCCAAAATTTTTTGCATATTCCGGAGGCTACATGGAATTAAAAGAAGCGCTTGCTCAGGTGGTTGAGCGGCGGGATCTGACTCATACGCAGATGACGGAGGTCATGAGCCAGATCATGGGAGGCACTGCCACACCTGCGCAGGTGGGCGGCTTCCTGGTGGGCTTGCGGATGAAGGGAGAGACAGTGGAAGAAATTGCCGCCGCCGCCCAAGTGATGCGCGATCTGGCCACCAAAGTCACAGTCAAATTCGACGACCTTGTGGATACCTGCGGCACCGGTGGTGACGGCTCGCGCCTGTTCAATGTCTCGACCGCATCTGCTTTGGTGGTTGCGGCCGCTGGCGGTCGTGTCGCCAAACACGGCAATCGTTCGGTAACCAGCACCACAGGGAGTGCCGATGTATTGGAATCGGCGGGGGTAAACCTGAATCTGTCGCCGGCCCAGGTGGCTCGTTGTATAGAGGAAGTAGGGGTGGGCTTTATGTTCGCCCCGGCGCACCACGGTGCCATGAAGCACGCAGTTGGTCCGCGCCGCGAGCTGGGGTTGCGCACCATCTTTAATATGTTGGGGCCACTGACCAATCCGGCTGGCGCCAAGCGCCAGGTGGTAGGGGTGTTCGATGCCAGCCTCTGTCGTGTATTCGCAGAGGTGCTTGCTCGCCTCGGCAGTGAGCATGTGATCGCTCTGCGGTCACAGGATGGTCTGGACGAGATTTCCCTGGCGGCGCCGACACACATTGCGGAGTTGCGCGATGGCCACATTCGCGAGTACACGATCGAGCCGTCGCAGTTCGGCATAGAGTCGGTGTCTCTGGAAGGGCTTCAAGTTGCTTCGGCGACAGAATCCTTGAGTCTCGTGCGCGATGCGCTGGGCAAGCGTGAAACGGCAGTAGGCGCAAAAGCTGCCGATCTGATCGCTCTCAACGCCGGTGCGGCTATTTATGTGGCGGGACTGGAGCAGGAACTCGCCATGGCGGTGGCGCGAGCTGAGGACGTCATTGCCTCTGGGCTGGCTGGAGAAAAAATTGAAAGAGCTGGCTGAATTGAGCCAGTGTTTTGCATCTACGTGAAGGCAGAGATTCGTGACTGACACACCGACCATACTGCGCCAGATCATCGCGCGTAAACATGAAGAGATCGCTCAGCGCCAGAGTCGCAGTTCGATCGCCGATTTGCGCAGCCGCGCCAATGAGCAGGCGCCCGCTCGCGGTTTTGTCCGGGCCTTGGCGCAGCGTATAGAAAAAGGCGAGGCGGCGGTCATAGCCGAAATCAAAAAAGCCTCGCCCAGCAAAGGTGTCATCCGCGCGGATTTTGATCCGGTTGCCATAGCGCGCAGCTACGAGGCCGCTGGTGCGGCGTGCCTTTCGGTGCTGACTGATGTGGATTTTTTCCAGGGCTCGGATCTCTACCTGCAGCAGGCGCGCGAAGCGACGCAGCTGCCGGTGATTCGCAAGGACTTTCTCGTCGATCCCTATCAGATCGTGGAGGCGCGGGCGCTGGGAGCGGACTGTGTTCTGTTAATTGTCGCCGCGCTTACGCCTGCGCAATTGCGAGAACTTAACGAGTTGGCTTTAGAGTTGGGGATGGATGTTCTGGTGGAAGTGCATGACCGCGCCGAATTGGATGTGGCGTTGGCGCTGCCCAACCGTTTGATCGGTATCAACAATCGCAATCTGCACACTTTCGATGTGACACTGCAAACGACATTCGATTTGCTCTCGGCAATTCCGCAGGATCGGTTGGTTATTACGGAAAGCGGGATTCTCACGCGCGCGGATGTGGCGGCTATGCGGCAGCGGGATGTGCATGGCTTTCTGGTGGGGGAGTCCTTTATGCGCGCACCCGAGCCGGGGGGAAAAGCTTGCCGAGCTGTTTGATTTCCCTTTTGTGAAATAGTGAAGCCCCGCAAAAAGAAAAGCCCCAAGTATCGGGGCTTTTCTTTTTTGAGTTTTGGCTTCGACTGTTAACGTGTGCCGTAAACCACCATGGTTTTTCCTTTCACCGAAACCAGGCCCTGATCTTCGAGGGTTTTCAATACCCGTCCGACCATCTCGCGAGAACAGCCGACAATTCGACCAATTTCCTGGCGGGTGATTTTGATCTGCATACCGTCGGGATGTGTCATTGCATCAGGCTCTTTGCACAGGTCCAGCAAAGTGCGCGCAACGCGACCGGTTACGTCGAGAAACGCCAGGTCACCCACTTTTCTGGTGGTGGCGCGCAGCCTGCGGGCCATCTGTGAGCCCAGCGCATAGAGAAACTCCGGATGATCCTCCGAGAGTTCCTGGAATTTTGCGTAGCTGATTTCCGCGATTTCACATTCCGATTTGGCCCGCACCCAGGCGCTGCGGTTATCTTTTTCGTCGAACAGGCCCATCTCGCCAAAAAAAGTCGCCGTCATTGAGGTAGGCGACAATCATTTCGCGGCCTTCTTCGTCCTCGATCAAAACGGTGACGGAACCTTTAATGATGTAGTAGAGCGAGTCGCTCTTGTCGCCGGCGTAAATAAGAGTGCTTTTAGCGGGATACCGTCTGCGATGACAGTGACTGAGGAAACTTTCTAAATTCTTGATGTGGGGTGATAGAGTCACGGAAACCAAGATCGCAATCCTCGATTTTTATAAAAAGTTTGGTTATGTAATTGTTGTTATGCTGCCCTTTCGAGTACCACCTGAGCCGGACACGGCAGTATAACGCGCCCGCGGTCAAAATCGAAACCACAGCGCACCCGTTCTCAGTATAGACGTGATATTGCGCAATGAATGCAAACATGCGCGCCGGGGTATAGGAGCATAAACGGATATTGCTCGCTAGCTCATCGCATCGCAAGTGTTATGGAGTACACAGTTTTGTGTTCGTCAGACGGGTGGGTATGGTAGGCTTGCGGCCCTTTGTTCACGGGCTGTGGCGACGCTCCTGAATGGGTTAGTGCTTTTGGCGTAGAGAGAAATAGGTATGCGCGGAACGATTAAGTGGGCAGGCGATGCAATGTTTGTGGCGGAGTCCGGCAGTGGGCACGCGCTGGTAATTGATGGGCCGCCGGATCACGGCGGGCGCAATATGGGTGTGCGCCCGATGGAAATGATTCTGCTCGGGCTTGGCGGCTGTGCGTCCTTCGATGTGGTGAGCATTCTGAAGAAGGCGCGCCAGGACATTGTCAGCTGTCGGGCGGATCTCGAGGCTGAGCGCGCGGAAGGTGTACCTTCACCGTTCACCAAAATCCATCTCAAATTCGTCGTCAGCGGGCGCAATCTCAAAGAGAGTCAGGTCGAGCGCGCCGTTGCTCTGTCTTCGGAAAAGTACTGCTCCGCCTCCATCATGCTGCGGGCGGCCGGTGTTGAAGTCACCCATTCCTATGAAGTGATCGAGGTCGCCTAAGTCGGTGACCTTCTTACGTCTCTTGCTTCAGATTCTGTAGCTGCTGGTGGTCATCAACTTTGATGTCAGACGCATCAGCGCCTTGATCGGCTTGGGAAAGCGATAACCGCCAGCGCGCAGCGCATTCTGGCCGTGCGTCTCCTCCTCTTCCAGCATGGTCTGAACAATCGCGCGCGACTTCTGATCCTCCTGCGGCAGACGTTTGAGGTGATCACGCAAATGCTCTCCTACCTGTTCTTCCGTCGCAGCGACAAAACCTAGGCTGACTTTGTCATTCACCAGCCCCGCTGCTGCGCCAAGGCTGAAAGACAGCCCGTACCAGAGCGGGTTGAGCAGGCTGGGGCGGCTGTGCAGTTGTCGCAGACGCTCATCGCACCACGCCAGATGGTCGATTTCCTCGTCCGCCGCGGCCTCCATTTTTTGCGTACCCTCGCCAGTTTTGCGGTCGCCGCCTGTCCTTGATAAAGCGCCTGGGCGCAGACTTCGCCGGTGTGATTGACGCGCATCAGGCCGACGGCATGGCGGCGCTCGCGGGTCGATAATTCCGTTTCATCCGCTGTAGCTGCAGGCGAGGGGCGGTGGGCGGCAATACCGCCCGGGTGGAGCGTGCGCAAGGCGCGATCGAATTGGCCGATCAGGTGATCGGCGACCGAAAGACGACGAAAAGAGGATTGATGCATAATGGCCCACCTGTGCCGTTTGGCAACGCAATAGGATTTGGATTCTAAACAATTACAGCAGGCGCGGCGAACAAGACTGCCGCGATGGATGACGAGGACCATGAACTATAACGATTTGAGTATTTTGCTTCACTCCAACATCTCCCTCATTGTGGTGGAAACGTTTGATGAGACGCGCGCGCTCACCTTGCTGCAAAAATATTTCCGCGATGAGGGCATTGGCAGCTGGCGCTGGTCCGCGACTGACGGTTTACAGCCGCTGGGATTCGGGTTACAGGCGGAAGATCAGAATAATCAGGCCAAACCCGAAGATGTGCTCAACCATATAAAGAAATCGCAAAAAGCCAGCGCGTTTGTGCTGTGTGATCTGCATCCTTATCTCGATGAACCCAAAATGGTTCGCCTGTTAAAGGATATCGCCCTCAATCAAATGGCCGCGCGTCACCGGGTGGTGTTGATCAGCCATCGACTGAAATTGCCGCCGGAGATTGCGCGCTACGCGGCGGTTCTGCAGATGAGCCTGCCGACGGATGAGGAAATTCTCGCGCTGGTCCGGGAGGAGGCGAAACTCTGGTCCGACCGCAATAGCGGTGCGCGGATCAAAACCGACAATGCCACTCTGCAGAAGCTGGTCAATAATCTGCGCGGGCTGCCCCATCAAGATGTGCGCCGTCTGGCGCGCGGTGCCATAGTCGATGACGGAGCTATCAGCGATGGCGATCTGCCAGAGCTTTCCAAGGCGAAATTTGCCCTTATGGATATGGATGGGGTTCTGCATTTTGAATACAGCACGGCGCACCTGAAGGACATCGCCGGACTCAACCGGTTGAAAATCTGGCTGGCGGAGCGGCAACAGGCCATGGTTGGCGACGGGCAAAGCAAAATCGATCCGCCCAAAGGTGTGCTGCTGTTCGGTGTGCAGGGCGGCGGTAAAAGCCTGGCGGCAAAAGCCATCGCCGGTATCTGGGGGCTGCCGCTGCTGCGCCTGGATATGGCGGCGGTGTACAACAAATATGTGGGTGAGACCGAGCGCAATTTACGCGATGCGCTGAAACTCGCCGACGTCATGTCGCCCTGCGTGTTGTGGATCGACGAGATCGAAAAAGGTCTGGCGCAGAACGACGGTGAAAATGCCACCAGCAAGCGTTTGCTCGGCACTTTGCTGACCTGGATGGCGGAGCGCAAAAGCCGGGTTTTTCTGGTGGCGACGAGCAATGACATCAGCGTTCTGCCGCCGGAGCTGATGCGCAAAGGGCGCTTCGATGAAATCTTTTTCGTCGATCTGCCGGATACGGAAATCCGCCGCGCCATGTTTGAAATTCATATGGGCAAGCGGGGTCTGGTCAGCTCCAATTTCGATCTGAGCGAGCTCGCGGTGATGAGTGAGGGGTTCACCGGTGCGGAAGTGGAGCAGGCCGTAGTGTCGGCTCTATACAGTGCGTCGGCGCGCGCGGAACAGCCGGCCATGGAACATATGCGCGCCGCCATTGCCAATACGCGACCGCTGTCGGTAATTATGGCGGAGCGGATGAATCAGCTGCGCGCCTGGGCCGCGGACCGCGCGGTGGCAGCTAACTGACGGCAGCTCGGCGCGACGGCAAAGTGCAACAATTTTAGGTGAGATAAAGATGCCCAAACTCTATCCAGAAGATCAGGCCCGCGTGGATCAAGTGCTCAGCGAGGGCATTTACAAAGTCGAGCGCAGGCCCTTCCGCTTTTGGCGCTTGATGGCGATTCTCCTGTTTATCCTGCTGCTGATTTCAATCGGCGGTTATCTGGTGGCCGACTACTTCGACAAGCTGTAAGCGAGGGTTGGGCTGATTGCGCCCGACAGCGGAACCCCCTGGAAAATCTCCACACCAATACTGCGCTGCTCGGGGACGTTCAGCGCCAGGGACAACAGATGCTCGGCGCCGACCGCCCAGTGGCGAAACGTCCATGCGCCGGGATGGTCCTCGTGGTGGGATTCAAACCGAACGACCAGGGGATCGGCCAAGGGATTGAAGACCAGCGAATGCAGTGACAAGCTCATACCGCAACCAAACGCTTTGATATAGGCCTCTTTCAAGGTCCACACCTTGAAGAAGCGCCGCAGCAGCGACTCCGGCTCGCCGCTAAACACATAGCGGATTTCCTCATTGGCAAAGCACCGCTCCGCCAGGCCGCGCACCTGCTCCACCGGCTTGATTTTTTCCACATCCACGCCAATCGCAGCCTTGCGGGTGACCGCCAGGGCGGCGAGGTTCTGGGTGTGTGACAGGTTGAAATACAGTGGTTGGCGGAGAGGGTTGGCGATGGCGGGTTTGCCGTGCGGGTTCAGCTCAAACCGCCAATCGGCGGGTGCCACGGCGGGTTCGTAGCGCGATAAGGTGTCGCGGATCAGTGCGCGGGTCACCAGGTGTTGGTGTTTGTCTTTGTCGAAGCGATAGCGCTGCCACTTGGCCTGCTCATCGGGCGTCAGCAGCTGCGCGTAGAGGTCGAGCAGGTTCGGGTCGGTGACAGTGGTGGGGTCGACGAGCCAGATATGAACCTGCTGAGGCGAAAGCGACAACATCTGCCTTATTTCGTCGAGTAGTCGCGTTTGATGATTGCGGCTTGTTGCTGCGTGACAGGTTGCACCGAGAGGCGCCCCTGTTTAAGCAGCACCATGTCGTGAAGCTCCGGGTTCTGTTTGAGGCTTTGCAGCGGGATCACATCGGCGAAGGTTTTGCGGTGCTGGATATCGACGCAGAACCAGCGCGGGTTGTCGCTATCCGCCTTGGGATCGAAGTAGTCGCTTTCCGGGTTGAACTGCGCCGGATCCGCGTAAGCGGCCTTCACCACCGTGGCGAGGCCCACTATGCCTGGCACTTTGCATTGGCTGTGGTAGACGAAGACCTCGTCACCAACTTTGATCTGATCGCGCAGCAGGTTGCGTGCCTGATAGTTGCGCACACCGTCCCAGCGGGTGGTTCTATCTGCGGACTTTTCCAGATTCTCAATGCTGAAAACATGCGGTTCGGTTTTGAACAGCCAGTGATTTTTCACGGTTAATCCTCGACCCACACCCAGCGCAAAGGCTCGCCGAAATCGTCAGTGAGCAGTTTTTTGCGCGGGCGTTTGTTTTTCTTGATGTTGTTGTGGGGATGTTTGCGGGCTTCCAGCGCCTGGACTACTTCGTCCACCGGTGTGCGCTCCTGGCGCGGCGGGTTCTGTCCTATGGCGCCGAAGAGATTGCGATTGTCCACTTGGCCGCTGATGCCTCGCGGCACGTCCTGGACCACGCCCCCGGTCTGCAGATAATCCTGGATTTGCCGCTCCAGTTCTGCGCGCATTTCAGCTTTTGTGGGTACGGGTTTCATAACGAATAGGACATTTGGCGCGACCCGTAACCATAGCGCGGAACCCCCGCTCAGGGGAAGCGCGACGGCGTCAATCAGCGGCGTGTATGTCGCGGTCGCGCAGACCCATGAGATAGAGGATTGCATCCAGCCCGAGAGTGGAAATGGATTGTTTGGCCGAGGCTTTCACCAGGGGTTTGGCGCGGAAGGCGATGCCGAGCCCGGCAATGCTGAGCATCGGCAGGTCGTTGGCGCCGTCGCCGACGGCGATTACCTGTTCAAGCGAAATGCCTTCTTTCGCCGCGAGTTCGCGCAACAATTCGGCTTTGCGCTGACCGTCGATCACCTGGCCTATGACTTGGCCGGTGACTTTGCCATCGGCGATTTCCAGTTCGTTGGCAAAAACATAGTCGATGCCCAGGCGGCTTTGCACATGGCGGCCGAAATAGCTGAACCCACCGGAGAGAATGGCGGTTTTGTAGCCGAGTTTGCGCAGAGTTTTCATCAGATTTTCCGCGCCTTCGGTGAGTCTCAGGCCGGCGGCGATTTCATCCAGCACCGACGCGTCCAGCCCCTGCAGCAGGGCCATGCGGCGGGCAAAGCTGGCTTTAAAGTCCAACTCGCCGCGCATGGCGGCTTCGGTGATGGCGGCGACCTGCTCTCCCACCCCGGCTGCTTTGGCGAGTTCGTCGATCACTTCCGCTTCAATCAGGGTGGAGTCCATGTCAAAGCAGACGAGGCGGCGTGTGCGCCGGTACATGTTGTCTTCCTGCACTGCTATGTCCACTTCCAAACGGGAGGACAGCTCCATGAAATCGGCGCGCAGGCGGGTGAGGTCGCGCGGCGTGCCGCGGGCGGAGAATTCGACGCAGGCTTTGCTGTTGCTGTCCACCGTATCCAAGGGGACGCGACCGGACAGGCGGCTGATGGCATCTATGTTGAGCCCGTGTTCCGCGACTATGGTAGTGAGGGCGGCAATCTGCTCCGCTGTAACCTGGCGGGCGAGCAGGGTGACGATATGGCGCCCCTTGCCCTGCTGGTTGACCCAGTCGTGATAGCTGGCTTCGGTGATGGCTTGATATTTCACCTGCATTCCCAGGCCGTGCATGCCGTAGAGCACTTCTTTGATGATCGGCGCGGCGTCTTCGCCAGTGGGAAATTCCACCAGCAGGCCGAGGGTGAGGCTGTCGTGGATCACCGCCTGGCCGATATCGAGGATATTGGTATTGTGACGCGCCAGGATGGACGTGACAGTGGAAGTCACCGCAGGGCGGTCAATGCCGGAGATGGTGATCAGGATCAATTCGCGCACAGGAACACATCGGCCAGAAAAAGGGAGGCGGCATTATACAGAAGCGCCCGTTCGATTGCTGCCGCGCCCCGGCGCTGCCCGCGGCGGGGGATTCGGGTACACTAGCCGCCATTTTTCACGTGCGGACCGCGTGTCGGGTTGGCGGTAATCATCGGCCTTCAGTTCAAATAGTGACTTGCCCATGCTCAAACAGATTTCCCTGCCGCTCATACACTGGCGCCGCCTGCCGCCGGTATTTTTTCTCAGCGTCGGCGCGCTGCTCGGCTTGTCGCTGGCGGCTTTTGTGCTGGGTGAGCGCGGTGTACAGAAAAATAACGAACTGCTGCAGGAGTACGGCAACGCGCTGGCGCAGCTGACTGCCAAAAGTGTTGTGGATGCCTCGATCAGCAACGACCTGGTGAGCATGCACGCGATGATGCAGGACGTGCAGGCGCAGCCGCGGGTGATCATGGCCGCCGTGCACGACTTGGGGCAAAGCCTGCTGGTACAGGCGGGGCAGCCGCAACCGGGGGTGGTTTCCCAGTCATTCTCCGCTCCCATTCCTTTGCACGACAGCATCGCAGGGCACGCCACCATTACCTTGAATGCCGATTTCCCCGGCGAATCGGCGTTGCGCTGGGCGCTGGCGGGAACCGCTCTGCTGTTGTTGCTACTCGCTGGATTTGCCCTCTATGACACCCGCGGTCTGGCATGGGAGCTGCGCACGGTGGAATTGCCGCGACGGCGCGAGTACGACGCCGGGCCCGATCTTTTTCGACGATGAGCTGCCGCCCGCTGATGTAAGTTCGCCGGATGAGCTGGATATGGGGGCGAGCTGGGACGAGGAACCGCAGGAAACCGTGCTGCGGCATAGCGATCTGGTGCTGGCGCTGCCCAATCGCCAGCGCCTGGAGCAACAGCTCAACGGCGATATGTTTGCCGAACTGGTGCAGCGTTTCGACAGCTCGCTCGACGACGTGCTCGCCCTATACGGCGGTGCCCGTGTGGGCGCGCCTACGGCGGCGGGGATTTATTGCATTCGTTTCACCAGTAGTGAGAGTGCGTCCGAGGCGGCCTTCCGCGCTGTCTGTTGTGCCCATCTCGCCTACGAGCTCAACCGGCAAAGACGCATCCGTTTTCAGGTGGTGGCGGAGGTCTGCCATCCAGAGTTCGATGTCAAACTGGCAGTGTCCGACACCGGCATTTTCATCCAGACCGCGCTGCTCGACGAGCTTCTGCGCGCGCGTATCGAGACCCTGCCCGTGGACGATGATCGCGTGAGCCTTGCCGGTTTCAAACCGCCTTTTGCCGCGCTGCTTGAGCGCCAGCGGGAGCAATTGCTGGCTGATTGAGGCGGCACCTGTGAGGGTTCAGGAGAGATCTTCCAAAGTCAGATGAGGTGCGGCCACATCGCTGGCGAAGACGCGCACCTTGCCGTCGTCGAAACGGATATGCAGGCGGTGTTCGTCCTGGAGCTGGATTTCACCCCGTCCGAGGATGCTGTGCCGTACCCGCTGGCCTGCGGACCATTCTTTCGCTGGGACGGGTGGCACGGGTTCCGGAGCCTCAATGATCAGGGAGCTGCCGAGCGCCGCCAGATAAGGCTGCACAACCTCCCCAACCGTTTCGCGTAAAACCAGACGCTCCACCCCGCTCTCCAGCGCACGGCCAACCGCACAGCTCAGATCAATGCGCATTTCCGCGACGAAACGGCTTGTGCCGACCGTGTCTTCCGCCGGATCCGGGAGAGTGATGAACAGGTGCTTTTGTGCCCGCGTGAGCGCCACATACAACAACCGCCGTTCACTCTCCAGTGCCCGCAGGGGATTGCTTTCTCGTCCGGTCAGGCATGGCATGTGCCCCTCGGCAAGATTCGGCAGAAACACCACCGGCCATTCCAGACCCTTGCTGCGGTGGACAGTGGTGAGGGTCACGGCATCTGATTGAGCTTCGGCTTTTTGCCGGCTTTGCATCTGTTCCAGGTAATCCAGCAACTCCTCTGCCGAGGCGATCTTCAGCTGCAAAAGAAAGCGCAGAAAAGCCTCCACAGTGGTCGCCTGCTCTTCGCCGTGGGTGGGGTTGAGCGCGTTTTTGCGCAGGCGCTTTTGATAGTCCAAGGCGCGGGCATAAGCGACCAAGCGGTGGGCGCAGTCCCGCGGGCGCATCAGCTCCGCGAGAGCATCGGCCAACTGGGTCAGATTGCGTTTTTGAAAAGCTGTGAGGCTGGGCGGTAGAGCGGCGAGCAGACTGGCCGCCACCTTGTCGCTACTGATACTACGCGCCCAGGTCGCGGCTATACGCTGCAGGATGGGGAAGGAGACCAGACTCGAAGGCGTTGTCAGCAGATCAAAAAGAGCCTGTTCCCGCCGCTCTTGCGGATGCTGGAAAAAGGTACCCGACACCAGCTCAAGACAATGCCAGAAGGGGCGTATCTCGCGGCACTGCAGAATCGACTGCTCGCCGTCCATGCGATAGGGAATTCCTCGCGCCAGCAGCTCCAGCTCCACCGGTCGCGCATAGGACCAGAGCCGGCAGAGCACCGCCATAGCGCTGCCACTGGCGCCCGCGCCGAGCAGCCGCTCGATGGTGGCCGCGATGCGCCCGCCGTGGTCTACGGTGGTGGCGGTTTGGATGCGGGTCGCCGGTGTGCCGGGGGCGCTCAGGGTCAGAATCGGCTCGCGTTCGCGGTTGTGACCGATCAGATGGTTGGCCATTAGGGCAAGGCTGTGGCCGAAGCGGAAGGTGCGCGAGAGGCAATAGGTCACTGGCGCGGCAAAGTCCTGGGCGAAGGTGCGGGTGATGAAATCCGGCGAGCTGCCGCGGAATTCGTAGATCGTCTGGTCCGGGTCGCCAATCACCACCACGCGGGCCCGCTGTCCCGCCAGTACCTGCAGGAGAAAATGCTGCACGGGGTTTATGTCCTGATACTCGTCCACCAGGATCTCGTCGAGGCGGTCGTGAAACAGGTCGCGGCTTTGCGGTTGCTGGCGGAACACCCGCGCCGGGTCATAGAGCATATCGTCGAAGGTGATCAGCCCCTGAGCACAGCGCCAGGTTTCAAATTGTCGAATCACTTCAGCGAGAAAACCTGCGCCAGCGGCTTCGGCCAGATCGGCAATCATCTCGTTGAGATCCCGCGCTTCGCTTTTTCCCCGCTGCAGCAGTTCTACGGCCAGTTGCAGCCATTCCTGGAGTGCTTCGCCCGTCTCGCCCTCCGCTCGTACCTGCAGCAGCTGTTTGAGTTTGACCTCGACCGCCGCTTCCGCCATGGGGGTGAGATTGACGGCGGGCAGCCATCCGGCTTCGATCAAACGCTGATACAGCCTCAACCCCAAGGCGTGAAAGGTGCGTACCCGCGGCAGGGCGCGATTGGGCAGTGTGTTTTGCAGCCGCTGCTGAAAGCTCTGCTGGGCGGCGCGGTTGTACATGAGCACCAGCAATCGCTCCGGTGCCGCTCCCGCGCGGATGCGGTTGGCGAGGTAGTGGGTGAGGGTGGCGGTTTTGCCGGCGCCGGCCACGGCGACGATACGCGCGTGGCCGGCGCTGTGGCTGGCGGCGAGTCGCTGTTCGGCGGTGAGATCGGTGGGTGGGGTGGCTGGCATGGGGCGCATTGTAGGGATTATCCCGCCCCTTGCCAGCTTATGGTTTCAAAGGAGATGCCATTCCCCAGTGGCGGCGGCATAACCGAAGATCAGGGCGTTGGTGATGCCGTGGGCGTAGATGGCGTTGGCCAGCGACTGGGTGCGCCAGCGCACCAGCGCGTAGATGATGCCAGCCACGGTTCCCGCCAGCCAGGCGCCGTGCAGCATGCCGAAGGCCAGAGAGGAGAAGAAGATCGCCATGACAGAAAAGGGTATGGGGCCGTCCAGGCGCACGTCGGTTTTGCTGAAACGGCTCAACAGATAACCGCGGAAGGCCAGTTCTTCTGCGATGGGCACCGTCACTACGGTTCCAATACAGCGGAACAGCAACCAGAGTGCAGCCGCCCAGGTAGGCGCGTGGGCCAGATTGTCTTTAATGGCGGCATTGGCTTCGGGATTTTTGCCGAGCATCAAGGTCCAGAGAACCGCCGTCACTGCGCCGCCCGCGATCGCCAGCCAGTGCAGTCGCAGAGATACAGGGCGCAGTTGCGGCCAGACATATGCGAGGGCAATTACCACAGCCAGGACGCGGAGGGGATACAACCAGTCGAAGTCTGCTGTGAAGGCTGAACTCAACAGTGTCACGGCCAACAGCACGACCATCGGTATGAGAGTGGCAACCGCCGGATTATGCCCACCGGCTGGTGCGGCATGTTCGCGATGCATAGGCGCCTTTGGCGTTTTGCTGAAGTAGGCGCTGTCGCCCGTGAGCCAGAGCAGTGCCAGGGAAGTGAGGATAAAAGTGAGCCAGCCAGCCTGTGAATGAAAGCCGCCGATTGCGACGTCTTCGGACCACTCATAACCGATCCCCACGAGCAGGGCGATACGCACCACATTGAGCAACCAGATGGCAAAGGCACCGATTGGAAACAAAAGTAGGGCGCGGGGAAACTTCAGTGCATCGCGGTGTACCCAGAGGTAAATCGTGGTGAAGGCTGTGATCAAACCTATACCTTCGTAACCGGAGCACGCCGGTGCGATATTGATCCAGAAATCCCCAAGCCCTATGACCTTCTCGTTGATATCCACCGTCATAAGATCGCCATAGACGGCGCGCAGTAAAGCCGCCGTGAGATGGAACGTCATCTCGCTTAGCGGCCCCCAAAAACGCTGCGTCCAGAGCGCCATCCCCCACACGGCCAAACCCGCCAGGGCGCCGAGCACCAGAGCGGACTGCTCGTGTTTGACGAAATCAAACAACCAGCGCGGATCGATCAGCATCAACAACCATGACGCCAATGTGAGGGACAGGGCAAACAGCCAGAGAGCGTAAAGCCAGGCGGGGAGAGATCCGGCGGTCTCCGGCGTGGCGTAGATCAGATAGGTGCAGTAATAGAGGAAGCCGTAGCATGCCAACTGGATGGGCAGCATCCACACGAATCGGCGTTCGGAAACCGCATTACACAACAACGGCCAATAAAGCTTGAATTTGTGCTGCAGCATCAGCCCGGTAGCAAACATGATCACCAGAGCAAGCTTGGCCAGGCTGCCGAAATGGCTGAACAGGGTGCGCCAGCCGGTGACATCACCTTGCAGAACCAGATTGGCAGCATCAAAACGCTGACTGAGGAACAAACTTTCAACACCGAGCAAAATGCCACCGGCGAGCAAAAGGGCCGGTTTGAACTGTGGGGACTGGATGACGGATTGCAGCAAGCGGGACTCCTTGATTTGGCCCAGGAGGGGGCGTTTGGTATGGCCACCTTAATCGCAAATATGCGCCTGTCTCAACAGTGTAGTGCGCTGCCGCAACAGTGTGGTGTGCTGCCGAGGTGGCGCATGTGATGAATTTGGGTTGTAAGTAAAAAAGGGGCAGCACGTAAAAAACAAGTAAAAAAAAGCCCCTGGAGATACTCCAGGGGCTTTGCGAGCTTTATCGCAGATCTTAACGGCGCTTACGGCGCTCGCGACGGATGGCGACCAAGCCGCTCAGCAGCGCAATGGCAAGACCGGCATTAGCTGCATCAATTTCTGGTACTGCATGGGGCTTGTCAGGCTTTCCAGGTTTATCAGGTTTGCCTGGCTTCACCGGTTTCTCTGGTTTTTTGCAGAGTACTGGTAGGAAGTGGCAGATTTTGTCTTTCACATTAAAGCTCGGCGTGTGGTGCTTGCCGGTTGCGAAGCTGGGAGAGGAGGCCAATGCAAGGGCGGCGGCCAGTCCCATTCCTAAAAGTTGCTTTTTCATTATTAAAGTCTCCGAAGGCGCGTTCACGACTCCGGCGCAAAGGTCGCCGGTTCATCTATCATAAGCAGATGTAATGCCAAGACTTTTTAATTTGAATAATTCCTTTGTTTTTCAAATAGATAGATTTTTATTTGACCTTTTTTAAGCGCCATCCTTGTTAATTTTCCCGACTCCATTTTCCTTCTTGCAATCGCAGCGTAGGTAACGTGAATTGGCGTTAGTTGTCGGAAAGTGGGGAGGAAAGTTACGCGCCTGAATGGAGGTGTATTTCACCTGCCAATTTGCGGGAACGGAAGTAACACTTAGCACTTTAGTTTGTGCGCGCTTACTGATGCGTGAGTGTAAAGTGCGAGTTGGTGACCCGAGCTAGTGAATCGTGGGATCGCGGGGCAGGGGTTCGGCGCTCGCAACTTCGCGGAAGGGTTGTAATTCGATGCCGGTAAGGCGCCGTCCATCCAGGGTTATCCATCCGGTGTAGCGGCGATCACCCTGGGAGGAAAATTCAAAACGATAGGTGCGCTGCAGGCATAGGCCCTGGCGCGGGTCGCGCAAGACACGTAAACGGCACAGTACCGCACTCTGATCCAGAAACTGCAAGCCCTGGTTGTGTAAGTGCTGGCGGGCGATATGAATCGCGTGGCGACTCAAATTGGCGTGGTGGGCCCAGAGCGCCACCAGCGCCACAACTATCACAAGAGAAAAAATCGTTGAAATCGACATTGATAGAGCCCCGCAGCAAGCGGGCAGTATACAAAGTCACACACTTAAAATGCACCGCATGAAAATGCGGACGAAAAAAAAGCCGGTCAACTGTGTTGCCGGCCTGCCAAGTGGGGACTTGCAGCAAAATAAAATCAAATAATCTGCAATGCGACGCTATGGTTCTGTGCCACGGCTTTTACGCTTTTACCTCTTCATGCTTTTCATTCTGGATGCGCAGATAAACCTCTTCGCGATGCACCGGTACATCTTTTGGCGCACTGACACCCACCCGAACCTGATTGCCTTTAATGCCGAGTATGGTCAGCTCGACATCGTCACCAATCATCAATTTTTCTCCGGTTTTTCTTGACAGAATCAACATAACTTACCTCTCCTTCATTGGGACTTTGTCTAAAGTTAAAAGTGGCGAACACTGGTTAAAGTATTCATATCCACCCATCGCCAGAGATTTTCAATGGTCTCTGCAATACGTTGTCTGTGACCTTCGCTCAAAGTGTTTGTTGCGAAACACAGCTGCATCTGCTGCACAGCATCTTCGATCTGTGCCAGCCCCTGATGATCGCGATAATGATTCGAACGAAATAGAAGCATGATCACGATTTCTGCCAGGGACGCCAATTCCTGTAAATAACCGCAGCCGTACATTGTCGCCTGCGTTTTTACCTCTGCAATCTTGTCCATCAAGCGGTTGCGGCTTTCAAGCGTAAAAACAAAGCAGTTATCAATGCTTTCATTCGTGCTGCGCAGAGTTTCCTCGAGCTGCCCGAGCGCCTGGTTGATGGCCATTTTCTGTTCTTGGGACTTTTCGGTTATGCTTGATTTTTTGCATAACGCTAGGTCCGAGCATATTTCCGTGCAATACATTGCATACCGCTCCAGGTTGATTTGTTTTATGTCCCGGAATCACCTTTACTCATCTGTCCTTATGGCAGCTCCCATAACAGCACGAAATACGTAATCCGCTGTTATATAGATGATTTCCGTTAAATCCTGGCTCATCTTCCGGAAGTGGCTGCCGCTCCGGTCAGTTGTAATGAAGGTAAGTGCAGCAATAATGCCAATACAAAAAATATTTAAAAATCAATGGTTTGTGTTTTTTCCTGGCGACAGGAGAGAGACTTTTTTTGCGGCGGTTTCAGAACTCGTTGGAAATTTGCAACCTTTGTCGCAGGGCCTGCCGATCGGGTCGGCCCTTCGTGACAAGATGTTTTTGATGTCTATTTAAAGGGTGTTATTACTTCGAGGAGTTGCTCTTTTGTGGCGATCGTTATTCCAGAATGGTTATTACCAGAATTGTTATTTTCCAAACCGTCATTTCCAAGAGTTTATCTGGTGAGAATTATCACCAAATCGGAGTTTCTATTTTTCACCTTCGCGAGCTCGAATGAGTCGCTTGTTCAGCGCTTGGCGCGTAATGCCCAATAAATTCGCGGCGATACCTTGATTGCCGTCGGCTTTTTTCAGGGCGGCTTGTACGAGTGCTTCCTCTGCTTCTTTCAGTGTCGGTAACGGATCCTCCACATTGAACAGGCTATCGGTTTTGGCTGCGCTGGAAATTTCTGAGGTTGCATCCAGTCCCATCGCGCGGCGGAAACTTTGCAGGCTCAGATTGGCGCCGCGTTGGCGCGCCACCGCATCGAATACCATGCCTTCCAGCTCGCGCACATTGCCGGGGAAGTGATAGGTATTTAAAAGTTGATAGAGCGCCACAGGAATCGCCGGTGGTGGAATATCCAATTCCGCTGCGGCGCGCTCGCAGAATTTTTCCACCAGCGCCGGAATATCATCAATGCGCTCGCGCAACGGCGGTATTTGCACATGGTGTGGTTTGAGGCGGAAAAACAAATCCTGACGGAAATCGCCCTGTTCGATTGCTTTGCGCAGATCGACATTGGTTGCGACCACTACCCGGGCATTGGAAATGCGCGGTTGATCCTCGCCGAGAGGGTAGTATTCGCGCTCCTGCAGCAGGCGTAGAAGTTTAACCTGTGATGGTATTGAGAGATCGCCAATTTCGTCGAGAAATAAAGTGCCGTTCTGCGCCGATGCGATCAGTCCCTCGCGTTTGCTTTCGGCGCCAGTGAACGCGCCTTTTTTATGGCCGAAAAGGGTATCGGAAAAGGTGGTGTCATCAAGGCCCGATACGGTGACCGCGACAAATTCGCCGCTGCGGCCGGATGCTAAATGGACAGCGCGGGCAAATAATTCTTTGCCGGTGCCGGTTTCGCCGGTGATCAACACGGGTTGGGTTGTGCGGCTGATGGCTTCTATGTAGCAGAACAGATCGCGCATGGCGTCGTTCTCGCTGATGATATGCGTAAAAGCCTCCGGCTTGTTGAGGCTGCGCGACAAAAGTCCCTGGCGCAAATGATCGATTTCGTCGCGCAGACTGCGGGTTTCCAGTGCGCGGTTGACGGCGCTGACCAAGCGGGTTTTTTCCACCGGCTTCACCAGATAATCCACCGCGCCCATGCGCATGCAGCGCACCGCAAGTTCAATTTCGTTGGCAGCGGTCATGATCATGACGGGTATGTCCGGATGCGCCTGGGAAATCTGCTCTAGCAGTCCCCCGCCGCCGATATGCGGCATATTCAGATCCAGGAGGGCAGCGCCGACCCGATGCCCGGCGAGGAAGGGCAGGACTTCGCGACTGTCGCTGAGGGTCACCACATTGGCGATGCCTGCCGTGCGCAGGGCGAGTGCGGTGCTGCGGAGGATTTGGGCTTCGTCATCGACCAGTAAAACAGGTAGGGCGTCGGTCATATCTGTCACAGGATTAGCTCGCGTCAATGGCTGCGCCGTTCAATTCCGCAGCGGCGGAGATTGTGCGGTCGTCAGCGCGGTTTTTTTGATTGTTAGCGCAAACGCTTGGAAAGCGGGACAGCATCGAAAAACCTATTCAACAAAGAGCGTCAGCAAATAGCGCGCCATCGATTCCGGCAGCAGTGGCGACGCAATTTGTGGTTCACAGTGCCAGCCCACGTTCGCATAAGTGCTGGCGTTATGGCTGCCTGGGGGTGCGACATTTGTTGCACTCGTTAGAAAAATTTCTTCCTGCGGCGTGGCAATGCTTGAAAGCATTGCGCTCACGTTCCTTCTCTCTCGCTGTCTTCTTTTGTCAGGCCAGCAAATTTTGTCGCAGGGGGTTTTGCCTCCACCGGGCCGCGCACGGGCAGAGTGACACGCATGGTTGTACCAGTGCCAGTATCGGAAATAACTTCGAGTTGACCGCCGTGTTCGCGGATCAGGCGGAATGAAATAGATAACCCGAGGCCGGTGCCGCCTTGTTCCTGTTTGGTGGTGAAAAAGGGGTCGAAAACATGGCGCAGGTTTTCCGCAGTGATGCCGCAGCCGTTGTCGATGACTTCGCATACCACCTGATTGGCTTCGGCGCTGGTGCGCACCAGTACGCGGGCGTCAGCCCCGTCCACGGCGTCGAGGGCGTTGGTGACTAGGTTGATCAACACCTGTTCCAATTGCTGGGAATCACCGAGCACCAGCGGCAGGTTGGGTGTCAATTCGTAATCCAGGCGGATATGGCGCTTGTCCAGCGTGGAAGTCAGCAAGGTGCGGGTTTTGTCGATGACCTGGTTGAGATCCAGGGGGAGCATCTCGGCATTGTCGCGCGGGCGGGCGAAGTTTTTCAGATCTTTCACAATCCTGTCGATGCGCCGGCTCGAAGCCTTGATGTCGGCCAGCAGCTCGGGCGTAGTAGTGATGATCTCGTCGATGGACATGCCGTTGAACTGCAGGCTGCTGCGCTCGGCGCCCATGTAATCGTCCAACAGTTGCAGCAGACTGTGGGTGAAGGTTTCCAGCAGGTCCGCGTTCATCTGGATGAGATGGTTGGGATTGTTGATCTCATGGGCCACGCCCGCGACCATGGTGCCGAGGGAGGCGAGTTTGTCGGCGCGCAGAAGTTGTTTCTGCTGTCGGGCCGACGTCAGCTCAGCGAGTTTTTGCTCGGTGATATCCATGGCGATGCCGAAGACGCGTTGTATGTCCCTGCCGCCGGAATAAAACGGTGTGATGGTGCCGCGCATATAGCGCAGGCTGCCGTCGCTGCGGATGATGCGATACTCGTGGGTCAGCGCCTTCTGTGTCAGCTTGCTGAAGATCTCGTGGATCCGCTCGCGGTCCTCCGCATGCACCTGGCGGTAGAAATCCTGCAGCGTGGGCTGAAAGGATTGCGGCGGATGGCCGAACAGGCGGAAGAATTCGTCGCTGCAATTTAGGATCTGGGTTTTCTGATCCAGAATCCAGTGGCCGAGGTGCGCGATGGCCTGAGCTTCCGCCATGCGCGCCTCGCTCTCAATCAACGCCTGCTGGCTGCGCTTGCGATCCTCTTCGGCGCGACGGCGATCGGTGATATCCATGATGATGCCGAAGGTGCCGACAATCCGATTGTGGATGATGTTTTTGCGCGCTATAGCCTGAACGTAGCGCTCTTCACCGTTTGGCCAGACGATGCGGTGCTCCGCGCCCACGGCGTCCCTTTTGGTGTCGGCCAGGGAGTTGATCACATAGGTGCGATCATCTGGATGGATGCGGTCCATGAGTTCCGACCATTTCGGCTGGGCCTTGCCCGGCTCGAAGCCGAAAATGCGTGCAAATTCGTCGCTCACCTGCAGCGCATCCGTTTCCGCGTTGTATACCCAGTGGCCCATATGGGCCAATGCCTGCGCCTCGGCGAGGCGCGCCTGGCTGAGGCTGAGCTGCTGTTCGCGCTGCTCCAGCTGGTGTTGCGCCGCCACCCGTTGGGTGATTTCGATGGCGATTCCCCAGATGGTCTTAATGTGGCCATCAGAAATCAGGCAGGTCAGGCTGTTGGCAAAAAAGCGGTCCTTGCCGTCCGCATCGGTGAAGTGACTGATCAGATCCTTCACCCGGTAGTGCCGGTTAACCAGTTCGCCCCATATGGTTTCGTGGAGAAACGGCAGCTTGCGCCATTCGCCGCCGATGACTGCGTGGCGGCTTTTGCCCGCTGTCATATACGCTGCAGCTTCATTGATCTCCGCTAGCACCGCGTAGCGATTGAGCTCCTTGATTTGGGTGTTGACCGGACTGGTGACGGCAATCGGCTTTTGCATTTCGCAGCGCCAGATCGCTTCTGGATTGTTTTCCACCAGGGCGTAATAGCGGCTTTTCTCATCGCGGATTTCGCGGTCGTAGATATTGAGCCGTGCGCGCAGGTGATTCACCGCCAGAGCAAGTTCGTCCAGCTCGTCGCGATGCTGACTTGAGCGCTCCAGATTGAGTGGCGGCGCATCGGAAGCGTAGGGTGTCTGTTCCAGATATTTCGCCACCCGGCGGACATGGCGGGTCACCAGCCGGTCGAAAAAATACCCCAGCAGCAGTGCCACCAGCAGGGTGCGCACTGCGTTGACGGCGAGGGTGCGGATGGTTTGGTGGAATAGTTTCTGATAAAGCGGCTCCAGTGGTGCGTAGATGCGCAGTTCGCCGAGATCGTGGACGCGCTCACCGTCGTCGAAGAATACGGGGAATTTGCGGTGGATGGCGTCCTCTTCGGGCGCCAGTTTCCGGCCCGCGCTGAGAATTCGACCGTCGCTTTCTACCTCGACAAAACCGATCACCGGCACCGTCAGCATCCCGTCGAGCAGTCTGCTGACCTGGGCGTCATCAAGCGCCCACAGCGCCGAACGCAAAGTCGGCAAGCTTGCGGACTCTGCAATTTTGATCTGCTCGTCAATCTCTTTCCGCTCAGCGCGATAATTGAAGTAGACCTCGATGACCGCGACGACAATGGTGATAAAGCCACCGAGAACGAGAACTCCGAGGATCAGTTTCTGGCGTAAGGAAAATCGTCGCATAGGTAATTAGGGTTGTCCCGACGCGCGCGCTGGCGCATCTTTGGTTGGGATTTCGGTAGCTGTCGTTTCTGCGATAACGGAACTTAGCATGTGCCAGTACTCGGCCTCCTTCCCTTTTTCCGCGTGCCACTTCACCACCAATTGGCGGTAATCGTCTCTTTGTGCCAGTCGGACTATAGCGCGATTAATAGCGGCGATAACCGTCTCGCCCCACGCATTACGGGTACAGCCAGCCGAGGCCCATATCATTGCATCGCGATTTTCTGTCACGGGGACAAGGGCAAATAAGCCTTGATATTCGGGCTGCTGATCGTAAAAACGGAAGACGAAGGGGTAGTCGATCAGATAATCCACGCGTCCGTGTTTGAGCATATTGAACAGCCCATCCAGGCTGTGGGTATCGCCGCGCTCAATGATATGCATATGGGCTCGATGGAGTTCGTACACTGGGTCGAGCTTTCTTCCCAGGGGGCGATCCGCCATAGTGCCGAAGAGGAGATTTCGCGCCGCAAAAAAGTGTTCCACCGATACGGTGGTACCTGCTGCTTTTTGTCTGAGAGAGCTTACGCGTGGATTATCGGTTTTGATGATGACGGCATGGGGGAGATAAAAGACGTAGGGGATGGAGAGGATGTAGTCGACGTCTCGATGTTCTGGATGTTGGACCATTGTCATCAGACATAAATTGGCGTCTTCTTTCCAAAACTGGAAGAGCCGTCGGATCGGCATCATTTGCATCACATGATCGAACTCCGGCAACTCTTCCTGCAGCATGCGCAGGGCTTGATCGGAGAACCCGCGCCCCTTCATTGGTCCGGCGGTGATGTAAAAAGGTGGGGCGCTGGTATATACCCACACCAGCGGGGCGCGCGCTTCAGGAGCAGACGCATTTGCGTAGGGGAGGATCAACAGCCATGAGGTGCAACCTAAAAGGAATGAGGTGCAACCTGAAAGAAATGAGGGACAACCTGAAAGAAATGAGGGACAACCTGAAAGAAATGAGGGACAACCTAAAAGGATTAGGCGAAGCATTGCAGAGTCCGATTGCAACAAGGTAGTGCATCTTAACATAGCAGAGTAGCGGCCCTTGCCTTCGACTACACCCCCTGAGGCATGCTGCTATAATGCCGGCCGCAAAAAAATGCGGGTTCGCCCGCACATCCTCTTTTTCCTACCCCAAACGCCTTGCAACCAATAGGTATCCAAATGTCGAGCGAGAAACCCACCATCATCTACACCGAAACCGATGAAGCCCCCGCCCTTGCGACTTACTCTTTGCTGCCGATCATTCAAGCATTTGCCGCCGCCGGGGACATCGAGGTGGTGACCAAGGACATTTCATTGTCCGGCCGGATCCTCGCCAATTTTTCCGATTATTTGCAGCCCGGCCAGCGCCAGGAAGATGCCTTGACCTTGCTGGGCGATCTCGCAACCAAACCCGAAGCCAATATCATCAAACTGCCCAACATCAGCGCCTCCATTCCGCAGTTGAAAGCGGCGATCAAAGAGTTGCAGGGCCAAGGCTACGCGCTGCCGGATTATCCGGAAGAGCCGAAAACCGAGCAGGAGAAAGACGCCAAGGCGCGTTACGACAAGATCAAAGGCAGTGCGGTCAACCCGGTGCTGCGCGAGGGCAATTCCGATCGCCGCGCCCCTCTGTCCGTCAAACAATATGCGCGTAAAAATCCCCATTCCATGGGCAAATGGTCAGCGGATTCCAAATCTCACGTGGCCTCCATGAATGGCGGTGATTTTTATGGCAGTGAAAAATCCGTCACGGTCAATGCACCGACAAAAATTGCGATCCAGCATGTTGCGAAAGATGGCAAAACCACCGAGCTGAAAAAAGCCTTTGCTTTGTTGGCGGGTGAAATCATCGACGCGTCGGTGTTGAGCAAAAAAGCGCTGTGTGAATATCTGGTTAAAGAAATTGACGCGGCGAAAAATGAGGGCGTGTTGCTGTCGCTGCATTTGAAAGCGACCATGATGAAAGTGTCCGACCCGATTATTTTTGGTCATGCGGTCAAAGTATTTTATAAGCCGGTTTTCGATAAACACGGGGCTTTGCTCGCCGAACTCGGTGTCGATCCCAATAACGGCATCGGTGACCTGTACGCGAAAATTCAGAGCTTGCCGCAGGATCAACGCGCCGCGTTGGAAGCGGATATCCAGGCCTGTTATCAGCAGCGCCCCGAGCTCGCCATGGTGAATTCCGATAAAGGCATCACCAACCTGCACGTGCCCAGCGATGTAATTATTGACGCTTCCATGCCCGCCGCGATCCGTTCCTCCGGGCAGATGTGGGGCGCCGACGGCAAATTGCACGATACCAAAGCGCTGGTTCCCGATCGTTGTTACGCCGGTGTTTACCAGGAAACCATCGACTTCTGTAAGAAAAACGGCGCGTTTGATCCACGCACCATGGGCAGCGTGCCCAATGTGGGCCTGATGGCGCAGAAGGCGGAGGAGTACGGTTCGCACGATAAAACTTTTGAAATTGCCGCCGATGGTGTGGTGAAGGTGGTGGACGAAGCCGGAAATGTGCTGCTGCAACACGAAGTAGAGCAGGGTGATATCTGGCGCATGTGCCAGGTGAAAGATGCACCTGTGCAGGATTGGGTAAAACTCGCTGTCACCCGCGCCCGTTTGAGCGGCACGCCAGCGGTATTCTGGCTGGATAAAAATCGCGCCCACGATCGTGAATTGATCGTCAAGGTCGAACAGTATCTGAAAAATCACGATACCAGCGGTTTGGATCTGCGCATTCTTTCGCCTGTGGAAGCGACACGTTTTTCTCTTGAGCGTATTAAGGCGGGGCAGGACACCATCTCTGTGACCGGTAATGTGTTACGCGATTACCTCACCGATCTGTTCCCGATTCTCGAACTCGGCACCAGTGCGAAAATGCTCTCTATCGTGCCTTTGATGAACGGCGGCGGCCTGTTTGAAACCGGTGCTGGCGGTTCGGCGCCGAAGCATGTGGAGCAATTTGTCGAAGAGAATTATCTGCGCTGGGATTCCCTCGGTGAATTTTTGGCTCTGGCCGCTTCTTTCGAGCATCTGAGCCAGGTGACGGGAAATAAAAAAGCACAGGTGCTGGCCAATACGCTCGACACCGCCACCGCGAAATTCCTCGACACCGACAAATCGCCCTCGCGCAAAGTCGGCGGCATCGACAACCGCGGCAGCCATTTTTATCTGGCCATGTATTGGGCGCAGGCTCTGGCGGAGCAAAATGACGATGCGGAATTAAAAGCCCGTTTCGGCAAAATCGCCGCCGCCATGACCAGTCAGGAACAGGCCATAGTGGCTGAATTGAATGGCGTGCAAGGCAAGCCGGTTGTCATCGGCGGTTACTACCGCCCGGATGCGCAGCTCGCCGCACAAGCCATGCGCCCGAGCGCAATCCTGAACAGCATCATCGACGCCGTTTAATTACGCCCGCCGGCAATCGCAAACGCGATTGCCGGCAATTCCCCGCCGTTTTCCGCTCAATCCCCCTGCTGATGAATTTTGTTATTTTCTGACGGCATGTGCCGCCCCATAATTGCGCTTTATTTGATGCCTTGGTCTCATGGCGGTGCGGTGTTGATTTTTTAGTCGCTATTCACTGTGCAAAACCCGGCGCAATCTGCCCATGGATTCAATGTTCCGCTAAAGCACTCAGCGCGGCAAAAAGGGGAGTGGTTTTTGCTAGATCAGACGATGGAGTGTACCTTGCGTGGGACGAGCTCCTACGGCCGCTATACTGTCCTTCTCATCGACGATAAAAAATCCGCCGCAGTTTGAAGCGAGTGATCCCTCTCTTATGAAAAGAAAAGAAATTCTCGAGCGTATTTTCAAAGAAGTCGAAACGGTGGTGCTCAGCCGCCAGCATCCGGTCACTGGCCTGCTGCCGGCGAGTACCAGCATCAATACACACGGCGACTATCGCGATGCCTGGGTGCGGGACAATGTGTATTCCATTCTCTGTGTGTGGGTGCTCGCTATGGCCTATCGCCACTATGATCACCCCGAGCGCCGAGATCAGTTGGAGCAATCCACCATCAAGCTGATGCGCGGCCTGCTGATGAGCATGATGCGCCAGGCGAACAAGGTGGAAGTCTTCAAGCAGACCTTGGATAAAAACCACGCCTTGCACGCGAAATACGACACAGCCACGGGATTGGAAGTGGTGGCCGATGATGCCTGGGGTCATTTGCAGATAGACGCAACGTCGATTTTTTTGCTGATGCTGGCGCAGATGACGGCCTCGGGTCTGCGTATCGTGCGCACTTTCGACGAAGTAGATTTCGTCCAGAACCTGGTTTATTACATCGCCAGCGCCTATCGCATCCCCGATTTCGGCATTTGGGAACGCGGCAACAAAATCAATAACGGCAAAACTGAAATCAACGCAAGTTCCGTCGGCATGGCGAAGGCGGCCCTGCAAGCGCTCGACGGCTTCAACCTTTTTTGGCAAGGATGCGTCACCCCGCGCGGTGGTGCATTCGGTAGCGGACGCTATCTCGCTGGCGCGCAATACGCTTGCCGCATTACTGCCGCGGGAATCCCTCTCCAAAGAAACCGACAGCGCGCTGCTCAGCATCATCGGTTATCCCGCATTCGCCGTGACCGACAAGGCGCTGGTCACCAAAACACGAGACAACATACTGGCAAAACTCGGCGGCAATTACGGCTGCAAACGCTTTCTTTGGGATGGTCACCAGACCTTGTTGGAAGAGAGTTCGCGGCTTTACTACGAGCATTCGGAGCTGGCCAATTTCGAGCACATCGAGTCCGAGTGGCCGCTGTTTTTCTGCTATCTGTACATTCACGCGTTATTCGACGGCAACGAGAGCACGGCGCGCCATTATCGCTCCAAACTCGAATCTTTGATGGTGGAAACCGACGGCAAACGCCTGATTCCCGAGCTCTACTATGTGGCGCGGGAACATATTGAACTGGAGAAGCAAAAACCTCGTTCACAGCCGCGCCTGCCCAATGAGAATGTGCCGTTGGTATGGGCGCAAAGTCTGTTTTATGTGGGACTGCTGCTCGATGAGGGGCTGGTGTCCCGTGACGATGTGGATCCGCTGCGCATGCGCCGGCGCTCGCGCCAGCTGACCAAAACGCAGATTGCCCTGGTGGTGTTGGCGGAGAATGAGAGCGTCAAAGTGCGGCTGGCGCAGTTTGGCGTGATTGCGGAGACTTTGCAGGATATACGCCCGATCAATGTGGTGTCGGCACCGAGTCTGGTGGAGACCTATCGCCATGTCGGCGCCAACCGCGCGCTCAATCTCACCGGCCGGCCCCGCCGCCGGCTGCAGAGCCTGGCGACATCCCAGACCTACGAGATCAACGGTAAACCCTGCCTGTGCTTGTCCTGGATCCAGAGTGAATACAGCGACTACCGCATTTACGATGCGCAGTTGATGGCGCAGAACATCGAGCGCGAGCTGCGCCATATCGCCACCCATTGGATGAACCACGAAATCGCGGTGTTCACCTGGATGGTGGATGAGCATTTCTGCAATACCCATAACGCCGATGTCCTGTTTCGCACCTTGCGCGATCTGCAGTTGCGCACCCAGTCCGAGCAGGTGGGCTACGCCTCCGCCAAGCTGGCCATTCGCGCCTCCCGGGTCAATTACCTGACCGTGCCGGACTCGAGCCTGACGACCTTGACCAAAAGCAGCTCGATCAATCCGGTTGGTCATTTGTTCAGCCAGCGCGATCAGCTCGACCCGCGCGCGCAGACGTTGCTCGAGTGTCTCGACATAGAATCGGAGCTGACCTGCTACCGCACGCTGGAAGTGTTCCTCAACCAGCACTCCCTCGATACGCTTCTGGATCGCGGCGCCCAGGCGGTGACGGTGGCGGATCTGGTGCGGCATCTCTATTACCGCGCGCAGACCCGTTGTTACTGGTTGCTGTCGCGCTTTTGCTACGCCAGCCTCGGCCAGTTCACTCTGGATCTCACCGACGGCCTTACCATGCTGGTGGCGCGTCATATCTCCGTGGTTATCGGCAAGGGCAAAATCAATTCGATGGTCATAGATTCGCCCATCGCCTATCAGGACCTGGTCGATAGCTTGAACAAGCTGTATTTCAGTCCGCTGGAGCGGGCGCTGGCGCAGGAGTTTCTCGCTGTTCTGGGCACCACCATGCGGGTGGAGCAGCGCCTGTTCGAGGGCTTGCGCTCGGTGATGGTGCAGAACCTGATGATGCTGTGTGCCGAGGCGTCCGACGAAACCACCGAAATGGATATTCTGCTGACGGTCGGCGCCATGTCGCCCTCGCGTATTCTCGCCAAGGTGCGCAATGTGCTCGACCAGCAACACCGCGAATTTACCCGCGGTCTCAGCGGTGGCTTCCTAGCCAAGGAAGGGGAGGGGACCAGTTCGAACCTGACTGCGGTCGATACCGACTGGTTCGAGTGGCGGGTGGCGCGCGGGTCCATAACGCGTTTGGACGAGGCGCTGCTCAATGATCTCTGGCAGAGCCTGCACTCGGCCCGGACCCTGGTATTCGGCGATCGTGGTAGCCAGGAGTACATCCTCGACTGCGAGCGGGTGCGCAGCTCCATGACGCCGGGGGAGGTGAGCTTCGGCAATCACATCGACCAGTTGACGCAGCAGCTCCATCCCACCTATTACAAAAGTGCGGTGTTTGAGTCTCTGTACGCCTTCACCCGCTTCTGCAAGGAAAACCCCAAGGCGCGTTTCACTACGCCGTTGGTGTTCTCACAGGTGTTGGAGCGGGCGGCAAAAAGCTTTATCTGGGATTCGGGTGCTGCCGAGTTGGGCAAACGCGATCTGGATGTGCTGTTGGAGCAATCACCTCAGGTGCTGCTGAAATACGTGACCCAGGTGTTCGAGGATATTGCCGATTACTTCTGATCGATGCGCGCCGGTCAGGCCGGCACGCTGATCTCATCGAGGAGTTGTTTGACCGCGTTATCCCATCCCGCCGGCCCCGGTTCCTCGGTGACCAGCAGGCGCTGGTTGGCGTTGGCCGGGCGATAACTGAGCGGAATCGTATGGGGTGGGCGCACCACCACCGCTATGTCCGCGCTCTGCAGCATGCCCAGATCGTTGCCGGAATCCCCCAGTGCCATCACCAGTGGTTTGCTCCCCAGCAGCTTCTGATAAAGACTCACCAGCCAGCGCATAGCCTGGCCTTTGTCGCATGGGCTGCCGATATGAATCGATTGGCTGCCGCGACTCAATTTCAAACCTTGTTTTTCCGTGTCCTTGGCGAAGGCATCAAAGCTCTTGGCATCATCCAGCCAATAGAGGACTTCGCTGTGACGGCGCTGTTTGGCCAGGCGCGCCATGGCGAGATCCTGGTTGGTGTAATCGCTGATCTGAAGTTCCGACATATCGCCGAAGCCGCGGAATTGATAGTGCTTGGTCTGCCGCAGGGATTGCAGAATCGCGCGCACCTGGGTGTAGGGCTGAGCGACGCGACAGAGCCAGAAGCCATCCTGCTCGTCCATCGCCGGTGTTGAAGGGCGGCGGAATTGGGACTGGGGAAGAGCTACTCCTGCTCCGTTTTCAAAGATAAGGGGACCGCGCAGATTCATCTGCCGTTGCAGGTGTACGCACTCCTCGAAGGTCCGACTGCCGCTGAGAATAATCGGGATGCCGCGGCCTTTGGCCTGTTGCAGGGAGTTTTCCGCGGCTGTCCAGGAGGCGTTGTCCAGGTCCAGCAGCGTGCCGTCAATGTCGGTGAAGATCAGAATTGAGCGGGTTTTGGTCATCGGTTAAATGTGTCCTTCATTTCATTGTGCGTTTGGCTTCCGGCTGGCGCCGGCGCGCTATGTTGGATTGCGTCCAGAGAAGCATCGGTAATTGCCTGATCCTTCATCTGAAGTCTTACATCTTAAAGTCTTACGTCTTGTATTTAAGGTCACATCTTGCACTGCACATTGAGTGCCGATCCGACCAGGGGACAAGACTGCTGTGGCAGCGCGCACAATTGGCCCGCGGTTGTGCCGGAAAAACCGCGAAGCAGGGCATTATTCCCCAAAAGGCGACAAGGTGTTTGTCTTTTTTGCACATAAACCCAGCAATCGTGAATCGACATGCGACCCGGTTTGCAATTGCCGAACGGCCCAAGGAGAAAAATCATGCGCTATGGCTTAAGTGTTCTGCTCGCTTTTGTTTGTGTTATGGTCGGTGCCTGCGCCCATTTGGGTGCAGGGCTGGAAGCGCCCAAGGTGCGTGTGGACTCGCTTCAGCTGCTCGAGCCGCGCGGCATTAGTCAGCGTTTTCTCATCGGCCTGCGGGTGATCAACCCGAACGACCGCGCCCTGCCGGTGCGGGGCTTGAGCTACACCTTGGCACTGAATGGTTACGATCTGCTGGAGGGCGTCTCCGGCAAGGTGCCGGTGCTGGAGCCCTATAGTGAAACCCTGGTGCAGGTGGAGGCGGCCACAGATCTGGTGGCTGCGCTGCGTTTGTTGAATAATCTGACCCGGCCGGATGCGAGCCAGAACCTCAGCTATGCTTTGACCGCTAAGATCAATGTGCAGGGCTGGCCGGGCAGGCTCACGGTGAAAGAGGCCGGCGAGGTGCCGTTGCTCGGCGCCTATACCTCAGGCCGTTAAATCCCGCCGTCTCGTTCGGCGGGGGCAGAATAATAATGAATCCATGACGGTACCCCGCTCCGGGAATAGCCGTCCGCCAACTCGTTCGAGGCAAACATGCGTCTTCTTAAATGGCTGATTGGTGTCGTTATTGCCGTGGGGGTGATACTGACAACTGTTCCTTTGGTGGCCAAGTGGTATCTGGTGCGGTGGCTGGAGGGGCAGGGCTACCACGCCGAGATCAAAAAGCTCGGCGCCGACTTTATCTTTGGTGAGCTCAGTGCGCAGGGAGTGACCATCGTCAGCTCCCGCGATGAGCATTTCGCTGTGTTCAGCGCGCGGGCCGATTTTGATGTCTGGTCGCTGGTAAGCGGAGGGCGTCTGGTGGTGGACCGTTTCGAGTCGGACAGCGCCAGGCTCGATCTGCGCAGTTCACCGGAGGGATTGCGACTGGGGGGCTTTCTGCTCGAACCGTCCCTGAATCGGTTGAGTGATCGCTATCCCCTGGAGATACGCTCCGCGCGTTTAATCAATACCGATGTCTGCCGTGCCACCGAACGCTGTTTGCGCATGGAGACGATCAGCGTCTCCCGTGCCAAATGGCTGCGCGCCGGTGATACCTGGGAGTTCGTCCACAATGCACCGCTGACGGTGGAAAAAGCCTTCCTGCGCGACCAGACCCACAACACCACCTTGTTCTACGGCGCCGCCATGACGGTGGCCACCGGTGTATACACGCCGAGGTCCATCGACATGAACGCCCTGCAACTGAGTAATTTCCAGTTTGTGGAAAACAGCCTCGGCGTCGCCGGTGTGGACTCCCCTTACCAGACCCAGCTGGGGGAGTTGAAGGTGACGTCTCTGACCTGGCGCGCCGGGGAGGAACTGCTGCTTGGTCCGGTCGACATCACCAGTTTGCGCCAGTCCCTGGTGCGTACCGCCGATGGCAGTTTTATGATGCCCGCCCGTTTCAAGCAGGTATTTGATCCCGCCAGCCTGACCGATGTGCATGTGGTGCTGGAAAAGCTGGAGCTGCGCGATGGCGCCGTGTCCTGGATGGATCAGTCGGTAACTCCGCCGGCGACGCAGAATCTCGGCGCGCTGAGTCTGCAGCTCGGGCGCATCGACAGCGTCCTGCCTGATGTCGCCACACCCATCACCCTGATCGGTCGTTTGGAGCGGGAGGGCAAAGTCCGTCTGGAAGGTGAGATCTATCCTTATAGCGGCGAGACCAAGTTTGTCCTCGACGGTTTTATTCAGGGCGTGGATCTCGCCAAGCTCGCCGGCTACAGCCAGCATTTCCTCAATCAGGGCATTGATCAGGGCACTGTCGATGTCTCTTTCAACGCAATGGCCCACAACAAACAGTTGGAGGCGGACACGCGCTGGCAGCTCGCCAATCTCCACATAGAGCCGACCCGCGGTGGCGGCTCGGACATGCCGCTGGAGCTTTCCTACGACCTGCTCAAAGATCACAACAATAGTGTTGCCTTGCAAATGCCGCTGCGCGGGCAGATCGGCAGCGATAGCCTGCAGCCGCGTTACATCTTCGCCCGCCAGATGCGCCGCGTGATGAGCGATATGGCACAGCGCCGGGTCAAGTCTGCCGGTGTTGTATCCCCGTCGCGCGCGGTGCCCAGCGGGAAAATGGCGTTCCAGCCGCTGGAGTACGCCGTCAACGGCCGCTACCCCGCAGTAGAGGACGGTGAGCGGATCCGCGAAATGGCCGCCATGTTGCGGGAGAAACCGCATCTGCGCATGGTGTTCTGCCCGGTGAGCACCGGTGGCGAGTGGGCGGAGATGTTCAACGACGGTGAGCGCCCGACCGCCGCCACGGAAATATTGCCGGAGCACAAGGAATTGCTGCTGGAGCTGGCCAATGGACGCGGGCGCGTCATCCGCTCGCGGTTGATCGAGGCCGGCGCCGCCTCCGATCAGATTGTCATCTGCACGCCCAGCGTCGACATGACCCAATCCGGGCTGTCTTTTATTTCGATTTCCTTATAATCGCCAACACTCCGACCCGGCCGCGGCCGGGTTTTCCATCCTCTTGGAATCTGCTGTCACCATGACCGATTTGCTTGATCCTTCCGCCGAAGAACGCATTCCCCTAAGACAATTCACCGAGAAGGCCTACCTGGATTACTCCATGTACGTGATTCTCGACCGCGCCCTGCCGCACGTGGGTGACGGCCTCAAACCTGTGCAGCGGCGCATTGTGTACGCCATGAGCGAGCTCGGCTTGAAGGCCGGTGCCAAGTACAAAAAGTCCGCCCGCACCGTCGGCGATGTCATCGGTAAGTTCCACCCGCACGGCGATTCCGCCGCCTATGAAGCCATGGTGTTGATGGCGCAGCCGTTTTCGTTCCGCTATCCGCTGATCGATGGCCAGGGCAACTGGGGTTCCCAGGACGATCCCAAATCCTTCGCCGCCATGCGTTATACAGAAGCCAAACTCACCTCTTTCGCCGAGGTGATGTTGAGCGAATTGGCTCAGGGCACCGTCGATTGGCAGCCCAATTTTGACGGCACTCTGGATGAGCCCAAGGTGCTGCCGGCGCGGGTGCCGACAGTTCTGCTCAATGGCACCACCGGCATTGCAGTGGGCATGGCCACCGATATTCCACCGCACAACCTGCGTGAAGTTGTGGCCGCCACCGTACATCTGTTGGAAAACCCGGGCGCCACGTCTAACGAGTTGTGTCAATTCGTGCTCGGGCCGGATATGCCCACCGACGCCGAGATCATTACGCCCCGCGCCGATCTGGTGCGCATGTACGAAACGGGTCGCGGCAGCGTGAAAATGCGCGCGAAGTGGGTGAAGGAAGAAGGCGACGTGGTGATTACGGCGCTGCCGCACCAGGTCAGCGGCAACAAGATCCTGGAGCAGATCGCCGCGCAGATGCAGGCGAAAAAACTGCCCATGGTGGCCGATCTGCGCGACGAATCCGATCACGAAAATCCCACCCGGCTGGTGATAGTGCCGCGCTCCAATCGCATCGATCTGGACGCCCTGATGAACCATCTGTTCGCCACCACCGAGCTGGAGCGCAGCTATCGCGTCAACGTCAACTTGATCGGCAATGACGGCAAACCGGGAGTGAAAAACCTCGCCGAACTGCTCGGTGAATGGCTGGTGTTCCGCCTGGAAACCGTGCGCCGCCGTCTGCAGCACCGGCTCGACTGGGTCAACCGCCGCCTCCATCTGTTGGACGGTATGTTGATCGCGTACCTCAACCTGGATGAAGTGATCCATATCATCCGCACCGCGGATCACCCCAAAGAAGAGTTGATGACGCGCTTTGGGCTGTCGGAAGAGCAGGCCAACTACATTCTGGATACCCGCTTGCGCCAATTGGCCCGCCTGGAGGAGATGAAAATCCGCGGCGAGCAGGGCGAGCTGACCAAAGAAAAAGCCGATTTGGAAGCGACTCTCGCTTCCGAGCGCCGCATGAAAACCTTGGTGCGCAAAGAGCTGGAAGCCACCGCCAAAGAATTCGGCGACGAGCGCCGCAGCCCGCTGGTGGAGCGAGCCGAAGCGCAGGCATTCAGCGAGAACGAACTCCTGCCCAGCGAGCCCATCACCGTAGTACTCTCGGAAAAAGGCTGGATCCGCTCTGCCAAAGGCCACGACATTGACCCGGCCGTGCTCAGCTATAAGGCCGGCGACAAGTTCTCCCTATTGGCGCGCGGCAAAAGCCAGCAGATGGCGCTGTTGTTGGATTCGACAGGACGCAGCTATGCCATTCAGGCCCACACGCTGCCATCTGCACGCGGCCAGGGCGAGCCGGTCACCAGCCGCCTCAATCCGCCGAGCGGCGCGACCTTCGCCGGCCTGTTGATGGGGGAAGACGCCCAACAAGTTCTGTTGGCGACCGACGCCGGTTATGGCTTTGTCGCCACTTTGGGTGATATGCAGAGCAAAAACCGCGCGGGCAAGGTGTTGTTGAGCGTGCCTGAAGGCGGCCGCGTGCTGCCGCCGGGTTTGATCCAGGACGTCGCCAGCACCCAGCTGGTCGCTGTGACCAACGACGGCCGCATGCTGGTATTCCCGGTGACGGAGCTGCCGGTGCTGGCGAAAGGTAAAGGCAACAAGATCATCGGCATCCAGTCCAGCCGCCTGCAGACGCGGGAGGAATTCATGATCGCCGTGGTGCCCGTAACCAAAGAGCAGACGGTAAAGATTTGGGCTGGCAAACGTTTTCTGCAGCTGCGTTTAAAGGATATGGAGCATTACCTAGGCGAGCGCGGACGGCGCGGCCACAAGCTGCCCAGAGGTTTCCAGAAAGTGGATTCCGTAGAAGTCATCGATTGATCGAATTGTTCAGGCCGACTTGTGTCGGCCTGAACAATTTTGCGACTTGTGTAAAAAAATCTGACGTTTTTCTGCTTTTCCCTCTCGCATATCTTTCTCGTCGAGCGTAAGATACCGTCCATGGCTGAGTGGTTGCTCACATTGTAGCCCAGGCGGTACGCCACGCAACACGTTGTTCTCCTCTTGATACAACTCTGTATTCCGTAGCAGAAATTTTTTTACACATTTAAGGTGATGCCATGTTCCGTAAACACGGCCGCACGTCAATCCGCTGCCCCATGCTACTGCGCCATCAGCGTCTCGGGGCGCTTGACGTCGTGACTAAAAACATCAGCGCCTCCGGTATTTTTATCGGTGTGCAGCCCCCTCTCGATGAGGAGGTGCTTGGTGAGTTGCGCCTTGGGGATATGCTGGAAGCGCAGATTGAAAGCCCCGACAGTGAGTCGGAGCGAGTGCGACTGCAGGTTGCCCGTCTCGAAAAAAACGGCTTTGCCTTGATGTTCATCTGAGCCGCGCGGCTCAGTTCTCCACTTTTGGACTTTCCTCGCCTTCCGTATTTTCTGTATCTAACGACAGAACCATATTTTCCGCCTCCGCCCGCTGCGCCAGCAGATCGCTTTCCAGCTGATTGCTGCGCATGATGGAGCGCAATTCCTCGATATATGGCGCGCCGCGCTCCGAGTAGCTGGTCAACTTGCCCGCCAATTCATGTCCACTGAAGGGTTCGCGGCGGGCGGTTTTCTCCTGCCGCAACAGGCGCAGGCCGTGATAAGCGGAATGGGTGTTGATGTTGTGGAAGTAGGCGGCGACCGATTCGCGCACGGAATCGAAGCGCGTCACCTCATGATAGGCCCCCTCCAGACGGCGCTTCGGCACAATGCCGCAACCGGCCTTGAAGCACCATTGACCAAAATAGTTGTAGCCCTCACGGGCAAAACGCGATGTTCCCCAGGCGGACTCCGACGCTGCCTGGGCCAGCACGAGAGCCGGCGGCAGAGTGTTGACGCGCCGGTCCAGGCGGTCCAGGGTTTGCTCCAGCGGTCCTCTTCAACGCCATACCGCTGCGCCCACTCCTCCAATTGCTCCAGATCCCGCTGCGTTAATTTGCCGGCGTCGGCGCGCTCGCTTATGGCGCTGAGCTGTTCACGCATCCGCAGAAGGCGTCGATTTTCCTGTTCCACCAACGGGAGCAGAAAGGCGAAAAATGCTGCTTTGCGTTCAGCCGTATCGCGAATCGCTTTGAAATCTGGCGGTGTGGGATCGAGCACTTCCTCGACAATCGATTCCACTTCGCTTGGGGGAGCCGGCCACTGGTGGTCGCGCGTCAGATAGAGGCTCAGGCCGAGCAGGAGTAAACAGTAGCCGGCGAGGCCATAGGCGATGACACTTTTGAACATAAATGTTTGCCTTTACAGCTTCAGCGAGTCCCGCAGAGCCTGGAGTTTTTCCTGATTGCGAGCTTTGTCCAATGGCTCTGCTGCTTTGTCCGGCAGAGCTGGCGGTGCAGGCTCCTCCAGTTGCACGCCATTGCGCACCGAGAGGCAGACTTCTTCGTAGATATCGCGGAAGACCGGAAACGCCACTGCCTCGGAGGTGGTCTGTAAAAAGTACCAGTCGCAACGTTTGCCGGCGTGGTAAACCGCTGGATGTGACCAGGGGTGAGCAGCTTTGGGGGATGGTGCGCGGCACGCCTCCAGGTAGGCGCTGTGAGCGTCCGGCATGCCCGGATCGCTGCTGGCGCGTTCGCAGTGGTAGATCATGGTGCGCAGAGTGGGCAGATATTCACTGGTCTCGATGACGGACTTGGCCGCCGCGAGCAGCGTGCGGGCATCGAACTGTCCCAACATCTCCAGCCATAGGCGCTTCACCTCGTTCAGCTCGGCGGCGTTGCCAAACGCCTTGAGATATTGGTTGTGATAATTCAGACGGAACAGGGTAAAAACCTGGTTGATGGCGTCGATCAAAGCCGTCCGCCGGGCCTGGGCCGCGGCATTCCGGTCGTGGGTCACAGCGGGCTCAGAGTGCCCAGCTGCGGTCGGTGAGTTGTTCGGCAAGGCTTAGTTCTCGCGTCGATTTGGTTTGTGGGTCTTCCTGGGTATGGCGTCTCGCCCAGCGCTGTTTGACGTACTGCAAGAAGCGCGTGTTCCAGGAGGAGTGCACCTGATTGCTGTCGCGCCAGTAGATCACGAATTCCGGCAGCAGGCTCTGGGCAAATGGAATATCGATATTCGCCAGGCGCAGCACTTCGTAAACATCCTGCGATGGCACCCAGGTCGGTGAAATGCGCCGCGGCGTGGGATCGTGCTCCAGTGCCGCTTTGTAGCGCAGCCATTGATGATGGACATGGTCGCGGAACTTTTTGTTCCAGTTATCCGACCGGGCGCCTTTTTCCCGCCAGTACAGCTCGAATTCGGGAATCGCATCCTCGACAAACTGGCGGCTGATGCCGGCGTGGCGCGTCAGCACGTCCATCGCCTCTTCGCTTGGGCGCCAGTTGTAGGTCATCGGCGTCTCGCGGCTGCGGGCGTTCTGCTCGGATTCGAATTCGCGCCACTTGCGGATGGTGTGCTGGATGAACTTCGAACCCCAGGAGTGGGCGGACTCGCCGCGCTCGCGCCAGTAATTGACGAACTCGGGTACCTGTTCCAGGGCAAAATTGGCGGGAATGTTGTGCTGAGCCAGGCGACCGAGGATTTCCCGGTCGGGCTGCCAGGAGGGGGCGATCAGATTCTTCCCCTGCACCGGCGCACCCGCCGCCAATGGCGCGGTTACGGGTTGAACGACTTTGTCATTAAACGCGAATTTAAGCTGCAGAGCGCTGGCATAGGGCGCTGAGGCGATCAAGATCAACCCCTGCTCGCGCAGATTGGCGGCGATACGCTGCACATCCTGCGGCTGCCAAAACGGCATCAGTCTGCTGACAGCAGTTTCGTTGAGGGTGTACCAGAGATAACCGTTGCTGCCCAGACCACCTTGATTGCGCGCAACGCCGGTCAGGACGGACAACATAGTCGCCTCTTCCAGGCCAATAGTGGCGGCTAGGGAGGGGTACACCAGGATCGGCGATTCGGGAATCAGGCTGTTGGGGTCGATGGATCGGGTCATGAGTCGCTCGTAGAGTGGCGGGTACTTTAGCATTCGCGCACTTCTGATTGTAGTAATCATCGACCGGCCGGGCGCCGCCGTCGACGGTCGGAGGGTTGGGGCCGTTCATGCCCTGTGCTAGTGTTGCGCCGTTTTTTCTCTCGCGGAGCTGCCATGCTATTCAATCTTTCCAACGACCTTGAAGAGGCGCTGCGCTTCTCCCGCTTTGACGATCAGCACCTGTTGTCCACCATTTCCCACCACACTTTTGTTCTCGATGAGGAGACTTGGCCGACGGCAGAGCATTGTTACCAGGCACAGAAGTATTCCAACCATCAGGCCTACCGGGATCGCATCGCCAAAGCGGGCTCGGCGCAGGAGGCTCACAAGCTGGGCAACCGCTGGTGGCCGCTCAAGCGTGGGGATTTCAAGCATGTGCGCCGGGTGCTGATGACGCGGGCGTGTTATTGCAAAGCGCAGCAGAACCCGGAAGTGGCGGCGTTCCTGTTGGCGACGGGCGATCAAAAGCTGATGGAGACGTCGATATACGACCACTACTGGGGCATCGGCCGGGACCATCGCGGCCTGAACATGCTCGGCGAGGTGTGGATGGATGTGCGGCGGCGCCTGCGCGAGCGGCAAGCGGAGATGGCCAATGGCCAAGAATAAAACCGCGTTTGTCTGCGATGCCTGTGGTGCCGACTTCACCAAATGGCAGGGGCAGTGCACGGAGTGCGGCGCCTGGAATTCGTTCAAAGAAGTTCGGCTAGCATCCGCTCCACGTGGTTCTGATGGGCTGAAAGGCTATGCCGGCGCGACTGAGTCGCGCATTCAAACCCTCCAGGATGTGTCTCTCGCCGAGGTGCCGCGTTTTTCTTCTACGTTGGGGGAATTCGACCGGGTGCTCGGCGGTGGGTTTGTGCCGGGTTCTGTGGTACTCGTCGGCGGCCATCCCGGTGCGGGCAAGTCCACGCTGCTGCTGCAATCCCTTTGCAAACTCTCGCAGTCGCAAAAAGCCCTCTATGTGACCGGTGAGGAGTCCCTGCAGCAGGTGGCCATGCGCGCCAAGCGTCTCGGCCTGCCCATGGACCGCCTGCAGGTGCTGGCGGAGACCAACGCCGAGAGCATTGTCGCCCTGGCCCAGCGGGAGGCGCCGGGCATTATGGTGGTGGATTCGATCCAGGTGGTGCATCTGTCGGACATCACCTCCGCACCGGGCAGTGTGTCCCAGGTGCGCGAGTGCGCAGCGGTGCTGACGCGCTTCGCCAAGCAAAGCGGCACCGTTCTGATATTGGTCGGTCATGTGACCAAGGAAGGCTCCCTGGCCGGCCCCAAGGTGCTGGAGCACATCATCGACTGTTCGATCATGCTCGAAGGCGGTCACGACTCGCGCTTTCGCACCTTGCGCGGCCATAAAAACCGCTTTGGTGCGGTGAATGAATTGGGTGTCTTCGCCATGACCGAGCAGGGCATGAAGGAAGTCCCGAATCCCTCGGCAATCTTTCTGCAGCGCGCCGATGAAATCGCCCCGGGCTCAGTGGTGATGGCGACTTGGGAAGCCACTCGCCCGCTGCTGGTGGAAATTCAGGCCCTGGTGGACAACAGCTTCGGCAACCCGCGCCGGGTCGCGGTGGGGATGGAGCAAAACCGTCTGGCGATGTTGCTGGCGGTGTTGCATCGCCACGGCGGCCTGATGCTCGGCGACCAGGATGTGTTCGTCAACGCGGTGGGTGGGGTCAAGATCATGGAGCCGAGTGCGGACCTTGCGCTCTTGTTCGCGCTGGTGTCGAGTTTTCGCGATATACCTCTGCCGCGTGAGTTGGTGGTGTTCGGCGAAGTGGGCTTGTCGGGAGAGATCCGCCCGGTTCCGAGCGGCCAGGAGCGCCTGCGCGAGGCGGCCAAACACGGCTTCAAACGCGCCATAGTGCCGGCGGCCAATACCACCAAAGAGAAAATTCCGGGATTGGAAGTGATACCCGTGAAGAAGATCGATGAGGCGCTGGCTTATATCTAGAGCATTTGATGGCGGCGCAGCAGTTCTGTGAGCACCCGCTCGGCTGCGCCCGGTTCGCCCAGGTTGATTTCAATCAGACGGCGCAGGTGAACAATGCTGTCCATATCGATGCTGGTACAGTGAAATCCCAACACGCTGGAGCTGCTGTGAACCAAGGCAGCCTGCATGGTGATGACCGCCTGATCGGATAGGATCACGTTCAGAGTGCACGGCATATCAGTACGGATGTGGTATTCGCTGGGAGTGGAGACCAGGACGCCGTTGAGGGAGATATCGTGGAGCTTGGCGCTGAAGTGTTTGCCTTCCTGCACCAGCTGCACGTCCGCATCAAATTCCACCCGGCTGAAGCGACGCCGCTCTTGGTAATTGTTGTTCTGATCCATGACGCCCGCCCCTATGTATGCACGTACAGACAAAAGTCTAGACCGCAAGCTGCAGTTGCTCCACCAGGGGTACGGTTCTTTGGAATAAGGGGAAAGAGGCGCCGGATGACCGGCGCCCGGCGTATCACGCCTTGAGAGGTTTGTACTTCATCCGTTGCGGCTGCGCATGGGCGCCTTTGCGCGCAATGAAGTCTTCGTGGTACTCGGTGTAGTTGCCGGTGAAGAACACTGCCTCACTGTCGCCCTCGTAAGCCAGAATGTGTGTGGCTACGCGGTCGAGAAACCAGCGGTCGTGGGAGATGATCAGGGCGCAGCCGGGGAAGGCGAGAATCGCTTCTTCGAGCGCACGCAGAGTTTCCACGTCAAGGTCGTTGGACGGTTCGTCAAGCAGCAACACGTTGGCGCCCTGCTTCAGGGTGTTGGCCAGGTGCAGGCGGCCGCGCTCACCACCGGACAATTCGCCAACGCGCTTCTGCTGATCGGTACCTTTGAAATTGAAGCGGCCGACGTAGGAGCGCGAGCTCACTTCGTAATTGCCGATTTTCAATATGTCCTGCCCGCCGGACACCGCTTCCCATACGGTTGCGTTGTTGTCCAGGTTCTCGCGGCTCTGCTCTACATACGCCACTTTGGCGGTCTCGCCAATGATGACTTCGCCTTTATCCGGCGTTTCGCTGCCGGTGATCATGCGGAACAGGGTGGTTTTACCCGCGCCGTTACCGCCGACGATGCCGACGATGGCGCCTTTGGGCACGCTAAAGCTGAGGTTGTCGATCAGCAGGCGGTCGCCATAACTTTTGCTGACGTTGTGGAACTCGATGACTTTATCGCCCAGGCGCTCGCCCGGCGGGATATAGATTTCGTTGGTCTCGTTGCGAGTCTGGTATTCCTGGGACTGCATCTCCTCAAACCGGGCCAGACGCGCTTTGTTTTTCGCGTGGCGACCTTTTGGGGTTCTGTCGCACCCACTCCAATTCCGCCTTCATGGCCTTCTGGCGCGCCTGCTCGCCACGGGCTTCCTGCTCTAAACGCTGCTCTTTTTGCTCCAGCCAGGAGGAATAGTTGCCCTCGTAGGGAATACCGCGACCGCGGTCAAGTTCCAGAATCCAGCCGGCGGCGTTGTCGAGGAAGTAGCGGTCGTGGGTGATGGCCACCACGGTGCCGGGGAAGCTCACCAGGAATTGCTCCAGCCAGTACACGGATTCGGCGTCCAAGTGGTTGGTCGGTTCGTCGAGCAGCAGCATGTCCGGACGCGACAGCAGCAGGCGGCACAGAGCGACGCGGCGCTTCTCACCACCGGAGAGTTTATTGATGTCCGCATCCCAGGGTGGCAGGCGCAGCGCGTCGGCAGCGACTTCCAAAGTGTGGTTGAGGTTGTGGGCATCCCACGCCTGAATGATGTCTTCGAGCTGCCCCTGGCGCTTGGCCAGAGCGTCAAAATCCGCGTCCGGTTCGGCGTAGGCGGCGTAGACCTTGTCCAGCTCTGCCAGCGCATCCACCGCTTCCTGTACCCCTTCTTCTACATTGCCGCGCACATTTTTGGCGGGATTGAGCTGCGGCTCCTGCGGCAGATAACCCACTTTAATGCCCGGCATGGGGCGCGCTTCGCCCTGAATGTCCTGATCCAGACCGGCCATGATTTTCAGCAGGGTGGACTTACCCGAGCCGTTCAAACCGAGCACACCGATCTTGGCGCCGGGGAAAAACGAGAGGGAAATGTCTTTCAGAATTTCCCGTTTGGGTGGCACGATTTTGCCAACCCGGTTCATGGTGTAAACGTATTGGGCCATTAGGCAGACCTCAAAAAAGGAGGGGGTGGAGACAGTGCCGCGCAGATTAGCCCTGCGCAGAGGGGATTTCAATGTTTGTGCTGTCTGCCTCCCTGGCCTTTTGGTGTACAATCCCCGCCCTTCGTTTGCCAGACCCGTTTGAGGATTCCCATGTTTGACAAGACCCTGACCCTCGCCCAGTTTGACCCGGAACTGTGGCAAGCCATCGAGAGTGAGAGCCTCCGCCAGGAGGAACATATTGAGCTGATCGCTTCGGAAAACTATGCCAGCCCACTTGTCATGGTCGCTCAGGGCACCAAACTCACCAATAAATATGCTGAAGGTTATCCCAGCAAGCGTTATTACGGCGGTTGTGAATACGTCGATCAGGCCGAAGCCCTAGCGATTGACCGCGCCAAGGCCCTGTTCGGTGCCGACTACGCCAACGTCCAGCCCCACTCAGGTTCTCAGGCCAACTCTGCGGTCTATCAGGCGCTGTTGAATCCGGGCGACACCGTACTCGGTATGAGCCTCGCCCACGGCGGTCACTTGACTCACGGCGCGAAAGTGAATTTCTCCGGCAAGATCTACAACGCCGTGCAGTACGGTCTCAACCCAAATACCGGTCTGGTCGACTATGAAGAAGTCGCTCGCCTGGCCCGTGAGCACAAACCCAAAATGATCGTCGCCGGCTTCTCCGCATACAGCCAGGTGATGGATTGGCAAAAATTCCGTGAGATTGCTGACGAAGTCGGCGCTTATCTGTTGGTGGATATGGCTCACGTTGCCGGTCTGGTCGCTGCGGGCGTCTATCCGTCGCCAGTGCAGATTGCGGATGTCACTACCTCCACGACACACAAAACCCTGCGCGGTCCGCGGGGTGGCATCATCCTCGCCAAAGCTAACGAGGAGATCGAGAAAAAGCTCAACTCCGCGGTATTCCCCGGCGGCCAGGGTGGTCCTTTGATGCATGTGATTGCCGCCAAGGCGGTGAGCTTCAAAGAAGCCATGAGCCCCGATTTCAAAACCTACCAGCAGCAGGTGGTGAAAAACGCTAAAGCGATGGCCGCTACGTTTATTGAGCGCGGGATCAAAATCGTTTCCGGTGGCACGGAAAACCATTTGATGCTGCTCGATTTGATCGGCAAAGACTACAGCGGTAAGGATGCCGACGAGGCTCTGGGCAACGCCAATATCACCGTTAACAAGAACGCCGTGCCCAATGATCCGCGCTCACCTTTTGTAACCAGTGGTCTGCGCGTCGGCACCCCGGCTATCACCACCCGCGGGTTCAAGGAAGCGGAGTGCCGCGATCTGGCGAACTGGATGTGCGACGTGTTGGAGAGCCTGGAAAGCGGCACTTCCGCCCAGGTGATCCCTGCGGTGAAAGAAAAAGTGCTGAACATCTGCGCCAAGTTCCCGGTTTACGGCAAATAAGCTGACTCGTAGATCGATAGGTTTCAATGATTCAAGGCGGGCCATGGCCCGCCGCTTTTCCCCTGTACTCCGCCATGGACTGGTGCCACTCAGGAGCCCTGCTGCGTGCACTGCCCGTTCTGCAACCAAGCCGACACCAAAGTAATTGATTCCCGTCTGGTGGCAGATGGTGGCCAGGTGCGCCGCCGACGCGAATGCCTCAGTTGCCACGAGCGTTTTACCACCTTTGAGGTGGCAGAGCTGTTGATGCCCCGCATCATCAAGAGCGACGGCACCCGCGAGCCTTTTGACGAGCAGAAGCTGCGCCACGGCTTATTGAAGGCGCTGGAAAAGCGCCCGGTCAGCGTCGAGCGGATAGAAGCCACGATCAATTCTATAAAGCAGCACCTGCAAGCCACCGGCGAGCGCGAGGTGAAAGCTCGCTATGTGGGTGAAAAAAGTGATGGAGGCGCTGCGCACTCTGGACGGCGTCGCCTACGTGCGGTTTGCCTCGGTCTACCGCAGCTTTCAGGACATCAGCGAATTCCGTCAGGCCCTCGACCATCTGGAGCAGGACCCGGAATGAGCCAGGCTGCCGTTGCGGCGCAAAACGCCCGGGACGAGCGCTGGATGCAGCGCGCCTGTGAGCTGGCGCTGCAGGGGCTGAATACCACCACGCCCAATCCTCGGGTGGGCTGCGTTCTGGTCGGCGCCGATGGAAAACTGCTTGCCGAAGGGTTTCACCGCAAGGCCGGAGAGGCCCATGCGGAGGTGGAAGCTTTACGTCAGGCTGGCGCAGCGGCGCGCGGCGCAACTGCCTATGTCACCCTCGAACCATGCAATCACCACGGTCGCACAGGACCCTGCAGTGAGGCCCTCGTTGCCGCTGGTGTCGTCGAAGTGGTCTACGGCATGGAAGACCCCAACCCCCGGGTTAGCGGACAGGGGCTGGAGCGGTTGCGTGCGGCGGGCATTCGCGTGCGCGGCCCGGTGTTAGAAGCTCAGGTGCGGGCGCTGAATCCTGGTTTTATCCAGCGTATGACGACTGGCCGCCCGTGGGTGCGCTGCAAGCTGGCGATGAGTCTCGACGGCCGCACCGCCATGGCTTCTGGCGAAAGTTTCTGGATCACAGGTGAGCCGGCGCGGGTGGATGTGCAGCATTGGCGCGCCCGCTCCTGCGCCATAGTCACCGGTATCACCACCGTTTTAAAAGATGACCCGGCGCTGACGGTGCGCGGCGCGGAGTTCGGCGCTGACCCGCGACAACCTCTGCGGGTGGTGGTGGACAGCCGCCTGCGCACGCCGCCGGAGGCTCGCCTCCTGCGTATGTCGGGCGCCACCGCAATTGCCACTTGCGCTTTCAGCCGCCCGCAGATTGGTGCGGAAATCTGGGGCATGCCGAGTATCGCGGGCGCTGTCGATCTGCATGCCCTGGTCAAGAAGTTGGCCGAGCGCGGTTGTAACGAAGTTTTGGTGGAAGCCGGTCCGACTCTGGCGGGCGGTTTTTTGCGCGCCGGCTTGATCGACGAACTGATTATCTATACCGCACCCAAGTTGCTGGGCAGCAGCGCGCGCCCACTGTTCGACCTGCCACTATCCTTTATGGAAGAGGCGGTGCAGTTGGAGATCGATGACGTGCGCCGCATCGGTGACGATTGGCGGTTTCTCGCCCGCATTCGACCGCCGCAACCTCAAACCCTGGTGTAACAGAGCAGCCTATGTTTACCGGCATTATTGAAACAACCGGCACAGTGGTCGAAGTCAAAAGCATCGGCGGCGACGTGCGCTTGACCGTGCGCGCAGCCGGCCTCGATTGGCACCAGGTGCAGCTCGGCGACTCCATCGCCACCAACGGTATCTGTTTGACGGTGGTGGAGAAGCTGGGCGATGGTTTTCGCGCGGATGTGTCCCGGGAGACCTTGAGTCTGACCACTCTGGGCGACTGGCGTCCGGGCACGGCTGTGAATCTTGAGCAGGCCCTGACGCCGCGCTCCCGCCTCGGCGGCCATATCGTCAGCGGCCATGTGGACGGTATCGGCGAAATCGTCAGCCGCCAGGGCGACGCTCGCTCGGAGCGTTTCCAGGTCCGCGCTCCGGATGTTCTGGCCAAATACATCGCCCACAAAGGTTCGGTCACCGTCGATGGCACCAGTCTGACGGTGAATGCGGTCAAAGGCGCTGTGTTTGATTTGAATATAGTGCCGCACACCTTGAAGGAAACCGTGATCCAACACTATCAGGTGGGGACTCGGGTGAACCTTGAAGTGGACGTGATTGCGCGATACCTGGAGCGCCTATTGATGGGGGATAAGGCGGCGCAGCCGGACTCCTCGGGTATTACCGCAGCGTTTTTGGCGGAGAACGGGTTTTATAAGTAATTTGGCGAGGGCACTCGGTGAGACGCCTCCCCCGTCGCTTAGTCACATTCACAGGAGTTATTCGTGAATCTCAATAGCATCGCAGACATCATCGAAGACATCCGCCAGGGCAAGATGGTGATCCTGATGGATGACGAGGATCGAGAGAATGAGGGTGACCTCATCATGGCGGCAGAGAAGGTGCGGCCGGAGGATATCAACTTCATGGCGCGCAACGCCCGCGGGTTGATCTGCCTTACGCTGACCGAAGCGCGCTGCCGCCAGTTGGGTCTGCCGCTGATGGTGGCGGAAAACCACGCCAGCCACCGCACCAATTTCACGGTGTCCATTGAAGCGGCGGAGGGCGTCTCCACCGGGATCAGCGCCGCCGATCGCGCCCGCACCGTGCTGGCCGCAGTGAATAAAAACGCTGTGTCGAAAGACATAGTGCAACCGGGTCATATCTTCCCGGTGATGGCGCAGCCTGGCGGTGTTCTGACGCGCGCCGGCCATACTGAAGCCGGCTGCGATCTGGCCCGTCTGGCCGGGCTTGAGCCCGCCTCGGTCATTGTCGAAATCATGAACGATGATGGCACCATGGCGCGCCGGCCCGATCTGGAAAAGTTCGCCAAGCTGCACGATTTGAAGATCGGTACCATTGCCGACCTGATCCAGTACCGGACGGTGCATGAGAAGACCATTGAATGCATCAATGAGCGGCAGGTGCAGACGCTGTACGGCGAATTCACCTTAAAAACCTATCTCGACGGCGCCCGCGGCGAACGCCATTTTGCACTGATCAAGGGTGTTATAGATCCGGCGGAGCCGACCCTGGTGCGGGTGCACGTGGGCAGCACGGCGCGGGATCTGATGGCCCTGTGGCCCGGTGGTGAGGATGAAAAACCCTGGACCAGCCAGGCGGCGTTGCGCAAGATCGCCGCCGAGGGCCGAGGTGTGGTGGTGCTCATCTGTCACAACGAGACTACCGAAGATCGAAGAGAAGCATCGACTGGATCATGACCGGCAAACCGCGCAATCCCAGCCGTCAGCTGGCGTACAAACAAGTGGGCACCGGATCGCAGATCCTGCAGGATCTGGGTGTGCACAAGATGCGGCTGATGAGCGCGCCGTACAAATTCAATGCTATTTCCGGATTCAATCTGGAAGTGGTGGAATACATCCAAAACGTTTGAAGAGAAATAACGGAAAGCATATGAAAGTGATCGAGGGTAACTTCCAATCGGCGGACGGCAAGTACGTTCTGCTGGTAAGCCGCTGGAACAGTTTTGTCGTAGAACATTTGAAAGAAGGTGCCCTCGACGCTTTGCGCCGCCACGGCGTCAAAGACGACCAGATCGACGTGGTCTATGTCCCGGGTGCTTTTGAAATGCCTCTGGTGGCGCAGAAACTGGCGCGCGCCGGCGGTTACAGTGCGATTGTCGCATTGGGCGCGGTGATTCGCGGCGGCACCCCGCATTTTGAATATGTGGCGGGCGAGTGCACCAAGGGCTTGGCCCAGGTTTCTCTCGATGCGGGTATTCCCGTGACCTTCGGCGTCTTGACCGTGGATACCATCGAGCAGGCGATCGAGCGCTCCGGTACCAAGGCGGGCAACAAAGGTGCGGAGGCGGCCCTCACGGCGCTTGAAATGGTTTCCCTGCTGGGCAAACTCTGAGCCAAGGCGGGAGCCTTTCAAGCAAGTACGAATACGAGCAAGTACCATGAGCAACGCAGAACAACAGAACCTACCGGCCCTGCGCAGCAGGGCGCGCCACTACGCCATGCAGGCGCTTTACCAGTGGTCGGTAACCAAAAATCCGCTCAATGTGATTGAGGCGGAATTCTATACAGACAACGACATGACAAATGTCGATAAAACCTATTTCCACGAATTGCTGCATCAAGTGCCCGCCAATCTTTCGGTGATCGAGACGGACTTTCTGCCTTTCGTCACCGATCTGGCTCTGAACGAGATCGACCCCATCAGCCTAGCGCTGTTGCGCATGGGCACCTACGAGCTGCGCTTTCGCGTCGATGTGCCCTATAAAGTGGTGATCAACGAAGGGTTGCGTCTGGCGAAGAAGTTCGGCGCCACCGACAGCTACAAGTTCGTCAACGGTGTTCTGGATCGAGTGGCCGGCCGCTTGCGGCTGGTGGAAGTCCAGGCGGCGCGGCGGAGCGCAGACTGACCATGGATGAATTCGGCCTCATCAACACCTATTTCGCCCGCGCACCTATCGGCAGCGATGTGCTGCAGGGCATAGGTGATGACTGTGCGGTGGTGAATCCACCGGAGGGGCGGCAGTTGGTGATGTCGATCGATACCATGGTGGACGGTATGCACTTTCCCTACGGTACCGCGCCGGAGCGTATAGGGGTGCGGGTAATGTGCGCCGCCCTGAGCGATCTCGCCGCCATGGGCGCGCGTCCGCACTGGTTTACCCTGGCGCTGACCTTGCCGGAGGCCGACCCTGATTGGGTCGCCGCGTTTGCCGATGGGGTGTTTTCCATCGCCAACCGCTACGAATGCAGCCTGATTGGCGGCGACACCACCCGCGGCCCCCTTTGCATTACCGTGCAGGTCCACGGCTCGGTGGAGCCGGGCAAGGCGCTGCGTCGCGCCGGTGCCCGGCCGGACGATATTGTCTATGTCACCGGCAATCTGGGCGACGGCGCCGCCGCGCTCAAGGTGATCGAAAAGAAAATGACCGTCGCCCCCGGCTCCTTCAGCTATCTGCTCAAGCGCTTTTACGCCCCCACGCCGCGAATTATCGAAGGGGAGATGCTGGTGGGTACCGCGTCTGCCGCCATAGATGTATCTGATGGGCTCTACGCCGATCTCGCCAAGATCTGCGAAGCCAGCGGCGTAGGCGCGATGATTGATGTGGCGCGCCTGCCGATTTCCGAGCACTGGAGCAGCTATACCAACGAGGCCCAGGCGCAGGAATGGGCGCTCACCGGCGGCGACGACTATCAGCTGTGTTTCACCGTGCCGCGAGAGCAGGTCGGCAAACTGGAGAACTGGATTCGCGAGGGCCGGATAGTGGCGACGGCGATCGGCAAAATCACCAACAAACATGAACTGCTCCTGGTGAAGAACGGCAAACCGTTCGAGCTGGAACGCAAAGGGTATGATCATTTTGGCTGAGGTGAACCCGCAGCTGCGGGACCTGATGCGCGACCCCGCCGCGCTGCTGGCCTTCGGGTTCGGCTCCGGCCTAGCGCCCTGGGTGCCGGGGACCATGGGTACGCTCGCCGCGATTCCTTTTTATCTGCTGGCGGCGCACTTTCTCTCGCTGCCCATGTACATCGCCATGCTGGTGGTAACCTTCCTGCTCGGCATTTATTTTTGTCATCGCACCGCTCGCAAGCTAGGCGTGCACGACCACGGCGGCATTGTCTGGGACGAGTTTGTCGGCTTTTGGCTCACCATGACGGCGGTGCCGCTGGAGTGGTACTGGGTGCTGGCGGGGTTTGTCCTGTTCCGCATCTTCGATATGGTCAAACCCTGGCCCATCGGGCTGATTGACCGACGTGTGGGCGGCGGTTTCGGCATCATGCTCGACGATGTGCTAGCGGCGGTTCCCGCGGCGGCGTGCCTGCAGGTGCTGATTTATCTTTCGGGCTGAGCCCGCTTGAGGACTGAAGTGGCAATTACCTTTGTTGAATCCTCCAAACTGCCCACTCCCTGGGGCATGTTCGAAATGCACGGCTTCAGCGACTCCGCGACGGAGAAGGAGCACGTGGTTCTGACCCTGGGCGACGTGAGCACCCCCGGGCCAGTGCTCATCCGTGTGCACTCGGAATGTCTGACCGGCGATGCGCTGTTCAGCCTGCGCTGCGATTGTGGTGCTCAGTTACAAGCCGCGATGCACAAAATCGCGCTCGCGGGGCGCGGGGCGATTTTTTATCTGCGCCAGGAAGGGCGCGGTATTGGCCTGCTCAACAAGATCCGTGCCTACCATCTGCAGGACAAAGGCGCGGATACGGTGGAAGCCAACGAGCAGCTCGGCTTTGGCGCGGATATGCGCGACTACTCGCTGCTGCGGCCGATGTTTGAACATTTCGGCATCCGGCAGGTGAAGCTTATGACCAACAACCCGCGCAAAATCAAGGCGCTGGAAGAGCAGGGCGTCCAGGTGACGGAACGTCTCAAGCATGAGACCGGACGCAATCCCCACAACCAGAATTACCTGGAAACCAAGCGCGGCAAGCTCGGCCATCTGTTCGACGGCGAATCCTCTTAAGCCTTGTCGGCTCACTGCTGCGCTTGCGGAAATAGAGGACATTTTATGTCCCGCTTCGTTTTTTCAATTAAATTCAATGGCTTGACAAGCTTTTTGCCTCGGTGATTTCCACTTCTCTATGGTTTATGATGCCTGTCATTCCGCCGTAGGGCGGCGGCTTCGGGCGCCATAAACCGGTGCTTGAGGGCTTTCAGCTTCGCAAGAGATGAAGCGGTTTCATATCCGAGGAACGCCGGTTGCCACGTTGCACTTTCTTTTCCTTCCTGCCGTATCTCGCGCTCATCTGGGTGATCAGCTGGGCTGCACCCGCCAGCAGTCAAAGCGAAGAAACCACACCCGTATCTCTCGCCGATCTCAGTATTGAAGAGCTGGCGCGTCTGCCTGTCACCTCCGTATCCCGCCGCCCGGCGCCGCTCGCCACGGCGGCGGGTTCCATCTATGTCATCACCGGCGAAGACATCCGCCGCTCCGGCGCCACCTCGCTGCCGGAGGCACTGCGCCTCGCGCCCAATCTGCAAGTGGCGCGGGTGGACGCGCGCAGTTATGCCATTACCGCACGCGGTTTCAACAACTCGCTGGCGAACAAACTTCTGGTGATGGTCGACGGCCGCGCGGTGTATTCACCGCTCTTTTCCGGCGTCTTCTGGGATGCACAGACCGTCATGCTGGAGGATGTGGAGCGTATCGAAGTGGTAAGCGGACCGGGTTCCACTCTGTGGGGCCTGAATGCGGTCAACGGGGTGATCAATGTCACCACCAAATCCGCTGACGCCACCCAGGGTACCCTGTTGGCAGTGGGCGGTAGCATGAACGAGCGGCAAGTGGTGAGTCGATACGGCGGCCACTTTGGCGACAATGGGCATTTTCGCGTCTACGCCAAACATCATTATCACGACGATATGACGACTGCCCAGCATTTGTCCGATAACAGCGGCCTGCACCGCACCACGGCGGGTTTGCGCACGGATTGGCTGGAGGAGGGCAGGCATGTGACGCTGCAAGCGGAGATGCTCAGCGCCCGCTTGCAGCAGAATCCGGGTCAGGGTGATGGGGAGTTGACCGGCGCGCATCTGTTGGCGCGCTTCCGGCAGCAGCTAGATGGTGGTTCGGAGGTGGTATCCCAGGCTTATCTGGATCATCAGCAGCGCTACCACCCGGATTTCTTCGACGAGCATCTGAATACCTTCGATCTCGATCTGCAGCACAGCATGCGCCTGGGGCGGCGTCACAACTTGGTCTGGGGCGGCGGCTACCGGCGCGCGCACGATAACGCGGTGGGCAGTGCCGGGGTTGAGTTCATACCCGCGCACAAATTGATGAATTGGACCAATTTGTTCGCCCAGAACGACATAGACCTGTTCGATGCGGTGCATCTGACCCTCGGGGCCAAGTTCGCCCGCAACCCTTATACCGGCTGGGAATCCCTGCCCAACGTGCGTTTGTCCTATGCCCCCCGCAGCGCCAATTACCTGCTGTGGGGAGCTCTGTCGCGCTCGGTGCGCTCACCGTCGCGTTTTGATCGCGAGTTCTTTGTGGCCAGACCGGATCCGGCGGCTGAGCAAAACGAATATGTACACGCCAGCGATGCGGATTTCACCGCGGAAATCGCGCGGGTCGCCGAGATTGGCTACCGCGCCCAGCCGCGGCGGGATTTGTCGTTTTCCTCCACTCTGTTTTTCAGTCAGTACGACCGTCTGCGCACACTCGAGCCCGGCGAGGATGGCATGACGCGATTTCGCAATCTGGCGGAAGCAGATGTCTATGGCATTGAATTCTGGGGCGGTTGGCAGGTTTCTGATCATTGGCGGTTGAGTGCGGGCTTGGTGGCGCAAAAGTTGGATATGGATCTGCTGCCGCAGAGTAGAGACACTTTGGAAACGACCAATGTGGCGCGCCGCGATCCCGATATTTACTGGCAGCTGCGGCTCTTCTCTAGCGTTGACCGATAACCTCGAGGTGGAAGCTTTTTTCCGCCGCGTCGGCGAGCTCGGCGGGGAGAGCATAGCGACACCGGGCTATTCCTCCCTCGACCTGCGCTGTGGCTGGCGCTTAAGCCCCAGCGTGGAATTATCGGCGGTGGGGCAGAATCTTCTCGACTCCTCGCATCCTGAATTCGGGGTTGCACCAACCTATACGGAGTTTCGCAGGGCTTTGTACGTGAAGGTGTTATGGGAGTTTTGATCTCGCCAATCCCTCCTGCTGTACGCTGGGCGCGCATGCTGCTCTGGCTACCTCTGTTCGCCTGTCTGTCGTTGGCGGCCATGGCCGACGAGGGGGGTAGTAATCTCGAGCGCCAGGTCAAGGCGGCCATGATCTACAAATTCCTCGGTTATGTGGAATGGCCGCCCGGCGTCTTCGCCACGCCGGCGTCGCCTTATGTTATTGCGGTGGCGGGAGCTGCCGATGTGGTGGATGAGTTGCGTAGGATCACCCAGGACCGCACCATCAATCAGCGGCTGATAGTGGTACAGAAGGTGAACAGCCGGTCCGATCTCAACCGTATACACCTGCTGTTTATCGGTGACGAATACAATAAAACACTGCATAGCCGCCTGATCAGACGGGCGCGGGAGCACAGCATGGTGACGGTGACGGAAGTAGAGAGCGGCCTAGACCTGGGCAGCGTGATCAACTTCCGTCTGATCGACAATCGCATAGGCTTCGACATCTCCCTGCCCAATGCGGGTGTCCAGCAGGTGAAACTGAGTGCGCGCCTGTTGTCCGTAGCCTCCAATGTGGAGACCGGTAGTCTGTGAGTATCACCCGTTATTTTCAGCGGTCGGTATCGCGCAAATTGATGCTGGTGGTGTTGGCGACCACCTTCCTCGCCTTGTCGGCCTACGGCTCGGTGATGCTGATCTACGATCTGCGCACCTACCACGATTCCTGGGTGAAGGACCTCACCACGCAGGCCAATATCATCGCCGAGGTCAGTGCCCCCGCCCTGGAGTTCGACGATCCGCAGACCGCGCGGGAAAATCTCAATCTGTTGAGTACTCGGCGCTCGATTCTGCAGGCGGCCATCTACACCGCCAGCGGCGAGGTGTTTGCCGGTTACTCCACCAGTGATGAGCATCCGCAGCCCATGCTGCCCGCCTTGGGCGAGGGCTATCTGGTGCAAGGGGATCGCATTGCGGTGGTGCATCCCATCGCCAAAAACGGCACTTCTCTGGGCACGGTTTATATCCTCGCGCGTTATGAAGCGCGCGCCCGGCTGACCAACTACGCCCTGATCCTGGTGTTTGTGATGGCGGCGAGCATGAGCTTGGCGCTGCTGATTTCCATCTGGCTGCAGGCCGCCCTCACCCGACCGCTGTTCGCTGTCACCAACGTCGCCCGCGAGGTGATGCAGAGACGGGACTTTTCCCTGCGCGCGGAAAAATTTTCTGAAGACGAGATCGGTATTCTTGTAGACGCGTTCAATGACATGTTGAGCGAGGTGGAGAAGCGCGCACGCGCTCTGGAGGATTCCAACCGGTCCCTGGAACACGAAATGACCGAGCGGCAAGCGGCGGAACACGCGCTGCTGCAGGCAGATCGGCGCAAGGATGAGTTTCTCGCCACCCTTGCCCACGAACTGCGCAATCCGCTGGCGCCGCTGCTCAACAGCCTGCGCATCATGCGCATGGCGGATGGCGATACCGCCCAGAGACAGGAAGCCCAGGACATCATGGAGCGCCAATTGCGCCAGATGGTGAGGCTGGTGGACGACCTGCTCGATGTCTCCCGCATCACCACCGGCAAGCTCACCATCAGCACCAGCCGCGTTTCCGTGCGCGATGTCATGCAGGCGGCGGTGGAGACCTGCAACGCCTTTATCAAAAAGTGCGGCCATCATCTGGACGTGACCTTCCCGGCCGAACCCCTATGCGTTGAAGGCGACAGCGTGCGCCTTTCCCAAGTGTTCGCCAATCTGCTCAACAACAGCGCCAAGTACACCAATGTCGGCGGCCATATCCGCTTTGCCGCCCGGCGGGAGAATGATCAGGTCGTGGTGGAAGTGAGCGACGACGGTATCGGCATAGCGCCGGAGATGCTGCCGGAGATATTCCAGATGTTTATCCAGGTCGACTATTCCCTGGAGCGCGCCCACGCCGGCCTGGGCGTGGGTCTGGCGTTGTCCCGGCGTCTGGTTGAGCTGCACGGCGGCACGCTGGTGGCCCACAGTGACGGTATTGGCAGAGGCAGCCTGTTTCGCGTTGCCCTGGCAACGGCGGAATGCCCTGAACCCGCAGCCGACAAATCCACCAACCCCGCCGGGACCAGCGCCTCGCGGCGCGTCCTGCTGGTGGATGACAACGTGGATTTTGTGTCCAGCATGGCCTCACTGCTGACATTGCTGGGACATGAGGTTAAAACCGTGAATGACGGCGTCAGCGCGCTCACCGAGGCCGCAAACTTCACGCCGGATTACGCCTTCCTCGATATCGGCATGCCGGGCCTAAACGGCTATGACCTCGCGCGTCGTCTGCGCGAATTCCCCGCAACCGCCAATTGCGTGCTCACCGCTGTGACCGGCTGGGGCCAGGAGAAGGACCGCGAACTCTCCCGCGACGCCGGCTTTGATTATCACTTGGTGAAACCGGTGGAGCTGGCGCGCATTCTCGAAGTGCTGGAAGCCGGGCCGCGCAAATAGCCCGCGGGGTGGAATTCATAGGCTCTCGGCGGTCGAAGCAATATCAACCTTTATGTAGACTTCCCCATGACTGCGCCTAAATCACCCTATCCAACCCCTGACGAACCCGCCGTGACACCCGCAGACCCGTTCAGCGACGAATTCCATCAACGCGACTACCAACTCAACCGCCGCGATGCCGCCGCCGGCGCCCCGGCTGATGCGTCGGTAACAGGGGAAGAAGGATCCGGGTGCGGGGTTGGAGTTTTTGGTGAGGAAATGAGGCGGGCGGCGGGATTTGTATCCGCCTTAAAAATATGTCGGTATCTCCGCCGGCAATAGTTCTGAATCGGAAAATCGCAGCACCATGCACTTAGCCCTTCCGTCTGCAACGACGGAAAATCCGAGGCGTTCAATAAATAATGAGTTGATGTCAGATTCTCTCCTGCTTCAATTGTCGAACCGCCGCCACGTCGCCAAGGAAAACCTTGAGCGCGTCCTTCTGTTCCTTGGTCAGCGATTGATCGTCGAGTATTTTTAGTTTTTCGATGACCACTTCCAGCGCTTCAGCGAGATGGCCAATTTGTTTCCCATAGCTTCCGACATTCTGCAGTACGGCCTGCTCGATAGAAGCATTGCTGGAAACACCGGCGTTTACATTTAAAAAATTGAAAGACCAATTGGGCAGGATTGGCTGGTACAGACTGCTTGGTGCCATCTGTAGAGGGAGATAGACCGTTTGCATGGATACTCCTTTAATCTAATACAAGATATTCGGCAGTGTAGGCGGGGTTTTAGTGTCGATATTTCCTTTATTGAAAGCAACTGAATAAAAGCGATCATCCTTGCAGTGGCGGGCCAATCATCTGACAACGAAAAAAGCCGGCCGCACGGCTTTGTTGGCATTTATGTCAGGGTCGCGGAAACTGATATCTCCTTCCGTTTTTTATAGTTACAAGTTTCGCTAAGCCTCGGCTCGTCAAGACTATAGCCGAACTACACGTGGCCTATTGGGCTGAGAAAAAGTATTGCGTTTAGATTGGCGGAACACTTTGTGGTCTGCGGGTCAGCGATAATCGAGCAATTTGTAACAGCAGAAGAGAACCCGCATCTGTATACCAAAGTTCCCAAACGCACAGATTGCATTATGGCTGCCCCCTAATTTAGAGCTACACGGCAATGCGAAAAAGCGCGAGCCGTTTTGCTAAAACATTGGGGAATATGGTTATGACAGTTGGAACAATTTTGCTGGTAATTCTGATTTTGATATTGGTGGGGGTTTTACCTGCGTGGCCGCACAGTCGTTCTTGGGGTTATGGGCCGACAGGTGGAATTGGGTTGGTGCTGGTGATACTGATTATTTTGTTGGTATTAGGGGTCGTTTAGCGAGGCAATAAAAAAAGCCGACAACAGGTGTTGTCGGCTTTAATCGGTTCTATTGCGGAATCAGATGTTGTAAGGGTGAATCTGCTGAATATTCCCGTCTTTATCGTGAGTCAGCTCTGTCATTTTGATTGAGCGCAGATGGGTTACGCCTTTGGACAGAGTGGAATCATGGTAGAAGAGGTACCACTTGCCCTGGTATTCACACACGGAGTGGTGGGTGGTCCAGCCGACGACGGGGGTGAGGATGGTGCCGCGGTAGGTGAAGGGACCGTAGGGGTTATTGCCGGTGGCGTAGCACAGCAGGTGCGTGTTACCAGTTGAATAGGTGAAGTAGTAAGTGCCGTTGTATTTGTATACCCAGGCGGCTTCAAAGAAGCGGCGGTCGTGGTCGCCGGCAAGCAGTGGCTGACCATTTTCGTCCAGGATTAAAATTTCCCGCGGTGTCTCGGCGAATTCCTTCATGTCACTGCTCATGCGCGCGATGATTGGCCCTAATGCAGGTTCATTATCTGCCGGCTCTTCATTTTTTTCGTCGTAGACGTTGTCGCGATATTTCTGCAACTGACCGCCCCAGATGCCGCCGAAATACATGTAGTACTCACCGTCGTCATCGGCAAAAACCGCCGGGTCGATGGAGTAGCTGCCTTTAATGGCTTCAGGCTCTGGTGTGAACGGGCCAGCAGGGGAATCGCTGACGGCGACGCCGATTTGGAAAATTCCGTCTTGGCGTTTGGCTGGAAAATACAGGTAGTACTTGCCGTTTTTGCTGGCGGCATCCGGTGCCCACATTTGGCGCTGTGCCCAGGCAACATCTTTGACGTGCAGAGCGACGCCGTGGTCGACAGCGGCAGCGCCCGGCTTGTCCAGGGAAATGACGTGGTAATCCTCCATGCCGAAATGATCGCCGTTGTCATTGAAGGGAATTCCCGCATCTATGTCGTGGGAAGGATAAATGTAGATTTTTCCTTCGAACACGTGTGCAGACGGGTCGGCGGTATAGATGTGCTCAACCAGCGGCTGGGAAATCGCTTTGGCTTTGACGGCTTCGGAATATTGAATTTCGTCTGACATGTTTGGCAGTTCTCGTCTCTTTTAGTGAGTTGAATCGATCAAGCGACAACGCCTGCGGCTTTGCGGCGCGCTTCCAGGTCGCGTTCGATGATGACTTCTTTTTCCTTGTTTATTTCGTACCAGAACAGCAGGCCGGCAACCATCAGGAACGGCAGCGACGCGTAGATACTGACGGACAGTTTGATGCCGTTGACGGTTTCTGGTGACTGAGTGGCGGCGCCGGCATTGTAGCCATACAGATCCAGCAAGCCCGCTACCAGTGCGCCGCCGATGGTGAGGCCGCCTTTCAGGCCGAACAGCATGGCGGAGAAGATAATCGCGGTGGCGCGGCGGTTGGTTTTCCACTCGGAGTAATCGGCCACGTCGGCGATCATCGCCCACAGTAGCGGAATGGTGATGCCGTAGAAGAATCCGTGCAGCACCTGGGAAATAAATACTGCCCAAACTGCTTCCGGTGGGTAGAAATAAAAGGCGAGCATGAACAAGGTAGAGATCACCAGTGCCACGCCGTATACGTCACGCTTGCCGAAACGGTCGGCGAGACCTTTGGAAAAGCCGATACCGACGATCATGAAAATAATGCCGCCAGCGCTGAACAAGCTGAACGCGGAAGTGGCGGGATCTTCAGGCCATTGGAATTCGGTCAGCCCGGCGCTGGTGAGCAGGCCGTTGAGTCCGTTGATAAAAGAGTTGAAGCCGATTTCGTTGAGAAATTGGGCCGCGTGATTTTCGCTGATGTAGTACTGGAAATAATAAATGTAGCTACCGCCTTTGAGCGCCAGGGTGACGAACACCAGCACGGTGGCCATCAGCATGATCAGCCAGGGGCGGTTGCCGAGCAGATCTTTCAGGTCGTCGACCACGCGGGTTTTTTCCTGCTGAACCGGTTTGACGCGCTCTCTCGTAGTGAAGAAAGTGATGAGGAAAAACACCACGCCGACGCAGGAGAAAATCAGCATGACAGTCTTGAAGCCTGCGGCTTTATCACCATTGCCGGCGATCAATACCAACGGCAGCAGCAATGCCTGAATAACAAATTGCGCCACCATTACCGCAACGAAACGGTAAGCGGAGAGACTGTTGCGCTCCTGCATATTGCCCGTCAATACACCGCTCAATGCCGCGTAGGGCAGGTTATTGGCGGAATAAATCAATACCAGGGCGAAATAGGTAACGAAGGCGTAAATGACTTTACCGTTTTCACCGAGGTCCGGCGTGCTGAACGCCAGCAGTGATAAAACGCCGAAAGGGACGGCGGTCCAGAGAATCCACGGGCGGAATTTCCCCCAGCGGGTATTGGTGCGATCCGCCAGAATGCCGACCACCGGGCTAAAAAAAGGCGCCGGCCCAGCCGCAGATGAAAATAATGACAGAGGCTTTTCCAGGTGGAATACCGAAGACGTCGGTATAGAAAAAGGCGATGAAGGTCACCAGGGTTTGAAAGATCAGATTCGCCGCGAGGTCGCCCAAGCTGTAGCCGATCTTTTCAACGACGGAAAGTTTTTCAACGGACAGATTTTCAGTGGACTTATTCATTATTTTTTAACATCTTGTTGAGCAAAATTTAGCGGAATCCACCAGCCCTGGGCCGGGGTTGCCGAGTATAAGAGCACAATCGTTCCCGGCCATCAAGGTCAACCGATGGGCAGCGGTAGATGTCGGCAAATTCCGCAATTTTTAGCTGCAGTTACCGATTTTTTTGTGAATTTTTCGCGTGATAACCGAACGGCGGAAGGCGTCAAAGACTAGCGGAAGAAAGAATAAGGATGCTGCGGAGGCAGCATCCTGCAGCGGGTGGGAAGCGTCAGTCCTGGACTTCCGCGTTGTGATAAACCTCCTGCACGTCGTCGCAATCGTTCAGCATATCGAGCAATTTCTCAAACATCTGCGCATCTTCACCGCCGACTTCCGTATGAGTCTGCGGTACGAAGGTGATCTCTTCAATTTCCATGTGCAGATCAGGAAATGCTTCAGAGAGAGCGGTTTTGGTTTTATAAAATTCCGTGTGTGGGGCGATGACGGTGATGATGCCGTCTTCGTTTTCGATATCGGCAACGTCCACGTCGTGCTCCATCAAGGCTTCGAGAACGGCTTCTTCGTTGTCGTGTTTGAAGGAGAAAATCGCGCGGTGATCAAACATGTGCGCCACGGAGCCGGGCGCGCCGAGCTTGGCTTTGGCCTTATTGAAGCAGGTGCGCACATCGCCGATGGTGCGGTTGTTGTTATCGGTCAGGCAGTCGACGATCACCATGCAATTGCCCGGGCCGAAACCTTCATAGCGCACCGTGGTGTAGTCCTCTCCGCCGCCGCCTCTGGCTTTGTCGAGGGCTTTGTCGATCACATGCCCCGGCACCTGGTTGCGTTTCGCCTTTTCGATCAGGCGGCGCAAGGTCAGGTTGGCGGTGGGGTCGGCGCCGCCACTTTTGGCGCACACATAAATTTCTTTGCCGAATTTGGAATACAGCTTGGTTTTCATGCCGGCGGTTTTCGCCATGGAGGCTTTGCGGTTTTCGAAGGTTCTTCCCATAGGTGAGACTCTTACAAGAGCGGATGAAAAAGGTGGCCAATTATGACTGCTCCGCCAGCGCAGGTTAAGCCCCCGTTCGGCAGTGTCTAAGTTGGCCAGGCAACGGATTGGGTGAGGCCGGCGCGGGAGAATGCGCGCTGAGTGGTTTGCTCCCGCCCTCAAGGCGAAATCCACCGCGACAGGAGACTTCGCGAATGCGCGCACCTATCGGCAATCCTTTTACGGTTCTGGAGCTGGCGGCGCTGGCGGTGAGTCTGTTGCTCGCGGCCTGTTACAGCGCCGCCGCAGGCCATCTCACCCGCCATATGTTGCTGCACATAGGTTTGATGACGGTGCTGGCGCCTCTGCTGGCCAGTTGGCTGCGCCGCTGCCACCGTCCATTCCCCGGCGCGGCCGAACCCTGGTTTCTGCCCCTGGCAACGCTGCTGCAATTGGTTGTCTTTTTTGTCTGGCATTCCCCTCTGGTACTCGTCTGGATAATGAGTTCACCGCTCCTGCACACGGTGATGCAGGCCATGCTGCTGTTGGTGGCCACGGCGTTCTGGGCGAGTGTGTTGCAGCGGTCCGACAGCGCTGTCTGGAGTGCGGTGGTTGCACTGTTGGTAACCGGCAAGCTCTTTTGTCTGGTGGCGCTGATTCTGGTGTTCGCCCCCCGCGCTTTGTACGGCAGTGGCATGGATCTACATCATGCCGGCATTGATCTGGCTGATCAGCAGCTCGCCGGACTCTTGATGATCATCGCCTGTCCCATGACCTACATTCTGGCTGCGATCCTTTTGGTGGCGCGCTGGTTGCGTCTGGGTGAGCAACTCGGGGAGCGGCAGGCGTGAGACCACCCCGGCTGCGGCGTTTATGGCGCCACTGGCCATGGATGTTATTGCCGCCGCTGGGAATCTGTATCGCCTTGCTGGTGGCCTGGTCCGGGTTGATCAATATTGCCGCCTCCGCAGGGCACCCCGCCTGGATGGAAAAATTTCTTGCTCTGGCCATGCGCCGGTCGGTAGAGGTCAACAGCAAGGACGAGCGACCGCCGCCGGGAAAAGCGGACCTGTTGCCCCTGGCGGCCGCGCACTTTCACGGCAATTGCGCCATCTGCCACGGCGCGCCGGGCCAGCCGGTCAACCCCACCTTTGCTCATATGCTGCCGCACCCGCCGCCGCTGCAGGAGGAGGCGGGCCACTGGCGCGCGCGGGAGCTTTTCTGGATCGGTTTTCACGGCTTGCAGTTCACCGGCATGCCTTCCTGGAGTGGCAAGGGGCGCAAGGATGAGATGTGGATAATGACCGAGCTGCTACGGGAGCTGCCCTCCATGCCAGTGGACGCCTATCGAGCTTATGCCTTCGGTAACGCGCCGTGGGAGGAACCTGCGCCGGAAGAACTGGTGCACCGGGGGATGAATCTTTTCCCCATCAATACCTGCGATCGCTGTCACGGCACGGCGAGCGCCCCGGCGGTGAATGCACATGTGCCGCGCCTGGGTGGGCAATCGCGGGATTATCTGCTGCGGGCGTTGCGGGAATACCGCGAAGATCGAAGGCAGAGCGGCTTTATGGAGCCTGTTGCAGTGGCAGTGCCGGAAACCCGCCTAAGCGATCTGGCCGATTATTACGCCGCCTTGCCCGAACCTCCTCATTCCCTTCCTGCCAGCGGTGACACCGCCCTGGGCCGCCGTCTCGCTGAGACGGGAGATCCGCAGCGCGATCTGCCTCCCTGTCTCGCCTGCCATGGTGAGCCCAAACGCTCGGATGTGCCGCGTCTGGCCGGGCAGTCGGCGCAGTACCTACAGCAGCAACTGCTGTTGTGGCGCACTGGCGGACGGGCGGAAACCGCGCACGGACGCCTGATGGCGCGCATTGCGCAGCGTCTTTCCCCTGAGCAAATAGAAGCGGTGAGCGCCTATTTCGCCGCGGCAGCCGCGCCGGATGGTTTGCTGGCGCAGGGGCGGTGATGTTGCAGCGTCTAACCTATCCACTGCTTGTGAGCTTGTGTGCCTGCGCCGGCGAGCAATCCGCCTTCAGCGGCTACAGCGAGGGCGCGGCGCGAGTCGCCAAGCTCACTTGGATCATGGTGGGTGGCGGCGGTTTGATCCTGTTATTGGTGGTGGTCTTGACGGCGATCGCGCTGTTTGGGCCTTTGTCGTGGCGACAAAAATTGCGCGGTGAGAGTGTCGTGATTGGGCTGGGCATGGTCTTCCCGGTGGTGGTGCTTACCGCGCTGCTGTTCTACGGATTTGTGCTGTTGCGCCTGGAGGCCGCGCCGGAATTTAGTGGCGAGATGCTGCGGATTGAGGTGGTGGGTGAGCAGTGGTGGTGGCGGGTGATCTATCACCACCCGGACGGCTCCACCACCGAAAGCGCCAACGAACTGCGTTTTCCGGTGGGCCAGCCGGTGGAACTCACCCTCACCACCGCCGATGTGATCCACAGCTTCTGGCTGCCCGCCTACGGCGGCAAGGTGGACATGATTCCGGGGCGCACTAATTACCTGCGTTTTCTCCCCACTCATCCCGGAGTCACCCGCGGCCAATGCGCCGAATACTGCGGCGGCGCCCACGCGCTTATGGCGTTTTACGCGGTGGCTTTGTCTGCGGAGGAATTCGTGCAGTGGCGAGCGCGCGAACGCGCAAATGCGGTGGTGGCAGCGGACGATTCCGCTGCGCAGACGTTTCTCGCCAACGGTTGCGGCGGCTGCCACCGGGTGCGCGGCACGCCGGCCGAAGGTGTGATTGGCCCCGATCTCACCCATGTGGGCAGTCGCCTTTCCCTCGGCGCGGGCATTCTCTCCGCCGATCATCAGGGCTTTCGCGATTGGCTCGCCCGCCATCAGCGCATCAAACCGGAAAATCGGATGCCGGCTTACGACATCCTGAACGATGCCGAGTTGGACAGCCTGGCGGCTTATTTGGTGGCTTTAAAATGAAACAGGGGAGCGATCGCGTGAGCAAACAGCCATGAGCGAAGACAGCCATGAGCGAAGAAAACAGCCATGAGCGAAGAAAACAGCATGCGTGAACAGCCGCCCGTGTTGCCCAATCCCGGTCCGCGCCCTCCCGGCGAGCTGGAAGAGCTGCTGCGCATTTGGAAAACCCCCACCGGTTGGCGCCTGCCCTCGGCGGTCAACAACACCATCATCGGGCTCTTTTATATAGGCGTGGCGTTCGCGTTTTTTATCGGTGCGGGCATTCTCGCCTTGATCATGCGCACGCAATTGGCGGTGCCGGATAACGAATTGGTGACGCAGGATTTCTACAACCAGCTGTTCACCATGCACGGCACCACCATGATGTTCCTGTTCGCGGTACCGGCCATGGAAGCGCTGGGGGTGATGCTGCTGCCGCAAATGCTGGCCGCGCGCGACCTGCCATTTCCGCGCCTTTCCGCCTTCGCCATCTGGGCTTATGTCATCGGCGGCACGGTGTTTTTTCTGACGATCTTTTTTGATCTCTCCCCCAAAGGTGGCTGGTTTATGTACCCGCCGCTGACCCTGATGGAATTCTCCCCCGGCGATAACGCCGATTTTTGGCTGTTGGGAATTGGCTTTATCGAAATTTCGGCGATTGCCGGCGCGATTGAAATTATTGTCGGCACTTTGCGCACCAGGCCGCCGGGTATGTCGTTGGATAAATTGCCCATCTTCGGTTGGGCCATGCTGATTTTCGCCGGCATGATTATGGTGGCTTTTCCCGCGGTGATTCTCGCCACCATGCTGCTGGAAATTGAACGCGCTTTTGGCTGGCCGTTTTTTACCGCCGCCAGCGGCGGCGACCCGCTTTTGTGGCAACACCTGTTCTGGTTTTTCGGCCACCCGGAGGTGTACATCATTTTTCTGCCGGCGGCGGGTTTGGTCTCCATGATCGTGCCTACCATGGCGCAGCGGCCCCTGGTGGGATATCGCTTTATCGTGGTGGCGCTGCTGGCGACCGGGTTTTTCAGCTTCGGCCTGTGGGTCCACCATATGTTCGCCACCGGCATTCCCGCATTGAGTCTGGCGTTTTTCTCCGCCGCCAGCATGGCAGTGGCGGTGCCCTCGGGCATTCAGGTGTTTTCGTGGATTGCCACTCTCGCAGCGGCGAAACAGAAAATCCGTTTCACCACGCCAGCGCTGTTTGTACTCGGCATGTTGTTTATTTTCACCCTGGGCGGACTGACTGGCGTGATGGTGGCCATGGTGCCGTTCGACTGGCAGGCCCACGATTCCTATTTCATCGTCGCTCATCTGCATTACGTACTGATCGGCGGCATGGTGTTTCCGCTCTTCGCTTGTTTCTATTACTGGGCGCCGCTGTTTCTCAATCGACAATTTTCCGAGCGCGCCGGGCGCTGGTGTTTTTGGCTGATGTTTATCGGCTTCAACGTGGCGTTTTTGCCGCAGCACGTCGCCGGTTTGCTGGGCATGCCGCGGCGGGTGTGGACCTATCGCGAAGGGATCGGTTGGGAGCCGTACAACCTGGTTTCCACCATCGGCGCTTATATTCTGGCTGCGGGAGTGGCGGTGTTCGTCGTCGATCTGATCCGCTCCTAAAAAGCAAAAAACGACCGCCGCCCAATCCCTGGGGCGCCGGCACCCTGGAATGGCTGCCCAACGATGTCTACTCCACCCGATCCATTCCCCAGGTGACGAGTCTCGAACCTTTATGGGACCAGCCCAATCTCGCCGAGCAGGTGGAGGCCGGTCACCACTATCTGCCCAATGCGCCCACCGGCGGGCGCGAAACCCTGGTGACTTCGCCTATCGACGCCAAACCTCAATACGTCATTCGCATGCCCGGCCCCGGCTGGGCGCATGTGTGGGCGGCGGTTTTTATGGCGGCGTTTTTCCTGCTGCTGACGGTGAAGATCGTTATTCCCGCAGTTATCTGCGGCGTGCTCTCCATCGTCAGTTGCCTGGTGTGGGTGTGGGAACTGGACAAAGGCCCGGGAGAGCCGGTGGACGTGGGCGGCGGTTACCGTCTGCCGGTGTACGTTACCGGCCCCATGGGTCACGGCTGGTGGGCCATGGTGATTCTGATGTTCGTAGCCGGCTCGTTATTTCTTGCCTACCTGTTTTCCTATTTGTATTTGTGGACGGTATCGCCGGAGGTCTGGCCCACATCCATTGAACGTGTTCCAGAGTTGATATGGCCGGGCGCCAGCGCGCTGGGATTTATCACCAGCGCCATTTTATTTTTTCACCGCCAAAAAATCCCTCGCCCAACCTGGAAAACCACGCAACGCCATCACGCCATTTTTAATTTTATTTGCCGCGCTTGCATTAATTGCAGCGGTGGCCTGCGAAATCTGGAGCCAGTGGCAATTGGGCTTGCGTCCCACCGAATCGAGCTACACCGCCATGGTGTACATGGGGTCCGTGCTCAACGCACAACTGGCATTTGCGGTGGCGATCATGTCGCTGTTTGTTATCGCCCGACACTACGCCGGCAAGCTCGACGCAGTGCGTTTTGCCAGCCTGGAAAATACCTGCCTGCTGGCTTGGTACGCTGTCGGCCAAGCGCTGGTGGGCATTGCATTAATCCACGGATTTCCGCGAGCGATCTGAGGAGGTGTTCAATGAAATGGTTTAAAGAAGGCCCCGGCTCTTTCGCGCTCATTGCGATGTTGGTATTAATCGGCCCGATTTTATGGGCCATACATTTCACCGCGCTCTATCTCACCCACACCCTCGTCTGCGTCAGCCTAACCCGCGACGCCCCATCGCTGATCCCCGTCATCATCGGCATAGCAACCCTACTCGCCGCCGCGCCGATTCTGCTCTTCCTCTTCTGGCCCAGACTACTCGGCCGCTGGCACGGCGATTCCGGCACCTTCCTCCGCGCGACTTTGAAATTGCTGCTGGTGTTGTCGCTTGTGGCGATTGTTTGGGGTGGGATTTCTGGGTTTATGGTGCCGGCGTGTGGTTGATCAGTAAGGCAGGCCGGATGCAAATCTTGTAATGACTTCTGCCGAATCCCCCCTTCACCTATAATTTGCGGTCCTCAGCTCGCTTTCTTGGATGCCTATCAATAACAGAGCCAGGGCTTATGGAATTTGCCACCTTCAATATCCGAATCTATTTTCTGCCACGGTGATAGAGCGACGCGGAATGCTAAAGCCGAGATTGAGTAAATGAGCGAACTGATTATCTACACCACCGAAGACGGTCAAAGCCGAATTCAGCTGCGAGCCGATAAGGATACGGTCTGGCTGAGCCAGCGCGAGATAGCTGAGCTTTTTGCGGTCAGCTCAGACAATATCAGCCTGCATCTTAAAAATATTTACGGGGATGGTGAGCTGGAGCGTGGGTCAACTACCGAGGAATCCTCGGTAGTTCAACGAGAGGGCGCGCGCCAAGTGCAAAGAGCGCTAACTCTGTACAACCTCGACGCCATTCTGGCTGTAGGCTACCGCGTGCGCTCCCCTCGGGGAGTGCAATTCCGCCGGTGGGCAACCACAGTATTAAGTGAGTATCTACGTAAAGGTTTTGTCATGGATGACGAACGACTGAAAAATCCCGATGGTCGCCCGGATTACTTTGATGAGATGCTGGCGCGCATCCGCGACATTCGCGCGTCGGAGAAGCGCTTCTACCAGAAGGTGCGCGATCTGTTCGCTCTGAGCAGTGACTACGATAAGTCTGATCAGGCAACGCAACAGTTTTTTGCTACCGTACAGAATTTACTGCTTTACGCGGTGACGCAACAAACTGCGGCCGAGTTGATTATTGCGCGGGCCAACTCGAAGGATGCTCATTTTGGTTTGCTGAGTTGGAAGGGCGCCAAAGTGCGTAAGCAGGATATTCTGATCGCCAAAAACTACCTGAATGAAGATGAAGTTGACACTCTCAATCGGTTGGTGGTGATCTTCCTGGAAACAGCTGAGCTGCGCGCCAAAAGCCGCATCGAAACCCCTATGATCTTTTGGCAAACACGAGTGGGCGAAATCATCACCAGTAATGGCTTTCCCTTATTGGCCAATGCGGGATTAATCAGCCAACAGCAGATGGAAAAGCTCACCAGTGAGCGTTATGCGGACTTTGATCTGCGACGTAAAACCCGAGAGGCTATTGCGGCCGACAAGACGGATGAAGCGGAATTGCAAGTACTGGAAAGCAAGCTCAAACACAGGCCTCAGGATTAAACCCCAGATGAGGCAACAACTTAGCCACCCCGGCAAACACTCTGGGTCAGTTTATTAAAGAGCAGTGAAATCACCCCCCCAAATGCCCGTCCAATAATTCTTTAACCGCCTCCGGGTGCGTATACGGACTCATATGCCCCGCGCCTTTAATTTCTTGCGGGCGAGCATTGGGCAGATGTTGTGCCAGCCGCTTCGCAACGGTTTGGGCCATTTCTGGTGAGCGGGTGCCGGTGATTAGGGTGGTGGGGCAGGTGATGACCGTGTGGTCGGTGAATGTTGATTGCAGGGTGGCGAGCATTTCGAATTCGTAGGCCACTTTCGCCATGGTGGCTTCCAGACGGCGCTTTTGCCAGCGAGGTGTCAGCAGCAGGGCAGGTGGCCGATCCAGAATCCCATAAATACTCGCGCCGCTTTCGCGTAGTTGTTGGCGGCAATTGCTGCGCGGCATTGGCGGCTGACGCGCTCGAATAAGGTCCAGTTTTTGGCGGAGTCCCGCAGTAAATAGGCGGCTGGCGGCTCTATGAGAAAGAGGCTTTCCGGCGGGCGAAAGGCGCCGGTGAATGCTTTGCGGGCTGTTTCCAAAGCCAGGACGGCGCCGCAGGAGTGGCCGATCAGGTGGTAGGGGCCGTCCGGGATCAGCGAGCGTAAAAGGTCGAAATCATCGACGGAATAGGGATTGGCAGGACTCGCCCAGGCGGGGTTGGCGCCGTAGCCGAGCAGGTCCGGGGCGATCACTTGAAAACTCTGGCTGTAATCCGCCAGAGCAAAGCGCCACTGCCGATGGCTGCCGCCGGAGCAGTGGACAAAAATCAGCGCCGGACCGGAGCCTGCGCTGTAGCAGTTGAAGATGGCATCCTGCAGTGGGATGGCGCGCTCCATCAAGGTTGTCCGGCCGTCCACTCGATGGAGCCATCGGCATTCACCGGGGCGCGCCCGCCTTTTTGAATATTGTCGATGCGGGACTGCGCCTGCAGGGCGGTGCGTTCTGTGAGAATCCGCGCATTGTCCACCCGGTGCTGTGCGGCGTCGCTAGTACCCTGGCGGTGGTATGCGTTGAGCGTCGCGCTATCACACAGTTGCGGAAAATCCTCGAGCAGCAAATGCGCCGGCAAATCGCAGGTGACCATGCCGGGATCGCGCACTTCGGCTGCTTGCGCGAGGCGGAGGCTGTCGGCGGCGCGGGCTTCCCACAAGCGCGGATTCGTCTGCGCCAAGCTGTTTTCCGCAGCGGCCAGCAGCTCCGGCGTCGGATGCGCGGCGGCTTCCGCGATGGCGGCGGGCAGGTCGCGCAGGAGCAGTTCGCGGTGATAGAGCGCCAGGTGGTTGAGATGGTGAATATCGCGCTCAGCCTCGATCAACTGGTGGAGTTGCAGCGCCAGAGCGCGGAAACCTTCACTGCCTGCCACCCGCATTTGAAACAGATCCGCATCCCGCTCAAGCCGCCGCAGGGTTTTGTAGGTCGTTTTCGTGTTCCATCCGGCGAGCCGCGCCAGCAGGCGGCGCACGCGGTGCGTCAGGGAACGCGCGAGGGCAATGGCGCCATGAGTGATGTTACCGGGATAGTCGACGGCCCAATGGTCGAAGCGCTGGTCCCACTCGTCAGGTGTGCGCGAGCGGCGGGCAAACCATTGGTTGATGGTATGAATCCAGATGGCTGCGCGGGTAGCGGACGGAGAGGCGTAGCGGCCAAACTCCCGCGCCAGCAGTCCGGCGAGCTGCTGCACCGAGCAGCCGGCCACCAGTGCAAGCCCCAGGGTGAGGCGCAGATCGCCGCGCTTCAGGCTGCGCAATCCCCGAGCCGGTGCGACACGGATGTCCGCCGCAGCGCTGATTTCGATGAGCTCCGGCGCAGCCACATCCATGGCGGCGGTCATTTGGTTGATCACGCGATGAAAGTGGGCGTGGCGTTTGGGATCCAGCCGCAGATACGGCTCCGGTCTGCGGCGCGGCCACATGGGATAGAGCAGAAATATCAGCAAAACAGAGCCGACAAACGCCGGTAGCAGCCATGAGATCACCCAGATAAAAGTCATTACCGCTGGCGGAAATTCCAGCCCGCCGAAAATCAACGCCTGCCCCGCACCCAGATACCACAACAGCCCCAGCGCAACAGCGACAACCAGTCCGCTATAGGCCACAGGCGCGGGCAGGGCGCTGATGATCGCGCCGGGGAGGCGAACAGAGTTTTTTTCCACCAGGGCGGCGGGTTGGATCGGATTGGCAAAGGTCTTGAGCAGCAGGGAAAAAATCTGCTTACGCTGCTTGTCCTCGCCGCTCGCGTCTGCGGGCTCGGCCACCTCGTAGGCTTCTATGCGCACTTTGAGGCCGGCGGCGGAGAAGCGCTCGGCGTATTCCTGGGCTGTGGCCTGATCCAGCCCTTTTTTAATCACCAGCGGTTTGAGCAACAGCAGCTGGATCTGCTCGGGTTTCATATTCGTTTTCAGCAGGGCTTTGTGCACATCCTGCTTGGTTTTGCCGGCGACAGCTTCGGCCTGGGAGATAACGCGGAATTTTTTCGGCATGGTAGAAACCGGCAATACCGGCTGGCTGATCAATGATATGGATGACGCGGCGAGCATGCCAGGAAACGCACCGCAAGAGAACGACCCGGTCAACATTTCCCCTGTCCACTGGTTCGCGCTACGCTCCCCCCCCCCTCGGTTTAGGTGACAAAGTGATTGCAGCTCCATCTCCGCCACTCGCCGAGATGATTTGCCGTCGGTTACTCAGGCGTCAAAAAGAGCATCTAAAAACTCTCGGTCAAGAAAAAACAGGTTTTGCGCGCTGATTTGATAACTTGTGCACCAAATTCTTGCGAGCCGGGACAAGTTGTCTACACTCGGAAAAAGGCGGCAAGCGCATGATGCTTGCGCTGCGGAGTTTTACATAATGGAGCGCTGTATGTTGTACGAAAAAGACTCTGATCGGCCATTGAATAAAAGAGCAACTCATCTTCAGCGATGTTTTTCTGTTCCCTCAGTTTGTTGTTGCTTTTATCGGCGGTTACTCCTTCGCCATCTATAAATATCCGTTATTGATCGGTCAGCCCTAGGGCTGCTTGGCCGCGCCGTTTTATCGATTTTTATCCGCACTGCACTGCAATTAGCTACCAGGATCTGTAGGAATGTCGACAACTGCCATAGTTAAAGAAAAAACAAAAGAGCCGCCTGTCCACATCGCCAGCATCATCGCGCATATGCAGCCGGAATTTTCCACCAAAACCCGGGATTGGTTGAACGCTCAGCCTTACGCGGAAGTGCATACAGAGCGCCAGGGAAAATTGGTGGTGGTATTGGAAACGGAAAGCGAACGCAAAATCCATGAATTGCTCGACGACCTCGCGGCCCTACCAGGTGCTTTAAGCGCAGTGCTCGTTTATCACGAAATCGTCGGAGCCTGACCGCCCTGAATTCAATTTTGTTGTCGCACCGCCATTCAACTTTACATTTCTTTTCCCCACCCCCGGAATCAAAAATCCCCCAGCCACTCTATAATCGGCGCGTGTTTCGTCTACTTTGATCACCGAGGATCTGCATGAGTGTGTTATCGCCGGGAATTTTCGCCCGCTATAAATGGCCTTTTTTGCTGTTGTTGGTGCTGTTGGTCTTAGGTATCTGGTTTTTCACCCGCGACAGCAGCAGCCAGACGCGCTTCAGCACCGCGCCCGTCTCCCGCGGCACCATTGAAAATCTGGTGACTGCCACCGGCGTGTTGCAGCCGCGGGATTATGTGGATGTGGGAGCGCAGGTCTCCGGCCAGTTGAAGGTGCTGCATGTGGAAGTGGGCAGCACGGTGAAAGAAGGCGATCTGCTCGCGGAGATTGACGCGACGGTTTACGCCGCGCGGGTGGAGGGTACGCGCGCGCAATTGCGCAATCAGCAGGCGCAGCTCAAGGACCGCGAGGCGCAACTCAAGCTGGCGCGCATCAACTATCAACGCCAGGTGAATTTGCGCAAAGAGGACGCGAGTACGGCGGAGGCGTTGCAGAGCGCCGAAGCGCAGTTGCAGTCCGCCGAGGCGCAATTGGAATCCCTCAAGGCCCAGGTGGCGCAGACGGAATCGAGTCTGCGCGCCGAGGAGGCCAATCTCGAATACGCGCGCATTTACGCGCCCATGTCCGGCACAGTGGTGTCCCTCACTTCACGCCAGGGTCAGACCCTCAACGCCAACCAGACTGCGCCCACGGTTTTGCGCATCGCCGATCTGTCCACCATGACGGTGCAGGCGCAGGTGTCCGAGGCGGACATCGGCAAACTCAGCAATGGCATGCGGGTGTATTTCACGACCTTTGGTGGCAGCGGCAAACGCTGGTACAGCACCTTGGGACGGGTCGAACCCACGCCGACGATTCTCAATAATGTGGTGCTTTACAACGCGCTGTTCGACGTGCCCAATCCCGACGGCGCGTTGATGACGCAGATGACGACCCAGGTATTTTTTATCGCCTCCCAGGCCCGCGATGTGGTGCAGGTGCCGGTGGCGGCTTTGACTTTCCAGAAAGGCGATGCAGCTGGACCTCACCCAGCGGGCGCACCTGCTGGACCACGAGCGGAAGGCGCTGAACGCGGTGAAAGAAGCGAGCGCCGCAGGCCGGACGCTCAGGCGGCCGCTCCCGGCGAGCCGCGCACAGCGACCGTGCGGGTGCTGCTGCCGCGCAATGTGGTGGAGGAGCGCACGGTCACCATCGGCGTGACCAACCGGGTACGCGCGGAGGTGCTCAGCGGGCTGAAGGAAGGCGAACAGGTAATTCTCGGCGATGCCAATAACCCGCAGTTGCAGAGCAACAATCGCAACTGGGGTCCGAGGATGATGCGCTGATGATCCCGCCTGTCGATCCCCAGCCGCTGATCGAACTTCGCGGCATCACCCGCATTTTCCAGAACGGTGAGGTCGCCACCCAGGTATTGCACGGGGTGGATCTCAAAATCTATCCGGGGGAATTCGTCGCCATCATGGGCGCTTCCGGCTCCGGCAAATCCACGCTGATGAACATTATCGGCTGCCTGGATCGGCCGAGCGGCGGCCAGTATTTTTTTGACGGTCGCGATGTGGCGAGTTTCAGCGCGGACGATCTGGCGCGTTTGCGGCGGGAATTTTTCGGCTTCGTATTTCAAAGCTACAACCTGCTGCCCGGTATGAGCGCCAACGCCAACGTGGAAATGCCCGCGACTTACTCCGGCTTATCCCATGAGGAACGCCACGCGCGCGCCGCGTCATTGCTCGGCCAACTCGGCTTGGGCGAGCGTTTGCACCACAAACCCAATCAACTTTCCGGCGGTCAACAGCAGCGCGTTTCCATCGCCCGCGCGCTCATGAACGGCGGGCGCATTATTCTCGCCGACGAACCGACGGGCGCTCTGGACAGCCGCAGCGGGGAAGAGGTGATGAAGCTGCTGCAGGACCTGTCGCAGCAGGGTTACACCATTATTCTGATCACCCATGACGCCGAAGTGGCCGCCCATGCGGATCGCCTGATCGAGGTGCGCGACGGCCGCGTGGTCGCCGATGCCGGCCCCGCGGCGGATCGCACGGCGCCCGCCATCACCAACACCATTGCCCACGGTACGCCATCCCTGGCGGATGAAATGCTGGCGGGCGGCAAAACCGCACTTCGCTCACTGTTGGGAAATGTCTTTCGCACGGTTTTAACGCTACTCGGGATTGTGATTGGTGTGGCCTCGGTGATTACCATGCTGGCGATTGGCGACGGTGCGAAACAGGCGGTGGTGGAAAGCATCAGTGCCATGGGCAGTAATTTATTGTTGGTGCGCCCGGGCGGACCAAATCAGCGCGGCGGCCGCTGGGGTGTTTCCACCTTGGTGCCGGAGGATGTGGCGGCGCTGAACGAGTTACCCAATCTGGTGGCCATTCCTGAACTTACCGGCGGCCAGACATTGCGCTACGACACCGAGGATCACAGCGCGGAGGTAAATGCGACTTCATCCGCCTTCCCGATTGCGCGCCAGTGGCCGGTGGCCCACGGGACATTTTTTAATGAAGAGGATGAAAGCGTTTACGCGACCGTGGCGGTATTGGGAAAAACCGTGGCGGATAAATTATTCGGCCAGCGCGATCCGCTCGGGGAATATCTGATCATCAACAATATTTTGTTTCAGGTGATCGGCGTAATGAGCGAACGCGGCGCGTCACCCATGGGCCAGGATCAGGACGATGTGGTGCTGGTGCCGTTTACCACCGGCAGTCTGCGAATTTTCGGCCAGACGTTTTTACGCAATATCACTATTGCGGTTAGTGATCCCGCTTTAATGGATGCCACCCAGGCCGCCGCGCAGGAATTATTGCTCGCCCGTCACGGCACCGAGGATTTTACGATCCGCAATATGGCCTCGCTGATTGATACGGTCTCGCAAACGCAAAACACCATGACGATTTTGCTGGCTTCGATTGCGGCGATTTCGTTGTTGGTGGGCGGCATTGGGGTGATGAATATTATGTTGGTGAGTGTGACGGAGCGGACGCGGGAAATTGGTGTGCGTATGGCGACCGGTGCGCGGCAGCGCCATATTTTGCAGCAGTTTTTGATCGAGGCTCTTGTGGTGTCGGCGCTGGGTGGTGTGATCGGCGTGGTATTGGGTTTATCTGCAACGGCACTGGTCGGATTTTTGGGGACGCCAGTTTCTTATTCAGTAATGCCGGTGGTATTGGCCTTCAGTTGTGCATTTGCGACGGGGCTGATTTTTGGATTTTTACCTGCGCGTAAAGCGGCGGGATTGGATCCGGTAACGGCGTTGGCTTCGGAGTGATTTTGTCGGAGCTTCGTAAGCAGATAAGCGCGGCGCCGGAACCCTTTTGGAAATCGCCGTGAACCCATCCATGGGGGGCTGCCCCGCGTCCATCCGGGACGCGAGGCTTTCCAAAAGGGTTCCGGCGCCGCGCGCATCGAAGTCGAACTCAGCGCTTCTTTCATAAAAGCAAATTATTTTTGTTTTCGCTTTATTTGGGCGAGCGAATATTTATGAGGTTTACAATGAATTTCCAATTTTTTCTGAACCTCGCTCGTAATTCGCAGCGACGGGTCCCGGATGGGTTTCTGAAAGCCTCATGCCCTGGATGGGCATGGGGCGAGGCCCCATGGATGGGTTCACGCCGATTTCAGAAACCCATCCGGGACCCTGAGCCCTGCAAAAGTAAAAATCAGGCACCATAAAAAACCCTTTATAAGCCGCACGCTGCTGGCTGGTGCCATCGTGGCAATCACCGCCTGTACCTCCATCCCTAAAACCGAACGACCCAATATCCCCCTGGAAACAGCGGCCACTCAAATTGTCCCCGCATTTGAAATTGAAAAAGACTGGTGGCAATCGTTTCAGTCAGTGCAATTAAATCAAATGATCGAAGTGGCGCAGAAACAAAATCCTGATTTGCGCATTGCGGGTGAGCGGGTGCGGCAGGCGGAATTGCAAATGCGCATCGCCGGCGCGTCTTTATTTCCCTCGTTCACCATTAATGGCAGCACCGGTTCCGGGCGCAGTCGTTTTGATGGGGGTGAGTGGGACACGAGTGAGAGCAGTCGCGTGGGTTTGGGCGCAAGTTATGAAGTGGATTTATGGGGCAGGGTGTCTGCAGGCGTGAGCGGCGCCCGCGCTGGTTACGCGTCCCGTCAATTTGATGAAGCCGCAGCGCAGTTGAGCGTCAGTGGCGCGGTGGCCAGTGCGTGGTTTCAGTGGCTGACGTTGCAACAGCGCATTGCGAGTGCAGAGGAAAATATTCGCATCGCCGAACGTATTGCGCAGATTGTGCAGGTGCGTTACGACAACGGCGCGGCCTCGGCGGCGGATGTGTCGCGCCAGCGCACGAATTTGCTCAGCCAACAGTCGGCTTTATTGCCGCTGCAATTGCAGGCGCGTCAAACGCGCGCGGCACTGGCATTGTTGTTAGGCGAGTCGCCGCTGGAATTTGATATATCGGCGCAAGAGCGATTGTTGGATTTGGCGTTGCCGGAAGTAGGCGACGGCATTCCCGCGGATTTGCTGACGCGTCGACCGGATCTCGCCAGCGTCGAAGCGCAGTTGCAGGCGGCGGATGCGGATGTCGCCGCCGCGCGCGCCGCACTTTTACCGGGCGTGCAATTGTCCGCATCGGCAGCGCGTTCGTCTGCGGCGCTGCTCTCGCTCAGCCCGCCGACGGATAGTTTGAGCTGGAGTTTGGGTTTGGCGCAGACGTTGTTTAACGGCGGCCGTTTGCGTAATCAGGTCAAGTTAAGTGAATCCCAGCGAGTGGCGTTGGTGGAGCAATACCGCAAAGCAATTCTCACCGCGCTGCAGGAAACCGCCGACGCTTTTGATCGTCGTACCGTCAGCGCGGAACAGGAAGGACGTCAGCGTGAAATTCTGGCAGAAGCCGAGCGGACTTTGCGTTTGGTGGAAACACGTTATCGAGAGGGCACCGACGATTTAATGAGTCTGCTGGAAGCTCAGCGCACGGTTTTTCAGGCGCGCGATCAACTGGCGCAACAGCGCAGAGATCGGCTGGACGCAACGGTGGATTTGTATTTGGCGTTGGGTGGAGGCTGGAAATAAGGGGTCTTAGTTCTCAGGCGCTAAATGTAAAAATCCCGGTTTGTAGCCAAACCGGGATTTTTATTTGAACCGGTTGAATGGTTCAGATGTTAATTACAGCCTATACGTGAAGTTCCAACGGCAATGTCATCGAACCAAATGTCACGCACATTCGCTACCGATCCAAACTGCCTCCAACCGAAGCTGATAAAGGCGGTTGAGTCCGCATTGACGAAGTCTGCGCTGGCACTGTTTTGCCAGTCGTTGGCCGATTCGGCATTTAAGACGGATTGGCCACCTACCCAACCGTACATGCGGTCGAAGCTCGCCGCGTCGGTCACTGCCCATTCAACACAGGTCCAGGTATTTGCAGGTATAAACGCCGTGGGTTGGGCTTTGGTAAAGGCATCACCGGGTTTAGGTGCAAAACCGCCGAGATAAGCCCGTTGAACAGGGCCAAACCGCAGCTCAAGCCGTTGTCGCTCCCCGGCGTCTGCAGCGTACCTATGAAGTGCGCATGGTCTCCCGGGCTTCCGGCTGCGCCGCCTCCCAATTGAGCGGTGCTGTAGACCCAGGCGCGGACATAAACGCTGGTCATGCCTCGGGGTAGGGCTTGAAAGATAAAGTGTGGCGCCATGGCATTGGACGTGCTGACTTTGACTGAACGTGTGCCGGAGTGCGCTCTGGAGCCATCCAAAACCGCCGCAGAGCCCGGATCTGGCGTGCGACTAAAGTCCACAAGTCCATACCCCAGAATGGTTCGCCAACCTGGAGGCACTTCGCCAGCGGCGCCGCTTTCGAAATTATCATTAATGATCAGATTCCCTCCGCCCGAGCTGCTGGATGAACTCGAACTGGATGAGCTGCTGGAGCTGGATGACGAGCTTGAACTACTGGAGCTGGATGAACTCGATGAGGAGCTGGAAGAACTGGACGAGCTTGATGAAGAGCTGGAAGAACTTGACGAAGAGCTGGAACCGCTAGGAGTTCCCGCCCCACCGCATGCGGTGAGTATTAAGGCCATGGACAAAGCAACGGCGCTGCCCAGAGTGTGGCGCTGTGACATAGGTATTCTCCATTTGAATTGTTATGCCCGGTATAAACCTGACCGTTATGGTCGTGTGTGGCGATGGTATCAGCCTTGTAGTCATAAAGCGCACAATGCGAATCGAACTGTGATTCGGGTCAATGAATCACATTGCGCGAGATCGAATAAGCAATTTGGCATCCTCAATTGTCTTCCCTGAACATAACCAGGCCGCCCCTTCGCGCGCCAGCGAACTGTGCCGATGGAGGGGTGTGGTAGAGTGCCGGCGACTTTGACGAAAGGTTATCGAATCGCAATGCCTGCTTCCTCTTTCAGCAGTCAGGCCCGCCATATCGCTTTAATTGTCGGCGGCGCTTTTTTATGGTGCTGCTCGACAGCGCCATTATTGCCACCTCCCTGCCGCGCATGGCGCAGGAATTCGGTGTTGAGCCCGTCGAACTGAGCATTGGCATCAGCATTTATCTCGTATCGGTTGCGGCTTTTGTGCCGCTGTCCGGTTGGTTGTCGGACCGCTTTGGGGCGCGGCAGATTTTTCTCCTATCGATCATTATTTTTGTCGCCGCGTCTTTGGCCTGCGGCATGGCCGACACATTAGGCAGTTTTACTCTTGCTCGGGCTTTTCAGGGCTTGGGCGGCGCGCTAATGACGCCGATTGGACGGGTGATCGTGCTCAACCATGCGCCGAAAAATGAACTTGTGCGCGCTATGGCCTACATCACCTGGCCTGCGCTTACGGCACCGGTTATAGGCCCGGTATTGGGCGGATTTATTACGACTTATTTTTCCTGGCGCTGGAATTTTTGGATCAATTTGCCCATCGGAATCATTGCGTGGATTTTAGTATGGCGTGTGATTCCGCCGACGCAGCCGACAGCGCGCCGAGCGTTCGATCCACTGGGTTTTGTGTTATCCGCCGGGGCATTGGTGGCGTTCCTGCTCGGTTTGGAATCTTTTGCGCACCAATGGGTTACTTGGGAGCAATCAGCGCTACTGGCGATATTCGGGATAGCGCTGGGGTATTTCGCGCTGCACCACCTCCGCCGAACGCCGCAACCGCTGCTCGATTTACGCACCTTTAAAATCTCCACTTTTGCCATCACCAGCGTTTTTGCCGGTACTTATGTACGCGTCGGCATCAACGCAACTCCGTTTTTATTGCCGTTGCTTTTTCAGTTGGGGTTTGGTTATACGCCGCTGGAAGCGGGTACTTATGTGCTGGTGTATTTCCTTGGTAATCTCGGGATGAAAACCATCACCACAGTGTCTCTGCGCTGGTTTGGTTTTCGCAATGTACTGGTGATCAACGGCTTGCTGTGCGGATTTTTTGTTGCCGTGTGCGGATTCTTTTCGCCGGAGATGGGCAAGGGCTGGATTATGGCGCTTCTTCTCTGCGCCGGCCTCACACGTTCAATGCAATACACCGCATTAAACACACTGGGTTTTGCCGATATTCCGAGCAGCCTGCGCAGCTCCGCCTCCACACTCAACTCCATGTTGATGCAGGTGGCGATGGTGTTGGCAATTGCCTTCAGCGTATTGCTGCTGAACGGCTCGCGTTTTTTGGCGCAGCGTGAGGAGGTGGCGCCGCCGGATTTTACTGTGGCATTTTTTGCCATGGGATTATTGGTGGCGGCCGCCTCTTTGGTCTTCATGAGATTGCCGAAAGACGCGGGTGCGGAGGTGTCGGGGCATGATGGGATTTAACTGCCCTGCGCGCGCAATCGGATAAAAAATTCGGATTAAACAGACAATTCCACGGATTACTCGCTTGAGGCGATCAGCTCCTTGGAGTTACGCCAATTGCGAAATCGCAATGGTTGCGTATTTTCAGCAACTTGCTGCGCTTGTTCGATTGCATCGTTAATCAACTGACGGTGAGGGCTTTTAGCGCAGACGGGATCGGCGTTAGTCGGGTCGCCAGTCAGCATAAAAGCCTGACAGCGGCAGCCACCGAGATCCTTGTCTTTTTCCGCGCAGGTACGGCAGGGCTCGCGCATCCAGCTGTCGCCACGGAACGCATTAAAACTGGGTGAGTCGCGCCAGATATGGCCAATGTTCCAGTCGCGCACGTTGGGAAATTCCAGCGGCAGTTGCCGGGCGCTGTGGCAGGGCAGCGCAGTGCCGTCAGGCGCGACGGTGAGAAAAATGTTGCCCCAGCCATTCATGCAGCGCTTGGGACGATTTTCGTAATAATCCGGCACGACAAAAATAATCTTCATGCGCTCGCCAAATTTTTCCCGATACGCCTGTACCACCACTTCGGCATCGAGCAGCTGTTGCAGCGACGGCAATAATGCCGCGCGGTTGTGAAACGCCCAGCCGTAATACTGTGTATTGGCGAGTTCCACGTAATCCGCCTGCAATTCCGCGGCGAGTTGAAGAATCTGCGCGACCTGTTCGATATTTTGCCGGTGCAGCACAAAATTCAGCACCATGGGATAACCTAGACGTTTGATCTCTTTTGCCATGGCAACTTTTTGTGCGAAGGCTTTGCCGCTGCCGGCAATAAGATCATTTAATTCTTCAGTGCTCGCCTGGAAACTCACTTGAATATGGTCCAGACCCGCTTGTTTTAATGCGGCAACTTTGTCGGCATTCAAGCCGATGCCGGACGTGATGAGATTGGTGTAATAGCCGAGTCGCCGCCCCTCCGCCACCAGGTCTGTCAGGTCCTCCCGCACCAGGGGTTCGCCGCCGGAAAATCCCAATTGCACCGCACCAAGTCCGCGCGCTTCGGTCATTACCCGAACCCAGGTTTCGGTATCGAGTTCCTTGTCAATTTGAGCGATTTCAATGGGGTTGGAGCAATAAGGGCATTGCAGTGGACAGCGGTAGGTGAGTTCGGCGAGCAGCCAGAAGGGCGGATTGGTCATGGCATTATTTCCATATGCCTTCGACCACTTCTGGAGAGGTTCGCCAACCGCTAGCAGGGTTTGCAGGGTTTGCAGAGTGTGCAGAGCTATTGTGCCTAGTCATGAATTAACCAGCGCCGCTCAAAAGCAACGGACAGAAATTCCAGCACATCCTGCTCCAGTGTTTCCTCTTTAGGAAATATGCGTTTCAATTCGTCGATGATGTCCTGAATCGTGGTGTCACCATCGCAGAGTGACAGAATTTCTCCGCTGCTGGAATTCAGTTTGATCATACCTTCGGGGTACAGCAACACTTTGGCCTGTTGCGCTTCTTCCCATTGCAGGCGGAAATGGGGGTTGATGCGCGGACTCCAACCCAATTTCAGGGAGACCGAGTCAGTCATGTTTGGGCATCTCACAATTGTGATAGGGCGGCGTGTGGTGGACGTAGGCCATGGTCACAGCGTCAAGCATGCTCCATAAAATATCGAGTTTGAACTGCAAAAGAGTGAGCGCGTGTTTCTGTTGTTCACGAGTGGTGAAGTAGTCCAGTGTCACACGTAAGCCGTGCTCCACGTCTCTGCGCGCTTCATTCAAACGGCTGCGAAAATACTGATAGCCGGAGGGTTCGATCCAGGCATAGTGCGCGGGCCAATTATCCAAACGCTTTTGATGAATATCCGGGGCGAATAATTCAGTGAGCGATGAACACGCAGCCTCCTGCCACGTGGCGCGGCGGGCGAAATTGAGATAGGCGTCCACCGCAAAACGCACGCCGGGTAATAGATGGCGATGCTCCAATAATTCCGCGCGCCGCATGCCACAGGCTTCGCCCAGGCGCAACCAGGCTTCTATGCCGCCGTCCTCGCCGCTGTGGCCATCGTGATCAATAATGCGCTGCACCCACAGACGCCGTGCGTCGCGGTCGTTACAGTTGGCAAGAATCGCCGCGTCTTTTATAGGAATAATGGTTTGATAATAAAATCGGTTTGCCACCCAGCCGCGAATTTGTTCGGTCGTGCATTGACCGTTGTTCATGGCAATGTGGAACGGGTGGTGAATATGGTAATAAGCGCCTTTTGCTCGCAGGCGCGCTTCAAATTCCTCGCGGCACCAAGGTGGCTTGATCATCGCGAAAATTCCAATTCCATACCGTCATAAGCCACTTCAATGTGTTGGCGAGTCAATTCGGCACGCTCCGGTGAGTCTTTGTCGAGGATCGGGTTGGTGTTGTTGATGTGAATCAGGATTTTGCGCGGTTTGCTGAATTGGTTCAGCACTTCGATCATGCCGCCAGCGCCCGATTGCGGCAGATGCCCCATAGCGCTGGCAGGTTTGCTGCCGACGCCGGCAAAGGTCATTTCGTCCTCGCGCCAAAAAGTGCCGTCCACCAGCAAGCAATCGGCCTCGCGCATCAACGACATCAAATGTTCCTCCACAACGCCGAGACCGGGCGCATAAAAAACACGTTTATCGCAAGTTAAATCTTCAATGACCAAACCGATATTATCGCCGGGTTGCGGATTGTCGCGATGGGGTGAATAAGGCGGTGCTTTGCTGGTCAGTGGAATCGGCGTAAAACGCAGATCGCCAATTTCGGAAATTGTGAACGCTTCGTTCGCTACAATGCGATGCCGCTCAATGCCGCCATTCCAGGATTGCAAAATGCGAAACACAGGAAAGCCCGTGGTGAGATCGTCATAAACGGAATCCGTGCAATAAATCTGATGCGGACAACCCTCGCGCAGCATCAGCAAGCCAGTAGTGTGATCCAGCTGGCTATCCATATAAATAATCGCGGCGACGCCTGTGTCGCGTTTGCCCTGGCGCGGCAGTATGGCGGGAAAGGCTTCCAATTGAGCGCGAATATCCGGCGATGTATTCAACAGAACCCAGCGTCGGTTATCGGTGCTTACCCCAATGGATGATTGGGTGCGGGGCGTCGCACGAATGGCCCCGGTGCGCATGCGATGGCAATTAAAACAGTTGCAGTTCCACTGCGGAAAACCACCGCCGGCAGCGGAGCCCAAAATGCGAATTTTCATAAGAAAAAGCGGCCCGCCCTGCGACGCGGCCGCTGATATTCAGCGATTGCTGAAATACATAGTGACTTCAAAACCAATGCGCAGATCTTCAAAAGATGGTTTGGTCCACATGAACAAATCCTCCGCAGAATTGATGTTATAGAACATACTTATCCGCCAAATGCGACGGAGCGGAACACCTTTTTAATAGGCATTCAATGTCATTGTGGCAAAAAATAAGGGTGAGTGGCGGTGCGTTTGTACACGTAATGGCAAGACTGCGAAATACATCGCACGCCTGCTAATTTAGTGAAGGGTGTGCATGCCAGCATCCGGCGCCATGATAATGATATAGCCCGTACGGGAACCGCCTGAATACCCGTTATAGATGAGCGGTAAAGATGGATTTTTCTGCAGAGCCTCATCTGTTGTGCCGATATCCGCGTTACTGACTCCGGGTGCGTAAATCATGTAATGAGCAGGAAAAGTGGTTTTGGAAACTGTCTGGGTTTGAAAATCATAGATCACATCGCCACTTACGGCCTGCCGCCGTACATCCCGAGCATGCCGTCAGGGCTGCCGTTACCAGAACTTTAATTATTTTAATTCTGGTGCATCTATGCGTCATATGTGATCACTTTTTATAATTCTCGGTGGAAAATACACCGCAATTTCCTGGCTTTTCTTGATGCTATGAAAAAGCCGGCAAAAACCCCTAAAAGCAACCACAAAGCAATGACGATATTGAAGTTTCTCTGCTGGTCAGCTTCGCTGTCATAAAGGGAAATTCCGAGCTTTTCGAGACTTATTCCAAGCGCATATGCCAACGCGAAAAATAGCAGCGTTGCAAAAAAGAAACCCAGAGCGAACCAAAATATTTTTTCATTCTTTCACCAGAACGAGTCTTTTATGTGTGTAACGCCGTTGTCTGCTGAACATTTGGAGTAAGGGTTTTTGTGTTATAAAACACAAAAACCGCAACGGAAAATGTTTCAGCAGGACAACCTTTGTTATGCATTGACACGTCACTTTTTTTCCAAGTACTGAATTAACAATGTGATAAGCAGCGTTGACACACTAATTATTAAAGAAAAGGATAAAGCTCCTAATGTTTTGCTACAGCCGTTGCTACAAAATGCAGTTGGAGCAGCGATAGCACTCAAAATAGCCAATACTGCACCAACAGTTAAGAGGGCTTTCTTGGGGAACCACTTCAACCTTTTAAATGCATACGACATCAATACTGCAATTGATATTGGCGTCAACATCCATACCAGTCTTTCAACGAAATCCATGCTATATACCTTGCATAACATTTATATCGTAGTCACAAAGATCGATATCTCACGATCGTTATTCCGTGTCCAACGTTTCGCCAACCTAGTCCCTGCGCCCCGTCTCGTCAAGACTTGACTACACTGTGTCCAATTTTCTGATCTCGTTAAACAGCCGCTGCGAGACGTATCCAAAAGGTCAGGAGTTTCGGTTATCTATTTAATTTATAAAGAATTTTAGAGCGAAGCAGAAATAACGGTCAGGGTGACCGTTTTGTCTGGGAGATATACCGGTTGGGAGTAAAAGCGGCACGCAGAGAAATCTGCATGCCTGAGGAGATTTATACCAACGGTGGATCGGTTTCGCGGAGGTAGAAGCGGTGAGAGGCGAGGACGGATTTGAAGCTGGCGTAGCCGGTATCCCATTGGTTGTCGGGTGTGGTGAGTATGGCGGAGTCCATTGAGCCATCGGGAAGTGTGGTGGGAATTCCGGCGATGGTGAGCAGGTCTGCGCCTTTGCCGAGCGCCAGGATGGGTTTGCAGTGGCGGTATTGCAGGCGTACAAATTCCAACGCGTGGGCATCGCGGGATAATTTTTTGCAGGATTCTTCGCCACCGGCAATCACAACTGCGTCGTAAATTACGGATGGTCCCGCATCGAGAGTAATTTCAATATCCATGGGTGCTCCGTCGGCGGTCATGATTTTGCCCAGCCGGCTGCCAACAATTCTGGGAACCGCGCCATCTTGTAAAAGAGCGGTATAAATTTCCTCAACCGCTTCTGCGACTGCACCTTCGCCTACGAGAATGGCGATGTTGCGGGTGGCGATTCCGGTTTCGCCTGGGCGGCTCAACAGAGAGAGTGCGGGGGAGGGCGGATAAGTGGGCATGGGTTTGTTGGTTGCTAATGGCAACGCAGGAGGCACATCCATTCCCAGGCCATCGGCGACGGCGGAGGCGAGGCGCAGGTCTACATTGGCGAGCAAGGCGAGCACGCGTTTGCGCACGGCGACGACTTGGCAGCGGGTTAATTCAAAACGAAACGCGTTCATGATGTGGTTTTGTTCCACCGCCGTTTGGCTGATCCAGAAAAAGTCGCGCCTGTGAATAATGATCGGCGAATAATTCCGATTTGCCGCGCACCTTGTCTTCGCTGGCGATGCGCTCGGGGAAGCTGCGGAAGCCCGCTGCTCCCGCCTGAAATGGGCAGCCGCCTGCGAGGGAATTGGGCTCATAATTCACCCGGCCGCGATTAATCGCTTGGCGATGAAAGCCGTCGCGCTGATTATTGTGAATTTGCGCCACTGGTGTATTGATGGGAATTTCGTGGAAATTTGGTCCGCCCAGGCGTGTCAATTGTGTATCCACGTAGGAGTGGATGCGCCCCTGCATCAGCGGATCGTTGGTGAAATCCAGGCCGGGAATAATGTGCGCCGTACAAAACGCCACTTGTTCGGTCTCGGCAAAGAAATTATCCGGGTTGCGGTTTAACACCATTTTTCCAACTGGCGTGACGGGCACCATTTCCTCCGGCACGATCTTGGTTGGATCTAGAATATCAAAGGGAAATTGAGCTGCTTCGTCTTCGGTAAAAATCTGCAATCCTAATTCCCACTCGGGGAAAGCGCCAGCTTCTATGGCTTCCCACAAATCGCGGCGATGAAAATCCGGATCGGCCCCGCCAAGTTTTACCGCTTCATCCCAAACCAGTGAATGGGTGCCGGCAATTGGCGTCCAATGAAATTTACAGAAAACCGATTCGCCCTGGGTATTCACGAGGCGGAAGGTGTGGACGCCGAAACCTTGCATCATACGATAACTGCGCGGAATGGCGCGGTCGGACATTACCCACATCAGCATGTGCGCGGATTCGGGAGTGAGGGAAACAAAATCCCAAAAGGTGTCGTGGGCGCTGGAGGCTTGTGGAATGGCGTGGTGAGGTTCGGGTTTTAGCGCGTGAACCAGGTCGGGGAATTTCATCGCGTCCTGAATAAAAAACACCGGAATATTATTGCCCACCAAATCCCAGTTGCCTTGCTCAGTATAAAATTTTACCGCGAATCCGCGCACATCTCGCGCGGTGTCCATGGAGCCGCGTTCACCGGCAACAGTGGAGAAGCGTACGAAGACGGGAGTGCGTTTTCCCGCTGCGGCAAAAGGCGCTGCCATGGTGTATTGGTCAAGCGCTTGATAGCTTTCAAAGTAACCGTGCGCCGCCGAGCCGCGCGCGTGAACGACGCGCTCTGGAATGCGCTCGTGATCAAAGTGAGTGAGTTTTTCTCGTAGAATAAAATCTTCCAAAGCACTGGGGCCGCGCAGACCTATCTTCAGCGAGTGTTGATTATCAGCCACCGGTACACCTTGATTGGTGGTTAGGGGTTGGTCGCTGCTGTCCACTCTTGCTCTGTCCAGTGATGTTACCGTGGCGTTTTCACTGATCGCCGGCGTTCCGCTACCGACTTTTTCCGATGCGTGAATTTCCGACGAGGTGCTGCCGGTGACGTCGGGGCCGGGAGGGTTGGTGGTGGCTCCCATAGTAGGCAGGCGCGCTGCGTCGCCGTATTCGCTTGCTTTGGTGGAATTGTGGGACACCGCATTGGAGAGTTCTTGTTCACCGCTTTTTTTCGACAATAGCCGTGCACCTGTATCGTTTTGTGCGGCAATGTTATCGGGGGCTTTTGCAGATGGGCCGGATACGGTGCTCAGTATCGAGCCGGCGCCTTTTACATCCTTAAATTTATTACCGCTCATTGCCGAACCTCATGTGTGATGTTGGAGAGCGACACAGTGGGATACTTCACTCCTTAATTCTGTTCGCCCACCAACAAAAAATTCACACGTTCGGTTTATTTATTCTCTGCGTCGGGCTTCGGCACGACGCCACAAGCGATGCGGGCGCCGCCACCGCCGAGAGGCTCTGGATAATCCGAATAATTATCTCCACCCGCGTGAATCACCAAGGCTTTTCCATAAAAGTCGTTAATTGAGAGACGCTTTATCATCAAGGTTTGTGTCGCTGTGCCATTGATGCTGACGTTGAGGCTGGGCAAGTCGCCTGCGTGGCCGGCGCCCCAGGGGCCATCGTGTTTTTTGTGCTGCTCCGGATCGTAATGATTGCCTGCAGCACCTGCGGCGGTGATTTTCCCGTCTTTTTCAGCGACGCCGCAGTCGCCATTTTCGTGCAAATGAAAACCGCGTTCTCCAGAAGGCAAGTTGTTCAGGTCCGGCGTGAGCTGCACTCCGTGGGATGCTTCGCTGAGAATAATCTGACCAATTTTTTCGCCCACTCCGGTTTCGTTGACAAGATTCACAGGAACGATGACATCCGCAGCGGCAGGTGCGGCGCAGAAAAGAAAAAATGCGAGTGTGGTTTTTTTCATATGTCCTCCGATTGTTTCAGAATTGTGATCGTATTTTTTCAGCTACACCCGTCACGCAAGATTCCTGCCGTCACGGAGTGAGAGATTTTCGCTTATAGCGTTCATGTTGGATTTTTCGCGGATTCATTACTCACATTGAGCTCGTCGATGCAACTGAAGAAATTGTCCGGCGAACTCGATGAATTTCCAAAAATGTGGTTTTTACAAAAAATAACGAAAATTCGTTATATATGGCGCGCGATACCTTTTTTAGAATCTGAAAAGGTTGGGTGTGCGTATCCACCCAGCGGATTTTCTCAACGCGTATTCGACCTCTTTTCGAAGGTAAAAAAGGCCGGGAAATTTACTGAAATTTAAATGCACTGTTTTAGGTGCTTTTTCGCCCAGTTTTGGCGCGGCCGAGGTGGCAAAGAAAATACATTCGTGCTAGCAAAAACTTTATTGTTACTATGTGTGTTAGGTCACAAAAACCTAGCCCTTTGATAGGACTTCTCGCTTGTCTGATTCCACTTGTTAAGCCAAGCTTAGTCCGTGGTATGTGGTGTTGACCGCCGTATCCTCTTCTCCCATCGCAGGCTCAGTCAGAGCACGCGAACTCGCTTGAATTTACTCGGCCCTGTGAAGGCGCCACCATATGAGGCTGTTATGTGGCTCAATGCAAAACTAGTTGCAAGTCTTGTGCTTTTTACGGCTTTGGCCGCTTGTAGCAACTCTCCTGAACCACCCCCGGAGACGGATCGTCCGCCAGCGTCATCTTCATCATCGGGCAGCAGTAGTTCATCCTCTGGCGATTCCGCGTCCAGCAGTGCGAGTTCGTCCTCGTCGAGCTCATCGAGCAATAGTTCGTCATCGTCGAGCAGCAGTTCGTCATCAAGCAGCAGCTCATCGTCAAGCAGTTCATCAGGCGTAGTGGTATTGCCCAGTAGTTCCTCATCGAGCAGCGCGGCCAGTTCTGCGTCTAGCAGTTCGTCTAGTAGCTCGTCATCGAGCAGTTCATCGTCGAGCAGCTCTTCATCAAGTAGCAGTTCTTCATCCAACAGCTCGAGCTCATCATCGTCCAGCAGCTCGTCTTCAAACAGTTCTTCTTCGAGCAATTCCTCCTCGGGCAGCTCTTCATCAAGCAGCAGTTCGTCTTCGAGCAGCTCTTCATCCAGCAGCTCAAGTTCATCTTCATCAACAAGCTCTTCGGGCTCGTCTTCATCGAGCAGCTCAAGTTCGTCTTCCAGTTCCTCCAGCTCGTCGTCTTCATCGAGCAGCAGTTCGTCCTCAAGTAGTAGTTCATCTTCTGGTGATGTGTTTCCGGGAGACGCAACCGCAGGAAAAACGCAATTTGCCCAGTACTGCGACTCTTGCCATCTTGATCAGATGAATGGGCAGTTCAATGCAGGATTGCGAGCATTCAATGTCAATAGCTTTTCCTATCCGTCTACGCACACGACATACAACGCCGAAACCGTGCAGGGATTGGCCCAGTTTTTAAGTGGGGTTATGGCTCTCTATGCGCCCGCGTGCAATGCCACCTGTATGCAGAATGTGGCTGCCTATCTCTGGTCCTATCGAACTCCGGTCAACAACGAAAAAGTCAGCGTCAAGAATGTTTCCTATGACGAATCGGGACTCGGTCTCAATCTGAGTTGTAATCAGGAATCCAAAATCGTCGTGGTCAAGGTGCTGGATCCGGCTGCTCCCGACACAGCTGAAAACAGCTATCTTGCTTTTAGCTCCCGCGCCGACGGCCTCAAGCCGGTCGCCATCGACAGTATCGCCACTCTGGGGGACAACGGTGAAATTGCTCTGCTGGGTGAAGGCAGCAACATTTGGGGAAATGAGGTCTGGTTCAATGCGTTGGCCGGGGACGTGGATAGTGGCCAGCTCGACGTGACTCTCAATGTCAATAGCGTCACCAATGTCGAACATAATTTCGCCAAGGTTGGCATTCTGGTATCCAGCACTAATGATTTGAGCGGGCAGTTGCTCTTCCTGCACTGGTCTGGCCGCAGCGGTTTGGCGGAGGACAGTGGCACCGCTGGATTTACCGGATACAACCTACTGCTTGCCAATCCACAGCCTGCGGCGCTCACACCGACGCCCACTACTTTGCGCGTGGCTTATGAAGGCGGTGCGCTCAAGGTTGGCGGTTGTTACAACTGCTCTACGCCGACCATGCAGACTGCGGCGCGCAACGTAAATTTTGTGCCCAAGCGAGTTTTTATCGTAGCCAGCTCACACGATGCGCCGGAAATCATGGCAAATGTGGTGGTGACCAATGCTCATTCCAGTCAGGGCAGCGGTACTCTCTACGAAACCCGCATGGCATGTGGCGCGTCACCTGTCTCACTGATAGTGCCGGATTCGCTGCTGCGTTCTCTGGGTGAGCTCAAGCTCGCCATTTACGAAAACGGCGAGCTCCTGACCGAACAAACAGCTGGTAGAACCTGGTCGCCTGCCGCCAGCTGCGAAGTGCGTGACAGTTTGCTGGAGCCGAAATTGCGACGCTTGTCCGAGCGCCAGATCATGAATTCTTTGCGCGATATTTTTGGCGATATTTTCACCGAGGAGCTGCGTCCGAATATGGAGGATGGCGCCAAGCTGATCGGTATGAACACTCTCGCTGATCGCCTGAACGTCAACACCATCAATCTGGAGCGCCTGTACGATTCATCGCGGGAGCTGGTGCGCGAGTTGATTGAGCGGCACACCACCATCAAGCAGTGTTCGCAGAATGCCTCGGCCGCATGTGTCACGACTCTGCTGGACGAATATGCACCGCAGCTGTGGCGACGCCCTTTGACGACGCAGGAGCGGTCCGAATTGATCGGCCAATTCGCGGCTTTGGGCAGCAATACGCGAGCTCTGGAATTCGCCTTCAACAGCTTGATCCTGAGTTCGAACTTCCTCTTCCGCAGTGAGATCGGCGACCTGCAAGATGGAGTGCGGGTGTTGGACAATTATGAAATTGTCACGCTGCTCGCCTATTCCATCTGGAATTCCACGCCGGACAAAACACTGCTGACACTTGCGCAAAAAACTTCGCCACTGACAGTGGATGAACTGCAGACGCAAGTGGACCGCATGTTCACCAGTCCCAAAGCCAATAAGGCCATGCTGGAGATGTATCGCGATTTCCTGAAACTGGATATGGCTTTGGTCAATCCCAAGCACGTGGACCTCGGTTTTACCGATGAGGTGAAACAGGATCTGATGCTCAGCGCTGAGAAAATGCTGTCTGACCAGATCAGCGCGGGCGCGCGCTATATGGATGTGTTCACCGGCCGGAATTTTTATGTCAATCAAAACGTGGCGCAGTTTTTCAATACCTCCTCGAGCAGTAATCAGCTTGAGTCGGTGGCTTTGGATCCGGCGCAGCGTTTCGGTATTCTCAACCATCCGATTTTCCTCTCGGCCCACTCCACGCTGACCCACTCGGGCATTATCAAGCGCGGGGTTTTCACCCTTGAGCAGCTCTTGTGTGAGCACCTTGGTGCACCTCCGACAAACATTGAGAGTGATGAGGTGCCAGAGCAGGTCGACCCAGCCACGACCTCGGAGCGTGTGCTGCTGCAACTCACCCACAGTTCACGATCCGCGTGTGTCGGCTGCCATCAATTTATCGATCCCGCAGGTTTTGGGTTTGAGAATTTCGACGTGGTTGGCCGCTATCGCACCGTGGAAAAAGAAGTGGTGCCGATTGATGCATCAGGAGTGTTGAAGACCGCTTCGGGCACTGAACTGACTTATCAAAACAGTGCCGAGTATGCAGCCCAATTGGTCGGTGCCGAGCAGATGGGCCAGTGTGTATCGCGGCGTTTTCTCGAGCACTATCTGAGTCAGGAACTGCAGAGCAATTCCTGCGAATTGAGCAAGTACCACAATCAATTAGCGACCCGTGGCCACACTGTAAAAAGTCTTCTGGACGCGGTGATTCGGCTGGAAAGTTTCACCAAACGCAAGCAAATGCAGTAGGTTTTGTATGAGCAAGATTAATTCAACTATTTCTCGGCGTGATTTGATCAAGTCTCTTGCGGGTATTGGCCTTCTTTCATCCGTGGGAGCTGAGCAGTTGCTTGCCCAAAGTTCCTCCGCACCTTATCGGGTTTTATTGGTTGCTCTGCAGCACGGGTGGGGAATATCCGGCAACAGTAATCAGAAAATGTCGGGTGAGGAGTATGAGTTTTCCTTTCCCACAGGCCTGTCGCCGCTGAATGCCATCAAGCAGCACTGTGTGGTGGTGGATTCCCTGCTGACCTTGGGGCAATGGGGCAACAACCACGATCTTTCGTATGCGGACATCTTTACCGGGGGTGTGCTCCATGGGGCCTCGAGTTCGGCCTACGATAGCCAGATGCCGCTTTCCACCAAGCCTTCCCTCGACTTTTTATTACAGGAAGCTTCCGGTAAACCAACTCTGCGCCTGAGCGCCGCCTACCGGTCGTGGGGGGTGCAGTATCACCCCATCAGTTTTGACCGCTCCAGCAATGTTCTGCCTTTTTACACCACTGCGCTCGATGCCTATAACAGCGTATTCAAAAACCTTCCGGACTCAGGCGGCGGCACTCCTATCGATAGCGGCGAAGCACGTCTGGTAGACAGTATTTTCAGCACCATTAAAAATCCGGCGCTGCGGCAGGAGGCTGCACTGGGTGGTAACGAGCGGGAAAAAATCCGCCGCTATCTGGAAGCGATCACCAGTGTCGAAGATAAGCGCAAACCCATAGTGGCTTTCAGCGGCGGCCACAAGTTGGCGAATGTCCCGGTGCGGGGACAGGACCGCTTCAAAGATCTCGAGCATTATCTCGATATGATCAAGGTCGCGTTCGCCAACAATATGACCACCAGCGCGGTGCTGGGCATCGGCGATATCCATCCCATATCCCAGTTCCACCATGATCATGCCCACAACAACACCCAGGTGTGGTGGGACACCCGGCAGGAATTTGCGGCGACGATCGCGAATTTTGCCAACAGCTTGGCGGCCATCACCGATACCGATGGGCGCACGTTGCTCGACAACACCCTCATAGTGCTCACTGGTGAAGTGGGCGACGGAACCCACGACGTTCTTTCCAAGGGTCATATTCTGGTGGGCGGAGGCAGTCGGATTCAGACAGGTCGGATCCTGAAAACGCCACGCATCAGCGGCTCCGCCAACTTGAATGGCCTGATGCGGGAAAACATCAGCGGTGGCACCTCGAAACAACTTGCGTGGGTAAATACCAATACTGCGGTGCTCGGCAATCGCACCAACGCCGATTTGATGCGCGATATCGGCAATATCGCCGGCCTCAATCTCCAGGAGTTCGGTTTGCCAACGCAAAATAAAGGCTACGTGCTGCTTTAATGTCAATGACATCGTTTGGGATCTCAATGACGCCGCTTGGGATCTGAATAACACCGGCCGGCGGCGCCTTGCGTCCCCGGCCGGCATACACTGGCTCCTTGGTGGCACAGGCCATACAATGGCCGCCATTTGCCGGTGTCCCTCTTATGTTCTCCCCTGAAGTGATCGGCTACCTCGCCGCGTTTTTCACGACTTTCTCTTTTGCTCCGCAAGCGGTGCTGACTTTGCGCACGCGGGATACCAGCGCGCTATCCCTCGGTATGTACAGCATGTTCGTGACGGGCGTGACTATCTGGCTGCTTTACGGTTGGATGAAAAGCGACGGCATCATAATGCTGGCCAATGGCCTCACCCTGTTACTGGCGCTGCCGATTCTGGGAATGAAAATTTTCAATCGGCTGTGGGGCAATGAGCGGTCTGCGCCTTGATCAAGACGCAGCCTGGAATTAAGAAAGAATCTGGAATTAAGAAATAATAATGAAGGAAGACCGTGCGGGAAGGGCTTAGAAAGCGCCGATCCGCGCAGCGCTGGGCTGAAGGAGTGTTTGCAGGCGCGCGCTAATGGCGCGCTCGATTCCCGCTGTATCCAAGCCCACTTCGGCTAGCTGCCGTTCGCGGCTTGCGTGTTCGACAAATTGATCCGGAATGCCCAACAGCAATACCGGCTTCACCAGCCCTTCGGTAGCGAGAAATTCCGCCACCGCAGCACCGGCACCGCCCGCGGTGCTGCCTTCCTCGAGTGTAACGATCAGATCGCATTGCGCGGCGGCTTGCGCCACCAGTTGCGTATCCAGAGGTTTGATCCAGCGCATGTCATACAGGCTGTAACCATTGTGCTCGGCGACTTCCCGTCCGGTTGTCAGCAGCGCGCCGAAATTGAGTATGGCGACCCGTCTGCCGCGCTGAATCTGGCGCCCTTGACCCACCGGCAGGCGCAGCCACTCCATTTGAATCGTCTCACCGGGTCCTGTGCCGCGGGGGTAGCGCACTGCCGCAGGGCCGCGATGCTGATAAGCGGTTGAGAGCAGCTGATGGCATTCGTTCTCATCGCTCGGAGCCGCCAGGATCATATTGGGAATACAGCGCAGAAAGCTGATATCAAAGCAGCCTGAGTGGGTGGGGCCGTCCTCGCCCACGAGTCCGGCGCGGTCGATGGCAAAGGTCACATCCAGATTCTGCAGCGCCACGTCGTGCACCAGCTGGTCATACGCGCGTTGCAGGAAAGTGGAATAGATCGCCACCACCGGCTTAAGTCCTTCGCACGCCAAGCCTGCGGCCAGTGTTACCGCGTGTTGCTCGGCGATGGCCACATCGTAAAAGCGCTCGGGAAATTTCCGGCTGAATTCGACCATGCCCGAGCCTTCACACATGGCGGGGGTGATGGCGATGAGTTTGCGATCAGTTCTGGCGACGTGACACAACCAGTTGCCGAAGATGTCCTGATATTTCAGTTTGGCGGGAGTGGCCGCCGGCGCTTTGCCACGGCTTTTCGGTTCGATCTTGTTGAGCGCGTGATAGCCCACCGGATCGCGTTCCGCCGGGGCGAAGCCTTTGCCTTTCTGCGTTATCACGTGCAGCAGCTTGGCGCCGGGAATTTCGCTCAGATTGCGCAGGTCGTGGGTCAGGCGGGTGATGTCGTGACCGTCGATAGGGCCGACGTAATAAAAGCCGAGCTCTTCGAACAGGGTGCTGGGCGACACCATGCCTTTCATATGTTCTTCCGCCTTGCGCGCCAATTCGCGCGCCTGGGGCAGATTTTCCAGCACTTTTTTACCGCCCTCGCGCAGGCTCGTATAGAACTTGCTCGCCCAGATGCGGGAGAAATAGGTCGCCAATCCGCCGACGTTGGGCGATATGGACATATTGTTGTCGTTGAGCACCACCAGCAGGTCGGCTTTGGTGTGAGCCGCGTGGTTCAGGGCTTCGAAGGCCATGCCGGCGGTCATGGCACCGTCGCCGATAATCGCCACGGTTTTATGGCGCTGCTCCCGGTCGCGGTTGGCCAGGGCCATACCCAGAGCGGCACTGATGGAGGTGCTGGAATGGCCGACACCAAAGGTGTCGTAAGGGCTTTCGCTGCGCTTGGGAAATCCCGCCAAACCTTCCGCTTGGCGGATGCTCGCCATCTGTTCGCGCCGGCCGGTGAGAATCTTGTGCGGATAGGTCTGGTGGCCGACATCCCACACGAGGCGGTCGTCGGGAGTGTTAAAGACGTAATGCAGGGCGATGGTCAGTTCCACCACGCCGAGGCCGGCGCCGAAATGACCGCCGGTCTGGCCGACGGTGTAGAGCAGATATTCGCGCAGCTCCGTCGCCAGTTGCGGCAGCTGTTTTTCGCTCAGCTCGCGCAGGTCGGCGCCGCCGTTGACGGTGTCGAGCAGTGGCGTGGCGGGCCGTTGCAGGGGGATTTCATCAAACATGCTGGCGCGAAGTCTCGGCTTTCAGTGGTAACCGGGCATTCTATTGATTAGGTCGGATCATTAAAAGCGCGAATGATCGATTTGGTGAGCTAGTCCGCCGCGGTGGCAATGGCGCCCAGTTGGTCGCGCCGCTTCAGCCGGCGTGTGCGCTAACTTGCAGGCGCTCGCCATTGTCGAGGCGCAGCATGGTCAATTTGCCACCCCAGACGCAGCCGGTGTCGAGCGCGATAAAGTGCGGCCTGCCGGTGCGCCCTTCGAGCGCCGCCCAATGGCCGAAGAGAAATACCGTGTGGCGATCCGTCTCCCGGCGCGGATAGTCGTACCAGGGGCGCATGCCCGGAGGTGCCTGATCGCTGCCTTTTTTGGCGGCGAAATCCAGTGTGCCGTCCGGGGCGACAAAGCGCATGCGGGTGCAGTAATTGACGATCACCCGCAGGCGTTCGTTCCCGACAAGATCCGCTCGCCAGCGCGCCGGTTCATTGCCATACATCTGCAGGAGAAACTCGCGATAGTCGGGCTGGCGCAGGCGCGCGGTCACTTCCTCAGCGAGCGCCGCGGCTTCGACCGCGCTCCAGATATGGGGAACGCCCGCGTGGCTGAGCACATAGGGACCCTCGCGGTGAATCAGCGGCTGATGGCGCAGCCAGTCCAGCAGTTCGTCGCGATCCGGGGCGTCGAGCACATCGCGCAGGGTGTCTTTTTTGTTGGGTTTGCGCGCGGTCGCCTCGACACCGAGCAGGTGGAGGTCGTGATTGCCGAGCACCGTTAATGCCCGCTCGCCGAGACTCTTGATAAAGCGCAGGGTGTTGAGGTTGTCGGGACCCCGATTGACCAGATCGCCGGCGAGCCAGAGTCGATCGGTACCTGGGTCGAAAGTGGCTTTATCGAGCAGCCGGCGGAAGGCGTCGTAGCAGCCTTGAATATCACCAACGACGTAGGTAGCCATCAGCTGGCGGCCTGCGACAGGGTACAGCGCGCGATCATCGCGGAGCTGCTGCGCTTGTAAATCAATACAAAAGAGCTGTGCTTGGGCATCAATGCAAAAGAGCTGCGCATGGACATCAGTGCAGAAGGTGGGGAGGTACGAGGGCAAATTCGGGGATGGGCGCATCGAACTCGTCGCCCGACGACAAACGCATCTGGTAACTGCCCGTCATGGTGCCGGTTTCCGTGGCCAGCACTACGCCGCTGCTGTAGGTGTAGCTGGCGCCGGGCTCCAATGTCGGCTGCTGGCCGACCACGCCCGTGCCCTTGACCTCCTGAACCGCATCATTGCCATCGGTGATCACCCAGTGGCGGCTGATCAACTGCGCACGCTCGCTGCCGCGGTTGGTCACGGTGATGGTGTAGCTGAATACAAAGCGATCGTCCGCAGGCACGGATTGGTCGGCGAGGTATTGCGTCTTCACCTGGATGTCGATGGGGTGGTTCATAGAGAAGTGGCTCCGCTGGAGCGCAAAGATTGTAAATGGTTTGCCAGAGTGACGTAATCCCGCACGCTGAGGTTTTCCGGGCGCTGCTGGGGATCGATATTCACCTGAGCCCACAACTCGGCGTCTGGCAGCCACTGTTTGAGGGCATTGCGCAGGGTTTTGCGCCTCTGCTGGAAGGCGGTTTTGACCAGATTGTCCAGCAGTTTGGGGTCGGCGGCGGGATGGGGCAGGGCGGCGTGTGGGGTCAAACGCACGATTGCGGAGTCGACCTTGGGCGCCGGGCGGAAGCAGCCGGGTCCAACCTCAAAGAGAAATTCCACGCTGCAGTAGTACTGACACATGATGCTGAGGCGGCCGTACTCCTTGCCGCCGGGCTCTGCGGCCATGCGCTCCACCACTTCTTTCTGCAGCATGAAATGCATGTCGCGAACCAATTCCCGGTAGCCGAGCAGGTGAAACAGCAGCGGGGTGGAAATGTTGTACGGCAAATTGCCCACCACCCGCAGCTGAGCTCCCGCCGGCACCAGTTGTGCGAAATCGAACTTGAGGGCGTCGGCCTCGTGGATGGTGAAGTCGGGAGAGCTGGCGAATTTGTCGCGCAGCACCGGGATCAGATCGCGGTCGAGCTCCACGACATGCAGATTCGGACAGGCGCGCAGCAGTTCGCCGGTGATGGCGCCCTGGCCGGGGCCGATCTCCACCAGATGATCGCCGCTGCGCGGGCTGACGGCGCGGACGATGCGCGAAATGATATTGGCGTCGACCAGAAAATTCTGGCCGAAGCGTTTTCTGGCCTGATGCTCATATGACATAGGGGAATCCTAGCGGCGACTGCCAACCATTTTCAGGGCGGTCGCGAGGGCAGTTTGCAGACTGCCGAGATCGGCGCGGCCGGTGCCCGCCAAGTCGAGGGCGGTACCGTGGTCCACTGAGGTGCGGATGAACGGCAGACCGAGGGTGATATTCACCGCGGCGCCAAAGCCTTTGTATTTCAGTACCGGCAGGCCCTGATCGTGGTACATAGCGAGCACCGCGTCGGCGTGTTCCAGGTGGCGCGGGGTGAACAGCGTGTCCGCGGGCAGCGCGTCGCTCAGGTGCCAGCCGTGTTGCTGGCGCAGACGGGCGATCACAGGGTTGATCACGTCCAATTCCTCGCGGCCCAGGTGGCCACCTTCGCCAGCGTGCGGATTGAGGCCGCAGATGAGGATGCGCGGTTTGGCTATACCGAACTGGTGCACCAGATCGTGATGCAGGATTTCGATGGTGCGGCTCAAGCTGGCCGGTGTGATGGCATCGGCGACATCGCGCAGAGGCAGGTGAGTGGTGGCCAGGGCCACCCGCAGACCTTCGCAGGCCAGCATCATCACCACCTGATCGCAACCACTGCGCTCAGCAAAAAATTCCGTGTGGCCGGAAAAAGCGACGCCGGCATCATTGATCACGCCCTTGTGTACTGGGCCCGTCACCAGGGCATCACACAGCTTGTCCAGGCAGAGATCGGTGGCCGTCGCCAGGGTGTTGAGAACATAAGCCGCATTATCGCGGTTGAGCCGGCCGGCCACCGATGGCTGGTGCAAAGCGACAGACGCGACGCTGAGTTTGCCATTGCCGGAGACCTGCGGGGAATCCGGCGCAAAAGTGGAGAGCTGCAGCGGCACCTGCAGCTGCAGCGCGGTTTGTTGCAACAGCTCCGGGTCTGCCACGGCGACCAGTTCCAGCTCGCCGAGCGGCAGCTGCGCGAGGCGCACCACCAGCTCCGGGCCTATGCCGGCCGGTTCACCGGGAGTGAGCGCTATACGTGGGATGCCGGAGCTGGTCATGAAGCGGGCTTGGCCTCGGTCTCAGTTTTGATATCAACATAGGCCTCATCGCGCATTTCGCGCAGCCAGAGTTGCAGCTCGTCTTCGAAGCGGCGGCTGGTGAGGATACGCGCGGCCTTGTCGCGCAGCAGGTCGTCGGTGATGTCCTCCTGACGGCGCTCCTGCACTTGCAAAATGTGCCAGCCGAACTGGCTGCGGAAGGGCTCGCTGAGATCGCCGGTCGCCATTTTCGCCATGACGTTTTCAAATTCGGCCACGAACATACCGGGGCGACTCCAGCCCAGGTCGCCGCCGCCCAGCATGGAGCCTATGTCTTCAGAGTGTTCTTTGGCGAGAGCGGCAAAATCCTCACCCTTGAGAATGCGCTCACGCAGTTTTACCAGTTTGGCTTTAGCTTCCGCGTCGCTCAGGATTTCAGAAGGTTTGACCAATATGTGGCGCACTTTTGACTGCATTTCGGTCTGTTGCTCACCGCCGCGTTTGTCGTAGACCGTGAGAATGTGAAAGCCGGCAGGGCTGCGGGCGGGCTCTGATACATCACCTTTTTCCAGCTCTGGCAGCAGGTCGGCGAAAAGACTGGGCAGGTCGCCGGTCTTGCGCCAGCCCAGATCGCCGCCGTTCAGGGCGGTGGGGCCGTCGGATTCAGCAATCGCGACTTCGGCAAAACTGCGGCCGGCGCGGATTTTCTTCACCATCGAATCCGCTTTGGTCTTCGCGGCTTCCACTTCCTCGGCGCTGGCGGACTGGGACAGGCTTACCAGAATGTGACCGAGGTGATACTCCGGTGAGATCCAGAATTTGGCGTCGGCGGACTTGAGGAAGTTGTCGATTTCCAGCGGTGAAATATGGATCCGCTGCTGCACTATCCCCTGTTGGATCTGCTGGATGGTGAGGTCCCGGCTCACCCGGCTGCGCAGATCCCCCATGGTCATACCATCGTGGGCGAGCTGAGCGGCGAACTGTTCGTGGGTGAGCTGGTTGGCGCGGCGGATCTGTTCGATGGCGTTGTTGACCTGCTCGTCGCCGATGCGAATGTTGTAGCGCTGGGCGGCCTGCAGCTGCAAATGCTCGCTGATCAGATGATCCACCACTTGTTTTTGCAGGACTTCCATCGGCGGCAGGGCATGTTTGTTGGCGCTGGCGTTCTGCACCACTTGCATCAGGCGCTCATCCAGCTCCGATTGCATGATCACCGACTTGTCCACCACTGCAATCACCTTGTCCAGCGGCTTGGGGTCGGCGTGGCCGATGGCGGCGGCCAGAGTGAAGCTGGCGGCAAGTAAAAAGGTCGGAATGGTTTTTTTCATAATGCGCAGTTCTGTTGTAGAGGCTTTATTCACGGAAGCCGGGAATGGTTTCAGTCAGTAGTTTTTGCACGCGGTTGCCGGAGCTGGCGAGACCTTTGAGGTCGATTTCCAGAAAGATGCCGTCATCGTAGAAACGCCGGTCATCGTTATCCAGGGCGATGGCCAGTTTGCTGTCGAGCCAGCGCCGCGCCAGCACCCGCAAGCGGTAGCAGCAATCGTCGTATTCGAAGCCGATAAAAGCATCGAGTTCCCGCTTCTGGTCGAGGTCGTAGAACAGCCGGCCGACGATTTGCCATTGCTCGCCGAAGGGCAGGGCAAAGGCCGTGTCCAGCTGGTCCACTGCCAGCGTCGAGCGCTCGATTTCATCCTCGCGCACATAGCGGTAATCCACACGCAGGCGGCGGCGTGCATCGTCGCTGTATTCCAGTCCTGCGGCTGCGCGCATCAACTGGTCCGCTTCTGGGTTGTAAAGGAAATCGCTGCGCAACTGCAGGGAGTCTGACACCCGCGCCGTGATCTTGGTCGCCAGATCGGACTCTTCAATAGTCTGCGCGCTGTCGTTGTGGGTGAGGGACACTTCACGGTCGCGGAAGTAGACGACTTGGCCCACGCTCACGGCCATAAGCGTGGTGCTGAGGTCACTGCTCAGCCAGCGCGAGGTAATGCCGATGGACAGCTGATCCGCATCGCCGAGGCGGTCGCCGCCGGCAAAGCGGCGGTCGCGGAACAGTTGGTCGTAACTGAACGTCAGCACGGTGGTGTCGAAATTGACATCCTGAGAGGTTGTGTTATCCCCCGGTGTGACCGAGTAGAGATCGCTGTGATCCGTGTGGTCCCGATATAAATAGAAGAGGCGCGGCTCCAGGGTCTGACGCCCGCCGTCGCGCTCGAAGATCAAGCCGGTATCCAGGCCGAAGTAGGACGCGCTTAAGGTCGGGTCGGGGTTGGCGCTGGGCAACAGCTGTTCGCGGTCCAGTTCATAGGCGATGGCCTGCACGCCGAACTTGGGTCGCACGAAGCCCCACAGCCACTGCTGGTTCCACTCGACGGCGTAGTCCGCAAAGGCCCGTTGACCGGTGATATAGGCGCTGTCCTCGTTGGTGAATTTCACCCATTCGTTGTTCAGGCGCATACCCAGGTTGCCCCAGTGATAACGCCCGTTCGCCTGGATGCGCGGCAATTGGCGGTAGGCCGGCGGCACGTCCAGCAGCAGGTTTTGAAAGGACTGCAGGCGCGCGTTGACGGTCCAGTTATCCAGGTGGTAACCCATGGTCGCCACCTGGTTCAAAAAGTGTTGTTGGCGACGGTAAAGCTCTCCGGCTGCAGGTCGCGGAAATAGTCGACGTCGCTGACCTTGGAATAGTCCACGTCGGTATACCAGCGGGTATTGCGACCGCCCTCGTGGGCCATGTTGATCAACCAGCGATTCTCGCCTTTATAGGGACGCAGCAGGGCTTCGCTCTGACCTTCGGCGATCAGCCGGTCAATGTCCGGGTCACCGCCGCCCTCGTCATTGTAAAGCCCGGCGAGATTGAGGGTGTTCATGGAGTAGCGGTTCAGATAGCGCCACTCGGTTTCCAGCATGGCGCCGTGGCCTTCGGCGAAACGCGGGGCCAGGGTCGCGTCGATATTGGGCGCAATGTTCCAGTACCAGGGTACGGTGATGTCGATGCCGCCTTCGCTGGTGCTGAGGGACGGTACCAGCAGGCCCGACTGACGCTGGTCGCCCACCGGAAAGGTGATGTAGGGCGTATAGAGCACCGGTATTCCGGCCAGTTGCACCATTACATCCCGGCCGCTGCCCTGTTGGGTATTGGGATCGACTGTGAGGCGCCGGCCTTTGATCAGCCAGGACTCGCGTCCCGGTTCGCAACTGGTGATTTTGCCGCCGCTCAGCACCACCACGCCGTCCGGGCGGTGTTCGATCTTCTCGGCGCTGCCGCGCATGTGCTGTTGATGGAGGAGGAATTCGCCGCCGCTGAAATGGGCGCCCTGGCCGGCCATGTCCACGTCCGCGCCCTGGCCCCGCACCAGCAGACCCGGCTGACGGATTTCGACGCCGCCGCTCAGGCTGGCCTGGTCAGTGGACTTGTCATAAGACATGGCGTCCGCCTGGATCAGGCGATTGCCCTGGCGGATGCTGACGTCACCGGACAGGAGAATTTTGTCCGCCGCCATTTCGGTTCGATCGGCTTCCAGATGTATGTCGGAACTCGCCGGATCGCCGCCTTCGCTGTCCGCCATGGGATCGACATAAAGGCCGCGGCAGGCGTAGGAACGCTCCGCTTGTTGCTCGGGACTCAGGTCCTGCGCCGGCACCCAGTCATAATGCGCCTGTTCCGCTGTGGCTTCGGCCCAGCTAGGAGCGCTTCCCGCCAGCAACCCCAGCAGCCCAAGGGCGGCGCCCAGATGGCTGACCAGCACGGTTTTTGAGGGCGGAAATCTGATTGCCAAAGGGAGGTCCGGAATCGCGGTTTTAGGGAAGGAGGCGATTGTAATGGCGCCGCTGCGGGATTACTACCGCCGAGGGCGCTGCAATACAGGCGGCTTGCGGCGTGCGTGCCGGTCCTTGCCATGCCCACTGGCCTGTATCATTCTACGCGCCTGCATTGGTCTAGCCGGAAACCTCATGTCCAGTACCATCGACGAATTGCGCCAGTGGGTCGATGCCCAATGGCCCCATCTCTCTCTCAACGATTTCACGCTGCGGCCGGACTTTCACACCGCCGGTATGGTGGCTCCCGAATGGCAAGCGCTGGCGGGCGACGCCGGCTTTCGCCGGTATTTCCGCTTGGCCAGCGAGCCGCAGCTGCTGGCGGTGTTGTCGCCCCCCGCGACTGAGCCGAATGAGGCGTTTCTCAAACTCGCCCGCCATCTGCGCCGCCACGGTGTTCTGACACCGGCGGTGGCGGCAGTGGATATCGAACGCGGCTTCTTCCTGCTCGAAGATTTCGGACCGAATCTGCTGCTGTCGCAGCTGCACGACGACAGTGTGGAAGGTTTGTACGCCGAGGCGATGCACTGTCTTCTGCGCATGCAGCAGTGTCCGACCGAAGGTCTCGACCTACCGCCATACGACCGCGAGCGTCTGCGCCGGGAAATGGAGCTCTTCAGTGAATGGTTCGCACCGCGTCTGCTGGGCTATGAGTTGAGTGCGGAGGAGCGGGCTATGCTCGATCGCTGGTTCACCCGCCTGGAGGATTCCGCGCTGGAGCAGCCGCAGGTGTTTGTCCATCGCGACTATCACTCGCGCAATCTCGTGTATCGGTCCGGCGGCCCGCCCGGGGTCATCGACTTCCAGGACGCGGTGACAGGTCCGGTTACCTACGATCTGGTCTCCCTGTTGCGCGACTGTTATATCCGCTGGCCCGACACCCGGGTGCGGCGCTGGGCTATGAGCTACGCCAATATCGGTATGGAGTCCGGCGTTCTGCCACAGGTGAGTGAAGAGCGTTTTATGCGCTGGTTTGATTGGATGGGGTTGCAACGCCATATCAAGGTGCTTGGCATCTTCGCCCGTCTTTCCCTGCGCGACGGGAAACACGGCTATCTCAACGACTTGCCTCTGGTGATCCGCTATACCCTGGAAGTGGCGCGACGCTACGAGGAAGGGGAGGAGTTCGCCAACTGGTTTGCGGCGAAGCTGCAACCGCGCATCGAACGGCAATCCTGGTGGAGGCCCGCCGCTTGAAAGTGATGATTCTCGCCGCAGGTGAGGGACGGAGGATGCGACCTCTCACCTTGCATACCCCCAAACCGCTGCTGCAGGTGCGCGGGATCAGCCTGATTGAGCACCATATCCGGCGCTTGGTGGCAGCGGGGTTCCGCGAATTGGTTGTCAATGTCGCCTATCTCGGCGAGCAGATCCGCGCGGCTCTCGGCGACGGCGCCGCCTGGGATGTGCGCATCGAATATTCCATCGAGCCCGAACCCCTGGAAACCGCAGGGGCGTTGTTGCATGCCCTGCCGCTGTTGGGCGATGAACCTTTTCTGTTGGTCAATGGCGATGTCTGGACGGACTACCCCTTCGCCCGCCTGCGCGAGACGGCTTTGCGCGGCCGCGGCCATCTGGTACTGGTGCCCAATCCCGCGCACAAAGCAACCGGTGATTTCCACCTCGACGCGGCAGGCAAGCTGGCCGAACTGGAAGGCGCCACCGGTTTGACCTTCAGCGGCATAAGCCTGCTGTCACCCAGTCTGATCCGCGACTATCCCCACCTCCGTCGCCAGTTCCCGCTGCGTGAAGTCTTCAGCTGGGCTATAGGCAATCACCAGCTCACTGGCGAGTTGTTCAACGGCACTTGGTGTGATGTTGGAACGCCGGAGCGCTTGGCGGAGTTGAACCAATAATCCCTTCCTTTTACTCCCTCTTTATCTCCTCCCCATGGCAGCCCGCACCGCTGGTCTATAGTTACTAGAGCGCCCGTAATGGCGCAGAAATCCGCTTATAACCATTTTTCAGCAGGCTGAGTTTTATGTTGGGAGTTCGTGTATCCGCACGTCGTCTGGGACGGCTTGTGGGAATGGGAGTGTTCATGACCTTGAGCGTCTGGGCTGCAGCTGCTCCGCCGGTCATCAAGTCAGTCACTGTGGATGCCCGCGCTATGAAGTTCCCGGGCATATCGCTGGACGGCATCAGCTATGAAGCTCTGAGCTTCGAATATGGCGTGCGCGGAAAAGTCGAATTCGCGGCGGTCAATGCCGGCTTGGAGACTTTGCAATGCAAAGGACAGCCGCATCAGAACCATTATCTGGCGGTGGATTATCGCGGCCCCGAAGTCATCTTCCGCATTAAGGACCAGCGCAAGGATCGGGTATTGCTGCTGCAGAAAATTCCCACCGACGGCACTTATTCATATGGCCATGGTATTTGCGGCAGCAATTCCGGCTTGAAGGAGCGTTTTGAAAAAGAAAAGCCGGCGCTGCTCGCCAAGCTCAATGATCAAGTTTTGGCGGCAGCACGCGCGCAGATGGAGACTTATATCGCACGCGACACCGCGCTGGATTATGAAGGTCTGAATTTCCCCCTGTTTTATTTTTCCGCGAGCGGTTCCCGCTACGACTCCATGAACCGCGCCTTTGACCGCGCCCGCGAAGCTTTCGATCTGTCGCTGCAGTTCGGCATCACCAAAGAAGCCGATGACATACTGAAACTTGTCTCCGCCACTTGGGAGCGGGATGTGAACGCAATCGCGGCCAGCAAAAATCCTGCGGCGGAAGACGAGCAGGTGATCCTCGCGCTACATCGCAATTTGACCCAGGTTTATTTTTTTCTGCGCCGATATGATCAGGCGCGCCGTCACGACGCCCTGGCGCTCGCCAAAGGTATGGCCGCCAGTGAGTCACGCCAGGCTCTAATACTCGAGCACGAACGCCGCACGATTCTCAGCCCGCAAGTGGCCGCCAATATAGTGCTGACCGCCAACCTCTACCGCTTTGGACAAAATTACATTCGCGAGGCGCGTTTGGTGGAAGTGGATGATTTTTTGGAGCTTGAGCGAGCGATGAGTCAGCGCTGACTTGCTTCGACCGATCAGGAATTTGTGGTATCGGATTATGCTGAAAGCCAAAGCGGCGACGCACCATAGCCAAAATTAATCGCATTTCGCTCAAAAACCGTGCAATTAGCCTTAATCCGTTGCATATAAGTGATTAGACTCCGAAGCTCTTTATCTTCAGAGGCGGCTTCTGCCATGCGCTCCACTGGAATTGCGTTTCATCACCCTACTTTTTTCTGGCTGGGCTGCGTGGCTATTACCTTGGGGGTGCTGGCGCACATCCCTATGTTTATCCATGCCTCGCATATGGGCTACCACATGGCGGGTATGCCGATGGACAACACTATGCTCACCGGGATGGGGCTTATTCCCTTGGGCTTGGCATTTGCGGCTTACGGTTTGATGCCGCGACTGGGGTTGTTGCGGGTGGACGAGCAACCCAATTTGCATTTTCACGTGGCGGATCGGCTGCCCCTTAATGGCGAGCATTGGAAGCTTGTGGTGGTACTGGTGGTGGCGGTGGGGGTGGATGTCATGAAGCCTGCCACCCTCGGTTTTGTGATGCCGGGCATGACCGAGGAATATGAAATCTCATCGCAGACGGCGGGAACCTTGGCGCTGGTGGCTCTGACTGGCACCACTGTGGGATCGATTCTTTGGGGCGTGCTGGCGGATATCCTGGGCCGCCGGGCGGCCATTCTGTTATCGGCGCTTATGTTTATCGGTACGGCGATTTGCGGTGCCATGCCCTCTTTTAATTGGAACCTCATCATGTGTTTTTTGATGGGCCTCTCCGCCGGGGGACTGTTGCCCATTACCTTTACCTTGATGGCGGAATCCATTCCGTCAGCGCATCGCGGCTGGCTGCTGGTTGCTTTGGGCGGCATAGGCACCTCCGCCGGGTATTTGCTGGCCGCCGGTTCTGCGGCGGTGCTCGAGCCGCTCTTTAGCTGGCGGATTCTGTGGATGCTCGGTTTGCCCACAGGTTTGTTGGTGATTTTCCTCAATCGCTATATTCCGGAGTCGCCGCGCTATCTCGCCAGCAAGGGGTTGATGCGTGAGGCGCGTCAGGTGTTGCTGCGTTTTGGCGGTGGCGCCGGAGGACAGGAGGCTGCCGTGGTGGCGGAGGAGGCCCCGGCTGCGGAAGGCGGCTTTCGCGATCTGCTTCGCCCGCCCTATGTCGGCATCACCATCGGGCTTTTTATCGCGGGTATCGCCTGGGGGCTGGTGAATTTCGGTTTCATGCTCTGGTTGCCAACTAATTTGCGCGCGTTGAATCTGGCGGGTCAGGCGGACACCTTGCTAGCGCAATCCGCATTTTTTGCGATTCCCGGAGTGGGGCTTGTAATCTGGCTGTATCACCGCTGGAGCAGTATCAAGACACTGGTGTTATTTACGGCTTTTACAGCGGCGTCCCTGTGTCTTTTTGTCCTTCTCGACCTCCTCAATATTCGCTCTCTGCCTGCTTTCGCCACCGCCATCGCACTGTTGTTGGTGAGTGCGAGCGGGATAATTGCGATGTTGATTCCTTACGCGGCGGAAATTTTCCCGGTACATCTACGTGGTACAGGCGCAGGACTGGTGGCGGCGAGTTCTAAACTCGGGGGCATTTTGGGCGCATTGGTGGGTATCATCGGACTTTTTAATGACCTGATGATTTCCGCATTGGTGATCTGCATTCCGCTGGCGATTTCCGCCGTGTTGCTGTTGCGTAGCGGCATCGACACCCGCGGGTTGCGTCTGGAGGATATACATTCAGCAATGCAGGATCGCGCCCTCGGCCGTTAATCTTTATCTCTGTCAGATCTTTCTCGCAAATAAAAGCACCGATGCAGCTTTTTGGTTGTATCGGAAGTGTTTAACCTCCCCGCTGTCCAACTCACCTTGGCGGCATTCCTTGCCTGTTTTGTCGAGGGGCCGCTACACTTAACGACTTTACGAAGGCAGGGACACGTGCTGCCAGGGCCCCACGGACGTTAGCTGCCGCGTTGTCCGTTCTCCCCACAAGTAGTGCCGATGGCAGATTCATGATCGAACTAGACGATATCCATAAATATTACGGCCAGGGCGATCGCCGCCTGCACGTGCTGAAAGGCATTTTCCTGAAAATCCACGAAGGTGAGATGGTCTCCATCATGGGATCATCCGGTTCCGGCAAATCCACTTTGTTGAATATTCTCGGGTTGCTGGATAATCACGACAGCGGCCGGTACAAACTTGCCGGCATACCTATCAGCAATTTAAAGGAAAGTCAGGCGGCGGCGCTGCGCAATCGCCATATTGGTTTTGTTTTTCAGTCCTTTAATTTATTGCCCTTCAAAAATGCCACGGAAAATGTAGCGCTGCCTTTGTATTACCAGAAAGTCGGCCGCCGCGAGCGCAATAAAAAGGCGCGGGAATTATTGGAGATGGTCGGTTTGGGCGAGCGCGCTGAGCATATGCCCAACCAAATGTCCGGTGGACAGAAACAGCGGGTGGCGATTGCCCGCGCGCTGGTGACGGATCCCAAAGTGATTCTCGCCGATGAACCGACGGGCGCGCTGGACAGTGCCACCACTCAGGAAGTGATGGCCTTGTTCAAGCAGGTACACAGCATGGGCAAGACGTTGGTGATTGTGACGCACGAACAGGAAATTGCCGAGCAGACCCAGCGCATTGTCACCATCAAAGACGGACTGGTGACGCGGGACCGTTACACGAACATCGCGCAGCCGGAAAAAGCCCTGTGATACCTGATGGATTGCAGGAGATTCTCTACTCCTTACAGCGCAATAAATTGCGCACGGCACTTACTGCCTTCGGGGTTTTCTGGGGGATTTTTATGCTGGTGCTGTTGCTCGGTTCCGGCACAGGTTTAAAACGCGGTATTGAAAAAGGCTTCAGCAGCGATCTGCGCAACAGCATGTGGATTCGCTCGACTCGCACCTCGATTCCCTATAAGGGTCTCGCGCACGGCCGCAAGGTGCAATTCACCGAAGCCGATATGGTGGCGATCCGGCAGCAGATTCCCAATGTCGACATCATCACGGCGGAAAATCCTCTCGGCTCCGCGCGCGCTGCGGATATTCAAGTTATCTACGGCCACAATTCCGGCTCGTTTGGCGTTTTTGGTGTGGCGAAGGATTATTTCAATATCAAACGCTATCAGGAATATCGCCAGGGGAGGCGGTTGAATAATCTGGACGACGATGAGCGACGCAAAGTGGTTGTGATCGGCACCCGCGTGAAAGACCGTTTGTTTGGCGACAAAAACCCGTTGGGCGAACAGATTGTCGTCAACGGCGTGAATTTCACCGTGGTGGGGGGTGTTCTATGACAGCGGCTGGGAAGGCCGTATGTCCGAGCGTCTTTATATGCCACTGAGCACTTTTCAAAAAACCTTTGGTATCGGAGAAAATATATCCATTATCGCGGTTACGCCGGCGGCAGGTTACACCGGTGATGATATTACCGAAGCTCTGGACACTTTGTTGAAGCAGCGCCATAACGTCGCGCCATCCGATCGCAAAGCGATTTTTATTTTCGATTTGGCCAAACAATCCGCGCAGATCAATGCCACGCTCAACGCCATCAATTTTTTTATTTGGTTTGTTGGACTCGGAACGCTGATGGCGGGAATTGTGGGCATCAGCAATATCATGATCATTACGGTGAAGGAGCGCACCGTGGAGATCGGTATCCGCAAAGCGCTGGGTGCGCCGCCATGGAATATTATCCGCACTATTATTCTTGAGGCGGTGATCGTGACCGCATTTGCCGGCTACGCCGGTTTGGTGCTGGCGGTGGGATTGTTGGAGTTGGTGAACTTTACGCTCACATCAATGAACATAGAGCTGAATTTTTTCACTCGGCCGGAGGTGGACTTTTCCGCCGCCATGACCGCGCTGAGTATTTTGGTTGGTTGTGGTGTTCTCGCCGGGTTTTTCCCCGCCTGGCACGCCGCCCGTGTTTCCCCCATTGAAGCCATGCGAGCGCAATAACCGTGTTTGATCTCGACAATTGGCAAGAAATTTACGCGACCCTGAAAAAGCATAAATTGCGCTCGGGTCTTACCGCGTTCGGCGTCATGTGGGGCGTCTTTATGCTGGTGGTACTGCTCGGTGTCGGCAATGGTTTGCGCAACGATTCCCTCGCGGGATTTGGCGACAACGCTAATACGGTATTCATCTGGACCGCGGCGCGCACACAGATTCCCTATCAGGGTTTCGATAGAAATCGCTGGGTGATGTTTCGGCCGGATGACGCAGTGGCAATCAAGGCGCGCATTCCCGAAGCCGACGTAGTCTTGGGGATCAACGAGGTCGGCGGGTGGCAGGCAGCACAGTATGTGGTGCGCGGCGATAATAGTGGTTCATTTATCACGCGCGGCGCGCACCCGGAAATCGCCGCCATGAGCTCGTTCAAACCGGTGCAGGGTCGTTTTATCAATCGGCGGGATAATGAAGAATTGCGCAAAGTCGCGGTGATCGGCACGCAAGTTTATGAAAACTTGTTCGAGCCCGAGGAAAATCCCATCGGTGAGAGCATTCAGATCGGCGGCGTGGATTTTCTGGTGGTCGGCGTATTCAAACCCATGGCCACGGGTGAGCAATCCATGCAGGATGCGGAACTGGTATTGATTCCCAATGAAACCCTGCGCTACACCTTCAATCAGACCTGGTATTACGGCCATCTGCGCATGACGCCTAAACCCGGTCATTCGGCTGCTGCTTTGGAGCAGAAAGCGCTGACGCTGTTGCGTGAACGGCACAAAGTCCACATCGATGACACCGGTGTATTTGGCAGCTTCAATATGGATAAGGTTTTCCGGCAGGTGGAGGGTTTATTCACCGGAATCGCCGCCTTCAGCTGGTTCGTTGCCATAGGCACCATACTCGCCGGCGTGATTGGTGTCGGTAATATCATGCTGATCACCGTAAAAGAGCGCACGCGGGAAATTGGTTTGCGTAAAGCACTGGGTGCGACGGCGCGCTCGATTGTTGCCATGGTGGTGCAGGAGGCGGTGGTGATCACCGCGGTGGCCGGTTACACAGGTTTGGTGCTCGGAGTATTGGTGTTGGAGGGAATTCGCTCGCTGGGTAGAAGCCTGCCGGATATGCGATTTCTCTCCTTGGTGGAAATTGACTTGGGCACCGCCGTAACAGCGATAGTGGTTCTGGTAATCGCGGGCTTTCTGGCCTCGCTGTTGCCGGCGAGCAAGGCGGCCAAGGTCAATCCGATTGTCGCGCTGCAGGACGAATAATTCCGCGGTGCAAGTGGTTTTTTGTGGTATTTCAAAGCGAATAAATGAGGGCGCATGAAAAAGTTCTTTTTGATGTTATTGGGGATTGCGATTCTGGCGGTGTTTATCGGCACCACCATTTTTTTATACCGCAAATCCCAGGAAGCGCCGGTGATTTATCAAACGGCAAAACCCTTTGTGACGGATATAGTGCGCAAAACCGTTGCCACCGGGAAAATCGTGCCGCGTAAAGAAATCGCAGTAAAGTCCCGCGTTCCTGGTGTTATCGAAGAAGTGTATGTCGAGGCCGGGCAGAAAATTGCCAAGGGCGATTTGATCGCCAAAATCGAATTGCTGCCGGATCTCGCCTTTCTGAGCAACGCCGAATCCGAATTGGAGAAGGCTCGCATCAACCTCGCCAATGCCAAGCGGGATTATGAGCGGCAAAAGGTCCTGTTTGGGGAAAAGCTGATTTCCGAGCTGGATTTCAATCGCTTTGAATTGCAATACCGCCTCGCCGAGGAAGGTGTTAAAGCATCCGAAAACAATGTTGCCTTGATCCGGGATGGCGCCAGCAAAAAATCCGGCAAAATCTCCAATCAGGTACAGGCCACGGTCTCCGGAGTATTGCTGGATGTGCCAGTGAAGGAGGGCGGTTTCGTTATTCAGAGTAATACCTTCAACGAAGGTACCACCATCGCCACCATCGCCAATATGGAGGATATGATTTTCGAAGGGCGCGTGGACGAATCGGAAGTGGGTAAATTGCGTGAAGGCATGCCGCTGGAATTGCGCGTCGGTGCCATCGGTGATCCGCGTTTCACCGCGCATTTAGAATATATCGCTCCCAAAGGTTTTGAAGATCAAGGCACCATCAAATTCGAAATTCGCGCCGCGGTGACACTGAGTGCGGACACTTTTCTGCGCGCCGGCTATAGCGCTAATGCCGATATAGTTTTGGAAAAACGCGATCAGGTGCTCGCCATCAATGAAGCCAACCTGATTACCGAAAGCAATAAAACCTTTGTTGAGGTTGAAACCGGTCCCCAGCAGTTCGCCCGGCGGGAAGTGGTGGTGGGTCTGTCAGATGGCATAAATATCGAAATCGCCAACGGTCTTAACCAAAACGAATCCATCAAACAACTGTAATCAACACACCATGCGTTTGCGTACCACACTCAAACTGCTTTTTCCGGTGGCGCTGTTCTCTTTTTTATTTACGGCGCCTACCTCTTTAACGAGGACCTCTGGGGCAGGAAGTGGCAGCCCGCGGACGCTATTCTGCCGAACAACGTTAAATATTACGGCGCAATCAAAGATGGTTTTCTGGAGGGGCCGGGTGAGCTTGTCGGTGCGGATGGCTCGCATTTTATCGGCAATTTTCAGCGCGGCTTGATTCACGGAGCGGGGGAGTGGCGCACTTCCGATATGGTTTATAAAGGTGAGTTTGCCCGCGGCATGTTTCATGGCGAAGGCACGCTGGAATACCACACCGGGATGAGCTATTCCGGCGAATTCGACAATAATCGAATGCATGGCAAAGGGCGCATGGAGTGGTCCAACGGCGATACCTTCGAAGGTGAATTTGCCGACGATGAAATGAAGGAAGGAATATTTCGCGAAAAAGGTGGCGGTGTCTATGAAGGCACTTTTGCCGGCGGATTTTATGAGGGAAAAGGCATATACAAATCCGCCAGCGACGAGCAATACAGCGGTGATTTTGTCGCCGGCAGTTTTTCTGGCAAAGGGCGTATTGAGCGAGCGGATGGGTCAGTTTACGAAGGCGATGTCAGTAACTGGGCCTCTCACGGAGATGGCGTACTGATCGATGCCGAAGGCAATGTCTACACCGGCTCTTTTGAACACGGCTTCTATCACGGATCCGGTGAGCTCAGTTTAAAAGATTCCGCTGATGGTGAACCGCGCATCCTGAGTGGAAATTGGATTTATGGCGAATTGGCAGGCGCGGCGGAGGAAAGGTTCACCGCCCGCGCGCTGCAGGTGGAAGATCTGTTGTATTCGCAGCCGGCACTGCTTGAAACCAGGATTGCCGCCTTGGCGGATCAGACACCGAATAAAATCGATTTTTATTTTGTCGGCGTAGCTGGTGATGGTGCGCAGGAGATTTTTTTACGCGAACTGCGTTATGTAGCGGAGCAATTCGCACAGCCGCTGGATATTGCAGGACGTCAGATTCTCCTCGCCAACAACCGGGAATCGACAAAAACCTATCCCCTGGCAACCCGGGTCAGCCTGGCCCGCGCAGTGGAAGCTGCGGCGAATAAAATGGATAGCGAGCAGGATATTCTGCTGCTGTATCTCACCAGCCACGGCACCGAGGATCACCAGTTCCATATCGCCATGCCGGGACTGCAGTTGCCCGCAATAGGAAAAGACGATTTGACGGCTACTCTGGATAAATCCGGCGTGCGTTGGCGCATAGTTATTATTTCCGCCTGTTATTCCGGCGGTTTTATTCCCGGCCTGAAAAATGAAAATACCCTGGTCATTACTGCCTCCCGCGCGGATCGCCAATCCTTTGGCTGTGATGATCGCAACGATTTAACCTATTTCGCCCGCGCCTACTTCAAGAAATCGCTTACCCCCCAGATGGATTTTATCGCCGCTTTTGATAAAGCGAAGAGCTTGATCCATGAGTGGGAGGAAAAAGACTTTCCGGAAGAGGAGCGCTCAGAACCGCAGATTTATGTTGGCGAGAAGATTCGGCAGCATTTGCGGGTTTGGGCGGGGCACCGGAGCGATGGAAAGTCGTTATAGGTTTTGATGGCGCGGGAGCGGAGCGCTAAGATCGCGCGTTCGTGCCGCCTTTTTCAACAAGCTCAGCCATATCATGTGACCCCGACCCACGCAAACCCGCGATTACTCTTTCCCTATCCGCCTGCGGGCGGTTCTGGCTGAGTTTCCTTTTGTCCTCTAATCTGGAAATTACTATCTCTACGCCGACAATGTGATCTAACAAATTTTCTATAAATTCTGTCGGAGCGTCAGAAATCGACCATGGGCTTGTAAGGTTGGATTCATGACGGTCGGTAAGCTCTTCAAGATGACTCTTGAGCCATTGCGGATCGGTGAAAACTCGAAGTTTCCCGTGGGCGTGGACCACCGCATAATTCCATGTAGGCACAACTTTGCCGGTCGCGGATTTTGAGGCGTACCAGGAGGGCGAGATATAGGCGTTCGGGCCGGAAAAAATCACCAACACTTCTTTGCCGTCAGCAAACTGCCACACCGGATTTGCCCTTGCCACATGGCCCACCAGTGTTCCATAGGGCTGTGGTGCTTTGTTCAATTGCATCGGAATCTGGTCGCCGCACAAGCCATCAGGTCTTAAGGTAACGAGTGTGGCGAATGGATATGCCTCAACGAATTCATGGGTGCTTTCAATGCTGGGCTGTTCGAAGTGTTTGGGGATATACATTGCAGTCTCCAGATTTCAGCGTTCAATAAGGGATAATTCCATTTTCGCCGCGATGGCTTAGATAGGGCATCAATCAAACATATTCAAAATATTGCTAATTGTCTCGCGACCTTTTTGTTCCACTTGCTCTTTGCTGGCTTTGCCGAAACCTTCCAGCACCACATCTTCCTCTGGGATTTCCTCCAAAAACCGGCTTGGGGTGGTTTCCATTTTTTCGCCGAATTGTTTTCGGCTGCCAGCGAGAGTGAGTGTTAGAGTGCGCTGGGCGCGGGTGATGCCGACGTACATCAGGCGGCGCTCTTCTTCGATATTGTCTTCTTCAATGCTGGTGCGGTGCGGCAGGAGTTCTTCTTCCATGCCGACGATAAAGACGTGCGGAAATTCCAGGCCTTTGGAAGCGTGCAGAGTCATCATTTGCACCCGGTCGCTTTCGTCTTCTTCCTGCTGGCGGTCCAATAAATCCATCAGCATCATTTTGGCGATGGCGCTGTTGAGGTTATCCTCGTTGTCTTTGTTTTCGTCTTCATTGCGCGCCAGGGTTTTGGCGATGGATTCGATGAGATACCACACATTTTCCATACGCCGCTCCGCCACTTTGGGCGCGCTGGCATTCTGGTGCAGCCAGCCTTCGTAATCGATATCCTCGATCATTTCGCGAATCGCCGCGACAGGATCGCCAGTGTGGCAGTTGTGGCGCACACGCTCCAGCCAGGCGCAAAATTCGCGCACGCGCTCCAGTCCTTTTTCCGGCAGAACGGCTTGCAAGCCGAATTCCTGACATGCGGCGAGCAAGCTAATTTCGCGCTCGTTGGCGTAGCGGCCCAAGCCCTCTAGAGTGCTGGTGCCTATAGCGCGCCGCGGGGTATTGATCACGCGTAAAAATGCGTTGTCGTCATCCGGATTCACCAGAAGACGCAGATAGGCCATGATGTCTTTGATTTCACCTCGGGCAAAAAAACTGGTACCGCCGCTGATGTTGTAGGGAATTTGGTATTGCTGCAGTTTCACTTCCAGCAGGCGCGACTGGTGATTGCCGCGATACAAAATCGCAAAGTCGCGGAATTGGCACTGGCGACGCAGGCGCTGGTTGAGAATTTCTGTGGCAACTCTTTCTGCTTCCGCATCTTCGTTCGGGCAGCGAATAATTCTCAAAGGTTCGCCTATGCCCAACTCACTCCATAGGTTTTTATTAAATTCGTGCGGATTATTGGCGATCACCGCGTTGGCGACTTTTAATATGCGAGCGGTGGAGCGGTAATTCTGCTCCAGTTTCACCACATGCAGATTGGGAAAATCCTGCTTCAATAAACTGAGATTTTCCGGTCGGGCGCCGCGCCAGGCGTAAATGCTCTGGTCGTCATCGCCTACGACGGTGAGTGCGCCGCGCTGGCCGATCAATTGTTTCACCAATAAATATTGGCTGGTATTGGTGTCCTGATATTCGTCCACCAACAAATAGCGAATGCGATTTTGCCAGCGCTCCAGCACTTCGGGATTGCTGCTGAACAATTCGGTTGGCAGGCGGATCAGATCGTCGAAATCCACTGCGTTGTAGGCGTGCAGCGCCTGGTTGTAGCGCTCGTATAACAGCGCCCACATTTGTTCGCCGTCACTATTGGCTGTGCTCAAAGCGTGCTGAGCGGAAATCTGCGCGCTTTTCCAATTGGAAATCTGATTTTGCAATTGGTCGAGCAAATCGGTGCTGGTGTCGCCGTCCCGGAGCATTAAATCTTTCAACAGCGCCCGCGCATCTTCCGCGTCAAAAATCGAGAATCCCGCTTTAAGGCCGAGGGTTTTGTGTTCGCGACGGATGATATTCAAGCCGAGATTGTGAAAGGTGCTGACGGTGAGCCCGCGGGCTTCTTTGCCTTTGATTAGCTTGCCGACGCGCTCTTTCATTTCCCGCGCGGCCTTGTTGGTAAAGGTCACCGCCGCGACGTGGCGCGCGGGATAGCCGCAGGTTTCGATGAGGTAGGCGATTTTTCGCGTGATCACGCTGGTTTTACCGCTGCCGGCACCGGCCAGCACCAGGCAGGGGCCATCGACATAACGGGCGGCTTCAGCTTGGCGGGGATTGAGTTTGTTCACAGGGGCGGCACAGCAAGAACAACCAGGGCCGGGGATTGTACGTGTTCCCCGGCGGCCGGTGCAAAATCAGATGTCTTCCTTTGTGATCTGCAACAGCAGGGATTTGGGGAAACCCTCCATGCGCGCCTCCAGTCGGTCGCCTGCTTCTACAGGCCCCACGCCGGCCGGCGTGCCGGTAAAAATCAGGTCACCCGGTTGTAGGGCGATATGGTGGGAGATGTGCTGTAGAAGTTCGGGGATCGACCAGATCATGTCGCGCCAGTGACTCTGTTGCACGACTTCGCCATTGCGCTTGAGCGTCATGGTGCCCAGGCTATCCAGATCATCGAAGCTGCCCGGCGCGATTGCAGTACAGGGGGCGGAGCCGTCAAAACCTTTGGCCAGCTCCCACGGGCGGCCAGCCTCTTTGGCTTGGCGTTGAATGTCGCGGCAGGTCATGTCCAAACCCAGGCCAAAGCCGCCCACGCAACTTTTGGCTTGTTGCAGTGAGAGGTTGCGCCCACCCTGCTCCAGCGCGATCAGCAGCTCCAGCTCGTAATGCACCTCGCGGGAGTAGCTCGGCATCACAAAAGTCCCATCACGCGCTAGCGCGGTGATTGGTTTAAAGAAGAAAAACGGTGGCTCCTGTGCCGGGTCGTGACCCATCTCTCTCGCATGGTCGGCGTAATTGCGTCCGATGCAGATGATGCGCACCGGGCGGAAATAATCAGGCAAAAGCTCTCCGTCGCGCAGCCGACAGCAGGGCAGTTGGTAGGGCATTTCGGTCTCCCTTATGGGGTGGGTTTTGTGATTTATGTTGCAAAGCTTATATCACCGGGGGAAATTCGTCGGGATTGTTTGCGCACTTTCCCCGGAGGAAATTCCGTTAAACATTCAGCCCACCGCGCGGTCGAGCATGCGGTAAGCAAGCGCTTCGCTGATATGTGGCGTCGCTACATGCTCTGCGGCCTGCAGGTCCGCCAGAGTGCGGGCCACGCGCAGAATGCGATCGTAGGCGCGGGCTGACAGGCGCAGTCTGTCCATCGCCACCGCCAACAGCTTTTGCGACCCGTTGTCGAGGGCACAGTGCCGCTGCAGCTCGCGCCCGCGCAGTTGTGCATTGACCTTGCCCTGCCGGTGAAGCTGACGGGCGTGGGTGCTGAGCACTCGTTCGCGCACAGCGGCACTGCTCTCACCTTGAGGCGCGTCTTGTAGGTCGGCGATGGGCAGGGCGTTGACTTGAATGTGCATGTCGATGCGGTCGAGCAGCGGGCCGGATACCTTGCCTCTATAGCGTTTGATCTGGGTGGGTGTGCAGGTGCATTTGCCGTTCTTGTCGCCGAGAAACCCGCACGGACAGGGATTCATTGCGGCAATAAGTTGGAATTGCGCCGGGTAACTCACCTGGGCGTTGGCGCGGGAGATATGGATGCATCCGCTCTCCAGGGGTTCGCGCATCACCTCCAGCACGCTGCGGGGAAATTCCGGCAGCTCGTCAAGGAACAACACGCCTTTATGGGCGAGGGTGATTTCGCCGGGTTTGGGGTGGGTGCCTCCTCCCACCAGGGCAATCGCGGAAGAGGTGTGGTGAGGCGAGCGAAACGGCCGCGTGCACCAGCTCTGGATCACATTGCTGCCGGCGATGGAGCCGATCGCCGCGACCTCCAGAGCCTCCTGTTCGGCCAGGGGCGGCAGGATGCCGGGCAGGCGGCTGGCCAGCATGGATTTGCCCGCCCCCGGTGGGCCGAACAAAAGCAGGTTGTGACCGCCGGCCGCCGCCACTTCAAGGGCGCGGCGTGCCTGCGCCTGGCCTTTTACATCTGCGAGATCCTGGCTCGACACGGGCCCAATCGGCTGCACGGGCTGTGTCGTCGGCAGATTTTCCCGCTGATGAAGATGGGCGCAGACCGCAAGAAGATGGTTGGCCAGTAGGTGCGGCGCCTCGCGGCACAAACTCGCTTCCGCCGCATTCTCCACGGGTACGACACAAGTGCGCCCGGCTTTGCCGCTTGCCAGCACCGCCGGCAGACAGCCCCGCACCTGGCGAATATCGCCGGACAGGGCGAGTTCGCCGATAAATTCATAGCTCGGTAGCTGCTCGGCCGGCACCTGCTCCGAGGCCGCCAAAATGCCAATCGCAATCGCAAGGTCATAGCGGCCGCCCTCCTTGGGCAAATCCGCCGGCGCCAGATTGACGGTGATGCGTTTGACGGGAAATTCAAAATGACTATTGAGAATTGCGCTGCGCACCCGATCCTTGCTCTCCTTCACCGCCGTCTCCGGCAGACCGACGATGGCAAAGCCGGGCAGGCCATTGGAGAGGTGGACTTCGACGGTAACCTGGGGGGCATCTATGCCCAATTGGGCGCGGGTATGGACTATGGCGAGTGACATGTACGGGTCCTTGTAGTGGTTTTGTCCTGCGGTGGATTGTAGGGGGAGAAAGGAATTCGCTGCAAACTTCGCGTCAAGATGGAGGTGTTCGAATGCTCCGGTGTTTGAAGATGAGCTGCGTGATCTATTCTCAAGACGTTTGGGGCGCCTTGATGTACTGTGCGCGCGCCAGATGAGCCACTGTTTGGCCCATCTCTCATCAAAACTGTGTGGATAGGAGCTTCAATGATTCGGTTAGTATTTTTGGCACTTTTACTCGTTCTTGGGGCTTGTAGCAGTGGGGGAGGGTCGTCAGGCAAAGGTGGGGGAGCCTGGTTCCAACTACCCGGCGTTAAGCATTACTGTCGATGCTCCACAAGTTGATTTCATTGTTGGACTTCAGGAGTCTGCCAGTCGCGCTGTGGCTGTCAGATTTGTGGGAGATGCGGTGATTGTTGGAGCTCCGGCCGGGCAGAGCGTGCCAGGTTGGCTGGGTGTGCAAGAGCTTGGCCAGTCGAAGGGGGAAGCTTTTTTTGAGCTGCATGCCTTTGGTGTAGCTCCAGGTACCTATACAACGACGCTTCGGTTTCTCACTGGATGGATAGAAACGGAAGAGATTAAGTATGTGGACGTGCGAATCACTTTAGTCGTCAAAGAAGCTCCCGGGGTGTCTATTGGTACTGTCAATACAATTGTGATTGACAATAGCCTCGGTGAAGACGAACTGATGTTTAGTATTCCTGTAACCCCCTCGGAGTCAGCCGTCACTTGGCGTATCGCCGCCGCCAGCGCTCTTCTGCACGCAGAAAAAAATAACGGCAACAGCGCGATTGATCTGACAATCGATCGAGCTAAAGCCGGGATTTCGGAAAATGGTGTGCGCGAGGAATGGGTCGATCTGGTCTATAGCTATTTGGGACGTGAAACCCAGGTGAGAATACCGGTGACCGTTGAGATTGCGTTCACGGGTGTCAAAACCGTATCACCCAGAGTGCTTTACAGTGGCGAAGATACTACCGTCAGAGTGCGAGGTCCTGGTGTCGGCCAATTGGGCCTCGGAGGTATCCTAGTGGGCGAGACGCTGATTTCCAGCGTAACCAGAATAAACGCCTCGGAGGTGGAGCTTTTAATACCAGGTACGTTGCCCGAGGGTGAACATACAATCACGTTACCGGACAGTCCCTCCATTTTGTGGGAACCCGTTACACTCGTTGTCAAACCTCACGCGATTTACCCGATAGAAGCGTTGACCCTGCCGGCAACACCGACGCAAATCATCTACGATCCGGCGCGCGAGCAGTTCCATTATTCCGGTGGATATAGCGGCTATGCGGTTTACACCCTTTCGCATGACGGTGAGAGTTGGATGTGGTCACAATTTCCGATTACAGCACCGGCCGGAATAGGCCTTTCGCAAAATGGCAAAAAGCTTCTCGTGGGAACCTATGAGTGCGAGTTGTGGGAAATCGATCTGGAAACGTCGGAGATTACTTCGCCTTTCCCATTGAATTCCTGCTTTTACGAACATTTCGGGCTGGTTGCCCCACTTTATACCGGGTTGACCCTGGTTGCGGATACCAATCAATGGCCGAGTATGTGGTCTTATCCCGATTGGGCTGGTGTCGGATTTAATTTTCCTGGAGAACACTCACCATTCGGGCTTGTGAGCTTGCATGGTACTTACATGATCTGGGCGGGCGGGCCGACCACATCAGGACCGAGAGCAGCCTATGTCTACAATGCTCGCGATAATGTGTTCAATACCTTAGGTACAGTGGGGGAAAACTATTATCTCGATTTTCTCTTTAGCATCAGCGCAAACGGCAATCGCATTTCGCACTTTGACGATATCTATAATGGCCAGCTTGCCTATATGGGGTCGCTGAGCTCAGGTGGTGATGATTCCCTCAATCGCGTCGGGATTTCTCCTAAGGGGTCGTTGGCCGGATTGTTTGATTGGCAGACAAAGTCCCTGCGCATTTTCGATATTTCCGGTCGGGCGCCATTTCCGGAACTGGATTACGAATTGATGCTGCCTGAAGAAACGCCAATGGTGTCGCGTATTATGTTCTCTGAAGACGACCGATATATGTTCGTATTTGCCAACAACGTGGATACCAATCTAAACAAGATGTACGTTTTTGAGCTCCAGTGATCGGTTGGCCCCAATCGCAGCCGTTGTGTTGCGATTGGGGAATTCGGCGGCTGGTTTTGTACGCGCCTTTTTACGCGGCCTTAAGCTGACTTCTGCCGTTATTTATCGTAGTTGAGGCGGTGCAGGGCCCTTTGCCCCAGCATCGCTCCTGCAATTATCCCTACCAAGCCGATTCCCGCAAAAATCCAACTATATTCCACCGCATCTTGCGTCACGCTGATGGCGCTTTCTTTTGCTTCGGCTCCGAAGCGTCCATGTTCTTCGTGCAACCCTGGCACCGGATGTTCCAGATTTCCATTTTCTTCACGCGCGGACAATTTTTCGTCGCCTTTTTTGTCCCGCATAGGCGCGGCGGGCGAGTAATTTATCCAATAGGGACGGAATGAAGCCTGTGCCAATGATCGATAGCAGAGTGTTGCGTCCCACCCACAATTCCCGCGGTGCGTCATGTGCTGCGCGATAAATTGCACGTGCGGCGACTTCGGGTTGATAAATGGGTGCAATGGGTTGCGCGACACTGCCAAGTTTATTGCGCGCCCAATCGAATTGCGGCGTGTTGTGTGCGGGCAACTGCACCATGGTGATTTTGATATTGCTTTTGTCGTGGATCAGTTCGCTGCGCAGCGAATCGGTAAACCCGCGAATTGCCGCTTTTGCCCCACAATAGGCGGATTGCAGAGGAATGGAGCGGTACGCCAAAGCTGAGCCCACCTGAACAATGCATCCATGATTGCGCTGCTTCATGTGTTTTAGCGCGGTGAGCGTTCCATACACATATCCTAAATACGTAATTTCTGTCACGTCTTTGTATTCCTCCGGTGTAATGTCTTCCACAGGAGCGAAAACCGTCACCATTGCGGAGTTAATCCAGACGTCAATTGGACCGAGTTCCTGTGCAATACGCTCCGCCGCTGAATCGATTTCGTCAGCCTTGGCTACGTCCGCAGAAATGCCAAGCACTTTTACGCCGAGGGTTTCCAGCTCTCGGCGGGTTTTATCCAAACCACTCTGATCGCGTGCGATCAGGCCAATGTTGTAGCCCTTACGGGCAAATTCCATTGCTGTGGAGCGGCCAATTCCCGCCGTTGCACCGGTAATCACAAGAGTTCGATTTTGTTTCATCGTGATTTCTCTCCATCTGTATAGCTGAATCAATATAGGCAGTCGATACGATACGCAAACGCCATTCCAATGGTGGCGTGTGTTCAAGGTAAGGAAATGCGGCGGCGAAGAGAAAAAAACGCTGCGCCGGGTGCAAGGACTTGTGGGATTTACATTCCAGTTGTAATTTCGCTGGTGCTATCCAGGACATATGCCGCTTCGAGTTGTTCCGCCCGCCGCCCCGAAGCGGGAGCCGCATTGTTCAATAGTTATTAACAGGTGGCGCGTTTGAGGATCGATTTAAGCTGCGCAGTGTTGCGGCGAGGGAAGCCAAGTCCGCCACCAATTCTATGTATCGGTAACATCCACTGAAGGAGCAATCACATGAAAAAATGCATGACCATTCTTGCGGGTATTCTCTGCGTATCCGGGGCTCAGGCCCAGGTCAAGATCGATATGAAACCCGGCCTGTGGGAGAATCGTGTGAATCTCTCCGGCAAGAGCGCGGAAAAAATGCAGGATGCCTATGCGGATCAAATGAAGCAGGCGATGGCGGAGATGAAGAAACAGCTTGCCGAAATGCCTCCCGAGCAGCGTAAGCAGATGGAGGAAATGCTGGCGGCCTCCGGCGTGAAAATGGATGAAAAAAGTTTGTCCTTTGAAGAGGGAAGGGTTTCCATCAGCCAGGACGGAACACTTGCGCGCAGTTGCGTCACCCAGGCGGAAATCGACAAGGGTCAATTGCGGGAGCCACAGCATGGCTGCCGTTCAGATCTGACCCAAATTGATAAAAACCGCATCAAGTCCACCGAAATCTGCAGCGGCGATGTGCCGTCGTCATCAGAGATGGAAATACATTTTCATTCTTCGACGCATTACACCGGACAGGGTAAAACCACACAAATTATCGAGGGAAAGCCGTCCGAAATGGTATTTAGTCTGGAAGGAAAGTGGTTGGCCAGTGATTGTGGCGATATACGCCCAAATCGCTGAAGTAGCTAATCTGAGGCGTATATTTAGTAGAAGGAATAATGATCAGAATAAAAAATCCCGGGCAAATGCCCGGGATTTTTTATCTGTTAATCATCAAATATAGAGCCCAACGGTTCATTCGTAACTGGAACGAGAATGTCGATGTTTTTGGTTTGATTTCGGCTATCGACCACAGTGCCTGTTACTTGAATAAAGCTGTCATCTCCGACGTTGATATCGATATCGGAGATAATTTCGCTGTAGCCGAAGTACCACGGGTACTCCTCGGCCACTTCCGATGATAAGGAAGCGGTGCCTGCAAGAGTGCCAATTTGTTGTCCATTCTCGTTGGCGATGCGCAGGTCGTAGTTGAGCGGAAAATAGTCCCGGTGGCCAAAGGTAAACAGGTAAATGCGTTTGTCGGCAGTGGAATATCCTACGCCGGCGATCTCAGTGGGAATCGGCTCAATTTCTATTGTCGGTAGAGTAGCTACTGTTCCATTGTCTGCCGTTTCATCATTGCTGACTGTGCCGTTAACATTTGCCTGTTTCGTTACTTCCTCCTCGCCGGTCCAAATAATCGTCACGGCGTAGTCCTTTTCACAGGTCGCATTCAACCAGTATTCTCCTGCGCTGTTGCTGCCGGTGAAATCTATATAATCACCCAGCGCGTAGTTTGTGGGAACGGCCAAAATGGGATGCCGAGTTGCGGCGGAGCCGTCTGGATATTCCAGCTGTCCTTTTATTTGGCACAAGCGCGGCTGGCGCACTTCCACAATCTGGGGCTGGGGGTTGCTGCAGTTGCGGCTCAGGATGACAGTGCCATTTTGAATGTTTTCGCCAAAAAACAGGATGTTGGCATTAATGGTCTCTGCAGAGGTTCCGGTGTCTACTTCCAAAAGCGCGTTGCCATTGTTGTCCGTAACAAAATAATTGCTGGCAAATTCTCCCGCTTCGCCGTAATAAAATCCGTGCACTCCGTTGAGAGTTTCTCCAGTTTCATTTTGCAGTTTTATTTGTGCGCAATATTTCACTGGTTCGGAAAAAACCAGGGGATAGTCCAGGTTCCACCATTCGCTCAGGAATATTTCGCTGGTCACTGCGATTTCAGGACGTAGCTGCCGTCTTCGCACGCATTTTCATCAACGGCATTAATCAATGCGCCAGCGGATGTGTAGACGGTGCCGTGGCCGAGCAGCTCCCACAAACCGCGGCTGTTGTCATAGGAGTAAACCGGTATTTGGAATCCAGTTGTTTCAGCATCAGAGTCGCCCAGGCGGCTGAGGGTGACGCAGCTGCTTGCTGGTATGCCGCGATTGATAATGACGGGTTCTTCCGCGTCGGCGGTGGAGAAAATACCCACTTGTGCCGCGCGAGCCTGCAGGATGCTGGCAAGTGTCTCGCCGGAGTCGGTGCGGATGCTTGCGTAATTGAAGGCCACGGAAACCAGATTATTGCCGTCGGTATCAGCGTAGGCGCCGGGGAAATTCTGCGCGTCCACTGGGTCATTCGGATCAAAGGACTTCAATTCAGCGGTAACGCTGGTGGTGCCTTCGGGAAGCAGCGAGCGCGGAATACCGACCTGCAGATCGCCCTCATTGCCTTCGGTGGGCAGGTTCACAGTAAAGCCATCAACGGTAGCGCCGGAAACGCTTTCGGTTTGCGTCATATTTACCGTCAACTCTTCCACCGCGAGTAATTCCGCATTCAAGTAGACGACGGGGCTCGCCTCAACGCGACGGGAAAAACTTGTGTAGCCGGGATGACTGACGTTCACCACCAGTCGTTTGGCTCCCTCAAGTGCGACAGGGCCTGTGCTTTTCAAAGTGTTGCCACTGGTAGCGGAGCCCGCCACCTCGAGAATTTTTTGCTCCACTGACACGCCTTCGTCATTCAACAGCTCGACGCTCACCTGCATCAAAGTGGCCGACAGGTCTGTGTCACCGCTTCCCATTACGGTGATGCTGAGAAAACTTTCTTCCAACGCTATACCACTGGAGCTGCTGGATGAGCTTGAAGAGGACGAACTCGATGAGCTGGAGGAACTTGAGGAGCTCGACGAAGTAGAACTGGATGAACTTGAAGTGCTCGACACGCCTGACGATGCCGAAGAGCTGGATGATGACGACGAAGCCA
>JANPZW010000005.1 GCA_024707385.1 Cellvibrionaceae bacterium | reverse complement strand
GAATGGAATGTCATCATCAAAACCATCGAAGTCAGAGCGCCGGAGAGGACTGCGGCGGAGCTGAACGCGCTGGTTGCTGGCCGGCGCGGGCCGCGAGGACAGCGGAACCGATGCGGGTGCACCATAATCACCATAAGACGGTGCGGATGAACCGATTTCCACACCACGCGCCAGTCGAGCATCACTGCATCTCATTGGCGACGATCTCGGTATGGCAGTCCTGCCCCTGCTAGTCCTGCCATTTGCGGGTTCGCGGGGATCCTTCGATATACACCTTACTGCCTTTGCGCAAATGCTCGGCGATTTCTGCCAGACGATTGAAAAGACAACCCTGTGCCGCTCAGTCCGCTCCTGCCAGAGTTGATTGACCTGTCTGTATCTTTCCATGCTTCGGACGTCGCCACACTGATGATATTAGTAGTGCTACCGCGGTATATACCGGACTTCCGGGTCCTGCCCTATGTTGCCGATCAGAATAACTTTATTGACACCACGGCTTGCCACACTAAACCTCCAGATTTTTTACCGATAACCAATGGGGCATCCAGTCTATATATTCCGCCCCGGATCTTCATACCCGTCAGTGCGCACCCATCTCTTAGCAGAAACGCATTCAACTGCGCCTTTTGAAACAGGCGATCATCAACCTTCAGGTAAAGCAGCGCCTGCTCCTTAACCCACAGAGCTTCAACCACACCTGGGACACCAGTTTGTATCTGGCGAAGCTCCAGCTCGCGATCGAGCGGAACACATACGCTGGTGAGATAACGGGAGCGCGCATACCGCTGGCAACCCCCAGCCAAATGAGATTAACCACCAGAGCCGCCATCAATACGCTGTCGAATCCCCAATGCTGGTAACAAAATCCGCCGACGATTCCGCCGGACGCAGCACCGAGAAACTGGCAGGTAGAATAAACCCCCATCGCGGTGCCTTTATTACCTGCTGGTGCCAGTTTGCTGACCAGCGACGGCAAGGTGGCTTCAGGCAAGTTGAATCCGGTAAAGAACACCAGAAGCCCAACCAACCAGAATCCAATGGAATGCGCACAGGCCAAGAAACCCTCGGCAGCGACAAGCAGGGCCACCGCACCAACGAACACCATTTGATTTTGCGCTTGCGCTCGGCGGATGTACATAAAAGGTAGCATCAGCACGAATGCAATCATCATGACAGGCCCAGGTAATAGTGCCAGTGCTTTTGAGCCTCTATGCCGGCGTCATCAAACACCAATGGCACTGCTTCACAAACATTGCCGTTAAGGCGAAATGCAAAGCGAAGACGCCGAAGTTAAGACGCAACAGATCAAAATTGCGCATGGCACCCGTCAAGAGCGCCGGCACTGCCAAACCATCGGACCCCTGCCGCCCATCTCTCGGTGGATCGGGTACCAGCAGGTACAGAATTGCCATGCCCACCAAAGAAAGGCAGGTCGATACCCAGAAGATCGAGGACAAACCGCCAACTGCGGCCAGCACAGACCCCAGCACCATCGCGACGGAAAACGACATGCCGATGGAAGCACCTATCACGGCCATGGCACGGGTCGGTTTTGCCTGATGTGAGATCACCGACCAGCGCCATGACGGCGCTGGCGCGATGGCTCCCGCACCCTGCAGCGTCTACGATCACAAGCCTCAAATTGAATCCGTGAGTGCAGCTTGGGCCGACAACACTGCCGGAGAAGAAAAATAGCCAAGCCCAGAGCAACACCGCGCTTGCGCCCCCAGATATCGGAGAGCAGTCCCAAGGGAACCTGAAAAAAATCGCTCAAGCTGTCATATCCGCCCAATGCCAGCCCCAACAGGAAAGCGGCAAGCAACCTTCATAACGGGCGCCAAAAATCATCATGACGGGAAATACCATGAATAACCCGAGCATGCGAAAGACATACAGCAGCGCCAGAGTCGCCACTACTCGCATCTCGAAAACGGCTCGCCACTGCTCACAGCGAAAACTCTCTATCTACGTAAAGTGTGGCATTCTTACCTGCCGATACGAACGACCCAAAGGATTTGCTTTTTATGTTATCGGCCAGTTTCGGTCCTGTATCGGCAACGACAAGCAATGAAAACGGTGCTGGGCAAAAACTCCAGGTGTGGGACCAGGACACGGCAGCAAACTCCACAAGAAGCTAAACTCTTTCGGGGGAACTGGAATTTAGGCATAATTCATGCGTTTTTCGGTGGACAAAGTGCGGCCGGCTCGGCCCGCCCTCTTAGGTCAGGAATCAACATAAGGCAGACTATATTGTGACCGCAATTTCAGCACGCCCCGATGTAAAGGGTATATCGCTGTATTCTTTGAACAACAGCCTCCAGACTGGGCTGCTCGCATCCTTGATCACCGAAAAAATCGGTATTGATTGCTCTATCATCTCCCGGCTCGCGCCGGATACGACAGCCGATCACCTTTTGCTGATCGACTGCCATGGGGTCGGCGCAGACGACCTGCGGGATCTTTTACCGACACCGATCAGGAACAGCTGATCCGCGACTCGAGTGTCTGCTGCGCGGTGAATACTGGGCAACGCCGCGCCGCCTACTTCACCATTTCTGGAAAAAAACCGCCGCGCCCCATCAATCCGTCATATCGATATCAAGCTGACGGAAACGTGAGCGGCAGATTCTCCGCTTGATCAAGAACGGCGCTACCAATCTCGATATAGCAGCGGCCCTTGAAGTCAGTGAACAACACCGTTAAAAGCCACCTTTATAACGTCTACAAGAAAATCGGCGTTCGCAACCGCCTCGAAAACAAGCAACTGTGTGCGCGACATGGAAGACCTGTAATTTTCCTACAGGTCTTTATCAAAAAACCTGATCCTCCCGACGAGGGATTTTCGTATACTACCCCTCTTTCACGCAGCGATCGGCGCTGCGCTCAGCTCTTGCATAGGGGTAGCTTGTGGATCGCATTCTGGTTCGTGGGGCACACTCATAATCTGAAAAACATTGATCTCGATATACCGCGGGACAAACTTGTGGTTATCACGGGCTGGTCGGGATCAGGCAAAACGTCACTGGCTTTTGACACTCTTTACGCTGAAGGACAGCGCCGCTGCAAAGTGGGGTCTCTCTCCGCCTATGCGCGGCAATTTCTGTACCGATGAGTGAAAAAGCCTGATGTTGATCACGTTGAAGGCTTGGAGTCCCGCAATCTCAATCGAACAAAAATCCACATCCCATAATCCCCCGCTCCACCGTCGGCACCATCCACCGAACCCCACGACTATACCCGCCTGCTGGTTGCGCATTTGAAGGAGCTCACCTGCCCTATACATCCTCTCCCGCTTGCCGCCCAAAACCATCAGCGAACTGGTTGATCGGTTCGTGGCCATGCCCGAAGGCAGCAAACTGATGCTGTTAGCTCCGATAGTGCGCGAACGCAAGGGCGAACACCTCCATATATTCGAGTCCCTGCGCCGCGACGGCTTCGTGCGGGTGCGCGGGATGGGATCGTGGTAGATCTTGATGATGTTCCACTGCTCGACAAAAAGAAAAAGCACACGATTGATGTCGTGATCGAGCCGATTCCAAGGTGCGCGAAGATATCAAACAACGCCTCGCCGAAAGTTTCGAAACCGCTATCGTTTTATCCGAGGGCTTGCCATTGTTGGATTTATTGATGGCAACAAAACAGAGCAGATTTTCTCTGCCAAACATGCATGCCCGCATTGTGATTACTCGCTTTCCGAGCTGGAACCCAGGCTGTTCTCCTTTAATAATCCGGCGGGCGCTTGTCCCAGTTGCGACGGGCTCGGCCTGGAAACAATTCTTTGCCGAAGAAAAAGTCATGCAGTATCCAGAAGCTTCTATCGCAGAGGGCGCCATCCGAGGCTGGGACAAACGCAACCTGTATTATTTCCACGCTAAGCTGTCAGCAGCGCAGCACTATAAATTTGATCTCAAGACGCCCTGGCACAAGCTCGGCAAAAAGCAGCGTCAGGCAATTCTGTATGGCTCGGGCGAGGAAGTCATCGATTTTATTTATGTAATTGATCGCGGCGATACATTTCCATCGACACCACGCTTTTGAAGGTGTTATCCCCAATCTGGAGCGGCGTTATCGCGATACGGAATCCAACTCCGTGCGCGGGCTTACGAAATACCTAGCCAGCCAGAAATGTCCCGATTGCGATGGCACACGGCTGAAATTGGAGGCCCGCAGCGTCTGCATTGGACAACAGAACGCTGCCGCAAATAGCGGATCTGCCGGTCGGAGAAGTTCATCAATATTTCAGCAAGCTTTCATTTACCGGCACGCGGCAAGATCGCCGACAAAATTTTAAAAGAATTGCGCGACCGCTTTTCGTTTTTTCTTGTCGACGCCGGATTAAATTATCTGACCTTGAGTCGCAGCGCGACACTTACCGCGGCGAAGCACAACGCATACGACTGGCCAGCCAGATAGGCGCAGGCTTGGTGGGCGTTATGTATATTCTCTCGACGAACCCTCAATCGGCTTGCATCAG
>JANPZW010000001.1 GCA_024707385.1 Cellvibrionaceae bacterium | reverse complement strand
AGGTGCTGTCGATTCCGTTTGTAGTCGTCTGTTTAACCTAGCAATACGTAACTGAACGAAGTACACGAAAAAAAAAGTGCTATTACGTATTGCTAAGGTTAAACAGACGACTACAAACGGAATCGACAGCACTTCCAGCCGATTTATCGGCAGTTGCACGACAAAATACTGGGACTGATTTTAAAAGGCACATTGAAAGAAGGTGAGGCCCTGCCCTCTGTGCGCCAGGTTGCCAGCGATTATCGTATCAACCATTTAACCGTCGGCAAAGCCTACCAGGGGCTGGTGGATGCCGGACTGGTGGAAACACGCCGCGGTCTGGGCATGTTTGTTCTGGCAGGTGCTCAGCAACAAGTTGCCACCTCGGAACGACAAAAATTTATTTCTCAGGAGTTGCCGAATCGATCGCGCGCGCGTCAGCTTGGCATCCAGGAACCGGAACTGACCAAAGCCATACGCCAAATGATGAAGGAGGCCAATTAATGCAGGCTGTGATAAAAGCGCGCGGACTGAATAAAAGCTACGGCTCCAAACGCGTTCTCGACAATATTAATTTGGATTTGATGCCGGGCCGCATTCTCGGCCTGATCGGCCCCAACGGTGCAGGTAAAACCACGCTGCTCAAAACCATTTTGGGTCTCGCGCCGGCGCAGGGCGAGCTGTCGGTACTCGGATTGAATCCGCACACTCAGCGCACGCAAATGCTGACGGAAATTTCGTTTATTGCGGACACAGCAATTTTGCCGCGCTGGCTGAAAGTGAAAGAGGCGCTGGTATATCTCGAAGGCGTACACCCGCGTTTTTGTCCGAGCCAAAGCGGAATCATTTTTTACAGCGCACGGAAGTAAAACCAGATCAGCTCGTGCGGCAATTATCCAAAGGCCGGCCCCCCCCATTCCCCTCCCCCCCTTTTTTTCCCTCCACACCCCTTTTTTTTTCCCTGGACGACCCCCCACTCGCCCCCCACCCCATTTCTCCTCCCCCTTATTCCATCCCCCTCCACCTCCCTTTTTTTATCCGAGGCGACCCCACTCGGGCTGGATATTTTGTACCGCAAGCAGTTTTACAACACCCTACTCGACGATTATTTCGATAAGGACAAAACAATCCTGATCACCACTCACCAGGTAGAGGAAATTGAACACATCCTCACCGATGTAGTGTTTATCCAACACGGCAAGCTCTGCCTTAACTCCTCCATGGACGAATTACACGAGCGTTTTGTGGAACTGCATGTGTCCGATGATCGGCAATTAAATATTGCAGGCCAGGTGCCCATTCACAACCGCCCCATATTGGGCGGCAGGGCGATGATATTCGAAGGTGGCGACCGTCATTTTCTTCAATCCCTCGGCGCCACCAAAACACCCAGCCTCGCGGACATTTTCGTGGCGAAAATGCAGGGAGAACAACATGTCGCATAAATTCATCACCCAGATCAAACGCGAATTCTGGGAGTGCCGCTCCAGCTTCATCAAAACCCCATTGGTAACCGCCGGAATTCTCTGTGCCCTGCTCCTGCTCGGCGTGGCGCCCTGGCATCACAAACTCAGCGGATTTGTATCGCACTACAGCAACGCCAACCCGGGTGTATCGGCGCTGGGTTCCGACGTTCTGGAGGAGATGGGCAAGCAGCAAACCATCACCACCGATCCGGGTTATCTGGTGCACGGCTTGGCGGCGGTCTATACGGTATTTGCCGTGATTCTGCTGCTGGTTCTGCTGTTTTATTTTGTCGACACCCTGTACAGCGACCGGCGCGATCAAAGTGTGCTGTTTTGGAAATCCATGCCGGTTTCCGAAAGTGCGACCGTGTTGAGCAAACTCGCCGCCGGCCTGCTGGCCGCACCCGCAATTTATGCCGGTGCGGCGCTGCTGACGGGCGCATTTTTTCTACTCAGTTTTCTCTTGTACGCCGGCATGTTCTGGAACATCCCCGTGCCGGACACCAGCGCCACGCTGCTGACCTTTGCCAAATGCGCACTGGGGCTGGTACTGGGCTGGATCATGATGGCGCTTTGGTATCTGCCGTTGTTCGCCTGGCTGCTATTGAGCTCAGCTTTCGTGCGCAAATCACCCTTTATGCTGGCGCTGGGGTTGCCGCTTGCTTGGATTGTGCTGGAGAAATGGGTACTGGGCAGCCACCACTTGTTCCGCATTTTGCGCGATCAGCTCGTCAGTGGATTTTATGGCTTGGAAGTGCTGATCCAGAATCCACTCTCCCTGCCGGACTATCTGGCCGCCACTCTGACAGCGGCGCCGTTCTGGCTCGGCTTAGCGGTGAGCGCTGGGTTTATTTCCGCAAGTATCTGGCTGCGCCACAATCGCTGGGAAATTTAGCCTTTGGGAAATTTAGCCGTTGAAATTTAACCGCTGGTAAATTTTTAACCGCCGGCGGACAGACCCCATAAACAAAAAAGCCCCCGGTCCAAATGTCCGGGGGCTTTTCTATTGCTGCCAACGACAGCGTGCGGCGTGCAATTAACGACGGTTGCGACGCTCGCGACGAATCGCCATCAAACCGCCGATCAGGGCCAGAGCCAATCCCGCATTGGCGGCATCGATCTCAGGAACCGCGTGAGGCTGCGGAGTCGGCTTGGTGCCAGAGCAATGGGGGTTTTTAGGAGCTTTCTTACAAACGTGGGAATCAAGAAAGTCTTTGTTACCTGAATTGCCACCCCACGTACCAACGGCGTATGTGGGGACAGAGGCCATCGCCAAGGTAGCGGCGATTGACAGGCCGTATACGAGTTTTTTCATTTGGGATTTCCCTGTGAGTTATTGCTGACTGGCCCGTAAGGAGCCGCGTATGCTATGAGCAATAATCGCGCCCAGACAAAAAATACGCGTCAAATCAGTTCACTAGGGGTACCGATAGCGGCGCCAGAATCCACATCTGTAAATCTTATCGACGATTTTGCTACCTCAGGCCCATCCTTTTGAAGAGACAGCCCGAGGCTGCCTCAAACTCCCGACGCTGCAGAATGCCCTCCTCCGAGATCTGCGGAATCCAGATTTTAAGAAGGTGCGAAAGAACTCCGACCGCGCCTTTTGATTTTATTAATGTGAAGCACCTTGGGCATTTTAATTTCCTTGTTGTACTGGTTTAAATACAGTCAAGGATGATTTGATAAAGTGTTTCAATGGGAATCTAGTTAGCAGGTTCTGCAATGGCGTGTCTGGTTAGCAGGATCTCCTCGTGATATCTTGCCAGACATCCACTTATGAGCGGGCCGCTTGTTGTGGGTCAGGATGAACCCGCCACCTGATAAATCTCCAAAGGAGTAATTTAATCATGCCAACAGAAGTAAACGAAACAGAATCAAAAGCCGCAAAAGAAATTATCATCCCTAATATCGATAGCTGTTTAGGTATAGCCGTACTGCTGGGCGATCATAGTTGGGTGGCTGGCCACGTTGTGCAAGTGAAGCAAGGCCAAGATTACACATTAGCCGTCATTAAGGCTAATGTGACTGAAATTAAGAATAATATGTTTAGATTAATAAATGGCAAAACCACAAAAAAGGTGTATTGCTTTGGCAACACACTTTGGCAAGATGGCTCTTTAGGTGAAGATCATGTCGCAGCGATAAATTTTTCTGGCCTTCCTGTTCAATTTGAATCTTTCGAAGAAGCGTCAGATGTACATTTAAAAGGTGACGCCATTATTATTAAAAATGGAAAAAGCAAATCAATCACAAAAACCATCATCATTTATAAACCAGAAAGAACTTGCACCATTTTGTAAACCAAGAATTAGAGTCTTGTAAATCAACAATTAGAGTCCAATTAACGGGACTTACCAAAATTAGCGCGACACTCCTCGTCGCCTAAGCCAAAGAAAATAAATCCCCAACAACGAAACACACGGAAAAATCGGCAAAAGTGCAACTGCCGCCACTGTTAATGCGCTTCGATAAAAGCGGGATGTCAATTTCAAGCCGTAAGATAAATACGAGCAGAACGCAACGCTCGGGAGCAGAATGGCCAGGAGGGTGAACTGCAGATACAGCATATCTTGGGAAAACAGGGCGCCTAATCCGCCTGGAGATGAGGCGAGCTGCAGAAAAAATAGAATCAGTGACACCAGCGATACGATTGCCAGCAGCGCGCCGAAATAGGCGAGCATGTGGTTGCTGTTGCCGGTTACTTTTTCCTTTTCCTCGCCACTTGCCTTTTCTGTAGTATCCATAACAAAAAATCGCTCTCTACCTGAATAATTTTTCTCTGTGTTGCGCGATAAAAACCGCCGTTCTTCGCCGTGTAAATTCAAACGCTCCGCCTCTTCCTTCAGCCGTCTGGATTTATCCTGCATCACGACCCAACCGTCTGAACGGCGTGCCATCGGTCGCTGTTTGCTTCGCTCGTTAATCTGCCCATAACTCACCTCCGTCGATCAAACTTATCGCTCTATTCTTTTGCAGTGTTTATGCCAAACCCCAGCGGCACCTATAGCAAATGGCAAAAATCGCGATTTACGCCCGTTTCGTTGGGGATAAATTGCCAATTGGTTCAATACTTTCCGCCCATTAAACGTTTACATTCGGTCGCACACATAAACGCAGCAAGGGACTCTATGCTTAAGCACATTTCTCTCCTACTTGCCTTATCCGCCATCATGTCTTCCGCCTGGTCCGCCGGCAATCGCGAGGATTACGACCTGGACGACAATGGCCTGATCGAAATCAACGATCTCGCTGACCTCAACGAACTGCGCAACAACTTGACAGGTAAAACGCTCTACGGCAGCAACGCCGGCTGCCCAGAAGGTGGTTGTCGGGGTGTTGAGCTGATGGCGGATCTGGATTTCGATACCAACCAAGACGGCGTCATAGACGCCTCCGACACCTACTGGAATGACGGCAAAGGTTGGGACCCTATTGGGGGTTATCCGGAACTGCCCTTCCGCGGTTTTGTCGAGGGCAACGGTTACGTCTTCCGCAATCTCTATATTGATCGCCCGGACGAATCCTATGTCGGCGTGTTTGGCAGCCTGTCTGACACCACCATTCGCCGCACGGGAATTGCAGGCAAACTGTCGCATGTGCGCGGCTACTCGCTAACGGGGATGCTAGTGGGTCACCTCGAATACACAGACATCGAAGCGGTTTTCAGCACTGGTCGCTTAGAAGGAGTCCAATTGCGGGGAGGCATTGCCGGCTACTATTTGGGTACTATTACTTCGGGGAATTTGTTCTCCACGGCGAAGCTGCGTTTAAACATCTGGGAAACCGGTGAAACGTCGGGGGGGATTTTCGGCTTTGTGAGCTCAGGCAGTTTCCGCTCCGCCTTTTCCGTTATTCCGCCTGTATACGACGGCGGCGGCTTCTACGACAGTTACTTCGTTGAGCCTCCGGGTCGCACGGGCAACACGCTCGCGGACCTCATGTGTCCCTACTATCCCGGCGACCCCGCATGCAAAACAGGTCTTTATCGAAATTGGGAGCAAGAAAAAGATTCCAACGGCAGATCCTTCTGGGATTTCGGCAATCGTTATCAATTGCCCGGACTGGTATTAAATGGCCGTTTATTCCGCGATAGCGATGGCGACGGATATTTAGATGGAGATGACGACGACGCCGATGGCGACGGTGTCGACAACACCGAGGACGCTTTCCCGCTGCACCCCTATATTTCCCGCGACAGCGACGGTGACGGCTACCCCGACGCTTTCGACCCCGCTTGTGATTTGGTGTGTCGCATTGAGAGTGGAATGCGTCCGGATGCATTTCCGAATAATCCTGCCGCTGCCGCAGATGCCGATGGCGACGGCAAACCGGATCGTTGGAACTCCACCTGCGACAGCACCTGTCAAAATGACTCCGGCCTGGTGTTGGATGATTTTGTTGAGGATACAGAGCCGCCGCAAATGCTCCAAATGCCCACCCAATTAATTACCACCACCGATAAGTTTTTTATCGACTTGGTGGCGGCCGGCATGCTGACTTATGACAATGTGGAGAGCGATCTGACCTTTCAGATTTCCTATGCCGATGAAACCGTGGAACAAAGTGCGTCCGATCCAAGCGCACTGCCCCTCGGAAATTATGCGGTGGAATTAATTGCTATCGACAGTGCCGGCAACACCAGCGAGCCCGCGGTGATAGAGGTTTCCGTTCGTTATGAAGTTGGCTTTGCACAAACCGTGGTTCGTGCAAGCGAGGGCACCACGGCTAAGTTTCCCTTAGTATTTTCCCCCAGCACTCCCGACTTTCCCGTCACGGTGGTTTTCCAAGTGAAGCCGATCTCCGCAACAGTGACCCTGCAAGACATCGCCATCGAACGCACAATCTTCACGCGCCAATTTAATCCTGCCGCAGAAAACGGCGCTGTGCTGGAGGTTCCCGTCGTAAACGATTACCTGATGGAGGCATACGAGCCGGACGAAGAGCTGCAAATCCTGGTGATGCAAGCGTTCAAAACCTCGAATGAAGAACCGCTTTTTGTGCCGTACGACCAACAGACGACCACACTGCAAATTCCGGCGAATTCAACTGCGCAAAATGGCTCCAGCTCAAGTTCGAGTTCCAGTTCAAGCTCTAGCTCAAGTTCCAGCTCCGGCATGAGCTCCAGTTCCAGCTCAAGCGCGAGTTCCAGCTCGGGTTCAAGCCCCGGTTCCGGCGGCAGCCTGGATTGGCTGTTTTTAATGCTCGCCAGCACGCTGCTGCTACGCACAAGAATTTGCAGCAAAACGTCTCACCGGAATGATCATGTGAATTGATCGCCATAAGAAAACATAGCCGCCTTCGGGCGGCTTTTTATTTTGGGGGCATCATCATCCGTGTGCCTGAGCCGCAGCAAATAAAATCCCAACAAGAAACCGGCGGGAAAAATTGGCAAAATCACGATCGCCGCCGCCACTAATGAGGCTCGATAAAAACGTGACGTTAATTTCAGGCCCCAGGATAGATATGAGCAAAACACAACGTTAGGAAGCAGAATGGTGAGAAGGGATAACTGCAGATACAGCATCTCCCGCGAAAACCAGCGGCTGCTCAGCGTTCCGGAAGACAACACCAATTGCGAAATAAAAAGCGTCAGCGAAAGCAGTGACACCACAACCAGCAGCACCCCAAAATAGGCCAAGACATGACTGCTTTTACCGGTGACTTTTTCACTCATGTTGCAAACCTTTCAACGCCTACCTGACAATTCTTTCTCTCTGCTCCGCCAGAAAAAGACGCCGCGCTTCGCCGTGCAGATTCAGACGTTCCGCCTCCTCCTTCAGCCTTCTGGATTTCTCCTGCATCGCCACCCAGCCATCCGAGCGGCGTGCCCATCGGTCACTGTTTGTTTCGCTCGCCAATCTGCCCATAACTCCTCCGCTGACAAAACTGTTCAAACACTCTGCTTTTTTGCAGTGTTATGCCAAACCTGAGCAGCGCTTATGCTAAACAGCAAAAATCGCGATTTACGCCCGTTGCGTTGAGGAAAAATTGCCAATTGGTTCAATACCTTCTGTCCACTAAATGTTTACATTCGATCGCACACATAAACACAGCAAGGGACTCTATGCTTAAGCACATTTCACTCCTGTTCGTTTTGTCTGCCACCATGTCTTCCGCCTGGTCCGCCGGCGACCGCGAGGATTACGACCTGGACGACAATGGCCTGATCGAAATCAACGATCTGGCTGACCTCAACGAACTGCGCAACAACTTAACTGGTAAAACGCTCTACGGCAGCAATGCTGGTTGCCCAGAAGGCGGTTGCCGGGGTGTTGAGCTGATGGCGGATTTGGATTTTGATACCAATCAAGACGGTGTGATCGATGCCTCCGACACCTACTGGAATGACGGCAAAGGTTGGGACCCTATCGGGGAGGGGCCGGAACGGCCCTTCCGCGGTTTTGTCGAGGGCAACGGTTATGTCATCCGCAATCTCTATATTGATCGCCCGGACGAATCCTATGTCGGCTTGTTTGGCAGCCTATCTGGCACCACCCTTCGCCGCACGGGAGTTGCAGGCAAACTGTCACATGTGCGCGGCGGCTATCAAATAGGGATGCTGGTGGGCCACCTAGAGAGAACAAGCCTTGAAGCCGTTTTCAGCACTGGCCAGGTAGAAGGAATCCAAATGCGGGGAGGTATTGCCGGCTACTATTGGAGTGTTGTTGATTCGAGGAATTTGTTCTCCACCGCGAAATTGCGCTTAAACACCTGGGAAACCGACGAAGCGGCGGGGGGCATTTTTGGCTATGTCTCAGGCGGTTTCCGCTTCGCCCTTTCCATTATTTTGCCCGTGTACGGCGGCAACGGCTTTAGCGACAGTTACTTCGTCGAGTCTCCGGGTCGCACGGGCAACACACTCGCAGACCTTATGTGTCCCTACTATCCCGGTGACCCCGCCTGCAAAGCAGGCCTTTACCAAAATTGGGAGCAGGAAAAAGATACCGACGGCAAACCTTTCTGGGATTTCGGCAATCGTTATCAATTGCCCGGACTGGTATTAAATGGCCGTTTATTCCGCGACAGCGATGGCGACGGCTATTTGGATGAAGACGATGACGATGCCGATGGCGACGGTGTCGACAACACGGAGGACGCCTTCCCGCTGCACCCTTATATTTCCCGCGACAGCGACGGTGATGGCTACCCCGACGCTTTCGACCCCGCTTGTGATCTGGCGTGCATCATCGAGAGCGGAATGCGCCCGGATGCATTTCCCAATAATCCTGCCGCTGGCGCAGATGCCGATGGCGACGGCAAACCGGATCGTTGGAATTCCACTTGCGACAGCGCCTGTCAAAATTCCTCCGGCTTGGTGTTGGATGATTTTATCGACGATACAGAGGCGCCGCAGATTTTGCGCGCGCCCGCCCGGTTGGTGACGACCACGGATAGATTTTTTACCGACCTGGCGGCAGCCGGCATGCTGACGTATGACAATGTGGAGGGCGATCTGACCTTCCAGATCTCCTATCCAGATGAAACCGTGGAACAAAGTGCGTCCGATCCAAGCGCTCTGCCCTTACGCAACTATGCCGTGGAATTAATTGCTGTCGACAGCGCGGGCAACACCAGTGAACCTGTGGTGATAGAGGTTTCCGTCCGTTATGAAGTTGGCTTTGAACAAACTGTAGTTCGCGCGAGCGAAGGAGCCACGGCGACATTGCCGGTGGTATTTTCCCCCCTCGCTCCCGATTTTCCCGTCACGCTGGTTTTCCAAGTGGAACCGATCTCCGCAACAGCGACCATGCAAGATATCGCCATCGAACGTACAACCTTTACGCGCCAATTTAATAATCCTGCTGCGGATGGGGCAGTGGTGGAGGTTCCGGTCGTAAACGATTACCTGATGGACGAATACGAGCCGGAGGAAGAACTGCAATTTCGCCTTATACAGGCTTTCAAAACCGAAACTGAAGAATCCCTATTTTTGCTAGCGGATAAACAAACCACAACACTTCAGATCCCGGAGAATTCAACGTCGCAAAGTGGTTCGAGTTCTTCAAGTTCCTCAAGCTCAAGTTCCTCAGCCTCAAGTTCCTCAAGCTCAAGTTCCAGTACGGGTTCCAGTTCAAGCTCAAGCGCGAGTTCCAGCTCGGGTTCAAGCCCCGGCTCACCGGATAGCTCCGGCGGCAGCCTGGATTGGCTGTTTTTGCTGCTCGCCAGCACGCTGCTGCTACGCGCAGGAAATTCACAACGAAACGCCTCATTGGATTGATGACTTGAATTGATCGCCATTAGAAACCACCATAGCCGCCTTCGGGCGGCTTTTTATTTTGGGACATCCTCATGATTCAATTGCGATACCTGGTTTTACTGTGTCTTTTGCCCATCACCCCGCTTCTGGCGGAAACCCTGGTGGTCAGTTCACCCGACAAACGCATTTCGCTGTCCCTATCCAATACCGAAGCCGGTTTGCGCTATCAGGTAGAGCGCGACGGCAAGCCGATTATTGTGGATTCGTCGTTAGGTTTTGCCATTGATAACGACCGCCTCGGTGACGGCGAGATGACCTTGTTATCTCACTCCCGCCAATCGGTGCGGGAGCAATACCAGATGGTGGCAGGACCGCACCAAACATTGAATGATCATTACAAATATCTCGTCGCAGAATTCGCCAACACTAAAACACCACAAAAATATCTCAACATTCAGATACGCGCCTACGATCAAGGCATCGCCCTACGCTATGAATTGCCGACCAAAAATCCCTTTAAAGAATTCAGCATTCAATATGAAATGACCGGATTTTTCTTTCCTGCGGATTACCAATGTTTTGGTTTAAATCTCGGTAAATTCTCCAACGGTCACGAAGGCGAATTTGATCCCGTCAAAGCCTCCAAAATTCGCCAACACCAACTTTATGATCATCCCCTGGTGTGCAAAACCGGCCACGGCCAAACCACTTTTGCCCTGGCCGAATCCAATCTGCGCGATTACCCCGGCAGTTGGTACGCTGGCTTGGGTGATGGCCGCCTCGGCGTCTCCTCCGTGTTGACTCCCCGCTTCGACAGCCGCCGCGATGGTTTGGACGTGGTCGCCGTTAAAGGCACGCTAAATAAAAATTTCACCACGCCTTGGCGCATTATTTTAATCGGCGACCAAGCCGGAGATTTAATGGCATCATCCCTCGTCACTTTATTAGGTGAACCTTCGGCGCTTACTGACACCAGCTGGATAAAACCCGGCAAAGTCGCCTGGGATTGGTGGAACGACAATCAAGTCGCCCTGCGCGATACCAGCGTAAAACCGGGCATGAACACCGCCACCTACAAGGCTTATATCGATTTTGCCGCAGCGCTTAAACTCGAATACATTCTGATTGACGCCGGCTGGCACCAAGGCACCTCACTCAATAGCAAACCCGGCTCCGATGTACTCAAACCCATTGCCGAGATGGATCTGCCAGAAATTCTGCGCTACGCCAAAGAAAATAATGTGGGAGTTTGGTTGTGGTTGCAGTGGAAGCAACTGGATTGGCAAATGGAAGACGCGCTGAAAACCTATCAACAATGGGGTGTTAAAGGCATTAAAGTGGATTTTATGGAAAGGTCCGATCAGGAAATGGTGGACTACTACCACAAACTGCTGAGCATGGCCGCGCAACATCACATCATGGTGGATTTACACGGCTCCATGGCCGCCAATGGCATGAACCGCACCTACCCGCACCTGCTCACGCAGGAAGGTGTCATGGGGGGCGAATTTAATAAATGGAGCTCGCGCATTACCGCGCGTCACAACGTCACCCTGCCTTACACGCGCATGATATTAGGCCCCATGGATTACACCCCCGGCGGCTTCCGCCACACCACCCCGGCCGACATGCCCAAGTTATGGCGCAACACCCTGCCCTATGTGCAAACCACACGCGGACACGCCTTGGCGATGTACGTGGTGTACGACAGCCCGCTGCAAATGCTGTCGGACTCCCCCATCACCTACAGCAAAACCAACGGCATTTGGCCGCAGCCGGAAAACGAATGGGCAGACGGTTTGGAATTTCTCCGCGACGTTCCCGTCACCTGGGATGAAACGCGATTTTTACAAGGCGATATCGGCGAATATGTCGTGCTCGCCAAACGCAAAGGCACGCAGTGGTATATAGGCGCTATGACCAATGAAACCCCGCGCAAAATTAAAATTCCGTTGGATTTTTTAGCCGATGGCACTTACAGCGCGGAGATTTGGCAGGACAGCAAAACCATTTCCAGCGTGACCAAAACTCACCAAACCCTTAATAAACGCAAAAGCGTAAAACTCGCCCTGGCAGGCTCCGGCGGAGCCGTGGTGGTCTTGAGCGAAAACGCCGACAACAAGCGCGAATAACCCCATATGAACGACATCTCCATCCACCGCCGCATATGTTATGTCCTCCAGGGAATACTCTTTCTGGAATTACTTCTCGCGCTGTGGAGACAGAATTGGCTACCGGCGTTTTCCGCCGCCGGCATTATCGGCATCACCTTTATTCCCTACATCGTAGAGCGCCGCTTCCGCGTGCATATTCCACCGCAACTGCAATTAATGGGAATTGCCTTTGCATTCGCCGCACTATTTTTAGGCGAAATGCGCGGCTACTACACCCGCTTTTGGTGGTGGGACATAGTGCTGCACACCTCCTCCGGATTTTTGTTGGGCATCGTGGGATTTTTGCTGGTACACGTACTCAACGAAATCGAAAAAATCGGCATGCAACTCAAACCGGGCTTCGTCGCCTTCTTTGCTTTTCTATTTGCCGTCGGCCTCGGCGCCCTGTGGGAAATCTTCGAATTCAGCATGGACACCTTCTTCGGCACCAACATGCAAAAACCCATGCTCCACGACCCCTCCGGCCTGCTGGATACCATGGTGGACTTAATCGTCGACACCATAGGCGCACTGGTCATCAGTTTGATTGGTTACTACAACTTGAAAGTTGTGTGTAATACGTCGTTTTTGGAGCGTTGGATTGAGGCGTTTATTGAAAGGAATCCGCATTTGTTTTCGCGGAGGAAGTAGGTTTGAAGATAAAAGGATCGGGGTATTACATTTGACACAGCTGCTCACGCGTAAAATGTAAGACCCGCCCCCAACTCTGCAAACATGCCTCTACTGAGCACTTGCGGCCTCGCGCAATCCGCACTCATCAGCTGTTAGAGCCCTGATTTTCTGGCATCCAGTAGGTGCGCCAGCCCAAATTGCGGACCTTGGCATTTCTGGGAATCGAGGCCAGGACATTACCAAAACCAACTAGATCGAGTGCGCTGCTAAGGCCATTCCAGATTATTATGACACCCACGACCCATGACCTCCAACCGAAAATCACAGTCAGCATGAGCGGAAGAACTGTCAAGATGATAAATGGGGCAATAATTCCCACAAGAAAGTTTGCTCTCGACCGAGAACCTTCGAAATGCGTGAAACAAATGCCTCTCGAAGGCCAAAAGCCATAAATCGACTTTCCAGAAAGGCCCCGATCAGGCTGACAGACTGCATGAATAGCCTCATGGGCCACGATAACAAAAAAATAACAAGCCAAAAAACCCAAAAGCGAGAAGCCATCGGGCCGAATTTCCGTGAACACCAAGATAACTATACATAAAACCAACATTACAATTGATGCAACGAACGGCCCTATAATCCATGCGGCGAGTTTTGGATTCAACTCTCTGCAAATGTACCAACCATCTTCATCAGGGTGAAAATCAGTGTCCTGGGGAATCGGACCTAAAACAAAGCGCATCTCAACCTCATTAAAGCCCAACTGACCTAGTTATTGTCAATGTAAAGCGGCATCTGTATCACTTCTTGCGCAACTGTACGCGAACCATCGCCGACCTAAAACTTATCGTCTGGTTTGACATGTTGGCAAGCAATTTGAGGAGAATTGCCCGAAAAGCCAGGGCCAGGTCTCACAACCGACATATCCGAACTGAATCTAAATGTAAAATGTAAGACCCCAACGCCCTTCTGGCTCTGATTTTATTTCCGAGCTCAACGCCAAACTTCCTCCCCGAATCACCATGGCTTTTGGATGGATTTTATTATTGGTGGCAGGTGCAACACTGATCGGCTTTAAACTCAATTTTTGGCGAGTCTACTCAAATGACTCCTAGAAAGACGCCGATTGCAATTAATAGCAATGTTACAAAAAAAATGCACATCTTTAGCTTTGCATCTTTTGTAAAGATAAGACATCCGCTCCTGCCTAAGCTTCTGATTTTGCCGCTCCTGAAAACGCTTTAAAACAGGCTGGATGACATTTTCGGAAAACAGGCGATGGCTCTTTTCGAAGTCGGCCAGATCCAGGCTTACATCATCAGAAATGCTCACAATCGGCTGCTGCCTCAGCGCAGATCTCAGCTCCTCCCGCGCTTGATCATCAAGCCTTTTTAGAGCCGGCCTTTTTAGAAACTCTGCTATCTGAATCTCGTCCATTATCCCTCCCCGATATTCCACTTAATTACCATATAAAAGTATTCGAAGGTAGCACTTAAACCGCAAATCATGGACGCCGCAATGATCGGGTTCAGGTTTTACATTTGACAGAGCTGCTCACGTGTAAAACGTTCAACCTGACCTCAAATCTCTTAACACCAAGCTAAGCGGCGCGCTTTTCAGCGCCCTCTTGACCTTTTTGTTATTTCTGCAACTAGATTTTGGCAAACATCTTGATTTTTTGTATAAACAAATTTCTTATACAACAACCACCTATACTCCGCTTTTTGGCATTCAATGTATTGGCGACCATGCATTATCCTGCTGACACCGAAGTGAGCCACCTGCGGCAGAATAATCATTACCAGAACTCCGATAGCCGCACCCGTCACAAGGGCTTTTTCGACTTTTTCTGGGACCTTTTGTAGAAATATGCTGTGATATGCAACGCCGATAGAAAGTGAAATGCCTCCTATTGAAACGCCAAGCATATACATTGCCCCTTTGTTGAAATATAGAATGGGGTCTGAATTAATCACGCCTAAAACCGAATAGAATGCGCTTAAAGAAAACCAAATTATGCTTGCTATTGAAAATGCGAAAAACAGGAAAGCACTAAGAAATCTTTCAATCAAGGATAACTTCATTTCCCCGGTCATTTAAACGTCCTTGGTCGTGGAGACAAAAACTTCTGCAGATTATGTTTCGTCGTGTTTATTGCTACTCCCGCTGCTGCTTCAAGAATATAATCAAAGACTTCGGAAGCCACGTTAGCCACACCCCTTACCGCATTTTCTTTTGCTCTCATGGATGATCGGAGTCAGGTCTTACATAGCAGCTCACACGTGAAATGTAAGACCTGGCCCAACGCCTTGTGCGCTTGTTACGCATGGGCACTCTCAGCAAGATCTTTAAATACAGCCGCCACAATCTCACAAAAAAGTCGGTACTCAACAAATGACAAAACGCAACCCGCGTCTGCATCTGACACGAATTCTCGATATTGTTCGGCACGATGCAGTTGGTCCTGCGCCTGCTTCGCAGTAACCGATAACGGCTCAGAAGAGACCATGCCACTTTTGTCTAGGCCGACGTACAAGCCCCCTCTGCTTAATTCGGTCTAATAAGCCCTCCGCAATCTTGCGAGATGCTCCACCGTCTTCTGGGTGTTTATCGCTGTAGCCGCGGCGAAATCGCTCAAACTTTTCGTGCCTTAGAATATTCAATGCGACAGCAACATCTGGAGGAAGGTATTCAATCCCCTTGCCTTCTATACCTTTCCTTGCTCGGCTCAAGGCTTCATCAAGTGATGGGCCGAGCCACTCGATCATAACTCCCGCAAGATGCTTGCACTCATGACTTCGCAATGCTCGCTGAAACTCCGGAGTCCAAGGTAGCACCTTGCGACGCGCAAGGATGAGTAAGAAGGCTTTCGCAAACTCTTCTTGTGCCAATATTGCCACCGAGAGTGCGGAAGGATTGCGATCAAAGTCAAGTAGCAAGCGAGCATCCTCCTGCAACCGCTTACCATTAACGATGCAATTGGCAATAGCGCCATCAAGGACTGGAAATTTCACTGATATGGTTTTCTCGGGGCTTAACGCCCGCGGAATATGTGGAGTGGATTGTTTTGCGGTAGCATGGCGTAAACCGCAAAACAAGGAACGGAAAATATTCCGACTGCTTGCGGTTTTTATGTTTGTTGCCGCAAAAGCCTCTCTGATTCTTGCAATTGCTCAAATATCCAGCCTTCATCTAACCCATTGCAGCGCGCGTGAGGGAATACCCCAATATAGATAGTAACACCAGTGTCCTCACGCGTAATTAGCCAATGACCAGTCATTCGTCCTCCCTTGGCTTTTCCCTTTGACTTAATCCCGCTTTCCACTTTATCGAGATTTACTACAAGTGATGATCTATCAACGTTCTCCACGATACTTTTGACGGCATTTTCTTGACTTAACATTGCAAGATATGCATTTGGCAGCATCGGCACATGAGTATGCTTGTAATTTGCGAACAAACCTTTGCGCTTAAATTTAATATCGTGTTTTACCAAATCTGTAGAAGGTGCGTATTGCGACTCTCCTTCAAGCTTCGAAATCACATCTAAAACAACACCAGTATTTAATTTGCAATCATCTTTTATGCACCCAAAATCTAGCATGGTGAGCTGAGATAATAAAAACGGAGAAATTCGATTATGATAAGTTTTATTGGCTACCACATACATATGCTCTTTCACAGTTTTCGACCATCGAGAGCGGTTTTCGATTCCTCGATAGAAATTAAATTTCTTTCCGCGAGGCAATCTATTGCCAATCTTATGCTTGTACAAGTATTCAACAAGCCATGTCCTATCATTACCTGCTGGGACAATATCTTCTAGCGCCCCTTTTACGGCCTTTTCTATATCAGAATCAGACAACATCTGCTTTATTCCTTTAAAAACACAACACTGAGCGTGGTCGGGGTCAGGTCTTACATTTGACACGACTGCTCAAGCGTAAATGTAAGACCTGCCCCAACTCCATTTGTTAAGCCAACTTGAGAGAAGCCGGGATCACCCATTAGGCTTTTGGTTCCGACTTACAATCTTGTTATATCTACCCGACTATAGGTCTTTAAATAAGTTATAAGCCAAATAGCCGATCGCTGCTGCACTGGCAGTACCCCACAGAACCTGTGAGCTGTACTTTTGGTTAAATGCAACAAAGCGTGCAAAGTGCTCACAATTGTTACCAAACAGATCGTAACTTGGATTTTGGAAGGCTGTACGCAGCCGTTGCTTAGCGCCATCCAGGTCAATTACTTTTCCTAACACTTGCCACCCGCCCGTATCTCTTAGCCAGTCGACCCTTATTTGTGGCGGAGATTGGTGAATTACGACAGGATGGCTGCCGTCTACTTTTGGATGGCCTAATACATTCCCCACATCAATTAGTCCATAATGGTCGATAGCAAGCCCATTTTTTTCGGAATGCTGTTTCAGGACATACAAACCATCTTCTAGATTCTGATATGGCATAAATTACCCATTCTGGCATAACGCTGTTGCAACCGGCTCTGCTTGTGAGCTCTATTATGACCCCAAACCTGTTAAGGGTATGGCATACATTTCGTCCGGTTGAAATGCTTTTTTAGCAGCTAGATGCTTCCCGATTCGACGAGTTTCCAATACTGCACACCTGGGTGCTTCATTTTACTTTGATCGTGCGCTGTGGCTGCTAACGCCGTTCACAATCGGCGCCGAAGGCGCGTTTTCAGCCAGCGACTCCGGGGGATACCACATACAGCTCAGCTTTTCGTTAGGAAAACCTTGAAGTATTTCTGGCGTGGGGAACTTATTGTTCAAGCAAATTACCCAATTGTCTGTTCCGACTAATAATTGAAGAACTATATATTTTTGAGCAACTTCTTTTATTTCATACGAATAGCATTTTGACTCTACATAAGAATCATTATTGCACTCTATATCTTTCGTCAGCTCCTCGATGCTCCCTTTGGAAAAGTGAAAAATTGGCCACAGCTCATTTCTTGATCCCTGCCGTGCAAATTGTCTTGATGCTCGAAACGTATCAGATCTTGCATACCCTGGATTATCCAAGCAAACCAACTCGACTCCAATCTTGCAGAGAAACCTCCCCAGCATGAAGAACACGAGTGGGGTAAAGACAAACTGAAAACCTGTCTTTTCACCAGAATGAGTTCGATTAACGGTGAATGCGTCGCCAACTTCAACACTTGTGGTGCCATCTTCATGCGCGGTAAATCCAATATTGTTGTCATGAGCTGGATGTATAGAAGGATAAACACCCTTTTGCGACTTTGGCTGGGAAAGATCAACTGATGGCAATGAACCTGATTTGGTCTGAATTCCTAGAAAACAGCGCCAAAAAGCCAAAGGCGTCTTCTGCAAAACAAACTCTTCAATTTGGCTGAAGTAGTTATTACAGCCTTTACAGACATCCGTGACGAGAATCAGCTCATCGTTCCCGAGAGATTCCGGGATAATGTGTTCTCTTGAAAACGGTCCGTCTTTCTGACAGAAGAGACAAGGCATAGGCGTTATCGGCTAACATTTTAATCCTGTGCAAGCGCGATATACTCCAAATCTTACATTGAAGAATCGCGCCTAATTCATTTACCAAAAGCAAGAATGGGGATTTTTCATCACACCTCTCCCCGCATATGAGCATGCATTTTTTCACTACGCGTGCCTGATCTCGATCCGCGCATGGTATCTATCAAATATAAAACACATTCATCAAATTGCAACGAACCATACGCAAACCAAGTCACAACTCCCGACACTGCCTCACCGCCCTCCTCCACCCTTCGATTTGCTGTTCTCGCTCCACCACAGAAATTCCCGCCCGATACACCCCATCACCCCTCCAATAACTCGCAAGGTCGTTGAGGTTTTGGTAGATGCCGAGTTGCAAGCCCGCCAAATGTGCGGCGCCGAGGGCGCTGCTTTCGATGACGGCGGCTTTTTCGACGGGGACGTCGGCGATGTCGGCCAGGGCTTGGAGTAGCCAGTTATTGGCGATCATGCCGCCGTCGACGCGGAGGGTTGCGGGGCGGTGGTTGGCATCTTCGGCCATGGCTTGGTAAGGTCGCGGGTTTGGTAACACACGGCTTCCAATGCGGCGCGGGCGAGTTCGGCTCTGCCGGTGTCGCGTGTTAATCCCACTAATGTGCCGCGTGCGTCCGGGTCCCAGTGGGGGCGCCCAGGCCGGTGAAGGCCGGCACTAAATACACGCCGCGATTGCAGGTGAGGCTGCGGGCGAGCTCTTCGGTTTCGGCGGCTTGGCGAATGATGCCGAGCTGGTCGCACAGCCATCACCATTCGGGTCAGGTCTTACATTTGACACAGCTGCTCACATGTTAAGAAAGGCCTGCCCCGTCAGAGATTCTCGTCACCCTGCCCGACAACCAAGCGAATTGGAACGAGATGACCTTGCGTTTCTACTTGCTTAAGAGCTCTTTCATATACACCTCCATCCGATACAGCCGGCCACTTTGGTATCGAATAGCCTTTCCCCAGGTCTCGAAGATAAATTTTTGGATTATCCGCATTCTGGTCTGTATTCAGAAAATAGGTGTGCTCTTTTTCCAAGTCCACACTAATTGTGGAAACAAACTCATATCTAACGAGCTTTAGCTCTTCGGCCCTGTCTATTATTTTTTTGAATTTGATCTTATTTTCTCCTGGGATTAGGTACCACTTATCAGAAACATCAGAGCCGGACTTAGTTCCATTCACCTCTTCTATGAAAACAAATTTCCCCCCCCCCCAAATTGTCGCCAGCTCATTAATGCTTCTTTGCTCCCCTTCATAAACGTGAGGATTTTGGGCGCACCCGAGGGCAAAGATCAAAATTAACAGACAGGGGGCTAATGCAATTCCTGTATTTTTCATTATATCTCCTCAAAATTAAACAAGATCTAACGTTCGAAATAAGACCCGGATACATGAATTACTTCTGATTTGGTCAAACACATCAAGCCGCCCCTCCGCATCCAGGATAGTGGGCCTGTTGTGGTCGAGCCGCACTATTATTATAAAAAAGCCAAGAAAGCTGTGACCAAGCCTCACAACTGGATATCCAACCACCTTGATATCATTCACACACAGAAGCCAATCTTTTGAATATAAGCCGAATTCATATTTTTGCCATACGGCATGTGAGTATTCCGTCACACCTATCGGCATTACTTACCGTCTTGTGCCATCCCCGCAGAGCTAACCAAACATCCTCGCAAAGAAAACGATCAGCCCAATTATCGTAATCACCGCCCCACCGCAGTAGAGCACGTTGTACGCCATAAACTTTTTGCGCTGGTGTTTGATTGCATCCTCGTGGGTATCGAATACCAGAACCCCATCTTTGTCACGATTCTCAAATTCATATCTATCAAGAACCTTCATGGATCGCCATCCTCTGGTCACCATGTAACCACCTAAAAAAGTGATCAAGGCCCCCAGCACAATGAAAGTGATGCGTTCTCTCCATTTGCGCTGGATATACGCTTGCTCTTTCGCAGCGTTAAACTGAGGCACGGCTTCTGTGTACCAGGCATTCTGCCGTTCCGCCAATTCGCGCGCCGGCTGCTGCAGCAGCGCCAACCACTCTCCATCTTTTAATTTGTAATATGCCCACACTTGGCCGCGGGCGTTACACACCTGCTGCCAGCTTCCACCGTTAAAACGCGCATCGCGACTTGCTTTGCGATACTTGGGTTCCAGCTCAGCTATCGCCTTTGCATAAGCTGCGCGCTTTTTCTGGGCACCTTCGGGCAATGGTCCCAGTGACTGAGGCGCAAATAATGGGTCATCAAACAAACCATGCAAGGCGGTCAGCGCTTGGCATTGGCGCGCGATCGCTACAGGCGGATTTTCATGGGTAATTTTATTGAGCACGACATTTGGCTCGGGAATCCCAGATAAATGCTGCAGGTTTTTGGCCTCCAATTGCCGAGACTTTTCCCGCAAACCATCCAGCTTTTGTTCGGCACATCCCGCAGAGACAAGCACTACTGCACTCATTACGACGAGTCGAATAAATGCCATATTTTTTCGAACCATGATGAAGCTCCTTAAGTTGCAATCGCTCTGAAATGGCGTATCCAAATTTCACCAAAATTTGATACGAAAATTTTTATGTAGGCAATCGGTCACACCTCCCGACACTGCCTAACCGCCCTCCTCCACCCTTCGATTTTTTGTTCTCGCTCCACCACAGAAATTTCCGCCCGATACACACCATCACCCTTCCAATAACTCGCAAGATCGTTAAGGTTTTGGTAGATGCCGAGTTGCAAACCCGCCAAACGTGCGGCGCCGAGGGCGCTGCTTTCGATGACGGCGGCTTTTTCGACGGGGACGTCGGCGATGTCGGCCAGGGCTTGCAGTAGCCAGTTATTGGCGATCATGCCGCCGTCGACGCGGAGGGTTGCGGGGCGGTGGTTGGCGTCTTCGGCCATGGCTTGGATAAGGTCACGGGTTTGGTAACACACGGCTTCCAGGGCGGCACGGGCGAGTTCGGCTCTGCCGGTATCGCGTGTTAATCCCACTAAGGTGCCGCGTGCATCCGGGTCCCAGTGGGGGGCGCCCAGGCCGGTGAAAGCCGGCACTAAATACACGCCGCGATTGCTGGTGAGGCTGCGGGCGAGCTCTTCAGTTTCGGCGGCTTGGCGAATGATGCCGAGCTGGTCGCGCAGCCATTGCACGGCGGCGCCGGCAATAAAAATAGCGCCTTCTAAGGCGTATGTCGTTTGGCCATTCAGGCGATAGGCGACGGTGGTCAATAATCGATTGCGGGAGGTTATGGCATTTGCGCCCAAATTCATCAAAGCAAAACAACCGGTGCCGTAGGTGCTTTTGACCATGCCTTTGTCAAAACACGCTTGGCCGACCATAGCGGCCTGCTGATCTCCAGCGACGCCGGCGATGGGTAATTGCAGGCCATTTAAACCCTGGGTGGCGATGCCAAAATCCGCGGCGCAGTCACAAACCTTGGGCAACATTGCGGCGGGTATATCGAAGAGGTTGAGCAGCTCTGCATCCCATTGCTGCGTATGAATATTAAATAACAGGGTGCGCGATGCGTTGGTGGCATCCGTGGCGTGAACCTTGCCGCCGGTTAATTTCCAGATCAACCAAGTATCCACGGTGCCGAAGGCCAATTCGCCCGCTTTGGCGCGGGCGCGCGCATTGGGGACGTTATCCAATATCCAGGCGATTTTAGTGGCGGAAAAATAGGAATCCGGCAACAGACCGGTTTTTTGATTCATCCATTCTGCGCGGCCTTCGCTGACGAGCTGGCGACAGTGGTCGGCGGTGCGGCGGTCCTGCCAAACGATGGCGGGATATATAGGTTTGCCCGTTGTTTTATCCCACACGATGGTGGTTTCCCGCTGATTGGTGATGCCAATACCGAGAACCTGTTTAGGATCATCCAGTTGCCCAAGGGCATCACAACAGACTTTGGCGGTGACGGACCATATTTCTTCCGCGTCGTGCTGCACCCAGCCGTTGGCGGGATAATGCTGGGTAAATTCCTGTTGCGCCTGCGCTACCGCTGTGCCATCCGGAGCAAAAATAATGGCGCGGCTGCTGGTGGTGCCCTGGTCGATCGCCAAGATGTAACGGGACATAGGTTGCCTCAATCCGGTTGAACCCCATAACAAAACGCCAGCTTATGCTGACGTTTTGTTTACCACCACGGCTGGCGTCACGGGGCTGATATTGAGAAGTATAAGCGCAACCCCTTATACCGCAATTGTTTACCAGCTCAATATCGATTTAATCGCCGGCACCAATTCATTCGCCATCGCCTGCTGACCGGAAACCAGCGGGTGCCAATCGCAGCCCAGTTGGGATTGCGGTGGGTGGGTGACTTGGACGAAGTGGACTTGATCGTTGCCCATATTGCGCTGCTGCTGGGTTGCATTCTGCATACGGGAGACCAGTTGCGGCAGGGAGCTGTCGGCCATCAGGAAAATTGGCAAATATCCGTAGGCATTATTGACCTGGGTGATCAGCCCGTGAATTCCGCGAATAAATACATCCGCGCTCGGCTGGGGTTCTGTGCTGTGGTCGTTAGTGCCCAATTTAATCACCACCGCATTTGGCACCCAGGCTTGGAAATTCCAGTTTAAATCGCCGTGCTCCATTAAGGTTCGGCCGTAATACAGCGGCATGGGTGTCGCGCTGGTGGGATTGGCATCGCCGTAATTGCGCACCGCGCCAAAACCGGAAATGGCAATGGAATGACTTTCCGCATTTAAGGCGCGGGCGGTGATGGGGGCAAAGGATAAATAGCTGTTTTCATAGGGGCGATAAAGGCCGCCGCAATTCAGGCTCGGCCCTTCGTTGCCGTAACCCACGGTGTAGGAGTCGCCAATAAATTCAATTTTGCGCGTGGGGCGCGCCGGTAAGGGTTTGAGCTGGCCACCCTGGGGCAGGCGCACACCTAAAAATCGGCCGGAACCAAAATTGGGGCCTGTACGTTTGGTTACTAAAATGCGGCGGTCGCCCGAGCCAGGCGTGATTGGATAAGACGTAGTGCCATTGGTAGTGGATATGGTTTTTAACAATTGGCCGTCGATAAAAATGTTGTAGTCGTTTTTGCCGTCGTTAAACAAAAGCTCCAATTGCGGCGCTTGCACTAAAAATTCAATTCTGGTGTCGGCCCAATCGTAAAGTGCGGCGGATGAGTCAAGCTGTACGCGGCCGGTGTAGCGAATCAGCGGATCGTTCGGCGCTATGGTGACAGGCCCGTTGCCGGATGAACTGGAGCTGGAAGAACTGGATGAACTAGAGGAGGAGCTGGATGAGCTGGAGCTGCTGCTACTTGAGGATGAACTGCTGGATGAAGAACTCGACGAAGAACTGCCGTCGTTCTTGGAGCCGCCGCAACCGGACAAGCTGAATAAGGCGGTCAATAGACCCGCGATGAGTAAGGCGCGCGCAGAGCACGGAAAGAACTTAAACCGCATAGGATTCCCTTGTGGAATGTGTTGGATAATTTATCGTACTTATTGTCGGTGAATTCCAGGTGAGTGACAGCGAACGGGCGCACATATGGCATTGACGCACACCTAGACTTACACCTTCGCTCCACCTAAAAGCGCGGCGGGCCTACCCTTAAGGCCGCCGCACACAGGTTATCGATCCAAGAACACTCAACGAGGAAGAGAATGACGGTCGCTTATCCCTATCTGTTAGCTCTCGCAGTTCTGGTTGCAACCTCGTGTATTGCCTATTTCCTACTGCGAGCAAAATCCGGGGAGGCCAAAGGTGAAAACTCCTTTCAAGTAATTCAACGATTACGGGCATCCAACGCCCTTTAGCCGCAGATTATGACCAATTTAAATCCCAAAAATGATCTCAAGGTTGCACAGCTTCTTATTGAATTTGCGAGCGGGGCTTGTAAAAGCATGAAAAAAAGTCACTCAATTTGGAGATTGAGTGACCTTTTAGGATTTGGTGATTGTATTAGTTATTTAGGATTTGGTAATTGTAAAAATTTCACCGTCGAGTGCGACTATTCGTCGCGCTCACTCGCCGATATTCCCCGATTTACCTCTTTGTCGTCATCGGGCGGCAGATCGATATCCACGGTAGGTACCGTTACCTCACGGGTTTCAGAACCTACATTGACTTCCGGGCCGTCCACGTCATATTTCGGCAATTTGCCTGCATCCACATCGACGTCCGGCAACTGGCCCTCTTGGGTTTTGCGGATCTCATATTTAGGGAGCTGACCGCCACTGATGTTGACCTTCATTTTTTCACCATCTTCGGTCCTTTCCACTTCACACGCTGCAGTTAGAAGCAGCGCACCTAAAACAAGAGTGAGTTTGGAATAGCGCTTCATAACAACAATCTCCGTTTTTATATAGACATAGCATTTGTACAGACATCGCACTACCAGCAATCTCCATGCCGATTTAAACAAGAATTCATGAACCAACGAAGCGCGCCTTTTAGATTGGCTTGGCCAACCAGATTAATTTTTTTCGAAATGAACTAGATCTTTAAAAATCGAAAGATTTTCATAGCACCCGATACTCTTTTTATAGCGCACAACTAATTCGTTCTAACACTTCATGTTCGCTACAAAATCAAATCTCGAATTCCGACTTTGCGAGGCCAATGACATTATCGTAATATCAAATTAGGATTACGTTATCGACGAAAGAATGCAATCGGCAATTTCAAAATTTACTTTTGACCGATATTTTTTTATCCACAAACAACACCGAATATGCCAAGTACACTTTGCCACAATTTTATTTGATACCTCCTCCACACTCCCCCAAAAAACCGGGTGCTAACATCCAAAGCCAAGCCGTCTCTTTTTCTGTCTGAATAATTAGATAAAACGTATTTATGCATTATGCGGGCGGACAGCTGAGGGGTTGGGATTGTGTAATTTCAGCAGCGCTTGGCGGCGCGGGTAGTTGGCGTCAGCGAAAAACATAAAACATTAAAATCAAAACGGTTAGGTGCCCCAATGACAATTCATTTCACAAAATATTATCTGGCTGCGGTACTGCTCAGCCTGGCGGCGTGTGGAGGACAGAATAATAGTAGCTCTTCATCGTCCAGCAGTTCGTCATCCAGTAGCTCGTCATCATCAAGCAGCTCATCATCAAGTAGTTCATCGTCCTCCAGCAGTTCTTCGTCTTCCAGCAGTTCGTCCTCAAGCTCAAGCAGTTCTGGTGGATCCGTCGCGTGTACTCTGCCGAATTTGCCGGACGCAAATGCGCTGACCAATACCGGAATCAAATTACCCGATCCTTTTACCTTCTACGATGGAACTCCGGTCAACACGAAAGCGCAGTGGGAGTGTCGGCGCAAAGAAATTCTGGCGATGGCAGCCAAATATTTATATGGCCCGATTCCCGGTGATTGCGATGAAGTATCCGGCAGCGTAAACGGCGGCAATATTTCGATCAGCTGTAAGGTCGGTAGCAGAACCGGTAATTTCTCCGCGTCCATTTCCGGCAGCGGCCAGACCATCGCGGTAAACCTCGCCTCTGGCATTCTTCCTCCAGGCAGCAAAACTCTGAGCTTCGGCAGCGGCTACGAAAGCGGCATCCAATCTCTGTATGGCTTGCAGGAGCTCAATCGCAATATCGCCATGGGCTGGATGATCAACCGGGTGATGGACGTATTGGAGAAAAATCCCAACAGCGGACATGATCCGAAGAAAATCGCCGTCTCCGGCTGTTCCGGTTGCGGTAAAGGTGCGTTTCTTGTCGGTGTCTTCAGCCGCGTACCTATGACTGTCATCGTGGAATCCGGCGGTGGCGGCGGTACCAGCTGGCGTATGACCGAATGGTTCCGCAACGGTGCCGGCCAATCCCGCTGGCGCTGTGGCGACAAGCCCCAGGGCATCGACAACCTGGAGAACAACGGCATTTGCGGTCCGTGGGTAACCAGTGCCGCGCAGCCATTCCGCTCTAGTCCCTCGCGCGTCAACAGCCTGCCGTTCGACCAACACCTGCTGTTGGCCACCATAGCGCCGCGCTACCTGGTGCACTTCACCAATGCCAACGGCCAGGGCTCCTGGTGCCATTTGGCGGGAACCAGTGAGGCGCTCGCCGCTTGGGCCGCCTATCCGGTCTACAAGGCTCTTGGGGTGCCGCAAAATATGGCGTTTGAAGTGTACAGCGGCGGACATTGCGGCGTGGGCGACACGGGCACCGCAGCCAAAATGTTTGATCGCGCCTTCCACGGCAATAACAGCGTGGATTCGGGTGGTATCAAAATTCAGGACAGCCGTGTGCAGATCCCTGTCAGCGAATGGAAAACCCTGTTCGTCGACTGGAACATGGACAAAGTTTTGCAGTAAAGCCCCCCAACCAGGACCTGTAAGTCCTGGTTTCGCCGGATCCTGTGGATCCGGCTTTTTTCTCCTCTCTCCTTTCACCAAAGCGCCCGCCCGTATTTCCCCACAAGTCGTCCAGACGGAATTCGACGCTTCATGATTTGTGACGCATTTGGACTTGGCTTTTTCCGGTAAACTTCCGCGCCAAATTACAGCATCAAGCCGAATTAACAGAATAAGATCAAGCCACCCATGAAAAACAAACGCTTTCGTCCCGCGCAATCGCTGGGATTTGTCCTCCTGTCCTCGTCAATCGTCCTCGCCCCTGTCGTGCTGGCCGCAACTCCGCCGGAGACAGCCGCAGCAGCAAGCAAGGAATCGCTGAACAAAAATCCGCGTAAAAGATCGGTCAACACGCGCGCGGACACCATCGAAGAGGTCATAGTCACCGGATCGAAAATCAATGCGATGGATGCGCAGGAAATGAAGCGCGGCGCGGACACCATGCTCGATGCGATCTCCGCCGACCAGATCGGCCTGCTGCCGGACCGCAGTGCACTGGACGCCATGCAGCGCCTGCCGGGCGTCGCCATCGAGCGCTTTGCCGCGCCTAATGACCCGGATCACTACAGCGTGGAAGGGTCGGATATTATTTTGCGTGGCATGACGCAGACCCGCTCCGAATTCAACGGTCGGGATTCCTTCAGCGCCAATACCGGGCGCGGTTTGGGTTATCAGGATATTTCGCCGGAATTATTGGGCAGCATTCAAATATTTAAAAATCAAACCGCCGATATGATCGAAGGCGGCATCGGCGGCACCGTCAATTTAATTACCCGCAAACCTTTGGATACCGACGATCAACTCCTGGTATTCAGCGCGGATTATTCCTACGGCGATTTGGCGGAGAGCTGGAGCCCGTCTTATTCCGGACTGGTGGCAAAAGCCTTCGATGGCCCGCTGGGCCGCTGGGGCGTGTTGCTGAATTACGCCAACTCGGAATTGGTGGGCGAAACTCATGGCATTCAAAGCGATGCCTATGTGCAATTTGAAGCACACGAGTTGGTCAGTGCGAATAATCCCAATCCGCCCGGCACCCGCGCCGATGATTTTCTCGGCGACGATGGGCGCGGGCGCGTGTGGGCGCCGAACGGGGCCAACGCATTGATGAAGGAAGATCGCCGCGAGCGCGAGGGCTTTTCCACCGCTTTGCAATTTGAGTCGGATGATGGCCGCTTTGAAGCACTGGCGGAATATATCCGCTCGGACTCCACCCTGACGTGGCACGAGCAGGCAATTAAATATCAGGGCGGCTATCAAAGTATCGGCATTCGTCCGACGGCGCCTTTGGCGGGCACGCATTTTCTGTTCGACGACAATGGATTATTTACCGCCGGCACCATTGCCGAGCAGGGCAATTCCTGGCGCGTGGGTTCCAGCGGCCACAGTCGCGTGCCCACCAGTTTGAGCGTGTTGCGAAATTATGCGCAGTGGGGCCATCGCACTCAAATGGATAGCCGCATCAACGAAACCCAATCGCTGGTGGAAGATTTTCATATCAATCTGAAATGGCAGGCCGCCGACCGTTTAAGCCTCAGCGGTGATTTGCAATTTATCGATGCTAAAGCGCAGACCGACGATTTATCCATTCACCTGATGACCTACGGACTCTACGACTACGACACGCGCGGCAGCACGCCGAATTTGCGTTTGATCGAACCGTGGAACGGTCAGCGCGATCGCGAACGCGCCGAGGGAAATCCGTTCTGGGATGCCACCACCAACGAGCAATTTAATTATCCCGGTTTCGGCGGCGATCCTTTGGGGGATCGCAATTTCTTCCAAGATCCCAACTCCTATTTATGGCGCTCGGCCATGGACCATTACGAGCGCTCCGAAGGCGATTCCCTGGCGTGGCGAGGGGATATGGATTTCACCGTCGGCGACGGCCTGCTGCGTCAAGTCAAGCTCGGCTACCGCTATGCCGAGCGCGAACAAACCGTGCGCGCTACTGCGTGGAACTGGGGCGCCCTGGCGCCCGAGTGGAATGGGCAGTCGCGCTCGAATTTCAATTTGCCGGGCGAAAATATTGTCGGCACCGGAATCGGCTGGCTGCCAGATGTGCCGCAGCAACAGGACGGCTACGAATCCGTAAGCTGGGCGGATTTTATGCGCGGCGGCGTGCTGCACATTCCGGGTGACCAAACCTTGCATGCTAACGAGCAACTCATCCGCTCTGTCTGGGGCGCCAATCCGAGCCGCCGTTTACGTCAATCCAACTCCGGTGGCGACAGCTGGATTCCCTATCCTGATCGCGATAATGCGGTGGATCTATACGGCAGACTTATGGATGCCGCCCACGACGTTCCACTGGACGGGGAATTCGGCATTTTCACGCCGGATGAAATCAATCGCACTTTGGAAATCCGCAACGCGGCCTATCTGCGTTTGGATTTTGGCGGCGATGGCGATCTGCCATTTTCCGGCAATGTGGGATTGCGTTATTTAAAAATGGAACGCCAGGCTTTGGGTGTGGTGGAATTCCCGCTCATAGTCCCACGCCAGCTCGAATTGCAAAACTTTCCACCGGAATCCGTGAGCCTGCCGCTCAATGGTCAGGTAGTGGCGGACTATTTACGCCAGCGCGTTTCCGACGGCGCCTACCCCAATGTTTATGAAGCAGCCACCGCGCTGGAAAACAACTGGATCTACAATCCCTATTTTTTCCTCGCCGATGAAATTCGCGGCTTCACTCAGGGCGTAGCCCTGCTGGATGCCGAAGGCAACCAGCTGGTGGAGCGCAACCAGCTGCAATTCGCGCCCTATGTCAACGAACAGGTTGCCAAGCACGATTACGATACCTTTCTCCCCAGCTTTAATATCAAGGTGGATTTAACGGAGCAATTGGTCGGGCGCGTCGCCTTCGCCAAAGCCGTGGCATTTCCAAACCTGATGGACGTGCGTAATCGCACGGATCTTGCGCCGATCAATATCGACGAAAACGCAGGCTCCGTCACCGTAACCCGCACCACCATAGAGACCGGTATTGAAGGCGATGCACCTCTGCCAATTATCGATCAGGTCACCTTGAATAAACCGGCAAACGGCACCTGGTTTATCGGCGAGGGCGGCAACCCTTATCTGGAACCCATGGAGTCCATGCAGTACGACTTCTCCTTGGAATGGTATTTTTCCAATTACGGCCAATTGAGCGGCGCCGTATTTCACAAAAACCTGTCCAATTATTTTTCGCCCGGCGTAATGACGCGTGAGTTTATCAATGGCTTTAGTGGAGTGAGCCAACCGGTGGCCATCACCACACAGCGCAATGGCGGCGATGCCAAACTGGACGGAATCGAAATTACCTACAACCAGTTTTTCAGCGGGATCTTCGAAGGGTTCGGCTTTCAGGCCACCTATACCTACATAGACGCGACCAGCATTCCCAACAACGAAAAAAAGGTTGAGGACGAGCAGTGGTATAACTCCCTGTACGAAGACACTGGTATTCGCGTCGATCCTTCCAAGTTGCCGCTGCAGGGGCAATCGGATCAGATCGTGAATTTGATCGGCACCTATGAAAAGGATGGGCTCCGCGTGCATCTGGCCTACAACTGGCGCTCCAAATATTTGCTGACAACCCGCGATGTGATCAGCAAAGCGCCGATCTGGTACGACGACCACGGCGAATTGGACGGTTCGATTTTCTATAAAATCGGCGACCACGTCACCGTTGGATTGCAGGCCAAAAATATCACCAACGCACGTGCCAACACATTGATGATTCTGAACGATCAACTGCTGGAAACCGGCCGCTCCTGGTTTGTCTCGGATCGGCGGGTGGCGCTGGTGTTACGCGGGGAGTTTTAAAACGCTCAGCGTCTGCGCAAGCGCTTGCTCAGACGCTGCCATATGGTTTTTGGTTGCTGGCTCTCTGGGCTCGGCCAATTGGCTTTTTTGCTCTCGCATTTCACTATGCCCTGACTGCCCAAACGCAGGTGCCAACGCTGTGCAGAGGAATACCCTTCCGGCCCTTTGTGCACAATCAGCAAATTGTAATCGTTCTGCTTTTCGATGCTGTGCGCTTGCACTGGCGAGGTGGGATTATCCGCCTCCGACCAGACAAATAAAGTATCGCTTGTGCTCTGTATTACCTCACAGAGTTCTTTGCAGTCGAGGGTGAGGCGCTCTTCAATCTGGTTTTGCTCCAGCACTTCTTTATCCAGGCTCAATTCCGAGCGATAACAAATAATCTGGCGCTCATCGCTGCTGGCCCACTTATCCGAATGCTCGCGCACCTGCTGGGACAAATCCGGCAGTTTGCGATAATCCAGCCACACCCGTTGCAGGGCGAGCAATTTATTCACGTAGGGTTGCAATAAGCGAATGCGCCAGCGCGGTTTGCCTTTGCGCAGCAGACTGGTCATGCCATCGATCATGTCGTCGCGCAATAAATCGCGCAGCGCGTACACCAGTGCAATTCCCAGCAGCAGCTTGAGCGACCATTCTTGCCGATCCTCCCGCAGGATAAATAAAACATAAGTGAACAGCGACATCACCAAAATGGTGGAGACTGCCTTTACCACCTTGCGTGTGCCGGCGCCCAGCTCAATAACTTTTGCCCGCAGTAATACCGGATACTCCAGCAAGCGGTGGTACAACCCCATGCGGTTCCAGATGCGCGTCGGCGTACCGTGGTATTCACTTAAATAATCCCGCTCCCGCCGATGGCGATATTCCTGCTGCAGAAATTCCTGAATGCTCTCCTTCAGTTCCTGTTCCACCGCTGCGTAATCCGCAAGGGTCATGCATTCCAACAAAAACTGCTCGGCATACCAGGAGAAATAAATATCCACCAAGCGAAAATAACGCTGCTGTTGGCTCTGATTCGGCGGCGATTTACGCAGGCGCTGGGCAAAATTCTGACTGACGCGCAAAGCGCGTTTAAGGGCGACGGCGAATTCCGCGCTCTGCGCCTGCTGACGCAGGCGATCCATGGTGGCGCGGTACTGAAAAAACCACGAGCCGTACAGAATTTCGAAATGGGGCGAAAGCAAGGTAAATGAACTGTCGGTCTTCATCGCCCGGTCCAGATCCGGCAGACCTTGCATACGAAAAACGTGTTCCACGGAGCTGAAAAAAAATTGCCGCTCGGCCAAGGTCCACGCCGAGAGAATCCCCTCGTGAGGAGTGAACAAATACATTTCCACACGATACCGGCCCGGCTCTTTTAAGGTCCGGGTCAGCTGTAAACGGTAGTCGCCTTTGCGTTTTAATGAAAACACTTTGCTCTTCTTAAACCCTGAATTTATTGAACGGATTTGATCAGCGACATCAGCTCTCTATCGTGATTATTCAGAACTTTCGGTTGTGCCGCAAAAATCATGGTTTCACCGTTTGCTTGTGAATAAGGCTTCCATGCTGGCAAGGTGCTGTGATTAGGGTTGCCCGTGCGCGCAAATTGAATCCAGGCGGAACTCATTTTATCGGCGAGCGCGTACGCCTCCCCGGTATCGCTCGACCAATGTTTGCCAAGCTCGATGTTGTTAAAGGCGAGCGGAATATCGAGGCCGTGAAATGAACCTTTGCTGCCATTTTCGACCGGACTTTTCCAGGTCAGCAGATAGGAATAAATCGGTACTGTTGTCTGCGCCGCCCGCGCATCGGCAACCAGGATGGTATTGGGACGGAACAAGGTATCGATGGAGAGCAGATCCTGCGGGGAATAATCGGGATAGGTCTGGGCAAACAGCGCTATGTAATGATCGGTTTTGTCGCCGTAGGTTTTTTCCAGCCGAGCTTTTGCATCTTTCATCGTGAGATTTTTTCGCCATAGGCAGTGCGCATCAGCTCGTTCAAAGTGGTGCCAATCAATAGTGGAATATTGTCGGAGATATTGGCAAAACCTGGAGTAAACGGTTGCTGCAGCAGATTCACGCCATCAGGGACTGGGCCAAAACCAAACATAGTAGTGGTGCCCGGCGTGCGCAAACCGACGGTTTTTGCCAAGGCTCTATCGCCGACTTGCACCAGCTGTTTGTACGGCATGGTGAGCAGCGGCTGGAGATTGCCCTGTGTTAATCCCAGCTCCTCCACCAGTGCGCGACCGACAGAACGGGATTTTTCCTTCGTCATTACATTGATCAAAGTACCGCTTTGAATAATGGCTTTATGAAATAGTCCCTGCGCCGCCGGCATGGACATTAAAGTGCCCACTTTGCCGCCACCGCCGGACTCACCGAAAATGGTGACATTTTCCGGATCGCCGCCAAAGCGTTGGATATTTTGATTGACCCACTGCAGTGCAGCGACCACATCCAACATACCGACGTTGGCGGAATCCTTATATTCGCCACCAAAATCTGATAGATCCAAAAATCCCAGAATATTCAGCCGATGATTCACCGAAACCAGAACTATATCGCCCTTCTGCGCGAGATTTTTGCCATCGGTAATCGGGTCGTCACTCGCCCCAACGCTAAAACCGCCACCGTGCAGCCAGAACATCACCGGCCTTTTTTGCCGTCGTTCAAACCCTGGGTCCACACATTCACGGTGAATAATTTTTCCTCGTTCATGGCGGTCTCAGGCGACCAGCTGTTTACCTGCATGGCGATGGGGCCAAAGCGCGTGTGTTCACGCAAGGCCTTCCAGCTCTCCGGCGCTTGTGGCGGTTTGAAACGCTCCGCTTGTGCGTAGGGGATGCCTTTAAAACTGTAAATACCGTCCTCGATTGCACCGGAAATATAACCATAGGTGGTTTTTACCACCGGCGCCTTCGCTTGCTGGGTGGAGCTGCAGGCGCTAAGAACAGACCCGGTGACGAATCCGATCAACAATAAAAAGCTGCGATAAAATCGAGTATTTTTTTTCATAAAGCTTTTCGTGAAATTTTAGTGACTGAATGGTGCAGCTTGGCTGACGCTTTCCCGAACCCTGTACATTAACGAATAACGTACTGATGCGGCTCGATAAAGGTGCGATTGCCTACATTGGGATAATTATTACCGGAGACCACAATTCCTGTTGTCGGTGTGTAGGAAAATACGGTACCCAAACGGTTGCGTTCAGCAAAAACATGAACATCCACATGGTGTGCAGCTGTATCAAAAAAACGAACCCGCGCATCTTTATTGATGTGCTTGCAAATTTTATCCCGAATCTTTTTGCGGGTATTGAAACCTAAATCCCCTGTATTCTCTTTAAATCGAGCGATCGCACCCACAACATAAAAACTCGTACATGCTCCACCGCCACCTGCTTTTAACGCTAAAAGCGCGGCATCAATAAGGGTAGGCTCAGAGGCAACCGTCAAATGCGTGCCCACCAGCCCTCCTGGCATAACGCCAGTGATCGTGATGCACGAACTGATCCCTGGGTAGCAAATCCGATTTCTTGATGAACCAACCACTTCTTCACGCAATACGAGGCTATCGCCACTCTGGTTTCGCAAAGGCATAAAAATCTCCTGTTGATTGTCCCTATGAACAAACGAGCAAAGGTAGCACAAGTGCACAGGCACCGGGACACCTCCAGGTTCTTTTGCTTTTCAAGCCCCCAGGACAAGCACTATGCTCCAGGGCTTGCGCCTGCGGTATATCTCTATTACCAAAACAGAAACGACGACCAAACGACAGAAGACGATTATGGATCCAGTAGCTCACACCTTGGTCGGCGCCACGCTGGCGGAAGCAGGGCTGAAAAAATTATCGCGCTACGCCAGCGCCACTTTGATTATCGGAGCGAACCTGCCGGATCTGGATGCAGTGGCGCAGCTGTGGGGTGAAGACATCTCCCTTTATGTGCGGCGGGGTTGGAGTCACGGCATTCTCGCCATGCTGGTATTGCCGTTGCTGCTCGCGGGACTTGTTTGGACGTGGCATCGCTGGCGTGGCCACCGACAGTCGGAGGCGCCACCATTCCGGCCGTGGATTATTCTTGCCTTTGCTTTTCTCGGCGTCTGGTCCCACCCGGCATTGGATTGGCTGAATACCTACGGCGTGCGCTTGCTCATGCCGTTTAGCGATAGGTGGTTTTATGGCGACACCCTTTTTATCATCGACCCCTGGTTCTGGCTGCTCAGCGCGGCCGCTCTGGTGCTGGCCTGCAATCATCGCGGCGGCCTGATCGGCTGGGCGCTGCTCGCCGCACTGGCGAGCTGGTTGATCTTAAGCACCAGCCTCGCCGCGCCCGTAGTCAAAATTCTCTGGCTGTGCGGCATTGCCGCCATAGTCGCCGCCCGCTGGCGCGGCATCACAGCCAGCACCTGGAGCGCCCGGCTCGGCCTAGCGAGCCTTACGCTCTACATAGGTTCCGCTTATGGCCTTGCGCGCTTGGCGGAATCCGAATATCACAGCAGCGGTGAACCACCTTTGGTGGTGCAAGCCAACCCCACGCCCGGCAATCCTTTTCGCCATCGTTTAGTAACAGTGCACGAATCTTTTTACCGCGTAATCACCGACGACGGTCGCCATATCGAGATTCCCCGAGTTGCACCCGATACGATCGTACAAGCCGCCATGACCGACGAATCCATTAAAGGCTTTATTCAGTGGATGCGTTTTCCTTATTGGATCGTCAAAGAAACGGATGACAGTTGGATTGTTGAGTTTCGCGACCTGCGCTATTTAGTGCCAGATGAAAAGCCCCGTGGAATTGGTTACGCCAAGGTGAAAGTATCCAAAGCCGCTGCACAGGACTTTTCGCAATAGAAAAATGAAATTGATGAAAACCCTCACTGTGTATTTGGTGAAAAACTCACAAAAGCCCGGCTGATTGTTCACAGAATACAGAACGGCGCGAGCGGATTATAAATTCGGGCGCCATTCGCTCTGATCGCAGAACGGCGAGGCTGCTCACGCCAAACAGGTTCTCAGATGAGGGATTAAGAATGAACAGACACTATTTAACATGGTTTATCGTGAGCATATTGCTAACGGGATGTTGCAACCCCGCTGTAATCGGCTCGCAACCGGTAACGCTCAAAGCGCAAGAAACCAACATGTGGTGCTGGGCAGCCAGCGGCGAAATGATCATGAATTTCCTGGGGACCAGCGCCCCACAGTGCGATCAGGCCAATAAACGCTTTGGCCGCAATGACTGCTGCAATTCTCCTACTCCAGGAGCTTGCATCAACGGAGGATGGCCGGAGTTTGACAAATACAACTTTAGTTTTAATACCACCAGTAATGCCCCTCTCAGCTGGCAGGACGTGCAAAAATAAATCTACTGCAAGAAAAAGCCTTTCGCATTTTCCTGGGCATGGAATGGTGGCGGTGGACACATGATGGTTCTGATCGGTTATGTGACCATAAATGGCACCAACTATGTCACCATCAATGATCCATGGGCACCCAATGTTGGCGATCAACGTGTAATTCCTTATACCGAATATGTCAGCGGCAGTAGTTATAGCCACTGGAATGACTACTACAATGTCACCAAACTCTGAGGACGGTACGGCCATGAACATAATCAGATTGATTCCAATTATCCTCGGGCTAGCGTTAGCCCTCAGCAGCAATGCCCAACAAATGAGTTCAGATACCATGCTGGAAAGAGATACCTATTACAAACAAGCCTTGCGCGAATCGATGGGTACTCTCCGGTCAATTGTGAATGATGAAAACGCGCAGGCCATGGGTTTTCGTTCATCACAGGAAGCAGCGACGGCCACCCCCGGAGTGCCAATTCCCGTGTTGATGATCCAGCTTGATGAGCTACGTAAATATCAACGCGGCGGTAATGTTCGCGCACTTTTCAAAAATCATCAGCAATATCTAGTTCCTGTCACAGTCGGCAATGAAGTGCGCTCATCCATTACGCTTCAGCGTCAAGGGGAGCGCATAAATGCAATCAGCTATGGATCGTCTAATCTGGTGCGCAGCTTGGACGATACGCACCAAAAAGTCGCCAAAGAGCTAAACGTTGCGGAGCCGCAATTTTATGCTGTGCACGTCGCAGCGCTGCGCAAGTACTTCATCGCTTATGACGATTCGGCTGGTCAATTGATGCTGGTTCCTGTTATGGATGACGCAGAATTAAACCAAAAAGCTGGACGCGCGCTGGCTGCCGAGGAGGCTCTCATCAGCCTTCAAGCCGTCGCGCTGCGCTATAACGACTTACCAATCTAAACACATCTAACCACCCATTTAGAACGCAGCCTACTTTAAGGTGGCTGCGTTATTCCTATCGCCGAATTGATGAGTTTATTTACATCCACTGGAATGAACGCCATCGATTGGCGATAAATCGAATTGCCTTTCCCGTATCGCTCCCCGCGATTTAATGTGCTCTTGCGAACAGATGGATGAATTTATTGCGCCCATGATTTTTTCCAAGCGCGCAAAAATTAACTAAAAAAGGACGGGTGCTGTGGCTGGCGTTAATGAAAGAATTGATCTGTGGGTGCTTCATCCAATTCATGGTGTTTTACTGGCAGGCACCATTCCCTTATTTCTTGGCGGCTTACTCAGCGACTATGCCTATTTCTCCAGCTATGAAATCCAGTGGGCCAATTTCGCCTCCTGGCTGATCGCTGGCGGACTAGTGTTTTGCGGTTTTGCGCTCCTGTGTTCAATCATCAAATTGGCTCGCACTCATCATCGCCATAAACTCACCATCATCTACCCACTCGCTTTATTGGCGACCTGGGTGCTGGGATTTCTCAACGCCCTTATGCACGCTAAGGACGCCTGGGCCAGTATGCCGGACGGACTGATTCTCTCCGTTATTGTTTTGTTACTCGCCTGTGGTTCCACCTGGATCGGCTTCACCAAATTCGGTGTTGGAGGTGTCCGATGAAATATTCGCGCCTTCCTTTATTAGGAATCGTACTTGCCGGACTTCTATTATGCGCCTGCGATGGCGCCGACCCGGACCCGGCACAATACGGTGCCAATCCCACGCTGCCAAAACCACATCGCGGGATTTTGCCCAATATGACGATAGCCGAGCCCATCCCCTGGGGTGATCAAATTCCCACAGTGCCGCGTGGCTTTTCCGTTTCCGCCATCGCCAGCGATCTCAAAATTCCGCGTCAAACGCTCGTGTTGCCCAACGGCGATATTTTGGTTGCAGAAGGTAGAGGTGGCAACGCACCAACACTCAAGCCTAAAGATGTCATCGCCGGCCCGATTAAAGCTAAGGGCACCACGCGTGTTAAAGGTGGTAACCGGTTAACTTTATTGCGCGATGCCGAAGGCGACGGCACCTACGAATTAAAAACCGTATTTGCGGAAAATCTGAATGCACCTTACGGCTTGGCATTGGTGAACAATTATTTATATGTCGCCAACCAGGATGCTCTGGTGCGGTTTGCTTATAGCGACGGCCAAACCCAGGCCGATGGACCACCGACCAAAGTCGCCGATCTACCCTCGGAAATTAACCACCACTGGACCAAAGCACTGGCTGCAAGCGAAGACGGACGTTTCCTTTATGTGGGTATAGGCTCCAACAGCAATATCACTGAACGCGGCATGGTGGCGGAAGCGAATCGCGCAATGGTTTGGGAAATCAACGCCGAAACCGGCGCTCACCGCCCCTATGCTACCGGCTTGCGCAATCCAACCGCGCTCACCATTCAACCGGGCACCGGCACCTTGTGGGCGGTGGTGAATGAGCGCGATGAAATAGGGCCAAACCTGGTGCCCGATTATCTGACCTCAGTACAAGAAGGCGGATTTTACGGTTGGCCTTACAGCTACTGGGGGAAAAATGTGGATGATCGGGTGCGCCCACAGAATCCGCAAAAAGTGGCCGCTGCCCTCACCCCGGATTATGCATTGGGCTCTCACGTTGCCGCGCTTGGAGTGGATTTTTCCGATGCGAGCATGGGGCCGGAATTTACGGATGGTGTTTTCGTCGGTGAACACGGCAGTTGGAATCGCAAAGATCCTGTGGGTTACAAAGTCATATTCGTGCCGTTCAGCAACGGGCGGCCATCTGGCCAACCGATTGATTTTGTGACGGGATTTCGCGACGACAACGGCAAAACCCGCGGCCGCCCTGTGGGTGTTACTGTCGATCCCAAGGGCGCTCTGATTGTGGCGGATGATCTTGCCAATGTGATTTGGCGGGTGGTTCGCCAATAGCGGCGAACCTTAAACCAGATGGATTACAACAGGCGCTTGATGAAATAGAGAAAAACCGACTTTGCTTCGGCACGATTGCTTTGCGATGCCGACGCTCTTGCGCGTAAAGCATTTGTCGACTCGCAATAACGGCTACCGCTCTCCTGTTCTGTATAAAGGCAATAAAAGCTATCGGCGTCGTAGGCCGATCCCACTTTATTCTGCGGAGAGCTTGCACAGGAGCAAACCACAGCCGCAACACACACCATGACAAATCGTCCCATCATAATACTCCCTCTAAAACCAGTGTTTTGGATATTTGATAAAGCGCTAATTTATTTGCTTTGCGCAGATATTCCAAGCGTATATTGACACCGCTCACCATTTGACAAAGCCTGTTTAATCTCCTAGCCTTCCGGCCCCGCTCCCTTCTGCTGTACGTCCATGCCCAACTCCCAACCTCATTTTACCTCTGGCCATGCGTTTGGCATTGCTTGTGTTTTATTGGGAACCTTCCTATTTGCCTGCAAAGGAATTTTTATAAAGCTGGCTTACGCTTACGGCATCAGCGCCGCGCCTTTACTAATGTTGCGCATGTTGTTCGCTTTGCCATTTTACCTTGGCATGGCCCTCTGGCTGCACAGCCAAGCCAAGATGACACTTACCCGGCAAAACTTTATGACCATCACGGGGCTTGGGTTGCTGGGCTACTACCTTGCAAGCCTGCTGGATTTTTTAGGACTGGAATATATTTCCGCAGGGCTTGAGCGTTTAGTGCTCTATATTTACCCGACGGTTGTGGTGTTGATTCTCGCCTTTTGGAAAAAACAAGCTATCGCGGAGCGGGAAAAATTGCCATGGCCATCGCCTACGTAGGCATTGTTTTTGTTTTTTATCACGAGCTGCAATTTCATCAATCCCTTTCCAATACCGCAATCGGCGGACTACTCGTTTTTGCCAGCGCCGTCAGCTACGCCTTTTTTGTGGTGATGACCAGCGAAAAAGCCAAACAAGTCGGCTCATTAACATTCACCACCTACTGCATGCTCTCCGCGTCGGTTGGGGTTATTGTCCATAACGTGGTATTTGCCGATTTAAACGCGCTGGTGCAGCCGGCGCCTGTTTATTGGCTGACCTTCGGATTGGCCATATTTTCAACCGTAATTCCCTCATTTTTAATGAACAAAGGCATTGCCTCCATAGGTGCAAGCAAGGCCTCCATTATGGGCAGTATCGGCCCTGTGGTTACGGTTTTTTTCGGCGCGTGGTTTTTGGATGAGGTCATCAATGCCACACAGCTTATCGGTGCGGCACTGATTATCGGTGGCGTAAGTTTGGTGGGAAGAAAATAAAGAGTAGGCAAGGCGATCACAAATATCACTGTGCCACCCCAATTTTCGTCATATCGACAAATCATCGCGTCGGCCAACCGCCATTGAATATCCGCTGTAACGGCATGGTGCCTTCGCTCATGTCGCCTATGTCCAGCGCTGCACATTCTCTGCGGAATTCGGTGAGCGTTTGCGCGTGGATTGCATCCGTAGGAATCATTGTGCAAGCCCTGAGAATGCGTTGATCAAACCGCTCTGCATCAGCTGCGTAGTCGGAGAGCAATTGTTTATTCATTGCCAAAAACCGCACCAGCATGGCAATGCTGCGGTGTTGTGAGCCGCTATAGCTCCACAAGTCGATACCGAGACGGCGCCCTAGTGAAGCTACATTGATCAGGCCGTGTGCCAGAAATAAACCATAGTGCAGTGGGCGCGTACGCTTCAGCTCCTGCACCGGCACACCAAATGCGCCCAACTGACTGGTGAACCTTAAGGGCAGATCCGACAGCACTTGTGCCGCCCGCGCATGCCGTCCCACGAAAGCAGCGAGCGCGGCAACCACCAGATCGTGCCAAACAGCAATATTGTTCGGCGCATCAATCTGCCGCGAAGTGACATCATCGAGAAACAGCGCAAACCAGTTTTTTACCGCGAGTTGTTCAGCGGCATTCAAAGCGCCCGTGCGCGCTGTCAGGGTGATGGCGTCCAGTAAAGGCCAGAAGCCGCGAAAGTCCACGATGCCCCAATTTTTGCCTGCCTGCTCCGCCCCCGGGGCAACCTGGGCAAAACGCATATTCGGATTCATACGGGTTTGCGGATCGATGAACCAGGTTCTGATCAGGCGAGCAGCATGGTCGAGCAGCATCCGGTCGCCGCTGATGGTGCCGGCCAGGGCGGTCGTGCAGGTATCCACCACAAGCTGATCGAGGGCGGCGCGATCATTAGCGGGGCCGGCGGTGGCGGGATTGCGCTGACCATCCCGATACTCCACTTCACCGGTTGAACCCACATAACAATAAGGCGCCAAGCTGAAGTAGTCCGCCGGGTCGCCGCTGACTGCGCAGCCCGTTTTGTTGCGCACGCTGGGCACAGGGCGGCCCAGCGCGGCGCGCGCGCGTTGGACCAACTCGATGGCGAGGGGATGCTCACAATCACGCTGGAGCGCCTCTTCGTCGTAACAAAGCAACCGGCCCGGTGGATTGCGCGCGGCCACCAAACGCTCATCGAGCCGACGGCACAAACGCTCCACCCCCTCAAACCGCGCCCGCCACCGCTGTCGGACGTTATCGGCAACATCCGCCTTGGAGGTCAAACGGGCCACCCATGCACCTTGCACAAAACGACCGCGCTCGGGGCTGAGCGGGGCCTGTTGCTCGTCCCACGGCGCCGAACTCCAGGAGTGCCAGGGTCCCGGCACACCCAGGCTGCATAGCAGCGCCGCTTTATTGCGGTTGCCGTATCTCAATCTCTCATCAAACAGCGTGCGACTGTCGTTGCGAAAACCGATTTGCGGCTCATCCTGCGCCAGCGGCGTGCAACGCTGGTGCAACAGATCATCAGGCGCAATGCGGGCCAGCGGCACTATGAGGTGTAGCGCGGCAGGGTCGCGCTCGGCGAGTTGATAAATCCGCTCCCACGCCTCTGCGGTAATAAAACACCCCCCGTCCCAGGGCAGCGTCCAGCGGGCAATAGCGCGCCCCGCGTTGAGGGCGGCATTGCGCGCTGCATTCAAGCCAAGCGCCTGCAAATTTTTGTACCGGTACTTCCACTCAAGGGCAAAACTCGACATATCGAAAGCGAAGCCGCTATGGGAGGGGTCGATGCGCTCCACTCCTTCGGGCAGGTCGGATAGATCGTTGAAGCAGCTGGCGTAAGCTTCCATATCAAACGGCAGGCGCAGGTATTCGTGCCCCGCCTTGCGTATCCATGTCGTGCACTGAAATTCCACTTCTTTATCAGCGATACGATTGAGCACCCAATATTTGCGGCATCCGCGCAGTTCCGGCTCATGGTCGAGCGTAAAACGAAGATGTTCCAGCATTTCCGTCGCCCCATGACGCGGCGGCAGGCTGTTGCCAAGAATGCGGTACAGAGCGAAATCCAGAGCAGGTGAAGGAGAAATGGATCGAGACATCGGAGCAATCAGAGAGAAATCAAACGCGCCACCACAAACGGATCAATAAAGCGGCGGCATAACATAACGGGGTGAGGAGCACGGCGGCGATAACACATGGGAACGGTTTTGCGACCCACTTGGCGATCCGCTGCAACATCAGGAAACTGGCTCAGCAACAACAAAATTATTCACCACAAAAAAGACACTACGGCGAGCCATAATACCCGCGTAGCGCTGTTTACGGTAACCAGTTACGGCGTCGTGGCACTCAGATAGGTGCCCAACACCATCAGCGGCCCAAAGTCTGCGACGCGCAATCAGACATAGCCAAGGTAGGCGATTGTGAACACAGATGGTTTTGGGCGTGTCGAATTTTGGGTGTGTCGATTTTGGACGAGGGTCATGATGCCACGCAGCTTTTTCGGCGCGGCGCTGATTATTGGTGGCAAATGCTTAATGGGACAAAACAAATAAATCCACTCTGCCTTAGCAATTTCTGAAAAACATTTTGAGTTTCATGCGCGCCATCAAGATGATTTTTACGCTTTATTTTTCCTAATCTCCACGCACTTTTCAACAGATAAAGAGGTCATCACGCGTCACAACCCAGCCCCCGCGGCAATATGGACTACTCTTTAACATGGCATATTTTTGCAATGGAATAGGAGATTGGAAATGTATTCATCGTTACAAAAAATCGCGCGGTTCGCGCTCAGCATTCTCGCCGCATCACTCACCTTACCCACCAATTTATTTGCGACGCCGGCAGAGCAACATATTGCCAGTGCATTTAAAGCCATTGAGGCTGATACGCCGCGACTGACCAATATATTCAAGGATATTCACCAGAACCCTGAATTGGGTTTTATGGAGAAGCGCACTGCCGGCATAGTGGAGAAGGAACTGAAAAAATTAGGATATAGCGTTAAAACTGGCATAGGCGGCACTGGTGTTGTGGGAACCATGAAAAATGGCGACGGGCCAATTGTGATGTATCGCGCCGATATGGACGCTAACGCTGTGGAAGAAGCCACCGGTCTGCCCTATGCCAGCAAGGTGCGGGTGAAACGCGATGATGGCACTGAAACACCCGTGGCCCACATGTGCGGACATGATGCACATGTTACGTGGATGCTGGGTATGGCAAAGATACTGGCAGAGATGAAATCCAGCTGGTCCGGCACTGCCATTCTGGTCGCACAGCCCGCTGAAGAGCTGATCCTTGGCGCACAGGCGATGGTGGACGACGGACTTTATTCCAAACATGGCATCCCCAAGCCCGACTATCTGATCGGCCTGCATACCGCTCCCGGTCCGGTGGGTGCCGTGTTGAGTTCCGCAGGCCCCAAAATGGCTGGCACCGATCAGTTGGATATATTGTTCAAAGGTGTGGGTGGGCACGGTTCCATGCCGCAAATGACGAAAGATCCCATCCTGATGGCCGCCCTGGCAATTGTGCAGTATCAAGCCATAGTGAGCCGCGCCATCACTCCGCAGGAAACCGCCGTTCTCACCGTCGGCTCAATCCAGGCAGGCAGCGATAACAACGTTATTCCCAGCAGCGCTCTGGTCAAAGCTAACCTGCGTTGGTACGACCCTGCCGTGCGCGAAACAATGCTGCAGGGCATTAAATCCATCAGCGAAGGCATTGCACGCTCCTACGGGTTGCCCGAAGACATGATGCCCGTCATCACGATGAAAGGTGGCTCCACCCCTTTAATCAACGACGAAGCCCTGGCCAACCGTCTGGCGGACACTCTGAAAAAATTCATGGGCGAAAAAAATGTTGTCACCGAGTTTCCGCCAGCAACCGGCTCGGAAGACGTCCACCTACTGCGCGGCAATTATGGCGAGGATGTCCAATTCAACTATCTGGTCGTCGGCGTAGCAGATCCGAAAGTGTTTGCCGAAGCACAGAAAAAAGGCCAGATGTTCCCCTACTCCTCACACAATCCGAATTTTATCGTCGATCTGGCGGCAATTCCCGTCGGCACGAAAGTGGCCGTGCTTTCCATGCTCGATCTGCTTGCCAAAAAAGGGAATTGACAAGCAGCCGCGCTACGATTTGGCGAGCAGTGCCAAATCAAATGCCGCACCACCAGAAATGGATTAATAAAGCGGCGGCATAACACAAAGGGGTAAGGAGCGCGGCAGCGACGTTTTGCCCCAGGGAGGGGAGCATGCCCGGCAGGGAAAAATTCGCGGCGTGTACACCCAGGTAAACGCGGTAGCCTAGGGCGAGCGGCAGCAAGGCAAACAGCGCCAGCCAGGGCGCCGCGCCGATCAACACTGCCAGCAGCAACGCTGCGCTGGCGGCGAATAAAAACCCGCGATACACGTGCAGACTGGCCGCCAAACCATAACGAATGGGAAAGGTTTTGCGCCCCACTTGGCGATCCGCTGCAACATCGGGAAATTGATTCAGCAACAACAAATTATTCACCACAAAAAACGGCACTAGGGCGAGCAACAATACCTGTGCAGCACTATTTAGGGTAACCAATCCCGGCGCTGTGACACTCAGATAGGTGCCCAGCACCATCAGCGGTCCAAAGGCTGCACCCGGTGCGACCAGACACAACCAGGGCAGGCGATTGAGCACGCGGGTGTAAACCACAATGGTCACCACACCGAGCACACCAAGAGCGAGCAGTGCCGGTCCGGCAATGGTCGCCAAATAAAGGCCGATGATAATGGTGATCCCGAGAGAGACGCAGGCGGCCGCCAGCACCCAGGACTGCGCGCGCGGCTGCGCCGGCAAGGCGCCGCTGCCACCACTGAACGGCGTTTTTTGCGTGAGCGAGTCCAGCCCGCTGGTGAAGTCGAAATATTCATTGAATGTATTGGCTGCGATGTGTGCAGCAATGGCTCCCACCATCACCAACACCGCTAAATCCACAGCAATTTTGCCGTGCAAATGCAGTGCGGCGGCAATACCGAGCAGCACACAAATAGGCGTGAGCAGCAAAAAAGCCGGGCGCGCCGCGCGCAACACTGCGAGGTGAATGCTTGTCATAAATAATTCTGCAATAGGTTATTTAACAAGTGCCATTTGCCGCCGCATATAAGCGATTTGTTGCGCGAGTGGCAGCTCTTTCGGACAAACGTCTTCGCACCCCAGCAGGGTCATGCAGCCAAACACCCCGTTCTCGTCGCCGATGATTTGATAGTAGTCCGCCTCTTCCCGCGTGTCGCGGGGTCCAGGCGAAAACGCGCGAGCTGCAACAACCCGACGGCGCCGACAAAATCCGGATTCATTTGCGCGCTGGCACAGGCAGACACACAACATCCACATTCGATGCAGCGCTCCAATTCGTAGATTTTTTCCGCCAGGTCCGGCTCCAAACGCTCTTCCACTGCATCCAAAGAGACGGATTTTTCCGCGCGGTGCAACCAGGTTTGCAGATGCTCGGCCATATGGCGCATCCACTTGCCGGTATTCACTGAGAGATCGCCGATCAACTCAAAACCGGGCAGCGGCGCTAGGTGAACCTGCTCCGGTAGATCGCGAGTCAGTGTGCGGCATGCCAGCAGCGGCTTGCCGTTGACAATCATCGCGCAACTGCCACACACCCCGGCGCGGCACACAAAGTCGAACTGCAGGCTCGCATCCTGTTGTTCGCGGATTTCGTTTAAGGCGATAAATAATGTCATTCCCTCCTCCTCTTCTACTTCAAACGATTGCAGATAGGGGGCAATGTCCGGTTCGGAAGGGTTATGGCGCAGTACGGTGATTCGCAATTTGCGTGGCACTTTTTGTGTGGATAAATCGCGAGCGGCTATATCACCAGTGGAAATGTCACGCGTAGGAATTAGATTCATACAGACTCCTCCTGAAAACGCGCATTTTTGCTGCGCAGGCGCTTCCGGTAATAAATGCTCAAAGGGCATTAATTCCCTCTGCAATTCATAACGGCTTTTGCCCTGAGCGCGTGCGGCTTCTACTTCGGCCTGACGCTGTGCAGTTAGCTCGTGCTCAATTCGCTCTTTCGCGCCGTAACCGCGCCAGTCCGGCGGCAATTCCATGCGCAACACATCCAGCGGCTCATAACGCAAAACCGGCTCTGTCTGCACCGGATCCTCCCAGGTCGCCAGCGTGCGGCACAACCAGTCGCGATCATTGCGCAGAGGAAAGTCGGCGCGGTAATGGGCTCCGCGACTCTCCTCCCGCCGCAGTGCGCCCACGGCGATACACAATGCCAGCTTGAGCATCCTTCCTGCGCGATAGGCGCTGACCAATTCCGGATTCGCGCCGCGCGCGCTGCTGCGCACGCCGATATGGGACGCGCGCCGCAACAGGGTTTGAAGCTGGGCAACCGCGCTGCGCAGTTCGTCACCATCGCGATAAATACCCACTTTGTCCGCCATGATGTTGCGCATTTCCGCAATGATCTGCACAGGATTTTCCGCGCCGGTAAATGACCCGAGCAAAATCTTCTGCGCCGCCACCGCCTGTTGCACGAGGCCGCTGGACACCTGCAAATCCGCCCCGGCGGACTCGATAAAGTCGGCCATATATTCGCCGACGATCATGCCGCCCACGACGGTTTCGGCCAGAGAATTTCCCCCCAGGCGATTAAAACCGTGCATGTCCCAACATGCCGCTTCACCCACGGCAAATAAACCCCGCAGCTGTGGCGACTGCCCGGTGTGATCCGTGCGCACACCGCCCATGGAATAATGCTGCGCCGGGCGCACGGGAATCAGCTGAGTGGTCGGATCTATACCGAGAAAATAATGGCAAATCTCGTTCACCTCGCGCAGGCGAGTGGTGATGTGTTGTTTGCCCAGTAAACGAATATCGAGCCACAAATGGTCGCCGAAGCGGGTTTTTACCCCTTTGCCACTGCGGATATGGGCCTCCATCGAACGCGCCACCACATCGCGCGAGGCCAGCTCTTTTTTCTCCGGCTCGTAATCCTCCATAAAACGGCGGCCGTTGACATCGAGCAACAATCCCCCGTCGCCGCGACAGCCCTCCGTCACCAAAATGCCAGAGGGAACAATGGCGGTGGGATGAAACTGCACCGCCTCCATATTTCCGAGACTGGCGACGCCGGTCTCCAACGCCATGGCCGCACCCATACCTTCGTTAATGACCGCGTTGGTGGTATCGCGGTAAAGCCGGCCAAAGCCGCCGGTGGCAATCGCCACCGCTTTGGCGATGTAGACCAGCAATTGACCGGTGCTCAAATTGCGCACCACGGCACCGCAACAGCGCTCGCCGTCGTGAATTAAACTCAATGCCTCCATGCGCTCGTGCACGGGAATTTGTTCGGCGACCGCTTGATTGCTCATGGTGTACAGCAGCGAATGACCAGTGCCATCCGATACATAACAAGTTCGCCATTTCGCGGTGCCGCCGAAATTGCGCGCGTCAACCAAACCGTGGGCGCCACTGGCCTCTGCCAGCGTCACATTTTTGCCGTCGATCACACTCGCACGCTCGCCCGCGCGCACCCGATTCCAGGGCACTCCCCAAGCGGCCAGCTCCCGCACCGCTTTGGGTGCGGTATGCACAAACATACGCACCACTTCCTGATCCGCGCCCCAGTCGGAACCGCGCACGGTATCGAGAAAATGCACATCCTCGTTATCACCCCGCCCTTTCGCGCAGTTGCCCAGGCTCGCCTGCATTCCTCCCTGCGCCGTGGCGGAGTGCGATCGTTTCGCCGGCACCAAGCTCAACACCAGCGCGTTAAAACCCCGTCGGCGCACGCCGATGGCGGTGCGCAATCCCGCCAAACCGCCACCGATAATCAATGCGTCGGTATACACAATTTCCATCACTGACCTCCCCCGTGCACGGCCGGCACATAACGCTCGCCCGCCCGGTCCGCATGTTCGATACCGATTTTCATATAGGCGCCCAAGGTCACCAATCCCAAAACCAGGAAAAAAGCCGTAATACCCCATTTGATTTTTTGCAGCCGACGGCGATTGCGTTTGGGATTATCACCGAGAAAAAACGCCCCACTTGAGCAACAGCCGATAAAAACCTATGCCGCCGTGCAACTCCACCGCAAATAACATCACCAGATAAAGCGGCCACATCCTCCCCGTCCAAACGCGATCTGCCGAGGCATAAGGGCCAATATCAGCAGGGTGAAATGCCATTTGATAAAGATGCACCGACGCCAAAAAAAACAGCGCAAAACCCGTGACCACCTGCAGCACCCAAAGCACCGTATCGGGATGGCGAAACCAACCTAAATGCCGGTGCAGTGCGCGGTACTGGCGATAGCTATTGGGGAATTTCCGCAACGCCAACAGCGCGTGCACCACAAACAGAATAAACACCACCGCCGCGACCATCGTCACCAGCAATGGATACGGCTTACCAAAAATCGGCTCGCCCTCAAACATACGCGCAACAAAATACATGGCGTCTTTGCCCAGCAAAATACTGGAGACAAACCCCATATGCGCCCACATAAACAACACCAACAGTAGTCCGCTAACGCCCTGAATCACATCCAGGCGCGCGGGCCAACGATTGACGGAAGCAGCCATAAAATTCTCACCCAGACAGGAGGTTTTGGAAAAAGCATTTTCGCACAACAATCATACTCTTCACATTTGGCATCAATTTCCTTATCGAATTAATATTCACGACAAAAATAGTTCAAATGAAGCGCTAGCTCCTTGACCAGACGCAAAAAAGGCCGGATTTACCGGCCTTTTTTCGAGCAGACTTGTCACTCCGTACAACTAAGGCTCAACTTCCTCTTCTTGCTCTCCAATAAAAGGAACCGTCCAGTCTATGTCATCCGATATTGCACACCGGGATCTATCAGGTGTGAACGAAGGATTCAACGTGCCATTTAAAACCCGGTCCATCCAGTCGTAGCGATATTGCTGCCAGAGCAACATTTCTTGTACCTCCGCTTCATAACTCCTCGGGACAAGTCGAGTGAACCACGCACACTCACCCCATACTCTTGACCATACATCAAAGTTATCCACTTGCTTAACCGAAAGCCAATTCGCTCGTCGCTCCGCATAACCCAGCAGATGGTAAAAAGTACCTTGTTCTTTCAGCTCATTCCAGCGCGCCACAACTTTATTCGCAAATGCAGGATCTGCAAACAAGCGGGTGAACCACGTAGCCTGACGCACCCACCACCCGCGGGGATCAATCAAACCTTCCTGGCCGTTGTTACCCATGGTCAAATCAAAATCCCAGATAGGACCAAAATACAATTTTCCATCGCGCTTCTTATACATAAAAAAGCTGGCTGAACCGCCGTCCGGATTTTTGAAGAACTCATTGATAATGTAATAGTTGACCGCAGAATCTACGTCTATATATGCCGCATATCCCAATTCGGGATCTGCAAAATTCGCGCCGAATAAAGCTGACTCAGTATCTCGCAGATACTGTTCAATATAATCGCGCTGAAATGCCCATTCTTCCGCCAACAAGTTATCAGGCTCTTTTAGACAGAGGGGCGCCATTCCATATTGGGAATCCACACAGAAGGTTTTTTCGCGATCTGTATTCACAGGCCCATCACAAAACGGCGAAAAACTCCAGACAAATGGGTTTTCGCAGTAATTCTGCGTCATGCGGAAATCCGCTTCAATTAAATAGCCGCCGGTAATGTCCGGCTCCTCCACGTCGATAACTTCCAAGTCCGGAACATCAAGGCGATCTTTAGCTAACCGAATTTGTTCAACCAACTGATAGATACCGCGGTACTGATCGTTAATCGTCAGCTCAACATGACGATCTCGAACCGTATACTCCATGCCCAGCTGCCTGCTAAACGTAAAGGCCACATCATTGCGAATTAAGGTCTTGTCCGCGTAGTTGGCCAGCAACACCCAATGCCGGCTTGCCGGCATGCCAAGCAGCTCTGTGGATTCCTCCAACTTCACACGAAACGGTCGCTTCGGCCAATCCCAGGAAGAATTGCCTCTGCCACGAATTTCCAACTCGCCGCTGGCCGTCACCGCTCCGGCTTCATCTTCTACCTCAAAAGTCCCTTCGACATAATCCTCTTTGGTTAAAATCGGAGTCACAGTTGTGATGCGAATTTGCGGTAAATGGGTGGCGACGCCCTCGGGAAACCAATCCGGATCAGGCCCCACAAATCCCGCAGAAGAAGAGGAGGAGGAGGAGGAGGATGAAGACGCAGATGTTGCCCCGCCCCCAGACCCTCCGTTACTACAGGCCACCAGGGCCATGCCTATTAGCATTAGACCGAAAACACTTAACGAACTACTCATATCACACGCTCCATCAGCACGCTCACGCGGCAGTTTTATTATGATCTAGCCGCGCAAATATGATCTTTCGCATGGCCGTCTCCAACATCACGTATTCAGCAGATTTCAAGACCTAAGCCGTCAGCTATCCGACCTATTGGCCCCGGGGCAACCTTCTAACACAGAAGCCAATCCAGAATCTCATATTAATATCACAATTCTCTTAGGTGATTCACTCAGTCTGCTTGCCCGCAGGTTAGCAGCGCTTATGAGGAAGCACTTGTTAACAAGGGAAAATAAATTTTTACGCGAACTGCGAACATTTCGCACTCATGCTTTCCGAAACGAAGGAATGCGGGGTTTACAACGGGCAATCTCGCCGCCTTTTTTCTCTGCAATTTCGCGGGCGGGATTGGTCAGGTTGGCGAGCGTTATTTTGAAAGAATCTATACATCTGAAATAGCTCGTTATTATCCGCTTATGATAATGTTTTATATCCGCCGATTCCGAAGCACCGCCGGCGCTTTCATCCGTTCTTATGACAATATTTTTTCCTTCCAAAACCAGCTGCACTTATAAAAATCAATAAATAATTTTAAAAAAAGCATTTTTGAATTTCGAAGTGAAATATGCGAAAAAAAGTTCAGCAAAAAATTACCACCAGTACGTTAACATGATCACAATGCGGGAAAATTCCCCCACTGACGTACGGTTTTGTGATTTTGCTCTGTGATTGGGGAGGCAGACTCACGTTTGATAGTTGGGCTTCAAATTTCCCCATAACGGAGACCGCTGTATGCGTAAAAATAAATTAAGTAGTTTAAAATCTATCTGCTACATCTTATTAATCACAGGTTTTCTAATCGCATGCGGTGGTGAACAACCACAAGGTAATGCGGATCCCAACCCGACGAATCCAACCAACCCAAATCCTACTGACCCAAACCCCGACCCTAATCCAGATCCAGACCCGAACCCTCAGGATCCTGGAATAGCGGTAAATCACGATGGTTTTGTGGAATTGCCCGATGGCCGTGGCGATGTGTCTTATGAATCCATTAACTACCCACCTGAATTAGGCTTTAATAAAGCCGTATCTTTAGAAGTATTCAAAACTACTTTGTATCCCGTACTGCGTGCGAACTGTTCGGGCTGCCACAACACCCAGAACACTTCTGGTTCCGGTGCGCAGGCACCCTTGCATTCAGACATTGATCCGGCGCTGGCTCACGAGCATGCATTAACCAAGGTTAATTTCCGCGATGTTCGCGATTCCAAGCTGTCTACGCGGCTGTGGATCGACCGCCACAACTGTTTCGCCACCAGCTGTAAAACCGCCGCTGCGACTATGGATGCCGCGATTGAAGCCTGGAAATCGGGCATTGAACACATGCTCAAAGAAGTACCTCGCGCTGTTGGTGTTGACGCGACCATTTCGGATACCGAGGTTGAAGCCTGGATTGCCGAGGACCAAGCGAAATCGCCGTCCGCCGACCGTGAATTTATTAAATATGCGTCCCTACACGTTCTGTATAACGATGGAGTGAATGCGCAGGACCTCAACCTTGCTCGTGTTGGTCTATCCAAAGCGCTCAATAGTACTGCTCGCTGGGCACCCGAAATCGTCAACCCGAAAGACATTAACGGCAAAGGCATTGTTTATCGCTTCGACATTCGGGATTACTGGGGCCACACCAAAGTCGATACGTCAGCCAGCAATTTTGCATTGTTTTATGGCGGTTCGGATGATGACTTGGCTTTTGCCACAAGTGGCAAAGTTGATGCGAGCGGAAATCGCGTGACGTTTAACGATCTCAACAATATGAGAAATCGCTTGAGAAGTTCAGTCACTCGAGATGACAAGTTTGCTCGCTTGGTTTGGGAGCGTATTCTTAAAGGCAATGTTGAAGGGGCTGATGACCGCAACGCGTCCCTACCCCCCAACATTGATGGTTTTGTTGGTGTGCGCTCTACCGGTCCAACCAATCAACCCTATATAAAAGCGGCGGATTTTAAATACGCTGAAGCTACTCAGCTGATTTATACCTTAACTCGCCCAGACGTTTACAACGCAATTATGTCAATTCCTGGTTATGCTACTTTTTTGGAGACAGAGCTCGGCGTTGATAAATCAAAAGGCATGAATTCTTACGATTACATGGTGACTTACGAGGCAATTACCATCGATTCGCGCTTTTACTGGCGCGCGAAACAGAACACCGGCAAAAATACCTATTACTGGAAGACCTTCGACACCTTCGCAACACAATACAAAGACATTGATGAAGTCTATGCGAATAAAGAGCAGAACTTTCCCATGTGGGAGGCGCCAGTACCAGTGTTTATCTCCGCTGGTGGCGGTGGTGGCACCAGCCCACAAAATTACTCAATGGTCGCTTTGCGCAACCTGGGTCCAGGTGGCGAGCGAGGGGGCGGCTATTACACGGGCACAGACCAGGGCTCTCAATTCGGCGGCCAACAATCTGCCGAGGAGGTTATCTGGAGCTTGCCCAACGGGCTGCAAGGTTATGCATTGTTCGGCGGCTTTAACCAACGTCGCGTTGACGCATTCACCAATATTGTGCGGGACCCACGGATCTTAAGAGATGTTGCGGATGACATTTTGGATAACTACGCTGGCTTCGGTTACCCAAAAGGCAGCTCCGGTGACAGGCAATTGCCCGGCGTTAAAGACGTGCGCTTGAACAACGGCAGCTCGTGTATCGGATGTCACGCCGACGGCATGAACCGCGGCAATAACGACCTGCGAGATTGGCTGGATGAAAGCCCATCTCGCTTGCCCGGCGGCGAACACGGTGCTGACAAGTGGATTAACAATGCTTCATACGTGGCGCAAGTCAGAGAGCTGTACAAGCCATCAAAAGTGATGCGAAAAATGATGGAAGAAGACCGCCGGACCTTCCTCGAAACCATGGGCAAAATTCAGAAGGAAATGATACTGGGTGAAGACAAAAACATTCACCAAGAGCCGACTATATGGAGCATCGAATGGGCACGTGAACATTACAAGTTTCCCGTTACGCGATCCAGCTGATGCACGCTTTCACCTAATGAGAAACGCCCGGCAAGCCCGGGCGTTTTTACGAATCAGCTCCCGCAGAAGTACTGGTAACTTAAACGTCGTCCAGACTGAAAAATAGGGCCGGTATCATTCATTCTTACTTTTTCCACAGGTGGTTACATCAGCTTCTAAAACATCCCCCACCATCACAGCCTCATCTGCCGCACCACGCAAGTAAAACTCGACTTTCTGACCGGTGGCCACTTCAAAGCCTTCGTGTCCATTAAGAGACATAATGCTGACCTTGTCTTCGTAAACGACCTTCCCTTTTTCGCTTGACGACGAAAGCGTCGTAATTGGCAATGCATCCCTTCTCGACGGTGCCGCCCACGCTGAGGCCATTGAGCACGAAGCCTCGCATCGGATTCACAAAATCAACCGTCATCCGGAACTTCTGCGGACCGCGATCGCAGGCGCTGATTGCGAGAATGGTCAGGAGGGCGGAAGCATTTCTGATAAAAGACATGAGTAACTCCGAATTGAGATGCCGCACAGCTGGGCGGCTATTGCGTTCAAATGGCCGCGCATTCTGACCATCTTAAGGTTTCTAGGTCAGCGTAGGCATCATAAACTCGATGGTAACTCCTTCCCAGTTTTTCGAAGTTTTTCTCATTGAGTCTTAACAACGGCTTAAATCAGTCAGATACAAATGCCCGCTTTCCCCCAGCCCAGCGAATTGATCTGCAATTTTCTGCAAACTCTCACACGAGAGATCGCTCTCCAGTATCGATAAATAGACCAAACTAAGGTGTGGCAGGTCCAGCTCCGTGAAGCCATAAACATCGAGAAGACTGAGATTAGTTACATTGTGATTGCCGGATAAATCCAAACCGGAGAGTTCATGCTCAATGATTTCCAGAGTAGCCAAATTGGGCATTGCGCCCAGCGAAATTTCACTGAGTGAGGTACCAACCAAGCTTAGCTCGTGGAGGTTGTTCAGCATTCCCATCGTCAGTTGCGTCAGCGGGACGTATTGGATATCTAGGCGTCTCAGCGTCCTATAGCCGGGAATATCAAGATCGCTCAATGAAAGATTGTGCAGATCAATTTCGGTTATTGGAGCGTCGGGGGGCAAAGTGATTTGTGTAGTTGCCAAAGACTCGAGAACGGAAAGCTGTGTGAGATTTTTATTTTCCTGCAAATTAAGGCGGCCAATTTTACCTCCGGATAGGCTCAACTTCTGTAGTGAGGAAAAATCAATGACATCCAAAGTTTCAATTTCGCCATCGGTGATCTCCAGGACCGGGATAGATGCTCCACCGGTTATTTTCAGTGTTGCTGCATTGTGATTGGTTACTTGAACCGATCCGAAATCCTGATCCGGCAATTCCAGCAAATGGATCGCAGTGGAATTCAGAACCACACTGCGCACTATTCCGCTGGAAAGATCCAGCTCCTTGACGCTGCCTCCTGAGAAGCGAACATCTATAGGCTGCACCGGCAAAATCAGATTCAAAGATTCAAAGTCGGATATCGAAAGAAACTGCAGATTCTTAAACGGAGTCAGATTGAGCTCCGCCAGCTCCAGTCGTTCTAGCTCTAAATTCCGTATTTCGTTATGCGCCAGCAAGCTGGTCACATCAAAACCCAATTCTCCCGATAATTTGAGAATCTGAACGTGTATGCCAGAAGAATCCAATTCGGTCAATTCCGGCATATTGCGTAGAGCCACCGAATTAATTTGTGTGGCTGGCAACCGCAGATCGACCAAACCCGGCATATTGAGCTGCACATCCGCCAAGGTGCTGTTGCGACTCAAATCGAGGGTTTTAATATTGCTGTTATCAATTCTCAACGCTACCAGATTGCGAAATCCGGATAAATCCAGATGTGTGGCCTCCGCGGTTTCCCCGACTCGGATCTCGACTCGCGCATCTGAACGCACCGCTCCCAGAGCGTGAGCTCCATCACAGTGCAGAATGGTCGTTGGAAAGGGTCCCATAAGTATTTGGTATTCACAGCCATCCACCGCCTGTGGCAACGGTTCCTTAGGTCCGGGTTTTCCACCACAACCGGAGAAAAGTCCGAGAACTCCAGACAAAATAAGGATGTGGGCTAAGGGATAAGCCTTCTTGTATGAAATGGGATGGGAGTTCTGCATAGAGCCTTCCTATTTGTTATTTTTATTAATCGTTCAGCTTTATTGCCAAATTTCAGCGCTATGGCAAATCGGCGCGTGACGAATCCGCCAAACCGGTCACACTTTGTGGCATTCAAATTATTATTAGTAACTTTAGTCAGGTGGAGCGAGAACACCCTTTATGCAATCCCGGATGGCGGCGGTCTGGGTTTTCTAGAATAGTCTGCATGGTCACCGAAAAAACAGGAAAGCTGGACTGCAGCTGGGTGCTATTGCTTTGATGGAGAATATATCCCGACTTTCGGATAGCGGTGCGATAAATCCATAGGCATTTTCAGTATTCCAGGTTTTGATTTTGCCTTTTTGAGGCATTCGCTTCTCCGTTGCCGACTTATGATGGAGGTGTAACACTATCGGCTCTTCCGCAGGAATAACCATAAAAGGTCGGGCATCAAAAAAAACACCGGCACGCGGCCGGTGTCAGGCGAATAGAAAACAATCTTTTACTTGAGCTTATTAAGCAATTCGATCATCTGCTCGTTGGCGCCGACCATGGAAACAACCTTGTCTTTGATCTTGTCTTTCATTTTCACCCTCGCGCTGTCCTTCATCTGTTCGAGCTCGTAAAGGTAGCCGAAGGGTGCCTCCATGGTAACGGCAGGGAAAGCGTGGCCCTTGTTTATACCGTTAAATTTGGCCTTGATACAGTTGCGAATAGTTACCTTGGTTGAGGACGCATTCACGACATCCAGGTACAACCAGGCATCCACTTCCTTGCCGTTGATGACCTGGAATCTAAACCCTTCGCAATTGTTCGCTTGGTCGTTTCTCATCTCGCGGATTTTTTTAATAATGTTCAACGGCTTTGGACTGTCGTCGCTCCACTTAATCCAACTGTTGTATACGAATGTTTGGTCTGGATGGACGCCGCTCGACAGCGTGTTCGCGAGGTCGGGCTTGTACACGAGCTCCATACCGCCAGCGAAGGTACGCTGGAGACCCTTGAAGTCATGTTTCTGGCTCTTTGATCTTTTCACCAAGACAACGCCGTCCTTCTTAATAGCCTGGTACTTGTCGTAGCGGTGCTTAAGCTCTGCCGCCGCCTTTACAAGCCGACAAAAACTTATCGCGCGCGTTATTGAATTTGGCCTGATCGAGCTTCACACCCTTGGCAACAAGCTGATCGTAGGTTGTGTGACTGGCGCACTGATCACTCGTGTAACCGATCAGCTTAGATGCGCTCGCATCGGAATACGTCATTTTGTTCCAGGTAGCATCAGTATTGTCACTTTTAGGCGGAACGGGGGAATCTGGCGAGTATGTTTGGCCGAGCTTCAAGGCGCTATAGCTGCTGAGCAGGCTATCGATTTCGCTCATCATGCCCTGAGAAAGGTAGTTGTCCACTTGCGCCTGCAAACTGTCCAGATCATCTGCCGCGGCCGCCTGTGCGGAGCCAAGAAAAGCAGCTAGGACAAGAGATCCAAGTGCAAAAAAAAGCTTGGCATGATTGAACGAATGTCTATGCATATAGAGTCCCTTGGGATGTGAGGTGTCCTTGAGTATAGTCAGGATTTTGGGTGGCACCTGATGTATCGCTATACAAGAGTTGTGACTGCTTTTCTTTACAAAATATGTTCTGTCGTCAGCATCCACTATGTCCCCGCCCACACTATATGGTGCGGCATTTGTGCGGCAGGCCGGGGCACCACCAATCGCGCCTGACTGGCGGGACCTTCTCCTTTCGTTAGAATACAAATCTCCTCTGTTTTCCGGGTTCAGAATCTAGCGTCACACTTTTCGCACGCATAAAAAAAGGGCAAGACGTATGTCTTGCCCTCTATTAAAGCTATTGGTTCAACCCGATGGGGAACCAATTTATGCGCGGTTAAGCCGGTACGATATTTTCAGCTTGGGGGCCCTTTTGGCCTTTGGTAACGGAAAAGCGAACCTGTTGACCTTCTGTCAACGTTTTAAAGCCGTTGCCAGCAATGGCACTGAAGTGAGCGAAAACATCTGGGCCAGATTGCTGCTCAATAAAACCAAAACCTTTCGCTTCGTTGAACCACTTGACGGTACCGAGAACAGTATTAGACATGATAGATCCTGTAGAAAAAGAAATATAAACCCGTAACACGGGACGTTTGCAGGGAAGGTGAGACTACTTATAGACTACAGGACGAATTGCGAGTGGTGCAGGTTCGAGATGAAGAGAATAAATACGAGCTTTCTTACTTGCTGGGGGCCAGCTTACGCTCTTTCCTGCACTTGTCAACAACTTTGCTCAATCACCCTTAGAGCGGAACACATGCTAGAGCGGAGCACATTCAAATAAAATGGGAGAAGATTATTTCTGGGCCCGCCCCGTCTTTTTCAAGATGAGTGTCAGATTAAGTCGAGACATCTACATTTCAATGTATCTCTTCTTCATGCGCACTACACCCGAGAATCTCTAAAAAAATAACTTCATATATCTTCATTATCTTTAATCTTCTTTTTAAAATCCTTTAATTTTCGTCGGCTCACTGGGCAGATCTAGCGCATAAGTGCACTCACCCATACCCAAAGTACAGCACCCAGCACCAGGCCCGAGACGATAAAAAGAAGGACAAATGGACTAATCGCTTTATCTTCTGAATTTTCATACCTGGAATCAATCGTACTGACATAAAACGCGAAAATCGCAAATAAAACAAAAATCAACCATTTGGGTGCGCCATATTCCAGGGCAACAAAAGGTGGAATTGCCAGCACCGCCATCCATATGTACTTCTTCATAATATTTCAAACCTTAAGCATCAACTGCCCCCAACTCTTCCACAGTGGATCAACCACATATCCTGTTGCTCCACTCTTGAAAAATCCACTCATCACCGAAACGTTTCAGCGTCATTTCTCCGGAACAGCAGCATAGCGATCCGAGTTTCTTATTCCCGGCAAAGTGCGTTTGAGCTCCCACCCAAACGTGGGCCACGTCAGTGTCAATCTCAACCGATTCAACGACCATATAGGTGAGCTTTCCTCCATGGCTTCGCGCCTTACTGCCAAGCTGAGTCTTTTTTACCAGCGTGAATTTCTCCCTGATTGCTTCAGTTAACATTTCTTCATTGATTCTGCATCGGTTCTCATCTACGTGATTTAACAAATATGCGAATCCATAGCGTGACGCAAATCCATAATCTGGAATTTGTGCCTCTTCTTTATCTATGGCTTGATGAAGAGTATCAGCAATAACTTGGCTAACATCCGAAGGCACACTGGGGCGCTACCTATATCTGCCACCTGTAACGCGCAAGAAGAAATGGAAAGGACAAGTGCGGCCAAGATTGAAATTTTTTTCATGTGTTTTGATGCTCCGATCAAACGGGGACAAATTTACCAATCATTTTTTATAGGCCTGTCCCTGGACTTAAACTCCACGCCAACGCTCGTTCTCGCTTTCACTTCCTCAAGAGCTTGGTCTCGCCGGTAAGCTGGTTACGTTCCACTGCGGCGATTATGAAGGAAGCCTCACGTTCAGCAGCTTCAGCATCCTCGACAAACTTGCGATAGCGCTGCGTCCTTTCTTCTTTATTAAGAAAGTATCTATCAGTTGGACTGATTTGTAGTGGCTTTCCCAATGGGAGCCGGTACATCTCCCGACTATTCACGTACCGGGTCTGGCGACCAGCCAGCCGCTTCATCCGCTCGCCGATATCATCTGGCCCACTGCTACGAATGCATCGAGAAAGTGCTGTGACAAAGTTCACTAAATTTCTTATACAAATCGAAATTTATATTATTGTATAACCAATAGCGCATATATTTTAACTCCCTTCTAGTATGCTGCCTTCATTGAAATAGGAAAATTTGACTGGTTCGCCCAAGCCCATCAGACAATACAAAATCATCTAACAAAACAAAGTCATCTAACAATAACGAGAGAGACTGCATGAAAAGTGTATACACGGCAAAGCTGGCAATCGCCAGTACTTGCGCATTGGCATTATTGGCTGTCAGTGGTTGCGGCGGTGGCGGCGTCCCTTCGGGTTCTTCATCGTCATCCAGCTCGTCTTCATCTAGCTCATCTAGTTCATCCTCGTCCAGCTCCAGTTCGTCGTCCTCCAGCTCTTCGTCTTCGAGCAGCTCTGGTGTGATCCACGCATCCTGTCCCGGCAACGCGACTAACGGTTATCAAAACCGGGCCATCAATTTGCCCGGCAGAATCGAAGCTGAGGATTTTGACCCTGCTGGCTACTCGGATTCCACGAGCAATAACGAGGGCGGCGCCTACCGCACCGATACAGATGTCGACATCAAAGAAATCACCGGCGGTTATGCCATAGGTTGGATGACGGTAGGCGAATGGGTGGAATACACCGTTTATGTGCCGGAAGACGGAGAGTTCGACGTGACCATTCGGGCAGGCGCGGTTGAGTCCGGCCGAACCCTGCAAGTGGTGCAGTGCGATAAGGTGCTGATTGAAGCCTTCAACGTTCCGCGGGTGAGCGCTTGGGGCGAATTTAAAACCCTGTCCGCCGGCAAAATTCGTTTAACCAAAGGCACACAGGTCATCCGAGTGAAAGTGGGCGCATCTGCCGACGTGGATTTCGATTGGATGCACATAGGCCCCTATTCGGGCCCGATAGACGAGGTGGGCGCCGGTGGTCCTGGCAACTATCCATTGGGCAATGCCCCCGTGAAAAGCTCCGGCTGCGGCACCGACGGGAGATCGGCATTGCTCTCTGGCGGACAGTCCGTTAGCGGTGGCTTACCGACGTCAACCCAGCTCAGAATTCAGAGCAATAACCAGAACCGCGAGTACATCATCGATATCCCCGCGAATTACGACAACAACAAACCCTATCGATTGTTTTACACCTCGCATTGGATTGGCAGCACCGACAATGCAATCGCCACCGGCGACCACGACATGAGAAATAAAAGCGCGACAAATTGGAGCTATTACGGTCTGCGCCGTGTATCACTGGCAGCGGGCGAGCCAGCCATTTTTGTTGCGCCTCAAGCGGACGGTGCAACCTGGCAAGAAAAAGACAATCGCTTCTTATTTAATGACATTTTGCAAAAAGTCAGCAGCAGCCTATGTATTGATGAGTCTCGAGTGTTTGCCACTGGATTTAGCTTCGGCGGCATGATCACCTACTCGCTGTCGACTACTCATCAAAAGCAAATTCGTGCCGCAGTGGGCATCAGCCCGGCTAACTACAATATCTGGCTGCCCAATCCGCTGCCTCGCGATCCGATTGCATGGATGAGTGTTACCGGTATGAGCGATGGCACAACTCCGTGGGACGGAGGTAACGGTCGTGGTGCGAAATACGCCGCCGAGCGACGCGCCCAAGATAACGGCTGTACGGCAGCCACTATTCCAACGTGGAACCAATCCAGCCCATCGCGACATATTTGTTATGACTATCAAGGATGTGGGGAAAATTATCCCGTCAAAGTCTGCACCTACAATGGCGGCCACGACCCGGCGCCGTACGATGGAGGCAGCGGCAGTGACGGTTTAAATTCCTGGGTGCCAACCGAGTCCTGGAAGTTTTTCACGCAGTTTTAAATTAGCACCACCTGCATCATAAAACCGCAGCTGCCGTTAACCGGTAGCCGCGGTTTTTTATGGGCTCGAATAATTTTTCGATTCCTAAAGCCTGACCTTTATAACGATTCCAGTTTTTATTTCGTCACCATTCATTGAAAAATCAAAATAGTTATCGCGATCAAGATGTTCAGGCAAAGAATTATCAAACCCTCCAAGACCGACTGCCTTAATCTTGGCGTTAGATTTTATTGTCCATGCCGCCCGTGGTCGCAATAGGGCCACTTGGGAGCTCATGTGAAAAGTCTCGCAAAAATCCGGAAAAACAAAACACTTCAGATATTTGGTGACCCGCCTCGCAATAATTTCCTCGGCTTTACGGCCTATAAATTCGACCGAGAATTCCCTGTCTTCACAGAACGTGATCATCGTCATAATTCGAATTAAAAACCACAGGTCTCATCTCAATCACACATCCAAACAAACGAAAAGTTAAAGAAAAAATAGTATTTTTTTTAACTAAAAAATCCCTGGACTCTTCATTTGGCGGTATGGTCGTCACAATGGTCTTCTAATAACAATGATCGTTCGTCCTAGCTCAATCTCACGTTAATGGTTCATTCAACCCATCATCGGATTTCGGTAAAACTCTATGCATACACGAATACTTGCGTCGCTTTTCGCATTGGCATTGCCCGGGTGCGGCAAACGGGTTTTATCATTGGCGCTTGTTGCCAGCAGTATGGGGTTTGTTGGTTGCGGCGGTGACAACACCAGTTCAAGCAGCGGTTCAAATAGCAGTTCTAGCTCCTCCAGTTCTACTAGCAGTTCCAGCTCAAGTAGCTCCAGCTCCTCGAGCTCTAGTAGCTCATCTTCTAGCTCGTCGAGTTCTTCCAGCAGCTCCTCCAGTTCAAGCGGCATAACCGTTCAGGGCGATTTGGTGGTGGCGGTAAATTCCGGCGGCAGCGCCATAACGGTTGCGGGCGTGCCCTTTGGAGCGGATCAGTATTTTCGTGGCGGTTCTGTCAATTCAACGTCAGACCCAATTGCGGGTACCGATGATGACGGCCTGTATCAGACTGAGCGCTACGGCAAGTATTCCTATGAGGTACCCGTTTCTGCGGCAACTTACGATGTTGCGCTGCATTTTAACGAGCTGTATCAAACCACTGCTGCCTCGCGTGTATTCAGCGTTACGGTAGAAGACCAAACGCTTTTTAGCGACCTTGATCTATACGCCACCGCAGGTCACGACACGGCGTACACCCGAGTGATCAAGGGCGTGCCAGTGAGCGATGGTTACCTCAGCATCACCCTGACCGCCACCATCGACAACGGCACCCTCAGCGGCTTTGCGATCTACTCCGAGGACGGAAAACTCGACGCAGATGCAGGTCCGTGGTCGCGTGGGGAAAATCCCTTCGTCCAAACCAACTACACAGCAGACCCGGCGCCGGTGGTATTCGGAGACCGGCTGTACGTCTACACGACCCATGACGAAGACGTCACGGTGAACAACTTCTACACCATGAATGAATGGCGACTCTACTCCACGACGGACATGGTGAACTGGACAGACCATGGCTCCCCGGCCAACTTCCGCACCTTCAGTTGGGGCAGAGACAGCGCCTGGGCGGCGCAGGCCGTCGAAAGAAACGGCCAGTATTTCCTGTATGTACCGCTGAACAACAACTCCGGCTCCAGAATTGGTGTCGCGGTTGCGAGACAACCCAGTGGGCCCATTCAGAGACCCGCTTGGCAGACACCTGGCGCAGGGTGCCACGAGCAACATTGACCCGACCGTCTTCATCGACGATGACGGCCAGGCCTACATGTACTGGGGCAACGGCACGCTGCAATACGTGAGGCTGAACGCGGATATGATCAGCTACTCCGGAGGCATCCAGACCGCCAGTCTGTCCGGTTTCGTCGAGGGGCCATGGCTCTACAAACGCGGCTCCACCTACTACATGATCTACGCCGCCAGCGGCAACGGCAGCGAGAAGATCAGTTACGCCACCAGCAACCGTCCAACGGGGCCGTGGACCTACAAAGGCGACATCATGGATGCGGGCAGGACATACACCAACCACCCCGGCATCGTCGAATACAAGGGGCGCAACTACTTTTTCTATCACGACAGCTCACTGCCCGGTGGCAATAACTACAAGCGTTCCGTGCGCGTGCAGGAGTTCAGCTATGGAGCCGACGGCAGCATCCCGAAGCTGCCGTATAGCGGCGAAGGCCCAGAAGGCATTGCCAGGTTGAACCCGTTCGAGCGCGTTGAGGCGGAAACCATCGCCTTCGCTTCCGGTGTCAAAACCGAGAATTGCAGCGACACCGGCGGCGGCCAGAACGTCACGCAGATCAGCAATGGCGACTACATCAGAGTTAAAAACGTGAATTTCGCGAACGGCGCAACATCCTTTCAGGCACGAGTGTCGTCCGCGGCGAGCAACGCGAGAATCGAACTCCGCCTGGGCAGCAGAACCGGCACCTTGCTAGGGACGTGTGACGTATCCGGGTACTCATCCTGGACCACAGTGACGTGCCCAGTGAGCGGGGCAAGCGGAACCCAAGATCTCTTCCTGGTATTCACCGGCAGCGGCGACAATCTATTTAAATTCAACTGGTGGAAGTTCGAATGACTTCTCTTTGAGAAATGGCCGTTGAGATAGAGCTGAAACATCGAATTAAAACGGGGTGTGTCCTAGCGAAGACCACCCCGTCAGGCTTCGCCTGCCACCCCTCCACAGAGGGGAATTTACATGCTCCAAGCGCTTTCTTATTTTCCCAGCACCACACCGCAGCCAGCTACCACCATTCCCCTCCCGCGGAGGGGTACGCCGAAGGCGGGGGGTGGTCTCTCCACGGCATGCACGATCTCGCATCCGCGACTTCGCGGAAGTAAAGCGGTCGCCGCTCTAGAGCGGCGACCAAATTCAGGGATACTCGTTTAAAACAATATTCAAACGACTTGGGCGCGATCAGAAGGCATAACGCAACTTGCCTTTAGCGCTTACCCAACTCAATCCCAAGCGTTGCAAATACCTCACGATTCGGAAAGCCATCCGCGACCAGTTTGTTTTGCAGTTGATATTTTTGCAAAGCGTTGCGCGTCGCTGGCCCCCAGATTCCATCGGGCGTGCCTATATCGAAGCCTTTTTCTAACAATTTTTGCTGCAGCACTTTAAGATCGTCATTGGTAAAAAAGTTTTTCTCTTCACCAAAATTGTCGACTCCGTGATGAATGTTGATTAACTCGTCAGCCAGCAAGCCAACCGCTAGCGCATAATTTTGTGAAAAATTCCACTTCATAATGACGGAGAAATTTTTGTACACCAAAAACGCTGGGCCTGTGTGACCCGCAGGTAAGACCAATTGCGCTTGAGTTTCATAATCTGGCAGCGGGCGTTTAAAAGTTTTGGTAATACCGAGCGCCTTAAAATGACTGAGCGGATAGGTCTTATCGAAAGTCACCTCTCCAAACGCAAAGTTCTTTGGAATTTCGACCCTACGCCCCCAAATCTCTTCTTTATTCCAGCCAATCTGTTGCAGATAGTGTGCTGCAGACGTAAAAGCGTCTGGCAAGCTCTCCCACACATTCAGCTTGCCATCACCATCACCGTCCTTACCGTAGGTTTTCAGCGCACTGGGCATAAATTGCATGTGGCCCATGGCGCCCGCCCAGGAACCCAGCAATTGCTCCGGCTTAACGCGCTGACTTTCCAACAGAGAAAATGCGTCGAATAACTCCCGCGTAAAATACTGGCTGCGGCGAGGGTCACAGGCAAGCGTTGCCAGCGCGTTCAAAATCTGAATTTCACCTTTATAGCTGCCAAAATTGGTCTCTAACCCCCAAAACGCCACAATATAACGCGGTGGAACCCCGTATTGGCGCGCCAGCTTATCCAACAGGACGGCGTGCTCTCGCAGCATACGTTTACCTGTCTCAATGCGAAGTTTGTTTACACGCTTGCGGACATAACCTGCAAAACTTTCCGTGAACTCTGGCTGACTGCGATCCAGTTTGAGGACTCGCTCAAGGGGCGTTAAATTGCCGATAACGTCATTGAGTATAAAATCCGAGAACCCTGCATCCACCGCCTTTTGACGAAGCGAAGAGCGGCATTGCTCAAATGTAGGTTCAACCGTGGGCGTTTCCTGGGCCAAGGGTTGAGAGGCCGCAAACAACAGCGGCACCAAGCTGAGGAGGCTAAGTGGGAACGAACGTTTTATAGGAGTGTTTATCATTGCGGCACAAGGTGATTGGAAAAAAAACGATGGTAGCCCAAACACGCCTCGCAAAAAAGCGCAACTGGCCTGTAGAGGTGTTTAATCCATACATCAAAAACTTCTCTTATACCGCTGTACCTATCAGCTAGTACAAAACTCGTGTAGTTTTCTCCGGATTTTTTATTATTTGCGCTCAAAATCTCGAGTCATTTTCGCAAGGAATCCCGTCATTGTCTCCGTCCATTTTGGTGTTCGGGCAGTTGCGGATAAAGAACTCGGCTTCCGCTCGGGACCTCATCTCGCTGCAATGCTGGCGGCCGTCGCAGGTGAAACTGTGGCTCTCTGTTTGGCCCCTTTGTGAAGAATTCAACACCGGACCGGTGACCGTGACTGACTGCGGCGAATTCAAGAAGCGGTAACCCGCAAAGCACAGCAGGCCGATGAAAAGCAAAACAGGTGCAAGCGCAGCTTTTCCAGGCTTGGACGATGTTACTGTTCGTTTAGGTCGGCGATTGGTTGCGACTCCTCCGGGACGCTGAACCGCTACAGCGCGAGTTTTGCCGTCCGAGCCACTTCGTATTTCGAATGAAATCGTCTCCCCCACCTTTGGGCGGCCGCCATCGTGAGGAAACGCCGATATATGAACGAAAATTTCTTTGTCCTGGCTTGGGCATTCGATAAAGCCGAAGCCTCTTTCGTCATTCCACTTTTTCAGAGTTCCGTGGATTCTCATTGTGTCCCCACCGCCCGGGCAAGATGCACTAATAAATCTCCGGAAACTTTGTCGTTTGGCTCCAGTTTGTGATCGCGCTGAAATTTGGCAATCGCTTCGCGAGTGGCAGGTCCGACGGAACCATCTGCCTTTCCGGGAGAGTAGCCGAGGGTACTTAGTAGCAACTGAATAGCAACAACGAGCTGACGCTCGCTTATAGGTACACTACCTTCATTTGCCAGTACAGGAACTGTTTGCGCGCCGGATGATGGGGAATTAGATTTTGCTTTTGTCGATGGTAGAAGTTGTTGCGGTCTGCTGGAGGCAGGAGAACGGTGGCAGTGATAATCGCCGGTTTTACGATTGGTATGGCAGCCAGATGAGTCCAAGCCGCCCGAGTGAGCGAATGCCGCGGATGTGACGGCAGCCAAGAGTACGGTGATCGTCAATGACAAGAGTTTCAAACCAATCCTCGCTTAGCGGTGGCCTTTAATTTTCTGAAAATCCCCATATGGGAATCCCTGCAAACTACCTATGATTGACACATCAGAATTAAGCCGGAGGCAAAATATGAGACCTGAGCCCACCCCGTGTGTGGCCGCACCTCGCGATGACGCCAGCCCGAAAAATCAAGGTGTCCGTTTCCTATCCCCCAACCCAGCAGGCTTAGATTTAATCTCTTTGTAAGATTTAATTTCCCTTCTGAACGCAGCCAAATCTAAATCCGCCATATTTATTGAAATTTGATCGCTACCATGCACATGCGAGATGACGCGATGATACGGGAGTTTAAATGGCGCTTGAATTGTCGTACCTCCGTATTCGCCAATATTCGTTATAACAACGTGCTGAAACATATGGAAGTGAAGCGCGGCGGCCATACTGTCAAAGGTGTTTACATCGGCGTTGTGCGCCGCAACCACAAATAGATCTGTTTGATCCCTCAGATCAGCAGCTAGGCTGATATCAGTAGCGTCGTAGCAAATTGAGCCAGAGAGTCTAAAAGGGCCCTCTGGGTGGCCGTGAACTTCAATCAGATGCTGACATGGGCGGAAGCCCTCTACACCTAATAGTTTTTCGCCTGGTGTCATATGTTCCTTTCCCTGATCTCTTACAATCCATTGACGAGCGCCTTCTTTGTAATGGGGAATAAACCATCGGGCAAGATTCACTAACTTTCCGTGGTGATCCGTAAAAACAAGACCAGCAAATACTAATGATTGAGTTTTATCCGCAAGACGCCTGACAATATCTTGATCATCTATGTGCACAGCCACCTCAGGAAAAACAATTAAATCAGCCGCAGGCTTGCAAGCTTCCTGATCCGCCGCAAGCTTTGCTTCTAAGGTTTTGTAGGTGAGCTGGCAAATTGCCATCAAGTGTTCCCTATGTCTGGCGCGAATTAATGGATTGTTCAGTCCGGGATCTACAACTGAAAAGTCACTTGTCTTAGGTAACAATTGCTGCACCGTAACCAATCTAAAGCTGCTTTTTCCTGAGGTTGGCCGATGAATGCGTGTCGGCAATAAAGGTAGACATGAGGAACGGCAATATATGTCATTTAGCTTTTCTAAACGCGATTCTATACAGCGCCGAAATTCTTTTAAGCTACCAACATCTCTTATATCTTCATTGCTGACATAAGATGACTCAAACCCGGGCCATTGCAGACTTAACATCAATAACTCAGAAAACCAGTCTGTGACAGTCGCAAACTCTCCAGTTATTGCTTCGGGCAAGTGGATCATACCCATTCTTCGTTTGTACCAACTGGTGCGTAAGCCTCTATATGTAGTTACCGTTCCTTGCCTCCACCTATTCCCCGTATAGTCAATACCACCCAAGACTGCAGCACGAAGAATCGATCCGATCCAATATATGGTTTCCCTCTCCCTATTTTTCTCATCAAAATCCTTTTCTACCCAGCTTGGAATTATAAAGCGGGGGTCGATCCTAGGCTTTGAAATCAATTCACACGTGACTTTTTTAACTTCTGGACGCCAAAGCTCTAACCAAGAAAATGACGGCTCCTTGAGAACATTGATCGATGCTGGAGAAGTCGAAATTGCTTCTGGATTTATCTTCGCCAAATCGGCCAATCCAAGAGCCAGCTTAATGAGCGCAGCCTCATGGACAAAGCCATTTTGCTCAGAGCAAATTATTTGTGAAAGCCTCTGCGCTGGACCATTTGATTTTATATAGCTTACAGGCTTTGCCCAAAATAAAGCTTCCTTCACAGAAGATAGTTCATCACGATTATCCAATATCTTCCATAATGACAACCAGAACGGTCCTCCTCTTTTGGCAAAGGGAATAATCGCATTTGTTTTAGCCACTCCAGACCGTCCTATATGCTCCACTAACAATGAGGCGTAACTATCTGTGTTACCTGTAATTTGAGATGCTATTTCGAACAGAGCAACTGTTTGCTGCTGGAACTGCTTTGGAAGACTTCCTGCAAGAATAGCGTGTAGCGTCTGCTGAATCGAATTCTCAGAGCTATAGGTGAGGATCGGCTTATTCAAAACGGCCAAGAGCATTAGAGCCTGCCGAGTGACAAATTTCTTTCCTTTTTTCACGCCTATTGCTTTTTGCGCGTAACGAGATATCAGCTCCAGGATCCCCGAAGGGTTTGCAGACGCTGGGTATGTTACTGACTGAAAATAGCCATGAAAATCGGCGCCGCAACGAAAAAGATCTGCAAGAAGATAATCCATCAGACTACATGTAATTTTGTCGTCATACTTTCCATATGTGCTGCGAAAATAGATCGCCTCGAACACTGGCTCAAATAAGTCTGGATCAGGAAATATCTCTATGGCTTTTCGCAAAACTAAGCCGAGTGACGGATCCTTCATCCATGCTGATATCAGCTTCTTTGCTAGCAACCCACTTTCGCTATCGCTCTTCGAAAAAGAGTCAACATCTAGCGCCGAATCCGCTGACACATTGATTTTTCGCTTGCTTCGCATGATCGATTCAAGCCTATTCGCAGCAAACCGCTTAAGAGTATCTGGCCGAATATCATGATCAAATTGAGTAATCTCCACCAGCTTTATGTCAGAGCTTCTGTGCCTTTTCAGCTCATCAAGATCTATCTTTGTTTCATTTTCTATATTTAAAAGTCCCTCTAGAAGACCGGTCGAGCTCTCGAGCACATCCCGATCCGCAGGACCACTCAACTCGCTTTGAATCATGTTCACACGACTGGATATGCTGCCCGCATTATCTAGATCAGAGAGTTTCGTTATTTTGGTTTTTTTTAGATTTATCTTTAGAGCACTATTTCCAGTGTTCTTAAAAATGTCTCCAATCCAACTATTCATTGCCACGGACAACTCCGCAATATCTACTGATTCACAGTGTATTACTAGTCGTAGATCATCCACGTAACGGCAATAATCATAGAGAGTAATTGGCAATTTGGTTGAGATAGAGCTCCCAATACATTTTCCAATCGTTCTATCCAATTCAACCAAATATGAGTTCGCGAAAAACCCAGAGGCAACCAAGCCCTGCGGCAGTCCGAGCTCAGTGGAAAATTTCCGGAATTTCTTGGCTTGCCTTAATGAATCTTCATCCCATCGCCAATTCGTAATAGTCGAGACTGCCTTCCAGAAGTTATCATCATGATCAGCTCCGTACTGATCTGCAATGGACTTGAGTCTCTCAATCAACAACTTTCTGTCGATCTTGTTATAAAATTTCTCAAGATCAAAGCTGACTATATATATACTTTCTTTGTCCGCGCTAGATTCCGATATCTGAGCCCCAATCGCTATAGGTCTCTCTATGAAATTTTGGTAGTCGGTGAAAAATTTTCTGTAGGTATCGCTATTTCCCCAGCGAAACCAGGCTTTTTCTCCCTGCCAGTCGCAGACCAAACGATTGCCATAACTATACACTCGCTTTTCTTGTGCAGATTTGAAGCAAAATTTCGTATCGCTGCAATTCCCTTGCGCTGTTTCAACCGCATCAGCAATACACAACATTACCGCACTCGCCCATGTCTGATCCCTAATCGTTATATGCGCCAAAGGACGAAGCGGCGGTTTATCATTGTCTCTAGCCTTTGGGGTCCATCCTTGCTTTTCTTCGATAACCCATGACTCGCTTTTTGCTGCGGGCACCAACTCAATTGGGTAAAGCGGCCTATTTTCTTCTATTTGTTTTGCCCACTCCTGCGCATTCTCTTCAATTCCCAGAGCGGAAATATCTAGCGCAAGTGTATCGGCATACCAATTGAAGCTTCGGATGTAACTATGAGTTTTCTTCCAAGCCTGAGCAAGGACGACAGGATCGGCTAAATATTCTAGTGTTGGCTTCAATGTCCGATATTTATCCGAAATCAGCTTCATAGCAGTGGCTTCCACCATCTCCCAATCAGGGTAATCGAGGTTGATTTATTTGTTCAGGCAAATCGAGCCATCCCTATGCCGCAATTTACATCACCAGAATTTCCGCAACACGTCTGTCGGATAAAGGATCGTGCTGATACTTGATTAGGTGTCAAACCAGCTGCCAATTTATCAAGCCGGTCACTTTTGTCGAAAGCTCGCCCTTTCATTTCAAACTTATATTCATCCATCAGCATGCTCCGTACGCAGACACTCGCTTTAATCCGGCACTTTTCTAGTCACCACCTTTCTCCCCAACCGCCGCCTCTCCGGATGACAAGAAAAGAGTAGCTCCTGATACCCCCACCTCAAACAACATCCACTTCATCTGCTTCAGGCGGTCAGCATCACAATGCACCAAAGCATCGTCCAAAATTATTAGCGTAGGTCGGTCTGCATCCTTTAGCAAATCCACATAGGCAAGGCGGCTGACTGATCTAGATGTTCGCGGGCGCAGAAGCTGAGGGAGTTCAAATCCCTGTTATTTTTTTGTCGCGATAATATTTCGACGCGCAGGTGTTCGCCTACGGTCAGTGTTGCTTCCTGGAATAACAGGTTTAGTAATGGTTGAGGTATTTTGCAGGGGCGCCTGCAGTTGGCGTGAGGATTTGGCGTTTTCCCGCAGCAAATCCGGGACCTTTGCGCGGCTTTACCGTTCTTGGCCACACTCAAACGAGTGTTCGAGTTATTGTTGAATATGGGTTTCGGGTTTCCTCCAAACCTTGTGTGCTTAGCACTTCAAACTGAATCCTCAAGGTGGAAATTTCCACCTATTTTGGCAGCGTCTTTTTCCAGGATGCCGGCGGATTTTTTGAAGCGTGTTATATCCCGCTGCAGGATGGCGGGGTTGGCGGATATCCCTTGCCCACAGCCGTGATTAAATTTTCTGAAAACCGAATTGGTGAATTTTATTTATAAGCTCGCGATTACTGGGCAATTGATCAAGCAACTGAGACTTGATGCGGCTGACCTTATCGAAATAGACCTGACTCTCTCGCGGATCCACTTTTCCATTTCTGCAAGACGTTCGAAATCCCATACCGTAGAGCACATATTGCCAACTGGCTGCGGGAAACATTTCCTCGGCCAACGGAAAGTCGTACTTATTGGGCGTTTGATAGCGCCAGAGGTGTAAGCGCTCCTGCAGTTCCGCGGGCGCTGTTTCCGGCTGTCGATGATCGCGCCAGTAAGCGGAATCGTCCCTTTGGGTAAGCACATAATGGAGTTTCAAAAATTCGATGATGGTGTCCCAATAATGGATAACCCGTCGATTAAATCGCTTAGCCACTGCGTCCATAACATCTCTGTTTGCTGGGAGCTCAGCGCTGATCATCGCGGCCGACATTTCCACCAGTACCAGGGCGGACGCTTCAAGCGGCTCGATAAATCCCGCCGACATACCCACGGCGACACAATTTCGAAACCAGAATTGAGCGCGGTGACCGGGCTTCATGGCGATTTTACGGATAGTCAACTGGTCGGCATTGCAACCAGGAGTCGCATTGATGTAATTCACCAAACTCGTGTATGCCTCATCATCACCGCAATGAGCACTGGAATAGACACAGCCAACGCCGCGCCGTGTGGGCAAACCAATATCCCATATCCATCCCGCTTGGTGCGCTGTGGATATGGTGTGCGACGCTATGGGGTAATCCTGCTGCGGATAAGGCACTTGCGCCGCGAGGGCACAGTCGTTGAAGAGTATATTTTTTTTGTCCTGAAACGGAACCTCAAAATGCCCGCCTAATAACACACTGGCAAACCCCGAACAATCAATAAAGAGATCGCCTGGGATGTCACCGTGTTGAGCCGTTGACAAGGCGGCAATATCACCGTTTTCCGCGCTCATTACCCGCTCCACATGATCAACAATATGGTTGACGCCAAGCTTTTGCGTACAGTGTCTTTTTAGAAAACCTCCTAATTTTTCGGAGTTTAGGTGATACGCATAATTGGCTATAGCGTCATACTCTGGGGTTTTGATGAGTTTTGGCGCGCGCCCCGCTTCACACAACGCCCCCTGAAAACATACCGCATCGCCAAATGCGGTTGTGCGCTGTTGGTTTTGCCAAGGGCCAACAAGATCGATTTCGTGAAAGCCCACCGGTAGCACGAGAGGATGGTAATAATAATCGTCGTCTGCACCAGACACCCACTTGGCGAATTTTGCTCCCTGTTTGAAGGAAGCGTCACATTCAGTGAAAAGCTCAGTCTCACTCACGCCCATTTTTTTCAGGGTTGCGCGCATGGTGGGCCAAGTCCCCTCGCCCACGCCAATCGTCGCAACATTAGGAGACTCCACTAATGTAATTTGGATATCGCTGATTTTATTGCACTGATGCTCCGCGGCTATAACGCCAGCCGTCAACCAGCCGGCCGAACCACCGCCTAGAATTACGATACGTTTAATTGGCTTTTCCGACATAACTGGTTTTTCCGACATAAAATGTATTTTCCTTCGGTTTGCGGCTTGGCCCTGGATTGCACAGGAATAGGGTTGACAGGAGCAGCGTTGCGCAGGAGCTGAAAACGCGGATCAATTCTTTGCGCGCTCGGCGAGCCGTGTATTTTTCATTTGAATTAATGAATAAAAATGACCCAGAGATGCGATCATCATATAAACAGGGCCCAGATATTTTGCTTGCTGCAGGCTCACCAGCTTTTCCGCTGCCAGATTATTGAGCTTCTCTTCATCTATCGTATAAAAACCACGGATGCTGCGTGCGTCGCCACTGGCAAAGGTAACCTCCAGTGGCATAGCCACCAGCAGATCGTAATTTAGAAGAACGCGGATAAACTTTTTGGTTTCCGCTTCGGCATTGAGCAATTGTGCCAGCATTTTTTTGATGTCCGTCAGAAACGTGGTTTCTCTGCCCGCGTCATCAAATAGAGCGTCACCGTGATCGAGCGACACGCTCTCCGCATGCTCATCAATACAGACGACAGTCGCACCATTTTCATTACCGACAAAAAACGGCTGACGCATTACGTTGAGCGGTGTGTAGATGCCGCGCCAACCCTCCTGCCAAAACAAGTTTTCTTTTGGCTCAAACCCCAATACGGCGGCGCAGAGAAATTCACCGCTTTCTTCTGACTTGGCAAAGACCACAGGGTATTGCACAACGAGCTTGGAAAATTCGGCAATGACTACGGGCACAAGTCGCTCATGGGCGCCCTGCGCTTCAATCCGAGTTGCGTCTATTTTGAAGTGCTTATGCAGCTCCGGGGATAAGGCTGTTAGCTTAGTCATATTAGGAAACCCTTGTCGGTGATGCACTGCGGTAGCACACCCAAATACTGTCATTAAGCTGAAAAATTCACGGCCGTAAATGCAAAAAAAAGTCGCTGCGAAGCAGCGACTACACGCATAACGAATTGCCTGGGGAGACATCCGCTTGAAGATTTACTCTCTAGAAACTAGCCCGCACACCCAAAGCCCAGCGCGTTCCGCTATCCTCCATCTGCAGAAGATGATTGTCATAGCGGCCGCGCTTGTGCAGATACTCACCCGTGAGGTTGATCCCCTCAATAAATACGGAAACGGCATCCGTAATATCGTAATGGGCACTTAAATCCAGCTGGCTGTAATCTTCAACAATCGTCGGCCCATTACCCTGGACTTGCGTCAACTTCTGCACAAACTGATCGCGGTAGTTGTAGGCGAGTCGCACCTGAACTTTGTCTTTTTCATAGAAACCGACCAAATTCATTGAATCGCTTAAACCCGTCAAAGCAAATACCTGGTTGATATTCGAAGGATCAAGCTCCGCATTACTGTCCACCATGGTGGCGTTGAAAATTACACCAAAGCCCGTGTCGCCAAAGGTGTGCTGAATACTAAACTCCACACCCTCGACGCTGGCTGTTTCTCCGTTAATCGGCACACTATTCACGAAAACAGCCTCACCATCCGCCGCATCTGGCTCACCTAGATCCGTCCCTGTTGTGGGGTCTGTCAGCGGACTTCCATCGGGCAGCGTAAAGGTTAGGTCTTCTTGAACATTCACGATGAAATTGGAAACTTCTTTAGCGAAATAACCGATAGAAACATAGCTGACATCGTCGTAATACCATTCCCACGACAGGTCAAAATTTTCGGAAGAAAATGGCTTCAACACAGCATTACCGCTGGTCGATCTAAAGTCGCCACCCTGCCGCGTGGTGGTAATCACGGTAACTGGTGCGAGATATTCCAGTGTTGGTCGGGTGAGGGTTTTTGATCCTGCAATTCGCACCAACATGTTATCGGTAATTTCCATACTGATATTCATATTCGGCAGAATTACCCCATAACTGTCTTTCTCGCTAATGGCGTTGGCGGCCCCATACAAGGGCTGCATTTCGGTTTGATCAAGGATCCTCAGGCCGGTAATGGGAGCTTCTGTGCCGTCGACTTCCGTGCGAGTATTTTCGAGACGCACGCCCGCGGTTGCGGTAATTGGCCGGTTGGCCAGTTGTCCGGCGAAATCCACTTCCGTGTAAAACGCCAGAGTATTTTCGCTCACTTCAAACGAATTACCCCGTTTTACCGCGTCATAACTGATTCTGTCACCCGTGGATGTGAAGTAGTGGTTCTCAAGAAAACTGATCAATTGCTCCGCATCGTGGGTCAACCATTGGGTGGGCATGCGGCCTGAGCCGCTGGCGTCTTTTAAAAAGTCGCTGCCAGCATCAAATACCCACTGCATGTTATCGGGAATATCCGGCAGATCCGGGTAGCCGCAATACGTACAATGCACGCCGGTTTCATTACTCCAGTCCTCCAAACTCTTGGTTTGCTCGGAATATTGCATACCGAATTTCGCCGCCACCAATCCGGACGATGCACCCTCCTCCCAAAGACCATCCACACGGAATTGATTGACTTCATCTTCAACCGCCCAGCCGCGGCGTAATTGCACGTGCGCGCGCGTGTTGGCTTTATCGAGGAAATCGCTGACGCCGTCTGGCGGCTCATAATTGGGATCGGACGGATCCAGGTACGCAGTTTTGTCGAGTACCTGCTGACCGGAAAAGATATTCGGATTGGCCTCGGTGAAATTCACAAAATAAGGAAGGTCCGCACCGTCTGATATAAAGCGCACCCGGTTGGCATAACCGACAATGGAAAGAAAGTCTTCACCACCATTATTGGGTTCGCGCTCGGCAGTGGAGTGGCTGAAGTCGAACGACAGGTTGAGCTGGTCTGTCACGTCCCAATCCGCATTCAAACCGATCAACGTTGTTTCCGTTAAGCGGTCAAACTTCTTAATCTGCATATCGGTCGCGAGACCCCGTTCCTGGCTCACATCAATCACAGTGCCGTTCGCATCCGTGATCACATCGGTCACATTCGTGCCAGTAAACCAATTGCCGTAAGCAGGCGCCACCGTTTCAACGTCAAAATCCGAATAAACAAAATCCGCAGAGAGGGTGAGCCTGTCGGTGGGTGCGAATTGCAACACCAAGGAGCCGTTAGTACGCGTGCGCTCTTCGAAGGAGACGATGAAATTGTAATTACGTGGGATGAAAACAGTGGTTCCTTCCGGGACTCCCGCGCCACCGTTCAGCTCCGCCTCAGGAATTCCCACATTTTCTAGCCAGCCATCAATTTCTGCGCGATCCAGGCGCGCGTCGCGACGCTGATAAGACAGCGAAAGCAAAGCTCCAAATTTGTCGTCATTGAACGTATTGCTGACCAAGACGGCCCCCTGAGGGCCGGTTTTCCCGCTGTTATCGTCATAAACGCCCTTGATACTGCCGGCGACTTTGAAGCCATAGCTGTCAAATGGACGTGCCGTTTTCACATTGACCGTAGAACCGATCCCGCCGGATTGAGTCGTCGCGCTTGAGGTTTTGTGTACTTCCAGACCGCTGACCAATTCCGATGCCACCGTATCAAAACTAAAGGCGCGGGACTGGTTTTCGGTGGCTAACTGACGACCATTTAACAGTACTGAATTGAATTCCGGCCCAAATCCTCGCACGGTAATCAATTGGCCTTCACCACCGCTGCGATCGATGGACACCCCTGAAATTCTTTGCAGGGATTCCGCCAAATTGGTGTCTGGAAACTTACCTATATCTTCGGCTGAAATCGCATCGACAACGCCAACACTATCCCGCTTAACATCCATCGACCGCTGCAAGCTTCCGCGAATACCCGTTACTAATACTTCTTCAACAATCGGTTGCTGGGCCAACGCCTGCTGCGCAGCCACAGTGGATAACACTCCTATGATTGCACTACTCAATTTATTTTTCTTTGCCACAGAATCAGTATCCTCTGTCAGTTCACTACGACTAATTGACAGCTGACCATCCTCACCCAAGCGAACCACCAACGACGTATTGGCAAGCAAAGCTTCAAGGGCTTGCTGCGCCGTGTAGTCGCCGACCAATGCATTAGCCATCACTTCCTTAGCGGCATCGAAAGGAAAGATCAGCGTGATATTGGCCTGTTCGGCAAAAGCGGTGAGTGAAGCATCAGCTCGCTGCTGAGGAATATTGAAAGATATGGATCCATCGGGTCGTACTGCGTCAGCCCAGACATCCGCGCTTACGCACAGAATTGCAGCACAGGCGACCGACCGAAATATCGTCTCTTTCTTTACCTCACTGGCAAACACTTTGTTTGCTGGAGGTAAAGACGAACGAGATTGGTTTTTCCGCCATACCCAATGTGGCATTGCCCGCACGTTAAAAAGCACTTAACACAATTTTGTTATCGCCGGTCCATTCGGCACGGATCTGGAAGTTCTTATCCAACACGGACAGGAGACCCTGGATATCGCCGATTTTGAACCGCCCGGCAATCTGCTTTTTGCGTATATCGTCATCCGCTATCTCAAACCGGACATGGGTGTAGCGCGATACCTCTGTCAGCGCCTCCTCCAGCGTTTCGCCGCGGAAAATAAGGTTGCCCTGACGCCAACCCAAAGCGACTGCAAGATCGGCATCGTCCAATTTAACGGCGGTTTCCTTGCGTCGATTCAGTGTGACTTTCTCGCCTTTGGTGACAGTCATGGCAGCTTCTGGCAGGCGGCCAACGGGCCGCCCCTCATCGCTCGGTGAACGCTCTTTGACTCTGACGACGCCGTCGGTGACGATAACTTCTACTTCTTGATTGTCGCGCAGGTTTACATTGAAAGCGGTGCCAACCGCCTGCACCACACTCTGACTCGTGATGACACTTAATGGTCGAGACGCGTCGTGAGCAACATGAATGCTCAACTCACCTCGCTCAAGTTGTAACAACCTTTCCTGATTTGAATATCGAACGTGAACGCGACCATTGGTATTCAGGATTAAATTCGAACCATCGTTTAAATAGATGGAAGAAGTCTGGCCCTTGGTGGTCGCGTACGTCTGGCTGAAGGTTATATCCGGCTTATGCGTGCCCAGAAAAAACACGCTGGCGACGATAACCATGACCATCGCGGCCACGGCCGTTGGCAGGGCATAGGTACTGACACAGCTTCTGTTATACAGCGATGATTTTTTTGCGGCGAGCGCGCTATTCTTGCTCTCGTTGCTATTCAAAGCGGGGTTAGACGTAATTTTTTCGGGAAGTGGAAAAACGTCCGTCAATCCTTGGAGAGCATCCATTTGGTCCCAGATTTTCGCCATTTTAAACAGCACGTCACGACACTGCTGATCACGCAACCACCCTTGTAATTGCGCGGTTTCCTCACTTGTTAAACCACGGCTAAGCTTCGCGATCCACAAGCTGGACTGCTCAAGAATTTTCTCGTCGCGGTTCGACCTGCGTCTGGCAAACTTCAAAATGTCACCCATGATGCGGTCTCACCCAAAATGGTGTGGATATAGAAATCACCGCTCATCCTCGAATGAGAACATATATTGCGAACACTGTTTTATGCCATAGGCAATGTGCTTTTCAATAGTGCTCTCACTTAAATCCAAATGTTCCGCGATTTCTTTTTGGGTATAGCCATACACTTTTTTTAATACGAATACCTTTCTACATTGCTCCGGCAACCGCTTCACCGCCTCACAAAAGCGGCTGAATTCGCGATCGGCAACGACCTGGGTATAAGTTTCATCCGTATCGCTAAAATCGAGCGTGTCCTGTAGCAATTGCAGCTCTGAATTGTCTACATTACTGACCAAGCGGGTTTCGGCTTTTTTCACGTAATCAAACGCGAGGTTGCGGGCCACCTTCAACATAAAAGATCGCTGACAGCGTATTTGTGATGGGCTCTCCACCTGACATACGCGAATATAGGTCTCCTGCATTATGTCTTCAATTTCTCTCGGTGGCACTATGGTGGCGACAAGGCGCACGAGCGAAGCGCGAAGCGAAGAGAAGACCTGCAAAACCGCATCGTTATTGTTATCGACCGTTGACATAATTGGGTTGTCTGGGGCAGCGCTGGAAGAGAGGCAATGCCAGGGGCTTCGGGCCATAACAAGCCGCTACCGCGAAAGCCCCTCTCATTTAATCATATAATAATATTGATTATCAGTTAAAAACAAACGCTTCACTCGTTCCTAATTTGCGTTTTTGTTAACTTTTGACCGAGCGCACAGTTGAGCCCTGTTGCACATCGAAGCGCAGCATGTACGAAGCCAGGCGTAAAGCCCAATTGCCATAATGAGCAAGAACCAAGGGTAACACCGGCGGCGAGCACATCTGATGGGTTGCTGGATGAGTACCTTGCGTTTCAGAGGTAACGGCACACCCTTCACCGTTTTCTTCACCCATGCCATCGCGGCCTGGATCCGTGTGAATCGAGCAACACAGAGGAACACCTTCCCGTTTAGGAGTGTGCGTCAATCTGGGGTAGGTTCAGCGTGCCCCGTACCCCAAGATAGCTTTTTAAAATTGATCGTAGCGTTCAAAAGCGTAGCGCTTTAGCAGACTTGCATATTCTTTGGTTCGCTCTCTTTTGGAATCGGCAAATCCGACTCGGTAGAGCTCTTCTGCAAAACGCATCGGGTTATTGCGATAGGCAAGAATGTTGGATACTGAGGTTTTATTGGGAAAATATCGAATCCACTCACACCATTGGCGGGTCGCCTCGGCTAAACTGCTGGCTGTGCAAAATGGCGCGGGCTTGGCCTTTTCGTTAAGTTTATTTTCTGTCTTATTGGTTAAAGTGGTGCATTTCGGATAGGCCCAGCTATCTGGCTTTTGTAGATTAAACGGATTTCCCGTTTTTTTGTAAATAGAACTGGTGCCATAGCCGGACTCAGCACAGGCGCAGGCAAGCATAGCCGAAACGGGAAAATTCTCTTTGCGCGCCACAGGGCCGCCCTCTTTAAACAATTGCCTTATGAATTCTATTTTTTCTGCAGTTAAATTCATGTACGTTTTGGGTTCAATATCTAACACAATGAAATCCCAAATTTCTTGATTATTTAAAGCCTGCAGTTTTATTAATTGTGGTTGAGCAGCAGTAATACGGTAGGCGCGACGACTGTCCTTGATAGGATCAAGTTTTTCCAGTTGAATACTGTTACTTGGAGTAATGCGAATAATGAGCTCTTTTGGTGGCTGAACCAGTTGGTTTATTGGCCCCCAGAGCTCAATAGTTGAGGCGACTTTTTCGCTAATGCCGACATACTCGCCCGAAACCCTTTTACGTTGGTATTCAAGATGTGCCATATCTGTTCCCTCATCAATTTGGTGGCTGGCTTAATATACAAGTAACGAAGTTAAAATTTTGCGCAGTACTGACAGATTTGTATAAATTGGCGTCGAAAACTACGAACGAAAGTTTACACGCGCACCGACCTCCGTTCCCCCGCATCACATCGGTTCCGGCTAGCGCTATTCCCCTCGTTAAAGACGGGGAGGCTCATTCTGCCTCTTTTTTCGGCAGAGATGCGTTTTGCAACTGATTGAACATAAACCGCTTGATCAGCGGAATGCACTCTTCACATACGGCCGATATGGAAGTGTCGTTATGGAGCGCGCCTTTGATCACATAAATCTCGTTCTGAGTCTCCACTATGTCAGCATAGGCATTAATAGCGATGGCACCAAAAATATTCTGGTCCTTGTCGACGTTGATCACCGTATCGCCATCCCCATGCAACGTAAGCAGAGGCACATCATTTCGATTCATAACCGCAAGATTGGTGAGCAGTCCGGAAAGATTGATTACACCTTTTAATGGAGAAGGATTTTTGGGATCGGGCAACAATTTTCTTTTGCGGAACATTTCCGCCATCTTCGCTTCCAGCGGGTCACCTGTGTCCAAATATGCGGTGTGCATAGAAGTTATTGCGCCGGCCGAATGGCCGCCGATAAAGACAGAGGTGGGATCTATACCGAAGCGGTTTTCATTTTGTGCATCCTTGAGCAAATAGGCGAGCGCAGCTTTTTGATCTTCCACCGCTTTTGCCAGTGCATTAAGATAATTTTCCGGTGTACTAATGTCGCTCGATAATCGATAAGAGTTGAGCGCGACCACATAGCCGGCTTTGGCGATTTGCTCGGCAAACTCATTCATCCAGGTTTCACCAGTGACGACAAACCCGCCGCCAGGCGTCAGTAAAAACAGAGGGCGCTTGCGTTCAGCATCACCCGCCGGCTCGAAGACCCTGAGCTTGAGCTTTTCCTTTTTATTTCCCCGATCATTCATCTTCTCGCCATAGACAATATCACCGGTAAATTGAGTGGCATCAAATATCTGATTTAGATAGCGCCGCTTCGCAGCGCTGGTGCCGCTATCCTGGGCAAGGGAGGTAAAGCTGATTGCGCTCAGCAAGACAAATACAAGTGATCGGAACATAAAGTTACCCCGCTGTGATTCTGCATTGTGATTTCTCAAGACAAGCAATCGGAGACTGCAACCCAGCTGCCGCTGCTTAAATCTTAGTAAAGATTAGCAGGCGGTTATTCGCTGGCATTGCCACATCCCGCCACAACTTTAGCCCAGATTTTTGCGCCGCATGATCAATGGCTTCAAAATCGCGAATGCCCTGCTGCGCCCCGCGCTCTTTCAAAAAGGCGTCAAATGCGCGGTTACTTTCGCTCGTGTATTGACCATCATAATTAAATGGCCCGTACAAAACAAAAAAGCCACCGGCCTGCAAATAACGGCCAACTCCCTCGATCATGTTTTCCACCACAGGCCAAGCCATAATATGGGCCGTATTGGCAGAAAATACATTATCGATCTTTTCCGGCCATGGATGCCTGCTCACCTCGAATTGCACGCACGCTGGCAAATTGGTCAAACCGCTTAAATCTATACGACGTTGAATAAATTCGACATTCTCCGCGCAGTCGCTGCTCTGCCAGCAAACATGTGGTAACTGCTCCGCAAAAAACACCGCATGCTGACCCGTTCCGGAGCCTATTTCAAAAACGCTGGTAGGCTCTTTAAAAAGAAGCTGCAACTGCGCAAGTATGGGGCGCTTGTTGTTTTCGCACGCCTGGGAAAATGGCAACTGCATTACACCTCCTTTACACGCCCCCAATTGACGCTCAAATAGTGGATATGAACCGATGTAGCAAGGTTGAACCTTAGATTTCACATTGGCTTAATTTCGATGTTATTGCGCGATCATTTCCACCAACTCAGCCTCACTCAAACCGTAGTTATACACCCGAAAATCATCAATCATGCCGTTGAATAAAGGATCGGGGAATTGGCTGCGACCGATGTAGTTAATGGCTGGATTAAACTCGGTGAGTTTTACGGTAATAGCACTGGATTGATCCGCCAAGCTGCCATTGACATACAAGCGCCCTCCCGAGGCATCCAGCATGACCGCCACATGTGTCCACTGTCGTGTTGGTAAAACACCGGCGTTGAGGCGTTGTTCACCCTCGCCGCGATTAATCGCGAAACGCAGTCGGCCGTTGTCGGCTGCTGCGGTTAAAAAGGCGTTTTCGGTTTCACTGTTGCCAAAATCAAATATGCGCTGCCAAGCGTTGCCGCCATTCCAATACACCCAGGCCGCGACGGTAATTGCGTCCTGATGGGCAAGCGTGCTGGATAATTTTAGAAAGTTGTCGCTGCCATTTAGACGAATGGCACTTCCCTGTCTGCCACCTGCAAACACCACTTCACCACTGGCCGCCGCGTGGTGCAAATTTTCGCTGCTATCGGATAAATCGCCATCAAACTGTAAATGCGCCAATAAAACACGACCACCGGACGCTTGCGCCACCATGGCCGCGGTAGGAGCGGAACGGTTTAACGAGTTATCTTCGGCGCGTATTTTGTAGAAATAGGCCTGTCCCGGTTGGACCGTATTATCGACAAACGCCGTAGCGTCAACGTTACGGGCGATGGTGTTGTAAGGACCTTCAGCGGAGTCTGCGCGCAAAACGGTGTAGCCCGCCACATCCGATTCTGGACTGGCTTGCCAATGTAAGCGGATGGATGCGGCATTAGAGGTGGCGGCAAGCCCCGTGGGTGGGCTGGGCGGATTGAATTCTAAAGGCGCATTCGCTGGCAGTAGGCGCCATTGCTGATTAGGTTCTCCGTTGCGACTCCACTGCTGCACGTTCACGCCGTGCCCAGTATTGGCCTCCGCTACATCCAGACATTTGGCGCTCAGGCGACTGCACACATAAAACCAATTATCGCCGGCGTATTCCAAATACCAATGTTGATTGTTGCCGTTTAAATCTTTCCACTGAGCGATATTGCCACCGTCCGCCAGAGAAAAATCGAAAACATCCGGCACCTTGCCGCTGTGCACTGCATGCAAACTAAAGTAACTGTAGTCACCCCCATTGCGCGGCGGTAGCGGTGCAACCGTCCATTGCTGATGAGTAGCGCCCGTATAGTTGCCCTGCTGAATATTGGCGCCATCCGCGGTGCTGCCATCGGCCACCTCCAGCACTTTTTGGCTGTTGCGGTTAACCAAAATGTAGCGCCCATTAATGGGCGGCTGAATATCGTCACCCCAGGTAACGTTCACCACTTTTTCGGCGTTGGGCTGATTTTCCCAATAGCCAGTGCCACCCGGAACAAAAATGGTGTACTCACGCTGCGGGCCGTGACCATCAAAAAACACGTCGCGATCTTTCGCTACAAAACGGTAGGTTGTGTCAGTCGCCTGCCGCTCTGAAGCACCGGCAAACGCCTGCACGCGACCATCCAGTCCGCGATACACCGCAGCGGCCGTCCAGTTGGGGCGATGCTCTGCGTAGCCCAATCGCTGACCGTCACTGGTTTTGACAAATTCACCCCGGGCGCGCTCTGCAGTGCCCCACCAAATGCCGGTTTGCATGCCGTATTCAACACCCACAATGGCTTCCATCACATTGTGCAGCTCGTCGTTGACGGCGCGATGCCCATTAGCGACCACCGTTTCGAAAAATCCCGCGTAGCTGGCAAAACTGCCATTCAACTGATGCGTATTGCCCTCGTGCAGACGGTTTTTCAAAAAGTTGTACCAAGGTGCCGCCTCATCCGCACTTAAGGTATTGCCGCCGGTGATGCGAACATTACGAAAGCGTGGGTTCTGCGCCAGTGCCGAGGCAACATCGTAAAAAGCTTGCATGCTGCCCTGATGTTTTGAGTAATCCGGCTCATTAAACGGCGCCGCAGCAATCACCGTGCGTCCGCGCTCCTCAGAGCGCCGCGCAGTGATGTCCATCAACTGCGCCCAGCGTGAGGCAATTGTGTTACCACTGGCGTCTTTGAACCACGGGTCCACCGTCGGCGGGTCTGCATTTAACATCACGGTGGCATGAGGCCCGACCAAATCCACATAATCCAAGCGCTGATTCAATAATGCGTATTGCTCTGACTGTAACTGGCCATTGACCAGCGCGGCGGTAGGCGTAAACGAAATCCGCACCACATCCACCCGCTCCGCACCCATAAAAGCAACGCCACGTCGAATATTGCTTTCGCTCACCCAAGCCGTATCCAACCCCCAGATAGGAATGGATTTATTGATGCCGGGCGTGCTGGTATCAAACACCACCGAACGATCTGCCAACGCCTCTGTCGTCAGCGCGTCGCTAGCACTGGCGGCATATCCCGATGAAGATGACGAACTGGAACTGCTCGACGATGAGCTGTTTGAAGAAGAACTCGCTGATGAGCTGCTGGAAGATGAACCAGAAGACGATGAGCCAGAGGTGCCACCGCACCCGCTAAGCACCACGGCTAACGCCGCCAGTGCCAGATTGAAGGATTTCATGTTCGCTCCAGAGGTCGTTATTTGTGGAGCATTATCCCACGGCCGACAATCTCAGTTGCGCTATGCAATTCACATCCATTGCATTCTGTGAGCGGCGACGGCGAAATCAACAATTGTCAATAAAATTCAGACAACGCCCTCGCCTCACTCTTATCCGTTACACTTCCGTTCAAAATTATTTTCCATGACGCAGCAAGCGAAGATCGAAAATACCGCCGGCGATGGAATTCTTGTGCGCAATAAACTTTATGACCAGTTTTCCATCCTTGGCAGACGCCACAAGCGCGTGCGGTAGCGGATATTCCACGGAATAAAAAGCGCTTTTATTACCCGCCTGCGATTCCACTTCGGCGATCACTTGGTCGTTCACCACAATAGTAAAGCGCCTCCCGACGTCGCCTGACGAATAGGTTACGCGCAGTGTTCTGGCCTCATGTTTAGGATCGTTCATCACGTAACTGAACCATCCCTCCGCGTGCCGCCAGTGGCGTCCCATATAAATACCGGTTTCGCTGTTTTCATACTTCACAAAATGGTCCGACTCCGGTTGCTGCTGACCGGGGCTCACCTTATCAATGGTCATGGCATCAAGCTGAAGACGGGCTTTTTCCTGCTCCCGATTCGCCGCCTGCAAAGACGCAAATTCGCTCTTGCCGACCATCGGCCAATAAAGGGTATAGCGGGACTCATGCAAACGGAAAAACGGAATAAGGTCCACGTCACCGGCATGTTCACCGGTCATGACCGGTGCCCGGAAAGTAAGAGGCTTACCCGTCACCGGGACAATTTTGCTGAGAAAGTCTTTGTCATCGGTGACAAAGGTTGGCGCAAATTCCAATGGGCATAATTGTCCATTGACGATATGGCCCATACGGCTGTCATCGGCGAAAAATTGCAATTTCTCCGCAGGAAAAGGCTGTGTTTTCGCCGCCAACACCACAGGTCCATGAACAACCGCATAATAATCGGACTGGTCCGGCAACGTCGATTGAGCTTAATATACTCTCCCGGTTTTGCGGTTACTTTTACTTTCCGGCCGTTGACACGCAACCTCAAACTGTCCTGCGCAACCCACTCCGGGTAGCGAATATTCATGACGAACTTTCCACTGCCGACAACGTGTACAGTACTTTTCGGTACATCTGGAAACTGTGTTTCCTGCCGCAATTTAATTTTGCGCTCTCGCCACTCCAGGGTGGACGCAACAAACAGGTTGACGTAGACGTGGTCGCCTTGGTGGGCGTAGATCAGCTCGCCATATTTTCCATGGTTTTCGATGCCGGAACCCACGCAGCACCACATTGCTTTATCCACCTGCGAATAAACCCGGTAATGGTTTGGACGCATGGGTGTGAAATAAACCAGGCCGCCAGTGGTTGGATGTTGCGAGGACAAAATATGGTTGTATAAACCGCGCTCATAGAATTCCAGGTATTTCAAATCGCCGGAAGATTCGTAAAACAATTTGGAGAGTTTCAACATGTTGTAAGTGTTGCAGGTCTCCGGCCCCTCGACGTCCTCCAGCATCAGCTGAAAATCATTTGCCGGATGGAAATGCTCTCTTACACTATTGCCGCCAATCGCCACACTCCGCTTCTCCACGACTGTCTCCCAGAAAAATTGGGCAGCCTGGTTCCATTTACGATCATGTGTGGCATCGGCGATGCGTTTGAAACCGATCACTTTGGGAATTTGAGTATTGGCATGCATACCAGTCAATTCATCCCGTCCCTGAATTAGCGGTTTTAACAGCTGGCGGTGGGAAAATCGCTTGGCGAGCGCAAGATATTTTTCATCGCGCGTGAGCTCCCACACATCGACAAATATTTCATTCATGCCACCGTGTTCGCCACGGAGCATCAACTCCACTTGTTCATCGCTCAAATTAGCGGTCAACTGCAACGCCCAGTCGGACAACCGGATCAGCATTTGTTTTGCAGTTTCATTACCGGCGTAAACGTAGGCATCACGCAAGCCAGCAAAGGTTTTATGAAGGTTATACCAGGGCACCCACTTGTCATTGAGGGAAAAATTGTCGACCTTGATGTGACCTTTCGCCAAGGCCGCCCAGGCAGAATTGCCGTCAGGGATTCCACCGAGATATCCTGTGCCGATTTTATCCTGGCACTTTTTCAACTCCTGAATCATGTAGTTCAGTCGCTGCAATAGAATTTCATCGCCGGTTGACGCAAACATGAGCGCGAGCGCGGTCAGATAGTGTCCTCCGATGTGACCGTCCAACCCCGACGACTCCCAATTGCCATAAGATTCAGTCCCGGTCGGCAGCCCGGCTTCCCGGCGGTAGGGAGCAAGGAGACGATCCGGTTCCAAAGCGAGCAGGTATTTCAAATTAGTCTGCTCAGCATCTTTGAAGGGCCCGTCGTGCAGACGCACGTCGGAAAGTGGAAAAGGCTCAACCCCCGCTGTGGAATATCCAGGTAAACCGCAGAGCGCCAGAAGTAGCCATAAACAGAACTTTATTTGTGCGTTCATTATATTTTCTCGCTGCTGAGGACAGGCATATGAATAGCGGCGTGAGGATTAACATATGCCCACCCCGATAGCAACAACAAGAAGAAGCAAACTATTTTTTAGCGCGTTATTTATATTAAAAAGCGAAAATTCAGAATCACATAGTGGCATTTATGTGGCTTAGGTTTATGGCTGCGTCATTTATTCCTTCACCGAAAATCGACGAGCATCCACTTGCCATAATCAACAAGCCAAGCGTCAATCGCCCCGACCTCCGTATGTCACTTGATTTCTTTGTCTTTGGAGTGTTGGATTCCATTAGCAGGCGAACAGTTGGGATGGCGCCAGCAGAGCGAGACCACCCCGTCAGGCTGCGCCTGCCACCCCTCCAAAGAGGGGAATTTACCGGCGCCCCGCCCCCCTCATTTCCCATCACACCCACCGATGCCGGCTAGTATTATTCCCCTCCCCCGGAGGGGTACGCCGAAGGCGGGGGGTGGTAGCCCCTCCCATCATCGGACAAAAAAGGTGGCGCCAATCGATTTCAAGTGTTCTGATGTTTTGATTTATTTTTCTTTTGAATCAGCTTTTCACTACGGCAAGCGAAGGGCTCCCGCTGAGCTCTTAATTAATCCACCCTTATTGATCAGAAGATGAATTCTCCACCTCGACCTCAAATATAATCACCTCACACCCTTGAACCGCTATCGGCTGCTTCCAGAATCGGTGGTTTTTATCTACCCGCATCTTTTTGCATTCTTCATAGCTGAGCTCATATTCATTATGCTTCGTTGGTGTACACGCTGACAGGAATGCTAGGACGACAGCCGCTGCTATTAACGATCTTCCCATCTTAACCTCGCGCCCCCAGATCTCAAGTTTGGAAAATTTTCCTGGAATTAAGTCTCGCGTGGTCACCCAACCATCACGAATTTCCATCACTGTCCCCTTTCCGCACTTACCTCATCTCACGCAGGCTGATCGCCACATTGTCCGTAGCGGTGGAAACATACGCGATAGATTCAGTAATAGTGACGGTGAGATTCATTGTTTTATCGGCTAAGGCAGTGAGTGCCTGCAATTCATCAGCGGCAAAATAATGGATGCTCACCTTGGGTAAGGCGCGGATAGCTGCGTTGTTGGCCTTCCACCAAACATCCAGGCCGCGTCCATAGCTAAATACTTTTACCGACTGAGCCTGACTCGATGCTTTCTTTAGCCGATCCGGCGCCGGTTGCCCCACCTCAATCCACTCGAGCGTAGTGCCGTTGTCATGCTTCAACCATAAATCCGGCTCCTCCACCGACGACAAACCTTTGGCGAAGGTTAAATTTTCTGCGGCGCGATAACAAAAGGCCAGAATACGCACCATCATACGCTCGACGGTTTCTGATGGATGTAACGCGATAGTTAAATTAAAATCCCCGTAAACCGACCGATCCATATCCGATAGGGTCAGGTTTGCTTTATAAATAGTTGCTTTTTCAGCCACAAATACCTCAGTTTTTAACCAGCCTAATCAAAATTATGCCTCGAGCTTTTCTCACCCAAGATATGCATCATAAGTTCGACGCAACTATTTGGTTAGATATGAGATGGCCTCGCGTTCTCGAGCCGAAGTCCACCCAGACTCCAGCAGCTGCTTTAAATAACCCTTCAACTCTTCGCTCTTCTGAAACGCCATCTTCGTTGGATTTAGGGGTAATGCCCTGATTTTCTCCACATACAGCAAAGCAATATCATCTGCGTCGGTTGAATACTTATCTTCCAGCTCTACAAATACATCCAGAACTTTTTGCATTTCATAACTACACTCTCGAACCAGCGCATCAGCCATAGCGCTTTCGTCTGTGCTAACTAGATTCGTATATTTGGCAATAAACTTTCTGGCGAACTCGCCATCAGCACCGGTAACCTCCACATAGACCTGGTCGGCCATAATTGCGCCAAGAGTGCCACCCACGACTACTCCAATAGCCACACCTATAGGACCAAACCATATACCTGCGACTGCTCCACCAGCAGCTCCGCCGCCGAATCCTCCACCTATACCTGCAGCCTCACGTCCAGCGGCCTTAACTTTGTTATTAGCAACGCTGACGTTGTATATCGCGACGCATGCCGACAGCAGCCAAAGTGCTTTACCTGCATTGGCCAATCGTGCAGTTTTGATGTTTACGCTGGGACGAGATCTGCCCGCGGCGTCCACTACTTCTAGATACACGCGACTTGCTTCATCGGAGGTGAGTTGGTCGAATGGCTTCTTGTAGATCGACTTGGCGTATTTGTTTAGAAGATCGTCTAAGTCGAGCCCCTTGGCTTTTAGAGAGCGCGCTTTTGCCTTGCCAAGGTCGCTGGACCGAACCCTAGCGAACTCCATAATTTCGTTACGCATCGCATTGGCTGTTTCTGCAGCTTGCTGCGCTGTGAGCTGGCCTTTTCCGTAGAGATCTCGTATTTGCTCCGCCATCTCCTTTGTTGATCTCATGTATTCAGTTCGAACACGAGCATCTTGAATAAATCGATACGCAAAATTTACCGCTTGAACCTCCAGCTGCTGGACCGCTTCTTCAACGGAGGCACTTGTGTATACCTGACTAACGTCTGCCATGATTTTTCTCCCTAGTTAACACGTATGTATTTTCGACCTAAGTTTCTTATAAAATCTCTCTTCGTACTGTCAGCGTGCGCCGGCAACATAAATCCATTTTCATCGACCTCCAAAATATATGGATCGATCCGATTGAAATTGAATTGCATACGGTCAGCGTCGATAATCTGGATATCTTTGACGATTCCCGGCGTCATATCTTGAGAAAGCTCAACTTGGTCCAGTATTTCGAAGCGCTGATCCAGCAGAGTTATATGAAGTGCCTCATCATAGGGTGAGTTTTCTGTGGTGAATATGAGATACCACCCATTCTGAAGCTCCATTTGCGCTTCTAAGACTGACCCAGGCACATCAACTGTCTTCTCAGAACCCGAAAAAGCTTAACTTCGATTTTTGCGGGCTGGCTTCTGTCAGTTCAAACAAGTCACTGCTTTTCATCTACCTTGCTCCTATTGGAATTATTCCAGCTCACAACTACGTCTAACTAGTCGCTGTCGACTCCAGCGCCTTCACCGCCCGACTGACGGTTGCATAACTTTTCCCGAAGACTTCGCCAACCTCGTCAAGCGTGTAGTGTCCGCTTAGGTAAGCCCTCGCCATCGCCTCCTTCTCAGGATAACTTTTTAAATAGAAGCTGAGCGGCTTTGGCGGCGCGAGCTTTTGTGGTTTTGGAATGCCCTTAAGAGATTGGTCCACATCCATTTTGCATTGAACATCTTCTACAAAAGTATCCGAGCCCAAATAAATCTGGTTTTTGAGCGACTTCCACGGCGACGGTTGATTTTTTCCTTCAGCGACAAACTTCCTATACCCATCTACCGCCCGGTTTCTTTGTTTACCAAAATTTCCAAGGATACAATCCGTTGTCAAAGCTGGCACAGGATTCGTCATTCCTGCTGTCGCTCTATAGCTGCTCCAGGGCCAATCTTTAGCAGACCGCACCATTTCTGCACGCACTGGATTCAGCACGACATATCGGCACAGCTCCAGTAAATAAGAATCTTTCTCCACCATAATCGCTTTGTAACGTCCCTGAAAAACATGGCCGACGCGCTTATGAGTGCGGTTGACGTATTGGGTATAAGTACCGTTTAGAAGCTTCATTCCCTTGGACAGGGTTGGAGTGCAGGTTTCGATCAGAAGGTGATAGTGATTCGACATCAAGCAATAGGCGTGACACAGCCACTGATAACGCTCGCACACCCGCGCCAATTCATCTAGAAAAAACTTCCGGTCGTCGTCGCTAAAGTAGATGTTCTGTTGAGCATTGCCGCGAGCTGTAATGTGATATAGCGCGCCGGCATACTCGATTCGGAGGGGTCTTGCCATAGAGTGGTCCTCGTCCTGACTGAGGCGGAGATTACTCCTGTGGGTTGCGGAGTGTCAAATGTAAGACCTGACCCTTTACCCTTCTTTGTACCCTTTGTACCCTTTGTACCCTTTGTACCCTTTGTACGAGGTATTTCAACAGTTGCGTGGTGCGCTTACTGGTTGAATGTGGCCTTGATTGTTTAAGTTAAATTTTCTTACGCATCATGAGCCACATCCTGAACCTTGATCAATCGATTTCAAGTACTCTGACCCCTTGATTCCTCCTCCTGACCCACCTACCGAGAATAGATTAGAGGAAATTTCAGTTGATTGTGAGCTTTATGGCAGTTACACTCTTCATAACCTAAGGAGCATCAATGCAAACGTCGAAAACCATCTACTTCCCCGATTATCCCTCTACCGGCAAGACCAAATCGGGCTTGACCATTCCGTTTTCGGCGGAAGACCATAAACTCTATGAATACGTCAAGCCTCTCAGTAGTCATACCATACGCCGCATGATTGGATTTGATTTGTATACAGAAATTGAGAGGGCCGCAGCGAGCGCTGAAGCTCAGGTTGCTACTTTTGTCCGCAAGCTGCTCTTGGCTAACTCTAGGCACTCTGTTAAATCAGAAAATCAGTTTTTTCGCATTCAGTCTACCTTTCGAGGCGGGCGCGGAAGCCCGCTTCATGAGTGGTATCCATACCTCGAAGGTTATTCGCCAGAATTCGTATCCAATGTGATCGAAACATTTTCACCCCAGGCCCGCGACATTCTAGATCCATTTTGCGGCTCGGGCACCACAGCACTTATCTCTGCACTACGAGGAGGGATTGGATATTATTCTGAAGTTAATCCCGCTTGCCAATTCGTTATCGCGGCCAAGGCTCTAGCGTTGACTTTAAGTGCAAAGGAGCGCACTCGGATTGCTGACCAGCTTCATAATATTGCACAAAACTGCAGCAGCATAATCCGTAAAAATAGGTGCGATGAGAGCCTGAAAGATTCATTTTTAGATGCATTTGGAGAGCGGCCGTTCTTCGAAAACCAAAACTTCGACGCAATTCTTCGCGCGCGCGCGTTCGCGGATAAATTGGAAAAAAGCGATCCAGCTCTTGGCCGATTTTTTATTGTAGGTGTGCTCCGCTCTTTAGTCCCATGTTCGCTGTTAGTGCGCCGGGGGGACCTTCGTTTCAAAATGGCGCATGAGCTGTCACATGGTATAGCAGATTTTTTCGAAGATTTGTCCCGCAGCCTTGATCTTATTGCTAGCGATATTCTCGATTCCGACGCAGCCCCAGGAAGCACCCGTTTTGTCACCGACGACGCGAGGAAAATCGCAAGCCAAATGAGAGACAAGGTCGATGCGGTTATCACATCGCCGCCATATCTCAATGGGACCAATTATTTTCGCAACACAAAAATAGAATTATGGTTTTTACGGAAACTTAAATCCAAGTCGGATTTGCGAAATTTTCGCAACTCAGCTATCACGAGCGGCATCAACGATGTCACACAAAGCAAGCTGACAGCCGCCAGAAATACCGGAACTATTTTTCAGTCCAGCCTTCTTGGAGAGACAATAAAAAAATTAGGCGAAGTGGCTTACGACAGCCGAATTCCAGCGATGGTAGAAAATTATTTTTATGATATGCATAAAGTACTGTCAAAACTACCGGATGTTTTGAATCCCGGCGGGATTATTGCAATTGACCTAGGAGATTCTATTTATGGCGGGGTTCATGTTCCTACGCAAGATATTCTAGCTGAAATACTAGAGAGCAGCGGCTTCCATTTGAAAGATACCATCATTTTGCGCGAGCGAAAGTCACGTGACGGGGGGCGACTGAGTCAAACATTGCAAGTTTTTACACCCAAGGTATCCAAGCCCTCCCCTTTTCCAAAAATGGGAACAATGCGCTCTTACCGACTTGCCGCATGGAATGAATTCAAGACACAGCTTCCGCATCAGAAGGGAGAAATGGCACGTAGAAATTGGGGACATGCATGGCACTCGATGTGCTCCTATCAAGGCAAACTGAAACCCGCAATAGCTAGTTGTCTGGTGGACGCTTTGATGCCCAAAAGTGGTGGGCGAATGCTCGATATATTCTCAGGGGTGGGCACCATTCCTTTCGAAGCCAGGATGCGTGGACATATTGCATTCGGATTCGACATTAGTCCTGCGGCGGTGGCTATATCACGAGCGAAACTTCAGAAAATTAATTGGGAAGATGTTGAGAATCTAATTGAGGAGCTAGAGGATTTGATAGAAAAAGGTAAAAAGAATCGGCTCTCTACCAAGAAGCTTGAAGATATTCGCTTTAATGGTCCGCTTGTTTCTTATTTCCACGAGGATACGCTGCACGAGGTCCTTATTGCGCGAAAATACTTCCTTAAGCATGAACCTGAATCGGGCGCTTCCGCCGTTGTGCTTGCCTCTTTGTTGCATATTCTCCATGGCAATCGACCATACGCATTGAGCCGGCGGTCTCACCCAATTACTCCGTTTGCCCCAACAGGACCTACTGAGTATCGCAATTTAATAGAGCGCCTTAGAATGAAAGTGGAAAGGATTAGGTTGGCGTCTCCAAATGTGCCGGAAGTCTACGGCAAATCATTTTTTCAAGATGTTACAAAGGAGTGGCCAAAGGATGTTGACGAGCTTGATGCAATTATCACCTCACCACCTTTTTTTGACAGCACTCGTTTTCATACAGCAAATTGGTTACGTCTATGGTTCTCTGGATGGGAGGCCAAAGACTTCAGCAGCCGCCCAGCAGATTTTGTGGATGAGAAACAAAAGAAAAGCTTTGATATCTACGAAAACATTTTCCGTCAAGCTCGTGACCGCCTGAAGACAGGCGGTATCTTTGCAGTACATGTTGGCAAAAGCAGCAAATGTGATATGGGCTCAGCTTTGAGGAAAGTCGGTGAGCAGCATCTTCGATTTGAAGATTGGTTTTCAGAAAGTGTTGAGCATTGCGAAAGCCATGGCATTCGAGACAAAGGTACTGTAACACACCATCAATACTTGCTATTTGAAAAAACTGGCTGATCAAATTATCTGCTTTTCACCAATCCGTTCTAGATATTGAGTAAATACTCATTATTCGCCCTGCAATATCAAGGGATTTGACGAAGCTCTGAATGAGAATCAGCTTGACCGGCAGGTTCGGCGCATTACAACTCATCTGCTCGCCTTCTCCATTCTGGCGAAATATTGGCGTTGATGTCGAGAAAATCAAATCCAGTTTCAGCGAGAATTCTATTTCTTAGCCTTAATAGTTCATGAGGATATCGCGCGAACTTTTCAAATAGGGACTCAATGAATGCGGCATCTCGGAGCTTTGCTAAGGCTATTGGATTGAATCGAGGTGCTCCAGCCATCAGCCTGTGCTCTATTCCCGTTAACGCGGAAAGCCTTCTCAGCTCTGCATCGGTATAGTACGCTCCCGGCCATTTCTCGGCCTTTTCACCATTATGCTCGCGACATAAAAGGGTGGCGCTATCTGTTGTTAATGGCCAAAGATAAAATACAGGAAGGGTGTGGTCGAGATTGCCTTCTTTTTTAGCTGCTCCAGCCGTAAGGTCACTGGATAAATCAGTACCGCATTTGAAGCAGCAATTGCCAAACCGAGCATAGATGATTGCTACATCCATTTTCTCGCGATCTTCAAAATGGGTATATAATCTGCGCTTCTGGCTCGCCTCACGGTGCTGTTCGGTTAGACGGGTCTGATTCTTAATTCCGTTATAGACTTGCTTGCATAGGCGACACTCACCTTGCCTGCCGGTTTGGCGACTACCGTGTACGTCGAACAACTCAAATGGTTTAAGCGCTCCGCACACGATACAGTATTTGTATTCTTTAGATTCACCTACATAGTCGTCATGTAATAGTTGAAATGAACCTGCTTCGATTAAGGACTTATCTCGCTCATCTATTAACTCATAATTATAAAGAGTTGTAGTTTCACCAGCTTTGTGCTCGAACCCACACTTATCACAAATATATTCAAAATCTGGATCGATTCTCTCCACTTGAACAAAGATCAAATTTTTACATTCTTTATTCAAACACTGAAATCCACGAAAAGTCTTGTCCCCCATACCCTTAACATGATCTGGGTTAGAAAAATTAAGTCTCTTTACTTTTGTGTATGCAGTTCTTCTGGCCATTTGGTATATATCTACTGTTATTAAAACTCATGGTTAAATCTGACATTTTAATGTCCACTCCCCCACCCCCCAAAAAAAAACAGCCCACTGCTAACCTCCCCAAACCCCATCCCTTTCACCGCAGTGCAGTACCCCTCCATCACCTTTTTATAGCTCCCCACTTCTCTTTCCAAAAACCCCTCAACCGACTCCCCCTCCATAGGCAAGCTGGTCTTATAATCCACCACCCAAGCCCGATCCCCCTCCACCCGCAACACATCCAAAACCCGATGCTCCACCACCCCATCCACCACCACACTCAAGGGCAGTTCAAACCGACATTCCCCACTCAACAACCACTCAAACTTAGGATGCCGCAATGTCCTCTCCACACAACCCCTTAACCTTAGCACCGCCTCGTCGACCTCGGCCGAGCTTACACCCAAAGTGAGCAATCGCCCACGCCAAAAGGGCACAACCTCATCCAGGTTTTTCCCCGCCAAACCGCTAACCCTTGCTGCCCAATCATATGCATCACCTGATGGGTAAAAGTGCCGAGCAAACGGGCGGTGGTGTTTTGGGGAACAGGTACTTCCGCCTGCAAGAGATTGCGGTTATCGAACTGATAATGGGTTATGAAAGGCTGCAGCAATTCCACGCAGGGTAATTCCGGCAGGTGCCAGTTATGGGTTAGGCGTTGTAGTGGCCGGGGGGTTATGGGCACGGGGTCGCTCGTTGCTGGCTCCGGCATTTCCGGCGCGGGATAAAACTGCGCGGTAGTGTTAACACTGGGCCAGATGGGCGACAAGAGGGAATTTTCCACGGGGGGCAGAACTCCCTCACATCCTCGCCTTTTATTTTTACCTGTGCCATTAAATGCAAACGCGTGCGGGCGCGGGTGCAGGCGACGTAGAGGAGGCGGCAGGCTTCCAGTTGGGTGCGTTTTTTCTGTTCGTATTCCAGGTGTTTGTAGATCGGGTCTTTATCCTGACCGGTGGCGCTGATCGGCGCGAGCAGCCATTCTTCGCGGCCGTCCAGACTCAGGCGCTCCTGCCAGAGCAATAATTCCGGGTCCTGGTTGCGGGGTTGGCGGTGCAGGCCGGGGAGTATGACGGTATCGAATTCCAGGCCCTTGGATTTGTGCATGGTCATTACTTGCAGGCGTTCGTCGGCGTGCGGGTCTGGCGCGGCGAAGAGTTTTTCCAGTTGGTCCTGCAATTGTTCCAGGCTCGGCAGCTCGCTGGTGGCGTTTAAGGTTTCCAGCAATTGCAAAAATCGCTCGGCGTCGGTGAGTTCGCTGTCTCTGCTTAAACAGGCAGCACCCCCAAGGGCGAGCCAGGTGCCTTCCACACATTGGCGCAGGGGTTTGCGCTGGCGTTGGTGTAGCGCGGTTTGCAGCACGGGTGCGATGCGGGCGAGGCGCTGGCGGCCGTCGGTGGAGAGCAGGCGCGCGGTGGTGAAGAGTTCTTCCTGGCCGACCGGATTGGCGAGGGCGCTGTGCATTTGGTGCAGCACCAAGGCGTCGCGAGGGTGTGATCCCTGATTGGCGACGATTTCCAAATCCGCCAGGGTCAGGCCACACCAGGGGGCGCGCAGTACGGCGAGCCAGCTGATGCGATCCGCCGGGAAGAGCAAAGCGCGGGTGAGCGCCATCAAATCCGCCACGACCGGTTGTTCGGCCAGAGGTTCCAAATCCACCGCGCGGAAACTCAGCCCCGCCGCTTTGAGGGCGGGCACTATGCCAGCGGCGTGATTGCGGTTGCGCACCAGGATGGCGATGGTGCCATCGGGTTTTTCCTGCCGGGCCTGCTGGATCAACTCACAGACCAGTTGGCCTTCAAACTCGCCGGGCAAACCGTCTTCCAGCAAGTGGGTGGCGACCGCTGGGCCGGGCACCTCCGGGCGGAAGGCTTGCGCCGGGGTGTAGGCCACGGCGCCGGAGGAAATGTTGTGGCGGGCGGGAAAGGCGCGCTGGAATACGCGGTTGATCCACTCCACCACGCCGCCCTGGGAGCGGAAGTTGGCGGTGAGTTGCAGCGGCGCCAGCGGCAAACCGCCGAGGCCCTGCTCTTTGCAGTGGAGAAACAGGCCGACGTTGGCGTTGCGGAAACTGTAGATGGACTGCATGGCGTCGCCGACGCAAAACAGGGTGCGGCCGTCGCCGGGTTGCCAACCGGCGGTGAGTTTTTGCAGCAGGTCCACCTGGCTGAAGGAGGTGTCCTGAAATTCGTCCACCAGGATGTGTTGGATGCGGTGATCCAGGCGCAAGGCCAGCTCCGTCGGCGCCTGCTCATCCCCCAGGGCCTGGCGGGCGCGGCTGCTGATTTCGACAAAATCCACCTCGCCCCGGGCGGCAAATACCAATTTCAAATGCGCCACCAACACGGGCAACACAGCGGTGAGCGCCTGCAGAATGTGCCACTGCTGGTCGTTGTAGCGCGGCGCCGGCCAGGCGCTGATGCCCTGCAGGGCTTCCAGCAGATCCGGCACGGCCTGCAGTTGGCCGATCAACTCGATCAGGCACTCTTTGCGCTTTTTATACGCGGCTTTTTCGTCCTTGCCCTCGCCAGCGGGAAAACCCGCGCGTTTGTCCACGGTTTTGCGCCAGCCGCCTTCTTTGGTGAGCAGCAGGCAGGCGAGGCCGCGCCATTGCGGCAGCTGGTCCGCTTGGCACTCGGGCAGTTGGTTGAGCTGGTGCAGCACATTGACCGGCGACTCGACGTTCTCGCGCAGCAGATTGGCGGCGGCAAAATCCCCCAGTTCCCACAGGTTTTGATGGCAGGCGCCGGGCAGCAGCTCGCGCAGGCGGGTCATTTTGTCGATCAGCGCCTGTTGCAGGTAGGACTCCAGCAGGTCGCGCAGGGCGTCGCCACCGCCTTGGGCCTGGAACAACACCGGCAGCCAGATATCGCGGCTGCCGAGCATTTTGCACAGCAGCTCTTCTAAGCGCGGGTAGCTGTTGTCCAGGTGACCGAGCAGTTGGGCGAGGCTGTCCGCCCAGGGCATTTCGCCTTCCAGAGTCTTCAGCAGATCCTTCACCGCCGCTTTGTAGAGCGGTTGGGAATCCTCCGCCACCATCACACCGGCACCGAGGGAGGATTGCAGCGGCAGCGCCTGGGTGAGCATGGCGCAGAGACTATCGAAGGTGCGGATTTGCAGGCGCGAGGGGTTGGTCAGTAGCTGCCAGCCGTACTGAGCGTCAGCGTTAAGAGCGTCGCGGGCGAGCAACCAAGTCTGTTTGGCGTGGGCTTCGGCCGGCTCCGGCCCGCGCCCCGCCGCCAGTGCGCCGAGAATGCGCGCGCGCATCTCCGCGGCGGCTTTGCGGGTGAAGGTAATGGCGAGAATGGATTCCGGTTTGTTGACCCGGGCGAGCAGGGTCAAAACGCGCTGGGTGAGCAGTTCGGTTTTGCCGCTGCCGGCAGGCGCCTCGCAGATAAAGGAACCCGTCGGGTCCAGAGCGCGCTGGCGCTGGGGCAGGTCGGCGGGCTGGCGGGGTGTGGTGGGCTGGGTCATGTCGCTCATGCGCTCTCCTCCTCGTCAGCCAGTTGAACTCGAATGCGGCACAGGCCGTGCAGCTCGCAATAGCGGCAGGTGGTGAGGGAGTGTTTGGGGTCCACGCGGGCGTCGCCCTGAATAAAATCCTGCGCTAAGCGCTCCAGAGTGGCGCGCCAGAAGCCCAGCACCGCCGGCCAATCCGGCAGGCTTTTATCGCCGAAGCGGTCGGGGGTGATCAGCCCGGCGAACAGGTCCGCCTCCTCCCCTATGCCTTTGGCCGCCACCTCTTTAACGTGCAGTTGCGCCAGCACCGCTGCTTTCAAACGCTCGCCCTGGAGAATGCTGTACAGCGGCACTTGCGGTTCGTCCGGGCGCTCGCCGGCCCAGGTTTTGATGTCGCTTTGGCCGGATTTGTAATCCAGCACCACGAGGCCGTCCCCCTCGTTGGCGATCAGTTCATCAATACGGTCGTAACGCACCCGCAGGGGAATGCCGCCGACCTCTACTTTTTGCAGCGCTTCCTGCTGCAGCACGCGGAAGGGCGGGCGCTGCTTTTCCAGCTCCATCCAGGCGCGAATCAGGGTGGCGGTGCGTTTGTGCTCCAGGTCTTTGAGGCGCACACCGAGGTGCTCCTGCCCCTCCACCTTCAACCACGCGCGGCGCACGCTGTTGTCGATCAGCTGGTCGAGGGCCGGCTCGTTCAGCTCCAGCAGCGCCTGTTGGGTTTGCAGGTTCTGCCAGATCAGCTCTAACGCAATGTGGATCAGGTTGCCTCGCACTGGCGGGCTTATGCCGGAATGTAAGTCTTCACTTTTATCGGCGTGCAGGCGGTGTAGGGCGAAGGCTCTAAAGGGGCAGGCGGCTTGGTTTTTCAGAATCTGGGTGCCGCCGCGCAGGCTTTGCGGCTGGAGCACAGGCGGGGCGCGGTCGTCGATCAGGGTTTCCAAAGGGGCACGCATCAGCTCGCGGGCGTAGGCCGGTGGGGTGAAATCCGGCAGGGCATCCGGGTTGCCGGGCGCTATGTCATCCAAGAGCGGGCTGGGGCGTAGGGGCTGGTCGCCTTCCAGCAGCGGCGAGCTGAAGATCACTTGGCTGGCGCTGGTGCGCAAGCGGTGGGTCAGGCGCGCGGCCAGTTCCAGCTCGCGCTCTACCGAGGCGCGGGGCATGCGCCACTGGCGTTGCAGGTCCACCGGGATTAACGGGTTGGGTTTGCTCGGCTCCGGCCAGGCCCGGTCGTCCAAACCCGTCACCCACAAATAGTCGAACGGCTGACCGGCGGCTTCCAGCAAACCCAGCACTTGCACCGGCGAGGCGGCGGTTTCCGGGTGGAAAGGCGTGTAGGCCAGGCGGGACAGCTCCGCCAGCGCCTGCTGCCACGTCACCGACTCGGCGCTGACGGCATCCAGCGCGGCCAGCTGGTTGAGCAACTCCGGCCAGTGCTGGTGCTGCTGGTATTCCAAGGTATCCAACGGGCGCGGGCCGGGCCAACCGAGGGCGTGCAACTGCTGGTCGAACAGCGGCGCCCAAGTGCTAAAAGGCTGTTTTTTCTGGCGGTGCGGGTGCATTCGCTGCTGCAACTGATGGAGCCGGCTGTGCAGATCGGCGCAGCCCATGGTCTGCTGACCGGCTTCGGCGCGCAGAGCGACAATAGGCACGGTGACGTAACGGCGGCGCAGGTGGGCGTCCAAACGCAAACGCGCGCCCCACTCCTCCTCCGTCCATAAAAACGGCGAGTTGAGCAGCTGGCTGAGGGGGTCGCGCTCCATATCCTGGCCATTTAAACGCAGAGCTTGCAGAGCGGTGGCAATCAAGGGGGTTTGGGCGAGGGGCTGGGCGGCGGAGAGGTTAAAACCGGGCGCGTGGCGCGGCTGGCCGGGCAAGAGGGACTGGGGCTCAAATACCTGGGTAAACAGGCGCTCCACCAAGGGGCGCTGCTGGGCCAGGTCAGGTACCACTATGCCGATGGAGCGGGTGTTGTCCTCGGCCACCAAAGCCGCTGCCCAGCGGGCGGCGCGGCGCAGTTCGGTTTCCCGATCCACCAATTCCACCCGCTGCACGGTGCCGGTGACTTGGATATCGAAGCTTTCCACCTGCAACCCCTGCCCGCGCAACTGCTCACACAGGGCCTGCTCGGCGGGGGACATTTCGTCGAAGCCCACCAGGATAAGCGTCTGCGGCAGGGGCAAGAGATTTTGTGCGGTGATGGCGGCGATGCGTTCGAGAATCGACGCGCTATCGAGCAGGCCCTGCTGCGTGCACAAATCGCCGAAAGCCTCGGCCCAGCGCTTGAACAGGCGCACCTCTTCCAGATAATCCGGCAGCTCCTGCCAGCGGCGCCCCCACAGTTTGAGCGAGCGCCACGCCTGCGCGGCCAACTCGGCCATGGAATCCTGCGACAACAACTCCGGCGCCCCGCCCTGCTCCAGCGCCTGCAACCACAAGAGTCGCTCCTCATGCGCCGTCAACACCCGCGCCGCCGCCAACTCACTCACCGCCCCCACCTGCGCCTGCTGCCACAAACCCTGCAGCCATACCCCCCAGGAACTGCACGGCAACGTCTGCCACGTGCGGGCGGGGCCGCCGGCGTTGTAAAGGTCGTACTGCTTCACCAAAAACCGCGCCAGCCGCTGGTTGGGTGTGAGCACCAGGGTGGTGGCGTTGATGCGGGCGAACAGGGGGTGGTATTGGGGGAATAGATGCACGAGCGAACCCAAATGGTGTTAATCAAAATCCTGCTTGTAAGGATATACAGTCTGGGGGCGGCTTGCTGCCTTTCCGACCCGCCCCACCCCTCGCCAGGTCCCTATATGGTTTAGAATCCCCATCCCGCTGCACAATCGGAAAAACTATGAATTTGCCACCAGAAGAATTGCTCAAACTGCCGGAAGGAAAAACTCTGGAGTTCAAGCAAGACTTGAGCTCACCCAAGCGCATAATGAAAACCTTGGTGGCTTTCGCAAATTCTGCTGGTGGCAAGTTGATTGTTGGGGTTGCGGATGATGGTCAGATTGTCGGTGTGGAAAATCCACTCGATGAGGAGGAGCGCCTCTGCAACTTGATAGCCGATCACATAAGCCCTCGCCTTGTCCCTAACATTGAAATAACCACTGTTGCAGGCAAAACCTTACTGATCACCGAAGTCTATCCCAGCGGCTTGCGGCCACACTATTTATCCGCGGAAGGGCCGGAAATAGGGGTTTATGCGCGGCTGGGGTCGACGAATCGTCAAGCAGATCGCGAATTGATTGCCGAACTGCGCCGCTCAGCAGAGGGTATAGCATTTGATGAATTACCCATGGCGGAGCTGTCAGCAAGCGATTTGGATCTGCCTACTGCTGCTAGATTTTTTGCAAACACGAAAGTCTTGGATGAGCGCACTCTGCTGACGCTCAAACTGTTGCGGAAAGACCAGGGCAAACTGGTACCAACGAAAGGTGCGGTATTGCTATTTGGTCGCGACAGGAATTTTCATTTCCCGGATGCGTGGATTCAATGCGGCCGATTTATTGGCAAGGACAAAACCAGAATTTTTGATCATCAGGATCTAGACGAACCTCTACCGCAAGCATTAGAGAGTGTCATTCTGTTTCTTAAAAAACACGCAATGCGCGGTGCCGATTTTTCAGATATCCCGCGCAAGGATGTGTGGAGCATCCCGCTCACCATTCTTCGCGAAGTCATCATCAACGCCATTATTCACTCCGACTACTCTCAACGCGGAGCACCTATCCGAGTCGCGTTTTTTGATGACCGTATTGAAGTGGAAAACCCGGGCATTTTATTGCCGGGCATGACTATCGAAGACATGAAGCAGGGCATCTCGAAAATTCGCAATCCGGTGATTACGCGTATTTTTCGCGAACTGAATCTCGCTGAACAATGGGGCAGCGGTGTGCGGCGCATGATGAGTGAGGCGGAAGCTCAGGGGCTGCCACAATTAGAGATTGTTGAAATCGGTATGCGGTTACGAGTGGTAGTGCCACTTCCTAACGCGATAGAGGCAGAACCTAAAGCAGTGGACCTGTCACGGCTAGAGTCACGGCTAGAGTCACGGCTAGAGTCAAAACTAGCGGCTAAAGTCTTAAGGCACCTGAGCGAGCATGCGCTGGGCAAAGCCGAACTCGCGAAATATCTCGGCAATAAAACGGTGTCCGGGGAACTCCACAAACAAATTCGCAACCTGCTGGAAAACGGCTATATCGAAATGACGCTGCCACAAAAACCCCAAAGCCGCCTGCAAAAATACCGTCTCACGGACAGAGGTCGTCAATTACTCACACAAGGCTCCCAACCATGACCCCCATCATCGGCCTCACCGGCGGCATAGGTTCCGGGAAAAGTCTTGTCGCTGCACGTTTTGCGGAATTGGGCATTACGGTGGTGAATGCGGATACGGTGGCGCGGGAGGTGGTGGCCAAAGGTGAGCCGGCGCTGGAGAAAATTCGCGAACACTTTGGCAAGGAAATTCTGCTGCCGACGGGAGAGCTGGACCGCCGGAAATTACGCGGGATTATTTTTAATGATCCGGAGCAGAAAAAATGGCTGGAGAATTTGCTGCATCCGATTATTCGAGTGCGCATGGTAGACCAACTTCAAGCCGCTGCCAGTCCCTACGCGATTTTGGAATCGCCGCTGTTATTAGAGACGGACCAGCATTTATTGGTGGAAAAAATCATCGTGGTGGATGTGGATGAGGCGACCCAGATTGCCCGCGCGAGCGCGCGCGACGGCGCTGATGTGGAGCAAATTAAAAATATTATCGCCAGCCAAATGCCGCGCGCCGAAAAGCTACAAAAAGCGGATTTTGTGATTGATAACGGTGGCAGCGTGGAGGCGACTTATCGGCAGGTGGAGGGGATTGATAGGGGGTTGAGGGGTTAGGACCACCCTTCTGCCCCTAGCTTATGCGGAGTGGTCTAGCGTCGGAGATGACCACCCCGCCCTTTGGGCACCCCTCAGGGGAGGGGAATTTGGGGCAGCCCCTGAGCTTGTCGCAGGGCTTACAGCCCCTGTACAAACCGCTCGATCTGTCCCTGCAAATACTTCTCACCACCCGCCAGTGACTGGGCTCTGGACGCGAGTTCGCGGGCTTTTTTGATGTTGCCGTAGTCCGCGGAGAGGCGGGCGAGTTCGAACCAGAGGTAGGCGTTGTTGGGTTCGATGCGCAGGCCGCGCTCAAGGGTCGCTTCGGCCTGATCGTAGTCGCCGGCGTGGGCGTAGTTCATCGCCTGGTCGTACAGGTTTTGCACGGCGGTATTGGCGGAGATCTGGCTCGCGGAGTATTCGGCATCTTCAGGCTCGCCGCCGTAACTGGGGCTGTAGCTCGCGCAACCGGAGGTCATGCCCAGCAGGGCACACAAAATCAGGGCTTGAAGGGATTTCATGCGGGATCCTTATGGGTGTGTGGTGAGGGGCGGCATCTTACCACCGCCGCAACCGTCGCTCGATACGGAAATCAACGCAGCAGGCGCTGCCACCACTTTCTCACTTTGCTGGTGGTGGTGTAATCACCGCCACAACCAACCTCCGTCTGCGGCTCTGAACCCTCCACAAAGGGCAGCTCCACCGCCTCTGAACAATGTCCGCTCACCCTGGCACCGACACCGCGATGGGTGGCGAGATAGGTGATGCCCGGCGGCTCCACCTGCGGCACGGGCGCGGGGTGCAGTTGCGCCATCATCTTTGCCCAGATCGGCATGGCGCCAGTGGCGCCGGTGAGGCCGGTGGGTTCGTTCTTGTCATTGCCGACCCACACCACCCCCACATAGTTGCCGCTGAAACCGGCGAACCAGCTGTCGCGAAGGCCGTCAGTGGTGCCGGTTTTGCCGGCGATGTGCAGAGATTCCGGCAGGGTCGATCTCATGGATTTCGCCGTGCCCTCTTCCACCGCCAGCTGCAGGGCGCGGGTGAGCAAGTGCACCGACTGGCTGGAAGCCACCTGCTGCACGTCGATGGCATAGCGTTTCAACGGCCGCCCTTCCACGGTAAGCACTTCGCGGATGGCGCGCAGGGGTACGCGGAAGCCGCCGGCGGCGATGGTTTGATACATCTGCGCCACCTGGATCGGCGGCAATTCGGCGGAACCGAGAAAAGTCGCCGCGTAAGGCTTGAGCGGCTCTTCCACCCCTAGACGCTGGGCGGTCTGCAACACGGGTTTGACGCCGAGCTCCAGGCCGAGCCGCGCGGTACTGACGTTGTAGGAATTGGCCAGCGCCAACCAGAGGGGCACCTCGCCATGGAACTGTTTATCGTAGTTCTGCGGCTCCCACGCCCTGTTCATCCCAGCCTCCTGAAATTGCAGCGGACTGTCATCCAGCAGAGAGGTGAGGGTGTACGCCTCCGGCCTTTCTAGGGCGGTGAGGTAGATGGCGGGCTTGAACAGCGAACCGATCGGGCGCCGCGCGTCCAGGGCGCGATTGAAACCTTCGAAATTGGATCGGCGGCTGCCGATCACCGCCGCCACTTCTCCCGTCTGCGGCACGCTCACCACCACAGCTCCGTCCAGCCAGCCCTCCGCCAGCTTATAGCGCTGCTCCAATTGGGTGAGTTGTTCCGCCAGGGTCTTTTTCCGCCGTTTGCTGCACCAACGGGTCCAGGGTCGAGAAAATGCGCAGACCTTCGCTGCGCAGGTCCGTCTCCTGATAATCGCGGCGCAGCTGGCGAAACACCAGATCGAGAAACGCGGGGTAATTGGACATCCCCATACCGGCATTGCGGGTGACATCCAGCGGCTGGGCGATGGCCACCTCGAATTCCTTCGGTGTGAGATAACCCTGGGTGCCGGTTTCCGCCAGCACAAGATTGCGCCGCTCGAGGGCGCGTTCGGGATTGCGGCGCGGGTTGTAATAGGTCGGCCCCTTCAGCATGGCCACCAGCAGAGCTGAATGATGGGGTTTCAATTGCTCCACCGAGCGGCCGAAATAAAACTGGCTCGCGAGCCCCACACCGTGAATTCCGCGCGAGCCATCCTGACCGAAATAGACCTCATTGAGATAGGTTTCGAGAATGTCGTTTTTCTCGTAGTGCAGCTCCAACAATAACGCCATGAGCATCTCATTGGCTTTGCGTTTGAGGGTGCGCTCTGGGGTGAGGAAAAAATTCTTCACCAGCTGCTGGGTGAGGGTGCTGCCGCCCTGCACTCCCCGGCCGGTCGCGGTGGAAACTGCCGCGCGCAGCAGCGCCTTGGGGTCTACGCCGTGGTGATAGTAGAAACGCTTGTCCTCGATGGCGATCAGCGCATCAATGAAATGGCGCGGCACTTGGTTGTAGCGCACCAGCTGGCGATCTTCGTTGTTATGGGTGTAGATACCGCCGATGGAAATCGGCTCAAGCCGGAACAGATCGAGCTCCCGCCCGCTGATCTCCTCACGCACCTCTGCCACCTGGTTGCCATCGAAAGTGACACGCACCCGCTGACTCCCCTGCGGCCCGTCCCAGAATTCAAACGCCCGGGTCTGGAATACCACGTAAACCGGCGTGGACACGTATTCGCCCGGTACCCGCACCTGGGTAACCTTGGCGAACCCCAGAAGATCCAGCTCGCGCCGCAACTCCGCCAGGGTCAGGGTTTTGCCGGCGAAGATCTCCAGCGGCCGGGCGTACACCCGCGCCGGCAGCGCAAAACGTTTGCCCTCGAATTGGCTGCGCACCACTTTGTCGAGATGGACGCAGTAAACTCCCAGGGCAGCACAGAGAGCCAGGAACACCAGGAAAATAAATTTGAGGAGATAGCGCGGCCGGCGTTTGGCGGATTTTCGGGTTGCCATAAATGCGATTTGCCTGAACTTTTGAGACCACTTCCGGTAGAGCCTGTAGGACACTATGTCCCCAATACCTATCCCGGCGGGCGGAGAAAAACGCGCGATTGTAGTCATCCGCAGCCGCCAACACCATCGGCGACTCTCGGCTCGACGCTTGTTCGCTGGAGACTAAAGTGTGAGCCTAACTCTGCCGGGGCAACAAAACGGGACGCCATTTGCCACATGAGACCAACGCAACCATGACCGAACATTCCTTACTGCAACACCGCGATCTGGAGATTCGCCTGGACGCCAACCTCGCGAATTCATTTCTCGCCGCCCTCGAATTTCCCCTGCGTCTCGAGTTTCCCGAGGATGAACTGGAAGAACTCAAGCTGGAAGTCAGCGACGCCCACACCCCGGATGCGCCGCACGACCTGACCGAAGACGGTATAGAAGCCGTGGTCGAGGATGTGCTGGTCCAGCCCCTGGCGGATCATCTGGACAACAACTCCACGTCCAATCCACCCGCCAAAAAGAAACGGCGGGGCGTTATCAAGTGCGCGTGCGCTCGCTGGTCGCAACGCTTCTGCAACCGCCAAAGATGCATTTGGGTAATCCGGTAGTGCTGCGCGATGTCGCGCTGGAGGTTCAGGCGGAGCTGAAAGTCGGCATCCGGCTGCTGGGCAAATGGCATTGGAAGAACACAGCAACGCGGCTGAATTTCGAAGGGCGTAAAGCCAGGCTCGAACTCAGGGCGGACGGATCACGCCTGCTGGTCTTGCCGGAACTGGAGGATACGGATGTGGTGATGCGGCTGGCGATCTGGAAGTGGCAATTGAAATGCAAATTCGGCGTCAGCCATTGGATCAACCAACAACTCGCCAAACGCGGACCTTTTTCCAGTGGTGGATTTTGCCGATGTACAACGCGGCAAAATTCTGGGTAAAACGCCGGAGTTTACTGTTCAATCCATCATCGATGGCAGCGATTTCCTGCGGATTAAAGCGGATATTGTCTGGAAATAAACGGCACAAAAAGCAAGGCTTCATCCGCATGCTGCGGATGAAGCCTTATGATCAACGACGGACTTCGCGGCAAAAAACGGACAACATGGCGCTGTCATCCAGATAATCAATCGCGCCGACTTCAATTTTGATGATATCCAAGCCCGTGCGGCTTTGCAGATCCTGCACCAGTTCGGAATAACGGTCCGGTTTGATCAATTCCACTTTGTCGTAAGTGATTTTCTTCTCGACGATGCGCGGTGCCAGCAGGCGGGTTTCACCCACTGCAGCCAACACAATCACCAACGCCAGCAGCGCTGCCATTTCCCAGTACTGGAGCTTGGCCACCGAGCACATCAGTGACAAGCCGATGGTGATAAACAGATAGGTCATCTCGCGAATCGTGATCGGCTCGGTGCGGTAACGCAGCATGGCAAATACCGCGAAGAGCCCGAAGGCAAAGCCCATGGACAATTCGATACCCGACAGCAAATAGGTGACAAAAAAGACACCGTTGGCGAAGAGAAAAAAGCTGAATACCGCGTCGCGGTTGGGCGTTACACGGAAATAAACTGCGCGCAACAAAATGGTAGCGCCAACCAGCAAAATGGCGTAACGCAGTAGGAAATCGTATGTCAGCATGAAGCATTCTCAAAAGTGTTGATGATACAAGTGCGCTTAAGGCGGTGAATAATGGGTTTAAAACGATTGTATTTAACGCTTTCCAGATAACCGGAGAGCGCCAGCCCCATACAATATTTGCTGAAGCCGCCGGGGCGTAAACGCAGATCTTTCGCCACCGCAAAAAACGGCGAGGTGCGATCCACACGCGCCTGCTTTAACTCCAGCACCGCAAAATCCTTCTGCTCCAACGGCTCGCGCCACGCAGGCAGCGGTTGATTGGCAATATTCAAATCAATCGTCAAACGCTCGCCGCGCTGTTCACTGGCCAAAGCGATGCGATGATACTGATTCTCCAGCACCGGCACCAGACTTGCGATATTGGGCACCTGATGTGTCTGCAAAAATTCTTGATGCACAGTCAAACCACCGCTGATTTCTTCACGCAATTTGATGCGGTTTTTTTCGGTCCGGCCTTTATTATTCTTGAATTTCACCTCAAGAAAACTGATCTCGCTGTCCCGATAATTGCGCACCCGCACTTTGAAACGGTTTTTCCGCCCCGTGCGGTGCATGTTGTAGAACATATAATCCGGCGTATCGTAGTAAACACTGTGGTAGTGGAAGCAGCGCTTATCACCGATTTCCAGAATTGAAAAATGATCCTGCAAGCGCGTCAGCATTTCAGGCAGACATCGCACAGGCACCACGAATTTGGTGTCTACCCGGTCCATCAAAGACGCTTTGTCCAAGTCCTTGAGACCGTGGGAATCGTAGTCCCACAAAATATTATGAAGCGATGAAAATGGCATGCTGCACACCTGTTATTAGGCCGAAAAGTCGGTCATGTTGAAACGACAAAAGGGCCGCCGCCGAAGCGGCGACCCACGGACAAACATCAGTTTGCGGCGTTGAAGGTAGGTCTGGTAGTCCAGCTCCAACCGCCCGTTCCGTTGGGGGAGCGCGCATAACTGGAATCACTTGCACCCTCACCGAATGTCACCTGATCCGCGAACGCTTTTTGCGGGTTGACGAGATACACCGTTTCACCGGAAGCGCTCAACTTAAAGCTGGCGTGCAAACCGGGCGAAGCAGCATCGTCAGCCCAAACAACCAACGTAGCGCGAGGCTGAATCACCGTGCCGGCAGGAAATGCCCAGCGCGTCAGATTGGTGTCTTCGTCCGTCAGGTACCAGCCGCTCAGATCAACCGCCTGATCAGAATTGTTGTACAGCTCAACCCAATCCGAATAAACACCATTTGGATCCACAATCGTGTTCTTGTTGGACGCCATCAGTTCATTGATCACCACTGGGCTTGCCACCTGTTCCGCAGCGAGCACCTGATAAATATACACATCGTGTTCAGCGCCTTTCGGGCTGTAGGCGACAGTGCCAGCGGAATTCTCGGCGACGGCCTCTACGTAGTAGCGCACAAAGGTGCCTTTGGGAAACGCCGGTATCACTGCGCGGTAATTGCCATTACCGGAGGCCGTCATGGCGATCTTGGTGAAGTCGCCCATCAAGCCGGTGCCGTAATACAAGTTAACACCGCGGATATTCACCTCGCCGCCAACACGCGCACTGATGTCCACTGATTCACTGCTGGTCGGGCGCACAGAGGCGCGACCGCCAACAGAGTCCACCACGTCGCTGATGGTGATGGCCGGAGCTCGCAAATCATTGTGGTTTTGCAGGTACTGCTGACGGCTGGTAACGAAGCTTTTCAGATTCTGCACACCCGTCTGGTACTGCTGGTAGGTGTACTGACGCACAGCGTCAGGAGCGGCGATATAGGTATTGATCAACTGAGAGTATTGATCAATTTTTGCGTGCGCCACGGTCGGGTTGAGGGCCTCTTCCATCACCGTGCGATAGTGCGCAAGGTAGCGCTGCCGCAATTCGGGAACATTCAACAGTACGTTGATCAGAGGGAAGGCAGTATCGTTGATTTTATGCAGCGGTCCCCACTGGGTCGCCAATTGCGTCGACATCGCGGAATTGCCGTCATATTCCAGCGGGACTATGCGCCCGGTGGCGACATCAAAATAGACGTAATAGTCCATGCCGCCTTTATTAATGTAGCTGTCGTCATCGGTAAAAATATTTTCGGTGGCGATAAACCACAGCGCCGCGTCTATATCCATGTACTGGCTGAGCTCTTCGATCAGATATTCGCGCGACGCAACACCCATGGTGTAAGCAGCATTGGCCAGATCCTGCCAGGGATTGTTTACCGAGGAATACTTCAATGAGTACGCATTTTCATATGCACTGCCCTGGGCGCCAAGATTATTCAGAGATGAAGTGCCGGCACCAAAGATGCCGCCAAAACCGCCACCGCCGAAACCACCACCAAATCCGCCGAAGCCACCGCCGCCGAAACCACCACCATTGGGTGATTCTGCTCGCCAGCGCGTGACTTCTTTATCCAGGAACCACTCCTTCGCGTGATCCTTGTTCAATTTCTGCACCTTCGCATAAACGCCGTAATTTCTGCCGTTAATAACCAGGTTCACGAAATTCGCTTTGGCGGAGGGAATATTTTTACGGCCCAGATTCGAGTAGAGCACCTCGCGCATGGCCGAGTGATCTTCGTAACCGTTATTGAGTTTAAAGGTGTTATATCCGTTGATGTCCTGACCATCGATTTGCCAGTCGAGCTCGATATCAAAGGATTTTTTTTCGTTGGCCATGCTGTAGCTGGTCATGCCGCGGTAGCGCACTCCAACCTGCTCAAACACTTTATCTTTGTAACGCAGCGTGGCGGCGATAGGCGTCTTGCTGTTGTAATTGTTGGACAGCTGATTCAAAAAATCGGACTGTGAAAAATCCAGATAAATGGTTTCCATCACAGACTCATCGAAGAATTTCGAGGTATAAAAGCCCCCGCGCTCAAGCATCTGCGCGTCAGAGCTGATCCTCATCTCGTCCGGCAGGTCGACATTGACATCAACACCCACCGGGATACCGGAAGAGCTGCTCGACGAGCTGGAAGAAGAACTGCTGCTTGATGAGCTTGATGATGAAGAACTGGTAGAACTGGACGAACTGCTAGAAGAACTGCTTGCACCATCACCCTGATTGCCGCCACCGCAAGCCGCGAGCATGGCTACACCAACTGCCAGGAACAGACCGGAAAGTCGGTTCATTGGACACCCCCTTGTTAGCCACACTTGGCCACGTTTTTCTGATTAATAGATTTTATCTATGGAACTACCTATTTGGGATTTTAAGCCCCAAATGCGGGCGTAGGTTATGTGAAAAGTGACCCGTTGATGTCATTTTTTTGTCACAAATATGAAATATGTGATCGGTTACCGGGGGTTGTGTGATTGGTGCAAAACCGCAGGACGCAACTAGCCGTAGCTTCGACGCACAAATGAGGGGCATAAAAAACTGGGACACACAACCGGCATCGCAGCGGAGGATTACAAATACGGTGAAGTGGTAGCTGCCGCAAATGAGCGACAGCGGTCAGTAAGAGTCAGCTACCAGGAATCAGAGTTCGCGGATCAAGGTGTCATAAGCGGGAAAATCACTGCCATCCCACCACTGTGTCTCGTACTCCTCTTTCAATTTTGCCGCCGTCTGCCGGTATAACATCAACAACTCAGTGGCATCCTCCGCAAGCTGGACATCCTGACCATTGGCCAAGCCCTGCAGTACGCCGAGCTCCTGTTTAACCAGCGGAATCAGCAGCGACAAGTCTGTGAGCGACAAGGACATGGTATTTCCCTCTTAATAAGTTAATGGTGTGGGCTAATAAGTTAATCGCGGGGTAAGTTAATGGTGCAGCGCAATTCAATCGACGCGGGGCTGCGACAGCAGGCGACCGCCTATGCCCCAGTTGTCCCGTTTGACATCTTCGAGCACCACTGTAATGGCTTCCAGGCCGCAACCGGTGATCCGCGCGGTTTCCCGGCTGAGCACTTCCACCAGTTCCTGTTTTTGGGCCGCCGAACGGCCTTCCAGCATCTCGACACGAATAATAGGCATATTGATCTCGTTAATAAAAAAGAAAGCTGCGCTCAGCGCCGCCAGAAGGTCGGCAGAAGCAGTGCGATGACAGTGAAATATTCCAGGCGGCCGAGAATCATCGCCGCCGACAAAATCCAGGTGCCGGTGTCGCTGACCGGAATAAAATTGCTGCCGACCAGTCCAAAACCGGCGCCCGCATTGTTGAGCGCGGCAGACGCAGCTCCCAACGCCGTCCACAAATCGAGGCCGGTCGCCACCAACGCCAGCATAACGATAACGCTAGCCGCAGCGGCTATGGTCATAAACGCGATGGTGGCACTCAGGATCTGGGAGACGACCGGCAGCCCCTGGTACTTCACATTAAAAATTCCTTTGGGATGAAGCAGTCGCTTCAATTCCAACCCGATCAGTTTCACCGCCAATATATTGCGGATGATCTTGTTGCCGCCGGACGTTGAGCCGGCACATCCTCCCAAATAAGAGGCCACCACCAGGGGCAGTGCAATGGTGAGCGGCCAATCGGGATAGTTGCCAGCGACAAAACCGGTGCTGGTGATGAAGGAAATCAGGTGAAACACAGCCTGATTGAGAGCGATCAGTGGATGGTCATATACACGATTGCTCCACAGTATCCAGGCGATCAGCAATGAAAGACCGGTGACAATCAGCAGAAAGACGCGGGTTTCTTCGTCACGCCAGAAAATCCGCAGGCTGCGGTTTTTCATCACCTTGAAATGAAGCGCAAAACTGATCGCCCCCAGGAGCATAAACACCTCGGCGATCACCATGATCATCGGGCTCTGAAAATGCGCGATGCTGCTGTCATAGGGCGACATGCCGCCGGTGGACACAGTCGCCAGGGCATGGGCAATGGCGTCGTAGGCGCTCATACCCGCGAAAAAATAGCTGAGCGCGCAGGCAGCGGTGATAGCGACATAGACGAACCACAGATAGTGCGCGGTGCTGGCGATCCGCGGCGACAGCTTTTCGTCCTTCACCGGACCGGGAGTTTCCGCCTTCAGCAGTTTCATCCCGCCCACGTTGAGCATCGGCAACACCGCCACCACAAAAATCACCACCCCCAACCCACCCATCCACTGCAGAAACTGGCGATACATCAGAAAGGTTTTCGGCATCTGGTCCAGCCCCACCAGGATGGTGGCGCCAGTGGTGGTCAAGCCGCTCACCGATTCAAATACCGCGTCGGTGAAGGAGACCCCGGTCACCAGCAGAATCGGCACAGCGCCGAGCAACCCCATGACGACCCAGGTGAATGTGGCGAATAAAAGCGCGTCTTTGAAGCCGATTTTGAATGTGATTGCGGCGCGGGAAAGAAGAAAAAAACAAGCGGCGCACGCCAGCATCAGCACAGACGGAATGAGAAAAACCTGCTCCTCCTGGTCCTTGAACACCATCCAGGAAAGTGCCGCAAACACTCCCTGCACCAACCCCATGAATCCAACAGGGAAAGCCAGCAGATAGAGCGTGGCTCGAAGATTGATCACGCGCGAACCCCAATTTTAAGAGCCCCGCATTATATAGAGATTGTGTTGTTCCGGCAGGTCTGCGGGTCTCTCGCGAAACCCGCATCTACCAACCGGTAACAATATCAATGCGGATGACGCGGCCTGTCAGACTGCTCGCCGCTTAACAGCGCGTGCTCCAACACCTCATCCACCGTATCCACGGGAATGATCTTCAAACCGGACTTAACCTGCTCCGCCAACTCCGGAATATCCTTTTCGTTCTGGCGGGGAATCAGCACAGTTTTCACTCCCGCGTTGAGGGCAGCAAGGGTTTTTTCCTTCAAGCCACCGATGGGCAACACCAAGCCGCGCAAGGTGATTTCGCCGGTCATACCCACTTCGTTATTCACCGGCCGATCCGAAAATAACGAAGCCAGCGCAGTAAACATGGCGACACCGGCAGAAGGGCCATCTTTCGGAACGGCGCCTGCGGGAACGTGCAGGTGCACATCGTAGCGGGTGAAATCCTCCGGGTTGATACCGAGCTTTTCCGCGCGGCTGCGCACCAGACTTTCAGCGGCTTTGACCGATTCCTTCATTACATCGCCTAACTGCCCCGTCAAGGCAAAACCGCCTTTGCCGGGAAAGCGAATGGCCTCTATATGCAGCACTTCACCGCCGACCGGTGTATAGGCCAGGCCGTTGACCACACCCGGCGCACTTTGGCGAATTTTTTTCTCGCTCTCGAAACGCACAGGGCCGAGCGCCTGCTTCACTGCATTTTCATCTATGGCCGTGGAGCTCAGATCACCGCGCGCAATGCTCGCGGCGGATGCGCGCGCCACTGAGCCGATTTCCCGCTCCAGATTGCGCACGCCCGCCTCCCGTGTATAGCCGTCAATCACCAATTGCAGAGCTGCTGATGTCCACTCACACTGCTCCGCCGTCACACCGTTTTCCTGCAATTGCCGCGGAATTAAATAGCGCTCGGCGATATGGCGTTTTTCATCTGGCGTGTAACCCGCTAAACGAATCACCTCCATACGATCCCGCAAAGGCGCTGGAATCGGCTCGATCATATTGGCCGTGGCGATAAATACCACTTGGGATAAATCAAACGGCAAATCCAGATAGCGATCCACAAAACTGTTGTTCTGGCGCGGATCGAACACCTCCAAAAGCGCGCTCGCTGGATCACCGCGGAAATCCGCACCCAATTTATCCAACTCGTCCAACATGATGACCGGATTGCGTGTGCCGGCGCGGCGCAGCTCCTGAATGATGCGGCCGGGCATAGCGCCGATATAAGTGCGTCTGTGGCCGCGAATTTCCGCCTCGTCGCGCGCGCCGCCCAAAGCGATACGAATAAATTCCCGCCCCAAGGCTGTAGCGATGGATTGGCCCAGGCTGGTTTTACCCACACCGGGGGGACCGAGAAAACACAAAATCGGCCCGCGTCCGGTCGGATTCAATTTGCGCACCGCCAGATATTCAATAATGCGCCGTTTGATTTTTTCGATACCGTAATGATCGCGATCCAGCACTTCCTGCGCGCGCGCCAGATCCAACTGGTCCTCGCTCATTTTCGACCAGGGCAAACTGGCAACCGTCTCCAGATAATCCACGATTACCGAATATTCCGGACTGGAGGGCGACAATTGCTGCAAACGACGCAATTCTCGATCAGCCTGCTTTTGCGCAGCCTCCGGTAATTTCGCCTCGGCGATTTTGCTTTCCAGATCGGCGACCTTGGAATCACTGCCGTCATCTTCACCCAATTCTTTTTGAATCGCGCGCAATTGCTCACGCAAAAATGCGCGGCGCTGCGCCTCCGTGAATTCGGTTTTCACATCTTCACGCAATTTCGCCTGCAGATCCGTGATGTGCAATTGTTCATTCAAGAACTTTTGCAGTTTGTCCACTCGGCGCACCACCTGGGTTTCCTCCAGCAGTCCCTGCTTTTGCTCAAAAGACAATGCCAGATTCGCGGCGAGAAAATCCGTCAACAAACCCGTATTGGCGATGGAGAAATTTTGCACCACCGGTTCGGCCTCTTTTGGCACCGCTTCGGAATTGCGTACGAGACGCAGCGCGGAATCCCGCAAGTTGCGCACTGCGGCCTGCCAATATTGATCCGACACCGGCGGTGATGTGGATTCCAGGCGCCGGATATTCACCTGCCAGAAACCTTCGCGCTGATGCAAATGCTCCAGGCTCACCCGATCCTGCGCCTCCACCGCCAGCACCAGTGTCTCGTTGCGACGCATCATCTGCATAACGCGACAAATCGCACCGACCCTATGCAAATCCTCTGGGCCACTCGCGTCGTTCCGGCCATTTTTTAACGCGGCCAAAACAATCTGGCGCTGGCTCGGCAGCATTTCTTCAATCGCGGACGCAATCGCGGAATTTTCCACAGGAAGCGTAACGATCATGCCGGGAAAAATGACGGTCTCCTGCAATGGCATCAACAGGTAGGCCACACTTTCATCCACCACCACATTGGTCGTAGAAGATTTTGCTCCGGGATTTTCATGGTTCTGCCCCGGCGCGGATTCCGCTGTCAAAAATTCTTTCGCCACGTCTGCCACCCCTATTTCAGTTGTAAACGGATCCAAACCAGCCCTTGCTGCGCAAATACATCTGCCGTGCGCCCATCAATTTCCTCCGGCAACTCTATCTCCCGCCAAAATTCCCCCTCCTCAATTTCCATCAGCGTTGTGCGGTGACATTCACTACCGGTCAGCCGACAACGTAAATCCGGCCAGCGCCGCACCCCGGACACTGCCACGCGGCGCCCGCCTGCGCTCACCTGAATATCGCCCGGTGCCACACCCGCCAGCTCGACACATATTTCGTAGTGATCCGGGTAGCGGTACACGTTCATTAAAGGTTCCCAACCGCGCCGCTCCTGCTGCACAAAGCGAAAATGCAGCGTCTGCATCTCCGTCACTATGGTGCCCATGCGTGTCACCATTTGATCGATACGCCGTCGAGACATGATCCAAGTACCTGTAAAGTCAGGAAAAAAGGTCCGCTTCGCCATCATCGGACCAGCCAGAATTAATGGGACCGGGCTATGCTTCCCGAGTTCGGAGAACCAGCGGAACGCCCGCGGAGAGCATTGGTGAATAATGGATGGGAGCGAGAGAGGAGAAATTCAAGTCGAACCGTTTAAGACGGGCGCAGTTTGCGCGGCTGCGTCACACTCAAGCCAGTCGCTGCAGCACCGACAAAATCATATGGCGATAACTGACGTCACCCAACGTCATCATTCGCACGAGCCAGGACTCTCGCCCTTTCATCGCACGGCGCACAATCTCCCGGCGCGATAGGCCGCTGTCATGCAAACGCTGAACATGGCCGATGATATTTTCCAAATGATCTATTTTCCTTTGGATCGCTTTGCGCGGCTCCACCAATTGCGGATTATGTCCGCAAAACAAGCTCGCAAAATCCAATGCTGCGATGGTTTTGAGGGATGCGATCGTCTGATAAATATCTTCATCCGAACGAAAGTATTTAATTCGTGCACCCAAATACATATCACCCGAAAATAACCAGCCCTGATTTTTCTCCCAAAAAATGACATGGTCATGACTATGGCCGGGTGTATGGATAATCTCGAACCGATAATTTTCAGTAGTGAAATAATTTTCCTGCGGTAGCACCTGCACCGTATCAAGCGCGCCCCACATATAGTGCTCGTAGGGTTTGAGTTTTATTTTTTGCCTGAGCATCTCCGCCGTCAACGGATGACCGTAAACCGGAATACAAATCGCTCCTGCAGATACCCTGCATTGCCCGCATGATCCTCGTGATAATGCGTCAGATAAATTCCCTGCAAAGACTCCGGCTGCACCAAAGTCTGCACCAGCGTGCGCGCATTGCGAGGGCCCATATCGATCAATACATCGTCCACCCGATAACAAATCACGGTCATCCAAGGTTTGCTCACAAGAGCATGGCCGACACGAAAGCCGGTGACGGGGCCGAAATCTAGAGGAAGGGCAACGTTCATGGATGGCATGTCCCAAATGTTTGGCCGGACAAAACGCTCGTAACTCAAGCTCATCACCATTTGGCATCTCGCGCCGGGCGGTCGTGTGAGTATTTATCCTACAAACAACGACCTTTTCTCAATTTTTTGCGCAGCCTCTCAGACGGTCAGGGCAAGTTGAGGGATCATAATCGTATTACGATACGATAACTTTATTAGATCGCTATCGGATGTTCTCGTACCGGGCAATACCTGCCCATGCTCACAATAACGATTAAAAAAGACTGACTACTTTGGAGGGTTTCACCTTGAAAATCCGGCAATTGCTTCCTCTCTCACTGATAACCCTTTTGGTCGCCTGCGGCGGCTCGCAGAATACGCCTCCTGCTGGCTCCTCCAGCAGTTCTTCCAGCTCATCATCCAGCTCCTCAAGTTCGTCATCCAGCTCGTCTTCGAGTTCGTCTTCAAGCTCTTCGAGTTCGTCGTCCAGCTCGTCCAGCAGCAGCTCTTCCAGCTCGGGCGGCGTGACCGGCAGCCTGGTATATGCCATTAACGCCGGCTCATCCAGCGCGGTGACCCTGGACGGAGTCCGCTATGAGGCCGACCGATTCTCCTCCAGTGGTACACCGAATACCACTGCAGATCCTATCTCCGGCACCAGCAACGCCACCCTTTACCAGTCTGAGCGTTACGGCACATTTACCTACAATATTCCGGTCAGCCAGGCGACTTACAGCGTGGCGCTCAACCTGGTTGAGATGTATCACCAGGCTGCCGGCAGCCGCAGCTTCAGCGTAGCGATTGAAGGGCGCACTGTGGTCACCGGATTGGATATCTATAAAGAAGTTGGCCACGACACTGCCTACATTCTCACAGCCAATAATATCCCGGTGAGTGACGGCGCCCTGTCGATCCAGTTCACCTCGCAGGTGGACAACGCCACCGTATCCGGCGTGGCTATTTACTCCGCCGATGGCGGTCGCTTTGAAGAACCACCGGCACCGACCATCTGTCCCGCCAGCGGCCCGTGCAAAATTCTACCGCTCGGAGATTCCATTACGGATGGCATTGGCGGTAGCGGCGGTGCTTATCGGGTAGAGCTGTTTCGTCAAGCGGTGGCGAACAATAAAAACATCACCTTTGTCGGCAGCAAAGCCAATGGTCCTACCACCGTGGACGGCAAAAGCTTCCCGCGCAACCACGAAGGCAATAGCGGCTGGTCGATCAATCAGGTCGCGAACATAGTGCCAAGCCCGGCGCTTAACAGCGATCCGCACATAATCCTGCTAATGATCGGAACCAACGATTCCTGGGTGGAAGAAAACAACAATGGACCGCAGGCAATGGCGCAAAGGCTGGGGGCATTGATCGATAAAATCATCAACGCCAAACCAAATGCACTGCTCGCCGTCGCCGTCATCACCCCGCGCAACGACTACGCCAGAGAATGGGCGAATTCCTATGTGAACATCATTCCAGGAGTTGTACAGGAGCGCATCAACCAAGGCTTTAATGTGATCCTGGTAGACCAATACAAAGGCTTCCCCTCTAATGGCCTCGGCTCAGATAATCTCCACCCTAACGATACGGGTTATCGATTTATCGGGCAGACTTGGTATAACGCCATTAAAGATTATTTGAAATAAGCGGATTATTTACGGTAGGAACTTCAGGTTCTTTGGGGAAAGGCGATCGGGAGATCGCCTTTTTTTGTTTCCGCTGGTGAAGACCTGCTAATGCCCTGGGCTTCGCTGCAGGCTTGCAATCCCGGTCGGGCTCTTTATAGTCACCCCACCCAGGGCCAGCGCCCTCTCCAAACGAACAACTGCAGGATCAAATCATTCATGGCACGCCCCAAGGCCGACAAACCCAGCAAAGCCGAACCCCTGGAAAAACAACTCTGGAAAGCTGCCGATAAGCTGCGCAAAAACATAGACGCCGCCGAGTACAAGCACGTGGTGCTGGGCCTGATCTTTCTTAAATACATCTCCGACTCGTTCGAGCAGATGTACGAAAAGCTCAAATCCGGCAAGGGGGATTATGCGGGGGCGGACCCGGAGGATAAGGACGAGTACAAAGCCGAAAACGTCTTTTTCGTGCCCCAGGATTCGCGCTGGTCGTTTCTGCTGGGCAAGGCCAAGCTGCCGGAGGTTGGCCAATATGTGGACGCCGCCATGGACGCGATCGAGAAGGAGAATGCCGCCCTGAAAGGCGTACTACCCAAAGTCTACGCCCGGCAGAATCTGGACCCCACCAGCCTTGGTGGCTTGATGGATCTGGTCGGCAATATCGCCCTCGGCGATGCCAAAGCGCGCAGCGCCGATGTGCTGGGCCATGTGTTCGAATATTTTTCTCGGCGAATTTGCCCTGGCGGAAGGCAAACAGGGCGGCCAGTTCTATACGCCGCGCTCCATCGTGGAATTGCTCGTGGCCATGCTGGAGCCTTACAAGGGCCGCGTATTCGACCCCTGCTGCGGCTCCGGCGGTATGTTTGTTCAGTCGGAAAAATTCGTGGCGGAACACCAAGGACGTGTCAACGATATTTCCATCTACGGCCAGGAGAGCAACCAAACCACCTGGCGCCTGGCGAAAATGAACCTGGCCATTCGCGGCATAGACGCCACCCAAGTGAAATGGAACAGTGAAGGTTCCTTTTTAAATGACGCTCACAAGGATTTAAAAGCCGATTTCATCATCGCCAACCCACCCTTTAACGTGAGTGACTGGAGTGGCGAACTGCTGCGCAGCGACGGCCGCTGGAAATTCGGCCCACCACCGCCTGTGGGCAACGCCAACTTTGCCTGGTTGCAACATTTTATTTATCACCTGGCACCTAATGGCAAAGCCGGTGTGGTGCTGGCCAAAGGTGCGCTCACAAGTAAAACCAGCGGCGAAGGGGAAATTCGCAAAGCCTTGATTGCCGATGGCAACCTGATCGACTGCATCGTCAACTTGCCGGCCAAATTATTTTTGAATACCCAAATTCCCGCTGCGCTCTGGTTTATGAACCGCGCCAGAGCCAACGGCCACCCGCGCAAAGGCGAAATCCTGTTTATCGACGCCCGCAATCTCGGCCACCTGATCAACCGCCGCACCCGGGAACTCTCCCACGACGACATTCAAAAAATCGCTGATGTTTACCACAACTGGCGCACGGGGAAAGGCGATTACGAGGATGTGAAAGGCTTTTGTGCTTCCGTACCCTTGGCGCGAGTGGCCGAGCTGGATTATGTGCTCACCCCAGGCCGCTACGTGGGCCTGGCGGATGAAGAGGACGATTTTAATTTCTCCGAGCGCTTTACCGCATTGAAGGCGGAGTTTGAAGAGCAATTGAAGGAGGAGGCGCGGTTGAACCAGGTGATTGTGGAGAGTTTGGCGAGGATTAAAGTATGAGCGAGTGGAGATCATTCACCATTGAAGATTTTGGAGAAATTCAAAATCAAAAAAGAGTTCCTTTGAGTGCCATGCAAAGAGCAAAGAGAGCCGGCCGATATCCTTATTACGGGGCATCAGGAGTCGTTGACTATATTGACGATTTTATCTTTGATGGCGAATATGTCCTCATATCTGAAGATGGAGAAAATCTTCGAACTCGGAATACCCCAATAGCATTTAAGGCTTCTGGTAAATTCTGGGTTAATAATCACGCCCACATTTTAAAATGCAGGGAAAGTTGCCTTTCCAACATCATCATCTATTATTTTAAAAACTTAGATCTAAACCCGTTTATCAGTGGTGCTGTTCAGCCGAAGCTAAACAAGGCGAGCTTGTTATCTATACCTATTTTGCTCCCTGAAAGCGAAGTCGAACAAAAATCCATAGCCTCCATCCTCAGCAGCCTCGACGATAAAATCGACCTGTTACACCGCCAAAACAAAACCCTTGAAGCCATGGCGGAGACTTTGTTTCGGCAGTGGTTTGTGGAGCGAGACGGCGATACCTGCACCATTTCAGAATTGATTCAGTTCAACCCATCAAGAAAACTTACAAAAGGATCAGCGGCACCCTATGTGGAGATGTCTGCACTCAGCACTACAACCTTTCACCCGGACGCCTGGTACCTTCGTGAATTTTCGTCAGGTACAAAGTTTACGAATGGGGATACCTTGCTTGCCCGCATAACCCCTTGCCTAGAAAACGGCAAAGCTGCTTATGTATGTTTTCTAAAGAATGATGAGGTTGCGTGGGGATCGACAGAATATATCGTAATGAGGCCTCACAATTATTTGCATTCATTTTTCGCCTACGCACTGGCCAGAAACCGCGATTTCCGCGACTATGCCGAGGGATGTCTGGAAGGCTCAAGCGGTCGGCAGCGGGTAAATGTGGATCATTTGAAAAATTACCAAGTGGTCAAGCCCTCGAATGAAACAACCATGCTGTTCAATAGTTTCGCAAGCTCAATAATTCCGAAACTGCACGCCAACTCACGCCAAATAAAGTCTCTTGAAAAACTCCGCGACACCCTACTACCCAAACTCATGTCCGGAGAAGTGAGAGTCAGCTAATGGATAAGCTCAGGGCCATATTGGATCAGTACCACCGTTGGAAACCTCTGGAGATGTATATCGAGCGCATGGAGGCGCATTTGGAAACGGATTTCAGCATCTCTATTGAAAATGCCAAGGCTTTGCTCGAGAGCATCGGCAAGGAGATTTGCACTTGCCAGTGCGTGCCGCTCGGCACCAACCCGAGCATTAATGCGGTATTGAAAAAGTCCTTTGTGGCCATCGGCTATACCTCCGAGGAGTTGGTGACGCAGGTTTCGGCCTCCCTCGCCACCATCGGCCAGTTGATTGGCAACCTGCGCAATGAGGTCAGCCCCACTTCCCACGGCAAATCCCTAGCGGAACTGCAAAGCCGCAACAGCAAGGTGGACTTGCTCACCCGTGAATTTCTCATCGACAGCACCTTAATTGTCGGTATGTTTCTGATTCGCGCCTTTGAAGAGCGCCATGGCGCTCTGGCGGTGGATGAACACGCGCAAGCGCTGGCAGGCTATGAGGACAACGAGGCTTTCAACGAATTCTGGGATGACACCTTTGGTGAATTTGTCATGGGGGACTACTCCTACACCGCCAGCGAGATTCTGTTCAACCTCGACCAGCAGGCGTACCAGACAGAGTCCAAGGCGTTTGGGGAGGTGGGGCAGGAATGAAGACCGCCAAGTGTTCACATCAACCATCAAGGAGGAACTTCCCATGAGCAATATCAAACTCTTTCAAAATCAGCAGATTCGCAGCCATTGGGACGCCGAGCGGGAGCAGTGGCTCTTCAGCGTGATTGATGTGGTGGGTGCGCTGACAGGTAGCGCCAACCCGCGTAAGTATTGGAGCGTGCTGAAAACCCGGCTGAAGAAAGAGGGCAGCCAGTTGGCTACAAAATGTAGCCAACTGAAAATGCCTTCGGCGGACGGCAAATCCTACCGGACCGACGTGGCCAATACGGAAACGCTGCTGCGCTTGCTCCAGTCCATACCCTCCCCCAAGGCGGAACCCTTCAAACTGTGGCTGGCTCAGGTGGGTTATGAGCGGCTGGAGGAGAATGAAGACCCGGAGCTGACGATTGACCGTGCCCTGGCAACCTACCTAGCCAAAGGCTATACCAAAGAGTGGATCAATCAGCGGCTGAAGAGCATAGAGGTGCGCAAAGAGCTGACCGATGAATGGGAGGCGCGAGGCGTGAGCAAAGCCGCCGAGTTTGCGATCCTCACGGATGAGATCACCCGCGCCTGGAGCGGTCTGACCACCAAGGCTTACAAGCAGCACAAAAACCTGAAGAAGGAAAACCTGCGGGACAATATGACCAACCTGGAACTGGTGCTCAATATGCTGGCCGAGGCGACTACCACGGAAATCTCCAAGGAAATAAAGCCCGCAACTTTTGACGAGAATAAAAAGGTGGCTAAGCAGGGCGGTGATGTAGCCGGTAATGCCCGCAAGGACATTGAAAGCAAAACGGGCAAGAGCGTTATCAGCCGCCAGAACGCCAAATCCCTTGGGCGTAGCCAAAAACCGGAATTGCCGGAGACCGAATGAGCAAGCTGACCGAATCCGCCATTGAGACCTTTGCCATCAAGCTCTTTGAGCGTTTGGGTTACAGCTATTTGCACGGGGCCGACATTGCGCCGGACAGAGAAACGCCAGAGCGCGCTGACTACAGCCAGGTTTTGCTGACGGGCCGGCTGGACGATGCCGTGCGCCGCATTAATCGACGACTGCCGGATGATCTGTTACACCAAGCGCGTAAAGAAGTGGAACGCATTCAGTCACCGGATTTGCTCACCAATAACGAAACCTTCCATCGCCTGCTGACTGAAGGGGTCACCCTCACCACGCAAAAAGACGGCAATGAACGCGGCGAGCGGGTGTGGCTGATGGATTTCGAGCACCTGGACAACAACGAATTTCTGGTGGTCAATCAGTTTACGGTGGTCGAAAACCACCACACCAAAAGGCCGGACCTGGTTTTGTTTGTGAACGGCATTCCCTTGGTGGTGATCGAGCTGAAGAACGCAGGGGATGAAAACGCCAGCGTCAAAAGTGCATTTCAGCAAGTGGAAACCTATAAAACGCTGATTCCGAACCTATTCAACAGCAATGCATTGGTAGTGATTTCCGACGGACTGGAGGCCAGGGCCGGTTCCATTTCCGCTGGGTTATCGCGGTTTATGCAGTGGAAAACCTCGGACGGCAAGGCTGAAGCCTCCAAGCTGGTTAGTCAGTTAGAAACGCTGATTAACGGCATGCTGAAACCGGAGATACTGCTCGATCTGCTGCGGCATTTTATTGTGTTTGAAAAAAGCCGCCGGGAAGATCCCCCTCACAGGACAGGTGAGCATCACAACGGTGAAAAAAGTGGCGGCCTATCACCAGTACTACGCCGTCAATGCGGCGGTGGCCTCCACGCTGCGGGCGGCAGACCACTCGATAAAAGAAAATCCTGCCTCATATGGATTACCGGATGTGGCCAAACAGCCCAAAGGCGACCGTAAAGCAGGAGTGGTTTGGCATACGCAAGGTTCCGGCAAATCCCTGTCCATGGTGTTTTACACCGGCAAAATTGTTCTGGCGCTCAACAATCCAACTGTTTTGGTGATCACCGACCGGAACGACCTGGACGACCAGCTTTTCGACACATTTGCCTCCTCACGCCAGCTTTTACGCCAGGACCCGATTCAAGCCAAAGACCGCGATCATTTGAAAGACTTGTTGCGTGTGGCCGCTGGCGGTGTTGTGTTTTCCGCCATTCAGAAATTTCAACCGGAAGAAGGTAACGTTTACGAAGAATTATCCGCCCGCAGCAATATTGTGGTGATTGCCGATGAAGCCCATCGCACTCAATACGGCTTTTCCGCCAAAACCGTGGACGAAAAAAATACCACTGGCGAGGTTATCGGTAAAAAAGTGGTGTACGGCTTCGCCAAATACCTGCGCGATGCGCTACCCCATGCGACCTATTTAGGTTTCACCGGAACACCGATTGAAAAAACCGATGTGAATACCCCGGCGGTATTCGGCAATTATGTGGATATCTACGATATTACCCAGGCCGTGGAAGACGGCGCGACCGTGCGGATTTTTTACGAAAGTCGTTTGGCCAAAGTGGCCTTATCGGAAGAAGGCAAAAAGCTGATCCAGGAACTGGATGAAGAACTGGAACGGGACGAGCTGACGGAAACTCAAAAAGCCAAGGCCAAATGGACCAAGGTGGAAGCCCTTATCGGCAGTGAGTCGCGTATCCGCAATATCGCCAAAGATATAGTCGCCCATTTTGACGCGCGGCAAAAAGTGTTTGCCGGCAAAGGCATGGTGGTGTGTATGTCCCGCCGGATCGCGGCGGAGCTGTATGCGGAAATTACCAAACTGCGCCCAGAATGGCATTCCGATGACTTAAAGAAAGGCGCATTAAAAGTGGTGATGACCGCTGCCAGCAGTGACGGGCCTTTATTGGCAAAACATCACACCACCAAAGAGCAACGCAAAGATCTGGCTGAGCGCATGAAAGACGACACCGATCCGCTGAAGCTGGTGATCGTGCGGGATATGTGGCTGACCGGATTCGACGCACCCAGCATGCATACGCTTTATATCGACAAACCCATGAAAGGCCACAACCTGATGCAGGCGATTGCGCGGGTAAACCGTGTTTATAAAGACAAACCCGGCGGTTTGGTGGTGGATTACCTGGGCATAGCGGCGGATTTGAAGGAAGCGGTTTCGTTTTATTCTGAAGCGGGCGGTAAAGGCAACCCTACTCTTGCGCAGGAGCAGGCTGTTGCCTTGATGCTGGAAAAGCTGGAAGTGGTATCCAACCTGTTTAATGGTTTTGCCTACGAACGTTATTTTGAGGCAGACACCTCGCAAAAACTCTCGCTGATTCTCGCCGCCGAAGACTATATCCTCGGCCTGGACGACGGCAAACGCCGCTACCTAAAAGAAGTCACCGACCTTTCCCAGGCTTATGCCATCGCCATTCCGCATGAGCAGGCTATTGATGTCACCGACGAGGTGGGGTTTTTCCAGGCGGTAAAGGCCCGCTTGATGAAATTCGAACCTCATGGGGAGGGCCGCGATAATGAAGAGCTGGAAACAACCATCCGGCAGGTTATCGACAAGGCATTAGTGTCCGACAAAGTGATCGATGTATTCGATGCCGCCGGCATCAAAAAGCCGGACATTTCCATTCTTTCCGACGAATTTATCGCCGAACTCAAAAATCATCAACACAAAAACGTGGCCCTTGAAGTACTGAAAAAGCTGCTTAACGACGAGCTGAAAGTTCGCGCCAGAAAAAATCTGGTGGAAAGCAAAAAGCTTATGGAAATGCTGGAAGCGGCGCTCAAGAAATACCACAACAAAATCCTCACCGCCGCCGAGGTGATGGAAGCGCTGATCAATATCAGCAAAGAAATGGTCGCCTCCGACCAGACCGCGCAGCAAATGGGACTGTCCGATTTCGAATACGCCTTCTACACCGCCGTCGCTAACAATAACTCCGCCAAAGAACTGATGGAACAGGACAAACTACGTGAACTCGCCGTGGTCCTCACCCAGCGCGTCCGCGAAAACGCGACCATCGATTGGACCATTAAGGAAAACGTCAAAGCCAAATTAAAAGTCATTGTCAAACGCACTTTACGGCAGTATGGCTACCCACCAGATATGCAGCTGCTGGCCACGGAAACGGTTTTGAAACAGTCAGAGATGATTGCGGGGGAATTGGCGGAAAGTAATTAAGCTAATCATTCAGAAATCTGACGGGATCTATAAGACTGATCCGTCCAGACTCGTCGGATCCCAAATCCGTAAATGTGCGATTGGTGATGGTCCGGTAATTCTCCACAATCGTATGTCCGTGAAAAACATGATCGATATTGCGCACTGGCTCGATTCGCGGAATTTCATCTGCCGGTAGATACGGCTGAATTTTGCTCCAAAGCATATCGCTGGTCGCCAGCGTCGCCTCAATTTGGTCTGGCTCGATATGCGTCAACAACTGCTTAATCTCATTCCAATCGCAAACATCGGGCAGCTCTGCATGCACTAAACCTACGAACTTTCTGTCCGGCAAAGCCAATTCGATTGCGAGCGGTAGCTGCGAGAAAGACTGATAGAAAGGTTCCAGCGCATCAAAATCCATGTCCTCCGCCCAACTGCCGCCCCACATCATCCATTGAAACCATAGGGATTCAGACTGGTTTTCATAGGCATTAATCAGCATCCGTTCGTGATTACCTTGAATGGCAAAGAACCAAGGCTTCGCGAGCCATTCCAACGCCTGGTCGGATTCGTCGCCCCGGTCGATTAAATCGCCGAGGGAAAAGAGACGGTCGGTTTGGTCGTTGAAATTGATTTGGTCAAGCTGTTGGGCGAGCAGGGAGAAATGGCCGTGGATATCGGAGCAGATGTAGTCTTTGTCGATTGAATTACATGAGATGCTTCGAATCACAAATCTGGCACCATGAGCCCTACCACTACAACCATATAGCGAGCGGGCTGATACTCTCCTAACCCCAAAATGCCGAGATTAGTTGTCCCGCACCCTGAACAAACCTTTTGAAAAAAGCTGATTGGCAACCCCTCAACCTTGTAAAAGGTTGTGTCGCCGAGAATTTTTGATTCAATATTTTTGATCTCTGAGAGCACGGTCTTCTTAAGATCTGCATCTAAATTCATGAACGACTCGCACTCAGAAACACCAAATTGGATTTTTTGGCCACAATTACCACAATCTATTTTCCAAACTTCCAAAACAAACTGATCTTGGTCTCCATCGAACAGATTTCTCTTTTTTTTCAGACAGTTTTTCATAATTTTCACTTAAACAGGTATTAGATAACCTGAAGCAACCAAGTCATCAATTCCAGCGGGCAATTCGTACTGAGTGCCCATTCCTGGCTCTCCAAACCAAGGAATTGCAGGACTTGCTTCGGCCTCAATTGGTTTAACAACTTGATACTTTCGGTAGGGTTTGGTGAGAGAACTTGCAGGCAAAGCACGCGAAGGAAACGACTCACCCACCGGAGAAACAAATGTGCCTTTGTCATGAAAACCAGAGGCATCCGTCCAACCACCATAACGGTCAATTTCCTGACCCACAGGTATAGTAATTGGCTGTGACGCAACCGCACCCCTGTTCGGGGGCCAAGATCCCGACGGCAACAATGCCTCTAGCTCCGACCATTTCTGATCTTTCCAGAGCTGATATCCTTGCGCCGACTGAGAAGAGCTTTGCAAATACGCCTTTGGATCTTTTTTGAAAAATGTTCCAATTATTTTCTTTACAAGAAAGACCACTCGGATCCATCCACCCCACCGGATTAGGCGCATATTGGTAGTTATTCACACCGCCCAATAACCCAATCGGATCCTGCGTAATAAACTGCCCGGTATTCGGGTTGTAATAACGGAAGCGGTTGTAGTGCAGGCCGGATTCTTCGTCGAAATATTGGCCTTGGAAGCGGAGATTATTTTCCACTTCTTCCACTTCTTTGATAGCAACGTTACCGTAGGTTTTGTAGCGGACTTTCCAGACTACTTTTCCGCTGTCATCGGTGAGTTCGCGCGGGGTGCCCAGGTGGTCGAGGTGGTAGTGGTAGGTTTTGCCATCGCTAATTTGCGCAACCGGCTTAAAGCTTTCCGGTTCATAGACGTATGTCTTCTTTAAATTATTGCGCTTTTCCTGCACCATCTGGTCGCCGGCCCACAAATAGCGGGTGGTGCCGAAGGCGTCGGTTTTGCTGATGCGGCGACCGAGCGGGTCATAAGTGTAAGTAGTGACTTGGCCGTCTTTATTGGTTTTGACCAACTGATTGTTAAGGTTGTACTCGTAGGTGGTGACGAGCTTGCCGTCTTTGCCGCGATTTTCCTGGATTAAATTGCCGCGGGCGTCGTAGGTGAATTTGCGGTCACCCTGCATATACAGGCGGTTGCCTTTGGTGCTGCTGGAGCCAGAATTTTCGCCAGCTTGCAATAAGTTGCCCGCCGGATCGAAAGAAAAACTCTCTGGAAGATTGCCTTCGACTTTTTTCAGACGATTAACCAGGTCGTAGACATAGCGGGCCTCTTCCGGACCGTCATGCAAACGGTTGAGATTGCCAAAGGCGTCGTAGCCGTATTCCCGCTGGATTGGCCCGGCTATTTTTTGCTTCTGATTAAAGCTGGTTTGTTTTTGCAGGCGGCCCGCTGGATCGTATTCTGTGTAGGTTGTTAAATCGCCTTGTAGGCGATTAATTTCCCGTCCCAAAAAGTCGCGTTCTATCCGGGTAATGATTTCGTCATTGAGGGATATTTGCTGCAGGCGATTTTGCGGATCGAAGCCATATTCAATGTGTTGACCGTCCGGTAACTGGATGCCGCTGCGCTTGCCAGGCCAGACATTGCTGAAACCTATATCCACCATGGAGGCGCTGATGCGCTGGCGCTGCGCATTTAAATCGCTGTGATGCTCCTTGGTGATGTTGCCAAACGCGTTATAGGAAAAGGCGACAAACTGATGCGCGTTGTAACTTTCCAGCAGACGACCTTTAGGGTCGTAATTGAAGCGCGCAATTTCAGCGTCGATTGACGGCCTAATTACGGAACGGCTGGTGCGGGTGAGCAGTTGACCCAAGGCATCGCGCTCAAACTCGGTCATCACTTCGCCCGAGTCCAAATGTTTGATCAGCCGGCCGGCTTTGTCGTATTTGTAATGTTGAATGCGGCCATCAAAACCAATTTCCTTGATAAGACGTTCGTTACCGTCGTAAAAGAATTGGTATTTTTCGCCGTTTTCATTGATTAAAGCGGTGAGGTTGCGTTCGCTGTCGTATTCGTATTTGAGGCGATTGCCTTCCGCGTCGATGCGCTCTATGACCTGACTCAGACCATCATATTTAAATTCCGTGGTGCGGCCTTGCGGATCGCTGTGACGGACCAGTTGATCATTATCGTTGTAGGTGTAATGCGTGGTGTCGCCATTGGGCGCGACGACTTTTTCCACCTTGCCGGTCGCGGTATAAAAGAACTGAATTTTTCCGGCGCTATTTCCGTCTGCCAGCACAATTTCCGCGCTGACCACTTGACCCCAAATATCGTACGTAAGACGGCGCTGGTGACCTTCGGGATCGATTATCGCAACCAGCTCACCATTTTCCGCCCATTCATACCGAGTGGTGCGCTGCATGGGATCGGTGACTTTAATGAGCAGGCCATCTGCGTTGTATGCGTAGCGTGTGGTTTGCAGAAAAGGATCGATCAACGCAACCAATTGGCCTTTGCTGTCGTATTCCCTGCGCCACTGACTCTTGTCTTTATCCGTAACGCTGGTGAGCTTGCCATTGAACCATCCCAGCGCTACCCGGTTACCCAGCGCATCGCGATAACCGGCGGGATTGCTGTAACGATCGAAGAAATAGTCGGTGGTGTTGCCTTCGGGATCTGTATAGCGTTGTTTGCGACCGTTTTCATAAACGTATTGATGAAGACCGCCTTCGCAATCCAATTCGGCAACAATCTGCCCGTACTGGTTGTATTGGTATTCGCGAACCTTGCCGCGGCTGTCAATCGCCTTACTGCGCTGCTCTTCCGGTTGCCATTCAAAACGGTAATCGTAAATTCCGCGGTCACCCCATTGGCGAATACAACGGGCGCCGCTGTCTTCTGCGTCCCACTCGAAATAAAAATTAAAGCCGGTGACGAGTGTGCGTTTTTGAATTAAGTGATTGCGATATTCGTATTGTTCGCCGACGCCGTTGGCATTACGCTGAGCAATTAAATCGCCTTGGGCATCGTAATCATATTCCGCAAGAGTTTTGCGCGCGCCGCTGGCGCGGTCCTTCAATTCGACTCGGGCAATCCGCCCTTCCCCGTCGCGACTAAGCAGCAGGCTTTTGCCCCAATTTCCCTGCAACTGGGTGAGCTGGTTGTGCTCGTTGTAGTGCAGATTGATGACAAAGCCGGATTCCGTTTTTTTCACCCCCAAAACCGTGCTGGAGGGAACATAAGACGCATGGCGCAATTGCGTGAGGCGCAAATAGCTGGAACGATCACCGACGCGGGTAAATACGCGCAACGGATGGCCTTCCTGGTGCAGGATAAAAGCGTCCTCAGAAATGCGGTCGAGGGTCAGCCCCTCTGGGATGTAGCGGCTGCGTTGATGCACCTTGGGCAGCCGGAAAGGCACCGTGCGGCCGTCGCTGTCGTGATACATCACCTGCTGGGTGTGGAGCTCTAAACGCTCACTCCCCGTGTGGGTCCAGCCGCAGCCGAGACCTGTATCGCGGGGGTGCGAACTGCGATAGGTGCGCGTCCAGACAAATGGCACCGGCCCAGGCAGGGAGCAGTCGGTCAGCGCCAGCAGCTCTTCACCACTGATCATACTGATGGGCTCGCCCTCGGTTTTGCATTCGCTCACCGGGGAATCATTGCCGGCAGCCGGCGCCGCACTATTCATTGCAGCATCATCGGAAAAAGCTTTTTCCGCCGCCGGCGGCGCTACCGATTCGGCGGATCGCACCAGCGGGGCACTGCCGAGACTGGCGGCCGCACCTGCGCCGCCCGAACCACCGCTGGCGCCGCGGTTGGAACCGGGATTTTTGCGTTGCGATTCAACCGGCACTATGTGCAGAAGCTGTTTGCCCGCCAGGTCCTGCAGCGCGCGCAGTATGGCGCTGAGACTGCCTGGATCGGCGCTGTTATTGGGGCGGACTTTCTGCCAGAGCGCCGGCCAGGTGGACGGGCTCAATGGCTCAGCGCCAGCGAGCAGACTTTTCAGCTGATCTTGTGATTGGAAAGCGGTATTGGTGGTTTGACGGGTGGGCTTGTCTTGGCGAATCAGTTGGTACTGTTTGCCACCCTTAGTGCGGATGATGATGTCCATAGGTCCCTGCAATGACTATCGATTGTCGTCCATTTGGAGCAAAAAACTGCGGCAATCCTATCACGATCGTTTGCACAGCATCCAGGAAAGTCCTGCAAGCAAGGACTTCCTTGCACTCGGGCACACGGATACAGCTGAATCGATCGAGGAGCAAAGCCCGCCAACATCACAATTGCCAACACAGAACAAAAGGGTGGCATCGGCAATCGGGTTTGATACATTACGCGCCACAGCGACCCAGCACCGGGCAAAGCCAATCTCACCCGTCCGACCCCCGTCATCACGCGGGACGATGGAGGGAATAACAACAAATGATCACGGAGCACCACCGGCGAAAGATTTTCGGTCTTCTCGCCTTCACGCTTGTTCTCGCCAATTGCAGCAGTTTTGGCGGGCGCACGACTGCGACAGAAGAAACCGTCGCCGGCACTCTGCTGCAGGAAATCGGCTGCGGCGAGGCGACTCCCGCCCGCACGCTCACGCTTTTCAGCGCCGAGCACAATTTTTCCAGCGGCTGGAATCATATCGCCAACCCGGAAAAAGCCGCCGACTTCCAGGCGCTCAACCAGCCCTATAGCAGTTACAACACCAACGCCGACCAATTGCGTGAAGATGATACCTGCAACGGCGAAAAGACCTACCGCACTGTACTGGTGAAGAAATTTCACACCTGGGACAACACCCACGCCAACGGGCTGCAAACGGAAAGCGAGCCCATTCCACTGGCGGATATCGCCAGTCTGGAGATTGAACTGAAAGTGAACTCGGCCTGGAGCGTCATTCCCTCCAAGCAACAAATTGCCGAGACCTTTCCCTGGCTGACGCAGGCGCAAGTGAGACTTCTGGACCGGGGCGCCGCCAATATCGATCTGGTGCTCTCCGTGGGCGCCAGTCGCGCCAACAAAATTCTCGCTATCGACCAGCGCAAGTACGCGGATAAATGGCTGCGCATCACCATCCCGGTAGAGCATCTGAATTACTACGACGAGGTGAATTACGTGCGTACGCCCGGCCGTTATCAAGATGTGAAGGAGCTGGCTTACCGTAACCTGACTATCACCGCCGAATCGCACAACCGCAAGACCGTACAGAGCATCACGGGCGGCGCAGGCACCAAGCCGCTGTTCAAGGAAGTGGATATCTCCATCCGGCGCATTCATTTCGTCCTGAAATAAATCTGGCGAACACCGGACCCGCAGAACTACTGGACCAAAAATTCCGCGCGCATCAATTCAGCTCCGTCCAGCGAGAGAACGAGCCGGTAATGTCCGGCCGGGAAAGGCTCGCGCGGGCGTTCGAAGCGGAAGCGGTGCAACCCGTGCGCCTGCGCCACGATCACCGGCACTTCCGCCACGCGATTGCCCTTGCCATCCGCCAGCTCTGCACTGAGTCTCTGCTTGTCACCCGGAAAGTTTTTGTACTCGAACGAAACAAACAAAGTGCGCTGCGCCTGCACGGCCTGCAACTGACGGGCGTTCATGCCGGACAGAAGTTTGCCGTCCACGCGCAACTGCTGAATCTGCGGCCCGTCCTCGGTCACCAGACTGCCGATCGGCGTTCCCTCACTCAAGCTCACCGAGCGTGCCGGTGCTGGCGGCGCAACCGGCCGTGGGCGCTCGGGTTCCGCAGGCGCGGACGCAACCTCACCGCGGCGATTCTGCTCTAGCTTGAGCAGAAACTGATGCGCCTCCTCGCTGCCCGGGCGAATTTTCAGCACTTCCTCCGCCGCGTCCGCCGCCTCACCCCACTGGCCGCTGGCGTAGTGATGACGCGCCCGATCCATCAGCGCGCGCTCGACATTACGAATCCCTTTCTGCGCCGCCAACAAGTCTCCGTCCAACCGCAGCGCACTGCGATAGTAATGCAGGGCATTGTTGCGCCACGGTGAGACGAGCTTGCCCGCCGCCAGCTGCTCATCGGCCTTGGCCAGCAGCCGCTCCAGGCGATCGCGCTCCTTGAGGCGCGCGGCCAGCGGCTCATATTGAGCGCGGTATTCCGGAAACAGGATTCGCCCCTTCGCCAGCGCATTCTGCGCCGAGGCAAAATCGCCCTCGCTGATGAAGCTATTGGCTTTTTTGAAATACTCCGCCGCCAGCATCGCCAAGCTCTTCTGTGTTTCCAGATCGCGCGGATCGCGTTGCAACCTGGCGCGCAGCTCCGCCACCTTTTCGTTCAGGTTGATCTCACGCATAGGGCCAGCGCGGCCGGTGGCCTTCTGCAGGCTCCGCTGCAGGCGCTGAACCAGCTCTGCCGGGCGCGTTTGCGCGTTGGACTGTTCCTGGACGCGGCGGTATTCCCGCCCGGTCAGGTCGGCGAGCGTGATTTCACTGACCGGCCCGGCCGAATAAACCGGGGCATCCGGAGCGTCGAGCGCCCATTCTTCCTCCTCTGGGGCTTGCTTCACAGGGGCCGAACGCGATGCCGGCGCCTGCACACTCTCCACTGCGGGTTTTCCCGCCCCGGGATGGAAGGGGCGTTTCACTATGACCACTGCCGCGCAGACCACCACCAAGGCGCCTACCGCCAGGAGCTTGTATTGCCAGAAGATATTCTTCACCTGATCAAAGCGGGTGATATGCGTGCCGGTGGTGGTTGCACCGGTTACCGACCCCGCAGCCGGGGCATCGTGAAGCTGGGTCAGAGCCATGGAGTCTGCTGCTGCAGGGCGGGCAGCCAGCTCCTGTCGATGAGTGCGTTCACGCCTTTCCAAGGCTGCGGTATCCACCCCTTGCAAGGCAGAGATCAACTCCGCCGCTCCCTGATAGCGATCCTCCGGCCGCTTGGCCATTAGCCGGTCAATAAAGGATTGCAGCGTCTGCAAGTGAGGAGGCAGGCTCGGAACTGGCTCGGTCAAGTGCTTGATGCCGATAGCCACGGCGGAATCCGCGTGGTAGGGCACGGAGCCGGTCAGCAGGTAATAGAGCACCACCCCCAGGCTGTAGAGGTCCGAGCGGTTGTCCACCAACTGCCCCTTCGCCTGCTCCGGGCTCATGTAATGCGGCGTACCCAGGGCCATGCCGGTCTGGGTTACGCTAAGATCGGCCTCCGCCGCGCGGGCGATGCCGAAATCCATCAGCACCGCACTGTAACTGTCGCGCCGCAGCAGAATATTTTCCGGTTTGATGTCGCGATGGACATAACCCTTCCTGCCGGCAAAATCCAAAGCCTTGGCGATATCAAGGATGATCTGGATTTTCTGCGTCAGGGTAAGCTGGTCGCGGGCCTGCTTGAGATCCGGCCCGTCGATGTATTCCATGGAGAGGTAGTAGGCATTGTTGTGCACGCCCACGTCGTAGACGGTGATGATGTTGGGGTGCACAAGCTGACTGACGATGCGCGCTTCACGCAGGAAACGCTGACCGAAACTGGGGTCCTCCGCCAGTGAGGTGGACATGACTTTAAGGGCGACCTGGCGCTCGAAGATCTGCTGCACGGCGAGATACACCGTCGCCATGCCGCCCTTGCCCAAGACTCGAACCGTCCGGTACCCCGGTATTTCCACCGTCATAAGTGCCCTGCACCACCCAAAACTGCGGCCGATCTTACACCAGACTTATAGTCCGCAGTCTGTATTCGCGGTTGCGACGCTCAGCGACTGAGCCAAACCTCTGCCAAATCCACGCGGCCACTGGGATTCTCCTTGGCGCGCTGTTCCGGGGTGAGGACCGCCGGATCACCCCGCAATCCCAGGGCAAAGCCGCAGATCACGCGGAATTTGTCCCGCTCCAGGCCGAGATAGTCATAGACGCCATCAAAATGGACCCCTGCCATACCGTGGGCGTGATAGCCGAGCTGATGCGCTTGCAGCGCAAGAGCCATCCAGGCTGCGCCTGTATCAAAGTCCGCGTGGGCGTTGGGCTTGCCGTTGTGACGGAAGTGCTGGCGGCTGACGACAAAGCCCAAAACCGCGGCGTTTTTCGCCCAGCTCTGATTCGCGTCGTTGAGGAGCTTGAGGAAGGAGTCGAAGGTCGCCTCAGTGGAGGTATAGAAACGCCAGGGCTGATCATTGAAACAGGAGGGCGACCAGCGGGCGGCCTCGAATATCGTCGCCAGATGCTGATCGGGAATTCGGGTGTTCTGCATCGCTCTCGGCGACCAGCGACGGGTGAATTGAGGATCGACTTCGGGCAAGGTCTGGCGCGCGGAAAAATCGACGTTGGCTGAATCAGTCATAAATCATTTCCTGGTCTGATGGATTGGTTTCGAACAGGTCCGGACACGGTTAGCCTCGGACGTCTTTTTTCTGATAAGGCAAATAAGCCAAGGGGATAGAGCACGGTATCGGCATAGCCGGTGATGACTGGGATATAACCCTGCCAGTCGCGATCCAGCTGGGCATCGCCACTGTCCATACACAGAGGCCGCCCCTCCAACGTTTTGAGTTTGGTTTTGGTGGCGATCACACGCAGATTGTCCCGGCCGACCCCGCGCAACACCTCAGGCGTGAGCTGTTGGTTGCCGCGCCCGATGATATGCCCCTGACCGCCAATGGCCGTTACCATCAGTATTACTGGTCCGCGATGGTCTCGCAGGTGGGTCAATAAGGTCGTCGCATCCACATCCCGTGCAACCTGTTCGGTGCCTATCAGGATGTCCACACCGAGCAACGTGCCTTTAACACCCCAGTTACGCAGCACTTCGAGCGTGGTCGAACCCGGCCCGGCGATCAGCAAAGTGTCCTCCGTCAGCTCTTCGCGCACCTGCGCGGCTATATCCAGCAAAACCAGCTCCTCGACTTCCAGACCGCCTTGCTTCACATGCTGGACAAAACGACCTTCTTCAGGCGTCAGCATGTCGCCGAAATGCCGGCTTTTTACCTGGCCTAGGCGGAAGGCTTCTTCGTCTATATCCCGCACTTCCCGCGACCCAAGATTGACCAGCGCTCCGCCCAGCAGCAGCGACACCAGTTCGCCCGCAGCCTGAGGATTGATGGCGTAGACGCCGCTGTGCATCTTCACGCCGGCCGGCACCCCCAACACTGCCTGATGTGGTGGAATCACCCGGCAAACATCACGGGCGGTACCGTCGCCGCCAACAAAGATCAGCAAATCCACCCGCCGCGCCACCAGCGCCTGCGCAGCAATTTGTGTATCCGCCGCCGTGGTCTGCTCCGCCGGCTGAAAGCCGGTGAGTTCAACCGCCAACCCGGCATGAGCTGCCACATCGCCACCCATAGGCCCAGGCACTGTGACGACCGTGAGCGCGCAATCAGCCGGCACTTTAAGGTGTTGCAGAAACGCCTGCGCCCGCGTCGCGGCGGTCAAGGGCAACTCTCCCGCCCGCGCCATTGCCTGGATACGCAAATCATCACTCCCTTGTTGGCCGCCGGACCACCGACCCCGGCGTAGGGATTGATCAGCAGCCCCAAACGAAACTGGCGCGCCGCCTCAGTCATAGCTGGCGAAACCTGCGCCATGGAGTTCCGTCAGCAATTCCGTCCCTTCCGCATCGACACGGAAGTGGCTGAACTCGCGCCGCTCAGGATAGGTCTTGCGCAGGCGGTCAAAAGCCGGGCCGACCTGATCAGCGGAAGCGTTGAAGAGCGCGTCGCGCATACGCCGGTCGTCTGCGGCTATGTCGTAGGTGGCGCGTATGGCCTGATTCAACTCACATCCCGGCAAGATCTCCACCGGGCCGAGCAGGCGCTCCATCAAGCGCTGGCGGTGCCGCCCCATTTCCAGCTCGTCCAGGCCGAGAAACGCGACCAAGGCGGAGTGAATCATGGCCGAGCCGTTGAGCTTGCCCTCATAGCTGTAGCCGGCAATATGCGGGGTCCCCAGGGCCACCATTTCCAGCAGGGCCAGATTGACGTCCGGCTCATGCTCCCAAACATCCAGCACCACCCGCAGATCCGCGTCCGCCTGCAGATGCGCCAACAGCGCCAGATTGTCGATCGCGCCACCCCGCCCGGCATTCACCAGAATGCTGCCCGGCCGCAAGCGGCGCAGCTGCTCGAAGCCGATCATGTGATGGGTGGGAAAGGGGCCGGCCGTGGTATAGGGCGTATGAACACAAATAATGTCGCAATCGAGAGCCTGCTCGACGGCGACCAGCCGCGGATTGTCAGCTTTCGCCAGAAAGGGATCGTAGGCGCAGTAATTCACTTTGAGCGCCGCGAGGGTGCGGCACAGGCGACTGCCGACATTGCCGCAGCCAATCACGCCGATACGCTTCTGGCGCCAGTTGCTGGCCAGCTCTGTCAGCGCCGTCAGCACATATTGCACAACCCCACCTGCATTGCAGCCGGGCGCGCTGGCATAGGCGATATGGTTGCGCCGCAGGTATTCGGTATCTAAATGATCGATGCCGATGGTGCAGGTGCCGACAAACCTCACCTTACTGCCCGCCAGCAGCGATTCGCCGACGCGGGTCACCGAACGCACCAGCAATATGTCGGCATCGCTCACCTGCTCCCGCGTCAGCTGGCGCCCCGGCGCCGTCACCACTTCGCCAAAAGGAGCAAAAAATCCCTCACATAAGGGATGTTTTCATCCGCAATAATTTTCATAAAAATCTTTGATTCTATGGTTGGTGGCATCTGTCGGATACCGGATCGAATACATGCATTACGCAGCAGAGCGGGATAATGCCAAGCTGCCGCTGGAGCAGCAACAACCGCGGCGCATCACGTCGTTGCAGATGAAAATCTGGCGCGCTTCTTTCGCGCCAAACCATCAACCCAGAAGATGGGTGCAATACAGTTCCTGCTGCAATATGTTTTTTTGCTTGTAAAAATCGCCGAGCGCGGAGACAAAACGCGCCGGCCGCGCTGGCAGGTTGCCGCAATAAAAACGCGCCTGGCTGGCTATGGCCTCTTTGAAATCGGCGCTCGGCCCGAGACCGCTGGCGAGATTGTCGGCGCTGACGCGAAACTTGGCCCCGCAGGCGACGCTGAAAATCCATTCCAACGCCTGCGGCTTGATTTCCACGCGCTCGAATTCCGCCTGCTGCTCCATGTCGCGACCATCGGGCGCATACCAATAACCGTAATCCTGCAGGCCCCGCCGCTCATCTCCCGCAACACACCAATGAGCCACTTCATGCAATCCGCTGGCGAAATAATCTCGTGTAAATAGGATCTTGGCCGGGTTCAATCCGTCAGCCGGCAGATAGAACGGTTCATCCGCTCCACCTTCCAGACGCGTATGGAATTCCACAAAAAAAAACACTGTTCAAAGAGCTGGATAAGATCGAATACGTTGTGCATGAGGAGGTGCGAGCTAGAGAGTGGTATGTATTTTGGATATTTCTTTGCTTATGCCAAAAATCGCGGTTGCCTGCGGCATAACGGAATGGAAGCGCAGCAGGTCAAAAATTCTTGCAACAATGTGTTGAGTTATTGGCATTCTGCATATACTGTTTATACGTAGGCGTCATAAATTTGCTGCATGGCGCTTAGGCTAACCCGCTCCGGTGAGCAGACAAGCCCCTAGCTCGGAGGTGGTATTATGAAGACCTCGAACTCCGGTCACAAGCTCGACAACGTGATCGATCTCTTTACAGGGAAGACCTACATCCCCCTCAAGGACACCCGCTTCATCCGACTTTCCCCCGAACTCGACGGCCTCGAAATGCTTTATTCGAACGAAGCCAGCTCGGACAAACTCTTCAGCCTGAAAATTCTCGCCTGGGGCCTGCGCGCCAACGGTGAAGTTGTGGGACTGGTTCCCTGGCTTAACGATATAGTTCCGTGCACCGATATTCAGGACCCACTCAATGGTCAGTGGGAGGGTTATTACGACTCTGGGATCGACGAAATATTTTTTGAAGCGCCGATCCATAAAGTCGTCGAGCTGGAAACCGCAGCCGAATACTACGATTACGAATGTGAAAATCCTCAGGATATAGTGCAGGAAATTCCAGACACCATTGGAACTCACGCAGTTTTATCCGGCCCTGACTACAAAAGTTTGATTTTGCAGGAGGTGGTGAGTTGGCGCCTGCACAATGACGGCACTATTTCCGGGATGTTGATCGACGAAAACAAAGTCGAAAGCACGCCAGTATTGCCCGGCGACGAATGTCTCTATGCTGCGCAATCGGATGATCACTTCCGTTATTTTTTCCAGCATCACATTGCCAACAAAATCAAATCCAAAGATCCAGAAGCTTTGGCAGCTATCAGCCTTCTGGTCGAGGAATCCTCTCGCTGATCTTAGCGAGAATTCATTTCAGATTCCGGTATCAAAAAATACCGGATTACACCACAAGCAAACTCCTGTGAATCAGGCAAAACTCTTACCACCCAAATTTCCCCACTAAGCGTTAACCACCTTTGCGCAATAAAAATATAAATTTTTCCTGCGCGACCTCCTGTCGCAACAGCGCGTGATTTAAAAATTGACAGAATTTTGGAATATCGCGCTGTGTCGATGGATCCGTGGCGATTACCTCGACGCATTCACCGGCTGAAATTTCCCGCATAATCTTGTGCAGCAACATGACAGGCTCCGGGCAGGTCAGCCCTGTGGCGTCGAGTTGTTTCTTGATTTCGTGATTGTTATCGCCCATCTCGCTTACCTTTTGCGACTCAGAAACATCTTTTAAACACACCAGTGAAAGCTCAAGCGGCTAGGTATTCAGTATTTTGCGCATAAAAGCCGTCGCCACTTCCGCCGCCGTATCTATGTGCTCTGCATGAGAATGACCGGAGCTGCGCAGAGGTTTGAGATCATGATCAGCAGCCGTCAGCCAGTGCAAACCTATTGAAGGATCCAGTCCATAGCCGGTAACTTCCTCGCGGGAACCCAAGGCGTCACGCTCACCCTGGATGATCTGCAGCGGCATCTGGCAAGCGGCCAAATGATCGACGCGCAATTTCTCCGGTTTGCCCGGCGGGTGGAAAGGATAGCCAAAACACACCAATCCCCGACACAAATTCTCATAGTTATCCGCAGCCCAGAGGGTCGCCATGCGTCCACCCATGGATTTGCCCCCGATAAATAAGGGCAGATTCTCGCCCGCGTAGTGACGGATCAACTCATCCCAACACGCCAGCAGTTTTTCCGCGCGATCCGGCGGTCGCCGGTGCCCCTCGGTGCGGCGAGCGGCCATATACGGAAATTCAAATCGCACCACCTCCACCCCGCGCGTGGCAATGGCCGCTGACGCCTGCTGCATAAAAGTGCTGTCCATGGGCGCGCCTGCGCCGTGGGCGAAGAGAAAACGCGCAAACGGCTTCTGTACTTTATCAAGCAAGACGTCTTTATTGACGGGCACGCCACTCCTCCTGAGTCATCAGGGTGACGCATTCCTGCGCCTCGTCGAACACGATCAACACATCGCCGCGCAGCACCTGCGGCTTTAAACGCTCCACCTTGGCTTGCAGGCTGAGCTCCTGTTCGCCGTAGTCGGTGCCATCACGACTGATAAATTCCTCCATCACGCCCTGCAATGCTTCTGCGGAAAGACTTTGCGGTGGGATGATCATGCGGACCTCGCAAAAAATTGGCGACCTTACTGAATTCGCCGGGGCTTGTGAATGTTCGCCGGATCGCACAGACATGCAAACGCTTCACCTATACTCTCGATCACAAACCGGTTGCGCCGGCGCACCTACAGCTGACGTATCAACAAAAGACAAAAACCTGAGGGCTTCAGACCATGGACAAACATTTTATCCTCTCCGTTCTCAGCGATGATCGCCCGGGCGTCACCCGACAGATTGCCGAACTCGTGGCAAACCAGCAGGGCAACTGGCTGGAAAGCCGCCTGACGCAGCTCGCGGGAAAATTCGCCGGCGTGATCCGCATCAGCCTGGCGGAGGAGAAATTCGGAGATCTGCAGAGTGCATTAGCGGGACTGGCGGAGCGCGGCATCCGGGTGGTGGTCGAAGAGCTGCAAACGGTCGCGCAAAAAGAGCGCGGGCGCACCGCGACTTTCAGCGCCGTCGGCCCCGACAGACCCGGCATAGTGCTGGAAATCACCCAGGCGTTGACTCAGTACAACATCAACATCGCCGATCTCAACACCAATTGCTCCAGCATGCCTTACAGCGGTGAGCCTCTGTTTGAAGCAGAAGGGCTTTTGCACGTGCCGACCAGCACAGATCTGGAGCAGTTGGCCGGGCAATTGGATGCGATTGCCGACGCCCTAGGTATTGACATCACCCTTGAGGAAGGCGCGCTCGGGCAGTAGGAATCACCGCCTGGTCCTGGAATCACACCCAGGGGTCACAACAACTGCCATTGTTGCGGCAGGTCGGCCAGGGACTCCAGCACCCTATCCGGTTTGCCGGTCTGCAAGTCATTGGAGCGATACTTGCCCGTTTTCACCAGCACCCCTTTGATGCCGCAGGCTTGGGCGCCGAGCACGTCGGTCTTGATGTCATCGCCGATCATGCACAGCTCAGTCAAGGGCAATACCAGAGACGCGGCCGCCTGCTGAAAAAATGCCATCGAGGGCTTGCCCATAACGATGGGTTGTTTTTCCGCTGCGTAAGCCAAGGCACTGGCGAACGCACCAACATCGAGCTGCAGCCCGCCGCCGGAGCGCCAATAACGGGTCATGCCGAGCGCGATCAATTCCGCTTGCGGGTTCGCGATCAGCAGATTGAACGCGCGATTGAGCGTGACGAAATCCCAGCCCTCGGCGAGATCACCCACTACCACGGCCTGCACCCGCTCTCCTTCCTCCATACCGGCAAAGTCCTCCCGCGTCACTGGTGGAACAAACAGCGCAACCTCAAGTGGGGACTGTTCCCGCGCCGACTTTTCGCGCAGGTAGGCCGCTGCCGCCGACGGTGGCGTCAGCAGAGCGTCCGCCGGCACCTGAATACCGAAACGCGCTAGTTTCGCCAGCAGTGCAGATTTTGGCTGTGAGGTGGTATTGGTAAGAAACAGATGGGGAATGGCTTGTTGCTGCAACCAGTTGATGGCGCGGTCAGCGCCGGGGATCAAGGTGTCATTCTGGTAAACGACGCCGTCGAGATCGATCAGGACGCCTTTCATAAAAACCTCCTCAGCGGCTTTCAGAATCAGGAGGCCGCAGGATTTCTTTGACCGACGTGTGCAAAAATTCCGCCACCCAGTCGGTGGCTTTGTCCACCAGAAAAAAATAGTCCACGGTTTCGATGTCGCGCAACTTGTCTATCACAGCGCGACGGCGCACCTCTGCCGACTGGTTGACCGCAAACAAGGGGTCCCCCCGAATGAGTTTATAAACGCTGAGGACGCAGAGATCTTTGGTGGGCTGAAGGGTAATGACTCCGCGAAAATCAAATTTCCCCAGTGCAGCGGAGAGCATGAGGGCTTTGTTGGGTGACCAATTGAAAAGGCCGCTGGTGGAGGTTTTTTCCAGCGACGCCTGCAGCCCATCTATGCCCAGGGAGATTGCGTAATTAAGGGTTCGCTGCAGCACGGTTTTGCGTTGCGTCGCCGTCAGTTCACGGCCGAACTCCACCGTTGTTTTATCGGTATAAAGCTGATTTGCATCCAATTCCATCGGCGCTCTCCGGCACACAAACGGATGGGATCTTACGCGGAATCGGCAAACAGAAATGCCACCACAATCACAGCAGCGGCGTCGGCGCCGTGCACTGAAATAAAAATGGGCGCCGCAGCGCCCATTTTAAAAAAGCCAGAGCTGACTATTCGGCCGGAACGGCGTTCTCGATCAGGGTTTTCAGCTCACCTTTTTCGTGCATTTCCGTGACTATGTCACAGCCGCCGACAAGTTCTCCTTTGACCCACAGCTGCGGGAAAGTCGGCCAGTTGGCGTATTTGGGCAGATTGGCCCGGATGTCTGGATTGGAGAGCACATCCACATAAGCGAAACGACGGCCACACGCCATCACGGCCTGGGATGTGCGCATGGAAAAACCGCATTGAGGAGCGTCGGGAGAACCCTTCATATAGAGAATGACCGGGTTTTGTTCGATCTGTTGTTTGATGGTTTCCATGATGTCCATGGTCGCATTACCTCGAAAAAGTGGTCAAAAACCTAGTGTTTTGGTCGGACATTATTGCCGCGCATTCTACTCTCTTTGCCGCGCAGGATTCCAGCCACTCAGGACAACACGCTCAAGCCAAACCGCGCGACGCCGGGCACATTCCCCAGAGTAAATTCTGCCAACCAAGGAACCCGGATTGCGGGTTTTACTGCCAGACATTCCCCTGTAGGCTATGGCAAATTTTTCTGGAGTGGATTATGACTTGGGTACTTTTGGTTTTGGGACTGGTGTTACTGGTGTTCGGCGCGGACCTGCTGGTCAAAGGCGCGGCGCGCCTCGCGGGCAATTTTGGCGTGCCTGCCCTGGTCATAGGTCTTACCGTGGTTGCCTTCGGCACCAGCGCGCCGGAGCTGGCGGTCAGCGTCAAGGCTGCTTATTCTGGCCAGGCTGAGCTGGCGATTGCCAACGTCGTCGGCAGCAACATTTTCAATGTGCTGTTTATTCTCGGTCTCGCCGCGCTGATATCCCCGCTGATCATTTCGCACCAACTGATCCGCCAGGACGTACCCCTGATGGTCGGGGCATCCGTCGTCCTGGTCCTGATGACACTGAACAATTCCATCGAGCGCTGGGAAGCCCTGATTCTGCTGCTCGGTCTGATTGCCTATACCGCATTCCTGTTCTATCAAGGCCGCAAGAAGGGCGTCGACACCTCCGACGGCGAGGTTGAGGAGATGCTGAAGGCCAAGGTTCCGACTTGGCAGAACGTGCTGCTGGTGATCGGGGGCCTGATTCTGCTGGTGCTCGGCGCGCGCTGGCTGGTGCAAAGCGCCGTCGAGATCGCCACTATGTTCGGTGTCAACGAAGCGGTGATCGGCCTGACCATAGTCGCCGCCGGCACCTCTCTGCCGGAAGTGGTGACCTCGGTAGTCGCCACCATTCGCGGCGAACGCGACATCGCTGTCGGAAATGTGGTGGGCAGCAACATTTTTAATATTCTCTGTGTGCTCGGCCTGTCGGGGCTGGTTTCCCCCGCCCCGCTTCTGGCCGGCGAGCAGATGGCCATGATCGACATACCCGTAATGCTGGGCGTCGCACTGCTGTGCGTCCCACTGTTTTTCGCTGGTGCGACCCTGACGAGAATCGATGGCGGCGTATTCCTGGTGCTGTACGTGGCATACGTCTGGTTCCTGATTGCGCTTGCGCTGTCCCAGCCTTATCTGCCCACACTGCAAAACGGCATAGTTTTCGGCCTTCTGCCGCTGGTGTTGGTGTACACGGCCTACTCTCTCTGGCATAGTCTGCGCCGTCGCTGATACCGCCGCGCCGCCGCCAGGCAGGGCGGCGGCACAGCTTAAGCCAAAGGCACCCACTGATTTTTTATGGAAGTTTTGATTCTTATCGGCCTGATTCTCCTGAATGGGCTGTTTGCCATGTCCGAGATCGCAATCGTCACGGCAAAAAAATCCCGCCTTGAGGCGCTGGCCAGCCGCGGTAACCGCGGCGCCAAAGCGGCGCTGAAACTGGCGGAAGATCCCACCCAGTTCCTCTCCACCGTGCAAATCGGCATTACCTCGATCGGCCTGCTCAACGGTATTTTCGGTGAGTCGGTCCTCGCCGGCCCATTCGCTATTTGGCTGCAGAGCGTCGGCATGCCCGAAAACGCCAGCTCCATCACGTCCACCATCCTGGTGGTGGCGGTGGTCACTTATGTCTCCATCGTTGTCGGCGAGCTGGTGCCCAAACGTATGGGACAGGCGTCGGCTGAAGTGATTGCCTGCGCTATTGCGCCCCCCATGGCGGTGCTTGCCCGCGCTGCCAAGCCGTTTGTAATCCTGCTCACCGCCTCCACTCACGGACTGATGCGCCTGTTGCGGCTAGACCGCGTCGCCGAGCAGGCGGTGACGGAAGAGGATATTCAAGCGATTCTGGCCGAAGGCTCCACCACCGGCGTAATCGAGAAGCACGAACACACGCTTGTCAAAAACGTACTGCGCCTGGATGAGCGTTCAATTGCCTCGCTGATGGTGCCGCGCAAAGACATCATCTATCTCGACATAGCGCAGCCACTTGATGTCAATTACCAGCGTCTCATGTCGGCGCCGCACTCGCGTTTTCCCATCTGTGATCGCCAGATGGACAACATTCTCGGTGTCATCAATGCCAAGGAGCTGCTGGCCCAGACCATCGAGGGCAAACCCGTAGACCTGGCGACTCTGGCGAAACCGGCGCATTTTGTTCTGGAGACCCTGACGGGCATGGAATTGCTGAATTATTTCCGCAACTCCAGCACGCAGATGGCATTCGTGGTGGATGAATACGGCGATCTGGAGGGTCTGGTCACTCTGCAGGATCTGCTCGAAGCCCTGACCGGCGAGTTCTACACCGAGGACAGCACCGACTCTTTCATCGTGACGCGCGATGACGGCTCCTATTTGCTCGACGGCCTCCTGCCCGTGATGGATTTAAAGGACTGCTTGCAGATGGAATCCCTGCCGGATGAGGGCGAATACGAAACCCTAAACGGCATGATCATGCAGGTCATGGGCAAAGTGCCGAGCACTGGCGACAAGGTGACGGTGGAAGGCTGGCTACTGGAAATCGTCGATATGGACGGTCTGCGGGTGGATAAAGTGCTGGCCTCCCTAGTAAAGCCCGTCACGCCTCATGACGAAGACAATGACGGCTGAGCCAAGCTGAAACGGCGCCAGATGGCGCCGTTTCTTTATCCGCATCTAATTCAGATTGACCAACACATCCTCCACCTCACCGTAATGAAACTCACCGCAGGCTTCCGGCGGCGCGCCGAAACGCATGGCAATGCGCACCATCACTGGCCCCGCCTCGGCTCCCTCCGGCACATCAAACGTAGTCAACACTGCGCTATTGCTGCGGGTGCTGACGATGCGCTCGCTAGCGTCGAAGCGGCCATCCCGATTGAAGTCCGCCCAGGCCGCCCAGTACTCGGAATAGGCTGCGCCGCGAAAACCCGGCGTCAGCAGCAGGGTATTGGGCTGATCGCGGAGCATCGGCAGTGGCACGACACCATGGATGCGATAGCCCTGATCGTCGCCACTGAAAACCTCGACACCATTGAGAGAGAAACCCTGGATCCATTCATAGTTGGTGTTGCGCCCGGTGACGAAACAATAGTCCGGCAGCGATGCGGTTTCACCGAAGGCAACAAAACCACCCTGCTGCCCCAGGGCAAAATTCGCCTTGATCTGCAGATCGAAGTCCAGCATCCACACCTGTCCCCAACGGTTGGAAACCAGCAGGCCGTGCTGCGGATGTATGTCGATATCGAAGAGATCGCTGCCGAGCGTCGCGCTATTGAGCAGATTCCCGGTGGCGGCGTAGTGGTAAAGGTTGCCATTCCAGCTGGCCATAAAGATTTCCCCAGCGGCATTGGCCGCCACAGCGCGGGATGCCGAACCGTGACCGAGGTCCAGACTGGCGAGCAACGCCATGGTTTGCGGGTCGATGATGTCCAGGTCGCCGTAGGTGTTGCGCAGAGCGTATAGCCTGCCGTCCAAGCCGGCGGTCACGTCGATATAGTCGGACTGTCCCAGGAATCGGGCGGGAGGAACGGCCCCTGCCGCGTGGAAACGCACTATGCCCCTGGCAGCCCCTCCCTGAGCCGTGGCGCCATCCGTGACGAAAATGAAATCTCCCAGCGCGGCAATTCCACCGTAGGACAGATTGTTGGCGGTGCTCCAGCCGGCAAAGGACTGGGAACTCCAAATGCCGTCCTGAAATCGACTGAGTTCCGGCTGGAAGGTGCCGTTGAACACCCAGATGCCATACAAGGGGTGCCGGACCAGATCGCGCGCGCCCTCCTGGGCGGCATTGCGCGGGATGGCTTCACTGCCGAGTAATTGACCGCCCAGACTGAAACGCCGCAATTGATTCGCGCTCGATACCAGAATCTCCGCCGCGCCCGGCGCCAGCGTGCGAAACCACAGATCGTCCATGTGGGGCACGCCCTGACGATAATAGCCACCATCGCTATATACATCGGCAGACTGGTAGGCGACGTTGACCCCATCCCCCGCCGGCTCTACCACCAACTCCACCACATAGGTCGCGCCCACATTCACCGGCACAGCGGGCTCGAACAGGAAGGTGACCTCGGCGGGATGGCCGCCGCCCAAGCCACAGCCAGGTTCAGCGATGAAGTTAAAGCAGTCCTCCAGATAGCGCTCCTGGGAGACCGCCACTACCTCGCCATCCATGGCGTCGCTGCGCAGCTGTATTTTCAGCCAGTTGCCCATTCCGGCTCCGCCGGCATCGGTCAGTTTCAGCGTCACGCCCAGAAGCGCGCTCTGGCGCGGCACAAAACTTTGGCCGGCCGGAGCAAAAACCTGCGCACTGAAAGTCTGATTGGCCAGCGTTTGCGCCTGATCGATCTGATAGGCGCTGGCGGCAAATGGCAACAGCAAAAACAAAAAACCCAACAACCAATAAAAATATTCTTTTTTCATAAAAAACTCCTATTTAATATTCACAGCCACAGGAATCTTTTCTGCCTTATCGGCCTGCCCATGTAACTCGCAGTCCACCGGCGCCTCGCCGCGCAGCACCTGATCCCACAACAACTCGAACAACTCCACATAGAATTGCGGCGAGGTATGAACGGGATGCACCGGATTGCCGCAGTTTTTACCGAACAAAAGTCCTTTTTGCGTCAATACGCGCATGGTGCGTAAATGCCCCGGATATTTCAGGCTGGGGCGCTGCAATAGCATCAAGTACCCCTGCTGTACCAAGATGTGATTGGCTTCCAACGCACTCATAGGTAACCGGTGCTGTTTCAGCAGAACACTCAATGGCTGGGTGCTGAAATGGCCGAGGTAGGATTTGGCTACTGGTTGCATAAACATAGGCTCCAAAGTCAGAATTAAGTCCAACAGTGGCGGAACCTGCCGCCGTGCACCCGTGAAAGGGTGCGAGATTTAGCCCCGAGGGCTTGATGGCTATTGTGGTCGGCGGCTGTCTCAGATCACGAGACAGTAAAAATCAAACGTGTTTTTTAAGGCGAATGGTGGAGTTGGGTGATGGACGGTTTTGACCGGATGTACGACCTGCACAAAATTCTCAGCAAACGCAGTACGCCGATTCCCTTGGCGGATATCCTGAGCCAGATGGAGTGCTCCCGCGCCACGTTCAATCGTGTCAAACGCCATATGACGGATTTTCTCGGCGCACCCATTGCCTACAGCCGTGAGCTCGGCGGTTATTACTATGAGGGACAGGGCGAGGACCGCTATGAATTGCCGGGGATTTGGCTCAATCAGGAGGAGCTGCACGCGCTGGTGCTGATCCACGGTTTGCTGGCCGACATAGGTTCAGGATTGTTGCGCAACCAGCTGGCGCCAGTAAAACAGCGCTTTGAGCAATTATTGGCTCAGCGCGCCATAGATTCCTGCGCTTTGGCTGACAAAGTGCGCATGGTGGGCGCTACTTATCGGCCGGTGCAACACGACCAGTTTGTGAAAATTGCCAACGCGCTTTTTCATGAGCAAAGTCTGCATATTCATTATGAATCGCGCGTTGACGGCACGATTACCCAGCGGGATATTTCACCCCAGCGGCTGGTTCACTACCGCGGCAATTGGTATCTGGATAGCTGGTGTCATATGCGCAAAGGGTTGCGCACCTTTGCGCTCGAATGCATAAAACACGGCGCGCCAGGCACCGCCATTTTCAAAAAAATTCCCGCTGCGGATCTGGATGCGCATTTTCTGCCAACCTACGGAATTTTCTCCGCGCAACATCAGGCACAAGCCGAGCTGCTGTTTTCCCCCGCGATAGCGCGGCGGGTGCGGGACGAGGAATGGCACCCGCAGCAAATTCTCGAATGGCGTGACGACGGCAGCCTGTTGATGCGCCTGCCGTTCAACCCCGAAACACCGCAGGAATTGCTTAAGGATATTTTGAGCTATGGTGATGAGGTCAAAATTCTGGGGCCGGCATCGCTGCAGGCGCTGATCGCGATAAAATTACAGCGCGCCTGCGCGCTTTACCAATAAATGATTTATTGCGGCCGAAGAAAATCAGCGCAAAAAATAATTCTATTGATCCTCCAGCCAGCCCTGATTTACGGCGTATTCAATTTCCGCGTGAATCCACTGATAGATGACCGGGAATTCAGTTTCGATAAACGCGTGAGCGCGCAACACCTGGGATTTCTTCACGCCATTTTCACGCCAGGCGCGGCCTTCGCTGGAAACGTTCAATAAAAACGGCAACAAACGATCCACCACCTTGACCAATTTGGTTTCCCTGCTGCCACCAGTTTCCTGCTCCTCCCAATAATCCAGCAAATCCCCCACACCGTTGCCGCTGTGCTCTTGCAAACGCGCCACACAGGCGCGCTCTGCTTGATCCGCCTGCGCCCTCTCTGCCGCGTAGAGAAAGGTATCGCCAGCGTCAATTTCTCCCAGATCATGCACCAGCGCCAGCTTTAATAATTTCCCTCGTCGACTTTAATATCGAAGCTGCGCGCAATGCTCCAGCAGGCCATGGCGAGATGCCAGGAGTGTTCCGCAGAATTTTCCAGCCGCACACCGCCGCCTACATAGCTGCGGCGATTGACCAGCTTCAATGCATCCAGCTCGCGTAAATAATCACAGACCGTCTCTATTTCGATCACAATGGCATTCCTGATTTATGGGCGTTTAAATTGTTTCCGCGCTTTGTCTACTTTCGTCCGAATCACACAATCTTCCGCGTGATCATTGAATAAACCCATGGCCTGCATAAAGGCGTAGGCGGTGGTGGGGCCGACAAATTTCCATCCCATTTTTTTCAACGCTTTTGACAGCGCAATCGATTCGGCGGACGTGGAGGCCCTTTGCGGTAGACCGGATTTTTCCTTAGGTTCGTAGTGCCAGAAGAACGCCGCCAGAGAGCCCTCCTTTTCCACCAGTTCACAAGCGCGCTGGGCGTTATTGATCGCTGCTTCAATTTTGCCTCTGTGCCGCACTATGCCTTCATCCTGCAACAACCGCTGCACATCCTTGTCTTTGAAGCGGGCAATTTTGGTGAAATCAAAATGATGAAACGCCGCGCGGAAATTTTCGCGCTTGGCGAGAATCGTGCGCCAGCTCAAGCCGGATTGAAATCCCTCCAGGCAAATCTTTTCGAAAAGCCGCTGGTCGTCGACAACGGGATAACCCCATTCGGTATCGTGATAGTGCAGATATTCCGGGGAAACCACGCACCATTTGCAGCGCGGCTTGCCATCGGGACCCGGTGCCGTTGAACTCATGCAATCATCCTTTTTCAGGGTGGAGGTTTGCCGTATTCTTGCGCAGCCCACAGGGTCGCGCAATTGCAGTACACTGCGGCGACTCATTATTGCGTATTCCGCATGGTAGAAACCTTCGCCAGCTCCGATACCTGCTTCATTGTCTGCACGCCGAACAAATCCATGAGCTGGCGGCAGGCCAAGCTGTTCCTCGCTTTGGTGGTCGCCTGGAATCTGCTGATTGCGACAGGGCTGTTGTTGGCGGGCGCCTGGCCGATTTTGCCGTTTATGGGTCTGGAGATCACCGGGCTGGCGGTGGCACTGTATTACGTGCAGTGGAAACTCTCCCACCGGGAAATCATTCGCATCGAGGCCGCGGTCGTGCACCTGGAATTTGGTATGCACTGGCCCAAACTGCGCTATTCCTGGCCGCGTGATCAGGTGCGGTTTGCGCTCACAAATGCTGACTCGGTTCTGGCTACACCACAACTCGTCGTCGGCTTGAAAGACGCGCGCAAACAAATCAAAGTCGGCAAAAATCTCGCCCAGGACGACTTGAAGACGCTCGTCAGTTTGCTTAAAACGGCGGGCGTGACCGTGCGAGCCACTGAGTTGACGACACACGCTGCATAACGCAGCGCGCGAATCCGTCCAGTCAAACTATGCTTACGACTGCTTCTGAGCCATCTCCTTTTATGAAAACTAAAATTACCACCGCTCTATTTGTCGCGCTGTCCATCCTGTATCCATGCCTGGTTTATTTTGGCTTGCAGCATTGGTCCTATCGTGTATTCGGTTTCATGATTATTGCCGTGGGTATCGGCAAGTTCTATTTGTCCCGTAGCAAAGCGCGCAAGAATGACGCGCTATTATTGGCCGTGACCGTGTTGTGTGGTCTGCTGATCTGGGCATTTCCCTCGGAACTCGCCGTCAAACTGTATCCGGTGTGCATGAGTGCGCTGGTTGGATCGTTTTTCGCCCTGAGTCTTTGGCAGAAGGAGAGTCTTATTGAGCGGTTGGCGCGTCTGAGCGGAGCGGAAATGACGCCCGATGCGGTGCGCTACACACGCAGGCTCACCGCGCTATGGGCGATACTTTTGTACGTTAACGGACTGATTGCTTTATACTTGGCGCGCTTCGGCACCACCGAGTCCTGGACCTTGTATTGCGGTTTTTTATCGTATGTGATTCTGGGCGGATTTATGGGTGGAGAGCTGTTGTTTCGACATTACTACATGCGGCGACAACAAAGCCGCCAAAGCGATAGCCATTCAATATGACCGATTTGCGGCAACCTCTTGAAGACATGATGACCGGCGACCAGTGGCCGATCCTGCTCGACCTGCAACAACGGGAAAATCGAGTGGACCTGTCTTTAAAGGTGGATGAAAAACTTCGCTGGCTGCAAGGCCATTTTCCATCCCAGCCCGTTCTTGCTGGTGTCGTGCAAACCCATTGGGCAGCGCAATTGGCCCACTATTTTTTTTCTACGAATTCTTTTTCCTCGGAAAAATCCCCTCGGCGTATCGATAATTTGAAATTTCAGAATGTGGTGATCCCGCCGCGGCGTATTGCACTTGAGCTGGTTGCCAATGTCGATGCCGGCTCGATCCATTTTCGCTATAGCGATCCAGACGTGCCGGGCCACATTTTTTCCGAAGGCAAACTGGTTTTTTGAGAGCTCTGCCCGTGCAGTTTTGTTTGCTGATTCCCCACTACAATCACCACGAACAATTGGCGCGCTTTCTGCCAATTGTCACCGCGCAAAATCTACCTTGCCTTATCGTCGACGACGGCAGCAGGCCGGAAAGTCTGGCGCATATCCGCCGGGCCATCCAACCCTTTTCCGGCGTGAGCCTTATGGCTCTGCCCCACAATCGCGGCAAGGGCCGGGCAATTAAATCCGGCATGGTCTGGGCCGCGTCACAAGGTTACACCCACGTAATTCAGATCGACGCCGACGGCCAGCACAACGTCGATGATATTCCCCGCTTTATCGCCCTTGCGCAGACGTATCCAAACGCGCTGATTTCCGGCCGCCCCACATTTGATGAAAGTGCGCCGGCGGTGCGCCGCCACGGGCGCAAGGTCACAAGCGCGGTGTGCATGCTGGAAACCTTTTCCACCGCTATCCGCGACGGGCTGTGCGGTTTTCGTGTGTATCCGGTGGCGAGTTTTGAAACCGTGCAGGACCGTTATTACCTTGGCAACCGCATGGATTTTGATACCGAAATTCTGGTGAAAAGTGTGTGGCTGGGAATTCCGCTGAAATATTTGCCCACGCCGGTGATCTACCCCGAAGGCAACATTTCGCATTTCAATTATCTGCGCGACAACCTGATTCTGATCAAGTTACACACTCGCCTGCTTCTCGCCGCGCCATTTCATTTCTGGCTCCGATGGCTGCGCAGGGCGTGACGGATATGCAAAAAACCACTAAGCACTGGGCGACGCTTTCGGAGTCCGGCAGCTATCGCGGCATTCTATTTATGCTTTGGCTGCACCGTCTGTTCGGACGGAAATTTTTCAGCGCTATTCTCGTTCCGGTGAGCCTGTATTTTTTCTTGTGAACGGCACAGCGCGACGTGCATCGCTGGATTTTCTCTCCCGCCATGCCAAACAGCACCCGGAATTTTGGCCGCGCCCTCCCGGCTATCGCGATGTGATTCGCCATATCTACAGTTTTGGCCAGGCCATTCTGGACAAAATGCTCGCCTGGTCCGAGGACATAGATCCCAATTGTTTCCTGATTCAGAACCAACCTGTGCTCGACGAATTTTTTAAGTCGCACCGGCGGGCAATTAATTATCGGTTCGCATTTGGGCAATCTGGAATTCTGTCGCGGATTTATGCAGCGTTATATGGATAAAACCATTAACGTGCTGGTGTACGACCAGCACTCGGCGAATTTTGTCGAGGCCATGCAAAAAATCAATCCGGTATCGCGTTTTAATGTGTATCAAGTGACGCAACTGGATATTCCCACCATTCTGCTGCTGCAAACCAAAATCCAGTCCGGCGAGTGGCTTTTTATTGCCGGGGACCGGGTGCCGGTGACCGGCGACCGCACGCTCGACGCGGATTTTTTGGCGAGAAAGCACCCTTTGCCATAGGCCCTTATATTTTGGCGAAGACGCTGCAATGCCAGGTGACACTGATGTTTTCCTATCGGGTGCCGCAAGGTGTGATTTTTGAAGTCGTGCCGTTCGCCGATAAAGTGGTGCTGCCGCGCGGCGATACCGAAGCGCTGCAAACCTACGTACAGCGCTACGCCACCGAGCTGGAGCGGCAGGCCGCCAAAGCGCCGCTGCAATGGTTTAATTTCTATTCCTACTGGACCCGCCAGCCATGAAAGATCCACAGCTTTACGACCTGATCCCCCACCGCGAGCCCATGCTGCTGATTGATCGCGTGGTGCGGGTGGCGGCGGATTCAGCGGCGGCGGAAGTTCATATCCACCCCCAGGCCTCCTTTTTTCAAGCGGGCCTTGGCGTGCCCGCTTGGATTGGTCTGGAATATATGGGTCAAACGGCTGCGCTGATTGCCGGTTATCAGTTGCAACAGGGCTTAACGCGGCCCCACTTGGGTTTTCTCTTGGGGACACGCCAGTACGCGATGCACACAGATTGGTTCCGCGAGGGCGACCATCTGCTTGTGGAATGTGTCCAAGCTGCTGTGACCGGCGAACACCTGGCTCAATTCCAATGCACGATCAGCCGCGCCGATACCGTTCTGGCCACGGCAAAACTCAGTGTCTTTCGCAAACCTCTGGAGCAGGAGACCACCGTATGAAACGGGTCGTGATTACCGGCGCTGGCGCCATCTCCGCCCTTGGCCACGATTGGCCGAGCGTCCGCAGCGCTCTGCAGGCGAAGAAAAACCGCGTGCGTTATATGCACGAGTGGGATCGTTTCCCCGAGCTGCAAACGCGTCTGGCCTCGCCCGTGGACGATTTTGTTCTACCCGCTCATTACACAGCGAAAAAACGCCGCGCCATGGGGCGGGTTGCGCAAATGGCGGTGGTGGCGACGGAGAACGCCCTGCGCGATGCGGGACTGTGGGAAGACCCAATTATCAACAGCGGCGCCACTGGTGTCGCCTACGGTTCAGCCACCGGCAACAGCGATGCCGCGATGGAATTCTTCGGCCTGTTGGAGCACAACTCCATGGCCAAGATCAACGGCACCACCTACCTGCGCATGATGAGCCACACCGCCGCCGTGAATATCAGTGTGCTCTTTGGCACCTGCGGACGCATGTACACGACGTCCAGCGCCTGTACCGCGGGCAGTCAGGGCATTGGTTTTGCGTTCGAGGCCATTCGCGCGGGTCAGCAAACCGTCATGATCGCCGGCGGTGCGGAAGAACTCTGCCCCACCCAGGCGGCGGTGTTCGACACTGTCTATTCCGCCAGCCTGCGCAACGGCCGCCCGGAAACCGCCCCCCGCCCCTTCGATACCCAGCGCGATGGCTTGGTGTTGGGCGAAGGCGCCTGCACGTTGATTCTCGAAGAATACGAACACGCGCGCCGTCGCGGCGCAAATATCCTGGCGGAAGTGGTGGGCTTTGCCACCAATTGCGACGGCGTCCATTTGGTACGCCCGAACCCGCAAACCATGAAACAGGTAATGCAGGATGCGCTGGCGAACGCCGGTCTGACCGCCGACAACATCGGCTATATCTCCGGACACGGCACCGCGACCCTGCAAGGCGATCTCGCTGAAAGTATCGCCACCCAGGACGTTATGGGCTCACAGATTCCCTTCAGCGCGCTCAAGAGCTACATCGGCCACAGCCTCGGCGCCTGTGGATCACTGGAAGCCTGGACCAGTATTCAGATGATGCGGGAGAAGTGGTTTATGCCCAATTTGAACCTCGACGAACTCGACCTCAACTGCGGCCAGCTCGATTACATTCGCGACGAAGTGCGGGAAGTCGATACGGATTATGTGATGAGTAATAACTTTGCGTTTGGCGGGGTGAATACGTCGTTGATTTTTCGGCGGGTATAAGACGAGTCTCGCGCCCCCTTCGAGTGGCACGAACCGCTCCAAATTCCCCTCCCCGGAGGGGTGGCCGCGTATGCGGACGGGGTGGTTCCCTGTCGAAGCTTGACCACCCCGCCCTTCGGGCACCTCTCCGAGGGAGGGGAATATTCTGCTTCGCAACAGCTCAGCGGTACTTAAAACTAAATCATCCCCCCATTCACCTGAATCACCTGTCGGGTGATATAGGCGGCGGAGTCGCCCATTAGAAAGCGCACCACGCCAGCCACATCGGCGGGAGTGCCGACTCTTTGCATGGGGATCATTTTCAGCGCTTCTTCGACGATCAATCCCTCCGTCATATCCGTTTGAATAAATCCGGGGGCGACGCAGTTGACGGTGATATTGCGTTTGGCGAGCTCCAGTGAGAGTGCTTTGGTCGCGCCTATAATGCCGGCTTTTGCCGCGCTGTAATTCACTTGGCCGCGATTGCCCATAACGCCGGAGACAGATGACAGAGTGACGATGCGGCCACCTTTGCGCAGGCGGATCATCGGCATGATTAACGGGTTCAACACGTTATAAAACGCATCCAGATTGGTGTGAATCACGCGGTCCCAATCTTCGCCCGTCAGCGCGGGAAAAGCATTGTCAGCGGTGATGCCCGCATTGCAGACCACTCCGTAATAAGCACCGTAAGCATCCAGCTCCACCGCCAAGGCCGCTGCTGTCGCTTCGCGATCGGCCACGTCGAAACACACCGTGCTCGCTTTGCCGCCGGCGACTTCAATTTCGTCCATCAGCGCCCGGGCGCGATCAGCATTGGAGCGGTAATGCAGAGTAACGTGGTAACCGTCAGCGGCCAGTGCCAAGGCGCACGCTTGGCCAATCCCACCGGTAGCACCGGTAACCAGAACACGTTTATGGGTCATTTTTTTTATCCTTGAAGGTTGCCCAGATCGACATCAAACAAAATCCGCCGATCAGATTGCCGAGAATTCCCAACATGGCGGTGGTGCCGAAAGCGGATACCGCGGGCAGCACACTGAGGCTCAACAGGCCGAAGGACAGACTGCTGGTGGCGGCCGACAATACCAGGGCGTTGGCGAAATGCAGTGAGGGTTCCTCGTCCAGCATTTCCGCGACAAAGACCAGATAATCCACCCCCAAACCCACCACCAGAAATGCCGCCATCACATGGAATAAAGTCACCGGCACTTGCGCCACAAAATAAATCAGGCAAATACCACCGATAACGGACGCGGAAATCAAACCTAAAATCACGCCGCGCCGCGGGCCGTAACGCCAGGTGAAAATACCGCAGATCAGCAGCAGGGCGAAGAGCAGATAATATTTCGCCGTGGTGCGCAAATGCTGCAAGCCTGAGCGTGTTTGATCCATTAAAGAAATCCATTCCGCCTCGGGCGTTGCCGCCACCAGATCGTGCAGGCGGCTCATGTCCGCGTGCTTTGGAATCAGCAGCGCCGTCACCACCCGCTTGCCGCCGGAGGAGTCTCCTGTTCCAACCACAAGCGGGGAAAGTCGGGAATTCGCTCGAGTAATTGTCGCGGGGTCAGCACTTGATCGCGCTGCTGCTCATACTGGGTACGCAACTGCGCCAATTGATCCGGGGCGAGAATTTCATAGGTTTCCGTAAGCGCTTGCGCCAGTGCGCCATTTTCGTAAAAAACACCGTTGACGGTGTGATTAGATCTCTGCTCCTCCATTGACGGCAGCAGCGTGTGAATACCGAGAAGATTTTTTTTCGCATCGCGCAAGATTGCCGGGTCCGCACTGATCGATGCCTGCAACTGCTGAATTTTTTTGAACACATCATCCTCGCCAGTGCCGTGCACCAGGATGAAGGTCGCGGGCTCGTATTCCGCCAGCCACTGCGACAACCGCTGTTCATTCTGCAGCAACACCGGATTTTGCGTGACGAATGCTTTCGGGCTGTCTTCAAAAACAAACCGCGGCGCCAGCAGCAATATCAGCAGCCAGAGCGTCGCACACAGGGCGAGGATATAGCGCACCCGCGCCACGGGTCGAAACAGGCGCACACAGGCGTGCACAAAACGTGTGAGCAGCCGATCTTTTACCGCGAGATTCCTGACCGCCCAGGGTTCGGTGAGCAGCACGCTCAAACAGGCGAAGCTCAAACCGGCGATGGAAAACACCGCCACCTGCTGCAAAGTTTCAAGGCCCGACATGGCCAGAGCACTGTAACCGACAATACTGGTAAGCAGACTGAGCAGCAGCGCGGGATAAAAATGCGTTTTGCTGTCCGCCGCACCCGCAGGATAGGAAGAGCGGAAATAATACAAATGCAGCGAATAATCCACCGCCACGCCGATCAGGCTCGCGCCGAAGAGCAGCGTCAAAATATGAATGGAATTCCATAAAGCGTGACAGAGAAAGAAGGCAAAAACCACCCCGCCCGCAATGGAAAACACCGATGCCGCCAAGGGCCGCAGAGCACGGAAAATCAACAGCATGATCAACACCACACCAGCGATGCCGATACCGGAAATAAAATTAATATTGCTTTGCGCCGCGCTGGCCGAGTCGGACGCGAAAAAAATCACGCCGGATTGCAGCCACTCAATGGATGGAAATTGCGTCTGTACCGCAGTGCGAATGCTCTGCAATTCCGCAATCCACTCCGCCTGTGTATTGAGCGCCAGACCATCTTCCGGCAATTCAAATTGCCAAACGGAAAAAATAACGCCGGACACCGTCCTCCAATACCGATTGAATATCGTCGGATTGCTCGCCACTCAGGCGCGCCTGTAAATCGACGGCGTAATCATTCAATGTCCCAAAGGGATCTGTATCAAAACGAGTCAGACGCAACTGGCCGGCACTGCCGTACAGCTGCTCCAACACCCAGCGGGATAGCTTTTGCGCCATCGCCCTCAGCCAGCAGACTTGCCAGCGACGGACGCAAAAAATTGTAGGGATAATCCTCCAACACCCGCACATATTGCGCAGCCGTCTCCACCGGATCGGCCAATTTGACTTTATATCCGGCGCCATCCAGCTCGGCCAGTTGTGTGCGCAATCGTTCCGACGCGGTTTCGACCTGCTCCCTCGATTCGGCGGCAAGTACAACGGTCGCTTTGCGCGATGCGGTCGCGGACAATTGGCCGATCAGAGTTTCGCTGAGTGAATCCTGGGATAAATGCGGGGCGAGGCTGCGCAGACTGGTGTCGATCACCAGTCCGGTGCGAAACAATTGCGCCGCAGCAACCAGCAAAATCAGGGTGGCGATGCAAAAAGCGACGATAATCGCGCGCCGTCGCAGCAGGTCCTTTGACGAGAGAGACATCAGTCACCCGCTCCGGCAAGCAATTGTGCGCAGCCGGCAGTTGTCTCCAACAGCGTTTGACAGGATTCGGTATCCAGGTCGGTCAATGCGCGGATCGCGGAAATATCGATGCGCATATTCTGCTTATCCGTGCGCGCCACCAGCACCGCCATTCCATCCGATGTTTCTTCCAAAGTGATGGTCTCGATATATTTTTTCAGCCGCTTTTGCGCCGGCAACAAACGGGTGGTCTGCCCGGTGACTTCACGGTGGAAATATTTTTCCAGAAATTCACTGTCGCCGCGCACAATGCGGGCAAGAATATCGCCGATCCGCTTTTGCGGTGCGCCTTTGATTGGCTCTACGTCGCCCTCCGCATTTACCAGCCAGTGCTTGCCCGCGAAGGTATAAACCAGCGTTTCGCTGATGGGGGTGCGCGTGCTCCACAAAGTACCGCGCTTGCAGTCGAGCAAAATGCGCCCGCGGGACACCAATGGTTTCGGCAGGCCGCTCAAGATTTTTTCCTGGCGGAATTCCGCGTATTGCAAACAGGACTGCGGTGGTTTGAGCGGGTCTTTAGCAACATTTTCCTGCGCATATACGCTGGAAAATGCCACAAGCGACAAAGCACTCAAGCAGAGACGCAAAAAAAATGATTCGGGGCTTCATATGATTTCGCTCAGGGGTGGGAAATCAGAGCGGCGAGGTAGCGCTCGACGCGCTCAGTGAAAACAGTTGGACAGACGAATTGCAAATGCTGATCACCCAAAGCTACTGCAGCCTGCACGGTCGTACCGCGGGTGTGCACCGCGCCTGATTGCGCATCGCAGATTGTGTATGCGCATTTCAAACGGTGCTCCCATTCCAGCAGCTCCGCGCGAATACGGATGCGCTGCTGAAATGCCAGCGGCAATATATATTTGGCTTTTAATTCGATGATCGGAAATGCATAACCCGTGTTGCGCATATCGGCGTAGTCGTAACCGATCTTATGCAGCAACTCGCAGCGGGCAACCTCAAAATATTTGCAGTAATTGCCGTGCCACACGATGTTGAGGGAATCCACATCAAAAAACGGTATTTCCATTTCAACGTCGGCAAATATTCGCGCGCCGCCCTGCGCCATCACTCAGCGCCTTCGCTGTTGAGCAGTCCGTAGACCACATCCACCAAATCGCCGACGGTTTTGATTTGGTGGAAATTTTCAATGGCGACTTTTTTACTGGTGAGCGATTTCAGTTCGATCAGAATATTGACGGCATCAATGCTGTCGATATCAAGGTCGGCGCGCAAATCCGTCTCGCGCGTCATGGATGACGGATCGAGATCGAACTGCTCATGCAGAATCCGGGTGATGTGCTGATAGACATATTCCTGGGTAGGTTTGGAAGACACGAGTCAAACTCCCGAAAGTGAAGGATGTGGCAGCTCGCCGGCAGGTTTAGTCTGCATCAGGCAATTCTGCAAATAATGATTCAGCTGACGCGCCTGTATACCGGTGGGTCGATCTGTATCGATCACATGGCGCAAGGTGATTTCCGGTAACACGCTAAAGGTAAACTTGGGTTTGCGCGGCGGCACATCATACCATTTCTGATTTTTCCGCAAGGTGACGGGTTCGCAGCGGATCTGGATCGGCACTATGGGGCAGCCGGTAGCCACCGCTATGTTCGCCGCGCCGCGTTTGAATTTAACCTCGGACCCACTGGTGCGCGTGCCCTCCGGAAAAATCACCAGGGTTTCACCCCGAC
>JANPZW010000015.1 GCA_024707385.1 Cellvibrionaceae bacterium | reverse complement strand
AGGCGCTGTCGATTCCGTTTGTGAAGCCGTCTGTTTAACCTTAGCAATAATGCGTAACTGAACGAAGTACAATGACGGGCGTTACGTATTGCTAAGCTAAACAGTCCACGGTTTTTCACACTGTTTTCCCATTCCGCTTGCCGAAGCGGCGAGTTTTGGCGAGCCAGAGCTGGCGCGGCGCACGGCGCGGGTCGCCGCCATTGAAGCCGCCGCTGCCGGCATTCACTGGACCTTTGCGCCGCCGGTGGATACATCGCCGCGATCAGCGCTGGGGCCGCGTGGCAGAAGGTGCTGGAGAGGATGTGTATCTGGGTAAATTATTCGCCGCGGCGCGGTGCGCGGGTTTCAAGGAGACGATCTGCGCGCGGAGGATTCACTGCTGGCGACGCCAAAACATTTCGCCGCGTACGGCGCGGTTAAGGAAGCATGGATTACAACACCGTGGAGATCTCCCAGCAGACGCTGAGGGAGGTGCATTTTCCGCCATTTCAGGCAGCGTTTGCTGCAGGCGCACTGACCGCCATGAGCGCATTCAACGATATCAACGGCGTGCCGGCGTCTGGCAGTTATTGGTTGCAGACGCAGGTATTGCGCGGCGAATGGAATTTCCGCGGATTTGTGGTCGGCGATTACACCGCCGATCTGGAACTGATACGCCACGGTTATGCAGCCAATGGCAGTGACGCCGCCCGAATCGCCCTCGCCGCCGGTGTGGACATGAGTATGCACAGTGGGCTTTACATCAGCGAGTTGCCAAAACTGGTCGCCGCTGGTGAATTGCCTATGGCGGTTTTGGATCAGGCGGTGCGCCGGGTGCTGTATGTCAAAAAAGCCCTGGGACTTTTTGAAAATCCCTATCGTTCGCTGGATGCCAATCGCGAGGCGAATCAGATTGGCTTGCCTGCCCATCGCGATCTCGCCCGCGAGGCGGCCGAAAAATCCGTAGTGCTGTTGCGCAATGAGCGCAATTTGCTGCCCTCTTGATAAAGCGGCGCACATCGCACTGATTGGCCCCTTGGGCGACGACCGCAAAAAATTTATTCGGAGCCCTGGACTCTATTTGGGCTCGACGAAAATTCCGTGACTCTCAAACAGGGACTTATAAACGCAGGTGTTACCCGGTTGAGCGTCGAACAAGGTTCGGAAATCGAAACTGCTTTGGAGGGCGGAATTGAAGCTGCGGTTGCCGCGGCAAAAAATGCGGATGTGGTGGTGCTGGCGCTGGGCGAAGGTGAACGCATGAGCGGCGAAGCGCAATCGCGCACGTCCATTGAAATCCCCGCGCCGCAGCAGGCGCTTGCAGAGGCCGTTGCGGCGACGGGAAAACCTCTGGTGGTGCTGCTGAGCAGCGGGCGTGCGCTGGCATTAAAAGGTGCGCTGCGCGACGCGGACGCCGTGGTAGCGAACTGGTTTCTCGGTGGCGAGGCCGGCAATGCGCTGGCGGATATTCTGTTGGGGACACACAGCCCCTCTGGCCGCCTGCCCGTGAGTTTTCCGTTCGAATCCGGTCAGCAACCTTATTTCTACAACCATCGCAGCACCGGGCGGCCGGTGGTTCCCGGTGAAACCACGGAATTTAAAACGCAATATCGCGAAGCGCGCAACGCGGCGCTCTACTCTTTCGGTCACGGCCTTACCTACACGACATTTACCTATGGCGAAGTAACATTGAGTGCGCCTTCCCTCCCCTGGGATGGCGGCCTCCAGGTCAGTGCGCGCATCACCAATACGGGTGCGCGTGATGGTGAGGAAGTGGTGCAGCTATATATTCGCGACCGGGTGGCGAGCATCACTCGTCCCGTGCGCGAATTAAAAGGATTTCAGAAGATTTTGCTGCGACCGGGGGAAAGCAGGGAAATATCGTTTACTTTGCGCCGCAGTGATCTGGAATTTGTCGGTCCGGATAATAGCTGGATTGCCGAGCCCGGTTTATTTGATGTATGGATTGCACCGTCATCCGAGAGCGGAAATCCGGTGCAGTTTGAATTGCTGAAGCCAAAAAGCGGTTGATATTTTCCCAGCCGCTTTTGCTAGCAATTCTCGCAATTAATCCTCCCCGCTCACCTGGCTCAACACCAGGGCTTCCTTAAGTTCTGGTGAGCACATCTCAATAAACTTATAGCCGTAGCGGCGCAGCAAGTGGCCTTTGCGCACTGCAAGCTTGGTTTCGTTTTCCAGGAAAAGATGACTGCCATCCAGCAGCTTCAACGCGGTGTCGCGTTCTGGCGAAAATGCCACTGAGGCGATGATGCCGATACCCAACTCAAGTTCGACATAGGATTTAATCACGTCCGCATCGAGAGCGGACATGATGATATCCGGTGAAAGGCCGGCTTCCTGAAAAGCCTTTTCCACGCGCGCCCGACCGGTAAAACCTTCGTGATATGTGATGATCGGATATTCCGCGATGGCCGCGAGGGTCAAATTCTCTATGGAAGCGAGAGGATGACTTTGCGGAACCACCACGGCGTGGCGCCAGGTATAAAAAGGAAACGCCACCAGTTCGTCGATTTCGCCGAGGGATTCGGTTGCAAGGCCGATGTCCGCTTCACCTTCCAATAAAAGCTGAGCGATTTCTTTCGGGCTGCCTTGATGCAGGCGCAAATGCACTTTGGGATATTGTTTTTTAAATGTCGTAATCACCCGCGGCAAAATGTAGCGCGCCTGGGTGTGTGGGTGGCGGCCACGGTAAGCTGGCCGGCGTCTTGCTGACTGTATTGATCCGCCAGATTTTTGATGTTGCCGGCATCCAGCAGCATGCGCTCCACCAGCTTAAGCATTTCCCTGCCCGGTTCTGTCAGCCCTAAAAGACGTTTGCCTTTGCGCACGTATAATTCCACGCCCAATTCGTCTTCCAAATCCTTGATATGTTTGGATACGCCGGACTGGGAGGTGTGCAATACGTTGGCGACGTCGGTGAGATTGAAATTCTGTCGAACGGTTTCTCTAACGATTCTTAATTGTTGAAAATTCACCAGCCACCTGCCTTTTTTGTTCAATACCTGATCTTTATTTGTGTTTTGCTGTTGATATTCCAGCAGTGAATTTCTTTTTCCGAAAATAGGAATAAGCACAGCAGATATTCTTATTTTGGATTGAGCGGGCAGAAGCTTAGCATTCACCACAACAACGGCGCTCATAATATGTTGCGCTAAGCTTATGCCCTCGGTGCTTCCCTATCAGGGGGTGCGCGGAGGGCGTGGTGATCGACATTTGTTCTACTTCCGAACTTGTCATAACAGGATAAACCAACCCGCCATGAAAAACTCCCATCCCAATGGTCTGGCAGTGTCTTCGCCTGTGCCGCTTTACAACCAGCTTCGTGAGTTGCTGCGGGCGCGGATACTCGACGGCACATACGTGCCAACCAGCCGCATGCCCTCGGAATATGAACTGTGCGAGCGGTTCGGAGTGAGCCGTATCACCGTGCGGCAGGCGCTTAATGATCTACAGAAGGAAGGATTGATTTTCAAAATCCACGGCAAAGGCACCTTCGTTGCCAAGCCGAAGGTTTATCAGAACATCAGCAGTCTGCAGGGGCTTGCGGAATCCCTGGCGCACCAGGGATATGAAGTGATCAACCAGGTGCGCAGCATTGAATATGTGGCAGCGACACCGGAAGTTGCCGTTCGCCTGGCAATTGAATCCGGCGCTGTGATTGCGGAAATCCAGCGTGTGCGTTTGATCAACCGCGAACCGGTTTCTCTCGAAATCACTTATGTGGCGGAAAAAATCGGCAGGCAATTGGAGAAAGCCGATCTGATCACGCGGGATATATTTCTAATTTTGGAAAATGATCTGAATATCGCTTTGGGTCATGCAAATCTTGCCATAGATGCAATTCTCGCCGACCGCGACCTTGCCCAGGCATTGCGCACGGAGGAAAACACACCTGTCATGCGCATTGAGCGTCTTACTCATACAGATAAAGGCGCACCGCTTGATTTTGAATATCTTTATTACCGTGGCGACGCGTTTCAATATCGTTTGCGTATTGATCGCCAGCGCGCTGCGCAGCGGAGAGAAATTCCATGAGTCTCGACAATTTTCTTAATCTCGAACAGGAATACGACATAGTGGTGATTGGCGGTGGCACTGCCGGTCCCATGGCGGCGATCAAGGCCAAGGAGCGCAACCCGAATTTGCGTATTTTATTGTTGGATAAAGCCAACGTGAAACGCTCTGGCGCCATCAGCATGGGCATGGACGGTTTGAATAATGCGGTCATCCCCGGTCATGCGACACCGGAGCAATACACACGCGAAATTACCATCGCCAACGACGGCATTGTCAATCAGGCGACGGTTTATGCCTACGCCAAACACAGCTTCACCACGATCGAGCAGTTGGACCGTTGGGGCGTGAAATTTGAAAAGGATGGCACCGGTGATTATGCGGTCAAAAAAGTCCACCACATGGGTTCTTATGTATTGCCCATGCCGGAGGGACACGATATTAAAAAAGTGCTTTATCGCCAATTGAAGCGCGCCAAAATCGCCATCACCAATCGAATTGTCAGCACGCGTTTATTGACCGACGCCAGTGGCGCGGTTTGCGGCGTGTTGGGATTTGATTGTCGCAGCGCGGATTTTCATATCATCAAGGCCAAAGCGGTGATTTTGTGCTGTGGCGCCGCCGGGCGATTGGGATTGCCCGCCTCCGGTTATTTGATGGGCACTTATGAAAACCCCACCAACGCCGGTGATGGCTACGCCATGGCGTATCACGCCGGGGCGGAATTGGCCAATCTGGAATGTTTTCAGATCAACCCTTTAATCAAGGATTACAACGGCCCCGCGTGTGCCTACGTCACGGGTCCGCTCGGCGGATACACCGCCAACAATAAAGGCAATCGTTTTATCGAATGCGATTATTGGAGCGGCCAGATGATGTGGGAGTTTTATCAAGAACTGCAGGGTGGCAATGGCCCGGTATTTTTAAAACTCGACCATCTGGCGGAAGAAACGATTCAAACTATCGAGCACATTCTGCACAGTAACGAGCGGCCGAGTCGCGGGCAATTCCACGCCAATCGCAATACGGATTATCGCCACAAGATGGTAGAAATGCATATTTCCGAAATCGGCTTCTGTTCCGGTCACAGCGCTTCCGGCGTGTGGGTAAATGAGCGCGCGGAAACCTCTGTGCCCGGTCTTTATTCCGCCGGCGATATGGCCGCGGTGCCGCACAATTATATGCTCGGTGCTTTTACCTACGGCTGGTTCGCCGGACACAGTGCGGCGGACTACGTCGCAGGAAAAGAATTTTCCGCTTTGGATAAAGAGCAAATCGCGCGGGAAAAGCAGCGGGTTTATGCACCTTTGTTGCGCGAGCATGGTTTGCCACCTGCGCAGGTGGAATACAAGTTGCGTCGCTTCGTCAACGATTATCTGCAACCGCCCAAGGTCACGCGGAAAATGGAGTTGGCGCTGGAGCGATTTGACCAGATCGAAGAAGACATTGCGCAATTAAAAGCAGCGAATCCCCACGAGCTGATGCGCGCCATGGAGGTTGCGGTGATTCGTGATTGTGCCGAGATGGCAGCGCGTGCGTCACTTTTCCGTCAGGAGAGTCGCTGGGGTTTGTATCACCACCGCGTTGATTTCCCCGAACGCGACGACGCCAACTGGTTTTACCACTGCCATCTGAAAAAAGACCAGTCCGGACGCATGGTAAGCCACAAACGCGAAGTGGAACCTTATTTGATTCCCCTCGATGACCACGAGCGCAATGCCTACGACAAATTGCGCCTCAAAGCCGCTAATGGTTGAAATGGTTGAGAAGATTTTTATGTCCCAGAAAGCCCACGACATTTTTTTTCGCAGCAACGCGCCTGTGACCGTCGATGAAGATAAATGTATCGCCCATAAAGGTTGTACGGTCTGTGTGGAGGTGTGCCCGATGGATTTGCTCGCGATCAATCCGTTAACACAAAAAGCTTATATGCAATTCGATGAATGCTGGTATTGCATGCCGTGTGAAACCGATTGTCCGACTGGCGCGGTAAAAGTAGAAATTCCCTATTTATTGCGCTGATGCCAGCCCTGATTGTTTTGATTTTGCTACCCGAACACCTCCGGATGCACTGATGTTAAATGCACTCGTGACCTACTCTCTACCTGTGAGCGGCACGCCAATATTGTGAGGAATTCCATGCGCTTGCATAAAATTGTTCTTTCTCTGCTCCTACCCCTGCTCGGCTTTTCCGCTCAGGCAGAAACTATCCGCATTGCCATAGGCACGCAGGACACTACCATTAATTGCGCGGCCGGCGGCCTGCTGGTGCGCGAGCTGAATTTGTTGGAAAAATATCTGCCGCGAACCGGCAAATATAAAGATGCCAAATACGATATCCAGTGGCGCAACTTCACCAGCGGCGCGCCGCTGACCAATGAAATGGTCGCCGGTAAGCTGGATTTCGGTTCCATGGCGGATTTTCCCGGCTCTTTCAACGGCGCAGCACATCTGGACGCAGGCAAACGCAGTCTGTTTATTAATGTGTTGTCCGGCAGTATCAAGGGTAGCGGCAATGGCATAGTGGTGCCGGCCGCGTCGCAGGTGCAGTCTCTTGAGGACCTCAAAGGCAAAACGATTTCAGTGCCCTTTGCCTCCACCGCGCATGGTGTGCTGCTGCGCGCTGTGCGTGATCTGGGTTGGGACCCGGAAAAAGATGTGCGCATTATTTCCCAAGCGCCGGAAATTGCCGGCTCCGCACTGAAAAAGCAATCGCATTGATGGCCACGCCAATTTTGTTCCTTTTGCCGATTTGTTTCCCAATCGCGGATTCGCGCGCAAAATTTTTGATGGTTCACAAACCAATGCGCCGACTTTTCACGGTGGCTTGGTGGATGCCGCCTACGCGGAAAAATATCCAGAAATTGTCGTCGCCTATTTGCGCGCGGTGATAGAGGCGGATCAATTGCTTGCGGCGGAGCCGGAAAAATACAGCGAGCTAATCGAAAAGGTCACCGGTATAGAAGCGGAAGTGAATTATCTATTTCACGGCCCTCTCGGCCTGCAGACCCGCGATCTGACGTGGAAACCGGAATACCGCCAGGGCACACGCACCGCCATTGAAACGCTGAAAACCTTGAAGCGTACCGACCGCGATCTGGATATCGAGAAATTCATCACCGATAAATATGTGCGCGAAGCTTTTAACGCATCTGGAAAAGACTACGACGCAGCTCTTAAAAATTACGCCCCGCTGTCGCTGACGGCGAAAGATGCGGTGACCGGCCAGCCGATTACGGATTTCAACCGTCTCGCGCAAATCTGGGTAAAAGACGAACCCTTGGTGCGTCACTACGCCTCACCGGAAGCCGCGTTTAAAGCGCTCGCGCAGCTCGAAAGTGAAGGAAAAGCCATTCGCGCGGTTTACGCCCAGGCGCGCGACACGGGATTGAAACTGTTGGCCGGACAGGCCTGGTTCGTGCAGGACGACAAAGGTCAGCTGAACGCGTTCCTGCTCAAGGGGCAGGCGGAAGCTTTCGCCAAACAACATGGTGGTCAGGTGCGCGACTTCGCAACTGCCAGCCGCTAGGAGACCAACATGGCCACTGCTGTTTCGCCAAAATTCCGCTGGGCGCGGCTTTTATTGCCGGGATTGTCGCTGCTGGCTTGCCTGGTGTTCTGGCACTGGGCGGCCACCAGCCGGCTGGATTTGGGGCTGATTTCCTTTGTGTATGTGCCACCGCCGGGCGCGGTGGCGGAAGCGGCATGGAGCCTGGCGACCTCGCCCAAATTGTTACCGCACCTGTCGAGCAGTCTGGGCCGGGTTTTTGCTGGCTACTTTGCCGCAGTGGTGCTGGGGATCGGCATTGGCCTGTTTATAGGTCGCTGGAAAGTCATGGAATCCCTGTTGCTGCCGCCTTTGGAAGTGCTGCGCCCCATCCCGGCGGTGGCCTGGATTCCCCCTGGCGATTCTGATGTTTCCTTCGTCGGAGTTGTCGATGATTTTCATCACGTTTACCGGGGCGCTCTTCCCTATTTTGCTCAACACCATCCACGGCGTGGACGCTGTGGATAAACGCCTGGTGGCCTCCGCGCGCAGTCTCGGCGCAAAGCCCTTGGCGATATTGCGGGAAATAATTCTGCCGGGAGCCGCGCCCAGCATTATTACCGGCCTCACCATCGGTATGGGCACATCGTGGTTCTGTCTGGTGACGGCGGAAATGATTTCCGGCCAATGGGGCATCGGCTATTACACCTGGGAAAGCTATTTGATTCAGCGCTACCCGGACATTGTTGTGGGCATGTTGCTGATTGGCATTCTCGGAATGGGTAGCAGTTTTTTAATTAAAACCTGCGGCCGCTTGTTAATTCCCTGGTACCACCTGCGCAGGGCGATTTGATGAATACCCATTGTTTGATCTGGAGGATTGTTTGATGAACTCCAAAACCCCTTTTCCTGGTGCAGTCACCGCCAGTGGTGTGTCGATCCATCTCGGCCATGGCAAAGACCGTTTTGAAGCCGTGCAGAAGATCGGTTTTCGTATCGAGGCGGGCGAATTCATCTGTATTCTCGGCCCCTCCGGCTGCGGTAAATCCACCCTGTTGGGCGCCCTCGCCGGACATTTGATTCCCAGTGGCGGGCAGCTGCTGGTCGATGACCAGACGGTAAGCGGCCCGGCGCCAGAGCGCGGTATGGTGTTCCAGCATCACACACTCTTTCCATGGCGCCGGGTGATCGACAACGTCGCCTTTGGTTTGAAGATGCGCGGCGTGGGCAAGGAGGAGCGCCATCGCCAGGCCAAGGAAATCCTGCAACTGGTCGGTCTGGAAGGTTTCGAAAATCGCTGGCCCAGCCAGCTGTCCGGCGGCATGCAGCAACGGGTGGAAATCGCCCGGGTACTGATTAATCGCCCACGTCTGCTGCTGATGGATGAGCCTTTCGGCGCGCTGGATGCCCAGTGCCGCATGGAAATGCAGCAACTGCTTCTGGGAATCTGGAGCAAGATTCGCACGACGGTCATCTTTGTCACCCACGATATCGACGAGGCCCTGTTCCTTGCCGACCGCATTCTGGTGATGAGTCCGCGACCCGGTCGTCTGATTGAAGACCTGTCAGTGGATTTTCCCCGTCCGCGCCAAGCGGATGTCGTCACCAGTCCAGAGTTCATGCGATTGAAGCGCCACTGCCTGGAGCTTCTTCGCCACGAGCCTGGCCAAGCCTTGCCGCGCCTGTCGCCCTTGGGACTGCCACGCGAACTTGCCGCCCAACCCGCCTGATCAACAGAGAATTTTTACGGAAGTTTTATGGAAACCTACTACGACAACCCCGACATACAGGCACTACAAGCGCGCCTGGAACACACTGACCCCGGCGTGCGCCGGGTGGCTTTGATCGAACTGGCGGACCTTGAAGATTCGGATGCCCTGCCCCTGCTGGCATCCGCGCTGCGCCATGACGACGATGCACAAGTGCGGGCGGAAGCTGCGCGGCTGCTGGAAGCATGGGAGGAACCGGGAATAGTCACGGCCCTTTGCGACGCATTGAGTGATGCCGATGAATCCGTGCGCGATGCCGCTGCGCAGAGTCTGAACCAATTGAAAAGCGCCGCCGCCGGGCGCGCTATATTGCCGTACGTACAGCATGAAGACGCCCTGGTCCGCAGTCGCGCCCTTCGCGCGCTGCGGGAATTGCGCTTACCTGATGGTGCTGAATCCGCCCTTGCGGCACTGGGCGACGAAAATCCACCTGTGCGGCGCGAGGCAGTGAGTGTGCTCGGCTGGCTCAAATTCACCGCTGCGCTACCTCATCTGGCTCGTCTGGCCGTGGATGATCCGCAGGAAGACGTGCGCCGGGCCGCCGTGGGCACATTGGCCATGGCCGAGGACGAGGCAGCCACCGCAGCACTGCTGCAGGCACTGCAGGATCCTGCATGGCAAGTGCGCGAAGAAGCGATTATCACTTTGGGAAAGTTGCGTTTGGCGCAGGCCGCTGAACCCCTGGTGGAAGCTCTGCAAGACGATTATTGGCAATGCCGCCTGCAGGCCGCCCGGTCGCTGGGTAAATTGCGGTTTGTCCCCGCCGTGTCGAACATCGCCAGGCTGCTCCAGCACAGCATCAGCAATCTGCGTAAGGAGGCGGCTCTGGCGCTGGGAGAAATTGGCAGCCCGGCCGGTCTTCCGGCACTGCAAAAGGCGGAACAGGACCCGGACCCGGAAGTGCGCAAATCCGTGCGTATTGCCCTCGCCCAATTGAGTTTTCTCAATCATGAATCGCCCAGCGCCACTTGAAATACGCAACTCCCGCGCGCGGCGGGAATTGCTGCTCAACTGGTCTGCGGAGCATCGCCAGGCAATCGCGCATCACCGCCTGCGCGGCCAATGCCCCTGCTCCTCCTGCCGCGCCGCGCGCCTGCGCGGACTTATCCCGCTGGTGGATGAATCCGTGCGGGTGGAGTCCGTCAATTTGTTTCCTTATGGTGTACAACTGGTGTTCAGCGATGGACACGAGCGGGGAATTTATCCGTGGGGATATTTGTTCGAGCTGTAAGCGATTAACACGCGGAATTATGCGGAAGACATTTCAAAATTATTTCTAATTTGGCGATTAATCCTTGCGTCGCCGTTTTACCGCGTCCCTCGCCCATGTAGCCGCAACGGCGTCAGCGTTGTCGGATGCATTTTCAGCGACCTCTTCTTCATCTGACTTAAGCGTCGTGGCTTCTACCTTTGCGGATTCGGTTTGCTGCGTCCTTAATTGCGCTTGATCCAGCTCGATAATCGACAGATCTGTTACCAGTAGGAAGGCAGCAGAAGAAACTGTGGCAATTAACATATGGTTACCTCGAATTAAATTTGGTAATCAATAATCCGTGTCCAGACTTGCACTAGGTGCGAAGTTGACAAGTAAAAACAACGTCACGCAGACCAGCGCCAGCAAAATCGCTGCACGCAGCAACAAAGAAGAGTCTATGGACTTGGCTGCGCGTAAAGGTTCGCCGGTTTTGTAGCCGGTAAACATGGCGGAAATCAGATTTTCGTTTTTCCAGAAAGTGTGAAACAGCACCGCCAGCACATGGAGAACCACTGCGGCGAAAATCCAATAGAAAAGGTCTTTGTGCAGCGCGGTGAGACGCAGGCTTGTTTCACTGGAAACATAGCCATACAACGCCCCTGCATTGAAAATCTCGTCGTTGGCGAACAGCCCTGTCGCCGCTTGAAGCAATAAAGTCAGAAGAAAAAACAGTACCATCAAACCGCCGAGCGGATTGTGCCCCGCAGTAGCTGTGTCCCGTCCGCGCAACAAATCGCGGGTATAACGCCAGGTTGCTATGGGCGAGCGGATGAAATTTGCAAACCGCGCGTACCAGGTGCCTAAGAACCCCCAAAGAATACGAAAAACCACCAGCACTATCACGGTATAACCAAACCACTCGTGGTATTGGAACCAGGCAATGCCGAGCCAGTTGGTGAGATAAGCTCCAGCGAAAGCCAATACCAACACCCAGTGGGTAAATCGAATCGGCGCATCCCAGATCTTGCGCCGGATAGCGGAAATCTCCGTCTGGGGGGAAGCGTTCTGTGAATTCACCGAAAAATCCGGTGCGGATGGCAACATGCTGAACCTCAAATTGTGCTGCCGGCCCTGCGGCCGGCGTATCGAACGTAGCGTTTCAGAAAATTATTTCAGCTTGTAGTTGTCGTGGCAGCCTTTGCAATCCTGCGCCACTTTTTGTGCGGCCTCCTTAAAAGCGCTGGATGGCGCCTTGTCACGCTCAGCCACCGCGAGCAGATTCTCCGTATTTGCACGGAACTCCTTCAAACGCTTTTTAAAATCCTCTTTATCCTTCCAGATTTCCGCCTTGGCCTTGCTTTGAGGCTCACCTACGTTGGAATCCTCTGGGAAAGTGCCATGCAAAAAGCCATTGAGAAATACCAGCCGGTTGGCCAGTTCGACGACATCCACCGAGTTGTAATCCACTTCGCCTTTCAAGATTCCACCGATCGGCTTAAAGCTTTTGCCGACAAGATTGAATGCAGCTCGGCGTTGCTCTACCGCTTCCTTACTGGAAAGTACGGGGTTTTTGCTTTTGCTCTTGTCATCCGCCGAGGCCGCGCATGCCAGGGCGGCCAATATTGCCGCTGCGGCTACAACTTTGCGGGAATGTGTGATCTTCATAAATTGCGCACTCCTAATGCTTCTATAGTGTGGTGTTAGTTTTTGTGTGGGTAAGGTGGCGATGCCATTGGCAGCTGTCATGGCAACTATCAGGCCAAAATTTTTTTCTTGATTAAAATTGACTGCAAAGCCCGTGGATTCTAGAGGCTCGCCAAGATGTGCTCGATTGGAGCGAGGTGTTGACGGGGTTTGCTGCTGATTTATCAGCAGCGACGATGTTTTAAAAGCAGTAGCCAGGGGCTCATCAAACACTGGTGATTTTCCCTATCGGCGTCATCCAGATCGACGGCAAAAGGTGTCCTGTCTTTTTTCAGTGATTTTCAGATTTTTTATTTCTATCGTCATAACCAGATTGTTGGAGTGGAGGAAAACTGACCAATTTCGCCGGCCACTACTCCTGCATTGACGCAGGACTGTTGGGCAGTGTTCAGTCAGCGTTGTTAAGAATCCAGCACATACTTGAAAATACGATCGCACATTGCTGACAATGCAGCACCTGTTATGAAAATCACTCGAATTTAAATTTTCTAACGCTAATCACTGTTGAATTTTCATCGTTCGATTGCCGATTTTAATCTGGTATGACGCTTGCACCGGGCCGGTTTTCGCTACATGTATTCACAGGATTCGCTATGAGCTTGCATTTACAGTACAAGACAAAAACTCCCTCTTCCAGTTTCCGTAAAAAGCCATTGGCATTGTTGATTATTGCCAGTGTTGCAGCGCCGACCCTTGCTGTCGCACAAGGTTTACCAGCCTCCGGCGTGATTGAAGAAATTCTCGTAATGGGTGCTATAGCCACCACGGAAGCCACCACCAATCTTGAGCAGGTTTACGATTTGCCGGTTTCCCAGTCCGTTGTATCCGGTGAAGTTTTAGGGCGGGAATTGGGCTTGGATTACGAAGCAATTTCCAAACGTCTCGCGAATGTGACATTTAACCAAAACAATACCCGCGGTGCGTCTCTGTCCATACGCGGCGTCGGCAAACGCGCATTTGCTGAGGTGCAGGACCCAAGCGTTCTGGTGGTTCAGGACGGTGTGAGTTTTGGTTTGACGGCGCTCGGCAATTTCGATTTTTATGATGTGGAGAGCGTTGAAGGTTTTCGCGGTCCTGTGGGTACCTGGGGCGGCAAAGGCGGCAGCTCCGGCGCGGTTTATGTCAATACCAAAAAGCCGACCTTCGAGTCTGAATCCAATTTGTCCATCACCTATGGCGACCGCGAGGCCATCATTATCAAAGGCGCAAGTGGCGGTGCGGTTATCGAGGATCTGTTGGCCTGGCGCGGCTCTTTCGTGGTGGATAAGGGGCGCGGATATTATAAAAACCGCTACAACACCAATTACACGCTATACGACAAAAACCGGCTTAGCGGTCGCGTGCAATTTCTGTTGACACCGACGGACGATCTGGAGGCACGCTTGAGCGTCGATGCGGAATCCCGTGCTCCACAATTGCAAAATGGTCTGACCTTCTATCACAGCCAGCCGGAATATTACGCAGATGGCACTTTGACCGATCCCAGTGGTACTACCGCGCGCGCAAAACTGGACGGCTTCACCAATGCCAATGGAGTATTCACGCCAGCGCGGGATTGGTTTGTCGGGCGGGATTTCAATGGGGACATTTATACCTATGAAGATTATGTTGCTGGTGAAGAAACCGAAATGGTGAATTTCAATCAGATCGAGGGGCAGACAGTATCCAATCGCGGCGCGTCTCTGGATATTAAATATTCCCTCTCCAACAGTGAAATTCGCTCCATTACTGCTGTGCGCGAATATACGTTCGACGCCCACAATGATGAAGGCACACCTTTCGATATCAATATCGATGGTGGTGGCGGAGTTTTCTATCGCCAATACAGCCAGGAATTTATCTGGGACGGCGAGGTAGACGATGTGCTGAAATATCGCGCGGGCCTGTTCCTGTTTAAAACAGATAATGACATCACCGCAAAAACCGGTTGGGGTTCGGATGCGGGTGCCTGGTTTGCATCCAATGCTCAATACAACACATTGGATCGCAACGCGGGAGTCAACCGTGGTGCCGGTCGCGCTTTATTGCAGGACAGTTTGGATAATGGCCGCCGCATCGGCCACACTTTTGTGAATACCCAAAGCAATGCTATTTTTGGCCAGGCCAGCTGGAATTGGCACGAGGCAGCGCAGTTGACTGCTGGATTGCGTGTAGGCACAGAGGACCGGACTACCGCCGATAATTTATTGCTCGAAAATAACGGCTCCGGCTCCGCGTTGAACCCTGCCGGTAACACACGCGGCATAGATCTGGGTGGCTTCTATTCATTGACTGCCGCTTTTACCCTCCCCGACTCAACCACACTGCCGGTGGGCACCTTGGGACGTATTGTCGACGTTGGCGGCGTACCGACATTTGTTAACGACAATTCTCCTGCGCAGCTTGCTTTTGCCGACCAGGTCGCCAATCGCTATTACGGCGTGCCTTACGCGAATTTGTCCAATGCGCAGAGGCAACAGGTCGGCGCGGCCAAAGCCATACGCGCAGGGCAGATCGGCCAGTTGGTTCCCTACACGGAAAGCACTTACGACGATACCTTGCTCACCACTTTCCTCAGTCAAAGTTATGAGTTGAGCGACGGCATTAAAATCTATGCAAGTTGGCAGTACGGGGAAAAATCCGGCACCGCGTATAACATCAACGGCGTGCCTGTAGGTGTTAAGCCGGAAAAAACCAATGCGTATGAATTGGGCTTGAAAACCCTGCTGCTTGACGACACTTTGACATTCAATATCAACGCCTTTGTGATGGACATCGAAGATTATCAACAGGCGACGCGCACCGTTGATGATTTCCAGACGCAGATTAATATCGCCAATGGTCAAGACCCCGGCGCTGCGACGGCTTATATCACATCACAAGGTAACGTTAATAAAGTGAAAGTTCAGGGTGTGGAGTTCGACGGTGTTTACTCCGGCATTGAATACCTGAGTTTGCGTATCAGTGGCGCCTACAACGATGCGCGCTACGAAGATTTCAAAAATTCGCCACGACCACCCGAGCTGAATTATTTGCCGAGCAATGTTCCCTTTGTCGATCAGACTGGCCAACGTCTTCCCGGCGCTGCACTGTGGACGATTAATTACGGTGCCGAATTTCGCTTCCCAGTCTGGAAAACCGAGTTTCACGCCAGCTTCAACACGGCATTTTCAAGTGATTATTTGAATACCGACGACTTGTCTGACTACAGCCGCGTCCCGGCATTCAGCCGCACGGATGCCGCAATAGGTTTAGGGCGCGTAGGCGAAGGCTTTGGTGTGAGTCTGGTGGTCAAAAATGCCTTCGATGACGACACTCATGAAGAAGGCTGGGTGAGTTATGCGCCTTATCCCTATCGCCGCTGGGTCGGCATAACCTTCTCCAACACTTTCTAAGGATTGCCGAAAATTTTTATTGGAATCGTCCCGCCATGTGGATAGTCGAACTGGCCTTGCGCCGCCCCTATACCTTTATAGTGGCGGCTTTATTGATTGTGCTCGCCACACCTTACGCGCTCAGCCGCATGACCACCAATGTATTTCCCGCAATTGATATGCCGGTGATTGCACAATTGTGGGAATACCGCGGCCTCACCGCCAAGGAAATGTCCGAGCGCATTACCGGCCCCGCGGAGCGCGAGTTGGGTCAGGCGGTGGATGACATTATGTACACCGAATCCCTGGCGCTCGCCGGGTTGGGATTGGTGAAGGTTTATTTCCAACCGGGAACGGATATCAACGCCGCCATGACCCAAGTCACCATGAGTGCCAACGGCGCGGCGCGCTCCATGCCGCCGGGAACTCAGCCTGGGCGGGTGCGGCGCTATTCTGCGTCGGAATTGCCGGTGATTCAGCTCGGCATGTCGAGTTCGACTTTATCGGATATTGAAATTGCGGATGCCGCCAATACGGCGCTGCGCCCGATTATCGGCAGTAAAAAAGGACTTTCCCCTCACTGCCCCCTACGGTTCGCGACGGCGCCAGGTATCGGTGGATTTGGATACCAATGCGTTGGTTGCGCACAACGTGACGCCGGCGGAATTGGTGAGTGCAATGGGGCGGCAAAATCTCGTGCTGCCAACCGGCAGTATGAAAATCGGCGCGCAGGATTTTGATATCAAACTCAACGGCAATATTCCCAGCATTGCCGAAATCGGCGAAATTCCCGTGCGCCATTACGAAAGTGATTTACCCGGCGTTAATGGGCGCACTCTGCTGGTGAAGGATCTTGCCAATGTGCGCGACGGCTTTGATCCTGCCACCACCATTGCGCGGCAAAACGGCTCGCGCAGTGTCCTCAATTCCGTGCTCGCTTATGGCGGTGTTTCCACCATTGCTGCGGTGGATCACGTCAAAAACTCCATTCCACAAATTCTCGCCAGCATGCCGGAAGGTTTGGATATTCAATTGATGTTCGACCAATCCGTTTTTGTGCGCGCCGCGATTGGCAATGTATTGCACGAAGGTTTGATTGCCGCGTCGCTCACAGCGGCGATGATTCTGTTGTTTCTCGGCAACTGGCGCAGCACCTGCATTATTGCCATCTCCATTCCACTGGCGATTATGAGTTCGCTGATTGCTCTGTATTTATTAGGGCAGACCATCAATTTAATGACGCTCGGTGGCCTCGCTCTGGCCATCGGTATATTGGTGGATGACGCCACAGTGGAAATCGAAAACATCGAACGCCAACTGGCGTTGGGCAAACCTCCAGTTCAAGCGATTTTGGATGGCGCGCGGGAAATCGCCGCGCCTGCGTTTGTTTCCACCCTGTGTATTTGTATTGTCTTTGTGCCCATGTTTTTTCTCGACGGCTTTGCGCGCTCGCTGTTTGTGCCCATGGGGCAAGCGGTGGTCTTCGCCATGCTCGCGTCTTATTTAATTTCTCGCACATTGGTGCCGACGCTGGTGATGTATATGCTGCGCAATCATCAACATCACACCAACAAGAAAGCGAATACGTTTGATCGTATTCATCACGCATTCAATCGCGGCTTTGAAACATTCCGTGATCACTACACAGCATTGGTGCAACAGCTGCTCACGCACCGCAAAACCTTTGCCGCGGCCTTTCTCGCTTGCTGTGTGTTGTCGCTGGGGCTAGTGCCCAAGCTGGGGCAGGATCTTTTCCCCGTGGTGGACAGCGGTCAAATGCGTTTGCACCTGCGCGCGCCCTCTGGCACGCGGCTGGAGCAGATGCCCGCGCTGGTGGATCGGGTGGAAGACGTAATTCGCAGTCGAATTCCGGCAGAACAGATGGGAGAAATGCTCGATATTATCGGCGGCCCTTACAGCCCGATTAATACCCTGAATGGCAACTCCGGCACCACCGAAGCGGCAGACGCGGAAATCATGATCAGCATCCGCCGCGGCAAACTGGGTACCCCGGACATCATGCGCGATTTGCGTCTGGAATTGCCGCGTCTTTTTCCCGATGTGGAATTTTATTTCCAACCTGCCGATCAGATGGGCCAGATTTTGAATTTCGGTATGCCCGCGCCGATTGATGTGCAATTTGTCGGCGGTCGGCCGGAGCAATTATTGCCATTGGCTGCCGAGTTGAATAATCGGCTGCGCAGTATTCCTGGCTTGGTGGACGCTCATGTGTACCAACGCTGGAGCAAGCCGACGCTGGCGCTCAATATGGACAGAGGACAATTGCAGGAGCTGGGACTTTCCGCTCGCGACGTGGCGGAAAATATGATGATCACCCTCAGCGGTTCAATGCAGACATCGCCCACCAACTGGCTCAACGAGGCCAACGGCAATACTTACAACATCGGCCCACGCGCAACGGAAATCGATCTCGATAGCATCGATGCTTTGCTGCAAACACCTATAGGTGCCGGTGCGGATGGGCGTCAACATCAATTGGGCAGCGTCGTCACTTATGAGCGGACGGTGCAATCTTCTGTGATCACCCGGCGCAACAGCATCAACACCATCAATATTCACGCGAGCGTGCAGGACAGAGATTTAGGCGCGGTAATACGCGATATTGAAAATGTGCTGGAAGAATTCCGCCCGCAATTACCGCGCGGCGTCACCTTGGAATTGCGCGGTCAGAGCGACACTTTAAAAAGTGCGTTCACTGGCTTGGGTTATGGGCTTATCGTCGCGATTGCGCTGGTGTATCTACTGGTGGTGGTGAATTTCCAATCCTGGTTGGACCCGCTCATTATCATCGGCGCCCTGCCCGCCGCCCTCGCCGGTATCGCCTGGATGTTATTTCTCTCCGGCACCACGCTCAGCGTTCCTGCATTAACCGGCACCGTTATGTGTATGGGTGTGGCTACCGCCAACAGTATTTTGTTGGTGTCTTTTGCGCGCAGTCGTCTGTCAGAAGGTGTAACGCCAGATCAAGCCGCATTGCAGGCAGCATCCACCCGCTTGCGCCCGGTATTGATGACCGCTTTCGCCATGATCGCCGGCATGTTGCCCATGGCGCTGGGACTGGGTATCGGCGGTGAACAAAATGCGCCTCTGGGGCGCGCCGTTATCGGGGGATTAATTATGGCAACTCTCTCGACCTTGTTATTTGTGCCGGTGATTTTTGCCGGTGCTCACCGCTGGCTTGCCGCTCGCGCTCTTTCCAATAAAAACAACGCATCAGCCAATCCTGAGCCGCAATTTTTATGAATGATCTGACCCACAATTATTTGGATTCGTCCGCAGAAGCTACTGCCAATTTATATGTATTCCCAAAGCGCGCGGATGAATTAGGAAAATCTCCAACCCGCTCGCCGCTATTGAAACCCGCGCTCTTTTTGCTCGCTTTGATATTGGTTGCGGCTGCAGGAACGCGCGCTTGGTATAACTGGCGCGCTGACCAAGCCTTGTCGTCCTACACGCAAGCATTGTCGCAGCGCACGGTTTTAATCACACAAGCCAAACCCGGTGCGTTGGCGCAGCAAGTTCGTCTGCCCACCAGTTTGCGCGGGGACACAGAAGCGGCCGTCTATGCCCGTAGCACAGGTTATTTATCCGCTTGGCATAAAGGCATTGGCGACCGGGTGGAAAAAGATGAACTGCTCGCAACCATAGACGCGCCTGAGCAGGAGCAGGAATTGGCGCAAGCCAATGCCCAGCGCCAACAAGCAGAAGCTCGCCTCGCCCTCGCTCGCCAAACGTTGGATCGCTGGGAGAAATTGGGCGCACAAAGCGGCGCCGTTACCCAGCAGGATCTCGCGGAAAAACGCAGTCACGTACAACAAGCCGAAGCCGATCTCGCCGCTGCCGATGCCAACGCCCGCCGCCTCGAACAACAACAGGAATTCCGCCGTATTACCGCACCTTTTGCTGGCGTGATCACCCGGCGCAATATCGAAGTGGGTGACCTTATCCGCAACGCGGGACAACCGCTGTTCTCCATCGCCGCCGTCGATCCTCTGCGGCTAACCGTCTGGATTCCCCAATCCTATGCACATCACATCCAAGTCGGCCAGGAAGTGAATGTGTTATTGAAGGAACAACCGGGCGCGGATATCAAAGCCCGAGTAGAACGCCTCGCCGGCGGCTTAGACCCACAAACCCGCGCCCGCCAAGCCGACCTCACCCTCCCCAACCCCCGCGGCACCCTTCTCCCCGGCGCCTACGCCGAAATCCAATTCACCCTCACCAACCCCACCACCGCCCTCCTAGTCCCGCCCTCCGTCCTCCTCATCAACGCCCAAGGCCCGCAAGTGGTCGTTCTGGATAAAGAAAACCGCGTGGAATTCCGCCCGGTAAAACTCGGGCGGGATTTGGGGCGTGAGGTTGAGGTGCTAGCGGGGATTACTGCCGCCGATAGATTGGTGGTGAGTCCTTCGGATCAGTTGCGGAATGGGGAAGTGGTGGAGGTGAGGGTTTGGGGTGGGTGAGGTTGTTACCATTCAAAGTTGTAACAGCCTCCCCACCTGCCCTACTCAATCGGCGTAAAACCCAACTGGAAGTTTCAGTTCGCCTCGCTTAAGCTGAGAGCTGGCGTTATCGTTGACGCAGTTTCAGCAACTGACAGCTCATGGTGGAACTATGAAAATATCGACTTTTTCAGAAGATCTCTTTGGATTACAGGATTTCGCGGATCGCCTTGAAGATTTTTTGCTGACCGAACAGAACTATGTCAATGGTGGTCTTGTTGTGGCATTGACTTCGAAATATGGCTCCGGAAAGACAACATTTCTGGATATGTGGAAAGATGCATTACAAAGTGATGAAGAAAAGAAATTAAAATTTTTGGTTGTTCAATTAAATGCTTGGGAAAGCGATTACTTTGGCGATCCATTATTTTCAATAATATCTGCATTAGTTGAATGTTTTTCCTCGACAGCTAAAGATACGAATCAGCTTGTAGAAGCTGCGAAAGATCTTGGCTGGTTCGCAACCGCAATCACCAATCAAGTCGTCGCGAAAGTTTCAGGGATTGACGTGCTAGCGGCAGGAAATATCGCCGAAGAACAAAAAGAGAAAAGAATTCGTGCAGACTCCATTATCCCCGATTCATTTTCATTATATCAGCAGCGGAAGTCTGCAATGGCCGAGCTGAAAATTGAGATAAATAGGTTTGTGAGCTCATCTGATCAGAAGATATTATTTTTAGTTGATGAGCTGGATAGATGCAGGCCAGATTATGCAATTAGTTATTTGGAAACTATTAAGCATATTTTTGACACAAAAGGTGCAATCTTTATTCTAGCTGCAGATAGAGATCAGCTGGAAAATTCTGCAAAAACCGAGTTCGGTCAGAATCTCAATTTTGAAGAATATTTCAGAAAGTTTATTCATCGCGAAGTGGCACTTCCGTCCATACCTACAGCGGGTTATTCCGTACTTGTATCGCAATACATCACCTTTTATTTGACGAAAGACAGACATTGTTTTATGGAGTTAGGTCAGCAAAGGAGAGAAGAAATTGCTGAACTCATCCAATTTTTGAAGCTTACACTGAGACAAATCCAGGAAGTGTTCCGAGTGCTTGGCCATCTAATGTCTACCACACCAGAGAATCAGGGGCGCCTGCTCTGGAGCTTAGGTGCAGGTTCTCTGCTAATGACTATTTTAAGGATAGGTGAGCCTACTATGTATAAGTTGTTTAGCGAGAATAAAGCAGAGCGAGGTGAGGTGGCTGAATTTCTTAAACGTATAGTCGGCGGCGAAAGCTATGCATGGTGGTTTGCAATTGTTGTAACCGGCGGAGGTGTTCGAATGGAAAAAGGAGAGACGGAAGAAGAAGTAATTCAAAGTACCGGCTTTGAACCGCGTCACTACAATGATCTTAGGCAGTATCGCGCGGGATGGGGATGGGGGCGTGCGAACCAAAGGGGATTACATCAAGTATCGGAAAAGATTGAGCAAATCTTGCGATGGGGATAGAAAGGAACTATGTATGACAATCTCACTTTGAAAATTAGAGCATATTTAGGTCTAAAAAAGGCTGAGAAGGTAGTGCGAGATTGGGAGGCGGAACGCTTTGCTGACGTTCTGCCCGCTCCTCTCACAGATCAATAAGATCAACCGAATCTACACCTAGCTCAGTCAATACCGAGAGTACATCCGACACTAGGGCTCCATTAGCGTCCTCGTCGAAATAAAGCACAAAACTCACTTCCTCTACAGATCGTTTTGCGATTCGGGATTCAAGTGCCGCCTTTAATTTTGAAGGTTCCTTTAGCGGAGCGCCGTTCACCAAAATCTCACCTGAATGGGCCGCCATAATCACAACGACATTGTCTGCTTGTGGATCAATCGCTTTGTGATAAACACCCTTCAGTGACAAAGATACGACTTTTTGTTTCGGTAAAAAGAACTGATCAAAGTCCGAGCATGACCAGGTTCGCCCAAGCTCTTGTTCGATACTGGCTTTTACACTCGCATAGTAGGCTGAAAAATCTGATATGTCGGCGATCTTTAATATGTCCTGAAATTTCTTGTTGCTGATGGCTTTTTGCTGTTCCAAGATGTGGCCGAAAATTTCCTGAAGCCCTGCACCCTGCCCTAATGATTCGAGAGAGTTAGGGTTGTATAAGCCACAGTAATGGCTCACAGCTTTTTCGAAACTGTCATCTGAGCACGCATTGGCAGTAATAAATAATAAAGCGATTATTAAAAATTTTCTTTTCATGACTGTCATCATTTATTTGTTAGTAATCCGCTTGAATTCTGATAGTGCCTTCAAGACGTTTGTCATGGATGCGCAAGCCTTTTCTTTGTTTTGAGATATTTCTTTGAAAATGCTTACAGCCTCGTTCTGAGTTAAAGTCACTCCGGTTTCCTTCATTAGCTTAATCAGTGTGGCTGCTGGCTTTTGCATCGTTGCTGGCTGCGAGGGGTTAACTTGTCGCATCTCTTCCAAGAGGGGCTTATATTGGTCAATCAGCGACTGGATATATGCATCTGGATACTTAAGTATCGAATTGCTGGCCGCTTGAACCAACAATACGCTAACAATAGTCCAAGCACTAAATGGATTTCCACTGGGCATTGCCCATTTACCAAATATGATGCCTGTTGTCTGGGCTTGAACCTTTTCATCGGTCGCAATAGTTCTTGGAAGATTCTTTGCTGCCCGCGATGAGTTGTTGACCAGTTCGGCAGTAATCATTTCCCATATTTTTTTCTGTAACGTAGGAGCATAAGTTCCCAGGGCATCAAGCTCTGCAAGTAATGCTTTGGATAGCTTCCTCGATGAATCTGCCACCGCTCGTTTCGAGGCATATAGATATGTGACATCTGCACCAGTGACGGTCAGCCAGGCCGCCAAACTAACAGTTGAGAACACGCCAAGAATGAAATACATCTCATACTTGACGATAGTTTCTATATGGCGAGTGTTTTTCGCGATTTCAGCGGCGTCCCTTCGAATGGTTGTATCACCGTTAAAAGCCTTCTCTGATTGGATAAACAGCCGGTGATGTTTTGCCGGCTGTGCAGGATTGATATGGATATAAATAATGGTGTCGCAGCCGACCTCAACCACTAATCTTTTTCCATCAAAGGCTTGATAAGCGTTTCCCGCCTGAACGGTATTCTTGTAAATAACGGCCCCGAAAGGATTTTTTTCGGATCTGGACGGACGAATTCGAGGTGTCAAGCGGAAGGTAAAGGTGCTTCGTAGAGGTAATGTCGCGGGGCTCGTCGCCGGGAGAAACCCTATCGGCACATTGGAATATGTCTACTGATTTGTTTGCGACGTTTCCAGGGGGGAATCGACTTGTCATCTTTTAACTCCTTGTAAATTGTTGTCCACAATGACCGGCTATCATACCGGTTCTTGGTCCAAGATCAAGGATTGGTAGCTTACCGGATTGGGAGGAGCCCTTTAGATTGGTCAGCGAGTCAGGGCAGGGCTAGCAACACCCCTCTCCAACCAGGGAGGAGCCTTGCTAAAAGTCCACACTAAAAATTCGCCACATGCCCCATAAACAAAATCGTTTTGGTTGCCTTATCGTAAATAAAAAATACAAAAGGTCTATTGATCTCTGCCGCCAGCGGAATGATAGAAGGCTGAGGAATAATAACGGCGGTCGCCGCTGCGGCGGTGGTGCCAGCCTCGTTGACATCAATAAAAGCCTTGTGCCGCACATCGCTGATCTCTACTTCACCAATACCCATGGGCCCAAAGTCAGCGGTGGATGAGAACGCCTGAACCATGCCGAAATCCTGGAGCATATTTCCCATGGATATGTCCGACTCAAGCTGGAATTTGGGCAACAGAACGACACCCTGCGTACTTGTTATTTGTTCGAGTTCTTCGCGCAGGGCTTCGGCATCCAGGTTTGCAACATATGACAAGAAATCCTCGTCGGGTATCAAAAACCCCATATAAAGTTGACCCTCACGGAAAGGCAAGGCTGCTAACAGCGCACCATCCAATTGCTTGTGGGCAACATAGGTAGTCCCTGCCATGGTCGGTACTTCTTTCACTGTTCCGTCCAGGTTATAGAACGGCTTCGGCTTGGTGCTGTAATCAGCAAAAGTCCGTTCCCAGGGCGCGTGCAAATAGATCGCACTGGTTAAAACCAGCCGGGTGTCACTTGCGATGGTTCCAGGCGGCAGCAGGTCAGCGATATAACCTTTGGTCCATTCTTCCACCTGCTTATTAATGGTATTGCGAGACAAATCCGGTTCACTAACGTAATCAAGACCGTAGATACCGCTACCATAATGGCGTGCGAGCGTATTTAAAAAGGGCTCAGCCGGCGGTTTGGCTATGTAAGGCCAAATGGCGTTGTTAACCAAAAGCTCCTGCGCATTCGACCAAGCATCACTGGGTAGATTGCGCTTATCCAATTCAGCGGCCAACTTGTTGAAGCCGCGGTGCAGCGCCTCGTCGTCGAGCGTAAATTCCAGTGCGTCCGCGATTTCCGCTTTGGTCTTACCATCCGCCCCTGCGTAAGTCATAGCTAGGGCGGTGGTGACACTGTAAGGGGAAAAAACGGAGGAGTCAGAATTTTTCTCCAGCATCCTCTGAAACATCTTGATCGCAAAACGATTATTGCCATCCACGAGTTCGCCGAAATCTTCGTCCGACACTATAGGAGCCGTGTCACGCTCCACGCTGGAAACATGGAGTGTATAAACAAGCGCGGGATCGTCGTCGATGTTGTTCGTCGTATCTCTACCGCCGCAGGATACCAGCCAAACCGCTGCAAGAGGTGAAAGAATCAAAGTGGCTAATCTCATAAAAGTCTCCGTGTGGTTCGTTATTAGATTTACTCAACTTCGGGTATTTGCCGTTTAGCGACTTTGGTATTTCTGCGCTTATTTTTTTTGATAATCATGAGACTCAGCTTATGGACTGAGCCTCCATGCCGGTCGATTTGCGCAGGGGTAGCCATTGGCGATAGGTTCCACAGCGCCACAGCCACTCCAAAGGACCGTAACGAAAATGGCGCAGCCAGATTCCGCTGATTTTTATCTGCACCAGGATGATCAACAACGCCAGCAGCAGAGTTTGCCAATCGTGCAGATCCCCGAGCAGACCGAAGCCGAAACCAAAAAAGAGCGTTGTACCGATAAGGCTCTGCAAAATATAGTTGCTCAAGGCGGTGCGACCGTAAACAGCCAATGCGTTTTTCCACCCTCCTTTGGCACGGAGAAAAAGCAGCGCAAATCCACTGCCGAGCGCCAGTGTCATGGCGATATTGAAATGGTTATAGAAAGAGAAAGCCAGCACATGGCTCCACTGAGTGAATTGCATCATATCCGGCATCTTGATAAATGCCACATTCATCAAGACGAAAAAAATCACCGTCAACGCCGACGATATCCACAACACACGTTTTAGTTGTGGCCGATAGGCGCCGAGGTTGTGCACAATGCGATGGCGCACCAGCCACATGCCGAGAAGAAAATACGCGAGCGTCATATAAGCCCGACCAAAGATTGCAAAAAGAAAATCGAATTTGTGAGCCAATCCTGTGCTTAAATTTTCTTTCATCACATCGATGAAAGTGCCGTGCTTCAAAACGTCTACATAGCGGGCCACCTCGGGGGAATTTGGCGAGGATTCCCAAGGTAGAAAACTGGCCTTGCCCGCTAGCCCATACACTAACAACTGGCCGCACCCGAGCATCAGAAATATGATCAAGGCCCATAACCAACGATCCGCCATTCTATAGAGTGCCGGCAGTATTAGCCCAATCAGGACATAGGCGGTCAGAATGTCGCCACGATAAATGGCCGCATGAAAAATGCCGATGAGTAACAGCAGGCTCAAGCGCCAGAGAAAGCGTGTGGAAAAATCCTTACCGAGGGTGGCGGCACGCTCCATCATGATGCCGAAACTGACACCAAACAGCAGCGCAAACAAAGAGTAGAACTTACCGAACACCAAAATCCAGACAGCACCGCCCGTGATCTGGTCGCCAAGGTCCGGCGTAACCCCCCAGCCACCTGCGGGACGCGGCGCCGCGATAAACTGCTCATACATATGCGCCACCACAATTCCGGCAAGCGCAAATCCCCTGAGCGCGTCGAGTACTTGCATGCGTTCGATCTTATTGGGCTCGGTCATTGAGAGCTCCTTCTTCCCGCGCAACCAACCTGGTGGCGCTCGGCTGATTTTTGAAATGGCTTATAGAAATGATAATCGTGCTAAGCAATAGCATGCACGGCATTTTCTGTGAATGTTTTGCGATAGCGTAGCGCAAACCACAAAACAAGGAACGGAAAACATTTCCGACTGCTTGCGATTGATGCGCTCGACGACCAACCTCGTGGAGGTCTTGACGCTCTCAAACGTTGCCTTACCTCGGGGCTCCAGTTTTTATAACGTCGCGCTCACCGGCTTGTCCGGTGCAGCGCTTTGTTAAGACACTTACTCGAGCGCATTTTTAAATACCGCTTCTTCTGGATTTCTTATGGCGGAAATAATATTTTCAGCCACCTTGTCCATTAGCTTGTTCCCCCAAAATGGATCAGTAGTATCGTAATAGATTACTCGGATATGTTGGAGGTCAAAAGGGACATCGTGTTCATTAGAAGAAACTAAAACGACGGGCTTATTCAGGGCATGAGCCAAGCCAAGCTCATAAAACACGTTCGGATTTCTATTTGTGAGTTCAGCAACTAGGACTTTTGCTTCAAGTATTCCCCTCCATACTTGGTCAATTATCTTTCCTGTGCCAAAAATATCAGCATCGGCTCTCATTGGTTTGAGACCGGCCTTTTCTATTGCTGGCTTGTAAATCTTTTTCATAGTAAGTTCCCAGCGGAGGCCCGAAAGGCTGCATCACGAAACAGGTATCGGATGCTTCGATCTTAACTCCTTTGCCGAGCTTTTTAAGCGTCTCTGTTTTTTCTGTAGAATCCGGGTCTTCTTCAGTTACATCAAGAACCCTAGTTTTTCCGCCATGCGTCTGAAGGAGCTTAGCGTCCGTTAGAGTCTCAATAAATATTTTAGTAAACTCTTCGACTTTATCGCGAGGAACCTTGTAGGTATCACATATGGTATTATTTAGAAACTTTTCATCGGGTAGGTTTTCGCCCCTGTAATGTTTATAAACATCCGATATTTGAGGAGCATTAAGAACCGCCTCTCTTATTCCTGCCAATTCGTCAGACTCAGATTGCGGACGCAGTATTCTCCTCGCTAACTCCGTGATTGCTATGCGACCGGCTGAAGGACTTTCCAGCAAGCCATATTTTGTTGCAGAACTTACTTCTAACTTGTATGGACCATGGTTGCCAACGCCTACAAAATCTGCACTTTGCGCTACAGTACATTCATTGCCAGCATTCTGCTCGATTATTGCTTTTGGTATTCTGATAGCGCGACCTATGGAGTGTCTCGGGAATTTCGCCACTCCTGAAGTAGCGTTGCTACTTCTAGCCACGGATTTATTTTTAGCTGGTGCTTTTTTTCTTTGCTGCCATACCGATACTCCCTATTTTGTCCTTAACATTTTAATATCACGCATGCTCGATATCTCCCTAACACTCAACAGAGATATCACCCATAAACCACGGTTTATAAAAAATTTTCAGCGTTTTGCGCCACCCCTGATCGCCCCGTATTCACGCATGCTCGTTTTCCTACCCGTGCATTGCGTGATATCAATCTAAAGGCAAAGCCAACCTATTGAATATAAAACAGATTCAGAGCTCTGCGCGGTGTTATACGCGAATTATCGCGTGGGAGTTGACGTAGTTCTCAGGAGCTCGCCAAAAAGGGCATCACCAGGAGTGACGCAAGGTCCGCCCTCGCCCTGTGAACCGGGCCAAATCACCCCTCCGACTGAGCGCCCAAAACACTAGTAATCCACCTATTCAACCGTTACGGTAACGCTCTGCACTGGTTTACCCATGCAAACGGCACATAAGAGCCAACAATTAGTTAAAAAATGCAAAGAGACCGATTCATGATGAGAAAAATGATTCCAGCCGTTTTGACTGCTGCATCGGCACTGACCGTAACTGCTTGTGCCTACCTACAATCGGATAAGGCTGCTGACACGGCTTTTGAGCCTCCAACCGTTTTTGATAACCCGATTATTCGCTATGACACACAAGATCCCACCAATGAAGTCGGCGAGATTATTTATACCGCTGACCCTGCCGCGCTGGTGCTGGGTGACACTCTGTATCTGTACACCAGTCACGACGAACAAGCCATCGACGTGAACGACTACCGCATGTACGACTATCGTTTGTGGACAACGACCGACTTGGTGAAATGGGAAAACAAAGGCGCGGTTTTGCATTATTCCGATTTTGAATGGGCGCGTGGCAGTGAAGTGACAGGCAATGCCTATGCGGCGCACGTTACCCACAAAAAAGACGAATCCGGCAAATCCAAATTTTATTTTTATGTGACCATGGAAGGCGGCCAGCCGGAATTTGGTTTTACCATTGGTGTGGCGGTATCCGATAACCCGGAAGGTCCTTTTACCGATCCGCGCGGCATGCCCATGATTGTGCTGGCCGACACTGCTCAATATAAAGACCACTCTTGGCGCAATATCGACCCCGCCGTTTTTATTGACGACGACGGTCGCGCTTATTTGTATTGGGGCAACAAACAATTGTGGTGGGTGGAATTGGAAAGTAATCTGATTCACCTAAAGGGAGAAACATTTACCCTGGATGCCAACGGCAAAATGATCAGCCGGGATATGAGCAACGTTAAAATTAATACGGTTGATACCCTACCAAATTTTGAAGAAGCGCCTTACGTCTCCAAACACAACGGCTTGTATTATTTGGTATACGCCGCAGGATTCCCAGAGAGCATCGGTTACGCCACTAGTACATCCGCTACTGGGCCATGGCAATACCAAGGCATTATTATGGACCCATTGCCCGGCACCACCACTATTCACCCCGCTTTGTTTGACTTCAAAGGTCACACCTTCCTGGCCTACCATGACGCCAATCTTCCCGGCGGCGGAAGTTACAGACGCTCAACCGCGATGGAACGAGTGTTCTTTAATGCGGACGGCACTATTCAAAAAATTGTGCCGACTTCTAAGCGGAAGGTGACTGAACAGAATCCATAAACAAACTGAACTGACTGGCATGATCGGCCTCATTTTGAGTTAAAACTACTCCGATTTCCTTCATCAATTTAATCAGTGTGGCCGCTGGCTTTTGAAATGGGAAACGCGCAGAAGAGGCCTAATAGCATTTAAATTAAACCACCCCCCGCCTTCGGCGTACCCCTCCGGAGGAGGGGAATGGTTTAGATCGACTTCGGGGTACTGCCCGGCAAATGAGTGAATGTTTGGGGGCAGGATATTCCCCTCCTCCGGAGGGGGTGGCAGGCATAGCCTGACGGGGTGGTTTAGGACATGCTCGGAAAGGATCAAGTAGTTCGATCACAAATGAAGTTCGACTATGCTCACTCAACTTGATTTCTTTCGGCTTAGAGTTTTCATGATCAACGAACGGAAAGATCCAGGATGTGGGAATAAGAGCTGCAGATCCCCAACCTCCCGATAGTTCTTATGAATAAAAATCTACGCGGCTCGATTTAATGGCTTCTTCAAGCAGCTGAATATCAACGTAGTCACTGACCTGAGTCATCCGCAACGGCGCTTTAAGGACAGCGTTGGTGGCCTGTAAAGCGTAGGAGTAATTTTCCCGCGGATCGGTGAGGTCTTCTTCTTTGATATCGGTGATCTCTCCGTTCACCACTGATTTGGTCTTTTTCAACATGCGTGCTCTCTTTTTCTTCCGTGTAAGCAAGGGCATTGCCATTGGTGTCCATATCCAAGATCCGCGTCATGTTTGCCGCTTGTTTGACCACTTCGTGTAAATAGGTTTGCCCGCCGGGCTGGTCTTCATCCGCTAAGTTTGCGTGTTCGATGCTATCGCCACCGATACCAAAATGTTGGCTGACGGTGGATTCGTAGCTGTAGTTCTGCTCGACGGTTTTCATTCCGCGCTTTATGGAAATGTCGGTGGACTGCTCCATCGTCAAACTCATCTGCGAGACTTCACCCAAGTTGGAGGCGTTGGGTGTAAACAGTGGAGTGTTGAAGCTGGCAGAGAAGTCGGGAATGCCACTTAAGAAAGCATCTTCTGTGGTGCTTTTGCTTTGCGGTGTTTTTTCTCCTTCCGAATCTGAATGAGGAGCGGGAGTTTTCTGCTCGCTATTGATTTTACCTGGAGCCTCCGCATTTTTGGATTCGGCGCGATCAATTTGCGACGCTTTAACGCTGTCAGTGTGATCAGGTGTTAGCGGCGTGAAAATGGCCTCCAGACCATCGAGAAAAAATTCGGTCGCATCCGTGCTTTTTGCTCCTCCGGAAAATTCGCCAGCTTTATAGGAGCGCGCGGTATCCATGAGAATTTGCTGATACTGCAAGTAGATTTCATTATCTTTCAGCGGAAGATTAGTCGAATCCAGAATGGCTTCCGCATTGATTTCGTATTCATAATCATTCTGGTCGACAGCCAGGGTATGCGTGCCCGTGGCGGAATTGAGGCTGTAAGTAATCGACAAGGTATTGCCTTCATTGCCTGCAACGCTGAGGTCCAATCCAGCGATAAAATCGCCATCTACCGCGTCCAGAAATGTCACATCCGCCCAGCCGTCGTTTTGATAATCGCCGGCAATTTCTCCCAGCCGATTCACCAGCGCATCCACGGCCTCTCGTTCTTTGTCACTGAGTTCGCCCGCCACCACGAAGGAAAAATGGGATTCGCTGTCCAAGGAGGTTCCGCCATCCTTTTTGTTGAGGACAAGATCGCTGCTTATTTTGAGGGTGATCGTGTCTCCGTCCTTGGTGCGTACGGTAAGGTCCAATAATTCGCCAGTCTGCGGCCGATTGCCTGTCTCCGTATGCGTCCCACCTAGATGCCGTGCCACAAGCGCTTTAGCGGCGTTCATTCTTTCGAATTGCCTGACCGGTTCCGACGTCGCAGGGCTTGCGGATGTATTGGTGGCACGCTGGGACGAGATCACCGTCCGGCCGCCTTTCCCATCTGACGGACGGTTGGTATAGGTTAATGAGGCGCTATCGGAGTGGGCACCGTCGGATCTGGCCTTAGACGTGGTTTGCTCCAGTGATTGCCTATGGCGGTTGGAGAGTAGATGCTCCGGATCCGCTTTTGCGGCTTGCTGCGCTGCAGCAAAACGGTTGATCAAAGTGTTGTTGATAGACGTCATGCAGAGCCAAGTGGGATCAGGGGCTTTAGATCACTATCGGCCGCTACTGGAGAAGCTTTAGCTTCCTTCTGGCAACACCAACGGCGTCATGCCGACGATAAGAATCAGGCTTGGCCAGTGAATGGAGCGTCCATGTCCACGCACCAGAACAGCCTCAATAACGGGCTACCGATCCTCAAGCCTGCGCCCACCAAGCCGACCCAACCCCCACTTCTGCCCGACTAAGGCATGGCTTGTACAAAGTCATGCCATTTTTTTTGCCACGAAATGGCCCAGCTGGGTGTAGAGGGACCTTCGCCGGCTGATTTTAAATGGGGATGGCGCATCTGAATATTCTGCAAAAGAGAGCGTTCTTTGGTTTCTACATCGACAAACAAGATATGTTTCCCGTCACGTAGCGCCGCTTCGAAATTGCGTAAATCATGATGGGTCTTATGGATGCCGAATAATCCACCTTCCCAAGTACAAAAAATCAGTACTAATACGGCCGGAAGAATAAAAGGAGCCCAGCCGAATTCCGCACCTATGCCGGAAAGGTGGACAGCAATCATTACCAACGATGCAATGGCCAAGCCGACTACTGCGCCCCACAATCCGGAATGCAGGACATCACGCTTCATAAACTCCTGCACAGTGTGCAGTTTGCGCTGCTCAACCCCCGCATCGTCCCGGCTGAATACGTGAATCTGAGGTTTAGTGATGCCTGCATTTTCAAGTTCGTGTTCAACTTGTTCTAGCCCATCCAGACTGTCACTGGTGTAATAAAAACGCTTCATAGTATTCCTCCAGTGGAGTGTTATTGTTGATGCATTTAGTCAGCATGCGGCACACAGCCGACCATAAATTGCTGGCTGTTAATTACATAGACTGTGAGCGAAAGCTAAATATTCACCGGCTAATAGCTTTAGATAGATTAAGAACTTCTAATGAAAGAAAAGCGAAATGCGAAAAATTTATGAGCAGAGAGCCTGAAAATAGGCGCCCGGCGGAATTTTGTCTCGTAAAACTGGATGCGATTTCGTGAGGTGGGAATATGTTATTTGAGGGCTCCACTCCATTTGGCAGAGCCCTTGCGTTATATTTTATCGCAATAGAATAACAGTGAATAATCTTGCACTTAAACCCTATTAAGCAGCGCGACTGTCGAGTCTCGCACCTCATTGTCATCAAGTGTCTGATAAATGACCTGCATATCCTGCGGACGCATTGTTTGGGCATACATCGCGTAAAGCCCCAGTATAAGGTTGTGCAATTCGTCGGCAGGCATAGTTCTCTCAGCCTCTTTACCCACTCGTCGCAACATCAACACCAAGGGAACACCGACAGCGCCGCCGCTCGCATCAATTTCCGCAGCCGCTCTAAAATCCGGCTGTAAATACGTGATTGCCGCTGGGTCCACCATTAAAAGCCCTGCTCGAAAAAAGCGCCTTAGGCGCAATATTCTTTCCATATTGCCGGCCTCATAGGGCTCCATTTCGGCGGCTAAGGTAATAGGAGCATCTGCCGGCAGCTCGGCCTCGGCAAGGCTTTGTCGAGCAGCATTAATGGTGAGTACATTCATATATTGCTCAACAATTCCCGCTCCACGCTGCTCTGGGTCCACCCAAATATGGGATAGATGCACAATCGCGGCTCCACCGCTGAGGATGGTTTGGTGGGATAAAATTACACTGTAATCACCGACGCATGCTATTTTTCCTTCACTGTCGGTTATCACCACCATCTCATAGTGGAAGCCGCAACCACTGATATTTTCTGATGGGTCCCATTTCAACCTCTCAATAATAACGGCGAGCGCCTCCATTTCATTGCGCCCTCCGAAATAGGTATTCAAGGCTTCATAACCCTGTTTAAGCAGAGGATCGTCTTTATGTCGAATAATGTGAACAGTTAAATCGCTGGCTTTTTTAGAGTGTCGCATTGCACTTTACCCTTTTGCATCTCATCTTTTGCTTGATTGATAATTTCAGCTGCCTCTTCATACTTATACCAATCATATTTTATTTCGTAGCGTTCCCGGAGAACTGGGCTGCATTTATACACGTCTTTAATATAAGTTACCCAGCTTTCTCCTGCATCGCCCAGCTTCGGTAGCACTAGCGTCACTTGTGCAAAAAAATCTAGCATAAGTTCCGCTGCCGCCATGGCTGTGGCCTGATCTAACTGATATTGGGCTGGGCTGGCGTCAGGACGAAGATCTTCTGGTCGTATATTGCTGTAGATGTAAAGGCGAGCTTCTGGGTTCTCGAGGAAAACTTTGTCTATATCGACCATTTGGGCATAGATCTCATTCAGAGAGCTCAATGCAATTTCTTCTTCGTTAACCTTGACTTGTTTATAGATAAAAAAAAGCCCAAATACTCCGATTATTGTGGCTAAAGACGCAAGAATCTCTAGAGCTTTTATTGCGCGTTCAATTTGAGGGCGAGAATTTGGATTTTCCGGTGGCATAAAAATACCTGATTTTTTGAAAGTTATTTTTTGATTTGAGAAATTTATTTTTTTACATAAACCGATAGGTGTGGATCTGTGGTTGCTGAGAGTCTCCCCTTTGTTGCTGAAGTCCGACTGGCGCTTGCGTGCCCTCCTCATCTCTCTGTTGCTGAGCGCGCAGCTCTTCCCTCTTGCGCCAGCTCTCTATTTTTTGTTCCTCCTTCCGTCGATTTCTCGCTTCTACCTGCTCCTGCTGTTTTCTTTCAGCTTCTGTTGAGAGTTCTTTTAAAAAAGCTTCTAGCAACTCACTCCGAGGGCTCAGCGCCCAGCTACTAGAGCAAAAAAGCGGAAAAACCGTGATGAGGATAAGAATAGAATTTGGATGCACGCGCATAATGACTTTCTCCTAGTGTCCGTGTCATATGAACGGCTTTGATATTACTTTATAAAATTCACCTCGTCTCTAAGCATTGTTCAAACGCCCGTTTGGTTTGGTGCGCGCAGGCAGAGTCTCTTGCGGATTCCGCGGGTTAAAGTCGAGCGCGCATAAAAAGTCGCGAAATCGCAGCTTTTTATTGCTCTCCTTTAGATTTTTATGGCCGTCCTTAAGTGAAACTCGGCGGTACCGGGAATACCTCATCAATCAAACCCTGATTGCGTGCCTGCAGGCCTCCGATGGCGCGAATCACGCAAATTCGTTGTGTTTGAAACGTCCACTGGAAGCTCTGCAGAGTATGTTGAGATCATTGGCAGAGTTTGAAGCGGGAAGGTTCGCAGCTATTGAGGATAGGCTTGAAATAAAGCTATATTGCGCGCCGGAACCCATGTTATTCGCTCAATCTATCAGAATAAGAATCTATGAATAAACCTCCAAAAAGTCCCCGCTATTTCGCCGTCCTTGGTGCGCTCGTCATTTACATCGGTATTATTGTGTCGCTGCTGGTTTTCGGCCTCAGCTTGTGGGGCTCTTACTGCGAGGGATTTGGTTGTATGGGCAAGGGCGTTGCCTGGGTTGCGTGGGTGTTCTGCTACTTCTTTGCATTTGGCTTGGGTTATGTCACCCAAAGCTATTACTGGGGTTTGGGTCGCAAACTGATGGGTTATGCCTTGGTCGTTCAGGTGATGGCGGGTGTTGCACTTGTGATTTATTGGCTGGCTTGGCGTTTTGCGTGATATTCACGGACGCTCGAACTTAGAATCTTCATATCGATTATGGAAAAAATGTCAACTTCATTCGTAATTTTTATCTCTCTTTTTTATATAGTGGGCTTCTTCTTGGCGGGAGTTGGCATCAGTTCACTGAATCAAGCTATGGCTGCCAAAAATTGGGTTTTAACATCGGGCAAAGTGGTGTATGTGGATTTTGTTACCGACCGTGACTCGGAGGGTACAAAGATGTACAAGGTAGATATTAAGTATATGTATGAAGCCAACGGCATTCCCTACGAAGGGGGCAATCTGGCGTTTGGGTATGGTGCGAGTAATAATCAATCAGGCCAACATAAAATTTATGAGAAGCTGAAATCGGCTCAGAAAGTCGAAGTCCGTTTTAATCCTGCGAAACCATCTCAATCCACTTTGACATATGGTGCAAGTTCAGAACAATTTGTAGTAATTGCTTTTGGTGTTACTTGGTTATTGTTCACCACAGGTTTAACCGTGATCTTTTTCTTCTTCGAAAAATCCGCCGCCGATCTATTGAATCAACTGGTGATTCTTGAGTAACTAGAGCCAGTCCAAGGCATGGACGTGGCTCAAGGCATAAGGAAGACAACTTTGTATAAAGCCACGCACGCTAAGCGGGTGTAGCTTTATATCAGATTAAAAGCGACCGAAGCTCGGTTGACTTCCCGCGTCGGTGTCGCCCGGGCCCGAATCATCATCGGAATCCCTATCCCGATCATCATCCGTGTCGTCGTCATCGTCGGGGGTTGGGTCCGTACCGCCGTCATCGGGTTTTGGAAGCTTTTTGGGTTCAGGCGCTGGTGATGGCTCCGGTTTGGGAACAGGAGGAATGCTCGACGTGGCGAGTGTTATTCCCGATGCAGAGTTTAGCGAAAATTCAATTTGCTTCGCATACGACGGATTGAATTCCTGATAGATGTACTCGGCGGGTGCTGGTGTTGTTTGCATTAGTAGGATGATTGCAATTTCATTAATAGCCAAACTCATGGCTCATTCTCCTTTTATGAAGTCAATTGACAGTCCACTTGCCTGGAAAAACCAGGCGATTATTTGATTCTCTGGCTTCCGCCAGAGAATTATCCGTATCGACAACAACACCTATGTAATAAGTGCCGAGGGCAACAGTGGAAGGTATGGTGAAGGTTTTGTCTCTGTCCCAGATATAATGGGCAGGAAGCACATAGCCAAATCCGCCGAGATAAATATCACCTGTGGAAATGTAGTCATTGGTCGATAAATAGACTCCCATATTGAAGCTCGCACTGGATTTGCCGATGTTCGCCACCGAATATTCCACATTGACTGAGTTGCCGGCGGTAACATTAGTTATGGTACTGTTATTGCGCCACAACGCAGTGCTGGATGCTCCGGACATTTCGAAATTGGTCGCGGTCACATCGATTTCACCATTATTGTGGCTATAAAGAATTCGCGCGCCCTGAATATCATCAGCCATGGGATGATGGCGATAGGTTTCCGATCCACCCCACCACAAGTGTCCGTCGTATCCCTGCGACATAACAGCGTGCTCTGTATCGAAATGATTTAATCCTACGCTGTGACCAAACTCGTGTACTACAACTTTAAGAAAAGTTGGTTTATCCGTTTTACGAATACGTTCATCTTGAATGCCCGTATTCCAATCGATATCGGCATTGAACATAATGTCGGATTCGAGACGTACGGAACCGTCATAATCCGAACAGTGCAGCCCCCAGTTGCCATCCACCGCGGCTGAACTGACAAAAGCGACATTGTTTTCGCCGTCACCATCGGTGTTGTCGCAAGGGGTGTTAAAAGAATTGTAGTTGGAATAGATCAAATCAAATTCTAACCACATACCATTAATACCGTTCCAACGCCCGACACCAGTTTCAAGATCTTGCCGCCATACCGAGCCTGACGGAAACGATATGGCTGCAACCTTCATTGTAGGATCTGACGTCCAGGTATGGGATTTCAGATCATACGCATGGGAGTTCGAAATAATTGCGAGGCATGCACCATATAAAACATATTGAATAGGGAAATTTTGCCGATCATATGCCATCTCCTTGAAGTGATTTAATCCGACTGGGTTTTTGAGCGAAGCCGATCCTTGACCGTCCCCGAAGTGTTAGGGGACAGCGCGCGCATGCTTTGCTCGCCGAGTGGGTCGACCGGTGTCAATGACACTTGGGCGGCTTCCGGATACATTCCTGCAGTTTTTTTCGCAGTCTGATCGATGAATGTTTTTAATGTAGAAAGCGTCATAATGGTTTCAAAATTGGCAAAGCGTCCCTGGGTATTATCGGGTTCTTGTGCGCGATCACCTTCGCTGTCGACCTTCTCACTCAGCGCCCCCTCTTGTTGCGTATCCTTAGGAGCGCGACCCGATAACGAAGCCAGTTGACCGGCTTGATGGTCATCCAGTTTTTCTTCAGCAGGACCAGTGCTGTCATTCGTCGACTTTTCCTTGGCAAGAACAAATTTTCTTTCATCGATGCGCGCAATCGGTTGTCCTTGATAATTCAGAACCAGAGCGTCGTCGGCTATACGCCCATGCAGCCGAAAGACACCTTGTTGAGACGCCGTTATGGGCGATAAGCGCCAGTCTCCGCCTCTTAGGAAAACAAGATAACGTTGGCCCAGATCGAATTTCGGCATTTCATCAACTTCGAGCAAACGCAAATTCTCGCGCAGCCCACCGGCTACGGATATTTCTACAGTACCTTTCGATGGATCACCTAAAGCAGAGTCTCGGCGCAAATACGTAACACCGGAAAATTGAATAAAGGTGTAGGGCATTTTTTTCTTGTCGTGAAAACCATAACGCGTACTCGACGCTATACCGGTAAAAATCACGGGCGAATAAGCCACCAATTCGGTAGGAGTTGCATCGGGCGGAGCTGCGACAGGTGCCGCGAACGCCTCAATCGATAATAAAACAGCCGTTAGAGCAGAATATAAAAAACGAAAAAACATAGATCCTCCTTGTGTTTTTTATTGCATTCTTCAGGGTGAAGAAGACGATAAAGATATCGGGTCCATTAATGCGGGGAACTTCATAGCCTTCCCGATTTACTAGTTATGTCAGAAAGATTATCGAAGAACGTTGCGTAAATCAGGAGAAAATACCTTGGATTTCGTGATTTATTCACAGGATTGATGCGTAAGATTTTGAGTGCAATGATCGGCGCGCCGTGTCGACAATTGGCGACTTTCATGCCAGGAATGTTTTTCTAATTTGTTTCTTGGGCCCGCTATTCACTTCAATGATTGTCGCTGTTGCCCGTCATTCGATTTCTGAATACGAAAATCCCAAAGATATCTACGTTGAAAATAGGAGTGAATAGCGCAAGAAAATTTGCAATATACTTAATCGCTTTGTCGTAATTGAGAGTTTGGCAGTGTTAGTAACAAAGCGAGGGTTTTATTCATTAATAGATGGAAGGAAACGACAAATGAATAGGTACTTTGCAGAGTTTATAGGCACGTTTTGGCTGGTTTTGGGAGGCTGTGGTAGCGCAGTGCTCGCGGCGGCATTTCCGGAGCTTGGAATCGGTCTGTTGGGAGTTTCTCCTCGCCTTTGGTCTGACTGTGTTAACTATGGCTTACGCGATCGGACATATTTCAGGTTGTCATCTCAACCCGGCTGTTTCCATTGGGCTTTGGGCTGGTGGACGTTTTCCCGCAAAGGAGTTGGCACCTTACATCATCGCTCAAGTTGTTGGTGGCATAGCGGCGGGCGGTGTTCTTTATCTCATTGCTACGGGCAAGGCCGGCTTTGACGTTGCTGGCGGCTTTGCTTCAAACGGTTATGGCGCCCACTCGCCCGGCGGTTACTCAATACTGGCCGCGCTGGTTTCAGAGGTCGTGATGACCATGATGTTCCTCGTCGTTATCTTGGGTGCGACGGACAAGCGTGCGCCGGCAGGCTTCGCGCCTATAGCAATCGGCCTGTGTTTGACGTTGATTCACCTAATCAGTATTCCGGTAACCAATACCTCGGTAAATCCTGCGCGAAGCACGGGAGTGGCGGTCTACGTCGGTGGCTGGGCTGTTGCGCAGCTTTTGGCTGTTTTGGATTGCGCCAATTATTGGTGGTTTGCTTGGAGCAGTGGTTTATCGTTTTATTGGAAAGTCTGAAAGCTAAATTGGAAAGTCTAAAAGCTAAAGCTTATTGGAAGGCCTGAAAGCTAATGGAGAGCCACCAGAGAAAATAAGACAAAATGCGCTGTGCATTTTGTCTTGCATTTCTTTTTTTAAGAATCAGGAAGTTAAGCGTCAGGAAAAGCTTTTCACCCAGGCCACGTATCGATCCACCCATTGCTGAACGAATTTTTTGCTATCAGGGCCTAACTCGCCTGAGCTATCGAACATACCTTCGCGCGCGTGCAGATAGGCTTCCGGCTGGCCCATGGCGGGCATGTCGAGGTATGCCAGGATATTGCGCAAATGCTGCTGCGCCATAGCGGTGCCGTTCGCTCCGACAGAGACGCCTATAACGCCAGCCGGTTTACCTGCCCAAGCACTTTGGCCGTAGGGGCGCGAAGCGTGATCCAGGGCATTTTTGAGTACACCGGGGATGGAGCGGTTGTATTCAGGCGTAACAAAAATAACACCTTTGGATGCAGCGATTTCTGTTTTGAGACGTTTGGCTGCCGCAGGGGGATTTGCGTCGTCGTCCTGGTTATAGAGTGGCAAGTCGCCGATTTCGAGTTGTTTGAATGAGAATTCTGCCGGCGCCAATTTGGGGAGTGCGTTGGCGAGTTTGCGATTAAACGAGTCTTTGCGAAGGCTGCCGATAACAACGGCGATCTGGTATTGGCTCATGTCGTTCACCTCATGCGATAAACAGAGAAAAGATGACTCAGCACCTTTGTGCGTGCCGCCGTGGATCTTGCCACCCTGCCCGTCGTGGCACAACACGCGTGGAGATGAATGTGAAAATATTTTGCCGATGCTGGTAAATACAAAAGATATTACGAAGGCGGAAGAATGGATAAAACGCCAACCGATTAGCAGGTTTAGAATTTTCCGGCACATTTCGCTGCGTTCATAACGGCAAATCAAAGGGCGTTGGATTTTTTTCAGATGGTGGATCGAAGCGATTTGGCTCTGGTCTCGTGCCGATTGTGCTTATGTGGTTTGTGTCTCTCTATGGATTGAGGGCTCCAAGGGTATGCGCTTCCCGTATAGGAGCCGCGATTCTTTGCTCAGCTTGTCGTGCTTCACAGATCGACGGTTCTTGTTTGGACCGCTTCCTCTGCCAAGGCTATGATCTGGTGCTTTACGTGCACCGCGATGGCTGTTTCTGTATATGGGCCGGTTCGATATATCGCATAACGCTGATTCAAGCATTTGGTGCTAAGAAAGTACGGGTTACTATGTTCCTTTGGGGGGAAACTATGATCGGCAAATCTCTGTTGCGATTCACAATCCTTTTGTGCGGCGTGGCACTCGCCGCGTGCGGAGGCAACTCCGGAAGCTTCTCTTCCAGCTCTTCGAGCTCGTCAAGCAGCTCATCCAGCTCGTCCTCAAGCAGTTCTTCCAGTTCATCATCGAGCTCTTCCAGTTCATCAAGTAGTTCATCCAGCAGTTCGTCGAGCAGCTCCAGTTCCTCAAGTAGCTCCACTGGCGGATTCTCGGGAATGCTCAAAGGCGTCAATCTGGCCAGCGCGGAGTTCGGCGAGTCCTTTATCCCTGGGGTTTACGAGGAGCACTACATATATCCCGCCCAAAGCGAAGTGGATTACTTCAAATCCAAAAAAATGAATGTTCTGCGCCTGCCCTTTTTGTGGGAGCGCTTGCAACCCACCCTGAGCCAAGCCTTCAACCAGGCTGAATTTGACCGTCTGAATCAGTTTGTAACGGCGACAACCGCGAAGAATATGTACGTGATTTTGGATCCGCATAATTATGCGCGCTACCGGGGCAACGTCATTGGTACTTCGCAAGTGCCTGTCTCCGCTTTTGCGGATTTCTGGTCGCGCCTGGCAAACACCTACAAAGGTAACTCCTACGTAATTTTCGGCATCATGAACGAGCCGCACACTATGGCCACAGAGGCCTGGTTGAGTGCCGCTAACGCCGCGACAAGCGCCATCCGCAATACCGGCGCCACCAACCTGATACTCGTTCCCGGCAACGCCTGGACCGGTGCCTCCACCTGGGGTGACAACTGGTACGGCACGCCAAATGCCACAGTCCTTTTGGATTTTGTCGACCCCGGTAATAACTACGCGATTGAAGTGCACCAATATTTTGATGCCGACCATTCCGGCAAAAGCCCCACCTGCGCCACCGCTAACGGTGCGGAAAAGCTGGTGAACTTCACAGCGTGGCTGGCGGCCAACAATAAAAAAGGCTTTTTAGGCGAGTTCGCTGGAGCCAACAATGGCACCTGCCGACAGGCGATCGAAAGCGCACTGCAGCACATAGACAACAACCGCAATTATTGGATTGGATGGACATGGTGGGCCGCCGGCCCATGGTGGGGCTCCTACATGTATTCCATAGCGCCCGGCACCAACGGCGCAGACGCCGCGCAAATATCCTGGTTGGCGCCGTTTCTTAATTAGTTGCCGCTCGATTTTCAAGAATAAAAAAGGCCAGTTTAACTGGCCTTTTTTTGGTTTTTAATTCAGTTGCTACTTTTTATAGACGCTTTGAATTCCTGGAAAAAACCTCAAACAACCATCCAGATAAAGGGATACCTAAAAACACGTATGCAATTCCTGCGCTCACCCAATAGTAAGTGGTTTCTCCTTTGAAAATAAAGGCAAGTGGGAAGACCAGGAGTACTGAAGTTAGATTCACTAAAAAAATCATTAAAAATACCCACCATCCACGCTGCCAGTACCTCGAATACGTTTTAATGGGTGATGAATTGCCACCATGTAAATCATTCTCTTCAGAGTCTATCAATTTAGATCTTGGTTCTTTATATATGTCGTTCATCTCTAGCTCTAATTTTTTGCATAACGAGGCTAAGTAGAAAAACCCAATTTTTCTAAATCCCGCTCTTTTCATATCTTCCAAAAAACATCAGCGGGATTTGATTTTTCGACAGCCGAATGGATTAATAAAGTGCGCGAATTTAGTCGCGTTCAAAAGTCAGAACGACCGGTGGCGTCGTTTTGATAGGCGGGGAAGAAAACGGATAAATCTAATCGGTGTTCAATCAGATGATGGATGACATGCTCAAAGGTTCCCGGCTGCAGCTGATCCAGGTAATTAATCACCACCATTTCGAATTGATTAAGATCGTAGGGAATGAAATTGGGCATATTGGGTTCGTTATCCGTTTTGACCCGCCGATTTTACCTTTTTATGGGGGTTTTTCTACAGCCTTAACGCCAACAGCAAGCGCGCCGTGGTTAGGCGTCGCCTTGACTGTTATTGTTATAAGCCGTTTGCCCACTTAACCACTGCATTGGCTTGACATGAAGTGATACCCGAAAGGCCATTACGCCCCATGGAGACCCTAATCCTCTGCTCGTTTACTGGGTCAATCTTTTTGCCCTCGTTGTCCGCGTGCTCCCAGGCAATAGCTGTAAGTTGGCTTTTGCATGCTGTTGCAACGGCATCACTTTCAGGAATAAATTGGTAACGAGAGTAGTACACAGTAATGGAAAATCCATCTTCTCTTTTTTCGATGCCGTACTCCGTATCTTTATCATAGGTAGATAGAGGGGTATTCGTGTGACTAACTGGAGTGGCGCATGAAACCAATAGCGTGCTAAATATCAAAATGTAGGAAAATTTCATATTTTCTCCGTAGGTTACTTTAGTTGCCGGTTTTGCTCGTAAAAAGCCCGCCTGCAAAACCAAAAACGGCAAACAGAACATTTGCCATTACTTGACTTTCAAGCATTCCTGCAGAATAAAGCAGCGACGAAATAACTAAAACAAGTAAAATAAGAAATGTACTTGTGGTAAAGCGGCCAAACCCCTCAGTTTTAGTAAGGAAGAAGCCAATCAAGGCCGCCGCACCTAATAAAAATATAGCTACCAATAGCAATAATTCGATGGTCATTCCGTGCTCCTATGTTGCCTTACTTATAACGCTGCCAGAATGCGCAGCTTTGTAGTTGAATTTTTTGTGGCATATTTTTCGCCACAAAAAAGGCGACGGAAAAGCTGTCGTATTGCTGGCCTTGTTAAATCTCCTATTTGCAGCTGATTGTTGCCTTTTTCCATGGGTGCGAAAATGTTGTTGTCCCGCTTGTGAAGCTACCCTGATTGGCGCCGCCAGCTTCCTCAAGAACATTAAAGCCGTTTGGGCAAACCTCTGACGCCCTTTTTATTCCAGAATTCATCAACCGTTTGTGGTGAAGTTGTGCCGTTTCCGTAATACTCAACGAGATATTTATTGTCACCAACTGACTTGTCCTTGTAGCCGCCTGCCCAAGAATATTTTTGATACCCCGTTGCGCACCCTGTGATCAGGAGAATGCATGTAAGAGCGAGCACTCGAAACCTCATAGATTTTTCCTTGAAAGTTGATTGGATTTAACATTTTAATACTGCGCATGCGCGATATCCTCTTAACACGCTTTGGAAGAATCACCCATAAGCCATTGTTTATAAAAAATTTTCAGCGCCTTTGCGCCATCCCTGCCCGCCCCGCATTCAAGCATGCTCGTTTTCGTACCCGCGCATGCGCGATATCAATCTAAAGGCAAAGCCAACCTATTGAATATAAAACAGATTCAGAGTTCTGAGCGGTGATATGCGCGCATTATCGCGCGGGAGTTGACGTAGTTCTCAGGAGCTTGCCTAAAACGGCAACACCAGCGGCACCATTATGACTGTCGCCAGCATCACCACCAGCGCAAAGGGTGCGCCTATGCGGACGAAATCCCAGAAGCTGTAGTTGCCCGGCCCTACGACGAGAATATTCACCGGCGATGACACGGGGGTCATAAAAGCGGTTGAGGCCGCGAGGGCGACGGTCATGGCAAAGGGGTAAGGTGAAACGCCCAAGGATTCGGCGATGGCCAGGGCGACGGGGGCCATCAGAATGGCGGTGGCGGTGTTGGAGATAAACAGGCCGAAGACGGCGGTCAGTGCGAACAGCGTGGCCAGCATAAGGCGCGGGTCGGCTTGGCCGACTGCTTGCAGCAGTGCGTCTGCCGCCAGGTCCACGCCGCCGGTTTTTTGTAGCGCGAGCGAGAACGGCATCATGCCGACGATAAGAATCAGGCTTTGCCAGTGGATGGAGCGGTAGGCGCTGTCCATGTCCACGCAGCGGAATAGCCCTAATAACAGACAGCCGATCAGCACTGCCTGTACGTTTGGGATCACCCCGGAAACCATCAATCCCACGACCAATGCGAGCACCGCAAGTGCGTGCGGTGCGCGGGTGGGTGCGGGGACCACGTCGTCGAGTTCGGAGGGAAGATTCAGCACCATCAGGTCGCGATGGTTTGTCTGTAATTTCCGGATTGCCCGCCAGGGGCCGACGACCAGCAAGGTGTCGCCGAGCTTCAATGGTTCGTGGGGAATGCTGCCCTGGAAGGCGCTTTGGCCGCGCTTTAGGCCGATGACTGCGAGGTCGTGTTCGGTTCTGAAGCGGGCATCGACCACCGATTTGCCGATCAGGCCGGAACCGGTGGGGACCATCAATTCCGCCATGCCGATTTCCCGCAGGTTGTCCGCGAAGTAGTTGCCGGCCAGGGACAGAGGCGTCAGGGCAAAGCGGCGGCGCACATCTTCCATGTCCACGCCGGGTTCAAAAACGTCGAGAAATAAAACGTCGCCCACCTCCAGGCGCGTTTGCGCCATTGGCCGGATCATCTCCCGGGAAAAGCGACTGCTGCGTTCTATGGCGATGACGTTGACGCCCGAGGTCGCGCGCAGATTCAGCTGCTCAAGCGTCTGCCCCGCCACCGGCGACCCCGCCGCAATGCGGAGCCTGTGCTCGCGGTTCGCCAGCGCATATTCGTCCACCCATTGCTGCCAGCGTGGGCGCTGTTGTGCTGCTTCGGTCACCTCACCGTCCTTGATGAGCCAGCGGCGCGCAAACAACATATAAATAATTGCGAGCGCCAATATGGGAATGCCAAAAGGCGCGAAGGCGAAAAAGCTGAAGCCCTCGTGGCCGCGGCGCACCAGCTCACCGTGTACCACCAGATTTGGAGGGGTTGCCACCAGCGTCATCATGCCGCTGATGAGTGCGGCGACGCTGAGAGGCATCATCAAGCGGCCTGCGGCGATTTTGGCATTGCGGGCGATGCGTAAAACGATGGGAATAAAAATCGCCACCACACCGGTTGAGCTCATCACCGATCCTATGCCAGCCACTGCCACCATCAGCACCGCAATCAAACGCGCTTCATTACGCCCCGCGTAACGGATCACCAGATCGCCGAGGCGCTGGGCGACGCCTGTGCGCACCAGCCCTTCGCCGAGGACAAACAGGGTTGCGATCAGCACTATATTCGGATCGCTCAAACCGGCGAGGGGATTCACCGACGCTGATGATGCCGGTGAGTGGTAACGCCGCCATCATGATCAGCGCCACCGCGTCCATGCGCGGGCGGTTGAGGGCAAACATCACCACCGTGGCAGCGAGCAGCGTCAACACAATCGCAAGATCGCTGGACGTATTGCGGGGCAGCTCCGTATCTCCGCCGCAGCCCGCCAATAACATAAGCAGACATAGAGCCGATAAGGTGCGCGCGGCATTTTTGCAAGTCATATAAATTTCCACTGTTGCGCGGGACGTACCCTTCCGTCCCGTCCGAGCCTGGACAAGCGGCGTATTCTGGCACTGATTTGGTGATGTGAGTATGGCGAGGCTGAGCCATACCTGATTTGCGCTAGGGCAAAAGGAAGGATGAAGGAGCCGTGAGTGGATTCAGCGCGCCGAAATTAACGCGTCAAACCCGTCGCAAGCAGTTAGAAAGTGATATGTACAGAAGGCGCACTGCGCTTTGCCTCACCGTGATAGACGACTTCAATATTGTTGCCGTCTGGGTCGAGAACAAAAGCCGCGTAGTAGCCGGAGTGATAGAAGCGCGTGCCGGGGCCGCCATTATCCTTGCCACCATTGGCCAGAGCCGCTGTGTAAAATTCGTCAACCATGGCGCGGCTCTGTGCCTGGAAGGCCAAATGGTTCCTACCGGTCAACATTCCCTGTGACGAGGGGATTCCGGAGCTGAAATACACAGCTCATCAGCCCAAAAAAAGCCATCACCCGTACCACCCAGCGGAATATTCAACACCTCAAATACTGCTAAATAAAATTTTTGTGAAGCCGCCATATCCTTGACGACTAATTGAACGTGGTCGATCAGCCGTCCGCGATGCAATTCTTGAGTTTCCATATTTCCTCCTGTGTAAGTGGTACGAGTCGGAATTCGGGATATGTACTCTAAATCACGGAGAACTGACACACTGTTCGCTATCCGGCAAAGTTCTGCAATGGAATTTAGTGTTTCACTGCGTCGTGATTTTAATCGCGGATTTTGATAAACGACGAAATCACGTACTTGTCCGAGGATTCGGGCACCTGGCCGCAGTGCATATAATTCCAGCCGGCGGGAAACAGCAGAATGTTGCCTGCTCGGGGAGGAATTTTGATGTGTTGATGGAAAAATTCTGTTTCGCCACCTCTGTCGACGTCATTCAGATATAAAACCATCGCTGCGACACGGCTCTGGGCGTCTTTACCGACGGAGTCGGCGTGCCAGCGGAAATAACCTTCGCGGCGCGGATACATTTGGATTTTGTAGCCCGTCATCTGCAGCGGGAAAGACTGCAGCACAGGGCTCGCGGACAAATAGTGGGATGTGCAGGCTTGAATCCGGGAATGCATTTGCTGATACAGCCCCCGCCACTCGCCCTGCTCCGGTATTTCCAGATCCCACGAGGACTTGATTTCCGCCTGTTGCGAAGTCTCACCCGCGCGCCCCACTTTTCCCTGCCATTTATTCCGGTCCCGGTCAAACGCTGCGATTATGGCATCACATAAGGTTTGATCCAGGCCGCGATAAACCACAATAAAGTCCCTGGCGAACAGCACTGCGTGCGGATTTTCCGTTCTGTCCTGCGTTTCGCTACTCATCAATTACATCTCAGACGTTAAATCCCTCACCCGACAGCGGCAGTGAGCGCACGCGGTGTCCTGTGGCGTTGTAGATGGCATTGCAGATTGCGGGCGCCACGGGCGGAAATGCTGGTTCGCCAACGCCTGTAGGCGTGTAATCGCTCTGAATAAAATGCACCGCCACTTCGGGTGCATGGGCGATGCGCAGCAGCGGATAGGAATCGAAATTGGTTTGCTGGATGCGGCCGTTTTTAATATCCAGTTCCAGACCCAATGCGGTGCTGAAGCCGTCGATCACACAGCCTTCCACCTGATTTTCCGCTCCGCTCAAATTAATAATGGGACCTATGTCCCCCGCTACGGTCACTTTGTGAACGCGCAGTTTTTTATTGGCATCGACGCTGACCTCCGCAACCTGCGCAAAATGCCCCGCGTGACTGAAATGAAACGCCAATCCTAAGCCCCTGCCTTTCGGCAGCGCTTTGCCCCACCCCGCCTGCTTCGCCGCCAGTTTGATGACGGCCGCAGCGCGCGCAGTATTGAGTGCATAGGGATCGCCTTCCTTCAACCAGCGCGGTTCGCCGAAAATTTCGAGTAGAAATTCCAGATGGTCGCGCCCCGCCACTATCGCGCATTCGTGAATAAAACTTTGAATGGCGAAGGCAATGGAGCAGGAGCGCGGCGCGCGCCAGGGGCCGGTAGGCGTTTTCAGAGATAGCATGGTTTGCGTCAGATGCACGTGCGGCAGCAACTGCGCGGGGAATTCATCCGGTCGCAAATCACCGCCGCTGGTGGGCTGCTGGCCGTCAGCGGTAAACGTAATAAAGTGATCCGACCAGCCGACGAGTTTGCCGCTTTTATCAATGGCGCCTTTGAAGGCGTGAAAACCGCCGACGCGATAAAAGTCGTGTAATTGGTCGTCTTCTCGCGTCCAGGTCAGTTTAATTGGCGTACCTACCTGGCGCGCAATGGCCGCTGCTTCACACATAAAATCGTTGATCAGACGACGGCCGAATCCGCCGCCCGCGCGCACTTGGTGAACGACGACTTTTTCCTGTGGCATTCCCAGAACACCTGCGACTGCGGCGAGGCCGGCTTCAGGCGTCTGCGTTGGTGCCCACAGCTCAATCACACCATCGTGGAACCAGGCCGTGCAGTTTTGTGGCTCCAGGGGGGCATGGGCAACGAAGGGATAGCGATAATAACCTTCTACAAATTTGGCATCAGCAGCGGCTTTGTTGAAGTCGCCGGTTGACAGTAAGGATGTCGAACCCTCTTTTCTACTGAGTTCCTGCGCTTGCGCAATCCAGTCGCTCCAGCTGTCTGTTGAAGCTGCGGTTTCGTCCCAGGTGATTTTGAGAGCGCGTTTTGCGCTGAATGCGGCCCAGGTGGAATTTGCAATGATCGCAACCCCGGGCATCACTTCATTGACCTTGCCGGTTCCTTGAATCACAAATGCGTCCAATATGCCGGGCAATTTTTTGATTTCGTCCAGATTCGCCGATTTAACTTTGCCGCCTACTGCTGGACATTTTTCGAAAATCGCGTAGCGCATATTCGGCAGCACCTGATCGATACCAAAAAGAGGCTGGCCGGTGACGATCGCCCTGTTATCCACCCCGCTCACACGTGTGCCGAGCAGTTTGTAATCCTTGCGCTCCTTCAAGCGCAGGGATTTTTCGTCAGGCACCGGCAGTGTCGCCGCTTTTTCCGCAAGTGCTCCATAGGATAATTGCCGACCCGATCCCGGATGGATCACTATGCTCTTTTCTGCCTGACATTGTTCCACAGGCACCCGCCATTCCCTTGCTGCCGCCGCTATCAGCATCGAGCGGGCGGCAGCACCAGCCGTACGCAATTGATCCCAACTGGCTGGAATGGAGCGCGATCCGCCGGCACTTTGACGGCCGTAAACGACAGGATTGATTGCGGCTTGTTGCACGTGCACCTGTGTCCAATCGGCGTCCAGTTCTTCGGCGATGATGAGGGGAAATGCGGTTTTAATGCCCTGGCCAATTTCCGGGCCTTTGGAATAAATCAGAATGGTGCCATCGGGGGAAATTCGCAAAAATGCGTTGGGTGCGAATTCTTTTTTGTTACAGCTTCGGCGAATGTCTTATTACGATCACCCACATAAAAAGCCAGCACTAACCCGCCTCCGACCAAGCCAGCCACCTTGAATAAATTACGGCGGCTTATCGTTGGGTTGTCAGAACCGCGATGGTTTTCCTCTTCATTGCGTGTAGTAAGCGCACTGCCGCCAAGCTGCTGTTCGGCTGCGCGCATAATGTCGTTGATATAACTGTCTGCATTAAATATGACGCTCATACTGCGGTTCCTCCATTCAAACGTGCAGCCGCAGTGTGGATGGCTTTGCGAATACGAATATAAGTGCCGCAGCGGCAGAGGTTTCCTGAGAGCGCTGAATCTATATCAGCATCTGTGGGTTTCGGATTCTGTTTCAACAGCGCCGCCGCAGACATGATCTGGCCGGCTTGGCAGTAACCGCATTGCGCCACATCCTGCTCGATCCACACTTCCTGCAAGACATGCAATTGACCCTTGGCATTACCCAAACCCTCAATGGTGGTGATCGCCTTACCCGCCGCCGCAGCTGCCGGCGTCACACAGGAGCGCACGGGAGTACCGTTGAGGTGAACCGTACAGGCGCCGCACTGCGCAACACCACAACCATATTTAGCCCCCACAAGGCCGAGATGATCGCGCAAAACCCAGAGCAGCGGAGTGGCGCTCTCGCTGTCCGCGACTGTGTGTTCTTTGCCATTGATGGTGAGCTTCATCGAACAATTTCCTCCGTATAAATGCGGATGCGGATTTTCCGCCAATTCGCGGGGCGCAGAAATAAAAAACCATGGATCATAGGCGGCCGTTGTGTCAGCAACAACCTGTTTTAGACGGTCATCAGGTACTTTTCCCCTATCTCGGCCTGCGTTCTTCCCGGAACGGCGGCGATTTATTCACCAGTGGAATTTGTTTTGCGCAAGCTGAGTGCTCAGGGTTGTTGCATGCCGCGCACTTGCTGTTGAGAAATCAATAGTTTGGCGGCGGTTCGTTATTTAATTTGGGTGAATTTTTTTCTTTGAGGACATGCTTTGCTAAGCAGAAGTTCAAATTCTGTTAAATAAACCCGATTTCTATCACGATTATTTTACGCAGTAGCCATTACCAATTTATGGAATAGCAATTGCTATACCGTCCACGGCTGTTGATCCATCGTCAACCCTTCTGACTATCCAGGTTATCATCATGAAAAAAATACTGCTTGCAATGGCATTGGCCTCGCTGTCTGCCATTTTTCAGGTTTACGCGCAAACCGCTGGTGAAACAAAAGCGAAACCCACCTACAAAACGCCTGAGCTTACGGTTGCGCAGATCGACCAATGGCTGGCGCAGCCGGATAAAGTTTTGGTAATTGATATTCGTCGACCGGACGAGCTCATTAAATTCGGCAGTTTCCCCGTATTCTTAAGCATTCAATACGAGGACCTGGAGAAATATGCGGCTTTTATTCCCAAAGACCGCAGCATTATTGCCGTATCCAACCACGCTGGTCGCGCCTTCAGGGCGGGCGATCTGCTGAGCGACAAAGGTTTTAAAGTGGTGGGCGCTGCCGGCTCCGAGAACTATGAAGAACAGGGCGGAAAATCCGTAACCAAAATTCAACCGCGCGAACGCAAATCCGCAACGGCCGCTGCGGCGCAATAATCGGGAGAAAAACGTGGTCGTGCGAGTTGCAAAAATTCTTTTAGTGGGTTTGTTTTGCCTGTTCTCTCTGCGAGCATTGGCAATTCCCAGTGTGTATCCCACAGGGGTGACGATTTACGATCCCGCCAAAGCCTATAACAGCTATGTGTTGTTCGCCGGGCAGGATCGCAAAACGCATCTTATTGATCTCAACGGTAACGAGGTCCATCAGTGGCCCTATAACGGCTTTCCTCCTGTGTTTATTGATCCCGCAATTAACGGCGGTAAACGCGGCCATGTATTGGTACAAATTTCCGGAGAAACCGGCGGTCGCGCCAATAATTCCGTGCAGTCAATCGGCGAGGTGGACTGGCAGGGTAAGGTAATTTGGCAATGGGGCGGTGCCAGTGTGCAGGACGCTTACAGCGGCACCGGCACTGCCACCGATGCCAGTGGTTACGGCACCCACATTCGCCAGCATCATGACTGGCGTCGCCTGCCCAATGGCAATACGGTAATTCTGGTGAATTACGTGACTCCGGTAACGGGTTGGAAAGCGGAATAATTATTGGAAGACGCCGTTTTTGAAGTCAATCCCAAAGGCGAAGTGGTATGGAAATGGGCCGCGTTTGAGCATTTGGATGAGTTTGGATTCAGTCCTGCTTCTTTAAAATTACTTAAAGAAAGTGTCTCGCGCGGCGATCCCTCCATTCCCTTCGATTATCTGCATTTCCATAATCTGTCGGTGGTGGGACCTAATAAATGGTTTGATCAAGGCGATCAGCGTTTTCATCCAGACAATTTATTGTTTGATTCCCGCGAAGCCAATGTCATCGGTATTATCGACAAGAAAACCGGAAAAATCGTGTGGCGTATTGGCCCGGATTACCCCTCTTCCATCGGCCAGACCGCGGTTCCACGGCCTGTTGATCAGATTTCCGGTCAGCACGATGCGCATATTATTGAAAAAGGTTTGCCAGGCGCCGGCAATTTATTGGTGTTCGACAACCAGGGGCAGGCAGGTTATCCCCCCGCACCTATAGGTACGCAACCGCGTTCTCGGGTGTTGGAAATTAATCCGGTCACCAAGGAAATCGTCTGGCAATACACCGGCGCCGATTCCGGTCGCCCCGCCTACACGTTTTACAGCTCCTATATCAGCAGTGCCCGCCGTCTTCCCAATGGCAATACGCTGATTACCGAAGGTATGAACGGCAGAATTTTCCAGGTGACCGCAAAAGGTGAGATTGTCTGGGAATATATCAGCCCCTATTTCCGCGAGCGGCGCCCGGAAGATACGCAGTTCGTGGCGACCAACACTGTCTATCGCGCGCAACCGGTTCCTTACAGCTGGGCACCTGAAGGCACTCCGCGCTCAGAAAAGCCCGTTATTCCGGGCGACAACGCCCAGTTTCGTGTCCCTGTAAAAAATTGAAGTAGCAGTCACTATGTCCATTAATAAAAGTCGACGGCGTTTATTAACGCAGTTTTCTCTTGCCTCCGCCGCTTTGTCCAGCGGCGTTTTCAACTCCGCAAATGCGCAGACCAAAAACGGAAAGCCCAATATCATTTTTATTCTTGCCGATGATCTGGGCTATGCGGATTTGGGGTTATTCGGTGCACGTCATATTAAAACACCACACCTTGATAAATTGGCCAAAGACGGCGTGCGCCTGACGGACGCCTATTCCAATTCGCCGGTGTGCTCGGCCACTCGTTTTGGTTTGATTACCGGCCGCTATCAATATCGCCTGCGCGGAGGTTTGGAAGAACCCTTATCGGCTGCCGCTGGGAATTTTGGGTTGCCACCAGACCACCCTACTCTGCCGTCCATTCTGCGAAATAATGGCTATAAAACCGCTCTTTTTGGCAAGTGGCATTTGGGTTCGCTGCCGGATTACGGTCCACTGAAAAGCGGTTACGATGTATTTTTCGGCAATTATGGTGGCGCATTGGATTATTTCACCCACAAAACTGGCGTCGGTGACAGTGCCCCCGATGGTTTGTATGAAGGTGAAGTGACGGTTGATAAAGTTGGCTATTACACTGATCTGATTGCCGACCGTGCAGTTGATTACATCGGAACACAGAAAAAGGGCGATCCCTTTTTTCTTTCGCTACACTTCACCGCGCCTCATTGGCCATGGGAAGGCCCGCAAGATGCGCATGTGGCTAAAGAGATAAAAACCCTGTTTCATTATGATGGCGGCAGCCTCGAGGCATACGGAAAAATGGTGGAATCTCTGGATGCCGCGGTAGGCCGGGTGCTGCTGAAATTGCAAAAGCAAGGGCTTGAGCAAGACACCATCGTAATCTTCACCAGCGATAATGGCGGCGAGCGCTTTTCCGACACCTGGCCGCTCAGCGGTCAAAAAACGGAATTGTTGGAAGGTGGCATCAGAGTGCCGACCATATTCCGATGGCCCCGCGCCGTTAAAGCGGGACAAGTATCGCAGCAAGTCGCTATCTCTATGGATTGGCTGCCTACTCTTCTCGCTGCTGCGGGCGCGCAGCCGGATGTGAATTATCCCTCTGATGGCGAGAATCTTCTGCCGGCGCTGTTCAATCCCAAACACCAAATTTCACGCACGCTGTTCTGGCGTTATAAAGCCCACAACCAGAGAGCGGTGCGCTCTGGCAACTGGAAATACTTAAAAATCGCGGAAAATGAGTTTCTGTTCGATCTCGGCAAAGATCCACGCGAGCGTGCCAGTTTGACGGAAAGGGAGCCGCAGATCTTTGCGCAGCTTAAAAATCAGTGGGAGGCATGGAACGCAACCATGCTGCCAATCACAGATGACGTTCGCAGTCATTCCGTGGAGGGCAAGGTACAAGCGGATCGGTATGGATCCTAACGGCGGAGAAGCGATTTTCTGCCAGTGGCAATTTACGAACAAGGAATATTCTTATGAAAAAAGCTTTTGCAGCTGCATTGTTAGCAGCTGCTTTTACCAGCGCCTCATTCGCTCAGGTTCCCGTCACCCAGGCGTCTGATCACGCTGCTCTCCTGCACAGCGCCGATCCAAAGCTTGCTCAGAACAAGCGCCTTGTTTATGACTTCTGGCGTGAAGTTTTCGAGGCGGGCCAGCTTCAACTGGCCGATAAATACATGGCGGAAACTTACATTCAACATAACCCGAACGTGCCAACCGGCCGCGCGGCGTTTGTGAAGTTTTTCGGGAAGATCAAGAAACCCAAGCCGGTTGAAGACACAGTCGCGGCGCCCCTGGTCGCGATCACCGCCGACGGGGATTTGGTTATTCTCAGTTTTGTGCGGGAATATGCAGATCCCAAAGACCCTTCGAAGAAATACACCACAACCTGGTTTGACATGTTCCGTATTGAAAATGGCAAAATTGCGGAACATTGGGATCCCGCTCTTAAACAATAAATCCCTGCTGATCTGCTTCCAAGAAAAGACATCAATTAATCAACCCGCAAATCCTCTCTCGATTGGTGCTGCAATACTCGCAGCGCCAATGTCTCGAATAAAAAACATGTGAATTGTTTGAAGCATAATGACAACTTCCTTTCTATCATTTTAAATCTAAAAAAATCCAACTCGATGATTTTCTTCAAGAAAAATCAATGGGCATAACTTTTGCGTTTACGCATACGCCGGCACGCGACTTTTATCCTAAATCTTTTTTTAGAAAATCGGAGAAACATTATGTCGATCACCGTTCCTGAACACGCTGATAAACCTGCAGAAAATGCGACCGAACACTCCAGCAGTGTCAGCCGTCGCTCGATACTCGGCAAAGCCGGAGCACTGACCGCTGCAGGCCTTGCGTCGCCCCTGCTGAGCAACTCAGCGAGCGCACATGAGCCTCAAGAGAAATTGGCTCATCCTGGCAAGGATCACACACATTTACATCGTGATGACCAATACGGGACCTTGCACGCAAAAACGCTTGCGAAAAAGTCCTACAAAGCGCGCGTTGACTCCGCAGCAAAACAGTATGCGAAAGATATTCCGCCCCACCCAAATAACGGCGATGAAGCGCGTTATCCCAATAAAATCGGCACTTCCACCAAAGGACTCAAACATGATGCGAATGGTCATGTAGATCCAAATTCCTACGCATCCTTTTTGAAAGCATTGCGTTCACGCAAACACGAGGATTTTGAGAAAGTTATTCTGGGTGGCACGCGCCCGCTCGCCGATCCACAAGGTCCTTTGACAACGGCACTGATTGGAACTGCCAATGCCCAACTCGCCATTCCTGTGGCGGAGCGGTTGGACAGCGCAGCCTTGGCTGCGGAGCATATTGAGATTTATTGGCAGGCGCTGCTGCGCGATGTACCTTTCAGTGAATATCACGACGACGCCAACCATCCGCTGGTGTTGGCAGCGGTCGAGGAGTTGAACCGGCTACCGGATTATCGCGGTCAAAAAGTAGGCGGCAAAGTGACGCCGCAGACGCTCTTTCGCAGCACCGCGCTATATGTGGATTATCAGGCAGACCGTAGTGGCAGAAAGGGAAAATACGTGGTGCCGCCAGAAACCTTGAAAGGCCCCTATATTTCGCAGTTTTTATTGCGCCCCGTGCCGGCATGGGGAACCTTTCCCGCGCAAGCGCAATTGCGTCCCATACAAACTGCGGGAGAAAGTTTCGGCACAACATATGAAGAATGGCTGGCAATCCGCAATGGCATAGACACCGGTAGAGCGATTACGACCGAAAGTGGTCGGCGGCATGTCATTAATGGGCGGGACTTAGCATGGGTAGCGCGCAGTTCCGGTCCCACTTATCTGCACGCGCTGCAAATTCTGTTAGCAGCACCTGCGGCGGATAATCCTCTCGCCGGTGGTATTGGCGCGCCTTTAAATCCGGCCAACCCCTACGTCAACTCGACAGCGCAATCGGCCGGGTCGTCATTTTCCAGCAGCTTTATCCAGGGGTTAATTGCCCTTGCGGCATCATTGGCCATTAAAACCTCCTACTATCAAAACTGGTATGTCGATCGCCGTTTGCGACCGGAGGACTACGGCGGTTTGGTGCACAAAGTCCTGGCTAACGGTGCTGACTATCCAATTCATCGGGATATTCTCAATTCGGATGCTGTGGCGCGCACCTTTGCGGAATTTGGCAGTTATCTGTTGCCGCTGGCCAGCAACGTGGGCGCACCAACACATCCCGGTTATCCCAGCGGTGCAACCATCTCCGCCGCCACGCCGGTAACTTTGCTGAAAGCGTGGTTTGATGAGACCTACGTGATTCCCAATCCCGTACAAGTGGATCCATCTGACCCGACAAAACTCATTCCGTGGGAAGGCGAGCCTTTAACGGTGGGTGGTGAATTGAATAAGCTGGTGAACAATATCGGATTCGGCCGCAACTTTAACGGTTTCCACACTCGCGCCGATATATCCGCATCACATGCCCTGGGCGAAGCCTTGGCGATTAGCGTATTGCAAGACTACCGTCCCACCTATAACGAAACCTTTAAAGGATTCTCGTTTACGAAATTTGACGGAACTGAAATTAAGGTCTGACCCTGAGAAGGACATACACCCTTTTTCCCGCGGAGTGCTCCGCGGGTTTTTTTTAGTTTACTTTTTTCCTCCAATCCAAACCGATTCGATCTGTCGCGTATTGGTAGTATCGGCGAGCGGGTTGGCATTCAATACGATCAAATCGGCCAGCTACCGACGCCTGATCTGGCAAGCGCCGGCATTTTTGAGATGGCTTCTAGAATAATTTGCCGGTAAAACTCAAGCCGATCCAGCGCGAAATTGCGGGCGTATAACTGTTCCAGGTTCGTGCCAGCGGGCGGTCGTCGTCAAGCGCATTTTTGAGAATCAGGCTGACATCAAAACGCTCGTCTTCGGTGCCCAGTCCTATCGCAAAGTCCACAAGGCTGCCGGAGGGGATCCAGCCGTAGCTCGACAGTGTATTGTCCGAATTGAACTTGCTGGTGAATGCCCAGTTGGCGCTTGAGTGAAACAAAAACTGGTCGGATACGGGTATACGGAAATCTGCACCGAGATTGACCGCGTATTTTGGCGCGCCGGCAAGGGTTTTACCGGAGACGTCGTAATATGGAATGTCGTCGCTGATTTCCGGCGTATTGAGTTCCGGCGGCAGAGCTGAATATTGAAATTCTTTGTAGCTAGCGTCGTTATAGGCGCCGGCGAATCTCAAAGTGATATAGGGAATTCCGGAATAAACGCCGTCTACTTCCACCCCCTTCACCTCTACTTTTGGCGCATTGCCGGTGGTTGAGGTGTAGTAGTTCGTACCATCGCTGAGCTGAGTGGTGGTGTATTCGTCGTACACCTGCACCGCCTGCTGATAATCCTTGATGTCGGTATAAAAGATATCGAAGTTAAGTGTCAGCGTATTATCGAGCAAAACACTTTTAAGGCCCCACTCCAGGGCGTTATTCTTTTCCGCCTTCGCCAGATAGGACAGGCCATTCACCTGTTGGGAAATACCCGCTTTTTCACCGTACTGCCAGGAAAGATAGGTAGTGAGTTCATCGTTGATCCGGTAACTGGGGCTGAGCACCCAGGCGGGCTGGGTATCTTTGTAAGGTTCGGGCTCTGCATAATTCCACAGCACACCCAGGCGCGTCTGCCGAATGGCTTTGGCGTGGCCAACCTGCTGTTTCTGAGTGATCGTCAATTCATCATAAGTAGGTACATTGAAATATTTCTGCGCAACAAAATCGGCGACTGCCACCTGCGCCGGATCTGCGACAGCGGTATCCGCCAGTGCGCCATTCCCGAGGGTGTCGAATCCTCCGAGGCGTACGCCGTTGACTGCATAAGCATTGAGCTCGGCGCCATTGCCATTATCAAAAATCAGGCTGCTGCCGGGATTTCTGCGATCCTCACGGGTAAAGCGCACACCGGTGGTGACGGTCAGATCGTCGGTAAGATGCCAATTTGCCTGCGCGAAAATTGCAGCGCTTTTGTTTTCCACCTCTTGCAGGTTTTCATTTTTCCAGACTTTATCCAAGCTGTTCTGCAGCAGGTAACGCCCGTTGCCGTCGGCGTCCAGCGCGTTATATTGGGCGTTGGTTGCAAACCAGGCGCCGGCGTCGGCTCCGAGAATGACATTGCGACGGATATCCGTTTCGGTATTCAGGAAATACAAGCCCGCCTGGTAATCCACCAGATTTTCGATTTCCGAACTTACGCGGAATTCCTGACTGTACTGCGAGTAATAAATTTCCTGACCGGAGCTGCGCTGAATATCAAATGGCGTGCCTTCGTCATTGTTGTGTGCATTGAAGTGATAATCGCGATAGGCGGTGAGAGAGAAAAGATCGTAATTTCCCACCGACCAGTTCAACTCCAATGCGCGGCCGTTGGTGCCCGTCACCACCGGTTGCTGCGCGTCGTTATAAAGAGTGCCGTCGCCGTTGCCGTGGAGATAATTATCTTCGTAACTGTAGCTGTCTTTTTGGGTAAACCAGCGGCGCGCCAACCGGGTGGAAGCATCACTGCCGAGCCTGACCGGGGTAACGCCGTCGGCATAATATTGCGGTGTCGGTGTATAAAAAGTTCTGCCGTTGGTGTTTTCGCCGCCGCGGGGTTGCGCGTCCACTGCAAGGCGCGCGGAGAAATTCTCCGTCGGTGTCAAAAGAAACTGAACCCTCCCCGAGACCCTATCCTTGTTTTGATAAGTGTTGTCAGGGTTGTAGCGGTTCTCAATGTCTCCGGCGCCTTTCTCAAATGCCAAGGTCGTGCGCCAAGCGAGTAGATCATCGACGATTCCGCCACCGCCGGCAAACCAACCGACTAACGTATCGTCCTCGCCGAAAAGCACGGAATAATCCGCACTGGATTCAAACGATGGACGGCGGGTGCGGATGTTCACCACGCCGAGGCTGGCGCTTTTTCCCCATCAGAGTGCCCTGTGGACCGCGGGTTACTTCCACCGCTTCGACATCAACAAAGTTGTAACTCGATGACATGGGGTTATAGGCATAACTCACGCCGTCGACGATGATGCCGACACTGGGGTCCTGCGCTTCGGTCTGCCCCACTTTGCCGACGCCGCGAATGGAGACGCTGCTGGTGCGCTGGTTGCCCTGGTTCCAGGAAATATTCGCCGCCCGTTTGGTGATGGCGCCGAGATCGGAGGCGTGCAGACGCTCCAATTCTTCACCGGGTACCACCGAAATCGACAGCGGCACATCCTGCAGTGACTCAAGCCGGTTGCGTGATAAAACCACCGCTCCCTGGACAATAACGGTTTCCACGATGTTGGCGGGAGGCGCCACTGCAGCCAATTGCACAGTACCGTCCGCGGCATAGGCGGAGGTGACAAGCAAAAACAAGCCGGAACTTAACAAGCGATAAGAAAAAAGCGCGCGCGAATGCAATTTCGCAGGGCGGCGGTATTGATGCGACATGGTAAAACCCCAAGGTGAAATTTAATCAGGCAATTCGTGGCGAGGCCTTGAGCAAAAAATACTCCAGGATTTTTTTTGTGGATGAATAAACCTAATTTCCACGATTGAAAGAGCTTGCTCCTGTACTAACTCACGCTTCCAGCTTTCTGTAGAAGCCGGCTGATGCGAACACTCCAGATTCACTGTTCTGATGCCAGTGCCCTAATTGCACTGGAGCAAAAGAAAGGAAGGTGACAAACGTTGATGGCCGGGGAATGTCCGACATTTGCTATTCGCGCACTAGAGAAAACCCAACAATGCTGTTGGGTTTTCATCAGCGCTTTTCCTTCGCATGGCGCATGCAAACGCCAGTTATTGAGGATTTGCCGGGCCTATCGGGACAGTTTTCCGATGGCCCGCATATTGCAATCAGCGCTTCTTCATTCCTTGTATATGACTAATGCCGCCCCATCTCGACTGACGAGTAAACACTCATGAGCAAAAGCGCTTCCAAGAATGCCGGCCAGGAGCTAGCGCTTTACCGTTGGCAAGTCTTCGGCAGAATATTAATCGCCGTATTGGGTGGTTACCTATTTGCATTGGCAGTGGGAATTTTGCTGACGCAGATACTGCCGTTGCCTAGAGGCAGCCTAGTGATGAGCGCCGTTCTGGCGAGCTTTGCGCTCTACGCCACCGCGATCATTTGGGTATTTTCCGTAAAAAGTTTTCGCACTTTACTGATAGGCGTCGCAGGCACTTTGATATTGCTGGCGCTGGTGTTATTTCTGGTCTGAGCGTTGAGGGATCTATTTATGAAAAACGGTTTCCGTCAATCCATGGCCTGGTTGCACACCTGGACCGGACTGGTAGTGGGCTGGGTTTTATTTTTTGTTTTTGTCACCGGTAATCTCGGACGCTTTGATGGTGAAATCGACCAATGGATGAAGCCGGAAGCGCCAGTGCAAACGGCCTCGGTAGCACAACAGCTCAGCGCTGCGCAAGCGCGCTTACAAGCACGCGCGCAGGACGCCGAGCGCTGGACGGTTTATCTCACCACCAACCGCGACACGCCACATTTACGCATTCGCTCGGAAGAGCCGCCAGTAAATGGCAAGCGCGGTAAACGCACGGAGGAATATCTCGATCCCGCCACAGCAGCGCCCCTGGAAGCGCGCGCCACGGGCGGCGGTCAATTGCTTTATAAAATGCATTACGCCTTGCACTACATGCCCCGCTCCGTCAGCGATTGGCTGATCGGTATTTGCAGCATGTTTATGTTGGTGGCGATTGTCAGCGGCGTGATTACGCACAAAAAAATATTCGCGGATTTTTTCACGTTCCGACCCGGAAAAGGCCAGCGCTCATGGCTCGATCTGCACGCTGTATTGGCGGTTCTCACCCTGCCGTTTTTTCTTATGATTACTTACAGCGGCTTGATATTTTTAGTTTTTACCTTGTTTTCCAGCATCCTCGGCAGCAATTACGGTTTCGGCGAAAAACATCGCCAGGAATTCAACAATGAATTGGCGGGCCGTGAAGACTTGCTGGTTGAACCCTTCGGCACCGCTGTGCCCTTGATTGATTTAAACAACCTGGTTGCGGTTTTGGATGAGCGCTGGGGACAAAATCAGGTCAGTACTGTGGAGGTGATCTATCCGGGAGATGCCAACGCCCGAGTGCGCGTCAGCCGAAATATGGAATCGCCTCTGCGCTCTACCGATGAGTTGATTTTCAATGGCACCACAGGTGAGTTGCTTTCCGAGCAGCCAGCAAGCGGTGTGGCGCCGCGCAATATTTATGAAACCCTGCTCGGCCTGCACGAAAGTTTGTTCGCCGGCTGGACGCTGCGCTGGCTGTATTTTCTGTCCGGCCTGGCCGGCGCCATCATTATCGCCAGCGGGCTGATTTTATGGGTGGTCAAACGCCGGCCCAAACAGATCAAACAAAAATCCGGGCCGGATCTTGGTTTTCGTCTGGTGGAAGGTTTGAACGTGGGCACCATTGCCGGCCTGCATATCGCCATAGCCGCTTATTTTCTTGCCAATCGCCTACTGCCTTTAAATTTGCCGAGCCGTGTCGATTGGGAGGCCAATATTATGTTCAGCGTCTGGTTGCTGGCGCTGCTGTATCCGTTAATCCGCCCGATTGCACGCGCCTGGATTGAACAATGGACTCTCGCCGCTGCGGCATTTTTGCTGTTGCCGTTGGTGAATGCATTGACCACCGAACGCGGCCTCAATCAGAGTTTGGCAGCGGGTGATTGGGCATTTGCCGGATTTGATCTCACCTGCATCGCAGCAGCCGGTATATTTGCCGCCATTGCCATTCATCTGCAGCGCCGCGCAAAGCCGGCGACTGCTACCACTCACGGCGTCATTCCCGGAATCGCGCGGGAGGCGAATGCCTGATGTTGCTGGCAACCTTGTTGGTATACATAGGTTTTGTCGCGCTGGCGTTGCAGAAAAATCGCCATTTGCATGTCTTGTGGCCTGGGGCGGAGCTTTCCCCTGCTGACCGGCAGGCATTATCTTTTGTCGGTTGGACATCGCTGAGTCTCGCTGCGGCTTACCTTATCGATCAGCGCGGCATCGGCAATGGTTTGGTGGAGTATTGCGCGATCTTGAGCGGTGCGGGATTGATTCTGATCTTGCAGTTCACTTACCGCCCACGCAGCGTTCTTGCGCTCGGTTTTTTACCAAGCCAGCATCCGCATCAGCACAGGTTGAAGACGCCTGACCTACATTCATTTTTTGCAGCGGACACTATGACTCAACATTCGATCACTCGTACCACGTTCGCCCGTATTCCCACCCGGCACGGCGATTTCCATCTCTATCATTACCTGAATACGGAAGATGACAAGGAGCATCTCGCATTTGTTTACGGCGCGGTCGCCGGCGAGGACGTGCTGGCCCGCGTACATTCCGAATGTTTTACCGGCGATGTAATGGGATCTTTGCGCTGTGATTGCGGTGAGCAGTTAAATCGCGCCTTGGCCTTGGTTGCCCGCGCTGGCCGTGGCGTTGTTATCTATTTGCGACAGGAGGGGCGCGGCATAGGTTTGGAGCAAAAACTGCGTGCTTACAATTTGCAGGACCAGGGATACGATACGGTGGACGCCAATTTGATGCTCGGTCACGGTGCCGATGAACGCCGTTATTGGCTGGCGGCGGCGATTCTGCGCGATCTCAAAATCAAATCCGTGCGCCTGCTGACCAACAATCCGGAAAAAATCCATGCGCTTGCCAACGAAGGTGTACCCGTTACCGCGCGCGTTCCAATCGAAGTCGGCCTGAACCGGGAAAATCAGGATTACCTGACAACTAAGGCCGTCCGGATGAACCATTTATTGCCAGGCATACCCACTTCAATCCGCCGCGCTGCGGAGCCATACGTCGAGCCCGCCTAATGGCTTTTAATTGCGCATTGTTTTTATTCGGGGATTGCGTTTAGGCTTGAGTCCTTTCGTGTCTCCGGGGTACCGATGCGTTTGCAACGAGAACTTCAATTCATAGGCGCTTGGAGCGCCGGCGTGTTAGGCGCTGGCGCTCTGTTTTTGGCGTTTTTACAATCGGGCGTCAGTCCGGTGCTGTGGTTTTTTCTCGCCGGCGCTTTGTGGATTTATTGTTGGTTGCAAACCTGGTGGCGCAGAGATTTAAACCGTCTGGAGATGACAATTCCTTGTTACAGTGATTTCGGTTGGGCCAATCGATTGACATTGCTGCGCGGCGGTTTGATTGCGCTGACTGGCGGATTTTTATTTCAGTCGCCAATAGGTGTGGCCGCTTGGATGCCGGGGATTTTGTACAGCATTGCGGCGGTATTGGACCGTACCGATGGCTGGGTCGCCCGCCGCAGTGGCAGGACCAGTTTGCTCGGGCGAGAACTGGATACGGAGATGGACGCCCTCGGGCTTCTGGTGGCACCGCTGCTGGCGGTTACTCTCGGCAAATTCCATTGGAGTTTTCTTGCGGTCAGCGCGGCTTATTATATTTTTATCGGCGGGCTTCATTGGCGCCGTCGGCGACAACTGTCGGTTTATCCCCTACCCCCCAGTGTTTTGCGCCGCACTTTAGCTGGCCTTCAAATGGGTTTTGTTGCCTTCGTTTTATTTCCGGTTTTCCCCGCCGAGGTCACCCGGGTATTGGGTGTGGCTTTTATGATTCCGATACTCGCAGGATTTTTGGTTGATTGGCTGGCGGTTTCCGGCAGGCTGAAAAACGAATCGGCGTTTTTTCCGTGCACTGGTTATTTCGGCCAACAATTTTTTATTCCCGCGCTGCGTATATGCGTCGGGCTGTTGATTGTTGGTGGAATTATTTGGGGTGAATTGTCGACGCTGATGCTTTTGTTGGGGATTTTGATTGTCGCCGGCGCAGGCGCCCGCACTGCATCGGCTGCTTTTTTGCTGGTCAGCACTTTGACCTGGACATCCTTGTCCGCGGGGAATATCGCTCTGTTATTGCTGTGCAGTTGGATAACGCTGCTCGGCGGCGGCGCTATTTGTTTTTGGCGCGGTGATGACGTTTGGGTGGGGCGCCAGAATTAAGCCATCAAAGTTCGTGTCGATAAGCCGCCCAGCAGGTGGCGTTTTCCCATAGTTTCACCGTGATGGCACGGGCGCCCTCGGCGGGCTTGATGGCAGCCGCCAGTTTTTCACAGATTATCCGGCTGAAGTGTTCGATGCTCGGATTGAGACCGGCGAATTCCTCTTTGTCATTGAGCAGCGCATCACGAAAATAATCCACAATTTTGCCAAGTTCCGCTTCCACATCGACTATATCCACCAGATAACCGTGGCGGTCGAGTTTTGTGCCCTCGATACTCACTTCGGTCACATAGTGGTGGGCGTGGGGGAAATTTTCCGCGCCCCAATCGCCGCCAATCAAAAAGTGGCGGGCAATAAAATCGCGGGTGACGGCCAGTGTGTACATAAATAAATCCGGTTATGAATGGGGATAGATAAATAAAACCTGCAAATGATTTTGCGGATTTTGGTCGAGCTGCTGGTAAATGGACTGCGCCTCCGGCAAAAGCGCGCGATGGGAAACCCATTGGCTCGGCCGCACCTGTCGCAACATCTCCCACGCAATAGAGAAGCGACGCGCTTTATTCCAGCGACCGGACAGCTCCGGCGCCAGACTGCTGACCTGACTGGTGGTGATTTTCAGCCGGTTGCGATGCGCCTCGCCGCCGAGCAGAACCGGCGCCGATTTTTCGCCGTACCAGCTGCCCACCACAATCCGGCTGGCAAAACCGCTGAGACCGATGGCGAAGTTGAGCGCTTCAGGTGCGCCGCTGACCTCATAAATAAGGTCTGCCCCATCAGGCAGAATCCTTTTTTAATTTCTCTATATCTGTTGCTGATGAAGGATCGACAACCGATTCGATGCCAATCCGTTGGGACAGATCGCGGCGTAACGCCAAGGTATCCGCACCGACCAACTGTGCCAGCGGAAATTGCCGCAGCACACTGGCGAGCAACAGTCCGACGACACCGAGCCCCAGCACCGCCACCCGCTCTCCCAGCAGCGGCGCGCCGTCCTGCACGAGATTGACCGCCGTTTCCATATTCGCCAGAAATACCGCGTCCTCATCCGCTATGTCGTCGGGCACTGGGATCAATTGATCCACCGTGGCGAGAAAATGGCTGGCATGGGGCTGAAAAACAAATACCCGTTGATCGCGCAATTGTGGCTCCACGCCTTCACCCAAACGCGCAACTCTGCCCACACAGGCATAACCGTATTGCAGCGGATAAGTGCTCTGTTGTTGCAATTGGCTGATGCTGACATCCAGCGCCATTTGTTGTGGGATCTGACCGCGATAGAGCAAAAGTTCGGTGCCGGCGCTCACTGCGGAACACAGCGTCTCCACCAATACCTGCCCGGCTGCGGGCGTTGGTATTTCAACGCGTCGAATTTCAACCTTGCCCGGTGCGGTGAACCAGAGCTGCTGCGCGAATAAATTTTCTTCGCTCACGATGCATACCGGTAGGCGACCCGGCCCCACAGAATCAGATCCTGGTCCAGGCGTTCGCTGTGCAAGGGATCAATTTTGAGCAGATCCGTGCGCGAGGCCAAATGCAGATCGTGCAGGCCGCGATAACCGCCTACCAGGGTCGGCGTTACTGTCAGCACCAACGCGTCCACCAATTGCGCTTTGATGAATGCGGTAATTACCTGAGCGCCGCCTTCCACCATCAGATGGCGGATGCCTTTGTCGCGGAGAAATTTCAGTGCGCGCTCTAAACAAACCCGGCCTTGGACATCGGCCTGCATGGGGCAAACCTCGACGCCTTCCAGATGTTCCCAACCGGACGTGCGGGTGGTGAGTACCCAACAGGATTTTTCCAGGCTGTGACACAGTCGCGCGCCGACCGGAATGCGGCATTGGCTGTCGAGCACTATGGGTTGCGGGTTGTTGCCAGGCCAGTGCCGCACCGTCAATTGCGGGTCATCACTGAGCACTGTGCCTATGCCCACCAATATGCCGTCGTGCAGGCTGCGCAAATGATGCGTCAGTCGCAGCGCTTCCTGACCGCTCAAAATCAGCGGCTCGCGGTCGTGCAGCGCAATGCTGCCATCGAGGCTTTGTGCGTAGCTGAGGGTGACGAAAGGACGATCGACAGGAGTAAAGTTGCGCTGGGTACCGGTAAGCCAATGTGAGATTGTTTGGTGGATGGTCATATCACAAAACACATTAAGTACGGCCCGTGGGAAATAGTGAAATGCAAACTGAAAAATTCACCGCAATATTTGTACAATCCGCGACGCGCAAAATGCCGGATCTGAAATTCAGCGCTGCGGCACCTTAACACAATTTTGTTGGCCATTCTGCTGCGCGCCCGCGCCTGAGCAAACACACCTATGAATGATACGGAACAGATTTATTTTGCGATTCCCGGCGACCCGGACACCATCACCGGTGGTTATGGTTACGATCGGGAAATCATTGCTGGATTGCGGCGATTGGGAATGATGGTTATCGCCATCCGATTATCCGGTGAGTTTCCCCAGCCCTCTGCGAAAGCACTCGCAGACAGCGCCAAGATTTTTGCCGATCTGCCCGATGGCGCCACGGTCATTATCGATTGCCTGGCCTTTGGTGTTATGGATGAAATCGCCGCCGCAGAATGCAATCGTTTGCACTTGATCGCGCTCTGCCACCATCCTCTCGCACTGGAAACCGGCGTCGCCCCTGAACAGGTAAATTTATTGCGGCAAAGTGAAACCCGCGCTCTGCGGTTGGCCCGTGCGGTGCTGGTGACAAGCGCCGCCACGCAGCGTTTGTTGATTGAGGATTTCGCCGTTCCCGCCGGCAAAATTACCCTCGCTCCGCCTGGCACCCGGCGTCCTCAACAGGCTAAATCCCAACAGGCTAAATCTCAGGCAAAATCTCCACAGGCTATACCTCAAAAGGCTATCGCTCAAAAGGCTATACCTCAAAAGTATGTTACCCGCAGCGCGCCGATAGACCGAACGCCGGTTCTGCTTACCCTTGCCACTCTCACCCGCCGTAAAGGACATGACACCCTGATTGCCGCACTCGCCACAATCCGCCATTTGCGTTGGCGCGCACGATTTGTTGGCGGAATGGATTTTGATCCGCAGTGGACAGCCTGGTTGCGAGCCGAAGTTGCCCACCATGGCCTGGAAGGGCGTGTCGGATTCGTCGGCAGTGTCCAGGATCCCGCAGAGGAATTATTCAACGCAGACATTTTTGTACTGCCTTCGCGTTTTGAAGGTTACGGCATGGCCTTCGCTGAAGCGCTGGCCTTTGGGCTGCCGGTGGTGGGCGCGCGCGCTGGCGCAGTGCCGGATCTGGTGCCGCCGGATGCGGGCATTCTGGTGTCGCCGGATCAGCCAGATGAGCTCGCCGCCGCCCTCGCCCGCCTTCTCACCGATCCTGCTTTTTTTCAACAATTGCAGGCGGGCGCAGTGCGCGCCGCACAGTCGCTTCCCACTTGGGAAGCCAGCGCGAATACAGTGGCTGGCTTGCTGCGTGATGTGTCAACAACGAGGTGTATATGAGCGGGTTTTCTGTCGAATGGTTGGATTTACGTGAGCCCGCCGACAGCGCAGCTCGCGACGGTGAGTTGCTCCAGCTGACACGGTCATGGTTGCAGCGATTTGCTGCACCGATTGTTCTCGATCTCGGTGCGGGCACAGGTTCTACTCTGCGCGCGGTTTCCTCGGCGCAGATTGCGCAAGCGACATGGCGTCTGGTCGATCTCGACGACGGATTGCTTAGGGAAGCTGTAGCAAGACATGGCAAAACTTATGCACTGGAGATTTACAGGCAGGATCTTAATCGGATCGACCAGCTGCCTTTTGCTGAGGTGAGTCTGGTGACGGCTTCGGCTTTTTTCGATCTCGCTTCCGCCGCTTTTTGCGATGCTCTGATGGATCAACTGGTGGAGCGCCGCATCGGACTTTATGCAGCGCTCAACTATGACGGAATAACCCGCTGGTCGCCGGCGCATCCTCTGGATGAAACCGTGCTCGCGGCCTTCAATCGGGATCAGTTGCGCGATAAAGGAATGGGACCGGCGTTGGGTTCGGGAGCCACTGAATATCTGGTGCAGCGTCTGCGCAAAGCGGGATTTGCGGTTCACACCGCTGACAGTCCTTGGTGCCTCAGCGGCGAGCAGAAGCCTTTGGTTGAAAATCTGGTGGAGGGAATTGCCAATGCGGTTGCGGCGGACCTGCAAATGCCGTCAGAGGCTCTGCAGGACTGGCGCATCTTCCGCCTGCAAAGTATCGGCGGTGGCACCTGTGTCGTCGGCCACCAGGATCTCCTCGCTCTGCCGCCCGCCTGAAATTGGCAAATCGGGAGCGGACATGGTGGTTACCAGCCGCTCGCGCAGCTCATTCATTTTCCAAACGGGACTAGTGTTTGGTGGCTGTAATCCTTCCGCCCAATCCCAGTCCGCAATCGCATCGAGAATGCGACTGTCGCGGGTGAACAGATGTACGGGCACATCGCGATTGCCGGTTTCGCCGGTTACCAGAGGCGCCGGCTGGTGATCGCCGAACGCCAATACCACCAGATTGTCATCCGCGTGTGTGAGCAGATAATCGATCAGCGTACTCATGGCGTATTCCACCGCCAGGCGGTACTGCGAGCGGATGCGCTCCGGGTCGCGCCAGACGACTTCCGGTGACTCGCCGCTGTCTGCTTGATCATCAAAAATTCGCCCGTCGGCAACGCTTTTCCAATCAACAAGATTGGGCACCGGCGTCCAGGGTGCGTGGGAGGAAATCAAGGCGATCTCCGCCATAACCGGCCCCCGGTCCGCCGGCTCGAGTTCCGCGCGGTGAAATGCTGACAAGGTGTATTGATCCGGCATGGTGACCCAATTGAACGGCTTGCCGGCGTAACCGGAATTGTGGGCGTGATAAATATGGTCGTAGCCGTAATAAACCGCCTCCGGCCAGACCATGGTGATCGCCGGCATCACAGCAACGGTGCGCCAGCCGGCATCGCGGAATACGCGGTTGAGGGATTTATGCCCGCTTAATACGAGGCTGTCGTAGCGCACCTGACTGTCGATCCACAATCCAGACATGGCGGTGGCGTGGGCGAGCCAGCTCAGGCCGCCTACGGTTGGTGATGTGAGATAGGCGCTGCGCACGCCGATTCGGGACTGCTCCAGCTTTACCTGTTCCAGCGCCAGGAAGGATTGAAAATGCGGCGCAAATTCCGGCTTGTCCAAGAGAGTGCGGCCGTAGGATTCGATAAATACCATCAGCACATCCTTGCCCTGCAATTTCTCCAGCAGGTGAGATTCAGCCTCCGTGGGGCTGCTTTGCTCTACCAGCGATTCACGAAATTTGTGTAAATCAGCCAAGCTCCTCTGAACATTGTGCGCGTGCAGAGCCAAGTGTTGATAAAACCGCAGCGTTGCGTGCGGTGATTCCGCCAGCCGCAGGCTCAATCCCACAGCGCCCAACACCAACAAAATAGTGATGGCGGGTTTTGGCTGCAAAGGACGGCGGATGGTTTCCAGAACCACGAAGGCGACAATCACCACGAGCGCCGCCAAGGCAGCCGCCGCGCCCGCGACAAACCACGCACTTGCCACACCCACGGTGCTTTTAAGTAGATAGAGTGCATCCGCCAACAGATAGAGATCGAACACGGGATTAAAGGGTCGCGCGAACACTTGCAGAGACACAGTATCGGCGAGGAAAAAAATGACGCGCGCCGCCAGCAGAATCGCTACCAACCAGCGCAGCCAATGGCCCGCCCTGCCCGGCACGAACAACAAAAGGCCCAGCACTGTCAGTTCCAGAGGTAGGACAAAAAGCGCGGGCCAATCGATCTGCCAGAGGGAATTGGGCAACGCCAGTGCGAAAAACAGCAGGAAACTGCCGAATATCAACGGCAGATATTTCATGAAAGCAGAAACAGACATCTTTGAATCCGTGGATCACGCGACAAAAATGCTGCGAATTATTGCGGCTGGATAGGCTCAGGACAACCTTTGTACAGGCAATCTGCGACGGTGTTACAAATTCAACCCTAGGTTTTACTTGCAACAGTAACGCTGCGCGATATGCAGCACTTGTCAGATAACACTTAAGAAAAATCGTCGCACAGCCCTGAAAACTCTCGAAAAAAACTTCTGGTATAGCAGTTGCTAATCCAGAAAATCATCGTTGGACCCTTCCAATTTTCATCATCCTTGAAAGGAATAAACCTTTTATGCAAGCCCTGATTCCATTTTTGAGAAATGGCCTGTTTGTTTTGGGCATTACTTTGAGCGGCGCGAGTGTGGCCGCCGAATCCGCGCTCGAAACCGCGCAAAAAAATTAGGCGTAGACAAAGTCAAAACATTGGAATTCAGCGGCAGCGGACGCTGGTTCCAATTCGGTCAGTCTCCCGCTCCGGATACTCCCTGGCCGGCTTTTGATGTCAGCAGTTATACCGCAATCATTAATTTCGAAACCGTATCGGCGCGGATTTTCCAAACCCGTAAACAAATTGTCGAACCTCACCGTGAACGCCCTGTGCCGGTTGAGCAAAAACCGGATCAATACGTGAATCGCGATTTCGCCTGGAACCTGGCGGCGCCCCAGGGCTCGGCCCCGGGAACTGCGCCTGTGCCGCAACCACAGCCGCTGGCGGTAGAAGAGCGCCGCACCGAAATCTGGACTACGCCACAGGGCTTTATCAAAGTGGCGCAAGCGCACAAGGCGTCCACTAAAAATCAGGGCGATAAAACCCTGGTGGAATTTACCCTCGGCAAAACTCCGTACAAGGGTCTGATCAACAGCAAGGGCCATGTGGAATCCGTCAGTACGCTGATCGACAATCCGATCCTCGGCGATACCCCGGTTGAAGTTGTTTACCGAGATTACAAGGATTTTGGCGGCGTGCAATTTCCTTCGTCCATCTTAAAAACCCAGGGTGGTGCACCGGTTCTGAATATCAAAATCAGCAGCGTCAAAATCAATACTCCGGTTGATTTTCCGGTTCCCGCAGAAATCAGCAGCAATCCCAATCCGGCGATTGTCGTCACCAGCACAGAAATTGCTCCCGGCGTGCATTATCTGCAGGGCGGCTCGCATCACAGTGTTGCCATTGAGCAGCGTGATTACGTTGTCGTCGTCGAAGCGCCGCAACATGAAGAGCGCTCTCTTGCGGTGATCAATAAAATCAAAGAGTTGATTCCCAACAAACCCATCACGCATCTGATTAACAGTCACCAGCATTTCGATCATTCCGGCGGATTGCGCACATATGTGGATGCCGGTGCGACCATTGTTACCCACGAGGGCAACAAATCCTTTTACGAAAAAGCCTGGAGCCGTCCGCGCACGCTTAATCCAGACAAACTTGCCATTTCGAAAAAGCCAGCCAAATTCCAGACCTTCAGCGATAAACTGGTTCTTAACGACGGCCAGCGCGCAATTGAAATTCATTCGATCGTGCACAACGGCCACAACGACGCCTTTGCCTTGGTATTTTTGCCCAAGGAAAAAATCCTGATCGAAGCCGATGCCTTTACACCACCGGCGCCCAATACTCCGCCGCCGGCCACGGTCAATCCGTTTGCCAAAAATCTCTACGAAAATATCACCCGTCTGAAGCTGGATGTGGAGCACATAGCGCCATTGCACGGCCGACTGGTGAAATTGGATGAGTTGCGGTCATTTATTACAGTGGCGAAAGCGGAATAAGCCAATCAATCTTTTAAGGTTTGTGCTGTAACGCTATGAGTCTACACGACGTCTTTCAAGCAATGTACGATTCGCGCCTGGGCACTGCCCTGGCCGAATCTCTCTATGTCTACCCGATGGTGGAAGGCGTCCACCTGCTTAGCCTCGCATTTTCCTTCGGTCTAATCGTGTTGGTCGATTTGCGACTGTTGGGAATTGCCCTGCCGTCCATTCCTGTCGGAATAATACTCAGACAGCTCCGGCCCTGGATGATCGGCGGATTTGCCGCCACCTTTGCGACGGGAATTTTGCTGATGTTCGCATTGGGCCCCAAATTGTTGGCCACCTTTATTTTTCCCTTGAAACTGTTCGTCATTCTGATAGCGGCGTTGAATGCAATCTGGTTCGAATGGAAGTTCGGCCGAGACCAGGATTATTTGATTGGCGCAAAGGGCCCTGCGCTGCAAGCCAGAATTGCTGGCGCTATATCGCTCACATCGTGGAGTTTTGTTGTGGTTCTCGGTCGCTTAATCCCCTACTTCGACGGCAGCTTTTAGGTTCATATGACATCCCTTGAGTTATTCAGAGCCGTTCAAGGCAGTGATATCGCCGTTGCTTTTGGCAACGCACCTTTATTTTTCGGTATAGCGGCACAGTTGTTTCATATCAGTGGAATTATTCTGATTTTGACGCCCACATTATTGGTGGCAATGCGTATCGCCGGTACCGGACTTGTCGATTATTCCCCAGCGCAGCTGGAACGGAAATCGCGTATTTATGTGGCGACTGGCCTGTTTTTTGTGGTGTTTTCTGGAATTTTTATGTTGATACCCAGCGCCACTTTATATCAGCCCAATCCGGCGTTTCAGCTGAAGTTCCTGCTGTTGCCGGTAGCCCTGGGTATCCATTATGGCTTTTTGGCAAAAATTGCCAAAGCGGAATATGCCGATAAGTGGCTGGCGAAGTTGATCGCGTTATTTATGGTCCTGCTGTGGTTTGCGGTGGGTATGGCGGGTCGGGCTATCGGTTTTTTGGCAGCGTAAACGCAGAATCAATTTTATGAAGTTACCCCGAATCTTTTTATCGCTCGGATTGCTGTGCATGCTCGGAGGTTGTGATTCAAACAATCTATCTTCCACTGCCATCGCAGAGGCCAAAAGTGACGCAAGCCCTGCTCGCCCTGCTGCAAGTCTCCAGGAAATTATGTTGGCGGTAATCGATCCCAATGTGGATGCGCTGTGGAATTCCATTTCGACGACGGTCACCGCAGAGGGCGTGACCGAAGTTCGGCCGGAGACCGACGAGGATTGGCAGACCTTACATCACCACGCGATTCTATTGCGAGAGGTCTACAACCTGCTGATTATTCCGGGGCGAAAAGTAGCGCACGTCAACTCGAGTACCTCAAGCCATGACTCCGAATTGCATGCTGACCGCATCGAAGATCTGATCCGTTTGCATTGGACAGATTACGTCGCCCGCGCCGCGGCGCTGCACGATGCAACACAATTGGCAATCAACGCCATAGAAAAGCGCGATGTAGATGGGCTGGAGGAAGCCGGCAGCCTCATCGAGGCAGCATGTGAGCCTGTCATTCGCAATTCTGGTATCCAGGGGACGCGCCACCCGAAGTGATACTACCGTGAAGTCTGCAGTCTTATTTTTATTCGAGGTAGGTCATATGCAATACAACAAACTGCTGCAATTGGCATTGCTGGGATTCTTTTCATCTCTCGCCGTGAACAGTTCCGCTCACCATGCCTTTAGCGCCGAATTCGATGCTAATCAACCGATTGAATTAAAAGGCGTGGTAAGCAAGCTGGAACTGGTCAATCCACACAGCTGGCTTTATTTCGACGTTACTTTGGAAAACGGCGAAAAAGCCAATTGGGGTTTTGAATTCGGCTCGCCATTTAGTCTTAAACAAAAAGGGCTGACGAAATCAGCGTTGCCCATAGGAACGGAAGTGACAGTAAAAGGATATCGGGCGAAAAACGGCTTGAGTTTCGGTTATGCCGTTTCAGTGACTCTCCCAGATGGCAAAAGTTTTGTCACCGGTGGAGCCCCAGATGCGCCGCAGGCTCAACCTTCGACCGGGACACGAACTTGAAAACTTTTTTAACCGCTTTGGCACATCGCGGTCACTATCTAATAGTGGTGGCGATTATGGCTCTGGTTCTTTCCTCCTGCGCAAAAACTGAATCTGCTGAAGTTGATAAGGGCACAAACCAAAATCTCGATGCGGATATTCCGCGTCTTGCCAATGGTAAACCGGATTTTTCCGGCATCTGGCAGACCACGTCGGCGGCGGATTACGATCTCGAGCCCCACTCCAATCGCCGCGATGCGCGGCCGAGTGCCGGTGTTGTGGAAGGTAAATATCTGCCCTATCTGCCCGAAGCTCTGGAGCAGAAAAAAATCAATTTTGAGCGCCGTCACGAACTCGATCCTGCGCTTAAGGGCTGGACGTTGGGCGTGCCGCGCGGAGTTTATTACCCCGAGCCATTCCAGATTTTCCAGCGCGAAAAGGATCTGATTATCGTGCATCAATTCGGCCATTCCGTCCGCACCATATTCACCAATGGCACTGGCCATCCCAAAGATCTCTACGACTGGTGGCTGGGCGATTCCCGCGGTAAATGGGAGGACGATACGCTAGTGGTGGATGTAAAGCATTTCAACGATAAAACCTGGTTTGACCGCACCGGTAATTATCACAGCGACCAGTTGCATGTAGTGGAAAAATGGCAGTTTTTGGACAAGAACACCATTGAATACCGCGCGACTATTGAGGACCCAAAAGTCTACTCACGACCGTGGACTCTCAGCGTGATACTCCATCGCCACCGGGAAAAAGATTTCCAGTTGATCGAGGACTACCGCTTTACTCTGGACTATGAAGAATTTTATCCACCCAAGCCGCCGCAAGAAAAAAACTGAAATTGCAGGTCGAGTAATCATGAAGCTTCGAATAATTTTGGCATTTTTAATCAGCGGCGCGGCTCTGCCGGCAGTGAGTTATGCACAGGGCGGTATTCCGATTGAAACCAGCTTCCCGCTAATTGAATCAGGCGATTGGAAAGGCCCGCGACTCCCGGATGGGCAGCCGGATATCCAGGGTCATTGGTCAAACACAATTGCCAACCACAATAATTTTACTGATCCACAAAGCGGTATACCCAATGATCCAACGCGCCGACCGGACCCGCGGCCCCGAGATCAGCGCGCACCGAGCCGCGTCAGCGATCCAGCTGACGGGCAATTACCACTAAAGCCCTGGGCTTTGGAAAAAGTCAAAGAATTTCAGGTCGGCTTTCACAATCCGACCAAGGAAGAATATATAGAGCCGCTCGCCCGCTGCGCCCCCGCAGGAGTACCCAAATCTTTTTATTGGCATGGTTATGAAATCAGTCAGTATACCGGTTACGTATTGATTCAGTTTAATTCCGGTACGCGGATTATTCATTTGGACAAAAAGCCGCCGCTCCCAGCCAATATCAAACTCTGGAACGGCGATTCGCGGGGGCGTTGGGAAGGCAACACATTGATTGTCGATGTGGCGAATCATAACGGCAAAGCGCTGCTTGGTCGTTCCGGGGAGTTCGTCAGTGAAAATGCCAGAATTCAAGAGCGCTACATTTTTAGTGAGGATGGCAAGCGCTATAACTATGTAGCGGTTTTTGATGATCCAACGGTGTACACACGCCTGTTTACCGTAACCATTCCCGCACGTCGCTATACAGAAGAAGACCAACCCCACGGATGGCACTACGAGGTTGAACCTGCTAACCATCCAGGCGGAGAATTAATCCATGAACATTACGAGAGGATTTGTGCCGAGAATAACGGCGCTTTCGGAATGCCAGCGGCGAAGTTGTAAGGTGTGAGTTTTGGCTCTTTGAGATTCGGGCCTGGAAGGGTCAACCCTGGTAAAACCTTTTAGATAGCCCTAAATCGCCCGTCATGCCAGGAATGGTTGGCCCGGTCCCGTTCGGCACGCTCAAATATCGAGCTGATCCTGACGATAGGGTTGTCGCGCGCGTTCCAACCCTTTTGCCACACGGCCGCTAAATAGTTTCACTCCCCCCATTTCGCTACACTGCCCCACTCTTTCTCATTTTCGTTAGCTGAGGATTCAGCATGGCGGCCGAAGGCGATGCGAGCCAATTGATAGGCATAGTTACTTTGTTGGGTGCCGCTGTGGTGGCGGTACCGCTATTTAAACGTATCGGCCTTGGTTCCGTGCTGGGCTACCTTGCGGGTGGGCTCCTCATAGGACCTTTCGGGCTCGAGTTGATCAACGACCCGCAAACCATCATTCACATCGCAGAGATGGGTGTGGTGATGTTTCTGTTCATTATCGGGCTGGAAATGAATCCATCGCATTTATGGAATTTGCGCGGGCAGATTTTCGGTTTGGGCAGTTTGCAGGTGGTGGCTTGTGCCATTCTGCTCACCTTTGTCGGCATGGCGTTCGGTTTTTCCTGGCAGGTTTCGTTTGTCAGCGCGGCGGGCTTTGTGCTCACTTCCACTGCGATTGTGATGCAGGTGCTTGCCGAACGCGGCGATATTTCCCAACCGCGCGGTCAGCGCATTGTTTCCATTCTGTTATTTGAAGATCTTTTGATTGTGCCTTTGCTGGCGATGGTGGCATTTCTGGCGCCCACCGATGTGCCCCACGCGCCCATCTCACCTTTGTGGCAGCGCATCAGTATTTCCGCAATCTCCTTCGGTGCCCTGGTTGCCATCGGCCTGTGGCTGCTCAACCCATTATTTCGTGTACTGGCTCAGGCCAAAGCCCGCGAGGTGATGACTGCCGCCGCGCTGCTGGTGGTACTGGGCGCAGCTTTATTAATGGAACTGGGTGGATTGTCCATGGCGATGGGCGCTTTTGTCGCCGGTGTTTTATTGTCGGAATCCACCTTCCGCCATCAATTGGCGGCGGACATAGAGACCGTTTCGCGGTCTGTTGCTGGGATTGTTTTTTTCTCGGTGTGGGCATGGCGCTGGACTTGGAGGTGGTGGCGAATAATTGGCTGCTGATCACCTCAAGCGTAATCGCCCTGATGGTAGTGAAGGCGTTATGTATTTATGCGGTCGCGCGCCTGGCTAAAAGTGATCATATCGATGCGATGGATCGCGCGGTACTTATGGCTCAGGGTGGGGAATTCGCCTTTGTGTTGTTTACCGAAGCTCTCAAACTCAATGTCATCAGTCCGGAAATTAACGCCAATATGACCGCCATAGTGGTGTTGTCCATGGCGATCACGCCGCTCAATCTGATGCTCTACAAGCGTTTTGCCAGCAAACGTGCCAAATCCATGGACGGTGTGGAAGCCGCCCACGATCTGCATGGCAATGTATTGATTATCGGCTTCGGCCGCATAGGGCAGATCGCCAGCCAAGCACCGCTCGCCCAGGGCGCGAAATTGTCGATTATCGATATAGACCCAGATGTAATTCGCGCGGTGGCGCCTTATGGCTTCAAGGTGTATTACGGCGATGGTGCCCGCGCCGATGTTTTGCGGGCCGCAGGTGCGCCTGAAGCGCAGGTCATTATCGTCTGCGTCGACGATAAAAAAGCGACCACGCGCATTGTTGAAAGCATCCGTCGCAATTACCCGCAAGTAAAATTATTGGTGCGCACCTTTGACCGTCAACACACCATCGAGCTGGTAAAAACCAAAGTCCATATCGATTACATGGTGCGGGAAACTTTTGAATCCGCGCTGCTTCTCGGCCGTCAAGCTGCCATAGCACTGGGCGCTTCTGACATAGAAGCCGATGCACTGGTAGAGCAAGTGCGCAGCCGCGACTCCGAACGCGTCGTCCGCGAAGCCTCCGGCGGCCCCTTCGCCGGACGCGCACTGGTATTGGGAAATATCGAGCGAATTGATCCGCCGAATCATGATAAATGAAAGAGCAGCAATTTCTGCTGCGGAAACGCATCAACCTCTAGATTGGCGAGACAGTCTTTCGATTACTGCGATCAACAAATCAATTTCATCGCAGGTATTGTAAAAAGCAAAACTCGGCCGCACGGTGGTTTCTACTCCGAATCGGCGCAGAATGGGTTGTGCGCAGTGGTGGCCGGAGCGCACGGCGATTCCTTCGCGATTCAACTCTGCACCGACTTCTTCGGTTTTATAGCCTGCCAGTGTGAATGACAGCACGCTCGCCTTGTCAGCAGCTGTGCCAATGATGCGCACGCCGCGAATGGGCTGGAGTCGGTGGGTGGCGTAGTTGAGCAGATCGTGTTCGTAGCGGGCGATGCGTTCTATGCCGACCTGCTCCACGTAATCCAGTGCTGCGCCCAATCCCACTGCATCAGCGATATTTCCAGTGCCGGCTTCAAAGCGATTCGGCGGCGGTTGGAAGCGCACCCGTTCAAAGGTTACATCTTCAATCATATTGCCACCACCCTCCCAGGGCGCCATATTTTTTAAGTGTTCGGCTTTGCCGTAGACCACGCCTATCCCGGTGGGGCCGAAAATCTTGTGACCGGAGAACACAAAAAAATCCGCATCGAGTGCAGCTACATTCACGCGCATATGTGACACCGATTGGGCGCCATCGACGATCACGGGCACGCCGAATGTATGCGCAATATCGATAATGTCCTTGATTGGTGTCACTGTACCAAGTGCATTTGATACCTGGGTTACGGAGACGATTTTGGTGCGGTTGTTGAGTAGTTTGCGAAATTCGTCTAGTAAAATTTGGCCGCTGTCGTCCACCGGAATTACCCGGATTTTTGCTCCAACCTGCTGTGCCAGCTGATACCAGGGCACTATATTCGCGTGATGTTCGAGATGGGAGACAATAATTTCATCACCCTGCCCCACCCGCTGCCTGCCGAAGGTGTTGGCCAGAAGATTGATCCCCTCCGTGGCACCGCGCACAAAAATAATATCGTCAGCGGATCGTGCGCCTATAAACTTCGCCACTTTATTGCGTGCACCTTCATAGGCATCGGTAGCGCGGGCGGCGAGTTCATGGGCGGCACGGTGTATGTTGGAGTTTTCGTGTTCGTAAAAGTAGCTGATCCGGTCTATGACCGCTTTCGGCTTTTGGGTGGTCGCGGCGTTGTCAAACCAGACTAGAGGCTTGCCGTTGACTCGTTCTGCGAGAATCGGAAAATCCCTGCGAATAGCGTTGACATCAAATCCCTGCCGCTCAGCCGCAAACAGATTGTGTTTGGCTGTATTACCAAATGCCGGTTGTATACCGCCATCGAGAAAATAAAAACGAGAATCGGCCACCGGCGTCGCACTGGCGGTCGGAAGATCTGTGCGCACCACTCGAAATTCCGCCGCCAATAATTGCCTTAACTGCTGCTCACCTGGCAAATGCGACGATTGCGGCGCTATACGGTCGCTTATCCCAGCCTGATGGTAATCACCGGAATGCGTCTCCAGCGCATGAGGAACCTGCAACGGTGCCGATGCTGATGCGGGGTTTTGTTGTGGAAGATTGTCACGGCCAAAACTGTTTGACGATAGATTTTTTTGCGCAGGATCGTTTTGCGATAAATCGTGTTGCCTTGGGGCTTCCGCATTTTTGCTGAAGCGATCCTGCGCGAGCAGGCTCAGCAGATCATCGTCTGATGGAAGGCCAAAGGCCTGCGGCGATACATGGCCGAAAATCGGTTCCATCTGCGCACTTCCGAGCTGATGTTGATTGCTGTTCTCCGCAAAATAATAATTCGGCGCCGCCGCGATTTGCCGCTCGACTGCTGGACCTGCCGGCATAGGAGTTGAGCTTGTTACTTCAGCCTGGGGGCGATTGCCCTGCAGGCCGGAAATTCCCGCAAAAAACGGAGCTGCGTCCGGCAGTGCCTGAAACATCTGGTTGGCTATTTCTGCCATGGCATCCAGGTTCAACGCATGATTCAACTCGCTGCCATTGGGCTCCGCTTGTCCAGGATAATCTCTCATACTCATTACTCAATTGCTTGGTGGAAATATCTGCGTCGATTATTGTTTGTAAGTATCTGGATAATCGTGATATTTGCCGACATCAACATCTTCCAATACCGCTGCGGCATCTTCCGTCAGTATCGCCAAGGAGCAGTAAAGTGAAATCAGGTAGGAGGCAATTGCATTGTGGCCAATACCCATAAAACGCACGGATAAACCAGGGCTTTGCTGGCCGGCGAGACCCGGCTGATACAAGCCGATCACGCCCTGACGCTTGTCGCCCACGCGCAACAGCAGGATTTTGGTTTTGCCATTTTCGTCGATCGGCAGTTTGTCCGACGGAATTAAGGGCACACCGCGCCAAGTAATAAAAGGTGAGCCAAAAAGATTGACTGTCGGCGGCGGCACTCCGCGACGGGTACATTCACGGCCAAAGGCTGCAATCGCCAGAGGATGGGCAAGAAAAAATCCCGGCTCTTTCCATACTCGTACCAACAGCTCATCCATGTCATCCGGTGTTGGCGCGCCGGTAAGCGTGGAAATTTTTTGTGTTTCATCGATATTAGCCAACAGTCCGTATTCTGGATTGTTGATCAATTCACTTTCCTGACGTTCTTTAATGGTCTCGATTGTCAGGCGCAGTTGTTCACGGATCTGGTCGTGAGGGCTGTTGTAGAGGTCGGATACGCGAGTATGTACGTCCACCACGCTGGTAACAGCATTTAAAAAGTATTCCCGTGGCTTATCTTCGTAATCGACAAATGTCGGCTGAATTTCCGCCTCATCGCGTTTTGAACAGGTTACCGTCACTCGCGTCGGGTTTTTAACCTTGTTAAGGCGAAAAATTCCCGCCTCCACCGGTACCCACTGAAGAAAATGCACTAGCCAGCGCGGCGTGATGATGGAAAGTTGCGGAGTGGTTTTGGTGGCGTTGGCAAGTTGGCGCGCGGCGTTATCGCCCAACGCCTGTTGGACGGAATTTTCGTTGCTCATGGGAACCTCTTGGCACTGCGGAAGCTATAGAAGAAAACGTACTAAGCTAAGATCTCATCGCTCTAAGCATCGCTCAACCTGCTATAGCCATCACGCATTAAAAATTCCCCGATGCGCTACCGCTGAAACCAGCGTTTGTGGAGATACCTGGCCAACTGATCCAGCAGAAAGCCGAGGAAGCCGATGAGCAGAATTGTGGCCATAAGTTCGTGATAGGCCAGCCTGTCTCGCGTATCCAGAATGAAATAACCCAGTCCCGCGGACACACCGAGCATTTCCGCAGGTACCAAAACAATCCAGATCACCCCAATCGCCAAACGCACGCCGGTCAATATATGAGGCGCAATGGCCGGCAGGATGACTCGACGCAAACGCTCCCACGGGGTGGCGGATAGGCTGCGTGAGAGCAGCAACCAGTTTTCATCCAGCTGTCCCACCCCTGCAGCAGTATTGAGCAGAATCGGCCAAACCGCCGCAAATGCGAGGAGAAAATAAACCGGCGCATCGCCGACTCCCAATACCATCACCGCAATCGGCATCCAGGATAAGGGTGAAATCATGCGTAGAAATTGGAACAGTGTGCCGGTTGTTTGAGCGAAGCCTATGGAAATGCCGGTGAGAATTCCGGCGGGCACACCCACCAGAAGCGCAAATCCCAAGCCTGCCAACACCCGCTGCAAACTTGTTAGCGTATGTTCCCAAATCAAGCTTGAGCCAAGCAGCGCAAACAATTCGGGAAACGCACGCAAGGGCGACAAATTACTGGCGATAGGCATGCTTCGGGTTAACCAAAGCGTGCCTAACCACCACAGAAAAACAGCAAATAAAAGTCCGGCACAAGGTGCCAGCAGTTTATGTAGTAGAGAATGCTTCATCAGGATGTCAGGGTTTCACTGCGGGCAAAATTTTCCGGGAGGTTGAATATCTTGGGTCCGCCGGCAAGGGTAATTGCCTGGCGAACAAATCGATCGTCCACCAGATCGCGCGCAACATCTGCGGGATCCAACTTGGTGAGAAAGGTCTTATCGCCTTCTACATGCGTGGTATGTAGGGCGCGCACCAGCGCTTCTGTGTAGGAGGGAAACGGGTACGGCTGAAAATCAATACGTCGTTGATGCCAGCCCTGATTACGCACCACACCCGATTCTTCATATTGACGGTAATCCGTGGTGGAAAATACTTTTTGCAAAATGGCTTTGGTGTGGGGCGTATAACGATGTTCGCTTTCCGAGGCCATTATTCCTGGAATCTCATCCAGATGATCCAGAGACCAAGCCTGCGCTTTGACAATTGCATTGGTCACACCCTGAACCCAGGCCGGTCGCTGATCGATATCGCGCTCGGCAATAAAAGTGACGCAGCAGGCGTGGTCGCGCCAGACGTCGCCGGAAAAACGTAGCACCTTACCGATTTTGTTGATTTCCGCCGCGGCGTTGAATGGGTCTGCGACGATAAATCCGGCGATAGCTTTGTTAGCCAAAGCGGAGATCATTTCCGCCGGTGGTTGTACCAGCAAGTTCACTTCATTAGGAGCAAGTTTTGCGGTGTTCGCCCGGGTGACAGGCGTTAAGCCATTATCTACCAGCAGTTTTTGCAGCAGGATGTTGTGAATGGAATACCAGAACGGAATGGCCACTGTTTTGCCGCCGAGATCTTTAACGCTGTTGATCTCCGGCGCTACGGTTAAACCCGAACCGTTCACATGATTCCAGGCAACAATTTTGGCGGGAAACTTCGTGCCGTATCGCACCCATAAAGTGGCAGGTGATAACAAATGGATGACGTTAATCTGCCCTGCCACAAACGCTTCTACAATCTGTGCCCAACTGCGGAATAAACGCGGTGCTTCGGCAATAAGTCCCTCTTCTTCAAACAATTTGCGCGCGTGGGCAACTAACAGAGGCGTAGCGTCGGTGATGGGCAGATAGCCGATGCGCACGGGTTGATCGGTGCCCGGAGTTTTTTGTGCCCAGGCATCTCCTGCGCGCAAAAATGGCAGTGCTGCCGCCCCGGTCAGAGACGACAGCCGCAGAAAGTCACGCCGCGACATACCGCAATCGCAACTGGGAGACAAACAAATATGAATCGAAGAATCCTTGGGCTTCTGCATATATACCTCAGATATAAAAATGCGATGGCTGTATTGCCGTTACGGCTGGGGATAATTTTCGTTGGTGAACTTGATGATTGCCGAGCGGATTGCAGCCGCGGAACGCTTCGAGTATTTCCTGGCGCAGCTCCTGAATGGCGTGGGGGTAGACTGTGCGCGGATGCGGAAGATCAACGGTCCACTCGGCGATAATTTTTGCCGGAGCGCCACCCATCAACAAAATTCGGTCCGCCACCAGAATGGCTTCATCTATATCATGTGTTACCAGTAAGGCAGCGGTGTGCCAACGATGCACTACATCGACCATGAGACTTTGCATTTCGCCGCGGGTAATCGGATCGAGGGCAGAAAAAGGCTCGTCGGCAAATAACAATTGCGGTTCGCGCGCAAGTGCTCTGGCAAGAGCGACGCGCTGCGCCATGCCGCCGGATAATTGTGCGGGCGATGATTTTTCATGGCCTGCCATACCGACAGCCTGCAAAGCATTTTGCACGCGAGTTTTGCGTTCCTGTGTATTGATGCGCGGCTGGTGGCGGAAGTCGAGGCCGAAGCTCACATTGTCAGCGACGTTTAGCCACGGCAATAAACTCGCCTGCTGAAAAACCAATGCGCTGCGTGGATGGGGTTGCACAAGAGGCTCACCGAGAAATTTCACGCTGCCTTGCAGCGGTTTTTCCAGGCCGGCGAGCAGTCGTAGAAGTGTCGATTTGCCGCAGCCACTTGCGCCCAGCAGGGCGAGCGTTTCCTGCGGTCGCACGGAAAAGGAAACGTCGGCAAAAACGGGCGCCCCTCCGTCATGGGAAAACGTCAGACTTTCCGCCTGCAGTACACCACCTTCTGGGTTGGGGATGGCAGTGATGGAATTTGTCATAATGCTTGCCTGTGCTTACTTAACTCGCCTTGTAATTGCACGAGACTCGGAGTGACCAACGGAATAAAAGCGGATTCACGCCAGCGACGGAAAAAGCCGCGATTGTGATCCTGCAGATAGGCACGACCACCGCTGGCCTCCAATTCCAACTGCGCCGCACCCTGGACGATTTCCGCTAGTGCAATACGCAAACGGAAAAGTTTTTGCGGATCGCGCGCGAAGGTTCCCGCATCGATACCCGTCAGCAGCTCCGAACGACGCTGCACAAGCTCGCTGCGCAGCGAGAGAATGCGCGGCGATAAAATATTTCCGGAGAAGTGCGCTACCTGCTGTGCTGCCTGCAAAGCTGCATCGGCGAGTCCGAGCGACAATCCGCATTGCAGCGCGAGAAATGACGGCCGGATGCGAACGATAAATTCTTGCGCATTGTCGTGCAGCAAATCGTCGCGGTGAATTTCCACATTGCGCAGATGAATTGCTGCGGTATTACTGCCGCGCAAGCCAAACAATTCCAGATCGGCGGTGCGTTGCAACCCTTCGTGATCGTGACGCAATGCCGCCACCAGCGGCGACTGCCCTTCCCTCGCCACTACTGCGGCAACTATAAAGCCTTGCGGACGTAAATTGGTTACCCAGGGCAGTTGTCCTTCCAGCGACCAATAGTCTTCGCCGAGATTGCGCGCTTCAATTTGCAGATTCTCGATTCCGGACAAAAATTTAATCGCGTTCGACAAACCTGTGGCACCCGCGATTTTTCCATTCAGCAATTCCGGCAGCCAACGCTCGCGTAGGGTTTCATTGGGCGACAGCAACAGATATTCAATGAAGGAGCGATGCCCCCAAAAAACAAAGGCCGCTGTTACCGAGTGCCGGGCAATATCTTCGATAGCCTCCACCGCTTCTGCAGTGGTGCCGCCTGCTCCGCCCAGGTGTTCCGGCACACCTATGCCAAATAGATGTTGTTCCGCGAGTTGAGGTATCACTTCATTCGCGTACTGGTTGCAACTGTCGAGCAATTCGGCTTGTTGTGCGACCCAGGATATATCAGTCGAATTATATTGTGCTGCGACTGCCACGTTATTCACCTTGCAGTACGGCTGGACGAAAGGCTTGCAGTTGTGGGTTGATTTCATTGCGCGCGAGATTGTTGGTGAAATTGCACAAGCTCGCGAGACTGACCCCGAGAATGACCTCAAGAACCTGAGCTTCGGTGAAGCCTGCCTTAAGGAATTGTTGCAGTTCGCCATCAGCTACTGCACCTCGACTGACAATCACGGCGCGTGTGAAATCTGCCACCGCGTCCAGGCGCGCATCGCCTGTGGGAGCGCGATTTTGCAAGGCAATCACGGTGTTTTTATCAAAGCCAGCTTTTTTTAAAGCAATAGCGGTATGCCCGGCGACACAGAATTCGCAGCCATGAATACTCGCGGCAATAATCTGCACAACTTCCCGCTCCGCAAGTGTCAGGCTACTGCGACTATTGATCTCCGCGACCGTCAGATAAGTCTCCAGCGCGGTAGGAGCATTAGCGAGTACCCCGACAAGGTTGGGCAGGAAGCCATTATTCCTGATACTGCGATCAATAAAACCACGGCTGGCCGCTGGAGCATTCTCCAGATTCAATACAGGTAGGCGTGACATTTGAAACCTCGGCGATTTTTGCAATTGGATGGCGGGTATTATTGATGGCGCGGTTTTAATGGGCTACGACGAAACGTTCACTTCTTTTGCTCGATCGTCCCGTTTACAGGCAATCAATTTGCAGGCAAGACCCGGTTAGCACGTTGATAGGCGCCGGGTTGTTCGCCAATAATTTTTTTAAATGCCCGGGTAAAGGCAGCAGGTGATTGATAGCCGACAAATTCCGCTACGCGGGTCACACTTTCGCCAGTGCGCAATCGTTGCGCCGCTATGTTCATACGCAGATTCAACAAAAATTGCGCCGGCGGGTGGCCACTGATATCAACAAACTGTTTGAAAAAACGTGTGCGCGACATATTGACCACCCGCGCCATATCATCCGTCGACCAGGGTTGCCCGGGATCTTGCAGCAAGCGCTCCAGCAATGGCGCAAATTGAGGGCGCGACGCCACCGCCCAAGTGCCTGCCACGACCTCACTTTGTTGCGCGAAATCACGTACCAGATAAAACAACAGTAATTCCGTGAGTCGATTGATCAACGGCGACGGCGTTGTGCTTTCCAGCGAAGTCTCTTGACGAATTAATTCGAAAATGGATCGGCTGGGCTGCGCTCCGGGAGCCTGGGCGCGCAGCAGTAAAAAATCCGGAAATGATTCCGTCAGCAATTCTGCCGCCATGCCACGAAATTGAAAAAATCCACAGGCGAGCCCAGTGCCGCCCGGCAAATTCGGCGATAACGATTGCATGCTTTTAGGTTCACAAGCGGCGGTGGCATCTTCATAAGGGCTGAGAAAATGCGGCAAATCCTGCAGCAGAAAAAACCGCGTCCTGTGCCTCAAGGGGTATGGGCGCCCGATCCGGAATGTGGAGATAACATTTGCCGTCCAGCACGAGGTGAAAACTGGCCTTCGACCGGCCGGCGGTGGATGCGCGCCAGGAGCCGCAATACTGACCGACATGAAAAAGTGTTGTTTCCAGCTCCAGACTACTGACCAGCCAATGGATCAAGCGATCATACATAACACTCATGGCATTACCCGATTATTGCCGCCCTACTATTCGGCATGGGCTAATTCATGCCGCTCCCGTTCCTCATTAATCAAACGCTCACTTTGCGCAATCAGCGCAGATGGCGAAACGCTCAGAGCAGAGGCAATTTTCGCAATCGTCACCAGAGATGGTGTAACCACCCCGCGCTCGACTTCGCCAAAATAAGTTCGATTTAATCCTGCCTTTCCCGCCAGTTCCTCCTGCGACAAATGGTTATCGACACGCAGCTCGCGCACCACGCGGCCGAAATAAAGATTAATGCTCATGCGCCTTCGGCCTCCGCCGCTTCCAATCGAGTGTTGGCCTGGCTAATAACAGACCCTGCGGGGACATTACGGGTAATCCAGACATTGCCGCCGATAATAGAGCCTTTGCCTATGGTGATACGGCCCAATACAGTGGCGCCGGCGTAAATCACCACATCGTCTTCGACGATAGGATGGCGCGCTAGGCCCTTTTTCAAAGCACCACTTTCATCTGTCGGAAATGTTTTTGCTCCGAGCGTAACCGCCTGATAGATGCTGACACGTTCGCCAATCACTGCCGTTTCGCCGATTACGACGCCTGTGCCATGGTCGATAAAAAATCCGCGGCCGATTTCTGCTCCGGGATGAATATCGATACCGGTCAGAGAATGCGCCAGTTCCGCAACGATTCTCGCTAGCAAAGGTACTTCGAGCTGATAGAGTTTGTGCGCGAGGCGATGATGGATGATCGCCAATATGCCGGGATAACAAAGCAATACTTCATCGACACTATGGGCCGCAGGATCACCTTTATAGGCGGCCTGAATATCTACATCAAGTGTACGTCTGAGCTCCGGCAGAGCAGTGGCAAATTGGCGAATAATATGCAGGCTTTGCACCTTCAACGCTTTTTCCTCAATCGGAAAATTATTTACCCGCGCGAAGTAATTCAGTTCAAGTTGAACCTGTTGCAGCAGCTGCGTTAAAGCGGCGTCTAGAGTATGGCCGACATAGTAATCTTCAGATTCCTGCCGCAACTCTTGGGGCCCCAAGCGCATCGGAAAAAGCGCGCCGCATAAATCCCGGACAATTTGCTGCAAAGCATCGCGTGAAGGCAATTCCCGCAAGCCAGGTTCTTTTGCACGACCGCTCTGGCGCCGCCATTCATTGCGCGCGGTGCGCAGCTCCAACACGATCTTGTCGAGCTCCCAGTTTGGGACGCTCAGTTGCGTAATTTCACTGACAAAATTGTCGCTCATACCCATACCTCTTCATCTTGGTCCCTAGTCCTGTACCCACGGTAACCCGCGCTGCCGCCAGCCGCTGATACGACCGCGCTGCTGTTTATCATCGAGGTCGCCTTCAAAACCTTCGCGCACGTTGTAAACCTGGGTAAATCCAGCAGCAGTAGCCGCTATGGCTGCCGCCGCGGAACGTTTGCCGCTGCGGCATAACAATAAAATCACCGCGTCTTTAGACACCTTGGTTTCCAATTCACGTAAAAAACGTGGATTTTTGATCAAGGCAGGGCCTGTTTGCCAAGCAATGTGGAATGTGTTGAAAACATGCCCAACAAACTTCCGCTCCTCGGCAGTCCGCACATCCACCAGATGAGCCTCCCCTTGTATGAACAGTTGCCAGGCATCCTCCGGTGAGATGCTGCCTGCAAACCCGAAATTTTTATCCTGAGCTTCAAGATTTGCGTTGCGCAAAATGTCGGGAATTTTCTGCCGCGTGAGTTTTTCGTTTGTTGAATTCCCAGCAGCTTGTTCGGATGGTGCGAATGTCATGATATCTCCTCGATTACAAGTGTTTAAAAATAAACACTGAGGGGTTTCAGCAGAAACAAACTGCCATTTCCGCCGGATCGAAAGGAATATAGTGATGGCTATAGACGATTGGAAACAATAAATCTCGATATGCTTATCATCCCAAGTGAAAAGCCAGCCGTCTGGTCTCTCTCGCCATGCTTTCCCTATCGTGGATGCGGAGAAAGGGTAACGCGGTTCGAAGTGCAGCTGTCCGAGGAGTTGAAATTGCAAGGGAGGACTGTTAATATGCGGATATTCGAATATCAATATATATAGCTTGCAGACGGCCCTCGTCATATTCCTGTTGTTTACAGAATGGCCCCGGTCTGTTGGGTGCGTTTAAACGAACTATAGAAGGAGCGCTGAATATGCTTGAGCCCGCGCAATTTTTTAAATGTCTTGCGGACGAAACACGCCTGTATGCCACTCTGTTGATCCATCAGCAAGATGAACTCTGTGTCTGCGAATTGATGGAAGCGCTCGATGACAGCCAGCCAAAAATTTCTCGCCATTTGGCCCAGCTGCGTAGTTGCGGTGTTTTGAGTGACACCCGTCGCGGGCAATGGGTTTTTTATTCCATGGCAAAAACGCTGCCGGAGTGGGCCTTGGAAATCCTGCGGACAACGCAAGACGCCAATCTGGATAGGTTAAAAATTTTTCAGGAAAAACTGACCGCGATGAAGAATCGTCCCCAATGCTGCTGAACCTATAAGGCTTTACGATGAAAATTCTCTATGTTTGTACACATAATCGCTGTCGTAGTATTTTGAGCGAAGCCATAACCAATCATTTGGCTAAAGGAAAGCTTCAAGCATTCAGTGCCGGTAGTCAGCCGGTTGGTGAAGTACACCCTCTCTCATTGAAATACCTGGCGGAAAAAGGCATATCAATCGATGGCTTGAAAAGCCAATCCTGGGAAGAGTTTGAAGAAATACAGCCAGACATCGTCGTGACCGTGTGTGATAGCGCGGCGGCGGAAGTCTGTCCGGTCTGGTTTGGCGACACCGTCAAAATCCATTGGAGTTTGCCTGACCCTTCCAAATTGCAAGGTTCTGACGCGCAGATTCGCGATGCTTTCTATGAGGTTATGGCGACAATCGAGAATCGGGTGGAAAAGCTGTTGGAGCTCAATCTCGATGGCTTATCCCAAGCCGAACGACAGGCGCTCTTAAATCGATTGGTAACGGAGAATGCCCATGGGGCTGTTTGAGCGTTATCTTACCCTGTGGGTGGGTTTGTGCATTCTTGGGGGGTATTACTCGGAAATCTCGCGCCGGGATTATTTCAAACATTTGCCTCCCTGGAGGTGGCGAGCGTCAATATTCCAGTGGCCATATTTATCTGGGTGATGATCTACCCGATGATGATTCAGGTGGATTTCTCGTCCATTAAAGATATTGGCAAAAAGCCCAAAGGCTTGTTTTTGACCTTGGTCATCAATTGGTTGATCAAGCCATTCACAATGGCGGCATTGGGCTGGTTATTTTTCCGCGTTTTCTTTGCCGACCTTGTCGATCCGGAAACAGCTACCGAATATATCGCCGGGATGATTCTCCTCGGCGTTGCCCCCTGTACGGCAATGGTTTTTGTTTGGAGTCATCTCACCAAAGGAGACGCCAATTACACTCTGGTGCAAGTGGCGGTTAATAATCTGGTGATGATTTTCGCTTTTTGCTCCCATCGCCGCCCTGTTGCTTGGCGTGAGTGACGTAACGGTTCCCTGGGATACTTTGCTGTTGTCGGTATTGTTGTATGTTGTGATTCCACTGGTCGCCGGTGTGCTCACACGCAAAGCGCTCGAAAATAAGCAGAACCACACTCGCTTGAACCTATTTGTTCAACGATTAAAACCGGTTTCGATCGCCGGGTTGTTAGCGACTGTGGTGCTGTTATTTGGCTTTCAAGCCGAGACGATCCTGGCCAAACCTTTGGCAATTGTATTGATCGCGATTCCGTTGTTGATTCAAACCTACGGTATTTTCGCTTTGGCCTACGCTGGCGCAAAAGCTATGAGGTTGCCACATAACATAGCTGCACCCGCGTGCATGATCGGCACATCCAATTTTTTCGAACTGGCAGTTGCCGTGGCGATTTCCCTGTTTGGTTTGCAATCCGGCGCCGCATTGGCGACGGTGGTTGGGGTTCTGGTCGAGGTGCCCGTTATGTTGACGTTAGTGTTTTTTGCCAACAAAACCCGTCACTGGTTTGAAAAGGAATAAATCGCGCGTACGGAGATGTTTTAAGGGCCGGGAGTGAACCCGGCCTGCAGCTCAACTCGATTTTTTCGCCAGTGTCTCCACCACTTCCAGCGCCTTCAACACATTTTCTTTGGGTGTTAGGCCGCCGATGCTCGCGGCGACTTTGCCGTCGGGTGTCACGATGAAAGTGGTGCGTTCAGCGTAGCCGTGATCAATGGTTGCGCCGCGACTGTCGATTTTGCCGGGTTCGGCGTCGCGCACGTTCAGATCAAATGCTTTGGCGACCTTGCCGTCTTCATCGGATGCCACCGGAAATTTCCCCGCGCAGAATTCCGGGTCGGCGGAATATTCGTTGAGGCGGTCGATACTGTCCAGGGAAACACCGACAATACTGGCGCCCACGGCTGCGAATTTGGCGCTGTTGACGGAAAATTCATGCGCCTGAATATTGCAGCCGCGCGTGTACGCGGACGGGTAGAAATACACCACGACCGGGCCTTTTTTCAGGCTTTCCTGCAAGGAGAAATTAAATTCCTTGCCAGCGAGGGAAGCTGGGATCTTGAATGCCGGCGCGGTTGCACCTTCTTGCAGAGCCGCGGCTGCGCCCTGGGTCAATAACGCGCTGATCAAACCAGTCAACCAAAAACGTTTCATGTTGTTCTCCGATCTTTGAAATTGTTGAAAAAATATTAAAGGGCTTCGAGATATTTAGCCAAGGTCTGCAATTCTTCGGTGGTCAGACCTTTCAGCGCGGTATTCATTACAGCATTAGGGCTATTACTGCGCGCGCCGCTCTTCCAGTTCAGCAATTGTTCTTCCAGATAATAACGATCCTGCCCGCCTATGACCGGAATCAGCTCTGCAGGAATGCTTGCCTGAGCGATGGAAGTTTTGCCGTCCATGCCGTGACATGACGCGCAGCTTGAAATTCCCCGCGCCGCATCGCCGTCGCGATACAAACGCTCAATATCAGGATTCGACACAGTGTTGGACACGCGTCTCCCCTGCCCTCCCTGCTGCACATAAAACGCAATAATATCCGCTGCGTCCTGTGGGTCTAAGTCTGCTGCCACACGGTTCATAAATTCATGTTTGCGCGCGCCGCTGGCAAAATCCCGCAGCTGTTTAAGCAAATAAGCCGGATGCTGTCCCGCCAGTCGAGGAATTTTAAGCGATTCGTTATGCCCTTCTACTTCACCAAAATCCCCGTGACATTCGCGGCAGCGCTCATCATCCGCTTTGATCGCACCGGCTTTGGGATCGCCTGGCAGATCACGAATAGACTCCGCCCAGGCGCCGGACACCGATGCGGCCAAGGCGGCGGATACGCCTAATCGCAAGAACATGTGGGTAGCGGCGCGACCAATGCACAGACAGAGTAAATTCGATATGGTCATACAAAGTGTGCATCAATCTTCGCGGTAGAAGGTATGGCACGCGCGGCACGCGCGGAAAGATCCGTGGCCGAATTGGCCGCCGTCTCGAAATCTCGGGCTTCAACGGCATTCAAAATGGCCTTGGTAAGCGCGAGGCTATCGCGGGAGATGGTCACCGCATCGGCGGCGTCCGGCTGCTTCACATAAAACTCTTCCACCACAACGAATAATTCCGCCAGTTCATGGGCGTCTTTCAAAGATGCTTCGGCTTTTTCCAGGGCGATATTCGAAGCCAGGCTATCGTTGATTTCCTCGATCGTCTGCATCAAATCCATATCCACATCGGCCAGCGCTGTGGAGGCAAATAACAGCACCGCTATTACAGGCGCAAACAACTTCGACATAAACCTCATCCAAAAAAAGTGCGGTGGCGGATATTCGGCACTGGTTCCCCACCGCCAAGAGAGAGACGGTCAGCGTAGCGATTAACACGAGGCCGGTCGCGCCAGACCGGTCCTGTGAAAAAGCTACGCCGTTCATAACAGATCATGGATCATTCAAATTGAATCATGCGTCATTCAAAGCTCATCTAACGCAGGTCCAATCAGATCATGAACTGCGTCAGGCCAGAATATCCTTGATCACCTTGCCGTAAACCACGGTCGGGCGCTCGGAGCGGCCATTGTTGATAAAGGTGGTTTTCAGGTGATTGAGACCGAGGAGATGCAGCACAGTGGCGTGCAGATCGTAGGTATCAACCGCGGTATTTTTGTCTGCAACCTGCAAGCCGATTTCGTCGGTGCCGCCGTAGGTGTAGCCAGCTTTCAAACCGCCGCCAGCAAGCCACTGGGTGTAACCCCATGGGTTGTGGTCGCGCCCGGTGCCGCTTTCGCCCCAAGATGTGCGGCCAAATTCGGAAGTCCAGACCACCAGTGTGGTTTCCAGCAAGCCGAGCTCTTTCAGATCGTGAAGCAGGCCGGCGATGGGCTTGTCCACCATTCTCGCCATGAGACCGTGATTTTTTTCCAGTTCGTCATGTGCGTCCCAACTGGTGATTTCCGCCTCGCCCTCTGGCGCACCGCTGACCACCTGAATAAAACGCACACCGCGCTCAACCAGACGGCGCGCGCGCAACAGTGTGGTGCCATAGCCGCTGCTGATTGGATCGTTAATACCGTAAAGATCTTTAATTGCATCGGATTCCTTCGTCAGATCAACCGCTTCCGGCGCGGTCACCTGCATACGATCCGCCAGATCATAGGAGCGCAGACGGGCTTTGAGTTCGGTGTCCGACGGATAGCGTTCGCCGCCCAGATGGTTCAATCGGCGCAACAGATCCAGAGATTTACGCTGCTGATCCGCCGTACGCAATTCCGGACGCTCCAGATAATAAATCGGTGAAGCACCGGGGCGGAAAGCTGTGCCCTGATAAACCGCTGGCAAAAATCCTGAGTTCCAGTTGGCGGATCCCGCGCGCGGTTCGGACGGGCTGTTGTACAGCACCACATAAGGCGGTAAATCCGGATTGGCGCTGCCGAGCGCGTAGGAAATCCATGCACCGAGAGATGGGCGGCCCGGATTCAAATCGCCGGTATTTAATTTCAGAATCGAAATGTCGTGCGTCGCGCCTATGGTCACACTGGATTTTACAAATGTGAGTTTGTCGGCGTGCTGCGCGAGATTGGGCACCAGATCGGAAAACCACGCGCCGCTGTCACCGTGTTGTTTCCAGGTGCGATTGGATGCAAACAGTTTATTTACACCGCCCTGAGTACTGGTTTTGATTCCGGTAAGAAAAGAATCAGGAACGGGTTTGCCGGCGAATTTCACCAGATCCGGTTTGTAGTCATACAGATCCAGCGTGCTGGGTGCGCCGTTCTGGTGAAGCCAGACCACCGATTTAATTTTGGCGGGAAAATGTGGCTCCTTAGGTGCCAGAGGGTCGATCAATTCCGCTGCGGTAGCGGCGGAGATGGCGCCTATGCCAGGAATGAATCCGCTGAGTGCGGCTGCACCCAAGCCCAAACCGGTGTGCTGCAGGAAGTGACGTCTTGATTCGTTTGTCATCTTGTTATCCTCAATTTGAAAGCTCTGAAATTAATTTTGATCTAGTTTTCGTTCTACGAAATGACCGCTGGGGTCATTTCGCGTCGATGGATTTAAAAGCGATAGGCAAAGTCATTGGAATTCGCCACCGTGTGTACCAGGTCGACCAGCGCTGCCGCTTTGAACGGATCGAGAGCTGGATTGCCCTGCAAGCCGGTTGGCACCGCAACTTCAAATTTATCGGTCCAGGCTTTGTTCTGGATGATTTTTTCCTGCTCTTTCAAAAAGTTTTTGAGCGCTGACTTTTCCGTACGGTTGGGCTCACGGCTGAACAGAACGCGATACAGATAGGAGAGCTGCGCATCGACATCTGTGCCCGCTTCGTTAATCACTCTGCCTGCAAGCGATTGTGACCATTTCGCTACCAGATCACTGTTGAACAGGGTCAGAGCCTGCAGTGGCGTGGTGGTCACATCGCGCTTGTGATGCGGCGCGGAAGGATCTGCCGGATCAAAAGACGCGGTGAGCGGATACGGCATACTGCGGCGCACGAAGGTATAAATACTGCGACGCTTATGGTCCTCGGGATTTTTCGACACCGCCCAGAGTCCACCGCCGTTGAAGTCCTGCCCTGAAGCGCCAAGATTTGGCGGCAGTGGCGGAAATACCGCGGGTCCACCGATGGTCGGATTGAGTTCGCCGGAGGCGTACAGGAGCGCGTCACGAATTTCCTCCGCCTCCAAACGTTTGCGCGGATAAATAGCCAGCAGATGATTATTCGGATCTATCGCCAGAACATCCGCACGCTCAGCTGAGGACTGTCGATAAACGCTGGACAACAGAATTTCCCGGTGCAGTTGTTTAACGCTCCAGCCGTTCCGGACAAATTCATCAGCGAGATAGTCCAGCAATTCGGGATGAGTCGGTTTTTCTCCCGCGCGTCCGAAATCTCCCGGCGTGCCGGCAATGCCGCGAACAAAATACTGGGCCCATACACGGTTGACATACACCCGCGCGGTCAAGGGATTTTCTTCACTGGCGATCCAATTGGCCAGCGCGCTGCGGCGACCGGTGGAGTGCGCGGTTGGCGTAATGACGGGCTCGTTATCCCCACTCCACAGCGCCGGCAAGCCTGGTTGAACTTCCTCAAGTGGACGCTCATGAATTCCGGTGAAACGCACATGTACTGGTATTGGATCTGGGCCCAATTCCAATGCCGTGGTGTACGCTGCCGAGCCGCCAGCCGGTCTCAAGCCATCGTATTTTTTTCAGCTCTTCGCGCAGACGGTCGTACTCGGCCTTGAGCTCGACAAAACGCACGTCATACTCCGGGAAGCCCTTTTTTACTTGCTTCATATACATAAGAAGCGATGTTGTTTTCGTTCACAACGGCTTTCAGGCGATGATTCACCCATCGATCCAAAGCGCCCCACTGATTTTCAGGTTTGAAAATGGCATCGCGGCTGTCAGTCAAATAACGCTCTTTGTAATACTTCAAGCCGATTTCACGGAATTCATCCACTATGGCTTTTTGCGCCGCGCGAATATCCTTGGTCGTATCCTGATAAACCGCCTGCTGCTGCGCGAAGCTTCTATCCCAATCGCTTTCGGTTCCTTCCTTTATCGGTGTTCGTTCGTTGAAGGCAACATTGGAGAAATAGGCTTGCAGCTCGAAGTATTCCTTCTGGCTGATTTTGTCGACTTTATGGTTGTGGCATCGCGCGCAACCGATCGTCGAGGCAAGGAAGGTTTCGCCGACCAGATCAGTGATGTCGGTAGCGATTTGATAATGGCGCTGTACTAGATCTCGCGAGTTGCTGTTATCCGGATAGCCTGCAAGAAATCCAGTGGCGATTTGAGCATCCTGATTGTCGGGCCAGAGTTCATCGCCGGCGATCTGCTCTTTGATAAACACATCAAAAGGTTTGTCGGAATTGAATGAGTTAATTACGTAATCGCGATAGCGCCAGTTGTTGGGACGGGTCTGGTCATTTTGGAAGCCGGCGCTATCGGCATAGCGGGCCAGATCCAACCAGCGGCGTGCCTGGCGCTCACCGAAATGCGGCGATGCAAGCAAGCGATCTGCGAGTTTTTCATAGGCATCCGGTGATCGGTCATTTTCAAATTCCTCCACCTCCTGTGGAGTTGGCAACAGTCCCCAGGCATCCAGGGTGGCGCGGCGGATAAATGCGCCGCGATCCGAATCAGCAGCGGGTTTAAGACCGTGCGCCTCAAGTTTTTCCAGAATAAATGCGTCTATCGGCGTGCGTACCCATTTGCTCAGCTGGACATCCGGCACTGTTGGCGCTGCAACTGGCTTATACGCCCAATCGCGCGCAACAGCCGCCGGTTTGTAAGCCGCTTGATCTTTTTTCCGGCTTTGCCGCACCGGCGGCCCAGGTCGTCGGAACACTTAAAAGCAGCGCCAGATATAACTTTTTAATTTTCATCAAAAGACTCCACAACTGTTGCTATTGGCGATTTTGTTGGTGGAAAAACAGCAGATTTTTCCACTTTTTATTTCTGTGAAGTACTAGAGCAACTAGCGGGCCAGTCTTTAAGATGCTTTGTTGCAATCTTTATATTCACACGTGCATAAGTTGATAGTTGTTTGGAGATGCCGTGGGCAGATGCGGTAGACAAATGCCGGAGGCTAATACCGTAGAAAATGCTGAGAGCAAAAAAAAAGGACACATTTCTGTGTCCGAGGAGCGCTATGCCAAAAAAGGCTTTGCGGGTGACTAGAACAGAAAATATTCCGCCGGGATTGCGAGGTGAGCCTGCTTATAGGCGGCAGGCTGCGAATTTAATAAAGTCGGGTATCTGTTTAATTGGCGGCAAAACAATAGAAAAATCCGGCGCCGCCGGTGGCTTCCAGATTTGCCTGGCTGCAGCCGCGGCTGTCGTGCACGGAGTTCCACGAGGTGCTGCCGCCGCCGGTTCTGTCGAAGTGACCTACACGCGCCGAGCCTGCGCCATCGGCACTGCTGGTAAAGTTGTTACAGGTTTTATCCGCACCCGCGGGATAGGCGGTGCCATCAGGCTGTGATCCGGTGAGAATGTCGTGTTGATTAGGCCGTGTGAACCCGCCATTGATCGGCTCATTTTTTTCCGTCAAAACCGTGCGCAAACTCAGATTGTTACCCAGGCGGGCATACTCCAGGGTGTCACCGTGTAAATGAGCCACATCGTTGGCAACGGCAGCGCCAGCCGCGTTATGCCAGGGACCTTTGCCAATGCGGTCGCGGGCATTGATCGCGGGTTTGCCATTCACGGCCTGGGTGCTCAAATAGGCTCGCCAGGTTTTGCCACCGGCACCGACCGCGCTGGCCAGCTTCTGGCAATGTGCATCCGCTCCGGCGAGGCCGCCTAAATCGGCCCCTTTGCCAGTACCAACGCTGGTGACAAAAAAACTGAGTGGCGGCTTGGGCTGGTCAGTCTGTTGTTGTGTTTGTTGCTGACCGGGCGTTTGCGCAATCGCTTGCAGAGCGCACAGCGAAAATGCCAAAGCGACGGGATAAACAGAAAAAGTCTTGCGAAATGTCATAGCAGGTCCTTAGGGCTAAAAAAATCCTGCGCAGCTCAGCTGCGCAGGTGTTGGTTGAAAAAATCGATGGTGCGCTGCCAGGCCAGTTTTGCCGCGGCCTCATCAAAGCGTGGCGTGGTGTCGTTGTTGAACCCGTGTTGGGTGCCGGGGTAGATATAAGCTTGATAATTTGTTTTGGCGGCTTTCAGGGCAGCCTCATATTCAGGCCAGCCGGCGTTGATGCGCTCGTCGTGTTCCGCCAGTTGAATAAGCAGTGGCGCTTTGATTTTGCCGACTTCCGCAGTTTCCGCATGCCGCCCGTAAAAAGGCACAGCGGCGCCAAGATCCGGCAGACGGGTGGCGAGTAGATTGGCAATGCCACCGCCATAACAGAAACCCACCACACCGACTTTGCCGTTGCCCTCTGGATGTTTTTTCAGAATGCCAGCCGCCGTCACAAAGTCTTCCGCAGTTTTGGTCTGGTCCAGCTTCTGGAATAACTCCCGCGCTTTATCTTCATCACCTGGATAACCACCGAGGGTGAAAAGAGCATCCGGCGCAAAAGCAATAAAATTATCCAGCGCTATACGCCGGGTAATATCTTCGATATGCGGGTTGAGCCCACGATTTTCGTGCACCACCAGAATGGTGGGCAATTTGCCCGTTACCTTGGCCGGCTTTACCAGATAACCTCGCAATTTGCCGTTGCCATTGGGTGATGGATACTCGACGTATTCCGCATGCAGGCGGGTGTCGTCCGGTTTGATTTGCTGCGCTTCGGCAAATTGCGGGCTTAAGGCATGCAATAAACCTGCGGCGCTTACGCCGCTGAGCGCAGCATATTTGGCGGCGCCCAGAAGAAATTCCCGGCGCGAGGCGTCGCCGTGGACATAGCGGTCGAACAGGCGGAGAACTTCGGGATGAAAATCGTTGGCGGTTTTGTTTGGCATGACGAGACTCCTGGGGTTATTTGACGCGCCCGGTGAATCCGGGCGTCTCCACCGCTATCTTATACGCGGCACCTCGTCCGACCACATAAAGAGTCTTTTTGTCCTTGCCGGCAAACGCAATATTCTGCGGCTTGTGGGGAATGGGAATCACACCCAGCGCCTTACCTTTTTTGTCGAACACCTCAATGCCGTTGTTGGAGGTTACGTAGAGGCGGCCTTTTTCATCGATGGCGAGACCGTCCGCACCGCTCGATAAAACACCTGTGTCATTTTTTTGTAAGCCGGCGGACAGTTTGGCGAAATTGCGCCGCTTGCCGAGGGAGCCGTCTTTCTGCACATCGAACGCGAGCACGTGTTCGCCGCCGGTGTTGGCGACATAAAGAGTTTTTTCGTCGCGGCTGAGCTGAATGCCGTTGGGCCGCTCAATACCATCGGCAACCCGGCGTGTTTTGCCCTCTGGTGAAATGTAATAAACCGCGGTGCGCGAAGCCTCTGTCACTCCCTGGCCGGGATTGACGCCGCTATCGGTAAAAAAGACGCCGCCATTTTTTGCCAACACCAGATCATTGGGGCGCTGAAATTTCTGTCCCTCAAAATCCTTCACCAACACCTTGCGGCGATCGTCCGGATAAATAACGCCGACCTGGGTATCCAGCACTTGTACGGCAATCAGTTCGCCCTGTTTATTAAACGCAAGGCCGTTGGCGCCGTTGGTGTTTTCCAGAAAAGTGGAAATGGTATTGTCCGGCGCAATACGCGTTATGCGATTGGCACGGGTTTCGGTAAATAAAAGGCTGCCATCTGGGGCGGTGATCGGGCCTTCGGTTCCTTCAAAACCTTCTTTTATAAATTCAATCGCGGTGCCCGCCTTCACCACACCGGGAATTAGCGGCGCCTGGGAATTTGCAAAAGCAACAGGCGCAGTCACGGAGGTGGATAAAGACAGGGTGATGAAAAACGCGTGCAGACTGCTCACCCGATTACGGCCGGTTTTGCCTTTGGTGTTGCTCATGAAAATATTCCTGACGGGAAGGAGAGTCAGCGGTATCGCAAGTATCAGGCCAAGCGATTTCAACGCTGCAAAACAAGTGGAAAATTATTGTTTTTAAAGGAGATTTAATTTGTTTGAGCGATTGCCTTGCGCAAATGCGCCTAGCGCCTTCGTGTTGTCTGCTCAACAGCGCTGTTGAATATGAAAAAGCAGAGGTCGGAATATCCACTTCGGTTGCAGGCCATAAACGCTTGCTTTGTCATCCTGCTTCTGTAGATTACGCAACACTTTGCTTTACTGTTCAGGTATTAGCCTGCTAATTGCGTAGCCCTTGTTTATGACACCTTTCCAGTTACCACCCGAGAGTCAATCGCCGAAAGTCAGCTTATGGCAAGCTTTTCTATTCTGGCTGAAGCTCGGTTTTATCAGCTTCGGCGGACCCGCCGGGCAGATCGCCATTCTGCATCAGGAGCTGGTGGAGCGCCGGCGCTGGATTAGTGAACGGCGTTTTCTGCACGCGCTCAATTACTGCATGCTGCTGCCCGGTCCAGAGGCGCAACAGTTGGCCACCTATATCGGTTGGTTGATGCATCGCACCTGGGGCGGCGTGATTGCCGGGGCACTTTTTGTGCTGCCATCCCTGCTGATCCTGATCGTGCTTTCCTGGGTCTACATTGCGTATGCGGAGGTCGATTGGGTCGCCGGCCTTTTTTATGGCATCAAACCGGCGGTGACGGCGATAGTCGTACACGCGGCGCATCGCATCGGTTCGCGCACGCTGAAAAATCCCGTGTTATGGGCAATAGCTGCCGCCGCTTTTGTCGCGCTGTTTGCGCTGCGCGTGCCCTTTCCGTATCTGATTCTCGGCGCTGCCCTGGTGGGATATCTCGGCGGGCGTTTCGCGCCGGATTATTTTCGCTTGGGGGGCCACGGCAAGACGGAAACTTCGTTCGGTGTGGCATTGATTGATGACGACGCCCCTCCTCTGCCGCACACGCAATTTCGCTGGGTGCAGTTGCTGCGGGTGATATTGATTGGCCTGCTGCTCTGGGCGTTGCCACTGCTGGCGTTTTGGCAGATTTACGGTTGGGACCATACGCTCACGCAAATGGCCTGGTTTTTTACCAAGGCAGCGCTGCTGACATTTGGTGGCGCCTATGCGGTTTTGCCTTATCTCTATCAAGGCGCCGTAGCCCATTACGGCTGGCTGACCTCAACCCAAATGATTGATGGACTGGCCCTGGGGGAAACCACGCCGGGGCCTCTCATCATGGTGGTTGCATTCGTGGGTTTTGTCGGCGGCTACGGGCAAAGTTTTTTCGGTCCCGATGGATCTTTTCTCGCTGGTGCGGTGGCGGCCGTTGTCGTAACCTGGTTTACCTTTTTGCCGTCGTTTATTTTTATTTTCGCCGGTGCCCCTTTGATTGAATCCACCCATAACGATTTGAAATTCACCGCACCTCTAACCGCGATTACGGCGGCGGTGGTGGGAGTCATAGTGAATCTGGCGTTGTTTTTCAGTTACCACGTCTTCTGGCCGGAGGGGTTTTCCGGGAGTCTGGAATGGCCTGCCGTCGCTATCGCGCTGGCTGCGGGGATTGCGCTGTTTCGCTATAAGCTGGGTGTAATTAAAGTGATTGCGGCGTGCGCCTTGCTGGGGTTGGCAGTGACTTTTGTTGGTTTGAACTAAAAATTGTCGGTTGAATTAAAGCTCGTCGTTTTGAATTAAAAGTACGGGCTTGAATTAAAAGAATACCGGTCGGTCGCCCTTCCGGTATTCCGCGCAGAACTGAAGCTCAGCTTGCGTATTTGATGGAGCAGCCGTAAGGCGCAGTGCTGGGATGAGGGACCTTTTTGCCTTCTGCCAGTGCGTCCAAAGCTTCGCGCACGTAATTAGTGGCTTTTGCAATGTCGTCCTCTTTGGCGGATTTGATACTGTCAATGCCGCCTTTATATTCCAAAACGCCTTGCGGATTGATGATAAACAGATGCGGGCTGGTTTGCGCGGCGTAGAGTTTGCCGATGGCGCCATCGGAATCCAAAATGACTCCACTGGGTTGCGCACCGCGATTCTCATTCAATTTTACAGCCGTTGCGCCATCCACATGTCCCTGTTTCCCTGGAGCTGAGGAAATCACCTGCAGCCAGACAATTCCGTCTTCTGTCGCCTCTTTTTGCAACTTGGGAATATTGCCGCTTTTCTCGTAGTGTTTGACCACGTAAGGACACTCGTGGTTGGTCCATTCCAGCACTACGGTTTTACCGCGCAGGGATGCAAGGTCCACTTGACTGCCATCCGCAGTTTTACCGCTGAAAGCCGGTGCGGCTTTGCCGACCACCGGATCCGCAACCGCCACAGTTGCGGCCAAACCCAGGGCGACGCCTGCGCAGATAATTTTGGCGAATTTTTTTATAGCCATAAAATGTCTCCTGTTAATTAACGATTTTTTGAGCTGACGCAAATCAGCTGTCTAGGTTTCCTCCCGGAATCAAAATGTGTGTGACAGGGAAGTCGGTTGTGCCAGGGCGGCCTGCTGGCGCGCGGCGCGCACAGTCGAGAGCACTATGTCTGGCGTAAGTATCTGGGGCAGTTGTACAGGTTCGCTGGATTTTCCCGCGGGATAAAACACATACAGAGGCACACCGCTGCGGCCAAAATCCGCCAAAAAAGAGGTAATAACGGGATCCTGATTGGTCCAGTCGCCTTTCAGGTAAGTAATACCGTCAGCACTGAAGGCTTCGATCACCCGCTCGTGGCTGAGTGCAACCCGTTCATTAACAAGGCAACTGATGCACCAGGCGGCGGTGAAATTCAGAAATACCGGCCGGCCCTCTTCCCGCAACGTCTGCAGGCTTTCGGTGTTAAAAGGCTGCCAATTTTGCGCGACTTGGGTTTGGGTTGACTCTGGAGCACCTTTTTGCGCGGCGGAATAACCACCCGCCAATGCCAGCAGCAATGCGAAGGCCGCTGCCATTGAGCCCAGATTTGCCGCCGTACCACCTACGGTGCGGGTGGCGGTATAAAGCCACGCGCTGAAGGCAATCAACACCATACCGCCGAGAGCCAGGGCGGCGGCATCCGCGCCGGCTTGCCGCGCCAATACCCACACCAACCAAACGGCGGCGGCGTACATGGGAAAAGCCATGGCCTGCTTGAGATAGTCCATCCAGGCTCCTGGTCGCGGCAGCCAGCGCTGCAATCCCGGCCACCAGGAGAGCGCCAGATACGGCAAAGCGAGCCCCAGACCGAGGCTCAAAAACACCAGCAGCAATTGCGCGGGCGGTTGTGTCAGGGCATAACCCAGGGCGGCGGCCATAAATGGCGCGGTGCAAGGCGTCGCCACTATGGTGGCGAGCACCCCGGTGAAAAAGCTGCCGCTATAGCCCGATTTTGCCGCGAGACCAGAGCCCACACCCGCGACCGAGCCGCCAAAATAAAAGACGCCGGAGAGACTCAAGCCCACGGCAAACATCAGATAGGCGACCAGCAAAACGAATAAGGGTGATTGGAACTGAAAGCCCCAACCGATCTGTGCCCCACCGGCTTTAAGCGCTATGAGCGCCACCGCCAGCAAGGCGAAACTGGCGAGCACACCGAGGGTGTAAATCAATCCATGGCGCCGAATTTCCGCCTGGGATTGGCCGGACTGGCTGATCATCGACAGCGCCTTCAGCGATAAGACCGGGAAGACACAAGGCATCAGATTAAGGACAACACCCCCGCAAGCGCCAACAACAACGCCATCGCTAAACCGGGCACTCCGGCATTGCCTGCGGGTGGGGCGGCGGTCACCGGGGTCGTCACCACAAAGCTGTGAGTTGTACCGCTCTCCTCCCTCAATACCAGCACGCCGGCGAGGTCAGCACCGACGCCTGGCGGCGCCTCTCCCGTGCGTAGCCGCAATTCGAAGCCGCTGGATGACACCTGTAAAGGTTGGGGATCGCTCTGGCGAATAACGCCCCATTCGAAGGGATAAAACCACACATCGACCAGAGTCGCGAAGGCGCCCTCCGAAGCGTCGAGGAAAAGTTGCAGTTCCTCTGCATAAGCGGCGACCGCGCGAACCGGCCAAGGATTTTCCACCGGCAACTGCGCCAGTGCCGCGGCAATAATGGGATTGCGCTCATCAGTAACGTCGGTTGGAGAAATTACCGGCAATACCAAATCCAGGGTCACTTGCTGGGGAATGCATTCCTCCTCACACACCAGCCAGTCCACCTCTGCCCGCACCGGAAATTGCGCGCCGGGGCGTATATCGTCCGGCACGCGGATACGACTGAGCAGCGTGACCTCATCTTCATAGCCATAGTTGGTAATGGGGCCCATGGAAATACGGCTCGGCGCCGGCCAGAGAATATCGCTGGCAGTCGCACCTCGCGGTAAGGTCCAGGCGATGGTTGTGGCATTGCCGGAATCGCCGGGATTGCTCCAGTAGGTATGCCAATGAGGGATGATGATCTGCTGCACACCCAGATAGATTTCCGCGCCGGGATAAACCGCTGTGGTTTCCGCCACCAAGCGCGCGCTCACTTGTTCCGTAGCGGATTGCTCTGCCGCTTCAACCGAGAAAATGATCATGGTTGTTACTGAGAGACACGCGAGTAATTTATGTCGGACCGAACGTTCTGCTAGTCGTCGGAACCGCGTTTGAAACAGGTTAAAAATACCAGGCATCCTCAATAAACCTTTTTGTAAAGGGAAGCGGTGATTCTAGCGGAATGCGCCCACCGCACAGCAACCCTCATGCCATCCGTTTTTGCTGTTCATAAATTGCCGTGCAATTACTGAGATTTCGCATGGCTGCAAAGATTGCTGCGCACACAACACAAATGTTCCGGGCGCAGCAAACACCCGGATGAGCTGAGGAATAAATGGATGGAAAAAACGGCTTGTTTAGTGCGAAAGGAATGTGGCCTTGCTGCCTTTACTACAGAATTTCTGTTCGAAAAACAGCAAGTTGCGCAAATTCAGACAGCAAATTGTGTTTTGACAAAATTCGATAGAAGGCCGCGAGAGCGGCATTGTTTTCGCATTCCCTGTTTTTGTATCGACTGCTTTCGCATTGCCAGCACCAGTTTCATCAAATCAGTAGGAATTCACCGCGTGCTCAACACTATAAGACTCCGCGTCTTCATCAGACCCCCGTCCAGGGAGCTGGTATTGGCATTGGAATCCGGCAAATATCCATAGCGCTTCAAGAGTGTGCGCATGACATTGCGGGAAATTCCCAGCAGCGCAGCGGTGTGAACCTGGTTGTTGCGGCAGAAGGTAAAAGCCTCCCGCACCACCAGCTCCTCCAGCTCCTGGAACAGAGGGCGATTGCCCGGTGCTTGAAAGAGCCGCTGCAATTGCCGCGAAATCACGCCCAGGCCGTCTTCGCCGCCGTCATATGCAGCAGAGTTATGGGATGTGGGCACTCCGGCGGGCGGGCTATGTTCCGCGGTGGAGTCGCTGAGATCCCAGCCGCCGGTGACGCGCAAATCCGACGGTTCTATATAGCCGGATTTCGCCACCAGCAAGGCGAAATGCACAACATTCTCCAGTTCGCGGATATTGCCGGGCCAGCCATACCGGTTCAGCAGCAGGATCGATTCTGGCGAAAATTCCGGTTGCGAATAGCCCATGCGCTGACTGTACATTTTGGCGAAATAGCGTGCGAGAGGAAGAATATCCCCCGGCCTTTCCCGCAGCGGCGGCAAGCGCACCTGTGCGATGTTGATCCGGTACAACAAATCCCGGCGGAAATGGCCGGCGGAAACCGCGTGCCCCAGATCGACGTTGGTGGCAGCCACCAAACGTATATCCACGGGAATCGGTTTGCGTGATCCTATGCGCACCACTTCACGCTCCTGCAGAACCCGCAGCAGTTTTACCTGCAGCGGCAAGGGCAGATCGCCGATCTCGTCGAGAAAGAGAGTGCCGCCATTAGCCGCTTCGAACCAGCCTTCTCGCTTGCCGGTTGCACCGGTGAACGATCCCGCCTCATGGCCGAAAAATTCGCTCTCCGCCAAATGGTCGCTGATCGCGCCGCAATTGATGGCGAGGAACGGGCCTTTGCGTCCGCTTAATAAATGGATATGCCGCGCTACCAATTCTTTGCCGGTTCCGGTCTCGCCGTTAATCAATACGGGGGCTTCGCTCGGCGCAATTCGCTCAATATATTTGAGCAGCGCCGCCGATGCGGGATCGGAAAAAACCAGCGCCTTGGCACGTACGGACAATGGTTGCAGATCGCTGCCCTGCAGGGACAGGATCAAAGGTTCTTCTTGATGTTCACTCACACAATTCGCCTCATCTTAATGAGAAGATGCATCCGATTCAGGCCGCAGATTCTAGTGGCCGCAAAAGCGATTTCTAAACAATAAAAAAAGCTAAACTTATGAGCTATTCTTGATAGTGCTGCGAATCGACAAGCCTCTGCTGTATTTGCAACATTTCAATTCTGCCTCACCCTCTATTGTTTTATTTTGCGCAACCTTCAGAACGATCTGCATTGCAAAAAATATGCAATGGATATGAAAAATCCTTGTTTTGCTTTTGTGTGGCGCGGGATTAATGTTGAGCCTCAATTTTCATTGAGGTGATTTACGATGACACTTTACAAACAGGGATTTTTATCCTCCATTTTATTTCTGCTGTTTGCCCTTGGTGGTCAGCTTGCCATTGCCAAATCCGCTGATGTCCTGGTGAGCACAGATTGGCTGGAGAAAAATCTTAAAAACGCAAAACTCAAGATCCTTGAGGTCAGCGTGGATCCCGGCCAGTTCGAGCGCGGGCATATTCCGGGGGCATTTAATATCAGTTGGCATACGGATCTGGTGGATCCGGTAAAGCGTGATATCGCTAACAGGGAAAATCTCCAAACTCTATTGCGTAAAGCTGGCGTGAACAGCGATTCAACAATTGTTATTTACGGCGACAACAACAATTGGTTTGCCGCCTGGGGTGCCTGGGTGTTTGATGTCTATGGTGTACAAAATGTGAAATTACTGGACGGTGGCCGCAAGAAGTGGGAAGCGGAAGGTCGACCATTTTCTGCCAAAGCAACTGTAGCAAAGGCCGGCACCATCGAAGTAGGACCCGCCAATCCGCAACTCCGCGCATTGCTTCCGGACGTACTGGAAGCGGCCAAGACTTCCGCAGCGGATGTGAAACTGGTGGATATACGTTCAGCGGATGAGTACTCCGGCAAAATATTTGCCCCGGCAGGTGTGGCGGAATTATCGGTTCGCGCGGGACATATTCCGGGCGCGGTCAATGTGCCCTGGAGCCAGGCCGTAGCGGCGGATGGTACGTTTAAAAGCGCTGATGAATTGCGCAAGATCTACGGCGCAGTCGGGATCGACGGCAGCAAACCTGTTATCACCTACTGCCGGATAGGCGAGCGGTCCAGCCATACCTGGTTCGCGCTGAAGAAAATTCTCGGCTACGACGTGCGCAATTATGATGGCTCCTGGACCGAATACGGCAATTCTGTCGGCGTCCCGGTGGTCAATCTGGCCGGAACGGTTTGGGGCGGCAAATAAGCTTATTTTTCTGACTTTCTTCATGTGTCATGTTGGCGCTCTTCGGAGCGCATTTTTTTTGTGATGTCTATGCCCACTTCGAGTTTTATCTTTCCAGGTTATCCGCGGCTTGTTTCCATTCTGGTTATTAGCGTTCTATTCATTTTCTACTTTTGGCTGAGCAGTTTTCAGGATGGCGGACGTGATTTGTCCCTATCACTGCTATTGGGTGCTTTTTTCGGCCTCTTTTTGCAGCGCTCGCGTTTCTGCTTTTTTTGTGTAACACGGGATTTTATCGACCAGCGCGATAGCCGTGGCCTGCTGGGAATTTTGGCGGCGCTGACGATTGGAATTCTGGGCTATGCGTTGGTCTTCGGCGCGATTCTGCCGGAGCCATTGGGTAAACGCCTGCCGCCGGACGCCCATATAGGGCCAGTCAGTTGGGTGCTGGCGCTCGCCGCTCTCGTGTTTGGTGCGGGCATGGCACTGTCTGGTTCCTGTATCAGCGCACATCTTTATCGTTTGGGCGAAGGCGCGTTCGGTTCTTTATTTGCTCTTGTCGGCGCACTGGTGGGCTTTCTGATCGGATTTAAAACCTGGAATGTGCTCTATCTGCGATTTATTCAGGAAGCGCCCGTCATCTGGCTGCCGAATTATTGGGGTTACGACGGCGCTGTGACGGCGCAATTGGGCGTTCTGGCCGTGGTGGCTTTTTCCTGCTGCGCCAACACCGCACCCCTGCCGAAGTTATCGCGCCGATAAGTGCTATCGAGACGATTATCAGCCGGCGCTGGCCGCCATATGTTGGTGGAATTTTGATAGGGGCTTTAGCGGCGGCAGCCTATTTTCGTATTGCGCCTTTGGGCGTAACGGCAGAGATCGGCAGCGTGGCGCGAACTCTTGGCAGTGCAACACAATGGCTGCCGGAGCGATTGGAAGGGCTCGATTCATTCACCGGTTGCGCCACGGTGGTGAAAGAAACCCTGCTCTCCAATAACGGTGTTTTTATTATCAGCTTGATAGTCGCCGCTTTTGCGGCCGCGCTTTGCCGCCGGTCAATTCCGTCCACAATTACCCGATTGGCGCTCTGCCCTGCGGCAATTTTCCGGCGGCGTATTATTGGGCTGGGGATCCATGACCGCGCTGGGTTGCACGGTCGGCACTTTGCTTTCCGGCATTATGGCCGGTGCCGTTTCCGGTTGGGTGTTTGGATTTTTCTGTTTATTGGGGTTGTGGCTGACTTGGCGCTTGCGTCAATTATTGGCCAATTGATTTATAGCTCCAGCGTGGAATCAATACCAAGGCAAATACGGAAAGAACGGTAAGGCCCACCGTCACCCAGGAATGATGGGGTCCTGCGCAACGCGCTCTGGATAAATACTAAAAATGGCTCCCAGTCCCAAACCATTGCCGCCGCACACCAATATGGCGGCGGCCCAATCCTGAAAATTCCGCGCTCCGTTGGCACTTTGTGCCCAGCGGGGATCAGTGTTGTAACTGGGCAGGGATTCGTGCGCGTTCTGCAGCTGTTCCAGCGCGGAAAGAAAACGCCGCAGGTGAGTAATTGCGCGCTCGGTTTTGAAATTGAGAAACGCTAGACACACGGACGCCACAGGAAAACCAAGCGCCAGCCACTCCACCGGCAGTGCCCGATTGCCAGCCTCAGATTGCAACGCAACCAGCGCGGCCAGCAGACTCACCACCAGTGTGGTGTAAAGCAACAGCGCCTGTTGGCGCTGCGCAATACGCGCGTTCACCTCCTGATAGGCGGCGATAAACCGATAATTGGCATCGACGTAAGTGGACAGTGCCATATAAAGTTTTTCCCCGAGAAATCATTTAAGGCGGAGAGTTTTTTGCCTGGCGGTATTCCAGCAGTGTCTTAAGGAACAAAGTGAGCAAGGCGATGCAGGCGAGTAAAAGCGACGCGGTGAAAGCGCCAACGCTGTTGTAATCCTGCTGCAGCAATTGCACCTGCAGCGAAAGTGTATTGGTCTGACCGCGAATCGAGCCGGACACCACCGCCACCGAGCCAAATTCTCCCACCGCGCGCGCCGTGGTAAGCACGGTGCCATAAAGTAAAGCCCACTGAATATTAGGCAGCGTGATACGCCGGAATAAAGTCCATGCGTTGGCGCCCAGCAGAACGCCCGCCTCTTCTTCCTGACTGCCCTGCGCCTGCATCAATGGAATTAATTCCCGCGCGACATAAGGACTGGTGACAAACATGGTGACCAGCACTATGCCGGGCCAGGCGAACATGACTTGAATGCCGCGCTCATCCAACCAGCCGCCAAGCCAGCCTTGATTGCCATACAGCAATAAATAACAGAGCCCGGCCACCACTGGGGAAATGGCATAAGGAGTATCCAAAAACGCCAACAGAAGTTTTTTTCCCGGAAAGGAAAAGCGGGTCACACACCAGGCGATGGCAGTGCCGAAGATCAAATTCATCGGCACTGTGAGCAACGCCACCCAAATCGTCAAACGTATGGCGGCGAGCATATCCGCATCCAGCAGATTATCGGTAAACAATCTCCACCCGCTGGCGAAAGCGGCGGACACGATCAGCACCAGCGGCAGCACCAGCAACATCAGCACGAAAAAAAGTCCGCACCCAATCAGCAGCCAACCGGCTGCCGTGGGGCGGCGCAAAGGGGAACGGGTTTGTCTCACGTATTCGCCCTCGGGCGAAAACGCCATTGCAGAAGTTGCACGATCAATAAAATCAACAGAGAAACCGATAATAGAAAGAAGGCGACTGCGGCAGCGGCCTCGTAGGCGTACTCCCCGATGTAGGTGTAGATCATCAGGGAGACAACTTCGGTGGCGAACGGCTTGTTGCCGGCGATGAATATCACCGCACCAAATTCTCCCAGGCTGCGCACCAGCGCGAGCGCTGTGCCCATGCTCAATGCCGGAATCAACGTGGGCAAAATAACGCGGAAAAAAATCTGCGTGCGGGTGGCACCCAGACATTCCGCCGCCTCTTCATATTCCGGCGAGAGATCTTCGATCACCGGCTGCAGACTGCGCACCACAAATGGCAGGCTGGTGAAGGTCATCGCCAAAATGATGCCGGTAATGGTGAAGGACACTTCGATGCCCAAAGGCGCAAGCAGCTTGCCGATCCAGCCGTTTTGCGCAAATAGCGTGGACAAGGTCAAACCGGCCACTGCCGTGGGCAGTGCGAAGGGAAGATCAATGAGCGTATCGGCGAGCTTGCGTCCGGGAAAATCATACCGCGCTAAAATCCAGGCGAGCAGCAACCCGAGCAATGCATTGCAGAGCGCAGCGCAGGCTGCGGCAAAAAAGGTGACGCGGATACTGGCCAGCAGGCGCGGGTCGGTAAAATAAAACACCAACTCCGGCCAGCTCACCTGCCCCGCCTGCCACACCAACATTGTGGCAGGCAGCAGCACAATCAGGCTCAGATACAAAACACTTAAGCCGAGACTCAAACGAAATCCCGGCAATACGCGATGGCTACGCTTCATAGCAACTCGAAAACTCACAGAGTTTCTTTAGCGTTTGTTCTGGCGCAGCAACTGATCCAGGGTTGCTCCTGTGGCGAAATGTTGTTGATTGATTTTGTCCCAATCACCGAAAAAGATCTTCTACTGCCACCAATTTCAGGCTGGGAAACTGCTTCGCATGGGCTGCGGCCACTTCCGCATTTTGCACTCGGTAGAAAAAGCCAGCGAGGATGTCCTGAGCCTCTGCCGAATAGAGATACTCCAGATATGCCCGCGCGGCGTCGGTTGTGCCTTTATCTTTTGCCACCTTCTCTACTACCGCCACGGGAAATTCCGCAAGCACGCTGATTTTGGGTACGACGGTATCGTATTTATCTTCACCGTATTGTTTGCGGATCAGATTGACTTCGGATTCAAATGTCAGCAGTACGTCGCCCAATTCCCTCTCGACAAAAGAGGTGGTGGCGCCGCGACCGCCAGTGTCAAATACCACGACATTGGCCAGCACCTTGCCGACGAATTCACGGATTTTCTTTTCATCACCGGCGAGCGTTTCATTGGCATAAATCCAGGCGGCAAGATATGTGTAGCGCGCATTGCCGGAAGTTTTTGGGATTCGGGAATACCAGTTTCACATCGTCGCGTACCAGATCGCCCCAATCCTGGATGTTTTTGGGATTGCCTTTGCGCACCAAAAATGCGGTGGTGGAATAAAATGGTGAACTGTTATTGGGGAATTGTTTGCGCCAATCCGGGCTGACCAATTTGCCTTTCTGATGCAACACGTCAATATCGGTGGACTGATTGAAGGTCACCACATCCGCTTTTAGTCCCTGCAGAATTGCCGTCGCCTGAGCAGAAGAGCCCGCATGGGATTGCTGGATTTTAATAGGTTTACCAGTGGTTTTTTGCCAGTGCGCCTCGAACTTTGGGTTGATGGCGGCGAACAGCTCGCGCGAAACGTCGTAAGACGCATTCAGCAGCTCCTGGGCTGAGGCATGTGCTGCGACCAAAGATAGATTTGCCGCAATAAACAAACGCAATAAAATATTTTTCATGATCTCTACTCTCAATTAAGTCGGTATTCGCCGGCCATTACGCTTGAAGAAACACTTTGGAGCTGGTCGGTTTGGCATAAACCTGCGCGCCGGGGTGTAAGTTAAGCAGGCGCTCTTGCGAGCGCGGTAATTCCACATGAATAATATCGTCGCCCAGGGTGTGGCGGAGTTCGATGCGCAACACGGAGCCGGCGGTGCTGACGTTGTCGATTATCGCCGGAATAAATCCTTCACCGGGCTGCGCCTGCGGCTCTATATCATGCGGCCGTACATAGGCGACCGCGGCCTGGTCATGCACCAAATTATGTTCCGGCGCCGGCAATTTGATTTCGCCGATATGCGCCCAGCCCTCGTTGACGCGACTGTGGAATAAATTGACCTGGCCAATAAAGTCATAAACAAAAGGTGTAGCCGGATTGTTGTAAACCTCATCGGGTGTGCCGATCTGCTCAATTTTGCCTTTGTTCAACACCACGATCCGGTCGGCAACTTCCATCGCCTCTTCCTGGTCGTGAGTAACAAAAATTGAAGTGATATGCAGCTCGTCGTGAAGACGACGCAACCAGCGGCGCAGATCTTTGCGCACTTTGGCATCGAGTGCACCAAAAAGGCTCATCCAGCAGCAATACTTTAGGCTCCACTGCCAGGGCGCGGGCCAACGCGATCCGCTGACGCTGCCCGCCGGACAATTGATCGGGGTAGCGATCCGCCAGCCAATCCAATTGCACCAGACGCAACAATTCGTGCACCCGCTCGGCGATTTCTTTTTTGCCCGGGCGTTTGCCGCGCGGGCGTACGGTGAGGCCGAAGGCGACATTGTCAAATACCGTCATATGACGGAACAAAGCGTAATGCTGAAATACAAAACCGACCTGGCGCTGACGAACATGCACATGAGTGGCGTCTTCGCCATGAAAATGCACCACTCCGCCATCGGGATTTTCCAAACCGGCGATGATGCGCAGCAAGGTGGTTTTACCACAACCGGAGGGGCCGAGCAGAGCCACCAGTTCTCCAGTGGGAAAGCTCAAGGACACATTATCCAAAGCCTTAAATTGGCCGAATTGTTTTTCAATGTTTTTGACTTCGATGCTCATAATCTCTCTCGATAAAATCCGCTGCCTGCGTTTATAGCCGAATTGAATTCTTTTTCTGTGTCTTAACACGTTTCCGTGTCTTAACCACGTTTATGTGCCTTAACTTTGCTGTGCCGCCGCGCGTGCGGCTTTTTCTCTGTCGCGGGTGTGCTGCCACTCCAGTAATGATTTGACCACCAGCGTTACCAGAGCCAAGCCGGCCAGTATGGATGCGGCGGCAAATGAAGCGGCGAACTGATATTCGTTATAAAGAATTTCGATATGCAGCGGCAGAGTGTTGGTCTGGCCGCGAATATGTCCGGATACTACCGACACAGCACCAAACTCACCCATGGCGCGCGCATTACACAGAATAATGCCATACAACAAACCCCATTTAATGGAGGGTATGGTCACGCGCCAGAATGTTTGCCAGCCGCTCGCACCCAGGGTGAGTGACGCTTCCTCGTAGGATGTGCCCTGCTCTTCCATCAGTGGAATCAGTTCCCGCGCAACAAATGGAAAAGTGACAAAAATAGTGGCCAATACGATTCCGGGCACGGCGAAGATAATTTTCAGATCGTTGTCCGCCAGCCATGGACCGAGCCATCCTTGCGCGCCGAACAACAAGACATATATAAGCCCCGCCACCACCGGAGACACGGCAAAAGGCAAATCAATTAAGGTGATCAGCGCTTGTTTGCCGCGAAAACGGAATTTAGTAATTGCCCAAGCCGCAGACACACCGAAAATAACATTCAGTGGCACGCTGATGGCGGCGGCAAGCAATGTCAGTTTTATCGCATGCCAGGCATCCGGCTCGACCAGGGAGGCGAAATAAACCTCCGCGCCTTTGGAAAAAGCTTCTTTGAAAACTGCCACCAAGGGCACGACCAAGAACAATGCCAGAAACACCAACGCAACGGTGATCAGAGATAATTGCACCCAGAGCGGCTCGGTGACCGCGTGGTTAATGCGCGTAGTGCGCCGCCCCAAAGTAGAAACATTGCCAGCCATATCAGCCTCCCGCCCGCTTGTTGCTCCAATGTTGCAGCAGATTGATCAGCAACAGGAGAATGAATGAAAACACCAGCAATACCACCGCCAGCGCAGCGGCACCGGCATAGTTGTACTGTTCGAGTTTTGTAACGATCAGCAGAGGTGTGATTTCAGTTTTGAACGGCATGTTGCCGCTGATAAAAACAACCGAGCCATACTCCCCCACTGCGCGGGCAAATGACAAAGCAAAACCAGTCAGCAAAGCAGGTAGAAGTGCGGGAAAAAGAATTCTGCGGAATGTATGCCAGCGGTTGGCACCGAGACTGGCGGCCGCCTCTTCAATTTCCTTTTCGAGTTCCTCAAGTACCGGTTGTACGGTGCGCACTACAAAAGGCAAACCAATAAACGTCAAAGCCACGACTACTCCCAGTGGGGCGTAGGCGACTTTAATACCCAACGGTGTCAGCCATTGGCCAATCCAGCCTTGAGGGGCGTAGAGTGTCGTCAGCGCAATTCCCGCCACAGCGGTGGGCAACGCAAATGGAAGGTCAACTAATGCATCGACAATTTTTTTGCCGAAAAAGTTATAGCGCACCAATACCCAAGCGACGATAAAGCCAAATACAAGATTGATGCTGGCGCCGATAAGGGCAGCGCCAAGACTCAAACGATAACTGGCCAAGGCTTGTGGATGTAAAACGGTGTCCCAGAATTGGGCCCAGGTTAAGGTGAAGGCTTTGGCAAACAATGCCGCCAACGGGATAAATACGATCAAGCTTGCGTAGAATGCTGCGAAGCCCAACGATAATCCGAAGCCAGGTATAACGGAGGGTTTTCTTAACGAGCGCATGAAATTTCAGTTTCTTGTTGTTAGCAGAAAATCCGCACCGGATGTCCGGTGCGGAGGCGCTATTTTATCAGGTTCCCGGCTTGTAGATCGCGTCGAAAACGCCGCCGTCGTTAAAGTGTTCCTTTTGGGCTTTCTGCCAGCCACCGAATTCCGCGTCGATGGTGATCAATTCCACTTGCGGGAACACTTTGGCGTATTTGGCGGCAACTTCGGGATCGCGTGGACGGTAGAAGTTCTTGCCGGCAATTTCCTGCCCCTCTTTGCTGTAGAGAAATTTTAGATAGGCTTCAGCAACTTTGCGGGTGCCATTTTTCTCTACATTTTTATCCACGACGGTTACAGGAGGTTCTGCCAGGATCGATAATGACGGCACCACAATATCAAACTTTCCGGCGCCAAATTCTTTTTCGATCAGGAAGGCTTCGTTTTCCCAGGACAGGAAAACATCGCCGATTTCACGCTGTGCGAAAGTCGTTGTGCTGCCTCGTGCGCCGGAGTCGAGAACCGGTACATTTTTATAAAGCTGTGCCACGAACTCACGCGCTTTTTCGTCAGAGCCGTATTTCTTCTTGGCAAATGCCCAAGCGGCGAGATAGTTCCAGCGCGCACCGCCAGATGTTTTGGGATTAGGGGTGATGACTTGCACGCCTGGCTTCACCAGATCGTCCCAGTCTTTGATATTTTTCGGGTTGCCTTTGCGCACCACCAGCACGATTGTGGATGTGTAAGGAGCGCTGTTATTCGGCAGACGTGACTGCCAATTTTCCGGGATCAGTTTGGCTTCTTCATACAGCGCATCAATATCGTAAGCGAGCGCCAGAGTCACAACATCGGCCGCCAAACCGTCGATAACAGAGCGCGCCTGTTTACCGGAACCACCGTGCGACTGGCTGATGGTCACTTTCTGTTTTTCGGTTTTCTGCCAATGATCAGCAAACGCTTTATTGAATTCAGTATAAAGTTCGCGGGTTGGATCATAGGATACGTTCAGCAGTTTAACTTCCGACTGCGCCAGTGACACCGTGCTCACGGAAAGACCGAGAGTCAGGGCCAGCAAAGATTTTTTTCAAATTCTTGATTGACATTGAAACTTTCCTTTTTGGGAGACCATTTTCAAATATCGGAAAAATCGGCTTCGCGATATTTATTTAAGAAGTTGTTAACTTAATTGGGGCCTGCAGCTGCTCGCTGCAGGCCGGTAGATTAAAAGTCGTAGCGAAAGCCAACTGACAAACCAGTGGCGGTTTCACCCGCAACCGTTGCAATGGCATCGCCGTAACCGCCACCGCCGGTGATCCGGTAAGCTGCGACATCCTCGTTATCCGTTTGCGCGTAGGCAAACAGGACGCGGAATTGGTTGCTGAGAATGTAGTCGGCACCAATGGCAAGGAGCGTTGCGCCACTCTCATCTCGATCTTTTGCATCCAGGTTGTAAACCTGTCCTTTCGCCGTCCATTTGTCGGAGAGTTTGTAGCTGGCGCCAACACCCAGAACCTGAACATCCTCATCAGCGGGAAGATTTTTGATGGTGGCCTGCTGAAACAATCCGCTCAGAGTCAGATTATTGATTTTGTAACGAGCACCGAGGCGAATCGCGCTGGAATCTTCCACACTTTCCCACTGCTCGTGCGCAAGGGCCAAATACAGATCACCTGCGGTATAGGCAAGTGATGTGCTGTAAGCGGCGGATTCATCTTCCAGATCCGTTGCTTCTTTCACTTCGGGCGTGTAGTGAAAATTGAACACAAAACCGTTGAAGGAAGGTGTGTTGTAATAAATGCCGTTTCTGAAGCGGGCGTCAAAATCCTGACCGGTGAAAGCTGTACCGGTACTGCCGTTGAGGCGCGTCAGGTTGCGCAGATCGCCAATCTGGTCGCCGAACGCATCGACGGCAGAGCGGATTTGCTTGAGAGGTGTATCGATCTGGCCAAAACGGATTCGACCGAAGCCACCTTCCAAACCGACAAATGTGTCGCGTGAGGCCAGGCTGCCGTTGCCATTGTCGTAATTGATCTGGGTTTCCACCTGCAATATGCCTTTCAAGCCTTCGCCCAGATCGGTACTGGCGCGCACGCCGATGCGGCTGGAGTTGCTGGAAACATTCAGATCACTGTCATCGCCGTTATCCAGAAAATCAGCGGAGACATTGGCGCGGCCGTAAAAATTCAGACCTGCAGTGTTGGCCAGTACTGGTTGAGCACTGGAAAAAGCAACCCCAAGAGCAATATAAAAAGGTAATGTGCGTTTCATCTTCTCTCTCTATTTAAAATTTAAATTTGGTTGGCTGAAGCCGTCCGGTGGTTTCGGTTTGGCTCAAAGTTATGCAGTCAATATCTTCGGTTTTCCGGTCGATAAATAATGATCGCTATTTGTTTACGTGATTGTCGACGGGTCTGACTAAAAGATTCGCGCCCTCGCGTTTCTCGTAACGCTTCTTCTCGCGACGCTCAATCTGAACCACTTGGCCGTTATGTACGGATATTTCCAGGGATCCAAATTGCAGTTGTGCGAGATGACTTTTGATGTCTTCCAGAATTTCCCGGTAGCCACTTTCTTTGTCAGCATCTCTGTTCGTCATTTCATTCACCATGTCCAATCAAGCGACGGAAGTGATCTTAATGAAAGGCATATATGAACTGAACCAAGATATTTTGATTTGCTTATCTGGAAATATGGAATGGCCCGCTTAGGGAAGGGAAAATTTTGAAATAAGGTTAGAAGGGATAGTTCTAAGCATGCAGGGGTGCAACAAGCAGGAACCGGCGCGAAGCCGGTTTTAGGAGATTACGATGCGATTGCTTTCCCAGGCGGTGTTCCAATCGGTGACGGGATGCACACGGGGCGGTACGGGAGGGAGATCAAGCACCATTTGACCAGCGTCAAATATACGGATTTCACCCGGCCCCATGGGGCACCAGGCTTCGCCGCGGGTGAGTGGTTTGGTGGCCACCACAAACATGGACTCATCCGCCTGGTTGAACTCACCCAGGTCGATGGACATATCGAGATCGACCAGCTCCACCTTGCCGAACGGGTAATGGCGGTGCGCCCAATACAACTCCGTGCTGCAATGGGCAATCAATAAAGTGCCGTTGCTCAGCAGATAATTGAAGGTGCCGTAATTAGAAATGTTTGCACTCAGCGAGCGCAGGAATTCGGCCAGCAGATGCACTGGAGGTTTGGTCACAAAGGCGCGCGCGAGCTGACTCAGGATGTAACAAAATGCCCACTCACTGTCCGTCTGCCCTCTCGGGGAATAGTCTTTGGCGGTAGCGGGATGAAAATTTTTTAAATCGCCGTTATGGGCAAATGCCCATGTTTCTCCCCAGAGGGTGCGCGTGAACGGATGTGAATTGTGCACCGCAACTTCACCCGCAGTCGCTTTGCGGATATGCGCCACCACAGTGGTTGCGCGCGGTTTGGTCTGCAGCAATTCCGTTGCCTTGTGGCAATTGTGTGCGGCGCTGATGTGGGTTTGCAGTTCCAGCTGCGCATCGCGGAAAAGTGCCAACCCCCAGCCATCGCGATGGTCGCCCGTATTACCGCCGCGCTGGAAAAATCCCCGCAAAGAAAAATCCGGTGAAACCGGTTGGTGGCTGGTTAGGGCAAAAAGCTGGCACACCTTAAAAACTCCGCAGGCGAATCAAAGACAGTTGAGGTTTTACTTTAATGCTCATCAATGTATGTATGAGCCACACCATTTATGCGTAAAACAGAACTTCGGGTGCAGCTATCGGCGCGGGCGCAACGATCGGATTTGGTCTGCGCAACCAGGACAATCCAGGAGAGCCGCGAGCACTTTCGGTTTGCACGAGGCTTTCACCGACGGTTTCAACCACGCCTTTAATCCAGGGCCATGGGCCAAAACCGGAATCGACATTAATGTGGCCAGCCGCTCCCGCATCGTGGAAAGCCAAATTCCAACGGCGTGCCCAGGCATAAGCGTGCTGCAGTTTCATCCACGGATCATTTTGACTGCCGACCAGCAGCCCTGGCACATTCAGCGGGCCGTCCGGCAGATATTGCGCGATGCTCGGCAACGCCGGATTGTCACGCACACCGAAAGCGGCGAAACGGTCTGGTTGGGCGGGCGCGACAAAAACCGCAGCGAGGTCCAGATCCGGCCGGCTTGCAATCGCCAGTGAGCTGGCGAGACAACCGAAGCTATGAGCGACGATCACCGTCGGCACAGGGTTTTCATCCAGGGCGCGCGTGACCGCCTTCGCCCAGGCTTTGACGACCGGCATTTCCCAGTCGACCCGCGTAATGCGTTGAGCGTTCGGCAGTTGTTTTTCCAGCCAAGTCTGCCAGTGCGCATCACCGCTACCATGAAAACCGGGAACCACCAAAACTCTGTAACTCATAACTACCTCTTATCCGCTGAAATATGCCGAGAGAAAACGCCTCAGGCCGGCGCAAAACTGGCCAGGGCGACCTCGGTGGATTTGAACAGCGCTATGACGCTGCTGCCGGGTTTCAAACCGAGTTCATCTACCGAGGTGGTGGAGACAATCGAGGTGATTCTGGCCTGATGGCCGATATCCACTTCGACTTCGGAAACAACATCGCCGCGTTTGATATGTTTAACGATGCCCTGAAATTGATTGCGAGCGTTGATAGCTTTGATAGTCACGTTTGCCTCCCCGATGGGATTGAATTGGAATGGTTGCCAATCTACCAACGGGGAGGAGATTGCAGAACGAAGAAAAATTGGAAAGCTTATGAAGAAATCGGCAAGGGTGCGTCAAGGTCGCGCGATTTTAATATCCGCACCCGGCTGCATCATCTCCGTGAAATATAGGCGCGACTCGTCCGGAGCAAGGGTCATCCCCCAGCCGAGAAAATCACGGCCAAGTGAGGTAATAGGTTCAATACCGGCAGCGGCATAATCAAAAAAAGCCAGTTGCGGTTGATTTGCCGAGCGCAACACAAAGAAAACGCCCCCGCGAGCGGGCGTCCAATTATAGATATCGTCTTCGGCCAGACCGGAAATCAAACGCTCGGGATTTTCCGCTTGGCTGCCGTCCAGACATTGCACTTTACGGCAGCGCCAAATTCCCTTGTCTGCGGCATAGAGCAGCCATTCTCCGTCAGCAGATTCCTGGGGATTGCGCCCATCTGTGACGCCGATACGGCGAATATCCCGGCTCTTTATATGCCAGGCATAAAGCTGCCAGGAGCCATCGCGGTTCGATTCGAAATAGATCCATTCGCCATCGTTCGACCAGGCCGGCGTGCGATTGTCGAAATCTCCCAATGGCAGCGGCCTAGCTACAGAGCTGTCTTTATCGAGTAGATAAAGCTGTGCCCTGCCCTGCGGGCTGGCATCAAAAACGATCTTGCGCCCATCGGGAGACCAGGTGGGGTTATCGATAAAAGCGCCGTCGAGATTTGTCCATTCATAGGTGCTTTCATTTTCCATGTCACTCCGCCAAATCCCAAATGGACCGCCGCGATTGGAGGCGAACACCAGGGATTTTCCGTCTGGAGAAATGCTCGGGTTGGAATCCCAACGCAAGGAAAGTTTTAGCGGCTGGACCTGCGGATTTGCCAAGTCCACCGATACCAGTTTGGCGGTGTGCTTCCAGTCTTCGAACACCAGCGCCTCCACACCCAAGGCAGTCACCGGCCGCTGGGCCGACTCCCAACCCAGGGACAGCGGCTGCGGCTCGCCGCCGTCACCGGTAATGGACCAGAGCCTGTAGATGCCGGAACGGGTGGAAGTGAAGATCAGGCGCTTGCCATCGGGAGACCAGGCGATGCCATTGACCTTGCGATTGTCGTGGGTCAGGCGCCTCAATGTATTGCCGCTATTACCGCTATTGCCGGTCAGATTGAGCCGATAAATATCCTTGGTGACTTCGTCGCTGCCGCGCACGAACAACACGGATTGGCCATCGGGTGCGAACAGCGGATCCACATCGCCCAGAGAGCCCGGTGCAGGATTGGTGAGTTGCGAACGCTCCCCATCTTTTATCGATAACAACCAAAGCTGGTGCGGGGCATCTGGCGCGCTGCGTTTGGCATACACCAACCGCTGGCCGTCGTCGGCAATGGCCAAGCCTCTAACGCTAAAAGCTTGCGAATCTTCATGCAGAACCTGAGCGGCGCCACCCAAAGGTGAAACGCGCAGTATCCGCAGGGTCGGTTCGTCCAGGCTTAAATAAACGATGCCCTGCCCGTCTGGCAGCCAGCGCGGGCTGCTGACCCGCGCGTCCCCTTGCACTTCATTTTGCGACAGTTGCAGCGCCTGCTCGCCGCGCAGCATCTTGATAAAAACGGCGGGCGCCTTGCCCTCCTCGTCAGCGATATAGGTAATGCGGGAGCCATCGGGAGAAAGCGCCGCATCGTATTCGCGGCCGGGGAAATGGGTGGCGGGATACACCTGATAGTGGTCGATGGAGAAAGGCTTGTTGGGCCAGAGCATCTGACCGAGCAAAACTAGCAAGGCTGCGGCAGCTGCAGTAACGGCTCCGGCTAGCAGAAGCCGGCCCAATGGTTTATGTGATGAGCTTTTTTCCGGCAGTGGTTCCGCTGGCGCTTCAGGCGAGGGTTCCGCCAGAGGCGCTGCCGGTTTGGCTGGTTTTGATTTCTCCGGCACCAGCGCGGCGCTGGCGACAGGTTTGATCGGTGCCACCAGGCGATAGCCGGTTTTGCGTATGGTTTCTATATAGGCGGGGCACTGGACGCTGTCGGCAAATATCTTGCGCAGCTCGGAGACGGCGCGGTTGAGCAGATAGTCGTCGCCGGTGTGTCCCCATACCGGGTGCAGAATCTGGTCGCGATAGACCACATGGCCGGGGCGCGAACACAGCAGCAACAGAACCTTCATCACCTTGGGTTCCACCTGGTGAACTGCGCCGTCGACTTCGATGCGGTTCAGCGATGGGGTGATAAGCGCCGCGCCCAACAGGAAGGCTTCCGAGGTTCTGAATCGGTGATCGACCTCCGGGTTGTTCTGCAGATCTTTTGGCTGCGTCACTCACATTCCTCTTGTTGTCCGCGGCACGCGGGACGGATCTTAACAAGCGATCTTAATAAAGCAATATAAGGCCTTGTAGCAATTGGATTTTATGAGACAGATATAGGTCTCCAGCAAAACTATAGAAAACCTATAGCTTCCCTACATTCACTTCTGCCGCCCACCTCGCTTTACTCAATCGCACACCTGCAAATCACGCTTTGTGTAGGAGCCACACATGAAATATCCAGGTCATTTTTCCAGTATGGGATCTATTCTCGCCACTTTCCTTCTGGCGCTTCCTCCCGTACTGCAAGCGCAGGAACCGGATGGCAAGCAGCTCTATGAACAGAACTGCGCCGCCTGCCACGGCCTCCAGTTTCAGGGCTCAGGTCTCGGGCCGGCCCTTTCGCCCTCCAGCTACGTCTACGGAGGGCAGGAATGGGACGTCTTCCGCATCGCCAAAAACGGTCTGGCCTCCAAAGGCATGCCGGCCTTTGGCGATACCTTGAACGAAGCCCAGCTGAACGCCATCGCCAAATACGTCCCCACCCGCAAGGCGGCGGAGGAGCCGCAGACCGAAACAGCTGCGCCAGAGGTGCCCCAGTTTGATCCTGTCCCCGGCAAAGTATCCACTCTGGATTACGAAGTGGATGTGCAGGTGGTGAGCGACAAGTTGGACACGCCTTGGGCGGTCGCCTTTCCCGATGCGCAAACGGTGCTGGTGACAGAGCGTGTCGGACGGCTGCGGGTGATCAAAAACGGCAAACTTAATGAAAAGCCCATCGCCGGCACGCCGGAGGTTTTTGTCCACTCGCATCAATGGAACCAGGGAGGTTTGCTGGACATCGCCCTGCACCCGGAGCATGCCAAAAATGGCTGGATCTATCTGGCATACAGTCACCCGGTGCCAGGCCCGACGGCCGACGTGGTACTGGCGATGACCCGCGTGGTGCGCGGCAAGATCAAGAATCACAAATGGACCCAACAGGAGGTGGTCTATGAGGCGGCTGCGGAGCATTACAACGACCACTTCTGGCACTACGGGGGACGCCTGATCTTCGACAAACAGGGATATTTGTACATTTCAATAGGTGACAGAGGCGTGCTGGAACAGGCACGTGAGCCGGGAAAACCTTTCGGCAAATTTCACCGATTACATCCAGATGGGAGCATTCCCGCAGATAACCCCTTCCGCAACAAGCCGGAATTTTTGCCCTCGATTTACAGCCTCGGCCACCGCAACCCTCAGGGACTGGCAATTCACCCCGAGACCGGGCGCCTATGGGCCACCGAGCACGGGCCGCGCGGCGGTGACGAACTCAATGTGCTCAAACCAACGGGTGACTACGGCTGGCCGAACGTGACTTACGGCATCAATTACGAAGGCACGCTGCTGACGCCGCATACCCGGCTGGAGGGTGTTGAGCAGCCGGTTATCTACTGGCGTCCTTCCATCGGTGTTTCCGGGATGACGTTTTATCAGGGGCGCGAATTCCCCTTGTGGCAAAACAAAATCCTCGTCACCGCCCTCGCCCGACGCGAACTGAGATTGCTCACCCTGGATGGTGAACGGGTTCAGCATGAGGAAACGCTGGTCAAATTTGCCGGCCGTCCTTACGAACCCGTTGTCGCCCCAGACGGCTCTATTTATGTCGTTACAGATTCACCCGGAATGCTCCTGCGTCTAAACGCAAGCGCAGAACGCAAGCTTTGATCATTGCCCTTCAACCACCAGGAGAAAATTCGATGTCAATCTTCCGACAATCACTAATACGGCTGACCGCCACGGCTCTTGTTGCAGCGCTCCCATGCGTATCGGCACTCGCCAATACCGATACCAATACCAAAATCTCGGTGCTGCAATTGAATCACCTGCAGAAAATGAATGCCGCATGCCTTGAGCATGCCCGCAAGGAAAAGAAGGAGATCTCGATTGCGATTTATGATCAGGGCGGAATCCTACTGAGCTTTATCCAAACAGACGGCGCAGCGCCAGCGGTAGGCGAAGTAGCGCGCTGGAAAGGTACATCTTCTGCTTATTATCGCGTTCCCACTGCCATAACCGCCGCGTGGGGAATACCAAACGCGCCCAAAATCGCCACCATCCAAGGCGGCTTGCCAATATTCTCCACCGACGGCAACCCGCTCGGCGGCATAGGCGTATCCGGTGCGACTACCGAATTTGACGAGGAATGCGCCGCACTGGCGATCAAGGCCGCAGGTTTACGTAAATAGAGTTGGCGATTGTAAAAGAATGCATCGGCGGCTGCTCGCCGATGCATTGGATGATTGCGCATGAGCCACGACTAACGATTCTAGGTTTAGAAATTGACAAGCTTTAATTCTAAAAGCCGAATCGCCATTGCCCCCGCTGAAACCCGGAAGCGCGCTGCTATCGATTTAAAATGTTTGGAATGAAAGTTTGTGCTTGAGGCAATCAGAAACGCAAACTCCTTTTTTGTTTTTTGCTCTCGCCTTAAGTTCTTCAACTCCAGAAAGGCCCAAGCCATAAGCAACCTCTTCGTTAATCGCCAGGGCCTTTACGCGAAAGCGGCTTTCAAAGTGGTCTCTTACCAACTTCTCGGGCATTAAAAAATAAGCTGCAAACTTATCTGCTTCCCGTTCTACGGGATCTCTTGAAAATGTTGAGCCGTCTACGGGACGATCTCGATGAAAGCGTTCGAGGGTCTGTCCATGCAGCAAAATATGCCCTATTTCATGTGACGCGGTAAAAAGCTGCTTTTCTGATGAAAATTGATCTGAAATAAATATTTTTTTCTTTTCATTGTCCAGATACCCAGCAATTTCGGCTATATCGTTACCCTTTAAAAGCGGGCCAAATCCTGCAACAGACTCAGAAGCGTAGCCATAAAAATGTGCGGCGTGCAAAGGACTCAGAATTTCAATTGGATCCGAAGGGGGATTGCCGCCCCAGAGTGCCTTCCGATTTCGCCAAAGATCTATGTGCGCTTTACGAGCGGCATTCTTAATTTCATCTTCTGAGTATTTTTTTCGAGAGCTATCATATCGTGTCAAGCTCTTAGTATTTGTTTTCGGGACAGCATTTGAGGGAGCGTGTACAACAGACTCTTCTGGAGTTCTAGATGAGGGCAATAATCCTTCGAAGTCCCCTTCCCCATTCAAATGGCTGTACGGATCTTGAGATTGCTCTCGGCTTTTATGTACATCTTTAGGACTGGCCTCAACGTAGGTCGAAGGTGGCGTCAATGCCTCTTGTTGCGATGCAGCAGCGTGGCTTTCTTCAAGTAGCTCCATAAGTGCGTAGGGATTGCATAAAAGCCGACGCAAACTAGAGACCTGATCTTCTGTATAAGAACTCATTCCATATCTCCTGACCCATCCTGCTAGGTCTGATCATAATTTGAACAAACGTAACTCCTTTTTATCCGACCGTCAAATCCCGGATGCCGGGATATAGTCCTTGATTTCCATAAGTTTGAGCGTGCGGCGTCAACTGGTGAGGAGCAGTATTAAAGCTTTGATTTTTTTACTTGGTACCTAGAGTGAATCGTAGCCAGCCTTTAGCGCTTACCTTTCTCTCAAGGAAATGGCTAGAATCACGCCCACGCCAGCCACGCCGGTACGAGAAGATCTGACCCATGGTGAGATCTTTGGATAGGTGTCCCGAGGGACTTAGGCGCCAATGTTCACTGTCATATAAGGAGATTGTTATGTTTGCAAATCAGACTGCGTTCAATAATCCGCTCAGCCGTATGCAGGCCATGGGTAAAAACACTCGGCCCACCGCAGCCGTCGTTGACCTCCGGGGCAAGCCGCTGATCTACCCGCAAACGGGCGGAATGATTAATCCGCAGAGGGAGGAAATTCGCGAGGGCGCCGTGCTTTACCGGTTTGCTGCAGGATCGGCGAAGTTGACGGACGCGGTAACTGGCGGTTGGTGGGTGCACAAGAAGGAATTCGATCAGATTTTCAGCTATGCCCAGCAGAAAGGTGTTGCAGTGCCTATGGCGGCCCGAATGCTGTGCTGTGTTCCTCCGGAATGGAGCGATATGGGAACCCTGATCCGCGCGACCGTCCGCGAGCCTTTGCTGGCCTATAAAGGCCTTGGTAATCATGTCATTCAACCGGTGAGCGATGGTCTGGGCAGCGTCAAGATGACTGCCAATAACCATATAGCGGCGCTGAGGCTTTCCCAATTATTTATTCCGGGGCTGGGTGACGTAGCACAAAAGACTGCAGACCGCGTGTTGCCGGGTGCTTTGCTGGTGGAGCGCCAATGGACGTTTTCGAAAGAAGAAGCCAATCGCGGCTGGCTTTACGTCTGATTTATTTGACTGTTAATTGCTGTGTTTAATCGCAGCGTTTAATACAGTGGTGAAAAGCGCCGTTAAGGCGCTTTCTTTTTAACCGCTAAGACAATACAAATGCTTTTGTCGGCACCGTAGATATCAGCGCGACGTGATCAGGTTCCGCTCCGAAACCTGGGAATTCAACGTCCACAAGTCATACAGCCAGCCGACAAAAAATAGCCCGCCAGTAAAAAGATAAATAATGCCGGTAATCCATTTGCCCATGTACATGCGATGGACGCCGAATAAACCAAGGAAGGTCAATAAAATCCAAGCGACGTTGTAATCATAGTTTCCAGGCTGGTAGCGCATATCCGCTTCGCGGTCCATTGCCGGGATCAGGAACAGATCAATGATCCAGCCAATAAACAGCAGTCCCAGAGTGAAAAACCAGATGGTGCCAGTAATCCTCTTGCCGTAATAAAACCGGTGCGCGCCCATGAATCCGAAGATCCAGGCAATATATCCGATCACAATGGAGTGGGTATTGGTCCGCATAAAGGTTTCCCTAAGAGTAAAGGTGGGTGAACAGTCTCGCCCGAGTGAAGAATTTGTACAAGATGAATAAGCATGTACCGGCTGGGAAATTGTCTGGTGTGCGGATATCAAGTCACGATGCTTTCTCGCGCGTCACAGCAGCCTGATCGCGCCAGCTGCGCTAGGTTTTGACTGATCCAAACATCGCTAGATGTATGCATTCTTTTCAAGAATATTTTGGGCTCTTTAAAGGAAAGGCCCTTTCGCGAGCACAACATCAAGAATTGCTTGCGCCACAACTTCAGGTGAGGTTTCCTGCATTTGATGAGACGAATCCACTGCCAGAATTTTTGCGTGTGGATACATTGCCCCTATTTTTTCCATCAATTTTTCATCTCGATTGAACATGCCGAAATCAACTTCTGTGGCGGTTTCATCGTCAAGTTTACTTTTTGGGTCATTGAACAACCGCACTATAGGCTTTTCATCAATTGGGGGAAGAGCATCGATCATCAATCCACTGGTGCTTGCCAGACGAATTTCTTCTTCCACATCTGCTGATAGAAATATGGCCATGCCGACTTTGGTGTACAAGGGAAATTCATCAGGGCTTTTCATAAATCCCGGATAGAGTGCATCAATTAAAACCAGCCCGTGAACTTCGTCCGGATACTGACGTGCAAAATGTTGCATGTAGAGTCCGCCCATGGAGTGACCGATAAGAATGTAAGGCGGTTTAAGCTCTTGATTATTTAAGGCTTCGCGCAGCTCATTTACTATATTTTCGCTGGTGCGCGCGGTTTGGGCGGAAGAACTCCCGCAATAGCCAGGGCGATTGTAAACATAAACATTAACGTCTCTTGGCAAGAGTTGCAGCAGCTTTTCCCAGCGTTGAATGCAGTTTCTGGAACCGCTTTCAAACACCAGCGTGTAAGCCGCTTGTTCATGTTTGCGCACAATACTCTCTATTTCTCGATCACCCACCCGTAAAATCTGGGTGCCGGGTAAATCTGGCAAGCTTTTGCAAGCAGCCAGAACCGAAATGATGACGAACACGCAAAGCATACTTAGCATTTTCATTGAAGTTCAAAAGCTCGATATAGAGACTGTCAGTATGGTGTTATATGTAACTATAGCACCATGCGGGCGGAATGCAATCGTGATCTTGGCTCCGAGTACGGAAGACGCAAGAGAGATGAAACTTTTGCGAAGGGATTAGTTTGCTCTATAGAGTGTTCCGGCCTTACTGTGAAGGCCGGTTTGTAGTCAGCATCGATTTAATGATGCTTAGGGTCGTGACGATTGAGATAGGTAGAGCTAAGATCGCGCAACTCGACAGTGACGCCGTCGCATAAGCAAAATCCCACACAATATCGACACAAACAAACCACCGGTAATGCCCCCACTGGAATGGTTATCGTCAGAGCTGCCGCCTGAGGAATTGCTGGATGAAGAGCTGGATGAACTCGAAGAGCTGCTTGATGAACTGCTGGAGCTCGACGAGGAGCTACTCGTATTACCGGGTGTCCAGCCTTCCGTTTCTTCGGTGACGATGCATTCTTCGCCGTTATTCTGAAAGCCCATGCCATCGCCTTCGGGGTCTGCGCTGATGTTGCAGCAGATGGGTACGTCATCCAATTTGCCGCAATTCACCGGTTTTGCGCCATCGATGACCGTGATATCGGAGCTGCCGGCACTTTGGTATGCCTCAGTCGCAAGCACCATAAATTGGACGGGCCCAATGGTTATGCCGTGCGATTCCCAGGCATCAAAATGATTGGCCACAGTGATCGTCCCACTGACCGCGCCAAAATCTTTCTTCGGGTTGCGCATGCTGAAATATTGATAGTGGAATGGAGAGTTGATAGCCGTCGATACTCGAACCAGACAGCTCACCAGATCGTAGGTTGTGCCATCGCTTTCAATGCTTCCGTAGGACTTCCGATTAGGACAGTTCGTGGGATTGTAGGAACCGTAGCTTTCGACGATGTAGTACTCTGTCAGAGGGTCTTTAACCCAGCCGTATAAAGAGAGATAAGAATTCTGCGAATTGGCAATATCATAATTGCCAGAGTACTGCACAATCCGGTCGCGCAAGCCGGAATTCCAGCCCTTGCCGCCGAACCAGTTGTTAACGTCATTGTTCCACTCGGATGTATAGCGACCGGCCTCGCGCAGCCCAAAATCGAGGCTGCCGCTGTCCTTCCAGAAGTAATAGTAAAACCCGTTGTGGACACCGATTTCATTGTTCGTAAGATCGCGATCGGCGTCCTGAGCTAGCGCATTAGAAAACAGCGGAGCTGTTGAAGTTAAAATCAGCGCAACGGTAAATTTTTTGCAGAGAAATGATATTTTTCTGATTTTTGAGGTCATGGGAGGCCCTTTTTAATTGCAGTGAGTGTTAAACAAAACGCCGAGGTGGGCTGCAAATCGAGCTTATGAGTGCTCCTTAGGGGGATGATGGCATAAATGCCAAAAGCTGACTGATACACAAGTCTCTTTGACGTGATGCGCAGGTCTTTAATACGGACAAGCCATGCAAGGATCCATCAGTTATTTTTAAGGGCAAATCGTTGTTTAAGGGCAAATCAGTCGTCGGCTGTTTTCTCCTGCGCTTCCAGTATTTTCAACATCCATTTCAGGCAGGCCCAGCAGGTTACGCGGTGGGGATCATCGGTGATTCTCAATCCCCAGAAGTCGCGGGAGGATTTGCACAGCAAGTCCCCCATTTGACGCACCAGTCGGCCTTGCACCAGGGGCAAGGCCAATTGGAAGTGATCTCGGCCGGCAGTATGAATAGCATAATTCACACCCTCCCTCGGCCCATATGCGTAAGCCGCCCCACCTTCGATTCCGAGGCTGGCGAGCTGCGCCACCATATAGCGCGAAACACTGCTAATGGCCTCATCAATAGAACTGATCACAGCGTTGATGCTCTGCTTTTTTTCCTCGTCGCTTTTAATGCGGTTACTCTGGTTGTGGTAGCTGTCGCGCGATTTTCTTAGAAAGACCAAATGCTGATGCAGAGCTGCCGCATTTGGCTTGCGTGCGAGAAGCGACTGGGTGGTGCGCAAATACTGTGCTTGGCTTTCTTCCAGTGATTTTTTTAAATCGGAGGATAGTTTACTGCTTGGCGCGCTTTTATAGGTTTTCAACTGCTGGTGGTCAGTTGTGTTGCGGGTTTTAGGAAGGCTTTGGACCATAAATCCACCTAATTTTATAAACGGGTTATGGATTTGAGCTCAAAATCAATGTTGAGTACACGGGCAGTGTATTTTTATTTTGAGTTTTGGTGGCGGGGAATACTTGGAATTTTTTCGAATGACTGACAGGCGGCATATGCGCATCTGTCAGTCCGGGAAAAACGTTATTGCTCGATCAGCTCCTGCTCTATGCAATCTTCGCAGGGAACTCCGTCCGAAGCGTCAATATAGTGAAATTCACTATCCGACTCGTATTCTGGAAATTCCTCTTCCGCTTCGTCGTCGAACGGCAGATCAACGCGCGCGTTCTCAAGCAGCGTTTCCCTGGCGGGTGCATCAATCGGTGCGGGTTCTGCTGTAGACAGGTCTCCTTCCCGCGGCATCTCAATTAATTGTGAATCGAGCGCCTCCAGCTCATTTTCGAGCTCTTCGATGAGGTCTTCTCCGCCAGTCAGGAATTTATTTCCTGTCGCAGTGCTCTCCACCCAATGCCGCACTGGAAAAGGCTCATCCAGTGCAGCAAATTGTTGGATGTAAGGCTCCAGGATTGGCGCCATGCCTTTCAATACCTGCGTAGGAAGGGCTGAAGTGAAGCGGTACTGGCCGGCGACATCGCCCTCGACGTAAGCCGTCAAGGTGCCATAGTGGTTGTCACCCAAGTAGAACACCAGGGTAGCGGTACGGCTCAGAGCCCTGCCAGTGACGCGCTGTCCGCCCGCCATGGAGACCAGGCGGTTGTCGCCGGTACCGGTTTTGCCACCCATATTCAGCTCACTGCCATCTACCTGCTTAAAGGCCCCCGCAAACGCCTGCCGGTACCTTGAGACACTACGCTCGCCAGAGCTTGTTTCAATGTGTACGCCACCTCGGGTTGCATCACCATTTCCGAAGGTGAAGGCGGATAGGACAGGTGCGTTTCGTAAGGTGTGTCGGATGCAAAGGCCATGCGGCTGATACGGCGTGGCGAAATGCGCTCGCCGCCATTCATGATGATTCCCATAAACTCAGCCAGCGCCGCCGGTCGGTCTCCCGAGCTGCCCAGGGCTGTCGCCAATGATGGGACAAGGTGTTCAAAGGGAAAGCCCAGGCTGCGCCAGTGCCGGTGCAGTTCGGCAAAGGCTTCCACTTCCAGCATGGTGCGCACGCGGGTATCCCGCGCACTGCGCGCACGGGTGCGGCTGAGCCAGCGATAGATTTCCTGGCGCTGATTGGCACTCGCCTCCACGGCTGCGGAGAAGCTGGGATTTCCGTTTTCCAACAGATATCCCACCAGCCACAATTCCAGCGGGTGCACCCGGGCGAGATAGCCGAGGTCCTGCAGGTTGTAACGGTTGGATGAATAGCGCTCGTACAGCAACTCCACATTCTTGCTGCTCGTCTTCTGGCCCAATTTGTCGGCAAGGAAGTTCTCAAAGGTTGCAAGATCAGCCGATGGGTAGAGATAGCGGTGAATCACCGCCGCTCGCACCGGTGTCAGGCGCAAGCCGGATAAAAATGTGTCGATCCGCTCCTGCGGATTTTTGTTGGCGTATTTACTCCAGAAGCGGGACAGGAACTGAGTGCCCTCGCGGTCGGCAAAACGCGCCAGAACCTCGCGCCGTCGGGGATCCTGATCATCGCGCATTACCGCCTGCAGATCCTGCCACTGGCGGTGGGTGATATAGCTGATCACATCCCGCAGCATGCGCACGAAAGGCAAATTGATGGATTCGTTCAAGGCTTCCGCGACTGTGGGGTTGCGGTGATTGTCTTCGCGTTTGAAGTTGCTGAAGGTGTGCATGCCGCCGCCGGTAAAAAACGATTCACCGGGATTGGCGGAGTAGCGGCGCTCCATCGCGGCAGCGAGCATCTGCGCCAACGGCATACCAGGCTGCTCGCTGAATTGCGCGAGCACCCAGCGGGTCAGCGGGTCTCGTTCCGCATCGTCCATACCAGCAGCTTCTTCCGCCGTTGAGGAAGAAAATCTCTGATGCAACTCGGCGATGATTTCCAGATAGGACGCCAGCACCCGCAGCTTGGCCGTGGAGCCCAATTCCAGCTTGCTGCCCTCGTTGATGTCGAAAGGCGCATCGGTGTTGTCCGTCTGCACGCGGACCTGGTTGCCCTCTGCACTGCGCTCAAACAGGGTAAAGCTGTAGCGAAGATTTTCCGCCTGCCCGGGACGCAGCAGATATTCGCCGACGAGCCCATTCGCTTTGGCTGTTTCCTGATTCTGCAAACTGCGCAAATGCGTTGTGATTGCATCCTGCAGATCGCGGTTGAGCGTGGTGGTGACTTCCAGATCCATGCGATCCAATTGATAGAGCGACACGCCCAGCAGATTCACCAGACGATTGCGAACCACGTTAACGCCTTTATTGGTTTCCGCCGGGATAACCGCCGGCTGCTGGCGGAAATTGCGGAATTCGAGATTTTGCCTGATGGCCGTTTGCGCCAATGTCGGACTGATCCGGCCCTGGCTGCTCAGCAAACGCAGATGCGCATCCACCAGCTCGCCCAATTCGCGGCGGTTTTGCAGCAGGTAATAAGATGGCCGGCGATGGGCGATCATTAATGCGAGCACCTGTCGCAGTGCCATGCCTTGCTCGCGCAGTTCCAGCGTCTCCGGGTGATCAAGGCTCAGCAGCCGGTCCACCTCAGCGGGGTCCGCACCAAACCAGACGTGCAAGCCATCACCTATGCCATTGACTTCGCCATAACCGGGCGCCGCCGCCAGTGGGACGGTGTTCAGATAATCCAACACAAGCTGCCGACGCGCCGGCATGGTTTCCATGCCCTGTTGATACACCCGCACACTGGCGGAAACCATCTGACGGAATTTGTCTTCCACTGAACCCGTCACGCCGTTTTGCGAGTGACGGAATTTTTCGATCTGCGTGGCGAGGGTACTGCCTCCCATGGAGGGCGTATCTATATTGAACGCCTCCCCCGCTTTGAAAATCGCCGCCTTGATAAAACGTCCCCAGTTCACGGTGGGGTTCATGCGCGGATGATCGTCGGAGAGCAGGCGACGGTCTTCGATAAACAGAAGCGCGTCGACCATCAAAGGCGGAATATCTTCAAAACGCTCAAACACACGCCGCGGATAATGAAACTGAAACATGGTTTGCTGGTCCACATCGCGGATGGTCAACCCCGCTTGGGATTTCTCGCGATAAGGCGGATAAAAGCTGGCGTCCACGTAAGTCTGCAGCGCGGGGGGAAAACGCACCTGGCGATCAATATAAAATCCGGTTGCCTGCAATTTATCCAACATGTTTGGCAGGCGTACATATCCCAGGCGCTGATCGAAAGGCCCGTGTTCGGGAAAACGAATGCTGTCGCTAGGTCCGTCTTCAAGAGTGAATGGCAGGGAGCTCGCGTAACCGGGCAACCAACGGGCTTGTAGCCAGGATGTGCGCGCTTCAAACCAGGCCAAACCTAGCAGAGTGAAAAATGCGAGCGCCGGCGGTATTAACCAGCGCCAGCGACGTCCTGAAATGTTTGGTCGTGGTGGCCTTGCGGGTTCAAATTGATATTGGTCTTCGAGAAACAGTCCGCTATTTGCCTCTTCGGCGTGGCGATCCTGCAAAAAATGTCGCATATTTACACTGCTGCACGTTAATAAAGCACAACCACTACACCAAAAGTAGTCATGCGGACCTATCTGTTCCACCTTTTTGCGAGATTTTTTTGTGTCTATCCGTAGTTTTGTTCTGTCGTTTTCCCTGCTGTTATCCACGCTGGCTCAGGCGCAACCTGTAAAACCGGATCCGGCCAAATTGCATCTGGCCTCCGTGCATGCCCTGGTGATGGATTTGGACACGAGCGAAATTCTATACGAAAGGAACCCAGACGCGGTTGTTCCTATCGCTTCCGTTACCAAAATGATGACGGCTCTTGTAGTGCTGGATGATGTTAACAATGCGCCGTTGGACGAATGGATCGCAGTGGATATCTCCAAAACCAAAGAAATGAAAAACGTCTTCTCCCATGTGCGTGTCGGCAGCCAGCTGCAGCGTCGCGACATGCTGTTGCTGGCCTTAATGGCTTCGGAAAATCGCGCCGCCGCCACTCTTGCGCATCATTACAGCGGCGGATACGACGCATTTATCAAAGCCATGAACGCCAAAGCCAAAGTGTTGGGTATGAGCAAAAGCCACTTTGTCGAACCCACCGGCCTCTCACCTCTGAACGTTTCCACACCGCGGGATCTGGCTCGTCTTATCCAGGCATCCGCGCGCGATCCTTTGATTGCCAAACTCAGCACCACAGCGAAAAAAGACATGGTCTTCCGCTCGCCAAAACATGTACGGGCGTTTTACAACACCAATCCGCTGGTGCGCACAAATGACTGGACCATCGACGCCAGCAAAACCGGTTTTATCAACCAAGCGGGACGCTGCCTGGTGCTGCAGGCGGAAATCCAAAAACGTCATCTCGCCATAGTGTTGCTCGATTCCTTCGGCAAACGTTCTCATATCGGTGATGCAAGCCGGGTAAGACGTTGGCTGGAAACCGGCAGCAGTGGTTCTGTTCACCCGAGCGCGTTGGCCTATGCGAAGGAACGGCAGAAAACCCTTCTGGCCAGCAAAGATCTTTCTTTGTAGAACCTCGACCGGTTTGGCCAGAGACGGATCAATTCGCTCTGGCCGATTCACTTCACTTTCGGTCCAATTCATTTCACTCGCTGACCCATTCGCTTCGCTCTCACTTTACATTCACGCCTCTGAACTTCCCCAAAACCGCTAACACAAAGCTCCCGGGAAGCTTTCAATGGCTGCGGCTGCGCAGAAACCTTGCCCATGGATTTTCACCGCCCTGCCCGTTTAAGCCCTGTCGTATGAGTTCGAAGGATAAAAGTTGTAAGGAAATTGCCCGAAAAAAATCGGCGAGCTTAGCTCGCCGATGGTTCAGAACATAAATAGATCAGTTATCAGACGGGTCATCACAACGACGGTGGCGCCACGCACATTGAATATATATCCAGTGCACTCAGCAGACCCACGGTAGCGCCTTGAGCAATCTCCACCGCATCAAAGTCGTTGGTGGTTTCCACTATCAACATGAAGCGGGATGGATCATTGAACAGGGTCAACAATTGCAGGTCGAGCAGACCGCCGAGGCCGAATGTCTGCTGTACCGTGCCGTTGTTCAATGTCCTGAGGCTGACTTGTGTCAAAAGTGAAAGATCGAGCAAGCTGTTTGGTGACGACATCACCACCCCAACCCGCCGCGGACCTGTGTAGGTGGTGGAGGCGTCGTGGCTTGCACGGGCGTAGACTTCAGCCGCGACACCCACCAATGTGGTGACACGCGCAGCGTTGGTCAGATCGCTATCGATTATCAAGCCGTCATTGATCACTCCACAGCCAATACAGGCCCCGATTATCGGATTTGAGAATCTGACACCCGAGGAGACTGTCACACCGGCGCCCGTGATCGGTTTAAAGAGAGAGGGTCGGTCCGCAAGCGATGTTTTCCACCGCGTCGCAGGCGTCACCTATACCGTCCCCATCCAAATCACTTTGAGTCGGGTTGGCGACATTCGGACAGTTGTCCACCGCATTTAGGACGCCGTCGCCATCGCGGTCGGTATCACAGGCATCTCCTATTCCGTCGCCGTCCAGATCTTCCTGCCCGACGTTCGCAACCAGCGGACAATTATCCATGGCGTTGGCGATGCCGTCGCCGTCCATGTCGTTGTCACACGCGTCGCCTGCGCCATCACCATCACTATCTGTCTGGTTGAAGTTGCTTACCAGCGGGCAGTTGTCGACGTTGTTGAGAATGGAATCGCCGTCCATGTCGTCGTCACAGGCATTGCCATTGCCGTCGCCGTCCGTATCCAACTGATCCGGGTTGGCGACCAGCGGACAGTTGTCCAGGTCATCGGCGATCAAATCGCCATCCGAATCCGTCAGCGGGTCGCACACATCGCCTATACCATCGTTATCGGCGTCGGCTTGATCCGCGTTGGCTGTTACAGGGCAGTTATCCAATGCGTTGGCGATACCATCGCCATCCCGGTCGGTATCACACGCATCGCCAATGCCGTCTCCGTCCTGGTCTTCCTGGCCGGGATTGGCGATCAGCGGGCAGTTGTCCGTGGCGTCATCCACTAAATCACCGTCGCTGTCGATGTTTGCATCGCACGCATCGCCCACACCGTCCATGTCGACGTCGATTTGATCCGCATTGGCAACCAAAGGACAGTTGTCCACCGTATTCAGCACGCCGTCACCATCGCGATCGGTATCACACACGTCGCCGATACCGTCGCCGTCCTGATCCTCCTGCCCGGCATTCACCACCAATGGGCAGTTGTCAACGGTATCCAGCACACCGTCGCCGTCCGTGTCGGTATCGCAGGCGTCACCCAGGCCGTCACCATCCATATCCGCCTGATCGGCGTTGGCGACCAATGGGCAGTTATCCTGCGGATTCAGCACCCCATCACCATCGATATCGGTGTCACAGGCATCGCCTATACCATTGCCATTTTGATCCGCCTGATCCGCATTAGCGATAAATGGACAGTTGTCGCTGGCGTTGTCGATGCCATCGCCATCCGTATCCGTATTCGCGTCGCAGGCATCGCCAATTCCGTCGTTATCCAGATCGGATTGATCGGGGTTGGCAACGAGCGGGCAGTTGTCCACGGCGTTGGTAACACCATCGCCATCCGCATCGGCATCACACGCGTCGCCGAGGCCATCTCCATCCGCATCCGCCTGACTGCTATTGGCGGCCAGTGGGCAGTTGTCGAGCGCATCGTCTACGCCGTCACCATCGGTGTCGGTGTCGCACGCATCCCCGATACCATCTCCATCCAGATCATCCTGATCGGTATTGGCGATCAGCGGGCAGTTGTCGGCGGTATTCAGCACACCATCGCCATCGCGGTCGGTATCACAGATATCGCCTATGCCATCGCCGTCCTGGTCTGCCTGATCAGCGTTCGCTATCAACGGGCAGTTGTCGGTGGCGTTATCAGTGCCATCACCATCACGGTCGCTGTCACATGCGTCGCCTATGCCGTCACCGTCAAAGTCGCTTTGATCCGCGTTGGCAACGAGCGGGCAATTGTCGGCTCCATCGTCAACACCATCGCCATCGGAATCAGTGTTTGTGTCGCAGGCATCGCCAATTCCGTCATTGTCCGTATCGAGCTGATCGGCATTTGCTATCAGCGGACAGTTGTCCAGCGCGTTTATAACGTTATCGCCATCCACATCGGCGTCACAGGAATCCCCTATGCCATCGCCATCCAGATCCGCCTGATCGGTGTTGCTGATATCCGGGCAGTTGTCGGCGGTATTAGGCACGCCGTCGCCATCGCGATCGATGTCGCAGACATCGCCTATACCATCGCCGTCCGAGTCAAGTTGGTTGGGATTAGCGACGCCGGGGCAATTGTCGACCGCGTTCAGGAAACCATCGCCATCGCGATCGGTGTCGCATTCGTCACCCAGGCCATCCCCGTCCGTATCGTCCTGACCCGGATTGATGTTCACCGGACAGTTGTCGAGCGCATTCAAGATGCCGTCGCCGTCGCGGTCGTCATCACAGGCATCACCGATATTGTCGCCATCGAGATCTGCTTGATCGGGGTTGGCGATCAACGGGCAGTTGTCCACAGCGTCCGCAACACCGTCACCATCCTGGTCGCTGTCGCAGGCGTCCCCGAGGCCATCACCATCGGTGTCGAGCTGGTCGGCATTGGCGATTAACGGACAGTTGTCGATATTGTTGGCTACGCCGTCACCATCGCGGTCGGTATCGCAAACGTCACCGATGCCGTCCCCGTCCTGATCTTCCTGGCCCGGGTTGGCGACCAGCGGGCAGTTATCGAGCGCATTGGCAACACCGTCGCCGTCCTGGTCGGTATCGCACGCATCGCCGATACCGTCCCCATCCGTGTCGAGCTGATCGGGGTTGCCTATAAGCGGACAGTTGTCCGCACCATTGGCAAACCCATCACCGTCTTGATCGGTGTCGCAGGCGTCGCCGGCGCCATCGCCGTCGGTGTCTGTCTGATCGGTATTGGCCACGAGTGGGCAATTGTCGAGGGAGTTATCAACGTCGTCGCCGTCGCGATCCGTGTCGCAGGCGTCGCCGATACCATCGCCATCCAGATCCTCCTGGTCAGCATTGGCAACAAACGGGCAGTTGTCGGCAGCATTGGCGACGCCGTCTCCATCCAGATCGGTGTCACAGGCATCGCCCAAGCCGTCCCCATCGGTATCGAGTTGGCCGATGTTAGAGGCGAGCGGGCAATTATCGAGTGCATCAGGGACGCCATCGCCATCACGATCCATATCGCAAACATCACCTATGCCGTCACCATCCAGATCTTCCTGACCCGGGTTGGCGATCAATGGGCAATTATCAGAGCTATCGCTGATGCCATCGTTATCGGAATCGGTAATCGGGTCACAGGCGTCGCCAATGCCATCACCGTCGGTATCAAGCTGGTCGGAGTTGGCGATTAATGGGCAGTTATCAGCGGTGTTATCCACACCGTCGCCATCGCGGTCGGTGTCGCAAAGGTCACCAATGCTGTCGCCATCCTGATCTTCTTGACCTGGGTTTGCGGCCAGCGGGCAATTATCGAGTGCATTGGCCACACCATCGCCGTCTGCATCCGTATCACAGGCGTCTCCAAGGCCATCACTGTCGGTGTCGAGCTGATCGGCATTAGCAATCAGCGGACAGTTGTCGATGGAATTATCCACACCATCGCCATCGCGGTCGGTATCGCAAAGGTCACCAATGCCGTCGCCGTCCTGATCTTCCTGACCGGGGTTGGCGAGCAGCGGGCAGTTGTCGACGCTGTCATCAACGCCATCGCCGTCGCTGTCGGTATTGGTATCGCAGACATCGCCCACGCCGTCACCGTCGGTATCGAGCTGGTCGGGGTTGGCGATTAGTGGGCAGTTGTCAGCGGTGTTGTCCACGCCGTCGCCGTCCGAATCTGTATCGCACGCGTCACCGAGACCATCGCCGTCGGTATCGAGTTGGTCGAGGTTGGCAATGAGTGGGCAGTTGTCGGCAGCGTTGTTTACACCATCACCGTCGGCATCCGTATCGCAGGCATCGCCGAGGCCATCGCCACCGGTATCGAGTTGGTTGGTGTTGGCGATTAACGGACAGTTGTCCGCGCCGTCATCCACACCGTCACCATCGGAATCGGTGTTGGCGTCACAGGCGTCGCCGACGCCGTCGTTGTCGCCGTCAGCCTGGTCGGCATTCGCGATCAACGGACAGTTGTCAGCGGTGTTATCCACGCCGTCGCCATCGCGGTCGGTGTCGCAGGCGTCACCAATACCATCACCGTCCTGATCTTCCTGGCCGGGGTTCGCCACCAGCGGGCAGTTGTCCGCGCCATTGTCGGCGCCGTCGCCGTCCTGATCGGTATCACAGGCATCGCCCACACCGTCACCGTCGGTATCCAGCTGATCGGGGTTGGCAATTAACGGGCAGTTATCCGAGCCGTCATCCACGCCGTCGCCATCGGAATCTGTGTTCGCGTCACAGGCATCGCCGAGGCCATCGCCGTCGGTGTCGAGCTGATCGGCATTGGCGATCAGCGGACAGTTGTCGATGGAATTATCCACACCGTCGCCATCGCGGTCGGTATCGCAAAGGTCACCAATGCCGTCGCCGTCCTGGTCTTCTTGACCTGGGTTCGCCACCAGAGGGCAGTTGTCGACGCTGTCGTCGACGCCATCGCCGTCGCTGTCGGTATTGGTATCACAGGCGTCGCCGACGCCGTCGTTGTCGCCGTCAGCCTGGTCGGCATTCGCGATCAATGGACAGTTGTCGATGGCGTTATCGACACCATCGCCGTCGCGGTCGGTGTCACAAGCATCACCGATACCATCGCCGTCCTGATCTTCCTGACCTGGGTTTGCCACCAGCGGGCAGTTGTCAGCGTCATTATCTGCACCATCGCCGTCCTGATCGGTATCACAGGCATCGCCTACGCCATCACCATCGCTATCCAATTGGTTGGCATTCGCGTTAAGTGGGCAGTTATCTATGCCGTCATCAATGCCATCACCGTCGGAATCCGTATGGGTGTCGCAGGCGTCACCTAGGCCGTCGCCATCGGTGTCGGCCTGGTCGGCGTTAGCGATCAAAGGACAGTTATCGGCCGTGTTATCTACGCCGTCGCCATCGCGGTCGGTATCACAGGCATCACCAAGGCCGTCACCGTCGGTGTCGAGCTGATCGGGATTTGAGATCAACGGGCAGTTATCTGCGGTATCTACAACACCGTCGCCATCGCGGTCGGTGTCGCAGGCATCGCCCACGCCATCACCATCGGTATCCAACTGGTCGGTGTTGGCGATCAGCGGGCAGTTGTCGGAGCCGTCATCCACGCCGTCGCCATCGGAATCTGTATTCGCGTCACAGGCATCGCCAAGGCCATCACCGTCGGTGTCGAGCTGATCGGTGTTGGCGATCAGCGGGCAGTTGTCGGCGGTGTTATCCACACCGTCACCATCGCGATCGGTATCGCAGGCATCGCCTATGCCATCGCCGTCCTGGTCATCCTGGCCGGGATTGGCGATCAGCGGACAGTTATCAATACTGTCATCCACACCATCGCCATCGGAGTCTGTGCTGGTATCGCACGCATCACCAATACCATCACCATCGGTATCGGCTTGGTCGGCATTGGCAACCAATGGGCAGTTGTCGGCTGTGTTGTCGATGCCGTCGCCATCTCGATCGGCATCGCAGAGATCGCCGACACCATCACCGTCTTGATCGGCTTGATCCAGATTGGCGATCAGGGGGCACTTGTCTGCGCTGTTGTCGACGCCATCGCCGTCTGCATCCGTATCGCACGCATCGCCTATACCATCGCCGTCGGTATCTTGCTGATTGGCGTTGGCAACCAGGGGGCAGTTGTCGGAGCCGTCATCGACGCCATCGTTATCCGAATCGGTATTGGTGTCACAGGCGTCGCCTACGCCATCTCCGTCGAGGTCGGACTGATTGGTATTGGCAATGAGCGGGCAGTTGTCGATTGCGTCGGCTACGTTGTCGCCGTCCCGGTCGCTGTCGCACAAGTCGCCGATACCATCACCGTCTTGATCGGCTTGATCGGGATTCGGGACGAGTGGGCAGTTGTCGATAGCGTTATCTACACCATCACCATCTTGATCGCTGTCGCAGGCGTCACCTATGCCATCGCCGTCGGTGTCGAGTTGGTTGGTGTTGGCAATCAGTGGACAGTTGTCGACAGTGTTCGCAACGCCATCGCCATCGCGGTCGGCATCGCAAAGATCGCCGATGCCATCACCATCTTGATCCTCCTGTCCTGGGTTGGCGATTAATGGGCAGTTGTCACTGCCATCGTCGTGGCCGTCATTGTCGGTGTCGGTATTGGAGTCGCACGCGTCACCTATGCCGTCATTATCGGCGTCCGCTTGGTTGGCGTTGGGTACTGCGGGGCAGTTATCCGCGCTGTTATCTACGCCGTCGCCGTCCAGATCCGTATCACAGACATCGCCGACGCCGTCCGAATCCGCGTCTGCTTGGTTGGTGTTGGAATCCAATGGACAGTTATCAATGGCGTTATCCACGCCGTCGCCATCCCGGTCGGTATCACACAGGTCGCCGATGCCGTCGCCATCCTGGTCTTCCTGGTCGGGATTGCTAATGAGTGGGCAATTATCGACCGCATTGGCAACGCCATCGCCGTCGGAATCCGTGTCGCAAGCATCGCCAACGCCATCGCCGTCGGTGTCGAGTTGATTGGCATTGGCGACTCGGGGGCAATTGTCGAGGACATTTTCCACGCCGTCGCCGTCAAGATCGGTATCGCAGCGCTCGCCGAGGCCATCGCCGTCCAGATCTTCGGGATCTGGTTTGGAGAGGAGCGGACATCTATCTGGATTCTCCTCCTCGCCGTCGCCATCGCGATCGCTATCACACACATCTCCGATGCCATCGCCATCGAGATCCGCCTGGTCCGCATTGGCGATAAATACGCAGTTATCAGCAGAATTGTTTACGCCGTCGCCATCGCGATCCGTGTCGCAAAGATCGCCAATGCCATCTCCGTCTTGATCTTCCTGGCCGGAATTGCTTACCAGCGGGCAATTATCGACATCATCATTAATGCCATCCCCGTCAGTATCCAAGTCCACGTCGGAGTCACACGCATCACCTATACCGTCGCCGTCGCTATCGGCTTGGTCGGCGTTAACCACCGCAGGACAGTTATCCAGTGTGTTAAGAATGCCGTCGCCGTCCTTGTCGGTATCACACGCATCGCCCAAGCCGTCACCGTCTTGATCCTGCTGGCCGGCATTGGCTACCAATGGGCAATTATCTAACTCGTTCTGTATTCCGTCTTGATCGCTATCGCCGGAAATTACGTTATCGCACGCATCGCCGATGCCGTCATTGTCGGCATCTATTTGATCTGGGTTGGGGATATTGGGGCAGTTGTCTTGAGAGTTCTCGTGGCCGTCGCCGTCCCGGTCTGTATCACAAGAGTCACCGATGCCGTCGCCGTCAATGTCTGATTGGCTGGCATTGGCGACTGCGGGGCAATTGTCCAGGCCATCTTCTATGCCGTCGTTATCGCTATCAGAATTTGTGTCGCAGGCATCGCCGATCCCATCACCGTCGGAATCCGCCTGATCTGGATTCGGGTGATAGGGACAGTTGTCATAAAGATCAGGGCGTTCATCGCCATCTGAATCTGAATCACAGGCATCGCCGATGCCATCGCCGTCGAGATCAGTCTGAGACGGGTTGTAAATCAGCGGGCAATTATCCGCGCCGTCTGCGATACCGTCGCGGTCGAAATCAAGATTGTTATTCGAGTTGGAATCGCAAGCGTCGCCTATGCCGTCACCGTCTGCATCGGCCTGTGACGGATTTGGATGAGCTGGGCAGTTGTCCTCGGCGTCGGGCGTGCCGTCACCATCGCGGTCGGTGTCGCAGAGATCACCGATCCCGTCATTATCGAGGTCCGCCTGATCGGGATTCGCTACCGCCGGGCAATTATCGATGCTGTCATCTATGCCGTCGCCGTCAGTGTCGCTGTCGGAGTCGCAGGCGTCACCAATACCGTCGCCGTCAGTATCGACTTGGTCTGGATTTACATGGAATGGGCAATTATCAGCGGTGTTGATAACGCCGTCGCCGTCGATATCGATATCGCACGCGTCACCAATGCCGTCGTTATCTGTGTCTTTTTTGGTCGGGGTTGTAAATCAGCGGACAATTGTCTTGAGAATTTATATTAAAGTCGCTGTCGTTGTCTGGTCGATTATCGATGTCACAAACGTCGCCAATGCCGTCGCCGTCGCTATCGGTCTGATCGGAATTTGGAATGGCAGGACAATTATCAACGTCGTCGGTTACACCATCACCATCGCGATCGCTGTCACAAGCGTCGCCGATGCCATCATTGTCTGAATCCAGTTGGTCAGGGTTGGCCACCAATGGACAATTATCGATTAGGTTGTTAAGGCCATCCCCGTCACTATCCAAATCTTCATCACACGCATCGCCAATACCATCGCCATCCGAATCGGCTTGATCCGGATTGGCAACAGCGGGACAGTTGTCGATCAGATCCCGGCGCCCGTCTCCGTCAGAATCAACGGCTTCCGGCGGTGGCTCATCGAGCGGAAAACCAGAATCGTTACTGCACGCAGCCAGAGTAAAAATCAGCACAAATAAAAGCAGCGCTTTCATAAATATTCCTCAGTGGCTGTCAGTTATGGGAGTTTTTCGGGAGGGAAATAAAAAATTCCACACGCCGGTTTTGGGCCCGACCTTTGTCGGTGTTGTTGTCGGCAACCGGTCGATCTTCTCCCCTCTCCGACTGCACGAATGCGCGTCTCACTGACGCCCTGAGATTTGAGGTACTCCGCCACACTATTTGCGCGCGCTTTTGACAAGCGCATGTTGTAGCTGCTGGCCCCGCGGTTATCCGTGTGGCCCACGATACGAACCGACAACTCGGGATTTCGTCGCAAAGCATCGGAGATTTTTTTCAGCCCGGAGGTGACGTCAAGGACAGCGGAGTCATAGGCAAACAAGGGACCTTCATCATCGTCGTCGACGACAATGGGTGTGGAAGATGGCTGCAAATTAAGTTGCTCTGGGGGAGCAGGCACAGCTGGCGGCGACGGTGGAGATGGAAGCTTCTCAACAACGGGAGGCGGTGGAAGTGGCGCTGCCGGCGGCTGCTGATTGCGATTGGTGAAATGCCATGTCAAACCGAGAGATAGAAAATGCTGTTGCGTATAACCCATGGCGCGAGTGCCGAGGGTGTCGAAATACTGGTATTCAATGCGGGCATTCCATCTCTCGGACAGTGGAATCGCCAGCCCGGCCCCGACTGTAGGAGTAAAGCCTGAGCCATCCAGTTTGACGCCCCAACCCTTGACCTCCCCTTTGCCAATACGCAACCCCGAGCTTGGCGAATATGCGTGATTCGCTGAGAAAATGGCGCGAGTACTTCAAAGTGGCGTCGGCGGCAAATAACTCGCCCTCCAAATCCACATTTGGATAAGTGGCGGATGATCCGCCTAAATTGAAGACGGAAATTTCCGCCGCGTACCGCCGATTAAAATCATATCCGGCAAATAAACCCGAGCCTATGTCACGACGGTCGCATTTCACCGCGCTTTCGCCGCAGGAGTGCTGATTATGAGTAAGCCCGAATTTGGCGCCAAGGTAAGCCCCTTCTGCCGGCTCAGCGATAGTTTCGCCCACCAGCAAAACAGAAAAGAGAGTAAAAATTATTAGCCCTTCGCGCATAACATTTTCTCCACAGCTTCTGGAGATGATCTTGTTCCAGAAGCTAAAACTTGGCGGCGAATAAATTGATAACAATCCTTTCAAAATATTTACGCTGCATTTTTCTATGAAAATAATTACCCAATAACCACGGTAGCAAATGATCTTCATATCTCAATGTGGGCGAATTTTTGTGGCAACTCGAAGAATAAAACTGAATTTTTTAAACAGGCAAAATCAGGAAGAAAGGGAATTAGTCCGTTGTTATAAAATCCATAAAAATGATTTTGATGTCAGAAGCGCCATTTTCGGTGGCGTCGGTCAGCAAAAATAACTCCAATCAAGCGAGACTTTGGGGTGGAAATTTCCATCGCAAAAAAACCAAAAAAAATAACATGAGGCAAGAGTTTTAAGGGTTTTGATATAACGAATAACAGTTCATTTGAAGCTTTCTAAAAGAATTCGCGATGCTTGAACCGGCCATCCTGGTTTTACAGCCGCCCATTTTTGCAAGCCGGGGAGCCGATTTTCGGCTGTCATACCTCCGGGCATTAAAAAGCACCACTCATGAATTGCCGGTTATGAAGAGCATTGGCCGCCGTACCGCTGGCCTGCTGTTTGCATTCAGCCCTTATCCGGGCCTCGGTGTTTTGCTGTGAGAACGAGAGTAGTGAAATAAAAAGCGAGATCAGAATTTATGGCCAGCTTGGAAACTTACCACCGCAAGCGCAATTTCACGCGCACAGCAGAGCCAGCCGGAAACAACTTTGCCGAGGCGGACGGCAAGGTAAATCCTACAAAAGGTGGAAAATTCGTCATCCACAAACATGCCGCGAGCCGGCTGCATTACGATTTGCGCCTGGAGCAGGACGGTGTGTTAACAAGTTGGGCCGTACCGAAAGGACCGAGTTTAGTGCCCGGCGAAAAACGCTTGGCAGTGAAAGTGGAAGATCATCCGCTGGAATACGGCAACTTCGAAGGGACGATTCCAGCTGGGGAATACGGTGGCGGAACTGTAATGCTCTGGGATCGCGGGCGTTGGGCTCCATTTGAATCCGGACATAAGAAGAAAAAGAAAAGCGAAGAGCGTATCGACTTTATGCTGTCCGGGGAAAAGCTGCACGGCTTATGGACGTTGGTGCGCACTTCGGGTCGCGATCCCAAAAAAGATAATCACTGGATGTTGATCAAACGCCACGACGATGTCAGCGACGCAAGTGAGCTGACCGATCTGAGCGTCGCAACCGGACGCACAATGGAGGAAATTGCCGGCGGCAAGGCCGCAGTCAAGGAAAAGAAAAAAAGGTGCGAAAAGCCAGAAGAAAAAATCATCCCAACAAAATGCCGAATTTAAGCCGGATTTGGCCGCCCTCGATGGCGCGGTAAAAAAAGCATTGCCACAAAAGCCATCGGCAGCCTTGGCAAGTGCGGTGAAAGCTGCACCCGAAGGCGATGATTGGCTTCACGAGATCAAATTCGATGGCTATCGAATTCTCGCCCGACTCCACAAAGGTGATGTGCAGCTGATTAGCCGAAACGGCAATGATTGGACTCGCAAATTTCCAGAGATCCGCCATAGGTTGGAGAAGCTGGCCGTCCAGGATGCAATTCTTGACGGGGAAATTATCGCCCTCGCCGACGATGGCACCAGCAGCTTCCGCAATCTTCAGGAAGCCCTCTCCGCCCGAGACACCCGCGGCCTTGTCTACCAGCTATTCGACTTGCAACATCTCGATGGTTACAACCTCGCCGCTGTGCCGCTACAACAGCGCAAGGAAATTCTGCATCAGTTGGTGAATGCAGCAAATACCGACGATGCGTCCCCCTTGGTTCGCTACACGGATCATATTCGCGGCCACGGCCCGGAATTTTTCGGTCAGTCATGTCGGCTCGGGCTGGAAGGCATAATCTCCAAAAAAATCGACAGCCACTATCGCACGGGTCGAGGGACAATCTGGTTAAAAGCCAAGTGCGCCAATCAAGAGGAATTTTTGATCTGTGGCTACACTCGGCCCAATGGCGGCCGCAAGGGCTTTGGCTCATTACTGCTCGGTGCATGGCATGGGGATGAGCTGGTCTATACCGGACGTGTAGGCACCGGCTTCAGCCAGAATCTTTTGCTCTCCTTATATGAGCGTTTGCGTGAGTTGACGAGCGAAGAATGCCCCTTCCCCTCGCCGCCGGAAAATGAAGTGGGCGTCCGCTGGGTAACGCCAACACTGATTGCGGAAGTGGAATTTACCGAGTGGACCCGCGACGGGGTTTTGCGGCATTCCAGTTTTCGCGGTTTGCGGGAAGATAAAGAACCTGCGGAAATTCAACTGCCGGAAGCTGCACCGCAGCATGCGCAGGTGAAAAAGCCCAAAGCCGTAGCGCAAACCGCAAAAGGTGCACAAACCGCAAAAGGTGCACAAACCGCAAAAGTTGCTCAAACCACTGAAGCTGCACAAACCACAAAAGTTGCTCAAACCACAAATGTTGCGCCCGCCACAAAAAAGGCACGCGTCAATCAGGCTGAAGTCGCCGGCGTGCGCCTGTCGAATCCTGATCGGATTTTGTTTCCCGATCAAGGCATCACCAAATTGCATCTGGCGCAATATTACGAAGATATCGCTGAATGGGTTTTACCGCTGATATCTAATCGGCCGCTTTCTCTGGTGCGTTGTCCGGATGGTCGTACCGGCGAATGTTTCTTTCAAAAGCATCCGCGTACCGTAATTTCCGAGGCCATTCCGCGCGTTGACATACCGGAGAAGGAAGGCACCAAGCCCTATTTGTACGTCACAGCCCTGCCCCATTTAATCGGCCTGGTGCAAGCCGGTGCGCTCGAACTGCATGTGTGGGGCAGTCGTGTGGACAAACTCGAACAACCCGATCAACTGGTGTTCGATTTGGATCCTGCTGCCAATGTCTCACTGAAAGAAATATTCCGCGTTGCCTTTGAGTTAAAGCAGCGTATTGAAGATCTTGGACTGGCCACGTTTCCTCGAATCACCGGCGGAAAAGGATTGCACCTGGTGGTGCCGCTCGTGCCCAAGTTGGAATGGGAGGAAGCCAAAAATTTCTGCCGCGCTATCGCGCAACAGGCTGCCTCAGACGATAAAACGCGACTTACCGCAAATATGGCAAAAAGCAAACGGCACGGAAAAACCTTTATCGATTACCTGCGCAACGGACGCAGTGCAACGGCCATTGCTTCCTACTCCACCCGCGCGCGGCCGGGTGCGCCCGTCGCCGTGCCGGTAAGTTGGGACGAGGTAAACGATTCCCTCACGCCGAATCGTTACACACTCGAGAATCTGCGCCGTCGCCTGGGGGCTTTGCAAAGTGACCCGTGGCAGGAATTTGAAGAGGCGCGGCGCCCAATCACAAGCAAAATGCTGGCAAAAGCTGGCCTTAAGAAAACATGAGGTGATGCCATGGCGGCGCGGGCGATGTGGAAAGCCATTCTGGTTATAGGGCGGGAAAAAATCCCGGTGAAATTCTATGCGGCGTTGCAGGATCGGGATGTACATTTTCGCTTATTGGATGCCAAGGATGACGCACCGGTAAAACAAGTGATGGTCAACCCGGAAACAGAAGAGCAAGTTGCGAAAGAGGACGTAAAGCGCGGTGTGATTCCAGCAGAAGGTGACGTGGTCATTCTCGATGACAATGAACTGGCGTCAGTGGAGCCGGCGCCGTCCCGCGAAATCGAGGTCATCCAATTTCATCCTTTGGGGGAAATTGATCGGCGATTTTATCGAAGGCCCTATTATCTCGGCCCGGATGGGTCGGATGCCAAATATGCGGCATTGATTGCCGCGCTGGAAAAACCGGCCAGGAGGGCTTGGCCAAGTGGGTGATGCGCGGGAAAAATTACGTTGGCGCTCTGCGTCTTCATCAGGGATATCCATTGTTGATCGCCCTGCGCCACGCCGACGAGGTGGTGGCCATTTCGTCAATCCGCACACCCAAAGGTTCCGGGCCGAATGAGCGCGAAGTGCAAATGTCCCAGCAGCTGATCGAAATGCTGGCTGCGGACTTTACGCCCGAACAATATCACGACGAATATCGCGAGCGGGTTTTGCAACTTATCGAGGATAAGGTCAAAGGCCATGGCAAGGTAACGCGCTTGCGTCCACGAAAAACACAGCCGCCGCAGGATCTATCAAAGCTTCTAGCCGCAAGCCTGCAGCAAGAGAAAAAAGGTTCGCCGGAAAAAGATGCCGGGGAGAAAAAACATGCAAGACGATGAAGACGAAGAATCCGGCGAAATTCGCCCATTCTGGTCCGGCACAGTGGCTTTTGGTCTGCTGAGCCTGCCCGTCAATTTATTCGTTGCCAGCCGCCGCGATACCCTGGCGCTGCGTATGTTGGATGAAGACGGCACTCCCCTTTCCCGCCGTTATATCTGCTCCAAGGATGAGGAACCTTTGGACTCGGATGAATTGGTGCGGGGAATCGAAATCCGCGAGGACACCTTTATTGAAATTGAAGACGACGAACTCGAAGCCCTCGCTCCGGAAAAATCCCGCGAAATCAATCTACGCCGATTTGTGCCCCTGAAGGACATTGACGCGCTCTATTTTGAAAAAGCCTATTTCCTGGTGCCCGAGGAAGGTGCGCAAAAAGCCTATCGCCTGCTGGCCACCTCCATGCAGGACACAGACCGCGCCGGCATAGCCACCTTTGTAATGCGCGGCAAAGAATATCTAGTGGCGATTATTTCCGAGCGCGGCATATTGCGCGCGGAAACCCTGCGCTTTCACGACGAAATCCGCTCCCCGGCAGATATAGGTTTACCCTCCACAACAAAAGCGGAAAAAAAGGACGTCGATCGCCTGATCCACGCCATAGAAACACTCGGCTCCGAGAAGCTGGATCTGGAAGCCCTCGCCGACGACGCCAAGGAAAAATTGGAAGCGCTGGTAGAAAAAAAGCTGGAGAAAAACGAAGACGTAAAACACCCGGAAAACCTGCCACAACAGGAAACCGCGCAAGTCATCGACCTTATGCAGGTGCTCAAACGCAGCCTGGAGCAAAAGGCGGAAGCGCCTGCGTCAAAACCAAAGGCGGAACACAATGAGAAAGCTAAAAAGGCCGGCAGCAGTACAAAAGAGAACAAAAATACCGATAACAAAAAAGCGGGGAGCAAAAAAGCCAGCAAGACTAAACAACCACAAAAGAAAGCGGCTTTTGATAAAAACGCGAGCAAGGAGGACTTATATAAACTGGCTACGCAACGGAAGATTCCAGGACGCAGCCAAATGAGTAAGACGGAGTTGATTCAGGCTTTGAGTCAGTAGTATTTAATCCGGATAGATCGTTCCCCTATTCTGGGATAAGGTAAAAATCGACAACTGTTGTGTATTCGGGACTATCCCAGCAACCCCCTCGCCAGGTTTGATTGTTTACAGCTTCTTGCGTTTGGGAGACGTATCCAGAGAGACTAACCGCAATATCAGCGGACTTTCTATCTTCAGAATAATCAATATTTATATTGCAGCTTTCAAGGTTTGGCTTCGTGGATATTCCTTGATAGCAAATCAGATCTCCAGACACACTGTCGTAGACGTTTACTTCATAAACCGGGATATAGATATCAGGACACCCTCCCCCTCCTCCACACCCGCCAGATAAAAGAACAGCGACTGCCACTGGATACAATTTCTTATTCATTATTAATTCCTTTTCGTTAATGGCATCGCGAGAGTACTAGGTTTAGGTGGAGCGGTCTGAGGACTGCGTCTCACGAAAGGTCAGCTTGGATACTTAATCGATGATGGTCTAAGCCTTGGGGTTGGCCTGTTGTTTTACCAAATGGAATACTGATCAGCCTTGCGAGTGACCAGTGATAATGAATACGCAATATTCAGCATCAGCAAACCCCCGACGATAAATCCAGGATCGAATAATCCAAACGGCAGCAAGGCAAGGCCAAATATAGCCGTTTTCCTCTCACCCTTAGCCCAATGCTCCCGACGGGAAAGACCAAACCAACCAATCTCCGAGCCGACAAAATTGAGCCTGAATAACAATGGCAAGCTTTTCCATTTTGGGGACGTTTTATCGATTGCCACAATCTCCTGCTCCAAGGTTGAAACACTGGTTTCCAGCGCAGCCGCAAGAGATTTTAAAGATTCGACACTGGCTCGGCTTCCACCTTCAATACGCTGAATGGTGCGAACGCTCAAACCGGACATTATTGCTAATTGTTCTTGAGAGAGAGGTGTTTACCTTCCCGCAGCTTCTTAAGAATCATGAGGTTACTCCGCTATTGGTAGCGCAAGTATTATCCATTTTACGGCCTGTCGGCCACGACATATGGCTGACATTGGGCTGGCAGGCTGGCAGGGCTGAATATTGAGCGGGAAGCCAAATGCGGATCGTGATTTGACCTGGAAAAATGTCAAATTTAAGACCTGACCTATTATTGTTCATTCCACCATTATGGCTTTTTGAGCGGCTCGGTCCAACTGCTCTCCCTTTAATCTTGAGCCGTTTGTTAACGTCTTCCTTGGTACATTTTTTGAGCCTCTATTGCACCGTCTAGTCGACGATGTATTAAAGAAACTAGAGACAAAATATCTAATGCGTCCTGCTCTTGGATTGACCAGATGATTTTCGGTGCATGGGCTGCAGTGTTTCTAAAGGTCCCGAATAGGCCCTTTAATAAGTTAGAAAACCCTTTTTGCTCACTTTGTTCACTTTCTGTTTGCAATGTGTTAAGAGCCAGATGCGGAATTTTGTTATTGAAAGAAAAGGCTTCATCAATTAATGCTGCTCCATCAGAAGTTAGTCCCGTTTTGCTTCGTATTTTCTCTGCTACGCTTTTTGTGGCCTCGAATACAGAATGAAAATAATTATCGACAAGGAGCTCTTCCCTGCAGAACAACAATACATCAGGGTGAACTTTGCGCGACAATAAAGACTCTTTGAGTTTGCTCGCCCTAGCTCTGGACTCGGATATTGTCTTAACTCGATCTACCGTTTTAAGCTTTCCATTATCCCCTAGCTCAATACCAGAAAAAGCTAATACTTGGTTCAGTCTATATTTTGTATCTGAGTACCATTCTTGATGATCATAGTGTCTCGCTGGGCTCATCGAGTGCTCGATAAATTTTCCAATATTATTTGCGCAGCGATCCGCTGACTGCTTTTCCACAAAGGCTTGATATAGCCTTTTCCATTTGTGGCACCTACTAATGGGTCGGGAAACCCTGTTTCAGACAACAACTGTCCAATTTGTGAGCCAGTAAATCCGCCATCAGTATCGCCTAGTATCTTCGCTAATGATTCTAATGTGCTAAGTTCAAAGCTTTGAATCATGACTCAGTCCGCAGCTTTAACGCCGCAACGAGCTGCGGCTTGTAGTGGTTTTTGTGGTAATGCAGAGAAAATAAGTCTGTCCCTATTTTTCGCTAGACTATGTGCCGGTCACGGCGTGCAATCTGTCTCCTTTTCGTTTCTAGGAGCAAAAATAAATCCCTCCCTTTTTCGCGCAAATCCAACTGCTCTAACCCTTTGTTTTTTCTATGATCACTCACCAAACCACCTTCCAAACTCCGCCACCCTGACATGACGCGCAGTGGTGCAGGTTTTTCCAGTCCGAACTACCTTCTAACTTTTTCAATTCCTCTTTTAGCCTTTTCCGCTTTGTTAGCCGCTTTCCAAGAGTTATGCCCGCAATCAGATATTTTTACCAATACGTCATATGACGGCTTGCTGTGCGTTTTTTTATAAAATCTAACGTCGCCTGACACGGGGCCAGTTGGCTCCTCTACTTGTTCCCCATCCTCATAAAGATCACTTTCTCTTCCTGACTTGATGGCATCTATCGCAAACTCAGCCGCCTCTGCTCTCGCAGCCTGTCGAGCAGCTTCAGCTTTAGCATTATCCAGATCGGCTTTAAGTTTTTCGTTTTCTTCTATAAAGAGTCTCGCTAACTCCAGCTCTTCTGAATTCGCGTTTGCTCTGACCTGCAATTCATTCAGACGGGCGCGCGAATGCTCATTTTTTATTTTTCTTATGGCTGATGGCGGATCAATTGAGAGTGCAGCAACGCTCATTACGCGACGTCGCAGATTAGTAGTAAACCTGGCCAGCCCCTTCGCATCGGTATCGTTTGATAGCAGCCTCTCCGCAGTCCATATACTGCTACGCAAGTTTGACAAGTCTTGTTCGTCGCCGCTTAGCGGCCAATAAATACGAACTGCACCTAAGTAACATGAACGAGACTTACCCAATTCGTTATTTAAAGCCCATGAAACGTCGCTATCTATCTGAATTACGGGCGATAGCCCTGCCAAGTCAATAGATAGCTTCTCAGGTAGCTCAGGCCAGATCGGCTGTCCATCTAACTCTGAAACTACTGTAACCGGAAGAGTTCTCGCTTTATTCAGAAGGTAGCCCGAAAGAGTTTTTTGCAGTCTCTTCGCCATTAAGGCTGATAAATTTAGCTTGTGGAATTTCGCTCTCACCAAAAAACCAATCATTTCTCAGGCTTAGCAAATCTCTGATTAAGGTTGGGCATCTTGGGTACAACGCCACAGGAGCAATGACTTCTCCTGACTTCATTGCTGACAAAGTTAAATAGAACGATAACTTACCCTCTGATTCAACGACAGCCACATTCGTTTTAAAGATATGACCTTGGGCCGTTGGCTCATCTAAGAAAAGCTCATATAATGATCCAGAGTCGCTGGAAATAATAGATCGCTCATAGCTTCCATTTTTTCCCGGTGTTTCTGATTTGAAACTACCTGCACCACTTGCAATATCGCTTGCAGCCTTCCTTTTTAGCCAAGCATTGATCGCCGCTTCTATTCTTGGCCAAAATTCTTTTAGCTCTTCCTCCGATAGTGGCGGTGTTTCCATCCTGTATGCGGCTAATATCAGCATAAGACTGCCCTTAAGTTGATTCCTATTACGCTAGGCTCAGCGGTGAAATACTTCATGCGGGACCTGAAAGCTAAAGTTTTGACACCACACATGCGCGACATCCTCCTTATAAATGCTCTAGAAAGTTTACTCAAACCATTGATCTAAAGAAAATATCAAAAGACGACGCGCATATATCTGATATCCTGCGCGCGCATTTATTTTTGCATCGAGCTTAACTTTCGAAGCGCAACACAAATTGACTATAAAACAAGTTCCGATTCTGGCAAGTAAAAACCCAGGAAAATAAATCTGTCCCTATTTTTCATATTTTTCGCTATTTTTCGTTAGATCTTTATTTTGTCGGATGGGCGAAAACCAGCTTGATAGTGTTACTTTTCGAAGCTTCTTTCTTGCGGCCTCCTTCAATCGTTACACCTACTAATTCAACCTCTATGCCACCACCAGTATCCCGTACAACCTCCAGTCCAGCCTCTACTGTCAAAGAGTTAAGTTTTAGAAATCTTTTATCATCTACGGCTGTAAATGCAGCAATTACATGGTCGGCAATGTGCTGGCCCGTGCTTTCGAAGAGTGGCGCCTCAACTACCGGATTTGGAACCAGCTCCAAGGTGAGAATGTTCGAATCGGTGGATGTTTTGCCTTTTTGTCCCGAAAGAACCAATGAGGCGCTACCTGTCGTAGAAGTCTTTACTTTTGTTACAAGTTTGATTTCCGCATTTTTAAACGGTGGCAATCCAGATCCGCCCCCAGTGCGTGCATCAATCTCGTTAATCGCAATTTGAATTTCGTCAAGAAGAGCGCTTACAGCTATATTTGTTTCTTGCGGACTGTGAATGCTCGCACAGCCAGAAAGCAAAGCGACTATGAGTGTTAATATATATTTTTTCATAATGGACTCTCTTTAAGAATCATAATGCTCATTTCCGGCGCATCTGGTACTGCCTTTTACGCCTGGAATGAAACTGAGCCTTGTTGTAGGTCATGTAAATGTCGCGCTCATATGAATATTGCCTTCTCATTACGCTGCTGGCACTAGGTGTAAAATGAATAATGAGTAGAGATGTGTTGCACTATTGTCCATTTCCGGACTTGAGCATATGGAATTTGTCTCATAGGCCTCCGATTTTTTCTGGCGCAGAAGACAAAATTATGGGACTGGCGGCACGCCAATCCCAACGAGCGTAACAAGCGATATTGAATGACTTTTTAGGCTTACCATTTACGCGCGTAATTGCTTTTTTACGAACCGAGAAATATATGAATTCAAACCGCGCCCCTGCTGCGCAAGCTGTTTCATATTGTTCACAACATCTGCGCCAGGACGTACGTTGTTGTATAGATAATTGCGCTGAGCGCCAGACTTGAATAAGACATGTATTGCGTCTTCTGTGACCTCGTAAGCAATCACGTTCGATTGCCCGCTAAGATTAAGGTAAGGCGTCATAAGATTCCCTCTTGGTTTGTCTAGCATTTTAATTTTGAGCATGCGTGATACCGTCCTTATAAAGGTGAGCAAAATAATTCAATCCGTTCATTTATAAGAAAATATCAAAAATCTAGATTGCGCCCCGGGCCGATATCCTTCGGGTGCGTTTATTCGCACAATTAATTAGGTTCTCGAAGCGCAGCAAAATTAAATATAAAACATATTCTGATTCTGGCAAGTAAAGCCATGGTGATTTGATTGCTTGATTTAAAACTTAAGCGCTGAGCCTAAAGAAGGAATTTTACAAAGTGGAAATTTCCACCTTGCTCATCAGGCAGGCAAGAAGGCTTGGAATAGAAAGGTGGTTACATGGAGCGTATAGAAATAAGGCCATAAAACATGGCCTTTCATATGAGGATTTTTATCGCAGAATCAAACCATCTCCCGCAGCACCTTCGCCGCACTTACCATATTCCTCAGCGCAGGCAGCACCTCCCCCCACTGCCGTGTCTTCAAGCCGCAATCCGGGTTTACCCATAACCTCTCAGCCGGTATGCGCTCAGCGGCTTTTTGCATAAGTTGCACTATATGCTCCTCACTCGGAATATTAGGTGAGTGGATGTCGTAGACGCCGGGGCCGATTTCGTTGGGGTAGTTGAAGTGGTCGAAGGCGTCCAGCAGTTCCATGTCGGAGCGGGAGGTTTCGATGGTGATGACGTCGGCGTCCATCTCGGCGACGGATTCGATAATGTCGTTGAAGTCGGAATAACACATATGGGTGTGGATTTGGGTTTCGTCTGCCACGCCGTTGGCGGATATGCGGAAGGATTCGATGGCCCAGTCCAGGTATTGCTGCCATTGGGATTTGCGCAGGGGTAAACCTTCGCGCAGGGCGGCTTCGTCGATTTGGATAATGCGCACGCCGGCTTTTTCCAGGTCCAACACTTCTGCGCGAATGGCGAGGGCCAGTTGTTTGCAGGAGGCCGAACGCGGTTGGTCGTCGCGCACGAAGGACCAGTTCAAGATGGTGACGGGGCCAGTGAGCATGCCTTTCATGGGTTTATGGGTGAGGGATTGGGCGTATTGGGTCCATTCCACCGTCATGGCTTGCGGGCGGCAAATATCGCCGAACAATATCGGCGGTTTTACGCAACGGGAGCCATAACTTTGCACCCAACCAAATTGGCTGAAGGCGTAACCGTCGAGTTGCTCGCCGAAATACTCCACCATGTCATTGCGCTCAGCTTCTCCGTGCACCAGCACATCCAAGCCTAAAATTTCCTGCTCGTTTACGCAGCGGGCAATTTCCACTTGCATGGCTTTTTTGTACGCAATTTGGTTGATTTTTCCTGCTTTGAATTCGCTGCGCGCCTGGCGAATTTCCGCAGTTTGCGGGAAAGAGCCTATGGTGGTGGTGGGGAATTTAGGCAGGTGCAGGAATTTTGCCTGCTTGGCCGCGCGCTCTGGGTAAGCGCTTTTGCGCTGTCCGAGTTGGGCATCGATTTTGGCTACGGCCGCTTTTACGGCGGGATTGTGTACGCGCGGTGAGTTGCGCCGGGCTTCTACCGCTGCGCGGTTTTCTGCCAGCTCGTTTTGCACGGTATCAATACCGTGATTCAAAGCTTTGGCGAGAATATTCAGTTCCACCAATTTTTGTTTGGCAAACGCCAGCCAGGATTTGATTTCGCTATCTAATTTTTCCTCGCTGTTTAAATCCACCGGCACATGCAGCAGCGAGCAGGATGGCGCGAGCCACAGGCGATCACCCAAATTGCGGTGCAGCGGTTGCAACCAATCCAGCACGTCACTCAAATCGGTTTTCCAGATATTGCGGCCGTTGATTACACCGAGGGATAAAACGCGATCCGCTGGTGACTGCGCAATCAATTCATTGATTTCCTCCCGCGCGTTGACGGCATCCAGATGTACGCCCTGCACCGGCAGACTGGCCACCAGAGGTAGATTCTCCTGCAGCGGACCAAAATAAGTGGCGAGGAGTATTTTCGGGCCGGCTGCCGCCAGATTGTTATAGGTTTTGGTAAAGGCCTGCTGCCAATTTTGATCGAGATCGGTGACGAGAATAGGCTCGTCGATCTGAACCCATTCAATACCTTGGGCTGCGAGTGTTTGCAGCAGTTCGCGGTAGACCGGCAAAAGTTTATCCAGCAGCGTGAGTTTGTCGGAGTCGTCCTTGGTTTTGCCGATGGCGAGATAAGTCATCGGGCCAATAATCACCGGTTTGGCGTTAACGCCCTGCCCTTTGGCTTCCGCAATTTGTGTGATTAAGCGGGAGGCATCCAGGGAAAAGGTGGTGGCCGCAGTAAATTCCGGGACTATGTAGTGGTAGTTGGTATCGAACCATTTGGTCATTTCGCCCGCGGCGACACCGCCGCAGCAGTGCGCGTGTTCCGCCGTTTGCGCCGAGCGGCCGCGCGCCACGCGAAAGTAGTTATCCAGCGCATCGCCGTGAAAATCCCGCACTCGCTCGGGCAAATGGCCGAGAGTAAAACTCATGTCCAGCACTTGGTCGTAGAAGGAAAAATCCCCCACCGGTACCAGATCCAAAGTGTTTTGTTCCTGCCAGTGGCGACGCCGTAATTCGGCGCCGAGGGATTGTAGTTCTGCGCGGGAAGATTGGCCTTTCAATAGGATTCCAACGCGAATTTCAGTTCGCGTTGGGCGCCGATGCGGGGAAAGCCGAGATTGTGAGTAATTGCCATGAGCCGCCTCCAGTAGTCGAAGCGGCTAGACTAGCCAATCAATTTTATGAATAAAAACGCATTAATTTCATAAATTGATTAACGCAGCTCATGAATTACCAATTGAGGACGGATTTCATAGCGGCGACCAATTCCGCCGCCATCACCTCGTGCCCGGATACCAAGGGGTGCTGGTCGCAGCCTTTTTGTTCCGGCAGCGGTTGGCTCAGTTTTACGAAATAGGTTTTTTCATTGCCCTTTGCGCGCTGCTCCGCCACCGCCCGCTCGGTTCGCTCAACCAGCTGACTCAAGCCGGTATCCGCCAGCAAAAATACCGGCGCATCACCGTAAGCGGAGTGCGCTTGTTCCAGCAGGCCGTGAATGCCTTGCAGAAAAGTCTCGGCGTCGGGCTCAGGTTGAGTGCTGTGATCATTGGTGCCGAGTTTTACCGCCACGGCGTCCGGCTTCCAGCTGGCGAAATCCCAGGGCAAATCGTCGCGCTCCATCAGGGTTCGAGCATAAAAAAACGGCACGGGCGTTGCGCTGGTGGGGTTGGGATCGTTGTAGTTGCGCACCGCGCCGTAACCGGAGATGGCGATCAGATGGCTTTCCGCATTTAATTCCCGCGCCGCAATGGTGGCGAAGGTTAAATAGCTGTTTTCATAAGGGCGGTACACGCCGGCGCAGTCCAGCCCTGGGCCTTCGTTGCCGTAACCGACAGTGTAGGAATCGCCAATAAATTCGATTTTGCGCGGCGGGCGCGGCGGCAGGTCGAGCAGTTCGCTGCCCTCCGGCAGCTTGATGCCGAGAAAGGTGCCGGAGCCAAAATTGGGGCTGGTGCGTTTGGTGATTTTGATGTGGTGCGGCGCCCGGCTCAATTCGATGGGGTAGTTTTTGATATCGCTAGCGGTGGTAATAGTGCGGCGTAAAACCCCGTCGACAAACAGGTTGTAATCATTTTTGCCGTCCTGGAACAACAGTTCCAAACGTGGCGCCCGCACGCGAAACTCAATCTGAACATTCGCCCAATCATAGAGGGCCACTTCTTCATTGACTGCGACCCGGCCGGTGTAGCGGATTTGCGGATTGTTCGGCGCAATCAGGATGGACGCCTCCGCAGGAGCCGCAGGTGCGCTCACTTCCTCAGCGGTGCGAGAGGAGCAGGCGGAGAGCAAAATCACCGCGAGAAGTGAAAGGCGGCGAAGACCAATAATGTTCATGTTCGATGACCCGTAACCTGGATGGAAAGGCAAACCTGTAAGCGGGCACAAGAGTATCCGCTGAGGCCACCCTTGTCATGTTTTGCCCGCCCTTGCCCACTTTTTTCTGTGGGCGTCTAAAAAGGCAGGCAAACCTTGTTGCCGGTCAAATTCGCGCGGAACAGGTCCGCTACACTTAATGCACCTGCCTGTCATACGGGAATTCTTTTCCACTATGCCGCACCGCTCCCATTTGTTTTCCCTGCGCATCGCCCATGCACTGCGTGAATGTTTCGCCGAGCCTTATTCGCGGCAAAAATTCATCCGCGATCTTTTGGCGGGCGTGACCGTCGGCATTATTGCCATTCCGCTGGCGATGGCTCTGGCGATTGCCTGCGGCGTGGCGCCGCAACATGGTTTGTATACGGCGATCATCGCGGGTTTTGTGATCGCGCTCGCCGGCGGTAGCCGCCTGAGTATTTCCGGTCCCACTGCCGCGTTTGTGGTCATCCTCTACCCAATTGTTCAGCGCCACGGCCTGGGCGGTTTGATGTTGGCGACGCTGATGGCCGGCGCGATGTTGGTGGCTATGGCTTATGCGCGTTTGGGGCGGTTGATTGAATATGTGCCGGAGGCGGTAACCCTCGGTTTTACCGGGGGCATTGCGGTGGTGATCGCCACTTTGCAGATCAAGGATTTGTGCGGGTTGGTGATTGAGGAAATGCCGGAGCATTTCACCGACAAGGTCTGGGTGCTGGCGCAACATCTGCCGCAGGCGGCCTGGCCCGCGCTCACCATCGCTGGCATAACCCTCGCGGTGATGGTGTTGTGGCCGCGTTTACGCACGCCAGTGCCGCCGCATCTACCCGCTGTGCTTATCGCCAGCCTTGTTGCATGGCTGCTGCAAAACAGCGGTGTGGCGGTGGATACCATAGCGACGCGTTTTTCTTACATAGCGGCCGATGGCTCAGTACATGCGGGTATTCCGCCCTACCCGCCTTTGTTCGCTCTGCCCTGGCAACAGCCCGGCGCCGATGGTGCCAACCTGCGCATCAGTTGGCCTTTGATTGTCGAACTGCTGCCGGCGTCTTTCGCCATCGCCATGTTGGGTGCTATCGAATCCCTCCTGTGCGCGGTGGTGCTCGACGGCATGACGGGAAGGCGCCACAGTGCCAACAGTGAACTGCTCGGCCAGGGTTTAGGCAACTTAGTGGTGCCGTTTTTTGGAGGCGTTACCGCCACTGCGGCGATCGCGCGCTCGGTGGCCAACCTCAAAGCCGGCGGAGTAACGCCGGTGTCCGGCATGGTGCATGCGCTGGTGGTGTTGATCGGCCTGCTGCTGCTCGCCCCCCTGCTCTCCTTTCTGCCCATGGCCGGCATGGCGGCACTGCTGCTGGTGGTGGCTTGGAATATGAGCGAGCTGCCCAAGTCGCTGCATTTTGTCCGCACGGCGCCGCGCGGGGATGTGATGGTGTTGCTGACCTGCCTGTTGCTCACCGTGTTCTTCGATATGGTGATCGCCATTACCGCGGGAATTCTGCTGGCGGCGGTGTTGTTCGTGAAGGAAATCGCGGAGATGACCCGGCTGGACGATATTTCCGCGAATGTGCGAATCGGGCCGAGCGGTTTGCCTGAAGGCTGGAAAGTCTTCAAAATTACCGGCCCTTTGTTTTTCGCCGCCGCCGACCGGGTGTTTGGCGAGCTGGCGCTATCGGCCGCGCACTTGCGCGGCATGGTGTTGGCACTGGAGGGGGTTGAGCTGTTGGACGCGGGCGGTCTCGCGGCACTCAATAAATTGGTGGAATCCTGCCGCAAAAACCAAACCCGGATTTATCTATGCGAATGGCAACCTCAACCGCTAAAAACTCTAAAAAGAGCCAAATTTCCGCAGGTGCCAGAGCACGTCATGATATTCCCCACGTTGACGCAGGGCCTGCAGCACATTCCGGACGATCCGTCGCCGACGCCGTAACACGCCCATCCCTCGTCGATGACGCCTTGTTCGGCGACAGCGCGATCATCCTGCGCAAACTCCTGCAATTGCGCCTGCTGGTGCTAGGCGCCCTGATCTGCTTTTTGTGGCTGCTGGATACCCTCTCCACCTGGCCGGTGAATTATCCGGTGATTTTGCTGATCATCGGCAGCGGCATGGCCTGGTCCGTGTGGCATTTGTGGCGCAAACGGGATGCCGGCAGGCCGCAGGATGTACTGCGCGAATTGATTCTCGACGGCGTGTGGCTGGCGCTGGTGGTCTATTGGTCCGGCCGCTCAGAAAATCCCTTCATTTATTATTTCCTTGTGTTGATCGCCATAGCCGCCACTGTGCTGCGGGCGCGCAGCGCCTGGCTGTTCAGCCTTATCGGTGTTGTCGTTTATACCGGCTTTCTCTATCTGGATATCAAAAATCACTTCGCCCATATGTCGGCTGACTACCAGTTTCACCTGCTGGGTATGTGGGTGAATTTTTGCGGTAGCTCTCTCGTTACCTGCTATTTCATTGCCAAGCTCGCCGCCTCCCTACGCAGTCATCAGGCGCAGTTGAGCCGTGCGCGCGAGGAAACTTTGCAAAACGAGCAGCTGATCGGCATAGGCACCCTCGCCGCCTCCACCGTGCACGCTTTGGGCACTCCGCTATCCACGCTGACAGTGTTGTTGGGCGAAATGCGCCACAACGCCGATACGGCGGAAAAGCGCGAGGATATCGACCTGATGCTGACGCAAATCGGCCGCTGCAAAGACACCATGCAAAAACTTTCAATGCTGGCGGAACAGGAGCGCGAAGCGCCCAAGTCCGAACCTGTCGCGCAACTGGTAGCGGCGCTCAGCGAGCACTACGCGATTCTGCAGCCGCTGCATCCGCCGCAGATTCACTGTGTTCCCGGCTGCGCGCAACAGCCGGTGGCGCACAGCCTTTTGCTGCGCCACGCCTTGATCAACCTGATCGATAATGCGGTTGAAGCGGCGCGGAGCCTGGTGCGGGTGGATTTTCAGCACAGCGACGCGACCTTGCGCATCACCATTACCGACGACGGCCCCGGCATGCCACATTATGTGTCGGAGCGCTGGGGCAAACCGCAAAATACGGGCAAGGATTCCGGCCTGGGCATAGGGGTTTTTCTCGCCAACAGCACCATTGAAAGATTGGGCGGCACGGTTGCAATCGGAACCCTCGACGGGGATACTGCCGCCGCCGCAGAAGGCGGGCTTACTCGCATTATCGTCACGCTGCCGTTACTGAAAGCATCCACTGGTGAAAATCCCCGTAATTGAACACCACTTCGACTGAAACCTTGGAATTAACCATGAGCCAAGCTGAGCAGATCATGTACATCGAGGACGACCCGGTACTGGCGTCGGTCACGATGCGCTCGCTCGCGCGGCGCGGTTACGGTATCGCCCATTTCCCCAGTATTACGGCTGTGAGAGAGACGTGTCGTCCGCAGGATTACGACTGGGCGTTGCTCGACTTGAAACTGGAAGACGGCTCATCGCTGGAATTGATCGAAGATATTTTGCAGCAGCAACCGCAAATGAAAGTGGTGGTACTCACTGGCTACGCCAGTATTGCCACGGCGGTGCAGGCGATTAAACTCGGCGCGGTGAATTATCTCGCCAAGCCTGCCACCATCGAGCAGATTCTCAACGCCTTCAGCGAAAACAATTTGTCCGCCAATAATGATCTTGGCGATTCCCTGCCCCTGCGGCGCATGGAGTGGGAGCATATTCAACAGGCGCTCGCGGACAACAATGGCAATATTTCCGCTACCGCGCGGCAATTGAAAATGCACCGCCGCACGCTGCAACGCAAACTCGGCAAAAAACCGGTTACCGAATAAATCCGGATTCCACACGGCAACACATCCGCATGAATTTTTCCAACGACGATTACCAGCAGCAACTCAACGCTAAACACAATCAAACGCTTGCCGAATTTGCTGAATTCGGTGTTGCAGAGGTTGAGGTTTTTCCATCTCCGCAACAACAGTACCGCATGCGCGCGGAATTTAAAGCGTGGCACTCCGCCGAAGGGCTGAGTTACGCCATGTTCGAACCCGGCAGCCGCAAAGCATATGATGTCGAGACGTTTGTTTCCGGTTCCGCCGCGATACAAACCTTGATGCCGCGACTGCGCGACTGCTTGAATGCCAATCAGGTGTTGCGCAACAAGCTGTTCCAAATTGAATTTCTCACCAGCACCAGTGGCGAATCCCTGGTTACGCTGATTTATCACAAACCGCTGAACGACAGCTGGCAGGCCGAAGCAGAGCTGGCGGCGCAACAACTGCAAACCCATATCATCGGCCGCAGTCGCGGGCAGAAGCGCGTGTTATCGCAGGATTACATTTATGAATGCTTCAATGTTGCGGGCAGAGATTTTCGCTATCAGCAATTGGAGGGTTCATTCACCCAGCCCAACGGTTATGTGTGCCGTGACATGCTGGAGTGGGCCGCGCAAAACAGCCGCGATTTTGGTGGCGATCTGCTGGAGCTGTATTGCGGCAACGGCAATTTTACTCTGCCGCTTTCACGCAATTTTAATAAAGTGCTGGCGACCGAGGTCGCCAAGCCCAGCATCCACTCTGCGCTGCACAATTGCGAATTGAATCAGATCGACAACATAACGTTTGTACGCATGTCCGCCGAGGATATTTGCGGTGCGCTGAACCAGGTGCGCACTTACGAACGTTTAAAGAACATTGCGCTGCAGGACTACAATTTCTCCACAGTATTTGTCGACCCGCCGCGCAGTGGCATGGATGAGACGACCACCGAATTCGTCAGCCGCTTCGACAATATTATTTATATCTCCTGTAATCCGTTGACGCTGAAAGACAATCTACAGATTCCCCATAAAACCCACCGCGTGGAGCGCATGGCATTGTTCGATCAATTCCCTTATACGGAACACCGGGAATGCGGAGTTGTATTGCGGCGGCGCTGATTATTCTGTGGTGGTATTGACTGTCATCCAGCAACAAAAGCCACCGGCCGTTCCCAGATGCCCAGTGCAATACATCCTTCCGGTGCCACCAGATCGTGCTGAGTGCCGGGGGGATGGATCACCAATGTTCCCGCTTGATAAACCGTTTCGCCGTCCCTCTGCCAGCCATCCAAAATCAGTATGTGTTCAAAACCCGTGTGTTGATGATTGGGCACGGACGCTCCAGGTAAATAACGCAAAAAAGCCGCGCGTGCACCGCGATTCTCCACTTCATAAATCATCGAAATAAAAACGCCTTCCGCCAGCGGTTGCCATTCGCGGGTTTCCGTCAGCGTCTTGGGTTCGAGCAGTCCTTGTATGATCAATGCCCCGTCAAACGCCATACGCCCGCTCCAGTCCGGCCAGCGTTTTTTCGCAATTGGCGACCCATCCCACAATTCCGCCCTGGGCGGTGATCATGTCCAAGGTCGTTTGTTTGAACTCGGGGAAATAACTCTCTGTTGCGTCCTCGACCAGCAAACATTCATATCCGCGATCGTTGGCTTCCCGCATGGTTGTCTGCACGCAGACTTCCGTGGTGACCCCGGCGATAATTAAATGCGTTATCTGCAGATCCTGCAGATATGCAGAAAGCTCCGTGCCATAAAAAGCACCTTTGCCGGGTTTGGTCATTTCCAATTCCCCTGGTACGGGGCTTAATTCAGGAAGCAAAGCGTTGCCCGGTTCCCCATCGATCAGAATTCTCCCCATAGGGCCTGCATCACCGATTTTGAATTTTCCCTTGCCGCGATTCAGCTTTCCAGGCGGGCAATCGGAAAGGTCCGGCTTGTGACACTCGCGGGTGTGTACGACGGGCAATTTCAGGCGGCGAAATCCATCGAGCAATTTTTTTACTGTGGGCACTATAGTCGTGAGACGCGCAACATCATTACCGAGGGTATCACCAAAGCCGCCGGGCTCGATAAAATCTCTCTGCATGTCGATCACAATCAAACAAGGTTTACCTGCCGGCAGCGCGTAGGGATAAGGTTTTGCATCAATGGTGACCGGCATGCAGCTCTCCGCGCATTTGAATTCAATGACCAGCCATATATTGGCCGATGGTGTTCATATTGGCCTGCGCCGGAGTGGTGTGATGCACCAGCTTGCCGCCGGATATCACATAAAAGCGGTCGCTCATTTCCAGAATTTCATCCAGATCCTCGCTGAGCAACAGAATTGCCGCACCGCGATTGCGCGCCTGCAATAATTGCGCACGTATATCCGCGACCGCTTTGAAATCCAGTCCAAAACAAGGGTTGGAAACCACCAGAATGGAAACGTCCTGAGCCAGCTCCCGCGCGAGTACAACCCTCTGCACATTGCCGCCGGACAGCGCGGCGATGGGTTGATCGGGGCCGGAGGTGCGCACGCGATATTGCTGAATCAGCTCCATCGCCCTGCGTCGAATAGCGCCGCGTCGCAGTAGTCCCCATTTTGCAAAAGGCGCTTCATTGAATTTGTGCAGGACAATATTGTCCGCCACGCTCAAGCTGCCGACGCACGCATTTTTCAATGGCTCCTCAGGCAGGCAGAAAAATTTGTGCTGTCGTATGCTGTTTTGATGAGGCAAAAAATTCTGCCCATGTGCCTGTATTTCGCCGGATTGCGGCGAACGCTGGCCGGAGAGCACTTCAACCAATTGTTTTTGTCCATTGCCGGAAACCCCCGCAATGCCGACGATTTCTCCTTGGGCGACCTTCAGATCCAATTGCTGGATCACCGGCAGATCCTGATCGTTATGCACGGTCAGCTTGTCGATGTTCAATTTAATCTTGCTATCGGACAGCGTCTCCCTTTGTGGCGGTTTGCTCAGACTTTCGCCCCCGACCATCATGTCCGACAGAATTTGCGGATTGACGTCTTCCACTGGTGCGGAGCCAATAAATTGGCCTTTGCGCAATACAGTCACATGATCGGCGAATTTCATCACTTCGCGGAACTTGTGCGTGATCATCAGCACCGTAAGTTGCTGCTGTTGAGTGAGCTGGTGGATTTTTCCCAGAACTTCATCCGCTTCTGTCGGCGTCAATACGGAGGTGGGTTCATCGAGAATCAGTACTTTGGTATCGAGAAGCAATTGCTTGGTGATTTCAACTTTTTGTTTTTCCCCGACGGATAGATCCCTTACCAGTCGCCGAAGCTCAAATTGAAATGGCATTTGCGCCATTTTTTCCTGCAGGATTTTGATTTCCGCGTCCCAATCGATTACGGCCGGTAGATCCGCACGGGATAACACAATGTTTTCGGCAATGGTCATATTGGGAATCAAGGTGAAATGCTGATACACCATTCCCAACCCAAGGCGTGTGGCGCGCTGTGGACTCTCAATAATTTCTTCTTTTTGATTAAAGAGAATCTGGCCGGAATCCGGTCGGTAATAGCCCATCAGGCATTTCACGAGCGTGCTTTTGCCCGCACCGTTTTCACCGAGCAGAGCATGCACGGTGAAAGCGCGCAACTTGAGGGAAATAGTATCCAGTGCGCGAACATCGCCAAATGTTTTGCCGATATTGACTGCCTCGAGGATCACCGACTCTTGTTTCATGTCAAGCGTCCAGGGTTTTCAGTAGCGCCAAAGAATTCACCGTCGCACCAAATACGCCCCCCTGCATTTTCACCATGTTGATGGCGGCTTGATGGTTGGCCGGATCTGTAGCGCCGCAGCAATCTTCCAACAGCAGGCATTCATAACCGCGATCATTGGCTTCGCGCATGGTGGTGCTGACGCATACATCGGTGGTGATGCCGCAGATAATCAGATTATCTACGCCGAGTTTATGCAAAATCAGATCGAGATCGGTGGCGTAGAAAGAGCCTTTGCCTGGCTTGTCTATAATGGGTTCACCCGCCAGTGGCGCAAGTTCTTCGATAATATTCCACCCCGCCTCACCGCGAATCAGAATTCGACCACACGGACCCTGATCGCCAATGCCGGCTCCAATGCGCTGACTGCGCCATTTTTTATTATCCGGCAGATCCGCCAGATCGGGTCGGTGGCCTTCTCGGGTGTGAATAATGTGAAAACCCTGGGCGCGCATGGCGGCGAGCACTTTTTTAATCGGCTCTATGGGCGCACGGGTGAGTGACAGGTCGTAACCCATGGTGTCGACATAACCGCCGATGCCACAAAAATCCGTTTGCATGTCGATAATAATCAATGCCGTATTGGTTGGCTGCAATTTTCCGTTGTAAGGCCAGGGATAAGGTGTTGCATTGACATAATGTTCGCTCATATACCCACCGATTTATTTAACAAATTCACCGGGCATTCCTGAGAGTGTCCCTCTCCTGTCCGATGTGACAATCATGATGACCAGCGTCAGGATATAAGGCGCTGCGTTTAGCAGGTAATAACCCCAGTTGATGCCAACGGACTGTAATGCTGGCCCTAATGCTGCGGCGGCGCCAAAGAGAAGGCTCGCATAGAGACAATACATGGGATTCCAGCGTGCAAAAATCACCAGTGCCACGGCCATTAAACCTTGTCCGCTGGACAGTCCCTCGCTCCAGCTGCCGGGATAATAAAGTGATAAATAACACCCGCCGACACCGGCAAAAGCTCCACCAGCCATGGTGCTGAGAAGACGGACGCGATTGATTGGAATGCCCATGGCCAATGCGGCGTCGCCGCTCTCCCCGACCACTCTCACTGCGTTGCCCCAGCGGGTACGCAACAGAAACCAACTCAATAAAGGCGCCAGGGCAGCGCCGACAAAAAACAAGGCATTGATATCGAGTGCCGCGCGCACCACGGGCGAACTGCTCCATTCACCGAATTCCAATGATGGCAAACGCGGAGCACTCGGCTGAATAAACGGTTTGCCATAAAAAAATGCCAAGCCGGAAGCGAATAACATCAGCGCAATTCCCACCGCTATGTCGTTCACCCTTTTGTGCTGACAAAGCAACGCATGCAAAATCCCCAGGACACAGCCGCTACCCGCAGCGGCCAGAACACCCAGCCAGGGAGAACCCGATAAATAGGAGACTGCATAGCCAACCATCGCGCCCATAACCAGATTGCCTTCCAGTCCCAGATTGATACGGCCGCTTTTTTCTGTCAGGCATTCACCCAGGCTGACAAAAATAAACGGTGTTCCAACCCGGATGGCTCCTCCGAGAACGGCGATGATCACCGTCCAGAAACTGACATCCTGCATTCAACTTCCCCGCATCAATTTTTTGCTTGCAACCATTTAAAGCGGCCGTAAAACATTTCGCTGCTCAGGATCACCATAAAAATGATGCCCTGGATAACATTGACGGTCGCATCCGGAAGATCATGGGCGCGCTGCAAAAGCCCGCCGCTCGCCTGGATTCCTCCCAAAAGAATCGCGTAAGGAATGACGGCCAGTGGATTTTGGCGGGCGAGAAAGGCGACCAGAATTCCCGCGTAACCGTAACCCGCATTTAATGCGCTATTTGCCCGTCCGTGAACTGCTGCCACTTCCAGCACGCCGGCAATTCCCGCTGCCGCGCCGCCGAGAAAACAGCACCAGAGCAGGACCTTCGCGACTGGAAGTCCCGCCAGCCGCGCCGCGCGAATATTGCCGCCAACCACATCCGCGGCAAATCCAAAAGTGCTGCGGCGACAGAGAATCCAAAGCATTACACACACGATAATTCCATACGCCAACCCCCAATGTATCGAGGTGTCGCCGATCTGGCCGATCATGTTCTGTTCGCCAATGGAATGGGTGGAAGGATTATTCAGTGTTGCCGGATCTTTCAGAATTCCGATAACCAGAAAATTCAATATTGCGATGGCGATATAGTTCAACAATAGAGAACTGATAGTTTCGTTGACATTGCGGAAATATCGCAGCGCACCCACAGCTGCAATCCACATACCGCCGGTTATTGCGCCGGTTAAAACCATAGCCGTGATGACCAAAACGGGGCTTTGATCTTGCAATGTTATGCCGACAAGCGCGGAGCAAAGCCCTCCGACCACCACCGCGCCCTCCCCACCTATCACAATCAACCCGACCCGAGCAGGCAGCACAGTGCACAATGCTGTGAGCATCAACGGCGCCGCCCGCACCAGAGTGTTTTGCCAGGAAAACCAACTGCCGAAGGCGCCGCGATACAGGGTATAAAAAACTTCCCAGGGAGAATTTCCGGTAGTTGCGAAGAAAATTGCCACCAACGAAAAAGCTAGCGCTAATGCAGCGAGAGAAATAATCCAGGTTTCGCGTAGAGCAGTCATCCTATTTCCGGCAGTGTGTTGGTGAAGGAGCGATTTTCTGGCCAGTTATTTGGTTGTGCCTACAACACCCTCTGCCAGCCAATCCATGCTTTCCAACCAGATATCCTGCTGCGCGTGTTGCGCTCCCGCGGCGATCACTTCCTTGCCGGTGTTGTCTTTTATCGGGCCTTTATAGACCACCATATTGCCTTCCATAAACTGTTTGATTACCGCATCTGCGGCTTCTTTTGCAGCGGGACTAACGGCACTGCCGTAGGGTGATACTTTGACTACTCCCTCCTTTAATCCGCCGCGGATCAAGTTGGGAATCGGTTTGCCGTCGCGGATCAATTGCGCGTAATTGGTGTAAACGCCACTCCAATTCCATTCCGCGCCGGTGAGAAATCCTTTAGGTGCGAGCACCGATGCATTGGTGTGATAACCACAGGAAAAAACACCGCGTTTTTCTGCAGTTTCCACTACCACTTTTGGGCTGTCCACGTGGCACGTCAACACATCAGCGCCTTGATCGATCAGACTGTTGGCGGATTCCGCTTCCTTCACCGGATTGGACCAGCCACCGGTAAACACCACCGTAACCGTAACTGACGGATCTGCACTGCGTGCTCCCAATGCAAAGCTGTTGATATTGCGCAGCACCTGTGGAATTGGCATGGCGGCGATAAAACCGAGTTTTTTCGACTTCGACATATGCCCCGCCACTACGCCGGCAACATACACAGGCTCATCAATGTAGCCAAAGTAGCTGCCGACATTTTTGGGATGTTTTTGCGCATCCCAGAGACCACCGCAATGGAGAAAGGTGATTTCTGGATAGCGTTTTGCCATGGCCAAAATATGCGGATCAAAATAACCGAACGAAGTGGGAAACAGCACCTGTGCACCATCGAGATTGATCATGCTCTCCATAGTTTTCTGCACTTCGATAGTTTCTGGGACATTTTCCTCATCTACCGCTTTCGCCCAGTCGAGTTTGGCAAGTGCGGATTTGCCCTCGAAATGCGCCTGATTGTAGCCGTAGTCATCCCGCGGCCCAACATAAATAAAACCCATAGTGACTTTCGCGGCCGCCACTGCAGACAAACTGGACATGGCACCACAAGCTCCTACCCCCGCAGCTGTGCAGCCCTGGATAAAGAGACGACGATTCAACACCAACTGTTTTTCGTTAAACATTTTCCACTCCGATTTTAATTACCAGATCCACTTGAGCATGAATTGCGGAACGTCTTCATCTATCCCGTCTATACCGAATTTGTTGCGCCAGATCTGATACTCGATCCCCGCTTGTAGAACCCCTTCAACACCCCAGGTTTTACCTAGATCGAGCAATAATCTTGGGGCTGTAATAATGTTGTCCTCGGCGTGATCCTGATCAAATGCGTAATCAAAGAAGCCTTCGAAGGCAAAGGAAAGGTTGCCTATGTTGAACGGCGTCAACCAAACCAGAGTGACTTGATAGCCGGGAACTTTGCCTGGACCTATTTCATTGCGAACATAGGTGTTGATCTGCGCAACAGGTGTTTTGGGAATGTCGAGATCGATCGCGACGCCGTAGAGATAATTGTGAAAGCCGCTGCCGATCTCCGCGGTGGTGGTAATCAAGACATCTTTGACAATGCCGAAACTGAGGTCCTTGCCCGTTATTTTCCCGAAGCTCAACCGCGGCGAAAGTTCGCCGTAGTAACCGGTGCCGAGCTTGCTGGCGCCGCGATCTGGATTGGTAATGTCAACGAAATAGAAATTGTCGCCATATTTCCAGCCGTTGACGTGCTCAAGCGTAATAATTGACGCACTGACTTCTGTATTTGTGCCGACATCGGTATACCGATCACCATAAAGATATTGGACGTTGGTAGAACTCCACTGCGCGGCTCCCGCAAAGGAAAGATTGACCGCGAATAATCCAGCCACCACCCACAAAAAACGATTAAGCAACCCCACCATAGCCATTTCCGCCTTGAATACCACGTTGTATACAACGCAATGCGAAATGTTTGCCAAGGTTTTGAGGGTTGAAAAATTACCTTTAAAATCATTGGGATAAGAATTTTCCGAGGGTTTCTAAGCGAGATGACATTGGAGCGCAACCGGCCAAGACGGTGCAGCTTCCAGATAAGCGCCCGAAAATGACGCAGGCGCTAAGGGTTGCAATCGACTGCTGTATGCACAAGACTAAAAGCGCTTATTTCTTGTAAAGATTTTTATGGACCACAAACCCAGTGCGCAGGATATTTACGAATCCTTGCGAAACATGATTATCCGCTTCGAGTTGATTCCGGGATCGAGAGTGACCGAGACTCAATTGGCGGATTATTTCCAGGTCAGCCGGACCCCAATTCGCGCGGCGCTTCAGCGATTGGAAAATGAAGAGCTTTTGACGATAAAGGCCAAACAGGGATGCTTCATCCGCAACATCGATATTTTGCGGATCAGCCATTACTACGACGTGCGGGTTTCGCTGGAAAATCTGGTGCTGGAAGAAGTATCTAAGCTGCAGGATTTTGAAGAGCTGCAGGAGTTGGCCCAGCTATGGCATCCAGACCATTTGAATTTCGGTGTCGATATTAATGAGGATTTAAAAGAGGCTGAGGAAATTTTCCATCTGCAACTGGCGAAAATTTCCCGAAATTATGTTCTCGCTAGCTATATATCCGATATCAATGACCATATTCGGGTAGTCCGTCGTCTCGGCTGGCCAAATAAAAAGAGTGTGATGGATACTTATGAAGAGCACCACCGCGTCTGCGAGCTGTTATTGAGTGGCGATCTTCGCACCGCCCAGGGGGAAATGACCAACCATATTCGAAAAAGTCAGGACTTGGCCAGTCGCGTTACCCTGCATCAGATTTACAGCAATCGCAACACGATCAAACTCGAGTAGGTCAAAGCGTCCGGCCTATCATTTTTCGCGCTGCGTCGCGCACAAAATCGCCCAATAATTGTTCCTGCTGTTCGATCAGTGCTGTGAATTCCTTTTTTGCGCTTTGGGAAGCTGCTTCCAGGCATCGAGAATTGGAATGTGAGAGATCGCCTCAGCGAACTTGTCGAACGCGATAAACTCCTCCCCTTGCAGATCCACCCACGGAAAGCTGATCCATCAGCTTGGAGACTCGCAGACTGGCCTCGGCATACTCAACCTGGCCGTCCAGTAATGCACGGCAGATAATCTGAATACTTTGATTCAGATGTTGGCGCCCGAGCTGACGCTGCCGCTCCACCTCCGCCTCACGAGCCTTGATCTGCTTTTTGACTTGATACAAGCGCCAGTTCAGATAAATCGCCACGGCGGATAGACCGGCGATAATCAGGCCGCCAGCATACAAAAAGAATTCACTCATCAACTTGGTTCTCCAAACTGTCGTGGCTCGTTTGCGCCCGTTCGACAAGGTCTGCGGGAATGACTTTGCCTGCTTTCGCGCCGAGTCGGCGCAAATCGTCGCTGCGCTTGATTAAATTGCCTTTGCCCGACTCCAGACGGCTCATCGCCGTATTAAAACTTTTTTCTGCACGTTCGATAGCCGTCCCCACATCCTGCATGGATTCCAAAAAACGGACGAACTGATCGTGAAGTTTGCCGGCACTGACAACAATTTGCTCCACATTTTTGTCCTGGCGATCTCTTTGCCAAAGCGCATTGACCGTTCGCAGAATTGCAAAAAGGCTGGCGGGGCTGACCATCAGGATCTGTTTATCATAAGCTTCCTGCAACAATTCTGGAGCCTGTTGAACCGCGTAGACAAATGCAGCCTCCACTGGAACGAACATACAAACAAAATCAAGGCGCTTTCTGCCGACAAAATCCGCGTAATTCTTGCCGCCCAGATTGCGCAGGTGTGCGCGTATCGAATCGACGTGTTCTTTCATCGCCTGAGTTCTTAGCGATTCTTCTGTTTGAGAATTGAAGCGTTCGAACGCAATCAAAGATACTTTTGCGTCGATAATCAAATCTTTTTCATCAGGCAGATAAACAACCACGTCCGGCTGCAAACGCCTGCCGTCCGAGTTGGTTTCGGATATCTGGAGATCAAAATCCCTACCTCGCAAAAAGCCCATCTGCTCCAGAATATTGGCGAGGATCATTTCCCCCCAGCTGCCCATCACCTTGTTATTTCCTTTCAGGGCATTTGCCAAACTCACAGCGTCCATACCGATTTTCTCGGATTGCTTTTGCAACTCGACAATCTGGGTCAACATCTGATGATGCCGTGCGGCATCCTGAAGCTGCGCATTCTCCACTTTCGAACGAAAGTCGTTCAACTGATCGCGAAAGGGTTGGATGAGCTGCTGCAGCTGTAATTGTGATGTGCGCGAGAATTGCTCCTGCTTTGTGTCAAAAAGGCGATTGGCGAGATTCTCGAAGTCTTTACTCAAGCTCTCCTTCATCGCCCGGAGAGTGTCAATTTCTGCTTTGAGACTAGATTCTTTTTGCGCGGCCAGAGCTTGAACGGTGGCGAAGTCCGTCTGCAGCTGAAAGTTTTTTTCCCGCAACTGATTCAGCTCACCAACGGCTAACGAACGCTCACGTTCTAACGTTTGCGCTCGTGCCTGTGATATGTCCAAGGCGGATTTCAATTCCGCTGATCTCGCCTGGGCCTCAAGTTCACTAGCGGCAAGTTGATATTTGTTGCGCAATAGGAATAACAGCACCAGCCCCATTAATATGATGGTAAAAATAACCCAGGCCAGGATAAGCCACGAAGGCAAGGAGTGGAGACTCGACATTTGGAAGGCTAAACCTCACAGCGAAGTATGCTATCTTACGGCCGCACAAATTATCATTATTTGTCCTGCTTATGCCCACCGCTTCTGTATTAGTTCTGGATTCCGGTATTGGAGGCTTGAGCGTCACGCGGGAAATTCGCGCCCTCTGCCCATACCTGCACATCGATTATCTCGCCGATCTGGGTGCCTTCCCTTACGGCACCAAGTCCGGAGAGGAAATCATATCCAGGATGACTACACTTGTAGACAGGCTTGGAAAATCATTAAGCCCATCAATAATTGTAGTCGCATGCAATACGGCCAGTACCGTCGCGCTGGACACAATCCGTTTGCAAACGCACATTCCAGTGGTCGGGGTAGTTCCCGCAATTAAGCCGGCGGCTGCAATGTCGCAGACAGGCGTTATTGGCGTGCTGGCGACAGAGGGAACGATTAACCGACGCTACACCCATCACCTCATTCAAGAATTTGCGCATAGTCGCACGGTGGTGCTGCACGGCAGCTCCAGGCTTGTGCAACTGGCGGAACAGAAGTTGCGGAATATTCCGCTCCCGCTGGATGAAATTCGACAAGAGCTTATGCCGCTTCTGAAGAAAGCTCCAGATATGGATACAGTGGTGTTGGCCTGCACCCATTTTCCTTTATTAAAAGAGGAATTTACCGAGGCGTTTCCGCAGATCAAGTTCTGGGTGGACTCGGGCTTGGCTATTGCACGAAGAGTGGAATATCTGGCGTTAATGCAGGGCATCAAGCCAGAATCTGAGGAGAAACCGCAGCCGAATCGGCTTTATATCACGTCACCGACAAATCAATATCATCAATCTTCCCTGGAACCACTTCTCGGCGATTATGACGCTGAAGTCATAATCGTTTGATGAAATAAAAAAGCCGCTTTTCAGCGGCTTTTTTTAATTGGAGATATTGATTTTGGCTTTTTCGATCAAACCGGTTTCGAAGGAATTCAGCTCATTCTGAGTAAGCTGAAAACGAAGCTGGTTTTGCAGGGCGCTTCTCTGTGCTTCAGCAAGATCGTTGATAGATCCATCCTCGACTTGAGTCAGCTGAATCACGACTGCGCCACCTGTAGGCAGTGCCACCGAATCCAAGATTGGTTGGCCGGCTGCTGGGCGAGGCAATGAAAATACTTTCTGAAGAACCGCGCTGCCGATTTCAAATGAAGTACGACTGGCATCCTCGTGTGATTTATATTCCAAGCCAAGCTCTTTAGCGACTTCCTCGGCAGATTTTCCACCAGTGATCTGACTCAGCACTTGTTGCGCTCGACGTGATGTTTCCTCGGCGATGCGCTGCTCGGTCAATTGCTGGCTAATCTGCTCTTTTACTTCTGCAAAAGGAATTGGTCGGGAAGCCTGATGGTCGGCTAAACGCAAGACGTAAGCTTTGCCTCCACCGATTTCTATCACCTTGCTGTTATGGCGCTGAACCAGAACTTCATCACCAAAGGCTTCATTCAGAAGTTGTTGATTGCTCATAACCCCTTCAGAGCCAACGCGACTAAACCAATCGGTGGTTTTAACCTCCAGCCCCAAAGCATCAGCCGCATATCGCAGAGAGTCGGCACCAAAAGTTTTTTCATCCAGCACGGCGACTTTCTTTATATAGTCTTCCTGAGCCGTGTCTCGCGCCAACTGTCTGGCAATCGAATCTTTTCGCTCCTCGAAGCTGGGGGGCTCCACATTGGATTTGTCGAGCAATTTGATGAAGTGAAAGCCTGCTTCAGTCTTCACAGGAGCGGAGACTTCGCCCACTTCAAGTTTTTTCGCCGCTGTGACAAATTCTTTTGGATAAGCGTCGTCGATCATCAACCCAAGATTGCCGCCCGAGGCTTTTGAGCCCAGGTCTGCGGAGAGCTGGCGGGCAACTTCTTCGAAATCCGTTCCGCTCGCCAACTTTGATTCAACTGCCTTGATATTTTCCGCAGCAGATGCATTGTCATCTATTAGGATATGCGCGACCGTAAATCTAGGGTCAGCTTTGAAGGATGCAATTTCCTCCTGATATATATTGCGAACATCGTCATCACTGATGTTTACGGATTCTGCCAATGCTTCAAGATCCAGCTCGACGTAGCTCACCTTGGCCTTTTCAGGTTCGATGAACTGGGCTGCATTGGCTTCATAGTATTGTTGCAACTCTGTGTCAGTAACTGCATTTTCGGCCTTATCGGCTCGCGGCACTTCGATAGTGGCAAAAGTGCGTTTTTGCTGCGTGATAGATGCCAGCAACTGCATCTCTTGTGACGTAACAAACGCAGTGTCGGCCACGCCGGAATTCATGTGCCCGAGAACGAAATCTTTTTCCGAGGCGCGCAGGAAAGTGGCGGGAGTATACAAATACGAGATGCGCTCTTTGAAAAGCTCGTTATTGAATTTACCGTCAACTTGAAAGGCTTCTATGGCAGCAATTTGCTTCCAGACATCTGTCTTGGAGGCGCCCATGCCGCCATCTACGGCAGCTTGGTACAAGGCTTCGCGATGCACCATTCTCTGCAAAACAGGACCGCTCAGTGCTGCGTCCTCCAACTGAGGGCTATTGGGCGGCAATTCGAACTGCTGCTGCAGTCGCTGCTTCTCAATAGTAAGCTCCCTCATGAAGTCCGTTCTCGATACGCTCTCACCGTTCACTGTCGCCACGTCGGCACCACCAACCGAACCGACAAACAGCTGCTCCACTCCAAACAAGATGAGAGGAATGATGAAAATGGCAAGAACAAATACCGCAACTGTTCCTTTTAAATTGTCACGCACGCTCTGCAGCATCATGCACCTCAAGGACTAATAGCTATACAAAAAAGGCGCATCTGCTGCGCCCTTTTACGAAATGTTTGTTTGGATATTTAGGCAGACTTGTTTAGTAATGCTTCTGCCTAATTAAACGTTCACCGCGTCTTTCAATGCTTTGCCGGCTTTGAAAGATGGAATTTTGGCAGCTGATATTTTGATCGGGTCGCCAGTTTGCGGGTTGCGTCCGGTGCGGGCTGCTCGTTCTTTAACCACAAAAGTTCCAAATCCAACCAAAGCAACTTGGTCATTATTTTTGAGTGCCTGAGTTATAGATTCAGTCACCGCGTCCAAGGCTCGGCCTGCCGCTGCTTTCGAAATATCCGCTGAAGCGGCAATGGCATCGATCAACTCAGATTTGTTCACGTTCAACCCCTCTTATTATTCGAAAATGATAATTATGAAACACCAGAATTCCAGCCGCCAAAGGCACTCACTCGACCAGCTGTTCCAGGCGTTCTGGCAATGTTCGACGGACTGCGATTTATACCAACTGCGGTTTTGGCGGTCAAGGATGCCGTCTGATTTTGATGAACTTTGATCGTGTTCGGGCGCATGCGCGCCCGCTTATATAAATTTAAAGAAGATTTTCCACATTTTTTACAACTGACATCAGTGGGTGCTCATGCGATTCTCATCTTTCGGATGGTCAAACGCTTTTGCCTCCAATGCCCGATACTCTTCGTCGGTGTAAGGGGTTGGCAATTGCTGGAGTGCAACGCCCAGCACCTCATCAATCCATTTCACCGGCTTTATTTGCAGGTCAGCTTTGATGTTGTGAGGAATTTCCCGAAGATCAGCCTCATTATCTTTAGGGATAATAACAGTCTTAATCCCCCCTCTATGAGCTGCCAGAAGTTTCTCTTTGAGCCCGCCGATTTTGAGCACTTCTCCTCGCAACGTGATTTCGCCAGTCATTGCGACATCTGCCCGAACCGGAATATTGCAGTACACCGATACAAGCGCTGTACACATGGCAATGCCCGCACTGGGTCCGTCTTTCGGCGTCGCACCTTCAGGAACGTGTATGTGCAAATCATGTTTTTCACTGAAATCCGGTGCTATTCCAAGAATTTGCGAGCGCGAACGAACCACAGTTATCGCCGCCTGAATTGACTCCTGCATCACGTCTCCCAGCGAACCGGTCTTTACCAAGCGCCCTTTGCCTTTCACTGCAGACGCTTCAATAGTCAACAGTTCTCCACCAACCTGTGTCCAGGCGAGCCCCGTCACTTGGCCAACCTGGTTTTTCTCCTCGGCACGTCCAAAATCTGTTTTGCGCACGCCCAGATACTCTTCAAGCAAGCCGGGTTCTACGATCTGGGAGGATTGACCGTTTGTTTTAACATTCTGCGTAACAACCTTCCGGCAAATTTTGGCGATCTCGCGATCCAAACCGCGCACACCCGCCTCCCTCGTGTAATAACGAACTACGTCGCGAATTGCAGCTTCAGTGATCTGGACCTCGTCTGATTTTAACCCGTTGTTTTTCATCTGTTTGGGTATCAGATAACGCGAGGCGATATTGAGTTTTTCATCTTCTGTATACCCAGGAATTCGGATGACCTCCATCCGATCAAGCAGTGGCCCAGGAATATTCATAGTGTTGGATGTACAAATGAACATCACGTCGGACAAATCATAATCAACTTCCAGATAATGGTCGTTGAAATGCGAATTTTGTTCGGGATCGAGAACCTCCAACAATGCTGAGGCCGGATCACCGCGATGATCCATTCCCATTTTGTCGACTTCGTCCAGCAAAAATAGCGGATTTTTAACGCCGGCTTTCGACATTTTTTGTATCAGCTTGCCCGGAAGCGAGCCGATATACGTTCGTCGATGGCCGCGGATTTCTGCCTCATCCCTAACCCCTCCCAGCGCCATGCGGACGAATTTGCGATTTGTCGCACGCGCTATAGATTCGCCCAGCGAGGTCTTACCAACGCCAGGAGGGCCGACAAGGCAAAGAACCGGTCCCTTAATTTTCTTAACACGTTTTTGCACTGCGAGATATTCGAGAATTCTTTCTTTTACTTCTTCCAGCCCATAGTGATCTGCCTCAAGTATCTGTTCCGCCGCGGCCAGATCGTGTCGAACTTTACTACGCTTCGTCCAAGGTACATTTACCATCCAGTCAATGTAGGACCGAACAACAGATGCCTCGGCCGACATGGGCGACATCATTTTCAGTTTGTTAAGCTCTGTACGCGCCTTAGCCTCGGCTTCTTTTGGCATGCCGGCATTGCTGATCTTTCTTTCGAGTTCTTCAGATTCGTTGGGCTCATCTCCCAGCTCTCCGAGCTCTCGCTGAATCGCCTTCATCTGTTCGTTCAAATAATATTCGCGCTGGCTCTTTTCCATTTGCTTTTTTACGCGTCCGCGGATTCGCTTTTCCACTTGGAATAAATCAGCCTCAGCTTCCATCAAGCCGACCAAATGCTCAACTCGCTCGGAAACCTCATAGATTTCCAAAATTTGCTGCTTTTGTGATAAATCGAGAGACATATGGGCAGCGACTGTATCCGCCAAACGCCCCGGCTCATCAATGCCGGAAATAGATGTTAATACTTCCGAAGGGACTTTTTTGCTCAGATTTACATACTGTTCAAATCCGCTGAGCAACGTCTTGTTTAGCGCTTCGGCTTCTCTTGTGGGGAGCTCGGGACTATCTATCGGCTGCACGTCAGACTGGAAAAATGCCTCGCCTTCGATAGTTTGAATCGCCGCACGCTCCTTCCCTTCTACCAAAACTTTTACAGTGCCATCCGGTAATTTCAGAATCTGCAGAATCTGCGCAATGGTGCCGACGCTGTACAGGTCTTCCGTGCTGGGGTCGTCCACAGATGGAGTTTTTTGCGCGACAAGCAGAACCTGTTTGTCGTCTGCCATGGCTTTTTCCAGTGCGGCAATTGATTTGCTTCTCCCGACAAACAAGGGGATAACCATATGTGGATATACCACCACATCTCGCAAGGGAAGCAGGGGCAATGTCATTACTTCATAGTCTGTTTTTTTATTGCTCATATAACCCTCTTACTTAGTCTGCTTCGAGATGTTCTTTAAATCACAACATCCAAAAGTTTGGGGCACAACGATAAAATACAAGCGGTAAAACGCAAAAAGGGCCCTAAAGAGCCCTTTCTTGGAAATTGGATCAAATATCGATCATGCGCACATCAATCATCCGGCATAGCCTTCTGCGTGTTCTGCTTTTCATAAACGATTAGCGGGAGTGATTCACCCCGTATAACAGAGGCGTCAACCACCACCTTCGAGACGTTTCGTTCTGATGGCAGGCGGAACATGGTGTCCAAGAGCACGGACTCCATGATGGAGCGCAATCCGCGAGCACCGGTCTTTCTCTCCATTGCCTTGGTTGCAACAGCATCAAGAGCGTCTTCCCGAAAATCGATCTCGACTCCTTCCATATCGAAGAGCTTGCGATACTGCTTGACCAACGAATTTTTAGGCTCAGTAAGAATGGCCATAAGCGCAGGCTTATCTAACTCTTCCAGTGTTGCGATTACGGGAAGGCGTCCGACAAACTCAGGGATAAGACCGTATTTGATCAAATCTTCCGTTTCTAACCCTTTCAACGTCTGGCCGATATTCTTGCTGTTCTTGCTTTTCACTTCGGCGCCGAAACCTATGCCACCCTTTTCGGAGCGGTCACGAATAATTCGATCCAGACCGGCGAACGCACCGCCGCAGATGAAAAGAATATTGGAGGTGTCAACTTGAAGAAACTCTTGCTGGGGATGCTTTCTTCCGCCCTGAGGCGGAACAGAAGCGACTGTTCCTTCAATAAGCTTCAAAAGTGCCTGCTGAACACCCTCTCCAGAAACGTCACGCGTTATCGAAGGGTTGTCTGACTTGCGTGAAATCTTGTCGATTTCATCGATATAAACAATACCCTGTTGAGCCTTCTCAACATCGTAATCACATTTTTGCAGCAGTTTCTGAATAATATTTTCGACGTCTTCACCGACATAACCCGCTTCGGTGAGCGTAGTGGCGTCAGCGATGGTAAACGGGACATTCAGCAATCGAGCCAGAGTTTCTGCCAGTAACGTTTTCCCGCTGCCGGTGGGGCCTACGAGCAAAATATTGCTCTTGCCCAGCTCCACGTCGTCTTTCGCTTTTTTCTTGCTTCCAACCCTGAGACGCTTGTAATGGTTATAAACGGCGACAGCCAATACTTTTTGGCGTCCACCTGACCTATTACATACTCATCCAAAGTGGCAGCGATATCCTTAGGTGTCGGAAGCTTTTCGCCACCGCCTTCCTGGGCGCTCTCCTGGATCTCCTCGCGAATAATGTCGTTGCACAAATCGACACATTCATCACAGATGAAAACAGAGGGCCCGGCGATAAGCTTTCTTACCTCGTGCTGGCTTTTGCCGCAGAAAGAGCAATAAAGCAACTTGCCGTTGTCGTCACTATCATTTGTGTGGTCGGTCATCAAACCTCTCCGCCAGTTTGCTTGCTTTAATTAAACCATAGTTTTGTTGGACAGAGGCATATAGACAACGCTTAGACCGATTTTCTATAGCCAGTCACCGGGTTATTTGCGTTGCAGAGATCAGTATGCTTCGTCCAAATTCTGAAGGTCGCGGAGATAAAATCAACCTTCAGAAATAATACGCTTGGTCAAAACTTCGTCAACCAGCCCATAGTTTTTTGATTCCTGGGCGCTCATGAAATTATCTCTTTCGGTATCTCGCGCAATCTCTTCTACGCTGCGTCCCGTGTGGTGGGCCATGAGTTGATTCAAACGTTCGCGAATCTTCAGAATTTCCTGCGCGTGAATATGAATATCAGTTGCCTGTCCCTGCGCGCCGCCTGATGGTTGGTGAATCATGGTCCGTGCGTTCGGCAAGCAATAACGTTTTCCTTTTGCGCCCGCAGTCAGCAGGAAGGCGCCCATGCTACAAGCCTGGCCGATACACATAGTGCTGACGTCTGGCTTGATGAATTGCATGGTGTCGTAAATCGACATGCCAGCGGTAACTGATCCACCAGGCGAATTTATATACAAATGAATATCTTTATCCGGGTTCTCTGCCTCTAAGAACAACAACTGTGCCACTACCAAGTTGGCCATATAATCTTCCACCGGACCAACCAGAAAAAATAACACGCTCCTTTAATAGGCGGGAGTAGATGTCATATGACCGCTCACCGCGGGCGGTCTGTTCGACCACTATTGGAACCAATGCGCTGGAGGGAGATGACACCAGGGAACCAAAAGTATCAAATTTGGACATATGTGCTTTTCCTTGAAACGTGGGGTTACAGGCTGATGATTTTTTAGTTATAAGAACTGAAGGAAAAAGATCAGCTTTCGAAGAAGCTTAACCCTTGTATGGGAGATATGCCAGTTTGAGAGGCAGAACTCCGCTGTTTTACAGCGGAGTTAGACATTTAAAGATCAAATCGTTTAGTTATTAGCCTTCAATTTCATCCTTTTCAGGCTTAACCAGCTCTTGATAAGAGACTTTCTTTGTAGAGAGCGCAGCTTTGGAGAGCAAATGATCAACAACTTGATCTTCCAAGACAGCCGCTCGGGCGCCAGAAAGAAGATCGTTGTTGCTGTAGTAGTAGTTGATTACGCTTTCTGGATCTTCATAAGTGGATGCAATACTTTCAACCAGTTTTCGCACCCGCTCATTGTCTACCATGATTTTCTGCTGACTGACAATTTCTGAGATCAGCAAACCTAGTGCCGTGCGACGCTCCGCTCTCTTGCGGAAAAGATCGTCGGGAAGCAGTGAGCGCACATCAAGTCTGGAGCTCAATTGACCGTATTGCTGGATGGCTTGTTGGCGGAGCACATCAATTTCGTTCTGTACAAGCGACTTCGGCGTTTCGACTTGATTCGCATCCAGCAGTGAGTCTAAGACCTGCACTTTCACTTTGGTCTTAACCATGCGCTCTTTTTCGCGTTCCATATTTTCGCGCACGTCGGTACGAAATTTTTCCAGTCCGCCCTCGGAAATACCGAAAGAGGCGAAAAAGCTATCGTTAAGCTCCGGCAACTGCTGCTCGGACACGTTATTGAGAGTGACGCTGAATTCGACAGCTGCGTCTTTGAGGGCGTCAACTTGATAATCTTCCGGGAAAGTCAGAGGCAATGCTTTTGTCTCGCCTGCCGCCATTCCTACGATACCGGCTTCGAAGCCAGGGATCATGCTGCCAGAACCCAGTTGCAGCGTGTAGCCTTTGGCGCTGCCACCCTCGAATTCCTCGCCGTCTTTTGTACCAACAAAATCGATATTGACGCGGTCTCCGTCTTGAGCCGCTCGCTCAGCTATCGCCCATCCTGCTTGGCTTTTGCGCAGGGTCTCGATCATCTCATCGATATCCTGTTCAGAGATGTCTGCTTCGAGTTGCGTGATCTGGATGCCGTCGATTTCCCGCAAAGAGATTTCCGGGAACACTTCAAAAGTGGCGACGTATTCCAGGTCTTTGCCTTCGTCAAATTGCTTAGGTTCGATTCTTGGCTGTCCAGCTGGCTTAAGATCTTTTTGACGGACTGCTTCCTGGAAAGAACGATTGATCGTGTCACCTAATACTTCCTGGCGAACCCCCGAACCAAACTTCTGGCGAACCACTTTGAATGGGACTTTGCCTTTGCGGAAGCCGTTAAGGCGTACAGACTTTGCAGCTTCCTGCAATCGCTTGTTTACTTCTTGGTCAATAACATTAGCCGGTACGCCAACAGTCAGGCGACGCTCCAGGCCTGATGTTGTTTCGATCGAAACTTGCATTCTCCGCCTCGTCTATATCAATAAGGAAAGTAATTGCGGCGACAAATTCGCCAATAGTAAATGGTGCGGTCGGAGAGACTCGAACTCTCACGCCAAAGACACTGGAACCTAAATCCAGCGCGTCTACCAATTCCGCCACGACCGCTTAGAGTTAATGCAATACGAGAGATAAAATGGATAACTTATTGATTTTTATCCAAAAACTCTTTTCTTGATATCATGACTCATTTGAGGGGGGGGCAATTGTGCCACAGAGGCTAGATTCAGGGAAGACCCGCTGCAGACGCGGCCCGTTACTGCTCAGCACTTTTCGATTCAGTTGGCGCTGGTGTTAGGCGGCGGACAGTCAACCCTTTGCTTCGCAACAGCTCAACGATTCCGTCGCTACCCACCATATGGCCGATCCCTACTACCAGAAAAGTATTGCCGCCGAGCTTGAGATAATTGTCCACAGAGGCGGCCATTTTGATGTTGCGGCGGGTGAACATGGTTTCAAACAGTACGCGGGTATCCTTTTGTGCACGAAAAGGTTCGATCAGGGTCTTGGCCAGAAGATCCACATCTCCTACAACCCAGGCGTCCGCCATTGACGAAAGATAGCTTTGCCCATTTTGCAGGTCGTCCAATGTCTGCCGCAGAAATCGCTCCTGGTCTTCGAATGAAAAACCACTGAAAAGGCTGAGTTGCGAATCAAAGGTTTCCAGCTCCTCAATAGCTTTTCCAAGGCTCTGCCCGCGGCGAAGAAAATAAAGATCTACCCCCAGCTGTTGTTGTAGGGATGTTTTGCGAATTTCCGCTTCGACCAGCATGAGAGTCACATACCACGGCTGGAATCGCTGAAAGGCGGAGAATGGAACCTTGTTGAGTTCCGCTCGCTCCTGCAGAAGCTCATATGTCGTCGCAGACAGAACGTCTTTCAAGGTTGTCCTGGGCGGAAGCCCTGCATGCTTAAAAATAATCTGTGGTGCGTCGCTACGCAGCCCCAGAAGGTTCACTTCCACCACAAGGCGCGCAGAGTTGATAAAGGCCTCTTCGATCGAGCCAGGAAGCGGATAAAAATCGGGGCGGCCAAAGTGCATGGAACCCATCAAAAAAACGGTCGATTCACCTTTGCGCACTTCCCAGAAGGCTGGCGAGCTGCCGGTGGACGATGAAGCTGCAGTGGAGCATCCGAGGGATACAGTAAATAGAATCAGGAGAAGAGCGGATCGACAGAACATGGACAACAATCGAGTGGAAGAGACAGGAAGACGATTGTAGAGGATGTCGGGGCGAGTATCGCCCCTGGCATAGATAAACAACTGCCTGGTTCTCAGTTGAGGCGCTCGACTACCGTAGCAATCCCCTGCCCCAGACCGATACACATGGTGGCCAATCCGAGGTTCGCGTTGCGATCACTCATCGCAGAAAGCAAAGTTCCGGTAATTCTTGTTCCCGAACAACCAAAAGGATGGCCGAGGGCAATGGCGCCGCCGTAAAGATTCACTTTGTCATCCATCGCATCAAGCAGCTTCAGATCTTTCAATACCGGTAAAGCTTGTGCGGCAAATGCTTCATTGAGCTCAACCGTGTCTATATCTGCGATGGAGAGTCCAAGGGTTTTCAGCAGTTTCTCTGTCGCAGGTACTGGGCCATAGCCCATGATGGAAGGATCGACACCCACCACAGCTCCGCCGAGAATCTTCGCTACAGGTTTACATCCCAGTGCGGACGCCCGCTCCGCTGACATCACGATCATTGCGGACGCGCCGTCCGTGACCTGAGAGGAAGTGCCTGCAGTGATGGTGCCGCCTTTCGGATTGAACACAGGTTTCAAGGTGCTGAGGATTTCAGCTGTGGTATCACCGCGGATGGTTTCATCAATTTCGACAAGCATCGGGGCACCGTTGTCATCGTGCCCCACCAGAGGAATGATTTCCCGGAAGAACTTTCCAGCGGCGGTAGCAGCTGCCGCGCGCTGATGAGATCGCGCACCGAAGGCGTCCATCTGTTCTCTGGTAATGCCATGCAGCAGCGCTAAATATTCGGCGGTCATACCCATGGAGCCCGCGGCCTTGGCGACAGACAAGCCCAGCAACGGATTCGGATCCACAGCAGCGTTCATGTCTATATGACCCATGTGCTCGACGCCACCGACCAGGAATACATCTCCCATGCCCGCACGAATATTGGCCGCTGCAGTGTGTAGAGCAGACATTGAGGAGCCGCAGAGGCGGTTAACCGTCTGCCCTGGAACTGTGTGTGGCAGTATCGTGCGCAAGATGATATTTCTCGCGATATTGAAGCCCTGCTCCTCGCGCTGCATGACACATCCCCAGATCACGTCATCGACGCCTGCGGGGTCGATACCAGAGTTGCGCTGCATCAACTGATTCAAGAGGATCGCACTCATTTCATCTGCGCGAAGATGTCTGAAGCAGCCGTTTTTAGCGCGCCCCATCGGCGTGCGGGCGTAATCAACAATTACGACATCTCTCGGTTTCAGGCTCACTTGTAACTCCCACACTCAGTAATATGTTTTGCCTTCTTTGGCGCGCTGCTGCATGTCTTCTGTGACTTGGTACAGAGGACTAAGATCGGCGAACGGCAAAGCACTGACGATAAAACGGTTCAATCCCTGCTCATCAATCCAGCGAAATACACCGCCACGGAAAGGCGGAAAGCCCAGGCCATAGATCAGCGCCATGTCCGCTTCTGCCGGAGAGGCCACTATCTGCTCCTCAAGGCAACGGACGAGTTCGGTTGCCAGGGGAATCATCATGCGAGCGATAATTTCATCATCTGAAAATTCTTTGGCGGGCGCCACATGCGATGCGAGCAAGTCATAGCTGTCCCGGGTCGGAACTTTCACCGGTTTGCCTTTCTTGTCTTTTTCGTAGTTGTAAAAACCTAAGCCATTTTTTTGACCCAAACGACCGGCCTCATAGAGAACATCGGGCGCTGGCTTAAAGGTTTTCACCATGCGCTGAGGAAAGCCTTCCGCCATAACACCTTGGGCGTGGACGGCCGTATCCAGGCCCACAACATCCAGCAGGTACGCAGGACCCATAGGCCAGCCCCAGCGCTCCATGACTTTATCCACCGCCTGAAAATCCGCGCCATCCCTCAACAGCATCGAGAATCCGGCGAAGTAAGGAAATAGCACTCTGTTGACCAGAAATCCGGGGCAATTATTGACCACAACAGGCTTTTTACCCAACGCGTTGGCGTAGGCGACTGTGCGTGCTATTGCTTGATCGGAAGTCTTTTTCCCGCGAATGATTTCCACTAACGGCATGGCATGAACGGGATTGAAAAAGTGCATGCCGCAGAAATTTTCCGGGCGCGCAAGGTTCTCGGCAAGGGCATCAATGGAGATGGTCGACGTATTCGAGCAGAGAATTGTTGCAGGCTTCACCGTCGACTCCACCTCTGCCAGCACCACTTTTTTTACTGCTGGATTTTCTACCACGGCTTCGACCACTAGGTCGACTTCCGCGAAGCCATCGTAGGTCAAGGCGGGTTCAATTCGATTTAATATTTCCGCCATGCTGGCCGCTGTCGCCTTGCCGGATTCAACGCGCTTGGTCATCAATTTGGCCGCTTCTGCAAGGCCCTGATCGATACCCTTCTGGTTGATATCTTTCATCTTGATGGGGACGCCACGGCTGGCGGACTGGTATGCAATTCCGCCGCCCATGATTCCCGCACCCAACACCGCCGTTCGCTTGACCGGCAGTTCAGCTTGTTTTTCCCAATGCTTGGACTTTTTCGCGATGTACTGATCGCTTAGAAAGAGCCCCACCAGATTTCGCGCGGCGGAAGTCTGGGCAAGCTTGATAAATGTATTGGCTTCGATCTTCTGGGCATCGTCGCGCCCCAGTTTCGCGCCTTCCTGCATGGCCTTGATCGCGGAAACGGGTGCCGGGTAATTGCGTCCGGCTTGTGCGCCGACAAACATTTTTGAGCTCTCGAATGCCAGCAGGCTCTTCCATGTCATTGTGTCGCAGTGGCGACGTTTTTTGCTCTCGCCTCGGGAGGTATGGCAGCTTTCCATTTGCCGCCCGGCGCAGAACGTCAAGAGCGCTCGCGATCAGATTTGCGTCCTCAACCACACCGTCGGCAACGCCTTTCGTAAGTACATCACTCCCTTTATATTCCGCGCCACTTGCGATCCATTCCACCGCGGTGTCCAGTCCGACCAAGCGAGGTAGACGCACAGTGCCGCCCCAACCTGGAATCAGGCCCAACTTGGTTTCAGGGAGCCCGACCTTGGCGCTGTCGCTCATGATGCGGAAATCGCAGGCGAGAGCGATCTCCAATCCTCCGCCCAGCGCATAACCGTTGATGGCGACGACGGTAGGAAAAGGCAGATCTTCGAGGCGATTGAAATTGCGATTATTGGTGAGCAGATGGGAGCGTATTGCGTCATCTCCCTGCGCGAATACGGGGCCGAATTCTGTGATGTCCGCTCCTACCATAAAAGCGCTTTTTGCGCTGGATAGAAGAAGTCCCTTTACATCGGATTGGCACTCCAGTGTGTCGATCACCAACTCGAGCTCACTGGAAAGCAGTAGATTGAATTTATTTACAGACTCACCTTGCAGATCAAACCGCAAGTGCATGAGCCCTTCGCCCAAGTCTTCGACTGTTATGGCATCACCTGAAAAAATCATCGCACCCTCAACCCGTTTCCGCTTTGTTGCCGGTTTTGAAGGTCGAAAACGGCAACGTAACAGTTGTTTGATTTGCCTAAGTATGGATCAATCCAACTTTGAAAGACAGTGAAACAACCGCCTTTACTTCATCGAGTGGCAAAAAATATTGCGCGATTTTTCATACTTTAATATCAACGACTTGAGCGCCTGAGCTAACCACAAGTGTCAAATGCAAGTCCTGATTATGCTGGTTCTCCAGGTGAAAAGAACGGTTTCGGTGAAACTGGAAAGCGTCACCAGCCCCCAGGGTCCACTTTGTCTCCTCCAGTACCAGGGTGAGATACCCCTGAGCGACCACCCCGGACAGCCAGCTGTTTTTTGGAAAAGCGGGAGAATCCGAAATTGAAGCACTAGGTTTGAGAAGACCTCGGACCACAGTCGGCTGACCTTCAAAGCCAGAGGCCGTCGCAACAAACAATTCGACGCCGGGCTGGGTGATGCGTATCTGCTCGGCGGCGGCGAATACAGACGGTGAGATTGCAGCGTCGGCGCGGAAAAAGTCTTCCAGCGAGATCGGAATGGCGCGCAGAATACGTTCCAGTGTTTGCAGCGAGGGGCTCACGCGCCCCTGCTCTATCATCGACAAATTGGCATTTGTCATGCCCGCGCGTCGCGACAGTTCCCGCTGCGACAAGCCCAACTCCAGCCGCAACTGACGCAATCTCCGCCCGGGATCAAATTCTTGGGCAGAGGATTCGTTCAGTGGTGAATCGTCGGTCATGGGGCCAAGTCGTCAAAACCATCGCAGCCTTTGAGGCTGATCGCATTACGGAATCCGGGTAGGCGAATCTGTCCTGAATCCAGCTCGATCGCCTGCTCATCGATCATTCCGATGCCAAACTCATAAACCGGATTGAGCTTGCCCGCATCGGCTTCCTGCAAATACTTGCCAGCGCTTTCGGTCACCGGAGCAAGCTTGTCCAGATAACCTTTCCAGGTGATCGCGCCGTGACGTCTTTGCAACAGCGGCTGAATCGCCAGAGGCGACACCACCACCGCGGTCGCGTTGTTGCCGCCAAACCCTTTGGAGTTAAGCAGACCGATTTGGCAAGACTCGACGCCGAGCTCCTGATCCTTGGTGGAAATGCGCAGGCGCTCGGCATGTACGTCATCCGCAACAGCGTCTATGGTCTTGATGCCCGGCAATATTCCGCGCGCAAAAATACCCAGAGTAGCGGCCATCTGGTCGCCACTGGCAGGCCCGAGGGAGTGGCCGAGATAAGCTTTTACCGCCGCCACAGGCCACCCGTTGATGCCAAATGCGTGCGCAACCTCATCGAAAATGCGCGACTCCGTGACCCGATTTTGCGGTGTGCTGGACCCGTGAGCCTGCACAAAACTTGCTCTGCGGACCTTTTCTTCGCCGAAGAGGCTTGCGGCCAGGGCTGTCGCTCGTGCCATGGTGATGTAATTGCCAGGCCCGGGTGCGGAGATCGATTTTTTAAAGCCATCGGCGTGGACATATACCGCCGGGACAGCCGCAAAAATCTGCGCGCCCATGCGTATCGCCAGTTCGTCATCCATCAACATGACGTATTGGCCGGATTCCGCGATGGTAAATCCGCAGTTCTCACCAAAGGGCCGACTGGCGCGGCGGTAGTCTATTTCGTCCGAGCCGGTCAATTTGCGCAGATCCGCGTCCGTTGCCAAAGCGCTCATGGCGGCGTAGCCGTCAATGATTTCCGGCAGTATGGGGGCTTCAGCGCTGCCCACCAGAACCACGCGGCGGCGCCCTGCTTTTATATCTTCCACTCCGGCTCGCAAGTTATATAAGAAGGTAGCGCAGGCACCGGTGACGCCACCGGTCGCGCCGACGCTGCCCAGTACGTAAGCGTTGACGAAGTCCGCGGGCATGGTGTTGAGACCTAAAGCCAGTTGCTTCGACGATACGCGCTCGCCCCGCAGGCGCGCCTGCAGCATGCCACCGAAGCCTGTGGGGTCCAGCTGGCTCATGACGCTGCTGCTGTACACCCCGATTTCATCCGGCGCGACCTGTTCGCAAATGGTTTGCCAGGGGATACCCGTCGATTTCACTGCATCTGAGGCGGCAAGGATATTGAGTTGAAGGCCTCTCGGGTGATGGGTGGAGCGATAGTAGGAACCCGGATTAAACCCATTGGGCAGCTGCCCAGCTGCTTGCACCGCCATTTCTTGGGTCGACTCGACGGCAACGCCTTGCCGACCAGTGACCTCGATTTCACAGAGGCCAGCCTCCTGGGAAACCACTTTCCAACCTTCCGGCAAGGTGGGCGGCAGATCGCGATTGGAGATGCTCAGGCGAATAGGGCTCTTTTCGGTCCCGATGACCTGAGCCCTTCTGCTCAAGGGTGCGGCCTCTACCGGAAAGTAGGTGTTTTCGATACGTCTAACCAGAGTGCCCGTCAGGACCGAACGCTCCAGAGCCGCATCACTGGTTCGATTGGCGCTGTCGCCCATTAGATTTGCTAAGGACGCAATGAGCCCTGTGCGATCAGGCTGGGAGAGGCTCTCAAATATCATGCGTTCATAGCCGCGATGGCCAGAACTGCGGCCGGCAGCGTTGAACCCGCCGAAGCCGACGATCACGGGTAATCGGGTAATCGTTGTCACAGGGACACCTTAGCAATTGGGATGTGGGATACCGCGCAGTTTATTGTTGAAACCATTTCGCCACAGGGGGATACTCGCCACAAAATAGAGGTAAATCCGCCAAACCCTAGGGAGCCAGAACCAGATGACGTCAATAACATTCTTGTTGTGCGAACAAATGCTGGCTACCAGCGTGGCACTGCCCATGGAGCAGCTTCATGCGGCGGAGGCTATGCAGAAATCATCGCGTCAGCGCCAGACGTCACAGTCGCAGCTTGTCTTCCGGCTGGCGTCGGTGGATGGCAAGGCGGTGACATCGCATACCGGAATGCTGCTTCAGCCACACTGTGCCATCAGCGATATCGAAACATCATCAATCACCTTCATTCCTGCACTCTGGCGAAATCCCAAAACGGTTTTGAAGAACAATCAGGCTGTGCTGCCGTGGCTGGTAAAGCAGAAACAAGACGGCGGAACAATCGCCGGGGTTGGCACCGGCTGCTGTTTTATGGCGGAAGCGGGACTACTCGATTTCAGGCCGGCCACAACCCACTGGTATTACTTCGACAAGTTCGCTGAGCCTACCCACGGGTATTATTGAAGCGCAACCACTTTATTACCCGCTCGGAAAATCTGTACTGCACTGCCAGCGTAAACTCCCTGGCAGACCTGACGGTTTTTTTTATTCAGGATATTTTTGGTGAACAGATTGCCCGCCATGTGGAAAGACATTTTTTTCACGAGGTTCGCAAAGCCTACCCTCAGATGCAAATTGAACACGGTGAATTTCAAGCTCATCCGGATGAAGATGTGGCGCGAGCACAATCTTGGATTCAGCAGAATGCGCAGAAAAATATTCAGGTTAAAGATGTCGCAAATTCACTCGGCATGAGTTTGCGCACTTTGAATCGACGATTCAAAAATGCAACCAACCTCACGCCGATTCAATATATACAGAATGTGAAAATGCGCCACGCGGGAGAGCTACTGCATTCCAGCAATCTCGCGGTGTCCGAAATTGCCTATAGATCCGGCTATCAGGATTTGGCGCACTTTTCCGATCTGTTCAAAAAATATTTCGGCACAACGCCGGCACAATACAGAATTACCGTCCGCGCCAAATTATTCAGCGCGGACTCTTTGTAAAACCGACTCTTAAAAAATGTCAATGTGTAAAACGGTCAGGCAGCCTCAGCCTTTTCCACGCGCAAAACGTTACTCTCCGGCTGCGCCCTATCCTGGGAGTTGGTTATGGCAATTTTTCGGGGTTTGAGAAATTCCGGAATCTCGCGCTTCAGTTCTATATTTAGCAAGCCATTTGCCATATTGGCGCCGGAAACCTGGACGTAATCCGCGAGCTGGAATTTGCGCTCGAAATCCCGTCCCGCGATACCGCGATGCAGAAACTGTCGATTTTCCGCATCTGCAGCTTTTTTGCCGGAAACACGCAAGACGCCATGTTCCACTTCAATTTCAATCTCGTTCTGGCCAAACCCGGCGACAGCCATGCTGATGCGGTACTGATTTTCACCGGTCAATTCGATGTTGTATGGCGGAAAAGCGGGCTGAGTCTGCTCGGCGCGATGAGCAGCGTCGAGAATCTGTGCTAAACGATCAAAGCCGATAGCGGATTTGTACAAAGGAGAAAAGTCAAAAGTTCTCATGGTTTATCCTCAATTAGAGCAATAAATAAATTGATACCCGAAAACCAGGCCGTGAAACCGGAATCTTTCTGCGAAACAACGCCGGCTACGAAATAGATAAGTCTGGAAAAATAAATTTCAAGCGCCGCAGCACAAAAATGCGAAAACCCGAGGGGTTGAGTGATTTGCTTCTCATCCGGCATAGGCCATTCAAACAAGCGGACAGAATGTTATTAGGCGCAACTTGCAATTCCGGTAAAAGGCTCCATGATTAAAGGGCGGGCCTGCACTTGATTTCAAATTCGGCACTTTTATGGAGGTCGCCTTTTCCATGAGAAATAACGCAGACGTTGTCTTTCGAGATTTAGATCACTCGCCTGCCCTGGTGTACACCATTAACCGCAAACTTGAAAAACTTTCCCGTTTTGCTCCAGACATCCTGCGCTCCCGCGTGGTCTTGGACATGCCGCACAATCGCCGCAATAAAGGAAAATTATTTCGCGCCTCGATTGAACTTAACCTGCGCGGGCGTCCGATTACGGTCTCGCATGATGCCCCCACTGCCCATGTCGCTGTGCGTGATGCCTTCAGCGCAGCGGAGAGATGCCTTAAGGACAGTCGAAATCTTTCGCTGGTAAGATAAGCCTCGTCATCAAATCGCACCCGTACGATACGGGTGCGCACAAACCCACTTCCTCTGGTCCCCGCCAGCGTCGCGAAGCCCCTTTTCAGGCAAGATGACGCCCGTCCGCGGGACCCTTCCAGTTCTGGAAAAGTCTTAGTAAATCTGCGATAGTTCGCGCCTTTGCGGCAGGGGGTGTCCCCGACATCAATCTGTCTCAATCCATCGGCATATTACAGTGCCAACTTCTATCCTTTTTTCTGGAGATATTCAGACATTGAACAAGATGGTGCATCACGCTTGGACGGCCTCTCATTCGGCTGAACTTTATGGCATCAATGACTGGGGCGCGGGTTATTTCAGCGTCTCGGACAAAGGTGAAATCCTGGTGACCGCTCAGGGGGAGTCCGGCCCCTTGAAGATTTCGATGCTGGATCTGGTGAAAGACATCAAGGAGCGCGGCATGGACATGCCGGTGCTGGTGCGCTTCGAGAACCTCTTGGCTCAGCAAATCGCCCGCTTGAACAACGCCTTCAACAATGCCATCGAGCAGAGCGGCTATCGCGGCAAGTACCGCGGCGTCTTTCCGGTGAAGGTCAACCAGCAGTGCCATGTGATTGAAGAGATCGCTCAGGTTGGCGCCAAGTACGGCCACGGCTTGGAGGCCGGCTCCAAGCCGGAGCTGATCATTGCCTTGGCGAACCTGGAATCTCCAGAAGCCTGTATCGTCTGTAATGGTTATAAGGACGCAGAGTTCATCGACCTCGGTCTGCAGGCGTGCAAGATGGGCTACCGGGTGTTTTTCGTCATTGAAACCCCCTCCGAATTACCGATCATCCTTGAACGCAGCCGTGCACTGGGAATCCAGCCGCTGATCGGCATACGCGTCAAACTAGCTTCCATGGTGGGCGGCCATTGGAACGCCACCAGCGGTGACCGCAGCATCTTCGGCGTCACTATCGCCCAGCTCATCAATCTGGTGGATACCCTCAAAGCCGAAGGCATGCTCGACTGCCTGCAACTGCTTCACTACCACCTGGGTTCGCAGATCCCCAACATTCGCGACATCCGCACCGGTGTGTTGGAAGCCTGCCAGGTTTATATGGACCTCGTGCGCGAAGGCGCGCGTATGGGTTATCTGGATCTGGGTGGCGGTTTGGCGGTCGACTATGACGGGTCGAAAACCAACTATGTCCATTCACGCAACTACACGCTGGATGAATATTGCGCCGACATCGTCGACGTAATCATGACGACCCTCGATCCCAATGAGATTGCGCATCCGACCATCATTACCGAGTCTGGACGTGCGACCGTCGCTTATTCTTCTGTGCTGCTGTTCAACGTCCTGGACGTGGCGAGCTTCGAACCTGGCCCCCTGCCGGAGGTGATCAGCGAAGAAGAGCACGCGATGATTCACAACCTGAAGGAGCTGCTCAAGACCGCCAATGTGCGCAACCTTCAGGAGTGTTACAACGACGCCCTCTTCTATCGCGACGAGATTCGCGAGCTGTTCAAACGCGGCCAGGTCAACCTGCGCTCGCGCTCGCTGTCGGAAAACCTGTTCCTGAAGGTTATGCAACGCCTGCTGGTTCTGGCTGAAGATGCACCGCGGGAATTCAGCGAGTTACCGCGGTTGAAAGAGCAGCTGTCCGACATCTACTACTGCAACTTCAGCCTGTTCCAGTCACTGCCGGATATCTGGGCTATCGACCAGATCTTCCCAATCGCGCCGATTCACCGGCTCGAAGAGCGCCCCCCACCCGGCAGGCCATAATCGCGGACATCACCTGTGACTGTGACGGCAAGATCGACCGCTTCGCCGACATGCACAGCACCCGCCGCACCCTGCCGCTCCACGCTCTGAAGGAAAACGAGGAGTACTACATCGGCACCTTCCTTGTTGGCGCCTACCAGGAGACCCTCGGCGATCTGCACAACCTGTTCGGCGATACCAACGTCGTCAGTGTGCGCATCAACGAAGGTGGCCTTTACGAGTTTGTCCATGAGATCGAGGGCGACAGCATCGCCGACGTGCTCAGTTATGTGGAGTACAACCCGCAAGTGATGCAGGACCGTTTCCGCCGTATCGCCGAGCAGGCGGTGCGCGAGGGTCGCATCAGCGCTTCCGAGCGTCTGGACATCATGAAGGCGTTTTCCGCCAGCATGCGCGGCTATACCTATTACGAAAAATAAAACCTGTTACGAAAAATAAATTTGGCTAGAGCGAAAAATAAGCCGCCAATATATCGATAAGCAGTAAAGTCGCGCAGCTCGGCTGCGCGGACCATTGAGGAGAATTCACATGAGTAAAGTCATCATCATCGGTGCCGGCGGCGTGGGTGGCGTGGTCACCCATAAGTGCGCGCAACTGCCCGAGGTGTTCCCAGAGATTATTCTGGCGAGCCGCAACGAGGAAAAATGCAAAAAGATCGCAGCGCAGCTGTCGCGTCCGATTCGCACAGCCCAAGTTGACGCGGATAACGTTGCCGAGCTGACCGCCCTGCTGGAGAAAGAAAAGCCCAGCCTGGTGATCAACGTAGCTCTGCCCTACCAGGATCTGCACATCATGGACGCCTGCCTCAATGCTGGCGTGCACTATCTCGACACCGCCAACTACGAGCCACCAGAAGTGGCCAAGTTCGAATACAAATGGCAATGGGCCTATCAGGAAAAATTCCAGAAGGCTGGGCTCATGGCGTTGCTGGGAAGTGGCTTCGACCCGGGCGTCACCAACGTCTACACCGCCTATATCAAAAAACATTGCCTGGATGAGATCCACGAGCTGGACATCATCGACGCCAACGCCGGCAACCACGGCCAGCCGTTCGCCACCAACTTCAACCCGGAGATCAACATCCGCGAAGTCACCGCGAAAGGCCGCTTTTGGCAGAACGGCGAGTGGGTGGAAACCGACCCGCTGTCCGTCAAGGATTCCTTCGACTTCCCCGAGGGCATTGGCCCGATGGACATCTACATGATGTACCACGAGGAGTTGGAGTCCATCGTCAAACACTTCCCGGAAATCAAGCGCGCGCGCTTCTGGATGACCTTTTCACAGAACTACCTGAAGCATCTGGAAGTGCTGCAGAACGTGGGCATGACCGGCATCAAGCCCGTGATGTACAACGGCGTGGAAGTGATTCCGCTGCAATTCCTCAAGTCCGTTCTGCCCGACCCCTCAAGCCTCGGGCCGCTGACGAAAGGCCGCACCTGTATCGGCTGCGTCGCCAAAGGCATCAAGGCCGGCAAGGAAAAGATTGTCTACATCTACAACATCTGTGATCACGAGGCGTGCTTCCGCGAGGTGCAGTCCCAGGCGATCTCCTACACCACCGGCGTACCGGCGATGATCGGCGCGAAGATGATGCTGGAGAACAAATGGATGAAAGCGGGCGTTTGGAATATGGAGCAGTTCGACCCGGATCCATTTATGGAAGACCTCAACAAATATGGTCTGCCCTGGACCCTGGTCGATCTGACCGACACCGGTCTGTCGAACTGATTTATCTCCGCGGCTTCGCCTGAAGCCGCGCTCTCCCTTCCCACCTTGATTCACCGAGCGATTTCATCATGCCCCACTCCCTGGCAAATTTTGACCTGTCCCGCGTTCCCAGCCCTTGTTATGTCGTGGACGCCGCTGCGATCGAGCGCAATTTGCGCGTGTTGGCCCGGGTACAGGAAGAAAGTGGCGCCAAAGTGTTATTGGCCCTCAAAGCGTTTTCTATGTTTGCCGTAGCACCTTTGGTGATGCGTTACCTCAAGGGAACCTGCGCCAGCGGTTTGTTTGAGGCTCGTTTAGGGCGGGAGGAGTTCGGCGGTGAAGTGCACACCTACGCTGCCGCCTATCGCCCACAGGAAATGGAAGCAATTCTGGAAGCGTCGGATCACGTGGTATTCAATTCATTTGACCAGTGGCAGCGATTTAAAGAGCAGGCTCTCGCGGCCCAAGCCAGACGGCCAGGGTTGGAATTTGGTCTGCGGATCAATCCCGAACACTCGGAAGGGGCGACGCCAATTTACGATCCCTGCGCGCCCTGCTCACGTATGGGTATTCCCATTGCCCGATTCGAAGGTCAGGACCTGACCGGCCTCTCCGGCCTGCATTTTCACACCTTGTGCGAACAGGATTACGAACCCTTGCGGCGGACCCTCGACGTTATCGAAACCAACTTTGCCGACTACTTGCCGCAGATGAAGTGGATCAACTTCGGCGGCGGTCATCACATTACGCGGGATGATTATCAGGTTGACGCTTTGATCGAGCGCGTCAAACAGTTCCAGAACAAATATCAGGTGCAGGTTTACCTGGAGCCGGGCGAAGCGATCGCGCTGAACGGCGGCATTCTGGTGGCCGAAGTCCTCGACACCAACTGGAACAGCATGGATCTGGCGATTCTGGATACCTCTGCCACCTGTCATATGCCGGACGTGCTGGAGATGCCCTATCGCCCGCGCATTACCGGCACCGGTCAGCCAGGCGAACTGCCTCATACCTACCGGCTCGGCGGCCCGAGCTGCTTGTCCGGCGACGTCATCGGAGATTACAGCTTCCCGAGCCCGCTCAAGGTCGGGCAGCGGATGATGTTCGAGGATATGGCGATTTACACCATGGTGAAAAACACCACCTTCAACGGCATTCCATTGCCGGCTATTGCGCTCTACAACAGTGAGACGGATGAGTTAAAAATTGTTAAAGAGTTTGGCTACGAACATTTCTTGGAACGCCTTTCATAGCACCCAACCCTTCGGCCATCTAATCTTCAACAACCCAATATTGTTGAGACCTGCGCTGAATGAGCGACTCCCCACGGATCTTGTGCCTGTATGAAGCGCCGGATTGCCCGGCGCAGATGGAGCTGTCGCGATTGCACAAAGAGCTTCAATCCCTTGAACTTCAGGTGATTCGCGACCCGCTTACCCTCCTCTATAACAAACGCCATTTCGATCGGGTTCTCGAGACCGAAATGGAACGCTCCCGCCGCAGCCTGCAAACCCTCAGCATCATCTTGCTGGATCTGGATCACTTCAAAGCGATCAACGACAGCTTTGGCCATCCCGTTGGCGACCATGTGCTCCAATGCGCAGCCCAGATTTTCCGCGACGAGCTGAGAATTATCGACGTGCCGTGTCGTTACGGCGGCGAGGAGTTTGTCATCATTCTGCCGGCCACGCCGTTGGTGACGGCTATGCAGGTGGCGGAACGCCTGCGGTTGGCGTTGAAGCAAACACCCATTACCACCCCAAAAGGAGATTTGATGATCACCGCCAGTTTCGGTGTTAGCGCCTTTCGCCATGAGCAGAAAATCAGCGCTGCCGTACTTGTCGACCGCGCTGACCAAAAGCTCTATGAAGCAAAGCGCAGTGGCCGGGACCGGGTCTGCGCGGACGCCGCAGATCTCAATCCATCCTCCGTTAACGCGGACGAGCGTGCTGCCCTTTGGGTCCACCCGACGCATTCTGAATGGGCCGCATCGCTGCCGCTTTTCTCCTTTTCATCGCCGGCCTACTCGCTGGCTGCAGCACTAGTCCATCGCATAGAACTCGAGTTTTATGTCCGACATGCGAACCCCTTACCTTGGCGCGCACCTCACCTATACCTCTTGTTGCCTATGCGCATAACACAGTCGCACTCCCAGACGTCGGTTTCATTCATGTATATCTCGAAGGAGATGGACAGCCCTGGCTGCGCGGGCGCTGGCCGGCGGCCGACCCCAATTCAAGTGAAATGACAGCCTTGAAGCTAATGATGCTGGATCCCCATCCGAGCATTTATCTCAATCGCCCCTGCTACGGCCATGCGGCCATGCCGGAAAACTGCTCCGCGACCCTCTGGACCGACAGGCGTTATTCAGAGGAAGTGGTGGCGATCATGGCGGCTGGGCTGCAGGATCTGGGACGGCAATATCCGGGTGCGCGGCTGGTTCTGCTCGGTCATAGCGGGGGCGGGACGCTGGCGATGTTGCTGGCGCAGCGGTTGGATAATGTGGCGGCCGTGGTCACTGTGGCGGCCAATCTGGATCACCGCGCCTGGACGAGCGCGCGGGGATTTTTGCCATTGCAACGATCATTAAATCCTGCCGGACAACCGGCGTTGCCGGGCGGGATTGTCCGCTGGCATTTGGCTGGAGCCGTGGACCAGCAGGTGCCGGCGTATATTACCCAAGAGGTCGCGAGCCGCGATCCTGCAGCCCGTTTTTTCCTGCATCCTAAATTTGATCACTCCTGCTGCTGGCAGCGCATCTGGCCTGCGCTGCTACAGGATTTGGAGGCTCAGTTAACCGGCACAAAATAGAAGGTGCCGCCCTCATGCCCTGCTTCCCGCACGGGTTTCATTTCGGGAATCTGGACCTCTTCGGCATGCTCACTGCGCTTGCGCACGTTGACCGACAATTGGGCGAACAAACTACTGTCGCGCAGCGTGTCCTGGTTCTGATCCAGAGCGTCGATCAAAGCACTTGCAAATACCGAGTGGGTTTTATTGGAGCCATCCAACACCGGTTTTACACCGCCGGATGAAATTACCACCCGTGCGCGCCGGGATAAACCCGCCTGAATGGCTTTATCCGATTGAGATCCGCTCACGCCGAATAAAAACGGGCTTTTTTCCGAGCCGAGATAACCTGCGTAGCAGGAATCCGAAATCACCAATACTGAGCGGGCGCGCATGCGATCCAGGTGATCACTGATCACCGAATTGTTGATCCAGTTGCTGATGTTATCTTTGCCGGCATCCACCGGCAGCCAATAACCGCGCTCGGTACGACTTTGGTCGCTGCGGGAAATATTGCCGTGACCGGCGTAATAAATCAGCAGATTATCGTTCTCACCGATCTGTTCGTAAAAATCGTTGATGGTGTTGAGAATATTTTTCTCGGAGGCATTGGAAACCAGCAAAGTGCTGAAGCCATATTTCTGCTCGAGAATTTGCTGCAGGCGCTTGCCGTCCTGGATAGGTGAGCGCAGATCGTCGAGGAACACATAATCCTGATTGCCAATGATGAGGGCGAAATAGCGGCCGAAATTCACGTCTTTCGCCACCCGGGTTTCCACTTTGTCGAGAATTTTCGGCGCGAGGAATTCGTCACTGCTGAATTTGCGATAAGCGATTTCCATCCCGCCCACCTGCTCTTCAAGAGATTTGCGTTCATTCAAGGCTTTTTCGTACAACTCCGTCAAGGCCGCAACTTCCTGGCGGGCGAATTCCAGCTCTTTGGGATCCGCGCCATTTTGTTTCTGCTCGGCGAGCCGGGTCTGCTTTTCTACCTCACCCTTAAGTCCAGCTATCTGCTTTTGCAAAAAGTCGGTTTGGACTTTGGCGCTCGCCAGTTGCGCATTGAGTTTTTCCCGCGTGGAGGCGAGTTCTTTTTGTGCGTCGCTGCTGAGCATCAGCTCGTCGTCGCCAATGCCCGATGCCTTGCGATACCAGTTCAAAGCGGTGGTGATGTTTTTATCAACACCCATGCCTTTTTCATATAAATAGCCCAAATTGATTTGCGCCCGTGAATATCCCTGATTGGCTGCCTTGGTGTACCAGCTCACAGCGGAAACATAATCTGGCTCCTGGCCTAGACCTTTTTTCAAAAATTTCACCGACGTAATTCTGCGCCTCGGCATCGCCCTGCTCTGCCTGTGGCAACCAGACCTTCAGTGCAGAGCGATAATCCGCCCGGTCGTATTCCACATATTCGCCGCCGCGGATACGACAATCCGCAGTGGTGGTGCGAACCGCACGACGCGGACTGAGATATTGCATGGTGCCGAGACGGCGCACCTGGCCAGGTAGCAGGCAGTCGACGATGTAAAGATCCTCGAGGTTTTCATAACCTTCCTTGGACTTGCCAGCAGCGGCGTCTTTCGTCGGAGTGGTTGCGCCGCAGCCGGCGAGTAAAGCAAGGCTCAAAGCGAGCGGCCCCAAAGGTTTCAGTGCGAAAGGCAAGGTCTTGACTGGCATTGTAGAAATTCTCCTGGTTGAATAAGCAAATCACTTCTTCGATTCAAAACGCTGCAGCCGCTTATCTATGTTCTTGAGTGCGGCTTCAATTTTTCTTTCATTACCGGCAATTTCATCTTTGGCGAGAAATTCCAGTGCGACGAACAATTCACGCAACTGATATTCATCAATGGATTCATCGCGCGATCGTTCAATAAGCTGGTTGCTCACCTGGATCATGCGGTCTTCAAGAATGGCGTGGACCTTTTCCCGTTCGGCCACATCATTCACCGTAAGATCATTCGCCAGCTCCCACGCCTGGGAATAAAGGCGATGCGCCAGATCAATATCCTGCGTCGCCAAAAATTGATCACCTTCAATTATGGCCTCACCTACTGCACTGAGTGCCGGCTTGAGGCTGGTCACACTGGGAACCACCTGATCAAGTGCCGTGCTGGTGAGGAAAATCAAGGTGCCGGTGGCCACGGCGGCGAGGCTAAGCAGGCCGAGATCTTTTTTTAAATTGCGCTTTTTAATGGCGTCGAGAAATTCACCGGCATCCTTGAAGCGCTTGTCCCGCTCGAATTCCAGGCCACGGCGCAGCGCGCGCATCTGCCGTCGCGGAATACCGACAATATTCTCCAGCTTGGCGCCCTTATCACGCGCCACATCCGCCGGCATAGGCAGGCCATCGGCGCCAATAAAAGGATGGCGGCCGCGCAGGATTTCGTAATACATACACGCCAGGGAGTACACATCATCCACCGGCATAGGTGTATGGCCCTGCAACATTTCCAGGCTGGCGTAACCCGGTGTCAAAGCACCTTCGGTAAGAGCATCCGCGAGTGTGCGCTTCTCTTTGGTGGCTTCAGTGAACGCTTTGGCGATACCGAAATCGAGAATTTTTACGACGTCACTTTTGCTGAGAAAAATGTTGGCGGGTTTGATATCGGCGTGGGCGAAACCCTGCTGGTGAGCGTAGGCCAATCCGCGTGCGACCCGCTCGATGACATAGAACGCTTTCTCAAACGGCATACGCCCATTGGATCGTAAATGCTCCTTGAGCGAATCACCCTCGATGTATTCCATGGTGATAAAGGCGTTGTCGCCATCGCGATCGAAATCGTAGACCGTCACTATGTTCGGGTGGGAGAGCGCCTGCGCTTTTTTCGCCTCCCGTTGCAGCGACTGCAATGCACCGGGAAGGCGGCGGCACTCCTCGTTGAGCACCTTGATGGCGATCAGCGAATCACTGTCATCCATTTCCTCGCGCAATAAATCCTTGGCCAGATACACGTTGCCCATACCACCGGATCCCAGGGTCTGCAGGAGCACAAAGCGCTCTTTAAGCACAGTCATACCCTTATAGCTTTCGGCAATGCGTTTCTCGAGATGAGCGAAAACGCTGTCTGAAAGTCGGCTTATATCTGGATTGACGACAGTGGTATTGGCACTTTGGGAAGGCGTGGCGAGAGTGTCCGAGGATGGGTGAACCCGCGGTTTGACCTGGATACGCGTGGCGTTTAGATTTGAAGCCGGACGCGTTTGATCATCTGCGGCGTCCCGCGCGAGAGTGGGTGAGGATGGCTCGGGCTGCCGCCCGCCGCGAGCAAGCGTGGTAGCCGCACCACTCTCTTCGCGAGTCGCGGTGCGACGAGTCTCATCCTGCTCTGGCATTCGTTTATGGGTGGGATTTTCGTTATCCATCGCTCCACACTCGACTAAGCAAAGCGGCATGGTAGCCCCATGTGCTCCGCATAACAATTACGCCAACCCGGCGACACTTCCCTAATCCAAGCGAGTGTCTTTCAAGTCGGCAGCCTGAATCATCGCGCGCAGTGTTTTGGAGTGGAATTCACGCTCGTACAGCACGGCGACCACAATGGCCACAGCAAGTACGAATAACCAGATGCTGAATACCCAAGCCAGAATTGAAAGGGAGAAATAATACGCCCGCAAACCATAGTTATAGCTGAGCCCCGCCTGGTCGATCACCTTGGAGGCATGGCGGGCATACACCTCAGCCTCTGGATTCTCGCCACTGCATAAAGGCGCCGCACCGAACATGATCGCGCAGAAGCCGTACTGCCGCATCGCCCAGGTGAACGAGAAAAAAGCATAGATGTAGATGAGCAACAGCAGCGCAACCTTGAACTGCAATTGCAACGGCGTTTGCGCCACGCGCGAAAATGGGACTGTGGTGAGCGTTGCATGAACTGTGTCTATGGAGGCCAGCGTGGTCACCAAACCGGCGATGATCAACATAGCGGTGGAAGCGAGGAAACTGGCGTTGCGCTCAAGGCTGGACAAAAGTGATGAATCGGCGACGCGGTTTTCCCGCTGCAGCATGAAAAACATCCAGCGCTTGCGGTAGTAATGCAGCACGGAGGAAATACAGAAAGTAGTGCGTGCCTGGCGTTTGGCAAAGGCCGCATAACCGGTCCAGCACCCTATCAGCCACGCGGCTGCAAGCAAATCCAGCCCGTACATCATCAGCCAATCGGCCATTTCAAAAACCCCTCTAGCTAACTCATCGCGTCACCGCCCGCTTCAGTATTGTTCACGCAGGCCGGTTTCTCTGAAGCGCGAGCAATATAGCGATTTTTGATAGCGACTGACAGTCGTGCCGGCCCGCTGCGGCTGTGGCACTTAAATATCAGTGATGAATGCATTGCGAGCCGGTGGTGAATGCATTGCGAGGTTGAATTCAAAACTGTTGCGACGGCAAAATGCCGAATCCGTTTGCCACCGCAGTGGCCTCAGCGGACTCTTATTGCAACTTCAGAGGCGCTCTATGCAAGAAGCCACACCCAAAGCCCACCCCGCTTTCCAGTTCATCCGCAGCGAAGCCGTTCCCTCCCTGAAACTCACCGTCGAAGAATATGAACACATCGCCACCGGGGCGCGCCATTTTCACCTGAGCGCCGACAACTCGGAAAACGTATTTCTGGTGGCCTTGCGCACGGTGCCTCAGGACTCTACCGGCGTCGCCCACATTCTGGAGCACACAGCTTTGTGCGGCAGTGAGCGCTATCCGGTGCGGGATCCCTTCTTCATGATGACGCGCCGGTCCCTGAATACCTTTATGAACGCGTTCACCAGCTCCGACTGGACGGCGTACCCGTTCGCCAGTGTCAACCGCAAAGACTTTGGCAATTTGCTGGAGGTGTACCTCGACGCGGTATTTTTCTCCCGCCTGGACCCGCTGGATTTTGCCCAGGAAGGTCACCGCCTGGAATTCGCCGAGCCGAGTGACGCCAATTCCGAACTGCTGTTCAAGGGCGTGGTGTACAACGAAATGAAGGGGGCGATGAGTTCGGTCACCTCCATGCTCTGGCATACCCTAAGCAAGTACCTCCACCCGGCCACCACCTATCACTTCAATAGCGGCGGCGAGCCGGATTGCATTCCCAACCTGACTTACGAACAACTAGTGCATTTCTATAAAACGCATTATCACCCCAGCAACGCGATCTTCATGACCTATGGTGATATTCCGGCGGTGGAGCACCAGACCAAGTTTGAAGAGCTGGCGCTCTCGCGCTTTCAGCGGCTGGACAAACAAGTATCCGTGCCCGATGAACAGCGTTACTACGCGCCGGTGCGCGTGGAGGAACGCTATCCGCTGGCGGAGGATGAAAACAGCGGCAATAAAACCCACGTGGTGATGGCTTGGTTGCTGGGTCACAGCGCCAATCTGGAAACCGCTTTTACCGCGAATCTGGTTTCCAGTGTGCTGCTGGACAACAGCGCTTGCCCCCTGCTCCAAGCCCTGGAAACAACTGAGCTGGGCAATGCACCCTCTCCGCTTTGCGGCCTCGATGATTCGCAGAAGGAATTGGCCTTTGTCTGCGGCTTGGAGGGATGTGCCGCGAAGGATGTGGATGCGGTGGAAAAGCTGATCCTCGATACACTCGAACAGATCGCGCAAAACGGCATCCCCCAGGAAGATGTGGAAGCCGCCTTGCACCAACTGGAGCTGCACCAGCGGGAAATAGGCGGCGACAGTTACCCTTACGGTTTGCAACTCATCATGAATGCCCTTACTGCGGCGACCCATCGCGGCGATCCTGTTCCCATGCTCAACGTCGATGTGGCACTGAACACCTTGCGCGCGGCCATCCAGGATCCGGAATTCATCAAACAGCAGGTGCGCAAACTGCTGCTGGACAACCCGCATCGAGTGCGCCTGAGCCTGGTGCCCGATTCAGCCATAGCGGCGCGCAAGGAGCAGGCGGAAAAGGACCGGCTTGCCGTGATCAAAGCCGGTCTGTCAGACGAGGAGAAAAAGTCCATAGTCGAGCGTGCGGCCGCTCTGCTTGAGCGCCAGGGCCGGCAAGATGATGAGTCGATCCTGCCGAAGGTGACACTGCAGGACGTGCCCGCTGCAGAGCCCGATCTACAGGCCGACAACCAGGAGCTCCCGCGCAGCAAGCGCCCTCTGTCCAGCTACGACGTCGGCTCCAATGGCTTGGTATATCAACAAGTGGTGGTGGAAATGCCGCAGCTGTCCGAGCGGCAACTGGCGGCTCTGCCCTACTACACCAGCTGCGTATCCGAACTCGGTGTCGGCGCCCGCAGCTATCTGGAGGTGCAGCGCTGGCAGGCGCGTGTATCCGGCGGCATGAGCGCCTTCAGCAGTATCCGCAGCAAAGTGGATGACATCCACAGCACCAACCAGTTTTTGACCTTCTCGGGTAAAGCGCTGGTGCGCAATCACGAGGCGTTGTGCGAGCTGATGGATGCAACCCTACGCGACGCGCGGTTTGATGAACACGGCCGGGTGAGAGAGCTGATCGCGCAGATGCGTGCGGCGCGTGAGCAAAGCGTCACCGGCAGCGGCCACGGCCTCGCCATGGGCGCGGCGACCGCCGGCCTGTGCGCCGCCGCTAAACTGAGCTTTGAGCAGGGCGGCCTGGAAGGCATCCGCCGTATCAAAGCCCTGCACGACGATCTGAAGGACGACGGCAAACTGGCGGAATTCTGCGAAACGCTCGCCGGCATCCATCAAGCCATCCGTCAGGCGCCGCGCCGCTACCTGCTGGTAGGGGAAGCCGAACACCAACCGCGCCTGCAGCAGAATTTCTCCCGCTGGTTTGACGGCGACAATCTGACTTCAAGCCGGACACCCTGGGACTTGGCACCGGTGAGCGAAAGCATTCGTCAGGGCTGGTTGACCAATTCACAGGTCAACTTCTGCGCTAAAGCTTATGCCACCGTTCCCATGACCCACCCGGACGCCGCGCCTCTGGTGGTTTTGGGCAATGTGCTGCGCAACGGTTTTCTGCATCGCGCCATCCGCGAACAGGGCGGCGCCTACGGCGGCGGTGCGGGACAGGACAACAACTCCGCCGCCTTCCGCTTTTATTCCTACCGCGACCCCCGGATGGAAGAAACCCTCAAAGACTTTGATCGCGCAGTGGATTGGGTGATGACGACCGATCTGTCGTGGCAGGCGGTAGAGGAAGCGATTCTGGGTGTGATCAGCGGCATCGATAAACCCGATTCACCAGCGGGTCGCGCCAAGCGCATGTACCACGGCGATCTGCACGGCCGCACGTTGGAGTTGCGTCAGGAATTCCGCGCCCGCCTGCTGGCCACCCGTCAGGAGGATCTGCGACGGGTCGCCGCTGCCTACCTCGCACCGGAAAAGGCCAACATCGCCGTGATCAGCGATCACAGTCGCCAGGATACGGTTGCCGCTTTGGGGTTGCAGATCAGGAAGCTGTAAGAGATGGGCGGCCTTGGCCGCACCGTTTCAAAGAGAGTTTGATTAAAGCGGGAAATCTCTCAAAGAGAGAGATTGCGATAATTGCCGTCGAGGTAGATGAGCGGTGCGGGACCGGAACTGGCTACCCGCACGGCGATGATCCGCCCCACGACTATGTTGTGGGTGCCGTAAGGCTGGACCAGATCGACCTCGCATTCAAACACCGCTTCGGCATCTTCCAGGTAGGGGGTCTGATCCGGGGCGAACAGCCAGCGACCGAGATCGAAACGTTTTTCCCCCTGATCCCCGGTGGCACAGAGCACTGAGATGTCCTGGTGACCCTTGCCCAGGATATTGATGGCAAACCGCTGACCCAGGGCCAGAACCGGCGCAAGACGCGCGTTGCGATTGACACAGACCAGCAGAGAAGCCGGCTGATCCGAAACTGATGTCACTGAAGAAGCCGTCATGGCATACCGCTTGCCGTCCGCAGCCTGAGCTGAAACCACGCTGACACCTGTTGGTAAACGCCGCATACCATCCTTCATCGCTCGCGCCAAATCTTGAGTCATTACCCTCGCTACCCTTCGTCGAAATTTCGGCATGATACCCATATCAACTTTCGATTGATATGTATCAAGGATAAACCATGACTATTAGGTACGCTGGACATCATGGATTATTCCAATTGACAGATTTCGTGTTTCGCGAGTGTTTTTCCCTATGTCGCTGCCCTACCAGACTTTGCAATGGGATGAAAATCTGATCCGCCGGTATAACCTGAGCGGCCCGCGTTACACTTCCTACCCCACTGCCCCGCAGTTCCAAAGTGGCTTCGATCCGGAGCACTGGCAGAGAGCCGTAGCGGCCGGAAACCGCAGCCAGCGACCGCTCTCGCTCTATGTGCACATCCCCTTCTGCAGCACCATTTGTTTCTATTGCGGTTGCAACAAGATTGTGACCGCAAACCATAAGCGCACTGAACCCTATCTCGCCGCCCTGAAGCGGGAGATCGGTCTGCAAGCGGCGCATGTGGATCGCGACCGGCCGGTTAATCAGTTGCATTGGGGCGGTGGCACACCCACTTACCTGGACGATGCGCAGATGGCGAGTCTTATGGAGCATATCCGCGCTGAATTTCCGTTGCGCAAGGATGATCAAGGAGAATATTCCCTGGAAATTCACCCGCAGACGGTGACGCCTGCGCGCCTCGATTATCTGCGTGCGTTGGGATTTAACCGATTGAGCTTCGGTGTGCAGGATTTTGACAAGGAGGTACAAAAAGCGGTTAACCGGTTTAACGATGAAGCAGAGGTGGCGGAATTGGTGAGCGCGAGCCGTGCCTTGGGCTTCCGCTCGCTGAATCTGGACCTGATTTACGGCCTGCCCAAACAAACGCGCACCACTTTCACCAAAACTCTGGACACCATTATCCAGCTTCGCCCGGATCGTATCTCACTGTTCAATTACGCGCACATGCCGAATTTGTTTAAATGCCAGCGGCAGATAAACGCGGCGGAACTGCCGGAACCCCAGGAAAAATTGCGTATTCTCCACGACAGCATTTTGCAACTCCAGTCCGCCGGTTATATCTACATAGGTATGGACCATTTCGCCCTGCCGGAGGACGAGCTGTGCGCAGCCCAACGCCAGGGAAGTCTGCAACGCAATTTTCAGGGCTATTCCACCAACGGCGACTGCGATCTGCTGGCTTTCGGAGTTTCATCGATCAGCGCGCTGGATGGACTCTTTGTGCAGAACCACAAGGAAATCAACCTCTATCAAGAGGCTTTACAAAACGGCGAACCTGCGTTTACCAAGGGAATGCTTCTTACCAGCGACGATATGATTCGTCGAGAGGTCATCAACCAGTTAATTTGCCAATTCAAGCTGGACTTCAAAACCATTGAGACTCGTTGCGGAATTCATTTCGCCGATTATTTCGCTGTGGAGCTGGAAGCGCTGCAACCTCTCGTCGCTGACGGCCTGCTGGAGCTGGATACAACCGGCATCACAATATCCAACGCGGGCAGATTATTGATTCGCAGTGTGTGCATGATTTTTGATGCCTACTTGAAAAAGGAAGCGCAAAACACAGCTCCGCTATACTCCCGCATTATTTGATCGGCGCGACCAACCTTTCAATTGCACAAAGATTTACACAATTCCTGACAATAAAAATAACTCGATTAGTTAACCTGTTCCTACATCGCCATTTCATCTGGCGCATAAAAGCCGGTGGCGGTGCAGGCCGATGTATAGGTTTTCTATTCAAAAAACAGGAGTTCTTATGAAAATCCGAAATTTGCTCGCGGGGGCTGCTATCGCAATTGTGACGGGTCTGATCTTTAGTCCGGCCAATGCCCTGGTAGCACCACCACCCGAGGCACAACATTTTGAAATCACCCAGGGAAAGGTAACCATTCAGCCGGTGTTCTGCCGGTTGCCGTGTGAAACCCAATCAGGAGAATTCAAAGGCAGCTTTGATGCGGCTTTTATCCGCGACCAGATCCGTCTGTCGAACATAGAGATAAAAAGCGAGCTCGACTTCACCTTGCCCGAAGATCCCTATACCGACGTCAACGGTGCAGTCTACGACGCGCGTTACTATTTCGACGGCCATACCCTGGTATTGGAAGGTTCAGTCGATTCCAGCGCATTTGACGGCCCTATAGTCACCTACAGCCTGACAGCAGAGGTTGCAGAGGGAGGCAATGTCGGTTTTGATCCCCAAGGTTATTTCCTCGCCCGACAGGATTTCCGCAAATGCGCTGCCCCTTTATGCGGTGGCATTTATGTGAAACCGGTAAATGGCCAGCACATGCAATGCCCTGACGGGCAGCGCGCACAGCGAGAGTGTTATATAGGCACGCCCGATTGGAGCAAGCTGGGTTTTAATCCTTTTGCCGAAGCCAGCTCGTCTCGTCTGGACACCGCTCTTCTGCTGCAAGGAAAGGTTTTCGACGATATAGAGCTGGGCCGCTTCGTTGCCACCAAAGCCGCTGCGCCGGCAGGCAAAGCGAAAAGGAAAGGCTCTTTCTACGGCGTGGAAAATAATGGCTTGGTGTGCATCAGTAGTCCCTGCTTCAGTTTTGATGAATATCTGCTCAACAGTAAACAACCTCCGCAAGCGATCTCGGATATCGACTTGAGGGACACCGGCGCAAGTGAAAAAGCAGTTGAAGCGGCTTATCAATTGATGGCCGAAGGGCAAACCGTGGTCATTTTCGGTGAGAATCGGCGTTATCGCGGATTTTCTGGCATTGGCGTTCGGTTGGTGGCAAGTCAATTTTATTTGCCGATCCAGCAGCGCGCGCCTCTCAACTGACAATCAGGCCGCACAGGGAAGTGCGGCATCCAGTCAACCGGATGATTTCTCCAGATGACGCACCGCCGCCAGCAGTGAGCGGGTATAAGGATGCTGAGGCGCATTAAATAATTCCTCAGTCTCTCCCTCTTCAACAATTTTGCCGCTTTGCATCACCGCTACACGATCAGCGATGTAACGGACCACACCCAGATCGTGGGAAATGAACAGCATCGCCAGACGATATTTTTCCGTCAGCTTCAGCAGCAGTTCGAGAATTTGCGCTTGAATAGTCACATCCAAGGCGGAGACGGGTTCATCGGCAATGATTAATTGCGGCCGCACTGCCAGTGCACGCGCGATAGCGATACGTTGGCGCTGACCACCGGAAAATTCGTGCGGATATTTGCGGATCATGCGCCGATCAAGTCCCACATCGTCCATCAATTGATTCACCGCTTGCAGAACATCTTTTTTGCTCGCCAATCCATGTAACAACAGCGGCTCTGCGAGTGTGTCAAATACGGTCATGCGCGGGTTCAACGATGCGTAAGGATCCTGAAAAATCATCTGGAAATCCCTCCGCATGCGCCGGAGTTTTGTGGCATCCAGGTGAGCCAGATCGACGCCAGCCAGACTCACCTTCCCCGCACTCCGCTCAACCAGACGCATGATGCTGCGCCCCAAGGTGGATTTTCCCGAGCCGGATTCGCCAACCAGACCGAGAATTTCGCCCTTGCGTAAACACAGGTCCACGCCGTCAACCGCGCGGAAGTTTGTTTGCTTGCGACGCAGGAACCCGCCCCGCACGGAAAATTCGGTGCAGAGTCCGTTTACTTTGAGAAATGGCTCATCGGTCTCGGCATATTGTTTGGGATAGGGTTTCGCCGTGGTGGGCAATGCGGCCACCAGTTTCCGGGTATAAGGATGTTGCGGCGAAAAAAACACCGCGTCGGCGCTGCCCTTCTCCACGCATTTGCCTTTTTCCATCACCACCACTTCGTCGGCCATATGCGCCACCACTCCCAGGTCATGGGAAATAAAAATTACCGCGAGGTTGTGGTCTTTCTGCAGCCGCTTGAGCAGCGCCAATATTTGGGCCTGAATTGTTACATCGAGTGCAGTCGTCGGCTCGTCCGCGATCAACAATTGAGGTTTGTTGATCAATGCCATAGCGATCATGACGCGCTGGCGCATACCGCCAGAAAATTCATACGGATAACTGTCGAAGCGGCTTTCCGCCTGACGTATACCCACCTCATCAAGCGCTTCAATAGCACGCCTGCGCGCTTCTCGCCGGCCCATCTTTTGATGCACCAACAGGGGTTCGAGCAACTGCTCGCCGATGGTCATATGTGGATTCAATGACGTCATCGGATCCTGAAAAACCATGCCGATTTTTTTGCCGCGCACTTCGCGCAAGCGCGCCTGGCTCATACTCAACAGATCCTCCCCCGCAAAAATAGCACTGCCCGCCTCCACCCGCCCGGGGGGAAGGAATCAGTCCGAGCATGCTGTAACAGGCAACGGATTTTCCTGAACCCGATTCGCCGACGATGCCGAGCACCTTGCCGGGCTCCACTGCGAAACTGACATCATCGACAGCGGTGATCACACCGTCGCGGGTATAAAATCGGGTGGTGAGATGATCAACACGCAACAATGTCATAAATCAGTCCCGTGAAGCGCGTGGATCAAGAGCGTCGCGCAGTCCGTCGCCGAGAAAATTCAGCGCGAACAGGGTGAGGCTGAGGGTTACGGCGGGGAAAATCAGCAGCCAGGGATACTCCTCCATAGTCTCCACCCCGTAGGAAATCAGCGATCCCCAGGAGCTCTCCGGTGGTTGAATACCCAAACCGAGAAAGCTGAGAAAAGATTCCAGCAAAATCACGCTGGGAATGGTGAGCGTGGTGTAGATGATGATCGGCCCTAAAATATTCGGCGCCACATGACGAAACATAATGCGGCCGCGCGACATACCCATGGCGACAGCCGCTTCAATAAATTCCTGGTGTTTGATCGCCATAACCTGACCGCGCACTATGCGAGCCATGGTCAGCCATTCCACCGCGCCTATGGCGAGAAACAACAGCAGCATGCTGCGGCCAAAAACGACGGTCAGCAGAATAATAAAAATGGTAAAAGGCAGTGCGTATAACACGTCGACAAAACGCATCATCACCGCATCCACCCTGCCGCCGACATAACCCGCTATGGTGCCCCAGGCAACGCCTATGCACAGGGCGACGCTGGTGGCGATAAACCCCACCATCAGGGAAATTCGGCTGCCGTAGAGAATTCGCGTCAATTGGTCGCGCCCGAAAATATCCGTACCCATCCAGTGAGCCGATGACGGTGGTGTCGCGCCCAGCGCGAGGTTCTGCTCCTCGTAGGAATAAGGCGCAATCCAGGGAGTGAGCAGCGCCAGAACCACCATCACAACCAGAAGAACCAGACCGCTGAGTGCGAGCTTATTTTTTTCAGCCGCGCGAAGGCGTCCTGCCAAAGAGAGCGGCCCTTTTCGATCTGCGCCAGATCCTCAATCACAGCGGCATCCCTCATCGCGCTTTCTCCGCCAGATTTTTGCGCAATTTGGGATTGAGCCAAATGGCGAGAATATCCGCCAACAAATTACACACGATAATAAAAAACGCGAACAAAATGGTCATGCCGAGAATCATGGTGTAATCGCGATTAAACGCCGCCTGCAAATAAAATCGACCCAGACCGGGAATCTGATAAATCGTTTCCACCACGAAAGAGCCCGACAGCAAGCCGGCAACCGCCGGGCCGGCGAAGGAAATGACCGGTGCCAGCGCGCCGCGCAAGGCGTGGCGCCACACCACACGCCACTCGCTAAGACCTTTGGCGCGGGCGGTGCGAATATAATCCTGCGATAGTGTTTCCAGCATGCCGCCGCGGGAGAGCCTGGCAAGATAGGCGGCGTAGCCCGCGCCTAATGTCAGAGCCGGCAGAATCTTATCGCCCGGCGACACCCCCCCAACCGGATACCGGCAGCCACTCAAGCCCAATTCCGAATCCCAATATCAATAGCGGACCCAGCACAAATGACGGCAGACAAATGCCGATCATCGCGAGTGACATAGGAATGTAATCCTGCGGAGTATTCGGTTTCAGAGATGCCACTATGCCGGAGGTGATGCCGATCAGCACCGCGACCAACAGCGCATAAAGGCTCAGCTCCAGCGTCACCGGCAGCCCCGCGGCTATGACCTCAGTTACAGTGCGACTGGGATATTTGAAGGAAGGGCCGAAATCCCCCTGCAGCAGATGAAAAACATAATTGCCGAACTGCACATGGATGGGATCATCGAGATGGTAACGCCTATTTAAATTTTCCAGCACCTGAGCCGGCACTGCCCGCTCCGCATCAAACGGACCGCCAGGGGCCAGGCGTATCAAAATAAATGTCACAGTGACGACCAGAAACAGAACCGGCACCGCTGTCAGCAGCCGCTGCAAAATAATACGCAACATCTTAATACCTTATGGTGTGGGTTCCTGCAGGTAGACATGTTTCAGCGGATGAAAATGCATAGCATTGTCATACCAACCTTGCACTGCGGTATGTACCAAATTCAGATCGGAATAATAATAGAGAGGCAGAACCGGCATTTCCTCGGCCAGGATACGGTTGGCCTCCTCGAACAGTTCATTGCGGCGTCCCACATCCGCTGTTTCTGAGATAAGGTTCATCAGCTCATCATATTGGGCACTCTTCCAGCCGGTATTGTTATTGCCCGAATACGAACGCAGTATGTCGAAGAAATTGGATGGATCCATATAGTCGGCAATCCAACCGGCACGAACTATGTCGTGCTCCATGTTCTTTCGCGCGGCCATGTAGACTTTCCATTCTTTATTTTCCAGCTCAATATTGATGTTGAGATTTTTTTCAACATCTGTTGCACGGCCAGCGCAACCTTCTGGTGGTTATCGTGGGTGTTGTAGAGCAGAGAAAAAACGGGGAAGCCGTTGCCATCCGGGTATCCCGCCTCCGCCAGCAACCGTTGTGCTTCCGCTATATCCTCGTGCCAATAAACCTGCGGCTGATAACCGGACGGGTCCGGCGGCACAAAATTGAAAGACACCACCTCGCCACCTTTGGTCACCCGTTCGGTAATCAATGCGCGATCCACTGCAAGCGCAAACGCCCTGCGCACTCTGGCATCATCCAATGGCTTTCGATTGACATTGAATTCGTAGTAGTAACTCGAATAGGTCGGCACCATCCGCAGCACATCCGGGTTTTTTTCGCGGTAGGTCTGGATTTTTTCTATATCCATCTGCGGCGTGTTGGTGAGGTGAATTTGCCCGGAGCGGAACGCTCTCTCCTCTGCCTGCTGATCCTCAATAGGGAAAAAGTGGACGGCGCGAAGTTTTACCGCGTCGCGATCCCAATAGGTTTCACTTTTGACGAGTTCGATTACCTTATTGATTTCCCAACTCTTCAGCACAAATGGGCCATTGCCTACGAGATTGCCCGGCAGAATCCATTTTGATGTGGGATCATTCATACCGCCGAATTTTTCCAGCGTCGGCCCGTGCACTGGATAATAGGAATGGTGATCCAGCAATTGGAGAAAATAATGCGCGGGATTATTCAACGTCACTTGGAGTTCATGGGCGGACAAAGCTTTGACGCCTACCCGGCTGAAGTCCTTGATTTTGCCGTTGTAGAAATCCTCGGCACCTTCGATACCAAACATCATATAGGCGTATGCATTCGGCACGCTCGGCGTCAGCGCGCGACGCCATGAATAGACAAAATCCTTTGCAGTGAGCGGTTCGCCGTTGGACCAACGCGCATTTTTACGCAATTGAAACGTGTAGACGCGCCCATCTTCGGAAATCGTCCAGAACTCCGCCACGCCGGGAGTTGGCTCCAAGGTCGCTGGATTCTTGCTAATCAGTCCTTCAAACAAATTCATAATGATATTGTTGTCGGGACTGCCGGTAGTCAGATGAGGATCCAGACTTTTGGGCTCATCGCCATTGCCGTAGTAAAGAATCTGATTCTGGATTCCGTACTCAACGTTGCTGAGCTGCTTTTCGCCGCAACCTGTAAGCAGCAACGAAATCAGCAGGCAGACAGTGATGATGCCGGTACTAGGGTTTAGCTTTACCATCCAGGTAAACTCCTTTGAAATTCGGCTGGTCCACCATATTGAATTCAAAACCTTTTACATAAGGTTTTTTGAGAAAAGAATAGGTGTAGTAGTAAAGCGGCAGCAGCGGCAATTCATCCAATAAGATTCCCTCGGCTTTATACAAAAGTTCATAGCGCTCCTGCTCGGTCGGCGCCACGTTGGACGACTCCACCAGTTGATCGAATTCAGGATTGCTCCAACCGGTATCGTTCATGCCATGTCCGGTGCGCAGTGAGTCCAGGAAATCGACAGGATCGGCAAAGGTGCTGGAGGAGCCCGCTCGGGCGATATCGTGTTGCAGGTTCTGGCGGAAATTGAGAAATACTTTCCACTCCTGATTTTCCAGTGCGACATCCACATTCAGTTCCTTTTTCCACATCTGCTGTATCGCCACCGCGAGCGCCTGATGAAGCTCCGCCGTGTTATAGGTCAAGGTCACCCTGGGAAATCCCTTTCCTCCTGGGTACCCGGCTTTGGTCAGATATTCCCGCGCAAGATCCGAGTTGTAATGCGGCATTTGTGGCGGTTTATAAGCTTCGCTAACGGGTGACAAGGCATAAGCTGCGGCCTCGCCATTTTTGGTGACATGTTGCGTGAGCAGATCTTTATCTACAGCGTAGGAGAAGGCGCGGCGCACGTCGGCATTGTCAAACGGCGGCTTGCGTGTGTTGAAGAGGTAAAAATAAGTCGCATAGGCCGGCTGGGAAAAGAATACATCCGGCATTTCCGCTTTATAGCGCGCAATCTTGTCCACTGGAACTCGGCTGCCATAGGCGATATCGATTTGTCCGGAGCGGAAGAGCCGCTCTTCCACCGATTCATTTTCCGCTGGATTGAGCAGCAGTTTTTGTAGCAGGATTTTGTCCGCATCCCAATAATGCGGATTTTTTTCCAGTTCAATGATCTGATTCAGCTCCCAGTACTTCAATATAAAAGGGCCATTGCCAACATAATTTCCCGCCCGGACCCAGGCGTTGTTGGGATCGTCAATTGCGCCAAATTTTTCCACTGTCGCCCGCTGAACTGGAGCGGTTTTAACATCTGCGATGCGCTTCAGAAATAGTGGGTCGCGCCTCTCCAGGCGAAATTCCACGATTCGCTCTGATAAAGCGGTCACGCCAACCTGGGCGAAATCGGTGAGTTCGCCGCGATGAAAAGCCCCGGCATTTTTAATAGCGTAGTAATCCATGGCAAATTGATTACCCAGCGCCGGCGATAAAATTCGACGCCATGAATAGACGAAATCCTCCGCTGTAATCGGATCCCCGTTGGACCATTTGGCATTATCCCGCAAGGTGAATCGAAACAAGCTGCCATCTTCCAAAACCTCCCAGGACTCGGCCACTCCCGGTTTCTGCGTGAAGGTTTTGTAGTCGGTTACCAAAAGCCCTTCCATTAATGCCGCAACAACTTTCACGCCTGGAACATCGGTTACCTGGTGAGGATCAATCGTGCCGGGAAAGGCACCTATGGTCATTCGCAACACCTGCTCAGATGGTGCGCCGTCATTAGATTTGCTCGTGTCTTTGCTGCAGGCCGCAAACATGCCCAGGAGCAGAAAAATCAAAAATGTCAGACGCATGATCAATGATCCGAGTTGTGCGATAAATAGAAGAATTCAACCGCCGTCATGGACGAACATCGTTGCGCATATCTTCGGCAAATGCGTCGAAATTAAATGGTCTGCCGAGAAATTCCCGCACCAGCTCGGCAGCCGGCCGAGAGGCTCCAGGAGCGAGGATAGTATGGCGGTAGCGGTTGGCGAGCTCGCGGTTGCGCAGCCCACTTCTTTTGAATTCACGAAACATGTCAGCGGCAATCACCTTTGACCACATATAGGTGTAATACATAGCCGAGTAGCCGTCCAAATGACCGAAGCTCGCATACAGATAGGTATTCTCCACATAGGGAAATGGCGAATAGAGATTCTGCAAGTCGATCATCACTCGATCCAGATCAATTTTGGCGGGATCCTGGCTGTAATAACTGAGAGATAAAGCGGCGTAATACATCTGGTGACGCACAAAGATGCCCTGACCAAAATGCCGCGCCTGATTCATCTTGCGCACCAATTCCGGTGGAATCACTTCCCCTGCGCTATTAGTGGCGAAGGTCTGCAGCGTCTCCAGATCCCACACCCACTCCTCCAACATTTGCGATGGAGCTTCGACAAAATCTCTTTGCGTATTGGTCCCCGCAAATCGCAGCCAGGGCAGATCGCCGCCGAAAAGCGTATGCAGCAAGTGGCCGAATTCGTGCAGAAAAGTTTCCACCTGATCGTGTTCGAGAAGGTCCACACCACCATCCTCACCGGGAAAATTACACACCAGCGCCGCCACGGGCGTTTGCATATTCTTTACACCATCGCGAATACCAAACTGGGCTGCGTGCTGGTATTTTCCCGCTCTGGGGTGCATGTCCAGAAAAAACTGGCCAACCAGCCTGCCCTGCTCGCGGACCTCATAAGTTTCCACCGATGAATGCCAGACGTCGGTTTGCCAGGGCACGATTTGCACACCGAATAAATCCTCTACCAGGGCAAATATTCCGGCTTTCACTTTGGCGTAGGAAAAATATTGCCGCACTTCCTGAGGATCCACTGCATAGACTTCATTGCGCAGCAGATTTTCCAGGTAGGTTTTCTGCCAGTCGCTCACATGAGTGGCGCCGGGCTCGATCTGTCGCAGCCGCTGTAGCAAAGCGGCATAGTCCCGATCGGCGCTGGGTTTGGCGATTACGGTGATTTGATCAATAAAATCGCCCGCTTTGGCGGCGGAGCCGATCATTTTGTCCGCCGTTATATAGTCGGCAAAATTGCTGTATCCCAATAGATTGGCAAGTTCGTGTCGAGCCGCCAACAGCTGCTGCAGAACTGCCTTATTCGCGGGATAACCCTTCTGGCGGAACGCCACGTACATTTTTCGCCGCGCGCTATCGTTCGTCGCGTATTGCAGAAAAGGGAAATAATCCGGGTAGTCGGTGGAAAGAACGACCTTGCCTTGCGCATCGGCGGAATGACTCGCAATAAAATCCGCAGGCAGACCGATCAGATCTTCAGGCGCCATGGCAACTTGGCGTTTATCTTCACGCATATTGGCGAGGAACGCCTGCCCGAGCTTGACGATTTCCGCATTCAATTCGCGCACGCGAATGCGCTGTTCTTCAGTCAGACCGACACCGGCGAGTTCAAATAATTGACGGGTTTGCTGGGCGTAATAGCGATCCATGTCCGCAAGTTCGGCAAGATTCACCTGCATCAACCTGTCGTACAGCGGCCTGGACAGATTGATGTCACTGCTCAACGCCATGAACTTCTGTTCACAAACATCCCCAGCAGCGCGCACTGACTCATTGGGGTGCACATTGGCGAACAGCCCCGCCCTGCCCAGCGGTTCATTGATCAGAAGTTCGAGTTGATTGATGGCGGTGAGAATATCGCGCGGGTGGCTGGGTTCGGCTTTTTCCAGAGCATTAAACGCATCCCTTGCGCGCTGATAGGACTGCCGGCAGGAGGATATATAAGAAGCCGCATCAGTATCGTCATACTGCGGCCAGTCATTGGCCTGCGCAGCGGTGGATTTACGCGGGAGCGAATCACATCCGACAAAAAGCAGACAGAGCGTAAGAGCGGGAAAAAAACCAGATAAATGAAGGGCTGTCGAGAATTTGGAAAATCGGGAAGTGTTTACGCCACATGTCGGTTTGGTCATCGCACCCTCAATCGGTTAAAGAGGCCGTCCCAGATGGCGATACGGCGAACGAATCAACCCGACCGTATGGTAATTCCCAAAACCTCCGATTTTCCTCAGAGGATTAGCTATGAGTTGCCAGCTTGCGTTGCCAGTCCAATTTTTTCTCAATTGCACTGATCATCATGCCGGCAATATCCCGCCCGGTGGCGGTTTCAATTCCTTCAAGCCCAGGTGAAGAGTTCACTTCAAGCAGCAGAGGCCCTTTAGACGAGCGGATAATATCCACTCCGGCAACCAAAAGGTCCAGCGTTTTGGCCGCTTTAATGGCCAGCTTGCGCTCTTCCGGCGAAATTTTGGTAATGCTCGCGGTGCCGCCTTGATGAATATTTGCGCGGAACTCCCCCGCCGCCGCCTTGCGTTCAATGGCGGCCACCACTTTGCCGTCAATCACAAACAGGCGCAAGTCCTTGCCGTTCGCCTCCTTGATGAATTCCTGCACGAGCAAATTGGCCTGCAAGGATTTGAACGCGTTAATCACACTCTCCGCAGCCTTGCGTGTCTCCGCCAATACCACGCCGCGCCCCTGCGCGCCCTCAAGCAATTTCACGATCAACGGCGCCCCACCGACCATTTCGATCAGATCGCCTGTATCGCTCGGCGAATTGGCGAATCCCGTCACCGGAATGTCCAGACCATTCTTTAATAGAAGCTGCAAGGAATAGAGTTTGTCGCGTGACTGGGCTATTGCGGACGACGTATTCAAGGTGAAAGTTCCGAGACTCTCGAACTGCCGCGTGAGCGCACATCCGTAAAACGTCATGCTCGGCCGGATTCTGGGAATGACCGCATCCAGACCATCAACGATATTGCCACCGCGGTAATGGATCTCCGGCTTTTCCGCATCCATCTTGATATAGCAGTGCTTGATGTTGAGGAAGATCATCTTGTGGCCGCGCTCTTCACCCGCCTCGATAATACGGCGATTGCTATAGAGCGTGGGGTCGCTTGCCAACAGACCAATGGTGAGACCTTCCTGCTCCGGCGTCTGGTAACTGCCGTAGATATCCAGCAAGACTTCTTCTGTCATATCTCCTTGAATAAAACGCTCCTCCGGATCGACGAGCATCCGTCCAGCCATGGCTTCGCGGCCGAGCAACATGCGATAACCCATGGAATCCCGGTTGGTTAGCGTCAGCTCGATCTCCCAGGTTTGTTCGCCCAGTTGCATTGGCACTTTGATGACCAGGCGCTTCTCACTGTCGCCGCTGGAGCTGCGCACCGTGCGCCTGTCCACTACGGGTGCTTCGCAGCGCGCCACTATGCGTCGATTGTCCTGCAGGGGATGAACTTCAAAGCTGACCCAGTTGGCGCCATTGCGCTTGAAGGTCTGGATATTGACTGCGTGTACGCAGGAGGTTTTGGCGCCGGAGTCTACCCGCGCTTTGATCGCGGGAATGCCAAGGGAAGGAAAGGCACACCATTCTTCACTGCCGATCAATGACTTATCGTTAGCGTACTGCGTCATGCCTATTATTCTCTTGAATCAGCGGCTCTGGGGGTAAGTGCGGCGGATTATGCCCCAAAATCTTGGCGGAGCAAGTCTTTTTGACGGGTATTAAAAGCAGGCGCAAGGGGCAATTTCATTCTTCCTCTTTCTCTTTATAATGCGCCGCACCTTGCCCCACTTAAGCGGAACCTATATGCAAATCGAGAAAGATAAAGTCGTCTCTATCGTCTACCAACTGCGGGATGCAGCAGGAGAAAATCTGGAAGACACCTCGGACGGAATTCCCCTTGCCTACCTCCATGGCCACGACAACCTTCTTGCAGCTTTGGAAAAAGCCTTGGAAGGCCGCAGCGCCGGCGACAAGTTCGACCTGACCCTGTCACCCGAAGAAGCCTACGGACCAGTACGTGAAGGCGCGACTCAGCGGGTCCCCATAAAACATCTGCTGGGTAATACCAAAAGACTCAAAGCGGGCATGGTCGTGCGGGTACAGACGGAAAAGGGTCCTGTGACCGCGACGGCCTTGAAAGTCGGAAAATTCATGGTGGACGTCGACCTCAATCACCCGTTCGCGGGCAAAACTCTCAAATTCGATGTTGAGGTAGTTGCGGTGCGCGATGCCACAGCCGACGAGATCGCCCATGGCCACGCCCACGGAGATGGCGGACACCATCATTGATTTTGACGGCGCTTTGGTCCTCAAAGCGCCGATCCCTTCCCTGGCGCGCACCACCCTGTAGCACACATTCAGCAAGACGCAAGGCTGGCCGACTATCGGCAAGTGATCAGTTTCACACTCCAAACTTGCAACGTCAGTTTTTTAATAACCGTGAGTGCTTTGTGCGCGACATATCTAATTCATCCTTGATTGTTAAAGTTTTATGACCTTGGTTTTCCGTGGAGTCGTGCGTGAAACTTTTATGCACAAAGCCGGGGCAACAACGAGTGCAAGGGATTATCTTTCACAAATTCCGCACCTCTTTATAAACAACCTCAATAAAGTGTCACAACCATTTGATTTGCAAAGATTTATTTTAACAGATCAAAATATAACCAATCTAAGGTAACACTAGCAAAACCGGGCTTCAGCCATTATTTCCCAAGGACTATCCACCAACTTATCCACAGCTTTTGTGGACAGTTTTTTTTGCCCTTTTCCGCAAATGCGTCACGCAAATGCAATAGGCCCAGAAAAAATTTTTAGATTATTTTTGCATGAACTCCCGAAGGGGTATGCCCGTTCGCAATCAGATGGTAGGCGCGAGAAACAACGGTGTATTAGGCGATAGACGGCCGCGGGCCTGCGCACCAAATCGGAACATTGGATAAAGTGGCAGGCACAAAAATGTGTCAGTGCTGATAGGGCTAATTAAGTTCAAGCACGTCCAGGGTTTGGACTGCTGATGGCTCGTATTGAACCGGGGTGCCGCAACCGCTTTCGTCCTCGCCCCCACGCACAACAGGGGGGCGCTGCGATCGAGAGTCAGGTTGACGAAATCGAACAGGTTTTGATCGGCGAGCTGCGAAGGAGATACCCGTTGCAAGGCGGAGAAAATGGTCTCAACTCTGCCTGGATGTTGTTTCTCCCAGCCTTGCAGCATCTCCTTGATGACTTGGCGTTGGAGATTTTCCTGAGAGCCGCAGAGATTACACGGAATGATTGGGAATCCTTTCTGTACTGCGTAGTCGGCGATGTCCTCCTCACGACAATAGGCCATCGGGCGAATGACAATATTGCGCTTGTCGTCCGCCAGCAACTTGGGCGGCATGGCTTTAAGACGGCCGGCGTAAAAGAGATTGAGGAAAAGCGTCTCTACTATATCGTCCTTGTGGTGGCCCAGCGCCACTTTGGTAGCGCCGATTTCTTCCGCAAAACCATAGAGCGTTCCACGGCGCAGGCGGGAGCACAGGCCACAGGTGGTTTTTCCTTCCGGGATCACGGATTTGACCACGCTATAGGTGTCGCGCTCGACGATATGGAACGGCACCCCGAGAGCAGAGAGGTATTCAGGCAGCACATGCTCCGGAAACCCAGGCTGCTTCTGGTCCATATTGACCGCCACCAGCTCAAAATCGATAGGAGCGGTTTTCTGCAGCGCCAGGAGTATATCCAGCATGGTGTAGGAGTCCTTCCCACCCGACAGGCAGACCATAACCTTGTCGCCCTCTTCGATCATGTTGAAGTCGATAATGGCTTGACCAACCAGACGCCGCAGACGCTTCTGAAGCTTGTTGAACTCGAGTTTATGCTTGCGCTCTTGGTTGAGAACCATTTTGACCACCTTTGGAAGAAACCGGCGCATTGTACGGATTTCGACCGCGGGAGTGAATGAAGAGACAGGTACAACGGCAAACTTTTGCCGGCACGCGGAACACGCACCCTCCCCCATAAAGATTAAGCCTTATAAATCAAATAGATAATCGACCAACAGCTAATGGGAACGGGGTTTGCAATAAGCTCTCCGTCCAGACTATCCGTCAAATAATTGTTCTGTTCATCCAAATTGCTCAATTCATCAACCAGCTCCAGAGGTCACCATGCTTGATTGGCTTTCGCGCCGGCAGACGTTCTTCGACAAATCAGCAGTCGCACTCGCGGGGACGTCACCGAAACCAATGTGGGAGTTGCCGGAGAAACCGCCAGAGAGTTGGAGCCCCGCACAAATCCGAGCACTGCAGGAATGTGAACACCATAAAACCATCTGCTCCATCACCAATGGAGCCTATGAATTTTCGCTGCAGACGTTGGTTCTCGGTGCAGACCCAGCGAACAATAAGATGCTTCTTGATGACTTTTTCCACGTCCCGCCAGTTCGCCTGTAGGCGACCGGTTTCAACTCAATATTCCGATGGGCAAAGGCATGATGCTGTTGCAGGTGGTGGTGCGCGATGAAATTGGCGCAGCGCCCGTTCCCGTTTACGTGGCAGAAGTAGTGGAGAAAGCGATCCTGACCGATCGCCGTCTCAGTCAAAGACTTTATTTCGCCAGCTCTCTCGCGCCGCGAGTGGATTTACTGGTGCCGTTTTCAGCGCGCCTGCGCGGCCATCTGCTCGATCTCTCAGAAGAAGGTTCCGCCATGGTGTTCTACGGCGCGGCCAAACCCAAACTGTTCACCCGCACCGGTGACTGCCGGATTGAAATCGATGCCGATTTTGTGTTGCGACCGAAGGTTGTGATCCAGCAGGTCCGCACCTGTCGCAAGCCGTTCCATCACACCATCATCCGCCTGCGATTCGCCAACTTATCCACCGAGGAAAAAGACAGGCTGAAGGTGTTTATTCACGATTGCACCACTCAGCCGACCGGTTTGACCGCGGCCTGATCTGGTTTGGCGCAGCCTTTCTGGTTTAAGCAGAACCTGATGGATAGGTGACGGTTATAATGCCCGGCTGACATCCGGGCTGCGCCGGATACCGCTTATTTATCCAGATGGCCGTTTATGAAGGTTCTTTCCAGCGCTGAAATCCTCACCCTCGATCGCACACATCTCTGGCATCCTTACTCCTCGCTTGATCCTGAGGCACCGCTTTATCCCGTAGCTTCGGCGGAAGGTTGTGAAATTGTGCTGACCGACGGGCGCCTCTTGGTGGATGGTATGGCCTCCTGGTGGAGCGCGATCCACGGTTACAACAGGCCGGAACTCAATCAGGCAGTTACCCAGCAATTGGCCAAAATGGCTCACGTTATGTTCGGCGGTTTGACCCATGAGCCGGCTGTGCGTCTGGCCGAGACGCTGGTGAACATCGCCCCTCCAGGACTGCACCGGGTATTTTTTGCCGATTCCGGCTCGGTCAGCGTGGAAGTCGCCATCAAGATGGCACTGCAGTATCAGCTGTCCCGCGGCAAAAGAAGCAAGACCCGCATTCTCAGTGTGCGCAAGGCCTATCACGGCGACACCCTGGGAGCCATGTCGCTCTGCGATCCGGAAACCGGCATGCACCATCTGTTTCAGTCCCTGCTGCCACAGCAGATTTTTGTTGCGGCGCCCGCCTGCACTTTTCATCAACCCTGGGAAGAATCCTGTCTGGAGGACCTCAAGAGCGCGCTACGCGAACATCAGCATGAGCTGGCGGCACTGATGCTCGAACCTATTGTGCAAGGCGCCGGCGGCATGCGTTTTTATCATCCCGAGTATCTACGCGCCGCGCGTGAGCTTTGCAATGAATTCGATGTGCTGCTGATTATCGACGAGATCGCCACGGGCTTCGGCCGCACAGGACGCCTGTTCGCCTGTGAACACGCTGGCATTTCCCCCGACATTCTCTGTCTCGGCAAAGCTCTTACGGGGGGCTATATGACGCTGGCGGCTACGCTATGCACGGAAAAAGTCGCTCGCGGTATCTGTGATGGTGAAGCCGGAGTGTTTATGCATGGGCCGACCTTTATGGCCAACCCACTGGCCTGCTCCGTCGCTTTGGCCAGCACTCAGCTCTTGCTGCACTCGCCTTGGCAAGAGCGAATCGCCGCTATCGAGCAGCAGTTATGTACGGAATTGCTGCCGTTGCGCGACAGCCCGGTGGTGGCGGACGTAAGGGTGTTGGGCGGCATAGGCGTCGTAGAACTTCGCCAACCTGTAGACATGAAAGTGGTGGTACCGAAGCTGGTGGATCAAGGCGTGTGGCTGCGCCCATTCGGGCGCCTGCTGTACACCATGCCTCCCTACGTCATCGGCTCCGACCAATTGCGGCAGATTACCGCCGCCATGGCGCGGATCTGCACGGCGTGAATCTAGCCGAGCGGATAAAGTCCCACAGCACGACGGACTTTTGCCAGCAGAGGTGCCGCCCGTGCGCGGGCTTTGGCGGCACCGGCCTGCAACACCGCTTCCACTTCACCCGGTTGCGCCAATAAGGCCTCGTAGCGCTGGCGCGCTTCGCTGAGCTCTCCATTGATGAGCTCAAAAAGCTCCTTTTTCGCTTGCCCCCAGCCTATGCCTTCGGCGAATTTAAGCCGCATATCCTGGGTTTGTTGTTCGCTGGCGAAGGCCTTCCAGATCTGGAATACAGTGGATTCGTCTGGATCCTTCGGTTCTCCAGGCTCCTGCAGATTCGTCTTGATTTTATTGATGTGTTTCTGCAGCTGCTTTTCCGGCAAAAACAGCGGGATGGTGTTGTTGTAACTCTTGCTCATTTTGCGCCCGTCCAATCCCTGCAGCACTTCGCCATTTTCCTGCACCACCGTTTCCGGCAAGGTGAACAGCTCACCAAAGTGATGGTTGAAGCGCTGGGCTATGTCACGCGCCATTTCCAGGTGCTGTGTCTGATCCTTCCCGACCGGCACATGGGTGGCGTTGAACATCAATATGTCGGCCGCCATCAATACCGGGTAGGAAAACAGTCCCATGGTCACCGCGTAATCAGGGTCCTGCCCTTCGGCCACGTTGGCATCCACCGCAGCTTTATAAGCGTGTGCGCGGTTGAGCAGCCCTTTGGCACTTTGGCAAGTCAGAATCCAGCACAACTCCGTGATTTCCGGTACGTCAGACTGGCGGTAAAAGATCGCCCGCTCTGGATCCAACCCCAGCGCCAACCAAGTGGCGGCGATTTCCTTGGTGGACTGATGAATGCGCTCAGGCTCCTGGCACTTGATCAGCGCGTGCAGGTCGGCGAGAAAAAGAAGGATTCGGCATCTGGATTGCGGCTGGCGGCAATGGCCGGCCGAATGGCGCCGACATAATTCCCCAGGTGTGGTGTTCCGGTGGTGGTGATGCCGGTGAGAAAACGCGTACTGGTCATGGAAAACTCGTCGATGCGGGCGTAAAAGCCCGCAATCATACAGAGTTAGACCCGGCAGGCAAAGTTGACGCCGGGTACCTCGGAAGGCTTAAGAAACCTCGGAAAGCAATTCTTGCTGGCCGGCATTTTTCAGCACAACTGCCTCAAAACCCGCTTGGCACAACAGGTATGCGGCGATGTCCGCGCGTGGCCCGGCTTCGTCGGAAATGGCATAGAGATTCGCCTGTCCCAGGTCTTCCAGGCTCTCCCGCAAACGCGAGAGTGGAACATTCACACTGCCGGCCAAATGCCCGGCGCGGAATTCCAGGGGCAGCCGCACATCGAGAATTTTTACTGGTTTCTTTTGCTTGTCGAGGGACTTCTGGTCCACATACTGGATGACAGATCGCACTACCAGATCGCCGAAGTCCTCCGCACTCAGGCGTTTGACCACACCTGGTGTGCACATGATGATCGAGGCATTTCGTGGAGCGTCGCTGATCAAGGCCTCTTCGCCAAAATAACTGCCTTCTTTCAACTCCAGGTCGACGCTTCCGGATCGATTGGTCACAAGCGCGGAACCTGCGGCAAGAACGTAGAAATAATCTCCCCGCGCACCTTCGCGGATGAGTTTTTCCCCTGCGGGCACTTCGATGGTTTCAAAGCGGGTAAACAGTTCCTGCAGTTGCGTCCAGGGGATGCGGGAAAACACGGGCGACTGTAACAGGCACGCCATCCAGTCCTTCGCATCCGAGAGCTCACCCACTTCTATCCCCGCCTCGACACCGTCGGCACCCATATGCCCCTCAGTCTCGTTGACCAATGGTTTGGGGTTGTTCGCCTGAGATATCTGGCGGGCGAGCCAGTCGATGTTGAGGGTGAAATAACGCACATGGGTTTTGGCAACCGCGGATACCACCGTGGGGGAGTGAGTGTTGAGGGGGCGCCAAGACCTCTCAGCACCGCTTTTGACCTTCTCTACGCCGAACTCGTTGTTGATCAGGTCCACCTCCCCTTCGAGCAGATAATAGTGGTCTGCGAGTATCTTGCCGCGCTTGAATAGCATGGTGCCTTTGGCGACCGACACCAATCGAGCCTGCTTGGACACTTCTGACAAAAATTGTCCAGTGAGAGCACTGATGGGCGAAAACCGGCTTAAAACTTCACTTTCTGACATGGATGCACCTCCGCAATGGCTAAAGTCTTGACCAGGAATGTCACCTTCGCCAGAAAAGATTCGGGAAATCAGGAAGAGAAATCGCGCAGTTCGAAATACCTCTCAATTATGTCGTCCAGATAGTCTAAATCCTGGACGCCAGCCAATTCGCGTATCGAATGCATGGCAAAGGTGGGCAAGCCTATATCGACGGTGCGAATCCCCGCCTTCGCCGAGGTCATGGGTCCTATAGTGCTGCCACAGCGCAGATCAGCCCGGGTGACGTACGCCTGATAGGGAGCACTGCACTGTTGGGCCAGCAATTTCACGAGGGCTGCCGTTTCGGTGCTCGTGGCATAACCCTGGTTGGCGTCGTATTTGATGACTGGGCCTGCATTCAACCGTGGGCCGTGGCCTTCGTCGTGTTTGTGGGGAAAGTTCGGGTGTATGCCGTGGGCATTGTCCACCGACAACATAAGGGAGTTGTGGAGCATGCGAAAACGGGCTTCCGGCTCAGGCACAAGGCGCTCAATAAACGCGGTGAGCAGATTGCCTTGCGCACCCACGTGGGACTGGCTACCAACCTCCTCGTGATCGAACAGCGCCAGCACCGCTGACTGGTCGCCAGCGGATGATAGGAAAGCATTCAAGCCCACGAAACAGCTCAGGAGATTGTCCAGTCTGGCGGACGCCAGAAACTCGCCCCCCAGCCCCACCACCGCCGCTTTCTGCGTGTCATAAAAGCTGAGATCGAAGTCGAGAATGTCATCTTCTGTTACGCCGCCATCGTTTTTCATCAGCTCGCGCGCCAAAAGCGCTTTAAAGGTCAGACCGGGTTCAGGATTCTGCAGTAATACCGGCCGCATCTGCTCCTGCGCGTTCAGCGCCCGCCCTTCATTTGCAGTTCTATCGAGATGAATAGCCAGACTCGGAATGGTGGCGACCGGCCGTTCAAAATTGACCAACTGGTGGCGCAAACCTGCCTCACCTTTCAGCGTCACCCTGCCCGCCAGGGACAGATCCCGATCAAACCAGGGTGCCAGCAACACTCCGCCATACACCTCAATGCCGAGCTGAAAGTAGCCCTGGGATATTTTTTCGGGTTTGGGTTTTACTTTGAGCGCAGGGCTATCCGTATGCGCACCGGCGATGCGCAGACCACTCTCGATCAAATCAGCCGTGCCGTGTCGAAAGGCTAATATGGAGGCATCGCGCCGGGTTATAAAATATCGCCCACCTGCCGCCAGCGACCATTTTTCACCCTCCTTTAATTCACTGTAGCCCACCGCCGTCAATTCCCGCCGCACAGTCTCAACAGCGTGATAAGGAGTCGGCGAAGCGTCAATCCACGCCATGATTTTGTTGCAGATTGGTGAGGACATAGTCTGTGCTCAAATGAATATTCAATTAATCGAGTTGCGCAACAATTTCTTGTGTGCGCATGGTGAATGCGAATCGATTTTCGTTTAGGTGCGAATGCGTTGGCGCTTGTTCCAAGATACCGAATTACGCAGATAATTCAGCTGAAAATCCTGCGCGCGACAACTCACACCTTCACGCCACAACTCCAGCGCAATTTCCGCGATCTGTGTTGCACTTGGCGCCACCCCATCATCAAATGTAGCGCCCTCTTGCTGCAACGCTGCGCGATCCAGAAGTGAAGCCGCGGCGCCTGCAAGTAAAAGATTTTTACCGGAGGAGGACCTTGCCAGCTCCACCAATCGCGTATTCACATCCTCAATGGAGTTGAGACTCGGCTCCACCACCAAAGCAGGAGCATCAGGCGAAAATTCCGTAACGGCCCAATAAATTTCGCCCATACGAGCGTCCAGCAAACTGACAATCACATCCGCCTGCGGTTGACGCATACGCGCGGCGCGGGCCAGAGCATCAAGGCTGCTCACGGCGACCATGGGTTTGCCCGCGCCGAACGCCAAGCCCTGAGCCACGCTGAGACCGATTCTCAGACCGGTAAATGATCCCGGCCCCTCGGTGCAGGCGATAAAATCCAGATCGGCGAGACCGATTCGACGCGCTGACAGGAGTTCATGGATAAAGGGTAAGAGGGATTTGGCGTGGCTTTTCGGAGTGGATATGGTTGCATCGAAGAACTCGCCATCGACTACCAATGACACCGAACAGGCTTCCGATGAGGTATCGATTGCGATGCAATTTGCCATGGTTCACGCCTCAAAAAAGAAGCGCATTTTACCTAAGCCTGAGGCTTTGACAAATCAGCCCGTCCTGCAAACGAAGCAGAAACAAAAAAGCCATCCGAAGATGGCTTTATCGCGCTAACAGGTTTGTTATGCCGCCTTTGATGATCTGCGGCGGCCAGTCGCCGCTTTTTTGGGGCGTCCGCGGGACTTTACGCCCACCTTCGCGGGAGATTTTCCTGCGGCGGCGCTCACTGGTTTTTTCTTTGCAGGCTTACGCTTGGATTTGCGCGCCGCTTTTTTCTCGGCCGCCTGCAATTTCTTTCCGTCGGCCGCAGCTCGTTTTTTCAGCCAGCGCGCCTTGAAAACTTCAACTGCACTCGCCAAATCCTGATTCGCTTTTGCAGCAAGGCCAGTTTTCAGCTCCTCGACCACCGCATATGCCTTGGCGGTTGTTTCAGCCGCTTTGGCCGATTTTACCGCTGACGCAAGTCTTGTTTTGGTTTCGAGGTATTTTTGTTGCGCAATTTTAACTTTATCGGCCAGGGCAGCGGCAGATCCTTTGGCTTTTGCGGCGGAGACCTTAGCGCTGGAGGAGCGGGATTTATTCGCTTTGGCAGAGCTAAGAGCAACCCTGGTGCGAGCAGCAGCGAGACGCTCCTTACTCTTTGCAAGCGCGTCACTTGCTTTGGTGAAGGCTGCTTCAGCCTTTGCAACTTCTGGACTTGTTACAGCAGGTAAAACCTTTTTTGCTTGTCTTTGCGCGCTTGCTTGCACTAGCACGTTTAGTTGTAATCGCTCGTGAGGTTTTTGCTGAAGGTCTCCCTGCACTGCGAGGTCGACCAAGTTTTTTATTTGCCGGGGTCATATTTCTCTCCTCAATTTTTATTTAGGCACATCAAAGAAACCATAGCATAAAAGTTGTACGCGACAAGTGCGCAAGCACATGTTGTGCAGCTATTCCATAAATGCGGAAACTTTTTCACCTTTTTGGGGCGCCAACAACCGCTGATTTGTCTGCACGAATGCGCCCTCCCGAGTTAAGACCCGAACATGTTATTCGTAGGAAAGATCGGTTAGGAAAAACAACAAAAGAGGCATGCACGCCTTCTGGAAAGGTTTCACACAAGCAAAAAAAGGGCCCGTTCAGGGCCCTTTCTCAGATCATCAAAGACTTATTCGAATTATCAACGACTTAGCCGAGGACGGAGAAAATCTTGTTTTTGATGTCGGCCATGGAGCCAACACCTTCAACGCGAGAGCATTTTGGTTTGCCGTTTTTTGCCGCAAGTTCACGGTAATAGCTCACCAGGGGTTCGGTCTGCTCATGATAAACGGCCAGACGCTTGCGAACAGTCTCTTCCTTGTCGTCATCACGCTGAACAAGAGGCTCGCCAGTGATGTCATCGACACCGGCTTGTTTTGGAGGATTGTGGGCTATGTGGTAAATGCGCCCCGAGTCCGGGTGTACACGCCGGCCACTCAAACGCTGCACGATTTCCTCATCATCAACGCTGATTTCAAGCACGTGATCAATCGCCACGCCAGCGGCAAATAAAGCTTCCGCCTGAGGAATTGTTCTTGGAAAACCATCAAACAGAAAACCGTTTTTACAGTCATCCTGAGCAATCCGCTCTTTTACGAGACCGATAATCAATTCGTCTGGCACCAAGGCGCCAGCGGCCATGATGTCCTTCACTTGCAACCCGAGGGGGGGATTCGGCTTTTACTGCGGCGCGAAGCATATCGCCAGTGGAAATTTGAGGAATCGCGTAGGCACCCATAATGAATTTGGCTTGGGTGCCTTTACCGGCGCCTGGCGCTCCTAAAAGAATTATTCGCATTACGGAGAAACTCCTGGATTGGGCCCTACGGGGGACATGGCTGGCAAAATGGGGCCTAAAGATACACGGACAGCCCCGCTTTCTCAAGCACGGACAGGCCAGACCAAACCGTGTATGTAACCTCCTCTGGCGCCAGAGTCATCGGCGTGAAAAGTGGTTTGGCGCACCGTGGAGGCGGATAAGGTCTATGCTTTAGTAGTCCCCATCAGATGTACGATGCAAAAAGGTGTGATGCTTATGACTTTACGCGAGCTTTTGAAGAACTGGGAAAAAAACGTCCAGCGCACCGATGACCCAGAGAGAATATTCCGTTCGCCTCACGGTGAAGGATGCTGCCAAACTTGCCGCTCTGGCCGAGATGTATCCGGGGCGAACGCCGGAGCAGATACTAACCGAACTGGTCGGCGCCGCACTGGTAGAACTGGAACAACGGCTTCCTTATATACAGGGCGAAAAAATTTCATCTCTCGATGAACTCGGTGATCCGATCTATGAAGACGTAGGTCCAACGTCAAGATTCGCCGAACTCACGCGCAAACATTTGGGCAGCGGCCCAGCTCACTGACAGCCGAAGAAATTCCTCACCGACAAGGAGTCCAGCTACTGGCCGGTCTCCTTGGCCTGCTTCCATAATTTGTCCAATTCATCCAGATCGAGTTTCGCCAAACCAACCTCTCGTTGCCTAGCGATGGTCTCCATAGATTCGAAGCGCCGGACAAATTTGTTATTCGCCTGCCTGAGTGCACTTTCTGGATCGACCTTTAAATGGCGTGCGAGATTGACGCAGGTGAACAACACATCACCTAATTCAGCTTCGATGCGCGTCCGCTCGTCGGCTTCGATCTCGGCCTGAAGCTCGGCGAGCTCCTCCTGCATTTTCTCCACTACGCCTTTGATAGAAGGCCAGTCAAAGCCGACCTGGGCTGCGCGTTTTTGTAATTTTAATGCGCGCGTCAACGCCGGCAGCGCAACAGGAACATCAGCCAGCAGGCCTGTTTTTCCTTTCTCTTTACGCTCTTCACTTTTTATCGCCTCCCAGTTGCGTTTGACTGCGTCTTCACTCAACGCAGGAGCATCGGGATCAGAATAGAGATTGCCATCGGGAAATACATGTGAATGGCGGCGGATCAATTTCGCCACCAGAACATTGATCACGTCGGCAAAACTGAAAATGTTTTCCTCTGTCGCGATCTGGCTGTAAAAAATCGCTTGAAACAATAAATCACCCAACTCCTCTTTAAGGTGCGGATAATCTCGACGTTCAATGGCGTCCACCACTTCGTAAGCCTCCTCAAGGGTGGACGGAGCAATGGTTTCGTACGTTTGTTTAATATCCCAGGGACATCCGCTGGACGGATCGCGCAGCCGCGCCATCAAAAATAGCAGATCGTCGAGAGAATAAGGCTGGGAACTGCTGGTCATAAATTTAACCGTGTGTGCAACTCAGGTTTTTCGTTTTACCGAAGATACGTTCGGCAGTCGGCTCAGTCGCGCCAGCACACGACTGAGATCGCTAAAACTCGATACCTCGATACGCAGCGACATGTCCACGGTATTTTTGTTTTTGTTCGACAGGGTCTGCATGGCGCTGACATTGATGCGCTCCCGATCCAGCAACGCGGTAATGTCACGCAACAATCCGTGTCGGTCGAAAGCTTCGACCATCACGTCCACGGAATAAAATTGTTCCGGTTTTTCCGCCCAATCAACCTTGATGATGCGCTCCGGCTCATCCGCCATTAATTGCAATACGTTCTGGCAATCCTGGCGATGAATCGATACGCCTCGCCCGAGGGTGATGTACCCGGTGATGCTGTCTCCGGGGATGGGTTTGCAGCACTGTGCGATATGCGACAACAGGTTGCCCACACCGTCGATGTACACATCGGACGCGCCCTGCTCTGCAGAGGTTGCGCGTCCGACAAGCGAAATAACGGGCTCGGGAATTTTATCGGCCCCGAAGAGGCGCTGAGTGACGTTGATGACTCGGTCGACACTTAAATCGCCAGTTCCAACGGCCGCATACAAGTCGTCCAGGGAACGCAAATTCAGTTTCTGCGCCAGCTGTTCGTAGTCGATATCCTCGACTGCGAGGCGCAGAAATTCCCGATCCAACAACGCCCGACCATCGGCAATATTCTGCTCGCGATCCTGCTGCTTGAACCAGGCTTGTAACCGGCTGCGGGCTTTTGACGTGGTGATATAGCCGAGCGCGGGAATCAGCCAGTCGCGGCTCGGCGACTCGCGGTTGGATGTGAGAATTTCCACCTGATCTGCCGTTTTCAGCGTCTGGTTCAGAGGAACAATGCGGCCGTTGACCTTGGCTCCTTTGCAACGCAAACCGATATCCGAGTGAATGCGGAATGCAAAATCGACAGCGGTCGCACTTTCAGGCAAGTCGACCACATGGCCATCTGGAGTGAAAACGTAAATCCGGTCTTGCTCAATACCTCGCGGCAAATGGTCTTCCCAGGGATTACCACCGACCTCTTTCGTGCCACTCGAGAACCTGCCGCAGCCACTCAATTTTCTGCTCGTAGCCCGCCGATCCATTGTCTTGGTCGCTCTTTTTGTAGCGCCAGTGGGCACAAACGCCATACTCGGCTTCCTCGTGCATAGTCCTGGTGCGAATCTGCACTTCCAGTACTTTATTGGCAGGACCTTTTACTGCGGTATGGAGCGAGCGATAACCGTTTTCTTTCGGATTGGCGATGTAATCGTCGAATTCATTCGGAATATTTCGCCACAGCGAGTGCACCACACCCAACGCTCGGTAACAATCCTGCTCCGACGCCACCAGAATTCGCACGGCGCGTATGTCATAGACTTCGGAAAAATTGATATTTTTCCGCCGCATTTTGCGCCAGATACTGTAAATGTGCTTAGCTCGGCCGTTTATTTCCGGCGCCGCAACACCCTCTTTGATCAGGGCGTCTTTGAGCATCTGAATGACGTTGTCGATATAAACTTGGCGGTCTATACGTTTTTCATCCAGCAATTTGGCGATGTATTTATAGTCGTACGGATGAAGATAGCGAAATGAGAGATCTTCCAGCTCCCACTTGATATGTCCAATACCCAGACGGTGCGCGAGAGGTGCATAAATATCGGAAACCTCGCGCGCAACCCGCTGACGTTTTTCAATGGGGGCTTTTTTGACGGCGCGGATCGCGCAAGTACGCTCTGCGAGTTTGATCAGGGCGATACGAACGTCGTCCACCATGGCAACCAGCATCTTGCGGACATTGTCCGCCTGCTCGCTGCTTTCCAGGCCCATTACCGCATCATTGGAATGATTGGATAAAGTGCTGATGGCGGCCATTCTGGCGACACCACTGATCAGTTTGGCGACGGTGATACCAAATGCTTCCTGCACCGTGTCCAAGGCAAGTTTTTTCTCCCGGACGCTGCGATACAGCACCGCGGCAACCAGCGTATCGCAATCCAGATGCAAGTCGGCCAGGATCTCGGCCATCTCCAATCCAGCCGAATAAGAGGAATAACCTTCGCCCCAACCGGTAAGGTGATCGCCGGGCAAATCCTCCACAGCTTCTGCTCGTTTCGCCGCCGCCTGCAGCGGAGGCATCGCAACCGCAGGATCGAGCTGCGCCACCGTCAGCAAGCGCGAAGCCCAAGCGTTGATGTCGTATTTTCCGTCTGCCGTAATTGGCCGATCTTCTCTGACCTTCACCATGTCCTGTCAAACTCTATTGCAATCAATACATCACTAGACATTGAATATTCCGGAGCTGAGGTAACGATCACCACGGTCACAGATAATGGCGACGATCACCGCGTCATTTAAAGTTTGATCCAATTCCAAGGCAGCGGCCACCGCCCCGCCAGAGGATACGCCGCAGCATATGCCCTCCATACGCGCCAAGTCGCGCATGGTTCGCTCCGCATCGGCTTGTCCGATATTAAGGATCTGATCAATGTTTCGGTCATCGAAGATCTGCGGCAGATATTCCGGGGGCCAGCGTCGAATGCCGGGAATGGCCGCCCCTTCTGCCGGCTGCAACCCAATGATCTGTATGGCCGGGTTTTGGCGCTTAAGATACCTGGAAGTTCCCACAATCGTCCCGGTGGTCCCCATGGAGCTGATGAAGTGCGTGATCGTCCCATTGGTTTGCCGCCAGATTTCCGGGCCCGTCGTCTCATAGTGGGCCAGCGGGTTATCCGGATTGGCAAACTGGTCGAGCACCTTGCCCTTGCCTTCTTGTTCAAGGCGTTTCGCCAGGTCCCGCGCGCCTTCCATTCCCTCCTCTTTGGACACCAGGATCAACTCGGCGCCATAAGCAAGCATCGACGCCTTGCGCTCATTGGTCGCATTGTCCGGCATGATCAATATCATCCGGTAACCCTTGATGGCTGCAGCCATTGCCAGGGCTATTCCTGTGTTACCGCTGGTGGCCTCAATGAGGCAATCCCCCGGGCGAATTTCACCGCGCAATTCCGCATGGCGAATCATGGATAGCGCAGGACGGTCTTTTACCGATCCCGCGGGGTTATTGCCCTCAAGCTTGACAAGCAGTGTATTGGCACCCGGCCGCCCCAACCTCTGCAGTCGGACCAGCGGAGTATTGCCGACGAATTCTTCTATGGTGGGATAGTGCATGAGATTTCAAATGCGTGACTGAAGGCAAAAGGAGGCATATTCTAGCCGGAATTATGCTATCGTGAAACGCCGGTCGATCGCCGGACTTCGGAGAGATGGCGGGAAAGAAACATTATCACTACGCCGACGAATTTTCCCGCCCCATCCACTGGCTCGCACGAAAAATCCTAATCAAGAGCAACCCATCGACGCATCCACATTATTATGATTCACACGCGACCTTTTACTCGCCGAATTATTTTTCTCGGCATATTGCCGGTTTTTCTCGCCATCAGCCTTTTAGCCACAAGCTTTGTTTTTATTCAGGGCCGATTAATTCAATCCTTCGAGAGTCAGATCAGCGGAATTGCCGAAGCAACTTTATTGCCGCTTCTGAAGTACGACTCAATGGATCACGCCTTGCTCGTGCAAACGGCCCAATTGGTATTGGGCATCGAAACCATCTCCCACCTCAGTATTTATGATGGCAACAGTAAACAGATCGAAAATCTCGCGCTGCCTCTGGGCGCAACCAATCAAATTCCCTTTCTGGATGTAAAAACCTCAAAGTCAATCAACAACACTATTTTTTACTCCATACCGACTGAAAACCAGACATCACAAAAATGGTTGGTTGTCGGCATTCAGAAAGGCGATCTGGAAGTTTCCAGATATCAGGGTTACCTCATTCTGATGTCAGTTGCCCTCTTCGTGTTTCTGTTAACCGCACACTTCTCATCACGTCTTTATGAAGCGGTTACATCACCTCTCAAGGACATATTGAACGATCTGCGCCAAACCCTGCTGAACAACTCGGGAAAGCTGCTCAACAACAGCAAAAATCACCTGTACAACGAGTTGATTGAATCTCTCAACGAGATGATTTTGATGCAGCAATCGATTCGCGAGGAAATGCAGACAAACGTTGATCAATCAACCAAAGAGCTGCGCGAAACTCTTGAAACAGTCGAGATTCAAAACATTGAACTTGATTTTGCGCGCAAAAACGCACTGCAGGCGAGCAGAGCAAAATCCGAGTTTCTCGCCAACACAAGTCACGAATTGCGAACACCACTGAACGGAATTCTCGGCTTCACCAGCCTGCTGCTAAAAACCAATATATCCAACCAGCAGAAAGACTATCTGACCACTATTGAACAATCCGCCCAAGGATTGCTTTCCGTCATCAATGACATACTCGACTTTTCCAAACTGGAAACCGGACAGCTGACCCTCGAGTACAAACCCATATACGTGCGAGAGCTGATTGAAGAGGTCTTCGCCATATACGCCCCTCAAGCGCATGAGAAGAATATGCGCCTTGTTTCAATCATTAATCACAATGTGCCGCGAAACCTGCTTGGTGACCCGCAAAGACTTAAACAAGTGCTCACCAATCTCATATCAAATTCGATAAAATTTTCCCTGCATGGAAATATTGTTGTCCGTGCGATCAGCCTTGGCGAGATGGACAACCAGGTCGAAATTAAATTCAGCGTCACAGATAATGGTATTGGTCTTTCCCAGGAGCAACAGGAAAAACTTTTTTCCGCATTCACCAAAGTTGACAACAGCGATAGCCGCTTCCAGGGCGGTACGGGCTTGGGCTTAGCCATTGCGAAAGGACTGGTGGATCGCATGAAAGGAGAAATTGGCGTGGATAGCGACCTGCAAAAAGGCGCCACTTTCTGGTTTACCGTTCGCCTGGGAATTGATCGCCAAAGAATTTCCCAGTCTCCATTTGTGAATTCCTTGTATGGACTCAATGCACTGATTTTCGATTGCAACCCAGTGTGCCGCATGGAGGTAACCCATCTTCTCTCCAACTGGGGTGTCAATTTTGTTGAAGAAAATGTATTTGGCAATATTTCCAACGTGATCGCGGCCAATCATGAAAACCAGCCGATTGATATATTGATATTGGACGCCTACACCGAGGAGAACAATTTTGATCGAGAGCGGCTGCTAGAGGGCATCCAACGTATTCGCATGATTTTTAAACTCCCTGCCGTGGTTCTGGCGCCACCAGCGCTACAACGCATACTGCAGGAAGAAATGGCCGGCTTGAATTCTATTATTGTGCAACGCCCTGTGATTCACAGCCAGCTGCATCAAGCGATGTGCAATCTTTTGAATATCGCCCAAAGGCTGCCGCTGGGAGCTGCCGAAAATACTCTGCCGCCGATTAAAAGTGGCAGCCTTCGTATTTTGGTTGTGGATGACAATCCAGCCAATTTGAAATTAGTTTGCGAATTTCTGCGCGGTTTGGGTGTTGAGGCCAGAGCCTACAATAATGGTTACGATGTGGTGGACGCGTGCAAGAAGGAAACTTTCGATCTGATTCTAATGGACGTTCAAATGCCCGGCATGGATGGTTTGGAAACAACGAAAGTCCTTCGCGCAAATGAAAACGATACACGAACACCGATCGTGGCCCTCACTGCCCATGCTGTCAATGAACAAAAGACCCAGTTACTTTTGGCGGGGATGGATGATTTTCTCAGCAAGCCCGTGAGCGAGAGTGACCTCAAGCATATTATTGAGCGATGGACAAAAACCGGCGCGCACACTGATCCTGCGGAGGTTCATCCAGTCAACAAACCCGAACTTGGCGCTCGCCACGGACAGGATGTGCAACATTCCTCCAAACAGGAACGGGCCGGCTTTTTCGACTGGGCAGAATCCATGCGACTCGCCAGAAACAAGCCAGACCTTGCGACGGAGATGCTCAAGATGCTGGTTTCTTCACTTCCAGACACGGTAACGCATGTCCAGGAAGCGCTTGCCGCCCAGGATATGAGCCGGCTCCTGGAGGTAACCCATAAGCTTCACGGAGGCTGCTGTTATTGTGGAGTTCCCGCCTTGCGCAACGCAAGTAAAGTGCTGGAACAGACCCTTCATCAGAAAGCGTATGAAGAAGTGGGTGCACTTGCAGAAGTGCTGCTGAGTGAAGCCCATATTCTATTGCGCTGGAGCGAAGAGATTGATATTGATGTGTTGTTTGCGGATTACGACGATTAGACTAAAAAAAATAGAGCTTTTTGCTAAACAAACAGTTCACGGCTTTTTAGCGGACGAGTGCCGAGCAGAGGTGCAAGTGCGCTGCGGGAAATATATTTGGCCGACTTAAGCACTTCGACTTCACTCAGGCTACCTGTGGCCAGAGCCAAAAGATGAGCTCCGGGAATCAACCTTTCGCGCGCGCCATCCGCGGAGCCCTTGAAGATTGAAAAACCTTTTCCTTGCTCAAAGATATATAAACATTTTGCATCGACGGCTTCACCAGATACCGCGCATGTGGAGAAATCAATTCCGAATCCAAGTCGAGCCAAAATAAAAAACTCCATTCTTCGCAGTGTGGATTCCACTTCCATCTGCGCAGCACTCAAGCCCAAAAACTCAAGTACTCTTTCGTAATAATGGAAAATCTCTGGAAAGGGCTCCCCGGGCCGCAGCAATCTTTGCATCAACTCATTGATATACAGACCACAGAATAGAGATATACCGGAGAGATTAAGAGAGAGATCTGTGTGCGCCTCACACACCCGCAGGGTTTTCAGCTCGGAAGCGCCGGACAACTCGACAATAAGCGGTTGAAACGGCTCGAACTTCGCACGATCGCGCTTTCCCGGCAATCTGGCAACCGCATGGACCACACCAGAGTGGGATGTCAGCAACTCCAGGATAACGCGGGAATCCGAATATTTGCGCAAATGTAAAACATAGGCCCTATCCTGCGATAAAGGCGCCATATAAAACGCTACTCAAGATATCCGAGATTACGCAGGGCGCGGTCGTCATCGGACCAACCCGTTTTGACCTTTACCCAGAGCTTCAGCATCACTTTGCTATCGAACATTTTTTCCATGTCGAGGCGCGCCGATTGACCGATGGACTTAAGCCGGGAGCCACCATCGCCAATAATGATCTTTTTCTGGCCGTCCCTTTCCGCCAGAATCAGGGCGGATATATGGATAATCCCCTGCTCTTCGCGGAACTCTTCGATATCGACAGTCACCTGATAAGGTAATTCCGCTCCGAGCTGCCGCATGATTTTTTCACGCACCAGCTCAGCGGCCAAAAAGCGGGAGCTCTTGTCGGTTATCTGATCAGCGGGAAAAACATGGTCGGCGTGGGGCAAATTTTCGGCAAGAACTTTTTCCAACTCAGCCAGATTAGCATTGCGCAATGCGGAAACCGGCACTATCGCCAGGGGAGATAGGCGCTCCTGCAGTATCTGGAGGTGCGGAATAAGATCGGCCCGATCTTCGAGCTTGTCGACTTTGTTAACCACTAATACCGTTTTCTGCCCAAGCCCAGTCAATTTTTGTGCAACCAGCTCGTCGTCTTCGGTCCAAATCAGTCGATCAACAACAAAAAGGATGACATCAACCCCCTGTGCCACGGAGTTTGCCACCCGATTCATATAGCGGTTAACTGCGTTGGATTCCTTTTTGTGCATCCCGGGCGTATCGACAAAAATCATCTGAACATTGCCAGACGTTTTGATTCCCGTGATGTTGTGTCGGGTCGTTTGCGGTTTGCGGGAAGTGATGCTGATTTTTTGCTCAACCAAATGGTTCAGCAAAGTGGATTTGCCAACGTTCGGCCTACCCACTATCGCGACATAACCACATTGGGACTGTGTGTCAGCCATATACCTGCTCCAGCTTTTTCAGCATTATAAGGGCCGCCTCTTTCTCGGCTGCTTTACGACTGGTCGCCGTCGCGGTGGATGTGTCAGCCAAAAGAGATACAGAGCAAACCACAGTAAATTGCTGATTGTGAGAATCGCCACCGATCTCCGTCACAGAATATACCGGCAGCGGTTTTCTACGACCCTGCAACCACTCTTGCAGCTGACTCTTGGGGTCTTTTTCACCTGTTGCCAAAGATAAATCGTTGAAACGGCTATCAAACCATTTGCGGATAAATGTTTTGCAGGATTCCAAACCAGAGTCGAGATAAATGGCCCCGATTACGGCTTCCAGCGCATCCGCTAGTATGGATGCTCTGCGAAAGCCTCCGCTTTTCAATTCACCCTCGCCGAGATTCAGATAATCTCCCAAGGCTATATCCTTCGCAATTTCCGCCAGCGACTCGCCGCGCACCAGCGCGGCCCTCAAGCGGCTCAGATCGCCTTCCGGCGCCTGGGGAAAGCGCAGGTACAGGAGTTCCGCGACAATAAAATTCAAAATTGAATCGCCGAGAAACTCCAGACGTTCATTGTTTGTGCCGCTGTGACTTCTGTGCGTCAGAGCATTATCAAGCAGGGAATGATTGAGAAACTTGTAATCAAGCGTCTGTTCAAGAAGGGCTAGCTGTTTACTTCTTTGCACTATCTTTGTCACTTACCGAGCAGCATTCATCCGGGCGCGATGAATCGAGAACATTGTTGAATTTCACCACAACGTCCGTATTCACCAAAAAGGGAATTCTGGTTTCGTAGGCGACGGTGATGATGGTTTTTTCCTGTCTGCGCTCAACTTCGAGGGCCTTTGCCGCCTCGCCGCGCACATTATTGATCGTGTAGAACTTGCTGAGCTCCTGGCGAATAGTCTCTTTACTTAATTGCGCGAGATCCTCCGGGTGATCCTCGGCCAGACTGCGCAGTGCAGCAACTATGTAATGATTATCCAGATACGCAGGCGCAATCTTAAAAAAGCACGTCAAAAAAAGCCAAAGCTGGCGAGCACAAACAAAAGAAGAAGGCTGTTCATACCGGCTTGTTTATTCTTATTCATACCAATATCTCGTTACACCAAACCTGAGCAGCAATTACTTAATGCTGCCCGCCCTTCCAAAACTCGGTAACCCTTCATTCCAGTGCATCCACACAGCGAATGCTTTGCCTACGATGTTTCTGTCCGGCACAAAGGGATCCGTCCAAACCCGGCTGTCCAGGCTGTTATCCCGGTTGTCACCCATCATGAAATAGTGGCCATCGGGAACAGTCCACGTGCGCTCGTTAAAACCTTGGCCACCGGTTGGACATTTTCTCACCAAGTGTTTTTTGCCGTCTATGGTCTCGTTAACAATCTGGTAGTCGCCCCAGCACGCCGCACCATAGCGACTAACAGGATCCTTCCCCAAGAATTCCTGCTCCATCTTCACGCCGTTCACGTAGAGCACATTGTCGCGCAATTGAATTTTATCGCCGGGCACGCCGATAAGCCGCTTAATGAAGTAGCGGTCTTCATGGGGCGGGAAGAACACCACCACATCACCTCTTTGAGGGCTACCCAAGTCCATGATTTTAGTGCGAAAAACCGGCAAGCGAATACCATACGCATACTTGTTTACGACAATGAAATCCCCCACCTCCAAAGTTGGCACCATCGATTCCGAGGGGATTTTGAAAGGCTCTATCAGAAAGGAGCGCAGAACAAATACGATCGCCAAAATTGGAAAAAATGACTTGGAATACTCGACCACCAAAGGTTCTTTGATTGCCTTGTGCAACGCAGCAAGATAGCCCTGATCCGCCCTTTTCTTATCCTCGGGCAGGTGGGCATATTGTTGGTCAACCTGTTCCGCCGCCCGCCGCCGCGACTTGGCCAACAACAAGGAATCACCAAGCCAAACCACCCCGGTTACCACCACGGCGATCATTAATATAAGGGGCAAATTTATATCCATGCGTTAACCTCTAGCTGTCCACTTTGAGCACGGCAAGGAACGCTTCCTGTGGTATCTCCACCTTGCCTACCTGCTTCATGCGCTTTTTGCCCGCTTTTTGTTTTTCCAACAGTTTTTTCTTACGCGTGATATCGCCACCGTAACATTTTGCGGTCACATTCTTGCGCAGCGCCTTTACGGTGGTGCGCGCAATTATCTGCCCGCCTATTGCAGCTTGAATTGCCACGTCAAACATTTGCCGAGGAATAAGATCCTTCATTTTTTCCGTCAGGGCTCGGCCTTTGTAGTGCGCAGTTTCGCGATGGACAATCAAAGCCAACGCATCCACCTTCTCGCCATTGATCAGCACATCCAAGCGCACAAGATTAGCGCTTTGGAAGCGCAGAAAACTGTAGTCCAGAGAGGCATAGCCGCGGCTGACAGATTTCAGCTTATCAAAGAAATCCAACACCACCTCGTTCATCGGCAACTCGTAGACAACCGAAACCTGGTGCCCGAGATATTGAATATCCTTCTGCACACCACGCTTGTCTATGCACAAGGTAATGACCGAGCCGAGGTATTCCTGTGGAACCAGAATATTGGCTTGCACAATCGGCTCACGCATATCAGAAATGCTGCCGATTTCGGGAAGTTTGGAAGGATTATCCACAGAAATTGTTTCGCCGGTGTTTTTAACCACCTCGAATACAACTGTCGGCGCAGTGGTGATCAAATCCAGATCGTATTCGCGCTCCAAGCGCTCCTGGATAATTTCCATATGGAGCATGCCAAGAAAGCCGCAACGAAAACCGAAGCCCAATGCGTCCGAACTCTCCGGCTCATAAAACAGGGAGGCGTCGTTGAGTGTCAACTTGGCGAGCGCATCGCGGAAGCTTTCGTAGTCATCGGCGCTGACTGGAAATAAACCCGCATAAACCTGAGGCTTGACTCGTTTAAAACCGGGTAAAGCGGCGACATCCGGCGTAGAGGCATGGGTAATCGTGTCGCCCACGGGGGCGCCGTGAATATCTTTGATGCCTGCAACAACGAATCCCACCTCGCCAGCTTTTAATTCCGCCAGCTCTTGGCGCTTCGGATTGAAGACGCCGACACTATCGACCAAATGAGACTTGCCGATAGTCTTCGAAATAATCTTATCCTTAACTTTGAGCGTGCCATTCTTAACCCGCACAAGAGAAACAACGCCCAGATAATTGTCAAACCACGAGTCGATAATCAACGCCTGCAGAGGAGCATTGGCGTCGCCTTGCGGAGATGGAATGGAAGCGACAAGACGCTCCAGAACCTCGTCAATTCCCAGTCCGGATTTCGCACTGCAGCGAACCGCATCAGTCGCATCCAAGCCGATGATTTCTTCGATTTCATCCGCAACACGTTCAGGGTCTGCCTGAGGCAGATCCATTTTGTTGAGTATCGGAATAACTTCCAAACCCTGTTCGATCGCGGTATAGCAATTGGCCACCGACTGCGCCTCAACCCCCTGCGCTGCATCCACCACCAACAGCGCGCCTTCACAGGCGGCAAGAGAGCGTGATACCTCGTAGCTAAAATCCACATGGCCTGGAGTATCAATGAAATTCAATTGGTAGGTTTTGTTATCCCGCGCCTTGTAATACAGAGTTACGCTGTGGGCCTTGATCGTAATCCCCCGCTCACGTTCCAGATCCATGGAATCCAGCACCTGAGCTTCCATTTCGCGATCAGCCAGTCCGCCGCATACTTGAATAAAACGGTCCGCCAAAGTGGATTTACCGTGATCAATATGAGCAATGATCGAGAAGTTGCGGATGTGACTAAGATCAGACACTGAGCAAATAACCTGTTGATTTTAAATAGATTTTTTATCCACCAAGCACAGGTGGAACGAATGGTTGCGCAAGTCTACAGTATTTACCCCAGGCACGCCACGGATGCCCCTTATGGTTCGCCTGCCGTCAGATATAAAGAAATTTCAAGGGAGGTCAGAAAGGCGCCGAAGCAGGATCGGCTCAAAGAAGGTCGCTCGAAAATAGTGTTTGATCAATACCCAGGCCAATACAGCTCCTCCGCCTATTCCCGCCAAGCAAAGCGCGAGCAAGCCGAAACCCGCAAGGTGCAACCTGCCAGCGACAATAATACTGAAGAGAAGAAAAATAATCGGCAGCCCATATGCCATAAGAGATGCCATGACTACTGCGCCCTCCTCTATGCCGATTTCTACCTGATCACCTTCCATAACATCCGGGCTGGAAGCATTCAGAGCAAGCTCCAGATAAACACTCGAGCCAGACAGTCGATTCAGGAGGTGCTGGCCACAACCATTCTTTGCCTGGCATGCGCCGCACACTGAATGCCGCATGGTCTGAATCCATGCGGTGTTACCTTCTAGCCGAACGATTTTTCCTGTTTCAGTGAGCATATTATTGCCCGCTGCCAGAAGAGGTTATAGTGGTTATGACCTGCTGTGCCGTTGCGAAAGGCACCTCACCGACCAAAACGACACCCACAGAATGGGGAAAAGCAGGTACAACGGACATTAGTGCAGTGGTAGCACCACGTCGCGCCATACCTTGCTTGAATGAGGACGGCTCTGGCAGCGGTTTGATGAACAAGGTAAAAGACGCAATACCATCGGTATAGGTGAGAGCATCGCCCTCACTGTCGCTGGTGATGTGCGACACAACGAAACCGGGAGGAAGCCAGCCGGCCCGCCAGATCGATTTGCCTGCTGGCAGCTTGGTGCACGGTACGCTCGCACCATCCAAACGTGCATGCTGTGAGCCCGTAGGAGAAACGGATCCTGCCTCGATATCTGGACCGACTTCAAGCTCGGTAAATTGAAAGCGCTCTATCGCGCTTTTATTAGAGACGGTAATCAGCGACATCAAGGGCAGGCCGGACAATCGGTCCACCGCAAGGGTCATCCCATAGCGATACTCATCCTTTGGTACTGCTTGCACCACTTCGGCGTCACGACCCGCAATGCGATCGCGTCCGCGGATATAAAAGTGATAACTTTGTGAAAGGCTCACCGCTCCGGCCGTCTGCGGGATCAAGCCGCCACGCAGCAAAAAACCTCCGGTCGAAACACAATTCGGCTCACGTCCTCCGCGCAGGAATTCACGCTCGACACCATTCAAGTGGGTGATGCGCTCATACTCCACGCCATCCTGCACTAAGTGAACAATTTCGAGAGTTTCCAGCGTTGTGCCAAATTCATAGGTGAACCGGCCGCGATAACTTTGCTCCTGCAGAGCCCGGGATGCAGTTTCAAGCAAATGATCCACCGAGGCCAATGTGGCAGGTTCTTGGGCAAACACACTACGGGGAAAAGCAATTACAGAAATGGCCAAGGTGAAAACCAAGGCCTTGCCTCGAAAATTCATAGCAAATAAAACGTCCTGGAGCATCAGCCGGAATCCACTGAGGCAAAGAATAGTGCTTATTTAGAGGACAAATCTACCTGCATCTTATGTACACGAGCAAAAGGCATTATGCCAAGACTACCGTGAACACTTGCGCGCTCTGCATGCTGTATCAAAAGTCGATTCAGCATTTCCTGGGTTTCATAATCAGTAATATCGTCGACGAAAACAGCACCGTTCGACCTGGATTCCACACCTTGCATCGCAGCACCCATGCTAACCGTTCGGGCTTCTGGTAATGGGAGTTCGAATCCTACCGGTGCATGTGCCACCGACTGAAATTGCGCCGCAGAAACCGGCGCTTGCCCAACGTCATTTCGAGCAATAGCGTTTGAGGAAGTTGCGATCGAACCGTCACGCGCGCCCCCCATGTAATTAAACCCCAGCACCAGCGTTGCAGCGAAAGAAGCGGCAATCGCGGTCTTGCCGACCATGTCACGCAAGAACCTGGGGGACGCAGATAAACCGATTGAAGTCTCGCCCTTACGCTGAGCCGTATCCACCTCACTATTGAGCGAGTCTGATATAGAGGATATCAAGGAGCCTGGATTCGCAATTTCGAGACTATGCTCCTTGCGCATCACTGAGCCGATTAAATGGTACCGGCGCCACCGCTCAAGCACCTCCGGACTGCTCTCCATATTTTTCAAAACCCGCCGCATTTCCAGCTCGCTGGCCTCGTTGTCGACCATCGCGGACAAGGATTCGAACAATTGATCAGAGGAGTTCAGAGTCATCGTTTGGCATCCAAAAAGTTCAGTATTCTCATTGATAAGTTATGCGTTGATTTAGCGCGGTCAGCTCATAAGGGGTGAGATATGACGATCAACCGCCTCTCGCGCCCGAAAGATCCGAGACCTGACTGTACCAACCGGACAATCCATCACCTCAGCAATTTCCTCATAACTCATTCCTTCCATTTCCCGCAGGGTCAAAGCTGTGCGCAGATCTTCTGGTAAAGACTGAATGGCCTTGTAGACCACCTGCTCCAGCTGATCTTTCATCAGCTCGTGCTCAGGAGAGGTGATGTCTCGCAAGCCGTCAGCACCACTCAGGAACTCTGCGTCGTCGATGTCCACATCCGTCGCGGGCGGGCGTCTTCCTCTGGAAACCAGATGATTCTTGGCCGTATTAACCGCGATGCGATAAATCCAAGTATAAAAGGCACTATCACCGCGGAAGTTACCCAGCGCTCTGTAGGCTTTTATAAAAGCCTCTTGCGCCACGTCGTGAACTTCGGCCGAATCACGCACAAAACGGCTGATAATTGCGATGATCTTATGTTGATATTTGAGAACCAACAAATCGAATGCGCGTTTATCCCCTTGCTGAACACGCGCGACGAGCTGCTCGTCTGTGTCCTGCGCAGGCGGGTTTAGCATTCCAGAATCCCCAATTTTGAATTCAATGATCTTTGCAGAGCTTGGTTGCGGCATCGTGTCACCTTATTACGGCCTCAGTAACCGGCCTTATGTTGTGAACATAGGACAATCTATGGATGGTCCTAGCTATCCGATACGCCAGTAGACCAATAGCGGACCGTAAAAGTTCAACAAGGCTGATCACGCCGCAAAGCGATGGCGTAGAATATCAACAAAATCCCGGCAAGCAAGGAACAATCGTGACGCAACACACAGATATATTTCACAGCGATGTCCTCGTAATTGGTAGCGGCGCAGCGGGACTTACGCTCGCACTATCGCTTGCAGATTCCGCCAACATCACGGTTTTGAGCAAAGGTGCTTTTACCTTCGGTTCAACCTGGCATGCACAGGGGGGAATTGCCGCCGTGCTCGACACAGAGGACTCTATAGAGTCTCACGTCACCGATACCCTGATCGCGGGGGCCGGACTTTGTCACAAAGAGGCTGTCGAGTTCACCGTTAAAAACAGTAAAGCCGCCATCGACTGGCTGGTCAAACTGGGAGTGGGCTTTACCCGGAGCGAGGGTTCGGAAGACTTCCATTTGACCAGGGAGGGCGGGCACAGCCATCGCCGCATTATCCATAGCGCCGACGCCACCGGCAAAGCTGTGCACAGTACCTTGCTCGAGCAAGCACAAAGCCACCCCAATATCACCTTAATAGAGTATTCAATCGCGCTGGATCTGATCCGTCAGCCGGATCCGACAAGCCGCAAGATGCGATGCGTTGGTGCGTACGTCTTCAACCGCACCCTTGATCGGGTGGAGTGTTATACGGCCAAGGCCGTGATATTGGCGACCGGCGGAGCAAGCAAGGTCTATCTATATAGCAGCAACCCGGATAGCGCCAGCGGAGATGGCATCGCCATGGCTTGGCGCGCGGGCTGCCGTGTTGCCAATATGGAGTTCAACCAGTTTCATCCGACCTGTTTGTATCATCCACAAGCCAAGTCATTTCTTATAACCGAGGCCTTACGAGGCGAAGGAGCCATTCTCAAGCTACCGAACGGCGAGCGGTTCATGCCTAAGTTCCATGAACTCGCAGAGCTGGCGCCCCGGGATGTGGTAGCCCGGGCTATAGACCACGAAATGAAACGGCTGGGTAGCAACTGTGTTTATCTGGACATCAGCCACAAGCCGAAAGACTTTATCGTCCAGCACTTTCCCACGGTTTACGAGAACTGCCTCCTCTATGGCATAGACATCAGCCGAGAACCCATACCTGTGGTACCGGCCGCGCACTACACCTGTGGCGGCGTAATAGTCAACACCAACGGAGAAACCGATCTCAAGAATCTTTACGCTATAGGAGAGACATCCTTTACGGGACTGCACGGCGCCAACCGCATGGCGAGCAACTCGCTGCTGGAGTGCATAGTATTCGCGCAGTCCGCGGCGCAGCGAATTCGAGACACGCTCGCCGATACGCCGCCGCCTCTCCCCACCAGAAGCTGGGATGAATCGAGAGTGACGGACTCCGATGAAGATGTGGTGATATCCCACAACTGGGATGAGTTGCGCCGCTTCATGTGGGACTACGTCGGCATAGTTCGAACCCACAAAAGGCTTGAGCGCGCCAAACATCGAATTGAATTGCTGCAGCAGGAAATTCATGAGTACTACGCCAACTATAAAGTCAGCAGCGATTTGATCGAATTGCGCAACCTGGCGATGGTTGCGGAACTGATCATAAGGTCAGCCATGCAGCGCAAAGAGAGTCGCGGCCTGCACTTTTCCCTGGACTACCCCGACACCGCACAGCTGGCGATGGACACTATTCTGGTGCCTGGAAATTATGCCGATCAAAACATTTTGGTATACAACCAGTCGTGACAGAACGCGAAAATCCACCTCGCAATAAATGCCTAAGCAAATTATTTAAATAAGGCGAATTTTTTTGTTGACTCCCGAATCGGCCATCCTTAATATACGCGACCTCGGCAGCAGTGCCGGATAAACAGCGCGCTCGTAGCTCAGTTGGATAGAGTACCTGGCTACGAACCAGGCGGTCAGAGGTTCGAATCCTCTCGAGCGCGCCAAATTAAAAAAAGCCCGCAAATTGCGGGCTTTTTTATTTCTCTTGCCAAGCATTCCCCCGGCTCTTACTCTTTTGATGACTCGCCCGCGACTCGTATTGGAGCCGAATTCATGTATCAGAAACTCTCGCCCCTGCCCGTCAAAAAACGCCTAGCCCTCATAGCCCACGATAATAAAAAAGAAGAACTGAAAGAGTGGACAGCCAATAATGTCGAGACGCTAAAAGCCCACGAACTTTTTGCCACCGGCACCACAGGTTATTTGCTGGAAAAAACCCTGGGCCTGCCAGTCCACAAATTTCTTAGCGGTCCACTCGGAGGTGATCAGCAGGTCGGCGCCCAGATTGCGGAAGGATTTATTGACGTCCTGTTCTTTTTCTGGGATCCATTCGAGCCCATGCCTCACGATCCCGACGTAAAAGCCTTGTTGCGGCTCACGGCCGTCTGGAATATTCCTGTTGCATGCAATGCCGCGACTGCGGACTTTATTTTGCGCTCTTATTGGATGGATAAATCCTACAGCCGGCGTATTCCCGATTACGAAACCTATCTCGCCGAGCGCACATTAAATCTCAGCTGAAAATCCCGGCGCCATGCACTCGTTTCCTTCAAGAGCGGGACAGCGCTGGCTTTGTCGTCCGCGGAGATTTTTTCTTTAGCAAATGCCGAGCTGCGATCTGCAAACGCTGACCGGAAGCCGGATCCTCGGCATACACGCAGGCGGTATATAGGCGCGCAATAGTGGCCAGCTCGCGCGCCATTACAGGATTACTCTCTGCCACCCTCACCGCAAACTGCCCGAGAGTTTCCTCCGGTTTGCGGACATATCCCCAGCCGTCGATTTTACGCAACACAGCTTGAATCAAACGCTCCTCCTGGCTCCTCCTCGGTCGCCGACGCCGCAGAATCTGTACGGCGGCATAGAAAGCGAACAGGGTGAAGCTCGCGGCAGCAAACGCCACTCCTACCCGCCATGGACTGGTATCACCCAGGAGATCGCTGAAGAGATTTTGCTGGCTATCCCTGTCGTAATTCAGAATCCATCGATTCCAGTTATAGCCAATAGAATCCCACTGCTGATAAAGCGATTGCATCAGGGAGCTGGACCAGCGCATTTGACCAACCAGTTCGCGCTCATCAGCCGACAGCGCCTCCTCCACTCCAACCTCGATTCGTGACGGTGCCACAGCGGCCGTTGGATCAACCATCCGCCATCCCTCACCATCAATCCAAACCTCGGCCCACGCGTGGGCGTGACTCTGGCGAACAATAAAATAGCCGTCTCTCTGATTATATTCACCGCCCTGATAACCCACGACAATCCGCGCGGGCAGGCCCGCCGCGCGCATAAGGAAAACGAAAGCACTGGAAAAGTGCTCGCAGAATCCCCGCTTGGAATCAAATAAAAAAACATCAATAGGATTGGCACCCAATGCAGGCGGGCGCATGGTGTAGGTGAATTCCCCGTGAAAAATCTGCAAAGCTCGATTGACCATTGCCTGCGGGCTAGTATTTTCATTTTTCCATTGCGTCGCCAATGCCACCGCGCGCGGATTGCTTTCCGGCAGGCGGGTTAGCCATCTGCGGTCGGGATCAGACAAAGGTGCCACATGAGGTAATGGCACTTGCGAAGAGACAGCCGAATATTCCGCCTTATGCACAAGCGGTCGTCTTGCCGACAATAATCCTCGCTCATCATATTCGAGGGCCAACTGCGCTGATCTCGCCGCCAGCAAGGGATCCAGTGTGAACAGCCAGCGATAATGGTGCGGCTCCATAATGACGGAATATTTCAATATTTCTTCGTCATTGAGAGCGTCGCTCACGGTCTCGCCGATGGGGCGTGCGCGCATGGCGGCCGTCTGCCAACGCTGGCCATCAAAGCCATCAAGAACCAAGCCGCGCCAATAGAGCTGCTGCGGCAAAGGTGCTGTACCACTAAATGCAACGCGGAAGGCCACTTCAGGCGAACGCACCAGCTGGCCCAGGTCGCCGAGTTCAAGCGTGTCGCTGAAACCGGTTTTGCCTTTTCCCTGCGCCACAGGCACCGCCCACAGCGGTCCCAGCCTCGGCATTACCAGAAATAAAATAATCATAAAAGGTGTGGCCTGCAGCACCAGCAGGCCGCCAATACGAAAATACTGTTTTAGAGAAACGCGGCGGGAATAAAAGGCTGCCTGCCAGGCGGTCAAAAGAATAAAAAGCGAAAAAATGCCGTACAGCCCGGCGATCACATCCTGCGCAAATAAAAATTGTGCCGCGACGGCGATAAAGCCGATAAACAGAACGATCAGTGCATCCTTTTTGGTCCGCATCTCAATAATTTTGAGAATGAATGAGCAGACGAGAAACCCCACCATCGGCTCAACGCCTCTGACACCGGAAAAGGTTACGTAAATACCGCCGGCGCAGCCGATGCCCAAAGTGAATTTGATCCAGACCGACGGAAATCGCCACTTTCCAAGGTGAATCTGGATGCGCCAAAACAATGCCAGAAACCAGACTGCCCAGATCCAGAGCGGCAATTTAACCAGCAGCGGTAAAATGCAAATGGCCTGGGTGCTCAACATCCAAACGAGGTTGCCGCGAAAAATCGTATCTTTTTCCAAGGAAGATAATTTCATGGGGCGACTTCAAAGGAAGCCAAGGCTCGCAGCGCGGCTTTTCTATGCTGCTGACCAGCGTCGGGGGGCAATTCGATTCCCGGGAGCCTCAAGCCGAATATCTGTTCCTGCTCGCTGAATTTCTCGACCCAGAAACAGAGGTGCGAAAGCGCCAGTTCTGCATCACCAAGAAAGAAATCGGACCATTGCAACCAGGTTTGCGATGTGATGGATTCGCTGTATTCCTTGCTCCACAAACCGCGGTCGCGGGCAAATTGTTTCCAGGCAATGCGCCGAGGTGAGTCGCCCGGTCTGTATGCACGGAAGCCGGAGAATTCATCGCCGGCATTAGAACGCTGGTGACTGCCACCGTCTTCTTCCGACGCTGGCGTGCCAGTGGGAAGATCACAGGCCATGGGTTCAGGATAAACCAGTGTCGATGCATCAATGTTGAGCCAGGTCCAACAGCGCAACAAACCCATGGGGAAGGTGCTTTCCAACAGCAGACGCCGCGGGCGCAACCACCCTCTTTTTGTTGCCTCGGCGTAAATATTTTCGAGATGCTCTCGCTCCGGCTCAAAATCCAGAATAACGCTCGGCGAATCGAGCCACTGAACCATCACATAATTCGCACCGCGCCTACTAGTCGGGACAAAAAGAAAGCGGAAAGCGATTCGCTCACCGACAAATCCTTCTTCGGCACCGATAAATTCGACGCGCAATCCCGCCATATTGTTGTAGGTGTTGAGAATAGTGAGAACGAACACGCTGATTTGCATGTACGCCAAAGCGAGAATCAAATTGTTCTGATAATTGGTGCCCAGTAACCAGATGACAACAACCAGAATCAAATACGCAAACCCGGTGATGGACGGGAAGATATAGAGATTTTTTCGATACAGAAAATGCCGTGTTGCCGGTGGGCGTCGTTTATCAATCCAGTGAAAAAAACGCCGGCGGAAAATATTTTTGAAAAAGGCCAATCCGCTCCGCATAAATCTCACGCCATAACATCGACGCTCGTCAGCAGATGATCCAGCAAATCCTCGACTTTTTCGCGACCGTGAATCCGGTGCCCCACTACCGCGCCCATTACCGCCTGCAGATCTTCCGGAACTAGATATTCCCTGCCCTGGATCAAAGCCCAGGATTTTCCCGCGCGCAGCCAGGCCATGGCGCCGCGCGGTGAAAGTCCATAGGCAAAGTGACTGTCGCGCCGGGTGCGTTCCACCAATCGCTGCAGATAGTCGATCACCGCATCACTTGCTTTGACCGCGTTAACCTGCCGTTGCAATTCCATCAACTCAGGTATACCGATCAGAGGCTGAATTTTCTTGAGATTGATCCGAGGATCCTCACCTTTGAGGAGAAGCCGCTCGGAGGCGGCGCTTGGATAGCCGAGCGTAATACGCATCAGAAAGCGATCCAGCTGGGATTCCGGCAGCGGAAAAGTACCGGACTGATGTATAGGGTTCTGCGTCGCTATAACGAAAAACGGTTGCGGCAAAACGCGGGTTTCGCCGTCGATGGTCACCTGGCCCTCCTCCATCGCCTCGAGTAGCGCGCTCTGGGTTTTAGGCGTGGTGCGGTTGATCTCGTCCGCCAATAAAAGCTGTGTGAAAACCGGTCCTGGGTGGAAGCTGAAAGCATTCAGCCCCTTATCAAATATTGAAACCCCCAGAATGTCGGAAGGCAGCAGATCGCTGGTAAATTGCACTCGGTCATATTTCAATCCCAACACTGCTGCGAGACATTGCGCCAGCGTGGTTTTGCCCATACCTGGGAGATCTTCAATCAGCAAATGACCTCTCGCCAACAGACACGCCAGCGCCAAACGGACCTGGCGGTCCTTGCCCAGCAAAATCTGGCCGATATTCTCAATAAGAAGATTGATGACAGAACTCATTGGATTCCTGAAATTCCCCGCCGTTATTGCTGTTATCCGCGCGGGGATTCGATTGATTAGGGCGTCGTTTGGCCGGGCTGAGGTGACTCTTCGTCTCCCCCAACCGTTTTTGGTTCAACCGGATTGATTCAATGACGGCCACACTAAGGATAGTGCAACAAATCGGCTCTGCGCGCCGAAGCCCTGTTTTACAACCGATGGGTCAACCCAATGCCGCAAAGCCTCGCTGCAGGTCTTTTTTGAGATCGGTGAGATCTTCCAGGCCCACGGCTATGCGGATGAGATTATCAGTGATGCCAGCGGCCGCTTTTTCCTCAGGACTTAAACGTCCGTGCGTGGTGGTCGCAGGATGCACGATGGTGGTTTTGACATCACCGAGATTTGCTGTCAGAGACATGATTTTCATTGCGTCGATAAAGCGCCACGCCGCAGCCTTGTCGCCTTTGACACGAAACGAGAGCACACCGCCGAACGCGCGCTGTTGCGCCTTCGCAAGCTCATACCCCGGATGTTGCGGCAGCCCGGCGTAAAAGACATTCTCAACTTCCGACCGCTCCGCCAGGAAATGTGCGAGTTCCAGCGCGCTTGCGGAATGGGCGTCCATTCTGAGGCGCAATGTTTCCAAACCTTTGGAGAATACCCAGGCATTGAAAGGGCTCATGCTCGGACCGCAGGTGCGCACGAAGCCCAGAATTGGATCAACCAGATCAAAACGACCGACCACCGCCCCGCCCAGACAGCGCCCCTGCCCGTCCAGATATTTGGTGGCGGAATGAATGACCAGATCGGCACCCAGCTCCAGCGGACGCTGCAACGCCGGAGTGCAGAAACAGTTGTCTACCACCAGGTAGCTGCCCGCGTCCCGCGCGATTCTCGCAAGAGAGGCTATATCGGCAATCTCGCAAAGCGGATTGGACGGGGTTTCAACAAAAAGCAATTTGGTACGAGGGCGGATTGCCGCGCGCCAAGCCTCAAGATCCGTGAGAGGCACAAGACTGACACTCACGCCGAATTTTTCCATATAACGCGTGAACAATACTGTGGTGGTACCAAAAACGCTGCGCGAGCAGACAATATGATCACCGCTCTGCAGATGCGCCATGCAGGTACTGAGAATTGCCGCCATTCCGGAAGCGGTAGCCACAGCTGCTTCCGCGCCTTCCAACGCGGCAATGCGCTCTTGAAATAAGCGGACGCTGGGATTTGTGTAACGGGAATAGACGTTGCCCGGGCTATTGCCCGCGAAGCGCGCCGCAGCCTCTGCGGCAGAGCTGAACACGTAGCTGGAAGTGGTGAAAATCGGTTCGCTATGCTCACCCTCGTGGGTGCGCTGAATTCCTGCGCGTATCGCCAAGGTATCGAGTCCGGCATCTTCCAGAAAATCGTCGCTCATCTCTCACCTGTCCGCTTATGAATTATGAATGCCAACGATCGAATTCTGGCTGGACGACATTTTGCCGTCCGCCCTTTGCGACTTGGCCAGGTCATTGCGCATTGCTTCGAGTTTGCGCAGATATTCCTCATTAACGTCGCCGGTGACGTAATCGCCGTCGAATACAGCGCAATCAAAGCGGGGAATTTCCGGGTTCCCCTCAGCCGAAGCGGCGATCAGATCCTCAATGTCCTGATACACCAACCAATCCGCACCTATGGCGTCAGCCACCTGCTCGACGGTGCGCCCATGAGCAATCAGCTCACTCGCGGAGGGCATATCGATGCCGTATACATTGGGGTATTTCACTTCCGGGGCCGCAGAGGCGAAAAAGACCTTTTTCGCACCCGCGTCGCGCGCCATCTGAATGATCTGCTGACAGGTGGTGCCGCGCACTATCGAGTCGTCCACCAGCATCACATTTTTGCCGCGGAACTCCAGATCAATGGCATTCAATTTCTGACGTACGGATTTTTTGCGCTGCTGCTGGCCCGGCATGATAAACGTGCGGCCTATATAGCGGTTTTTCACCAGACCTTCGCGAAATTTCACGCCCAGTTTCTGCGCCAGGGCCTGACCGGCCACACGACTGCTGTCCGGGATTGGAATCACCACATCGATTTCGTGATCGGGGCGGAGGGCGAGAATTTTTTCCGCCAGCCGTTCACCCTGACGCAACCGCGCCTTATAAACCGAAACGCCGTCCATGATGGAGTCCGGACGGGCGAAATAAACATGCTCGAAAATACACGGACTGAGCTGGGTATGTTCGGCGCACTGGCGGGTGAACAGCTCGCCATCGACATTGATAAAAAGTGCTTCGCCCGGTGCAACATCCCTCAGGAGCTTAAATCCGAGCACATCCAGAGCAACACTTTCCGACGCGATCATGTATTCCCTGCCGTTTTCGCTCATGCGCTCGCCGAACACCAGCGGCCGAATGCCGTTAGGGTCGCGAAACGCCAGCACACCGTAGCTGGCAATCATAGCGACGACCGAGTAGCCACCGCGAACGCGCTTGTGCACGCCCTCCACCGCTTTGAAGATGTCATCCGACGTCGGCCGAAGCTTCCCCTGCAATTGCAGTTCGTGGGCGAATACGTTAAGCAGAACTTCGGAGTCTGAATCCGTATTGACGTGGCGCAGATCAGCCAGAAACAGGTCCTTGCTCAAACTCTCCGTATTGGTGAGATTGCCGTTGTGAGCCAGGGCGATGCCGTAAGGCGAATTCACATAAAAAGGTTGTGCCAGCGCGGGGCCGGAACTACCGGCTGTTGGATAACGCACATGGCCGATGCCCATATTGCCAACCAAGCGCTGCATATGGCGGGTGCGAAACACGTCCTGCACCAGGCCGACGGCTTTCTGTTGCGCCATCTTGCCGTTGTGGCAGGTCATGATTCCGGCGGCATCCTGCCCACGATGCTGGAGCATTGTCAGGGCGTCATACAGCGCCACATTCACATTGCTCTTACCAACCATACCTACAATGCCGCACATAAAAAATCTTCCTCTCGGATTAGCCCGTACTGAACAACTGACGCAACCAGGATGTAAGGTCTGCCGCGGAGTTTCTCGCCCAACCTTCAAAAGCGAGAAAATCCGGGATGAGGGCGGACTCGGTCCACCATCGATCCTGATCTATGGAAATAATGGGCGGTATCAACAGCAGTATTGCCATCACCACAACGAACCCACGCAATAAACCGAACACCATGCCTAAAACGCGATCCGTGGCAGAAAGACCGGTGATTTTGACCAATTCACCGATGAGATAGTTGACCAAAGCGCCTACCATCAGCGTGGCAATGAATAAAGAACCGAACGCGACGATCTGCCGCACTGAGGGAGTTTCAATCTGGTTGATCAAAAGAGAGGCCAATGGGTCTCGATACGCTACAGCAATCAATACGGCGATGATCCAGTTGGCTACAGACAGAGCCTCTTTGATCAACCCCCGCATCAAACCGAACAGACAGGAAACCACAAGAATGCCGAGAATGACCCAATCAGCCCAGTTAAACGACACGAGAAAAACCCGGTAATTTGGAGAGGCGCAATTCTAACAGACGAGCTACTAAAGGCGAACCTCTTAACCGCTAATCCGGCTTGAAAGGCAACACCATGCTCTGCAACCCAAGCTCCTTTTCAACCGCCGCTTTGACCGTCAGAAGAGCCTGTTTATCCAACTTCGGACCGACAAATACACGAACGAGAACACCGTCGGGATGAGGGACCTCACGTACATAAGCGGGATAGCCCTTGTCATTGAGCTTGCGACTCAAGGTATCAGCAAGGTCGCGCTGGCGAAAACTGGCAACCTGTAACACCCACGCCTTAGGGGTCCCATCTTGCGTCATGCCGGGAGTTTCCGGCACCTCGCCAACCTCATCGGCAATTTCCGGTACATACATCAACTCGGGCTCGGGCGCTGGCGAGGAGTCCTCCGGTACGACAGGAGCCCCTATCTCCACACGGAGCACTTGAGGCGCAGCGGGAATCTGGGAGTCCCGGTTGACCGGCGCCATGGGGTCGCGATCGAATAACGCCGGCAGAAAAATCACCGCGAGGGCCAGCAAAACCAAAGCCCCCACCACCCTCTGCTTCAACCCGTCATCCAAGGGTTTCAATTACCGTCTCCCGATGCAGCAAAAATCGCTTCGCATCCGCCACTGTGTAAAACGAACCGGTCACCAGGACCGGCGCCGTGGATCCACTCTGCAACGCCGCCTGCAAAGCGTCCGCAACTGCGCCAAATTCCCGCGCCGGCGCGGCGCCCGGCAGAGCCTGCCGCAATTGCACCGTCGATGCGGCTCTGGCAAACCCGGGAATGGTCGTCAGATGCCAAGATTCCACCACGCCATCAAATGCCGCGAGGGGCTCTTCAAGATCCTTGTCCGCCATCATGGCTACTACAATGAGAAATTTTTCTTCCGGATGGCGGTTGCGCAACCCCTGCGCCAGGTAAGCAAAGGCCGCCGGATTATGCGCCACATCCAGAATTACCGACCGTCCTCCAACGACCACATATTCAAGCCTGCCCGGCAGAGAAATGCGTGCAAACGCGGCCACCGGCAGATCGACGAACAAATTCAATAAACGCCCAACCTGCATGGCCGCAGCCAAGCTTGGTTGCGGCAAATGCACGGATATTGGCGCTCCCTGAAGATCCCTAACCCAAAAAACAGTTCCTTGCGGGCTTTCACAGAAGCCGAAATCGGCGCCGATTTGGAGAAGCTGGCAGCCCTGCTGTTTCGCGACTTCGAGTACCGAGGCCGGCGGATCAAAGTCCGCACACACCAAGGGAATCCCTGGGCGACTGATACCGGCTTTCTCTCTGCCGATGCTCTCGCGGTCCGGGCCGAGCCATTCTGTATGATCCAGCGCTATGGAAGTGATAACCGCGATGTCCGCATCCACAATATTGGTGGCGTCCAGACGACCACCAAGCCCTACCTCTAACACCCAATATGACAACCCAGCCTCGTGGAACAAAAAGAGAGCCGCCAGCGTGCCGAATTCAAAATAGGTCAGGGAGATATCACCGCGCGCTTCGTCAATCGCGGCGAAAGCACGACAAATGTCAGCGTCAGAAGCAAAATAGCCGTTGATTCGAATGCGTTCGTTGTAGCGAAGAATGTGGGGGGAGGAATAGACACCACAGGTGAAGCCAGCATCCTGCACCAGCGCTTCAAGAGCAGCAACACAGGTTCCCTTGCCGTTGGTGCCGGCCACGGTGATGACCTTGCTAGTCGCAGGCAATAAGCCGAGCCGTTGCGCCACTTGGCTCACTCGCTCCAATCCCAGGTCTATGGCGACTGGGTGGCAGCTCTCCTGCCACCGCAGCCAATCTTCGAGAAGCTCGAAGCGCACCAGCTCAGCCCGTTTGTTCGACGGCGGGCAATTTCATCAGCTTGGCAAGCAGAGAAGCCAGGCGGTCGCGCATATCCCGGCGGTGAATGATGGTATCGATGGCACCGTGCTCCAAGAGAAACTCCGAACGCTGAAATCCTTTGGGCAGTTTCTGGCGAATCGTCTGCTCGATAATCGCGGGGCCGGCAAAGCCAGCGCGTGCACCCGGTTCGGCCGCATTGATGTCGCCCAAAAGGGCAAGGCTAGCCGAGACGCCGCCGTACACCGGATCGGTCATAACGGAAATATAGGGAACACCCTGCTGCTTCAAACGCTCGATCACCGCGCTGGTTTTCGCCATCTGCATCAAGGAAATTAATGCTTCCTGCATACGCGCTCCGCCAGTAGCGGAAAAGCAGATCAGCGGGCGCTTCTCCCGCAGCGCCACTTGGGCGGCACGGGTAAAACGCTCGCCCACCACATAACCCATGGAGCCGCCATGAAAGGCAAACTCGAAGGCGGTGACGACAACCGGAATACCATGGACGGTTCCTTTCATCGCGATCAACGCGTCTTTTTCGCCGGTGGTTTTCTGCGCTGAGGTCAAACGCTCCTTGTATTTTTTGACGTCTTTGAACTTGAGGCGATCGATCGGCACCACGTCGGCCGCGATCTCTTCGCGCCCTTGCTCATCGAGAAAAATATCCAGGCGCCGACGCGCACCGATACGCATGTGGTGATCGCACTTGGGACAGACGTCCAAACTCTTTTCCAATTCCGGCCGGTAAAGCACAGCTTCACACTTGGTACATTTTTTCCAAAGCCCTTCTGGGACTTTGCTTTCACCGCGACGCTCGGAACGCACCACGTTGGGGACAATCTTTTCTAACCAACTCATAGCACCTGAACTCAGTGATGGCCCGACCACGGCGGGCCAGGATTATTTGGATTTCTGATCCAGAGCGGCACGGATGGATGCCACTTTATTACGCAAGCCGTCCAGAATTTGAACCTGCGCGTGTCCGGACCCCATAATCTCCACCAGCGCGCTGCCAACCACCACGCCGTCGGCGTAGCCGCTGACCGCCTGTGCAGATAGGCTGTCTTTGATACCGAAACCAACCATGACCGGTAACTGACTGTAGCGGGAAATAACTTCGAGCTTGTCTTTTACCGAGCCTATGTCCAAATTGCTGGCACCCGTCACCCCCTTGAGGGAAACGTAGTAAATGAATCCGCCGGCGAGTTCGGTGACCTTTTTGACGCGGGCTTCCGAAGAAGTCGGCGCCAACAGGAAAATACTCTCCACCCCCGCTCGCGCAGACGGCTGTGCAGATCCTCCGCCTCCTCTGGTGGCAGGTCCACCGTCAACAGGCCATCCACCCCGGCGTCTGCTGCAGACTTGGCGAATTCGGCATAACCCATACGTTCAACCGGGTTGGCGTAACCCATCAGCACCACAGGGGTCTTCTGATTGGTTTCGCGAAATGTTTTGACCAGCGCCAAAGTGCCGCGGAGGCTGGTGCCATGGGCAAGCGCGCGCTCGTGTCCGCGCTGAATCACGGGGCCTTCGGCCATTGGGTCCGAGAAAGGAACACCTATCTCAAGAATATCGGCACCCGCCTCCACCAGCGTATGCATGGCGGCTAGGGTGATATCCGGAGCCGGATCTCCATTCACGATGTAAGTGGCCAGCGCCTTGCGCCCCTGTTGTTTCAACGCCTGAATTGTTTGCGCAATTCTGTTCATGTCAGACCTCAATTCCGTCGATCTTCGCGACTGTCAGAATATCTTTGTCGCCGCGACCGGACAGGTTGACGATGACTATGCCGTCTTTATCCATCTGCGCCGCCAGCTTTTCACCATAGGCAACCGCATGGGCAGACTCCAGGGCCGGCATTATGCCCTCGACGCGCGTGAGGCTGCGGAAGGCCGCCATGGCCTCGTCGTCGGTAATCGCAACATAATTCACCCGGCCGAGATCTTTCAGCCACGAGTGTTCGGGCCCTACTCCCGGGTAGTCGAGACCGGCGGAAATGGAATGGGTATCGATGATCTGGCCGTTTTCGTCTTCCATCAGATAGGTGCGGTTGCCGTGGAGAACGCCGGGAATACCTGCGTTCAATGGCGCCGCATGGCGCCCGGTTTCGATACCGAGCCCACCAGCTTCAACGCCATACATGGCGACGGTTGTGTCTTCCAGGAACGGATGGAACAGGCCAATGGCGTTAGAACCACCACCAACACAAGCCACCAGGGCATCGGGCAATCGGCCCGTCTGCTCCAGGCATTGGCTGCGCGCTTCGCGGCCGATAATGCATTGGAAATCCCGCACCAATTGCGGATAAGGATGAGGACCGGCCGCGGTGCCGATGATATAGAAGGTGTCATCTACGTTCGTCACCCAGTCGCGCATGGCTTCGTTCATGGCGTCTTTGAGGGTTTTGGAACCGGACTCGACAGGAACGACTGTGGCACCGAGCAGTTTCATGCGGTAGACGTTGAGGGACTGGCGTTTGACGTCCTCCGATCCCATATACACCACGCACTCCAGACCGAGTCGGGCGGCGACTGTGGCGGTGGCCACGCCGTGCTGGCCGGCGCCGGTTTCAGCTATCACGCGCTTTTTGCCGGAATATTTGGCCAGCAAGGCTTGTCCAATGGTGTTGTTGACCTTGTGCGCGCCGGTGTGATTAAGATCTTCGCGCTTCAGGAAAAGACGAGCGCCGCCGGTTCTTTCCGTCCAGCGCTCAGCGAAATACAGGGGTGACGGACGGCCGACGTAATAGGTCAGGTCGCGATCGATCTCGGCCTGAAAAGCGGGATCATTTTTCAGACGGTTGTACATGCTGCGCAGCTCATCAAGAGCAAAGAACAGGGTTTCGGAGACAAAACGCCCACCGAACTGACCGAAGTGGCCACCCTCGTCCGGCATATTGGCGAAATCAACTTTAGTATTGTTCACGAGGTCTACTCATTGGTTATTCGAAATCGGGACCGCTTTCGCACGACTGATGAACCGCCGAATCAAATCCACATCTTTAACGCCAGGGCGGGACTCGACACCGCCGCTCACATCCACCGCCCAGGGCCGCACAGTCTCAACTGCAAGCGCCACATTGTCGGAGGTTAGACCTCCGGCCAACACCAGTGGTCGCGGCAGAGACGAAGGTATTTGCTGCCAATCGAATACTTCGCCTGTACCACCGGGAACGCCAGGTCGGTACGCGTCCAACAGCACGCCTGCGGCACTCCCGTAGACGCTCGCCTGCCCGGCTATATCCGCCCCCGGCTTCATACGCAGCGCCTTTAAATAAGGACGGTTGAAGCTGCGACAGAACACCTCGGTCTCATTGCCGTGAAACTGCAACAGGCTCAGCGGCACCTGCGCCAACACCTGCTCCACTTCAGCGGGTTGCGGATTGACGAACAGCCCCACGACATTGATGAGGGGACCCGCCGCAAAGGCAATTTCACGAGCGAGGCCAAGATCGGAGAGGTTGCGCGGACTTGCGGCGTAAAACACTAGCCCGACCGCATCCGCACCTGCTGCCGCCGCTGCGGCGGCAGCAGCTACATCAGTAAGGCCGCAGATCTTAACTCGTACCAATCGGGTGTCGTGCAAGGAAGAATCCCGCGTGTTTCAGCAGTTCAAAGGACGCGGATGTTATCAGAAAATTCAGCCGGAATAACAGCTTAGCGATCCCCAGCGGAACCAGATCGGCAAAGGTAACCGCAAAACTGATGAGGCAGATCGGAAAAACCCTTTGTGGCGCGGCTCGCCGCTCGTGGTCCAATCCTGTATCCTTGCCGCCCGCTGCCGCCTTGATCAATTACTTGTTCGATTGAGGAACCGCTAGGCGCTATTCGACGGGTGGCGCGGGTCGGACAGCCTATTTTTGACAGCCAGGGGAAACGAGCTTTTCATGTACGTTTACGACGAATACGACCACAAGATTATCGGTGAGCGCGTGGCTCAGTTCCGCCGCCAGACCGAGCGTTACCTGGCGGGAGAAATTCCGCCCGAGCAATTTCTTCCGCTGCGCCTGCAGAACGGGCTTTATGTACAGCGGCTGGCGCCCATGCTCAGAATCGCCGTTCCCTATGGCATGCTCAACAGCCGGCAATTGCGCAAGTTGGCCCACATCACACGCCATTACGACAAAGGCTATTGCCACGTCACGACCCGTCAAAACATCCAGCTCAACTGGCCTCAGCTCGACGAAGTCCCGGACATTCTGGCGGAGCTGGCGGAAGTCGAAATGCACGCAGTGCAAACCAGCGGCAACTGTATCCGCAATGTGACCACCGATCAGTTTGCCGGGGTTGCGCCGGATGAAATCATCGATCCCCGCCCCTATTGCGAAATCATTCGCCAGTGGTCGACTTTCCATCCCGAATTCGCCTTCCTGCCGCGCAAATTCAAGATCGCTGTTGCGGGCACGCTGGCTGATCGCGCCGCTATTCATTTTCACGACATAGGCCTTCAGCTCGTCAAGAATTCCACCGGCGCAATCGGCTTTAAGGTTCTGGTCGGCGGCGGCCTGGGGAGAACCCCGGTTATCGGCAGCGTGATCCGTGACTTCCTGCCGGAACAGGACATTCTGACTTACCTCGAAGCCATACTGCGAATCTACAATCTGCACGGTCGACGGGACAACAAATTCAAAGCGCGCATCAAAATTCTGGTGCGCGCAGTCGGCCCGGAAGCGTTCGCCGAGATGGTGGAACAGGAATGGCAAAACCTGCGCGACGGCACCAGCCATCTGCCGCAAGACGAAATTGTCCGTGCGCGCAGCTTCTTTCCCGAGCCCGCATATCAACGCGGGCTGGACGACGTCGACGCAATGGCGCGCATTAATTCCCTGCGCGGGGAAAATCGCGAATTTGGCAATTGGCTGAGCCACAATGTGCAAGCGCACAAGATTCCAGGTTATCGCGCGGTAACACTGTCTCTGAAATTTACCGGCGTGCCACCGGGAGATCTGACTGATCGCCAGCTGGAAGTAATTGCCGAGCTGGCTGATCGCTATTCCTTTGGCGAAGTTCGCACCACTCACAACCAGAACATGGTTCTGGCGGATGTACCGGCCGCGCAGCTATTCGAGCTGTGGCAGCAACTGAGCAAAGCCGGCTTTGCCACGGCAAACGTCGGCACACTCACCGACATCATCTGCTGCCCTGGCGGGGATTTCTGCTCCCTGGCCAACGCCAAATCCATTCCGATCGCCGAAGCGATTCAGCGTGAATTCGACGACCTGGACTACGTCTACGATCTGGGCCCGATAGAACTGAATATTTCCGGTTGTATGAACGCCTGTGGCCACCACCACATCGGCAACATCGGCATTCTCGGCGTCGACAAAAAAGGCGAGGAGTTTTATCAGGTGCAGTTGGGTGGCAACTCCGGCTATAACGCAGCCTTGGGTGACGTGCTCGGCCCTTCGTTCAGCCGCGATGATATGCCGCAGGTCATTCGCAAAATCATCAATGTCTATGTGGAAAACCGCGAAGGTGACGAGGAGTTCATCAACACCTTCGCCCGCATCGGCCTGGCACCTTTTAAGGAGCGCGTTTATGCCAAAGCTCAGTAAAAACGGCGAACTTCTGAACGACAGCTGGCAGGCGCTGGCGAAAGACGCCACCCCTGCCCTGAGCGAGCTCAGCAATGGCGAGTGGCTGGTTCATATCAAATGGTATCTGGAAAACCAGGCGGCCCTGACCGGTATGACCAACGTGAGCGTCTGGCTGGACTCAGATGATGAAGCGGCGTCCGTTGCCGAGTTGACGAGCAAGCTTCCGGTTATTGGGGTTAACTTTCCCGTCTTTACCGATGGACGCGGTTTTTCCATCGGACGCGCGCTCCGCGAGCGTTATCAATTCGCCGGAGAATTGCGTGCAATTGGAAGCTTTATGCAGGATCAGCTTTTTTATCTAAAGCGCTGCGGTTTCGATGCCTTTGTGGTTGCCGACGGAGCTCCTGTTGAATCCATGGCCAAAAGCCTGAGGGATTTCAGCGATTTTTATCAGGCTGCTGTTGATCAGCCTCTGCCTCTGTTCCGCCGCCGCGCGCTGTAAAGATCGAAATAAAAAAACCCGGCACTTGCCGGGTTTTTTTATTTTCATCCCATTAAAACCAGGGGCGTTGAAAAAATTTTGTCAGCGTATTTTCCACTGTAGTTTCGAGCGCCTTGGCCGCAGCCAACCCAAGACGGTCCTGAACTCTCTTTTTCTTCTCATAATGCACCACCACTATATCCGCCTGGGGATGCTGGCCCATGAGATATTCATCGCTGGTGGAAATCACGTCGATGAGGTTGTTCTCCAGTGCGCGGCGACCAAACCAGATTTCCCCCGTCGCCACTTCTTCCACATTGACTGAAGGGCGATGCTCCTGGACAAACTCTTTAAAAAGCACATGAGTATCTTCGAGATCCTCTTTGAATTTCTGGCGACCTTTTTCGGTATTCTCCCCGAGCATGGTCACAGTGCGCTTGTATTCTCCCGCGGTAAAAATTTCGTAATCGACATCGTGCTTTTTCAGCACTTTATGGAAGTTCGGTAACTGCGCAACTACACCGATGGAACCCAACACCGCAAATGGCGCCGCGACGATTTTGTCCGCGACGCAGGCCATCATATAACCGCCGCTGGCAGCGACTTTATCGACGCAAACTGTGAGCGGAATTTTCTTCTGCCGGATGCGATCAAGCTGACTCGCCGCCAACCCATAACCATGGACTAAGCCGCCGGGGCTCTCCAAACGCACCACCACTTCGTCGACCGGCTCGGCCAGCGTCAGTACTGCAGTTATGGATTCACGCAATTCATCCGTGGCTGAGGCTTTTATGTCGCCGACAAAATCCAGTACGTAGACACGTCGTTTGCGCTCCGCATCCGCGCCGCTTTTTTTGCTTTGCGCGCCTGCTTGTCCGCCTTTTTCTGTTTTTTTCTTCTTCCTTAAGTGTTTTTTCGTCGACCACTTCGGCTTTCAGTATTTCTCCCATCTCCTCAAAACGCTCGTTGAGGCGGGTGACATGAATCCGGCCTTTATCTTTGCCTTTTTTCCCTATGCGCCGAGGCCACCAGAAATCCGACCACCACGATAAAAGCCACCACGAGAGTGACAACCTTGGCCAGAAACAGCCCGTACTCCAACAAAAACTCCAAAATGATTCCCCTTAGTCAAGCCACAAATTCACCGCGCGTTTGGCGGCGTCGTTCAACGGTTTTGCCACCAGCCCTGTATGGGACAGAGCCACCTCATACAGCGCACCATCAGTCATAGGAACGAAGGTCGCGCTGCCATATACCGCATCAATCAATGGCGCGTTCATCTGGTTTTGATAAGCCCACGCCCAAAGATCAAGACCATATTCTTTCTCATCGCGCAGCGCGTGAACTGTACGCTCGCGACTGCGTTCGTCCTCAATGGAAATATAGCGCCCGGATATGCGCTCCAGCCGATAACCCGGTTTGCCGCCGGCCTGGCTCAGCAGACCCTTCCAGCGGATGATGCGGGCATCGATCTGCCACTGATCACCACGCAGATAATAATCGGTGGTGACCCCAGTATCGGTCAGTGCCACTGTGGCGACATAAGCCCGATCATCCACTTTCTGGAAACTGACTGTCGCCACCGGTTTGTCGATAAGCACCTGCTGATACGAGCGCAGATCCAGTCCTACGAGGACGCAAAACACCGCTAGTCCGATCAGCACCAGGCCGCTCATTCCGCGTACCCAGCCCCAAAACCACGTACCCTTCAGCAGTGTCCGCAGGGCAATCAGCAGAAGCAGAATCGCAAGGACTGCGGCTGAGGTCGTCACGACGGAATAGAACATGTTCACCCTTGCAGGCTGGCCCGCTGCAGAAAAATGTCGATGAGTTTACCGGAAATAGTATGGGGCGGTGGAATAGCCGGCAAGGCGTCGGGAGCAAACCACTGGGCATCGGTGATCTCGACATCGTCCACGCAGATTTCGCCCGCTTTATAACGGGCGACAAAACCGAGCATCAACTGGCTGGGAAACGGCCATGGCTGGCTGCAGATGTATTCCAGCTGATCCACCTCAAGCCCCGTTTCTTCACGGATCTCGCGAATCAACGCCTGCTCGGCGGTTTCCCCCGGCTCGATAAAACCGGCGATAACGCTGTAAAGACCGTCCTTGAAGTTCACATTGTGGGCTAGCAGGCATGTGCGGTCGCGCACCACTATGCCGATCACGCAGGGGGCGACGCGCGGATAATACAAAGCGCCGCAGCGGCTGCAGGCCAGCACTCTCTCATGCAGTTGCAACTCGGTGGGACCGCCGCAGCGGCCGCAGCAACGGTGAAACTCACACCAATGGGCCAACTGCTGCGCGCGCCCGGCAAGATGGAATAATTCGTCGTCCACCAACCCCAAACGGCTGCGCAATCCAGCCGCGGCAAGAGGGACATCGGCGGGAAGTTCCAGATCGGCAGAATAGATGAAGGCGAAACAGGGGGTGCCTTGCCAGCGGCCGAGATAAAGCTGCTCTACGGGCAGCTGGAAAACCAGGTCGTACAAATCGGCGCAGCGGAATAACAAAGCCTGATCCACCTGATCCATCAGCAGCCGGCTGCCGATTACCCCGATGGCCCAATCGCCGCCTGAGGCTTTGATGCGACCATCAAACTCCGGCTCGAAGCTCATCTACGCTTGGCGTTTGCTGCATAGCCCAGCGCCGCCAGACTCTCCTCTGCCACCTGCAGAACCGAGTCATCAAGACGAGCCGCGGTGTTGCCTGTATCCAGGAAATACTCAACGCTGATAATCGCGTCGGCGAAAGTTTCCAAAAGCTCCTTCAAGGCTGGAGGGTGTTCGCCCTGCATAAGCACATGGTCGACAAAATCTGCGCAGCGTTGCACCACCAAAGCGGCTCTCGGTCGTTTGAGCATCAGCAGGCCGCCGCGCACGGAATTGAGAGTCTTACTGATATTGCTGATATGGCCCGAATCGAAATTCGATTCTGAATAGGCGGTGATGGCACGCTTGGTAAGCGATATTCCGGATTCACACTCCTGCAGCACTATACGCTCCGCCTGCGCCAGCTCTCCGTGGGCGATGATCTGGTTTTGCGATTCCTCACTGGTGTTGGTGAACACGTCCGGCGACAGCTTGTCGAACTCCAGGGCGTTCACCGCACTTTCCATATACAGCATCACCTTGGCGCAGCGGTCGAGTTCGCCATCGGGAATGACCGGCACGTTACCCCAGAGGTCAACCTTTTTGACTTCCTCTTTGAGAATCGAACTCGGACCAACTAACCCAACCATCGCCATGGTTTCGGCGATTTTGAGCAGCGTAGAGGTCATGCCGGGCAAATCGTCGATCATCTGACCGCCCTGTGCGGAAGTCTCCAACACTTTCTTGATGTTGTTGATCTCCAACTTGAGGACCCGCACCAGCGAACTGATGGTATGTGTACTGGGGCCGCGCAGAGACTGGCGCTCCGCCGCCAGGATGCGCTCCGTATAAGGCAATTGCGCGACGCCGAAATATTGCTTGAGGCGATTGACCATCTCGTTCTGATGGCCCGACAGCAAAATGATGTAAAGCAACTCTTTAATCAGGCCCTTCGGCGCCGCGGCCTGATAAGACCCTCGCCCACCTTTCTGAACCTGACGGATGATCCGGTCAATCCGGCTGAGCAGCATTTTGCGCGGCTCGATCATCTCCATCTGCTGCTGGATCATCACGTCTATAGCGACGTTGGCCATCCACCATAAAGAGGCAAGCGGCTGGTCATTACCCAAACGTTGAAGACGGATAAGCGAGCGGCGCATCAATCCGAGGGATGCTTTCACCTGTTTGCCGCGCAGCACACCAAGCAAGCCCAACTGGTACATGTGACGCAGACGCGTCAACAGCGGCATAAAATCCTTGTCCTTGACCTCGATCGCGTCGGTCGGCGGCGGCTGAGGATTGGCCTTGAGATTCACCTGAAAGAAAAAACTCTCAGGCAACACCGGCTCGCGGCGAAATTTGCGCAGATCGTTGATATAGGGGATGAGCAGTACCGGAATCTTGCGCTCGGTCTGTTGCACGTATTCCAGATAGCGGGACAGGACGAAGAAGGTGCCGCTTACGAGTTCGAGATGCTTTTCAAAAGCGGGACCTGAATCGCCGGCCCGTACGGTGGAGGCGGTCGCCAGCAGCTCCTCGGCGAGCATGCTGGCGCCTTTGAATTCCAGGAGGCGGAAGATACCGATGATCTGCTTGATTCCGGCGAGGCATGCCTGAAGGCTTTTCGGATCGCCTCCCTCGGAGACAAAAACTTCGAGATCACGGGCGGCCTGTTCGATGGTCGCCACCAGTTCATTGCGGATAACGTTGAGAGAATGAAAGCTAGCCGAGTCCGCCGTCATCACATTGGTTTTCCTATATTTTTCGGGCAGGGAGTATACGGATTTGCCTTGATATTATTCGTTGTAATTGGTGAATCCTGCACCCGAAACACCGACAACCTGACAAGTATAATACGGGAGCTCAAAAATTCTTTTAGATTCGTACAGTTATCGAGGCATGTTAAGCAAATCTCTCGGACTTGTCACCGCCCATAGACGGCACGGGAATCGGCACAGCGAGCCAATACAGATCGCGCTTCAGCTCCTCCTATTGCTTTTCTTTATAAGCGCTATACTTTGACGATTTTTCGTTATACGGCCGATCCTTCCCATCGCACCCCAGTCCGCTCAAGGAGCTCTCGTCATGCACCTCTCGTTAGGCACTGCTTTCTGGCAAAATTTTTTAGGCCCCTCAGCGCTCTGGTACAAAAAAACGATAATCGCGTTTCTGCTGCTCAACCCTATCGTCATCCTGATCGACCCCTTCCTCGCCGGCTGGCTGTTGATCTGTGAGTTTATTTTCACCCTGGCGATGGCGCTGAAATGTTATCCCTTACAACCCGGCGGGCTGCTTGCGCTGGAAGCCGTAGCGTTCGGGCTCACCTCGACGGATTCGGTTTATCACGAAGTGGCGAATAATTTTTCGGTGATTCTGCTGCTGATGTTTATGGTCGCGGGCATCTACTTCATGAAGGATCTGCTGTTGTGGTCGTTCAGCAAGCTCATGCTCCGCGTCCGCTCCAAGATATTGCTCTCGCTGTTGTTCTCCCTGGTCGCCGCGCTGCTCTCTGCCTTTCTTGATGCCCTGACGGTCACCGCTGTATTGATTTCAGTTGCCGTGGGCTTCTACGCCGTCTACCACAAGGTGGCCACGGGCGGGGACAACTATGCGGGTAACGACGATCTGGTGCAGGAGCTGCATCGCGGGGATCTGGACCAGTTCCGCGCTTTCCTGCGCAGCTTGGTTATGCACGGTGCGGTCGGCACCGCCCTGGGCGGCGTGTGCACCATGGTCGGCGAGCCGCAAAATCTGTTGATTGCCGAAAAGGCCGGTTGGGATTTCGCCGAATTTTTTATCCGCGTCGCACCTGTCTCTATTCCCTGTTTATTCGCAGGCTTGCTGACCTGTGCCTTGGTCGAGCATTTTCGCGTGCTCGGCTATGGCGCCAAACTGCCGGAGAAAGTTCGGGTTATCCTGCTGGACTACGACCGCGAGGTGACTAGCAAGCGCACCAACACGGACAATGCGGTATTGATTGTGCAGGCGATTGCGGCGGTGATTCTGGTGGTGGGCCTTGCCCTGCACTTGGCGGAAGTCGGCTTGATTGGCCTGATGATTATTGTGCTATTGACTGCGTTCAACGGCGTCACGGACGAACACCGTATCGGCAAAGCATTCGAGGAATCATTGCCCTTTACCGCTCTGCTGGTCGTGTTCTTTGCGGTGGTCGCAGTGATTCACGATCAGCATTTGTTCACCCCGGTTACCCAATGGGTGCTGGCACAGGAGGCTCACAACAGCCGGCTTTGCTGTTCGCCGCGAATGGGCTGCTGTCAGCGATCAGTGACAATGTGTTTGTGGCGACGGTTTATATCAATGAGGTGAAGGAAGCGCTGGCGAGCGGTGCGATCGACAAGGAACACTTCGATGTGCTCGCGGTGGCCATCAACACCGGCACCAACCTTCCCAGCGTCGCCACACCGAACGGCCAGGCCGCTTTTCTCTTTCTGCTGACGTCTGCCCTGGCGCCGCTGATTCGCCTGTCCTACGGCCGAATGGTGCTGATGGCACTGCCCTATACCCTTGTGCTCACTGGTGTGGGACTGGGTTGCGTCATTCTGTTTCTCTAGTCAGATCGAGAGCAAAGCAGCGCTGGCACAAACACATGCAGTAAAACAGGAGGTCATGCCTCCTGTTTCAACCAGATGCAGTTCCCGCCCGACGCCTTGTCGATAGACTTCATCTTGTTCTGATGCGCCTCAAGTTCTGCTTCCGTCGCATAAACGATACGCAGTGGTCGTCGATCACAGGTGATCTTCTCGACGGCGACAGGCCCCTCGTTCCGCTGCGCAGCCGTTTGGGTATCGCTGCCCAGCTCAAGGGCAGTTTGACCACCCGTCATCAGCAGATAAACATCCGCCAGAATCTCAGAGTCCAACAAAGCGCCGTGGAGATCGCGGTGGGAGTTGTCCACGCCGTAGCGCTTACACAAGGCATCCAGATTGTTTTTCTGCCCTGGATGCTTCTGCCGCGCCATGGTCAGGGTATCCAGCACGGCACATTCGCTCGTCACCGGCGGCAGATTGAGGCGGGCGAACTCGTGATTAAGGAATCCTATATCGAATGCCGCGTTGTGAATGACCAGCTCGGCACCGCGAACGAATTCCCAGAACTCCCCGGCAATCGCCGCAAAACGGGGCTTGTCCTGCAGAAATTCGTTGGTAATGCCGTGAACCTCCATCGCGCCCTGGTCAATTTCACGCTCTGGATTAATGTACTGGTGAAAGTGACGCCCGGTCAGCTTGCGATTGACCAGCTCGACGCAGCCGATTTCGATAATCCGGTGCCCCAGTTGCGGCTCCAGACCGGTAGTTTCAGTATCCAGTACGATTTGTCGCATGCTTTGCTTCACTTATGCCTTGGTTGGCGAGTTGATCAGCGATCTCGTTTTCGCGGTGGCCGCTGTGCCCCTTGATCCAGTTCCACTGCACCTGATGCCGCGCAGTGCATTCATCCAGCTGCATCCACAGATCCTGGTTCTTTACCGGCTTCTTGTCCGCCGTGCGCCATTGATTGAGCTTCCAGCGCGGCAGCCATTCGGTGATTCCTTTGCGCACGTATTGCGAATCGGTGGTCAGGACGACATCGCAGGGCTGCGTCAGTGCTTCGAGCGCGCGGATAGCCGCCATCAATTCCATGCGGTTGTTAGTGGTGTCCGCCTCGCCGCCGTAAAGGGACTTCTCGACCTTGCCATAACGCAACAAAGCGCCCCAACCGCCTGGGCCGGGATTACCTTTGCAGGCGCCGTCGGTGAAAATTTCAACTTTTTTCAATGCGATTTCGCTTCTTCAGTGCCGGATAGCCCCGGCCGTGTTACTTGGCCGGCGTAGGTTTAGAAGTCTTGATCAAGGCAAGGCGCGCCGCCGAGCGCGCGGAAAGTGCCTGTTTGGTGGCGACGCGGAAACGCGGTTGCCGCGACCAGTCCGGTGTGATGGGGGTCAGACAGGCGATGTCCTTGCGCGCTACCAGGCAATAGAAGTTGCCGAAAGGAAACTTCCAACGCTGCAACATGCGGTTGATCCGGCTGGAATACACCAGATAGCCGCGGCGCTGCAGTGGCAGGTTGTAGATGCCATCAAGGGTGCGCAGTGTATTGCAATCGAGAAACTGCAACCAGTCGGAGATACGCGACTTGCGCAGGCTGTTGCGCTTCCATATAGGACTGCTGCTGAACAGCTGGGCAATGGGTTTGACCATACCCATCAGACTGACCGGATTGAAGCCGAAAATAATGATGTAACCGCGCGGAATCGTGACCCGACTCGCTTCACGCAGCACTTGATGAGGGTTGTGGGAGAACTCCAGGACGTGGTGCAGAATCGTGACGTCCACCGATTCATCCTCTAACGGCAGCGCGTCGAGGGCACTGTAGGTCGCGGCCTTCGAGTCGCCATTGGGTGAACCTGCGCCCACGGCGAAGCAGTGGCAGATCCGGCTGTCCTGAAACAGCTGGATACGCCGGTTGATGCTGAGCTGCATCAGGTGATAGCCGAACATGCAGCTCAGCTCCCGATCCAGTATTCGCTGCTCCTCGCGCAATAATTGGCGACCCAGGGGAGTTTCGAACCATTCTTCAAGCGCGGCAATGCTGGCGTCCAGATCGGGAACACGCTGGCGATTGCGGATGGAAGAAATACTTTTGCGGAAGATGGACATGGCGAAACCTCCAATCCAGTGAGCCCCTAATTATGGACGAAAATGTTGCCAACAGGTTGCATCCGAAAGCCAAGTGATACGGCACTATCCTGGAGAGCGGAAGCCCATACTGATTATTATTTGCACACACAAAGCACATAGATGTGGAAAAATCGCTACCAGTTCACGCATCTCGTCCCCCAGCTGTTTGGGCGGACGTTTCTATCTCCGCTAGAATCCAGACGACACTAAATTTCAATTTGATGACAACCAGCGATCAAAGACTCCCAGATGCGAACCAAAACCAGCCTATTGCTGTTGAGCATAGCCATCTGCAGCTGCGCCCGGCTCGAAACCCAAGTGCCGCCGGACATAGATGACACCTACTCTCTTCTTTCTATACCCAAACGCCTCATACGCCCTGCAGCACAACCTACCCTCTCCGAGTGGCACGTCCAATCCCTACCGCTCTGCAAGATTCACGATACCGAACTTGAAGAATTCACCCTCCCCGTCAGCGTCAACCTCTGGGACAGAGTCCGCGACGGCTTCGGCATCACCCCGCAAATCAACCGCCGCATTCAGCAGGAAATCGAATGGTATGCAAAACACCCCGCTTATCTGGCGAAGGTGTCGGAGCGCGCGGAAAAGTACCTCCACTTTGTCGTTGAAGAAATCGAGAAACGCAACATGCCCATGGAGCTCGCCCTGCTCCCTATAGTGGAGAGTGCGTTCGATCCCTTTGCTTACTCAACGGGCCAGGCGGCTGGTATGTGGCAAGTGATTCCGGGGACGGGAACCATGCTCGGCCTGAAGCAAAACTGGTGGTATGACGGCCGCCGCGATGTGATGGCCTCCACCGAGGCGGCCTTGACCTATCTAGAACAACTGTACCGGCAGGTTGGCGATGACTGGTTACTCGCCCTCGCCGCCTATAACAGCGGCGGCGGCAATGTCCGGCGAGCTATGAAGCGCAATGAGGCCAAAGGACTGCCTACGGACTACTGGTCCCTTACTCTGCCCCGGGAAACCGAAATGTATGTCCCGCGCCTGCTGGCGTTGAAAGCCCTGCTGGAAAATCCAGATGTCTATGGGCTCTCTTTTTATCCTGTCGCCAATGAGCCTTACTTTCTCGCCGTCGATGTAGGGGCGCAGATCGATCTGGCGCAGGCAGCGGAGTGGGCCAAAATGTCCATGGCCGACCTGGCCGCTTTGAATCCGGGATTCAATCGTTGGGCCACCGATCCGGACGGCCCTCATCGCTTACTGTTTCCCCGTGACAAAGCGGGCAACTTCATTGAAAAGCTGGCGGAGACACCGGTGGAGCAGCGGGTGGTTTGGGATCGCCATGAGATCAAGCCCGGCGATACGCTTCTTCCATAGCCAAGCGCTACCGCACCACTACCCAGTTGCTCCAATCCATCAACAATCTCTCCAGCCACAATCTTCGGGCCGGCAAAACCCTGATGGTGCCCAAGTCGGCGAAAAACGCCGAGTTCTATAGCCAGTCCGCCACTCAACGGCTGCAAAAAACCCAGGCGAAAGGTACTGGCAACAAGGTGGAATACAAGGTCCGTGCGGGCGACTCGCTCTGGCAAATCAGCCGTAATTTCAATGTCAGCACGCGCCAGTTGGCCAAATGGAACGGCATGGCTCCTGGAGATCCAATTCATCCCGGACAGAATCTCGTGATCTGGCAGCAGGCCAGCGCTCCAGATACAACAAGCAAAAACGACCGAACCATCCGCAAGCTCGCCTACAAAGTGCGCAAAGGGGATTCACTCGCGGCGATCGCCGATAAATTCAAGGTTCGGATAGCGGATATACGCCAGTGGAATCAGGTCGAGCCCAATCGCCACCTTCAACCCGGTGAGAATCTCACTCTGTTTGTGGATGTCACTCGGGTGAACTGAAAATCAGTGCGTGGTTTTGCGCCCGGCGGTCTGTGATAAGAGGTTCAGGTTGATCTGCGCCTGGGACGCGAAGTGACGGAAGCTCTCGAACTGGTCTTTGCTCAACTGCCCGCCGCACTCCGCACGATCGGCGTAAAACAAAGCCGGCGTGCGATCACCGACCCGCAGAACAAAAATGAAAGCGGGATGCTGGCCAATCACCTCCAGAATGTCAGGGCTGTACAGCGCGCGATGTTCATTGATAAAGGCCGCATCGATCCAGGTCGCTCCGGGATTGGCGGTGGCATGAGTGAAGATATTGTCGCCGAAAGGTCCCACATCAAAGGCGAATCCGGTACGCCAGCCTTCGGTGCCCTCTCCCAAGACGTATTTGCATCTCACCACGTTCTGCTGAATAAAGGCGATAGCCACACGCTCGATCCCTATCCCTCTGTGCATTCCCTCAACCACCATCTGAAAAATGGTGTTCACATCCGCCTTTTCCGCCGTGGCGGTGGTCAGCTCACGCAGAATATTGAGCTGTAACTGCGCATCGCCGCGCAGCATTTTGCCGGTCACACGGACCGGGTCCGCAACAGACACTTTATTGTTCTTGCTGGGAATCAACGGGCAGACTTCAGGGGCGCCGTATTTTAGCGCGATGGCTGCGGCGCGCTCGGCAGATTCCTGCGCCTCGATCAGACATTGCTCCGCGTCCAGGTAGGTGTAGCGCGAAACCTCCTCAATCACTTTCTTTACCGCATTGGAATCCCAGCCTTTAAGCGCCGCACGACTGAGGCGTTCGCCGAGAATCACCGCCTGTACCTTCGCATTGGGTTCTTGCGCCGGATAGAGCGCCTGCTGCAACGTCTCACCCAGCCGCCAATGTTTGGCAAGCGCCCGGGTGATGGCTTTAAAAGTAGTACCCAGAATCCGTTCCGAAGCCTCCTGACGATCGCGGGTGTCACCACTCCATAACGCGACGTTTTCGTCGGTAATGGGTTCATTGGCGAGGAAGGCCATTTCACCCAGATTGAACAGCAAGGCGGCAATAAATACCTCCTCGGCCGCTTCCGCGTCCTGCCGCATGATCAGATCCCGCGCCTGAGTGGCGGCGTGCAAACCCTGCGCGATCAACAGCAGCATTCGCTCCCGCGGTCCTTGTTTCAGTAGGGAATCGATCAACAGAAGTGAAATACAGATCGCGCGCATGCCCTTGAGACCGATCAGCACTATGGCGCGGCTCACGGTATTGATGGGACTGCTGGAGTGGTTGTAATAGACGGTATTGGCAGCGCGCAATACATGGGTCGTCAGATTCGGATCGCGCAGAATAACCTCCGCGAGCTGATTGATTTCAGTATCGTCGCGACCGGTCAGATTATTGAGTTCGGCAATGACTTTGCCAATCGCCAGCATATTTTGCTTGGTGAGTTTGCGGACCCATGTGTCCAGCCCTCTCGCGACCATAGATGTCTCCTACATCATATCTGTCTGCTTGAAGTGTAGCCGGCTTTGCGCGCCAGTCAGGGCTGGTGAATTAACGGATCAGGCGGAGCCGAGGCGGCGGATGACTTGATCCAACAAACACGTAGGCAGCAGACGTTTAGCCACACCCATGAAATAAGTGGGCTTGGTGACGTAATAGCGCGGGCGAGGATGGGGTTTTTCCAGCGCGAGAATCAATTTGTCGACCACTGCGGAAGCAGGCAGCGTAAAAGGCGCGGCGGGTCCTTTTTTGTTGAGCCGCTCCAGCGCCGCGCGATAAAGCGCCTGATGGCGACTGGTGTCGACAGAAATTTCCCGCTGAAACTGCGCCAGTGCATTCTTGCGGAAATCGCTGAGAATCGGGCCCGGCTCAATCAGCACCACTTTGACCGAAGTGCCGTGAAGCTCCAGACGCAGCGTATCTGTCAGCCCCTCAAGAGCAAACTTGCTCGCCACATAAGCGCCGCGATTCATCATGGCGATCAGACCCAGCACCGAACTGTTTTGCACGATGCGCGCATCCGGTTGCTGCAACAAGGTCGGCAACAGCCGACAGGTCAGCTCATGGGTGCCAAATACATTGGTTTCAAATTGGCGTCGCAGGGCATCCCTCGGCAGATCCTCGACCGCCCCCGGCAGGCCATAGGCGCCGTTGTTGAACAACGCAAAAATCTGCCCGGAGGTTTTTTCAATAACCCGATCAACCGCGGCCTGAATGGAATCGCTGGAGGCGAGATCCAGTACCAGGGCATCGGCAAAACCCTCGCCTTGCAGTCGCGTCACATCGGCCTGTTTACGGCAGGAGGCGAATACCCGGTAGCCGCGTTCGCGCAAAGTCCGCGCCGCCGCCAGACCTATGCCGGAGGAGCAGCCGGTGACCAGAATGGATTTCGTCATAGCGCCATCCTTATCTTCGCCCCAGGTTTTCCAAGGCCGCCAACAGATGTGCGCTGGCGAGCTGTGCCATTTGGCCGGCCTGACGGCGACTGCGGTCTTGATAACTCGCCGATTCGGCTTGACCCGGTTTTTCCGGGTAGACCCGGGTGGCGATCCGCTTCACCGCCTTCACTGCCGGGGTCAGATCGCGCGGGTTGCCGCGAAATTTCTCGGCCACCGCAAAATCATCTGCAAAGGCGCCAAAGCCTTTATCCCAGAGAAAGTGCAGACTGTCGCGGCAACGCATACCAGCCTGAAAACCTACCATCGGCGCGACGCAGAAGCCGTTGCCACCGCGATCGTGGCGACATTTGCGATCCAAAGATCCAAGCAGGTGCAGTGGCTGATAGGCATCGCCAACCATATGCAGCACAAAAGCCAGCACTATCGCCTTGTCGCGCTGGTCCCGCGCCTGCTGGTATGCACTGAAAAGATGAGGCCAGACTTCCAGCAGTCTGCCCTCTGCGGTCGGCGGGCAGGACTTGCCCACGGAATTAGAATTAGCCTCAACAACTTTTCCCAATGTATTGATAAATAAAGCGTTGGTGTAATGCCAATCATTGGTGGGCCGGTCGCGATAAGCCTTGAGTGCCGCCGGGACCTGACCGCTACCGTATTGGCTGAACAATTTGCTCAACGGCTGATTCCTGGCACGATCTGGCCAGGCTGCGGCGCGGGAGGCGACGGAGCGCCAGCTGATTTTGTCTTTTCCTTTAACCCAAGGACCCGCCATCAATACCGAGCGGTACTCGTCCTGGAGAGATTTGGGTAGTCGCTCCAACGCGGCAAAGGCGAGATCGCCATGCCCCTCCGCAGACCAGCCCCACGCGGTGGACGTCGAGAAGGCGAGTAGGAATGGTACTAGCCAGACAAAGACTCTCGACTTCATGCGCGGCTCTTTTTGATCAAGTCATAGGCGGCCTGAATTTCCTGCGAGCGCTCGGTCGCCACCTTTACCATTTCCTCAGGTACGCCCTGCCCCACCAGTTTGTCCGGGTGATATTGGCTCATCAGCTTGCGGTAAGCCCGTTTGATCTCGTCACCCGATGCTTGCGGTGTAACTCCCAGGGCCTCATACGCCACAGCGAGTTTGTCCACCCGCGGCTCTTCAGCTGTTTGCCCGCCGCCACTGTAGCCATAGCGCCGCTGCTGAAACTGGTTCTGCGCCTGCACCATGCGCAGCAGATGATTGAACGCGGCGGTGGAATAACCGAGCAAGAGCGCCACTTCACGGAGAACCGCAACTTCTTCGTCATGCAGCTCATGGTCGGACATGGCCATGGTAATGAGGTATACCAGCAGCAGCTGTTTGAGATGGGGATAAGCGGCGGCAATCGCGATGAATTCCGCCATAGTGGCACTGAGATCAAAATCCGGCTGAACACCGCGTTTGAACAGGCGCTTGGCTTCTTCCCGCATATCGGCCGGTAGCTGCATCCGATCCATCATCACTTCCGCCGCCTGAATCTCCTGCTCGGACACCCGACCATCCGCTTTGGCGATACGCCCCAGCAGCGGAAAGATGGTGTGAAACATTGCCAGCTCCATCTTGCGACGCTGCTCCGGGTTGAACTGGGCGCGAAAGTTTTTCCAGGCGCGATCAAAATAGTAGCCGGCGACAAAACCGATCAACGCCCCCAGCCATTTGCCCATGGCCCAACCCAACAAAAATCCAACGATCCGACCGATCCAGCTCACGTACACCTCTCAGATTGTTAATGTCTGTTCAGCGCTGTTGACCAAAGCGCTGTTGCAATATTTCGTAGGCTTCCTGCACAACCGCAAATTCAGCGGCGGTGCCACCGCGGTCTGGGTGCAGCCGTTGTACTTTACGCCTATAGGCTTTTTGCACATCTGCCCACTCGGCGCCCTCTTTCAGATCCAGCACAGCCAGGGCCCCAAGGCTTTTGTCAGCCGCCGCAAACTTCCGCCAGAAATCTTTTAACAAGGTTTCCACCGACTCCACGTTCGCCCGATCCAGATTGCGGAGATCCAGGTAGTACCCGCGCAGGGCGGCGTCTAACAGGCTTGGATGGCCTGAAGCGGAATCCGTCGCAGGAGGCTTTTTCTGCAGATTGATGTGGATAGGCCCGAGATCCAACTGCCAGTCCGTGCCGACCTCCCCCTGCAGACCATAGAGACAGTGCCGGGTGATGAAATGTTTGCGAAATAAACGGAGATTGGCCGGCTCGTTGGCAAAGGCGGCAAAACACTGGTGGCTGTCGAGGTGGCGAATCAGATCGTGCTCGCTGACGGGAGCATTGTGCTCGCGGAGAAAGGCGAGGAGAAATTGGCTAATCGCAGCTTTATTCCACAGATGTGATTCCACAAACGATCGCCCCAGCGTTAAGCGTGCCGGGCGGCAGGCCCGGCAAGACTCGTATCAGTTCTCGATCTTCCAGGTGGTGCCCTGTTTTGAGTCCTCCAGCACTACCCCCATGGCTTTCAACTCCTGGCGAATGGCATCCGCGCGCGCGTAGTTTTTATCCAGCTTGGCCTGCTGACGCTCGGCGATCAATGCCTCCACCTGAGCCGCATCAATACCGGTGGCAGAGGCGTCGCCCTGGAACCAGACATCCGGATCCCGTGGCAGCAATCCCATCAAGCCAGCGCCGGCCAGTATTTCGCCCTTCAACTGCGCCAGCTCCGGCCCTTCGCTTTTGTTGATGCGGCGGGCCAGATCATGCAACGCGCTGATGGCGAGCGGTGTATTCAAGTCATCGAGCAGAGCTTGGTAAATAGGGCTTGCTGCCACATCAACAGCTGCGGCCTCGACATCTTTGACTTTGCGCAGAGCACCGTATAGAGAATCCAGGCTAGCGCGTGATTGCTCGAGCAACGCCGCGGAAAAATCCAGCTCGGAACGATAATGAGCCGACAGCAGCGCGAAGCGTATAACTTCGCCGGGAAACTGCTCAAGCAGATCGCGGACCCAACGGAAATTGCCCAGGGACTTGGACATTTTCTCGCCGTCGATATTGATATAGCCGTTGTGCATCCAATAGCGCACGTACTCCGTACCGCCGTGGGCGCACTGGCTTTGGGCCAATTCATTTTCATGGTGCGGGAAAATAAGATCGCGTCCGCCACCGTGAATGTCGATTGTGTGGCCCAGATGTTTCTCAATCATCGCCGAACATTCGAGATGCCAACCGGGACGACCGCGCCCCCAGGGGCTGTCCCAACCGGGCTCGCTGTCCGACGATGGTTTCCACAACACAAAATCGCCGCCGTATTTTTTATAGGGCGCCACTTCCACCCGCGCGCCTTCGAGCATGTCATCCAAAGAGCGGTTGGATAGACGCCCGTAATCCGGCATGGATTTCACATCAAAAAGCACATGATTTTCCGCCACATAGGCGTGACCGCGCTGCAATAGCGCTTCCACCATGGCAATCATCTCGCCGACATGATGAGTGGCGTAAGGTGTAATGGTGGGCTCCAGGTTCAGCAGAGCCGCCATGTCCTTTTGATATTCCGCCGCATAACGCGCGGAAAGATCGGCGATGGATTCGTTGTTCTCCCGCGCCGCTTTCATGATCTTGTCGTCGATGTCGGTGATATTGCGCGCGTAGATCACTTCCGCATACAGGCTGCGCAGCACGCGGAACAAGGTGTCGAACACCACCACCGGACGGGCGTTGCCAATGTGAACGAGGTTGTACACGGTCGGCCCGCATACATACATCTTTACGCTGTCGGGCGTGATGGGCTCAAAAATCTCCTTCTGCCGCGTCCGCGTGTTGTAGAGGTGCAGCGTCATTGCTCATCACCCTTGCCGAAGGAGTCTTTCAAACTGATGGTGCGATTGAAAACCATGCCTTCGCTGGCGGAGTCGAGACAGAAATAACCCTCGCGCTCAAACTGATAGGACGTTCCCGCAACGCTATCCAACAGGGAAATTTCGCCTTTGCAGTTGTGCTGCACCGTGAGACTTTCCGGATTGATGAAGTCGAGGAAATTTTTATCGCCCGCGTCCGGCGCTGGGTCGGTAAACAGCCGATCATAAAGGCGGACTTCGAGATCCGCGCAGCGGTGCGCCGCCACCCACTGGATAACACCTTTGGGTTTATTGCCGTCCTGAGGGTCCTTGCCCAAAGTGTCTTCAATCAAACGCGCGCGGACTTCGACAATCGCGCCATTTGGATCTTTGATGGCTTGCTCCGCTTCGATGACGTAAGCGTTGCGCAAACGAACTCGTTTACCCAGCACCAGGCGCTTATATTTTTTGTTGGCCTCCTCGCGGAAATCGTCCTGATCAATATAGATCTCGCGCCCGAACGGCAACTGCCGGTCCGGCAAATCGTCGCGATGGGGGTGCCCCTTGGCCACCAGATCTTCGAAGTGTTGTTCCGGCACATTGGTGAGTACAACTTTCAACGGGCGCAAAACCACCATGGCGCGAGGTGCGTTTTTGTCGAGATCATCGCGGATCGCATGTTCCAGCATAGCCACATCAACCACGCCGTCGGCGCGAGTCACACCAATCATTTCGCAGAATTTTCGGATCGCTGCCGGGGTATAACCACGGCGACGGAAACCGGCGATGGTGGGCATGCGCGGGTCACTCCAGCCATCGACATAACCTTCATCGACCAACTGCTTCAGTTTGCGTTTGGATGTGATGGTGTAGTTGAGATTGAGCCGACCGAATTCGTATTGGCGCGGCTGCGCGGGCACAGGCAGGTTGTCGATCAGCCAATCGTACAAAGGCTTGTGGTCCGCGAACTCCAGAGTACAAATGGAATGGGTCACACCTTCGATCGCATCACCCTGTCCGTGAGCGTAATCATAGGTGGGATAAATGCACCACTTATCACCGGTCTGATGGTGAGTCTGTTTGCGAATGCGATACAAAATCGGATCGCGCATATTAATGTTGCCGTGAGCCATATCGATGCGCGCGCGCAACACACATTCACCATCGGCCAAAGCTCCGGAGCGCATTTTTTCAAACCACTCCAAATTCTCCGCCACGGAGCGATCGCGATAAGGCGAATTTTTGCCCGGCTCGGTCAGAGTGCCGCGATATTCCCGCGCCTGATCAGGGCTGAGATGGCACACGTAGGCTTTACCCGCTTCAATCAGATAAATCGCCCACTGGTACAGCTGATCAAAATAGCTGGAGGCGTAACGCACCTCGCCGTCCCAATGGAAACCCAGCCAGCGCACATCATCCATAATCGCCTGTACATATTCCTGGTCTTCTTTGGCAGGGTTGGTGTCGTCAAAACGCAGGTTGCAACGCCCACCGAATTTTTCCGCCAGACCAAAATTCAAGCAAATGGACTTTGCGTGGCCAATGTGCAGGTAACCGTTGGGTTCAGGCGGAAAACGTGTAGTGATCTGCTGATATTTGCCCTCTTCGAGATCGCGTTGAATGATTTGCTCGAGGAAGTTCAAAGGCTTGTTTTCATCAGTCATAAGAGAGGATCTGGTCAGCGATTCGGGTTTCGGTTTTGGCACAAAGCGCGTATTATAGCCGGCTCGCTGGCTGCGGAGCCACGTCCAAATTGAATAGGAGTTGTTGCAATGATTACCCTTCACACCAACTACGGCGACATCGAACTGGAATTGGATTTTGACAAGGCGCCAAAGACGGCGGCCAACTTCCGCCAATACGCCGCAGACGGCTTTTACGACGGCACCATTTTTCACCGCGTGATCAATAATTTCATGATTCAAGGCGGCGGTTTCACCGAAGGAATGGAACAGAAAAAAACCAATGCGCCGATCGAAAACGAAGCGGACAACGGCCTGCCCAACAATACCGGCACCATCGCCATGGCCCGCACTTCCGATCCCCACAGCGCCACTGCGCAGTTTTTTATCAACGTCAAAGACAATGATTTCCTCAATCACAAAAATAAAACGTCACAGGGCTGGGGCTACTGCGTTTTCGGTAAAGTGACCAAGGGAATTGACGTGGTAACCAAGATCAAAAACGTCAAAACCTCCAGCCAGGGAATGCACCAGGACGTACCAGTGGAAACTGTGGTTATTGAGCGCGTCACCGTACAGGATTGATCTGCTCACCCTACCCGGCTCCACCGCTGTGCTGTGGAGCCGCTTGAAATCTCCCAACATCCCCCTCCTTATGCCAAGCCTGTTCATTTCTGATCTCCACCTCGGTCATCACTCGCCGGAAATTGTCAGCGGTTTTTTTCACTTTTTGCGGCAACAGGCTGCTGATGCAAAACGGCTTTATATTCTGGGGGATTTTTTTGACGCCTGGATCGGCGACGATGACGATGATGCCCTGGTAAATGAAATAAAAAGTCGTTTGCACGAGTATGCGCAAAACCACGAAGTTTTTTTCCTGCATGGCAATCGTGATTTTTTAATCGGGGAAAAATTCGCCCAGGACACGGGCCTTACCCTGCTGCCAGAAGCAGATCTTATCGATCTCGACGGCAGAAAAGCCTTGATCATGCATGGCGATACTTTGTGTACGCAGGATGTGGAATATCTGAAGTTCCGCGCAATGGTGCGCAACCCGGCGTGGCAGCAACAAGTGCTGAGTCTGCCCTTGCCACAGCGACGCCAGATGGCGGCGGATCTGCGCCAGAAGAGCAAATCCCTGAACGTCATGAAAGCGGAAGACATCCTGGATGTGTCGCAGGACGAAGTCGAAAAAATCATGCAAGCCGCCGGGGTCGATCTCCTGATTCACGGCCACACCCACCGCCCGGCCCACCACTCTTTGGAGATAAACGAAGCCCCAGCGGAGCGATGGGTTTTGGGGGATTGGAGCAGCACAACCGGTTGGTATCTAAAAGCGGAACATCAGAAAATCAATTTAATTCAATACGATCTCAAATCCTAAGCGCAATACATTGCTACTGCGTAATCGGGTCGCGGAAGCTTTATAGCTTCGGACCCGCCGCCACCAGCACCCGACCTTCCGCCGTATCGGTAAATTTCACAAAATTCTCAATAAATAGCGTGGCCAGTTTTTCGGCTTTTCGCTGCCATTCCTGTTGATCCGCATAAGTATTTCGGGGATCCAGAATGGTGCTGTCGACACCCGGTAAGCTCCGCGGCACGGATAGATTGAAAATCGGCAGTGTTTGACTCTCGGCCTGTTCAATTGAATCATCCAGGATCGCATCAATAATGGCGCGGGTCGCCTTGATGGAAATGCGTTTGCCGGTGCCGTTCCAGCCGGTGTTGACCAGATACGCTTTCGCGTTTACCGCATCCATCCGCCTCACCAGTTCTTCAGCGTATTTCACGGGATGGAGCGTGAGAAAAGCTTTGCCGAAACATGCGGAAAAAGTGGGAGTCGGCTCGTTGATGCCGCGTTCGGTGCCAGCAAGCTTGGCGGTAAACCCGGAAAGAAAGTGGTATTTCGTCTGCGCAGGAGTGAGCCGAGATACCGGCGGCAGAACACCGAACGCATCGGCGGTAAGAAAAATCACCTTGCTCGCATGGCCGCCGCGGGATACAGGTTTGACAATATTTTCGATGTGGTAAATAGGGTAGGAAACCCTAGTGTTTTCGGTGATGGATCTATCGTGAAAATCAATATTTCCCTTATCATCCACCGTCACATTTTCCAGCAGCGCATCCCGGCGAATCGCGTTATAGATATCGGGCTCGCTAGTCGGGTCCAAGTCGATCGTCTTGGCGTAACAGCCGCCCTCAAAATTGAAGATGCCATCATCGTCCCAACCGTGTTCATCATCGCCGATCAACTTGCGCTTGGGGTCCGTGGACAGCGTCGTTTTCCCGGTGCCGCTCAAACCAAAAAACAGCGCCACATCACCGCTCTCTCCCATATTCGCTGAGGTATGCATGGAGGCCATATTCTTAAGCGGCAGATAATAATTCATCATGGCGAACATACCTTTTTTCATTTCACCGCCGTACCAGGTCCCGCCGATCAACTGCATTTTTTCGGTCATATTGAATACGGTGAAAACCTCCGAATTCATACCGTGCTCGCGCCAATTCGGATTGCCGGTTTTGGAGCCGTTCAGCACCACAAAATCCGGCTCGCCGTAATTTTCCAGCTCGGCATCGGTGGGACGGATAAACATGTTTTTAACAAAGTGCGCCTGCCAGGCAACCTCCATAATAAAACGAACTTTCATGCGGGTATTTTCATTGGCACCGCAGAAGGCATCCATAACAAACAGGCGCTTGCCGGAAAGCTGTTTGGCAACCAGCGTTTTCAGGTCGGACCAGACAGCGGGAGTGATGGGTTTGTTGTCGTTGTGGGAGGCGTTGGAATCCCACCAGAGGTGTTCTTTGCTGATGTCGTCGTAGACGATGAATTTATCTTTCGGAGAGCGCCCGGTGAAAATCCCCGTGCGCACAGCCACAGCACCGGATTTAGTTACCACACCTTTTTCAAAGCCCTCCAGATCAGGGCGGGTTTCTTCCTCAAACAACTGCTTATAAGACGGGTTGTAGATAATTTCCTTTACATCCGTGATGCCGTATCGAGACAGATCGGGTGCTGTTTTCATGGCGCTGCTCCACAAGGGTGACAGCCCGATGATACACCTAACGGCTCCGGAGCCTTTGACTCATATCAAGGCCCGCAGGAAGCGGGTCACGCCTCGACCATAATGCCGGAATGAAAGCGGAACTCGCCGTCCGGCAACTCCACCAAGTCGCGCTCCAACTCAAGAAAGAACGTCACCCGTTCATCAATGGATTGACCGTCAGCAGATTTTTTCGCCAAGGTGAGATAATCCTGAAAATGCCGCGCCTCGGATTTCAACAGCGACTCGTAGAATTTCTGTAGTTCATCATCCAGATGTGGCGCCAAACGGGCGAAGCGCTCGCAGGAACGCGCCTCGATAATTGCACCCACGATCAAGGTATCAACCAACTTGCAGGGTTCGGATGTGCGTACGTGTTTGCGCAGCTCTGCTGCATAACGCGAGGCGGAAACCGGGCTGTACGGAATACCGCGCTTCTGCATAATCGCCAGCACTTGCTCGAAGTGGCGCAATTCCTCTCGCGCCAAACGCGACATTTTATTGAGCAGCTCGAAATTGTCCACGTAGCGATACATCAAATTAAGCGCGGTGCTCGCGGCTTTTTTTCGCAATTGGCGTGATCGATCAGCAATATTTCCGGGTGCTGCAACGCCTGTTGCACCCAGGCATCGGGAGTGGCACAGAGGAGAAATTCGTCGATAGCCTGGAGCATCAAGTCAACACCGGAAAATAACGCTCGTAATGAGCACTGGAAAGAAGATAAAACGCGTCATCCATGGATTTTTTGATTTCACTGACAGGCAGATCCCGGTGAGCGGGCAAAGCCTCACAACCAATCCAGTCCAAATCCTTTAATTGGCCGCCGAAGGTGCGAATGGCTTCGAATGCCTGACAATAAATATTCAATCCGGGATAAATCCGCACCCGCTGCTGTTCGAGCTGCTCCTGCAGCTTGGCCGCATCGATCACACGAATATGGTTTTGCACCACCTGACTGAGCAGTGTTTCGATACGCTGCATAATCGAATCGCGCTCCGCTTCGGAATATGCGTTCCAACCGATCACCTCGTGGGCAAAACGTTTGCAACCCCTGCATACGCTATCGCCTATGCCGGTGGAACAAACGCCTATGCAGGGAGTCTTGATGCGGGTGAGCATGGAATTAGCTGTCTCCTTCGGTCTCGCCCGCAGCGCCCCGCCCTAATGAACGAAATTCCTTTTCCAGCGACTTCAGAGTTTTATTCCCCACACCGCCGAGTGTCTCAATGGCGTTGCGCAAACGCGCACGGGTCATATCAGAACCGAGCAACTCCATCGCATCCGTTACGGAAATAGACGCGGTGGTTCCGGCAACTGCGATAAACAGCGGTGGCATCATGTCTTTGATTTTGATCTGCATGCCATCGGCCAGCGCTTTCAACTCGGCAAAAATCAAATCCTTATTCCAATCGGCCAAGGTATCGAAACGCCATGAGCAGAATTGCAGGATTTTGATGGTGGTTTCCGAATCTGTTTTCAGTCCTTGGAAATTCGCTTCGGTCAGCGGCAGATTGCCGGCCAATAAAAAGCCCACCAGCGGCATGAAATCGCTCAGCATATTGATACGGCGCTGGGCGTGGGGAATAACCGCGAGCAAGTTGTCGCGATTGAGCGCCCACTGCTGCAGGCGGTCGGCCAAAGCCTCGACATTTAAATCCTCGCGAATCCACAAGCCGTTCAACCAGTTGAGTTTTTCGATATCGAAAATCGGCCCGCCCAAAGAGACGCGCTTGATATCAAAATTAGCCTGCATATCGGCGAGAGAGAATTTTTCTCTTTCATCCGGCATGGACCAACCCATGCGCCCGAGATAATTCAGCAACGCCTCAGGCAGATAACCCATGCGCTGGTAATAGAGGATGCTGGTGGGATTTTTGCGCTTGCTGAGTTTGCTTTTATCCGGATTGCGCAGCAGCGGCAAATGGCAAAGCACCGGTGCCTGCCAACCGAAGTATTGATAGAGCAGCAAATGTTTCGGCGCGGAGTTGATCCACTCCTCGCCGCGGATCACATGGGTGATGCCCATCAGGTGGTCATCCACCACGTTCGCCAGATGGTAGGTAGGCATGCCATCGGATTTGAGCAAGATCTGCGCGTCCACCTGGCTCCAGTCGAGCTCAATGGTGCCGCGCAACATGTCCGGCACCGGGCATGGGCCGGCTTCTTCCGGCACTTTCATACGCACCACGAAGGGCTCACCCGCCGCTTCCCGGCGTTTCACTTCGTCTTCAGACAGCTGCAGATCGCTGGGTTTGAGCGCGGTGTGCAAACCCTGGGCTTTGCGCGCCTCGCGCAGCTCATCCAGTTCCGCTGTTGTGCGATAGCAGCGAAAGGCGTGGCCGGAAGCCAGCAGCTGATCGGCGTACTGAGCATACATATCCTTGCGTTCACTTTGCCGGTAGGGGCCGCAGGGACCGCCGACATCCGGGCCTTCATCCCAATCCAAACCCAGCCAGCGCAGCGATTGCAAAATGGCCTGCTCGGATTTGGCGGTGGAGCGCGCCTGATCGGTATCCTCAATACGCAGGAGGAATTGACCGCCGTGCTGACGGGCAAAACAGTAGTTGAACAGCGCAATATAGGCGGTGCCTACGTGGGGATCGCCTGTGGGGGACGGGGCAATACGGGTGCGAACGGTCATTGTGTCTCCGGGACCTGCAAACAAATGGCGGCATTATACCCAAGACCCCTCCCCCGCGCAGCGCTGCTCCGATTGAGTTGGTCCGCCTGCGCGCGCTATGCTGCCGCGTTTTCCTCCATCTCCAGCCCACCCAGGAGCCCCAATGAGTTTGCTCGATATCATCACCACCCGCCGCTCAGTTTCCGTCAAAGATATGTGCGCTCCCGGCCCCTCCCCGGAACAGTTGCAAAGCCTGTTGCAGGCCGCCCACCGGGTGCCGGATCACGGCAAATTAGGCCCCTGGCGTTTTGTGATTTTTACGGGTGACGCGCGGGCAGATTTCAGCCGTAAGCTGGCGGACATTTATAAGGAGGAGAATCCGGATGCGGCGAACAAAATCCTGCAATTCCAGGCGGAACTACTCACCCGTGCTCCGTTGGTGATCGCGGTGATTTCCACCGCCGCGCACCACGTCAAAGTCCCCGAGTGGGAACAGGTGCTCTCCGCCGGCGCGGCTTGCCAGAATATTTTGCTCGCGGCGCACACAATGGGGTTTGGCGCCCAGTGGCTCACGGAGTGGTACGGCTACAATGCCAAAGTCCACAAGCTGCTCGGCATGGAAGATCATCATCGCGTCGCCGGCTTTATTTATGTCGGCAGCTATAAAGAGAAACCAGAGGAAAGAGTGCGCCCCAGTCTGGAAGAGCGTGTCCACCATTGGAATAGCTGAGGTATTGCCATGACAAACGTTCAACATCAGCCCGATCAAAAACGCTTTGTCCTAGCCTGCGAAAATCAGCAGGCAGTGTTGGAATACGCTTTGGACACCTCCGCTGGAGGCGCCCAAAGCATCGACTTCTACAGCACCTACGTGCCGCCGGAATTTCGCGGCAAAGGTTTTGCGGAGAAACTCGTCCGCCAGGGGTTGGCCTGGGCCAGGGATCAGGGATACGAGATCCGCGCCACCTGCTGGTACGTGCAGAAGTTTTTGCGCAAATAAACCGGGGCTTTCGCCGCGTCTGTTGTTATGGATTTGCCACCAGGTTCGCGCCGGGTCGGTGAAAGATACCCGATAATCCCGCTACCGAACTCAATAACGACTAGCGGTATAACCTATGCGCATCTTTTCCGGCCTTCGCGGCATTTTCCTTTCCCTGGCGGCAGCATTGCTGGTCGGCTGTGGGGGCAACTCCGGAGGTACCTCAAGCAGCAGTAGCTCCTCTTCCAGTTCATCCAACAGCAGCTCTTCGTCGTCCTCATCTTCGAGCAGTTCATCCAGTTCCAGTAGCTCATCCAGTTCCAGTAGCTCATCCAGTTCAAGCAGTTCGTCCAGCTCCAGCAGTTCCTCCAGTTCGAGCAGCTCATCTTCCGGTGGCGGCGTGGTGGCGACCGGCCGTTATTTCATCTACAACCGCCTCAGCGGCCTGCCCATGGATATATCAGACGAGAGCAGCGAAAACGGCGCAAACGTCATTCAATGGGCGTTCAGCGGCAAAACCAATCAGCAGTTTGAGGTGGTGGATCTGCAGAATGGCTATTACGCGATCATGCCTTTCCACAGTGGCAAATCCCTGGATGTCTGGGACCGCAACACCGCCGATGGCGCTGACGTTCGCCAGTACAACTATCTGGGGGAGAATCACCAGCAGTGGCGTATCGAGAGTGTTGGCAGTGGATTTGTCAGCATCAGCTCCCGTCTGAGCGGTAAATCGCTTGAGGTGGTCAACAGCGTAACCACCAATGGCGGGGATATCCGCATGCGGACCTATCAAGGCGGACAGAATCAGCAGTGGCGCCTGGAACTGGTGCCGGGACAAAAACAATACTCCCTGGTGTGGTCCGATGAATTCAATGGTCAGGGTCTGCCGAGCGACGCCTACTGGAGCTACGAGCAGGGCCTTGTGCGCAACAACGAGGCCCAGTACTACACGGTGGCACGGCCTGAAAACGTCAATATGGCCAACGGCGTGTTGACCATTACCGCGAGGCGGGAAAACTACATGAACGCCGCCTACACCTCTGCCAGCCTGCATACTCGCGGCAAAGTAAGCTGGACCTACGGGCGTTTCGAAATGCGCGCTCGCATCCAAACACGCAATGGTCTCTGGCCCGCCTTCTGGATGTTGGGCAACGGCAAATGGCCAGAAAATGGCGAGATCGACATTATGGAGTACTACCAAAACAAAATACTCGCCAACGTCGCCTGGAAGGCCAACAACAGCGACGCATGGTCGGCAGCCTGGGATTCCTCCACCCGCTCCATGGAAGCCTTGCGTTACCAGCATCCGGACTGGGAATCGCGCTTTCATGTCTGGCGCGCCGACTGGGACGCGCAGAGCATTCGCCTGTATGTGGATGACGTCTTGATGAACGTCACCGACACCAACCAGACGATCAATCCGGACGGCAGCAATCCCTTTCGCGGCAAACCCATGTACGTCCTTATCAATCTGGCCATCGGCGGCAACAACGGCGGCAATCCGGCACAGACGCCCTTCCCCGCCACCTATGAAATCGATTATGTGAGGGTCTATCAGTAGCCAATCGGCGGCCCGGAACAGTTTTTTACTTATGCCGGGCCTTTCTATTTGTTAAATTGCGGTTCCCATTTCCATTAGCGTCATCAATGAGAACCCGCATGCGACTTACAGCTCTGAAAGCCTCGCTCCTCACTGGCCTGCTCGCGGCCAGCGTCGCCACCCATGCCACCATCGTGAAGATTGAAACCAGCCTCGGTGATATCGAAGTCAACCTGTTTGACGAATACACACCGGAAACCGTGGAAAACTTTTTGGCCTATGTGGAGAGCGGTGCTTACGACAACACCTTTTTTCACCGCTCGGTCAAAGGCTTTGTCATCCAGGCGGGTGGTTTTGCCTACGATGACAATTTCACTGCGCTCAACCGGGTGCATCTCACACCGCATATTGAAGAACTGCCGCCTGTAGTAAATGAGCCAGTTTTATCCAATCAGCGCGGCACCATTGCGATGGCCAAGGTCGGAGGAGATCCCAACAGTGCGCAAGCCGAGTGGTTTATCAACGTAAGTGACAACAGTGCCAATCTGGACAATCAGAATGGCGGTTTTACCGCTTTTGGCCAAGTTAGCGAAGAAGGAATGGCGGTCGTCGACGCGATCAATAATCTTCGTGTGATCAATCTCGGTGCCCGCACTGCATTCGGTTCTCTCCCATTGCGCAATTACACAGATCTGGATTATGTCGCCCGAGAGCCCATCACAGACCAGAAGCGCGTAATGATCCTGAGTGTCACAGTGACAGATCCCGCCGTCGACACAGCGGCGGATTTGGAACCGGTTCTGGCCATCAAACAAAGCCCGCCACCACCCAAAAAGAAAAAGAGCGGCGGCGCGGCAGGAGCTGAATATTTGCTGTTGCTCGCCGGGCTGGTTTTGGCACGCAGGAAGTACTGCAAATAAAACACAAAAAAAGGGGAGCCAAAGCTCCCCTTTTTTGCACTTGCGTCGCTGTTAGAAGCGGAAATCCACACCTACACCGATGTAGTTGTTGTCCACCACGTCCTCGACAACACCTTCGTCTTCTGCGGAAATATCCGTGTAGAAGCCGTAAACAACGAAGTTTTTGCTCAGCTTGTAATCAGCACCCAGGCTGAATGACTCGCTCTTATCTGTCTGCAAGCCCGTCGCATAGGTAAACGGAATATCCGATTGACCATATTGCGCCTTGATGGCCCAATCCGCGTTCAGGTTGTACAACACAGAGGCTACCAGCGCGTCTTCCTCTTCTTGACCTTCATTCTCGGACTGCTCAAACAGCAGACCGAATTGCCAGCCACTTACGGAATATTGAGCGACGGCGCGCAGAGCTTCGGCATTTTCAGCTCTGATGTCCTGGTCGAAAGCCAAAGCCAAATAAAGGGAATCGTTTGAATAGGAAATCGACGCCGATTTGCCGTTATCGACATCATCATCTTCGCTGGAGGCGTAGGCGAACTGGCCAACAAAACCGTTGAAAGATGGAGTGGTATACATCACCGTATTTTGCGAGCGAAGATCGTTGGGCGTTATGAAGTTTTTGATATCACCACGCAGATCGTTGAACACATCCACCTTGTTTTGCGCCATTTTCAGCGGGGTGTCAAAACGACCGCCGATAATCTGGCCAAACTCACCTTTAATGCCAACGAAAAGATTGCGGTGACCGAAGGTAGTGCTTCCGTCATCCAAATGCGCTTCGTATTCCAGCTGGTAGATAGCCTCTATCGAATCGTTGATTTTTTCCGATCCTTTAAAGCCGATTCTTGATGCGTTGCTTTCCAACGCGGTGTAGGAGTCATCGCCCTCATCCACCAACTCGAAAGAGACGTTGGCTTTGCCGTACAAAGTCACATCCGCGATAGCGGCAACTGGACCGAGACTAGCCAAAGCAATGCACAAACCTAATGACTTCTTCATAAATTCTCCCAAATAAAAAAACCGCCGATTTGGCGGACCTGATGACATTTCTTTCGAATGCAATCTGATAGCGTGCTGCAATATAAAATTGAAATATGACAGACACATGACAGCAGGGCGTCCAAAATGCGGCGCAATCTTACAAGGAATTATGACAATTGATAACCCGAGATTGCGGAGGACCGGGTGGTCCTCCGCGGAAGAGGAAAATCAAGATTCGGCCGGAGCCTCGACCGCAACTTCAGTCGATGAGTTAAACCGAGGAAACGCGGGACATTTGCCTGTCCATAAACACCAGCCACCTACTGCCAGAGCAATCAACACCAGCAGCGCAACCAGAATTGCGCCCCAGGGTTTTTTCTTTTCCGCGTAAGGATCGGCCAGATTACGTCGCGAACCCGGTGGCAATTTCGCCACTTCGGTCAATTTACCACCGAAAGGAACATTGATTTTAACCTGTCCGTTTACTGCCCAACCGGACGCATCCAGAATTGGTCCCAGGTTGCGTTGACGTAATTTCAACCAGGCAATAAAAACAGAAGGCCCGCTGATCAGCAGCAGCAAACCAATCAGACCGAGCGGCATTAACCAACCAAGACCAAAAAATGCTTGCAACAAAAGTCCCACTGCGGTGGCAATACCACCTACAGCGACACCCAGTGCAGCCACTACGCCCACATCTATCTTGGGTTTAGGCCCAGCTTGCGCGGCTTTGGGATCCGTGGTGGCCAAGGTTTTTTCCGTCGTGCTTTGCAACAGAGATTCACTCGACGCTTCCGCGTTGGTGGCACTTTTCGCGGCGCGCTCCTCAATAAAGCGGATCAGGCGTTTGTAGGGTGAGAAAAATGCCTGGGGAATACTGATGGGATTTTCGATAAGTTTGGTGATCGTCGCATCCCAATCGTTACCTGCTCGATCGTAAAACACGCCGTTACGACCGACGAGCAAATAATCCGCATCACCACCGGTAAACGCCGCAACAATGGTTTTTTTCGCTCCATCGGGGCGGGTGCAATCACAATACGCGAGAAAACATTTGCTCAGCCCCGCCAGTGCCGCGTGTTTAGCCGGGTCGTGCACTTCAATACACAACTCACAAGCGCGGCCATCGAGATACAGGGTTCCCGCTTCAAACACCGCGCGGGTTTCCGCGCCATAAAATTCGGTGAAATTAACGAAATTATTCAGCAGCGCTTTCAAATGCAGGCGGAAACGCAATAATTTTTCCACCGCAGCGAAAGCGGCAACTTGCGGTTGTTTCGCCATATCCTGACGCACCAGATCCTCCATGGCGGCGTGGTGCGGCTCCTGCAGAATCTGTTGAATGCGCTCACGCGACAGCGCCGCCACTTCTTTGCCTGCTTCTGCCGACAACCACTGCTGATAGGCGTCAAAACGCTCTTTCAGCGCTTGCCATTCGGCGAAGGTCAGAGAGTCTTTTTCGCCCTCCAGCGGAACGACAACGTCTTTTTTGAACTTCACCAGCGCCGCTTCCCAAGCAGGATTCACTCCCTGATCCAGCGGCAGCACCGCATCAGCGGACACCATCGCTAAAGGAAAATCGGCGAATTCATGACAATCAGCAGAGAGTGAATCGGACGACAAGGCAGTCCACGCAGCCTCGGGTTGATTGAGCTGTTGTATTGCGCGCGCATCAAAGCGGCTGGCTCGGCAGCGGGCGAAAAAGTCATCGATTTTTGCGCGCACCGCGCTGAGCGCCGCGTATGCCGTTTCGCAATTTACTGAACTCAACCAATCGGCCTTGCCCTGCTCCAACCAAGCGGCGCGGGCAGTCACTGCGGCATAGAATTTTTCCACTGCGGGAAGATCCACGCCGGGTTTGCCGGAAACATCGATGATTCCCGGGTAAGCCGCCTGCACTTCTCCGATCAGCGCTTTCAGTTCTGGATCGTCAGCGGAATCCGCGAGAATTATGCCGTCGCCGTTTAAGGGGGCAACTGCCATGGCCGCCTGCTGCGACTCCGCGTCCGCCAGGGTGACGACCTCGCTGTCCGGCTTGCCGAGAAAATGCAGCATGGTTTTGGCACTGGCCAGAATAGCGGCGCCGTCGGCGTCGTTCTCATTCAATTCCGCGAGTGGAATTTCTGCCGCCGGCTTGAGCAGCAGATCTGGATTTTTCAAACACTTGGCAGCCCAATTCACGGCTTTCACAATTTCCGGCAGGCGTATCCGGCCGTCGCTGTCGACATCGATCAACTGCAAGGTTTTTTCATCGAAAAACAAACCTTTTACCGGACAGGCGAGTGCGGCCCAGAGTTTCGGATCCAACTCCTCAAGGTGTTTAAGATCCTCGCCGGAGCGCAAAAGGACCTGGTCAAAACCGCCAATGCGGGAAAAGAGCCAAGGATAGGGATTGCTCATATAAACCTCCTTCAGGGAGCGGGGAAAAATTTCCGGCCATCATAATCCGGGATTTTGCGCCTTGCCACTAAGACGCAACGCGGTCATGAGTCAAGCTGGGCATAAATAGGGTTAGGGCTGCAGGCTTTCCTGCCACAGCTTGTCCAGGCGCTTGTCAGACACAGGCACACGCGTCTTCAACGTCTGAGCAAAAAGCGACACCCGTAATTCCTCCAGCATCCAGCGAAACTGTTGCCACAACGGGTGTTGTCGATAAACGGCCTCGCCGTCCTTGTGCAGGCGCGCCTGATGTTTTTCCCAATACTGGGATAATTGGCGTGTCGAAATCCTGTCTTTCTGGATATCCAGAGGCGCTTTCTCCAGGCGCAGCAAAATTGCCTTCAAATAACGCGGGTACTGCTCCAACCATTCCCAGGGTGCCCGGCTCATAAAGCCTTTATATAACAGGTGTTCGAGTTGCTGCTGAATGTCGCCAAAGGTGGCGGCCAATTGCAGCGCATTGGCGCTGGTTTTCATTTTTTTGCGAATCTGCACCACCAGTTCCAACATCTGCAACAGCAGGCTTTCATATTGGTTGGCGATGGCCACCAGCGTGTTCTTGCCGCGCGACACGGCTGCGGCAAACGCCTCCGCATCGCGCGGCAGTGCAAAACCTTCCAGGCAGGCGCGATAAACCGCTGCATTGATAAGATCCTGCACAACCTCATCGCGCCGCCCCAGATTCATGATGCTGAGCGCCATGTCTTTATTTTTCAGCAAATCCTTCAGCAGATATTTCACCGAGCTCGCCAGCTGAATCTGCAGCAGCGCTACCACGCCGCGCACACTCTCCTGTTCGGCCTCCAGCGGATTGTCCAGCAGGCGCAGCGCCACCGCTTGCTTCTCGACTACCAAGGCGGGAAACGCGCGCACTTGCACAGGGCCGCGCTTCAAGGTGCAGGAGGTTTCCAGGATGCCAAAATCCCACTGGCTGATGGCGTCGCGCTCGATATTTTCCCCCACCTTTTGCAGCGTGTTTTGCACATGGCCGCGATAGCGCTCGCGCAGTGTCTGCAAGTCGCGCGCGCGATCCAACACTTTGCCACGTTCGTCGAGCACGTGAATATTCATGCGATAGAACGGGTCGAGTTCTACGCCCTGCCAGAGATCCGTGGGCAAAGGTTTGCCGAGCAGACGTTCGAGTTCGTGTTGCAACGCCCGCGACAGCGGCTGATTACCGGGTTTCAACCGCGGCATTATCTGGTCGACATAATGCGGCACGGGCACAAATTGTTTGCGCCACTGTTTGGGCAGACTTTTGATCAGGGTTATGCATTTATCGCGCAAAAATCCCGGCACCAACCATTCCAAGCGCGCTTCCGGCAGTGTGTGCAACACGCTCGCGGGAACGCCGATGCTCACACCGTCATCCGCGTGCCCAGGCTCAAAATGGTAGGTGAGCGGCAGCGTCATTCCCTCGATCACCATGCTGGAGGGAAATTGTGCTTCCGTGATTCCCGCGGCGCCGTGTTGCATCAACAAATCCCGGGGGATGCGCAACAGATCCGGCTGATTTTTTTCCGCCTCTTTACGCCAGTGTTCAAAGCCGGCGAAATTCACCACATGCGACGGAATTCGCTCGGCATAAAAACGGTAGATCACCTCGTCATCAACCAGAATATCTTTGCGGCGGGATTTGGCTTCAAGATCCTGGACCTCCTGCACCTGCTGCACATTGTGCAAAAAGAAATCCTCCTTGCCCGAGGATTTCTGCTTGTGCTGCTGGCGCGAAGGATGCTGGCCATAAGCCCCTTCCACCAGCGCGGAGCGAATAAAGACCTCCCTCGCCTCCTCGCTGTTGATATGGCTGTAATTCACCGTCTTTTTATCGGTGAGCGTCAGACCGAATAAAGTAATCCGGTCATAGGCCACCACTTGCCCGCTTTTGCTGTTGTAATGCGGCTGATAGTAGTGATGTTTCAACAAGTGTTGCCCGAGTTCCAGAATCCACTCGGGCTCAATCTTAGCGACGCCGTGGGCAAAAAGTTTTGAGGTTTCCAATAATTCCGCCGCTATGAGCCAGCGCGGCTTTTTCTTGAATTGGGATGAGCCGGGAAAAATCGAAAACTTGCGATTGCGCGCACCGAGATATTGCAGCTCGCCCGGCTCCTCGTTTTTCACACCTATGTTGCCGAGCAAACCGGCGAGTAGTGCTTTATGCAGCGCGGGATAAGCGGCCGGTTCCTGGTTTTCCTTGAAATTGAGCGGTTTACACGCCAGACGGATTTGATGGTGCAGCTCGCGCCATTCGCGCAGGCGTAAATGGGAGAGAAATTCCCGCGCGCTCTGTTTGCGCCACTGGTTTTGCGACAGATCCTGACGCTGCTGTTCGGCGTAATTCCACAAATTCAGATAGGCGATAAAATCCGAATTCTCATCCCAGAAACGCCGGTGTTTTTCGTCCGCCGCCTGCTGTTTTTCCGCCGGGCGTTCACGCGGGTCCTGAACAGTCAATGCGGCAACAATAATCAGCACTTCACGCAGTGCGCCTTGGCGCTGCCCTTCCAACACCATACGTGCCAAGCGCGGATCCAGCGGCAGGCTCGCCAACTGCCGACCAATTGCCGTGAGCTGGCCTTTGCCATCCACCGCCTGCAATTCCTCCAGCAGGCGATAACCGTCGCTGATGTATTTGGAATCCGGCGCTTCGACAAAGGGGAATTTGCGAATATCGCCGATTCCTAAATGCAGCATTTGCAGAACCACGGAAGCCAGATTGGTGCGCAGAATTTCCGCGTCGGTAAATTCCGGACGCTGAACAAAATCCTCCTCCGCATAGAGTCGGATGCACACCCCGTTGCTGACGCGGCCGCAACGCCCCGCCCGCTGATTGGCGCTCGCCTGGGAAATGGGTTCGATGGGCAGACGCTGGACTTTGGTGCGCACACTGTAGCGACTGATGCGCGCGTATCCCGGATCGATTACAAAGCCTATACCCGGAACCGTAATTGAGGTTTCCGCCACGTTGGTGGCCAGAACGACACGTCGGCCCTTGTGGCTTTGAAAAACCCTGCTCTGTTCGGCAAGACTCAAGCGCGCGTAAAGCGGCAAAACCTCCAGATGGGGAAATTCCGCTTTGCGCAACGCCAGCGCTGTTTCGCGAATTTCCCGCTCGCCCGCTAGAAAAACCAGAATATCCCCATGGCCCGCGTGCGGCAGGGTGAGAATTTCCTGAATCGCTTCAATAATTGCCTGACTTTGATCTTCCAGCTCGCCAGTCCACGGGCGATAAAGAATTTCCACGGGATAAGTCCGCCCGGAGACTTCCAAAATAGGCGCATTATTGAAATGCCGGGAGAAACGCTGCACGTCGATCGTCGCGGAGGTAACGATCAATTTCAAATCGGGGCGTTTGAGCAATATTTGCTTGAGATAGCCCAAGAGAAAATCAATGTTGAGACTGCGCTCGTGAGCCTCATCGATGATCAAAGTGTCGTAGCGCAACAACAGCGGATCATGCTGAATTTCCGCCAGCAGAATACCGTCGGTCATTAATTTGATATGCGATCCGGGCTGCGTCTGATCGGTGAAGCGCACCTGGAATCCCACCGAGGTTCCCAGGGGCACCCGCAATTCTTCGGCGATGCGGTTGGCAACGGTGCTGGCGGCGATCCGGCGCGGCTGCGTATGGCCGATCAAACCATAAATTCCGCGGCCGATTTCCAGGCAGATTTTTGGCAACTGCGTGGTTTTGCCTGAGCCGGTTTCGCCCGCCAGTATCACCACCTGATGGGCGAGAATCGTGCGCGCGATTTCCTCGCGCCGGGCGCTCACCGGCAGGTTTTCCGGAAACTCCAGCGTCGGCCGGTTCTGCTGTTTGCTCAGTACCAGCGCGCGGGACTCTTCCAGCAGCGCGAGAAATTTCCGCTCGACCTGCTCCAGGTTCTCCGCCTTGTTATGCCCATCCCGCGCGGCGCGCCAGAGTTTGCGCAGCCTCGGCCGGTGCTGCAGCACAGTGTCCGCCAGGCTCTGCTCCAGCTCTGCGGCATTGGCGGGAAGGGTTTGATTTTCCAGCATGTTCAATGGCTTGGCGTCGATTAAAGGGTGCGCATTATGCCTCTTTGACCAAGCCCTTAACAAACCGAGCAGTCCGCCGAGCACCGACTGGCAACAAGACTCTGCACCGAGCGGCAGCAAAGAGACCGAGCCTGGAGGCACGCAGCGAATCGGTCTATAATCGCCGCCTTTCTTTTACCCATCGCTCATGTCAGAGCGGTGTCTTCCCACTACAGCAAGGATTGTTTATGGACATTCGCTACCTTATTCCCGCCAGCCTCTTATTGATCAGCCCTTTGGCTCAGGCGGCACCGCCTGTTGCCAACCAGGATAGCCGGACGATTCCCACTGGCGTGTCGGTCACCATAAATGTGCTGGCCAACGACTCCGACCCGGACGGTGACGGCATACGGGTAATCTCGGTCAATCAACCGCAAACCGAAAACGCGACCGTTGTCCTTAACAGCGACGGCGGTATCCAGGTGGTGCCCAATGCCGGCGTCGGCAGCATAGAGCCGGAATTCATCCGCTTCAGCTATACTGTGCAGGACGACTCCGAACAGGGCGAACAAGCGGTCGGCGATGTGGAAATCTATGTGGTGCCCAACGCCATCAGCAACAATGCCAGCGGCCCCAACAACTATAGTGTTGCCCAAGCGCTGGACGTCATCTGCGGTGAATTGACAGGCCCCGGGTACAACAGTGACGAAGCAAGCCTCGGCACCCAAGCTTTGGCAGAGCGTTGTGAAGGACTGCTGAGCATGGATGCCGATGCCCGCGCCGAGGCCATTCAACAAATCACCCCGGAAGAAACCCTCGCCCTGAAACGCCTGGGCACCAACGCCTCCAAATTGCAGGGCGATATGGTGGGCGCGCGTCTGAGCCAGCTCGGCCAGGGCATCAACACCGCCTCACGTAACCGCCTGTCCTGGTCTACTCAACCCAGCGGCGGCGCAGCGGGCGATGCGGATGGACTTATGGCGAAATTCGGTGTGTTTGCCAGCGTGCAATTGGAAGACGCGGAAAAAGACCGCAGCCTTTACGAAGCCGGCTTTGACTATCGCTCCAACGCCTTTACCGTAGGTGCGGACTATGCGCTGAGTAACGATTGGTTTATCGGCGCCGCTGGCGGTCTGACCACCAATGATCTCGATTATAAAAATGACGACGGCAAAGTCTCCGCCGATATTTTTACGTTTATCGGCTATACCACCTACAACCGCGGCAATTTCTCCCTGGATGTACAACTCGGTTACTCCAGCAGCGAAATCGATATTTCACGCAAAATCGGCTACGGCGAGGCCGGAGTGGGCGGAGAAAGCTTCAGCGCGACCACGGAAGGCGAAACCAGCGGCAGCGAAGTTTTTCTCAGCACTCAAGCGCAATACCTCTGGGCGCATAAAGCGCTGTCCATTTATCCGCGGGCGCGCTTGAATTTTTCCAGCTCCGAAATCAAAGGCTACGCCGATAACGGCGCGGGCGGCTGGGAAGTGATTCTGGGCGATCAGTCCATCGATCGCTGGACATTCGAAGCCGGGGTACAAAGCACCTACGCTCTGACTACCAGCTGGGGCGTCATCATCCCGAACCTGGATTTCAACCTGATTGCGGATTTGAATACGGACCAGGAACTGATGACCGGCTACTTCGCCTTTGCGCCGGAAAGCAGCTTGTCCTTCGCGCTGGAAGCGGAAGATCCGGATTCGCTCTACTACCAGGTGGGCCTCGGCTTTAGCACCGTTTTGCCGCGCGGCTCCAGTGCCTACGCCGGCTTGCGCCAGACCTTCGGTTACGAGGATTTTTCCTCAACGCAATTTTATGCGGGCTTCCGCATGGAGTTCTAACGCGGCGATTGGTGTAATCTCACCATCACCCAGGAACGGGCGCAGCAGCGCCCGTTCGCATTTCAGGTTGGAGGAAAAATGAAACTACGCCTCATTCAACTCGATGTTGCTCCCGGTCAACCCGCCGACAATGGTGAGCGGATGCTTGCGCATATCGAACAGGCACAACGCGACAAAATTGAGCTGCTGTTGTTTCCGGAAATGGGTGTTCCAGGATATCTGCTGGGTGATGAATGGGAGCGCGGTGCATTTTTACGCGAATGCGAATACTGGGGCGAAAAAATTCGCGCGGCGAGTCAGAACATCACGGTTGTGTTTGGCAATATCGCCATAGACTGGCACAACAAAAATGAAGACGGGCGCGAACGCAAATACAATGCGTTGTTCGCAGCGGAGAACGGCGCATGGCTCAGCCACCCAGTTACGGGCCAACCCTTTTTCATCAAAATGCTGATGCCTAATTACCGTGAATTTGACGATAACCGCCATTTTCACGATCCGCGCAAACTCGCCTTCGAACGCAATCTCAATCTGCAGGATTTAATCCAGCCGGTACCCAGCCGTCTCGGTAAACTCGGCTGTGTATTGTGCGAAGACGGCTGGGATGAGGATTACAATATTTCGCCCCTGTCGCAACAGGCGGAGAAAGGCGCGACGCTGCTTATCAATATCAGCAGCTCCCCTTATACCTTCAATAAAAATCACAAACGCAACCGCGTGTTTTCGGCGCAGGCAAAAAAATATGGCCTACCGCTGATTTATGTCAACGCCAGTGGTTTGCAGGATAACGCCAAGACTCTTTTTACTTTCGATGGCAGCAGCTGTATTTATGATGCACAAGGCCATGTGGTACAGCAGGCGAATGCCTTTGTAGAGGATACTCTCGATCTGCAGCTTCCCATTTCACATCAACCCGTCGCAACGCCGGGTGCCTGGGCGCAAGATTCCACCGCGCAGCAATTTTCCGCCATTCAATATGGCACTCGTAAATTTATGGAGCGTATCGGGCTGCGCAAAGTAGTGATTGGCGTTTCAGGCGGAATCGATTCCGCCGTGGCGGCCGCGCTTTATCGCACCATAGTGCCGGCAGAAAATCTTCTGCTGGTGAGCATGCCCGGTCCTTTCACCTCCATGACAACACGAAATCTCAGTCGCGCGCTGGCGGAAAATCTGGATTGCCCATTTACTGAAATTCCCATTCAACCAGCGGTGGATGCCACCATAGCGCAATTGGAGGCAGCGGAATTCAGTTACAGCGCGGGAAAATTACAACTGCAGGTATCCAATTTTGTACGGGAGAATATTCAAGCACGCGACCGCTCCTCGCGCGTTCTCGCAGGCGTCGCCGCAGCCTTTGGCGGTGCCTTTACCTGCAATGCTAATAAATCCGAAACCACTGTCGGCTATAGTACGCTATACGGAGACTTGGGTGGCTTTCTCGCCAATCTCGCGGATTTATGGAAAGGTGAGATTTATGCGCTGGCGGAATTTCTCAATCGCGACATTTACGGCCGCGAAGTTATTCCTGCGGGCACCATAAAAAATCAAACCTTCGGCGGAACTCAGCGCGCAACAAAATGTGGACAAGGACCAGGGCGACCCCCTCTTCTATCCCTATCACGACGCCCTCTTTCGCAGCTGGGTGGAACGCTGGCAACGCGCTACGCCGGAAGATAATTTGCGCTGGTATATCAACGGCGAATTAGCTCAACAACTGGATTATTCTGGCGATATAGAGATGTTATTTCCGGATGCCGCCAGTTTTATCGCCGATCTGGAACGCTGGTGGAAACTCTACCAGGGCATGGCCATTGCCAAACGTATTCAGGCGCCGCCTGTGCTGGCAATAAAACGTCGGGCGTTTGGTTTTGATCACCGGGAAGCCCAGCTCGGTGCGCGTTTTACCTCGGGGTATGAACAACTGAAACAGAAAATCCTGCAGAATACTTAGTTGCGCATGGATTCAAACCAATAAAGCACCCGGTCATGGCCGCGATAATTGCCAAAGGTAAACTGGGCCGTGGGCAGACTGGTATCGCCGTAATTGCCGTCGCCATTCCAGTCAAAACGCAGCCAGGGATAATTGGTCAGGTCCACCTGAACCGCCACAGAACCGGTATTGCCGGCGCCCGGGGCGGTAAAATGATGACCAGCATCACCAGCTGTAAAATTCACTGCGGTCGCATCAAGATTCGCGTAAACGCCTGTGGTGGAGCCGGCACCCACCGCAGTGGTGCGATTGGCGAGCAGGTTAATAGGGCCACCGGGATAACGGATACTGCTGGCCGCGATTTTTGTGCAGCTGTCTTCGTGATGCCGCCGCCATCCACTGCCATCCCAATATTCCGTGCGAAAAATTACCGGCAAAATTGCCGTTTCCGGTCCGTAAGAATCATCCAAGCGCAAACGGCCATAACGCAGACGAAATGCGTCGCCAACGCGGGCTGAGTCACCTGTGCCGTCATTGTTCACATCCAGATTTAAATCCGCAGAACGCAGAGTGACGCCATCCGCATCCACAGGCTTGAATCCCATGCGGACTTGCGCAAAAGGTCCATCGGGAGTTGCCTGCCGCCCAATATTCAAACTCGGCGCCGCTGTGAGCACCCCATTGTTCCAGGCGTAAACGCTCACAGGACTGGGACTGGTTAGACGACTTTTCAAATTAATGCCGCTCGTCAAATCCACCGCATCGAACATAGCCAGCGCATTATTTTCATTAAATTTCTCAAAATCGCCTTTATAGTTCTGCAACACACTACCGTTGACGTTGTAGGGAGTTACAGTGGCTACCAGAGGAAAGTTTTCACCGAGATAAGAATAAGGCAAAACTGCATTGCAGGTCGGCGTCATAGCAAGATTCGACAAACGGAAATGATCCGGAGAGAAACGCCCGACACGACCAGACTTGCCAATAATTTTGGCACTGCGGATATTGCCTATTCCCATATAATCATTATCGGTAATTCTTGCAGCGATTTCGATGATCCCTACTTCACCGTATGAAATATTTCCCGCGCTTGCGGAACCGGCTGCAAAGGCGCTGAAATTGGTTGACCCGGAAAGTCCTGCATTGGTACCCGGCGTGGGCAGGAGGTGCTCAGAGCTGATGCTTATACCTTCCGGAGGTATTTCTTTGCCAAAACTAACCACCGGATCATTGTCTTGAAGATTACTGTTGTTGCCCGGATCTAGATCGTTGTGAAAATCGGGAATACCGTTATTGTCCAAATCGTCTGCTGATTGCCAAGCGACCGCTGTTACCAGAACGGTGAAAGCCTCCCCCGCCTTACGAAACCGGGTTCCACTTCCACTGCTTGCTGCGGGATTTCCAGAGACCGTGATTTTGATACCAAACGGCCGCACCACCAACGTGCTTGAACTGCCAGTGATGGTAGTGCTGGCAAAAGAATTCGAGGTATCCGCCAGGTTTAGCGCGTATTTACCTACATCCGTGGTGCGCAATGAAAAAGGAGCGATGCCATTGGTGAAAGTTAAATTGATATTATTGGCTGCCGGCTGGCTGCTGGGCAAAGAGGCCGATGTAGAACCGACCGCAGTCGGGGCAGCAGCGCTAGCCGGGTCCGCCGCATCTCGCGTACGCCACATTCTGAGATTGGAAACATTGTAATTCGTCGCCACTCGACACACTTTTGTCGGTGACGATACGTCTTGCGTCATCATTTTCACATTAAAGGTGTGGGGCCGGCCGGCAACCACGTCTTCACCCAGCGAATCTGTGTTCTCTATTACAAAAGCGTTGGCCGAAAATGCGACCGCAGCAGAGGTTGAATTTACACCACCATCTGCCACGCGGATCGTCAGCGTTTGTGCGTGCTGATTATCAAGAAATAATTTGATATCACCGGAATCCTGCGCCGTAAAGGTATAGGTCGCCTGTCCGCTGTCGGTCCCACTTGGGGTCAAAGTTCCATAGGCATCAGCAGCGGTTGTGGTTTTTTTCCAAAGCCCACGATTTGTGGACGTGGTGAGAGTGATGGTGCCGGTATAACCGGTCAATACATTATTATTTCCATCACGGGCACTAATGGTTACTGGAAAGTCATTGCATGTACTGGCAACACCTGTGCCTATATTGATATTAAAGTTATTGATGGAGGGTGCCGCACCACAGAGGGCGCCAAAATCAGATGTATTCGCAGCGTTGCTATAAATAATTTTACTTTCAGTTAGAGTGATACGACCGGCGGCGGAAACACCTCCCGTAACCTCGGACAGAAAATTGATGGTGACATCGCCTGTTTGCGAATACAGATACCCTGCATACTTCACATTCTGATCGAGGGTAATCGAGTTTTTGGCGTAAATGACAAGATTCCCAGGATTGCTGTTGTTAAACACAACCTGGAAGCCGACCGTGACCTGTCCATTGACAAAAATCCTGACCGGCTGGGTGCCGGTTACTGAAATCGTATTCTGGTTACCAATCGTCAAATTGCCATTAATGTAATAATCACCCGGAGCAAAATTGATCTTGGAATTAAATCCACTTGTCAAACTGCTCATATAGTATTTCCCACCACTGGTGGAAAAGGTCAAAGTGGCGTCCTGCTGAATATTCACCGTAGTGTACTGCCCCGCTGCACGAGTAGCGGTAGTCTGCTGTGCTACGTTGATCGCCCCATTGGAGCCGTTGCCGGAGGGTATCGCATAGTTCACTGGGCTATTGAAAGTGCCGGTCGCGGTACATTTTGCTGTGACGCAGGAATTGCCTCCTGCGTTGTCCAAAAGCTGCGGTACTTTCAGCGAGGTACCACTATTCTGGATGCGCGCATTAAATTTCAAATCCAAAACGCCACTGGCCGAATGCGATTGCGCACCCGAGGCAAATATATTTGCACAGGTCTGCGCCTGTGCTCCCCATCCCCACCCCAGGAAAACTGCGAATAGCAAAATTCGCGAGAGCTGCAAAAAATCACTCATACCGCACCGCCGTGACCACACTGCGCTCCGCCACCATGGTTCCACTGCCGCAGGTGGCGGTAGTTTCCATGCGATAAATTCCCGCAGGGTCCCCGGTGTTTGCCACCACAGCGCAGGAGATGCGCGCAGAACATCCGTTCAATCCTGCTGTGGAAAATGCCTGCACTCTACCGTTGACGGCGGCACATTTTAGATCCGCACCCGCTTTATCTGCCGTATTGAAGAGAACCTGGTGCATGGCCAATTGAGCGGCACTTTCGGCCGCATAAAATGCTTGAACTGACGAGCCCTCCTGAACAGCGGAGGAAAATTGTCCGGATCCGAGACGATTGATGGCAATCGCAAGTGCTCCCAGGCCGACAAGAATAAACAGAGCCAGTGGCATCAGGAATCCATGCTGATTTTTCATTCCGAATGAGTATCCTGCGCGTAATTCAGGGAACATTGCGGATCAACGCCTGATGATTCAAATCAATACCCGTTCCAGCCGCACTGAAACGCAGCTGCATACGCACCAACATTCCACGGTCCTGCGCCGCAGGAGAGAGGGAAAATGCAGTTCCGACTGGTGCAACCTCATGCGCCATCAAGGCGGCTGTACCGCCGGGATTGCCGGTACCTAAAGCCGCTGTGGAGAACCCATAGCCCGAATAACGCACAAGATTGCCGCCAGTGATGCAGAAGCGCACCGGGTCGGATGCGATAAAAAGTCGTTTTTTGGGCGAGTTGCGAATGAATCGATGCGAGGAGGAAAGACTTACGGCGGTATAAGTGCCGCTTCCTAAAGATGCAATGCCGATGCGAGCTGAAGGCTTGCCACTCATATATACGTCCGCAGGTGAAAAGGGAGCGATAACCAAATGCCGTGCGCTTGCATCTTGAATGGAAAAACTTCCCGTCTGAATCTGCGTTTGTTCCGCCTGATTATTGATTTGATCTGCCACCAGTCCGTGATAATTCGCGGCAGCCAGCACAGGCAAAAATTCAAGGCATTGACCACCGGAACTTACGCGCACGGCATTGGGTAACGCCATGCGCAACTCCCGGGTCATTTGTTCCAGTGTTACGCGGCCTCGCTGCAGCAATTGATTGCGTTGTTGCGCCGCGCGATAAGAATCCAACGCTGTTACCACAAAGCCAGAACCGATTGAGCTGATTATCGCCAATATAACGATGACAAAAATCACCTCCACCAAAGTGAATCCCGCTTCATGGCGCGCGACCGGCCTCATCAGAAATTCACCTTGTACGCAGTTAAGCGCAACGTATTGCCGTCTGGCATGCCGACGCTTACCGTAATTCGTCGCGCGTAATCGGCAGTCAATCCCAGATCTCCTCCTGCATTAACCACCACTACCGATACAGGAAAGCGCGAATCCGTCGTATTGGAATAGCCGTGATAATCACCGACATCATCAAAATCACTATCGGCGGTAATTGGCGTGCACGCGGCCTGCGCAAGTGATCCACATGCGGGCACTCCGCCGGTCGGCGTATTTTCGGCAAATTTGCGCGCGAGAATTTCATCCATTAAAGCCTGGCCTTTTTCCAGGGCTTTAATACGCACCACAGGATCGACACTCTGAACCACAGACTGATTGAAAACCGCCAGCAGCGCGCCCATCCCAATCGCAATCACAACAATAAAAACGATAAGTTCAACAAGGGTAAAACCACCTTGCCGCGCCGCATCGGGTCGCTGTCGCAGACTAATTTTTTTTGCCGATGGACACTGCCGAATAGACATGAATTGCTCAGTAGGCATAACCCGTCGCCGTGACTGTTACATTGACGCTTTGGCCGCTTTTACTGACCGAGATGACTGCAGGGGTGGTATGCCCCAAATGGTTATAGTTGAACGTATGCGATGAAAATGTCACGCCCTTCACTTCCAAGGGATAACGTGTACCGGCGACCAGGATACTTTCCGCCGCAGCGAAATTGCCGTCGCGGTTGCTATCGATGCGAATATCCACGGAAGATCCAGATACGGTTACTCGCACAGGCGCAAGTTGGCTCATGGATTTCTGTTGCGCAGAAAAAAGGGCCGTGGTCAAAAGATCACGGCCCGCTTGCAGTTGGAGTGTTGTGTGGGGAAGAAGGCGCGAGCCGGCGACTGCGGCGAGCACGCCGACAATCACAATTACGGCGGTCAATTCAACCAGGGTAAAGCCTGTATTAAACCCCTTTTTTTCTGTCGCTTGCTGCAGCACACGCTCCCCAAACTCATATCAACTCACCGAGGATCAGGGATCGATTCCGCCCGCTGCGCCTATGATGACAAAATTCGCTGTTTGACCACTGACACCGGTCAGTGTACAGGTAACAGCAGCCTTATCGACAACTGCTGCGGCGGTAATTGCATAACCCGCGGGCAGACCAGAAGTCAACAAACGTCCGCCATCACTGCAGTTATCAATATTAAAAAATGGATCGGTCGCAGTGCTGGTGAGGCCAGCCTCTACCGCTATATCCACTGCGTGATTAAGGGCTGCGCCACTCTCGATACTTCCGGCAACACCGCGCACCGCCGCCAGGGCTGCTTCGTCTTGCAGGTTTACAAAGCGTGGTACCGCTGTTGCGGCCAGGATGCCAAGAATGACAATCACCGCAATGAGTTCGATTAACGTAAAACCCGATTGCTGTCTACCCATGAAAATCTCCAACTGTTACAACTGATAAAACATATGTGGCAAATTTAAATCCGTCAAAAACACGGCGCTTAATCTGCCTGTGGGGCTCAACCTGGAGGAGAGTCGGGAAATTGGCTTCACAAAATGCTTTTTTCCGAGTTCCGACATCAAGGTCTCACTTACTCAAAGCTTAGCCAAGATTTTTGGATTTTCCTGTTATAAAAAGGCTTAGGCCAACCCTCCAAAGCATCCTATAAAAGTTCTAAGTTTTTAAGTTTTAGAGATAAATGGAATAGCTCTGCTCAGTCTGCGAATGGCACCAGAAAAACCGCGACCTATTGCACTTTTTAATGCCATAGAAAAGAAAGAAAGTCGTGATCCGAGCAGAAAAGTAATAAATAAAAAATTTTTATGGACTGGCGGCTAAGGGATTGAGGCCCGAGGTTAGTCGGGCGATTTGACCAGTGGAGGCTTCAAGCGGATGGGTGGTTATAGCTGGAGACTTGGAAGTAGACAGATTCCTACATGGAACTTTTTTGCACGCTGTGCATATCCCACATAGGCAGGAAAATACCGAGGGCGAGCACGGTAACGAAGCCAGCCATAAAAATAATCAATATCGGCTCGATGCTGTCGCTCAATTTTTTCAGGTCGTAATCCACTTCCCGCTCATAAAAATCCGCTACTTCCGCGAGCAGTTCCTCCACTTTACCGCTCTCCTCTCCCACCGCGATCATTTGCAACACCAGAGGCGTCAGCATTTCCGCCTGAACATGGGTGCGCAGCAAACTATCACCGCGCTCCACTCCGCGGCGGATACGATCGATTTTCATAGCGAGGTAGGGATTATCTATGGCTCTTGCACAGAGATTAAGCGCTTGGTTGAGTGGCACACCGGCGCGCAACATCAAGCTGAAACTGCGCGCATAACGCGCCATGGACGCGCGATCGATAATGCTGCCGATGATGGGCAGCTTCAATTTTTTTTCTCCCCAGAAAATGCCTCCCTGCGGCGTGCGGAGGTAATACCAGATTCCCGCAACACTAGCTCCAAGAACCAATATGATGGCCCACCAATAATTCACAAAAAGATTGGATGTGCCGATCAGAATTTTTGTCACCAGCGGCAGTTCAGCCTTGAATTGTTTGAACATATCCGCGAATTTCGGAATCACCATGACATTGACCACCGTTACAGCGATGGCCAGGGCAATCACAACAAATGTCGGGTAACGGGTGGCGGATTTGATACTTTTACGCGTCTGCTCGTCGCGCTCCATATAAAACGCCAATTGCGCAAATACCTGATCCAGGCTGCCGGTGCTCTCGCCGACGCTGATCATGCTGACGAAGAGATTGTCGAATACCTTCGGATGCTTGGCCATGGACTGGGACAGGACGGAACCGCCCTCCAGTCGCTGAGCCACATCGTTCAACACGCGTTGAAATTCCGCATGCTTAAGGCCGGCCGCAAGGCCGCGAATGCCGCGCACCAGAGGAATACCGGATTTGGTGATGGTGTACATCTGGCGGCAAAACATGATCAGATCCACCGCTTTGACTTTGCCACTTCCAAACAGCCGGCCAATATCGACATCGGCATTTGCGGATACGGTGACCGGCCGGATATTCACTGGCGTTATGCCCTGCTCCATCAGAATCGAAGCTGCAGCATCGAGGTTCGGCGCCTCCATCTGCCCTTTAGCCGACTGGCCTTGCGCGGAGCGTCCCTGATATTCAAACGTGGGCATAAGGATGCAAATTCCCGCAGGCGTTGTGCGCGGCTGCCACTAAAACTGTTCGCATAAAAAAGGGGCGCTCGGCCGCCATACAAATGAAATGTACGATAGTCATAAAAACGCGGAGTGCGGTCACAAAAATGAGCGCGGCTGTCATAAAAATGGATGCTGCTGTCATAAAATTCGCAGGCTCACGCAGATTCCTCCGTCAGACTTTCGTCTTCCACTTCCGCCGACACACGCAGCACTTCATCCACAGTCGTAATACCTTGCAGAGCGTAATCCAAAGCGCTGTGACTCAATGGCCGATAATTTTCCTGCGCGTGCGCAGCCTCGTTGAATTTGCGCACACTGTTGTCCCGCAGCGCGTCCGCCATAGTGGTATTGATTTCGAGCAATTCGAACACACCGATACGATCGAGATAACCGCTGTTGTAACAGTGCGGGCAGCCGCCACCTTTGCGCATCCCGCTCACATCCGGACTGGTATTACGGGTCATGCGCCGGATCAGCTGCAGCTCCTGGGGATTTGGTGTGTAAGGTTCGGCGCAGTGCAAACACACGCGGCGCACTAGGCGCTGCGCAATCACCGCTTTGAGACTAGAGGCCACAAGAAAAGGATCGACACCCATATCCAGCAGTCGCAGCGCCGACGTAACTGCGTCGTTGGTGTGCAACGTAGACAACACCAAGTGGCCGGTCATGGCCGCGCGCAGGGCGATTTCCGCTGAATCCGAATCGCGAATTTCGCCGATCAGCAAAATATCCGGGTCCTGCCGCAAAGTTGCGCGCAGCACAGTGCTGAAGGTGAGGCCGATTTTTTCGTGCAATTGCACCTGACTCACGCGCGGCAGGCGATATTCCACCGGGTCTTCCACCGTGATGATTTTTTTCTCCGGCGTATTGAGCTCCGCCAGTGCGCCATAAAGCGTGGTGGTTTTGCCGCTTCCCGTAGGACCGGTGACCAACACCAATCCGTGCGGGCGGGTAATGACATTGCGAAACAAACGCACATAACGCTCCGGCATACCGACCTTGTTGAGCGGGCGAATACCAGCGGAATGATCCAGCAGACGCATCACCACCGATTCGCCGTATTGCACCGGCATAGTGGAAAGTCGCACATCAATGCTGTGAGCGCCGATCTTCAGATTGAAGCGGCCATCCTGCGGCAAGCGTTTTTCCGAAATATCCAGACCGGACATCAATTTCAGTCTGACGACCAGAGCTCCAGCGACGCGTTTTTCATTCATCACCTGCTCCACCAGCACACCGTCGATACGCTGGCGGATTCGCAGCACGGTTTCATCCGGCTCGATATGAATATCCGAGGCGCGGTTATTGATGGCCTCCTCAAATATTTTCTGCAGTAACTTCACCACCGGCGCATCCATGTCCTCAGCGGTGGTGAGAATATCGGCGATATCAACGGCGTCGCTTTCCAGCTCGTCGTGCAATTGTTCCGCGAGGGACGCGATTTCCTTCGCACGGGTATAGGCCACATCGAGAATATCCAGCAGCTCCGACTCCCGAACCACTGCCGGCTTGATCGGTTTTTTCAGTATTTTCTTGATGTCATCCAAACCGAAAATATCCGTGGGATCGGACATCCCGAGTAAATAACCATCCTTATCATCCTTGAGCACAATCACGCGGTAACGCCGCGCAACCGTTTCCGGCAGTATCTGCACCACTTCGCGCTCGAAGCGGAAATGCGCAAGATCGATAAACGGATAATTCAATTGTTTGGAGAGAAAATTCAGCAGGGTATTTTCATCGACAAAACCGAGGGCGACCAATTGGCGCCCGAGTTTGTAGCCGGTTTTTTTCTGCTCGAGCAGCGCGGTTTCCAACTGCTGCTGGCTGATGATCTGTTGGGCGACCAGGATGTCGCCAATACGAATTCGTTTGGGTGCGCTGGCAGTTTCCACGCGTTTACCTGTTGGTCATGGCGGCAAGGGAAAGATCCTGTTGGCGCTGACGCGCGAACTGCGTTACCCGCTGATCCGGGTGGCGCAGCAACAGCACTTTTTCATAGGCTTCGAGAGCCGTGTTGGTCAAGCCGCTGCGGTCGGCGCTCACGGCAAGGCCCAACCAGTCGGCGACATTCTCCGGCGAGCTCGCCACCAGCTGGCTGTAAAGCTCCATTGCCGGCCCATATTCTCCGGCCCGCTGGCGCAAACCCGCCAGAAGACGCTGGCGCTGACGCTCCGCCAGACCGTCAAACTCGACGGAGGACAAGGCGTCTTTTGCACGGCTCTCCTGGCCATCCAGCAACCAAATATGAGCGGCAACATAGGCGTACGACGATTCGGTTTTATTTGCGAGCAAATTGGCGAGTCGCTGCAACTGACTGCGCGCCTGGCGCTCCGCATATACATCGGCGAGCGCCACTGCGCTCTGCGCAACCCCACGCCCGCGCGTGACCAGCTCCAATGCTTCCGCCTCAGCCCGCAGGCCAAAACTGCGAATACGTTCAGCCACTTCGGTGTCATTGGCGATTTTTGCCGGCGTAATTGCGACCTGCGGCAATACCTGCAAAGCCGCCGCTGATTCATGCGGGGCGGGTGCTGCCTCATGCGCGACCGGTCCTGTTTCATTCGCAGTCGCCGCCGGTGTCTGCGCCAGACGGTTTTCATATCCGGCGAGAATGGTGTGATCGACACCGACACTTCTCGCTTTTTGCAAATACAGGCGCGCGGCCGCCGCGCGATTATCGCTGAGCGCCTGGTCGAGCCAACTCAGATAGCGCTGGCGAATCGTTTCCACACCAGCCTCAGCTGCGGCATTTTGCGGATCGAGCACCAAAGCGCTTTTAAATAATTCATAAGCGTTGTCACCCACAGGGGTGGTCAAACGATTTGCTGCGAGCGCGAGTCTGGCGGCATCCAGAAGCGGTTCCACTGTAGACACCACGGGAATGCGCTCAATTTCTACAGCTTTCGGCTCCAGGGTCGCTGGCGTATCAGCTTGTACGACGGGCGGGATATTTTCCTGCTGGATTACGAGATTGTCCGACTGCGTCTCGACCTCTGTCGCCGCCACATCAGCCGAACCGGTAACAGGTTCTTCAGTTACAGCTGCAGCGGGTGCAGCAGCGGACGGCGCTTGATTAAGCCATTTGCTGTTGAGTGCGATGGGCTGGGGGATTTCCACCAGCGGCGCTTTTTTCTCCGGCATCAGGCCGAGCAGGTTCCACTCCACTAACAATGCGTACACCACTGCAATTCCCGCCAGAGCCGGCAGCAAATAGCGGCGTGGCGACGCAGATGGAGACGGTTTTTCCGCTGTGAGTCCTGCAGGCAGCACCGGCTTTTTCTGCAGATCAGCGCGATCCAGATCCTGCAACATGTCGTTGATCAGACTCATCGGATAACCTCAGCGGATCGGGGCAGAAAAATACGCCCATTCAATTCCCAGAGTCGACACCACAGGCGTCCATTCAGGCGGCACTCCGGCGTATCACGCGCAGCCCGTGCGATATGCCAACCGGCAATGGTGACGTCGCGCTTGCCGTAGGCACACAGCAGCGCTTTGTGGGCGAGAATATTGACCAGACGCGGAATACCGCCAGAGGCTTTTGCCAGCAGCCAGATGGCCAAGGGGCTGAACAGTGCATTCGCGCAACCACTCGCTTTCAACCGGTGGCGCAAATAAGCTGCAACACCAGCAGTGCTGAGTGGGTGCAGCTTTTCTGCAAAAACAATGCGCTGTTTTAATTGGCGCAAGTCGTCGCGGTTGAGCAGTTCATCCAGCTCAGGCTGGCCAAACATAACGATCTGCAGCAGCTTGCGCTTTTCCGTTTCCAGATTGCTGAGCAGGCGCAGAGCTTCGATGGTTTCACGGGGCATGGTCTGCGCCTCGTCCACCACCAAAATCACCTGTTTGCGCTGACGCGCAAGCTGTAGCAAGCGGCGATAAATCGCGGCAGTCAGTTCGTGAGCGGGCATGGAGCGCTGATAGTCCGCACCGATTTCGGCGGCGATAAAGGCTTTTAATTCTTCCGGTGCCAAACAGGGGTTGGGAATATAAGCGGTAACAAATTGCGCTTTATCCAGACGCGCCAACAAAATCCTGCATAACAGGGTTTTTCCCGTGCCCACTTCGCCCACGATTTTGATAAAGCCTTCGCCATCCCGCAGGGCAAACGCAAGTGTGTTCAACGCATCCCGGTGACTGCGCGACGCCAAAAAAATTGCGTGTCTGGCGTCAACGAAAAAGGCTTTTCGGTCATGCCGAAGTGCTGCAGGTACATGATTTACCTCGCCTGATATAAATAGCGCAGCTATGACTAATTGATCGGTCCGGAAAAGTCGCGGAATTCTTTTAATTGGTCCTGCCAGCTGCTTTCGCCCACCACTACTGGGCGCAGTAAAATCACCAGTTCGGTTTTTGCGGCGGAGCGGGCTTTGGTGCGGAAAAACAAATTCAAAACCGGCACATCACCGAGGATTGGGCGTTTGCCGTCCGCAGCCTGTCGCGATTTCTGCATCAAGCCGCCCAGGACTACAACCTGGCCACTGCGCGCGCGTACCACGCTGTCGCTCTCACGAATTTCCCGCAGCGCCAGCGGCATGGAGAATTTAGAGTCGCCGACCGTCACCTCTTTGGTCTGGTCCTGCACGTCGCTGATAATCGGGTGGATATGCAGAATCACGTCGCCGCTTTCGGAAATCTGGGGTGTCACATCCAGGGAAATACCGCTAAAAAAAGGAAGTAAATTCTATTTCCGGTGAGGATGTTGTGGTGGCTGCGCTGGAGGTGGTGTTATTTTTCAATCCAGTAACAAAAAATTCATCAGTACCGACGCGGATCACCGCCTTTTGATTGTTGATCGTGCTCACCCTCGGGCTGGACAGAACCTGCACCGAGCCCTGGGTTTCCAGCAGGGATAAAAGATCGCGAATATCCAGCACTTTGAAAATCGAGGCGAAAATTTCCGTTCCAGAATCGGTCGCCTGGGTGATATCCACCGGGCCGGTGTAGCTGGAGACGTTCCTGGTGTACTGCAGCTGCCCCTGGATTGCATTCCAATTGATGCCCGCTTGAAAGCCATCGCTCAGGCGCACTTCCAGTATCTGGGCTTCGAGAATAACCTGGCGCTTCACGCTCAATTCGGAGCGTTCGAGAAATTCCCGCACCGCGTTGATTTCCGCCGGCATGGCGGTTACCGCCAGCAAGCCGGACTGCGGGTTGACCATGACCTTGCGGCCATCTGACGGCGCACCCACCATAGAGCCCACGGTATCGTTGAGCATCTGCCAAAAATCGGTTTTATTGAGTGTCTGTACCCGCGAACCAGGGCTTATGCCCTGCCCGCTTGCCTGCTCCCCTTCTCCACCGGCCATCGCCAGAATATTCGCGGCGTTGTTGGTACTGGAGCCACCGCCGCTGCCACCCGCATCAGACGAACTGCTGCTGGATTTTGCTTCGCCAATCGATACTGTTGTATCGGTTACACCGACGCGTTTGATATCGATGTAATTGATGGAAAATATTTCCGTGCGCAGTTTGCGCGGAAATATGGAGTAAATATTATCTTTTATCTTGTATTCGTAGCCGTACATATCCCGCACTACCGCCAGCACTTCCTCCACTGTGACATTGCGCAGATTCAAGGAGATATTGCCTTCTACCTCCGGGTGCGCCACCACATTGACACCGGCTTCCGAAACCAGACTGAGGAAAAAGGCTTTCGCAGGAATATTATTCACCGACACGTCAAAACGCCGCGCCTGTGATACATGGGCAGCATTTCCCGTCGGGGAGCGGTTCAATAGCGCATCGTTGATAAAATCCGGCACCGGGGAAGCGCGGGTATTCTGTTCGATCGCCTGGTCGTACACATCCCGACTCATGGATGGTTTGTGATCCTGTTGCGAACAAGCCCCCAGATTAACCAGCAGCGTCATCATCATTATTTTGGCCAGTCGGTTGGTCATGATTATTCCTCGACTTTCGCCGGTTGCAATACGGTCGGCAGGAGCACTAGTTCCCCCCTTTCACCATTTTTGATAAAGCGCACACGGCCGGAGTCTATGGCCACTATTTTTGCCTGATTCACGGATTCGCCAACCTTTACCGTCTGCCCGTTAATTACCGCCTTGCGCTTTCCATCGGCAGAAAAAATTGCCTGTAACTGCATTTTTTTTCCTCCGGCTCCGCCTTGCCCACCGGGGCGACAAAAGCCACTGGCCGGGTGGGGTCCACTAACGCAGGATCTTCAACGGCTCTTGCCAAATCAAAAGCACCCGCCAGTAGCACACACAGCGGCAGGGAGAAGGGCCATTTTTTAAATTCCATCCAGAACCCCTCTCTGACTCGACAGCGTAAATACCCGCAGGCGAACTTTTGCCTGCGGGTATTCAGTCACCTGATAACGCAGGGATTCCCAATAAAAACGCCAGTCGCCACTTTCCAGCTCGCGCAGATACTGCACCACGGAGGCGAAATCTCCAGACAGGTTCAATACAACGGAATGCCGATAAATGCTGGCGCCCTTCTGCACCGGTTCGGCCGAGGTGGCTTCCACTTTTTTCACATTCCCGGAGAGGCTCAGCATTTCAGGCGGCAGCGTGATTAATTGCTCGATTTTCAGCTTGCCGGTCTTACTCAGAATTCCGTGCATGATTTTTGGCAGCTCATGCGCAGGAACCAATCCCACTGCGAGGGTATCGAGCTGCTGATCCACACCTTCGAGCTTGGCTTGTAGATCGGCAATTTCCTGGCGCAGCTCTATATTGGGATCTTTGCTGGTGATATTTTTCAGCACGGTGATTTCCGCTTCCGTGACTTGTATCTGCTGTTTCGCCACACGCTCACGCGCGACAAGCAGCTGCATCTCCTTGGTCATGGGATAGACCAGTAACATTTCCCACAGCAGATACACCAGTGCGAGCACCGCGCCGACAATCAGCAGCCGCTCGCGCATGGCGAGAGCTTCAAAGCGACTTTTCAGCAGGACCCATTTTTCTTTCATAAAACTCGTTTATCTTTCACAAATCTCGTCAAGGATTGCGCCACGCCGTCATTGTTACCGCGGCGCCAATTGTTCTTCAGGGAAAAAACTCAATGTTGCTGGATCAACAGGACCGTCGCCGCTCAGCAGAAAGCTGACACCGGCGCCCAGATTCTGCAGCGTCAGATAACCGAATTTTGTTCTGCTGAAATTCTCATCCGCCTGCAGATGGCTGACATACAAAGGCACCAGTTCCGCCTTTTGACTGACGCCTTCCAAACGCAAAAAAGCGCCGCCAGCGTCCAGCGTGAAATCGCGCAGCGCCACGCCATCGAGCTTGTGCCGCCCCATCGCAACGAGATGGCGGGAAAATCCGGAGTCATTACCCATGGAGCGACTCGAGATAATTCCTGCTACACCCTCGCGATTCGTGATTGCGTCGCGCAAGTTCTCCGCCTCCAACTCCAACGCAGCGTCCCTTACCGCTCTGGGTCTCTTTTTAAATTCGTCGGCGGTCTGCTGGAGGCTGAGTTGCTGTGCTTCGAGATCGCTGGCCAAATTCCGCGCCGCGTTCATATCGCCCACACGGACAATCTGGAAGCCGATCAATACCGCTATTAATAAGCCCAACAGAATGGCCGCCCGCTCGGCGGACAGCGGGTCCACCTTCGGGCGAAATTCGGGGAGATAGAGGTTAACCTGCTGCATGTCAGACCACCTCCGTCCGACGCAGCGCCGCCCCGGTTGCAGCAACGCACCTTTGCACCAGTGCTTCATCCAGGTCGGCAGCATCAATCTGCATGGCAAGCGCGGGGTTCAGCCATTGCACGCGCGGCGCCAGACTGGTTTTGAGGACCTCGCCGATCTTGTCTTCGGAAACATGTTCACCACAAACGTAAATCACCGCAGGTGGAGCCTGTCCCATTTGCCGTTCGTAATAATCCAGGGAGCGCTGCAGCTCCAGCGCCAGCGACTCTTCCGGCAGACTGTCCAGCAGGCCGCCGTTGTAATTCAGGGAGAATGAGCGGCCCAGATATAAGTTGCCGGCGCGATAGATATACACGCTGGCGGCCCCGCTGCGGATGCGCGCAAGCGCAACACCGCGCTCCGCCAATTCCGGCGGCAGCAGTGGCAGCATCAGATTACGCAACGCCAGTTCATTGATATCGATGGATTCCAGCTTGAGTCCCGCCTCATCCACCATGTCCACGATGGCGCGAATTTTTTTGCTTTCGCAAACCACCACGTACACCATTTTTTTATTTGCACGTATGCCGTCGGCCGGCAGAGCGAAAACATCCACCGCCGCCTGATCCACCGGAATACTGATTAAATCTTTTAAACGCCAGCGAATGGCAGCACGGATTTCCTCTTGCGGCACATCCGGCGGCTCAACCAGCAGAATCTGATAGGCATCCGCACCCAGCACTACATGACATGCGGCCTTGTGCAAATGACGACCGGCTACCCAATTTTTCAATTGCTGGGCGGAATCGGTGTTTTTTTCGTAACGCAGAAAATCCATACCGCTAAAGCGCGCTTTGTCTGCACGGGAGGAATCCGCCCCCGCTGACGCGAGCGCATCACACACCGCGAGGGCCATGCCTTCGCTCTGCAATTCGATGCCGACGGTTTTGCCTTTTCGGCCGGGCTTCAGCCAACCCTGCAGCCGCGCGGTGAGGGCCTTCTGCATCAATACCTCTTTCAATAATTGCGAGTCGCGTTTCAAAGTCGGGGGGGCTGGCGGCGCGAAGTAGCGAGTGCGTCTCCCGGCTATGCTTCCCTAGGGTTTTAAAACCTGCGGGCATAACTGAGTATAGACGCTGCCTGTCAACACGCAGGCGATACACAACAGGATCAAAGGACGGGAATGAGCCGGCAGGAACCTGCCGGGCGGCGCCATCAAAGGCCGGAGGGAACCGAGCGGGAAATGCGATAGGCGCTCAGCGCCGGCAGAGCGCCGACCACCAAAGCACCGGCAAAAACATATAGAACTATTTCACCGGTGGCCGAGTGAAACAAGTTGGCCGAAATCTGCAGACCGAATTTCGCCAGCCAGAATTCAGCCCCCAATGAAAGCCCCGTCGCGGCTATCCCAAGAGCGAGCGCAACGGCCAGACCGGTCATCACTAAGCCTTCGAGCTGCAGCAGCGCGCCTATGAACAAGGGGCTGGCGCCAATGGTGCGCAACAGCAGCATCTCCCGGCGCCGTTCACGCAGTGACGCGAGCAGCATAGCGGCCATGCCGAACAGAGCCGCCACCAACACCAGGGCGGAAATAGCGCGCAAGGTTTTTTCCATGATCGCGAGGGTGGACCACAGCTGCGTCAAGGTGACGCCGGGCAATATCGCCTGCAACGGCTCGCCGCGATATTGATTGATCTGCCGCTGCACCTGGAACACTTTGATGCGGGAGTTCAGCCCAACCATAACCGCAGTGATGGTGCGCGGCTGCAGCCTATCCAGCGCGGGAAGCTCACCCTGGCTGTGAATGGCCTCCATGGATTCCAGGCTGATGTGAAGGGCCTGGTCTACCGGTGTTCCGGTGGGTGCGAATATGCCGACCACTTGGAATGGATGGGCGTCGTGCTGGGTGAAGCTCGTGCTGGCGGCGCCGTGGGCAAGCACCAGTTGATCCCCTATTTGATAGCCGAGGCGGCGCGCCACCTCAGCCCCCAGCACCACCTCCAACAGCCCTTCGAACGGCCTGCCCTGCGCCAGCACCAGAGGCTGGTCTGCGCCATAACGGAAACGGGTGAAGTAATCCGGATTGGTCGCCAGCACTTTATAGCCGCGATGAGAATCCCCGAGAGACAAAGGGATGGTCCAGGCCACATCCGGCAGCGCGGCAATTTCCTGATAACTGCGCCAGGAAATGTTGTTACTGGCGTTGCCGAGGCGAAACACCGCATAGAGCAGCAGATTGATATCGCCCGTGCGGGCGCCGACAATAAGGTCCGTCCCTGCCACTGTGCGGGCAAAACCGGTGCGAGCGTTCTGGCGCAGATGCTCTATACCCACCAGCACCAGCACGCTGACGGTCAGCGCCGCTACGGTCAGCAAAACAGAGGCTTTACGTTGCGCCAGGCTGCGCCAGGCCACTTGCCAAAACATCAGCTCGATCTCCTGTCGGCCTGGTTAAGTTCGGCCATCGACAGCTGCAACGGGAAATGGCCGGCCAAGGTCTGGTCGTGGCTGACAAACAGCAGGGTCGCGCCGCAGCTGTCCAGGGTGGTCATCAAAACATCAATAAATGCATCGCGATTGTCCTGATCCAGAGCGGACGTGGGTTCGTCGACCAGCAGTAGCTCCGGGCGGTTGATCAGCGCGCGCATCACCGCGACCCGCTGCTGTTGGCCGATGCTCAGCTCAGCGGCTTTGCGGTCCAGCAGAGCACTGGCGAGATTGAGCTGTTCCGCCAGCTCCGCAAGATGCGTCTTGAGGAAAGCTGTCTCTCCAGCGAAATGCGCGGCGAGGCGAATGTTGTCGCGCACACTCAAGCAGGGAATAAGATTGAACTGCTGAAACACCACACCCATATGGCGGGCGCGGAAGCGGTCGCGGGCGTATCCACTCATACCGGCCAGATCGCAATCGAGCACCCGCAGTTCACCGCCAGTGGGCTTGAGCATGCCGCACAGCAGGCTCAATAAAGTGGATTTACCCGAGCCGGATGCTCCGCGCAGAAAAATCCGCTCGCCCCTGGCGACCTGCCACTGTGCAATATGCAGCACGGTTTTGTCGGCGTAGGAAAAATGCAGATCGCGACACCAAAAAGCCGGAGGCTCGGCGCGGTTATGGAGCGGAAAATCTGGCGATAACGTCATAGCTGAAACCGGTGCGCCGGTAAATTGTCCGAGGGGGCGAAAGCCTATAACATAGCCGGCAATTTTGAAACACAGCGGTTTACCTCAATGACTTTTGTTCGTCTATTCGCCCTGATTTTTTGCGTACTGATTTCCCTCAACGCTTGCGATAAAAAAAGCCAGCTGAACCGAGTGCGGCAGCTGCCGCGCCGAAGCAATCCCGCCCTGCCGCGCCAGCGGAAAATATTCAGTATGAGGAAATCGAATGGCAGGATCTGATACCGAAGGAAGATCTCGAGGCTTTGATGAATCCACCGGATTATCTGGATGAAATCGAAGATGGCTCCAGCGAAGACGTGCTAGACGATAAATTGAAAATGGCGCAGGAAAAATCCGACGATGCTTATCAAAAAGCCTTGTCATCCACCACGGTGATTGCCGAATTCAACCAACGCAAAATCCGCCTGCCGGGATTTATTGTGCCGCTCGATTTCGACGACGAGCAGATAATTACCAAATTTCTGCTGGTACCTTTTTTCGGCGCTTGCATTCACTTGCCCCCTCCTCCGCCCAATCAAATCATTTTCGCCACCTATGAACCCGGCTTGACCCTGGACGACCTGAGCGATGCGTTTTTTGTCGAAGGCACAATTTTTACCGAGATCAAAGAAAGCGACCTGGCGACTTCCGCCTATTCCATGACCATCGACCGGGTTCTGCCTTACGAGGAAGATTAAGGACGGAAGCTTGCCCGGGTATTGCGCGGCGTCAATATCGCATGCCCCTGCTCTCCAGCCACCGCCCAATCGAAACGGATTTTTTCGATTGCCGGAAACAGCCTGAACAATGCCAATTCCGCGCTGTTTAATTTCGCTGGCGCCGCGCAGGAAAAATGCGCGGTAAAGCTAACGTCCGCATGCCCCTCGGCCTGCCGCAACACGACCTCCGGTGCACCCACCTTGCAGCCGCCGTCGCGCAAATGGAGCCAAGCCGCTACATCTTTTAAACGCTGTTCCATGGTTTTCACTGCGGCGAGTTCCGCTTCGCTCTGCGGCGCATGCTCGAAACCGAGAAAATTCACTGCGGGCGACGTCATTTCCACCAGCAGGTCCTGATTCTCCTGCACCAACTGCAGCAACACTTCCCCGTGAACGTGTGAGTCCGCGTTTTCCATGCCGTGGGCGTGATCGTGTGAATGTCCATGTTCGTGCGAATGTCCGTCGTGTGTATGTGCATGATCGTGCTGATGAGCCGGCGAAGCCGCAAAAACAGGCGCGGCGCTGACGGCCGACAGCAGGGAAAACAACAACACTGCAAACAATGAATGGCGCATATCGAAAATCACCTTTAAGGAAAAGCGAAAAAGAAAACAAGCGTAAATGTACACCACACAGAGACATATTTTGCGCTCTCGACCCGGAGCTATAGAATGGCGCCTTTTTTATAGATCACCGCTATGTTCCACATCGCCCTGTACGAACCGCAAATCGCCCCTAATACCGGCAACATCCTGCGTTTGATCGCCAACAACGGCTGCTGGTTGCATTTGATCGAGCCGCTGGGGTTCGATCTGGAAGAAAAAGAAATTGCGCCGCGCCGGTCTGGATTACAGCGATTTGAGCAGAGTGGCCATCCACCCGGACTATGCCGCGTTTCTACAGGCGGTGGCGGGCCGGCGGATTCTCGCCTGCACCACCAAAGGCAGCCGGCCGCACGATCAACTGCAATACGGCGAAGGTGATGTGCTGTTATTCGGCTCCGAAACCGCAGGTCTGCCACCGCCCGTACTTGCATCCTTCCCGCCGGAACACCGACTGCGCATACCTATGCAGCCCAACAGCCGCAGCCTGAACCTCTCCAATGCGGTGGCGATTGTGAGTTATGAGGCGTGGCGGCAACTCGGGTTCGCCGGTGGTGTGTAGCCTCTCCTTGGAACAAGGGAGGCAAGCCAGTGCCGAAAAGCCTAGAATAGCCAACGACTTTCCATCCGCTAGAGGCATACCCCATGTTGCGCAAAAACCCCACTGGGCATTACCCCGAAGTCAGCAGCGAAGCTTACGTTGATAACACCGCCATTATTTGCGGCAGAGTGATTATCGAAGCCAATGTGTTTATCGGACCCTACGCCGTTATACGCGCCGACGAAGTGGATGAAAACGGCGAGATGGAGCCCATCATTATTCGCAAAAACTCCAATGTGCAGGATGGCGTGGTAATCCATTCCAAAGCGGGTGCGAAAGTGGAGATTGGCGAAAGCACGTCCATCGCCCACCGATCCATTATTCACGGCCCTTGCGAAGTCGGCAGCAACGTTTTTATCGGCTTCAACACGGTTCTTTTTAATTGCAGAGTCGGCAACGGCTGCGTGGTGCGACACAACTCTGTGGTGGATGGCTGCGACCTGCCGGAAAAATTCCACGTCCCGTCCATGACCCGCATCGGCCATGATTTTGATCTGAATACCATTCCCAGAGTGGACCCGGAATACAAGGCATTTTCCGAATCCATCGTCAGCGCCAACCACTATCTGATCAAAGGCTACAAAGAGCTCTCCAACGAGTTCTAAAGACCTGTCGAAAGATCCAATGGCATAAGAACCGTGCAATCTATTCCCACCAACATCATCACCGGTTTTCTCGGCACTGGCAAAACCACGACGATTTTGCAGCTGCTGCAAAACAAACCCGCGACGGAACGCTGGGCGGTGCTGGTGAATGAATTTGGTGAGGTGGGAATCGATGGCCACCTGCTCGGGCAAAATGCCGGCGAGGATATTTTTATTCAGGAAGTGCCCGGCGGCTGTATGTGTTGCACCAATGGCCTGCCGGTGCAAATTGCGCTCAACCGTCTGCTGCGCAAGGCGCGGCCGCAACGTCTGTTGATAGAACCTACCGGCCTTGGCCATCCTGCGGAAATCATCGCGCTCTTGCGCTCGGACCTTTATCGTCAAACGCTGGACCTGCGTGCCACGCTCACATTGTTGGATGCGCGCCATCTGGGCAGCGAAAAACATCTCGGCAATAGCACCTTTCAGCAGCAACTCCAGGTGGCGGATGTGCTGGTCGCCAACAAGGAAGACACCTATTCCCCCCCAGGACCGCGAACGGCTTGAGACCTACTGCCGCACCTTTCTGGCGGAAAAACCGCTGGCGTATTGCCGCTGGGGAAATCTCGACCCTGCGCTGCTCGACCGGGAAAACCGCTGGCAATCTGAAAATTCCGCATTTTCCGCAGCAAGCCCTTTCACTGTGGAACTGGCGGAATCTCTGCCCGCTTGCGGCTATATATACAAAGGCCGCGAGGCCGATGGTTATTTCAGTAGCGGTTGGATTTTTAGCGCGGATTTTATTTTCGACTACAGCAAGATTTTCGCCCTGCTCAGCGGCGCCGATGCAGAGCGTTTGAAAGCCGTTTTCATCACCGATCAAGGCGTCTTCGGCTTTAACAAATCCGGCGCAGTTCTAAACGAATTCGAACTAGATGATGCGATCGACAGCCGCATAGAGCTGATCGCGGAACAAAAAATCGACAGTGATGCTTGGCAAAACCTGATCCTGGCATCGGTCCAAACCGCGAGTTGAAAACTCGCTTTAGATATTGCGCTCGCTGCCCGGACAGCAGCCGTAGTGGCGTTTATAGGCGGCGATAAAATTGGTGGGATGGCTGTAACCTGCGGCATAGGCTGCCTGGGAGACAGTGACGCCGCCACTCACCAGCAGTTCGCGGGCGAACTCCAGCCGTTTGCGCCGCACGTAATCCCCCACGGGCATACCAGTCACCTCTTTAAAGTAACGTTGCAAAGTGCTGGTGCTCATGCCAAACATCCGACCGATATCGTCCAGGCTGAGCGGTTGATCGATATGGGTGTCCAGGTAGTGGCAAACCTCCGCGATCCTGCTGGCCCGTCTCGAACCGGTGCGCTGGTGGTCCTGCTGCCACAGCTCCAAAGCGGACAAGCCCTCCGCAACCAGCAGTAACGCCTGATTTTCGATATGCAACCGCTGCAACTCAGCCTGCGGATTGTCCACCGCAAGAATTTCCCTCGCTGCGGCGAACGCCCGGACTGAGGGCCTCCAGATAGGCAGGTCACGTGTGCGCTGCAACGACAGAGACCAGACGCGATTTGCCGTCTGCGGACAATGTTGAGTCAACCATTGAGGCGACACGGTCACATGAACCTTGGTGAGGTTGCAGCCGCGCTGCAGATCGCGCTCCCAACGTGTAGACGCGTCCAGAATCATCGCAGCGCAGCGCGGACCTGTATGGCTACACAACTGAAAAGCGCGCTCATTCAGACGGAAGTTCACCTCTCCCCGCAGCAACAGCAAAAAGCTCAAACGCGGCGAAAGCTCCGCGTCCGTAGTGGTGACGTCCAGCTCCTCCAAATCACATACATGCACTGACAGCCCAGCGGGGTATTCGACACATTCAAAACGCCCCCGCGCCAAAGGTTTTGCGTACGCCGCCGGCTTGGAAAAGCGGGAGCTGTAGCCCCCCACCTCCGCCAGATGGGTTATTTGCCTCCCATCGATGACCGGTGAGACTGAACTCCTGACCGGTCCTCTCGGCGTCATCTTGTTGTCAGCCATATCTGCCCCTCTTCCTATCTATGCACATTTATACCCTGTTAAATATCCTGCCCGTCACGTCTTCACTTGCCGCATCACAATCCATCGGAACACTTTGACGATTTCGCATCATCATCTGGCTGCGACGCATCACTCCACTGCAAGCCTCCCTGACACCCGCCCAGTATAATGCCATCGAGAATCATTATCATTTAGATTATTCAAGAGTGGGTCACTCTTTGAAGATCATCATTTGTTGTATTGGGGAGTTGTAAAAAATTATGGGTAGTTTGCCGACAAGACGTCATTTGAGCCTTGCTCTTTGTCTCGCCACGTCCGTTCAGGTGCATGCAGCGGAAACGCCGGAGCAACATCTGATCGAGGAAACCGTGGTCTGGGGGACCCGAGTCTATTCATCCTCCATGGCGCTGGACTCCCATGCCATGGACATCAAACAGGCTGACCACATCAGCGATCTGTTGCGCCCCATTCCAGGTGTCGATGTGGGTGGAGCCCACTCCCTCAACCAGCGCATCACCATTCGCAGCATGGACGATAAAGACCTGCGCATCAGCATCGACGGTGCCAATCAAAACACCTACATGTATCACCATATGGGCAACCTACAGATTCACGCGGATATATTGCAGGCGGTGGAAGTTGACGTGGGCAACAACTCGGTGGTCAATGGCGGCCTCGGTGGCGCAGTGCGTTTTCAAACCAAGGAAGCGCGGGACCTGCTGCGCTCCGGGCGACGTTTCGGCGCACTTGGCAAAATTACGCTTTCGGATAACGCATCAAATAATTACGCCTTGTCCGCTTACGGCCAGTTGAGTGACTCGGTGGATATTCTCGGTTATTACAATTTTGTCGACCGAAAAAAATTACGAAGTCGGCGGCGGGAAAATTCTCAACGCCGAAGGTAGCGTCATTCCCGGCACCGATGGCTCCGTTCGCGGCTTGGCCGGCGAACTTACCGATGCGCTGGTAAAACTGGGCTGGAATCCCACCTCCAATCAGCGCATAAAAATCGGTTATGAGACCTACGCGGATGAAGGCGATTACAGTTATCGGCCGGACATGGGATTGGCGACGGATATTGCCATTGCCAATTCATTAAATGTGCCGTTGGTTTTTCCGACAAAATTTACCCGCGATACTTTGACGCTGAACCACGATATTTCCCTCGGCAATCACACCAATATCCGCACTGCAATTTTCCGCAACGAAAGTACACTCTGGCGCGACGAAAACGGTCTGGTTACCTGGAACCCTAACCTCGCCACCATTAATGAAGGCGATGCAGAAAATACCGGCCTGAATATTCTGGCCGACTCGACCATCCTTCTTGGCGTGCCCCATGTCCTCACCTATGGTGTCGACCATGTGGAATATAAAACCGGCTACAACGTCGACGGTGTTTTTATCAATGGCGAACAGTCGACACAGGCGGCCGTGTTTATCGAAGATCGCATTGAGTTAACCGATTCTTTGGCAATTACACCCGGCGTGCGTTACGACACCGCGAATGTTGAAACTGCTGTAGTTGACGATAATTTCACCGATACACTTTGGGCGCTGGCAGGCGAATATCAATTCAGCGATTACTTGTTACTGAGATTGAGCACTACCCAATTATTCCGCGCACCGGAAATTGGTGAAGTCTTTACTGGCGCCGGTTCAGGCGATGCACCCAACCCACAGATTAAAGCGGAAACCGGCCGCAACTCCGAGCTGGCACTGGCTTACGAGATGTCCGGTCTATCTACCGGAGTGACACTCTTCCGCACACAAATCGATGACTATATTTACGACTACGCTAGCAATCCGGCTGGCGGCTCCTGGAAAGATAACGTCGGTGATTTACATATCGATGGTTACGAAGCCTACGCAGAATGGAATCAAGGTGATTGGCGAATTTTGGCAACTTACGCTGCAGCGGAAAGTGACCTGGACGCATTCGCGAATAATTCGACCCTCGACGGCGCCCGTATTGATCGAGAGCAAGGTGATTCCATCGGTGTGAATTTCCGATATGCGATCACCCCCGTGAATATCACGCTGCAGTGGGAAGCGCTGCATGTAAAAGACCTGGGCACCGGAGTCGATCTTGACTCCACCTCCGACGATAGCGACAACGCCAAGAGCAGCTACACGGTGCACAACATTTCCGGGCGCTGGACTCCGAATGGCAGCTTGATGGGCCTTTCGATTACCCTCGGCGTGGATAACCTTTTCGACGAATTCTACGCATCGCAGTCGTCCCGCACCGGCACTTCATTTCATCCGCGCTTTGGCCAGTTATATCTGCTGGATTATGAGCCCGGCCGAAATATCAAAGCCGCATTTGCCTATCAGTTTTAACGTCGGCGCACAGGCGGTGCGTTAATCATTCCCTGGAGCAAGGTTAATTTCGCCGTTCATGAGAACGGCCATTCCATTTTCCGCCTCAACAGGAGACAAAAATGAACCAACCTGTACAGATAGTTCCGAAAATCACGACAGCGTCCAGAAATCTTCTGGATAGCTATCACCCCGATAGCAGTGTTTATTTTGCATCTCCCAAACGCGCTTTGCTGGCGCAGCCACCTTTTGCCACGCTGCTCGTTAGCGGACATAAAAATTTGAGCGAACAGGCCAATGAGTCATTGAGATTCGCCCGGGAATTGGGTTTGGCCAAACCGATCGTGGTGGGTGCCGTGCCTTTTGATACTAGGCAAAAAGCTTACCTGCGCGTCAGCAGCAATTGCCTTACCGACGCACAAACCGCCGCGCATTCCGCCATTGATGAAACCGTCACCACTGGTGAATGCCACATTACCGCCGTGCCTGCTCCCGCCATCTTTATGCGCGGTGTACGCGACGCACTCTCCCGTTTTGCTCGAGGTGAGTTGGACAAAGTGGTTCTGTCCCGCACACTGGAAATTCAATGTGAAAACACACCGAATGTGAACGCACTGGTGAAAAAACTCGCGCAACGTAACTCCAACGGTTATACGTTTGCGGTTAATTTGAAAAACATCGACAACGACCGCACCGACTCCAGCGTGCACGCGCTGGTTGGTGCCAGTCCTGAACTTTTGATTTCCCGCCAGGGAACCAAGGTGATCGCCAATCCGCTTGCCGGCTCTGAGCCGCGCAGCGATGATCCGCTGATCGACCAAAAACGTGCCGCGCAATTACTGCATTCGGAAAAAGATCTACGAGAGCACGCGCTGGTTGTCAAAGCGATCGATGAAGCGCTGCGCCCTTTTTGTCACACCTTGGATATCCCGGCAAAACCGTCATTGATATCCACACCCGCAATGTGGCACCTCTCCACCACGATTCACGCGGAATTAAAAGATCCCGCAACGACCTCGTTAGAGTTGGCTCTGGCACTTCACCCCACTCCAGCAATTTGCGGTTATCCCTGCGCGCAAGCCCAGCAGGCGATTCGGGAAATCGAAAACTTCGACCGAGGTTTATTTACCGGCATAGTCGGCTGGTGCGATGAGACGGGCGATGGCGAATGGGTGGTTACCATCCGCTGTGCGGAAATAAAAGACCATCTCGTGCGGCTTTACGCCGGTGCCGGCATAGTGGAAGGCTCACAGCCGGAAAAGGAGCTCGCGGAAACCGGTGCGAAATTCAATACCATGCTCACTGCCTTGGGTATTCATGACGTGACGGGTGTTGCGATATGAGCGGGACAGCACACAAAGCGCAAACCTGGCCGGAAGACATCGCCGCACGCTATCGCCGGGAAGGTTATTGGAAAGGCATTCCCCTCGGACAGCTGCTGCGCGATTCCGCCGCACTATATCCGGATCAAGTTGCAGTTATTGATGGCGACCGCCGCTGGACATATCAGCAATTGGATAACACGGCGGACGCACTGGCCGCAGGACTCTATGAACTCGGTATCCGCGCCAACGACAAAGTGGTGGTGCAACTGCCTAATGTGGGTGAATTGGCGCAAGTCATTTTTGCATTATTTCGCCTCGGTGCCGTACCGGTGTTCGCTTTACCCGCTCATCGCGCATGCGAGCTGGAAAATTTTTGTAAACAAACTCAAGCCAAAACCTATATCACGATTGATCGCTTTGGTGGTTTCGACTACCGGGCACTGGCCCGCTATTTAAAAAATGTTACTGCCTTGCAGCGTGTCGTGATCGTCGGTGAGGCTGAAGAATTTATTCCTTTCGAGGAAATTAAAACCACACCGATTCCGCTCGCAACACCTGCCGCCCATCAGCTCGCTTTATTGCAACTCTCCGGCGGCACCACCAGCATTCCGAAATTAATACCACGCACCCACGACGATTATTTCTATAGCGTGCGCGCCAGTGCAGAAATCTGTGAATTGAGCAATCACAGTGTTTATCTTGCAGTGCTGCCGGCGGTGCACAATTTTCCACTGAGTTCGCCCGGCGTACTGGGTACTTGGTACGCCGGCGGAACGGTAGTGCTGGCGGCCAACGGTGCGCCGGAAACCGCGTTTGCACTGATCGCCAAACATCAGGTCACCATCACCGCACTGGTTCCTCCTCTGGCTCTCGCCTGGCTCAGTGCAATGCGCCATAACCCGCTGGATCTCTCCAGTTTGGCAGTGGTGCAAGTTGGCGGTGCCAAGTTGAGCGCCGAAGTAGCCAAACAAATGCTCACTGTTTTTCCCGGCCATCTGCAGCAGGTGTTCGGTATGGCGGAAGGACTGGTGAATTACACGCGCCTGAACGATCCGCAGGAAATTGTGATTCACACTCAGGGCCGCCCTATTTCTCCTGCCGATGAAATTCGCGTGGTCGACGAAGAGGATAACGATGTCGAGACGAATCAATTGGGCCAATTGTTGACACGCGGACCATATACCATCCGAGGTTATTTCCCCTGTGGGGACGACAATCTGGATCGACAAAACGCCAGAAATTTTACCGCCGACGGCTTTTATCGCACGGGTGATCTGGTACGGCTAACGGAACAGGGTTATCTCATCGTCGAAGGACGCTGCAAAGACCAGATCAACCGTGGCGGCGAGAAAATCTCTGCAGAGGAAGTGGAAAATCATTTATTGGCTCACCCGGCAGTACACGATGTCGCCATGGTAGGTATATCCGATCCTTATCTCGGCGAGCGCAACTGTGTATGTGTGATTCCCGCGACGGGCGATACCGTCCAGCTGCGTCTTCCTAGCCTGCGTGCATTTTTGCGCGACCGTGGATTGGCGGAATACAAACTGCCTGATCGAGTGGAAATTCTTGAGACCTTTCCCAAAACCAGTTTCGGCAAAGTCAGCAAAAAAGCCTTGCGTGAGTTGATCGCTGACCTTGTACCACAAACGTAACAGGATGATGTGATGGCTATTCCCCGTATCTCTGCCTACTCCCTGGCATCCGTACAAACCAGTTTCACCAACAAGGTGACATGGACGATCAATGCCAAACGCGCCGTGCTGCTGGTTCACGATATGCAAAACTATTTTGTCGATTTTTACCGTCGCGATCAGGAGCCGATGCAAAGTCTGCTCAGGCATATTGAAACCCTGACGACCTTATGCCGGCAGCACAATATTCCCGTCGTCTACACCGCCCAGCCCCCCAATCAAAAACCACATGACCGCGCCCTGCTTACGGATTTCTGGGGCCCAGGACTGACCGGCGAGGGCAATGTGACGGCGATTGTGGATGAGCTAAAACCACAGCTTACGGATATTCAATACGTGAAATGGCGGTATAGCGCATTTCAACGCACGCCGTTGATGGCGGATATGCTTGATCAAGGCCGCGACCAGCTGATCATCTGCGGCGTCTATGCGCATATCGGAATTTTATCCACCGCGCTGGAAGCTTTTATGCGCGATGTGCAGGTATTCGTCGTCGCCGATGCGGTAGCGGATTTTTCTCCCGAAGAACACAGCATGGCGCTGAACTACATTGCCGGACGATGCGGCAAAGTGGAAAAGCTCGCGGATGTGGTGACGACCCTTTCAGCCGCGGCCTCCTCGTCATTGACCCTGGAATCCATGACGCGAGATCTCGCGAAAATCCTGATGGTGCCAGCCTCCGATATACACGCCAGCGACAATCTGTTGGATCTGGGTCTGGATTCCATTCGTTTGATGACCCTGGTGGAACAATGGCGCGCGCAGGGAGCCACTGTGGATTTTGTCGAACTCGCGGAGGCGGCCACGCTGGGCGACTGGTGGGCCATTATTGAGGCCAAAACCGCCGTGGAGCCTTCCTATGCATAAGTCTGCGGAAACTCGCGAGCTTGGGTTGCCGCTTACCCAGGCCGAGCACGGCATCTGGCTAGGACAGCAATTGAATCCAGCAAGCCCCTTTTATAACGCTGCGGAAGTATTGGATATTCGCGGCGCGCTCAGCACTTCAGTTTTTGGTCTGGCTTTATGCCAAGCACTGGTGGAAGCTCCCGCCCTACACCGTATTTTTTGCGCAACGAACGACGATGTACGGCAATTTTTTACTCATTTGAAACCCAATGTGGTGGTGCTGGATTTTTCCGCAGAACAATGTCCTACGGAAAAAGCAGAAGATTGGATGCGTCGAGATCTCGACCAGGTCGTCGATCTGACCCAAGGACCACTCTATCAGCAAGCGTTAATCAAACTCGCAGATGATCATCATCTGTGGTACCAGCGCATTCATCATATCGCCGCCGACGGTTTTACATTTGTGTTGTTAAGTCAGCGCGTGGCAGAAATTTACAACGGTGAAATCAACAGACGGGATTCTGGCAAACCACTCGCGGATTACAATCCCGTTTTGCAGGATGAACAAAACTATCTAAATTCGGAAAAACGCAGCGCAAGCCGCACATTCTGGTGTTCCAGGTTACCCGCGTCACCACACGCTGTTTCGTTGAGCTCTTCCCGTGCACCTTTCTGTCATTGGCCGATCCGAACGTCTGCGGAGATCACCGGGGAAACCTTTTCTCACCTACAGAATTTTGCTCAATCACTCAACTGTAACTGGGCAGATGTCATTACAGCTGCTGTTGCCGCACTGGTTTATCAAAATACCGCTGCGGACGACATTATCCTCGGCCTTCCCGTTATGGGCCGAATGGGTACGCCCGCATTGCGGGTGCCCGCGATGGTGATGAATATCAGCCCTTTGTGTATCGCCACCAGAGGATTGCAAACGTTTGCGGATTGGGTGCAACAAATCGCCAAAGAACAAAAGCTCTGCCGCCCTCACCAGCGCTACCGCTATGAACAGTTGCGGCGCGATCTAAATGCGGTAGGTGGTGATAAAAGACTTTACGGTGCAGTGGTCAACATCATGCCTTTTGATCGGCAATTGCGCTTTGGCGACAGTACCGTTCACGTCCGCAACCTTTCTGCCGGCCCGGTGGAAGATATTTCCTTCGGTTTTGTATTGCTGCCCAACAACCGTCTGCGTTTCGATGTGGAAGCCAATCCGGACCGTTATACCGAAAAACAACTGGCAGGCTTTCAAAATGCAATTCTTAAACGCCTGCAAAATCCATCCGAAACGGTGCAGATTGCAACGGAAACCTTTGCCTGGTTGGCGGGACCCGAGTTGCCGCAACCCGTGCCATCCGTCGTGCAATTGTTTAGCGAGCAAGTGCACAAGCATCCACACGCCACAGCGCTGGTCGATGGCGCTATACAAATGACTTACACCGAGCTGTATGAAAAAGTTCAGCGTTTTGCCCAAGGTTTAACACATCATCAGATACAGTCCGGTGATGTAGTGGGCCTGACTCTGCCGCGTGGTGAAGCGGCGGTCGTCAGTTGCCTGGGGTGTTTATTCGCAGGTGTTCCCTATGTCTTTCTCGATCCGCAAGGACCGGAGGCAAGAAATCAGCGCATTCTTCAAGACGCAGCGCCAAAACTTGTTATTGCGGATAAACCTTCTGCCAGAGGCATTAGCTACGAAACATTTATACACACCGCGTCACTCAGCGAAATTAAAAATTTCCACATAGACGAAAATGCTCTGGCGTATTTGATTTACACCTCGGGTTCGACGGGTGCGCCCAAGGGCGTTATGGTGGGACGCCAAGCTCTGGCGGAATTTGTGGTTGGTGCAGCGGCAACTTACGGCATTCGACAAAACGATCGGGTATTGCAATATGCTCCCCTTCATTTCGACGCCAGTGTGGAAGAAATCTTTGTCACCATCTGTCAGGGCGCAACGCTGATTATCCGCTCTGAGAGCATGCTGGATTCCGTGGCGATATTTCTCGACACCTGTTCGCGTTGGGATATTTCAATATTGGATTTACCCACAGCGTATTGGCACGAATTGGTTTTCTTCTGCCACTCCACCAATACACCTCTGCCCCCGTCGATACACACGGTGATTATCGGTGGCGAAGCAGCCCTGTCGGAGCGGGTACGCCAATGGCATCAATTGGCGACATCTCACATCCGTCTGCTGAATACCTACGGCCCGAGCGAAACAACAGTAGTGGCCAGTTGTGCACAATTATTGCCGGACCAACCCATTTCAATTGGCGCACCTTTACCCGGCCGCGAACTCATGGTGGTCGATACACAGGGCCGAATTGTGCAACGGGATGAAACCGGCGAACTGGTTGTCCTGGGCTGCGGGATTGGTGATGGCTACAAAAATATGGCGGATTTCAGCCGCACACGTTTTCGCGAACTACAGCTGCCCTGGCATACGCAGAAACAACGTTGTTACTTCACAGGCGACCGCGCTCGAATCTCCTCTGAAGTAGGAGTGGAATATTTGGGTCGTCTGGACGCGGAGGTAAAAATCAGCGGTCATCGTATCAATCCGGTGGAAATCGAATCCGCCATTCTCGCTCTCGGTGTGGCCAGTGATGTAGCGGTGGTGATTCCCGAAGGCAGCGGCGAACAAAAATCGCTGACGGCATTTATGGTCGTAGCGGATGAAAAAAACTCAATCGATATACACACCCTGCGCCTGCTACTCGGCAAAGAATTGCCGGCTCCCATGCTGCCAACACGGCTGGAATTTTTGCCGCGCCTGCCGCAAAACACGGCGGGAAAAGTGGATCGCAAATCTCTCGCTGCTATGGCAGCCATCGAAGAAAACTCGACAGCTGAAAATCTTTCCGCGGAAGAACAATTGGTGATCCAAGTGTGGCGGCAGGTACTCGGCGTCGCGGCTATAGCGCCAGAAGACGATTTTTTTATGCTCGGTGGCCAATCTCTGCAAACCATACAAGTGGCCAATCGTTTAGCCGCAACGCTGCAGCGGGACATCGCCGTCACCTTGTTATTTGAACATCCCACCGTGCGACAGTTGGCCTCGGCGCTGAGTGAAGCAACGCTAGAGGTGCGCGCGCCAATCAAGGACTTGGTCAATGCGGACATCGCGAATTTTGCTACAGAACTCTCGGCAGCTCACGAACGACAAATAAAGCCGCTGGGTGAGTGCAAAACTGTTTTGCTGACTGGCGCCACAGGATTTGTCGGTGCGCAGCTTTTATATCAACTGTTACAGGCTTGTAGCGCGACCATTATTTGCCTGGTGCGGGCGACTTCAGTGGATGCTGCACGACAGAAAATTATCCAGGCGCTCGCCAGACAGAAACTGGTGGTCAAGGATCTGGATAAAAAAATTGACATCAAACTGGCCGATCTGGAGCAGCCGGGACTCGGTTTTTCCCGCGACGAGTTTCAGCGGCTAGCCCTGCGTGTTGATGCGGTTTTTCACAACGCCGCCAACACCAGTGTCATGCGCGATTACAAATCCCTGCGCGCGGCCAATGTCATCAGCACACAAACATTATTGCGGCTGGCCGCCATCAAAGGTGTTCCTTTCCATTTGATCTCCACCATCGCTGTTGCTCCTTCCAGCGGTTTGCCGGAAGAATTTGTCCCTTGGCATGACGATCTTGCGGATGGTTACCAACAGAGCAAATGGGCGGCCGAGCGCTGCGCGCAAATTGCGTGCGAACGGGGTTATCCAGTCAAGATCTATCGACTCGCCCGCGTTGTGGGCGACCTTCATAGCGCCGCCGTTAATGACAAGGATCTTATCTGGAACATCGCTGCAACCAGCGTGCGCAATAACGCGTTTGCCATTTTACCGATTCGCGAGCCCTGGACACCCGTTGATCTGGTAACGCGCTTTATCGTCACCTGTGCGCAACAAAAAATCGAACAAACCGTTCTGAATATCATGCCATTCAGCACGGTGGCACTTCAGGATGTGGGACGCTGGCTGGCGGAAGCGGGATTTTCATTAACACCTATGAGCGTGACGGACTGGTGTGAACGTTTGTCAATGAGCGCTCATCAACAGGACCGGGCCATGCTCGGTTTTTTCCAGCAGCGCAGTGGCGCAGAACATATCCAGATTGCCCTGCCCGTCATTCATGATCAATACACACGACAGCTTTTAAAAAGTTGCGGCATTGATTTACCGGAAATTCGCCAACACCACTTCAGTGCATATCTCCGGGAGGCCATTTTGCAAGGGCTGATTTCCGCCCCGCCTGTGCGCACCAATCACTCGCGAGAACTTTATGTCTGAGATCATCGAGCCGGAGATCAATGAAAAAAAGCGAGCACGCCCGCAAAACGAACACCGCCGCGTTTGCTGCAGGTGATTCGCACGCAATTTCTCAGCGATGTCATGCGCCGCATCACGCTGAACGGACGCGATCTGCACGATTTTCCCGAAGATCGTAACGGCGCTCATATCAAGGTATTTCTGCCGCGTCCGGATCAACATAAACCGGTGTTGCCGACCCTGGGACCTAAAGGTCCTATTTGGCCTGCTGCGCATTTGCGGCCGATCACCCGCACTTACAGCGTGCGGCGCTATAGCAGCAAAACGAATGAGCTGGATATCGATTTTGTCCTGCACGGTGCGAACAGCCCCGCCTCTGGGTGGGCCCTAAACGCCAAACCGGGGATTTCCTCGGCGTCGCCGGGCCAGGTGGGCCCGATCCTTTATTGGCTCCCGCTGAGCAACATTTTCTCGCCGGCGATCTCACGGCGCTGCCAGCGATCTGTGCTTTATTGGAATCACTTCCCGAGCAGGCACACGGTCATGCGGTGGTTGAAATCGATCACGAGGACTTTCGCCAATCAATTGAACACCACACACAAATAAAACTGCAGTGGGTGTTGCGAAAATCAGGCGTAAATGCGAGCGATAACACTTTGATGCAGGCGATCCAACAGGCGCGTTTACCAATTGCAGAAGGCTCCGTCTCCGCTTTTGTCGCTGGTGAAAACAGCTCCGTGTTGGCGGTGCGGGATTATTTGCGACAAACCTACGGCCTGCGCAAAAGTGAACTCTATGCCGTGCCTTACTGGCATCGCGGCCAGGATGAAGAGACTTATCACCAGGAACGCCACCGCATTATGGATCAGGAGTATTAAATGGTCGCCAATGAGTTTCAGCAAAAAATCGCGGTAGTCACCGGCGCCGGTCGCGGCATCGGCCAAACCGTTGCCGATGCTTTGCGAAATTCCGGCGCAAAAGTTGCGGCGCTGGATATTGAATTTTCCCACGCGGGCGATCATCAGTTTTTAATCGACGTGACCGATAGCAAAGCGGTCGATCAAACCATCAGCGCGGTCGAAGAGAGACTCGGCGAAATTGACTACTTGGTCAATGTCGCGGGGATTCTGCGCGTGGGATCGCTACTCGAATGCAACGACGAGGATTGGCAGCGCACATTTGCCGTCAATACCACAGGTGCTTTTAATGTCTGCCGCGCGGTCGGCCGAAGAATGTTGCCGCGCCGGCGTGGCGCTATAGTGGCGGTCAGTTCCAACGCCGCTTCCGTACCGCGCATCGGCATGGGCGCTTACGCCGCGTCCAAGGCGGCTACATCGCACATGCTGAAATGCCTGGGCCTGGAATTGGCACATGCCAATATCCGCTGCAATATTGTCGCACCCGGCTCAACCGACACTGCCATGCAACAGCAATTGTGGACGGAGGCGCAAGGTGCAAAAAACGTCATCGCCGGTTCGGCGGAAAACTACCGTCTCGGAATTCCCCTGCAACGTATTGCCTCTGCGGAAAATATCGCCGCGGTGGTGCTTTTTTTACTGTCTTCCAATGCCGCTCATATCACGCTGGAATCGATTCTGGTGGACGGCGGCGCAACTCTGGGTTGTTAAATCAAGGATTCTTTTATGAATAGCGTCTATCAAGAACCGACTTTGAATTTCTCCCGTTCGCAGCAACTCATGGCGGAGGGCCGCGAATTGGTAGCGGGATTCACCCAGTCGATGATGAAAAAGCCCGAGCAATTTGCCCTCGGCCGTTTCCCCGTTTATTTGCAGAGCGGCCAAGGTGCAGAAGTGACGGATGTGGATGGCAATCGCTACATTGATTACATCTGTGGCCTGGGCGCCAACGCGCTCGGACACAACCATCCTGCGGTGGTAAAAGCCATTACGGACAATCTCGCCAAGGGAATTATTCACTCTCTGCCCACACCTGTGGAAATCACGGCGGCGCGCGCATTGACAGAAATTATTCCAGGCGCCGAACAAGCGCGTTTTTTTAAAACCGGTGCCGATGCCAATTCGGCCGCCGTACGACTGGCTCGTTTTATTACCGGCAAAGAAAAAATCATCACCGTCGGCTATAACGGCTGGCACGACCATTACATGTTCGACACCCCCGGTGTACCGGAAATGATTCAGCGCTACACCACGCGTATGCCGCTGTTTACTCCGCAGGATGAGCAACCACTTTTGGAGTTAGTCAGCAAGGAATATGAACAGCTTGCTGCCATTTTATTATCGGTGCCCTATAACCGCACATTGACGCCCGAATTCGTCAATCAACTTCGCAATCTCTGCAAAGAAAAAGACGTGCTGTTTATTTTGGATGAGGTGGTCACCGGCTTTCGCCTTGCCCTTGGCGGTGCGCAAGAATATTTCAATGTGCGCGCGGATCTTGTGACTTTGTCCAAGGGACTGGCTGCTGGCATGCCGTTGTCGGCCGTTACCGGCCGGCGTGAACTGATGTCGCAGATGGAAAAATTGCAGGTGTCCACCACTTTCGGTGGTGAAATGCTATCCCTGGAAATGTGCGTCGCGGCCATCGACGAATATCGTACCAGCGGTTATATCCAGCACATCGCCGAATTGGGGCGACAATTAAAAAACGGCGTTAATTCTGTCGCTGCTGAATTGGGGACGCCGTTAACGGTCGTTGGTTACGATGCAATTCCCATGTTCCTGTTTTCTCGCAATCCGCAGGAGCATGTGAAATTTGCCGAGCCTTTCGTCGCGGAAATGGCTGCGCGCGGAGTGCTGCTGCGCCGGGATGTGAATTTCATCAGCAGCGCCCACACCGAAGCGCATATTGTGCACACGATCCAAGCTGCGCGAGGTGCATTATCAGCTATGCAGCGCGCGGGATTGTTCGCTGCGCAAGCCGCGCAGGTTGCCGCTGGAGCTACAGTATGAATTGCACCTGCCTGCGCCATTTTCCCGCGCTATCCAATATTTCCCCGACTCGGGCGGTGGGGAAATCTGCGGATGCGTTTTTTTGCGCGCGGTGAAAAACAGTGGCAACGACAAATCCTCCAACGATCGCTCTGTCGATCACCGGGAAATGTTCAATCGCGAAGAAAAAAGCTGCTTAATTCGCGGAGGATTTCTCTACACCGCCAATCCGCTGCAACCCTACATCGCCAACAGTTGGGTGCAGATAATCGGCAAACGTATTGCGGCGCTAGGTGAAGTTGGCAAAGACGAACCGCCCTGCGATCAGACGCTGAACGCGAGCGGCAAATTAGTTTTGCCGGGATTTGTGAATCCCCATTGGCATGAAAGCCTCGCCGCGCCGAACGACGAACAACCGGACGACTCCCATCTCACCACCACTCCCTACGCTAAAGGTGGCGACATTGCCGCTCTAGGAGCCATGTTCGGATTTATTGCAGGAGTGGGTAAACGCCTCTCGCCAGATGAAGCCGTGGCGATCGCACGCTGGAGCCTATGGACGCAATTGCGTTCCGGTACCACCGCCCTGGGGGATGTGGGTTCAGCCAACACCGCGGACGGTATGGCACAGGCGGCGTTGGATTTGGGTATGCGCATTCGCGTCAGCCGCTGGGGGTCAGACATCATGCTGCCCGCAGGCGCCACCACTTATCAAAAAATCGCCGATACCCAGGAGCAGGTCGACGACTGGGAGGCCTTGATGGATCGCTGGAATCAGCACCCTTCCGGTTTGATCGGCGGCATGCCGTCGGTGATGGGGCCTTCGGCAGTTCGGATGAGCAATTGATTGCCATGGGCGAAATAGCGGCGCGTTACCAGTCTCCTTACGCCACGCATCTGGCGCCCCTGCGCAACGAGGCTGCGGCGGTAAAAGCCGTTTTCGGCCGCACGGCTATCGAACGTTTCGACGCCCTAGGCCTGCTCACACATCGTTTGATCGCGGTGCATACCAACCATGCCACGGAGCGGGAATATCAGCGCCTGTTGGAGACCGGCGTGCACATCTGCCACTCCCCCGCCCATTACGGAATGCTCGGTGAGAGTAGCACCAGTGAAACCCGCCAAATCGCCCGCTTCCTGCGCGACGGCGCGCCGGTCTCCTGCAGCACCGATGGCGGTATCACTTATATCGGCGGCATGCCGGAAGCCATGCGCGCCGCCCACCTCGGCCACAACGAAGCCACCAACGACAACACCACCTGCCCGCCCACCACTGCGCTGCTCACCGCCACGCGCAACGGCGCGAACGCATTGGGCTGGGGCGACCAAATCGGCTCTATTGAACCGGGCAAACAAGCGGATCTGGTACTGGTGGACATGGATGACTGGCGCTATCGCGGCGGCCATCATCCTTTGCGCACATTTCTGATCGCTGGCGGCAGCAAAGATGTCGACTCGGTGATGGTGGCCGGCGAACTGGTGGTGCACCACGGCCGCAGCACGCGATTCGACGAGGCCGAGTTGTTTGCGGATTACCAACAAGCCACACAATCGGTGCGCGCGCGCATCCGACCTAAATAAAGAGGAACGGATTGATGTCCACTCGACGGCTCCGCGCGCGCAATATCACCCTCCTGCTGGCCAGCACCATGACGGTCATGGCCGGCGCCACCATCGCACCCGCACTGCCCGCGATGGAAAAAACGTTTGCCGCCATCGTGCAAGCGGAATTGCTCGTGAAAATGGTCCTGGCGATACCGGGATTGATGATCGCGGCATGTGCACCGCTGATCGGCCTGTTACTGGATCGCTGGGATAAGAAAAAACTGTTGATCGGCGCCATAACCGCCTACGGCATCACCGGCATCGCCGGATTTTTTCTGGAACAGTCACTCTACGGCTTGCTGATAAGTCGAATTTTTTCTCGGCATTGCCGTTGCCGGCGTGATGGTGACCTGCACCACGTTGGTGGCGGATTATTTCCAGGGCCAGGAGCGCAGCCGTTATATGGGCTTGATGGCAGCTTTTGGTGGTTTTGGCGGCGTGGCTTTTGTCGCCCTGGGCGGCATGCTGGCGGAATGGCACTGGACCACACCGTTCCTACTTTACGGCATCGCCTTTCTGGTTTTACCCGCAGCGCTGTTGTTCTTTAATAAACCCGTTCATCAAGAGTCCGACGGCAACATCGCAGCATCCAGCGGCCGGGCATCCGCCCCCATAACGATCCTGTGTTACTCACTCGCGGTGGTGGAGCTATTGCTCCTCTATATGGTCCCGGTGCATCTGCCTTTTTATGCGCCGGAGCTGGGAATCAATAGCGGCATGCACGCCGGTTTCGCCATCGCATTTATGCTGTTGGTCATGTCCAGCTGTTCGCTGCTTTATCACCGCTTTCAAGCGCGACTGAGTTTTCCCTTTATTCACCGCACAGGTTTGCTGCTGTTGGCTATCGGTTTCTGCACACTGGGTCGTGTGGAGAGTGCAGAACTCGCCCTGTTAGCACTGGCCTTAAGCGGTGTTGGTCTGGGTTTGATGCGCCCCAACGTGGTCATCTGGTTGCTGTCGGCCACTCCACCCACGCTGCGCGGACGGGTGATGGGCGGACTGACGAGCTGCTTTTTTATCGGCCAGTTTATTTGTCCCTTGCTCACCCAACCGGTTGTGGAGGCCGCCGGTTACGCCAATCTTTTTCAGTGGGCCGGCATTTTGGTGTTCAGCATCACCGCCCTCTCGTTGGTGGGAGGTTATTTTTACCATCTGTTTTACGGGGCCAATCCCCTGATGAGGTCATAAATGGAACTTGCTAAATTTTTAGGTCGCAATCTGAGCCTTCTGCTATTGATTGCCACGGCCACAGCTCTTGATGCTAAAAGTGCTCTCGATACAAAAAGTGCTCTCGATGCAAAAAGTGCTCTCGCTGAAAAAGGTGCTCACGCCGCAAAAGACACACAGCAGATCACCGATATTCTCGGCCGCCAGGTAACGGTGGCAAAAGACATTAACGCACTGATTTTGGGGGAAAGCCGATTTATTCCTGCCCTGGGCATAGTTGTAGAGGATGCCGCGATCAGCCGTATCAAAGGTATGCAGGCCGACCTCAAACAGTACGACCCGGCCACGTGGGCAATTTATTCCGAACGATTTCCCGAAATCGAGAAAATCCCTCTGGTGGGCAAAGGTGAAGCGTCCAGCTTCAGCGTGGAAAAAACCATTAGCCTGATGCCGGACGTCGCACTTTTTGGTATCAGCGGTCACGGTCCCTCGCCGCACGATAAAGAAATGCTGAATCAATTGGAGGCGGCCGGAATTCCGGTGGTATTTATCGATTTTCGCGAGGCACCGCTCAAACATACCCAACAAAGTGTGCAGATTCTTGGGCAACTATTTGGCAATGAAAAAGCGGCTCGGGAATTTGATGAGCGCTATAAGAAAATTCTGCAAACCGTGAGTGATCGCGTCATCCCCATTCCGCAGGAAAAGCGCCCGCTGGTTTTTTTGCATAGCAAAGTCGGGCTTTTTCCGGAGTGCTGCGAAACCATGGGACACACCATGTTGGGCACACTGCTGCAAGCTGCCGGCGGCAGACATATGGGCGCGGAGCTGATACCGGGCAATGTGGGCAACGTGAATATTGAACATCTGCTCGCCCGGCAACCGGACAAATATCTCGCCACCGCAATAGGTTCGGCAAAGCAGAGCGGCGCCGCCAGTCCATTCGTGATGCTGGGGCCGGACGTTAGTGAAATGCAGGCGCGCGACTCGTTGCAACGCGCCACCAACGCCACGATGGTGCGCAATCTAACCGCTGTGCAGCGTGACGATATGTTTGGCATCTGGCACCATTTTTATAACTCGCCGTTCAACGTCACCGCTCTTGTCGCCCTGGCGAAGTGGCTGCACCCGGAAGCATTCGCGGATATTGAACCCACCGCACTGCTGGCGGATTTTTATCGGGATTTTCAGCCTGTACCCTTTCAAGGCATTTATTGGGTAGGGATGAAACCGGTCAAAACCGCTGCTATCGCCGCTCTAGATAAAAAAGCCACGCCGGCCACGATAGCAACAACAGCAACAACAGCAACAACAGCAACAGCGAGCCTGCCACCATGAATTACGCAGAGCTGAATTCATCATCAGCAGAACCGCCAGCCGCATCTGTGGCAGAACAGTATCGCGCCCTGCTGTACCGCCGCTGGCTGTTGTTATGCGCGCTCGGCCTGACCGTCCTGATCCTGGTCGCAACCGACCTCACCACCGGCCCCGCCGCGTTTGGCTTGAAGGACGTTCTCGGCGGACTGCTGAATCCGGAGAAGCTCAACCAGGCGCAAGCGGTCATTCTGTGGGATATCCGCCTGCCCTATGCGCTTATGGCGGTGATGGTGGGAGGCTGTTTGGGCTTGGCCGGCGCGGAGATGCAGACGGTGCTGAACAACCCGCTCGCCAGCCCCTTCACCCTTGGCGTCGCCTCGGCCGCATGTCTGGGCGCTGCTCTGGCGATTGCCTTTGGCGGCGCCGTCACCTTCATACCGTTAAACGTGCTGGTGCCGGTAGCGGCCTTCATATTTGCTGCGGCCTCCACCATGCTGATTCAACTGCTGGCCAGGTTTTACGGCGCGGGCGTCGGCACCCTGGTGCTGTTTGGCATAGCGGTGTATTTCACCATGAACTCGCTGATCTGGCTGGTGCAATACGTCGCCAGCGCAGATACGGTGCAGCAGATCGTGTTCTGGACCATGGGCAGCCTTGCCCGTGCGACCTGGAGTAAAGTCGGCATAGTGGCGGCGATACTGGCCATCTGCCTGCCGTTCGCTCTGCGCAGTGTTTGGCTGCTGACCACCTTGCGCAATGGCGAGGACCACGCCCGCAGCCTGGGTATCGCTGTGGAGCGTTTGCGTATGCGCGTTCTGTTGCGCGCCAGCCTGCTCACTGGTGTGGCCATCGCGTTTGTCGGGGAAATCGGTTTTATCGGCTTGGTCGCGCCCCATATGGCTCGTCTGGTTTTTGGCGAGGATCACCGTTTCTACCTGCCGGCGAGCGCCCTCGCTGGCGCATTGTTGATGAGCTTCGCCTCTGTAATCAGCAAAATCCTGGTACCCGGTGTGGTTCTGCCGGTTGGAGTGGTGACCGCCCTGATCGGCATTCCCCTATTTTTGGCCCTGATTCTGTCCCGGCGCGGAGGTGTTGCATGACCGGTTTGACCATCGAGCAATTGAATGTCGCATACGGTAAACGGTGCGTCCTGCACGATCTCCAGATGGAGCCGGTCGGGCCCGGAAAACTGGTGGCTCTGCTCGGCGCCAACGCCGTGGGCAAGTCCACCCTGCTGAAATCTCTGGCAGCCTGCAAGCGGCGAGAGGCAAAGTCTGGCTGAACGACAGCGACCTGCTGGGAATGTCCGCCACACAACGGGTTCATCAAGTCGGATATCTGCCTCAATCTCTGCCGCAAAGTACCAGCCTGCTGGTCTGGGAGGCATTGTGCAGCGGCTATCGCGCTTTGCGCCCGGACCTGTCGAGCGCCATGGTCGATAAAGATATCCAGGCGGTGCTGGACCAACTGGGTATCGTCGACCTCGCCCTGCGGCCGCTCAGCACGCTCTCCGGCGGTCAGCGCCAAATGGTGGGATTGGCCCAGGTGCTGGTGCGTCGCCCACAATTAATGTTGCTGGATGAGCCCACGTCCGCTCTGGATATGCGCTGGCAGCTGCGCGTCCTGGAACTGCTGCACGATATCTGCCGCGCCACTGGTGCCATCGCCGTTACCGCCATACACGACATAAACCTCGCCCTGCGCTTTTGCGACTGGATCGCCGTGCTTAGCCAGGGTCAGCTGCTCGCCGCTGGCCCCGCGCGGGAAACCATTTCCACCAGGCTGTTGTGGGACGCTTTTGGTATAAAGGCTCGAGTGGAAAAATGCAGTCTCGGCTGGCCAATGGTGATTACCGACGGCACGCAAACTCGTCAGCACACAAGTGCCGACGCATATCGCAGCGCGGTCAATACCGCGATCTTCTCCTCAGGTTTATCCCCCCACCTTTCCCATACCGGACAAACGCCGGCTCTCGCTACTGAGACATAACGGCATCCGTCGAATATCGACCAGATATCGCAACGGCCCGCACATGCATAAACAGCCTGGAACAGATGGTGCGGGCGTCGGTCTTCTCGTAGTATTACGCGTCCCGACGCCTATACTTGATGCAAGGTGATGTTAGATCGCATTCTTCTGCGGCGAAGTGTGCGGCGAAAACTTGGATGTCGATATGCCTCGCCGCCTTCTGCAGATGCTTGCTCCGCAGGCTTTCTTTAAAGAGACAATCCGTGAATCCACTATTTAACGACAGTACTATCGCTCGTGTTTTGCTGGTATTGGTCCTGGTTGCCGGTGTGTTTTTCTTCAGCGGTTTTGCCGTACCGGTACTCGCCGCTCTGATCATCTGCTTCGCCAGCTGGCCGCTCTATCAAAGCATGCTCGAAGCCTGCGGCCATCGCCGCATCCTGGCGGCGAGTATCGCCGTCGGGCTGATTCTGCTGTGTCTCATCGTTCCCATCTCCATTGCCATTGCCTATGCGATACAGGAAGTCAGCAACTGGATCCACTGGTTCCACGCCGGCAACCAGCACGGTATACCCGCCCCCCAATGGCTGATCGACCTGCCCGGCGGCGGCGAATGGCTGGCGGAGAAGTGGAACCTTTATCTGAACGAACCCCACGCCCCCGCCTACGTGATCAGCCTTATGAGCGGAAAGAACATAGGTGGTATTTCAAAATGGATATGGTCGCTGAGCAGCAATGTGCTCAGCCTGTTGCTGACCCTGTTGTTTATGCTGATCACCCTGTTTTTCCTCTACAAGGATGGTCACACAGTGGCCGCGCAGGTGGACCGTTTGGGTGAACGCATTCTGCCGGCCCGCTGGCGGCGTTTTTCCCGTGTAGTGCCAGCAACCGTCAGCTCCACGGTTATCGGTATGGGCCTTATAGCGGCGGGCGAAGGTGTGGTGCTGGGTATCGCCTATTGGATTGCCGGGGTTCCTTCACCGGTGGCTTTTGGTGTGCTGACGGGTTTTATGGCGCTGATTCCCGGCGGCGCCCCAATCAGTTTCACGCTGATTTCGTTGTACTTGGTAGGCACGGGCAATGTATCCGCTGGTGTAGGCTTGTTCGTCTGGGGAAGTGTGGAATTATTTATCGTCGATAAGACGCTGCGCCCCAGATTGGTGGGCGGCCCTATCAAACTCCCCTTTCTGCCAACCTTCTTCGGCTTGATTGGCGGCGTCAAAACTATGGGACTGGTGGGACTGTTTATCGGGCCTGTGTTGATGGCCTTATTGGTTGCCATGTGGCGCGAGTGGCTGCATGAAGCGCCGGTCGAGGTGCCGCCCTCAGGAGTCCAAGACCCTCCCCGCAGTGATTTGATTTTGCCGCGCACGGTTTTTTCGTCGAGGCGCTTTTGCTTGCTGCTTTTACTGGGCTTGGTGGCATAACGGGTTTTTTGCACCTTGCCGGCGTCTTTGATCAGCTCCTGCAAACGCGCCAGCGCGTCCTCCCGGTTTTTCTCCTGCGTGCGGAATTGCTGCGCCTTGATGATCAACACTCCGTCCTTGGTGATACGACTGTCCTTTAATTCCAGCAATCGGCTTTTGTAAAAATCCGGCAGGCTGGAATTGGCAATATCGAAACGCAAATGGATTGCCGAAGACACTTTGTTGACGTTCTGCCCACCGGCCCCCTGGGCGCGCACGGCGGTCAGCTCGATTTCCTCGTCTGGAATCGCAACATTGGTGGAAATCTGCAGCATGCTCTACCTCTTGATCGCCCCTTGCCTCATCCGGTTTCGACCCGGAACAAGCCGCTATGATCCACCAAAAAAAAGCCCCCGGAAACCAGCATTTCCGGGGGCGCACATCAGATGACACACTGGGGATGGTGTGACAGCCGGAGAAACAACTACTTAAGCACGCCGTCTGCAGAGACTTCGACCAACACCGGTCAGAGCCAAGAGCAGCAAACCCAGCAGATCCACACTACCGCCGCCGCTACTACTGCTGCTGCCGCCGCCGGAAGATGAAGAGCTGCTCGAACTCGACGAACTCGATGAGCTTGAAGAGGAGCTGGATGAAGAACTGCTTGAGCTGGACGAGCTGGAGGAACTGGAAGAACTGCTGGAACTGGAAGAGCTGGTACCGCCAAACACAGTTGCGCGTTTAGAGGTGGCCTTGATGCCGTTGGTGCCGTTGATCAAGGTATTACCCCAACTGGACAGACTGGACGGGTTGAAGTTGTTGACTATATCCAGCGCGGTGCAACAGCTGCCGTTGCCCGACCAGGACCAGCCTATGTAACCAATATTCAGCTCCTCGGCAACGCGCATGATGGAAGCGGCATCGACAAATTTGCCCTGATGGTCGGCGCCAAACTCTCCCACGATGATCGGCAGGTTATGGCGGCTCATAAAGTCGCTGATGTAACCGCGGATGGTGCTGTAGTCCTGATATACCTCATACATATGCACGCTGAAGATGGTGTTATCCAGAGAGTCGGCATCGGCAACCTGAGAGGCGTTGTTCAGCATGAATTTTTCCCAATCCTGTCCCCAACTCGGCGCGTCCACCACGATTGTGTGGGTCAGCCCGGCGTTGCGTAGAGACTGGATCGCGGACCGGTGGGCGTTGATCCAATCGCTGGCGGGGCGACCGTTGCCAAAAGGCTCGTTGGCAATATTGATCAGTACATAATCTTCCTGCCCCTTCAGCGTATTGGCGATGTCCACCCAATATTGAGCGGCCTGCGCGACAGTCGTCGCCTCGGCTTTTTCGCCATAACCCGTGGTGTCGTGAACCTCCAACATGCAGATCAGGCGATTGGTCTTGCACAGCGTAATGATATTGGCGACTTCATTTGCCGGTGTACGCGTCCAGCCCTCCCGGTGAGTGCCGTTGGATAAGACCACCCGCACCACATTGGCACCAGTGTTGGCGATATTGGGAATCGCGGTGTTGGTTTGACTGGTATGCCAGGTGTGGGCGTGGTTGACGCCGCGCATGACAAACGGCTGGCCATTGCCATCCAATAGCTGCGTCCCCGACACGGAAAACCCCGCCCAGCTGGCTGCCGACCAGACCCCCAGACTTAATACACACCCACTGAACAGACCTTTTAGCGCCGACTTATTCATTATTGTCACTCCTCGTTCTCGTTAGCTTTTGTCACCAGTTTCCCTGCGGACGAAATACCTCTTTCACCCTTTGTCCCAGAATCAATCTGTATGATTTTTATGGCAAAAATTTCATGTAAACGGTTACATTATAGGGCGATACCAGCGCCAGGAGAACCTGCGTTACGTGGACTTGGTCATGATCTGAAGATAAAACGAGGAGTCGGTTTAATTCTGGAAAGAACCCCATCACTTCCCACGCCTCCTATAATGCTTCCCTAGCCGCGAGGCTATTCACCCGTAAATACATCCCAGACCATTAGTTGTAGCTGGAGACAATATGAAATACCGTTTTGCAAACACCACCCTCGCCTGCGCCCTGTTACTTGGAATCACAGGCTGTCAGCGCGAATCCGCACCGCCCGCATCCACTGCACCCGATGCAGTGCAAGCGCAACCCTCCGCCAGCAGTACGGACAGCAGCAAACCGGCAATCACCAAATTTAAGGCGTACACCCAACGCTTCAGCGGCGAAACGCTCCTCACCCAAAGCCACGCCACCGGCCATGTGGACGATATGTTTTTTACCCACTGGAAAGATGGCGGCGAAGCTTCATTTAAGTTGGACGAACAAGGGAATTTCACCATTCACTGGATTGGCGGCAACTACAACTATGTCGGTGGCCCAGGCTGGGAATCCGGCGATAAAAATCGCGTAATTGGCTACAACTTGACGGAAGATTCAGGCGCGAGCTACGTAACTCTTTATGGCTGGGGCTACAACAAAGACATGGATCCCACCGATCCCGCCCACTTGGTCGAGTATTACGTCATCCAACGCGGCGTTCGCACTCCAGCTCAAGGCGGTGAAAAAGGTATTACCTTTGTCAGCAACGGCACCGAATACACCACCTACCGCAGCGTCCGCAGAGAAAAACCGTCGATTAATAACATCACGACTTTCTACCAATACTGGAGCGTTCCAAAAGAACAAATGCCGCTTGGCGTTGATCACAAAATTATTTTTGCCGACCACGTAAATGCCTGGGAACAAAGTGGCTGGAAGCTCCCAGATATGGATAACTTCGACGCAAGTGATGATCCTACCTATCAGGTTTTTGCAGTTGAGGTTTTTTTAGTGGAAAAAAGCGGGACGGCTTCTGGGCGCGTTTGGGATGCGAGCAAATAACTAGAATCGCTATTGGAGAAATTAACAGGGCAAAAGAAAAGCCCGTAATTCATCATCAAAGTGATGGATTACGGGCTTTGAGCTAGCCAGTCACAGGCCACACGTTATTTAATGTTGTATTGCACTCCAAAATTAATCGTCACAGTGCCATATTCCGGCGTGCTGTAACGCGATACACCCAATTTGCTGGACCAGTGTTGGTTCATTTCCCAGCTCACATCAGCGCCAATAAATCCAACATGGTCTTTGTCTGTGTCACGCATGTTGGTGGTTTCGTCGATGTAACGCTGTTTGAAAGCCGCTTTCCAAACACCCGCTCTGAGGCTGGGTTTGATGTTTTCAAATCGGTCGATCACTTGCCAGCGCACGCCTAGCTCTAACCCTTGGCCGGATTTGGGGGAAATGGCATCCAGTTGAGCGGACGTGGTGGATTCCGGGATGTTTTTATAATGGGTTGCGAGATCGCCCAGATCGAGCCAACCCAGTTCAACCGCTAAGGAATCCGTGATGGGCAAACCGCCATAGATTCGCCAGCCGGTGCGCGAGCTGCCGGACACCTCTGCTGTGCCGGCAATTTTGGCTGAAACATCTGAACTGCTGACGGAGGTTTTTACGGCCAATCCTTCCAGCCCGAAATAGCCGGTGTCCGCTAAAACCGGCAGAGGTATTAGCGCAAGCGTCGCGAGGGTTTTGCGAAAACGCAGCGCCCCGAGCAAGCCCATCAACAACAAACTACCACCGCCCAAACTGCCGCCACGAGACTTAACAGTGGCATTCTTAACAGGCTCTGTAGTGGGCGGTGCAACGGGTATTAAAGTGGCCAACACACCGGGGTCGCGAATCGCATTATTGGCTGCACCATCAGCGTCATTGGGGCCGCCATCTTCAATGGTGAGGCGAACACAATCGAATCCGGTCTCTAAACCGGTCGTCCACACGCTGGAAGACACACCTGGGCATTGTCCGGATAGGTCACGCGCTGCACTGTGAAGCTCGTTGTGCTGATCAACCACAAAGTTTTGCCACTGACCATTCAGGTATTTACGCCATACCGCATTCTCTGGAATGGTGGTACCGGCCGCTAATGGAATCATGATAGAGACCGCTTCACCCGGATGCTCCAATCCCAGAACATCAAAGTTCACCATGTTGCCGATATGGTTGTAGTCACTTTCCAACAGTTCTTGGTCATTCACCGCAATGCCAAATTGACCGCTCTCCCATGACTGGTCGCCCGAGATAGAGCCCATGGTCAAAATGTATTGGCTTGGAACTTCGGCATACATGTTTGCAGCGCCCTCAACCTGACAACTCTCTGCACGATTGCCTGAAACGTCATCCGTTTGCGGACACAGAGGAATACGATTGGGCGTTGTTGTATGAGGATTCACGGCCGCAGGCAGACCACTTAAACCGATGTCCGAACAGTCACCTAAAGGACATCCCGCAATCACACGCAATACCAACTCATACACGCCTTTTCTGCCATCCTCACTCGTTGCTTGAACCTTGACGGTATAAAGCCCAGCAGGAACATTGGCGGTATTGAAGCCTATGGAAGCGCCATTGCTTGTCAGCACCAAACCTTCGGCTTCCCACGTGTAAGTCGCTTCTGCATCGTTGAGTTCGGTAACACTTAGAACAACTTCACCCGCCGCTGCCGACACCACCGTGACAGGCTGCCCGTTTTGAGTCGCGCTGACCGTTAAAGACAAAGGTGGTAATTCTACTTGTACTCGGAATGTGTGAACCTCAGGAGCACCTACCCAAGCGCCTTGGTTGTCGCTTGCGATTAAAGTGATGCTGGCCTCGTCAGCTGTCACAGTGACGCTGTAGGCACGGCGCAAACCATGACTTGCGGTTAACTCGAATTGCTCCACATCCAAACTAATGCCCGTGCTGACAAAGTCCACAACAACGGGATAGTCGATGGGCTCATCGCTCAACCAGAGTCTGACGTTGGTGGTCGAGTTTTCTTTTACCGGCTGGTTGCTGGAAGTAAATGCCACATACGGCAGCACATCAAACAACACATCCACCACGCTATTGGTCACGGAATCGGCATAGGTCAAGGTGTAACGTCCGGTGCGACTTGCGCTGAAGGCGTAGGTGCCATCGCCCAATTCTTGAATCAAAGCGTCGGCTTCATCCAGATCAAGATTCACTTCTTCACCCGATCGTTTGATTAATGCAGCAACCAACACTTTATCGCCCGCGCCACCTGAAATCGTAAAATGACCGGTTTCATGCGCAGCTAATGCATCACCATCGATTTTTTCCGCGACTGTATCGGCGTAAATCGTTGCCGTAATACTGCAATCACCTTTGATCGCTTCTGTGGTAATCACATTGTTAGACCAAACCGCACCGCAATTACCGCTGAGCACAGCAATGTCGCCAGCATTTAAATTCAGCGCAAAAGTCGCCTGCGTTCCCCAATCCACTTGCTGGGTTGCGGGTGTCACCGTGCCCTCACCCATAAGGGTTACGGTTACAGCGTGTTGATTCACCGAGTATTGCGCGGTAACCGTAATGTTTGCGGTGATATTCGCGAAACTGGCACTCCAACCACTGAAGGTTCTGCCTTCGGGCGTTGAAAAGACAGGCGCGGTTGCCGCCGCGCCGTGATTGACGCTTTGCGTTAAAGCACCGCCGCCCGTGCGCGTACCGCCATCCAAATCAAATACAACGCTATAGGTGCTGACGGTGTATTGCGCGGTGACCGTTAAATTGGCCGTCACGGAATTAAAAGTCGCACTCCAACCGCTAAAGGTTTTTCCCACAGGTGCAGTAAAAACAGGCGCAGTTGCTGCGGAGCCATGATTGACGGTTTGCGCTAAAGCTCCGCCACCAGTATGTGTGCCGCCATCCAAATCAAATACAACGTTATAGGTATTGACGGTGTATTGCGCGGTGACGGTTAAATTGTCCGTCACCGAATTAAAACTCGCACTCCAGCCGCTAAAGGTTTTACCCACAGGCGCAGTAAAAACCGGCGCTGTTGCTGCTGCACCATAATTCACAGTTTGAGTTAAGGCACCACCGCCGGTATGAGTACCACCATCCAAATCAAATACAACGTTATAGGTATTGACGGTGTATTGCGCAGTGACCGTTAAATTGGCCGTCACCGCATTAAAATTTGCACTCCAGCCGCTAAAGGTTTTTCCTACGGGCGCCGTAAAAACAGGTGCAGTTGCTGCGGCACCATAATTCACAGTTTGAGTTAAGGCACCACCGCCGGTATGCGTACCACCATCCAAATCAAATACAACGTTATAGGTGTTGAGAGTGTATTGCGCCGTCACGGTCAGATCGGACGTTACATTATCAAACGCCAAATCCCAGCCAGTGAACGCGTAACCAGTGCGGGTAGGCGCTGTAGGAGCCGTGGCAGCGCCACCAGCAGCAACCGTTTGTGTGTCCAACACTGAACTATCCCAACTCACGAAAGGCGCACTACCACTTAAGGTCAAGACGCCTGTGCCGCTGTCGTAGCTCGCGGTAATCCCCGCAACCGTGGTCACTGACAAAACATCCGCTGAGACAAAACCTGCCTCAATTGTCACAACCGCCGACGCAAGATGAGAGCTGTCCGAGTCGAATACTTCCAGTTGTCCGTCTAAAACAACAGGACCTTCTGCCTCACTTACAGATGCGGTCGAGGTCGACAAAATAACGGCGGGCGTTGGCAAAGAAAAAACCACCAAGCTGGCCGCAGACTGACCCGATACATACAAATGGCGATTCATTGGATCGGTGGACATACCAGAAGGGGCATACAAGCCTGTTAAGGGCCCATTATCTCTTACGAGCGACGAATCCAACGTTAAAAATCCGGTCTCGGCATTACGGACGAACACGGTTACAGCGTTATCGCTAATTGCACTCACCAAAACATAGCGGCCATCAGGACTGATCGCTAAGCTGCGGACGCCGCCAATATTGTTAACGCCATCGGCGCCATCGGTTACTTTGGTGAGATAGGTTAATTCGCCCGTCGTTGGATTCACCTCAAACACCGCCAAGGAATTCTCACCCTGACCTGTCACATAAAGATGTTTGCCATCCGGAGAAAGTTTGGCAGAAGAGGCAGACTGCAAGCCGTCCATGCCACCCTGACCATCGATATAAACCGCTTCTTGAGTCAGCAACTTAGTTGTTGGGTCACGACTAAACAGGGTAACGGCATGATCGGTCGTGGAGGTGACATACACAAATCGCCCATCGGCAGAAGACGCAATGTTTTTGATCGGACTTAGAGTGGGATTAAAGGCCTGGCCTAAGTAGTGACCATTCAAATTATCTTTATAGTCCGCACCTACCGTGAGCTCTCCAGTGGAAGGATCTCGATGAAACAGCACCAACCCGCTGGGACTACCTCCCACCCCATATACTGCAGAGCCGTCAGGACTGACGCTCACCGACACAAAACCACTGGTTCCACCTGTATTCCTGGCTTCGAAGGTTTTGGTCAAAATACCGGTTTCCGGGTTTCTGGATAACACCTGTATTAAGCCGCCAGGCGATGCAACATACACATGCTTATTATCAGGGCTGACATCCACACTAAAAGCATTCACGATACCGTTTTGCGTGTTATGAACGCTTAACTCTCCTGTTAGAAGGTTGCGCTCAAAAGCCGTCACACCAGCATACATGTAGGATGCGGCATAAACGAATTGCCCATCCGGGCTAACGGCAACATCACTTACGCCAGACAGCTGCTGTGTGTCATTGCGGGTTTCAATATAAGTAATGGCATCCGCCTGGGAGTGAGCGGCGAAAGAGAAAAGACAAAAAGCAAAAAGACCAATAAAACAAGCACGCCACAAACCTTGGGTTGCTAAGGGCATAAAGGCTCCAGAAAAAGGAATACACCACACCAAGTGAGTCGTCAGCGCAAAAAGGCGCACTACGCTGAAAACAGACTTGGTAGAACTTGACGCATGCGGTCAATCATTGACGGGTTAGGCTGAAACATTGAAGGGAATGTAGCTGACGCCATTCTTCTGCCAGAAGAATGGGACATCCTATGCCTGACACATGTAACTTTTTTAAAAAACGGTGTTACCACGAAAAAGACTAGTTCATCTAAGGATGCTTTCAAGCTCGCCGATCAGTGAAATTATTAAGCGCACGCGCCCCCAACGAAAACTGCCACCATCCCTGCCCCTGAGCGGTACACATTTTTAAACGTTGACATCCAGACAAAAAATATGCCCTCGAAAAAGTGTGTAAGCACAAACAAAGTCGGCCACGAATTTAATTGCCTGGACGGTTCTGACGGCTGATCGACAGCAGAAGGAAACGAAAAATATTTACGCGAATTGATGCGGCACTTGGGAAAAGTCGCCAGGGAGCAGCCGACATCCGGCTTTGAGTTAATTTATGAAAATCAAGGAGGGAATAAATACAAAAAATAAGCGGTTTAGTTCGGGAGTTGTTTCAACCCAAGACAGATAAAATCCGCGAAATGTGCCAAGCAATAACTTTGACTTGGCACAAAGCGAACATCCCTGTTCACGCAAAATCAGTCGTTGCCGTAACTCATCAAACGCTGATAACGCTGTTCCAATAATTGATCCATCGGCATAGCGGAATAACGGTCAACCTGGACGACCAAACGATCCTGCAAGGTTTTCGCCATGGTTTCGATATCGCGATGCGCACCGCCGAGGGGCTCGGGAATGGTTTCATCAACAATGCCCAGATCCTCCAGCACGCGGGAGGTTACCCCCATGGCTTCCGCCGCCAGGGGCGCCTTCTCCACCGTTTTCCAGATGATATTGGCGCAGCCTTCCGGCGAGATCACGAAGTAAGTTGCGTACTGCAGCATGTTCAAATGATCACCCACACCGATAGCGAGCGCACCACCAGACGAACCTTCACCAATGACCGTACAAATAATCGGCGTGCGCAGGCGCGACATAACCGCCAGGTTCTGGGCAATAGCCTCGCTGATGCCCCGCTCTTCACTGTCGATGCCGGGATAGGCCCCCGGAGTGTCGATCAAGGTGAGCACGGGCAGCTTGAAACGCTCTGCCATGTTCATCAAACGCAGCGCCTTGCGATAGCCCTCAGGCTTGGGCATACCGAAGTTACGGGAGACCTTCTCCTGCACGCTGCGGCCCTTCTCTTCGCCTATGACCATGACCGGCCTGCCGTCGAGACGGCCTATGCCGCCAATGATGGCTTTGTCATCACCGAAATGGCGATCGCCGTGCAGCTCCTCCCAGTCGGTGAAGATACGGCCGATATAGTCCGAAGCATAAGGGCGCTGGGGATGGCGGGCGACCTGAACGATCTGCCAGGAGGAGAGATTGGAATAGATGTTTTCCGTGAGCTTCGCGGATTTTTCCCTAAGGCGTTCAATTTCTTCCGTAATGTTCAGGCGATTGTCGCTGCCCACCAGTTGGAGTTCGGCAATCTTTCCTTCCAACTCGGCGATGGGCTGCTCGAAAGACAAATAATTCAGGTTCATATTCAATTCTGGTTATGGCTGGGGGGCGGTGCGGAAGTCGGACCGCCGAGGAAAAAATAGCGCGCAAGTTTATCACTATCCTCACAAAATCTTCACAAGATTGTGCCTGTTCACGAAATCGCCCCCACACCGCCCTGGCGATAGATCACCTTGACCTTTTCCTGACCATACAGCCCGCGCAGATGCACCAGCAGGTCATCCGTCGGCTTGACCTTCCAGGACGAACCCAACCACAACTGTGCCGCGCAATCCGGCCGCTCATACTGCAGCGCTACCGAGCAATTGCCTTGGCTGTGGGGACGCAAAGCGTCCTTCAGCTGCTGCACGCTGTTGGCGGCGAGTTCCGCATGGGTCCAAACGATATTGATAGCCTGGGCTCGAGCCAAGCGGGCTTCGCCGAGATCCGCGACCGTATCGGCGCGCATCTTCAGGCCGCCGCTGTAATCGTCGTGGCTGATCACCCCTTCGATCACCAACATGGCGTCTTTATAGAGCTTGTCCCTATAAGCGGCGTAGGTATCGGCAAACGCTGCCACTTCGATGCGCCCGCTGCGGTCATCCAAAGTGACAAACGCCATACTGTCACCGCGCTTGGTCTTCATCACCCGAAACGCCACCACCAGACCGGCAACCGTCTGCTTACCCTTGTCGGGCTTAACATCGGCAATGCGGCAGGACACCAAGTGCTTCAGCTCGTCCTGAAATTCCTCAATGGGGTGTCCGGTCAAGTAAAGGCCGAGGGTTTCCTTCTCGCCGTTCAGCCTTTCTTTGATACTCCAGCGCTTGGCGCGGCGGAAATCTGCGTAGACGTCTTGCGCCTCAGCCTCTTCCGCCACTATGGAACCAAATAAATCGACCATCCCGGCGCTGGCATTGGCGGCGCTCTGTTCCGCTGTTTTGACAGCTTCGGCAAGCGCAGCCCACATGACGGCGCGGTCGTAATCCACGTCCACACTCGGGCCGAGCCTGTCGAGGGCGCCGCTGCGCACCAACGCCTCAAGGGCGCGCTTGTTGACTTTGCGCGAATCCACTCGGGAGCAGAAATCAAACAGGTCGGCAAAGGGGCCATCCTTGCGCGCATTGATAATATTTTCGATAGGGCCCTCACCCAGCCCCTTAATGGCGCCGAGGCCGTAGATGATGTTGTTGCGATCGTCCACGGTGAACTGGAATTGGCCGTGGTTCACATCCGGCGGCAACAGGGTGAGGCCCATGTTGCGGACCTCTTCGATAAAGGTCACCACCTTGTCGGTTTTATCCATATCCGAGGACATGGTGGCCGCCATAAATTGCGCCGGATAGTGCGCCTTCAGCCACGCGGTCTGGTAAGAGACGATGGCATAGGCCGCCGAGTGGGACTTGTTGAAACCGTAGCCGGCAAACTTTTCCACCAGGTCGAAAATGCGAATGGCCAGCTCGGGATCTATGCCCTGCTTCTTGGCGCCATCCTCAAACACCTCCCGCTGCTTGGCCATCTCCTCCGGCTTTTTCTTACCCATGGCCCGGCGCAACATGTCGGCGCCACCGAGGGTATATCCGGCGAGTACCTGGGCGATCTGCATCACCTGTTCCTGGTAGACAATAACGCCGTAAGTGGGCTCAAGCACCGGCTTCAAACTACTGTGCTGGAACTTGGCATCTGGATAGGCCACCTGGGCGCGGCCGTGTTTGCGGTTGATAAAGTCGTCCACCATGCCCGACTCCAATGGACCGGGGCGGAACAGAGCGACGAGAGCGATCAGGTCTTCAATATTGTCCGGCTGCAGACGCTTGATCAGGTCCTTCATGCCGCGGGATTCAAGCTGGAATACCGCCGTTGTTTCCGCGCGCTTGAGCAGCTTGAATGTAGGGGCGTCGTCCAGCGAAATGGCGCTTATATCGAGGGGCGGCTCGCCTTTTTTGGCGAGCTGTTCATCGATCATCAGGCGCGCCCAATCGATGATGGTCAGGGTGCGCAGACCGAGGAAGTCGAACTTCACCAGGCCGGCCTCTTCCACGTCGTTCTTATCAAACTGAGTGACCAGACCACCGCCGGTTTCGTCGCAATACAGTGGTGCAAAATCCGTCAGCTTGGTGGGCGCGATCACCACACCCCCGGCGTGTTTGCCGACGTTACGGGTGATGCCCTCGAGCTGCAGCGCCATATCCCAGATTTCCTGGGCATCGCCATCGTTCTGCAGAAACTCCTTCAAGGGCGCTTCCTGCTCGAGAGCGACTTCCAGCGTCATGCCCGGCGTAGGCGGAATCAATTTCGAGAGTTTGTCGGCAAGGCCGTAGGACTTGCCCTGTACCCGCGCCACATCGCGCACCACCGCCTTTGCAGCCATGGTACCGAAGGTAATGATCTGGCTGACCGCATCGCGACCGTAGGTGTCGGCGACGTAGGAAATCACCCTGTCACGGTTGTCCATACAGAAGTCGATATCGAAGTCCGGCATGGAAACCCGCTCGGGGTTGAGAAAACGTTCGAACAGCAGATCGTATTCCAGCGGATCCAGATCAGTGATTTTCAGCGAATAGGCCACCAGCGAGCCGGCACCCGACCCCCGCCCCGGCCCCACCGGAATATCGTGGTCCTTGGCCCACTGGATAAAGTCCATCACGATAAGGAAGTAACCGGCAAAACCCATCTGGATGATGATATCCAGCTCAAATTGCAGGCGATCGTCATACACCTTGCGCCGCTCCGCATAGTCCGGAGCATCGGCCGGAATAATACGCGCGAGACGCTGTTCAAGACCTTCGAGACAGACTTTTTTGAAAAATTCGTTTTCGGTTAGCCCCTCTGGAATGGGATATTCCGGCAGAAAATATTTACCGAGTTGAATATCCAAAGTGCAGCGTTTGGCAATTTCGACAGTGTTGGCAAGCGCCTCGGGAAGATCACTGAAAAGCTCCGCCATTTCCTCTGCCGAACGCAAATATTGTTGCTCGCTGTAGCGCCGCTCGCGACGCGGGTCATCCAGTGTTCGGCCCTCGCCTATGCACACCCGTGCCTCATGCACTTCGAACTGCGCAGCATCGAGAAAGCGCACGTCATTGGTTGCCACCACAGGCAATTCCAAACGGTCGGCGAGCTCCACCGCGCGCTCAATATAAATGCCCTCATTCTGCCGGCCGGTGCGCTGCAGCTCTATATAAAAGCGCTCAGGAAAATCCGCCATCCAACCGCGGGCAAGCGTTTCCGCTTGCTCCAGGCGATCGCCAACCAGAGCTTTACCGATATCCCCGGCACGAGCGCCGGACAGCGCTATGACACCCTCACTGTGACGCGACACCCACTCACGGCGCACATACGCCTGACCGAGATACTGGCCTTTTTGATACGCCAGGGAGATGAGCTCAACGATGTTTTTGTAACCTGTGTTGTTTTGCGCAAACAAGGTGATGAGATGGGCCTGTGAATCCTCCTCCTCGCCGCGCACATAAAAATCACAGCCGCAGACAGGCTTGATACCAGCACCCTGGGCCGCTTTATAGAATTTGATGAGGCCAAAATAATTGGTGACATCAGTGACCCCGCAGGCAGGCATTTCCAGCTTCTGTAGCCGCTTAACCAATCCTTTGATTCGGATGATGCTGTCCACCAGGGAAAATTCGGTGCGCACTCGCAGATGTACGAAATTTGAACTCATGGAAATCCACCGGGTGGGCAGCCAATCGGCCACCACTCTGCCATAAGGAAGCCCGCAAACGGGGCAGCGCCGGCCATTCTAGGGCGTCGATGAACTGAAATATACCCTGCATATATCCGGCGGATTGCGCTTCTTTCCCCGAAAGCCAGACCAACCGACGCTAAAGGCGTTACAGCGGGCCTTTGGCGCAATAATTGCTGTTGCGTACCGTCTGAATACGCATTATTTAACTTCACCGACAAGAGGCGTCATGGACCGACAATTCCGCACCTTAGGGTGCCAGGACTGCCCGTCAAGCGCATATCCGGGACTGAAAACGCAATGCAGTACACCAAATCCATGATCGATCAGATTTTTCTGATTCGAAAAATCGTTCCGACGCCTGCGCGCACGCAAGTAAAACTCACCAATCCACAGTTGCTGGATCTGTTGGCGGATCTCTATCTGGAGGTAGAGGACTTGCTGCTGCGTGACCTTATCCACCAACTTATGACCATGGCAGGTCCGGCCTGGATCACACGCCTGCAAAGCGCTCAAGAGGAGCGCAATCACCACCAACACGTCTACCGTGGACATGCCATCGAGGCAACGACTCCCCCAGCTCCCCCACCCTCCGCACCAAAAGAAAAAACTGTGATCTATCGCGGTCATATCATCGTTACGCCGAATTAGACTTGCCGCTCGTTTTAATCAGGAAAAGGCTTCGGCACTGCGAATTTTTCGCTTTAATTAGGCTTTAGTGAAAGCTTTTCTCAAGCATGCATGCTTAACAAAATATGAAGATTCTTATCGCAATGCATTTTTTGGATTACAGGAGATGTTTTAGTACAGACTGCGGTGGCATTCAGAGCAGAAGCCCATAATTATTTACGCGCAGCCTTGGACTTGAGCCTGGATGGATCGGATTGGGGATTGCAGGTGGAGAAATGTGGGAAGCTGAAAATCAGGTGGCAGCCTTTATTTTTGGATTTTTAAAAACTGCGAGCCTGTGGATCCGGAAAATTGGTTGGCAGATTGATTCCACCAACCAATCTTTATTGATTTTATTCTTCGTCTTCGAGCAGCGGTGTCGCCCAAAGGTCGTAATCATCCGCACTGTCAATCACTACAGGCAGCATATCGCCAGGCTTCAAACCGTAATCACCTTCGATTACTACCACACCGTCAATTTCCGGCGCGTCGGCGTAGCTGCGGGCAGTGGCAACTCCGTCTTCCACGTGATCCACCAGCACATCCATTTCCCAGCCAATTTTGCTCTGCAATTTCGCAGCGGAAATAGCCTGCTGTTTTTCCATAAATCTTTCCCAGCGCTCCTTTTTCACTTCATCCGGAACGTGATTGGGCAATTCATTGGCAGCGGCGCCGGTGACTGGTGAATATTCAAAACAGCCGACGCGATCCAGTTGCGCCTCATCGAGCCAATCGAGCAGCATCTGGAAATCTTCTTCCGTTTCACCGGGGAATCCGACGATAAAGGTGGAGCGCAAAGAAATTTCCGGGCAGATTTCCCGCCATCTGTGGATGCGGTCCAGCGTTTTTTCCTGGTGCGCGGGGCGGCGCATATTTTTCAGAATCGCCGGGCTCGCATGCTGGAACGGAATATCCAGATAAGGCAGCACTTTGCCCTCGGCCATCAGCGGAATAATGTCGTCCACATGGGGATACGGATAAACATAATGCAGTCGCACCCACGCGCCTAGCTCACTTAACGCATCGCACAAGTCGTACATTTTGGTTTTCACCGGGCGGCCCTGCCAGAAACCGGTGCGGTATTTCAGATCGACACCGTAGGCGCTGGTGTCCTGGGAAATCACCAATAATTCACGGGTGCCCGCTTTGACTAGGCGCTCGGCTTCATCCAGAACCTGCCCGATAGGACGGCTGACCAAATCGCCGCGCATGGAGGGAATAATGCAGAAGGAGCAGCGGTGATTGCAGCCTTCGGAAATTTTCAAATAAGCATAGTGTCGCGGGGTGAGTTTAATGCCCTGCGGCGGCACCAAATCAATAAAGGGGTCGTGGTCTTTTTTCGGCGGAACAACTTCGTGCACAGCGCTCACGACCTGCTCGTACTGCTGCGGCCCGGTGACGGCGAGAACACTTGGGTGAATTTTGCGAATGATGTCTTCCTCGACACCCATACAGCCGGTGACGATCACCCGACCATTTTCATTGATCGCCTCGCCAATGGCGTCGAGGGATTCCTGCTTCGCACTGTCGATGAAACCGCAGGTATTCACCACCACCACGTCGGCATCCTGATAGCTGGGCACGACCTGGTAACCTTCGGTGCGCAGTTGCGTGAGTATGCGTTCGGAGTCCACCAGTGCCTTAGGGCAACCTAGAGAGACAAAACCGACTTTGGGCGTGGAGTTGGACATGAAACAGGACCTGCGGGAGAAAAAGGCGCGCATTCTACCTGATTAGCAAAGGAAAAACGCGCGGGGATTGAATAAAAAACAAACACCGGCACACGTCCGGGATCGGCAGATCTGACCGCTGGCAGAAGACTGCCGAGGGTCGTGGCGCTGCGCTTGAGAGGCCTTAAATTTGGCTGTGATCAAAGCACTTTATGCAGCACTTCAACCTGCAACCCGCGCAATTCCGCGGTTCGCTCCCAGCGCCAGCCAAAGTTGAGGTAGTAATCCGCAGTATCGAAGCTGCACAACCAGAGGTCTTTCACTTCCAGATCACGCGCTACTTGCTCGCCGCGCGCCAGCAAAGCCGCGCCTATGCCTTTGTAACGCCAAGACGGTTGCACGTAGAGATTGGTCAACCAGAGCTGGGCTGCGGGGTCGGCGTTATAACGCACCAAGCTGACGCTGCCGACCGGCTGGTCATCCGCATAAGCGACAAACGTCTTGGGAATGGCGTCATGGGTGAGATGGGTGCGCATATGCAGTTGGCGCTCGTGCAACGCCTTGCTTAAGTCCGTCTGCGATAGCGCCGCAGCATCGCTGAGGCGCAGCCATTCGGCGTGCTGCCACTCGACGATGGAATCGAGCCATTCGGGGTATTCAACCAGATCCGCAATGGCCCATTCCGACATGGTGTTTTATTTCACCTCTTCACCGTGCGCCTGTTTGTCGGCGTGGTACGACGAGCGCACCAAAGGCCCGCAGGCGGCGCGTTTAAAGCCGATTTCATTAGCGATGGCGGTATATTCGTCAAACTCCGCCGGCTCCACGTAACGCAACACCGGCAGGTGATTTTTGGATGGCTGCAGATACTGACCGATGGTGAGCATGTCGATATCGTGCTCGCGCATCTGGTGCATTACCTCAATGATCTCTTCTTTAGTCTCGCCAAGCCCCACCATCAAGCCGGACTTGGTCAGCACCTCAGGGCGGCGCGCCTTGTACTGTTTGAGCAGTTCCAAGGACCATTTGAAGTTGGCGCCGGGACGCGCTTGCAGGTAAAGGCGTGGCACTGTTTCCAGGTTATGGTTGAAGACATCCGGCGGCTCGCGCTCAAGGATATCCAGTGCCACATCCATGCGACCGCGGAAGTCCGGGGTCAGGATCTCAATTTCCAGATTGGGCGATAACGCGCGCGCCTCGCGGATACAGTCAGCAAAATGCTGTGCGCCGCCATCGCGCAAGTCGTCGCGGTCCACGGAGGTGATCACCACATACTTCAACCCCATCTCCGCAATGGCGCCAGCGAGGTTCTTCGGCTCGTCGGCGTCCAGAGCATTGGGTTTGCCGTGACCAACATCGCAGAAGGGACAGCGCCGGGTACAGATGTCACCCATGATCATGAAAGTGGCCGTACCACCGCTGAAGCACTCTGACAGGTTCGGACAGTTGGCTTCTTCGCAGACGGTGGAGAGTTTGTTCTTGCGCAGCAGTTTTTTGATGCGTTCCACTTCCGGCGACGCAGGGATGCGCACTCGGATCCAGTCCGGTTTGCGCAGCAGATTGTCGGTGGCGATGATTTTGACGGGGATGCGCTCGACCTTGTCGGCATCGCGCAGTTTTTTCCCCCTGGGCCAGGCGACGGGTGCGTTTTACGGGAAGATTGTCGGTCATAGAGGTCTCGAAGAAGACGAATAAAATCAGCAGTCGGTTTGGATGCCAGCGAAGCCTAGATTCACCGCAAGCAGCTGGGCTAACTCCTGTTCGAGGTGCGGGATCTGCAGGCTGGATGTGCCCATCCAGTCTGCCAGTTGGGTTATTTGCAGGCCATTATAGCCGCAGGGATTGATGCGCAGGAACGGCGACAGGTCCATCTGGACATTCAGACTGACCCCGTGAAAGCTGCAACCCCGCCTTACCCGCAATCCCAAAGAGGCGATCTTGCGGCCCTCCACATACACCCCCGGCGCGTCTGGCCGGGCGACTGCGGACAGATTCCTATTGGCAAGAAACTCAATCACCGTGTTTTCCAGCAGAGTCACCAAGTCGCGCACACCGAGTTTCAAACGGCGTAGATCCAGCAGTGGATAGGCCACTATCTGCCCGGGGCCATGATAGGTCACCTGCCCGCCCCGATCGGTCTGCACCACAGGAATATCACCGGGATTCAGCAGATGCTCTGCCCGGCCGGCCTGCCCCTGGGTAAAGACCGGCGGGTGTTGGACGAGCCACAACTCATCCCTACTCTCAGCGCCGCGCTGATCGGTGAAATCTCGCATCTGTCGCCAGATGCTTTCGTAGGGCTGAACACCGAGAAAACGGGTGGACAGTAATGGCCTATCAGGAACAGCGCTGGTCACAACACATCCTTACAAAACCATCTGCACCGCAGGATGTTTTTTCAGGTCGATGAAAATCGCCTGCAACTGCTCGATACCGGTGGCGGTTATCACCACATTGATGGATTCGTAGCGCCCGCTGCTGCTGGGGCGGATCTTCAACGCATCGCGATTGAAATCCGGCGCATGGCGCTCGAACACCTCCACCACGTAAGTGCGGAAGTGTTCCGATGCTTCACCCATGACCCGGATGGTGTAATCCGGGCAAGGGAATTCGATTTTGGGCGGGGGCAAATCACTCATCAGGAAAAAATACCGGTAAAAAACAACACCAGACTGTCCCAGAGCCGGGCAAAAAATCCGGCCTCTTCCACTGCGGTCAACACCACGAGCGGGGACTGGTAAATAACTTTGTCCTCCAGCGTCACACGCAATTCACCGAGAGGTTGACCGACGGTGAGCGGGGCCACAATGGTGCTGTCCACAACAATCTCCGCCTTCAATGCCTCGCTGGAGCCGCGGGGAATCGTAATGGCCACATCTTTATCGACACCCAGTGCCACCTCATTCGCAGCACCTTTCCATACCCGCGCCCGGCTCAACTCCTGATCTTTCTTATACAGATTGTGGGTCTGGAAAAAGCGGAAGCCGTAAGCCAGCAGCTTGGCGGATTCTTCGGCACGCACCGCCTCGGATCTTGTGCCCATGACCACCGAAATCAAGCGCATATCTTGACGCTGGGCCGACGCCACCAGGCAATAGCCCGCCTCTTCAGTGTGTCCGGTTTTCAGACCATCCACTGTTGGGTCACGATGCAGCAGAAGGTTGCGATTGGGCTGGTTGATGCCGTTATAGGTAAAGTATTTTTCCGCATAGAGCGGATAGTGGTCGGGGTGGTCGTTGATGACCGCGCGGGCAAGAATGGCCAAGTCACGGGTAGTGGTCAAATGACCTTCGGCGGGCCAGCCAGTGGCGTTGACGAAGTGGGATGAGCGCATTCCGATCAATTGCGCGTATTGGTTCATCACATCGGCGAACGCCTGCTCACTGCCAGCGAGATGCTCGGCCAGTGCAATGGAAGCATCGTTGCCGGATTGGATGATCACGCCTTTGAGCAGATCCATCACCGGAACCCGGGAGCCAACCTGCAAAAACATGGTGGAGCCACCGCTGGTGGTGCCGCCGCGCCGCCAGGCGTCCTCGCTGATTAGAACCATATCGTCTTCTTTGAGCTTGCCGCGCTCAATCTCCTCGGAAACGATGTACGAGGTCAGCATTTTGGTGAGACTTGCCGGCGGCAGTTGCTGGTCGGCATTTTCTTCAATCAACACGTCGCCGGTTGCAGCATCCATCAACAAATACGCTTTGGCGCTGATCTGCGGTGGAGACGGGATAATCAAAGGAGCGGCATGGGATGCAGAAACGATGAAACTCAAGGAGAGTAATAAAATTCGGTGCGGAAAATTCCAGGTCATGATCAATAAAAGCCCAGGTCTGTGAAGGGGATCAGCGCGAAGCCGCGCATTGTAGCAGCAATGCCAGTAGCCGAAAACGCGCGCAGGCTGCGCAGATCGGAACTTGGCGCAGCTAAGAGCCATAAAAAATCCGCGGGTTCAGTTGTCGTTTCCAAAGGACAAACGGGGCGGAGATACGCCATCCGCAGCCACATCTCTCCAACCGCAAAATTTCTGTAACGACCACATTAATAAAACACGTCCACCTGTCGGGATCGCCTCGGTTAATGCGTAAAACAACTGTCTGAAAAAAACGATTTCCCAAATCGTGCTCCTTAAATTCTTGCGTCGACAGGGATATAAATACGCCTACGCGCGGTCGAAAAAAAAATTTTTCCCTAGCCCATAGCTCTCGGCAAATATCGGGCGTATCATGCCGCCCCAGATCAGGGCATACAGGGTTACGTGTGTGGCGAATCTAACTGGCCGCACCGATGAGATTCCGTAACCATGGATGTGCCCTACTGGGGAATTCGGATGTTATCTGTAGACTCTCTTGCCCATCACTGGTCTTTCGCGATCTATATCTGCGGTGTCGTTTTTATCTGTCTTTTCATGCTTGCAATACCTGTGTTTATGGGTGGCCGCAGCAGGGGCAAAGCCAAAACCGAACCCTTTGAATCCGGCATTGTTTCCGTCGGAGGCGCCCGCCTCCGCCTCTCCGCAAAGTTTTATCTGATCGCGATGTTTTTCGTGATTTTCGATATCGAAGCGCTTTTTCTTTACGCCTGGGCTGTGTCCGTACGCGAAAGCGGCTGGGCCGGTTTCATCGAGGCGCTAATTTTTATTCTCGTTTTGCTCGTGGGTTTGATTTACATCTGGCGCGTCGGTGCGCTCGATTGGTCCGGTTCGGCACGGCGCCAGCTCAACAAGTAATACGACACCCGCACAGCAAAACCGGTGGTTTCCAAATTTGGGGGCCAGAAATTAGTGGGCTAAAAATTGGTGACTAGAGAGAGGTTTCCCCAATGAAATACACCCTGACTCGCGCTGACGCCAAGCCGTCGGAAGCCCGCTATCCCGAACAGAGTCGCTCCACTGTTGCCGACCCCATGGAGGATCAGGTCCACCGCAATATCTATATGGGAAAACTGACCGACATGCTGAACGGCGCAGTCAACTGGGGGCGTAAAAATTCTCTTTGGCCGTACAACTTTGGCCTTTCCTGTTGTTATGTGGAAATGGCGACCGCCTTTACCGCGCCGCACGATTTGGCGCGCTTTGGCGCCGAGGTGATACGCGCGTCACCGCGACAGGCCGACCTCATGGTGATCGCCGGTACCTGCTTTATCAAAATGGCACCAGTGGTGCAGCGCTTATACGAGCAGATGCTCGAACCGAAATGGGTGATTTCCATGGGCGCCTGCGCCAATTCCGGCGGCATGTATGACATTTATTCCGTGGTGCAGGGCGTGGATAAATTCCTGCCGGTGGATCTATATATTCCCGGTTGCCCGCCCCGCCCCGAAGCATTTCTCCAAGGTTTGATGCTGCTGCAAGAATCCATCGGCAAAGAGCGCCGCCCCTTGACATGGGTGGGTGGCGACCAGGGCGTCTACCGCCCGGTTATGCCGGCGCAGCGGGACGTCAAACAGCAAGAGCGCATTCAGGTCGTCAACCTGCGCGAGCCCGACGGCATCTGATCATGAAACCGTATTTATATCCCGACCGGAATTTCCGGCGTAAAGAGAAAAACCGCGCGACGAGTGCGCGAAGGCCGTGCCCTGTTCGGCAGAATCGGTCGGGATTTAGCAAGATTCTGTGTTTTTTCTATTGGACGTCTATGCAAACAACGGTTGGAAATGCAACTCAGGAGGCGGATTTACCAGAAGTGATAAAGGATTTGTTCGCCAAATTTGGCGAACAATCCTTTGTCGTGCAGCAGACCAAAGACCAGGTGCCAACCCTCTGGGTTGAGCGGGCGCAACTGATCGATGTGCTGGAGTTCCTCCGCGGCATGCCGCGGCCCTACTCCATGCTCTACGATCTGAGCGCCATGGACGAACGGCTGCGCACCCACCGCTGGGGCCTACCAGCGGCGGACTTCACGGTCTTCTATCATCTACTGTCGATCGAACGTAATGCCGACGTGCGCCTGAAAGTCGCCCTGTCTCAGGACAGCCTTTCCGTGCCGACTGCGGTCAATCTCTTTCCGAACGCCAACTGGTATGAGCGTGAGGTGTGGGATTTATTCGGCATCGCCTTCGACGGCCACCCGCTCCTGGTGCGCATCATGTTGCCGCGCACCTGGACTGGCCATCCCCTGCGCAAGGACTACCCCGCGCGCGCCACCGAATTCGATCCCTTTATGCTCGACGCCGCCAAACAGGACGCCGAGCAGGAAGCGCTGCGCTTCCGGCCCGAGGAATGGGGCATGCAACCGGGCACGGCGGATGAGGATTTTATGTTCCTCAACCTCGGCCCCAACCATCCCAGTGCCCATGGCGCCTTCCGCATAGTGTTGCAACTGGACGGCGAGCAAATCCTCGACTGTGTGCCCGACATCGGCTACCACCACCGCGGCGCCGAAAAAATGGGCGAGCGCCAGTCCTGGCACAGCTATATCCCCTATACCGACCGCATCGATTATCTCGGCGGTGTGATGAACAACCTGCCTTACGTGCTGGCGGTGGAAAAGCTGGCCGGCATCCAGGTTCCTGCACGCGTGCAGACGATCCGCGTGATGATGGCGGAGTTCTTCCGCATAACCAGCCATCTGCTGTTTCTCGGCACCTATATCCAGGATGTCGGCGGCATGACACCGATCTTTTTCATGTTCACCGACCGCATGAAAGCCTACGACGTGATCGAAGCCATCACCGGCGGGCGCATGCACCCGGCGTGGTTCCGCATCGGCGGTGTCGCCCACGACCTGCCCAACGGCTGGGACAAACGGGTGCGCGAATTCGTCGAGTGGATGCCCAAGCGGCTGGATGAGTACGTCAAAGCGGCGATCAAAAACAGCATTCTCAAATCCCGCACCATCGGTGTGGCGCAATACAACGCCAGAGACGCCATTGAATGGGGCGTGACCGGACCGGGCCTGCGCGCCACCGGTATCGACTTCGATCTGCGCAAAGCGCGGCCCTATTCCGGCTATGAAAATTTCGACTTCGACATACCTGTCTCGCAGAACGGCGATGCCTACGACCGCTGTCTGTTGCGGATCGAGGAGATGCGCCAGAGCCTGCGCATCATCAAGCAGTGCCTGGACCACATGCCCGCCGGTCCATACAAAGCCGACCACCCGCTGACGGTGCCGCCGCCCAAGGAAAAAACCCTCCAGCATATCGAAACTCTGATCACCCACTTCCTCAGTGTGTCCTGGGGTCCGGTAATGCCGGCCGGGGAAGCGAGCCAGATGATCGAGGCTACCAAGGGCATCAACAGCTACTACCTGGTCAGCGACAACGCCACCATGAGCTATCGCACCCGGATCCGCACACCGAGTTTCGCGCACTTGCAGCAGATCCCCTCGGTGATCCGCGGCAGCATGATTCCGGATTTGATTGCCTATCTGGCCAGCATCGATTTCGTAATGGCCGACGTGGACCGCTAAGGGGACCGGACGAATCTTATGATTATTTGCAGCGATAACACCAAACACACCGGTCCCGATAGCGCGCCCTATGTGCTCGATTCTGCGGACCGCGCGGAAATCGAGCATCACATCCACCACTACGACGACCCGCGCGCGGCGTCGATAGATGCACTCAAGGTCATTCAAAGACGCCATGGCTGGGTGCCTGACGGCGCCATTCAGCCGGTGGCCGACTTGCTGGGCATTTCCGCGCCGGATCTGGAAGGTGTGGCGACTTTCTACAGCCTCATTTTCCGCCGGCCCGTGGGCCGCCATGTGATCAAGCTGTGCGACAGCATCGCCTGTCATCTGACCGACTATCAGGCAGTGCAACAGGCCCTGGAGCAAAAGCTCGCCATAGGTTTCGGCCAGACCACGCCGGACAACCGCTTCACCCTGCTGCCCATCTGTTGCCTGGGTGCCTGCGACCGGGCGCCGGTACTCATGATCAATGAGGACACCCACTTCGACGTGGCGCCGGAACAGGTGTCCGCCCTGCTGGAGAAGTACCTATGACCAGCGCCAATCTGGGTGACATCAAACCCCTGACCTACCGGATCGTCGGCAACCGGCCCATCACCGATATCAAGGAATACGAGGCTATCGACGGCTATCTGGCCGTGCGCAAGGCACTCGGCAGCATGTCGCCAGCGGATGTGCAGGGCATCGTCAAAAACGCCAACCTGCGCGGCCGTGGCGGCGCAGGCTTCCCCGCTGGGATCAAATGGAGTCTGGTTCCCATGGGGCCGGATGCGGGCACCAAATATCTGGTCTGCAACGCCGACGAGATGGAACCCGGCACCTTCAAGGACCGCATGCTGATGGAGAATCTGCCCCACCAGCTGGTGGAGGCCATGATCATCGCCGGCTACGCCATCCAGGCGAAACGCGCCTATATCTTCCTGCGCGGCGAGTATGTGCTGGCCGCCCAGCGCTTGAACGACGCTATCAAACAAGCACAGGCGGCCGGTTATCTCGGGGAGAATATCCTCGGCTCCGGCTGGAGCATGGATCTGCACGTGCACACGGGCGCGGGCCGCTATATCTGCGGCGAGGAAACCGCCCTGATCAACTCCCTGGAAGGCCGCCGCGCCAATCCCCGGGCGAAACCGCCCTTCCCGCAGATCGCCGGATTGTGGGGTCGGCCCACAGTAGTGAACAACGTAGAGACCCTGAGCAATATCCCCCACATCATCAACCGGGGGGCGGACTGGTTCAAAGGTCTGTCCCAGGGCAAAAGCACCGACGCCGGCACCAAGATCTATGGCGCCTCCGGCAAGGTGAAAAAGCCGGGCCTGTGGGAGTTGCCCATCGGCACCACAGCGCGGGAAATCATTGAGGAACACGCCGGCGGTATGCGCGACGGTCTGCGCCTGAAAGCCTGGCTGCCGGGCGGAGCCTCCACCGACTTTCTCACCCCGGACCACCTGGATCTGGCGATGGATTTCGACACCATTATGAAAGCCGGCAGCCGCATGGGCACGGGTCTCGTCATGGTGGTGGATCACACCCAGAGCATGGTGTCTGCGGTGCGCAACCTCGAAGAATTCTTTGCGCGGGAGTCCTGCGGTTGGTGTACGCCCTGCCGGGATGGCTTGCCCTGGTCGGTGAAAATGCTGCGCGCCCTTGAGCGGGGTGAAGGCAAACCCGAGTACCTGGACATACTGCAGCAGCTCACCCGCCAGCTCGGCCCAGGCAAAACCTTTTGTGCCCACGCTCCCGGCGCTATGGAACCGCTGCAGAGCGCACTGAAATATTTCCGTTCCGAATTCGAGCAAGGCGTCGCCAGAGCGACTGCGGTACAGGGGTAAGGCAAATGGCAACGATTTTTGTTGATGGCAAACGCCTGGAAGTGGACGGCGCCGACAACCTGCTGCAGGCGTGTCTGTCCCTCGGTTTGGATATTCCCTATTTCTGCTGGCACCCGGCCCTGGGCAGCGTCGGCGCCTGCCGCCAGTGCGCGGTGAAGCAGTATGCCAATCCCGACGATAAACGCGGGCGCTTGGTGATGTCTTGCATGACCCCCGCGACAGACAACACCTATATCTCCATCGACGATGCGGAGGCCAAGGAATTCCGCGCCAGCGTTATTGAATGGTTGATGACCAATCACCCCCACGACTGTCCGGTCTGCGAAGAAGGCGGCCACTGTCACCTGCAGGACATGACAGTTATGACGGGCCACGATACACGCCGCTACGACTTCACCAAGCGCACCCACTTGAACCAGCAGCTTGGGCCGTTTATTAACCATGAAATGAACCGCTGTATCGCCTGTTATCGCTGTGTGCGTTACTACAATGACTACGCGGACGGCACGGACCTCGGCGTTTACGGCGCTCACGACAACGTCTACTTCGGTCGCGTGGCAGATGGCACTCTGGAAAGCGAATTTTCCGGCAATTTGACGGAGGTGTGTCCCACTGGCGTCTTCACCGATAAAACCCATTCCGAGCGCTACAACCGCAAATGGGACATGCAGTTTGCCCCGAGTATTTGCCAGCAGTGTTCGGTGGGCTGCAACATCAGCCCCGGAGAGCGTTACGGCGAACTGCGCCGGGTCGAGAACCGCTACAACGGCTCGGTAAACCACTATTTTCTCTGCGACCGCGGCCGCTTCGGCTACGGCTATGTCAATCACCCGGATCGCCCGCGCCGCCCTCTGTTGCGCAGCGGGTCCGGTGAACAGGCCCTAGGTGTGGACCCAGCGCTGGACTGGGCCATCACCGCCATCAGTCAAGGCAAGCGGGTGGTCGGCATCGGCTCTCCCCGCGCCAGTATCGAAACCAATTTCGCCCTGCGCGAGTTGGTGGGCGAAGCCAATTTTTCCACCGGTCTGAACGCGACTGAACTGGCCCTCGTCCAGAGCGCCCGACAGATATTGCAGGATGGCGGCGTGGCGACGCCGGCGCTGCGGGAGATGGAAAAGGCGGATGCCGTTCTGGTGTTGGGCGAAGACGTCACCCAGACCGCGCCGCGCATTGCCCTGGCTCTGCGTCAGGCCGTCAAAGGCAAAACCTTGCAGATGGCCGCAGAGCGAAAAGTCACCGAATGGATGGCCGAGGCGGTGAAAAATATCGGTCAGGACCAGCGCCATCCCCTGTTTATCGGCAGCACTTCGCCGACCCGCCTGGACGACGCGGCCCGCCTCACCTGCCGGGCCGCGGCCGAAGATTTGGCCCGCCTGGGATTCGCCGTAGCTCACATCATCGACCCCAACGCACCCGCCGTCGCCGATCTGACCGACGCCGAGCGCGACCAGGCCCAAGCCATGGCCGCCGCGCTGCTCGCCGCCCAGTCGCCGCTGGTGGTATCCGGCACTGGCGCCGGCTCCATAGCCGTGCTGGAAGCCGCCGCCAATGTCGCCCTTGCACTCAAGCGCAGCGGCAAAGCGGTCGGTATCAGCCTGGTCGTGCCGGAGGTGAACAGCCTCGGTCTGCTTTATCTTGGCAATAAATCTCTTGAAGACGCGCTGCAGATGGGCGCCGATGTGCTGGTGATCGCCGAAAACGATCTCTACCGCCGCGCCCCGGCCGCCATGGTTGACGCGGCCTTGTCTGCGGCCAAAGCGGTGATCGTGCTCGATCATCAAACTACCGCCACCAGCAACAAGGCCCACTTGCTGTTCTCCGCAGCGAGTTTCGCCGAGGCCGATGGCACGGTGGTGAATCATGAAGGGCGAGCACAGCGCTTCTTTCAGGTCTACGACCCCGCTTATTACGATCCTGAGACCTTGATCAAGGAGAGCTGGCGCTGGCTGCATGCGCTGCACACCGGCCTCCACCAGCAGCCGTTCAGCTGGACGCATCTGGACGCGGTCATTGAGGCCTGCTGCGCGGCTGTCCCCGCTCTCGCCGGCATTCGCGACGCCGCGCCCAATGCGAGTTTTCGTATCCAGGGTTTGAAGCTCGCCCGTGAACCGCGCCGCTACTCCGGCCGCACTGCCATGCGCGCCAATATCAGCGTGCATGAGCCGCGCGCCTCCCAAGACCCGGATTCCGCCCTCGCCTATTCCATGGAGGGTTATGTGGGCGCCGAAAACCCGGCCGCGCTCACATCCTTTGCCTGGGCGCCGGGCTGGAATTCACCCCAGGCCTGGAACAAATTCCAGGATGAAGTCGGCGGCCATTCCCGCAAGGGCGACGCCGGCAAACGCCTGATCGAGCCCAACTCCGCCATTCACCCTTATTTTCAGACCATACCGGCAGCCTTCGCAGCTGCCGCCGGCAAATGGCGCATAGTGCCGCAACACCACATTTTCGGCAGCGAGGAGTTGTCGAACCTCGCCACTGTGACTGCAGAGCGTATTCCCGCGCCCTATGCCGCCCTGGCACCCGCGGATGCGCAGCGCCTGGGTGTGCGGGACTCGGCCACCCTGGTGGTGCGCCTGACCGGCCAAAACATCCGCCTGCCGGTGCGGGTAACTGAGGGGCTGGCGGCCGGTTGTCTCGGCCTGCCGGTCGGCTTGCCCGGCATGCCCGCATTTGGCGGGGAAATCTGGGCGCAAGTGATGCTGGAGGCTATTTGATGCTTACTTGGCTGACCCCGGACCTGCAGCACATTCTGTTCACCGTCTTCCAGGGCGTGGTGATCCTGGTGGTCACGGTGCTGTTCGCCGCCTACCTGAGCCTGATCGAACGCAAGCTCCTCGCCTGGTGGCAGGACCGCCACGGCCCCAATCGGGTCGGTCCGTTCGGCATGTTTCAGATAGTCGCAGACATGTTGAAAATGTTTTTCAAGGAGGACTGGACTCCCCCCTTCGCCGACAGCTTCGTTTTCCGTCTCGCGCCGTTCATCGCCATGAGCACCATCCTGCTCTCCATGGCGATCATCCCCATCACCGCGACCTGGGGTGTGATCGACCTGAATGTCGGCCTGCTGTTCTTCTTCGGTATGGCGGGGCTGGCGGTCTATTCGGTGATGTTCGCGGCCTGGTCCTCGAACAATAAATACGCCCTGCTCGGCGGCCTGCGCGCGGCAGCCCAGACCTTGAGTTACGAAGTGTTCATGGGGATCGCCCTTATGGGCGTGGTGATGCAGGCGGGCTCGTTCAACCTGCGCGAAATAGTAGAGGCCCAGAGCGGGCTGTGGAACATAGTCCCCCAGTTCTTCGGCTTCTGTACTTTTCTGATCGCCGGCATCGCCGTCACCCACCGCCATCCCTTCGATCAGCCCGAGGCGGAACAGGAACTGGCGGACGGCTACCACATTGAATATTCCGGCATGAAGTGGGGCATGTTCTTCGTCGCGGAATACATCGGCATAGTCGTGGTGTCCGCCCTGCTCGTGACCCTGTTTTTCGGCGGCTGGAAACCCCTGCCCTATCTGGACTTTATTCCGGGCATTTTCTGGTTTCTCGGCAAAACCGCCTTTTTCGTGATGCTGTTTGTCCTGGTGCGCGGGTCCCTGATGCGGCCGCGCTATGACCATGTAATGAAATTCAGCTGGCTGGTGTGCCTGCCACTGACTCTGATCAATCTGTTGGTAACAGCCGCCGTATTGCTGCTGGCCGGCGCCTAGGTATGTTTATGTTGAAACGATTTCTCGCCCTCATCGTCGGCGCCGGAACCCAGTTGCGCAGCATCGTTATGGTGTTCAGCCACGGCTTCCGCAAACGCGACACCATCCAATACCCGGAGCAGCCGGTGTACCTGCCGCCGCGCTATCGCGGTCGCATAGTGCTGACCCGCGACCCGGACGGCGAAGAGCGCTGCGTCGCCTGCAACCTGTGCGCGGTGGCCTGCCCTGTCGGCTGCATTTCCCTACAAAAGGCGGAGACTGACGACGGCCGCTGGTATCCGGAATTTTTCCGCATCAATTTTTCCCGCTGCATTTTCTGCGGCATGTGCGAGGAGCCTGCCCCCACCACCGCGATCCAGCTGACGCCGGATTTCGAGATGGCCGAGTACAACCGCCAGGACCTGGTATACGAGAAAGAGCACCTGCTCATCAACGGTCCCGGCAAGAATCCGGATTACAACTTTTACCGCGTCGCTGGACTTGCCATCGCCGGCAAACCCAAAGGTGCGGCGCAAAATGAAGCGCAACCCATAGACGTTAAAACGCTGCTGCCCTGAAGCGGCGCACGTGACATTTGGCCAGAACGTGAACTGAGAATCTCTGCATGGATATCGCCTTTTACATCGCTGCCACCATTGCGATCTACGCCACCGTTCGGGTGGTTACCAATACCAATCCGGTGCACGCGCTGCTGAGCCTGATCGTGTCACTCCTGGCGGTCGCGGTGATGTTTTTTATCCTCGGAGCGCCCTTTGCCGGCGCCCTGGAAATCATCGTTTACGCCGGCGCCATCATGGTGCTGTTCGTCTTTGTGGTGATGATGCTCAACCTCGGTCAGGCGGTCGTGCTGCAGGAAAAACGCTGGCTTGCGCCCACAGCCTGGATCGGCCCCGGCGTTATGGCGCTGCTCCTGGCGGGCGAGATGGTGTATCTGCTAACCCATGGCGAATCCCAGGGCACGGCACACACACTGGTGGATGCCAAAGAGGTGGGTGTGGCCCTGTTCGGCCCCTACCTCATAGTGGTGGAACTAGCCTCGCTGCTGCTGCTCGCGGCGCTGGTGGCGGCCTACCACCTGGGCAAGCGCGACGACCAGAACGGTTGAGCGGACCGGCACAAAAAATTCAAAAATCTTGGGGTTTAAGGCAATGCTAACGATTCCGATGGAACACGGACTGGCGGTCGCCGCTGTGCTGTTCGTGCTGGGGCTGGTCGGCGTGATGGTTCGCCGCAACATTCTGTTCCTGCTGATGAGCCTGGAAGTGATGATGAACGCCGCCGCGCTCGCCTTTGTGGTGGCCGGCAGCCGCTGGGGCCAGCCCGACGGCCAGGTGATGTTTATCCTGATCCTGACCCTGGCCGCCGCCGAAGCCGCCATCGGCCTGGCGATAGTGCTGCAGTTCTATCGCCGCCACCACTCGCTGGATATTGATCTGGCAAGCGAGATGCGCGGATGAACTTTCTCTATCTGACCTTTGTTTTTCCCGCTCTTGGTTTTTTACTCCTGGCGACCTTGCGCGAGCGGCTCGCGGAAAATACCGCGGCCGTTATCGGCGTCGGCTCCATCGGCCTTGCGGCTCTGACCACCCTCTACGCGGGTTTTGATTTCACCACTGCGAGCCCGGAGCCCGGCGGCGTTTATGTGCAGACCCTCTGGACCTGGATGGAGGTGGGCGACTTCAGCGCGGATTTTGGCCTGCATCTGGACGGTCTGGCGCTGACCATGCTCGGCGTCATTACCGGGGTCGGCTTTCTCATCCATCTGTTTGCCTCCTGGTACATGCGCGGCGAAACGGGCTACGCGCGCTTTTTCTCCTACATGAACCTGTTTGTCGCCAGCATGGTTTTGCTGGTGCTCGGCGACAATCTCGCGCTGCTCTACCTGGGCTGGGAAGGTGTCGGCCTGTGCAGCTATCTGCTGATCGGCTTCTATTATTCCGACCGCGCCAACGGTCGGGCGGCGATCAAAGCTTTTACCGTTACCCGGGTGGGTGATGTGTTCCTGGCGCTGGGCATCTTCATCCTATGGCATCAGCTGGGCACGCTGAATATCCAGGAGATTCTCGTGCGCGCGCCCGAACAATGGGCGGCCGGCGACCCACTGGTGGTGGCCGCGGCCCTGATGCTGCTGGGCGGCGCGGTCGGCAAGTCCGCGCAATTGCCGCTGCAGACCTGGCTGGCTGACGCCATGGCGGGCCCCACACCGGTCTCGGCACTGATCCACGCGGCCACCATGGTGACGGCGGGCGTTTATCTGATCGCCCGTACCCATACGGTATTCGAGCTGGCGCCAGATGTACTCCTGCTGGTGGGCACCCTGGGCGCCGTGACTCTCGTGCTCGCCGGCTTTTGCGCTCTGGTGCAGACCGACATCAAGAGGGTATTGGCTTATTCCACCATGAGCCAGATCGGCTATATGTTTCTGGCTCTTGGCGTGGGCGCCTGGGATGCAGCGGTGTTCCATCTGATGACCCACGCATTCTTCAAGGCCTTGTTGTTCCTGGGCGCAGGCGCCGTGATCATCGCCTGCCACCACGAGCAGAACATTCTCAAGATGGGCGGACTCTGGAACAAAATTCCGTTCGTCTACGCCTGCTTCCTGGTGGGCGGCGGCGCCCTCGCCGCAGTGCCCTTTCTGACCGTCGGCTTCTTCAGTAAGGACGCGATCCTGCTGCAGGTATACGCCAGCGGCCACAGCGGGCTTTTCTGGGCTGGGCTGGTCGGTGCTCTGTTCACTTCCCTCTACACCTTCCGTCTTATCTTTGTCGTGTTCCATGGCGAAGAGAAGACCCACGCCCACGCGCTTCACGGAATTTCCTACTGGTTGCCGCTGGGTGTGCTGCTGGTGCTTTCCACCTTCGTGGGCGCTTTCATTCCGCAGCCGCTTGAAGGCGTATTGCCGGCGTTTGCCATGCCCATTACTGAGAATGCTAAACACTTTGTGGAATTTGCCGCGATGGGCGCCGGCCTCGCCGGAATCGCCCTCGCGTGGGTATTTTTCTGGGGCGCCCGCCGTCCGGCGACGGCCGTCTCCAGCAGCCTCGCCGGCCGCCTGCTGACGCCACTATTGGCCTCCGGCGGCGGTTTCGACTGGCTGTACAACCTGCTGTTCGTCAAACCCTTCCTGCTGATCACGCACTGGAATCGCCGCGACATCATTGACCGTTCGTTCAACCTGCTGCCATGCCTGGCCAGCTACGGCCATGGCGTCATGAGCCGCACCGAAAACGGTCGCATCCGCTGGTATGCCGCCAGTCTGGTACTGGGCGCCGTTCTGCTGCTGGGCTCCGCCCTGTTATTCCAGATCACTTTTAACCGTTAGGCCAGACCATGATTCTTTCGGCACTGATCCTGATTCCTTTCTTCGGCGGCTTATTGTGTTGGATGAGCGAACGCCTGGGCTCCAATGTGCCTCGGTGGATTGCGGTATTCAGCATGGGCGCCGTGTTTATCCTGGGTTTATATCTTTGGGCCATTGGCGACTACTCCGGCGCCTCCGTCCCGGACGGACTGAACTGGCAATTGGAAGAGCGCTATCCGTGGATTCCCTTTCTCGGCGTCACCATCCATCTGGCGCTCGACGGTCTGTCACTGATCATGGTATTGCTCACCGGCCTTCTCGGTTTTATGGCGGTGGGCTGTTCCTGGAAGGAAATCGGCGAGAACGTCGGCTCCTTTCACCTGAACCTGCTCTGGAGCATGTCGGGGGTGTTGGGGGTGTTCCTGGCGATGGACATGCTGCTGTTTTTCTTCTTCTGGGAGTTGATGCTGATTCCCGTGTACTTCCTGATCGCCCTGTGGGGTCACTCCGCCGACGGCAGTTCGCCCGTCAAATCGGCCACCAAGTTTTTCATCTACACCCAGGTCGGCGGTTTGATCATGTTGGTGGGGATTCTCGGTCTGGTGCTGTTCAACTACCACGTCACCCGGCAGATCAACTTCAGCTATGACGTGCTGCTGAACGTCCACGAGCACATGAGCTCTCCTCTACAGTTCGGCCTGATGCTGTGCTTCTTCGTCGGCTTCGCCGTGAAGCTGCCCATAGTGCCACTGCATTCGTGGCTGCCCGATGCCCACTCGGATGCACCCACGGCAGGCAGCGTGGACCTGGCGGGAATTCTACTGAAAACCGCCGCCTACGGCATGCTGCGCTTCACCCTGCCGTTCTTTCCTGAGGCTCGCGGGAGTTCGCGGATTTCGCCATGCTGCTGGGAATCTTCGGCATTTTCTACGGCGCCTTCCTCGCCTTCTCGCAGACCGACATCAAGCGTCTGATCGCCTACACCAGCATTTCCCACATGGGGTTCGTTCTGGTGGGCATCTACGCCGGCAATCTGCTGACGCTGCAGGGGCTTGCCATTCAGATGCTCGCCCACGGCCTTTGCGCCGGTGCGCTGTTCATTCTGTGCGGCCAGCTCTACGAGCGCCTGGGCACCCGCGATATGACCGTCATGGGCGGGTTCTGGGGACGCTTCACCTACTTCCCGGCGCTGCTGATGTTCTTCGCCGCCGCCCTGCTCGGTATTCCAGGGACCGCCAATTTCATCGGCGAATTTCTGATTCTCCTGGGTACCTTCAAGGTGGTGCCGGTGATCACCATCCTGGCCACCGCGAGCCTGGTGCTGGCCGGCGTCTATTCGCTGATCATGATTCACCGCACTTTGTTCGGCCAACCGCGCGACAGCGCCAAGCTCGACGACCTGTCGGGCCGCGAGCTGGGACTGGTGCTCTGCCTCGGCATGCTACTGCTCGCCATCGGCTTCTTCCCTCAGCCCCTGTTAAATGTCTCGGTGAATTCCATGACCTTCGTTCAACAGTCCTACGCACCTGCGGGGATTTCCTTAGGGGGTGCGGCACCCTCCACAGCGGCGCCCTGAGGTCCACATGAATCTGACATTGGCCACTTTTTTACCCATTCTCCCTCTGTGCATTCTGGCGCTGACCACTGTGCTGGTGATGCTGGCGATCTCCTGGAAACGTCATCACGCGCTCTGCTACGGGCTGACGCTGCTGGGCCTCGCGGCCGCCATGGCGTCCATCATCGGCCTGGACGGATTCTCTTCCGCCTGGGAGCCGACACCAGTCACCGACCTGCTGCTGGTGGACCGGCTCGCCAACTTCCACATGCTACTGATCCTGCTGTGCACGGCGGCCTGCACCGTGTTCAGCTACCACTTCCTGCGCGCCTACACCAACAACAAGGAAGAGGTTTATCTGCTGCTGTTGATCGCCACTTCCGGTGGCTTGGTGCTCGCCATGAGTCAGCACATGGCGGCATTTTTCATCGGCCTGGAACTCCTCTCGGTGCCGCTCTACGGCCTGGTCGCCTATACCCACGAACGCCGCCTTTCATTGGAAGCGGGGATCAAATATCTGATCCTGTCGGCGGCGGCCTCCGCGTTTATGCTCTTCGGCATGGCCTTGATCTATGCCCAGACGGGCACCCTGGCGTTTGCCGGATTGGGTCAAACCGCGATCATCAACCCAACCATGCTCGGCGTGGGTGTGGCGATGGTCATATTGGCACTCTGCTTCAAACTGTCCCTGGCGCCTTTCCATCTCTGGACGCCGGATGTGTATCAGGGAGCGCCCGCGCCCATTGCAGCGTTCCTGGCGACCGTCGGCAAAGTGGCCATAGTGGCCGTGCTGATACGCTTCCTGCTGGTGATTCCGACCCAATCGGCGCTGTTCCTCCAACCCGCGCTCGCGGTCATAGCCGTGCTGTCCATCCTCGTCGGCAACTTGCTGGCGCTGCGGCAGATCAACCTGAAGCGCATGCTCGCCTACTCCTCCATCGCCCATATGGGATATCTGCTGATTGCGGTGGTGGCCGATGATTCGGTGGCGGTGGAAACCGTGAATATCTATCTGCTGACCTATGCCGCCACCAGCCTCGGAGCCTTCGGCGCCATAAGCGTGGTGTCCCGCGTGGGTGACGAAGAGGACCAGGAAAACGAAAACCACTACCACGGCCTGTTCTGGCGCAACCCTTACCTCGGCGGCGCCATGACTCTGATGATCCTGTCTCTGGCGGGCATTCCCTGACCGCCGGCTTCATCGGCAAGCTGTATCTGTTTATGACCGGCGTGGATGCCGCCAACTGGACCCTGCTGGCGGCCCTGATCATCGGCAGCGGTCTGGGCCTCTTCTACTACTTGCGGGTGATGGTGGGTCTCTACCTCCACGCTCCAGCCGAGAGGCAGGCCGGTTTCGGCCCGATCCGCCAGAAAGGCGCCTTCATCCTGGTGATTGCCATAGCGTTGGCGGTCTTGTGGATGGGTGTCTACCCGCAACCCATGTTGGAATTTATTCATAGTCTGGGCGCATAGACCTCCGGGCTTAGCGGGGCTTGTGAGAGACCTGCTGAGCCCAACCGCCGCGCTGCGACAATTTGCCACATTGATCTTATCTGCCGGGGACCTAGGATGGCGGGCTATTCTGGCTCCAGGTCCGGCACCGCACGATGCATCTTGCTCATACGCTCACCGATAAAACCAATCCGCTTCTCTTCATTTTGATTTTTTCCCTCTGGGCGTGCGCACCCGCCTATGCCAGTCACGGCAGCAAAAAAACACCCGCGCCAGAGGAAATTCTGGTGTGGGGAGAAAATAGATCCAGCAGCCAGGCCGGCTATACCAATCCGACAAGCATTCTGTTGCAGGAAGATATGGCGAGCATCAATGTCGCCACCACAGAAGATGTCGTGAAATACGAGCCGAGCCTAGTGATTCGCCGCCGCTTTATTGGCGATGCCAACGGTACGCTGGGAATGCGCGGTTCGAATATGTTTCAGACTTCGCGCTCAATGGTGTTCGCCGACGGCGTGCCGCTGCATTATTTTCTCCAGAGCCGCTGGAGCGGCGCGCCGCGCTGGACCATGGTTTCCGCCAGCGAAATTGCCCAGGTGGAAGTGATTTACGGGCCTTTTTCCGCAGAGTACAGCGGCAACGCCATGGGCGGTGTGGTGGTGATGGAAACCGCAATTCCGCAGACGCGGGAAGTGCATCTGGATGCGAGTTATTTTTCCCAGGATTTTTCCGCCTATCACTTTGACGACACGCTCGATGGCTATAAAACCTTTGTTTCCTACGGCGATAAATTAGGCGATCTCAGTGTGTATGCGTCCTTCAACCGCCTGGAAAATAAATCCCAACCGCAGACGTTTTATTACAGCACCTCCACGACGGCGCAAAATCCGCAGCCAGCAAGCGGCGGCATTGATGATTTTAATGAGCTGGGAAATAGAGCCATTGTCTACGGTGATACCGGCGTTATCGACAACACCACGGACAATTTCAAAATCAAACTCGGTTATGACTTGGGCACCTGGCAAACACTGTTGAATATCGCCTACGAGGATCGCCATTCGCTGGCGGACTCGCCCAATTCCTATTTGCGTGACGCCGCAGGCGCAACCATCTGGCGCGGCCCTGCGGCCCAGGACGGGACAACATTTTTTATTCCGCAGGCGCGTTTTGGCATCAACGAAATGGATCGGCGCAGCCTGTCCACCGGCTTGCGTCTGAAAGGTGAACTCAGCACCCGCGCGCGCCTGGAGGCGAATATCAACCGCTTCGCCATTCTTGAGGACGAAACCCGCACTTCGGCACACAATCCGGCTGATCCCAGCTACAACGGCGCGGGCTCCGTCAGCGATTTTACCGATACGGGTTGGCGCACCGCCGAGGTGAAATTATTCATTGACGACTGGCTGACCGACGGCCTGAATCTGATCAGCGGCCTGCGCTACGAATCCTACGAATTGAATATGCGCGTGTTTGATTCCGATGATCACGCCAGCGGCAGCAAGGATAGAAAAACCAGCCACAGCGGCGGCCAGACGGATCTGCGCGCTTTATTTGCCCAGGCCAACTGGAATATCACCGAACAATGGGATGCGAGTCTGGGCGGGCGTTTTGAATCCTGGAACAGTCACAACGGCTATTTTTCGGACCAGACCACGCCGCCCTCCACACTGCAGAGAATTGACGTGCCGGGGCAGGATCAAAATAAGTTCTCGCCGAAATTTTCCGTTGGCTACAAACCCGATGATCGCTGGATATGGCGTTATTCCCTGGCGCAGGCTTATCGTTTTCCCATCACGGAAGAATTGTTTTTGCGCTTCCGCGATATTCGCGGCGCGGGCACAGACGCAGACGCAACACTGCAACCGGAAGATGGCCTGCATCAGAATATGTTGATCGAGCGCGCTATTGCGCAAGGTTATATCCGCGGCTATATACGCGTAAATCTGTTCCACGAAACCATTAAAAACGTCATCGAGAATCAGACCAACACCGCCACCTCCGTCACTACATTTTTTCCCATCGACGAAGTGGAAACCCGCGGCGCGGAATTGATTATCAATGCGCAGGACGTCTTGGATGATCTGGATATTCGCTTCAATATCGCCTACACCAGATCAGAGATCATCAAAAACGCCGCCAATCCGGCGCTGGTCGGCAAAACATCACCGCGTATGCCGCAGTGGCGCAGCAACCTCTTGGCGACTTACCACCTCACGGCAGATTGGGATATCGGCGGCAGCCTGCAATATGCCAGCGATAGCTACGACCGGGCGGATAATCTGGACGCGCATGATCAGGTTTACGGCGCTCAGGACGCCTACACCCGCCTCGGCCTAAAAACCAATTACCGCGTTAACGATCAGTGGAAACTCAGCGCCGGCGTGGACAACCTCACCGACGAACTTTCCTACGTCGCCCACCCCTGGCCAAGGCGAACATTTTATTTCACCTTGGCGTGGGAGCTTTGAAACTGCACAGCACTAAATTCCCCTCCCCGGAGGGGGTGCCCAACACCAGTAAATTCCCCTCCCTCGGAGGGGTGCCCGAAGGGCGGGGTGGTCCCACATCTTTTTACCTATTGAAGGCAGACCCAAATGAATAAAAACACCTCTGCTTTGCTCTATCGCACCCTGTGGCGCTGGCATTTTTATGCGGGCATTTTCTGCCTGCCGTTTATTGTGACCCTGGCGATTTCGGGAACGATTTATTTATTTAAGCCGCAGGTGGATGCCTGGATCGATGCGCCTTATCGCGGTATCGCCGAGAGCGGGCAGCGCCGCAGCGCGAATGAACAGATCGCCGCCGCGCTTGCGGCCCATCCGGACAGTCGATTCGTCAATTACCGGCTGCCGCAATCACCGCAGGATGCGGTGATCATTACTCTGCAACACTCAGGTGAAAACCATCGGATTTATGTCCATCCCGTAACCCTGGAAATTTTGCGCAATGTCCCAGCCAATGGTGAATTGATGCAGGTGGTGAAGCGATTTCACGGCGAATTACTCGCCGGCGATGTCGGTTCCATCCTGGTGGAATTGGCGGGCTGCTGGGCGATAGTGCTGGTGATCACCGGGCTGTATTTGTGGTGGCCGCGCGGTGCCCGCGGCGCGGCGGGGATTTTATATCCGCGCTTGCGCCAGGGCAGCCGGACATTCTGGCGCGATCTGCACGCAGTCACGGGTTTCTGGGTCGCCGGATTTACCTTATTTCTGCTGATCACCGGCCTGCCTTGGGCGCTGGTGTGGGGTGGCGCTTTAAAAGAAGTGCGGCAGCTGGGCAATCATCAACCCCAGCACCAGCATCAGGATGGTCACGATCATCACAGCGCAGCACCGGCGGACTGGAGCCTGCGCAGCAGCGAACCATCCAACGCGGTGGACGCAAAAACGCTCCAGCTACCGGAAACGCTGGTGCAAAATGCCCTCGCCCTCAATTTCGCTCCCCCTGCGGAACTCTCCCCCGCCGCCGATATGCCCGGTGCCTGGTCACTGAAATCCCAGAGCCAAAACCGCCCGCTGCGCGCCGACGCCTGGCTGGACGGCAAAAGCGGCAATGTCATCCGCAGCAAAAACTTCGCGGAGAAATCCACCCTCGACCGCGTGATCGGTATTGGGATCGCCGCGCATGAGGGTCAGCTTTTCGGTTGGTTCAACCAATTGCTCGGCGTCTTCACCACCAGCGGGCTCACCCTAATGAGCATCAGCGCCTTTATCCTCTGGCGCCGCCGCAAGCCGCAGGATGCTCTGGGCGCACCGCCGCCAATACCGGATGGGCATGTGGGCAAGGTGGTCAGCGGCGTGATTCTGGCGTTGGCCCTGCTTTTGCCGCTGCTGGCAGCATCGCTGGTGATCATTCTGTTGCTCGAATGGCTGGTACTGAAACGTATTCAGCGCATCCGGCGCTGGCTGGGCTTGTCTCCGGGTTGAATCCGACCCAGGCTGTTTTCACAATTGCGGAGAATGGGGAACGGTCGATTGTCCAATTGCGCCGGGCTGTTTATTCTGGCCCGCGTTTCGTCAGTCTTTTGGAAATCTGCATGCCTTTCAGCTTCAAATGCGCCGCGTTTCTCTGTGGCATCAGCCTGATCATCTCAATAAACGCCGCAGCACAGGACGGCACGCCAGCTCAGCCCCTCATCGATCCCAAACAGGCGGAAAAAGCGGCCCTCGGCAATATCCTTTTTAACGACACCTCCCTCTCCAGCCCGGCGGGCCAGTCCTGCGCCTCCTGTCATAAACCGGATATGGCATTCAGCGATGGCAAGGTAGTGAGCGAAGGTGCCAACAAAGCGCCCGGTGTGCGCAATACCCCCACCCTCTTGTACGCGCAGTTTGCCAGGGAGTTTAGGTTTGAAGACTGGCGGCGGACCTGGGCGGGCGGGCAGTTTTGGGACGGCCGCTCCGACACTCTTGCCGAACAGGCTCTGGGCCCGCTGCTCAACCCCATCGAAATGGGCAATACCCGTGAGGCCCTCGCCACACGTTTGCGCGAGCTAAGTTACACCCACTTGTTCGAGGCGATTTACGGTAAGGAGGTTTTCGCCAGCGACGAATCGCTGTTGAACGCGACGGCGGATGCCCTGCAGGCATTTCAGATGACGGACACCTTTGCGCCCTTCACCTCAAAATTTGATTACGCCCAACGCGGCTTGGTGGAATTGACTGAGCAGGAAAAGCTGGGTCGCAGACTGCACGATGGCAAAGCCTCTTGTATCGACTGCCACTCCGGCATGACCGGCGACAAGCAGCTATTCGGCTCTTTCAGCTACCACAACATACTGACGCCACCCAACGTCAACCTGAACAACGGCATCCCGGATATAGGCCTCGCCGCCAATCAAAGCTGACGGCGGAGGAGAAGGTTCTGGCGCAGGGCCGCTTCAAGGCGCCCACCATGCGCAATATCGCCGTGACCGCACCTTATATGCACAACGGCGTATTCAAAACCCTGCGCGAGGTGATCGACTATTACAACGAGGTGGACGACCGCAAACGCTGGGGGCCGGCGAGCTTTCCGCAAACCAAAAGCCACATGCTGAAGGCCAAGCTCGAGCTGACGGAAGAGGAAATCGAAGCGCTGCTCGCTTTCCTCAACACGTTAACAGACGGTTATGAGCTGCCAAAAGCAACCGCCGCTAGTGCGCCTTAGCGCTGTTCTTCCAGCAGCGCAAAACCTCCGCAACACTCCACGCCTGGGCGATACAGCCGCGGGGAGTGAACGGGGCTCGGCATCGAAAATCTCGCTGATGGAGCCCAGACCGGCCTCACCCAGATGGCGCTCAAAACCGGCGAGATAGCGACGGGCGCCGGCGAGATCGCCCGGATGAATCTTCATCCATGCGTCGATAAATGGCCCTATCAGCCAGGCCCACACTGTGCCCTGGTGATAGGCCGCGTCCCGCGTCCATAAGTCGCCCCGGTAAGACGCTTTGTAATCCACGTGATCCTGGGACAGAGAGCGCAATCCCACTGGAGTAACCAGGCGCCGCTCCACCACCTCCATCACCGAATCCCAGCGCTCCGCATCCAGCACCGGATAGTCCAGTGAAATAGCCAACAACTGGTTCGGTCGACAGGCCTTGTCCGAGCCGCCGGGACCGTCGATCACGTCATACAGATAACCACCACTCTTCGTACCAGAAGCGCCGATTGAACGATTGCCGCGTGCGTTTGGCCTGCTCGCGCAGGCGCACCGCATGGACCGGATCCTCTTCATCCAACCAAACGGCAAGGGTGCAAAGCGCGTTGTACCAGAGCGCGTTCAATTCCACCGCCTTACCGCGCCGGGGGGTTACCACCCAATCCTTCACCTTGGCGTCCATCCAGGTCAATTGATAGCCCTCCTCTCCCTGGCGCAGCAAGCCGTCCTCCGGGTCCACGCCGATATTGAACAAGGTGCCCCGCAGATGATGGTCGACGATGGAGACGAGCTTGGGCAGGATCACCTTCAAAGTGTCCCGATCGCCCGTCGCTTGGAAATAACGCGACAGCGCATGAAAAAACCAGAGTGTGGCATCCGCCGTGTGGTAGAGACCGGTTTTGTCGTGTTCCGGAAACATATTCGGGATGAGACCGTCCTTCACATAATTGGCGAAGGTCCGCAGTATGTAGCGCGCCTCGTGCTGGCGGCCGGTCGAAAGGGTCAGCCCTTCGAGACTGATCATGGTGTCGCGGCCCCAGTCGGTAAACCAGTGGTAGCCGGCGATAATTGTTTTCACTTCTTCGCCACTGGCTTTTGCCCGGGCGGATTCCTCAGCACGGCCCGCCGGTGTAACAATAAACTGGTCCGCCGCCAGCACCAGTTCCGCCGGCATACCATCGTCCACTGCAGTACCGGCCACCGACAACAATTGAAAGCGTCTTTTAACCTCCAGCTCGAAGGCTTCTTCCGGTGTCAGCATGCGCAGGGTGTCAGGTGTTTCTGTGGAGCAAGAAAATGTCAGCGTGCCCTGGGATTCAAGTGTTGCAGCAAAAAAACCGGGACTCCAATATTGTCCTACCGCCGCATATCCACGCATGGATTCCAGGCGATAAAAAATATCGTCGCAGCGGCGGCGATCAATTGTGAAGGTAGAGTCGACGCCGTGGGTTTTGAGAAAAAAGAGGCGGAAAATTCCCGCCATCCAATTCGAAATAATCCTTGCGCACACTCAACACATAATCCTCTGCCGCAACCACTGTCTCATCCACCGCTGCTTCCAGAGGGCGATAATGCAAAGCCGGACGCAATTCAAGCCGCACCGGTTCATTACCGGAGAGCACGCGATAACAGACATGCACAGTATTTTGCTGATACGGCATAAACAGGCGCTTTTCCAAAACCAGTCCATTGATTTCGTAGCGCCAAACCGGCAGGCCCATTTCCAGGGAAAAAGATTGCAGGCGCTGCAGCGCGCTGAATTCCATACGCGCGCCGCTGACTTCCCGCTCGGACAGATTGACAATCTCGCCATTCGGAAAGATCAACGACTCCTGCAAATGACTGAGCATGACGATGCGCCCCAAGGGCGCCGGCAATGCGGCAACCAGCAGCCCGTGATAACGACGGGTCGCTATGCCTGAAAGCGTACAAGAGGAAAATCCACCGAGACCATTGGTGACGAGCCACTCCTCGGTGAGAGCGAGTTCATCGTCATGAGAGTGATTCAACCAGGACACCTGGCGCAGTACAACTTCAGACATTTTCTCCGCTCCGATTCGCCTATTGTTATCCGCCGCAATTAAAGTCCGCCGCAATTAAAATTCGCGGCCTTACGCTGAATCAACTTCGATGGAATTTTTTTGGGCCTCTTTTGCAACAGTGTGCAGCACTAAGGCCGAGCAACCTGGCAACAGACATTTATCATCTGTGCGCCAACGGACTATACCGTGCCCACCGTAGAGGGGATGTTCGCTCGACCACAATATTTGCCAGGTACAATTAAGTGGCGCAGCCATCAGCGGCTCGGGTAGCGGCGTCAACGGAATATCGGTTCCCAGGTTAATCAATACTAGGCGATCATCGGCGCCGTTCTGGGAAAAATAACGCAATAAAAATGCGCGCTCACTCAAAATAGCACCGTCGATTGATACCAGACTTCTTTGGGAAAAAACCGGGTCCATCCGCCGCAATGTCAATAAATCCTCATGCAAACGGTACACATGCGAATGCAACTGGCGCTCGGCAAAATTCAACTTACTTCGGGCAAAAGTCGCCGGGTCATCGGGGCGACTGAGTTGCACCTGGATTTCTTCAGACGCCAGAGATGGAAACTGGTGCAAAAACTCCCGCCGGCCCTTGGCCACCAGATTTGCGAGCTCGCCTTGATGATCAGCGAAATAACAAAAAGGTGAGCTGGCGCCAAACTCTTGACCTTGAAACAACATGGGCGTAGCGGGACCAAGGAGCAGCAAAGCAGTGAACGCCCGATACAAACCAGGATGGGTTTTCGCATCCGGGCGGGTGCCGTCACCAGTGTTGGCCACCTGATCGTGATTTTGCAGAAAATGTATGAAAGCGCTCGGCGTCACCGCAAAAGTCGGTGTGCCGCGCGTCTGATGCTGCCAGGCGTACCATTGCCCCTGATATAAAAATCCATATTTGGCGGCGGAAATAAATTCCTGCGGCCGACCGAGATAATCGTGAAAATAGGCTTCCCTTTTTCCCTTCATCGCCACCATCGCGGAGTGGTGAAAGTCATCATTGACTATGCCGTCCAAACCATAACCCTCGTCCGCTTCGGGAAGAACCAAAGCACTGTGCTGTGGCTCATTTTCCGCAACAATAAACAGTCGACGACCATTCGCGTGGGCGCGCGCCTGTGCAACCAGATCCTGGATGATATGGCGCGGCGAGGCGTCGAATATCTGCTGGGTCGCGTCCAGACGAAAACCGTCAAAATGAAATTCCTCTATCCAATAAGCGGCGTTGTCGCAGACGAACTCACGCACGGCCTGACTGTTCTCGCCATCAAAATTGAAGACATCTCCCCAATCCCCTTTATAAGCACTGGAAAAATAGTCTTGGGAAAATTGGCGAAAATAACAGCCGCTGGAACCACAGTGGTTGTAGACCACATCCAGTATCACACCCATACCCAATCGATGCGCCTCGTTGATAAAGCTGCGCAGATCGTCGGGCGAACCGTAATGATGATAAGGCGCAAATAAACCCACCCCGTCGTAACCCCAGCCAAATTTTCCATCAAATTCCGCCAGGGGCATGATTTCGATAATGGTAATGCCGATGCGGGCAAGCTCGGCGAGTTCTTCGACCGCCGCGCGATAAGTCCCCTCCTGGGTAAAGGTGCCTATGTGCATTTCATAGATCACTCGATTTTCTTCCGGGATTCCCTGCCAATCATCGTCCGTCCAAGCGAAATTTGGCGAGATGATCTGGGATGGACCGTGTGGGCCTTCAGGTTGGAAACGAGACGCGGGATCTGGATATAAAATCGCCTCGTCATCCAGGCGAAACCGGTAGAGACTGCCCTCCGCGATATTATCCGCAAAACCGGACCAGTACCCGCTGGCCTCTTCACTTAAGGTGCATTGCATAGTGGAGCCGCCGCTTTCTATCACCACTTGCACGCAAGTTTTCCCCGGTGCCCAAAGACGAAAATGCACCCCTGCGGAAGCCACCAATTCCGCGCCCACTGAAAATCTTCTTTGCTTGATCGCCATCGACAATCCTTGCGTTCCCGAATTAGAAACGGAACTGCAAGGCTTATACCATCAAGAAATAAAAATCCCCCATAACCAATAAACACCTTCAAAGGTGAACCAAGTGTTGCGCAGCGAAACCGGCAGAGGCAGCAGCCTTCCCGTGTAAAACTTACAGTGTTGCACGCACAAGTTCTCGCACTCGACAGTCTTTCGTTCACCGTGCTTATATTTTTCTTTTCAATTTATTCGCCTAACCATAAAACTGTCTTCTTATCCCGCTCCTTGATAAATCGGCATACCACTTGCTCAGCAAGCCACTGGCGCCCTACCGCCTTCAAGCGGGTGATGTTGTCTGAGAAAGGTGACGAGCCTGAGAAAGGTGACGTGCATGAGAACAGCGGTTTACATGGGAGGAATGGCGATGAATTTTTGCGGCATCAATGCAACAAATGGGTGCACGCGTCAGCCTGACACAAGCGCATATAACATAGATGTGCGCTGCTCGTCGCCGACGACGCAAACGACGCCCTCGACAGCATCGCCTATACTCTCAAAAGGAAGCGCAACTGGATTGGGCGTCTCGGGGGAGAACTATTAATGAATTCCACAGGAGCAATGAATTCAACAGGAACAATCTTTCCCGCCGGTCAGATTATCGCAACATATGACCGCTAGGATTGTCACACACAAAACCGAATGTTGGCGGCAGATGCTGCCTTATAGCGGAAAGCCAAGGTAGCGAAAAGCCAAGACAGTTATGTACAAAGGCGAACGACTTAATAGCATCACCCATTTGATGGGCGCCGCCCTGGCACTGGCAGGACTGATTATTTTAATCAGTCAGGCGGCCACTCAGGGGCACCTGATGAAGATCATCAGTTTCAGCGTCTACGGCACATCACTTTTTCTGCTGTATCTGCTATCCACGCTTTATCACAGCTTTCGCGGACGGGCGAAACAGATTTTTCAAAAGTTTGACCACGCCGCTATTTACCTTCTAATTGCTGGGACTTATACACCTTTTTTATTGGTGACCTTAAAAGGTCCATGGGGATGGTCGCTCTTTGGTGTCATCTGGAGCTTGGCGATTATCGGAATAATTCTGGATGCGACCTTAAAACCGCGCCGCGAAGTGCTTTCCGTAACCCTCTATATAGTGATGGGCTGGCTTTGTCTGGTCGCCATAAAACCGCTACTCAATGCGTTGACTCACGAAGGGTTTTTATGGCTTTTGGCCGGGGGAATATTTTATACGGCTGGAGTGGTATTTTACGTTTTGGATCACCGCAAATCCTACTTTCACGCCATCTGGCATTTATTCGTTTTGGCGGGAAGTGTGAGCCATTATTTTGCAGTTTGGTTACACGTGCTTTAGTCAGCCAACGACATTTACTTAGTCAAAGACATTTGCTTTAGTCAAAAATGCACTTTAGCAACAAAAGTGCAACCAAACCGAAATTCTTACCACATCAAATCATCTGGAATCACATAATCCTTGTAGGGATCATCCTCTACTACCTCTGTGCTTTGCGCATTGAAATTGTCCACCAACACAGACGCAGGATCACGCTGGGCAATTTTATTTGCCACTACTCGCGGCACCAATTCAAAGGCTTCACCAACGCAGACAATCGCCAGATGGCCCAGCACGATCTGCCGATGGATCTTGGTTGAGACGCGCATTTTTTTAATGCGGTTGTTGTGGGTGAAGTTGTACTCCATATCCCCAGGACCCGCGCCTTTGGACTGCCGGTGATTTTGCACCAGCTGGCGAATCTGAGCCTGCAGGGCCTTCTGCTCCGCCTCCTGGTTACGCTGACGATTCAGCTCCCGGTCGCGCTCGGCCTTGGCTTCCAGCGCCGCTTTGGCTGCGGCCTTTATCTCGTCCTGCTCCGACTGCCCTGTACGGCGCGCCTGATTGGCCTCTTTGCGCTTTTCCTTGTCCGCCTGCTTTGCCTTCTTCGGGTCAATCAAACCGGCTTTCAGTAACTGGTCTTTGAGGGAAGTCATAAAATCCTCGTGTTATGAACCTGCAAAAGCCGCCTATTCTAATCAAACACAGCCGGGTTGGCGCGCTCCCCAGACTGGGAGGTACATAAACGCCGCTTCTGTGCGGCAGACATGGCCTTGATCAAGCGCTCCCGGCGCAAAGCCTGCGGACGGTCCGCAAACGCCTCCACGTAGACCACCTGCAGCGGTTTTTGGCTGCGGAAATATTTCGCCCCGCGCGCATTGGCAACTCCATCCGCCACTTGCTGATGCTCCCGCCACCGCCGCATAACATCCGTGGCGATGCCCGTATACAGGCATTTCTTATCGGTCAGGATCATGTAAACGTACCAGGTGGGAGACATACTCAGTCCCCGCCTCCGCCACACCCACCAGCATCCCCATCGGATGAATTTGAGCTCGACGAACTGCAACCACTGGAGCTATCGGAACTGCAGCCTATATGGCTGGCACAATAACCTCCGCATGAAGCGCCAGACGCATTCTTACCGCGACAATTCAGCTGATAGGCAAAACCATTCGGAATCCGCAGCGCCGCATCAAGCGCAAAAAGACGCGGCAGGCGGCTCGGCGTCTGGGGCTGTATGCCCTCACGCTCGCAAGCGAGCTTCCACGCAAGCTTGATACCGCTCTGCGCTGCGGTGGGGGTTTTCATTGCCTCAGCGGGCACATGATGCAAAAAACGACCTAGCCCCCGTTTACAGAAATTCTGGTATTGCATGGTGAACAAAATGAATTCATGCCACACCTCATCGACCGCCTGGGAGGGCATTGAAACCATTTTTCTGCCCGCCGCATTACAAATATGAAAGTAATCACGCAACCCCTCCACCACATCACGCACCTGGGCATCATTCAAGTGCGGATATTTCTCCTGCAGCTTGCGGACGACCGTGCGCGGGAATGTAAAGTTATCGATATATCGACCTCGCTTCGCCACCGCTGTCTTGCGGTTCAAAACCTGATAGCCAACGAATACAACCAGTGCCAGTACAATAAAAAATGAATAGTCCATAAATTCTCAAAGAGTGGATGTCATTCTGCGTCGAATTTCGCCCGGCCGAACCTGTCGCTGGCACAAGGCCAGATACAGGCAATAAGTCGCCGCTGCTGCCGCAAGATGTTTCAGTGTGTGGCCGCTAACGACGCCCGTCACGTCTAACCAGAAGTGATCCGTCATCTCAAGCAACTTCGCCAGAACATAAAAGCCGGTCAACCACCACAGCCAGAATTTTTCGGTTAGTGCGGACGGGAAAAAGATCAGTATGTACGGCGTCAGAAGTATGGGTAAAAACTGCACCAAAAGATAAAATCGCAAATCCCCGCCCCCCGACATTTCCGTCCAATACCAATACAAAGCAGAACCGGCACCCACAACCAGCAGTGGCAATAAAAGCATGCGCCCCAGCCGGACAGATATGGACTCCCCAACCAGCAAACTGAAAAACGCCATAAAGCCAATAGTCATGGGCAACCTGTCCCAAAACAAAGTGGCATTATCCGGCCGCCAGTGGTAATAAGCCGACCCTAACCCCGTCAGCGACACGCCGACAAAGAAAATCCGGTAATGCCACAACAACTCTGGCAACCCGCCTGCGCCAACGCCACCGGCAAGTAATTTCAATCCCAGCAGACCGACGATCAAAAAGGGAATGTTTGACAAAACATCAAAGGCGTTGGGTACACCGTAGGCATCCCGCTGATCCGCAAAGATGTGGTAATCCACATCCTGCGGAATCGGTGGTGAGACAAATGCTGCTACTAAAGCAAGCGACACAATTCCCAGAACGATAACAGTATGAATTTTTGGCATAGGTTGAAGGATCTTCGGCCCGGAAGCACCGAATCATCGTTTAACCCTCAGCCGTGATCAAGGCTGAGGCGAGAACAATGTTTTTGGAGGTACCCCTATGGTGGCGTGTCTTTCAACACTGGACATTTCACCCAGTCGCCAAGTGATCATGTACAAGGACTATCTATGAATAAAAATTTCCGCTTTTCCCTATCATGTGTTCTGCTCTTTTCCACCGTCATTAACGGTTGCGCCGTTGGCCCCGCCCGCAAGGCATTCACGCCAGAATCCGCAGGATCCGTCAAATCAGCCAAACCTTACAACTTGGTTATCCAGGATGAGGTCACCCCTTCTGTGGAAATGTCCAACGTGGCCGGCGCCATGATGGCCGGAGGGCTTTACGGCGCACTTCCGGCACTGATCGGATCAGCCATCGATTCATCCGTCAATAAAAAGCGCAATCAAAAAGCTCAGGAAGTGATGGAGAATTTCTATGGCAACACCGACGACTTCGACTACCGGGAGTCACTTGCCGCAAACCTCAACCCGGTATTGGAGTCAGCTCTTCCCATCTCCGTGAAAAACGCTCCGGCAGAGTTCATGCTGCTCAGCAACAAAGAACGTGAAGCACGCATTTCCGCACTGGCACCGGGTGAAGCGCTTGTCTACACATCGAGCTTTTACCGCTTTGTCGACCAATCCAAGGTGGTGGTCAGCGAAACCCAGGTTTATGTCTACACCAAGTCCGCAAAATCCAGCAAAGGCGGTACTAAACCCATTTTTTTCAATCGCTTCATCAACATTTCCAACAGTGTCGGAACGGGTGGCGAAAGCTCGCTGCAACTCTGGTCGGAGAACAGTGGAAAACTTTACCGCGATTCCATGGATGAGGCCGCAAAGAGAATCGCCGCCATGGTCGCTTACGACATCAAAGCCCAAAAAACCAATTTCTGTGGCAAACCAGTGAAAGCCAATACTTTGAACATGATGGCCATGAGCTGGCTGAACGCAACCATGGTGGAAGAAAAAGGCGATTGGGTGATGATCCAGGACGCATCCGGTGCGTTGCAGGCTTTACCTAAGCAATCCGTACAAGACAACCCAAAAGCCAAACCCAAAAAATGCGCCTAATCTGACAATAAGGAATTTTTCATGAAACTCAGTTCATTCGCACTACTGTTGATCATTTTCTCCTTTTCCACAGCCCACGCTGCCAAAGTGCAACAGAAAACTGTCGAGCTCGAATATGAAGCTGCTTCAGCACCCAGAAAAACCAGCAAGACCAAAAAAGTGAAAAAGCGAACGACAAAAGCCGAGGCTGTATCCCCTGCGACAACGCCCGTCAATAACTTTGCCTGCAACGTAGATGTCAGCGATATTGTCGACGCGAGAAAAAACAAAGTCACCCTCGGCACCAATGGCATTGAACCGCTGCTGCCATCCGGTTTGGATCAATGGCTTGTCGACATCAAAAAAGCCGAACTTGTCGACAAAACAAAAAGCTGGGCTGGCGAGAAAAATATCAAAGTGACGCCATCAATGACCAAGCTTTATGCCTACGCGGAAAACATGAACCTTCACGGTGTATTTTCACTGAGCGTCGACATCTCGGTAAACGGTGAAACAACCACCAAAAAATATAGAGGCATGGGATCCAAAGCCAACATGGTCAACGGCTATGGTGAATATGCCACGGCGTTGAACTACGCCGTCCAGGAAGTCATGCCGCGATTGATCGAAGATTTGAAGGCTGCTTGTAAATAAACGCTATCGACACAGGGATGTGTCGATATCTCCAACCGCGTTATTTTCGACCCACCCGAGCAAAAACCGAAAAAATCGCCATTAACATCAAGAACCAACCGTCAGCACTGCCGCCTTTGGAGGAACTGGAATTCTGCGCGCTGGCTTGCGGGGAAATGGCTTCCGATTTGGGTTCTACGCCTGCTTCCGGGAGCAGAACGACGTCGCCAAGGCAGCCTTTGGTTTTGTTCGATGTTTCGATATGGATGCTGGTCGAATCGGTATAAATGCCGCATGCGTCCATCACTATTGAGTCACCTCTCCGCACGGACCCAATAATCACACCGGCAGATGCATTGACGGATATTTGGTCCTGCACGTCGATAGCGCCGTAGAGAGCCAGCATTTCTCCCGCATCCAACGCAAGGCTGCCTTCGAGGGTCAACTCGCCTTCGACGTGAATTTCACGCGCTTCAATATTCAAATCGCCGGGATAAGCGCCATCCGCTGCATTGCCGACCACCGCTGTATAACGCACTTCTGCAGTGTCGCCAACCAGTGTGAATTGAGCACTGCCAAAACGGGTAAATACCAACTCCTGTTCGGCATCACCAGCAAAACGCAAGGTCATTTGCTCCATGCCGGCGGGCACGAGAGAGTTGTCTGGCAAAAGGACCGATTCTTCGGATGGGTAAATCACATAGGCGGAGTTGGCGCCCTTCTGCAACCAGATCCACTGGATGCCGTCATTGCCCTGGGCATAATCCTGGATTTCCCACGCGCCATCAGCAATAGGTGTGCCTTGCAGGTATGGCAGATCGCTCGGAGAGAGGTCCGCGAAGGCGGCTGAGCTGAGGCAGAAGGCCACGCAAAGAATCGGCAATGAAGGGATTCGCACAATTATTTCCTAATTGACCACTACGAATTGGCCAAATCTTATACAGGCCGCCACCACCCCAAAAGCACAAACGGACGGATATGAGATACGCGTCGCACGAATATTTTGGTTATAAGACTTTTCCTTCTAACAGCGTCCGCAAACAGGTCACCCCCGCGTCAATTTGATCTAAAACGCCTGCCGCTCTACCATTGCGATCCATTTTGCCAACACCGCAGTTTATGGCCGCTATACATATCATCGTCGGGTCCGTTATGGGGACCGCTCTGGAAGTTGCTCAAGCAATACAGCAGGTATTTCACCAGGCTGGGCACCAGGTGCGCGTGAACGCCGATTTTCGCAAAGGGCAACTAGAGGAGAATCCGGAAGAAGTCATCCTAATCTGCACTTCCAATACCGGCATGGGCGATTTGCCGCTGAACATAGCGCCGTTTTACGAGCATCTGAAAAACGACTATCCCCGCATTGCCGGGCGCCGCTATGGCGTTATCAATCTCGGCGACAGCTCCTATCCGAATTTTGCCCAGGCCGGCAAAACTCTGGACGACGCCATGGCCGACCTCGGCGCAAAGCGCATCGGCGAGCCGCTGGTGCTTGATGCAATCTATAACAACGACCCAGGCGCCGAGGCACGCACTTGGGCGGAAGATTGGTGCCAACAATTATGACTCAAGCACCCATAGGGCTTTTTTACGGCAGCTCCACCTGTTACACGGAAATGGCGGGCGAAAAAATTCGCAACCAACTGGGTGCGGAGCGAGTGGATATTTTTAATATTGCAGACACCCCAGTTATCCAAGCGCAGTTCTACGATTATTTGATTTTCGGCATTCCCACCTGGGACTACGGTGAATTGCAGGAAAACTGGGAGGAAATCTGGCCGGAATTGGATGAGCTGGAACTCGGCGGCAAAAAAGTCGCGCTTTACGGTCTGGGTGATCAGATCGGCTACCCGGAATGGTTTCTCGACGCCCTGGGTTATCTGCACGATAAACTCGTGGAGCGCGGCGCTCATATGTGCGGTTACTGGCCGAACGCGGGTTATCAATTCGAAAATTCCCAAGCCTTAACCGCCGATGGCGACCAGTTTGTCGGCTTGGCGTTGGATGAAGAAAACGAATTCGATAAATCCGCCGAGCGCATCGCCCGCTGGTGCGACCAGATTCTCGCTGAATTTGGCCTTGTGTAAATGGAGCCGCAAAAACCCACTGCCAGCATTACCTGGGACGACAACGGCCAGCCCATTTCCTCCGAGTTCGGCGATGTCTATTTTTCGAAAAACAGTGGCATCGACGAAACCCGCTTTGTTTTTCTGCACCACAATCATTTGCCAGAGCGCTGGAAAAACTTAACGGCCGATGCAGTATTTACGATTGCGGAAACCGGCTTTGGCACAGGTCTGAATTTTCTTACCGCTTGGCAAGCATGGCGTGAGCACGCACCCGCGCAAGCGACGCTGCATTTTATTAGCGTGGAAAAATTCCCACTGACACGCGGCGATCTGGAACGCGCGCTTTCTTTATGGCCGGAATTAAATAATCTTGCGATGCAGTTATTGGCGCAGTATCCGCCGGTGGATGCGCGCGGTTTTCACCGCTTAAATTTCGGCTCCGTACAACTCACTCTGATTTACGCCGATGCCATCGCAGGATTTTCCCAATTACTGCCGATCGAACACGCTGGCCCCTATGTGCGCAGCCGCGCTTGCGGCTTCAGCCAATACACTCGCGCCAATAATATCGATGCTTGGTTTTTGGACGGCTTTGCGCCGGCGAAAAATCCAGATTTATGGAGCGATGATCTGTTCCAGCTGGTCGCCCGCCTGAGCCACGCCAACACCACTTTTGCGACCTTTACCGCCGCCGGCATTGTCCGTCGCGGTCTCGCCGCCGTCGGTTTTACCGTGGAAAAAGTGCCAGGCTACGGCAGCAAACGGGAAATGCTGCGCGGACATATGACAGACGCTACTGCGGCGTTTTCTGAGCCAGCGGGGAAATACAACACCAGTTGGCACTTGGTGGACCTTTCAGGTGAGCCGGTTCGCAATGTTGCGGTAATCGGGGCCGGCATGGCCGGTTGCCACACAGCCTGGGCACTGGCACAAAAAGGTTTGCGCGTAACCCTGATCGACGAGTTTGGACCCGGTGCAGGCGCCTCGGGCAATCCCCTGGGAATTGTCTACGCAAAACTGTCCCACACCTCCGGAACACTTGCGGACTTTAATCTGCTCGCCTACCTCTACGCCTGCCGCTTCTATCACGCGCAGGGATTTTTCCAATCCGGCGGCGAGGCATGCGGCGTTTTGCAATTGCCGGAACAACCGGAGCAGGACGCGCAGCTCAAACAGATTGCCGATATTTTCGCCCGCTCACCGGAATTCGCTCGCTGGTTGAGCGGGGAGGAAGCCAGTGCATTTGCTGGGGTTCCAGTCGCCAGCGGCGCTTTGTTGCTGCCTCAATCGGGATGGATCCAGCCACACCAGCTCTGCCAAACCCTTGCCCGCCATCCCAATATCCATTTGATCTCGGGTAGGCGAGTCAGCCGCCTCAGTCGGGAGGAATCCCGCTGGAATCTATTGGACGCGCAAGACCAACCTGTCGCCGACGCAGACACCGTGGTGATCGCCTGCTCCATAGGCGCTGCCGGAATCGCCCAGAGCGCCCATCTGCCGGTAAAAAAAATCCGCGGTCAAATCAGCTTGGCCGCAGCCAACACCACTTCGTCAGCGCTTAAAGCCGTGTTGTGCGGCGAGGGTTATATAGCCCCTGCCATGGACGGGCAACATTGCCTCGGCGCTTCTTTTGTTTTGCGCACGGATGAAACCGCCCTCAGCTGGGACGAACATCAGCAAAATCTCGCCAGAGCTGCGGCCATTTCACCTGCATTTAATGAATTGGCCGTGGCGGATTTGAATCAAGGACGAGCGAGTTTCCGCTGCACCACGCCGGATTACCTACCCATTGTCGGCCCGCTCCCCCAGGCCGACGCCATGGTGGAAAAATTTGCCCCATTGCGCCGGGACGCCAGAAGCATCATCGACAGCACTGGCAGCTACCATCCCGGCCTGTTCATTAATATCGGCCATGGCTCCCGCGGTTTGGCTTACACGCCGTTGTGCGCCGAGTTGATCGCCAGCCTTATTGCCGATCAGCCGCTCCCCCTGCCCCGCGACCTGATCCAGGCCCTGCACCCGGCGCGGTTTCTGATTCGCGATCTCGGACGCAATCGCATCTAGTCGTTGATGAGGTAAGTGCGCGAGTGGGTGGCCGCCAGATATCGGCAACTCATCTGTCAATTCCCGCCCGGTCCAGTAAAATACCGCGCCTTCTTCGCGCTCAAGCGCCAAATTATTTGCGGTTTCCAGTCATGACAGAACTTCTCTCCCCCGCCGGCACCCTGAAAAGCATGCGTTACGCCTTCGCCTACGGTGCGGATGCGGTTTACGCGGGCCAGCCTCGTTACAGCCTGCGCGTGCGCAACAACGAGTTCAACAAACTTGAGAACTTGGCCCAGGCCATAGAGGAAGCCCACAGCCAGAACAAGCTGTTCTACCTAGCCAGCAACCTGTCGCCGCACAACGACAAAGTGCGCACCTATATTCGCGACCTGGAACCCGTCATCGCCATGAAGCCGGATGCCCTGATCATGGCGGATCCCGGTCTGATCATGATGGTGCGGGAGACCTGGCCCGACCAGCCGGTGCATCTGTCGGTGCAGGCCAACGCCGTCAACTACGCGACGGTGAAGTTCTGGGCTAAACAAGGCATAGAGCGGGTGATTTTGTCCCGCGAACTGTCCATTGAGGAAATCGAAGATATTCGCCAGGAGTGCCCGGAAACGGAACTGGAAGTTTTCGTCCATGGCGCTCTGTGCATCGCCTATTCCGGCCGCTGTCTCTTGTCCGGCTATATGACCCACAGGGATTCCAACCAGGGTGCCTGCACCAATTCCTGCCGCTGGGAATACAACACCCACAGCGCCAAGGAGACCGAAACCGGCGATCTGATCGCGGTGGAGCCGGCGCAGCCAAGAACATCACCGACACAACCCAAAACCTGGAACCCGGAGATCAATGACGAAATCCAGCCAGTCTTGCTGCAGGAAAAAAGCCGCCCGGGTGAATATATGCCCGCCTACGAAGACGAGCACGGCACCTACATCATGAACTCCAAAGACCTGCGCGCCGTGCAGCATGTGGAGCGTTTGGTCAATATGGGTATCCACTCGCTAAAAATCGAAGGCCGCACCAAATCCCACTACTACGTGGCCCGCACCGCCCAAGTCTACCGCCGCGCCATAGACGCGGCCAAAGCGGGGGGAAAAATTCGACATGAGCCTGATGCGCGAGCTGGAGCACCTCGCCAATCGCGGCTATACCGAAGGCTTTTATCGCCGCCATGTGCCCAGCGAATATCAGAACTATGAAAAAGGCGTGTCCGACAACAGCAACCAGCAGTTCGTCGCCGAAGCCGTGGCCTACGATCGCGCCAGCGGCTGGCTGACGTTGGATGTGAAAAACCGCTTCGAACTGCAGGACCAGCTCGAGCTGATCACCCCGCGCGGCAATCAAGTATTCCAATTGAGCGCGCTGGAATCCGCAGGTGGCAAATCGCTGCAGGCAGCGCCGGGATCGGGCCATATGGTGCGCATCCCCGCGCCCGACTTGCCGCTCGCCGAAGACGGCGGTTACGCATTGTTAATGCGTTATATGTGAGGCCGCCCATGAGCCGTTATCAATCCATCGTGGTACTGACCGGCGCGGGCGTTTCCGCCGAATCCGGTATTAAAACCTTCCGCGACAATAACGGCCTGTGGGAAAACCATCGCGTGGAGGATGTCTGCACGCCGGAGCCTTCGCGCGCAATCCTGCACTCGTACAACAGTTCTATAACGCCCGCCGCAACCAGTTAGTGAGCGAAGCTCATCCCAATCTGGCGCATCAGGCCCTCGCGGAATTTGAGCGCAATTTTTCCGGCGACTTCACCTTGGTGACGCAAAACGTGGACGACCTGCATGAGCGGGCCGGCAGTCGCAACCTGATTCATATGCACGGAGAACTGCTGAAAGCCCGCTGCGCGAAAACCGGTGTGGTGATGCCTTGGACTGATGACATCACCACCGAAACTCTCTGCCCTTGCTGCGGCATACCCGAACGCGTGCGTCCGCATATCGTCTGGTTCGGTGAAATTCCTCTGGAAATGGAAACGATCGAAATGGCACTTGCGCAATGCGACCTCTTTGTCGCCATAGGTACTTCCGGTCAGGTATACCCGGCCGCTGGATTCGTGCAGATGGCGACGGCGTACGGAGCGCACACGGTGGAGTTGAATCTGGAGCCATCCTCTGGCCGTAACCTGTTCAGCGAACATCATTACGGGCCCGCCAGTCAAAGCGTCCGGGAATTCTTCGCGGCGCTCTGCTGAGCGTTTCCAAATTTCCTTCCGCTCCGCTTAAGCCCGCGCTCATCTGACTAAATTGACCTGCGTCAAGACAAACCCTGGGGGTCGGCCTACACTTCTGGGGTATGAAAACAGACGATCCCCACATGCTGAACGCCAACTGCAACGAACCGCACATTCCGCAGGAAGTCGTGCTGGAACTTCTCAATTGCCAGCTGCGCAACAACATTGCGCCACTGGCATTGGAGGTTGACTGCGCGGCCATGCGGACCTGGGGCGAGGAACAGGTTCAAGAACGTTTCCGCTACCAGAATCTGGTGCGCGAATTACGGGCCTGGAATAAGTATCTCGGGCGCCGCCCGGTGAGCCGGGTGTGGATCAATGAGCCCTTCTGTCTGATGGACGCCCCTAGCCTCACCGAGCTGGTTCACGCCATTGCGCAGAATCTGAAATTGATCAAAGGCCGCCATGTGGAGCATGCGACCACTCTCCAGTCTCACCGACTTTACGCGCCAAAATCTTGCGCTGCTCAAAGGTCTGGATTTCAACCACATATTGATGCGCGTACCGGCGGGGTTCGAATTGGCTCATTTGCAGCAATTGAAGCAACTGCTGGCGGAGTTCAAGTTTCCTTATGTCAGCCTGCAGCTCGACTTCAGCTCAAGCCAGCCTGATTTCACCCTCCAGTTGATGGAACTGCTGTCATTTCTGTCACCGGCCACCGTCGGTTTTCACAAGAGCCTGCAAGATCCGCTCAAAGGAATCAGCGGCGAGGGGCTTACGGCCATGCTGATGCAGTTCGGGTACTTCCTCCAGGAGCCCGCCACCATTCTTCAGTTCTACAGCCCGCTACACGCCCGCCCGGCCGACTGCGTCCGCCTGGGACCTGGGGCCGCCAGCCAGTTTGGCGCTCTTCGCACACTCAACTTTTCCGCTCCCGAGAGTTACCAAAACCGGGTACAAACGAGCGGATTACCGGTCGCCACCTGCCGCTGACCGAGCCGGCCATTCTTTGACAAGCCGCCGGAGCATCCACTATCCTTCCCCAACTCGTTCCGCTTGCCCAAAGAATGTGCACGGGCAAAGCTCAAGCCCCCTGTTATCCCCTCAACAACTCTCAGGCACCCTCGCATGGCGAATCAAGCAAACTCCCATCAATGCCATTCCATGCCACAGATCAACTGCTCGAGTTGCCGTCTTAATACCTTGTGCCTACCGATCAGCTTGGAAATGAAAGACATCGGCAAGCTGGACGAGATCATCCAGCGCGGCCGGCCGATCCAGAAAGGCGACCGGGTTTATCATGCGGGGGACAAATTCCGTTCGGTCTACGCAGTGCGCTCCGGCGCGATCAAGACCATCAGCAACACCCAGGACGGCCAGGAGCAGATCACGGGTTTCTATTTGCCAGGCGAAATCATCGGCATGGACGGGCTGGCCAACAACAGTCATTCCAACACCGCCATCGCCCTTGAAACCTCCGCCGTATGCGAAATTCCATTCGCGCGACTGGAGGAATTGAGCACCCAGCTGCCCAGTTTGCAGCGACGCTTTTTCCAGCTGATGAGCAAGGAAATCACCAACGATCAGCAGCTGATCACTCTGCTCAGCAAGAACAATGCGGACCAGCGTATCGCCTCTCTCCTGCTCAGCATCTCGGCGCGCAATCACAGCCGCGGTTTATCGCTGGAAGATTTCTACCTTCCTATGTCGCGCTCCGACATCGGCAATTATCTCGGGCTTACCATCGAGACGGTCAGTCGCGTTTTCGGCAGGCTGCATAAAAACGAAATCATCCAGCTGGATAAGAAACACGTGAAGATCATCGACATGCCAGCCCTGCGCAATCTGGCCTTCACTTCCGAAAAGCACTGAAATCCCTGGCTGCCGCGTCCGGCAGCTATTCAATGGAGCAGGCCAATGACCTCCCCCCTTTGCCAAAACCCTGGCGTTGATCGACCGCGCCAACGGCGCGGACCCGAACCTTGAAGCCGACGGCGAACAACTGCGACCCAAAGAATTACTGTATTCCGAACGCATGAGCGAATGTTTGGCAGAGTTCGCGCCGGATGCGTCCGAGCACCTGCGCATCGCCGCTCGCGGTCAGCACATAGAGCGGTGGACCAGCCTGCGTAGCAGCTACCCCGAAGGTCGGACGGGATACAAGCAATGGCGCGCAGAGCTGGGGTTATTCCATGCAAAACGCGTCGGTGAATTGATGCAGGAAGCGGGTTACGACGAAACGGACATCAAACGCACACAATATCTGGTGCAAAAGCGCGGCCTTGGACGGGACCCGGAGACCCAGTGCCTGGAAGACGTCATCTGCCTCGTCTTCCTCCACTACTATCTGGAAGATTTTGCCAGCAAGCACGACGAGGAAAAGCTGATCGACATCATTCGCAAAACCTGGGCGAAGATGTCGGAAAAAGGCCAAGCGGCGGCGCTGCAAATTCCCCTGAGCAACGCCATGAAAAGTTTGGTCGGACGCGCCCTCAACCCCTGACCCACACCGTCGGGGAACGAACCCGCACCGACCCATAATGGACTTGACCCCTTAAGCGCCAGGTCTATACTGCCGTTTACGAAGGGGAGTAGTTCCCGCCGCGAAGATCGTCAGCACGAGTGGCTCCCGCAGCGCTCCGGTCCCGCGGGCAAGGTCACACCTTGTGAACGAGACCTTTGTCGCAATGACAAAGGCCTTCTATTGCTTCTTTTCAGCCCGTCATTGCGTCCATTAACTGACGGAGCCCAATTATGATTTACGACCTTCTCTCCCAGACACTCGCACTATTCCTTCAACTCCTTCAACCCCTATCCGCCGTCGCGGCCAGCCAACCCTCACTACCGACAGGACTTGCTAACCATTCCGCTCATATCGAATCGGTGGGCAACTGGTGGATGTGGCTCACTTTTTTACTCTGGTCATCGTTGTCCTGCTGATCGACCTGATCTTTGTCGGGGGCGGCAAACAACACCGAGTCTCCTTCAAGGAGGCGGCAAGCTGGTCGCTCATCTGGATATCCCTGGCCTGCACTTTTGGCGCCGGAATCTGGTGGCATCTCGACGCGGAGTTTTCGCGCGAAATCGCCAACGTTAAAACAATGGAATATTTCACTGGTTATCTTATCGAAAAATCCCTCGCCATCGACAATGTGTTTGTCTGGCTGATGCTGTTTCACTTTTTTGCCATTCCTTTGGAGCTGCAGAAACGCGTTCTGACTTACGGTGTTCTGGGCGCCATCGTCTTGCGAACCATCATGATTTTCGCTGGCGTTTGGCTGATCGCCCGTTTTCACTGGTTGCTCTACGTATTCGGCGCCTTTTTGCTCATCACTGGCATAAAAATGTGGTGGGTGGCGGAAAAAGAGCCGGACCTCGCCAACAACCCTGTCATCCGCTGGGTGCGCAAACATTTTGCTGTCAGTTCGCACCTCGAAGGAGAAAAAGTTTTTCACCACGGAAAATGGCGTAAAAATGATAACGCCACTGTTTCTCGCCCTTGTCTTGGTGGAAATCTCCGATGTGATTTTTGCCGTGGATTCGATTCCGGCGATTTTCGCCATCACTTCCGACCCGTTTATTGTGCTGACATCAAACCTGTTTGCCATCCTCGGCTTGAGGGCCATGTACTTCCTGCTGGCCGATGTAGCTGACCGCTTTGCCTACATCAAATACGGCTTGGCCCTGGTGCTCATCTTTATCGGCGGCAAAATGCTACTGATTGATTTTTATAAGATTCCCGTCAGCTGGTCGCTGCTGGTGGTGGCAATTTTGATCGGAGGTTCTGTGATGGTTTCCTGGATGAAAACCAGACGGGAAGATCCCGCACGGATTCACCCCAAAGAATAGAAATCCGGAAGAAGAGCGTATGTTGAAGAAGCGCCGGTTAACGCCGGCGCTGTCATGCAGATCATCAAATCTTTTCTCTTCTGAGAGTGAAGACGGCAAATAGACGGGAGCGGCAATCGCTATTTTTTCAATGACAGAATCGGACGTGAGGGCTTGTGAACCACCGCTGGCGCCGCCTGGACACGCTCAGCAAAACGGCTCTTTTCCTGTTTCCAACCCTGGCTCTGCGCCTGATTCATGATGGCCTCCAAGCCACAACGCAGGAGCCGCGCTTGTTGCACTGCGGTCAGTCCATCGGGAAATTTTCCCGGATGCACGCCCATGGGATTGCTCGGATCCCCTTCCACCACAAGTTTGAAGCCACTGGCATGAATAGCCGACGATGATGCGAGATCCACAGTCCAGGTTTCGAAGTTCATATTATTTTCCTCGCGGCGAGCTTTCCAATTAACACGCAACTATCCCAATTAATCTCAATTAATCCCAATTAACGCCAAAGCCATTCCAATTAACACGCAAACCATCTCGATTAACAGTAGCGCGCAAAATGCTTTAACTCAATTTTGGGTTAGACGCAGTTTCAATAACCGCACTACCCGATATTTCGGCCGGGCTTGATGCGAACAGTGCCAAGGCTAATGCATTGATCGCACCGGATTCTGTGAATTTTTACCCTATTCCCACTCGATCGTCGCTGGCGGCTTACTCGACACATCATAAGCCACACGGGAAATTCCGCTGATTTCGTTAATAATGCGGTTAGATACTTTCTCAAGTAACTCGTACGGCAAGTGCGCCCAACGCGCGGTCATAAAATCGATGGTTTCCACCGCGCGGAGTGAGACTACCCATTCGTAGCGTCGTGCGTCACCGACTACACCGACCGATTTAATCGGCAAAAACACCACAAAGGCTTGTGAGGTTTTGTGGTACCAGCCGGAGGCGTGAAGCTCTTCGATAAAGATCGCATCAGCTTCGCGCAACAGATCCGCGTATTCCTTTTTCACTTCACCCAGGATTCGCACGCCAAGCCCTGGACCCGGGAATGGGTGGCGATAGACCATGTCGTACGGCAGTCCCAATTCCAAACCGATCTTGCGCACTTCATCTTTGAACAGTTCGCGCAACGGCTCCACCAGTTTGAACTGCATATCCTCTGGCAGACCACCAACATTGTGGTGAGATTTGATGACATGCGCTTTACCCGTTTTAGCTGCAGCCGACTCGATAACGTCCGGGTAGATGGTGCCCTGTGCCAGCCATTTAACATCTTTCAGTTTGGCGGCTTCGTCATCAAAAATCTCAATAAATGTATTGCCGATAATTTTGCGTTTTTGCTCAGGATCGGCGACGCCGGCAAGTTTGCCGAGAAAGCGTTCTTCCGCATCTGCGCGAATGACTTTGACGCCCATATTCTTGGCGAACATGGCCATCACCTGATCGCCTTCATTTTTGCGCAGCAAGCCGTTATCAACAAATACACAGGTTAACTGATTGCCGATAGCTCTGTGCAAAAGTGCGGCAACAACTGACGAATCCACACCACCGGAAAGACCCAACAAAACTTTGTCACTTCCCACCAATTCGCGCACGCGCACAATGGCGTCGACGACTATATTCGCCGGAGTCCAAAGCGGCTCGCAATGACACAGATCAAAAAGGAAGTGTTCAAAAAGACGTTTGCCCTGCAGCGTATGTGTAACCTCTGGATGGAACTGCACGCCATAAAAATGGCGAGCCGGATCAGCCATGGCCGCGATAGGGCAGGACGGCGTGGAGGCGATACAGACAAAGCCCTCCGGCATGCGCGTGACTTTATCACCGTGGCTCATCCAAACATCCAACAGACCTTTGCCATCCGGTGCGACATGATCCTGAACATTTTTGAACAGCTCGTTGGTGTGCTCCACCTTGATCTGCGCGTAACCGAATTCCCGCACATGAGAACCGGAAACCGCGCCACCAAGCTGCTCTGCCATGGTCTGCATGCCGTAGCAAACGCCCAGCACTGGCAGTCCGAGTTCGAAGACTACTTGCGGTGCCCGTGGCGAACCCAATTCCGTAACGGATTCAGGGCCGCCAGCCAGAATAATGCCTTTGGGAGCGAAGGCCCGTATGTCCTCGGGTGATATATCGAAAGCGCGGATCTCGCAATAAACACCGATTTCCCGCACTCGTCGCGCGATCAACTGGGTGTATTGGGAGCCGAAATCGAGAATCAGGATACGTTGCGCGTGTATATCAATGGCCATGGTCATTCGTCATAAACGGGATAAAAAACAAGAAAACCCGCATAGGCGGGCTTTCGCTGGAACATAAGGAAAATGTGCGCGCGGCTTAGCGGCCGCCTACCGGATAGTTGGGGGCTTCCTTGGTGATGCTCACATCGTGCACGTGGCTTTCGCCCATACCGGCACTGGTCACGCGGACAAATTCAGGTTTGTTGCGCATGGTTTCGATATCGACACATCCGGTGTATCCCATGGCGGCACGCAATCCTCCCATCAACTGATGCACGATTGCGCTCAGCGGACCTTTGTAAGCCACCCGACCTTCGATGCCTTCCGGCACCAGCTTTTCCATGCCCTGGCTGGAATCCTGGAAGTAGCGGTCGGAGGAACCTTGGGTTTTGCTCATCGCGCCGAGCGACCCCATACCGCGGTAAGACTTATAGGTTCTGCCTTGATAAAGCTCGACTTCGCCCGGCGCCTCTTCGGTACCGGCAAACATGGAGCCCATCATCACCACATGGGCACCTGCCACTATGGCTTTGGAAACATCCCCGGAAAAACGTACTCCGCCATCGGCAATGATAGGAACATCAGTACCTTTCAGGGCTGCGGCGACATTGGCGATGGCAGAAATCTGCGGCACACCCACACCGGTGACGATGCGGGTGGTGCAAATGGATCCGGGGCCTATGCCGACCTTAACGGCATCCGCACCAGCTTCCACCAGGGCAAGAGCCGCTTCGCCAGTAGCGATATTGCCGCCGATCACTTGAACGTCTGGATAGAGTGTTTTGATTCGCTTGACGCGATCCAGCACATTCTTGGAATGGCCGTGGGCGGTATCCACCACCAGCACGTCGACGCCGGCGGCAACCAGCGCTTCCACGCGGTCATCAGTGTCTGGGCTGGTGCCTACAGACGCTCCCACCCGCAGGCTGCCGTCCCGGTCTTTGGAGGCATTGGGAAACATCTGGGCCTTGTTCATATCCTTGACGGTGATCAGGCCGCGCAGGTCGAAATTGTCGTTGACGACAAGCACTTTCTCGATGCGGTGTTTGTGTAGCAACGAGCGGATCTCTTCGGCGCTGGCGCCTTCTTTGACCGTTACCAGCTTGTCCTTGGGAGTCATGATGCTGGCGACTGTTGCATTGAGGTTCGGCTCAAAACGCACGTCGCGACCGGTCACGATTCCCACCAGCTCACCGTTCTCCAGAACTGGAACACCCGAGATCTTGTGCTGGCGGGTCAGCGCGGTGAGTTGTTTGATGGTCGCATCGGAATTGATCGTGATCGGGTCTTTAACAACCCCAGCCTCAAACTTCTTTACGGCCCGGACTTCGCCGGCCTGCTGCTCAATTGACATGCTCTTGTGAATGATCCCAATGCCACCTTCCTGAGCCAGGGCAATGGCCAGACGCGACTCTGTGACCGTGTCCATGGCCGCAGACATCAATGGAATGTTCAGAGTGATGGCGCGGGTCAGCTGGGTTTTGAGAGAGACATCTTTAGCGGTAACCGTGGAAAACCCGGGCACCAATAAAACGTCATCGAAAGTGAGTGCCTCTTGAGCAATTCTCAGCATGGGGTGTCCACCTCGGGGCGATATGGGGAAGCGAGATAAACGGGGAATTATAGGGGCTCTCACCAAACGGGTAAATCGCAAACTTGGCGAGCGGCCGCACCAGCGCCCTCGTTTGGCCTCCCTTGCCAAGCTGAACCAGTGTGAGACCGCGTACATTCAGCACCCTGCAACGCCCGTAAACTCCGGCGGAAAGTGCTATCGCCCTACCTCTCACCACCTTTGCGCGGGGTCCAGAATGTGAGCGAAACAGCAACGTCACTCGACAGCTTTGTCTCCGACCGTATGTTTGTCTCCGAGCGTATGGCGGAAGTCGACCAGTATCTCGCTGGTGAGCAGGCCGATCACAGCCGGTATCAGGCACGCTTCCTGCAAACCCGCGAAACCACCAACCGGTTGACCAGAAACCTGAGTCCTGAGGACCAGCTGCTGCAGTCCATGCCTGAGACCAGCCCCACCAAATGGCATCTGGCGCATACAACCTGGTTTTTCGACACTTTTATCCTTAAGCCACGCGGCGCCGATGTGGCGGCGGAGAACGAACATTTTGATTACCTGTTCAACTCCTATTACAACCAGGTCGGACCACAGTACAGCCGTGCGCAGCGGGGTTTGATATCTCGGCCTTCCCTGGGCGAGGTGTGGCACTACCGGGAGGCGGTGGAAGAACGCCTGTTGAGTCTTTGGGAGGGGTTATCGCTTGAGGAGTTACGGCTGGTTGAACTGGGCATTCATCACGAACAGCAGCACCAGGAATTGATTGTCACCGACATCAAACACGCCCTGTCTCAAAATCCCCAGAATCCCGCGCTCGTCAAACCATTGATTGAATCCACCGGCGAATCCATGCCGCTGCGTTGGCTCGCCTTCCCGCCGGGCGAATCCTGGTTCGGCTGTACTGGTGAAGAAGGCTTCTGCTTCGATAATGAAAAGCCCCTCCACAGAGTTTTTGTACCCGGATTCCGCATCGCCAACCGGCCGGCGACCAATGCCGAATATCTCGCCTTCATTGAGGATGGCGGTTATCGCGATCCGCGTCACTGGCTGTCGGAAGGCTGGGCCTGGGTGCGGTCCAGCCATGCGGAAGCGCCCTTGTATTGGTGCCGCCAGGACCAGCAGTGGTTCACCTACACCCTCGCCGGCCTGCTCCCACTGATGTCCTGCGAACCCGTCTGCCATCTCAATTATTTTGAAGCGAGCGCCTTTGCCAGCTGGGCCGGCAAACGTCTGCCCACCGAATACGAATGGGAGCTGGCGGCGCAATTCAGCTCATCAGAGGGGCATTTTCTCGATGGGCGGGTGCTCCACCCGCGCTGCGCCTCCGGTGATCCGGCAGGGCCGCAGCAAATGTTCGGCGACGTCTGGGAATGGACCCGCAGCGCCTATCTGCCCTACCCCGGCTACACCACCCCGGCCGGGGCGGTGGGAGAGTACAACGGCAAATTCATGGTGAACCAATGGGTAATGCGCGGCGGCTCCTGCGCGACACCACAGGGGCATATACGCGCCAGCTACCGGAATTTTTTCCCTGTCACCGCCAGTTGGCAATTCAGTGGAGTGAGGCTCGCCGATGATAGTAATTAATTCCAAAACTCAAAATCCCAAAGCTCAACACTCTCTTCCTTTTGAGCAATATCCAGCCTTTCTTATGGACGTCCTCGACGGCTTGGGAAAAAGCCAGAAGGAGATTCCCTGCAAGTATTTCTATGATGAGCGCGGCTCCACGCTGTTCACGGCAATCTGCCAGACGACCGAGTACTACATCACGCGCACCGAATTGCAGTTGCTGAACAAGCTATTGCCAGACATTTCCTCGCGTTTAGGAGCGCAGGCGACTGTTATTGAATATGGCTCGGGTGAAGGGCGAAAAATCCGCGAACTTTTAACAGCATTGCAAAGTCCACGCGCTTACGTACCCATTGATATATCCGCGGAAATTCTGTTTGACGCTTCGCGGCGACTGAAAAAGGAATTTCCCAATCTGTCGATCTATCCGCTGATGGCTGACTACACCGCACAGATCACCCTACCCGAAGAAATCAGCGGCAGCGGGCGTCGGTTGGTATTTTTTCCGGGCTCCACCATTTCCAATTTCACTCCTGCGGAGGCAGGACAATTCCTACGCAATATCCGTCAGTTTCTCGATCCAGGTGACGGGTTTCTCATTGGGGTGGACCTGCTCAAATCACCCAATCGCCTGCATCAGGCATACAACGATTACGACGGGGTGACGGCGGAATTCAATTTAAATCTGTTGCGGCGGATCAATCGCGAATTGGATGGCAATTTCAAACTGCATCAATTCGAGCATTATGCTTTTTTCAACCCGCGCTACTCCCGGATCGAAATGCATCTGGTCAGCTTGATAGATCAAGTGGTCAAGGTCGGCGGTTATCAGTTTTCATTTCGCACCGGCGAAACCATTCACACGGAAAACTCCTATAAGTATTCCGTCGACCGCGTTATCCATATAGGACGGGACAGCGGATTTCGCCATGAGCAGGTGTGGATCGACGAGGAAAAGCTGTTCAGCGTGCATTTTCTGACAGCGGTTTAAGACGGGAAAAAACGAGGGGCGATAATGCCGGGGCCAAAGCCCCGGCGCAAACGATTAAAACTGGTCCACTTCCATGGCCAGCAGATTGCCAACTCCGGAGTGCATCGCGGCAAAATGCATGCGCGTGCGCGGCAGAATACGGGAAAAATAAAACTCCGCTGTTTTTATCTTGGCTTCGAAGAAGCTCTTTTCCGATGTGCCTTCGGCGATTTTTTCCTGCGCTTTCGCCGCCGCCCGCGCCCAGAAATACGCCAGCGCGACATATCCCGAATACATCAGATAATCCACCGCCGCAGCGCCGACCTCCTCTGGATTTTCCATGGCTTTGAGACCTATATGCATGGTCAAGTCGCCCCACTCCTTATTGTGCTGCGCCAGGGTATCGACCAGCGTCTTCAGATCAGCATTGGCGTTCGCTTTACAGAATTTATGAATCAGTTTGGTAAACCGACGCAGGGTTTCTCCTTGGGTCATCAATACTTTGCGGCCCAACAGATCCAGCGCCTGAATCCCGGTGGTGCCTTCATACAGCATGGCGATACGCGCATCGCGCACGTTTTGCTCCACGCCCCACTCGCGGATATAACCATGGCCGCCAAAACATTGCATGGCGTGGTTGGCGCATTCAAAACCGAATTCCGTCATAAATGCCTTGGCGATGGGTGTGAGAAACGCCAGCAGATCCGCCGCCTCTTTTTTCGCTTCGTCATTAGTGCCGTGATCCTCGATATCCAACTGCATAGCGGTGAAATACGCCAGCATACGGCTGCCTTCGGTAAAGGCTTTCTGAGTCAACAGCATGCGCCGCACATCGGGGTGGACAATGATTGGATCGGCGGGGCCGTTGGGATTTTTCGGCCCTGAGAGCGCGCGCATTTGCAGGCGATCCTTGGCGTAGGCAAGAGATTGCTGATAGCCGAACTCCGCATGGCAAAGCCCTTGCACCGCGGTACCCAGGCGGGCGCGATTCATAAAGGTGAACATGGCATTGAGGCCGCGGTTGGGCTGTCCGAGCAAAAAGCCTTTGGCGCCATCGAAATTCAATACGCAGGTGGCATTGCCGTGAATACCCATTTTGTGTTCGAGAGAACCGCAGAAAACCTGGTTGCGTGTGCCGTCCGGCAAGATCTTCGGCACGATGAAAAGCGAAATTCCTTTGGTGCCCTCTGGCGCATCCGGCAGGCGCGCCAAGACGATATGAACGATGTTCTCGGCGAGATCATGCTCGCCCGCAGAGATAAATATCTTGGTGCCGCTAATGGAATAACTGCCATCGGCGGAAGGCTCCGCTTTGGTTTTGAGCATGCCCAGATCGGTGCCACAGTGGGCCTCCGTCAGACACATGGTGCCAGTCCAGGCACCTTCCACCAGCCTGGTCAGATAGGTCTGGCGCTGCTCATCGGTGCCGTGCTCGGCTAAAGTACGCATGGCGCCGTGGGAAAGCCCCGGGTACATGCCCCAAGCCCAGTTGGCAGTGCCGACGCTCTCGTTCATCAAAGAGCCGAGCGACTCGGGCAAACCCTGGCCGCCGAATTCGGTGTCGTTGCACATGGAGGGCCAGCCGGCAGCGACAAACTGCTGATACGCCTCGCGAAAACCAGCGGGGGTTTTGACTTCGCGATCGTTCAATTGACAGCCTTCGCGATCACCTACCGCGTTGAGAGGCGCCAGCACGTTCTCGCAGAACTTGGCCAACTCTTCCAGGATGGCATTCACAACATCGGCACCGGTGTCGGCAAATTCTGGAATCGCCTGGCAATGCGCTTCGTAATCGAAAAGATCGAACAATACGAACTGCATGTCCCGCACCGGAAGTTTGATGTCCGCCATACGCTATGTCCTCTCAAAAAAATGAATATGTGTCCTTGCCGCAGGAGCGCACGAGGCGCATTTCAGCCTTGAGTATAGTCGTCTCTGCCTTAAGGGTCCGAATCCTGTCGCAAGCGGCGCAGCACCCAGCCCGCCAAAACACCGAGACCCATGATGGCCGCGAGGGATACCAGGCAGATCACCAGGAAAACAATTACGGTCTCCACCGGCAACTCCCAGCCATAGACGGCCAGCGCGATGAAAGCGCCACTGACGATCAAATTGATCCAGAGTCTCGTACGGTTGCGAATACGGAATTTCAAATCAGTCTCTCCAATGTGTAGGTCACATCAAGCCCAGCGCTCCCGCCGTACTCCGGCCAACTATAGAAAGCTTTGCGAGCAGTGAGTTCGTTCAATGTCAGCATGCTTGTTCAAAAAGGCCACCAGCGGCTCTTTTTGCAAGTCGGCTTCGCAGGCGAGGAGTTGTTGTTGATAGCGCGCCGACCGCTGCTGGACTTTGTGCGCGACATTTTTCAGCCACGGCTTTTTATTGAAGGAGCGGCGCACGTAGCCGCCATGCCCTTCGTGATAAGCGAGGTAGAGGTTGTAAACGTCATGGGCCGCAATACCGGTACGCACCCGGCTCTGGTTGTTATACCAGGCGACAAAATCCGCCGCGTCGCCAAAATCCCTCCGGTCAGCTCCCCCAGCGACCGCTGGAACGCTGATACCAATCCCAGGTGGCATCCTTGGCCTGCGGATAACCGTAGGCGTCACTCAAGCGCGGACCGGGAATCACCCAAAAAATCTTGCGCCGCGGCGGGCGGGCGTTGCCGACAAAACCGGATTCCTGATGAATGATGGCCATAATGGTCGGAACCGTCGAACCCCAACGCTTAGTCGCCTTCTGCGCCTGTTTATACCAGCTGCGTTTTTCCTTGAAGATGGCGCATATGTCATCCGCACGTTTCGGCGGCGAGGTGACACAACTGGACAAGAGAAGACAAAGCATCACCGGCCAGCAAAATCTCACGCCAACTGCTCCAGCAACTGCAAAAACGCCGTTTCGTCGATAACCCGTATACCGAGCGATTCGGCCTTGCTCAATTTGGAACCAGCCCCAGGCCCCGCCACTACGCAATCGGTTTTGCCGGACACGCTGCCGGAGACTTTTGCTCCGAGAGCTTCCAGACGCGCCTTTGCATCATCGCGGGTCATGGATTCCAGGTTGCCGGTGAGAACGTAGGTTTTGCCTGCCAGGGGCAGCGCCTCCTGTGGCACCACTTCAAGATCGAGCCAATGCACGCCGTGCGCGCGCAGTCCCTGAATAACCTGCAGATTGCGCGCGTCGGCAAAGAATGTCGCCACCCGCTTAGCCACCACAGGCCCCACATCCTGTACTTCCTGCAGGCTCGCCTCATCCGCCTCGAGAAGCCGCTCCAGGCTGCCAAAATGCTTCGCCAAGGTTGTCGCCGTCGCTTGGCCGACATCGCGTATTCCGAGAGCGAACAAAAATTTCGGCAGCGTGGTGGATTTGCTGTGCGCCAGCGCGTCCAGAAGGTTTTGCGCCGATTTCTGGCCCATGCGCTCCAGGCCGGCCAGCTGCTCCAGAGTCAGCTCGTAGAGATCTTCCATGCTGGCGATCATGCCTTTCTCCACCAGGGCATCGACGAGTTTTTCGCCCAGGCCTTCGATGTCCATGGCCTGGCGACTGGCATAGTGTTTGATCGCCTCTTTGCGCTGCGCCGGGCAGATAAGACCACCGGTGCATCGCACCGCCGCCTCGCCCTCCACCCGTGCAACTGGTGAGCTGCAGACCGGGCATTGGGCGGGAAATTGAATATCGCGGGCATCGTCGGGACGCTTGCTCATCACCACCGACACCACTTGGGGAATTACATCGCCGGCGCGGCGGATGATCACCGTGTCGCCCACTTTCACGCCGAGACGGGCGATTTCGTCGCTGTTATGCAAAGTCGCGTTGGAGACGGTCACGCCGCCGACAAAAACCGGTTCAAGCCGGGCAACCGGGGTGATGGAGCCTGTGCGCCCCACCTGGAATTCCACCGCACGCAGAACCGTCATTTCCTCCTGCGCAGGGAATTTGAACGCCACAGCCCAGCGCGGCGCTTTGGCGACAAAACCCAGGGTGGTTTGCAACTCTAATGAGTTGACCTTGAACACAATGCCGTCGATGTCATACGGCAAGGATGGTCGCTTTTCCTGAAGCATTTTGTGAAACGCGAGACACTCCTCGACGCCGCGCGCCGACGCTACGTCTCGGCTGACCGCAAACCCCCAGTCCGCCAGCCGCTGAAGAATGGCCGTGTGATACTGCGGCAAACTCCCACCTTCCACCTCACCCACACCGTAGGCGCAGAGCGTGAGGGGCCTCTGGGCAGTCAACTTTGGATCCAATTGACGGAGACTGCCGGCGGCGGCATTGCGCGGGTTGATAAAGCTTTTGCCGCCGGACTCCTGCGCCTTGCGGTTCATCTCATTGAAACCGCTTTTGGTCATGTAGATTTCGCCGCGCACCTCCAGCAAATCCGGGTATCCCTGCCCCAGCAGGCGCAAAGGTACAGATTTGATGGTGCGGACATTAAGGGTGACGTCCTCCCCCACACTCCCATCGCCTCGGGTTGCCGCCCTTTCCAGCACACCATTGCGATACAACAAACTGATGGCAATGCCGTCGTACTTGGGTTCGCACGCGTATTCAATCGGCTCCTGGGTGCGCAGGCGGTCGCGCACGCGTTTATCGAAGGCGATAAATTCGTCGGCGTTCAGGGCGTTATCCAGAGACAACATGGGTCGCAAATGGGTGACCTCAGCGAATGCGCTGAGCGCGACACCACCCACCCGCTGAGTCGGCGAATCCGCCGTCACCCAGTCGGGGAAACGCTCTTCCAGTTCCTGCAACTCGCGCATCAAGCGGTCGTATTCAGCGTCGGGAATCTCCGGATCGTCAAGAACGTAGTAGCGATGGCTGTGATGCAACAGCTCCTGGCGAAGCTGTTGCATACGCTGGTAATCGGGAGAATTGGCAGGCATTGAGGTGTCAGGACTTGGCAAGGCGGCGTTTGCGCTCGTATTCGATCACGCGCTGACGGCCGTGCTCGATGGTTTGGCGTGTCATTACACTGCGGTTCTCATCTTTCAGCTCACCGCCGAGGGCATCGGCAATGGCCGTCGCTGAGTTGGCCATGAGGTTGTATGCCGCCAAGCTGTCGCCGGAAATAGGCAGGGACAGGAACATGCTGATCCCCGGCGTGGCGAAATCCTCCATAGCTCCAAGATCAAAAGTTCCAGGTACCACCATATTGGCCGCGCTGAAGAGAATCTTGCCGCGACCATCGTCGGACTCGTGGCGGTGGAAAATATCCATATCACCGTAGCGCAGCCCTTGTGTCACCAAGGCTTCGAGCAATTCCGTGCCGGCGAACATTTCGCCGCGCCGCGCCATCACATTGATGATCAGGACTTCATCCGGCGCCTTGGGAGCATCTTCCTGCACGACTCGCTCGGGCTCACGTTTCTTTTGTACCGGCTCGGCGGGCGCCGGCGCGGGCTCAGCTTCAGACTCAGATGAGAGATCCTCGTCCTCATAGAATTCCTGCGTGAACTCCGAATCGCCTATGCCTGGACGCAGATCATCATCTTCGAGATCCGCCAAATCGCCAATTACGGGGTCGCGCTCATTCGCAGAAACGCTCGCCACCTGCTCGTCGACGGAATCCATCAACATGGGCACAGGTGTATCGAGATTGAGACTGACCTGTTCCGGCAAGCGGTTGGGCGCGCCGCGGGTCCAGCGGGAAGCGGTGAGGCTTTCTTTCACCGCTTTATTGACGTTCAGGACGTGGTCGGGATCGCGGTATGCGGCCACCCGCGCACCACCGGAGGGAAACTCACTGGTGCCGACTTCGGTCTCGCCGGAATCCGTATCAGCCCGGGCCACCACCCGGTGCTTCATCCGCAGATGGTCCCGCCGGTGCGCGCGCATGCGTCGCATTCCATCCAGCAGAACGCCGAGAATGAGTAAAACAATGATGACCGTTAACCACTCTCTCATAAGATCCTGTTCCTACACTGCGGCAAGCTCGGCGGCTTCTTCGACATCGACTGTGACTATTCGGGATACACCCGGTTCATGCATGGTCACACCCATCAGTTGATGGGCCATTTCCATGGCGATTTTGTTGTGTGTGATATAGATAAACTGCACCTGGCTGGACATCTCCTCCACCATGCGCGCGTAGCGCCCGACGTTGGCGTCATCCAGCGGTGCATCCACCTCATCCAGCATACAGAACGGCGCCGGGTTCAAACGGAAGATGGAGAACACCAGTGCTATGGCCGTCAGAGCTTTCTCGCCGCCGGACAAGAGGTGAATGGTACTGTTCTTTTTGCCCGGTGGGCGGGCCATGATGGCGATGCCCGTGTCGAGCATGTCTTCCCCGGTAAGTTCGAGGTAGGCGTGGCCGCCACCGAAGACCTTGGGAAATAGCTCCTGCAGACCGGAGTTGATCTGGTCGAAAGTTTCCTTGAAGCGGGTCCGGGTCTCCCGGTCGATTTTCCGGATCGCGTTCTCCAGCGTTTCCAATGCCTCCTGCAAATCCTGGTTCTGGGCATCCAGATACTGCTTGCGCTCAGACTCGGTCTTGTATTCCTCAATCGCCGCCAGATTGATAGGCCCGAGGCGGCTGATCCGAGCGCTGATAGCGGTCAACTCTTCGTTGGCAGACGCTTCCGTCAGATCTTCCGGAATGGACTCAAGCACCGCATCAAGGGCGAAATCCTCCTCGGCAAGCTGCTCCTGCAGACCTTTTGCCTGAACCTCCAACGCCTGGGCTCCCAGACGCTCGCGCTCTAGACGTCCGCGAATGTCCTGCAGGCTGTGCTCGACCTGCTGGCGCTGCTTCTCCGCATCGCGCAGAGCTGCTTCAACCTCTTCAAGGTTGCGGCGCGCCTGCACTAATTGCTCTTCCACGCGGATGCGCTGCTCCAGCTTGTCTTCCAGCTCCAGCTTATGGCTCTCTACCGGCTCGAGGCTTTCCTGCAGGCTTTCCTCCAGCTTCGCGCGCCGGTCGGTCATGCGCTGCATCTGCTCGCGTAACCGCTGAATACCTTGATTGACGGCTTGCAGTTGGGTTCTCACCGACTGGAATCGCATGGCCAGCTCATGGGCGCGGTCCTTGTCGTGGCGCGCCTTCTGCCGCGCCAGATCAAGCTGACTGCGCAATTCGTCCCGCCGGGACAGCAGGCGCTCGCGCGCTTGCGTGTCCTGCTCCATCGCGTCGATCGCCTCCTGCAACTGCGCCCGCGCTTCCGCCAAATTTTCCGCTTCCAGTTGAATCTGTTCGCGCGCCTCGGCAATTTCCGCTGTGGCGCGACGGCGGCCCTCCAGCACCTGCTCAACCTTGGCGGTCATGGCGCTCAACCGGCTGCGCACATCACCCTGGCGACGCACCAGACTGTCGGCCTCACTGCGCACCTGCTCGCGTTGTTTTTCCGTATCGGTCAGGGTTGTTTTGCAATCCTGCAGGGCTGCGGCAAGAGATTCGATGCGCTCCTGTTGCTCGGCGATTTCAATCTCCAGCTGTTCGAGCTGCTGGCGTCTTTCAATCAAGCCGGCGCTGGCGTCCTGGTCGCGGGCGACGCGCACCCAGTTGGCGCCCACCCAAATGCCGTCGCACGTAATGATGGATTCGTGCGGCTGAAGCGAGCTGCGTCGCTGCAGCGCTTCAGCCAGATCTTCCGCGCGATAAATTCCGGCCAGCAGGGCCGCGGCTTCAGGCGCTGCCGAGACAACCTCTGCAAGTGATTCGGCTGTGGGCGGCGCGACATAGCCGGCGTCCACCAGAGTGACGCCACCCTTTTCTAGCGAGGTGAGAGTTGCTGCGGCTTGGGCAAAACCTTCCGCCACCACCACCGCCTGAAGATTCTGCGCCAACACAGTCTCAACCGCCTTTTCCCAACCGGCGGTTACCTTGATGCGATCGGCGAGACGAGCATTACCCGCAAGACCGGCGTCTTCCAACCACTGATTAGTTTGGCTTTTGCCGCGTCCGAGCGCTGCCTGCTGCAGCGCCTCCAGTGACGCCTGACGACCGCGCGCCAATTGGTGCCGGCCTCGCCATTCGTCCAGCTCTGCCGCCAATTCGCGCTCGCGCTCGCGCAGGCTCTGCACCTGTTCGGCCGCAGCCTGTGATTGCTCCTGCTTTTCCTCCAGAGCCAGAGAGAGCTCTGCCAATTCCTGCTCCAGCTCGTTTATCTGGTCTTCCACATCGCCGACCACCAGCCCCTGCTTTTCGTCCTCAAGCCGGCGGGTGCGCTCCAACAGGCGCTGCTGCACCTGCTCAAGATATTGAATACGCGACTGTTGAACCTCGGCCTGCTGGCGCGGCTGGGCGGCGCGCTGATTGAACACGTCCCACTCCTGCTGCCAGGTGTGCATCCCATCTTCGGCGGTCTGGAGGGTGTCGGACGACAGGCCTTCCGCCTCATTCAAAAGGGACAATTCGGGTTCTATTTCCAGCAGCTCGGCCTGCCAGCCCTCGGCTTTATGAAGGTCCTGCGCCAGATGCTCCTCCGCCTCGGCGCAATCGCGCTGGGTCTGTTCGAGGTCGGTTTTTAACTGGCGCTCGCGCTCCTGAATATGCTGGATGGTCTGCTCAATACGGACAATGTCGGAGCCGACCGCATAAAAACGCCCCTGAACCTCATTGAAGGCGTCGCCAAGTTCAAGATGGCGGGTGCGCTGGATTTCGATGGTGGAATCTTGATGCACCTGTTGCGTCACCACCGCCTCGACTTTCAATTCGAGGTCGCGGATAAGATGCTGCTTCTGATCAGCCTCGGTGCGCAGGGTGCGGTAGCGCATGGCTTGAAGACGGGCTTTGAGTTCGCGCTCGGTCTGTTTGTATTCCTTATATTTCTCTGCGGCCTGCGCCTGGCGCTCGAGGCGAGCGATCTGCCGCTCCAGCTCGTCGCGGATATCGGTGAGCCGCTCCAAATTCTCCTTGGTGCGCTGCATGCGGTTTTCTGTATCGCGGCGGCGCTCCTTGTATTTCGAAATTCCCGCAGCCTCCTCCACATAAACCCGCAGATCCTCCGGCTTGGCTTCAATCAACCGGGAGATCATGCCTTGTTCGATGATGGCGTAACTGCGCGGACCGAGACCGGTGCCGAGAAAAATATCGGTGATATCACGACGGCGGCATTTGTTGCCGTTGAGGTAGTAGAGATTCTGCCCATCCCGGGTGACTTTGCGCTTGACCGAGATTTCCGCGTAACGGGCGTATTCGCCGGAGATCTTGCCCTCGCTGTTATCAAACACGAGCTCAATCGACGCTTGGCCAATCGGCTTGCGCGTGTTGGAGCCGTTAAAGATAACGTCCGTCATGGCCTCGCCGCGCAGATTTTTGGCCGACGACTCCCCCATCACCCAGCGCACGGCATCGATGATGTTGGATTTGCCACAGCCGTTCGGACCGACCACTGCGCTGAGGTTGCTGGGAAAGTTGACTGTCGTGGGATCGACAAATGACTTGAAGCCCGCCAACTTAATGCTTTTTAACCGCATGTTCTGTTCGCTTATTGTTTTTGGGCCGGAGGCGAACTCCGCACTGACACCGGTTAGCGAATAGCACTCACCAATTGGTGATCGACCTAGCCACCTGAAGGGTGACTATTCAGTGCCATCGGTGCTTCCGACCCACATCAAGGAAATTCCGCGATTTTGGCGGAGTCAGGCACCTTAGGGCAACTGTTCAGAAATGACGATCTGCTGCACATCCTGCAGGGTGTCCAGTTTCACCGGACCAACACTACCTTGCCAGTCGCCTGGCTGGGCCGTCGGGCTGCCGGTTCTGGAAATCCGGGCCACCAATTCCAGATCCGGAAAGCTTTTGATTGTCATGCCCGGAGCCATCGCCATGCTTTCGTCCAAAGTTACGGCAAGCGGCAATTGTGAGGCGGAAAGTTTTTGGATGGCGAGGGGCATTTTCGGCCCCCTGCCAGGCGCGGGCGTAAACAAAGAGCGTTTCACCGCCACTGATTTGTACGGAATCGGCAAGCGAGACATGCAGCTGGATTCTGGCACCATTTGCCTCAGCCGCCGGCTCCTCGGTATCCAGTTTTTCCCCCGCCGCAACCAACGCCTGTTCGGCTTTGGTGATGCCACTCTGATATCCCTGGGCGACGCGGGAATTCGGGTCCATATGCTGTACCGCCGCCTTCCAGTAGCGGATAGCGGTGCGATAGTCCCCTTGGTTTTTGGCATCTATGCCGGCGAGTCCAAGCATTTCCGGCATCATGGGCGCCAGCGCCAATGTTTTGTGGGTGTACTCACGCACCTCCGGCGTCACCACGTTGCCGGCGCGATAGAACATCGCCTGCGCCAGGTTTGCCATGATGCGGGGGGAATCGGGAAAATCCTCCAGAATCTGCCGATAGGCGTGAACCGCCTGATCGTAATCCTGCAAGGTCATGGCCGTTTGCGCGAGCAAATTGACCAGCTGCATATTATCCGGTGTTTGATTGAGGCGGGCTTGAACCAACACCACGAGCTCGCGCAGTTTTTTATCGTACTCTTCGCGGCTTTCCACTTTCGGCAAAGCTTCCAGCAGCTGATAGATGTCCCAGTCTTTTTTCTGGCCCCACTGTGTATAAAAAGCCAGACTCAACAACGGCACCAATATGGCGGCCGCCAACATTATTTTTTTACCGCCTGAATGAAGTTTTCTGTTTTTTCCGCCAGATCCTTCCGCGACCAGTGTTTTCTGCAACTCGAGTTTCAGCTCTTCATATTGTGCGAGTTCTATCTCTCCACGGTCGCGGGAATTCTCGAGATCGGCGAGATGCTCGCGATACAGTTCGACCTGGGTTTCGTCGTGATCAGCTTTTTGCTCGGTAGATCTGCGGGAGAATGGAGCTTTGATGAGTGGCCATGCCACAAAGAGTCCTGCCGCAACACTGAAAACTACAATAATTTGCCAAAACGCCATGCGCGAAATTCACCACTAATTTTTGGATTTTTGTAAGTCGGCTTTTTCCGCTTCGAGAATGGCCGCCAATTGTTTTTGCTCGTCTTCCGTCAACCCAGGCTCCGCAGTCAACAATCTTCGGCGCCGCAGAACAATCCAACCAACCGTTCCCAGCCCGATTACCAGAAAAACTAAAGGGCCCAACCATAGCACAATGGTGTTGCCTTGGACCGGCGGTCGGTAAAGTACGAAGTCACCATAGCGAGACACCATAAAATCGATAATTTCTGCATCGGTTTTACCTTCGAGAACCATTTTGTGAAGTTCTCTGCGTAAATCGTCCGCAATTTCCGAATTAGTTCCGGCGAGATTATTGTTCTTGCACTTGGGGCAGCGCAGCTCTTCCAGAAACTTCTGATATCGCTTGCGCTGATCATCGGTAGGAAAATCATAGACATCAATGGCCGCCATTGCCTGATAGGGCAACATCAGCAAAAGCCAGAGAATCAGCAGCAATTTATGCATTTTTTAGGGTCTCCCGGCGGCACAAGGACAAGCGGCGGATTATAGCAGCGGGACAAACCGGTAAACCAACGGAAATTATTTTTCCCGGTCGCTATTGACGGCAAAAGCAATTTCATTACAATACGCCGCTCGCTGGGTGGTTAGCTCAGTTGGGAGAGCGACGGCCTTACAAGCCGTAGGTCACAGGTTCGATCCCTGTACCACCCACCATTTATGGAATGTGCCTCAAGGATGTTTTTGGCTTCGCGGACCGGTAGTTCAGTCGGTTAGAATGCCGGCCTGTCACGCCGGAGGTCGCGGGTTCGAGCCCCGTCCGGTCCGCCTACTTCTTCACAAAAAAGCCCCGCTCTGCGGGGCTTTTTGCTTTCCGACCCAAGAATCGCCTCAACTCACATTAAAAAATTTTGCCGATCGCTGATACGCCAGCTCCAGATTGGGATCGCAATAATTGCGCATAAATTGCCGCATCCGCGGTTGAATTTCGGTGCGGAACCGGGTCCCGCTGAACACACCATAATGTCCGACGCCCGGTTGAATGTAGTCGACTTTCATATTGGCTGGCAGGCCGCTGCACAATCCGTGCGCCGCTTGCGTCTGGCCTATACCGGAAATATCGTCTTTCTCTCCCTCAACGGTCATCAACGCGACCTTGGTGATCGCCTGCGGTCTCACCCGTTCGCCCTGATGGAAAAACTCGCCGCGCGGGAGCTTGAACTCCTGAAATACATCGCGAATCGTCTGCAGATAAAACTCTTCGGTCAAATCCTGAACAGCAAGGTACTCATCATAAAATTCACGGTGCTTGTGCACACTGTCGCAATCACCCTGAACCAGATGTTCGAAATATTCTTTGTGGGCGAGAAAATGACGATCGCGATTCATGCTGATAAAACCGCCCAATTGCAAAAAACCGGGATACACCCGACGCATGAATCCTTTATTCGGCCAGGGCACTGAATAGATAACATTGTCTTTAAACCAGCCATAGGAGCGCTCCAACGCAACCTTGTTGGGCACCGTTGGTGACTCCCGAGGATCAATGGGAGATCCCATGTACGTCATGGTGGCTGGCAGTGCCGGGTCGTTGCGCTCCGACATTAACGAGATCGCGGCAAGCACCGGAGGGCCCGGCTGACAAATGCCCACCACATGCGCCTGAGGTCCCACTACCCGGATCATCTCGATCACATAATCAATGTAATCATTGAGATCGAAACGCCCTTCGGCGGTGGGCACCTCACGCGCATCTTTCCAGCAGGTGACGAATACTTCGTGATCCGGCAGAAATGCCTCGGCGGTGCGCCTTAATAATGTGGCGTAGTGGCCTGACATGGGCGCCACCAGAAGAACTCTTGGATCCGCCCGCCGGGACGATCGCGCCAAGGCCAACTCCTCGGCATCGCGGCGAAAATACATCAGCTCGCAGAACGGCTTTTGCCAGACGACTTCCGGAATAACTGAAACCGGATAGCCGTTGATCAAAGTTTTATGCAGATTCCACTCGGGTTTGGCATAGCGCCGGGTGAGCGATTCAAACAGGTCACAAGCCGCCACTAAGGAACGGCCGGCCCAGGTATAGGCAAGGGGGTTATAAGGAGACTGATACAAACGTTTCTGATAATCCGCCACCTGTCGCCAAGGCGCTACGGCAGCATGACTGAGCTCATAAGCGTGGTACAGCATAGGATTCTCCCAATGTGCTACCGACGCGCCCCAAAAAGGGGCGCTTTTTGTATAAGTCTTAATCGATCATAGCACAACAATGCTGCACTGCAGCTAAGGAGATGCCTTAGATGCTACGGAAATTGGCGATCCGCCAGCCAGCGTTTGGTCAAGTTGTCATAGGCATCAATGCGGCGATCACGCAGGTAGGGCCATATGCGACGGACGTTCTCGGATCGCTCCAGGTCGATTTCGGCGCAAAAAGCGCCTTCACTTTCCGCGTCCGCCATCAAGATGAATTCACCCTGGGGACCGGCGATGAAACTGGTACCCCAAAATTCGATCCCCTCCCTGACCCGGTGGGCGACAATTCAAATCCCGTCCGGTTGGCCACCAGCACCGGGATACCATTTGCCACCGCGTGAGAGCGCTGAATGGTCACCCACGCATCGCGCTGCCGATTCTGCTCCTCCACATCGTCCTCCGGGTTCCAGCCGATGGCGGTCGGATAAATCAGCATGTCAGCCCCCGCCAGCGCCATCAGGCGAGCGGCTTCCGGATACCACTGATCCCAACAAACCAGTACGCCGAGTTTGCCCACCCGCGTCTGCACCGGCTGAAAGCCGCGCAGCGCACCTTCGGCATCACCTGGGGTGAAATAGAATTTTTCGTAGAAGCCCGGGTCGTCCGGGATGTGCATTTTGCGAAACACTCCCACCCGACCTTTGTCACCATCAATCACCTGTGCGGTGTTGTGATAGAGCCCGGTGGCCCGTTTCTCGAATTGAGACAGCACAATCACTATGTCGAGCGCTTCTGCCATGTCCGCACAGCGCTGATAGGTATAACCGTCCAAAGGCTCAGCCATATCAAAACAGTTGGTGTCCTCAACCTGACAGAAATATTGAGTGGCATGCAGTTCCTGGAGGACCACCAGTTCCGCCCCCTGCTCTACCGCTTCGCGAACCAGCGCTTCAGTGCGGTTCAGATTCTGCTCTTTATCGTTGCCGTCGATGGCCTGCTGAATCACTGCAGCAGTAATGGATTTGCTCATAAGTCACCTATCAATTGGCTGATGAGAAATGTCAGGCCAAACGGCCGATTTGCATGGTTGCACAATGCAGGCTGCCGTGTTGCTCTAACAGCGCCTCGCATCGCACCGGAATTACACGGCTCTGAGGAAATGCCGCTGTTAATACTCGAACGGCCTCAGCGTCTTCCTTCAGACCATAAACCGGCGCGAATACACAATCATTGACGATTAAAAAATTGGCATAAGTGCACGGCAGAAAACGCTCGTCTAAAAGACTGCGGTAAGCAGGACTGGGCAACGCCATTATTTCCCAGCTGTTGGCCTGCGCGAGCGCTGAAATCTGCTGATGCAATTGCGCTAGAATTTCCGCGTCCACATGCTCCGGGTTTGGTCCTGCATAAACAATGCGGTCGGACGAAGCAAAGCGAGCTATGGTGTCGATGTGGCCATCCGTATCGTCGCCAGTCAAACAAATATCGTCGAGCCAGGCGATTTTTTTCAGTCCGAGAGTGGTACGGAAATAGTCTTCTATTTTCGCCCTATCCCAACCCGGATTGCGGTTGTCATCGACAATGCAATTGGCGTTGACCAGCAGCGTCTCGCCATCGGTTTCTAGGCCGCCGCCTTCACAAACGAAATCGTATTTTTTTACCGGAGAGGAAAGAACATCGCCCAGGCCGGAGGCAACCGCGTTGTCGTTAACGGCGGAATATTTCCCGCCCCAGCCATTAAACGTGTATGCGATATAGCCTTCACTGGTGGTGAGCGGGCCGTAGTCGCGTATCCAGGTATCGTCATAAAGCGTTACACGTACTTGGATATTGGCCACCTTGAGCGCGCGGCGACGAATTTCATTGTCGAATTCGGTCCTGTCCAATGACGGGTGTAGCAGCAAGGCAACAGGAATTTCCGCGCTCAACGCCGCCAGAATTCCCCAATAACATTCCACTATGTCAGCGTAATTTACCTGCCAGTCACCGTGGGGATAAGGCCAGACCAGAAGTACTGACTCAACCGGAGCCCATTCGGGTAACAAGTGGCCTGTAATATTCATCGATAAAACCCCGCCAGCGGCATCGCTTAAAAAAAGCGGCAGTATACTGGCGAAGTCCGCAGCTGCCCATGGGGAGTTGCGGTGAAGGATGGCGGGAAGAAAGAGGGGAAATTATCTACGCGAGAAGAACACAGCCCGATCAAGCTTCTGCAAGCGTTCTTGCGCATCTGCCGTTGTTGACTCACCCAAATACAAGTTTCCGCTTTTGTAGCTGAGAATATTCGCGGGATGGATAGGCGCAATTCCGGGCGGAATTTCCTCCACCTGAAAGTCAACTGCAAACGCCGGTTCACGGGACTGCGTGATCAATGGATCGCGCAAGACAAATCTATAACGCGATTTGCTGCTGTGACGCTTGACGAGGCAATCCGGTTCGTCAAATTCCTCTGTACTGAAGGTGAAATGGGTGAAACTCACCGTCAAGCGGATTTCCTGAAAGCCAGAGCCCAACTTTTCCGGCTGCGGATGGCATGAGCTCCGCCATGCGCCTTGAATCTGCTGCAGCATATTGAGCGCCGGCCCTGGGCCTGAGAGAGTCTGGGCGAAAGCCGCTACATTTATCCCGCACAACAGCAGGCCAAGCGCAAATTTATTCACCAAAATATATTGGCGCCATTGTGGATTTCCAGATTTCCTCATTGACGACTCCAACCAGCCTGTAACGAATAATGCCGTCTGCGTCGATAATGAATGTTTCCGGCGCGCCATAAACTCCCAGCGCCATGATCAGAGAGCCTTCCTCATCCACTATATTGGCCGCGTAAGGATTTCCGGTGTCCAGCAACAACTTGCGCGCCTTCTCTGCATCATCCTTGTAATTGACGCCGTAGATCGGCACACCCATTTCCGCCAGCTTGATTAGATAGGGGTGCTCGTATTTGCAGGAGGGACACCAGGTCGCCCAGACATTCAATAGATAGGGCTTGCCTTTCATCGTTGCCGGCGTGATGTTTTTGCCCGGATTATCCAGATCCGGCAGGCTGAACTCCGGCACTGGCTTGCCGATCAGCACGGACGGAAGCTCGTTCGGATCCAGACTGAGGCCTACGTACAACAGGCCGGACAGGACTATAAATATCCCAAAGGGAATAAAAAGCTTAAATCGTTTCATGAATCGAAAAATTCCATGGATGTTTGGAATCCCGGCGACAACTCAGGTTGCCGCTGGAACTCCGGATTTCGCCAATTCGCGCTCTGCCTGAGCACGTTTCATTCGGTACCGCCGATCAAATACGGTGAGCGCTCCACCCAACGCCATCAGGATGGCTCCGCCCCAGATCCAACGCACCAGCGGATAGTGATGAATCCGCATGGACCAGGCGCGATTGTCGAGCCTATCACCCAGGGCGACGAACAGATCTCTGGAGAAACCGGCATCTATACCTGCTTCGGTCATGACATTGCCGCGATCCGACAGGTAATGACGCTTCTCCGGAAACAGAGTGGTCACCTGTTGACCATCTTTATAAACCTTCACCTCGCCGGCCTGGGCGTCGTAGTTCGGACCTCGTCTGGGGAAAACATCCACCAGCTCGAACTCATAACCGCCGATCTCCTGGCGCTCGCCAAAAGCCATCCGCACGTCGCGGTGATCGCTTTCAATACTGTTGATGGCGGCCCCCATAAGACATACCGCAAAGCCAAAATGGGCGACATACATACCCCAATAGCTGACGGTCAATTTACCCAGCCCTCGCCACATCGGACGGCTGTTGCGGAGCTTGCGCAACAGATCACTGAGCGAAGCCAGAATCACCCAACTGCCAAGCGCGACCGCCGCCACCGTACCCCAGTGAAAGGCATTTGCCAGCAAAGGGAACAGCAACCCCATGATCACCGCCGTCAGCAAGGGCACGCCGATCCACATTCGCAGCGACTCAAAGCGGGTTTTCTTCCAATTCATCATGACGCCAAAGCCAAGAAATACCGCGACCAGCATCATGAGCGGAGCAAATATGATGTTGAAATACGGCGGTCCCACTGAAAGCTTGGCCCCCCAAATGGCATCCACCAACAAGGGGTAAAGCGTGCCAAACAATACGCCGGCCATAGCCACGACGAACAGCACGTTGTTGACAAGCAGAAGACTTTCCCGGGAGAACAGACTAAAGCCCTGGACACTGCGGATTTCCGGGATGCGAAACGCATACAGCAACAGGGAGCCGCCCACCACTAACCCCAAAAATGCGAGGATGAACATACCTCGCGCCGGATCGGTGGCGAAGGCGTGCACCGAAGTCAGCACCCCGGAACGCACGATGAAGGTACCCAGCAGACTCAGGGAAAAGGCCAGGATCGCCAGCAAGATGGTCCAGCTTTTGAACACCCCGCGCTTTTCCGTCACCGCCAGAGAATGGACCAGGGCTGTGCCCACCAGCCAAGGCATAAACGACGCGTTTTCCACCGGATCCCAGAACCACCAGCCGCCCCAGCCAAGCTCGTAGTAAGCCCACCAGCTGCCCAGCATGATGCCGAGGGTTTGAAACACCCAGGCCATGTTTGTCCACGGCCGCGACCAGCGCGCCCATGAGCTGTCGAGACGGCCGCCGATTAGCGCCGCTATGGCAAACGCGAAACACACGGAGAAACCCACATACCCCATATAAAGCGTCGGGGGATGGATGATCATGCCGATATCCTGGAGCAAAGGGTTGAGGTCGTTACCCTCTTTTACCGGGTTGGGCAGAAGTCGATCGAAGGGGTTGGAGGTGAACAGGATAAAGGCGAGAAATCCGGTGCTGATTCCGCCCATCACAGACAGCACCCGGGCAAGCACCTGCAGAGGCAGCTCACTGGAAAACATGGCCACGGCTATGGTCCAGCCCGCCAACACCAGCGCCCACAAAAGCACCGAGCCTTCGTGGCCACCCCACACGGCCGTCACCTTATAAAAACTGGGCAGCAGTGTATTGGAATGGCTGGCAACGTACTTGACCGTGAAGTCATCCTGCAGAAATGAATACACCAGCACAATAAATGCGACGAGGGTAAAAATGAACACCCCGCTCGCCAGCGGTCGCGCGGCGTTCATCCAGATCACCCGCCCGGTAAAAGTACCCAGGATGGGAATCACCGTTAGAATGATCGACAGGATAAACGCGATGATCAGCGCGAGATGACCATACTCAGGAACCATAATTCATCCCCTTACAGGCTTCGTTATGCCGCTCCGTATCGGTCATGGACGCCGCAACCTCTGGTGGCACGTAGTTTTCGTCATGCTTGGCCAAAACCTGGGAGGCCACCAAGACACCATCATCGTTCAGTTTACCGGTCACCACTGCGGCTTCACCTTCGCCAAAAATGTCCGGTAACAACCCGTTATATACCACCTTGAGACGCGCCATACCGTCCGTGATAACAAACTCGGTATGCAGGCGATCACTGGCTGACATGATCGTCCCAGGTACCACACACCCCCCCGCGCGGATGGATTTATGGAGAGGGGCCTCACCTGCGACTATTTTGGAGACGGGATAAAAAAAGTCAGCGTAATTCCGCATGGCGTACACACTGAGCCCTATGACGGCGGAGCTGACCACCACCAGGGCGAGAACCAGCAACAATCTCTGCTTTCTGACTGGATGCACTACTGCTTACCTCTCGTTGGAACCCGGAGCCCTACGGCGAGCCTGAGTTTGCTGCTTTATAAATCGTTTACGTTGAATGCGCGGCTCCAGGACCAGCAGGGCCAGGCCGGCGAAGGTGACCGCATAACAACCCCAGACAAATGGCCCGTGGCCATTCATCCAAAGAAATGCCTGCAAATCGGCAAACTGAAACGTCACGTTCATCGACTCACCCCTTTATCACTATTTCTTGAACCCAGTGCCACTATTTCTTGAACCCAGTTGGTTTTCTGCTCACGCCGGAGAATCTCCACCCGTGTGCGCAGGAGCAACACCCAGGCGTAGAACAGGTAAAACGCCAGAATCATCAACAACAGCGGATAGCCCATGCTGGGATCGATACTGGATTTCTCCGTCAACTTGAGAGTGGCCGGCTGATGCAGGGTGTACCACCAGTCAACCGACTTATAGATGATTGGGATATTCACCATTCCCACCAGTGCCAGAACGGAGCTGATTTTGTCAGCGGTATCCTGATTGTGGTAGGCTCTTGGAGCGCCACTATGCCGAGATAAAGGAGGAACAGCACCACCATGGAGGTAATCCGTCCATCCCATACCCACCACGTTCCCCAAGTGGGCTTGCCCCAAACGGCGCCGGTGAACAGCGCGAGGAAAGTCAGCACCGCCCCGATGGGAGCCGCCGCCTTCATCACCATAAATGAAAGCTTCATGCGCCAGATCAGCCCTATTGCACCGCTGATGGCCATGACGTAGTAACCCGCCATCGCCAGTACGGCGGTAGGGACATGGATATAGATGATACGAGCGCTGTTGCCTTGCTTCGCTTCCGAGGGACCAAACGCGAGCCCCCAAATCGACCCCAACAGAATCAGAGTAACGGAGATGAACCCAAGCCAAGGCAGCCATGCCCCGGTCTTGTCATAAAACCATTTCGGAGAGCCCAGACGGTGAAACCATTGCCATGCCACTTTGATTGACCTTCTATTTATTGGAATTCTTTAATCGCAACTTTTGGAAATTCTTTAACCACAACGCAGAACCACAACAGCACGTTCAGGCGCGAACACTGATCTTCAAGGCGCCGGCAATGGCGAAAGGTGCCACAACCGACCAGCCCAACAGCATCGCACAGAGAATCGCCAGTTCCGCATTTACGGGAAAACCTTCTATCGCATTCTTGACCGCCCCGGAGCCGAAAATCAGCACCGGCACATAAAACGGCATGATGATCAGGGATAGGAGCAAACCACCTTTGCGCAGACCAACCGTCAGCGCGGCGCCGATCGCACCAATCAAACTCAAGCTACCAGTCCCCACCCACAGTGAGATAACCAGCACGCCGTACCCGCCGGATGGCAATTGCAGCATGACGCCGAGCAGCGGCGCTAGCAAGGTCAAGGGCACGCCGCTGAGCAGCCAATGAGCAAACACCTTGGTCAAAACCAAGCAAGCCAACGGTTGCGGGCTGAGGACCATCTGCTCCAGCGAGCCATCGTCAAAATCACTGCGGAACAGACCGTCCAGAGACAAAAGTGTCGCCAGCAGCGCAATCACCCACAAGATCCCCGGTGCGATACGCGCCAACATCGCTGGCTCTTCGCTGATGCCCAATGGAGTAAAGACCACCACCATCAGGAAAAAGATCAATGGATTGGCCAACTCGCCCTTATGCCGGTAGGAAAGTAACAGCTCCCGGCGCAAGCTCTGCCAAAAAGCGCGGCGCAAACTCGGCGAGTCAGCCATCGACCGCCACCTCCGCTGAATGCGCCTGAAGTTCGATCACTCGCACCTCCGATAACGCGAGGGTCTGGTGCGTCGTCAGTATGACCAAGCCCCCGTTAGAGGCGTGGCGCTGAATCAAAGTTTCCAGGTTCTTTACGCCAAATCGATCAATTGCTGTGAACGGCTCGTCAAGAATCCAGATTGCTGCGCTGGTGATATAGAGACGCGCCAAGGCAACGCGGCGAAGTTGGCCTGCAGACATCTGATGACAGGGGGTGTCTTCATATCCGGCCAAGCCGACCTCGGCCAGCGCGGATGTGATGGATCCGGGAAAAGGCAACCCTTGCACACCGAAGAACCAACGCAGATTCTCCTGCGCCGTTAATGACTTCTTCACGCCCGGTTGGTGCCCCAGATACACAAGCTCACTGCACATGGAAAAATCGGGTGCACGCAAAGGCTGGCCCTGCCACAGCATTTCTCCGGTCCATTCATCAAAGAGACCGCAGACGGAACGCAGGAAGGTGGTTTTACCCGCGCCATTCGGGCCGGCAATCTGGACCACCTCGCCACCCTGCAGCGAGAAGTTCAGCGGGTTAAACAGTGGGTAGCCATCGCGCAGGCAGGTGAACTGTCGGAATTCTAAGCTCGGCACACAGGTTCCCGGTCGATGACGTCAGTGGAAAGTCCGTTGGGGACAGGCGGCGGATTATGCCACCACTTGGTCAGTGTAGTGCATCAACGCAACGCCACCGCTCGCGGACAAGGGCCGAATAATCCACGCAAACATCAATATATTCAAGTGGTTAAGCCTGCAATTTGAACTTCTACCGCAATTTGAAAGCCGTTCTTGTCGAAACTGAAAACCGTTCTTGGCGAAACTGAAAGCCGCGCAGATTGCGGCAAAGAGACCGGCAGATGCTATTTTTACTAGACGTAACTGCACCTTTTACTAGACCTAACCGCACCTTTTGTTAGATAGCCGCACCGCGAGTTGCCATGCAAATCGATATCAACGCCATCACCAGAGGCCAGAGCACCGCCGGAGCCGCTCTGACACCGGAGCTGGAACAGCTCCTGATGGAGTTGAAAACCCAACTCGGCCAGAAGCTGGAGGCGAGCGTGGCGCGAGTGACCTTGCTGACACAGACGGAGACGCAACAGCTCTTGGCTGCACGCGCAGCGGACCAACCCGCAGCCGGACAGAGAACTCTGCTGACCATGCTGCAGGACCCGAATATACGACTGGTGGAGCTGGCAATTCGAGACCGCAGCGTGCCCACTCTTACCAATCTTCCCCTGCCGGTCGGCACCAAAGTCCAGGTACTGGTAACTCCGCGCGGACTATTGGTGTTGCCTCCAGATATCCAAGGGCAGCAGCCCCCTCGCCAGCAGGCGCCTCCCCAACCAGTCGCCCACCGGTCAGCGCCACCGGCCCATTTACAGCTGGCGAGTCGATGACGCAGGGAATGCGGCCATCAAATCCAACTCAGTTGCTGAATATCTCCCAGCCAGCGGTCAAAAGCCCGCTGCCCTCCGCGCAGAGCAACCTCACCGTACAGAAATCGCAGCTCGCTTCAGCAGTTGCCCAGACCCTACCCGTCGCGCAGCCGCTCAAAATTCTGCTGCGCGCTATGGATGTCGCGGCACAAGAACTCAACAAAGTCTCGCCACAGAGTTCCATTCCGGCGCCGCTGATGAAGCTCGCCGACACGCTGACGAAAATCACTGGCCTGAGTATCGACCCCGCCAACGTAAAGCCGGAGTCCCTGCGTCAGGCTATGAACGCCAGCGGACTCTTTTATGAACACCGTCTGCTGGCTGAGCAGGCGACGCGTGGCGGGACACGCGAGGCTCAGACCCAACTCCTACCCGAGCGCGACCTTAAAGGGCTGTTGATCCAGCTGAGCCAATGGGCGCCCCCCACCCTTCTCACGACCGCGCCCGGCGCGCAAGCGACCTCCGGCACCCTGGCAAATCTGATGATGAACCTGACCAGATTGCTGAGCCCCCGCCAGGAAACCTCAAAAGATGCGACTGCTGGTAAACAGGTGGTCAAGCTGGTGCAGGAACTGGCCGAGAAATCCCTGGCGCAGGTTCAGCTTCAGCAGTACCGCACCTTGAGCAGCCAACTTCAGGACACGGGCGCGCCAGCGCAGTGGCATCTCGACATCCCCCCTCAAGATGCCGGACGGCTACGGCAATCTTTATATGCATCTGTTTGAACCACGGCTGCCCATTGAAGAAAAAACGCCTGGCAACAAGAAGGCCAAAAGGAGAGAGAACAAAGGACGCTGGAAGGTCTTTCTGGAGTTGGAGCTTGATCAACTCGGCGCTCTGGCAGCAGAGATTGCAGTGCAGGACAAAACCGTGGAAGCAACTTTGTGGACGGATAACACCAGCCTGCGGGAGCGGGCCAACGCCCACCTGATGCAGCTGCGCAACGATCTGGAGCAACAGGGTATGGTGGTGGCGGACCTGCGCTGCTCCAGCAACCCGCCGCCGGATCAGAAAATTCGCCTGGATTATGCCCTTATAGATGTGAAGACATGAACACCGCCCCTCCTCCCCCTACGCCCCGAGCTGCAAAAGGCTGTCGCTCTTTTCTATGACGGCTCTGGCGCCCCACAGGTAACCGCCAAGGGCACAGGCGCCGAAGCGGAAGCCATCATGGCCCTGGCACAGGAACACGGTGTACCCCTGTGCGACAACCCGGCATTAGTGGAGCTGCTAGCGCAGATCGAGATCGGCGAACAGATCCCGGAGGCCCTCTACATCACGGTGGCGCACATCATCGCCTTCGCTTATCGCCTGAGAGACCCGCAAACGACACAACCGGGCCCTGCAGGCCCGCTGCCGACACCACGCCTATAGGTCTTACGCAGTCTCTATCTTAGGCAGGCCTGTTTTGGCCAGCGTCTGCAGATTGCAGTAACCGTTGGGATTTTTCGCCAGATACTGCTGGTGATAGGACTCGGCGAAATAGAAAGTCTTGGCGGGCAGAATCTCCGTGGTCACCGTTCCAGCGCTCAGCTCCTGCAACTGCTGTTGATACTGGTCGCGGGACGCTCCCGCAGCCAGCTTCTGCTCCTCGTCGAAATAATAAATGCCGGACCTGTATTGGGTGCCCCGGTCGTTGGCCTGGCGCATTCCCTGGGTCGGGTTGTGGTTCTCCCAAAACAGTTTGAGCAGATCGCGATAGCGGATTTTTTCCGGCGAGAACACCACCAGCACCACTTCATTGTGGCCGGTCAGACCGGAGCAGACTTCCTCGTAGGTCGGGTTAGGTGTAAAGCCCGCGCTGTATCCAACCGCTGTGGTGAACACACCTTCGGTTTGCCAGAAGAGCCGCTCGCACCCCCAAAAACATCCCATACCAAACAGGGCTTTGGCTGTTCCCTCCGGGTATCGGTCGAGGGACGTTCCCAACACAAAGTGCCGGTCCGGCACAGCAACGGCCTGCGCGCGCCCCGCCAGTGCATCCTCCGGCCTGGGCATTACCATCTTTCTGGTATCAAAACCCCACATACAACCTCCTCTAAGGACAGATTTCGGGATTGGACTTTTTACCGCACTCGCGGTTACGACCACAGCGAATTGTTGTTATTCTCTAGGCCCGTTTCAGCAGCGACCAGCTTACATGCAGAGTTTCGAATCCCCGTATTTCGCCGCGGTCGACCTGGGGTCCAACAGCTTCCATATGATCATCTGCCGGGTCAACCAGGATACGGTGGAAACCGTCGACCGGGTGAAGGACATGGTGCAGATCGCCAGCGGGATGCAATCCGGCACCATCGCGGCGGACGCCCAGGATCGCGCTGTGCAATGCCTCAAGCGTTTCGCCGAACGGCTGCGCGGCATCCCCGCCTCCCAGATCCGCGCGGTCGGCACCAAAAGTCTGCGCTCCGCGAAAAACGCGGACAATTTTCTTCGTGAAGCCGAACAGGCACTCGGCCATCCCATTGCGATCATTTCGGGCTTCGAGGAAGCGCGACTGGTGTATAAGGGCCTAGCCCACTGTGTCGCCAATGATAATAATCGCCGCCTGGTTATCGATATCGGCGGTGCCAGCACTGAATTCATCATCGGCCGCGATGCGGAACCGGAGCTGCTGGAGAGCCTCAATTTCGGCTGTGTGGTGTTCGCCGAAAAACACGACCTGAAAAATCATGTCAATGCCCGCAATATGCGCGCCGCCTATCTCGCCGCTTGCGCCGATCTTGAAGCGATTCGCCCCGCCTACCAGAGAAAAGGCTGGGACATGGTCTACGGCACGTCGGGCACCATGCGCGCCATCGCCGATCTGGTGGCCCATGCCGACGGCGGTGCCATCATCCGCGCCGCATCTCTGCGGGACCTGAGTGCGGAGATGATCGAAAACAGCGAGAAAACGCTGCAGTCCATGCCGAAATTACGCAAGGACGTACTGCCCGCTGGTATCGCCGTGCTCCGCGCCATCTTCGATCAGTTAAAGCTCGACAAAATCCACGTCGCAGATGCCTCACTGAAAGAGGGATTGATCTACGACACCATCGGGCGCTTCCATAATGTGGATGCCCGTTACGCCGCCGTGGCAAAGCTGCAGGGGCAATACAACATAGATCAGACCCAGGCCGAACGGGTGGCGAGAACCGCCATTACCTTCTGGCGCCAGATCAACGCCCCGGACCTGCCGGGTGTGTCGCGCACCAAAATTCTTACTTGGGCTGCGCAACTTCACGAAGTGGGGCTCGGCATTTCCCACTCCGGTTATCACAATCATGGCTATTACATTTTGCGCCACAGCGATCTCGCCGGTTTCGGCCGCTATGAGCAGCATTTGCTCGCCTGTCTGGTGCGCGCTCACCGCAAAAAAATTCACGATGACCGTTTTGACGGCATGGAAAAAAAGGTGCGTCTCGCCCTTTTACCTATGCTGGTCTGCCTGCGCATGGCGGTAGTTCTACATCGCAGCAGAGAGGACCTGCCGGTCCTGCCGAATCTCAGCCAAAACGGCAACACCTATTCCCTGCTATTTTCCAAAGGCTGGCTTGAGGAAAACCCGCTGACCATGGCGGGGCTGGAAAAGGAAGTGGTGAATTTCCAATGCGCTGCCATCGACCTGAAAATTTTGGAAGTGTGACGCCTTCGCAGCTCTATGATTATAAAACTCCTACTTATTCTCGCCGTCCTCGTCCTCGCCTTTGGCGGTCTTCACAAGTACAGGAAATTGCCACCTGCGCGGCAACGGGCGTTTCTTATAAAAATGGCAATCTTCGGGCTCGCGGGAATTTTGTTGCTGGGCGTGTTTACCGGACGAATGCATTGGTTTGGCGCCATCATTGCGGCGCTTCTACCGATACTGAAAATCGGACTGAATACACTGATGCGAGTGCTCCCACTGTGGCTGAACAGCACGGGCGGCGTAGCTTCCTTTAAAACAGAACATCTCGACGTGACCATTGCCGTGCGCAGCGGCCAGCTCAGCGGCACCGTAATTAAAGGCCCATGCGCTGGCAAGACAATAGCGGAGCTGACAGAGGACGATCTGCGAGAGCTGGAAAATTATTACCGCGATCGCGATAGCAGGTCCTATTACCTCATTCGTTTTGCGCGCAAAGGCCAGACTTTCGGCGGCAGTCAACAACAACAGCAACCGCCCTCCTTCGCCAACCCCGGCCGTGAAGAGGCGCTGCAGATTCTGGGACTTTCCGGCAATCCATCGCGGGACGAAGTCATTGCCGCGCACCGCCGCCTGATCAATAAACTGCATCCCGATCGCGGCGGTAGCGATTTTCCGCGGCGCGGGTTAATCAGGCGCGCGACATTTTATTGAAGGAATAAAGCGTTAATTTCTCTTGCGCAACAGCAAATGAATGTAGCGCCCAAGATCGTGATAGGGTGATTGTCGCGAATACTGCAGTTCCAGATTTTCTACCGCGTCCGGATCTTTTTCGTAGTGTTTTTTGTCCAGCACATAATCGTGAAAAACCCGAATGCCGCTCTGACATATCACTTCGTAATTCCACTTCTCCGCCCAGGAGCGAACCTGCTCTGGTTGCAATGGATTCAGCGGCGTGAGACCGCCGCGCGAGCCGCGAAAATCTCCCGCGATCACTTTTTTGTAATTGGTTCGCAGCAAATTTTTGAAGATCAATCCGTTGACGTTGTAGAAAATCAACGAACACCAACCGCGCGACTGCAATAGAGGATCGACCGCTGCAAAAAAAATCTCCGGCTGATCCAGCCATTCGAGCACCGCATGGCAGGTGATCAGGTCATAAGGCGGCAGCTTCTGCGCGGCGAAATCCTGCAGTGATATCTGCTGAAAACTCGCCCGGTCGCGCTGTTCATTGGTCAGATTCCCCTGCGCCAGATTGATCTGGGCCTGGGCCAGCATCTCCGCCGAGACATCCGTGAGATGAACCGAAGCATCGCGTTGCAGCATCTCCATCGCCCACTGGCCCTGCCCGGCACCGAGGTCCAAGGTTCGCATGCCTGCAAGCGCAACATGCTCGGTGAAATCCCGCCGCAAAACGGCGAGCCGCAGGCGCCCTTTCATGGAGTCGTAAATTTTGTTCTGAAAGCGCGTCGCCAGATCGTCAAAATTGCGATCTTCCGACGGATGTTTTGGACTCATAAGTGTTCCGTAGCAAGTGCTGGTTGCCCTTGCGGGCGGTCTATGGCCTTCGGCAGATAGCCGCTATAATGCGCGCCCTTACCATATCTCAGAGGCTTCACCATGCTGAAAGTCAACGAATACTTCTCCGGCAGCGTAAAATCCATCAGTTTCGAAACCGCCACTCAACCTGCCACCGTCGGTGTGATGGAGCAAGGCGAATATGAATTTTCCACTGGCGCCAAGGAAACCATGGTCGTCATCAGCGGCGAACTGGCCATACAATTTCCCGGCAAAAGCGACTGGCAATCCTACGTAGACGGACAGGCTTTTGAAGTGGAAGGAAATTCCTCCTTTAAAGTAAAGGCTGTGCGGGATACTGCCTACCTCTGCAAATTCTGGAAGTAATTTTTCAGGAAACATCTGAGGCACGCCGTTTCTGGAAGTGCCTCAGCAATCCCAAACAACCTAGTAAAGTGCCACCGCAAAATCCCGCAAGATGCGCTTCTATTGCAACCGGAACGCCCATCTCATCCTGCAGATAATCAACGTTGTAGCCCGGCAACTGCTCATAAATAATTTTCCCGAGCAATACACAGTACGCCAGCGCATACAATTTTTGCTGCTGCGGCAAAGCCAGTAATAATCCCATCGCCAGCAGGCCGTAATTCGCGCCGGAAAATCCTCGATACACCTCCAAGTCCGCTGCAAACAGGTATAGCCCCACGCCCACAGCCATTGGTACAAGCAGCACACCCGCAGCCAACCACTGCACAGGCAGATACACAAATAAAATCACCACCAGCGCCGCCAGACCGGCGGCATTCATCCAGGTGTGGTATTCGCCGAAATGGGTGAAATTGCCGGTAAACAACCGCCAGACTTCTCCGCTGGCTATGGCTTGGTGACGAAATTCCAGAGCGGCAACCACCCGATCACCAACCCATTCGATCAGAAAAAAACTCACTAGCACCACCGCTGCCAACACCAGCAAAGGCACATTTATGCGCAGCGGAATATTCATCCGATTTTCGCTCAGAATGGCAAAGGCACGGGCTGACCGTTCAATTCAGCCTGGCCGTTCTTGAAGTGGAATTCGCTGGAGTATCGCTCTCCTTTGTCGACCAGCATGCCTTGCAGAGTCAGCATATCCAGCTTCATATGGGTCTGGTTATCCGCCAACGCCTCTTTTTCCGCATCGGTCATCTGGCCACCGCCTTCAAATTGCGCGGCATCGAGTTCGTTCATGGTGGAGCGTCGGACCAGTCGGAACGCAAGTGGTTTATCAACCAGCAGCGACGCGTCGACCGAGACATGAGGAATGAGCGCAAATGGATTATTTGCGTGTTGCGCCGCTTCCGGAGCCACCGCCAAATGTCCGTTAAATTCAAGGCTGCCTTCACGAGTGGTGAAAGCGAGCGAACTCACATCAATTTTCGGCCCACCAGGAAGCAAATGCTCTGCGGCCATATTCATGGTCTGCATAGCCAGCATCGAATTGGCTTCGCTATTGCCTTCGTAAGTTTCCTGGATCATCGCCAAATATTGATCGAGAAACACAACGCTGATATTGCTAAAACCCAGATCCAGGCGCGCGTTGGAAATGTTTTCGCCCATTATATTGAGATCGGCAAAAGCCATTTTGATTTTGACGTCGGCCAGGGTTTTCTCGCTGTTGATCTGCATATCACTGACCAGCGATAAATCCGCTGCATCAAATGTCCACTCTTCCTGCCCTTTTATAAGAATTTTTTTGACCGAGAATTCGCCGTATCCGGGCGTGACATATTGGCCAACCCGAGCCCCAAAATCCGATTGCAGACGGAATAAAACATCAGCGGCGGAAACCTCAGCAAAATCTCCACCGGCGGCGGTGAAGGAAGGAAGTTTGCCGCTGTATTCCAACTTGCCCGAACGACTGATCGTGCCTTCCCCTGTATAGGCGCTCACTTGAACGGTCTCGCCAGAGGAGGTGGTAAGACTGAACGGCAGACTGCGGTCTTTCAGCGTGGTTTCGGCCATAAGATTCATATGAATCTTGGAAACAAAAAATCGGCCCTCACCCTGTTTTTCCAAATTGTGCTCCAGCCACATCTGGTGTTTTTCATCGAAAAAAAACTCACCCGAAAACCACCCAAGCCCCACGCCATCGAGCCAGAGAACCGGGCCGTGATTTAGCGTGAGATGCAGCGGCAAATACCAGTCGGTTTCGTCTGTATCAGACGCAGCAAATACAACACCCGGTTTGAACCCGACTTTGAGCACGGCGTGTGTCTGCAGCCAGCCCTTGTCATAACTTTCCCATGCCAGATCATATGCGCCGGTCTGATTGACCTGGGTAATCCAATTGTTAAACACCTCTTCGGTTTTATAGGCGCCGACATAAGGCAGCACGGCAACAGCTATCAGTAAAACCACCAGGACAGAAATGAGTGTTTTTTTCATGAATTCAGGTTCCTTACCTGGGCAAGATGGATTGCGCCAAACCATCATTGGCTTGGTCGCTGACACCGGCACAACTAAACTTTCGCCGACGCCCGATTCAAAGAATATTATCGCCGCAGATCGGCTAATATGGCGCCCCGTCTAGGGAGCGCTATTTAAAACCATCGTCTGCGATTGCACAATCGCGATCCCCGGGCACACCGGGGCGGATTTTTTCGTCAACCACTAGATTTCGTCATCCACTAGAAGAGTAGTCATGTTCGACGCAACGATTCATCAGATCATCAACTGGCTGGCGCTGCTTTTTCATTCTGGCGCTGGGTTGTTTGGTTGCGTTGGTGGCAGTGATATACGTATTGGATATACGCCAATCCCAGTCCGCTGTGCGCCGCAATTATCCCGTCATCGGCCGTTTCCGTTATTTGTTCGAACATCTCGGCGAATTTTTTCGCCAGTATTTTTTTGCCATGGATCGCGAAGAGCTGCCGTTCAATCGCGCTCAGCGCAGCTGGGTCTACCGCGCCGCCAAAGGCGTAACGACCAACGTCGCCTTCGGCTCCACCCGCAGCATGTTGACGCCCGGCGAGCCGCATTTTCTAAACTCGGCATTTGCCATCCTTGATGAAGAGACCAGCGAGTCGCCACCTCTGGTTTTCGGTCCATTTTGTCCCACGCCTTACACCACGCGTTCCTATTTCAATATTTCCGGGATGAGCTACGGCGCCTTGTCCAAACCGGCGGTGACAGCACTCAGCCGGGGCGCAGCCATGGCCGGGTGCTGGCTGAATACAGGAGAAGGCGGTCTGTCGCCGCACCATCTTGCCGCTGACGCCGACATCATTTTTCAGATCGGCACTGCCAAGTATGGAGTTCGCGACAACAAAGGGCAGCTGAGCGATACACGCCTGCGCGAGCTCGCCGCTATGCCGCAGGTGCGCATGTTTGAATTGAAGCTGAGCCAGGGCGCGAAACCGGGCAAAGGCGGCATTCTGCCCGGCGACAAGGTGACGAGCGAAATCGCGGCCATACGTGGAATTCCCGTCGGCCAAGCGTCCATCAGCCCCAATCGCCATCCGGAAATCAGCAGTGCCGATGATCTCCTAGACATGCTGATCCACATACGCTCGATCACAGGCAAACCCGTGGGCTTCAAAGCCGTGCTTGGCCAAACCGAATGGATTGCAGACCTGTGCGAGCGCATCCACGTGCGCGGCATTGAAAGCGCACCGGACTTCATCACGGTTGACGGCGCCGACGGCGGAACCGGTGCTTCACCCCAACCGCTGATGGATTTTGTCGGCCTGCCCCTGCGCGAGAGCCTGCCCTACCTGGTGGATGAATTGATCCGCCGCGACCTGCGTGATCGGATCAAGATCATTGCATCCGGCAAGCAAATCACCCCTGGACATGTCGCGCTCAGTTTGGCTACCGGCGCCGATGTGGTCACCACCGCCCGCGGCTTTATGTTTGCACTCGGTTGTATACAGGCGCTGCAGTGCCATAAGAACACTTGCCCAACCGGCGTGACCACGCATAATCTGCGCCTGCAGAAAGGCCTTGATCCAGCGGACAAATCCGTCCGGGTTGCGAGCTACCATCGCCAGATGATTCACGACGTCGAGATGATTGCGCACGCCTGCGGTGTGCCGCACGCAAGGGAACTGAAACGGCATCACGTACGTCTAGTGATGCACAATGGACAATCCACCAGCTTGGCTGCACTGCATCCGGAACCGGTAAAAATTTTATCCGCACAAGAGACACACTCCTTATGAAATTCGTGCTGATCGTTTTCATTTTTTTGGTATGCGACGCGTCTTTTGCCCAATCAACGAGAGCGAAAGAATCAACCCAAAACGCACCTGTGCTTGAAGAATTGCGCTGGGTGGATAACGGCTATTTAGAACGCCAGCGCAATATGATCGACGAAATCGGCCGCTCGGAATTCGGCACGCGGGTGCGAAAAGATATCTCTGATTTACGTTTGCTGCAGCGAATCGTCGATGCCGGCTTGATCAATCAAACCCAAAAGCAACAACAACAAGCAATGGGCGTTGTGCTCGGTGATGTCTACGTGAGTGAGCTCGGACTTGAGTGGCGGGTATATAAAGATGAGCTGGGAAAAAGCCGCGCGGTCTGCCTACCCAAAACAACCCACTGCCTTTTTCCGATTACGATGATTTCGAAACGGGCAAGCCTGGGTGTAAAACCGGATATTCGCGCGCTTTATGAAAAAGGCGTTTCATTGATCGCGGATCACATTCCGAAAACACCTTACAGTGCACCATCTTCGGTCGGTAATGCTCGCTAAACAACAGACGAAATCCGCACAAATTCGCTTTTTTAACCCTTTATTACAGTGTAATCAGCGCGCGGAAATTCGCCGCTGATCATATTGCTATTGTCTTTGATCCCGCCTAGAATCGGCCGTGAATGTGGGGGCCGAGGTGTGCCAAAAAACCCCTTGAAAGTGAAAGCCGATCAGGAATTTGGACATTCAAGAACATAAATTGCCAATTAGGCTTTTTATTTTTCTTTGAATTTCAAGACGTTGCCTAATCCTTTTTGAAGTCATGGGTTTTTTGGGAAATTCAAACACTTATTTGACCGCCCATTCTCTCAAGGTTTTACCCGATTTCCAGACGTTTTCAGCAAAGGTTAAACAGAAGTTATGTCATCAACAAACAAGTTACGTGGAACCGTAAAGTGGTTCAACGAGAGCAAGGGTTATGGTTTCATCAGCCGTGAAGGTGGTGCAGACCTGTTCGTTCACTTCAGCAACATTATTGGATCTGGTTTCAAAACCTTGAAGGAAGGCCAAATGGTCACCTTTACAGAAGGCGTTGGCCAAAAAGGTCCTCAAGCCGAAAATGTCGAGGCAGCCTAAGACATCGGCAAATCCCCTATTCCGATTTGTTGACCCGGTCATCTTTGAAGCCAATAGATGACCAAACAAATTTTTATCTGGCCCCCCGGCGGGGCCATTTCTTCCGCCTGACAATCTGCCCAACTTCTTCTCGCGCAGTGAGCTTTAGCCCGCTTTATCGGCCATCGCGTTTACTTCCGCCCAGACACGGTGGTGAATCGGGCGCTGCCTTTACGGCGACCCACTCCTCGGGTGTGTAGGTGTGTATAGCTAAAGCATGAACGCCCGCGGACAAGGCGTCCGTTAATGCTCCGTAAACCATGCGGTGGCGCTGCACCGCATTGCAGCCGGCAAATTTCTGCGCCACCACGACAACCTTGAAATGGGTTTCCGAGCCGGGTGCAACGCTGTGGTCGTGGCTCTCGTTGAGCACCTCGTGGTGAAGCGGCTCAAAAGTGGTGACAAGTCGATCATTGATCAGGTTTTGCAGCTGCATTTTCAGGCTCCTCAAAAGTGCCGCTCATTATCTTCGCGCCACCTGTCGTTTCCAAGCGGACATTGATGCACGGCCCTGGAAACTTGGCGATTTGAGGCTAGGCTTATGCTTTGAACGCTGGAGCGCGTGCATATGGCATCATTATTAAAAGAGCCCGGCTCCTTGGATTGACTATCTGTCTCTCGGAAGTACGTAGTTATGAATCCTGATGTAGTATTTATTGATCGAAGAAAAGGTAGAGATCGCCGTCTCGACAGAGATCCCTGTAAAGACTTGCCGCTGGATCTTTATCACCGGAAACGCCGCAAATCCAAAGATCGGCGGGCAGTAGACCGCAGCATCGCGGATGACTATTTCGCCTATCAGGCCAGCCAAACTGCCGGCGAAGAATTCGGCCAGGGGTCCAGATCCAACTGAATCGGGGCCTACCTTTTTAATAAGGTCCGCCCCCGTGCCCACAAGCCTTCAGCGGATTGCTCATGCTAGATGCAAAAGAACTGAAAGTTGTTCTCGCCACCATCGCCAAGCGCCGCGCTTGGCTGGTCAAGACACTGGAAGAGCAAAGTCTTGATCCAGGGGCTCGCGATGATCATCTGACAACCCTGAAGCTTCTCGACAGCAGCGCGCAAAAACTCGCTCGACTCAATACCACCCAACCCACGAAACCAGCGATCTCAAAGCCCTCTCCCCAAGCCGCACCAGCGCGGCGCGCGGTCAAACGCCCCGCCATTGATCTTGCAGATGCCTATGTGCTCATTGCCGAGGACAACCGCGATTCCGCCCAACTGCTGCGCGGCGTACTGGAGGATATGGGGATTAACAAAATCGACATGGTGGAAGATGGGCGTGCGGCGCTTTACGCGCTGCAAAACTGCTCGCCACCTTATGATCTGGTGTTGTGTGATTGGGATATGCCGGAGATGAGCGGTATGGAAGTGCATCGCTCGGTGAGAAGCCTGGCAAAACTTCAAGATACTCACTTCGTGATGGTCACGGCCATCTCGGAAGCGGGCCGTATTCGTGAAGCAATCCAGCAGGGCGTAAGCGACTATATGGTCAAGCCGATTGATATCGATGTACTGGAAAAGAAATTGAAAACGGCCCTTTCAGGGAAAGAGCCGCCTCAAGAAAAAAGAAGAACTACTCAGAAGCAAAAATGCGGCGCCAGACGATAGCGCGCCGACCAGGCATTAACAGGCTCCGTATAACAGACTAGGCATTAACGATAGGCTTGCCGACTTCGAGAATCTTCATGGTGTTGGTGCCGCCGTGAACGTGCGCGATATCCCCTTTTGAAATGATCACCAGATCTCCCGCGGTGACGATATTCTTCGCCAGCAACGTGTCGATCGCCTTTTGGTTGGATTGCGCAAACGTCAGGTTTTCGTTGTTGAACAGCACTGTTTCCACACCGCGATAAAGCGCGGCGCGGCGCAGGGTGCGCTCATGGGGTGACATGGCAAAAATAGGCAGGCGAGCTCCGTAGCGGCTCATCAGCAACGGAGTAGCGCCGGTCTCGGTCATACAGACAATGGCGGCAACACCCGGCATCTGGTTGGCGGTAAACATAGCGGCGGCGGCGATTGCCTGATCGATAGCCACACGGCCCACCATCGGCTCCCGCTCCAGCGCTTTGTGGTGTTCTTCGGTTTTTTCTGCACCCATGATCACCCGCACCATCGCCTCGACGGTTTCTACCGGGAATTGACCCGCTGCGGTCTCCGCAGACAGCATCACCGCATCAGTACCATCCAGCACGGCGTTGGCTACGTCAAAAACCTCTGCCCGGGTCGGCAGAGAGCTGTTGATCATGCTCTCCATCATCTGGGTCGCAGTAATTACACAACGGTTGAGGGCGCGAGCGCGGGCGATGATGTGTTTTTGCACGCCGATCAGGGACGCATCTCCGATTTCAACACCCAGATCCCCCCGGGCCACCATCACCGCGTCAGACGCTTTGATAATGCCGTCGAGTACGTCGTCCGTCTCCACCGACTCCGCTCGCTCGATTTTCGCAACCAGAGCGATGTCACCACCGGCTTCTTTAACCAGGGCGCGGGCGAGATTCATATCCTCTGCGGTGCGCGGGAAAGACACCGCCAGATAATCCACACCAATGGCCACGGCGGTTTTGATGTCGGCGTAATCTTTTTCTGTCAGCGCGGGGGGCTGTCAGGCCGCCGCCTTGGCGGTTAATGCCTTTGTTGTTGGAGAGCTTGCCACCGACCGTGACCGTGGTATTGACTCGATTGCCGATAACAGAATCCACCTTGAGCACTACTCGTCCATCGTCGAGCAGCAGCAGATCCCCTGGATTAACGTCGCGCGGCAGCTCTTTATAGTCGATCCCAACCTGCTGTTGATCACCCGCCTCGGTCGGCAGATCTGCGTCCAGAGAAAACTTGTCACCGGCGCTGAGTTTGATAGGGCCTTTGGCAAAACGCGCGATGCGGATTTTAGGTCCCTGAAGATCGCCCAGTACTGCGACATAGCGACCGTGTTTACTGGCGAATTCGCGCACAGCATTGGCGCGGTTGCGGTGCTCTTCTGGAGAGCCATGGGAAAAGTTCAGACGTACGACATTCACTCCCGCGATAATCAGTCTCTCCAGAACTCCAGGTTCATCAGTGGCAGGCCCCAAAGTACTGACTATTTTTGTACGTCTAAGCATAGATGCGCTCCAAAATACGGTAGGCTCAAAAAACGGCGGGCCATTCTACACCATTTGAGGACGGAGAATTAAAAGCCTGTGCAAGTGATTACAAGGAATTTTCGCAAGCCGTTGCTGCTTCGAGGTGCTAATATCGCGCCCCGCTTTTTAGTCCGAATTACCTTATGCGAATTTACATGGCGCCAATGGAGGGTGTGGTCGACCATCATTTACGCCGACTCTATTCCCGCCTCGGCGGTATCGACCGGTGCGTCACGGAGTTCATCCGCGTCACCCACACGCGCCTGCCGGACAAGGTCTTTCAACGCTACTGCCCGGAACTCACCACGCCCCTGCCCATCCCGGTACCGATTCAGCTGCTCGGCAGCGATCCCGCCATGCTGGCGCTCAATGCCCGCAGGGCGGCCCGTCTGGGGGCGGCCGGGATCGACCTGAACTTCGGTTGTCCCGCCAAAACCGTCAATAAAAACCGCGGTGGCGCCTGCCTGCTGAACGAGCCGAAACTGCTCTTTGATATCGCCCGCCAAGTGCGCGAAGCGGTGCCAACGGCCACTCCAGTGACGGCGAAAATCCGCCTCGGTTACGAAAGCCGCTCGCGCTATATCGAAAATGCCCTGGCCCTTGCCGAAGGAGGAATTGCCGAGCTGGTGGTGCACGGGCGCTCCAAAGCGGATGGCTATCGCCCGCCGGCCTACTGGGACTGTATTGGCGAAATACGTGAACAACTCTCAATTCCTGTAATCGCCAACGGCGATATCTGGACACCGGAGGACTACTGGCGGTGCCGCGATGAATCCGGTTGCGAGCATGTGATGCTGGGACGCGGCCTGCTGTCGCGCCCCGACCTAGCACTGGCGATAAAAGCCCAGCAAGATCGCACCGATCACCAGTCTCTCGACTGGTCCCAGATCAGCGATCTGCTGCTCGGGTTTCAGCGCGAGACCACTTTTGCCTACCCGCTGCAGTTTTGTGGCAATCGCCTCAAACAGTGGCTGATGTATCTCCAGCGCACCTATCCGCCGGCTCAGCAACTCTTTGAAGCCGTGAAGAAGACCCGCGACCCTGAGGTTTTAGAAGCCGCCATAATCGCGTCGCGCGAACTGGTTGCCTAAAGCGCACTTAGGGCGACGCGACTTCGCGGTTGCGCTGAATGACGCGCGGCTCCGTCATGGGCAGGAATTTGCCCTCCTCCAACACAATCGCCTGGGTGCCGCCGAAAGAACCCATCTCTTTCAATTCATGGCCTTTAGCGCGCAATCCCTCGCGCACTTCCTCGGGCATAGTGCTCTCGACAAATAGCAGATTCGGGCTCCATTGATGATGGATACGCACCGCCTCCATCGCCTGCTCAAGGGTCTGCCCCATCGCCAGGTAGCGTAACAACACCTGCGTGACCTGGGAGATGATGGTGGGGCCACCGGCAGCACCGAGGGTCATCACCGGTTTGCCCTCTCGCGTCACTAAAGTCGGGCTCATACTCGATAAAGGCCGTTTTCCCGGTGCCACACTGTTGGCGTGAGCGCCCACCAAACCAAACGCATTGGGGGCGCCGGGGTCGAGGGAAAAATCGTCCATCTGGTTGTTCAGCAGTACGCCCGTGCCCGGCACTACCACCTTGCTACCGAAGCTGGTATTGACCGTTGCGGTGATAGCGACCCAATTGCCTTCAGCGTCTGCCGTGGCGATATGCGTGGTGTGTTTGTTGAACAGGGCTTCCGCATCCGGCGGTATGCCGTAGGTAACATCACCGGCGGCGCGCTCGGGGTTTATTCCAGCGGCGCGGGCGCGCAGATAATCGGCATCGAGCAGACCTGCGGGAACGGGCACATGGTCGGCATCACCAAGCCAATGGGCGCGATCAGCAAAAGCCAAGCGCATGGTCTCTGCCAGACGATGGTAGAAATCCACTGGCGTCAGATCAGCAAGAGGTTGAGGTTCCAACATACTGAGCATCTGTGCCACATGGATGCCGCCAGAGCTGGGTGTGGGGAAGCCGTAAATCTCAAAGTCATTAAAGTGCGTAACCAATGGCTCGCGCACCCGTGTGGTATACGCGGAAAAGTCCTCGCGCGTAATCAGGCCGCCGTTGGCGCGCATCCAGGCTTCCGTGCGCGTGGCAAAATCGCCGCGATAAAACCAATCGGGTCCGCGCTGAGCTAAAGCGCGATAACTCACGGCGAGGTCCGCTTGGCGCAACACATGGCCTGCGGCGGGCGTGTCTCCATTGGGCAGCAGATAGATCGCCGCGCTGTCCGGAAAACGCGCCAAGTCGTCTTTGGTGCGCTGCAGACGCAGCGCTAGTGTGCCGTCAATGGCGAAGCCCCGCTCTGCCAGTTGGGCAGCCGGTAATATCACCTGCCGCCAATCCAGGCGTCCGCCGAGCTGCTGGAGCTGATGGTAGGCCGCCACCGAACCCGGAATACCCACGGCGAGCGCGCCGGTCTTGCTCAGCCCCGGTATCACCTTGCCGTTGTCCAGGTAGATTTCTCGCGTCACCGCTGCGGGCGCCATTTCGCGGCCGTCGATGGCCAGAACGCGTCCGTCCGCTAAACGCACCAGGACAAAACAACCGCCGCCAATGCCGGAGTTGTGTCCATCCACCACCCCAAGGGTGAACGCCACGGCAATCGCGGCATCTATGGCGTTGCCACCAGCGGCGAATGCAGCCAGGCCGGCCTGGGTGGCGAGGGGATTGACGCTGGCGATGGCGCCTTTGTTATCGCCATACACGGCGGCGTAGGAATGAGGCACATCCTCAACAACCGTCTGCCGGGCGCAGGCACCGGTGCACAGCAACGTCAATAAAAGCGTAAAGCGCAACAAACGGGTCATGAAAAGTCTCCGCGCGGAAAAAGTGCACAGGTTAACAGGCTGAGCTTGCGACTCAAGACAGCTGAGCTGCGACGCCTTTATTGGCGCCGCAGCCGTTCAGTTGCCGACTTCCTAGAAGAGATAGCGCAAGCTGGTGCTGAGCCGGCGCTCCAACCCTGGGAAATAACGGTGGGTATCTGTATTAGCGATATCCGCCCGCTCGGCATAAACGCGATCAAAAACGTTCATCAGCGCCCAGCGCCATTCCAGACTTGAGCTGAGACGGGTGACGATATCCAAGTCCATTAGCGTGTGGCCGGGGTATTTGAACTGGTTGCCCATGTCCATGTAATAAGAGCCCATATAACGCGCCTGCATCCCAAAATCGACCCGCGGAGCCAGGCGCCATTGCAGCGATGCCTGGTGCATGTGGCGGGGCGCGGTATCCACCTCCAGTCCCTCCAGCCGCAGCGGCGCACCCATCAGATCGGGATTGTTTTCGTGGGTGTGGCGGGCCACCTGCCCGCCTAACTGTAAGGACAGAATTTCGCCCGTGTAGCCAAGCTCATATTCAAACCCGCGGTGCAAGGTATCCACGCCATTCACATACAGCCGGTCGCTGTTCTGGGAAATACCGTCTTTGTTCTCCATCCAATAAATGGCTCCTTGGGCGAACCAGCCACCTCTTTCGCCGCGCAATCCCAGCTCCACCGAGCGAATATGCTCGGCATCTATGTCAGCAGGGTCTGGCGACTGGGTGCGATAGAGTTCGGCGGTTTGAGGGATGCGAAACCCGTTGGCGAGTTTGCCGAAACTGTAAAGGCCGTTGCGCCACTGGAACACAAAACCCGCATGCAACGAGGGTTCGCCAAAGTCGTTGGTCTGGGATTCGGGCCGATAGAAACGACACCCATTCACTCCCGGCGCGCAGGCGCTGCCGGTGGCGAGATTATTGGTGTAATCGTAGGAGGTGTAGTCCCAGCGCAGAGCGAGATCCAGCGCCAGTGCGCTGGTCACCTGCCAATAAGCGCCGCCGTTGAGGGCAGCAGTCCGGGCCGAGACACTGAAATCATAATGATCCCCCTGGGGAATCTGTGCTGGAGAAAACGGTGAGGGCTTGGCCTGCGTCTCGCGCAGATCGCCCCAGGTCTGTTCAAATTCCTGGCTCCAATACACCCCAGTTCCGCCAGCGAGAAAACGCCGCCATTGCAGTTGCCAGCCAATGGAGTCATGGCTATTGCTCTCGGTCGGCTTCCAAGGCACGAAGTGCATAAGGAAATCCATTTCATTGCGCCGTGCAAACGGGGTGAAGGTCCACTGGGTATCGAGCTTGCGCCAGCGCCAGCGGGTGTAGGCGCGCATCGCATCCGCATCTCTATAGGCTTCCGGGAACAGGTTGCCGCGCACCTGCTGCTTATCCCGGTAGCTGTCCCGCCCTTCCACATAGCCTGCGGTTTCCTGCTCCAGATGCATCAGCGTCAGGCCACTTTCAGACGTGACCCAAGAATCCCCCTCCCACTCGTGGCGTAGAGAGACTTTCTGCTGTTTGAAATTGGAGTCGGCGCGGAAAGAGTCGTCTTCTATCCCCGTGAGCAGTGCCCCAAAGCTGTGGCGCAATCCCGCTTGCCCGGCGGACAGGTGCAGTCGCCGATAGCCGAGCGAATTGGCGAGCAGCGCAACTTCCTTGGGGACTTCGGAGGCTCTCGGCAGGCGCACATTCAGTGCGCCATACTGGGCATTGCCGCCGACGATGGAGGCGTGCGGGCCTTTGAAAACCTCGATTTGTTCCGCTGCCTCATAGTGGCTGTCGAAAAATTCGTTGGCATTGCAGAAACCGGTGGCGCGCAGTGCTATGCCGTCTTCCGCCAGCCAGAAAGCGCCGCAGGCGCCGGAGCCGGTGAATACCGGCGAGCGGATCGCCACCAGCTGCTCCTGACCGCTGCCGCGGCTGACCCAGACACCGGGGCTTGCGGAGAGCACCTGACTGGCGTGCTCCACGCCCGGATGCTCGAGGGTTTCCCGGTCGACTACATGGCTGAGGGACGCCGTTTCACTGAGCAAGCGGTGACTGCGCTCGCCATAGACCACCACTGTCTGCAGCCGGTCGGCCGCAGCGCTGGCTGCCCAAGATAGGCAGCCGAACAAACCAAGCGCCACCCGCGCCGAGCGGCTCACGATTTGGGCACCAGGCGATAAACAACGCCGGCGATTACCAGGTACGGGTAGCCATCCGGGCCGTTCACCACATCGCGAATACGCCCATGTCCCTGCAGGAGAAGCGTATCGCTAAGGACTTTATCGCCGTCGATACGCAACAGCCGCAATTGCTCCTTCGCCAAGCTCCCCACCAACAAATGATTGCGCCAGCTGGGGAAACGGTCGCCGGTATAAAAGTTGATGGCAGACACCGCGATGGACGGCACCCAATAGTGCTGCGGCTGCTCCATGCCGGGTTTTGCCGTGTGGCTGGTGATCGGCGTGCCGTTGTAGTTCATGCCGTAGGTGATAACAGGCCAGCCGTAGTTGGCGCCCTTGTTGACGCGGTTGATCTCATCGCCGCCGCGCGGGCCGTGCTCCGCATCCCACAAAGTGCCAGTGCCAGGCTGCAGCGCGAGCCCTTGGGGATTGCGATGGCCGTAGCTCCAGATGGTCGGCAACGCGTTTTTATCCTTGGCAAACGGGTTGTCCTCGGGGACTCGACCGTCGGCATGCAAACGGTGAATCTTGCCATTGGGGCGACTCAAATCTTGGGCGAGATCCTGCTGGCCGCGGTCGCCAATGCTGAAAAATAGGTAGTCATCCTGAAACACCATGCGCGAGCCAAAGTGCACACCGCCATCGGTATAGAACTTGGGATCGGAGCTGTAAATCGTTTGCTCACCGACCCAGCGGTTGCCCTCGATTCTGCCCCGCACCACCTTGGTCATGGCGCCCTTGCCGGCGGGGTCGGAGAAGGTCAGATAGATCCAGCCACTGGCGGCGTCGGGGTGGCGCTGCACCTGCAAAAGGCCGCCCTGCCCTTTCGACCACACCGCCGGAGTACCGGTGATCTGTTGAGGTTTTCCGTCCTTGTCGAATACCCAGAGCTGGCCGCTTTTCTGGGTCGCAATCACGCGACCATCGGCGAGAAAATCCATCGCCCAAAGTTCATCCGGCGCTTCGGCGACCTTTTCGAGTGAGAAGGTATAGCCTGCCGCCGTTACCGCGTCTTTCGGTGTGGGTGTAGCGGCGATGCTTTTCTGATAGGTGCGCTCGCGCATCAGAATGACGAGCGCGCGGATATTCTCGTCCGAAAGGCTTTTCTCCCACGCCGGCATGCCGCCTTTGGGCACACCTTTTTTGATGACCCGCACCAGATCCTCGTCGGTTCCACCGTACTTCCACTTGTTGTTATTGAGTGCCGGTCCGAGGCCGCCGGACATATCCGGGCCGTGGCAGCTGGCGCAAAAGCTGTTGTACATCTGCTCCGCATTGCCGGAAGCGAGCACCTGACCCGCCAGGGATGCAAATGTCAGGGCAGCCAGTCGCGCCAGTCGTTTCTGCCATTGGAAATTCAAAGCCATAGTCGAGATCACCTTTTATTGATTGAAGGGTTCAAGTCGCGCCACTGGCCGCGTCCTCCACCGTGAGATTGCGCAGCCATATACCCCGCTTGATGCGGCGTTTGACGGGAATCCATTTAAGAAAGTCCTCAAGAAACATCAAACCGTAGAGCACCAGAAAAGGGGCTCCGAGCCACACCGCAAGGAGAAATAGAGGAACTCCTGCGCCCCACATGACGATGGTATCCGTAATGAGACAAAAACGCGTGTCACCGCCAGCGCGCAAAATACCGAGAATGCGCAGCATATTCAGTATCTTGACCCACACGCCGAGGCAGAAAATCGCCAGCGTCTGCATCAGCATGGATACCGTGGTTGCATCCAGACCGCCGAAAACCGACGGAATCCAGGAGCGCAATAGCCACAGTGTTCCGGCCAACACCACCACCAGCACCACCGCCGTGCGGTTGAATAGACGGTAGAGCTGTTGCGCCTGCTTCTGATCATCAGCTCCGAGAGACTGCCCCACCATAACTGCGGCGGCACTGGCCAGGCCAACAAACAGCGCGAAGAAAGCGCTCTCAATCGGCACCATCACGCCCATCACCGCCAGCGCTTCCGTGCCGGCAAAGCCGGTGGCGATGTGATAAGTGGAATTGCCCACCGCCCAAAGCGCGTGATTGAGCATCACCGGAAAGGAAAAACTCAGGAAATAGCGCATGGCCGCTTTATCCCGCAAAAAGCCCACATACGCCGTGCTCAGTGCGAACAGATGTTTTGACCAGGACAGCCACGCCAAAATTGTGAGCAGCTGCAGCATGCGGGAAATCAGGGTTCCCCAGGCCGCACCTTCAACTCCCAGGGCCGGGAAGCCGAAGTGCCCAAAAATCAGGACATAGTTGAAAAAAACGTTGCTGAGCACGGCGCCCGCGCCCACGACCAGCGGCATAATCGCATTCCCAGTGGCGCGCAGCGCCGCCTCATAAACCGCGATGTATTGAGTCAACAGCAGTGCCGGTGCAGTAATGAGCAGATAGACGGCGGCAAGGCGCACCACTTCCGGATCCGGGTTGATCCAGCCAAGCCAGTATGCTCCCAGCAAAAACACCACTACCGACGGCAGGGTAATCAAGGTTCCCCAATACAGAGCTATAGCGAGAGTGCGCTGACAATTCAGCAGATTGCCGGCACCGTAATGCTGCGCGATCAAAATACTGCTGGAAGCGGCTATGCCCATCGCCATGACCAGCAACAGGAAATGCAGCTTGGCCGCCAAGCCGACGGCGGCGACGGCGTTGGCACCGAGGCCGGTGACCATCACCACATCCGCCATTCCCAAAAGGGCCTGTAGCAGGGTCTGCAAAGCGACCGGCAGGGCAAGTACGGCGATACGCCGCCAAAGTGTCTGTTGCATATCAAAAACAGTCTCAATCGGCGGCTAGCGCGATGACAATAATGTTGAAGACAGGAAAAAGGCGTTGAATTATAGAAGCTCTAACCGCCCGCAACCACGCTTGAGGAAATTCCTTTGACCACGGCAACCTCCGCGTCCAGAGGATGGCACCAAGCGGCAGTTCTGCTATGATCCCGCGCTTGTTTTTCCCTGGGCCGCGCGCCCCGTATCCCGCCGCTTTACGGATGTTTTCATGAACTTTGCCGACCACGTTCTCGCCGTCAACAACGACCTCCCCATCCGCACCGACAAGCCGGTCCACAGCGGCAAAGTGCGCTCCGTCTACTGGCTGACCGAGGCGGACAGCCGGCGCCTGATTCAGGAAAAGAACTATCCGGTCAGACCCGATGCCCCCCTGGCCATTATGGTGATCAGCGATCGCATCTCCGCGTTCGACTGCATCTGGCACGGCGAAGGCGGCATGCAAGGCGTACCGGGCAAAGGTGCCGCTTTAAATGCCATCTCCAATCATTGGTTTGATCTGTTTCGCCAGAACGGCCTCGCCGACAGCCACATTCTCGATATCCCCCACCCACTAGTGTGGGTGGTGCAACAGGCAAAGCCGATCAAAATTGAAGCCATCTGCCGCCAGTACATCACCGGCTCCATGTGGCGCGCCTATGCCAATGGCGAGCGGGATTTCTGCGGCATCACCCTGCCGGAAGGACTGCATAAGGATCAGCGTTTACCGGAGCTGCTGATGACGCCTTCCACCAAAGGCATATTGCAGGGAATTCCCGGTGTGCCCGAACAGGACGACGCCAACATCACGCGCGACGACTTGGTCGCCAACTTTGCCTCATTCAATTTCCGCTCGCTCGCGGATATCGATCTCTACGAAAAATTGCTCAAACAAGGATTCGCGGTAATCACGGAAGCGCTGGCGCAAATCGATCAGATTTTTGTCGATACCAAATTTGAATTCGGCTACGTGGCCAATGCCGAGGGCGAAGAGAAACTGATTTATATGGATGAAGTGGGCACGCCGGATTCTTCCCGCATCTGGGACGGCCCCTCCTACCGCAGCGGCAAAATTGTGGAGCAGTCCAAAGAGGCGTTTCGCCAGCTCCTGCTGAGCTATTTCCCCGACCCGGACATTCTGCTGAACAAAAACCGTATGCCGGAGCGCGCAGCCCTGGCGCGGGACAATGCTCTGCCCCGCGACATATTGATGGAAGTGTCGCGTACTTATCTTGAGATAGCGGAAAAAAATCATCGGTCGGAAAATCGAAATCTCCGCCAATCCCAAGGCGGAGATTTGTGACATATTGAAGCGGGAATACGGCATTATCCGTTAAGCCAAAATATTCTCCTCATCCAAAATATTCGCCTCAAAAAAAGCATCATCTGTTAATCAACCCAATCACCCGCGGATCAGATCCTGAAGCGGGTGACTTGCTGCATAAGCGCATCCGCCTCCTGGCGCATCGCGGTGGCAATCCTGCTCACGTCATCGGCACTCTCAGAATTGCGCTGCGCCTTATCGTCGATCAATGTGATGTTGCGATTAATTTCTTCACTGACATTGCTCTGCTCTTCTGTAGCCGTCGCGGTTTGCAGGGCGAGATCGTTAATCTGACCGACCATTTCGCGCACGCGGGAAAAATGTTCGCTCACGCTGCGGGACAGCTGCACCGAATCATCCATGCGGCCACAGCCGGATTGAATGCTGTCGAACACGCTCAACACTTCAGCCTGAAAGCGACTGATGATGGACTCGATTTCGTCTGTCGACTCCTGCGTCCGGCTCGCCAGCGATCTCACCTCATCGGCAACCACCGCAAAACCTCTGCCCTGCTCGCCTGCGCGCGCCGCCTCAATAGCCGCGTTAAGCGCGAGCAGATTGGTCTGCTGCGCCACTGTGCGGATGGTTTCCACCATGGACACAATTTTCTCTGAGTTTTGCTTTAGGGAATCCGCCTGATGAAGCGTCGCGCGAAATTCCTGCGCCAGCTGGGTCACATCATCCGCCGCCTTTCGCACCACGGCGGCTCCGGTATGGGTATCCTCCATTGCCGTATGGGTCAACTCGGCCGTGCGCACCGCGATCTTGGCAACCTCGACCGTGGCGATCGAGGTTTCATGGTAGGACGCCGCCAGGGCGCTCACCGCAGTACTTTGCCCCAAGGCACCCTCACGCACTTGGTCGACATTACCAGCGAGGGATGCGACCTCTCCCGACAGCGACTGCGCGCTGTGACGAATGGAGCCGACCAGCTGGGCAATTGAGTCCAACAGCAGATTAAACCGCTGCGCCAGGACACCCAATTCATCCGGCGTTCCGGCATTGATGCGCTCGCGCAGATCGCCGTCACCACTGCTGATCTGTTGAATCCGGTTACTCACCATGCCGAGCCGGTCGAATATCCACTTCGGTCCCCAGTAACTGGTCGCAATCACATAGGCTACAGCCAACAACCCGAAAATATTCAACAGCAACATATTCGTTTTTGCAGTCTCGACCGACTCCCTGCGCAACTCGGCGGCAACCTCATCGGCGGCTTCCCCGGCCAGATCGTATATTTTGCGCAGATTTTCATAGTGGGGCTCCAACGACTGGAAACCACTGAGCGATGGCTGCCGCAAATAGGCCTCCGAAGCGGCCGACCAGGTGTTGTAGTAGGAGGCGAAATTACCTAAACGGGCCTCTATCGCCGGATAATCGTGCACCAGCTCCAAGAATTTCTGCATGCGCTCGAAGGCCTGCTGGTTATTCTCACGAAACTCTGCTTGCGTCTCATTCTTCTGCGCCGGAGTTTCCACGACTAAGTACTCCAATTGCGCAAGCCGAGCCTGATAGAGATCGCGATCAGCATTCAAGATTAGGGAGATAGCCGGGAGAAAGGTGTCTCCCAGCTCCGACGACACATGTCGCTCGCCTTCCATCACCATGCGATTCGCCAGAAGTAGCACGATCACCACCAGAGCGGCGAAATAAAGTGAAAACGCCAATTTTCGGCGCAAGGACAGAACCATCGTTACCTCCATTTGGTGCCGACGGATCGAGACGCAACGCTCGCTCTTAGGCAAAAAAATACCGGGTTCACCGGGTTTCGATGTTTAAGAATGACTTAGTCAAATTCGGTTTAAATCTTGGGAGTATGTATAGCTCGGCGATTTGCCTTGGGACTTACCACCCAGGCTTCTAAAGACCTTAGTCTACGTAGTGATAATCGCTATTACTTTATTGGTAGAACAGATGAATCCGGCGTCAAAATTTAGCTTTATTGCGCGACCCAAAGCTTTTTTGCGCGCCGGAGGATAAGGCGGGGATGAGGGGTGGAGCGTTAAAAGACGCCGTATTTGTCGGTAGTGAGCACAATCTTGCCGATAACATTACCGGCTTCCAATTCCTGATGAGCCAAGGTGACTTCCTCCAAAGGAAAGACCTTGTGGATAATCGGTTTGATGCGTTCCGCCAAAACAGCAGGCCAGATTTTGCGGCTGACGTGGCGGGCGATACTGGCTTTTTCGATCGCGCTGCGGGCGCGCAAAGTGGAACCGGTGAGAGTCAGGCGTTTCATCATCACCGGCATAAAATTCACCTCCGCCACCGAACCTTCCTGATAGGCGATATTGACGATGCGGCCATCCCGCGCCGCCGCCTGAATATTCCGCTGGATGTAACTTCCGCCCACCATGTCGAGAATCACGTCGGCGCCGCGGCCGGTGATCTGCTTGATCACCTCGACAAAGTCCTCTTCGCGATAATTGATTCCCCGCAGGGCGCCAAGCTTTTCGCAGACCCGGCATTTGGCATCACTGCCCGCCGTAGCGTATACCCGCGCCCCGGTAATTCTGGCCATCTGTATCGCAATGGAACCTATGCCGCTGCTGCCGCCGTGGATCAGCAGAGTCTCACCGACTCCCAAAGCGCCGCGTTCATAAACATTGCTCCAAACAGTAAAGAGCGCCTCCGGCAGCGCGGCGGCGGTGACGAAATCCAAAGAGTCGGGTACCGCCATACACTGTTTGGCGGGCACGCTGACAAATTCCGCGTAGCCACCGCCATTGGTCAATGCGCAAATCCTCTGCCCCACCCGCCAAGGGCCCGCATCACGCCCGACGGCGGCGACGAAGCCCGCCACCTCAAGACCCAATATGGGAGACGCCCCCTCCGGTGCCGGGTAACGCCCCTCGCGCTGCAGGATATCCGGCCGGTTGACTCCGATGGCAGCGATTTGGATCAGCACCTCGTCCTGACCAAAAGTAGGCAAAGCGCCGCGCTTGAGTTTGAGCACCTCTGGGCCGCCCGGACGCTCTATATCGACAAATCTCATCATGGCGCCAACCTGCCTATGTCCCAGGCACCCGAAGAGGTGGCGACATATTCAAAACGATCGTGCAGACGACTGGCGCCACCCTGCCAGAATTCGAACCTGTGCGGCACTATGCGATAACCGCCCCAGAAATCCGGCAGAGGAATTTGGCCGCGGGCGAATTTTTCCTTCATGCGCTCAAATTGTTCGATCAGCAAACGGCGCGACCCGATGCGCGCACTCTGCTGTGATGCCCAAGCGGCGACCTGGCTTTCCTGCGGGCGGGAGACAAAATATTTGAGTGACTCACCGGCACTCAAACGGCTGGCCGTGCCCAGGACCCTCACCTGCCGCTCCATCATATGCCAGGGGAAATGCAGACTTACCTTGGAATTGGCGGCGATATCCTGGGCTTTTTTGCTGTTGTAGTTGGTGTAGAAGATGAAACCGCGCTCATCCGCCTGTTTTAGCAACACCATGCGCTGATCCGGCTGGCCAGATGCGTCCACGGTGGCGAGCACCATGGCGGTGGGATCGGGAATCTGACTGGCGATCGCTTGCTGCAGCCAGGTATCGAACTGCAGAAACGGGCTGTCCTGCAGATGTTCGCGGCGCAGACCACCCAACAGATATTCACGCCGGATTTGTTCAAGATCCATTGATTCTCTCTTTTTCTTACGCTGCTCGCGCGCGCTGCACCTGACAGGTGCCCCGCGCGCAGCGCATCGGGTTATGCTCGCGCGCCGAGGCGCGCACCTTGTTTCTTCCAGCCGTGGTTCGGCTTCTAAAATCGCGCGTTTTACGCTTCTTAGTTTATTTGCTTAGGCTGTAAAAATTATTTGCTTGGGCTTTAAGATTATTACGCTTACGCTTCTAAAGCTGCTGCGGTTTACATTTTTAAATGATTGGTTCGCGTTGGCAAAATTCAAAATTTAAGTCGTCAGCAGAGCGGAAGATCATTCACCTTCGTTCGGGAGAATTCTATTGGCCAGTGATATTCTCGGAGTCCTGTTGGCAGGAGGCCAAAGCCTGCGCATGGGCAGCGCTGATAAGTTTCTTTTGCCATACCAGGGCCGCCCCCTGTTACAACACTGCCTGGATCGCGCACGACCACAAGTTGACGAGTTGGTGATCAGCGCCAATGGTGACGCGTCCCGACTTGCCGCCTTCAAACTGGAAATCATCCCCGACCGCTGGCCAGATCACCCCGGTCCGCTGGCCGGCATTATAAGTGTAATGTCGTGGGCGCAAAAAGCCCGGAAAGATTCTGTCTGGCTGGCCAGCTTCGCTACCGATACCCCTTATTTTCCAGCGGATCTGGTGACCCGCCTGCGCGCCCGGGCGGAGCGTGACGGCACCGCTCTTGCCATTGCCTCCTCCGCCGGGGACAGCCATTACACTTTCGCCCTTTGGTCCATGAGTCTTTTCCCAGCACTGCAAAAACAATTTGAGGCCGGAGAACGCGCCCTGCATCGCATTGCCCGTGATCTGAATGCGAGCCGGGAAATATTCCCGGAGTCCGCGCAGGAGTTCTTCAACATCAATACCCTTGAGGACCTAAGCGCGCTATCCCAATAACCGGCCCCTCCATATTGCAAATAGGGGCGAGTTTCCCGATTGGTTATAACAGAATGCAGACTTCTTCACGAACCGGTCAAAAAACGCCCATGAATCCCTCATTGACGTACTAAGGTCATTGGATTCGTGCTAAAACTGCTGGCGCTGATTTCGTATGGGTCCAATTGGTTGGTGCATCTGCAGAAACTTAATCCGCCAACCACTGGTCTACCCGGCAATGAGACGATCGACAACCATAAAAATCACAAAGAAAGCGGGCAACTCATGAAAATACGCTTGTTTTACAGCACTTTAGCGGCACTGGCATTCTCTTCGGTCCACGCCAGCGCCCCCGAGGGTTTCACCACCATATGTACCCTGGACGAAAGCTGCGCTGTGGAAACCTCCACCCTGGTTGCATTCGGCCACGAAGATACTTTTTCCTACCGCACCCTCAGCGGAAATTTTGTGTGCAATGGCAGCACGTTCGGAATTGCCGGCAAAACAAACCCTGCCGCCACCTGTATGACCCTCGACTCGGCAGCGCTCACCTCTTCATCCAGCTCCTCCAGTTCGGGTGTCAGCAATCCCGGTAATGAAGTTGCCACCGGACTGCTGCCTACCGGCCTCTACGCGATAGTGTCGCGCTCCAGCGGCAAAGCTCTGGCGATTGCTGAAGGCAGCAGCGCCGATGGTGCGCTCCTGGTGCAGGAGGATTTTTCCGCAGAGCCCCATCAGTTATGGCGAATCGAAGATCTCGGTAATGGCTACCATTCCATCACTGCTCACCACAGCAACAAAACCATGGATCTGCAGGATTTCACTAATAAAGACGGAGTAAAACTTCAGCAAAACCCCTGGATGAACAGTTGGGACCAACACTGGGTTATCCAGAAACTGAATGGTGGTTACTTTCGTATAAATGCCCGACAGAGCAATCAAACCCTCGACGTCTACGAAATGAACCGGAAGAACGGCGGACCTGTCTGCCTCTGGACCTACTGGGGTGGCGACAATCAGCAGTGGCGGATCCTGCCGGTCGGTGCCCCCATCAATTCCCCAAAGCCAACGACTCCCTGACCAACCCGCGCTCCGCTCACCTGAACGGAGCGCGCATAATCTCCCCCTTTTTTACGCTATCGCTTTCTTTTGCTCTATCGCTTTCCCATCAGCCCTGTTTTGACGCTCCAACAATCAGCACCCAGCACCAAATCAATACACCCAAGGGCACCTTAGTTGCCACCACTTGGAACATTGGTGTCTATAGCAATCACCGATTCGGTGCGCGCGGCACTCACGCTCCAATCCTCCGCGCGCTCACTCAAGTAGTCTCAAACTTTTGATTTTATTCAGTTAGTCAAAACATTCCCGCTGCAAATTTTCTGTTGGCAAGAGAATTGCCATATCGGCTGCGATCAACTTTTCGCGCCAGCCCCACATCCTAGACAAACCAATATGGAGCAGCATGCAACTCATGCCCTGTGACTTTCATGTACTCGCCAAATCGCTCATTAATTTCCATCCACAACCATTGGAACAACACCCATGAAATCTTTTGGCAAAGAAATTCTCGCTATAGCAGTCACCACAGTCACAGCATCCACGCCTGCATTTGCGCAAGAAGCAACGTCGATAACCGATGCTCTCAAAGCGGGCAAAGCTCAACTGCATTTGCGTTTCCGCTACGAAAATGTAGACGAGGAGACTCTGGAGGACGCCGCAGCCACCACACTAAAAACGCGCCTGACCTATACCTCCGGCACCTACGAAGGATTTGGCCTGACCTTGGAGATGGACGACACCACTGAAATAGGCAAAAAAGATTACAGCGACGGTGTTATCGACCGGGGAACGACGGTTATTGCAGATCCAGAAGTTACCGAGGTAAATCAGTCTTTCATCAGCTACACCAAAGGCGCAACCACAGCAAAATACGGCCGACAGCGCATTATTCTGGATAATCAACGATTTGTCGGCGGCGTCGGCTGGCGGCAGGACGAGCAAACCTACGATGCATTTACCGTCGCCAGTAAACCGGTTGCCAACCTAAGTTTATTTTATGGCTACATCACCGATGTTAATCGAGTTTTCGCAGAAGCGATGGACCACAACCATGAGACCCACCTGATCAATGCAAAATACGATACATCGGTTGGCTCGCTTATTGGCTACAGCTATCTGCTGGAAAATAAAACCGCGCAAGCTTTATCGAGCAATACCTTCGGCGCCCGCTGGCAAGGCAAAGCCGGCAATTACGTCGCTTACAATCTTGAATATGCACAGCAAAAAGACGCGGGAGAAAATGCCATCGATTATTCGACGAGTTACGTGCTCGCGGAAATTAACGGCAGCATTCCCGTAGCAACGAGCAAAATTAATCTGGGTATCGGTCATGAAATATTGGGGTCGGACGACGGCCGCATCGCCTTCGCCACGCCGCTTGCGACCTTGCACGCTTTTCAAGGGTGGGCGGATAAATTCCTCGCCACGCCAGCAGCAGGGATAGAGGACAGTTATTTCAGCGTGGGAACAGCAATCAAATCTTTCAACCTGAGCACGGTCTATCACACATACTCAGCTAACGAAGGAAGTTTTGACTATGGCAGTGAATGGGGCTTTCTCGTCGAAACCAAGGCGGGCCCTGTTGGCTTGACTTTTAAATACGCCGATTACAGCGCAGACGCGGAAACACCGGTGACCGGAGTTGGTTTTACCCGCGATACCAAAAAATTCTGGTTGATGGCAGCTGTAACGTTTTAAGCAAAAGGGAGCGCAAGCTCCCTATTTTTTCTGCAATCGCAGCACCAAATGTGCAGCCGTCAGTTGCAGAACGATAAAACAAGCGATGGCGAGCAGCGCCCACTCGACCGCAATCCAACCAAACAGATCCGGCGCTTTCATCATCGTCGACATCAAGGAGTCCTGGTAATAAAAGAACCACTGATGTCCATCGGGAAAAAGCAACACATGGAGCGCATAAAACACTTTGACCGGCCCGACGATCACCACCACCAAGCAGACCGCTACCATAAACAACACAGTGCCAACCAGCTGATGCTGCAACGAAGGAACTGTTTTACCGCTCCTCATGTAGTACAGCAACAGACCCAGCCAGATAGAAAAAGCAATAACGGCCGCGTAAGTGGAATAGTCGATCAAATTGGCCACATCCTGAAGATGGATGACCTCGGGCTCCCGCAACAGCGTTTGCGGCGCGTGACCCGGCACCACATATGTCAACTCCGTTAAACCTTCTCCACCTTGATGAATTGCTCGATTGATCCCGGCAAACAGTTCGATTCGCTGCTCCCGGGTGGTGAGATGAAAACCTTGGCGGTATTGGTTGGACGCGCCATATTCGTCAATGGCGGCACCAATACCGGCGTGGTCATGCCATAAACCGTAAGAGAAATTCGTTAGCGCCAAAACCACCCAGCTTACTGCCAAAGACACCAGTAACCCGCTAAGCGCCAGGGGCACCGCACTACGCAACGCCGCCACATGAAGGCCAAGACCCGCTTTTTCCTCAACAGCATGCACTCGGTTTGTCCCCACTGCCTTACCGGAAAAGGCAGTGTTTCGCGTAGTCTTTCGCTTCATTTATAGACCACTCCCCTTCAGACTTTTTCTTAAGCGCTTCACACCACTTCTGACTCCCAACTTCAGGACTGCAGGCGGTGAACACCAATACACAGCCCAGGCACAGCAACAGCTTCTTCAACATAAGATTTGGCATCCAAAATAACGAGCGCACATTATGCCTGCTCACTTTCTTCTGGGCTATAAAATCGAATTTGATTTCTTGCGCTAACGCCCCACAAGAGCACCAATTGTGGTCGAAAAACGGATTGGCGCACAAAAATAATGCTCTCATGAATTTCAATAAACATCAAAAAAGACCAAAAATCCTGCTTTGCGCCTCATTTTGCGACAAAAATATTCTCCACAGAGCACTGGCATAGAGCTTGCTGAAACCGCGAGCTTCACAAAATAGTGCATTAGCGTAATGCCTCCTGCTACCGCCCTCGGGATCATTTATGAATTCAGCAAAACTGAATCTTCTGGATTTTCGTAAAGCCAATGTCCAACTGCTGCATATCACTTGGTTCGCTTTTTTTCTTACCTTTGTTATGTGGTTCGCTCACGCCCCTTTGAAGCCGCTCATCATGGCAACCTTCAACATGACCACGGAGCAATGGAAGGCAATTCTTATTTTGAACGTCGCCCTTACTATCCCAGCCAGAATTGGGATCGGTATTCTCGTGGATAAATTCGGTCCAAGAGCAGTGTATAGCCTGCTTCTAGCTATATCAGGTGTTATGTGCGTCGCCTTCGCCGCCGCGCAAACATTTGAGCAGCTAGCCCTACTGCGCTTTTTGCTGGGATTCGTCGGAGCTGGATTTGTGATTGGTATACGCTTGGTTGCGGAATGGTTTCCCGCCCGCCAATTAGGGCTTGCCGAAGGTATATACGGCGGTTGGGGTAATTTTGGAGCTTGTGCCGCTGCCGTTATTTTGCCCACCCTTGCCGTGGTTGTATTTGGCGGCGAAAACGGCTGGCGCTACGCGATAGGCGTGACGGGAATTGTTGCCATAGTCTACGGTGCCGTCTTCTATGCAAAAGTCCGCAACACACCCGAAGACTCCACTTATTTCAAGCCAAAAAAATCCGGCGGCCTGGAAGTCAGTAATCGACGAGATTTTTATTTTTATCTCGCCATGAATATTCCCATGTACTTGATATTGGGCGTGCTGGCCTGGAAATTATCACCCGCTGATATAGGGCTGCTCAGTGATACCACTGCTTTTTTAATGTACGCAGTCCTGCTGGTGCTTTGCATTTACCAATTCAGCCAGATCTATAAAGTCAACAAAGAAATGCTGAGCAAAGGCAAACCGGCAAGCGAGCCCTACAAATTTTCTCAAGTCGCCATCCTCAACTGGTCATACTTTGCGACTTTCGGCTCGGAACTCGCGGTAGTCTCCATGCTGCCCGCATTTTTTATGGAAACATTTCCGGGAATGTCGCTGGCAATTGCCGGGTTACTCGGCGGCTCCTTCGCATTAATGAATTTGGTAGCCCGACCCGGTGGTGGATACATCAGCGACAAAATAGGCCGGCGAAAAGCCCTTTCTATCTGCCTTCTCGGCTGCTGCATCGGCTACTTCGCCCTCTCCCAAATCACCCCCGAATGGCCGCTGCTCCTCGCTGTCATAGCGGTTATCATTTGCTCCCTATTCGTACAAGCCGGCGCCGGCGCTGTCTTTGCCGTAGTCCCCCTCATCAAACGCCGCATAACCGGCCAAATCGCCGGCATGTCCGGCGCCTACGGCAACGTCGGCGGTGTTACATATCTGACGATTTATAGTTTTGTGGATACCAATACGTTCTTTTTAATTATTGCAGCGACTACTTTGGTAGTGTTTGCCGTGGTGCGGTTTTTGGATGAGCCGGAAGAGCATATGGTGGAAGTGAAAGAGGATGGGGGTTTAGTTAGGGTGGAGGCGGGATGAGCCGGAGCTAGGAGCTTTTGGATATTTAGCCGAATCCATACCACAAGTATGGTCGACATCAAAAATCACAAACTGAACTAACTTGTCTTACCAAACCGTGCTTAACCGCTATAAATCTAAAAGCGCTCTTTACGTGCCATAAAAAATGTCTGCTAAACATTTTTCTGTTCGCAAAGCCCGCATAATGTACAGCAGAGACCGAAGGATAGAACCGTACCCGAACTCCTTTTTTGAAACTGCGAAAACATATATCAATATCTTCACAGTACATAAAATATCCTTCATCAAAACCACCTAAATTGGCATAATGAAATGCTTTGAACATCAGAAAAGAGCCTGCTGCCCAATCAATATCAATAGGACTTTGAACTTCGCGCTTATCTATCGCCAAATTAACTAAAGACAAATAGGAACCAAAAAAAGAAAACAACCCAGGAAACTTACGAATAGAATTATCATAAACAGATTTTTCAGTGTTAAGATATAGGTTTATCGAGGATATGAGACAGTCATCAGAATCCATCAAACTCGCGAGCCTGGACAAAGAAATTGAATCGACTAGAACGTCAGGATTTAGCACACAAAATAAATCTCCTCCAGACATTCCCAACATACTGACACAATAATTAAATACACAATTATTGTTCTCACCAAAACCTAACCCATAAAGGGATTCATCATCAATAAGATGCACATTCATGCCGATCAAACACTCTGACAACCCAGGATCAGCTGTATTATTTTTAACAACCAGTACAAAGCCTTTTTCTGAACTTAACTCTGAAATAGTAGCAAGCTCGGAAATTATCTTTGAATGTGAGTGAGAGACCAATGAAATAAAAATAGTCATGAATTTAACTCAAAAACGACTAATCCAGCTACCAGCTGCAAAGTCATAAACCTTTATAACTTTAGCTGGGACGCCACACGCAATAGAGTTCTCAGGTATATCTTTTGTCACAACAGAATTAGCACCGATTATTGAATTTTCACCAATAGTAACCCCAGGCATAACCACAACTCCTTCACCCAGCCAAACATTATCAAATATCTTGACAGGTTTACTCGATAGCCTCCTTTTTGGCCACAATCTCAATCGGATTACTCTGATCATCACCAGAATAATTCCCATGCTGATGATCAGTAATGAAAACCCTACTAGCCAAAAGCACATTATCACCTATACATATGCTTTCGATGGCAGCAATATGAACTGAATCGTTGATTTGACAATTGGATCCTATGACTATCTGCCTCTCGCAATCCGATAGCGCATCTATTCGGCAATATCTTCCCGCGACAAATCCTGAACCCAGGCGTATATATTTCGCTCCGCGAATTGTACAAGGCAAGCGAATCAACCGTGCACTCCGATGAAAAATCTTGGTATACAGAAGCGAGACAATTAGAGAAAAGACTGAATATATATTATACCCCTTCATTAACAACTTCACTCAAAATGGATTTAAAGAATGATGTCCTAACGGAGTGCAATTTAAAATAGAGGAAGTCTGATGCTCTGGCCAAATTCATACCAGAAATTTTGTTATAAAAACTGGGATTAATCAGAAGGTTAGTTACAACTGCCGAGAGGTCATCTGCACTACAATCAATCAAACACTGTTCCGGTAAAACCTCACGAAATCCAGGTAGCTTAGTGGCCACAACGGGCAAGCCATAGGACATCGCTTCTAAAGTGGCCCGGGGTATTCCCTCGCTCCTACTTGGTTGCACATAAATATGAGCCATCTTGTATAGAGATCCCAATGTCTCTGGGTCTAAAAGGCCATGAAAAATTACATGCTCTCCGAGAGACTGATTTTTTATGACTGACGATATATCAAAATCTACATGCCCACCTGCCAGGTGGAGTTTTAAGTTCGAATATCCCGCCTGAACAAGTTTTGAAACCGCTTTGATCGCTATATCGACACCCTTCCTTTTGTTTAATGCACCCACAAACAATATATTGATATCACCTTCTTTTTCAAAGGGGATTAGAATTGGGCGCTTTTCAGAAATACAACTGATATTTACGTTGCTAGATACTGCGCATATCCGACTCGGATACTTTTTTCTTAGAAATTCTCCCACGTATAGAGCTCCAATCGCACGACGGGTAACTAGTGGGAATATAAGCTTTAAATAAAGGGTAAACAAAAAACCTAAACGTTTCGTACTAAATTGATTATAGTCGGCAGCCACTTCCAAAGCGTAAGGCTTACCCAGCGACATACACAACAAGCATACAAAAGACCCAATTACGCTGGGAAAATTTATGACCACAAGACTACTTTGCCTAATATGCTCGACTAGTCTGCTTATTAGCTCCGGTTTTAGTAATGAAAAATAGCTCCCGATATCAACAGGAATCTTAATATTTAGCTTCCTAATCATCTGGAACCCTTGATCTTCTATCTCGCTTTTAAGCGCTATAGATGAGCGACTAACTAAACTAATTTCTTTAACTCCGGCATCAAAAAATCGATCAAAATACATCTCTGGAAGCCCAACTGCTGTATAGACATTGCCTTCTGGCACCTTATAAAATCGAAAGTCGTGCACGTATACCAATTTCATCAATACCCACCAAGGTAAATTTGGTTCAAACATCGGAAATTCGCAAGGTATAAACCTACCATCGCTGAAGTCTTTTGCCGCCATAGAGCAGAACGAAAAACATCATTAACATGGGAAAACCTACCCTTATGGTTTGATGGTACTCTTTGAAATTTGCAAGAAAAATTACAACGAGATAGTAGAGCAATACAATTACCACCGGCACTTGCCTTTTCTCAAACTTATTCGATGCAAGACCAATACAGACAACCGCCATCATAAATACATATTTACCAAAAATGAGCACCAATCCTACGAAACCAGATGTGAAAAGTGCTCTTATATAGCCGATGTCGGTGGGCAAATAATAATCATCTCTACCAGTGCGGGAGTTGCCAAAAAAACTAAAGACATCAGAAAATGAAACGCCTTTTTCATACATTCTGAAAAGGTCAGAGGTAGATGAGCTTGAGAAGCTACCCGTATAGTAATAGTTAATAAAAGGCTCGAATGACCAAGCAAAGCTATTGTCTAACAGAATGCTCATCTGCCAGGGGAACATGATATTTAGAAAAAAAAATAACGTCGCTAAGGCTGCTATCGATCCAAGAAGGACAACCGCCGATAGCCTCATGACAGATATTATTCGAAACCGACCATAAGTGAGATAGTTAAACAGCAGTAGCGTAGGTATTGGGCACAACAAAATAGCAACCAACCCCGACCTGCCGGTAAACATTGCCGCCATAAGAGCTGAAAGCATGCAAAGCAGAGAAAACACATTCTTTTTTATATAAAAACCTTGAAAAGGAAAACACAAAAAAGGCACTAAATATCAATGATGCGACAGCCCCTCCACCAATTACCAGATCTACAGACCTTACAGATTCGTTAGCCAGGGCAGCCATTTTACTATTCTGGGACAATTGGGTTGTAGCGAATTGCTTGACCGGCTCGACAAACATCACAAGCACAACGAAGCAAGAATTAACAAAAAAGGAAACCTCAAAAGAGCGGCAAATTGCCTCGCACGACTGGTTATCCGAATAAATTTTTTGATATATTTTTACAACACAAAAAGCAGCCCAAAATGACAAAAAAGCGCGAAAAAAATGCGCTATCGATTCGAAATATTGCGCACCAGACAAAAGCGAACTCACGCAAGAGGAGGCAAAGAAAGAAATTAACATTAAATTCAACGCAACCAGCGTTTTAGGAAGAGTCGCCGATAAAAACAAATACGCCAAACCACCTATAGACAACAGCAACGTAAAGAGGAGGTTAAAATCAAGCACATTGAAACGCGGCCCCGCCAGAAGCATGAACATGCACAAAAAAGCAAAAAACCTCATGGTCATTGATGGCGTCACTGCTTGACTCTTGCTAATACATATTCTTTTAACTTTTTCGATTCTATTTTTAGATCTATGGAGTTTTTGGTGAGTGAGATCAACTCAGCACTTAGCGCGATACGTTCCTGCTCGTCTAGGGCAAGCTTTTTTATAGCGTTTTTCCATGTTGCCGAATCAAGAGGGTAATATTCACCCAACTTCTCTCCAAAGACACTAACAACCTCTGGAACTGGACAAGCGACAAAAGGTTTTCCCATCTGAGCAAAAACGAACGCCCTGCCAGCGTTAGCGCTTTGCTTGAACCTTATCAACACATCATGGTACTTGTCGGTTTTCCAAAATAAAGCCCCAAACCGCCCAAAGAAATTCTTATAAAATGCATTTTTGAATTGTATCTGATTTGGCACCAAGCCGATGTCGATATCAGACAAATAGTGGAATATTTCGGGAAACGAATAATCCAAGTATTGAATTTCAAAATTTTGACTCTTGCTGGACTTCAACGGGATGAACTTTAGATTCGTAACCACTTTTAACTTTACATCAAAATTCCGGGAAAGATCATTTAAGGCAGGAAAAATATAGTCTTGACTCTCTATGAGATGACGATAATTACCATGATAACCAAAGACCAGGCTCTTATCTCCAGGATTCTTCTTTTTCTGTCGGCTTCACCTCTTCCCAGAAAGGCTCAATCAATTTCAGATATATGCTATTAAAGCCCGCTGACTCAAACAAGCCCTTTAAGTACAACGTGTCCGCTATCAGAAAATCCGCAGACTGAAGCTTCGCATTCCGATTTCTTATAAACCTTGATTTCCCATCGCCGAAAATGAAGCGAAACTGATAAAGAAAACTTTTTAGACCAAAACCATAGAATGGAGGGTGCACGACACGTTCATGATGCGGCTTTGCGATCCCAATAATAATATTTGGATTTTGTTTTCTTGCCTCAATAATTTCATCCTCATCACCATGAAGTATCGCCACATCGAACTGCTGATACGCATCATACACTTCACGAGCGACATCAAACTCTTCATAGCTATCAAAACAATCTTTGATCCCACAGAATGGAATCCTAACGCTTCCAATTGTGTTCGAGCCTCTACAGTTAAATACTATTTTTATTTTTTTCACTGCGACGATGCCATATATTAGTCAACAATAACTTGGTTATTTTTGAGGACTTATGAAGAACAACAATATAACATTTCGACAGCGCAGGAATCTTTAGCACAGAAAACCACCAAACAGGGAATTTCACTACATAATCTCGAACACCGTTGAAGTCATGAACACTTATCGCTTTTACATGTTTACAATAATTTTCGTAGGGCACACCACTCTTCTTAAAGGATTTAAGCGACGAAAAGGTTAACTGATTTAAAAAATTTAAACAAATAAAACTTAGATAAATACCTACCATTATAACGACTAGAGTATAGTTCGACGATCTGAGAAAGCGCCTTATCCAGTCCAATCATCTTTTCAAGCGTGAATCTCCTCGTGGTAACTCCATTAGTATCTTGCATGTAATGGAGGTAAGCACGTTCGCTTAAGTAAATCGAACTTGAATAGAAACCAAGCATCGCAGATACAACAGCATCTTCGCCAAGGCTAACCCCCTCGGGAAACTTAATATTATTACCGATGTAAAGTGACCGCTTAAACACTTTGTCCCACGGATGATTACTAACTCTACCATCTAAAAACATGCGGCAATACTCATCAGACCCAATAACACCTCTTCTCTTGTGGTAGGAAAACTTCGTTTTCGTAGAGAAGCTTGAAAGAAAATAGCTTAAAACTACTCCATCAGTGGCAGCAGGTGAACTAGAAATAAGATCAGCAACATACTGCAGATAACCATTTTCGAGCCAATCATCCGAGTCTAAAAACACAAGATACTGGCCTGTTGAGTGATTAATTCCCACATTCCGAGCTACAGATACACCAGCATTTCCCTGCTCGATTAATTTTACATTATGTAATGATCCATAACGGTTCCGTATCAACACCTCGGAGCCATCGGAAGATCCGTCGTTTACGAGGATCAATTCAAAAAATTTGTAGTTTTGCGCTAGTACGCTATCAATGCAACGCTCAACATGAGCGACTGCGTTATAGACTGGCACAATAATCGAAAACATGCTCTCCCCTATAGCACTATGCGACGTCGATCCGTAAGCTTTTCTCTAAATATTCTAGCGAATCTCTTTTAAGAGAATTCCAACGTTCATTGATCGCGACCCAATCAAAATTATAGTTAATACGCTCCTCATCAAGATCATCTTCAGACATGATAAGCCTGTCTTCCAGACCGAATAGTGCTAGCAATGAGGAAAATCTTGCAATCCCTCTTTTTATATTGCCCACAGCAATAAATGGCTTGTTAAATATAATTGAGAAAACACAACCGTGAAATGAATCAGCGACAACAAATTTCGCGCTTATAAATGCGGACAACCAATCACTAACTGGGGGATAGACATATTGTTCCGGATTTTTATGGTAGTCCAGGTCGATATTTTTTGGCTTGACGTGATAGGGTTTAAAACCATACTTTGCAGCCAAACTGTTTGATACGCTTGAGAAAAAGGGGTTTCATCCAGTGAATAGCAGAATAACTCGCCATCAAAAGAGCAGTGTCCGAGCCGATTCACTAGGTCCATGTAGTGCTGGGCAGACAATAGCAGCGTTGGGTCAAGGACGCACTTCGCTTCAACGCCACACTTCGCCTTTATTACATCAACAGCGCTAATTTCCCGAACAGATACGAAATCAAACTCTTTAATAGCACGGAGAAATGTAAACAGCTGTTCTTTTGAAAAGCTCCAATCGTCAGAACCAAAAGATGCCGCATAAGCTATCTTTAATTTATCATTTCCTAAAAAATCCAAAAAATAACTTTCCACCCTGGGAGTGTATGCCGGCCTCCAAACTTGATCGCTACCAACAATAATGCCGTCCAACCGATCCCCCAACCTTTTTAATTCATCAACCTCGGTGATCTCAGAGGAAATTGGAACCACCTCAGAACACACGAAGGAACGAGTGTTTTTTGAGATTGACTCCCTTATTGAAGGAGTAACCGCAGGCGCCCTACCAAAAAACAATAAAGGAAATATTTTTTTAGAGAAATTTTTGATATTGCTTAGCCAAATAGAAGCCTTGCCCATGCATTTTTTTTGATAATCAATAAACAATACATCGACACCAGCTCCCTCAACACTACACTTAGAGCATAGGCCTGCAAGATCCCTCCATAATTGTTTATTAGAGGCAAGGTTAAGATACCAATCTTTCTTTTCATTACACTCTCTTTAAAGCGTTTCAAATCATAAAAAGCAAATTACTTCACTGACGCAATCTGCATTCAAGAAAAAATGATCTTCAAGACCTTTCCCTCGGCATAGCGTCTACACCATCACAGATTTAGAACCTCGCCCTCATTTTATTGAATATATTTTTCGCGATCTTTTTCGTCGCCGAGCTTGACGCGATAGTATTCATGCATTTCAATGCATTACTTTCATCACACTCGTTAGTAAAAATTTCGAATACAACAGATTTTTTCTCTGTTTTTCCCTTCGATGAACTTTTCATACACATCTAAAAACTCGGCCTTGTTAGACGCCGTTAAGTAATCGAAACCGAGGGCCTGAGAATAATGCCTGACCAAAATAGAGGATTTATTTCCAAAATGACCAGCGGCAGCAATGAACTCATCTGCGGATTCGCCAAAATACGCTGCGTGGTGATTGTACTGCTTAAATTCATTCCCCGTACCATTATTAACTATCAAAATACGCAGATTATTACCTATATGCCTATTACCCAAAACGTTCATATCATAGAAGAACGCCAGATCACCAATCACACAAAAATACAATTTATTAGGATTCGCTAGCGATGCGCCAATTAGTGATGAAAGACACCCATCAATGCCAAATCCCCCGACATTAGAATGGCTTTCTACTGAAGGTGGAATTTCAAAGTAGTTCCAGGCTCTCAAACTGTTAAGGATAGCGAAATGAATTGTAGATTTTTCTGGAATCCTGCTTGCAAGCTGCGATGCTGCCCAAATATTTGAGAAAGGCATATCAGGTATCCCTTCTCTCAGACGACTCAAACATTCTTTGCAAGCATTCAGATATGAGTCATCTCCTGGCTTTCCGACGGAATATATATTAAAAAAATCAACTTCTTTCATTTCGAAAACATAGCTCAGCTTTGAGAATGTATCCCGAATCTCACCATCGACACTCACACGCCAGACGCTATTACTTGATAAAGATAATGACGAGTAGTCGCCGGAGACTTCGCCAACATGTATTAAAATATCTGGACGAAAATCCACTTTATCCAACATCTCCTGTGCTGCAGCTAACGCAAACTGGACGCGATATTTTCCATTATATGAGCTTGTATGATCACAAAAGACTACGGCATTGTTTACCGAACAAAATTTATCAATGCTCTCAATCTGAGGTTCGGACCATTTCTTGTACGAGCCGACAAAAATTCCTATGCGACCGAGCAGCGCGGGAAGTTCATCTCCTGTCGTGATCCGCCTGACAACTTTGCACGCGGGCAACTCCTTTGTAGTAAATGGTTTACTATAAATTGTGGGCAGGTTTATATGGACAGGTCCTCCACCCTTTCCGCCTTAACTCAAGCAATGCTTGATTTACTTTCAATTCGCATGCCCACTGATCCTGAGCATCTTTAACGATCGGCAAATTCACGCTTAAGCGAGCTACATCTTTGGGAATAATGCTCCTATCAATTACCTGGGCAATATGGTGTCCCACCTTTGCGACGTCTTGAGTTGAAGTTATTGCCAGTATAGGAATCTTCCTATAAAACGCTTCAGTCAGACCCGACAGGTAGTTTCTGGAGGCAGTCGCTCCCGTGCAACTTATGACCACCGGCTCATCGGCCTCAACTGACAAACCACAAGCGATATATGCTGCTGATCGTTCATCCACACAAGAAAAAATTTTAAAATATGCGTCGTTTTGGACGCTTGCAACAAAAGCAGTATTCGTAGCGCCGGGTGACGCGACAATATATTTTATTTTGTGAGCCTTTAATAAAGAAATTATAATTTGGACGTTTTTTCTCGTCACTATAAATTGCACTCATAAATTAGCCCTTTTCCATCCAATGTACCTATAAATCAGGTACTTCACTTTATTTTTAAACCCGGCAATCGACGAAATACTAGTGCTATCACCAGCAAAACGATCTTTTATAGCTTCCAAGCTCCAGTCGATTCTATCAAAGCGAGGATTTTCTAAAAATTGCTCCAAACATCGAACCAGCGCCTCCTCAATCGACTTAAAACTATTTATATCTACAAATTCAGAAATCTTTGAACTATCAAAGCGTCGGTTAAACAATCTGTCATATTTGATCTGATATTCGGATCTCTGGCATTCAAAAAATTGCGCCCGTCCCAATAAGAGCACTTTGGGTCGCGAACCCAAATGTTTTTCCAACATATCTAGATATATGTCCAGAATTCTGGACCACATGGCTGCTTGTGGATGCGTAACATGATATACCTGACCTAATGCCTTATCTTCGCCAATCAGAGCGGCTATTGTCCTTGCCACATCGAATCCATATGTCAATGTGGTTATTTTTCCAGCAATCTCTTCAGAAAAGACTATTGTGCGTCCATTCAAAGCCCGGTATAACCAGGCTTCTTTCTCAAGCACTCCAAGCTGTAAGCGTTTCTCGCTATAGGTGATATATGGTCTGATGATCGTCCAATTTACATAACCTGACTTGCTCAAAATATCTTCTTGCCTTGCTTTAGCCAGGGCATATTCATCAGTTTCCAAAAACTTTGTGTCACAGCTGCTATCAAGTAGACGAAGAAATTCTTCCTTGATGGGAATGCTGGAGTCCGCATAGACACGGGCAGAACTCAAGTAGATGTATTGTTTGGTGCTCGCAAGCAATACAGCGGCACGATGCTCAAATTTTTTTGTGGTATATAACATGAAATCGATAATCGCATCCCATTCTTGCGCAAGAATACGCCGAAGGAAAGTGTCATCTTGGGCATCGCCTTCAACATACTCTATATACAGAGAGGAGGGACGCTCGATACGGGTCGTGACCACAACTTTATCTCGACGCTGGGCAAGTATCGAAACTAAATGCTCTCCCATCGCACCAGTGCCGCCCAAAACTAGGATTCTCTTCATATATTCTGCCATCCGCGCATGCGTGAACGTATTGTCGCCACCATCCTATCGCGCCAGGGGCGATCAAGCCCGATGTAGTACATTGCGACAGTGGACAATCCAAAGCTCGCCAATATCACCAGAAAGGATCCTAATAAACCTACCGGCAACAACTGGTTTAGTGCTACCGTCGGCAGTGAGGTCACCAGGACAATGAGCAAAACTGGCTGGACTGCAGACTTTAAAAAATAGGAGATATGCAAAGCCGTAAGCTGACTGACGAGAACCAGCCGAACACCAAACATCAATATGTTCGCGACAATTGCCACAATAAACACACTGTACGCAGGCTGGCCCGCCACCACAGCACACCATGATGCTATGAATATTCCAATTTGAACACTACCTAGAATTAATTCATAAGCTTTCATTTTTCCCGGCGCTCGAGCTGCAGCAGCTAGCGGCATACTTATTGAGAAAATCAATGATTCGATCAACGCTAACTGCGAGAAAAAAACTGCATCGGGCGGCACTGTCGTGAGCCATACTGACAGCAGCATTTCCATCTCGATAATCAGCGGTAGAGCAAACAGCCACAGTAAGAAAAAAGTGATTTTAGAACCAGCGACAACGAGGGAATGCATGCTGTCACGATCATTTGCCGCATAGCTTTTAATAATGGGTGGGTACAGGCTGGCATTAAAGTTTGCTGAAAAAATGTTTACTTGACTAGCGATCTGGATAGCAAGTGCCCGCGCAGCGACAACGGCCGGGTTGAACGATTGGTTTAACAACAGGGTCACCGCATGCGTGCGCGCCACAGTCGAAACTTGACCAAAAACTGTCCATGTGGTGAAACCGATGATTTCATTTAGGAGAGGCGAATTCCAATATATTTTTTTAAGTTGGCACTCTTTGTATCGGCCTATACAAACACCCGCATAAAGCACAGCATTCACAATCGCTACACATAACAGCAATAATCCATATAGTTCGAGCTTATCCCATGTCAAATATTGAAGCAGGAATACTACGCCCAGCTTCATAAAAGCCTCAATAATAGAAATGTATGCGTACAGCTTCATGTCTTCATGTGCCATGATAATGGCCATGAAAGGCGTTGTGACGACGCTTACTACGAACGCCATAGCCGTATATAGGTACAACGCTTTTGCGGCCTCAAAACGATCGGCCGGTATCGATAAATGATTTTCTACAAACCAAATCCCGACAGTTTGCAGCGCAACAAAAGCGATTAGGGCTACTAAAATATAAAGTACAAGATTGACCGAAAAAGTGGCATTCAGCCGCTCTTGGTTTTCCTCACCTAAGGCAAAAGAGAAAAAGCGCTGCGTTGCTTGAGCTAGAGATCCAGGTAAAAAAGCTCCTAGCGTAACCAGGCCAGTGACAGCTCCATAGACACCAAAACCCTCCACTCCTAACTCATCAAGAACAACTCTAATGGTATAAAGGCTGACGAATAAGATCAGCAACTGCCGAAAATATAACATCAGCGTGTTTCTTGCTATTCGGACATTTTTCGAAATAGCGGCCGTTCTATTCATGAGATCCAACCAATCATAAACATCTCAGGTCTGCTTTTTTAGCGCCGATCAAACAGGCAGAACTGATGATTAACTTGGACCAGCGGAATACACCTGTATTATTCAAGGTATTGCTAATGTCACCACTGTGTCGGAGCATCTAATTGACCGCTCTTTTCTGCCGCACAATGTGGAAAACAAAAACAAGCATCACAGATAGAATCCCACCTAATAGCACACCGAGCGCACATATAAGCGCTCTGTTAGGCTTACTTTTTCTTTTCGGGCAAACTGGCGGGTATAACCGTTTTTAGCAAATAATCTTCGCTAACTTCGGCCAGCATCAAGGTTTTCATCTGAGATTCAATCATTCGATAAAACACTGACTGCATCTCCCCAATGCTGGTACTATCCGCCTTTTCTTGCAAATACCTTATATTCCGGTTGGCATCATGCATATCACGAGTCTGGAAGTGTCGATTTAACTCTTGCACCAGAAGCTGTGTCCACTCGTAAGCATATTTAGGCACATAATGCTCGACGCTTATTCGAATAAGTCCAGACTTGGAATCGCTACTGATCGATAACTTATCCGACAGCGATCGGTAAGTTTCAAAATTACTAGGTTCAAGGGATTCATTGGACTTCGGATCTCTCATCCACTGCCGAGCTACTGGATCGAACAAATCTTTTTCATACACGACCTGATTACGATCCCATCTACTAATCGCCATAACCTGAGGTTTGACATTATATTTTTCTATAAAAGCCTCTAAAAAAGGTCTACTTACTGCTAGAGCTGTCGCTTGGTCAATATCTGAGTTTTGACCGCCTCCCAAGTTGATGCCTGCGATTGCCGCCAACCCACCATATTGCGCAGCCAAATTGCCCATGCCTCCTTCCTTTTGCGCAGGGGCGAGTACAATTTCTGCTTTATATTGATCGGGTATGCTCAATGCAAAAAAAACCATTCCCAAAGAAAACAAAAAAGTAATGCCGATAATCCACCATTTTCTATCCCACAAAATATTCCAAATCTCTCTTAAATCCACCTCGTCACTTCGAGGAACCGTTAGCGAATCAAAACTTAACTGCACTGGCGCCGAAAGCCGATCTAGACGCGTCTCGATATTATACAAACGTTGCTTGATACTCCCGTTTTCCATCGAATCTGAATTCATAAAACTGTTGCCCTAATCGCTTTACCTGAACCGTTGTGCGTTGGATTTTCTGAGAGTTTTTATTGTTTATTCATTTATTGACTAGAAGGGTCACTATCGAGCTCTGACTTGAGTCGCGCGATCTCAATTTTCAAAGACTCATACTGCGCTTGTTTTTTTTGTAGGAAGTGCGCAGTTATTTTGGTCTTTTCACACAACCCCTTAGGCGTGAGCACATAGGCATATCGCATCTTATTATTAGAACGAACAAAGTTACCTGCCTTCACCCATCCAACATTTATCAAAGCTCTTAAACAGTAATTAACCTTACCCAGACTAATCTCTAACCGTTCAGCCAGCTCACGCTGGCTGATACTGGGATTTTCCTCTATAAGCTTAATTAACTGATAATGCGTTTCATCATTGGTGTCTGTCATAGATGACCATACTTTCGTTCAATCGTTGAACACAAAGCAACTAAAAAAACGCTCAAAGAGCGTTTTTTTAGTTGCTCACGCGGTAGCAAATCGCCGCTTGTTCCACCGAATAAATCGCCAAGACCGCTTCATCAGCATCTGATAGAGCGCCACAAACCCAATTGCTGCCGCGAAGGAAATATATTCAGGGAATTCGTAAACACTTGCAGTTACACCAAGCAAAACCAAAACTGCTTGCACCAGCACGAGAATGTAAAGCGCCTGCCAGGGCTTAAATCCCGCCCGAATCAGGATATGGTGAATGTGGGTCCTATCTGGCGCCACAGGTGATCTACCACGACGTACTCGCCGGTACATCAAGGTGAACATATCGGTCATGGGGAGCAGAACAAACCATATGGCGACAACGGGATCGAAAGCTGAAATTTCAGACTGTGACCCATAGATAAGCAATACACCCAAAGCCAGCCCGAGAAACATACTTCCAGCGTCGCCCATAAAAATCTTATTCAGTTTTTTCTGCCGGCTCGGCTTACCCCAGATATTAAAAATTAGAAAGGCCGATATCGCTCCGATAAACAAGGTGGCCAATAATGCGAGATTGGTGTGCCCACCATTACCAAACAAGTAGGCTAGCCCCATAAACGAAATCAGTCCGAAGGAGCCGATAAGCCCATCGATTCCATCTAACATATTAAACGCGTTCACTACACCCACAAGGGAAAGAATGGCAAGCAAATACCCAAACCAGCCAACTTGGATATCGCCAAAATTTAGAAGATTGCCAAAGTTGGCAAGATAAATATCCAGTCCGTAAACAAATATTGATGCAACAAGAATCTGTCCAACGAGTCGGAGCCGGGGACTTAGATCATAGCGGTCGTCCACCGCTCCTAGGAATACCATAAATCCACCACCCACCATAAATAGGCGGATAAATGTCGGCTGATCGAGAAAAAGGTAGGCTGTAAGAAAAACTCCAGCGAAGACCGCGAGACCGCCAATCAAGGGGATAACACCATCATGCTGTTTGCGACCGCCGGGTTTATCAACCAACTCGATAAGATATGCCAGTGGTTGGAGTACCTTGACCATTCCAAAGGTAATCACGAATGCTACAAGCAACACTGCAAGTCCTAGTTCCATGCATTTGCTCCCAAGCTGATGCCCCCAATAGTTGCGATGGATTATACGCGCGCTAATAATAAATGTTTATTGACACTATAAATTTTGGCATGGCGATAACTAAAAAAGATAAGGTGCCAAAACCTTGAGCCAAACCCTACGTATCGATACATTGTGAGATGGCATATAAAGATAATGCGCGTTACGTGCGACCATATCCGTCTTCAAAGCGAACAATATCGTCCTCCGCCAAATAAGAACCGCTTGCCACTTCTATCAGATGAAGCGGAACCAATCCGGGGTTAGTTAGGCGATGCCGCTCTCCCAGCGGGATGTACGCAGATTGGTTTTCGGTAAGGATCTGCTTTTGCTCACCTTTTTGTATTTGTGCCGTTCCCGCCACCACAACCCAATGCTCCGCACGATGATGGTGCATTTGCAATGATAATGATGCACCAGGCTTGACCGTAATTCGCTTTACCTGATACCGGTTGCCGGTATCGACCAAGTCATAACTACCCCAAGGCCGATGAACTTCTCTGTGGGAAAGATATTCACTTCGACTTTCGGATTTCAGGGTATCAACAACTTTTTTTACGTCCTGAGAGCTGTTTTTATGAGCAACAAGCACGCTATCTGCAGTTTCAACTACCACCAAATCCTTTACGCCAACGAGGGCCACCAACCTTCCGTCACAATTGACATAACAGCCTTCAGCATCCTCCGCAATTACGTCCCCAAAAAAAACATTCTCATTCCGGTCCTTATCTCCCACCTCCCATAACGCTTGCCAGCTTCCGACGTCGCTCCATTGAGCGGTGAACGGACCATGTAAGCCTGGGAAGTTTTCTCCATTACCGCATAATCTATTGAAACGTTGGCGCACTTGGCGAAATCGTCCTGATTCAAGCGGAAAAAATCCAAATCTTTAACACCATTAGCTAATGCATCGCGACAATACGCAAGCATGGATGGTTGAAATAGTTCGATCTGTGCGATAAGACTCTTGGCGGAAAAAACAAACATCCCGCTGTTCCAGTAGTAATCCCCACTACGCACATACTCCTCAGCCTTTTCCAGATTCGGCTTTTCTACGAATGCGGCAACACGCAATAAGCCATCTTCTTCCATACTTTTGATGTAGCCGTATCCCGTTTCTGGACGGGACGGGATAACACCAAAAGTGACAAGCTTTCCTTGCTTCGCAACCTCTACTGCAGATTTTAAAGATTCGTTAAATTCATGCGAATTTCGCACCAAGTGATCTGCGGGAAATACCGCGATAATCGCATCCGGTGAAATTTCGAGGCTTTTCAAAGCACTAATGACTATAGCAGGCGCAGTATTTCGCGCCACCGGCTCAAGAACAATTTCGGTTCTAATACCGATATCCTGCACCTGATCTGCCACCATAAAACGCTGATCATTATTGCAGATCACAATTTGCGGCTGACCAAGCCACTCAACCCGCTTCATAGTCTCCTGCAGCATAGTGTGCTGACCGTAAAGTCGATGAAGCTGTTTCGGGTAATGATGACGGGACTTCGGCCATAGACGACTGCCGCTACCACCAGAAAGAATTACCGGTATAACCGTGGGCATAAAAACCTGTATGTCATGGCCCTTAACAGAGCCGAAATAGTGCTGGCCATTAGGAATAGGTAAACAGGATACAAAGAAAGGCTTATCAAATTGAGGCACCATCCAGGGTTGGTTGCAGGGTGCAAATTATAGCCAACAATGTTGCCGATCGGCAGTGGGCAAAACCAATATTTACGAATTGAGCGCTTATTAGATGTTGTCGTTAACCTTATCCCGCAACTCTTTCCCGGGCTTGAAGTGAGGCACATATTTGCCGTCAAGCTCCACTGATTCGCCAGTCTTTGGATTACGACCGATACGGGGGCGCGATAATGAATGGAGAAACTACCAAAACCTCTGATCTCGATTCTGGAGCCTGTGGCAAGGCTCTGCGACATGTATTCCAAAATCAATTTAATCGCCAGCTCTATATCTTTTGGTGACAGCTGGTCCTGACGTTCCGCGATACGCTCAATCAACTCTGACTTTGTCATACAACCATTCCTCTCCTAGATGCACCATCAAAAACACCACGCACTCATGATGTTAGCAGGCAAGATACAGGGGATACTTGGGAAAGCAAACGCAAGTCGTTGTTATACAACAAAATTCCTTTGATTGGTAGCAAAACAGTGGCAAAAGGAAGTTTTGCAAAGCTCGACGGGTAACCACATAAAAAAACGGCCCCTTTGGGGGCCGTTTTACTGGGATAGCGAGGACTATTAACCCTGCTTCTCGATCTGCGCCTTGATCAGATCGCCGATAGTGGCTGGCGCCAAATGCTCGGCCTGCTTAGCACTGTGCTCTTTCATAGCTGTTTTTTCGTCATCAACATCCTTGGCCTTAACGGACAGGATGATGGTACGGTTCTTACGGTCGATGTTGGTGATTTTGGCTTCGACCTCTTCGCCTTCTTTCAACACATTACGCGCATCTTCGACTTTATCTCGGCTCAGGTCAGACGCTTTCAGAGTACCTTCCACATCATTTGCTAAGGTGATGATGGCGCCTTTGGCGTCAACTTCCTTAACAATACCTTTGATGATGGTGCCTTTATCGAATTGACCAACATAGGCAGAGAACGGATCTTCATCTAACTGCTTCACACCGAGAGAGATACGCTCACGCTCTGGGTCGATTGCCAGAACGACGGTTTCGATCTCTTCACCCTTCTTGAACTTACGCACAGCTTCTTCGCCAGGCTCATTCCAAGAGATGTCGGACAAGTGCACAAGACCATCAATACCGCCATCCAGACCGATAAAGATGCCGAAGTCAGTGATGGACTTGATTTTGCCGCTGATCTTGTCGCCTTTGGCGTATTGACGAGAGAACGCATCCCATGGGTTTTCTTGGCACTGCTTGATGCCCAAGGAGATACGACGACGCTCTTCGTCGATATCCAGAATCATCACCTCTACTTCGTCGCCCAGCTGGACAACTTTGGATGGGTGGATGTTCTTATTGGTCCAATCCATCTCAGAAACGTGAACCAAGCCTTCAACACCAGTTTCGATTTCCGCGAAACAACCGTAATCAGTGAGGTTGGTGACACGCGCTTTGACTTTGGAGCCTTCCGGATAACGCTGAGTGATCTCATGCCAAGGATCTGCACCCAATTGTTTAAGGCCCAAAGAAACACGGTTGCGCTCACGGTCAAACTTGAGGACTTTAACTTCGATTTCGTCGCCAACACTGACGATTTCACTCGGATGCTTAATACGTTTCCAAGCCATGTCAGTGATGTGCAGCAGGCCGTCTACGCCACCCAGATCAACGAATGCACCGTAATCTGTGAGATTTTTGACGATACCTTTAACCGCCATACCCTCTTGCAGGGTTGCCAACAGCTCATCACGCTCGTCGGAGTTGGCCTGCTCCATAACTGCTCGGCGAGATACAACAACGTTGTTGCGCTTCTGATCCAGCTTGATGACTTTGAATTCGAGCTCTTTACCTTCCAGATGTGTTGTTTCGCGTACCGGGCGAACATCAACCAAAAGAGCCAGGCAGGAACGCGCGGATACCAGCAACGTCAACGGTGAATCCACCCTTAACTTTGCCATTGATGATTCCTTTGATAACCGTATCAGCCGTGTTAGCGGCTTCAAGAATTTTCCAGGACTCGGCACGCTTGGCTTTTTCACGGGACAGGCGGGTTTCGCCGAAGCCGTCTTCGACGGTTTCCAGGGCGACTTGGACTTCGTCACCAATGGCGAGAGTCAATCGGCCGTTGTCGTCCAGGAACTGGGAGGCTGGGATAACACCTTCAGATTTCAAACCAGCATGGACAGTCACCCATTCATCATCGATATCAATTACGACGCCGGTCACGATGGTGCCGGGTTCCATATCAATGGTTCTTAAACTTTCTTCAAAGAGTTCTGCAAAGCTCTCGCTCATTAAAATAACCTTCGCTATGAATGACCTGGCGGACGCCAGGTAACCGCACTACCAGTGCACGGGGTTGTTAAGTTGAACGTTTACGTGCTGCAACGCTGGTAAAGCACGCCACCGCTATTTTTGATCCCTGCTTTATGCCATATGACACACAGCACAATTTGAGGCGGCGCGACCTTACCAGAAAGCCACTTTCATTGCAAACGCAGGATGAGTAGAGGACTGCCTCAGAGCCAGGTTTTGCAACCGGGGCAGGCCCAATAGAACCGGCGACCTTGAAACCCGCAATGGGTGCAGGTGAAACAAAAAGGCAGAATTTCGCGCAGGACAGGTCTAACCGACTCGTAATGGAGCGGTCCAGCTACATCTATAAGCTGAGCGATGGGTTGCTGGCCCTCCTGCCCAAGCAGTTCCTGAACAATAAAATCAATCGCCGCTTGCGAACCATGTTTTCGGTAGAGGGATTCGGCGAGATATGGAATTAGGCCGACATCCCTGGTTTTTTGATACAGATCCGAAATCCTTTGCCATACATCTTCTTCCCATCCGATTACCGTAGCCATCAGCGGCACTGCCGCCATACAGAGCCCAGGCTCCAACTTGATGGAGCGCAATGCATCCCGCGATGCCCCCTCATCTTTTTCCCCCAAAGCCAGCAATGACCGTAGCAACAGAGCGCGAGGGTGGTCAGGGGCTATTAGGGCGGACTGCTGCAACCATTGCTTGGCGATACAGACTGCTTCGGGCGGTCCTGAAACGCCTTTGATAGACAGATCTGACTGGCTCCAATCGGGTGCTGCCAACGCGTCTTCGGCCAATTCGCAGTAATAATGCACCTGCATATGGCGCCAATGAGAGTTGTCTTGTTCACGGGACTTATCACAGAACTGATTAACGGCAGCTATCGCCTTTTTCCAATCCCCCTCCTCCTGATAAAGAAGCACCAATTCGCGCCCCGCGGCAAGCTGGATGACCGGAGAAGCGGTATCAGCAAGCTCCTTCAACAACACTTCACCACGATCCAAGAGGCCCGAATGGGTGTAATCGAGCGCCAGTTCCAACTGTGCTTGCTGCATTTGCGAGGAGGTGAGCTTGGGGTTGGAAAGAAGGGCTTGATGCAGACGTATCGCGCGATCCATCTCCCCTTTGCGGCGCCATAGGGCGCCCAGGGAGAAATACATCTCCACTGTATGCTGATTGACCTCCAGCGCCGTAATCAGGGCGTCTATAGCGGCATCTGTTTGGTCGTTAAGAAGGTGCTTCAGCCCCTCCAGATAGGGATCATGTGCCACCAACCGATTGGGGGAGGACTGGGACTTGGAGCTACAGCGCCCTAGAAAAAAGCCGGCGGCGGTGGCAACAAGAAGTAGCGCAAACAAGAATCCATCCATAGTAATCATCTGCTCGGCCAATGCAGCCGGTGCCTATTGTTGATGCCACCGGAAGACAATGAGACCAAGTGCGGCACCAGAATTACTGGTTTACCGCCAAATGGCCAACCGGGGCCCGAGGGCTCTGCTGCAGCTTTAGCAATTCAGTTCGCAACCTACGTACGCGAGCCCGCATCACCAGAAGAACTGGAAGAAACATGACGGCACCAAGTAAAACTCCGAACAAGAGACTGATGGTTAATAGCAGCCCCGAAGACAGTGGTGGAAGCTGCCAGAGAATCAGATCAAGGGAAATCAGATCCGGATTGTTCTGCGCAAACCTCGCGCCGATCAGAATCAATACCACGCACCATACGAAAAGAATAACAAGGGTGAATTTCCGCCAGAGTTGCTTGATCACAGTGTGTACCTCATTGGAATTTGCGTGTACCGGTCTGCTGGGCGATGCGCTCCAGAATCGCGCTCAGCACCTGCTCGATGGACTGATCGGTACTGTCGAGAATCAAGGCGTCCGCCGCAGGCACCAATGGCGCCGCCGAGCGATTGGAGTCGCGCTCGTCCCGGGCGCGAATGTCTGCGAGAATCGCCGCCATATCTGGGGTGTCGCCTGACTCCTGTAATTGCAATACGCGGCGCCGGGCGCGCTCTTCCGCCGACGCAGTGAGGAAAATCTTCACCTCCGCACCGGGAAAAACCACAGTGCCCATATCCCGGCCATCCGCGACCAACCCCGGCGCTTTAGCAAAAGCTCGCTGGCGATCCAGCAGTGCGGCACGAACTGGTGGATAAGCAGCCACTTTGGAGGCAGCCATTCCCACTTCTTCCCTCCGGACGGCGCCAGTGACATCCTCTCCGGCCAAAAAAATGCTTGTGCTGTTATCCGTTACTTCAAAGCGAATATTCAGAGCCTGCGCCAAGCTGGTGACGCGCTCCACGTCAGCTAGGTCCACGCCGGATTGCAGGGCGGATAGAGCTGTCAGGCGATAAAGAGAGCCACTGTCGAGCAAATGGTATCCGGTGCGCTGGGCGACCAAACGGCAGAGAGTGCCCTTGCCTGCCCCACCGGGTCCATCAATGGTGACAACGGGTACTGATTTTGACGAACTATTCATGACGCGCTCAATTACAGGTGATGGGCAAAATCCAGGCATGACTCACGCCAGGGACTGCGCTATTTCACGACAGACTGCAACAGGATCTGCTGCCTGAGTGATCGGTCGGCCAATCACCAGGTAATCGCTTCCCCAACGCACCGCTTCTTTGGGAGTCACTATGCGCCGCTGATCGTCTGCAGGGGACCCTTCCGGCCTGATGCCGGGGGTCACAAGAACAAAATTTTCGCCAAATCTAGCTTTCATTGCTTCCGCTTCAAGTGCGGAACAGACAACTCCATGCAGACCCGCATCCTTCACCAACCCCGCAAGCCGCAATACCTGATCGGTTAGAGGTGTCGCCACACCAATCTGGTTCAACTCGTCCTGGCCCATGCTGGTCAGAACCGTAACACCAATTAGATAAGGCTTTTGCGAATGATTGGCGAGAGCCTCAGCCGCAGCGGCCAGCATTCGCGGCCCACCAGAGCCGTGAACATTTACCATCCAAACCCCGAGGTCCGCTGCGGCTTTGGCAGCTTTAGCGACGGTTGCGGGAATATCGTGAAATTTCAGATCAAGGAAAACATCGAAGCCGCGCGAGTGCGCCGCCTTAACCGCAGCTGGCCCACTGGCGGTAAACAGCTCTTTGCCGATTTTTACACGACACAAGGACGGATCGAGCTTGTCCAGAAATTGTTCGCACTGCGCCAACGTATCAAAATCCAACGCCACAAGAATACGCGGGCCGGTAATGGGTGAACCTGGTAAAACCATGCAGAACTCCGGAAGACATCAAAACAGCAATAGAGCGGTGGGAATTCTGACATAAAAAAGCCCGGGTTGACCAACCCGGGCGGACGATTTGAAATTCGATCAAAGACCGATGCGATCGCGGTTTTTTTCCAGCGTAGCTGGGCCAATACCTTTTACCTGCAGCAGATCGTCCACCGATTTAAACGGACCATTCGTCTCGCGGTAAGCCACAATTGCCTCGGCTTTCTTAGGACCTATCCCTGTCAGAATTTCTGCCAATGCATCAGCACTTGCCGTATTGACGTTGATTTTATCTTCGATCGCAGCGGTCTGAACTTTGACCGGTGGAGCGGCCTGCGCATTGACCGGAGCGGCGGCATAGACAGAACTGGCGAACCAGGACAAAGAGGCCCAAACCAGCGCGACAAATAAATGAAGGGGAAAATTTTTCATGCTCAAATTCCTTTTTTCGGCGAGCGAAAGGGTCGACTCCTTGACCCAATCTGCATCTGCATCACCACGCTAAATTCTGCGCAAATCGCGCCAAATTCAGCCTTTCTCTCGCCAGGTGGGTTATACCGCGGTGTGCGAAGCCAACCCCTGCACTATATTCCTTTGGCCTCCTCCATTCCTAGCGGCGATAGCCGAAATGCATGTAAGCCCTGGCGCACAAAATCAGCGGTCAGACTTGAGCAACGCCTGCAAATCCACCGCTTGCCAATGCGGAAAATGTTTGCGGATCAGCGCATTCAATTCGAGTTCAAATGCGGGGAAATTGCTCATCGGCAACTCCTGATGTACTGCAGTGTCGATCACCATGCCCGCCGCCACCGTGGCATTAGTAAGACGATCGATCATGATAAATGCACCTGTCGCACGATTGCGTTGGTATGGGTCCACAACCACTTTCTGCTCGAGCGCAACTTTGACCACCGCAATGTCATTGAGCTGCATTTCCACAACTTGGGTATGCGCCTGCGTGTTAACGTCGATACGATAATCTATGCTGGATACCGCGCCGGTAGTCACTTTGCTGGCAAATTTAAATAAATATTGTTTACCGGTTTGTAAGGCGGCTTCATTCATCCAAACCAGATGCGCCTTCAGCCCCTGCGTAACCGATGCCTGCTCTCCATTTTTTACCAGCATATCTCCGCGACTGATATCGATCTCATCGGTCAGGGTCAATGTCACCGCCTGGCCGACGAAAGCTTCTTCCTGACTGCCTTCATAAGCCACTATATCTTTGACCCTACTGGTTTTACCGGACGGTAACACCTGGATCTCGTCGCCGCGGCGAATCACACCGGATGCAACAGTGCCACAAAAGCCGCGAAAATCGAGATTCGGCCGATTGACGTACTGGACAGGAAAACGAAAATCCGCCGTATTTTTATCGCCGGAAACTTCTACGGTTTCCAGAATCTGCATCAGCGATTGCCCTTTGTACCAGGAGCTGCGTTCGCTCACGTTCACCACGTTGTCGCCATCCAACGCGGAAATCGGCACAAAGAAAAATTCACGCTCGCCCAGATTTTTCGCAAACGTCAGATAGTCGTCTTTAATGGCATTAAATCGCGCCTCATCAAAATCGACGAGATCCATTTTATTGATAGCAACCACCAGATGGCGGATACCCAGCAATGAGGCGATATAAGAATGGCGCCGCGTCTGCGTCATCACGCCGTGGCGCGCATCAATAAGAATGATGGCGAGATCGCATGTGGAAGCGCCCGTCGCCATGTTGCGCGTGTACTGCTCATGCCCCGGGGTGTCGGCAATAATAAATTTGCGTTTGGACGTGGAGAAATAGCGGTAGGCGACATCAATGGTAATGCCCTGCTCGCGCTCTGCCTGCAAGCCGTCAACCAGTAGCGCCAGGTCAATTTTTTCGCCCGTGGTGCCATGTTTGAGGGAGTCGGATTTCACCGCAGCCAGCTGGTCCTCGTAAATCATTTTGGAGTCGTGCAGCAGGCGGCCGATCAACGTGGATTTTCCATCATCCACGGAACCGCAGGTCAAAAACCGCAACAACTCTTTTCTTTCGTGCTGAGCAAGATATTCATTGATATCAGTTGCGATCAGGTCCGATTGGTGAGACACGTAGTAACTCCTGCAAAAAATCTGGATAAAGCGCGGAAAGACCCGCATTCAATATTGAATATTCGAACCGGTCAGAAATAACCTTCCTGCTTTTTCTTCTCCATGGAGCCGGCGCTATCGTGGTCGATCACACGCCCCTGCCGCTCAGAGGTTTTGGTCAACAGCATTTCCTGAATAATTTCCGGCAGAGTTTGCGCAGTGGATTCAACGGCACCAGTGAGTGGGTAGCACCCCAAAGTACGAAAGCGCACCATTTTTTCCTCCACTGCCTCACCTTCTTTCAAAGGCATACGATCATCATCCACCATGATCAAAACGCCATCGCGATTCACGACAGGACGTTTGGCAGCAAAATACAGCGGAACTATGGGGATATTTTCCAGATGGATGTATTGCCAGATATCGAGTTCCGTCCAGTTCGACAAAGGAAAAACGCGGATGCTTTCGCCTTTATCGACACGGCTGTTATACAGATTCCAAAGCTCGGGACGCTGATTTTTTGGATCCCAGCGATGATTGCGGTCGCGGAAAGAATAAACCCGTTCTTTTGCGCGGGATTTTTCCTCGTCGCGCCGCGCGCCACCAAAGGCGGCGTCGAAGCCGTATTTATCCAACGCCTGCTTCAGGCCTTGGGTCTTCATGACATCAGTGTGTTTGGCGCTGCCGTGGGTAAATGGACCTATGCCCATTTTCAATCCTTCGGGATTGATGTGCACCAATAAATCCCAACCGAGGTCTTTGACACGCTTATCGCGAAATTCAATCATTTCGCGAAATTTCCACGTGGTATCAATGTGCATCAAAGGAAACGGCGGTTTGCCGGGAGCAAAGGCTTTTAACGCCAGGTGCATCATGACTGCGGAATCTTTCCCAATGGAATACAACATCACCGGCTTTTCAAATTCCGCTGCGACTTCACGGATGATGTAAATACTCTCGGCCTCAAGTTGTTTGAGGTGGGTCATCGAATAATTGTGTGCCATAACGCTTAAAAATCCTGCAGAAAACCGGCCGTTTATAAAATGGCGGCCATTATAGAAAAAAGTCGTGAAGGAGCCAAAGGTCATTCTTTGTCTATGCTTATGCCCGAACGCTGCGCCAGCATTTTGGAGAAATGATCGCGAGCGGTTTTGGCGCGCTCAAAGGTGTGAAGTAATGTATCGCCATCTTCATCCTGAATGGCTTGCCGCAAGCGCGTGACATTGGCGACGAACAAGTCGATCGCTTTGATCACCGCCTCTCGGTTGGCAAGCATGATGTCCCGCCACATGACGGAATCACTGGAGGCGATCCGGGTAAAGTCACGAAAGCCGCCCGCGGCGTAGCGGAAAATCTGCTCGTTGTGACTATCGTGCGCCAGAGTATCCACCAGCGAAAACGCAATGGCGTGAGGCAGATGGCTGGTCGCACCGAGAATTTCGTCGTGCTCATGTACGGATAGATGCAGAACTTCCGCCTCTACCCCGGCCCAAAGCGCTGTTACGCGCTGGAGATGAGCCGCTCCGGTCTCCGCTGTAGGCGTCAGAATCACTCGATGACGCACATAGAGGTCGGGGTTGGATGCGGTTACACCGCTTTTTTCCGATCCAGCAATTGGGTGGCCGAGGACGATTTGTGAGGGCACTTCGCCATAAACAGCTTGCACATCACAGAGCACACTGCCCTTAACACTTGCCCCGTCGGTGACGGTTACTGCCGGCGAAACCAGATCCCTCACCTGTTCCAACACTTTGCGCACGGACAGGGTCGGCACCGCGACGAAGATGACATCGCCTTCACCAAGGCCGGGAGCAATTTCTGCCAGAGAGGTGGTGGCAGAATCGACGACCCCCATCGCAACCGCAGTGGAGCCTACATCGTCACTGCGCACGACACCTATGACCGTTTCGCAAATGCCGCGGCGGCGCGCCGCCGCGGCGAGACTTCCGCCAATCAGGCCCAATCCGATCACTACGAGCTGCCGCACCGGCTTTGATTGGCTTGACGTCATGGCTATCACTCACGGCCAAGGGAAAAGATGGCGCGACACCGCGTTCCGAATCTCAAACAGACTCTCTCACAGTACGCCTTTGGGATAGGAGCCGAGGATCTTGAGATCGGAGGCATTGCGGGCGACTTCTTTCAGAGCTGCGCTGACTTTCTCGTCGTCCTGATGGCCGATGAAATCCAGGAAGAAAACATAGGTCCAGGGTCCGGTTTGGGACGGCCGGGTTTCCACGCGGGTCAAATCAATATTCAACCGGTGAAAGGGCTCCAACAAATTGTGCAGGGCGCCGGGTTCATTACGCATGGCGACCACCACAGAGGTCTTGTCATCTCCACTCGCAGCTATCGCTTGTTGGCCGATGATCAAAAAGCGCGTGGCGTTGTCTGGACGATCCTCGATATTGCTGGAAAGAATCGACAGGTTATAAAGATCCGCCGCCATCTCTCCAGCGATCGCTGCCGAATTCCACTCTGTTTTGATGCGTTTGGCCGCCTCAGCATTGCTGTTTACCGGCACTCTCTCCGCGTTGGGATAGTGCGCCTCCAACCACTTGCGGCACTGCGCAAACGATTGTGAATGAGAATAGATGCGGGAAATTTTTTCCGGCTTGGTGACATCGGACACCATCAGGTGATGATGGATGCGCAGGACCACCTCACCGCAAATACGTAGATTCGATTCCATGAAGTTGTCGAGCGTATGGGCAACCACTCCACCCGTGGAGTTTTCCACCGGGACCACGCCAAATTGCGCAGCGCCAGCTTCAACTTCGCGAAAAACCTCGTCAATGGCCGGCAGGGACACTGTTTGGGCAAACTGCCCGAAGTGCTTCAGCGCGGCCTGCTGGGTAAATGTTCCTTCCGGACCGAGATAGGCGACTTTTATCGGCTTTTCCAACGCCAGACAGGCCGACATGATCTCGCGGAAAAGACGGGCAAAATCCTCGTTATTGAGCGGCCCTTTATTGCGCTCCATGGCACGACGCAACACATAGGCTTCGCGCTCCGGACGATAGAAAATCGGCATCTCATTGGGACTGAAATGCCGTTTGATTTCCGCCACGCGTTGCGCGCATTCCGCACGGGCACTGATCAGATCGCCGATCTGTGCATCTATGTCGTCGATCTGGTCGCGCAATTGCCCGAGCAGTTCTTTTTCTGAGGCGCCCTGCTCGCCGCCTTCGGGAAGATTGGTCTGACTCACGTCGAATCTCTCAATGCCCCTCGAAACCGAGGGGCATCAAATGCAACTATTCTTCAGCGGCTGAATCACCGCCACCCTCAACCTCTAGATCACCGCCAACTTGATCTGGCTGCTCTTCAATACGCTCCAAGCCGACAATGCGCTCGCCCTCGCGGGTCTTGATCAAACGCACGCCCTGAGTATTGCGGCTCAGCAGGGACACCTCATCCGCACGAGTACGGACCAGAGTACCCTGATCGGAGATCAGCATAATTTCATCGCCGTCAAACACCTGCACCGCCCCCACCAAGCCGCCGTTGCGTTCAGTGGTCTGCTGCGCGATCACGCCCTGGGAACCGCGGCCCTTTTTCGGGAAGTCGTTCACATCGGTACGTTTGCCATAACCGGTTTCGCTGACAGTCAGAACTTTGCCGTTCTCCTGCGGGATCACCATGGAGATGACCTTGTGGCCCTCCTCCAAACGGATACCACGCATACCGCGGGTTGCCCGCCCCATAGAGCGCACCTGCGTCTCGTCGAAACGCGCCGCTTTGCCATTTGAGGCAAAGAGAATCACGTCGCGGCTGCCGTCGGTGATAGCGGTGCCCATCAGTACGTCGCCTTCGTCAAGTTCAATTGCCCGCAAGCCAACGCTACGCGGACGAGAGAACTGTTCCAGCGGAGTCTTTTTCACCGTACCCAACTCAGTTGCCATAAAAATGAACTGATCGGAGTTGAAGTCCTTGACCGGCATCACGGCGGTAATACGCTCACCCTCTTCCAGAGGCAGCAGGTTGACCACCGGTCGTCCGCGAGAGGTGCGGCTGGCAATCGGAATCTGATAGACCTTCAGCCAGAACACCTTGCCGACGTTGGTGAAACACAGCAGATAATCATGGGTATTGGCGATCAACAGGTGCTCGACGAAATCCTCATCTTTCACTGCGGTCGCGGCTTTGCCGGTGCCGCCGCGGCGCTGCGCCTGATAGGCATCCAGCGGCTGGCTCTTCGCATAGCCCAGGTGGGAAATGGTCACCACCCGATCTTCTTCATTAATGAGGTCCTCGTGGGTGAGGTCTGAGCGGGAGGTCTGCACTTCAGTACGGCGGTTGTCGCCGTAATCTCTTTCAACTGCCTCAAGTTCTTCGCGGATCACTTCCATCAAGCGGACTGGATTGCCGAGAATTTCCAGGTATTCGGCAATCTGCTTGAGTTTCTCTTCGTATTCCGCAAGCAGCTTGTCGTGCTCCATGCCGGTGAGGCGATGGAGTTGCAGATCCAGGATTGCCTTGGCCTGAACCGGCGACAGGTAATAGTGCTCATCGCGCAGGCCGTATTGCGGCTCCAGATCGTCCGGTCGGCAGGCACCGCCGCCGGCGCGCTCCAGAAATTGGCTAACCACGGAGACAGGCCAGCCTTTGGCAATCAGCGCTTCGCGCGCATCGGCGGGCGTCGAGGACTGTTTGATCAACGCGATGACTTCGTCGATGTTGGCGATGGCAATTGCCAAACCTTCCAACACATGACCCCGCTCCCGCGCCTTGCGCAGCAGGTAAACGGTGCGACGAGTCACCACTTCGCGGCGATGGCGGATAAACAACTGCAGCATGTCCAGCAGATTCAACAGGCGTGGCTGGCTATCCACCAGTGCCACCATGTTGATACCAAACACTGTTTCCATCTGCGTCTGGGAATAGAGGTTGTTGAGCACCACCTCGCCCATATCGCCGCGTTTGATTTCGATTACCACGCGCAGACCGTCTTTGTCGGACTCGTCGCGGATTTCAGAAATACCTTCGAGCTTTTTCTCCTTGACGAGCTCGGCGATTTTCTCGATCAGACGGGCTTTGTTGACCTGGTAAGGGAGCTCGTGGATGACGATGGTTTCGCGGTTGGTTTTTTCGTCGGTGATCACTTCGGCACGGGAGCGCACATAGATACGCCCACGCCCAGTGCGATAGGCTCAACAATGCCAGCGCGACCGTTGATGATACCGGCGGTGGGGAAATCCGGGCCGGGGATGTACTCCATCATGTCCTCAACCGACAGATCTGGATTGTCGATAAGGGCAATGCAGGCTTTGACGACTTCGCGCAGGTTGTGCGGCGGAATATTGGTGGCCATGCCCACGGCGATACCGGAGGAGCCGTTGACCAACAGGTTGGGCACGCGCGTCGGCAATACATCAGGAATCATTTCCTGACCGTCGTAGTTGGGTACAAAATCGACGGTTTCTTTATCCAGATCAGCCAATAATTCGTGGGCGATTTTCGCCATGCGGATTTCGGTGTAACGCATGGCCGCGGCGCTGTCGCCGTCGATCGAACCGAAGTTGCCCTGCCCGTCCACCAGCATGTAGCGCAGAGAGAACGGCTGCGCCATCCGCACTATGGTGTCGTAGACCGCCGAGTCACCGTGGGGGTGATATTTACCGATAACGTCACCGACCACACGGGCGGATTTTTTATAGGGCTTGTTGTAATCGTTGGAGAGTTCGTTCATCGCGAACAACACGCGGCGATGAACCGGCTTGAGACCGTCGCGCACATCGGGCAAGGCGCGCCCGACGATGACGCTCATGGCGTAATCCAGATAGGACTGTTTGAGTTCGTCTTCGATATTGACCGGGAGAATTTCTTTTGCGATTTCGCCCATGAGTGCAGGCATTCCTTATTGTCAGAGTGCTCAGAAAACAGGGACAGACGGGGTCGAAAGCCGCCGCTTGCGCAGGCAAAAAATGGCTTTAATGGACCGGGTCCCGTGCTGCCGTTAAAAAGCGGCGATCTTAGCACAGTTGCCCAGGACAGCCTACTGAAATGCCGCCTCTGGCCGTAAGCCCGCGCGGTCTCCGCGGACGTGCCAAAAAAGGTCCGTCGTCGCACCAAGGGAATACGCAGACCTGTCTTCACTTAACAGCGCAGTTGCGCTTGGTGTAAAATCCGCGCCCGAAAAATGGCCGGGACGCAAGCCCTATCGCGACCCGGCACCTACCGGACTAAGGTCCACTCCATCGATACGCTGATCGATAGCCTCGCTTGGCAGAGATCCTGCTTAGACGAGTAAACCCATTCAACAGAGGATTTCCCAGTGCTCGAAGCTTACCGTAACCACGTCGCCGAACGTGCTGCCTTAGGCATTCCCCCCAAACCCCTTTCACCCGAGCAGGTTGCCGAACTGGTGGAGCTGTTGAAAAACCCTCCCAAAGGTGAAGAGGCGACGCTGGTGGAACTGCTGGCGGATCGCGTCCCACCGGGAGTGGATGAAGCGGCTTACGTAAAAGCGGGCTTTCTCACCGCACTGGTCAAAGGTGCGGCCAGCTCGCCATTGATCGACAAAAAACACGCCATAACGCTGCTCGGCAACATGCATGGCGGCTACAACATCGAGACGCTGGTTGAGCTGCTCGATGACGCGGAACTGGCGCCTCTGGCCGCCGAAGAACTCAAACACACTCTGTTGATGTTCGACTCATTCCACGACGTCGAAGAGCGCGCGAAAAAGGGCAACTCTCATGCGCAGGCAATCCTGCAAAGCTGGGCCGATGGCGAATGGTTCACCAAAAAATCCGCCGTACCGGAAAGCGTAAAAGTCGCCGTTTTTAAAGTCACGGGCGAAACCAATACCGACGATCTCTCCCCTGCCCCAGACGCCTGGAGCCGCCCAGATATCCCGCTGCACGCTCTGGCGATGTATAAAATGGCGCGGGACGGCATCACCCCGGATGAGGCTGGCAACAAAGGCCCGCTCAAGCAGATTGAACAAATTCAGAACAAAGGTCTGCCCGTAGCTTTCGTCGGCGACGTAGTGGGTACAGGCTCCTCGCGCAAATCCGCCACCAACTCCGTCCTCTGGTACTTCGGTGAAGACATCTCCGGCGTGCCCAACAAGCGCGGCGGCGGCATCTGTATCGGTGGCAAAGTCGCCCCGATTTTCTACAACACTATGGAAGATGCGGGCGCTCTGGTATTTGAAGCACCGGTGGACAACATCAGCATGGGCGATGTGATCGAAATCCGCGTATTCGACGGCAAGATTCTCAACGAGAAAGGCGACGTCATCAGCGAATTCGAGCTCAAGTCTGACGTGCTGCTGGACGAAGTTCGCGCCGGCGGCCGTATCAATCTGATCGTCGGCCGCGGCCTCACCAGCAAAGCTCGCGAGAGCCTCGGCTTGCCACCGTCCACCCTGTTCCGCACCCCGGCGGCACCTTCCGACACCGGCAAGGGTTTTACCCTGGCGCAGAAAATGGTTGGTCGCGCCTGCGGCGTAGATGGCATCCGCCCCGGCACCTACTGCGAGCCGCGCATGACCACTGTCGGTTCCCAGGACACCACTGGCCCCATGACCCGCGATGAGCTGAAGGATCTCGCTTGCCTGGGTTTCTCCACGGACCTGGTGATGCAGTCCTTTTGTCACACCGCGGCTTATCCGAAGCCGGTCGATATCGAAACTCAGCACACCCTGCCGGATTTCATCATGACCCGCGGCGGCGTTGCTCTGCGCCCCGGCGACGGCATCATTCACAGCTGGTTGAACCGCATGTTGCTGCCGGACACCGTTGGCACGGGCGGTGATAGCCACACGCGCTTCCCGATTGGCATTTCCTTCCCTGCAGGTTCAGGCTTGGTTGCATTCGCCGCCGCTACAGGCGTGATGCCGCTGGATATGCCGGAATCCGTGCTGGTGCGCTTCAAGGGCCAAATGCAGCCGGGCATCACTCTGCGTGATCTGGTGCATGCCATCCCCTATTACGCCATCAAAGAAGGCCTGTTGACCGTCGAGAAAAAGGGCAAGAAGAACGTTTTCTCCGGTCGCATTCTGGAAATTGAAGGACTGGAAAATCTCACGGTTGAGCAGGCATTCGAACTGTCCGACGCCTCAGCAGAGCGTTCTGCGGCCGGCTGCACCATCAAGCTGTCCAAAGAAACCATCGCCGAGTATCTGACCTCCAACATCACCCTGCTGCGTTGGATGATCAGCGAAGGCTACGGCGACAAGCGCACCCTGGAGCGCCGCGCGCGCAAAATGGAAGCCTGGCTCGCCAACCCGGAATTGCTGGAAGCGGATGCCGATGCCGAGTACACCTCCGTACTCGAAATCGATATGAATCAAATCAAAGAGCCCATCGTTTGTGCTCCAAACGATCCGGATGACGCACGCCTGTTGAGCGAAGTTGCCGGTGATAAAGTGGACGAAGTGTTTATCGGCTCCTGTATGACCAATATCGGTCACTGCGCGCCGCGGGCAAATTATTGGAGAAAAACAAAGAAGGATTAAAAAACCCGTTTCTGGATGTCGCCGCCGACCAAAATGGATCAGCACACACTGATGGAAGAAGGCTACTACAACATCTACGGCCGCAATGGCGTGCGCACGGAAATGCCCGGCTGTTCATTGTGTATGGGCAACCAGGCGCGTGTGGCCGACAACACCACCGTGTTGTCCACTTCCACCCGCAACTTCCCCAACCGTCTCGGCAACGGCGCCAATGTGTATCTGACGTCCGCTGAGCTGGCCGCCATCGGTGGAATTCTCGGCCGCCTGCCCTCGCCCGAGGAATACCTGACCTACGCGCAGGAAATCGACTCCATGAGCAGCGAAATTTTCCGCTACATGAACTTCGATCAAATCGCGCAGTTTGTGAAAGGTGCGGAAGACGGCAAACGCATCGCCGCCACCCAGATCGAAGAAGTCCGCATCTAGGTCGCCGGCCCCTCACGGACAAAGCCCCCAATTTGGGGGCTTTTTTTTGGTCGTTAATTAAAAAGTCGCTTTAGCTAGCGCAACAAAGCATCAGAAAATTTCGCGGAAAAATTCCTGGGTTTTTTGCCAGGAATCCTGATCGGCTGCCGCATCGTATTTGAGGGGAAGTCCGTAGGTAGCGGCTTTTTCATCTGCTTCAGGATTGGTGAACGTGTGCATCGCACCGGGATAGTCGATGAACTCATACGTCAGCCCTGCGCCATCCATTTCCGTTTTGAATGTTTGTTTTGCCTCCTCACTAACAAATGGATCAGCCGCACCGTTGAACACCATAAAGCGGGCTTTCACCCCATCCTGGTTGATCGGTGCCAAACCTTCCAGCGCGCCGTGAAAACTCACCACACCGTCGAGATCAACTCCAGAGCGCGCCATACTGAGCACCACCGCACCACCGAAGCAATAACCGATAGCTGCGATTTTTTCTGGGTCCACCGCGGGGCTGCTCTTCAGCAGATCGAGCGCTTTCTCAAAACGCGCGCGCCGCTTCGGCGTTGTTCACCACTTCCATCATGAACGCATTGGCCTCTTTGGGATGACCAGTGACTTTGCCGTCGCCATACATGTCGAGCGCGAAGGCGACATAACCAAGCTCAGCCAACATATCGGCACGCTTGCGCACATAAGCGTTGTGACCCCACCACTCATGCACCACCAACACACCGGGTGCCTTGGTCGCGTTGCGCGGATAGGCGAGATAACCATTCAGGTGGGTTTCGCCGACGTTGTAGTGGATTTCCTCACTAACTATTTTGGGCAGGTTTTCCACTAGATGTTCGAGTTTCTCCAGACCCTTGCTGTAGTGATCGCCCATCATGTCATCCAGCACCAGGCCGAAATAGCGCGCCACTGGATTGTTGCCAAAATCCGTGCGAAAGCGCCAAACCACTTTTGTTTCCCGCCCCTCTGGCACCAGCACCCATTCTGCTTCACTACCGGCCTGACCGCCAAATTCCAGGCTGGTCACGACACGCTTATCGAGCTCGGATATCACGATCTTCTGCACGCCATTGCCAACTTGCGGGACTTCACTCGCCCAGCTCATGGTTGCATCGACGCCGCTTTCGGGGCCGGAAAATTCCAGCTTCATGTTCGGATCCATATCCGCCCAGGGCGACCAACTGTGGAATTTCTCCAGATTATTCACATATTCAAAAATCGTAGCCGCGTCACTTTCGATCAAAGTCGAACGTTCAACTTCGGCATTTTTGGGCAGCAAGTATCCCCCGCCAATAAATGCACCCAGAGCCACAATCAGGATTACCAAAGCTACTTTTATGAATTTCACGCCTACCCCCAAGATATCGTTGTTAATTCAATTACGCGTCACCGCTGCGACGGTCATTTTACTTGGAATTATTTTTAAAAAGCATGGAGAAAAGCGTCGCAGTGTAACTGCGGCAAAAGAAAGGCATAGTCAGGCGATGGGGGTTGCTAACAGGGCTCGCGGAAAAATCGTTCGATCGTGTCGCGCTCCCACATGGCGTCCTGATATCCCAGCTCCATTAATTCATTGCAATAGCCGAGGGAAAACAACAGATAACTCGCTACAGCAGAGCCACCACCACTCGCCGTGGCGCCAGTGCGACGCAGGAAAAAGCGCAGCGCCGGGGGTAGATCCCGTACCCGGCGGCCGGCAATTTTATCCAGCGGTTTGGATGGCGAGATCACCAAAGTGTCCACCGCGCGCAGATGGCCTGTTTGCTGGCAGCGGTCTTTATCGATGAGTTTCAAAAGCGCATTGACCCGCTCTACATGTTCAAGATCACCTTCGAGGGCATCAATGAAAGCGCTGTTAAACATCTGGCCGATGATTTGCGCCATGGACGGCGAATGACGCGGCAACACCTTGGTTTTACCCCAATGAGTCGGACTGCGGTTGGCGCTGACACCTATAACAAACAAACGGTCGGCCCCCAGATGCAGCGCCGGACTGATCGGCGCCACCTGACGCATGGCGCCATCGCCAAAGTATTCGCGGTCGAGATATACCGCAGGGAAGATGGTGGGAATCGCCGACGAAGCAAGCAGATGCTCCGCAGTCAGCACAGAGGGCCGGCCAATACGGCGCGCTCGGCGCCAGGGTTGTAAGTCCGGCGCACCTTGGAAAAATGCCACCGACTCACCCGAGCTGTAGCTCATGGCGGTAACACTGACCGCACGTAGCTCACCCGCTTCAATACGCTGGTGGATATTGCTGAATGGGATAACTTGGGAGAGCAATTCCCGCAATGGGCTGTTGTCGAGCAGCGCTAAAGGCTGGTTGCGACCGACACCGTCGTTGAAAATCGAGGCCCCTACTTTCGCCAAACCACAGGTAAGATCCATCCAGCCCGCCTTGAACACCTTCTCGACTTCCAGGCGCCGCCAGGTCTGCGACAAATCGAACGCCGCCTGATGAAATCCCCCTTTGTGGGCAGCCATAGCCACAGCGTTGATCGCACCGGCGGAAGTGCCGCAGATGATGGGAAACGGATTGTGCAGATCCGGCATTATGTCCGCCAGCGCTTGTAAAACACCCGCCTGATAAGAGGCGCGCGCTCCGCCACCGGAGAGCACCAATGCGTTAGTGGGCATTATTGGAAGGTCCTGTTGATATAGCTATGAACATGTACCTACGAACATGTACCGATGAACATGCGTCTGAAAACATGTACTTGTAAACAAAGTATGGGAGGTGGCGTATAAATCCGCCAATCAGATCTTTTTTACACGCAGGGTACTATCGTCGTAGCCCACCACTTCCACCAGGGTCCCCTGGGGGAGATCCTCTTCGCAACTCACCGTCCAGAGGGCGTCCTGAATCTGGACTTTGCCACGTCCACCCTGGACGGGATAAAGCAACGAAGCCCGCATACCGATGAGCTGGGCGCGGCGGTTATTCAGTTTTTCGGTGGCGTTGCCCACCGGTTTTACGCGAAAAAAACGCCAGAAGATTCCGGTGCCGATCACAGCCAAAATGCCGAACAGCACCACTTGCCACTGCCAGGGTATGTCCACCAGCGCCAGCAGCAGAGCCAGCACTACGGCAGCACACGCGGACCCGATGAGAATGCCATTGACGCCGAGCGCTTCCAGCAGCAGAAGCCCCAGGCCCAGTGCCAGCCAGTGCCAGCCCGTCAGTGAATCAAACATGTTCAACCTTTTTTATCGTGCTGCGCTGATTTGATAAGCTCCTGCACACCTGAGAGGGAGCCGATAATCTGGCTGGCTTCCAGCGGCATGAGGATTACCTTGCTGTTATCTGCCGAGGCGAGTTTGCCCAACGCATCCACATATTTCTGCGCGACAAAATAATTGATCGCCTGACTGTTGCCGTCGGCGATCGCCCGGCTCACATATTGAGTCGCTCGCGCTTCCGCCTGAGCTTCGCGCTCGCGCGCCTCCGCCTCCAGAAATGCCGCCTCGCGCTCGCCTTCCGCCTTCAGAATCTGCGCGCGCTTTTCGCCCTCGGCGACTTTGATCGCGGCTTCGCGCTCCCCTTCTGCGCGCAAAATCAGCGCCCGTTTTTCTCGCTCGGCTTTCATCTGATTGGCCATGGACTCCACTAGGTCCGTCGGCGGGCGTATGTCCTTGATTTCGATACGGGTCACTTTTATGCCCCAGGGATTTGTCGCCTCATCGACCTTGGTGAGCAGCGCCGTATTGATCATGTCGCGATTGGAGAGCATGGCATCCAGCTCCATGGAACCCAATACCGCGCGGATATTGGTCATGACCAGATTCTTCATCGCGAAATTCAGGTTATTGACTTCGTAGGAAGCTTTTACTGGATCGATTACTTGAAAAAAACACACCGCATCCGTGGTCACCATGGCGTTATCAGCGCTGATAACTTCCTGCGGATCCACATCGAGAACCTGTTCCATAACGATTTGCTTGTGACCAATGATATCCAGGAGGGGGATGATCACATTGAAGCCCGGATGCAAAGTCCGGGTATAACGACCAAAACGCTCTACCGTCCACTGCTGTCCCTGCGGTACGCTCTTCGCGCCGAGAATTACGATCGCAATGGCAAGCGCCAAGAAAATGATCGCGGAAATTTCCACCAGTTATCTCCTGTCTTGTTGTGATTTTTATGAAGCTGTCTAACTGTCGCGCAGCTCGCGCCGCAGAATTTTACCGACATTGGATTTCGGCAGACTGTCGCGGTATTCAATAATCCGCGGAATTTTATAAGCGGTGAGACGTTGGCGGCAGAACGCGATTATCTCTTCCTGAGACACCTGCTTTGCGCCCGTCACCACAAACAGTTTCACCGCTTCACCCGTCTCCTGACTCGGCACGCCTATAACAGCCGCTTCAATAATGTCCGGATGCTGAGTCACCACATCCTCAATTTCATTCGGATAGACATTAAAACCGGATACCAGAATCATGTCTTTCTTGCGGTCGACAATTTTGTAATAACCATCGGCGCGGCGAATGGCGATATCGCCGGTTTTAAACCAGCCATCGGAGGTCAACACTTCGGCGGTGGCCTCAGGCTTTTGCCAATAACCGGACATCACTTGTGGACCGCGAACCCAGAGTTCGCCGGGTTCGCCATCCGGCAGGGCTTCGCCCTGCTCGTTGACAACTTTTGCTTCCGTGTCGATTACTGGCGTACCTATGGTGCCGACCTGAATCGCGTTATCCGGATTGGTCACAACAACGGGTGAGGTTTCCGTCAGGCCGTAACCTTCGCAAATGGCGCAACCGGTGAGTTCCAACCACTGACGGGCCACATCCGCCGTCACCGCCATGCCACCCCCAGCGGAGGTTTTCAATTCGGAAAAATCCAGTTTGCGGAATTCCTCATGGCGCAACAAAGCGTTAAACAGAGTGTTCACTGCAACGTAGAGCGAGATCTTGTATGGCTTGATCGCTTTTACGAACGCCGGCAGGTCGCGCGGGTTGGGAATCAAGATATTGTGAGCACCGCGAGAGACAGCGCACAGGCCGTGAATATTGAATGCAAAAACGTGATACAGCGGCAACGCAACCGCCACCACCTGGGATTCGGTTTTGAACAGCTTGGTCATGTGATTGAGGATCTGTCGCACGTTTGCGCACAGATTGGCGTGGCTGAGCATGGCGCCTTTGGCCAAGCCGGTAGTGCCGCCAGTGTATTGCAGCACCAGCAGGTCATCGCCTGTCACCGGAACTGGCGTAAATGGCTGGCCGGCCCCTAGCTTGAGGGTGTCACGCATCGACAGTGCGTCGGGGAGGGAAAATTCCGGCACCATTTTTTTCACATATTTAACGGCGAAATTAATCAACTGGCGCTTCGGCGTCGGCAACAAATCACCAATTTCCGTCAGGATCACTTTCTCCACCTGGGTCTGCGGCAGGATTTCCGCAGCCCGGTCCGCCACATTGGCCAGCACCACCAGCATCTTCGCACCGCTGTCCTTTAATTGGTGCAGCAATTCCCGCGGGGTATAGAGCGGATTGGTATTCACTACTACAAGGCCCGCGCGTATCGCGCCGTAAAGCACCACGGGATATTGCAGGATATTCGGCAATTGAATCGCTATACGGTCGCCAGGTTTCAAGCCGGAGTGGTGTTGCAAATAACTGGCGAAGCGCTCGCTGAGCGCGTCGATTTCCGCATAGGTCACCGTATGACCAAAGCAGGTAAAGGCCGGCAGGTGCGCGTGTTGCGAGAAAGCGTCCAGTAACAATTCGCTGACGGTCGCATAACGTTTACTGTCCAAAATCCGCTCCTTTTATGATTATTTGAGGAAGTCCGCCATGCTCTGGCCGCGCAGATAACGCGGGAGCATAGCATGAGCACGCCCTGAGGCGTTCGCGCGGAGGCGGCATTAGCCCAACAAAAACAACCCGCTCAGACAAGAATAGCCAATGGAACAGATCTCTCGCGGAAAGCGGTCAGCCCAGTGTCACCAGAATTGTGACCCAGGTGAAAACACAGAAAAGCAAACTGAGAAACACGGCGGCAGAGCCCATATCCTTTGCAACTCCCGCCAACAGGTGATACTCCACTCCAACGCGGTCTACCACGGCTTCTATGCCGGTATTGAGCAACTCCACCACCAGCACCAGCAGCACCGCCATCACCAGCAGAATCCGCTCTACCGCACTGACTTCCAGCCACAGGGCCAGAGGAATCAACACCAGAGCCGCCACCGCCTCCTGGCGAAATGCGGCTTCATGGAGAAAAAGCGTAGGACAGGCCTTTGAGAGAATAACCCGTTGCCTTGACGATACGCTGGAAACCAGTGGCGGGGTTATTGGGATTCATGGATTAATCGTCGACCAGATGCAGCGGACTCGAAAGGGCAAACGCCCGATGGATGCCGGCACACCACTCATCCAGACGCGCCTTGGTCAGCTCGGGTTGCTGATCCTCATCCAGGGCCAGACCGACAAACAGATCCTCGCCCGGAATCTGCGCCTTGGAGGCATCGAAATCGTAACCCTCGGTCGGCCAGTGACCCACGATCTGCGCGCCATTGCCCACTATGACATCGTGCAGCATCCCCATGGCGTCGAGGAAAAAATCCCCGTAGCCGAACTGGTCGCCCAGACCGTAGAGCGCCACGGTTTTGCCGGCGAAGGACACCTGTTCTATATCGCCCCAGAATTCCTCCCAGTCGGATTGAATCTGGCCGAAGTCCCAGGTCGATATGCCGAGGATGATCTGGTCGTACTCCGCGAACTCCAGCTGGGTCACATCCGCGATATCAAACACATCCACCACATCTGTTCCCAGTCGCTGCTGGATGCGATAGGCCACCGACTCGGTGTTGCCCTCGTCACTGCCAAAAAAAAGACCGATTTGTGCCACAGATACTCCTGAATGTACCGGACGAAAACGCGCGGCATTTTCGCAACATTGCCGTACTTGTACAACAGCGCCAGAGGCCTGGCGGCGAAACATGGCAGCGGCAAGGAATTGCCGGCGGGCTTGTCTTTTGGCGCCAATAAATCGTCGAAGGCGCGTAAATTTGCATGACAAAGATAACGCATCCAACTGAATTTAAATGATTTTTTCCCAATGGCACGGCTTTGGCTACCTAATGGTCACACAACTTCCACCCAGTCGGGCGACAACGAGACACCCTTTTTATGACCCACACCCTGGCCAATTCCGAAACGCTCTCCGCCACCGGTACCTCCCCCGGCATTTTGGAAAATCTGGGCGAAATACGTTTCCATTTCAGCAATACCCTGCAGACCTCTCTCGACTTACACGAGACGCTGGCAACCTTTTACCAGATGCTGCAGAAGATCATCCGCTGCTCCGGCATGGAATACCGACTGCCGTCCCGAGATATACGTCTTGCGCTGGGAACCCACCGGGCTCATAAAGCCAACTACAACTTGCACAATGGCAATTTTGCTGTGGGAGAGATGACGTTTTTCCGCGGCGCCCGCTTCAGCGAGCAGGAGCTGGGCACTCTGGAAGGATTGCTCGGCCTGTTGCTGCAGCCGCTGCGCAATTCCCTGTTGTACCGGGACGCACTGGAAAATTCCTTGCGCGACAGCCTCACCGGCATCGGCAATCGAGCGGCTCTGGAACTGACGCTGCAGCGGGAGTTGAAGCTCAGCCAACGCAGCCAACGACCGCTGTCCCTGCTGGTGGGGGATATGGACAGCTTCAAACAGATCAACGACCGACTTGGGCATGCCACTGGAGATCAACTGCTGCAAAACGTGGCGAAAACAATCCAGTCCGCCTTGCGAGAAACCGATCAGGTCTTTAGGTATGGCGGCGAAGAGCTTGTCGTGGTGCTGAGCAACACCGGCAACAGCGAAGCGCTCGCCGTCGCCGAGCGGATCCGCAGCCAATTGGAAAATCAGGAGATGGCGACCGACAGTGGAGCCGTGCAGGCCACTATCAGCATCGGCGTGGCGAGCAGTGTGGAGAACGACTCGCGGGACACCCTTTTCAAGCGCGGCGACAGCGCGCTCTATGAAGCAAAAAACAGGGCCGCAACCGCGTGGTCAATCAGCCCTTGGTCGAGCCTGTTTAACTATTTCGTTTTCGGGCCTGTTCTGTCCGGACTAGGCCCACTTTTACGCCCTTTCGGCGGTCCACCGCCGGTGCGACCCTGACGCCCAGAGGCGGCGCGCATTTTCTTCACACGACGCTCTGCGGCACTGGCTTCTTCCGGGCGGAACCGTCGCTTCGGTGGAGCTTCCAGACCTGCGCGGCGAAACAACTCACTAATTTCCCGATCACCCAGCTCCAACCATTGGCCCGGCTTCACGAAAGGTGGAATCAAGATGGGTCCATAGCGCACCCGTTTGAGACGACTCACGCGCAATTCCTGGGATTCCCACAATCTGCGCACTTCGCGGTTGCGCCCTTCCATGATCACGCAGTGATACCAGCCGTTGGTGCCACCGCCGGTACCGCCGCGTTTGACGGCACTGAAGCGGGCGAGACCATCGTCGAGCAGAACCCCTTCCCCCAAACGCTTGAGCACATCATCCTCAACCTCGCCCTGCACGCGCACCATGTACTCACGGTCAATGCCGCTGGACGGGTGCATCAGCTTGTTGGCGAGTTCGCCGTCATTGGTGAACAGGAGCAAGCCGCTGGTATTGAAATCAAGCCGGCCGACCGACACCCAGCGGCCGTTCTTCAGGTGCGGCAGAGCGTCGAAAACACTTGGGCGGCCTTCGGGATCGTTGCGGCTGCAGATCTCCCCTTCCGGCTTGTTGTACAGCAGCACCCGGATCTCGGCGCGCGCCGACTCCGGCACCACGAGGCTTTCACCGCGCCAGATCACCTTGTCGCCAACCTTAACCCGCTCACCCAAATGAGCCGGCCGGCCGTTGACCATCACCTCGCCCGCTTCTATAGCGCGCTCCACTTCACGGCGCGAACCCAGTCCTGCGGCGGCGAGGACTTTCTGTAATTTTTCGTCAGTCATATTCAATCGATGCTTTTGTCGGATTCGGCCTGTTCAAAGGCGGAATCGGAATCGTCAGTGTGGCTGTCGACCTCTGTGGGGCCGTCAGTTGAGGGGTTATCGTCAGCTGAGGGAATAGCGTCAGTTGAGGAAATAGCGTCAGCCTGGGAAATAGTGTCGTCAGTCTCCGGCTGGCCGTCGGTTTGCGGAGTCTCATTGTCCAGTTGATCGAACAGGGATTCCGTTGTGGGTTCATCCGCATCTTTGGCTGCGGCGATCTGTTCGCGCTCCTCGATCAGTTCTTCGTCGCCCAGTTCCAGCGCCTGGTTGAGACTGTCGATGTCCTTCAGTTCACCCAAGGTGGGCAGTTCTTCCAGGCTCTTGAGGCCGAAATAGTCGAGAAACTGGCGCGTGGTGGCGTAGAGCGAGGGGCGACCCGGCACGTCCCTATGACCGACCACTTTGATCCACTCGCGCTCCGCGAGGGTTTTGATGATATGGGAGCTGACCGCAACGCCGCGCACTTCTTCAATGTCGCTGCGGGTAATCGGCTGCCGGTAGGCAATCAGCGCCAACGTTTCGAGCAGGGCGCGGGAATATTTCTGCGGTTTTTCCTCCCACAGGCGATTGACCCAGGGGGCGAGATCCGTCGCTACCTGGAAGCGCCAACCGCTGGCGACTTCCGCCAGCTCGAAACCGCGCGCCGCGCAGGCGTCGCGCAGGGCGGCGAGCGCGTCCAGAATTTCCTGCTTCTCCGGCCGCTCGGCCTCATCAAACAGACTCATGATGCGGTCGAGACTCAAGGCCTCACCCGCGGCCAGCAGCGCGCCTTCGACGATCCGTTGCAACAGTTGGGGGTCGTAACTCATGGTTGCTCTATATCTTGCTCTTCAGCTTCATCGGCATCCGCCGGTGGCGCGGATTCCGCACTTGTTTCACTTTGAATTCTGGCTTTCACGTGGATCGGACCGAATTCTTCGGACTGGACGATCTCCACCAGAGATTCCTTGATCAGCTCCAGCACCGCCAGAAAAGTCACCACCACCCCCAGCCTGCCCTCACTCACCGTAAAAAGGCTGACGAAGGGGACAAACTGGCGCCCGCGTAACCGGTCGAGTACCTGCCCCATCCGCTCGCGGGTCGACAGACGCTCTTTTTCCACATGGTGGCTGATGAACATGTCGGCGCGCCGCAATACTTCCGCGAGGGCCAGCAAGAGTTCGCGCAGATCCACCTCGGGATTGGGGCGAGTTAGATTGCGGTCCGGCGCCTGCGCCTTGGCCACGTAAAAATCGCGGTTCTGGCGCGGTAGCTCATCCACATCCTCTGCCGCCTGCTTGAAGCGCTCGTACTCCTGCAGGCGTCGAATCAGCGCCGCGCGCGGATCCTCTTCGTCCTCCTCGACTTCGCTGGCGCTGCGCGGCAACAGCATGCGCGACTTGATCTCCGCAAGCATGGCCGCCATCACCAGATATTCCGCCGCCAGCTCGAATTGCATTGCGTCCATCATTTCCACATAGGCGACGTACTGCACCGTAATTTCCGACACATCGATTTCCAAAATATCGATGTTTTGGCGGCGGATCAGGTAGAGCAGCAGATCGAGCGGACCTTCAAAAGCTTCGAGAATGACCTCGAGTGCGTCAGGTGGAATATAGAGATCTTTGGGGATTTCGGTGAATGCCTTGCCATAGACGATGGCAAATGGCATCTCCGACTGCGCGGGCGCGGCGCCCTCAGGCGAGAGCTCCTCTGTTACAGGTGCAAGCTCCTCTGATGCAGGTGAAAGCTCATCTGGCGTTCCAGCAGCGGTATTTGGCTCAGCAACACCAGACAAATTGAGAATCTCCTCGACGACGCGACAGGTGGACAGAGTGGCAGCCATGTCCTCCAGTCCAGAAGAGCGAGCGGCCAAAAAGACCGCGCATTATAGCGGCTTCGATTTTGTTGCGGCTATTGAAATTCGCTCACCGGCCCACAGCCCACCCGCGTCACCCGCGGCACCTCCTCGGTGAGGTCTACCACGGTGGTGGGCTCAAGACCGCAGAAGCCGCCATCGATCACCAGTTCCACCTGATGCTCCAGCAGATCGCGGATATCGTAGGGATCGGTCAGCGGCAGAGAATCGCCCGGCAGGATAAGTGAACTGGTCATCAGCGGCTCGCCGAGGCGCTCCAACAAAGCGAGGGCGATGGGATTATTCGGCACCCGCATACCGATGGTTTTGCGCTTGGGGTGCATCAGCCGGCGCGGCACTTCCGATGTGGCATTGAGAATAAAGGTATAGGGGCCCGGGGTATGGGCTTTGAGCAGACGAAAGTCCGCATTGGTCACCCGGGCGTAGGTGGCGAGTTCGGACAGATCGCGACATACGAGGGTGAAATTGTGGTGTTTATCCAATTGGCGCAACGCGCGAATGCGGTCGAGCGCCATTTTGTCGCCGATGTGGCAACCCAGGGCATAAGCAGAATCGGTGGGGTAAACGATCAGCCCGCCGCGCCGCAGTATATCCACTGCTTGATCGATCAGGCGTTGTTGCGGGTTATCGGGGTGAATGGAAAAAAATTGCGCCACACAAAGTCCTTATTCAAAGCCTTTGGCCTCGAAAAGCCATGGTTAATGCATTGGGTTGTTTATGTTCGTGTCGTGAGGTTCATCTCGGCTGGCTAATGCCACTGTTCTTAATCACGCGGCTCTTAATGTGCACAGCTTTTAATGCCAAAGCTGCCAGACCGGCTTGCAGGCGGATGGCAGCGGCGTGAAGCTACCCAACTCCTGCCAGGGTTGGTCGGGCGCATGAAAATCACTACCGCAGGAGGCGTGCAACTCGAACTGCTTGGTTATCTGCACCAGGGTGTCAGTTTCGTTGGGCGCCTGCTGGCCCGAAATCACCTCCAGTGCGAGGCCACCGGCATCCTTGAATGTGGCCACCAGTTCGCGCAGTTTGGTGCGTGTCAGTTCGTATTTGGCCGGATGCGCCAGAACCGGAACGCCACCGGCCGCGAGAATTGCAGCTGCCATGCTGTGGATATCCGGCCAGCGGTGTTTGATGTCGCCGGGTTTGCCGGCGCCCAGGTATTGTTTGAAGGCGGCGTTGACGCTGGAGGCGAAACCGATCTCTACAAGATAGCGGGCAAAGTGGGGCCGACCCAAGACAGCATCGCCGGCGATGCGTCGAGCGCCTTCCAGCGGCTCGGGAATGCCGGCTTTTTCCAGCCGTTTGGCAATTTCCACCGCGCGGGAATCACGCGCTTCCTGCTGGGCGGAAATCGCCTCCTGCAAAGGTGCGCTGGCGCTGTCGATATTCAGACCGACGACGTGGATGCTGCGACTGGACCAGAGGCAGGAAAACTCTATGCCTTCTATCAGCGCTATGCCTTCTATCTCTGCCTGCTGACGCGCGCTATGCAACCCATTCACGGTATCGTGGTCTGTCAGGGCCAGATGCGTCACACCACGCTGCCTCGCCCGCGTCACCAGGGCGGCGGGACTCAAAACACCGTCCGAGGCATTGCTATGAGTGTGCAAATCGTATATCAAGGCAACCTCTGCTGATCCGGTGAGTCGGCCATTCTAGCCCCTGTGCCATAGAATCGGCAAAAAATGCGTGCAGCGACAAAATAGACACCGCGATAGATTCCGACCCACCCCGACGAGATTCTCAATGGAACCCAAGCAAGCCCCCAGCACCGCCACCAATTCCCCAGCGCGCAACCAACCGCAGAAAGAAAATATGCTGGTGAATATTCTGCTCAATATCGTGATTCCCACGCTGATATTGACCAAAGGCAGCAAGGAAGCTTACCTGGGACCCACATGGGGATTAATTGTGGCTTTGGCATTTCCTTTGGGATATGGCGTTTATGATTATTGGCGCACCCGCAAAATCAATCTTTTTTCTGCCATAGGTTTGGTCAGCGTAATGCTCACTGGCGGTATCAGCCTGTTAAAGCTGCCGCCGGAATATATGGCGATCAAAGAAGCGACCATTCCCGGCCTGCTCGGTCTCGCCACCTTGATCTCCGTTTATACGCCCTACCCACTGGTGCGCACATTTCTCTACAACGACAAAGTCATGCATGTGGACAAAGTGCATCGTGCACTCGAGCAGTACAACAATGTCGAGGTATTTGAAAAATCGCTGACCTACGCGACCTATATGCTGGCCTCATCTTTTTTTCTGTCCTCCGCTCTCAATTACATACTCGCCAAAATGGTCCTGGTCAGCCCGCCGGGCACAGAGGAATACAATTCGGAACTTGGCACCATGACAGCGCTGAGTTTTCCGGTCATCACCATTCCTTCGATGATTGTGTTCATGGCTGCGCTTTACTACCTCTTTCGCAGTATCACGCGCCTTACCCATTTACACTGGGAGGAAATCATCATCGGCCCCGAACAGAATTCCTGAGCCAAGGGGTTTTCTAACGATTCGATATTGCGACTGCCCGCACCCGGGCAGAGGATTATTTTTTTATGTATTACGCCGTCATCAGTGAAGACGTTCCCAACAGCCTGCCGCTGCGGCAGCAAGTTCGCCCGCTGCATCTGGCGCGGCTGGAAGAGCTCAAGCAGCAGAACCGCCTGCTGCTGGCGGGGCCGCATCCGGCCATCGACGCGGAAAACCCGGGCGATGCCGGCTTCAGCGGCAGTCTGGTCGTCGCACAATTCGCCTCTCTGGTAGAAGCGCAGCCTGGGCGGACGCCGACCCTTATGTCAGCGCCGGGGTTTATCGGCAAGTCACGGTGAAACCGTTCAAACCCGTCCTGCCCTGATTTTTTTCACGTAACTGATTTTATTTTTTCGGGAAATTTTCATGATCCGCTATCTTCTTCCGCTGGTCGGACTTTGGTTGTTTGCCTCCACCGCCATGGCTCAGACGGTGTATGTATCCGATGTTTTCTTCGTACCTGTGCGCAGTGGCGCCGGGGCGCAATACCGCATAGTTCATCAAGGCATCCGCAGCGGCACCCAAATGACCCTGCTGGGGGAATCGAGCGACGGTGAGTGGGTGAACATCCGCACTGAAGGCGGCCTGGAAGGCTGGATTCAGACTCAATACCTGTTGCGCGAACAACCCGCGCGCATGCAACTCACCGCCGCGCAGAGCAGACTCGCCGCCGCGACCAAGCGCGCCGAGGATCTCGAAGCAGAGTTGAAAAAATTGAGCAGCGAACACAACTCATTGGCGCAGTCATCCAATGCGCAAGCCAAGGAGAGTGAGCAATACGCCGAGGAGTTGCGCAAAATACGCGCACTGTCCGCCGACTCCATCAATCTCAATCAGCGATATCAGGATCTGCTGGCCAAATACGATCTAACGCAGACGGAATTTGATGCGGTACGGGCGGAAAATGACCGGCTGAAATCCAACAAAACGATCAACCAATGGATGTTTGGCGCAGGGTTGGTGGTATTCGGCATGTTTTTGATGTTGATTCTGCCCGCGTTTGTGCGCCAGAAGCGCCACTCCGATTGGGCTAATTAAATTCAAAATTAATCGTCAAAACATTGGCCGATCTGCAAGAAATCCTGGGCCGATATTCAAGACCCTGGGCTGACATTAAGACAATGGAGTACCACATCATGCGCAAATCCCTGCACCTGCTGTTGACCTGCCTGCTGGCCGTAGTGGCCTGCGGCGCAAATGCGGAAAATTCCGCTGTGTCACCGGACAAAAACGGCGGCCAGAATCCACCGCCCCAGGTGGTTCTGCAAACCTCTCTGGGCGATCTGAAAATCGCCCTCTTTCCGGAGCAAGCTCCCGTCACGGTGGAGAATTTTCTTCACTATGTGGACAGCGGCTTTTATAACGGGGTGATTTTCCACCGCGTGGTTCCAGGCTTTGTTGTCCAGGGCGGCGGGTTCGATCAGGAATACCAGCGCAAGAGCACCCAGGCGCCGATCGCCAACGAGTCCAACAATGGCTTGCAGAATCTGCGCGGCACCCTTTCCATGGCGCGCACTAACGATCCCAACAGCGCGACCTCACAATTCTTTATCAACCTCAAAGACAATCACCAGCTGGACAACCGCCCAATGCAACCGGGCTACGCAGTATTCGGTCAGTTGGTGGAAGGGTTGGAAGTGATCGACCGCATGGCCGAACAACCGCAAGGTGAGCACAGCGGCGCCTTCTCCAATGCGCCCAATACCCCCATTGTCATAGAGCGCGCCTACCGCTACCACCCAGAGAAGGCGAAAAAGGCAACAGAAAAAGGGCAGGAAGTCCCAGCGGCAGAACCCGCTGTTGAGTCAGCCGCTGAGCCCGCCGCCTCCCCCGCAGCAGAACCGGCAGCTGAAGAACAAGGCAGCGCGGCGGAAGCTGCACCAGCAACGGCGCCGTGATGAGCCTATGAGTATCGCGCTGTCGGTCAACCTCAACAAAATCGCGCTGATCCGCAATTCCCGCGCCGGCAATTATCCAGATGTCGTCGCCCATGGACGTATATGCCTTGACGCCGGCGCCCATGGTCTGACCGTGCACCCGCGACCGGACCAGCGCCATATCCGCGCCAGCGATGTAGCCCCTTTGTCGGCACTCGTGCGGGAATACCCGGGCACCGAGTTCAATATCGAGGGCAACCCCTTTGCGCCACATTCCGGCAGCTATCCGGGGTTGCTCGCGCTGGTGGAAAGCAGCCGGCCGCACCAATGCACGCTGGTACCGGACACGCAACAGCAACTGACTTCCGACCACGGTTTTGACCTCCATGCCGATGGCGGACGTCTGCAGCCGATCATCCGCCAATTGCAGGAATGGGGCGTGCGGGTGAGTCTGTTTATGGATCCCGACCTGGATCAGATCCGCCTCGCCCGTCAATTGGGCGCCGACCGCATCGAACTCTATACCGGCCCATTCGCTGAGGCCTATGCCCATCAGGCAGCCGAGCTGCAGGATCTGTATCAACGCTATGTGGACGCGGCCAATCTCGCCTTGGAATTGGGCCTGGGTATCAATGCCGGGCACGATCTGAACCTGGAGAATATGACCCTCTTCCGCTCTCTGCCCGGCCTGCAGGAGGTTTCCATCGGTCACGCCCTGACGGTGGACGCCTTGCATATGGGCCTGACGGCTACCGTAAAGGCTTATCTCGCTCTCTGCGAACCCGTCGCCTGAGCCCAGACCAGCTAGACGGCGTTAGATAAAGAAGCTCTAACGCCGCAATTTCTCACGCCGATATGGCCTTGAGGCAGCCTTTTATTCCCCTCCCCCACCACTAAACTTAAAGAACCGGGTACGCCCGTCCCGGTTTGTCTGTCGGGAGGAGATGGATATGTCATCGATTCTGGTCCGGGATTTTATGGATCCCAATCCCCATGCGATTCACCACACCACACCCATTCGCACGGCCGTCGAAGCCATGGTCGCCGCCAAAATCATCGGCGCGCCCATCATTGACGACGCCAGTCACGTGGTGGGTTTCGTCAGCGAACAGGATTGCATCAAGGAATTGTTGAACGACACCTTTTTCTGCGAGGACTCGATGCCTGTGTCCTCCGTGATGAAACGCCAGGTACAAACGGTTTCGCCGGATACCTCGATCTTTGAAGTGGCAGAGAAAATGGTGTCCGCCCCGCCGAAAAATTATCCGGTGGTCCAGAGCGGTCGCTTAGTGGGACTGATTTCCCGCTCAAGAGTATTAGAGGCCCTGCTGGTCACCAGCGAGGACTGCTATCTGCACCATACCTAGCCCACCTAGCGGGTGTTTCCGCCGTGTGTGTGAGGTATGCTGGCGGCCCTTTTGGCTGACCTCCTGCACACACTGTCCATGACTCAAGACCGTCCGGCCTATCAGGCCAAAAAGCGCTTTTACGGGCGCATGCTCACCATCTTCGGCCGCAAACCCGTGCTGGAAGCGCTGCAGGATTCCCGCCTGCGCCCTTACCGCCTGCACTTGGCGGACAGCAACAAGAGCGCCGGCATTATCGACGACATGCTGCGTCTCGCACGTGAGCGCGGCGCGGAGGTGGCTTATCACGACAAGCAGGCGCTCTCGCGCATTTCCAAAAATGCCAAGCAGGATCAAGGGGTTGCGCTGGATATTGAATGTGAAGGCTTCGCTGATGTTGAAGACCTGATCGCCAACTGCCCGGCCGAGCTGGACTTGATGGCCCTGGACGGCATCACCAATCCGCAGAATCTCGGCATGATCATCCGCTCCGTCTGCGCCTCGCCCATGACCGGCCTGTTATTGCCGGAGCGCGGCTGCGCGCGCCTGGATGCCCTGGTGATCAAAGCCAGTGCCGGCACGCTGTTCCGCGCGCGCATCTACCGCTGCCAGGATCTGGCGCAGACCCTCGGCGAATTCGTCCGTCTGGGCACTGCGGTTTACGGCCTGGATGTCGCCGCCGAGCATTCGCTGGCTGGCCTGCGCGCCAAACCGCGCAGTATTTTTGTGATGGGTAACGAGACCAATGGCCTCTCCCCGGAAGTCCGTGCGGTGTGTACCGACCGCCTGAGCATCCCCATGTGCAACGGGGTGGAATCTCTCAATGTGAGCGTCGCGGCCAGTCTGCTGGCGTTTCGCAGTCTATTTCGCTGAATCCTGCCGATCTTCCGGCTGAACGCTCCATAAAGCCCGCGATAAAAGCGACGCGGCAAAAAGCCCGAAGCTGCTACCCGCCAGCACCTGAAAGGTGAAGCGGACACCTTCCAACTGCACCAATCCGCCCGCCAGAAGTGCCCCCAACGGGGCCATACCGAACAGCGCCAGCTGATAGACCGACATGGCGCGGCCGCGCAAGTCGTCCTCCACAGTGGACTGCAGCACCAACCGGCTGAGATTGGCGGACGCTCCCGCAACAGCGCCCCAGAGAAAGATCAGGCCGAACAACCCGTAAAGCGTCGGCCCGGCGGCTAAGCCCAGGGCGATCATGCCGGTATACAGCAAGCAGAAGAGCGCCGCCTGACCGGGATAGCGCACCTGGGGGCGGCGCAGAATCACCCAGAATGCCAGCACACTGCCCAGGGTGAAACTGAGCTGCAACAAGGCGTATTCGAATGAACCGAAGGCCATGTAATCCCGCGCCAACACCGGCAAGAGCACCAGAAACATTCCCAGATGCATCAGACCGTTGAACGCCACCAGCAGAATCAAATGGCGCAAGGCGATGCGCCGCCATAAATGTTGCAACGCCTCGCCTATGGCGGGTGCCAGCGGGCCTTCAAGGACCGATGGTGGAGATAGCTGACGCGCCAGCTGCGCGTAAGACAGCAACGCCAGCAGACACAGGCCGGCCTGCAGGCCGACGATCATATAAGCGCCCAAAGCGTCCATCAGACTCGCGACAGCTATGCCCACCGCCTGGGCGAGATATTGGCAGACGCCAGCGAGGGAAATATTGGTCTGCAGGCGCTGACCGTCCACCTGCGCCACCAGCTTTTCCCGCGCCGACTGCACGAAGCTGTTGCCGCAGCCCAGACCAAGGGCGTACAGCAATAACCAAGTGCGGTCGAACAACCCCGCCAGCATCAGCGCCAGGGCGGACAGGTGCGCCAGCACAAGGCCGAGATTGGTGAACACCAGAATCCGTGCGGGATTGTGCCGGTCGGCCATGGCTCCGGCAAACAGGATCAGCAGAAGATTCGGCGTGAGCACCGCCGCCTGAACCCAGGCAATACCGGCGGGCGACAGGCGTAATACGCCGGCGGCGAGCCAGGCCACAAGTACCATCTGTATGCCAATGCTGAGGGCGTTCGCGGTATGACCAGTGAGCAATACCGGCAGGGCCGGGCGGGCGTTAGACAGAGTCATATGACGAGAAATGCATCATGCGGTAAGAATCGGTGCGATTTTAAAGGGGCGCAGTGTAGCGGATGGAACGCCCGGTCAGAACCCGTCCGACGGCCGCAGTTCCTTTTGCTGTCCCCGTCGTGAGCGTTTCAGTACAATCCCGCCCGCTTCTTCCCCGTCCCGTGTATTGCTATGTCCCCCGCCATCTCCCTATTCAGCCCCAGAACGCTGTTGATCTATTTGCTGATTATGCTGCTCGGGGGTATGTATGCACTGGTGGCACCCACGCTCAGTTTCTATCTGGCGGAGCATTTTCAGATGCGCCCCCTCGCCGTCGGCGGCTTCTTTGTCGCCATTGCCCTGGCCAATATTGTGTACAGCCAGACCATCGCGCGTTGGTCCGACCGTCTGCAACACCGCCACGGCCTGATTCTGGTGGGCATGCTGCTTGGCGGGCTCGCCTGTTTTGCTTTTTCCGCCGCCGCCAATTATTGGTGGGTGCTGCTCAGCGGCTTGACGCTGTTCAGCATGTCCAATTCGGTTCTACCGCAGATTTTTGCTTTCAGTCGCGAATACGCCGACCAATGCCTGCCGCCGGAGCGCACCACCCTGTTCAACTCCATAGTGCGCGCCTGTATTGCTATGGCCTGGGTGGCGGCGCCCCCGGCGGGGTTTTTCCTGCAGAGCTGGATCGGCTTCAAGCTGCAGTACCAGAGCGTCGGTGTCTGCTACGTGATCATGGGGGTGCTGGCCTATGCGCTGCTGCCGCGCATTCCGCGCAAAGCCCCCGCCGCACAGACCGCTGCTCTGCCCAAAGGCAACCGGGAAATTTTTCTCGCCATGGGAGCTTTTGCACTGCTGTTTGGCGCCAACCACGCCTATGTGCTCGGTTTGCCCATGCTGTTGACGAGGGAACTGGACGCGCCGGCGCACTTGGCTGGCTGGCTGATGGGAACTGCGGCGGGGCTTGAGATTCCGGTGATGCTGCTCGCCGGCTGGTTGGCCGCGCGTCTGCGGCTGGTGGCGATTGTGCGCTTCGGCTGTGCTGCCGGCGTGCTGTTGTATCTGGGCGTGTGGCAGGCGAGCCAGGTCTGGCAGATGTTCGCCCTGCAGCTGCTGAACGCTATTTTTATCGGCTGCCTCGCCGGCCTGGGCATCACTCTTTTCCAAAACATGTTACCCGGTCGCGCGGGCGTCGCCTCGACCCTGTTCACCAACACCAATCAGATCGGCAACATTTGCGGCAGCGTGATGATCGGCGTGTTTGCCGATCTCTACGGCTACAAACATCTCTACGGCGTCAACATGCTGGCGGCGGCACTAGCGTTCGCCCTGTTGTTCTGGCTCGATCGCCGGCTGCGCCAGCCGGCATCTGCAGGGGGTTGATCGCCCTCGCGGCAATTTACGGGTTTCCGGCATAGAAACTGCTGTTCCGGCGTTCACGGTCTACACTTAATGCCGAAACGTCAAATTTTTGTCCGGGACCTTTTTTATGTCGGAAGCCAGCCAGTCCGTTCAAGAGCTGTTGAACGCCGCCCTGCGCAAAGCGGAAATGAATCAATTGCAGCTGCAACTGGAACTGCGCTTCAAGAAAAATATGGAGATTTTCAAAAAAGCGGCGCAGCCCATCTACGATCAGTTCATCCAGTACGAGCCAAAAGAATTGCGCTTGTCCTTTGATGCCGCAGGCTACCTGAATCTCGTCAATTACACGCTGGACAACAAACCGGTATATCCGGAAGACCCGCAGGTCTTCACGCGCAGACAGGTGGAGGATTTCTGCCAACTTCCCAGCATCACCTCAATCAGTTTTGCGAAAAGCAAAATCATCAACGAGCGGCATATCCATCCGCCACTGATTAATGACCTTATCGAATCCTATGCGGAATTGGGCGCGGACAAAAAAGTAAACTGCGACGTGCCCGTAGGCATGATGCTTATGACAGGTTGCGGCCTCGGCTATCAATTGCCGCTGCTGATGGAGAAAATGGACATTCGCAATCTGACGATTTTCGATCCCCACAAAGATTCCTTTTATGCGTCTTTGCATGTGATCGATTGGGAGCCAATTCTGCTCCATTTTTGCCAGCCCGGCCATATGATCAAATTTCTTATCGGCATGGAAAGCAACGATGCCATGACCGAATTAAAACTGCTACCGGATAAAATCGGCTTGCAGAAACTGGTGTACACATTTGTATTTCGCCATTTCAACAGCGAAAAAGAAGATGACTTCATCCAGCGCTATCGTAAGGAATTTCACCTACTCGCATCGGGCACCGGATTTTTTGATGACGAGCAAATCAGTCTTGCGCACACCACCCTGAATCTTAACGAAGGCACTCCTGTTTTTCGCCACACGCCCCACACCAAAGGACTGCCGCCGGTTTTTATCATAGGCAACGGTCCGTCTCTCGATAAGCAGATCAACTTCATCCGCGCCAACAAGGATAAAGTCATCGTTATTTCCTGCGGAACCGCCTTGGGCTCACTGGCAAAGGTTGGTATAAAGCCGGAATTTCATATCGAGATGGAACGTAACTCACACGTGCGCGCCTGGATCGAGCATGGCACTACAGCAGAATTCCGCGAGGGTATTACCCTGCTGTGTTTGAATACTGCATCACCGGAGGTGACGCATTTGTTCAAATCCGTGTGCATCGCGCGCAAGCCGAACGACATTGGCGAGCCTCTCATTGGCGACAAAGTTCCAGAGGCGCTGTCTCTGCAACTGTGTAACCCAACGGTGACCAATGCCGGTCTGTCGTATGCCATCAGTATGGGGTTCAAGGAAATTTATTTGCTCGGTGTGGACCTGGGAACCGCGCCGGACGCCCAGCACCACTCCAAACTCAGTCTCTATTACGATCTGGAAGAGAAAACCCAAAGCAAAGGTTTTACCCTGTTCGAAAAAAATGCCAGCAGCTACAACCTGAAGGGCAATTTTGGCGGCGTGGTTTCATCCAACCCGATTCTCGATGCCACACGTTTCAATATGGAAATTCTGCTGCGCATAGCCGCGCGCTCTTTAGGCGACGTCCGTTGCTACAACCCGAACAACGGGGCGTTTATTGAAGGAGCAGAGCCCATCCCACTGGAAGACATACGCGCATTCGATCAAGCCATTGATAAAGCCGCCATCACCAGCGGTATTCTCAATCGCAATTGCATTCTCTATCCCAAGGTGGAAATCACGGAGTCTCAGTTCCACGACAAGCTGCTGGCCGGCTTTTTCTCCGTTCTGAAAGACATCAACTTGAAAAAAGATGTGCAGACACCGGTAGAGCTTTACGAGGAACTCGATCGCATTATGACCTTGGTGATCCGTCGAATTCCCGAGGATCCTATCGGCGGAATGTTGCTGCGCGGCAGTTTGCAGGGCTATTTCACCTTGATACTCAAAGGCTGCCTATTTCAGCCTACCCGCGCGCGCTTCCTGGAAGCATACGACATTGGCCGAAAGGCCTATCAGAAATTCCTGAAAGGCGCGGCGGAAATCATGCATCAGGAGCCGCTGAAAGTGGATGACACGCCAGACACCATGATCGTCAAACTGAAAAACTGATCAACCAAGGGACGAGCAATCAAACATAAGAACGGCAGACATAAGAACGGTAGACATAATGAGCGGTAGACAGGCGTATGCCGCTCTTATCGAGAGAATCCGAGTTTTATTAGGCGCTACAATCCTCTTGCCAATTCGACCCGCGTTGAAAGATCAATCGTTCACACGCGATCCCGTGAACGGCTATGGAGCCAAACTTTTCAAATCCGGCTTTCATAAATGCGGCAATGGAACCCCGGTTTTCGCTTTTCACTATCGCCACAATTTGCTGCACGTCAGTGCGCGCAAGTAGATCATACGCTCCCGCGCGAATAATCATTGGGCCAAATCCGCGACCGCGTTCTGCGGATGCAATATGCACATCCACTTCCGCGGTGCGCCCATCGCGCACGTCGAATCGAATCTGTCCCACCGGTCGATCTTGGGCGCTGGCAATTGCCATATAACAATTGGCGTTGCTGAGATTTTTCTGCAACCAGATTAAATGATCCCCCCAAATAATCGGGGCCGTACTAAAAGCCATGGCCCGCACAAGGGGATCGTTTGCCCATTCAAATAACAAGCGCGCGTCATCCAGCCTAACGGGCCGCAAACTTATGCCAGCCTCACTCACCACACGCTGCGCTCCAACATAAATGCTTCCGCATGTGTTATGCCCACATTGCTGCCGCGCAGGGCAGCCAGAGCCTCTACCGCGCTCAAGCTGCGGGCATGGGGAAAATTGCGCATTTCCAGCGAATAGGCTTCAAGTGCCGCCAGTTTGCGTGGCCATTGTTTACTGATATCGACAAAATGATTCGGGCGGAATGGTACGGCCGCGGAGCCACCCCATTCGGTGCTGGATAAAACCTCGAAACAAAAAATATTGCGCACGCTCTGCCCTGGTATTGGCCGGCAGGCGGTTAATACCGCGCGGTGAGTAAGCTGATGATCGATATTCAGGTCGCCACCGTGATGGGTGTAGATGACCTCGGCGGGAAAGGTGCGCAGGAATGCTTCCAGAGGCTGAATAATCTCCAGCAGCGGATAGGAATCCAACGCGTTGTCGCGCAAGCCGAGGGATTGCCAATGCTTCACACCCAACGCGGCGAGTGCTCGGCCGGCGGCCTGTTCGCGACGATCATGCTCGACTGCATTAAAGCCCCCGCGCGATCCGACCCCATCGGCAAGAAAAACCACATGAACTTCATCGCCCTCTTCCGCATGGCGCGCCAGAGTGCCGCCACAACCAAGGGCTTCATCATCACAGTGGGCCACCACCGCCAATATTTTTTTTGCCGCGCTCATCAGTGAAACCTTTCCAGATTTGAGTTGGATAAAGGCCGATTTTCCGCTGTGATTATCTCGACGATCCGCTCCGTCCCCTGGCCGTCGCATACCGCTAAACAGCGTTCCACATGCTCGAGGTAAAATTCTGAATCCTCAAAACGAGACAGACACGCTGCCATGGCCGCAACGTCCGCGGCATCCGGCAGATATTGAATCGCGCCTGCCTGCTTGAGATTTGCCACCACTTGGCGTTGATTGTCCGCCAATTGAAGCGTAATGCAGGGCAACCCCACGGCGCATCTTTCCCAGGCACTGGTGCCACCTGCACCGATAGCCAAATCGTGCATTAATAACAGCTCAGCCATATTGTCGACGCCGACCAAAACCTCAACGCGATTATCCTGCAGCGCCAATGTCTGCATGGCAGCCAAATGCGGCGCGTGCCACCCCATGACCAGAGTAATTCGCTCCACAGTGGTGAATTTCCGCAAGGTCGCGAGAACTGCACCCGTGTGGTTATCGGGATCCGTGCCACCGAGGGAAATCAGGATGCGCCAACCCCGCTGCTGTTGATTTTTTCCCGCAATTAAACGGCGGCGCAAATCCCACACGTCGATAGGATTAAGACGAAACTCCGGCCGCAAAAGGCAAAACCGTGTGCCCAATAACAGCTGGCAATGCGGGGATATTCGCGGGGCATAGTCGTGTTCGGTGCGCCCCAGCGTCTGGTCCAATACCCAATGCGCAAGCAGTGCTCTGTCGGCCAGGTCATCAATGACCAAAATTCGGTACTTGCGACTGAAAAAATATGCGTGCCAGCGCCGGTCAAAGTCATATTGATCCACCACGACTCCATCTGCCTCTTGGCCCCAGGTTTTCGTCGCAGCCTTGTGGGTATACTCCGCATCCACCTCTTGGCTTGCAGGAAGTTGTCCAAGGAGTTCGCAAGGAAAACCTTTGGCCTTGATGTAATCGGACAGATTGCCGGGTAAATCTCTGAGCACGAACAAAACATTGTGCCCACGCGCGCGCAACGCTTCCGCCAGCACCAAGCAGCGCATGACGTGCCCATTGCCCAATTGCACGCCTGAGTCAGCCCGGATAATCCAGCGCATCATCAATCAACTCTCGCGGAGAAAATCCGGAGCGTAAGGGGCAATTATGCCGCCGCGCCAATTCATTTTGCGCAAGGTATCGCCGATTTCCCGGTAGAAACCAGAACCGATCAACACCGCATATTCTGCATCGCGACCTTGCGCCTGTATCCGAGCAATACATTCAGGTGCATATTCAATAAGCGATTGCACACCGAGAAATTTCATACCCTTCTTTTCCTGGTTGCCATCCACCAGATGTTCAATCTCCAAATGGTGATAATTCACCAATTTGATACCGCCGGAGCCCGCACCCCAAAGAATAATTTTTCGCCCATTTGCTGCGGCGGCAAATTTTTCACGAAAAGCCTTGAAATAATCCGCGTAGCTTCTTCCGACCACGGGCAATTCAATATCGAGAGGCGTGGCAACGCGGGAGAAAACCGCGATCAGATTCTGCGATTCCGTAATTCTGTAGGCAGCCAGATTCCATCCGTACCGGGCCGCCAGCTTGGCGAGCGAATGAGTGGAAAACACATGCGCATGTTCGATATGAAATGGAACAATGCTGGCAGCCGCCCAGTGAACATCCAGCGCCGGCGTTTCCAGAACCAACAAGGTTTTTTCGTCCGCACAAGCAGTGTCTATGGCAGCAAAAAAATCATCAAATACTGTGATGTGTTCAATCACATGTCGCGAAATTATGCAGCTGAAGCGGCTCCCAGCCTCGGCAACTGTCGCTGGACTGAAGAATTTTTGCAGCGTGGGAATGCCGTTCGCCAGGGCCCTTTGCGAGGTGACAGTGCTGGGTTCAAACCCGAGTACAGCTGTTCCCGGCAGCAAATCGCGCAGCTGCGCCAGAATTTCACCAGAGGACGAACCTATCTCCAGAATGGCGCCCGCAGAGTTGGGTTGGAGGTGTGGTAGCAAAAACTCGATGAACTCCTTGCGAAAGGTCGCTCCTACACCCTCAGGCGCAGGCGTGTAATAGTAACTCTGATAGACCTTATCCATCAGCGCTGCATCGAAGTTATCCTGATACGCGTGACCACAGGATTTGCAGATAAAATAACGCAAGTCTCGGGTATAGGGCTCAGGTACTGTCGCCAGAACCGGTACCGGATGCTGATAAATAGGCGAACCCTTCAGCTCTAATAAAATGTCAGCCGACACGGCATCACAAACAGGACAAGTCATCGTCAACCCTCCAAATGGTGCCACTGCAACGCGGTGCCGCGAGCCAGTGGTGCCTTCGCAACCCTGCCCAGAATATCGTCAAGATGGCGGGGCGGCAGACCGAAACCCGGGCGTATAACTCTGAGATTTTCGGAGGTAAATATCTCGCCCTCTGCAATATCGGCCACAACATAAATTGACCGGGCATGTTGATGCCCTTTGCGCTTGGGTTGATCAAGCACTGCCGCGCTGCCAATTGCCTCCCACGCATCACGCGCGTCCTTAACCAACTGTTTTAATTCTTGCGGTTCAAGAGAAAACGCCGCGTCAGGACCGCCATCATTCCGGTCGAGCGTAAAATGTTTTTCGATCAAAGTTGCGCCCAAGGCAACGGATCCAATCACCGCCAGATTACTCAGCGAGTGATCGGAAAGACCTACTTGAACGCCCAGTTTTTTCAAGCGCGCCAGCGCCGCCAAATTCATATCCCGGCTGTTCGCCGGGTATTCGCTGACACAATGCAGCAGCGCTACCTGATCTAGCGGCAATTGCAAGTTCGTGAGCAATTCAGACAATTCGCCGAAAGAAGACACGCCAGTGGAGATAATCAGCGGCTTGCCCGTGGCGGCCGCCTTGCGTACCAACGGATAATCATTGGCTTCGAAAGAGGCAATTTTGAATACCGGCGCATCGAGAGACTGCAGTAAATCCACCGCCGCCTCATCAAAGGGTGAGCTGAATAGAGTGATGCCAACCTCGCGCGCGTGTTCGAACAATAGTGCCGTCCATTCAATCGGCATCGCTATTTCTCGATACAACTGATAATAGGTTTTACCGCGCCAGAGGGGATCCTGAATAACGAAATCCGGATGTTGGCAATCAATGGTCAGGGAATCCGCCGTGTAGGTCTGGATCTTGATTGCGTCGGCACCACATTCCGCCGCGACCTCAATCATGCGTTTGGCCTTGGCGAAATCGCGTAAATGGTTGTTGGACATTTCCGCCACTATATAGGGCGGCTGGTTCTCACCTATGACTCTGCCTGCGATCTTCATTTATGCCACTACCGAATGATGAAAAAAATCGATTCCCGCATTGCGTGCGAATTCCCCGTCAATGGTCAGGGAATCCCCTACCATCGCCGCATGTTTAAATTCAAATAGTTTGTGCGCATCCAAATATACGCTTGGATCTGGTTTGAAAGGCCAATGTCGATCATCGCAAATGTAGATCCGGGTAAAACGTTTCTCCAGCCCAAGTGCTTTTATTTTTTTGTCTGTGTGACGGTGCGACCGTTGGTAACCAGGAACAGCTTGCGTGATTCTAGCAATTGCAACAGCTTTTCCATCTGGGAATCCATCGGCAGAGTTTGCGGCACAAAATCGCGATAAATCTGCACCATCCGCACAGCAGCTTCGCCAGTCAGTCCGCGCTCGCGGCAATAATCATCAAACAAATTGCCGTCCAACCGTCCCCGACGTCTCTTCAGTTCCAGCAGTTGTGTCTGCAGGTCCGACTCGTCAGGGAAATGTTCTGCAATCAGCGCATATGCGCCGCGGTCGTATTGCTGGTCATCGTAGAGCGTCCCGTCGAGGTCAAAAAACACCGCATCGTATGGCTCAAAACACTCGATCCGCATTCACCATGACCTCTGTCCAGTGGCGAACGATCCGCAATGGTCGCACGGACTCACGCCGCGGTGGCTCTATGCTTGCACCAGCAAACAGCCGCAGCGCCAAATCGAAAATATCGAAGCCCGCCATCACACTGAAAATTGCACTACCGGCGAGGCGCGGGTTGATTTCCAACAAATGCACGCGCCCCTCTGCATCAAGCATAAGCTGCACATTGATCGCGTAGGAAAATCGGAAATGCTGGGCACACTGCTCCACCGCCTGCAACACCTGCGCATTGAAATCGATCTCGCCAATACGCGAAACACCCGCGGCCTCCAGACGCTTGCGCGGCACGGCGAATATCAAGTTTCCGTTCTGGTCAAACAAGACGTCAACGGTGTATTCAGTGCCCTTTATCCGCTCCTGAAGAATGCCGTCCTTGCGGGAGTAATAAGCAAAAAGCTCGGCGTCTTCTATCGTCACTACGCCTTTACCGCCGCGACCGAAACTCGGCTTGTAAACCGCGGGCGGACCTGACGCAGTCTTCGCCACAGGCAGTCCGCGCGCCAAGCAGAATTCCTGGAAGCGCGTTTTGTCGAGACAAAAATCCAACACATCTGGATTGCACAACAAGGTTTTCTGCACAACCTCACGGGAGATTTTTCCAGCGGCAAACAGTCTTAACTCTTCATCCAGAAATGGAATGAAAATATCAAATGTGGGCGCAAGAGAGTGAAGGAATGAAATAAATTCGGGATTGCTCACCAATGGCGCCGGTGCAAATTCATCACACAGTTCCCGACCGTATTCCACAGTGTGTGGATTGGCATCCATCCCAATAACAAAATGTCCCAACGCCTGCAGATGACGCACTATGGATGCCCCGGCGGGAGAGGTGGCCGCACTCATGAGGATTCTCATAGATCACCGCCGCGATTATTCTGCAAAAACTGATATTTCATTTCCGCCAGCAGCCAATCTTCATTGGTATCTATATCCTGCACCTGGGTAGCTGGCAACATTAAAGGCATGGTGGCAGATCCCCAGATTGCGCGATTCTCCATAAAAGCAGCGGTAGCGCCCCAATAAATCTGACCGGCATCGTGAAATGTTTTCGGAAGATCCTGAGAACGCTTGGCGATTTCGCCAGGACACATAGGCGTTACTCGGCCATTGTCGGCGTAACAAAGCGCCCGCTGGGGAGGAAAGCGGAATTCCGCTACTGTGACAACGTAATCACAATCATTTTGCGACAGCAGATGACAACCCTGCTGCAGTACCTCCTGCGTCGCCAGCGGCGCAGTGGCGTAAATACAGCAGGTTTGTTCAAAGTGAATTTTCTGAGAAGAAAAAAACTCCACCGCATGCTGCACCACCGCCTGGGTGCCGGTGAAATCATCCGCCAGATGCGCCGGCCGCATAAACGGCACTGCGGCGCCCCACTCTTGCGCTGTCGCGGCAATATCGGCGTCGTCGGTGGAGACTATGACCTGATCAAACAAACCGCTGCGCAAAGCATTTTCGATGGAATAGGCAATAATCGGTTTGCCATGAAAAAGGCGAATATTTTTGCGCGGAATGCGTTTGCTCCCGCCTCGCGCGGGAATGACCGCCAGGCGCTTCACAGAACGCTCTCCAACGCGGACACAACCTGATCCTGCTCGGCGAAACTGAGTTCCGGATATAAAGGCAGCGTTAAGGCGCGACGTGCATAAGCTTCCGCTTCAGGGAAATCTCCCTCGGTAAATCCCAGCTTGCGGTAATGCGGCTGTAGATGGATTGGATGGTAATGCACGTTGCTGGCAATTTTTCGCTCGTGTAAGCGTGCAATAACTGCATCGCGAATTTGTGGCGCCATTTCGACCACATAGATATGCCACGCGGCAAGATGCTGCGGCGGCTCAACCGGTAATGTCAGAGGCAGCGTTGTCAGCAATTGATTGTAGCGGGTCACCAACTCGCGACGCTTGGCGACAAATTCCCCCAGGCGTTGCAATTGCACCACGCCGAGCGCAGCCTGAATATCGGTTAGGCGATAATTGAACCCCAGCAATTGTTGCTCGTAATACCATGGCTGTTGTTGGTGATGGGTAAAATTCTGGGCGTTGCGCTCTATTCCGTGACTGGCGAGCATCTTGATGCGCTGCCCCAACTCCTCGCTGCGGCAGCACACGGCTCCACCTTCACCGGTGGCAATGGTTTTGACGGGATGAAAACTGAACGTGGTGATGTGGCTGTAACGGCAACTGCCAATTGCAGTATCGCGATAAAAGCTGCCGAGCGCGTGAGCGGCATCCTCAATCACGCTGAAACCATACTCTTGGGACAATTCCCAGATCGCCGCCATATCACAGGGCAAGCCGGCAAAATGCACCGCCACCAAAATTTTTGGCAGGCGATTTTCCGCTTTCGCCCGCTGCAATTTTTGCGCGAGTTTTCCCACGCTGAGGTTGCGCGTCTGGGGATCTATATCAATGAAATCCACCTCTGCGCCGCAGTAACGCGCACAATTAGCAGAGGCGACAAATGAAATCGGCGTGGCCCAAAGGCGATCGCCAGGTCCGAGATCCAATGCAAGACAGGCCAAGTGTAAAGCAGCTGTACCATTGCATACCGCTGCGACAAATGGCGCACTGGTTTTTGCACTCAGGGCCAGCTCGAATTCGCCTATTTTGGGACCCTGCGTCCATTTTTCTCCCCGCAATACTTCCACTACCGCATCAATTTCCGCCTGACCGACGGACTGGCGGCCGTAGGGGATCATACAGCCGCTTCCCTATGCAGTTCGCGAATCTCGTCGACATTCAGAAATATCGGGTTGTTGCCAGAATTATAGGAAAAGCCTTTACTCACAGACCGCCCCTGCTCGCCAAGATGATTGATTTCATAATTGACGTAACGGAAAAACTTGATCGTAGGGGTGATAACAAAGTGATCGTCGAATTCCAGAGTGAGGTGGGAATCGTCTTGCGGGCACATGGTTTCATGCAGTTTTTCGCCCGGGCGAATACCCACGATGCGGATCGGCACTTCAGGAGCGATGGCCTCTGCCAGATCGAGCAGGCGCACCGAAGGAATCTTCGGCACAAAAATCTCACCACCTTTCATGCGCGCGAAATTTTTGATTACAAAATCCACGCCCTGCTGCAAGGTGATCCAAAAGCGTGTCATCTCGTCATCGGTGATCGGCAGAAATTCCGCCTTTTCCTCGATAATCTTGCGAAAAAAAGGCACCACCGAACCGCGCGATCCCACTACGTTGCCATAGCGCACCACCGCAAATTCGGTTTTGCCACCCGCCATATTATTGGCGGCCACAAATAATTTATCCGACGCGAGTTTGGTAGCGCCGTATAGATTCACCGGACCGGCCGCCTTATCGGTTGATAAGGCTATGACCTTTTTAACCCGGTTGGTGATAGAGGCATGGATGACATTTTCCGCCCCGCCGATATTGGTCTTGATACATTCGGTAGGATTGTATTCAGCTGCCGGCACCTGTTTAAGTGCTGCTGCATGAATGATGTAATCCACGCCTTCACAGGCCTGAACCACACGCTCCTTGTCCCGCACATCGCCGATGAAATAACGCATGACCTCGCTATTGTAGGTCTGCTGCATCTCGAACTGCTTCAACTCGTCGCGGGAGAAAATAATGATTTTGCGCGGTTTGTAGCGCTCCAGCAGAGTTTTGGTAAACCGTCTGCCGAAAGAGCCCGTACCACCTGTTATAAGAATTACCTGACCGTCAAACATGCTCGCCATCCGCTACCAATACTTTTTGAGTATAGTCAAAAAATTGTCGTCCACCGGTTGAAAACCGGTGTTGCGGAAAGGCTTTGCAGCGGGCGTGCCAGCCAGCTTCGGGAGCGGCACGCCCTCAGCGCAGGATCAGAAACTGTATTGCATGTCGAAATACCACTTGGGACCATCGAGAGCTTCCAGCTCTGGACGGTCCGGTATTTCGGTCACCAGTGGATATGACACAGAGAGATCAGCGCGGAATTTTCCCAGAAAGAATTTGGAACCTAAACCCGCACTCACCAGCCCCGCGTGGTTGCGCTCGTTTTCACCGTTGTATGGATCCGTCAGGTACGCCACACCATAGGCCGCGTCTGTGGCCAGGTATGGCTGCATGTGCTGACGCAGATTCCATACAGATGGCCCTTCAAACAACAGATCGAAACCCGTATGAACACCGTCATCGGCGAAATAGGTGTTGGTGCGATAACCGCGGGATCGGGTGGGACCGGCCAGCGCGAATTGATTGACGGATGCCAACTGTCGTCCAGCGTAATGAGCATTGGCGCGCGCCACGAAACGGGCCTCCGGTCGCAGCAACGGAATTTTGACGAATCTAAGCGTGGTGTACTCCAGATCCAGCAGCCACCCATCGTCCAGATATTCATTGAACATGGTCTCGGCCATACGACTGTGGATCAGGCGGACGCCACCCATGTGCACCGTGCGTTTGGCGCCGCGCAGAATATCGAATTCATAGGCCAGCTCTATATTGTCAATTTCGTCGTCATCGAAGGTGCTGGAAATGCCGCCACTGCGATATTCCTGTGAAGTGCGAATGCGCGATGCGGTAAGCGCCACTGATGTGGTTTTCACCCGGCTGCGGTCGATTTGAAAACGCACGCCGAGATCCAAGGTCGTGGATTTTCCACCTATATCCAAATTGTTGCCAACCCCGGAAACAAACGCGTTCTGGGAAATACCCGTATGAGCCTGCAAACGGTAGTGCCACAGCGGCGCGCTGTAGCGCAGCATGCCGTAGGTTGCACTTTCCGGTTCGAAGGCGCCGAGTACGGCAAGGTGCAGACGGTCACCGTATTTCAATGGGTTGTTGAGAAGAAGATCCGTATAGACCCTGTACTCACCCGTGACATCGGAGCCGTGGTTATCCGTGCGCACATTCACCCTGTAGGGATCTTCATTGACGGTATTAATTGTCAGGCGCGTGTCACCCACCTGGCCGCCAGGGGAGAAAACCCCTGCACACTCAGACCAGGCAAATCGTTCACGTAAAAAAGTTTTTCCTCAATGACAGAACTATTGACGGGTTCGCCCAAAGAATTGCGGAAAATCTTTTCCACCGTTTTTTGCGAATAGCGCCGCGCACCTTCCAAATGCACCTCGCCGAGATTGCCAAGCAACAGAGTAATGGTGACAACACCGTCGCGCACCTTCTGCTCTGGAATAAACGCCTTGGCCAATACAAAACCACGCTGGCGGTAATAATCGGTGATCTGGTCGGCCACATTTTCCAACATGCCCAAAGTAACGCCGCGGCGGCGCCTTTGTTCACGAATCAGGAAAACCAGCCGCTGCACGTCCAGGGATGTGACGTGTTGGTCGCGGGTTTCCTTTTCTATTTCGACGATCATATCCTGCAATTCGCTGAGCTCTTCCATGGTGTAGCCGGAGTACATCATCTCGCCCTCCTTCATCACGTCATAGCGGACGTTTTCCACCAGTTCGATGACGGATTTGCGAGTGATGCCAAGCTCTGGAAATTCCACCACACCTTGCACGCGGAACGCGGTGACATTCAAGCGCGGCCCCGACTCCGGATTTGGATTGCGATCCCGCACGGGTGGTACATCCATATCCTTGAGCAAAATGTCGTTTTCCGCTTCGGGCACCTCCTCAATGGTAGGCATCTCCAAAAAGCCCGCATAGCTGCGATTTATTTCACCAAACAATACAAATGCCATCAGCGCGCACCGCGCTGAAATTTTTAAATATGCAAACATGGTTGTGTCATCGACGGATTTTGAAAATTCTGCCCTGCAGAACAGCCAGGGCATTGGGTGAGGTCACTATTCTTCTTCGTACAATTGATCGGATGGCAGGCGGATAGAGACATCCTGATACACATAGTTTTTCACCGGTGTGAAAATCGCAGGATCAATATCCGCAAGGCTTTCCACCTCAATCAACTGCTCACCCGCGCCCACCACATCACCATAATATTTGGTGTCGTCGTTGATATCGTCCGGCACCACACCAAGCCCCCAATAGGGCCGGTTGCGCGACCTTCCACTCGTGATATTGACTTCCAAAGGAGCGTAAATCACCGGAGATGGCGGCAGGAAAACTCCATGCGCATTGAAGATAGTCACAACATTTGCGGCGATATGAGGCTGGGAAAGCTGCAATGAGCCATCTGTCTTGATATTGCCAATTTCGATTTCCAGCAGGAATTTGCCGCCGTATGTTGGCTTTTCCCGCTCGTTTTCTGGCGGATACTGTGCCTCGCCCTCTGTCCCATGGAACGCGTTGACGCTCTCCTTCATAAAAGTCACGTCAGTGCTGTTCGAAAGAGTTATATCGCCATTGGTGCGCATGCGTTCGACCACCAGTGCCCCGCGGTTGGAAATGGTGACAGCGCCTTCCTGATTTACCAGATCCACCAGTCCGACGTTCAGCTCCAATGCATTGCCAACTCCGATGCCGCGCACGGCCCGCGCGCGAAAAGCTTTGGCTTGAATATTGAGAGCCGCCGCATTACCTGCATCATTAAAATCGGCGATGCCTTCACCGCTGCGCAGGAAAACCTCTCCTTCCAACGCCCTCAACTCGCGCAGTCCCTGGCCGCCTGTACTGGCAATTGAAATATTGCCTAACACACTCTCGATCGAACCCGCATCAATCATCAGCAGAGCACCATCGGCTTCAACATTTATGTCGCCCTGGCTTTTCACATTGCCGCTGATGAGAATGTCCTGCGCGCCCGTCAGATTCAGACCTCCGCCAATCTCCGTCTGCACCAGATTCAGCAAATTGCTCTCCACCAGAGAAACATCACCTGTGCTCTTGATGTTGACTCGGGTGAAATCGTTATCCGCGTGATCCAACAGGATATTTCCGCCGCTCACCAGATTTGCCATATCGGCAACCACCAAACCACCTGTGGCCGCGAGATCGCCATCCGATGTCACCTGCAGATTGCGTGTGCGAACGCCAGACAGCACCGTTGCAGTAGCGTTGGTCAACGCCGCGTCAGTGGCGGCGTAAAGTCCTACAACGCCGGCAATGAGATTGTCCTCACTAGTCAATCGCACGGCGCCATTTTCCGCTTCGAAGCGATAATTACCTTCGCCGACAATGGCGCCGCTCTGGTTCAGATCGCCGTCGCGCAAACGCAGATCCACGAAGGCGTCACCGGTCAAACCATCCAGCACCAGGCTATTCTCTTCGCGTAAATACAAGGCGCCAATATTGTCCGCAAGCGCCAGGTTATTCACCGAAATATTCAAAGGAGATTCCGCCGACCCGGCATTTTGCAGTCCTTCAAGAACCAATCGGCCTGTCTCCAGCAAAGTGCCGCCGTCGGACACCAGCTGGCCACCGCGCAACAACAATTCATCGGCAAGGCGAATGGTTCCGGTAAGGCGGATGGTATCCGCACTATCTGCGTCGACCGTCAATGCACGCACGCCGCTGCGATAGGAAACCTGCGTGAGGCTGCCCCATTGCCAGGACTGGGGCCCAAGATGGAATTCATCCGCATCAGGCCGGCCGGTCAATGTCATACGGTCCAAATTTGCCTGGACCAATATGGACTCCATGCCGTTGTAGCCAACGGTGAATGGCGAATTGGAGCCAGGAGCGGAAAAAGCGAACTGCGGCGCGCTGTTCGCATTCGGACCCCAAGTTCCCCGCCAGCCTTCACCTCCGTCCAGAAACTCCAACGAGTCCTCGCCCGCGCCGCCGAACAAAAATGTAGAGACTGCTGAGCCACCTCCGATGCCGACAAAAAAGCGATCCGCTCCATCTCCGCCATCAACACCACCGGTGATCACCGCGCCGTTGGCAAATACGAATTCATCGGAAGAGCTCCCCCGATCAAACGGTTGACGCCTTTGAAGTCCAAGACCTGATTCACGCCATACGACAGCTGCCCCTGGTTGTTGCTCGCCGTTACGCGCCAAGTGGCGTTCTGGTTCGGTCCCCGCAAGACGGTGTTGTCGTTGCCGACCAGCTCTTCAACGTTGAGCAATCAGGCTGCGCCGCTGAGATCCACCAACACCGCCTCAATGAGGCTGCCGTAATCCACCACATCGCCCTGATCATGGGCGTCTCCATCAATCTGTCCACTCAGGCCGCCCAGCTGCTGGAAGATGAACTGATCATCCGCCGCGCCACCGCGGAGATTGGCAAACCCACTGAACTGCACACTGCCGTTGAGCTCACCTGCATTGGCGCCGCTGATCTTCCACTGATTGTTTTGATCCGCGCCCCGCAACCAGTTATTGCGGGCGGGATCTTCATTGGCCGCGATACGCTGGATTCTGTCGATACGCAGGTCCGCGTTTTCCCGGTTGCCAATGGAAACCGAAATTGAGGCTGTGAGCGCTTCCAGATCCACGGAGTTCGTACCCTCGCCACCATCAAGCAGACCGGTCAGATTACTGCCGGCGGCGAACACAAATTCATCATCACCCTGGCCGCCAAGCAACCGACCAAAGCCGCTAAAAGAAAGCGCCGCCGAGGCGTCAACCTCTGCCACCGTGCCTGAGTTGGTACCGGAGAAATTCCACACCTGTGCCCTGCTACTGTCCGACGCAAATTGATTCTGCGCATTGGCTGGTGCCGTCACCACGTCAAAACCGCCGTTAAGCCAGTGCCATCCACTCTCGGTCGGAGCTGTACCTGCCGACCACACGGAAACGGGTAGCTGACTGGTGAAATTGATTTGATCCCTCGCGGTGCCGTCGCCACCAGAAAACCAACCCGACATCGCCCCCGCTGAACTCACAGAGAAAACATCTGCGGCAGCGCCGCCGCTGACATTGCCGAAACCGGTAAAGGTGACTTTGCGATCCAGATAGTTGAGCTCACCTGCATTTCGGTTGTTGATGAGCCACCTGGTATCTACATCAGGCCCTATCAATGTCGTTGCCACTCCCCGCCCTTCCAAAGTCTGAATCCCTTGGACGAAGAGTTCATTTTCCCGCCGACCTCGTGGGGGATTTTCCGTGGCGAATACGACCGTTCGCAGGGGGAGCTCTGTCGCTTTCAGATCCAGAGTGTTGTTTCCGCCGTTGTCGCGAATACTTCCCGTCAGAATGCCTTGATCCTGCAGTACAAAACGGTCATCGCCAGAACCGCCCTGCAGATAGCTGAAATCGCGAAAGACAATACGATCGCCCCCAACCTGCTCGAAGACGCCGTCATTTATGCCGTCCTGCCCGGGATCACCGCCACCCAATATCGTCCAGACATTCGTGCCGTTGCTGGCGCGCAGAATGGCCTTCCCCGCCCCCGAACCATCATCATTGCCCACCACTCCCTCAATACTTTTGATCGTGAAGTCGGCACCTAAATGTTCGCCGATGGTGACAGTGAGGTCACCGTCGCCTTCATATGCTGAATAGTCGAGGAAATCATCGCCACCGCCACCATCAATGCTGGCCAGGACCCCGCCGTCAATGCGGAAACTATCGCTGCGACCGCCGCCGAACAGATTGGCAAAATTGATGAATTGAATTTGGGATTCATCCTCCCCGTCCAGACTTACCAGTCCCCGATTCGGGCCGCTCACAATCCAGTTGTAACCGGCAGCATTATCGCTGGCGCCATACAGGTTATGGTTGAAGCCATCTGCCGCTTCAATGGTCTGCACTCGCTGCACCTTGAACGCGTTTGCAATCTGGCGGTTCATATCGAGAGTGACACTGACCGCGCCCTGGCGCTCAAACAAGATGCTGTTGACGCCGTTGCCGCCATCGATCACGCCGGCAATAGCGCCGTTCTCGCCCACCACGAAGCTGTCGCTGCCGGCACCGCCGATCAGATCGCTGAAGCCGCTGAAGGCCACCGAAATCGCCCCACTATCCAGGCTGCCCGCACCCGGGTTGTCGAGGCGCCATTCGCGGTCCTGGTCGCCGCCACGCAGGATGTCGCTGCCAGAGCCCGCGAGGGTCTCCACTCCGGTGAAAGACACCAGAGTTACTTCGTCGCCGCCCTCCAGGCGCCCGGGCGTAACATCATCGGCGATCCACCAGCTTTGATTGGTGCGCTGACTGATGAGAGTGTCCGCCCCGCCATTGCCCTCGAGCCCACCGGTCAAACGGCCTGCAGCGGTGATTTCAAATTGATCCGTGCCGTTGCCGCCAAGCAGGTGTTGGATTCTCTCGAAGGACGCAACGCTAGGCGCACCGTTGCTCTCCAGGCGGCCGCTATCTAGACCCGTAACGGTCCACTGGTTGGCGACGTCGTTGCCCTGTAAATAGTTGGTGCCACCGCCGCCGTCGATGCTGCCGGTTATGCTGCCTTCCTCTGACAGTATGAAGATGTCCTCAAGGCTGCCACCGAGCAATTGCGCGATCGCCGTGAAGATCAGGTTTTGGCCATCACCGGTACTTAATACCCCGCTGTTTGAGCCAGAGATGGTCCAGGTATTGACGCTATCTGGCGCCTGAAAGGTATTGGCGAATCCCGTAGGGGCGTCTATCTGTTCAATATTGCGGTAAGTGAATCCGCCGATGCGCTGCTCGGCGGCATTCCAGATCACACCGCTGCCGTAGTCCGCCAAGTTCAGCCGGTCACCACCGTCAGCGGGATGCCCGCCGCCATCAATAGGGTCTGTAACCGATGCGCTGTCGGACAGGCTGATGATGTCGGACCCGTCACCGGCCCGCACTGTGGCGACTCGGCTGGTGTTGCTCAAATGAATGAGATCGTCGCCGGCACCACTGTCTATCAATACGAGAGAGCTATTGCCGCTGATTTGGAAATCGTCCGCGCCGCCCTGCCCCACCAGTTCGGCGATACGCAGGAATTGAGCAACATGATTTACCAATTCGCCCTGACCATCAGCAACCTTCCACTCCAATAAGGTGTTGCTGCTCCAGGCGGCGCTGAGGGAGTTAGTACCGCCGCCACCATCGATGCGACCTATGCTCGCTGCCGGATCCGTGAGGACAAAATCGTCCCGCCCATCCCCACCTTCCAATGCGGTGAGCCCTACAAAGCCCAATAACTCCGACTCACCTCGCGCCAAACTGCCGGTGCCGGCACCATTCAGCGCCCACGCGTGGGTGGTATTGCCATCCACCTTCAGCAGGCTGTTCCCGTCACCGCCCTGAACGCTGCCCGCACCATCTTCCGCGACGAGAACCCCATTGGCCTGAAGATCAAAAGTGTTGGCATGCAGACCGTGCAAATGGGCAAAGCCGCTGAACCCAATGGCGCTGCCACCGTCCTGCGTCAGAGTCCCGGCGTTGCGCGCATTGATAACCCAACCGGCCTGATTGGCGGCACTGGTCAGGCGATTCGAGTGCAGTGGATTGGCAGTTATAGTTTCCACTTCCGTTACGGTAAGCGGCGCACCTGTTCCCATCCCCAAACCAACCCATAGCACTTGGTTCACGGCGGCCATATCCAAAACATCCGCACTACCGCCGCCGCGGATGGAAGCCGGCGCGCCCGTCAATGTCGCCAGAACAAAACGGTCCGCCGCGCTGCCGCCGACCCAATGGCCAAAGCCGCTGAATAGCGTGGTCTGTCCGGCCCAGGACACCTGTCCTTCGCCGTTTTCATCCAGGGTCCAATCGCTCGCCTGATTCGCGCCGATCAGGGTGCTGGTCGCACCATTGCCAATCACGGATTCGAAACCCGTAAGGCCGGAACCACCGAGGATTACCTCAATCGCCTGACCGGTAAGAAGGGAATAATCGATGGTATCTATCGCCTCGCCGTCGCCAGCGACGATAGTAGGTTGGGGAACCACAGAATTGAGGAAGATAAAGGTGTCGGCAAAGTCGACTGCACCGCGCAACACATCCATGCCGGTGAAGGCGACATCAGAGCCCGCCGACCTCAGATACGATATCCCCGCGCTCAACTCCCAAGTGTTGGCACTCTGCTGATAGGCTACCAATGTATCGTTGCCATCACCGCCGAACAGGGCCGCCGAGATACCAGACGCGAGCAGATAAAAACTGTCATTGCCACCGCGCCCATTGATAAGGCCCGCCGGCGTTGCGGAAATATCAAAACGATCCGCGCCCTCGCCGCCGAGGAAATTATTGAAATTGCGGAAGCTAATAGTGTCGCCATCTGCCAGTTGTACCCTACCGGCATCGGGCGCATTCAAAGTCCAGCGATTGGCTCCTCCGCTGACAATGCCAAGCGTGCTGGTACTGACTCCCATAGGCTGATAATTACCCACCACCCCGGCGATATTGCTCAGACCCAGTTGATCCAAACCGCCCAGATTGACGGTTAAATTGCCGGTGACGGCGGAAAAATCAGCGGTATTCTCACCTTCGCCACCATCCGCCCCGACACCACTGTTATTGAGCAAGAAAAAGAAAGTGTCGTCGCCAGATCCACCCTGCACCCCAGTGATCTTGGCTGCTTCCGCAACATACACCGCCGAATCATCGTATACATCGACGACAGCAGAACCGTCGCTCTCGCTGGCATAAATATCCCACGCGAGATCTGCATCGAAACCAACCAAGGTATTGAGCCCGTCCCCGCCGTCCAGCGCTGCGACCCGTGCATCCTCACTCAATACAAAAGTGTCATTCCCGTCACCGCCAAAAAGGCTGCCTAAAGTCGCTGCTGCTAAATTGAAACGGTCTGCGCCCTCACCGCCGACCAAATTGGCAGTGATATCTATCAGGACATTAAAAATATCGTCTCCCCCGGCTCCATCCGCCTGGGCGCTAGCGCCACTGAGATTCGCACTGAAAGTGAAATTGTCCTGACCGCCTCCACCGACCAGCTGGTTAAACCCCTCAAACGCCATAACCGTGCCACCGGCCGGCGTAACCTGCCCCGCGTTGAGTGCGTTAATTACCCAGGTATTGGCGGTGTTGCCCTGTGCGGTGAGTGCACTATTGGTTGTGCCGGCGCCATCGTTGTTGCCGCGAATCAGCTCTATGCCACTCAAGCCACCGCTGACGCCAAGGGGAACAGTGATATCACCCGTAATGCCCGAATAGTCCGCCACATCGCGCCCGTTACCTCCAGACAATGACAGTGTGGTGACGGCACCCGCGGCAAACGCGAAGGTGTCCGCCTCACTACCACCCTGCAGCGATTCCATCCCGCGAAACGACACCTCACCTTGGGCTGTGACCAACCTATGAGGCTCCGCGGCACCTATGTGCCAAGTGGCCGTAAGATCAGGGCCCTGCAGAGTATCGGTTCCATTTCCACCGTTGATATTAAAAGCAACGTTTTCCCAACTGGCGTCCGCGGTGATTTCATAAATACCGTTACCACTGGTGCCATTGATGACAATTGAATTCTCGGTCGCGTCCTGCCCCTGCAGGTTGCCACTCAATACAAAATTCGAAACCTCGTTGAAAGTGAGCGCGCCCAGGCTGGTAAATTCAACATTGGCATTCAGCGTAACGTGTGCAGCGCTGACGGTGGTGGGCGAACGGGAAGTGAAAGTAGAGCCCTCCGTCTGAGAAAATTGCGCATCGTTGCCACTCAAATGCAGTGAAATGCCTTCGCCATTACCAACAGTGAAATTACCGAGCTGCATATCACCAGCCGAATTTATTTCACCACTGACAACAGTACCGGAAAGCGCGGCGATACGATTTTCTTGCTGCGTCAGTAAGGTTTCGCCCGTCACCGCCAGAATGAGTTCGTCGAGAGTCAAAGCTGCACTCTGACTGAGATTACCCGTTACATCGAGCGTGAGTTGACCCACATTTCCGATGGAGCCCAATCCCAGATTTTGCTGGTTATGAATTTCCGCCGACTGGGCTTGTGAAATGCCAATACTGGAAAATTCATTATTTTGCGTAAGTGTGATACTGCCACCAGCTGATAATGTGGTGGTGCCCGTTACTGCCAAAATCCCGGCTTGAGTGATATTGCCACCGGCCCGTGCGTTAAATGTCCCGGTCACGGTCATATCGTCTGCGGAATTGCCCAGGCGCAAATTCTGCGCTGCTAAATCGACATCCTGCACATCCCCACCGCCAGTGCCACCCACCCACACCGAACCAACGAAAATATTGTTCACGCTTCTGAGGACAACACCATTGTCATCAACGTAAAAACGCGAGTCACCACCGACATTAATGTGGGTATTACCCAATTGGCTAATGCCCGCACCGGACGTCAGACTGAGATTCCCCGTCAACGCACTCTCTCCCAAACGGATGGACTGAGGTGTTTGAAGCTGGATATTCTGTCCACTCTTGATCACCACATTCGCAACACTACCGGAAGCGTTATTGACCAGATTGGTGAGGTTGGCGGAGCCGGCTTTTAAATCGAGCGTCAATAATCCATTTAATCGCGCACCACCCGTAATGGAAATGGCTTGTCCTGCATCACGGCTGGCGAGTGTGAGATTACCGGAGGAAACGATGGTCGGCAGCGCTAGATTCCCCGCACTTGTTAACGTAACCGAACCACCTTGCGTAGTGTTAAGTGAACGACTATTAAAATTCCACTGCGCCGCACCGAGATTAATCCCACCATCACGGGTGTATAAGTTGGCACCACCTAACGTTAAGGTGTCACCAGCGATTGCGGTCAAGCTGGGATTGCGCAAAGGACCTGCTGTGTTGCTGGCAGCCTGTTCGAACATCGGCAAATTGCCGAGGGTTACGTTGCCGCTGGCGGTGATGGAAACATTACCGGCGCCGTAGGGGGAGCGGGTGTCGATGGTGCGGCCAGATAAATCGACATTCACCGCGTTGTGAATAATAAAATCGCCACCGACGGTTTCTATTTCGGTTTCCTGACTGTTGCCAATCGTCACATCTCCGCCGCCGTCTCTGTCGTTGTCGGCGGTCAGCTCTATGCGAAGACGATCCTGGTGATCTTGCCAGCCTTCCGGCGTATTAGGAAACTCCCGGCGAATTCTGCCATTGAGATTAATATGGTTGTCGGCGATCAATTGCAGAGTAGTGTAACCATCATTCGAGCGCTGGTTGGGCTGCAGAATTTCCGTAGGATTATTGTCGAACAACAGATCCTGACTCAGCACAATATCGTGCCCAGCGGTGATCGCCACCTTGGCTGGCGCATCTTGCGCCTCCCGACCTTTGATTTTCATTTGTCCCAGAGTGACATCATAATCCGCGTTAATTACTATCCTGCCACTGGGCGCAAGATGTTGGGATTGATCGCGGGTAACTGCAGTCCCATGATTTCTATAGAACTGATCCAGTTCGCTATTGCTGTAAGCTGCCCGCACAACATCAATCGTTGCATTCGAAAAATTCACATTGTAAGCGCCGGGCAAATCCGGATTGACGGATCCGTTCTGCGCAATCTGCCCCACCACAAAATTGCCACCGCCGGTCTCTATGCGGACGTTGTTGCCGAATGTGATGCTGCCATCATTTCCGGAGGTGTTGGCGTTGAGATGGAGGTTGAGTTTGCGATTGGCGTTTTTATCACCAGTGGTGATATTGGCGTTGATTATGATGTCATTGTGGGCGATCAGATTGAGCGTCGCCGTGACATTGGTCGTGAGATTGATGCCAAAAGCAACGGTGATATCTCCATCTTCACCATTATTACCCGGTCCAGTCTGCACTGTAACAACACCACCTCTGGCCAATGCACCTTGCAAGGTTCTGTAATCCAAAATTGCATTTGACCCAGTAGAAACAAACGGATTTTGCGGAGTAGTATCGGGAAAGCCGGTATTGGTATCGTCGGTAATTGTAATATTGTACGGATCTATCAACCAATGTCCGCCCACACCCTCGTTTGCCGATAAATCCGGTGAATCGCCAATCTCAAAACCAAGCCTGCCCGATGTCTCGACAAAACCACCGTCACCCGAGAGGGTGCCCCCGCGCGCAGATAATGCTCCATAAATCCTCGCAGTATCTTCCGCGAATGTTACTACGACGCCACCATCACCAATGTCTTTAGCGCTCGCGTCTATTAAGGTTCCCTTGCCTACATAAACAAAATCCGCATTACGAACTTCGGTATTCAACCCCTCTCTATCGCCACCAATCAAAACAGTACCGCCACCATTAGCACCCACGGCATTAACTGCGGCCTGATCAAAAAGCCCAACATTTTTTCCAAGCAACTTAATATCACCGCCTTCTACACCACTGGCGGTAACAACACCGTCGTCCGCAAGACGTGTTGTAGTGTTGGAATGAAGTTCAACGCTGCCACCCTGACCCCGCTGGGAATCGGCGCGAATCAACCCGGTATGCGTTACATTCTCCGCAACAGCAACAACGATTCCAGCGCTGTGCTCGCCCGATACATTCAAAGTACCCGAGTTTTCAATATTGCCACCCGCACCCAGACTAAAACTGCCGTCTTCGTTGAAGGTCACGCTGCGGGCCTGCTGCTGATTCCCCCAGTTCACAGCCTGACTGAAAACATCCCGCGTGGTGGTGGCACTCAATAAAACGCGACCACTCTCCGCAAGAATTTCACCAGCATTTTTTACTGCTGCGGTTTCGCCCAACTCTTCCTGCAATATCGCTTGATCAACCCGAACACCCAAAAGACCGAATTCATCAAATGTCAGCACCGCTTCCTTGCCTGAAGCCAGAATTACAGAACCCAGTTTGGCAGAAATTAATCCACGGTTTTCTACCCGCGCTCCCAATAAGGCAACATTGCCACCAGAGGCGGCATTGATCATGCCGGAATTAATGACCGTGCTATCCATACCCTCAATGCGCTTGAACACCAGATCACCGTTCATAAGATCTTCCGGGTTGATCTGCAAGCCGCTGGCAATTAATCCACCTGCATTGATAACTGCTCCTTCACCAAATACCACTCCACGAGGATTCACCAGAATCACATGCCCATTGGCATCTATACGGCCAAGAATTTCACTGCCCTTATTACCCAGAATCCGGTTAAGCGCCACGGCGCTTTGCCCTGGCTGCACAAACTCTACTCGCTCGTTCGTACTAACATCAAAACTCTGCCAATCAACAGCCAGCCGCTCGGATTCCTGAATAATGGTGGTATGTGTACCTTGCTGCTCGATACTGCCAGAGCCGCCGACAACTTCACCACCCGTCGGCGCGGCAAATGCGTTACCCGCCGCAAACATATGTACTGCTATAGCCAATGCCAGTTTGGATCTGGAAAAACAAACGTTTCTAGTCAATGAATATCGGCTCATGGAGTCACACACAAAATAGTCAAAACATTCAGGCGGCTATAAAGCCTTATTCGCTATCTTTCCTGATTAGCTGAATAAATAGCGGAAATTTGCCGCCACAGAACCTATTCTTCTAAAACGGGCGTGGCGGACTTGGAGATGATCACCCTTCTCCCGCTAACAGTGTCCATTGCAACAAGCCCCTTTAACCCCCGGTCTGCGATCACAAGAAATCCCAACTCCGGAGAATTTGCGACACCCCAGGTTTCAATCAAGGGATTCTCGGGATATTCACTTCCAATTTGCGTGAAATCGGCACCTTGACTAAGCGTTCCATCGAAACGCAACACGCGCGCGTTTAACGCATCTACCGTATATATTTGATTATTGGCGCGATCTATAGTGATGGCTTCACTGTATTCCAGATCACCCACTTCATAGAATTCGGAATTTTCTGATGGCAAGGTGACGGACGTAAAGCTGACCGGATCGCTATTCAAGGCAATAATTCGACTACCTTGGGTATCGATGGCCAGATCGATAACATTGGAAAAATAGCTACTTTGAGATGCTGCTAGGCTAGTCAAAATGCCGGATATAAGATCGATAGAAAGAACCGACTGTCCGTGAGCCACATAGAGCTTATTATTGAAATACACTATCCCTCTGGGGGACCGTACCAGAGTTGAAGTATCCTGAATGGGCACAACCGTCCGATTACCGGTTTCAACATCGACGGAATAAATATTTCCGTTGGTTCTATCGGTGACATACAAAATAGAATCTGCTCCGCTGGTTAGTCGCCAGGGGCGTTCGAAAGGATCTTCAGATTGCAGATTGTTATCAGAGAGAATTCTTCTGGTCCCCGACGTCAAATCAACAGTCAAAACCGCTTTTAATGAAGGTTCAGTCACATAAGCCACGGGAACATTCTCGTGGCTGCTCAAAGTGATTCCCACAGGATCTACAAACGGCGAATTCTCGTCTGGAAATGCGCTGGCAATCGGAGCTTTGGTGATATCCACACTTTGCTCACCAGTGAGATTGCCTTCTGCATCCTCCGCCGTCACCGCTATAGAATTCAACCCCTCTGCCAAATCCACCGTTACACTCCACGTGCCCTCATCCTCTGCTGCATTCAATTCCAACGCTGCTTCCACACCGTTCACTGTCACAGCGCCTTCCTCCAATGTTCCGTTTACATCTTTAACCGTGCCGCGCAGAAACAGGGTGGAACCTTCGGTCATGGACGCTGGAGGTGGAAACAGGATGGCGACTTCGGGTGGTTCGGTGTCGGGGCCGGTGGTGACGGTGAACGGAGCGGTTACGCCGCCGACGTTCAGGGTTGCGGTTACGCTTTGACCGGCTTTGACTGAGGATCGAACACGGACAGTGATTGTCTGGCCACTGCGCACGGTACCGGCAGTGCTGGTGAACGTGCCGTTATCAATCTGGAATTCACCATTGTTGATGCTCACCGCAGCTGCAGCGTCTATACCAGTAATGGTGATGGGCGCTGAAGTGATTTCGGTATCAAATGGGACCTCACTAGGGTCTTCGCCAGCGGACGCCGTTATCGTGAAACTATCTGGACGGGTGTCTGCGGGATTCGGTGCCGGTCCTCCCTTGCCGCCACCGCCACTGCTGCAGGCGGCCAAAACCGTTGAAAAGCTAAAAATCACCAGCAAAAAGAGGCGGTTAGGCCGCTGGAAAGGCACCATGGCGTGTTCTCCTGAATGGTCGGGCTTTTTGAATGGTTTTTAAGAGGGGCGGGATTATCCCATGAAGCCGTGGGGTGAAATACCCAGGGGATCCAGATTGGCGCGCGAATCTTCATGCTCGCCACCGCACCGGGAGAAGGGATAAAAAATGCTGTGTTTTACGTCATTAGGAGCAAGGCGTAAACCAGCCCATTGCGGCGTACCGGCTCGGTAAATAAACGCTTCCTCGCTCCGTACATTTCAGCGCCGCTTCAATCCATCTGGTGGCTATCCGACAGGCACACCTGTTTCTGCGCGGCTTGGGAACCGGCAAAACAGGTGCGAATTCAAATCAGCGGGTGCTTACAGCTTCGACACATCAAGCCACAACTTTGGATTGTCGAGTGGGGTTTTCGGGGGTAATTCGGGATTTTGCAATTTAAAGATACGGCGGTTCTTCAAGTTTGAATACTTTAATACCATTTGCACCATCGGATTATTGAAAAGCTTTTCATCAAAACTTCCGTCATCAATTGCACGTAATAATCCTCGCTCAATGTCGGCTGCCAGCTCCGGGCGATTCGGTGCGACAAACAGGTAGTACGGCATGGTGTACACCAACATGATGTTTGTATCGACTGTCAGCTCAAGCTCCTTATGTTTTTGCACTTCTCCCCAAGGTTCATGAATTCCGCGCGGAAATGCATCAAAGCGTTTGCCATCCACCATGTGGAATAGCCCTTCGTATTTTGTTGCAGGCACGACTTTCATACCATTTGCTTGCATGATCGCGGTGTCCGGCCAGCCCACGCCTTGGCCATAGGTAAATCGGCGCACGTCTTCCATGGACTGCACGCGATCAAATAAATGCGCGTTATCTTTGTGAACGATCAGTAATCTGTGACCGAGCAATCCTTTATACAGCGGGACCCTGACCGGCAACGCGTTTTGTTCCATATCCAGATTTGTCGCCACCCAAATGATATCGATATTGCCCGCGAGCAATTCCTCGCGCATTTTGGGCGCGCTCAACGCACCGTCCTGCACGATCAATTCAAAGCGGCGACCAGCTTTTTCCAGCCCGAGTTTTATCATCTCGATTGCGTAGTCCGCGTTTTCATCTCCGCGTGAAACAACTTTCACTTGTGTAACGGATTGGGCATAAACAACAGCGGAAATCAGCGAGGAAAAAAATAGAAAAACAGAAAGAACAACTTTTTGGCCAGCCTTCAAGTACAACATCTCAGCCCCATATGGACACTCGCGTCACAGATGTGACGGAGTGTTATTTTTTAGACGCGGTAAACGGTAGAGAATCGATCAGATTCTCGAGGAATCCTCCCTGTGAATTGAGGCCATTCAAAATATTTTCCATTGCAATAAACTGCTGCATCAGCCGCTCTTGATACCCCGTCATGCGGCGCTCCAGACGTGTTTCCTGATCATCCAGATCCACCAGCTGTCGCTGCAGAATGTCTTCGCGTGAGTCAAACAGGCCATTTTTCTGCAGAAATTGGCCGAGCAGCTCCTCCATTTGTCCGGCAAAACCGCGGGAGAAATCCACTTTCGAGGTGGTGGCATTTTCACCGACGATCAGCGAGAGAGGCCTTCCGCTTTTTCTCCCAGTTTCGGCAGCAGCACATTACCTAAGCCGAAGCCCGGCACACCATTGACCGTACCCGCGACATTCACGCCCTTGACGCCCGAGCCCTGTGCAATACCGAGATCTGTAATGGCGTCCGAACTCGCAGACAGCACATCAACCCATGAGTTGGCGCCATAGCGGCTGGATGTCATGGTGATGCTGTTGGTGTCCGCATCGAAAGTGACAACCACAGTGATGCCATTTTCGCGCAGCTTGCTGTCGGCGTTGATCGCGCTTTGCATGGCGGAAACCAGATCCGTTGCCGACGCGTAGACCACGTCGCCCGGCAGTTGGATAGTGCCGGATTCCACGCCGTTGACATTGAGCGCAAAACTGTAGCTTTTATCTGTGGTATCAAAATTCGGAAAGGAGACTCCCGCATCCATCTGCGCGCCGGCGAAATAACCTTTGCTCGGCTTTGTCGTAATCACTACGTCGTAGCTGCCGGCCTGAGTTTGTTTGCCGAAGCTGTTGACCGTGATATCACTGCTGGATGAATAGGTATAAGGCGCGAGAAGTTTTTGCACATCGGCGAAATTGTCGCTCATGGCTTTGGAAAAATCGTTTTCGTTGATGGTCAGACTGCCGTCAAGCTGGGTACGGATTCCGAGATTCGTCAACGCCGAAAAATTGGAGTTGGTCAGCCCGGGGATCGCCGCGCCGATAATGCCGCGGAAACGACCGACTACGGATTTAGCAAGCGAGTCGTTGGCCAGGGAACCCCATTTTTCCTCTTCTTTATTGAACGAAAAAGCGGGTTTTACTTCTGTCAGAAATGCGTTGTAGGCTTCGACAAAGCCGCGGATTTTTTCCTCCGCAAAAGTTTTGTCATCCGACACGGTCACCGTCACGATTTCGCCCGGCGATGCTTTGAGCAGATCGAGCGTCAAACCTTCCACCACATCGGTGACATTATTTGTCGAGCGTTTCAGTGCCAGACCATTGATGACCAGCTCAGCATCCACCCCAACCTGCTTTTCCACGTCGGCAATTCCAGCGACATTGGCGTTGAAGGCAAAACGAGATAAACCACTGGCATCGTTGTTGGTGGGCGTATCGCCGTCTTCAGCGGCGGTTATCTGTAATTCCTTGTTCGCACCCGAAGGAGCGCTGACCACCAGGCGGTAGCCTGCGCCGTCGAAAATAACACTCGCCTGAACGCCTTTGTTCGCCTTGTTGATAGCATCTTTAAGGCCGTTGAGGCTGTTATTGCTGCTATCGATGGTTACGGAAAAACTGCCGGCGTTGGCATCCTCGACAAACGAGGTCGGATCCTGATTGCCATCGCGATTCCAGTTGCCGAAATTAAATGTCAGCACACCCTCGCCCACGGCGTCATTAGGGCTGCCCAGAGCGGCAAAACTGAGTGATTGGGATGCGGCCAGTGAGCGGACTTCAAAGCTGTAGGTGCCGGGCTGAACATTGGTGTCGAGCTTGGTAGGCACCAGGGCATCGCTGGAAGTGTAGGAAGCGGATTTGCTGTACAGACCTTCTTTGGAGGTAAGTGCAGTCAGCGCGGATTTGAGTTTGTCCATAGCGGCGGACATAAGGCCGAAATCGGAAATCTGCGCTTCGGCTTTTTCCCGCTTGGCGTCAATGCGACCCTGGGGCGCCGAACGCTCGATCTCCACCAACTGAGTAACCAAGGCCTTGGAATCGATACCCGAACCTGCGCCGAGTGACTTGATAATGTTGTTGTCGATCATGGCAACCTCCACCGCTTGTTCGGTTATCGACCGGACAAGTCATTTCTTAAGCGCTAATAAAGTCATTTCTTAAGCGTATAGCGCTAAATAAAAAGCTGGGCGCTATGCGCCGTTAAAACAGTATAGTCGAGCGCCGGTAAACCAAATTTCCCATTCCCGAGCAACACTATGCGCGGCCGGAGTTTTCAGGAACGCGAAAAAGATGCACAGCGAGCTGCGCATCTTGCCGGAGGTTTACCGTTACCGGAATCCGGCAACGATGTCCCTGTGATTACTGATTTATCCTAGGGCGTCAATCAACTGCAAGTTACCGTCGTCATTCAGCTTCCGTGCCAGCTCCAAAAAAACCTCATCGGGTATCTGTCGAATCAGTTTTCCGGATGCGCTGTCGATGACCTTGATGACGGTACGTTCGGTTTCCTCGTCCACGCTGAACTGCAAGTCGCGGTTGATGGATTGCACATACTCGCTAATGGCAACCACCGCTTTTTGCAGATGCTCGGGTGAAGAAACATTTCCGCTCCGTCCATCCATCGACACGAACTGCTTTTCCGCTGATAGCGGCAAACTTTTGCCGACGGCGGTTACGACGTTGTCTGCATCGCCCCCTTCGATGAAGCTGGCCGTGTTACCACAGTGTTCGCTATTGGCGACAATCGCACTTCATTCATGGGCTAACCTCTCAAATAGCGGTCGGCGGAATCGCGCCCCGTTTTTCCGGTTTGCGAACCCGCCAACGCCTTTTTTAAAAACCCGATGAACATCACCGGGTTAACCTTCTTCACCTTATTGCAGCAGTGACAGCACTTGCTGAGGTCTGGCGTTGGCCTGGGCGAGCATCGCCTGCGAGGCTTGTTGCAGGACTTGCGCCCGGCTCAAAGCTGCAGTTTCCGCCGCAAAGTCCGCATCGGTGATACGGGCCCGCGCTGCCTGGGTGTTTTGCACAACGTTCGACAGGTTGGAGATAGTGAAGTCGAGACGGTTGTTTGCCGCACCGAGGTCCGAACGAATGTTGTTGACGGTCTCCAGCGCAGTGTCGATCACGCCAATGGCTTTCTGAGCGTTCGCGGCAGTCGACACATTGATGGACGCGATAGCGGTGCCAAATGACCCTTCACCAAGCTTGTTGGACTCCATCAGACCGAGACGGGACAAAGTCTCGTCGGCATCTGTACCGTTGAGTTCGACGCTGATCGGGTTGCCATTGGCGCTAACCAATTTCAGGCCCGCTTCCGCGGTGAAACCGGCGGTGCTGGTAATGGTAGAGGCAGACTCAGTGAATGTACCGGTAGACGTAATGTAGGCTTTGGTTGCGGAATTCACGCCGCTCGCGGTTCCCAAGAAGGAGTTCGCCGTGCCGGCCGCCAAGTTGATAGCGCCCTGATCAGATTCCAGAATGATGCGAGTACCGGACAAGCGCGCGGTTACTCCAGTTTCGGAGGTCTTTTTTGTTGAACGCCTCAACCACGTCTTCTGTCGTCGCATCATTCGCCAAATCAAGATCAATGCTCACACCATTGATTCTAAGCTCGCTCGTGGCCGCAGCACCACTTTCCTGGAAGCCCGACATATCAAGGCTCAGGGTGGCGTAAGCCATGGCTGTCACACCGGTCTGCGAGGTTGCGGCATTGATCGCATTGATCTTGCCCTGCAGGCTGTCGGTGTTTTTGTTGCTGATCTGCACACCGTTGATGGTCAGCTCACCCACTTCCAGTTCTTCATTTGCACCGCCGGAATTCGCCATCAAACCGACACTTTCGATAACCCCGCCGCCTTGTGTTTCGCGGAAACCGAGGTTGTTCAGATCGCTCAATGTACCGGTCGAACCGCGCTCAACGGTGATGGGGCCGCCGTCATCGGAAGTTAAGATCAGTTGAGCATTTTTTGCGTCACCAGTAACGCCTAGGGCGGCCTCACCGGAAGTGACCTCCAAGGACGCTACGTTCTGCGCGCTCAAGGTCAACTTGCCGTCTTTGCCGATGGAAGCGCTGACCATACCGCCGGATTCAGCGCCGACTTTATCGGCGAATTCCTGCAAAGTATTGGTATTGGCGACGTTGAAGGTAAATGTGGTGCCGTCGGTTTTGGTTACCGTAATACCTGCGCCAGCCTCATCAATGACACCGGTGCCTACGCCGCTAGCGGTCAACTCCACTGCGGTGGATGCGGTAACACCGCGCACATTGGTATTAATGTTTTCGAGCAGCTTGCTCAGGGTATCACCGCTCTTCAGAGCACCAATGGTCTGACCATTGATCAGGACATCCTGCGCACTCAGGGCGCCGGATGAGCTGACAATACCGCCGGTACTGATGGCATCGCTATTGATTTCCGCTCCGACCACATCCGCGCTCAGTGAGCCCATGCCCAGTGTTTTGGAATCCACTGCGGCAACGGAAATGGTGATGGTCTGGTTGGCCTGGGCACCTACTTGCAGATCCACTTTTTTCATGGATCCGTCGAGGATGTTCTGGCCGTTGAATGAGGTGGTTTTGGCGATACGATCCAGCTCGGAGATCAGCTGCTGAACTTCAGCATTCAGTGTGGCGCGGTCGTTGTCACCGTAGAGACCGTTCGCAGACTGGATAGCCAGTTCGCGCATACGCTGGAGGATGTTGGTACTTTCGTCGAGAGCACCTTCAGCGGTCTGAATCAGAGAAATACCGTCGTTGGCATTTCGCACGGCCTGGTCGAGACCGCGGATCTGGGCAGTCTGGCGGTTGGAAATGGCGAAACCGGCGGCGTCATCGGCTGCAGAGTTGATCCGCAAACCGGAGGACAGACGGGTCATCGCCTTATCCAGCTCCTGGCCAGAACTCATCAGCTGGCGCTGTGCGTTAAGCGATGAGACGTTCGTGTTGATATACAGTGGCATGTAAGCCTCCTAACTGAGTTACGGTCAGATTGCTTGCAAGCCAGTCGATTTAGCCTGCAGGCGAAGCTCAAAAGAGCGCTTCTGCCAAGGGTTTCGACTTTCGGCGGACTTTCTTTAGTACTTTTTCACTAATTTTTAAAATAAGACCTTCATCCCACCTTAGTTATAAAGAACTAGACGCAATTTGAGACGAATCCTCAGAAAACGATATAAAAAAACCCCGAACGCTGAGCGGTCGGGGCTTCGAGGGCTTTACAGGCCGCGCGGTGGCGGCTTTTAACCTTGCAACAGCTTTTAGCCCTGCAGCAGCTTTTAACCTTGCTGCAATTTTTAGCCTTGCAACAGCTGCAGCACCTGCTGGGATTGCGCGTTGGCCTGCGCCAGCATGGCTTGCGACGCCTGCTGCAGAACCTGGGCGCGGCTGAGAGCGGCGGTTTCGGCGGCAAAGTCGGCATCCATAATGCGGGAGCGCGCCGCCGCCGTGTTTTCCGTTACCGACATCAGGTTATTGATGGTGAAATCCAGCCGGTTATTGGTCGCACCGAGATCCGCGCGGATGTTGTTGATCGTGTCCAGCGCGTTATCGATAACTCCAATGGCTTTCTGCGCGTTGGCTGCCGTATCGATGCTCACACTGGCGATGGCGGTGCCAAAACGGCCTTGCGCGGTGGAATTCGCCTCCATCAAACCAAGAGTCCCCGGATTGGCATTAATGCCAAGCTCGATGCTGATGGGCTGACCATTGGTGCTGCTCAACTTGAGACCCGCTTCAACCGTGAGGCTGGAAGCGGAAGTCGCCGCCCAGGCCGACGTCGTCAGCGCCCCCGTAGAGTCGGACACATAGGAGGTGAATACAGCACCGCTCAGAGCACCGCCGGAACTCAAAATACTGTTGGCACTGCTGGCGGCGATCTGAATGGACCCCTGATCCGACTCCAGCATGATGCGGGTTCCGGACAAGTAAGCCGTGACGCCAGTGCGGTCGGTATTGCGGTTGAAGGCATCCACCAGTTGAGTGGAGGTATCGCCAGATACCAGGCCCAGGTCCACCAGGACACCATTGATCACCAGCGAATCCGTGTTCGCTGACAAGGCTGTAAGATCAGCGTTGCTCAAATCCAGCGCCACCGACGCGTAGGCATTGGCCACCACCCCGGTATCCGCGCTGTGGCGGTTAACCGCGTTGACCTTGCCCTGCATACTTTCCGTATCGGAATTATCAATCTGCACGCCGTTGATGGTGAGGTCGCCAACATTCCAACGCGTGGCCGCCGCTGCGGAAGTCAAACCCACGCCTTTTACGGTACCGACATCACCCGTCTCACGGAAACCGAGATTCTGCAACGTCTCCACTGTTCCAGTGGCACCGATGGAGACCGAGATGGGGTCGCCATGTACAGAAGTCAGAATAATCTGGCCTTCCGCCGAATCCGAAATCGCCTGGGCAGTTCCGACAAGAGTTCCATCGTGGACGTCAAAACCGGTCGCCCGCTCCACCAGCGCAGAGGCGGCTGCGGTAACGGCTCCAGTGCTATCCACCGCATCTACAACAATAGAAGATCCTGTGTTGTTGCTGATGGCGAGAAAACCGCGGCTATCAAGATCCGCGCGCAATACGCCGCCGGTAACGGTATTAATTTTGTCCACCAGCTCCTGCATGCTCTTGGTGCCGGTGATATTGAACACGTTATTACCGCTGCCATCCGACGCCTGCACGGTGATGCGCAATTTGTTGCCGTTCTCCAGCACGCCGTCGCCGACCATGCCACCTTCCAAAGAGGTGTAACCGGAGGCTCGACACCGCGGACATTTTTATTGATGTTGTCGACAAGCGTCTGGAAGGTATCCGTGCTGCCGTTAAAGCGGCCGATGGACTGACCGTTGATCAACACATCGGTCTCGTTCAACGACAGTGTCGACAGATTCGCGGAGACTTCCGCACCGAGCATATCCACGGATACAGATCCCATTCCCAAGGTTCGGGAGTCCATCGCCTGAATATCAATGCGAATCGTCTGATTGGCTTGCGCACCGACCTGCAATTCCACATTGCCCATGCTGCCATCCAACAAAGGCTGACCATTAAAGGTGGTGGTCTTGGCGATGCGATCCAATTCCTGAATCAATTGCTGCACTTCCGCATCCAGAGTTGCGCGGTTGGCATCGTCGTAAATTCCGTTCGCGGACTGAATGGCCAGCTCGCGCATACGCTGCAAAATATTGGTGGATTCATCCAGCGCGCCCTCGGCGGTCTGGATCAAGGAAATACCATCGTTGGCATTTCTCACCGCCTGGTTGAGGCCGCGGATTTGCGACGTCATGCGGTTGGAGATGGCCAGACCTGCGGCGTCGTCGGCAGCGGTATTAATACGCTTACCCGAAGACAGACGCTCCATCGCCGTTGATAACTCGTTGCCGGATGTGACCAACTGACGCTGTGCATTCATGGACGAAACGTTGGTATTAATGATTAGAGGCATAGCTCATCTCCTGTTACCTAAAATACAACCGGACCAGTCTTTCGCCTTGAGCAGCTGCGCCAAATACCGCGCAAAGATCTGTCGGAATTCATTGGCTCAAATAAATCGCAGAGTATTCGCGAACCAGATGAGCGTTGACGAGAGTGATATAGCAACCGCTGTGCCAAACACCAGAAAAACACTTTTTTGCCTTATTTTCAGCGGTTTTTATTGACATCAAATAATGGAGCGGCAATAGATTGCAGGGCGGAGAGACAAATTTTTGCCGCCTCCGGGGGAACTACCGGCAATGGATCCGACACAGGCGGCAAATAAAATCGCGCTATTAATTTCGCAATTCCGGTCGCGGCATGAGACTTGCGCTTGCACGGCAGCCAAAAAAATAAAGAAATCACGAAAATGGGAAATGACGACGGCAGATGAAAAGTTACTGCAGAGGAAAACTTACGGCAGAGGTAAAAACAAGAATGCAGAGGCAAAAAAAGAATGTCGAGGGAGAAGCCAAGGCATCCGGCTTGTGTCGTGATAAACGACAAAAGCCGGACAAAAGGTTTTACATACGATCGAACAGCGTCAATTGGCTGACGCGAATAAATGATTGTTGTGCCGCTTCCAAAACCAGCCGCTGTTGGGAGAGACGCGTGGCTGCTTCGGCGTAATCCAGATCGCGTAATTGGCCCAACACTTTTTTATTGACCAGCTGAGTATCCAAATGCAGGTCCCGCGCACCTTCAAGCGTATTCAAACGCGCGCCTATTTTGGTCTGCACGTTGGTGACACTTGTCAAACTGTTGCCGAGATTGCTCAGCGTCGATGCCACCACCGCCGACAAAGTTTTTTTGCCGTCTACACTGCCGTCATAGGATTCCATCGCATCCTTGAAGCGCGTCAGGGTGGTCAGGATATTCTGCTTTTCCGAGGATTCGATAAAAAACTGGTCGCCCGCCGTAGCCTGGCGACCGTTATTGGAAACACTGCCAACGGTGGCATTTAATCCCAGCACCGCATCTATATCCGCGGTGCCACTCGCGATCGTCATATTTGCCCCGGCGGGCATGTGAAAACCCAGGGAATCCACTTGAATTCCCAGACGCGCCAAACGGTCCGCATTGCCATTTGCCGTGCTGGTCAAATTCGCCACCAGATCGGCGGTGTTCGTAATATTGCCGTCAAGTACCAGACGCTGGGTGCGCCCGCCGACGGTAACACTGAAACTCTGATTATTAACGGAAAAATCCAGCGGAAATGCGGCTGGCATATCGGCGCCGAACAAGCGAGTGGCCGGCACTGTGGGCGAACCTGAAGACGGGCTGCCGATAATTTTGATGCTCACACCTTTCAGAACAATTTCGTTACCGGAAACGTATGCCTGATTGGCGGCGATCACGCGCCCGGTGGAGCGTTCTGTAGCGGTGAAATTTTTGCCCGGCGGCGACATTGCCGAATCAGCATTAAACGAGATGACGATATCTTCCGGATAAAATTCGTCATAGGCTCCCTGGTCAACCACCTGCCCCACATTGATTCTGGCCGGCGGGTTGGAAGTATTTGTCGGGCTTGCCGCCGTCTCTATCGTATTGTGTGCACTCACCACATCAAGAAACGCGGATTTACCCGAGTCCGTGGTTGCGACCTTGGTGTTGTTGCTCACCTTGATGAATTGCTGGCCATCATCACCGCGATATTGAAAGCCGCTGAAGGCATCACCGGCAAAAGGCTCCGCCCCGCTTTTGTAGCCGCCAAAAATATAATCGCCACTGGCATTGCGCGTATTGAGCAGATTGACCAGTTCATCCATGCGCGCGGACACTTCAGCGGTATAGGCCTTATATTCCTTGTCCGTCAGCACGGCGGTGTTCCCGGCTGCCACACCGATTTCCTGTATGCGCTGAATTACATTCACCACACCGTCGAGAATCGCCTTCTTCCATATTGAGGTTGTTTTTCCCGATATCGATATTTTTCAGATACTGATCGATATTCGCCAGCTCATCCGTCAACTGCAGAATTTTGGTCGCGGCAACAGGATCATCCGAAGGAGTCAAGACGCGTTTGCCTTCCGACATCTGCTCCTGGGTTCGCATAATTTCTTTATTCGCTCCCGCCATAGAGTTGCGGGCCACGTTGAACATCTGCAGCGATGAAATTCTCATTGTTCCAACCTCAAAGCCAATCGCGTCAGAAGGCGCCTATCAAACGGTCGAAGATATCGCGCGCTACGGAAATTACCTGCGCATTAGCGGAAAACAATTGCTCAAAGCGGATAAGATCTGCCGCTTCTTCATCCAAATTCACTCCGGAAATCGAATTGCGGGCTCTTCGGATTGTTGCAAAACCTGTTCCGCCGCATTGCGATTGATCTTTGCCGCGCTGGTGTCGATGCCGACTCTCTCCACCAGGGAGCCATACGCCTGGTTGAACGACATACCTGCGGTGCCCAACTTGGCCTGTTGCAGCTCAATCATTTTCAAACCATTGCGGTTGTCCATAGCGGCATCATGATTAAAATCCAGCGTAAAACGGTCGCCCGCCTGCGGTGAACCACTGATGCTGGCCTGAATTCCCAAATAAGTGGGCTGGGCAAAATCCGCCGCGCGGGTATTGCCAAAAATCATGCTGTCCGAGGGTGTTCCGCCCAGGGTGATGCCTTCATCGAGCGTGACATCCAAACGCCCGCCCACCACAATCTGCGAACCGACGCTGTTGCCCGCTCCCGTCAACGTCAGCGGACTGCTATCGCCGTCGCTGATATCAATGCTCTGCCCCGCTCCCGCGGTCAGTGACACGGCAAAGTCATCGCCCTCGGTGCTGTAAATGCGCAACTCCCTGGCGCCCGTCAGCGCATCTTCACCTGCGACGGCGTAAATGCCTTTGGCCTGCAAGGCTGGATTGCCGTTGATTCGCTCCGCCAGATAATCGTAGAAACCATCCGGATCATTCTCTGGATCCGGCACCGCAGCGGAAAGCACCGGATCACCGGAGATGATATTCACACCGTATTCCAACAAATCAGTGCCGTTTAAATTGATTTGCAAGGGTGCGTCGTGGGTGAGATTTAAATCGGACAGCTCCACATAATTAAAGGCATTTGCCTCTATACCGGGCTGGTTGCTGAGCAAATTGGCCAATTCTTTTGCCGAGGCGTTCTGCGGTGTGTACAGATTGACACTCACCGGCCTGGCGCCAGGTGTTGCCGACGGACGGGTGATGGTGACCAACTCGGCGGGATAACCGTTGGTCAAATTGCCATAACCCGCCACGCCATCCGCATTGCCTTCAGTCGTGAAGGTGGAATTCTCGATATCAAAACCCAGCAGATTATTCGCCAGTCCAGGCGCACCGCCGGCGTAATTATCCAGCGAAATATTGCCGTAGCCGGGCGTGCGCAGCCGGAATGCCACGCTGCCATCATCTGCGATATAGGCCGCGACATCCGAATGGTTAAGCTGCGAATTCAAATGGCTCAGCAGACTTTGATTGTCCGTAATGTTCGCGCCCGCGACGGTAATGGTGAAATCGCCATCACGCGCACCACTGGGTGTTCCCGTTACGGAAACACGGAAAGAGAACGGACTGCCACTGAAATCCGAAGTAGTAAAATCCGGCTCGGCACCACCGGTCAGCAAGGCAGCCTGCGTCACCGCAAGACGTCCGTTGGGCAACCCCATCATGTCGCCGTTGGTGGACACCTGCGTGCCGCCGGTATTTTGCGGAAACAGATTCTGGGTGACACCGGGCACATAGCGCTGATCGCGAATCGGCGGATTCAGATGGACGGGATTGGCCGGATCGGAATTATCCAGAATGTCGTAGGAATGCGGCGTATTGAATACCACGATCAACGGCGGCGACATGCGTCCAGCGTCGGCAAACAGCGGCAGAGGATTGCCGCTGGCATCCTTGAGCGACAAAAGATCACCGGCGCTGATGCTGCCGGTACCGCGATTGCCCAAAGCCGCGTCGGTTACCAGCGGACTGGCCCATGCAATATCCCGCGGTGAGGACACGGTGACGGAAAAATCATTACTGCCGCTGCGCACGGGCTGCAGCATGAATTTATCCCCAGCCTGGAATGAACCATTTTGCAATTCCAGCTCGAGACCATCGAATTTTACGCTGACGGGTAATTGGCCATTCAACAAGCCATTGGCCACCTGCACGCCATCACCAAGCCGCGTTATTTTGAAGACGCCGCCTTGGGAGATTGACATTTCATAATCACCGCCGGTGATTTTGTTGCTGTCGGCAATATAAAGCGCTAATTGCCGATTATCCGGTTTGGCATTTCCGCTGTTGCCCACCACGCGGCCGCGAGCTATAGCTTCATCATTGATATCGTAGAAAAAAGAACTGCCAAAATCGCCTTCCAGATCGACACCTTGCTGGTGCGCCTGATTAAAACTGTCGGCCATGGTCACGGCGACTTTGCCGAGCTCGTTGTAGATCGACGTCATGGTGTCGCTGAAGCGCAACAAACCACCCAGGGTTCCACCATTGAGCGCATCGCCTATGGGAGTCCGCCGGGTTCCATCGAAATACACCACATCTTTTTGCGATGGATCAACGGCGCTGTCCGCCAACTCCAGACGGTACGCCTGATCACCGATAACAAGGCTCTGGCCGGTGCCTATGCTGATATTGATCTGGCCATTGCCCTGATCATAAGCCTGCAGCGAAACCAGACTCGATAATTCCTTCAACGCCAGGTCGCGCTGATCAAATAAATCATTCGGCAGCGCGCGACCGCCCGCACCCATGGCGTTGGCAATCTGCAAATTCAGCTGGGAAATATTATTGGCCAGCGCATTAATACGGCCGACCGCCACTTCCATTCCTGTGTCCACTCCGCTTTCAATCAACTGCAGACGCTCGTGGATGGAGTTGAAACGGTCGGCAAGATTTTGCGCCTCACTGATAATCAGCTGGCGGGCGGGAATGGATGTCGGATCATCAGCGCCATTTTGCATCGCTGAGAAAAAGCGATTGAGGCTGCTGCCCAGGCCAGTGGATTCATTGGCGAGTAAATTATCCAGTTGGCTGATCTGATTAAAATAGGTTTCAAGATCGTTGAACATGGCGGAATCGGTGCGCGTCTGCTCAACGACGAATTGATTGACGATGCGCTGAATACTATTGACGTGGGCGCCGCTGCCCACGTAATTACCATTCAACAAATTCGCCGGGTTTGTGTTCGCCTCTATACGCTGCCGGCTGTAACCCTCGGTGCCGGCATTGGCGATGTTATGGCCCACCGTGCGCAGGGCGGTCTGGCTGACCTTCAACCCGGTGACGCTAACGCCCAAAATATCATTGGCCATACAAAAACTACCTGCTTAAAAAGATTCGCCGCCAACGGCAGTGTCGGTGCTCAACCGCTGCACTATCGCCAAAATTTTGTCGGCGTAAGCGGGGTCCGTGGCGTACCCTGCATTTTGCAGGCCTAAAGCGAAATCCCGGTCATCATTGGCTACCGCGAGCGCATCCTGGTAACGCGGGTTGCCTTGCAGAAAGCGCACGTAATCCGCAAAACTCTCGGCTATATCGCCGTATTTGCGAAACTGCGCCTGCTCCCGCACCGGAATGCCGCCGCGATATTCCAAGGTGCTGACCTCAGCCTTTTCTCCCTGCCAGCTGCGATCAGCCTTGATGTTGAAAAAGTTATGTGAGCTCTCACCGGCGCGGTCGCGAATTACATGTTTCCCCCAACCGGTTTCCAACGCCGCCTGCGCCGTCAGGAACAATGGGTTGAGACCGAGAACCTGAGCAGCGGCGCGAGCGTGGGGAAGAATGGTGTCGATAAATTCCTTGGCACTCGCGAAAGTGCTCGGTGTTGCTGAGGTAGCGGAGGCTGAAGACACGGCGGCCGCATCCGCAGGCACCTGCACATCCTGGAGGGATTTTGGCAGGTAAGCATTGGACGGCGCGCCGCGAGCGGGAACCGCAGACACCGGCTTAGCGGACTCTTCCGCGCCAGCAGAGGTGTATTGGCGGCTCAATTGTTCGTAGATCACTTTTGCCAGCCCTGTCCCCTTCTGCGCCAGATTGAGGGACAGTTGCTGGTCGTACATATCGCGGAAAAATTGTGTATCACCACCGTTGAAGATACTGTCCTTCTCAAAGCTCTCGTTGGCTTTGCGCATGGTTTTCAGCATTTCGTGCAGAAACAGCGATTCGAACTGCTGGGCGATTTTTTTCAGCGCAACGTTCTGATCATCTTCTGTTTTCAGATTCTGCAAACTGTGAACGTCGGTATAGACGTCCCCAGCCGGCACAACAGGGCGGGAAATGCGCGCGTCCATCAGATCACCATGATTTCCGCTTTCAACGCGCCGGCCTGGCGCAGCGCTTCCAGAATCGCCATAAGATCGCCGGGTGCCGCGCCCACTTCATTGACGGCGCGCACTATATCGTCCAGCGTCGGAGCGGGATTGAATTTGAACATGGGCGACGTATCTTCGGTGACACCCACTTTGCTGTTGGGCACTATCGCCGTCTGCCCCTGGGCCAAAGCGTTGGGCTGGCTCACCTGCACATTTTCGCTCACCGTTACCGTCAATGAGCCGTGCGTAATCGCGACCGGTTCAACCCGCACATGCTGGCCAACAACAATAGTGCCGGTGCGTGAATTGATGACGACCTTCGCCGCCGCTTCACCCGGTTCGACTTCGAGATTTTCCAGCAGCGACAAAAAATCCACGCGTTGCGCAGGATTTTGCGGCGCCTGGACCGAGATGGACACCGCGTCCATGGCACTCGCCACCTCCGGCCCCAACAATTGATTGATGCTTTTTGCCACACGTTTTGCCGTGGTGAAATCCGCTGTGTGCAAATTAAAAACGATACGGCCGTTATTGCCGAAGCTGGTGGCCACTGCACGCTCCACCAAAGCGCCGTTGGGTATACGGCCCACACTTGGAATATTGACGGTGACTTTGGAGCCATCGCGCCCTTCTGCGCCAAATCCGCCGACGATCAGATTGCCTTGCGCAAGCGCGTACACCTGACCGTCGACACCGCGCAACGGCGTCATCAGCAAACTGCCACCGCGCAGACTTTTTGCGTTGGCGATGGATGAAACCGTGATATCAAGGGTTTGTCCCGGTTTGGCAAACGCGGGAATTTCCGCATGAATCGCCACTGCCGCGACATTTTTTCAATTGAAAGCGCACGCCTTCCGGAATCGTAATGCCGAATTGCTTGAGCATGGTGGCAAAAGACTGGGTCGTGAAAGGCGCCTGGTTAGTCTGATCACCAGTGCCATCGAGACCGACCACCAGACCATAACCGATCAATTGGTTGCTGCGCACACCTTCAACAGCGGCAATATCTTTCAGGCGCGCGGCGGCGGCCAGCTCATACGACGACGCAAAAATCGCCAACGCAAAGTAAACCAGAGTGTGTTTCAGCATTTTCATAATCTCGATGCTCAGAAAGGCCAGTAGCCGCTGTTGAAAAATCGGCTGAGCCAACCCATGGTTTGCGAATCGGCCAAGGCACCCGTGCCGGCATAAGTGATGCGGGCATCGGCAACTTTAGTGGAGAGAACGGTGTTATCCGAGCGCACATCCTCTGGCCGCACCAAACCACTGATGCGGATAAATTCATCGCCGCGATTGAGGGTGAGCCACTTTTCGCCGCGAATAACCAGAGTGCCATTGGGCCAGACATCAACAACGGAAACCGCCACGTCGCCGATCAGGTTATTGCTCTGCGCCGCGGCCGCCTGGCCGTTGAATTCACGCTCGGCAGACAGGTTGGTATCCAGACTGAGTCCTTTGAATTGCACCGGATTTCCCAGTACCTGCGCAGCGGCGCCGCCGGGCACGGAGATTTCCGAATTTTTATTCACATCGACATTACTGGATTTGCGCGAGACGGTTTTCTCCTCCAGCACCACGGTGAGAATATCCCCCACCGTGCCGGCTTTGCGGTCGGCAAATAATTCCCGCACGCTGCCCGCCTGAAAAAGTGATCCGTTGGTCTGACCTACCGGCGCCTGCGTCGGTGTCAGCACAGGTGCGTAGTAGGGATCATCGGGTTTGGCCGGCCCACTGACAACACAACCGGACAGACAAGCAGCGGATACCAGCCATAAACCAACAAGATAACGTTTCATAAACAAACCCGCTTCGAACATAAAAGCGATTAGAGATTCTGGGTAACGAATTGCAACATCTGGTCAGCAGTGGAAACGACCTTGGAATTCATTTCATAGGCGCGCTGAGTGGTAATCATATTCACCATCTCTTCCACGATATCCACGTTGGAACTTTCCAATGCGCCCTGCTGAATCTGTCCCAATCCATCCTGTCCCGGTGTGCCGAGAATCGGATTGCCACTGGAAGCAGTTTCCAAAAACAAATTGCCACCACGCGCCTGCAACCCACCTGGATTGACGAAATCCACCACCTGGATATTGCCTAAAACCTGTGGCTGAGGATTGCCTGGAATAACCGCGCTTACGGTGCCATCGGTGCCGATAGTGATGCTCTGCGCATCCTGCGGCACGGTGATGACCGGTTGCAGCAGCAGGCCGTTGGCATTGACCATCTGGCCGTCGGAATTTAAATGCAGCTGACCATTGCGTGTGTAGGCGATGGTGCCATCCGGCTGCAGAATCTGCAGAAATCCGCGCCCGTCAATCGCTACATCAAGAGCGTTGTCGGTAATTTGCAGATTGCCTTCGGTAAATTGTTTTTGCGTGCCCACTACCCGCACACCGGTACCCAATTGCAGACCGGACGGCAGCTGGGTTTCCTCGGTGGATTGAGCGCCAGGCTGGCGCTGGATCTGATACAACAGGTCTTCAAAAACCGCGCGATCGCGTTTGAAGCCGACGGTGCCGACGTTGGCCAGGTTGTTGGCCACGGTGGTTAACTGGGTATCCTGCGCGGACAATCCGGTTTTACTGACATAAAGCGCTGCGTGCATAAAAAAACCTCAAGCGATCTGACGAAGGACGTCCGTTAAATTACATATTCATTTGCAACAGGCGGGCGGAGGATTCCGACATTTCCTTGGCGGAACTCATGACTTTCACCTGCATTTCATATTGCCGGGAGAGCGACAGCATGCTGGTCAACTCATGCACGGCATTCACGTTACTGTTTTCCAAAAATCCGGCGACGAGACGGACATTGCCATCGGGTGGCAGAGGTCCCTCGATATCCAAGGCGCGGAACAGGCCGTCTTCACCTTTGGTCATTTGCGCCAGATCGGGATTGACCAGACGAATGCGATCCACCACCACCGGCGCTTCGGGCCCCTGCCCTTGCGGCACCACGGTAATGCTGCCGTCGATGCCGATATCGATTTTCTCTGCATTGGGAATTGCGATGGGCCCGCCGTTGCCGATCACCGGCAAACCATTGCCGGTGCGCAGAATTCCGACGCTGTCGGTATAAAGCGTACCCACCCGGGTATATGCCTCATTGCCATTGGAATCACGCACGGCTATAAAACCTTCGCCGTCGATGGCAACATCCAGATCGCGGCCCGTCTCCTGCAAACTGCCAAACGTAAAATCCGTCGCCGGCCGCTCTGTGAGCGCGTAGGCGCGTGTCGGCAAGCCATCACCGTAATAAACCGGCATAGCGCGGGCCTGAGCAAAATCAGCTTTAAAAGCCTGTGTGTTGACGTTGGCCAAATTATTGGCGCGCTGGGTCTGCGCCATCATGTTGTGTTTGGCACCCGTCATCGCGATATAAAGCGCTTTATCCATGAAATCACCTGCGGAAATAGCGTCAAAAAAATGTGACCGGATTTGGTCATAACAGGTGAAGTGCAAGGGGAGTGCCAGTATTGAGAAGGCTATTTTTGAAGGGCTTTTTAAAGGGCGTTTTGAAGGGGATCGTCTTAATGCCAAACCGCACAAATTAATCCCTCCCCTGAGAAGGGGGAGGTTAGGAGGGGGTGAAAAGCGAGATTAGCGATTAACGAAGATTAATAACTGTCTGGGTTACCTGATTCGCTGTCTCGATGGTTTTTGCGCTCGCCTGGAAATTGCGTTGCGCAATAATCAGTCGCACCAGCTCTTCAGATAAATCCACGTTGGATTCTTCCAGCGCACCAGCCTGAATTGCGCCGAGAGCAGCGCTCCCCGGGGTGCCTATATTCGGCTGACCGGATTCAAAATTTTCCGCCCACATGGAGTCGCCCACCGGTTGCAGCCCCTGATTATTGGCGAAATCCGCCAAAATCACCTGCCCCAACGTCATGGATTCCCCATTGGTAAAGCGCGCGAAAATAACGCCGCTCGCATCGATATTCAAACCGGACAAACGACCGGTTGTATAACCGTTTTGATCCTTCTCATGAACAGAGAACTGGCTACCGTATTGGGTAGTGCCGGCGAGATCCATAACAAAATTTGAACTGCTCGGAGGATCCGGAATATTCGACGTACCACCGGCCAAGACGTTCTGCGGACCGAGCGCACCATTCGGATCGCCATTGGCGTCGCGCGGAACCCAGTTGGAAATCAGGATCTGATCCGAGAGAACCTGATTGAGCGAACCGTCGGGATTAAAGCGCAAATCAAAACCGGCGCGCGTCGGCACGGTGTTATCCGGCGGCGGCAAAGTGGTATTCGGATCGCCAACATCACGACCGTCGATCTGCACATACATCACCCAATGGTTGGGATGAGTTGCAGCATCATTGACGTCATATTCCTGGCGAACAAAATATTGCGTCAACACATGAGGATTGCCGAGGCTGTCGTAAATTCGCATGGAAGTCGCATGGTTGTATGTGCCTTTGTCCTCAGGATCAAATTCATTGATCACCACTTCGGTAAAAGCAGCTCCGGTTAAAGGCCCAAACAAACCAATGGAAGGCGGAGATGCGTTGGTGGCCGAATAACCTTCGGCGAGCACTATATTTAAGCTTCCGCCAACCACAACTTCGTTGCCATTTGCCACCGTAGCGTTGGCGATATTCAAAGTGCCGTTGTTGTCGACTTCGAGAACTTCCGCCGGCGCATTGGGATTGCCGAGAATTTCCACACTATCGCCATCATCCGTACTGCTGATACTCACGCGCAGATCATCTCCGACGGATGAACTGACCACCAGATCACCTGTGACCGCATCAACTTCTGCGGATATCCCCGGCAAAGTGGAAGCGGTGTAGCCATTAATGGCCTGCCCTAAACCTTCCAATGTCATTGCGGATAAAGTCACGCCGTTGAGTTCAACCTGCAAATTGCCATTGGCGTTATTAAAATTATTGGCGACGAATCGCAAAGTGGTGGTCGCTGTAGCGGTAACGCCCGCCAAGGCATTCAATTCGGAGCCGATGGTGGCAGCCGATGCATTTGCCGCCGATGTATAAGTCACTATGTTGCCATCCGGCCCGACGATATCAATGGATTGTTGTGGATATCCATTGCTGACCGCCGCAATTCCAGGATCGGAAATACCTTCAGCAGGCCCCACTGGCAATCCCAGACTCGCAGCAGTTGCGGTGCCGTTCGAGATTCGAATTTCCGATGCCTCACCCTCCTGCAAGCTGGTGAATTCCAAACGATATTGTCCACCGCCCGCGTCAACGGCTGTGGCGATCACATCAATCGGGGTCTGCGGCGCTGTGGGTTGGAAAAGCTGCGCATTGATTACGCCGGCCAAAGTACGCAGATCATTAAAGGATGAAATCGTCGATGGCACACCGGCCGCGGTATTCAACAGAACATTGACTGTGCCGTTATGCCCAGAGCTACCGGCCAAATCGACCGTAAAACCGATGTTGCCATTAGTCAGATCGATTGGTGGCTGCAAAGTGAAATTGGGTGTCTCATAGCTTGTGCTGGTGCTTTCCTGCAGACCGACGCGCGATATGGCGACCGCATTTCCCTCGGTGCGGAAATTGGTTCCGGTACTTTGCAAAACATCTTCAGCAGAATCGAGATTCAAGCGGGTTTCCACCATCGTGGTGGAGCGCGGAGACAAATTATTGGCCTGAATGCGAATATCACTTTGCAAACCGCCGATCTGACCGCGCTCATCCGCCTGAAAACCCTGCAGTCGCGCACCGGTGTTGCTGGTGATAAAACCATCGCGGTCCAGCCCAAAGGCGCCGGCGCGGGTGTAATACTGCTCACCTTCGCGGCGCACGACAAAAAAGCCGTTGCCGTTTACCGCAAGATCCAGTTCATTTTCTGTAAACGCGATACTGCCCTGGGTAAAACGCTGGGACACATCCTGCAGGCGCACCCCATTACCGACCGAATTATTGCCCGCACCCAATACTGAAGTTGCGTACACATCGCCGAATTCCGCCCGCGAACTTTTGAAACCCGTCGTGGATGCATTGGCAATATTATTACCCGTTATGGATAAATCATTTGATGCTGAGCGAATCCCGCTAAGGGCTATATCAAAAGGCATAAATCTCTCCTGCTACCGCTGAATCGAAGCGCCGGAAAATTCCGGCCTTCGCTAAATTATTCGTTGAACCGATTGATTATTCGTTAAATTGCTTGACGTCCGACAGTTTGACGGAGCCGACGCCAGCCAAGTTGAGCGTGAGGTTGCCATTGGCTCCCACAGTTACGCTGTTAACATTGGCGCTGAGATAGGTTTCCATCTGCGTCATTTCGCCGTCTACGGTTGAAGTCGCCTTGATGGTATAAATTCCCGGCGGCAAACCGTCTTTATGAGAACTTTTCCAATCCAACAGCTTGCCGTTGACTTCGGCATATTGACCGTTCCAGCGCAGCGCAAGATCACCTGCTTCCGCAACACCGATATTGATCGTATCCAGCAAATCACCTTCCTGAGAATAAATATCCACCTGGAGATCGTCCGTCGATGCGGGAATCTCAATTAATCCTGTTACCGCAAGGCCCTGACCGAGATACGAAGTATCCGTATCAACGCTGACGGAACGGCCGACCAGAGAAGACGCCTGCAGCGCTTGGTTGGCGACAAAGTTCTGCGCAAAACCATCGAAATTATTGTTGAGACGATCCAGGCTCTCCACGGAACTGAATTGCGCCAGCTGGGCAATAAATTCACCATTTTCCTGTGGGCTCAATGGATCCTGGTTTTCCAGTTGCGTAATCATCAATTGCAGGAAAGCTTTCTGGCCGAGCTCATCACTGCCTTTGGCCGCGGGCTTGTGCTTAGCGCCGGTGGACAGATGCTGTAATGCATCGCTGGTACTGGTGCTGCCGACTTCGCTCATCTGCTGACCTCTTTATACCTTTTCAAAAAACGGAAATTACTGACCGAGCGTTAAAACACGCTGCACCATTTGTTTGGCGGAATTCATGACTTCCACATTCACCTGGAATGAGCGCGATGCGGAGATCATGTTGGTCATTTCCTCCACCACGTTGACGTTGGGATAAAACACATAGCCTTTTTCATCCGCCAATGGGTGATTCGGTTCATAACGCATTTGCAGTGGTGCGTCGCTTTCCACTACGCCCAGCACATTGACGCCTGCCGATGCCTGATCGGCGGATAAATTTGTACTGTCCGGATTGCCCAGCATATTGTGGTAAGCAGCGGCAAATACCGGATGGCGGCCGCGGTATACAGCTTCGGCGCTGGAGGATGCGGATTCGGCGTTGGCGATATTGCTGGCGGTGGTATTAAGACGCACTGATTGCGCGTTCATACCGGAGCCGGCGATATCCATGATGCGGTTCAAGCCCATTGTCATTCTCCCCGTATAGCGGACATCAAGCCTTTAAAGCGGCTGTTGAGCAGAGTGAAAGCCGTTTGGAATTCCAGGCTGTTCTGCATGAATTCGGCATGTTCAATATGTTCATCCACCGTGTTGCCGTCGACAGAGGGCTGCGCCGGTGTGCGGTAGGAAAGCGATGCGCCACCGGGCAAAGCCGGCAATCCACCGTCGAGATGGCGGCTCTGCGTGGTATGCAAACCGCCGCTGGCCTGTTGCTGCTGAGCACTTTGCAGCGCCGCGTGAAAATCAAAATCCCGCGCCTTGTAATTCGGTGTGTCTGCATTGGCGAGGTTGGCGGACAAAACTTCCGCGCGCTGAGAACGCAGCCGCAACGCCGATTCGAAGGTACCGAGTGCCTGTTGAAAATTGATGGCCACCTGCCTCTCCCGATATGTTGTCCGCGGAACAAATTTCCGGCGGATTTTTTCTGACAGGAGTGCTAAAGCAAGCCATATGCCAATGGCCAGCAATTTTTAATGCACTGATTTACTTGGAATTTTCTTGATGATAATCGGGTATTGGCAAGGTCAGCGGCAATTTATTGCCGGCAGAAGAGAGCTTGATTGCCGCGCAGAAGGCGGGAAATCGTCACGCTGGCGGCCGCAGGATTTTGGCGCGGTAGGCGACGCCCGGATTGCAGTTGACCATCTCGTAGAGATCGCTCAATCCGGAAATACTTTCAGATGAACCGAGAAAAAGAATCCCGCCTGGATTCAGTACGCCGTGGATTTTGCGCAGAATTTCCGCCTTAAGTTCAGTGGAAAAATAAATCAGTACATTGCGACAAAAAACCACATCGAAACGACCCAGAAGATAGAAGGATTCCTGCAGATTGAGCGGGCGAAAGCGCACGCGGTTGCGCACGGAATCCTTGACGACCCAGGAATCCTCATCTCGCTGGACAAAAAATTCGTTGCAGCGCTGCTGGGAGAGACCGCGCATCAGAGAAAGCCGATCATAGACCGCCTCCCTGGCCGCTTCTAATACAGACGAGGACACATCGGTCGCCAAAATATCGGCGTCGTTGCACCGCGTCGATAAAATACCGCGCATCCCCTCTTCCACCGCCATAGAGATGGAATACGGTTCCTGACCGCTCGAACAGGCGGCGGACCAGATGCGGGTTTTCTCGCCGGGTTTCTGTTGTTTGGCCAGAGCGGGCAATAAAGTTTTGCCGAGATAATCGAACGGATAATTGTCACGAAACCAAAGGTTTCATTGGTCGTCATCGCATCGATGACTTTTTGACGCAACACCTTATCCAGCTGAATAGCCCGCGTGAGTTCGCCAAGGGAACCCAGGCGGTGTTCAATCAATATCCGCCGCACCCGCGTAGACACGAGATACTGCTTGTTCGCACCCAGGTCTATGCCGCAGGCCGTGCGCAGAAACACGGTGAACGCCTGATATTCATTGGCGTCAAGTTGAGGGATGTCTCCCGCTTTGAAGTGACTCATTCCCAGCGCTTCCGGATTGGCGAAGATGCGGCGAAGACCTCATGCCGTCAAGGATTACCAATACAATAGTAGTGCATCAGTAGCGCATCAGCGGGAGCCGGGCTGCCCGATCACATCTCGCATCCGCTGGCTGACTCGCGACGCCAGCTCGTCGGGATGAAATTTCGCCAGAAAATCATCGGCCCCCACTTTCTTGACCATGACCTCATTGAAAATCCCACTCAACGATGTGTGCAGAATCATGTGCAAACCGGCCATTTTCGGGTTGGCCCTCACTTCGGCTGTAAAGGTATAGCCATCCATTTCCGGCATTTCAATATCGGAAATCACCATCAGCAATTCTTTATAGGGGTCTTTGCCTTCGGCAAGCAATGCCTGCAAATAATCCAGCGCTTCACGGCCGTTTTTCAAAACAGTGGTGCTCACGCCCATGGATTCAACGACTTTCTGGATCTGTTTGCGTGCAATGGTGGAATCATCAACGATCAGTACATGTTTATTGACGCCATCCATCTTGCTGACTTCGTCAAGCACCTCTTCGCTAACCAGCTCCGGCAGCGGAGAGACTTCCGCAAGAATTTTCTCTACATCGATAATTTCCACCAGACGCCCATCAACCTCGGTGACGGCAGTGAGATAGCTCTCTCTCCCCGTTCCTTTCGGTGGCGGGTGAATCGCGCCCCAATTCATATTGACGATACGTTCCACCGAACTGACAAGAAAGCCCTGGGTGGAGCGGTTATATTCGGTGATGATCACAAAACAGTTTTCCAGATTCTCCAACCGGCTCGCCCCGGTCGCCTGACGCATATCCATTATGGGAATGGTGCCGCCGCGAATATGCGCTACGCCGCGCACCACCGGATTGCGTTTGGGAATTTCGTTGAGATGCGGGCACTGCAGGACTTCTTTAACCTTGAATACATTAATTCCGTATAGCTGGCGCCCGCCGAGACTGAACAACAATAATTCCAGGCGATTCTGCCCGACAAGTTGTGTTCGCTTATTAACGCTGTCGAGAACACTGGCCATACTGCTACCTCAATAACATTTAATGCCTGGCTCAAAAATATTCATTGCCTGGCGCAAATATATTCACTGCCTGAATCATAAAAAGCCTGCGCGGACACACTGGGCATGAGCTTTGCACCTCGAGTTCAGAATTGTGTAATTCTCCGTCGGGCGACATTTTTTTGACAGATATGAAGAACAGGCGACGTCATTCACTAAAGCATAGGACATTCAAAATGGGACACCGCGTTTTTTTCGCCGCTGTGCTGTTGCTGATGAGCGTCACTTCCACTGCTGAAGAGATTGAAAGCTCCGATGAACTGCGCCGCCACGTCGAGAATTACCTGCAGGCCGCTCTGCGCGACGAATATGTGGGTATCGACCCCGACGACATCGAAATTTCCGTCGCCAATCTGGATTCCCGCCTTCGCCTGTCCCGCTGTCAGTCGCCCCTGCGCCAGGAAATTGGCTCGGCACGCCCCTACGGCAGCAATCTGACCGTGAAGGTGAGCTGCGATGGCCCCAAACCCTGGTCGATTTATGTACCCGCGCGGATCAATACCTTTGCTGAAGTGGCCGTAGTCGCACGTAGCCTTGCAAGAGGCGCGGTGCTGAGCCCTGATGATGTGATTCTCAAGCGAATGAACACCAGCCAGGGCGGATCCGGCCTGATCCAGGATCTCTCCCATGTCGTAGGAAAAGAACTGAAACGCAAGCTGGACCAGGGCGAACCGCTACGCGTGTCGCAGCTCAAGTCGCCGCAGGTCATACGCCGTGGCGATCGGGTGATTCTGGAGGCGAGCACCGCCAGTATTTCCGTGGTTACCACCGGTACTGCCCTGGCCAATGGTCAGGTTGGCGACCAGATTCAGGTGCGCAATGAGAAGTCCAACCGCGTGGTGGACGCCGAAGTCATTGCGCCGGGCAAAGCCAGGGTCGCCCTGTGAGGCCGGAGGAAACTTTGAAGCCGATCACATTTTCAGACAGAATGGGCCCGCATCCCTGTTCAACCAAAGAAAAAAGGCTAAAGCGCCTTAAAGTTTCATCCATATATGCCGATAAGCCGGTTGAGCAGCGCAGTTTTGTCCGACATCTGTCAACGGTTACGCATTTATGGTTATAGATCCCAGCAACCCCAGCCTGAACCGGAACGCCAATGTGACGTCCGGTGGTGTGAAGGCGAAGTCCGCCCCTCCGGCCGAAGCCGGCGCGGGTTCCCGTTCATCCGCCAAACCCTCCGTGGGCGACAACGTCTCCCTGAGCAGCCAGGCCCAAACCCTGGGTCGCCTTGAAACGGCTGTCAAACAGAGTGGTGACGTGGATGAAGCCAAGGTGGCCGCCATTCGTCAGGCGATCGCCGAAGGCCGTTACAGCATCGATAGCGACGCAATCGCAGAACGAATGCTGGCGCAGGACGGGTTGCTATAACGACCACGACCTAAGGCTCACATGGGGGGCCAGATGACCCAAACTGCTCTCACTCACGAAACCCTTCTGCAACACATCGGGCAGGACATTAGCGCCTGCCGCAATCTCCTGGTGCTCTTGGAACAGGAGCGCGAAGCGCTCAAGTCCCGCGACCTGGCAACGCTAGAAGACGTCATTCAGAACAAATCCGCCAATCTGCTGCATCTTGAGCAAAGCGCCAAGCAGCGCAGCGCCTGGATCGCCCCGCAAGTAAAACCCAAAGACACCGCGGAAAACGCCTGGCTGGCCCTCATCGACTCCCACAAGCCGCAGATTCAACAAGCCTGGGATGAACTGCGCAGCCTCCTGCGGGAGTGCCAGGAGCAGAACGAAATCAACGGCAAGTTGCTGGCACGCAATCAACAGGTCTTTTCCCGCCTGCTGGACATAGTGCGCGGCAAGGACGAAAGCGGACCTCTCTACACCGCCAAGGGCGGTCGCGGTGCCGGCACCGGCGCGCACAAACTCGGCGAAGCCTGAGGAAGGCGCGCGTAGCTACCAAAGCGCAAAATCCGCAAATCCAAATGGCCGCAGAACCCAATTGGCTGTAGAAACCTGAGTTGTTGTAGAAACCTGAGTTGCCACCAAAACTAAAGTTGCTACAAAACCTCAAGTTGCTACAAAAAACTGAGTTGCTACAATGCGCGCCCCGTTCCCGTAGTTTAATGGACAAAACAAGCCCCTCCTAAGGGCTAGATACTGGTTCGATTCCAGTCGGGAACGCCATTCGGAATGCGTAATGAACCTGATAATTCTTGAGGACCGGGATTTCATCGACCCCGCTTTGGTCCACCTCACCGGCCGCCGCCACCTCCACCTCACCACCATCCTCAAGGTAAAACCGGGGGATAGATTGTGCGTCGGCAAACTCAACGGTCCGCAAGGGTACGCCCAGGTTGCGCGGGTGGATTCCACCTCGATCACGCTTGAACTGGGGCCGCTGGATCAGCCCTCCCCGCCCACTCTTCCGCTGACCCTGATCCTCGGCCTGCCCCGCCCGAAGATGTTACAGCGCACCTTGCAAACCATCGCCACTATGGGCGTGGAAAAGCTCTGCCTGATCCAAACGTCGCGGGTGGAAAAAAGTTTCTGGCAGACACCTTTGCTAAAACCCGAGCAGATACATGAACAACTTCTGCTCGGCCTCGAGCAAGGCAAAGCAACACAACTACCCCAAGTGGAATATCACCAGCGGTTCCGCCCTTTTATCGAGGATGTTCTGCCCTCTCTCTCTGCCGAAATTCCCACCGCGTAATTGCCCATCCGGGCGACCACGCGCCAGCCACAGCCGCCGGCAACCAACCCACTCTGCTCGCAGTTGGGCCGGAAGGTGGATTTATCGACGCCGAAGTCGCTCAATTCACCGCACTAGGCTTTACGCCGATACAACTGGGACAGCGCATCTTGCGGGTTGAAACCGCTATTCCTGTGCTGCTCGCCAAGCTTTTCTGAAAGATTGGGAACCCGAGCCCGACACCACAATCTGAATTCTGGCGGACGAATTTCCAGTCACGCTCACGAGCATGACCCATATCAAGAGATGCTGCGGCAATTCATCATTAAATAGGCTGTCCAAAGATCACTTGATATTTTCGTCATTTGGCTTCATGTTTAACCAGCAATCCACAGAAAGAAGGAAGGTTGTTATGCAAATTAATCTCTCCGGCCACCATGTCGACATCACCGACGGAATTAGAACGGCTGTGCAGAATAAATTCTCCAAAATTCAATCCCATTATCCTTCTCTCGACTCACTCTCCATAATCCTCAAAGTGGAACGCAATCAACAGAGCGTTGAAGCGAAAACCCAGTTCATGGGCGCCACCGTTGCGGTGGAAGGTGCTGACAATGATCTGTATGTCGCTATTGGAGAAGCTGCGAAAAAGCTTGAGGCGGCGCTTTCTCATCGCAAAGGCTCCACTGCTGCCCACCGCTACGATCGACCCGCCGGTTGATCATGCGTTACCGCCTGGACCCGCGCGGGTCCAGAGCGGAAAACCCTACCTTTATCCCGTCTTCCCCGATCCCTTTTGATTTACCCGCAATTGGATTATTCTTGCACGCTAATAACAGGGAGCTGCGCGTAACGCGAGACTCCTGCAGATTGGCCCAAGCCAACGCAGATAAACAAAATCCCAGAACCATCCCATTAGGAATCACCTGCGCAAATGAGCAAATCCGCCCAACGTGCGTCCGCTGTGGATCGTCCGGAAAGCTTCCAGTTGAAGGGCGGCCTCTTCCCGATGACGCTGCTGGAACTGAAAAGCGCCGATCTCAAAGCCATCAAGCTGGAGCTGATGGAAAAAGTCACCCAATCCCCCGCCTTCTTTCAACGCTCACCGCTGGTATTTGGCGTCGAACAATTGACGGATGCCGAACAGGAAAGCCTCGATCTCGAAGGCCTGTGTGTTATTTGTCGCGAGCTGACACTCCTGCCAACCGCCACCCGCGGAGCCAATGCCCGCCTGTTGAATGAAAGCGGCAGGCTGGGACTCGCCATTTTGCCCAGAAGCAAAGGCAAACAGAGCGAATTGACAGCGGAGGCGCCACCGGCACCAGAAGCCGTGGCAGCCGCAAAAACTGAAGCATCCCCACCCACGCGCATCATCACAACCCCGATACGCTCCGGACAGCAAATTTATGCTCGTGGTGGCGATCTCGTCGTCATGGCGTCGGTGTCGGCGGGAGCGGAAGTGCTGGCGGATGGCAATATCCATATCTATGGCGCCTTGCGCGGGCGCGCGCTCGCCGGAGTTCAGGGCGACGAAAATGCACGGATTTTTTGCAGCAGCCAGGAGGCGGAACTGGTGGCTGTGGCCGGCCAATTCATGGTGGACGAGGTGCTGCGCACCAACCACTGGAAAGACGCAGTACAAATTTACTTGGCAGGTGGCCGCATTCAGATCACCCCCCTGCCCAAACATAATTAACCAATCGAAAGGGTTACGACTTTGGCAAAGATAATTGTAGTGACATCCGGTAAAGGCGGCGTCGGCAAAACGACGACCAGTTCAGCCATCAGCACCGGCCTTGCCTTGCGCGGACACAAAACCGCCGTGATTGATTTTGACATAGGCCTGCGCAACCTCGACCTCATCATGAACTGCGAACGCCGCGTAGTTTACGATTTCGTCAATGTCATCAATGGTGAAGCCACATTAAAACAAGCGCTGATCAAAGATAAACGCTGCGAAAACCTGTTTATCCTCCCCGCCTCTCAAACCCGTGATAAAGATGCGCTCACCAAAGAAGGTGTAGAGCAGGTTCTGAACGAGTTAAAAGAGCTGGGCTTTGAATACGTCATCTGTGACTCGCCAGCCGGCATTGAACACGGTGCTTTTATGGCGTTGTATTTCGCTGACGAGGCCGTTGTGGTGGCAAACCCAGAAGTTTCCTCGGTGCGCGATTCCGACCGGATACTCGGCATTTTGCAGAGCAAATCGCGCAAAGCCGAACTCGGCGAAAACGTGACTGAACACCTGCTCATTACCCGCTACGACCCTGAGCGCGTCGCCCGTGGTGAAATGCTCGGCGTGGCCGATGTGGAAGAAATTCTCGCCACTAAACTGCTGGGCGTAATTCCCGAATGCCAGTCCGTGCTGAAAGCCTCCAACCAGGGCGTGCCGGTTATCCATGACACCGAAAGCAGAGCTGGCAAAGCCTACGCCGATGCAGTAGCGCGCCTCACCGGCGAGCAGGTTGAGCACCGCTTCCTGACACCCGAACATAAAAGCCTGTTCCAGCGTCTGTTTAGGAGAAGCGCATGAGCCTGTTCGATTATTTCGCCCGCAAAAAAAACAACACGGCATCCATCGCAAAAGAGCGCTTGCAGGTAATAGTCGCGCATGAGCGGCGCCAGAACAACAAGCCTGATTATCTCGCTGCTCTGCAAAAAGACATTATGGAGGTGATCAAAAAGTACGTGGATATCGATATCGACAATATCGAAGTGCAACTCGACAACCACGGCAATTTTTCGGTGTTGGAATTGAACGTCACACTGCCGGATAAATTGCCCGCGGCAAAAGCGGGAAACAGCCGGTAAACCGGCTGTTATTGGATTATTTGGAGAAAGGGAATTTCACCTGACACAACAAACCCGGATGGTTATCCAGCAGCTGCAGTTGGCCGCCGTGCAATTGTGCGATGGCCAGCACCAAAGACAATCCCAATCCTGTTCCTGAAGTTTCGTCAAGCCGCTGAAAGGGCTTGATTACGCGCTCTTTTTTCCGCCGCCGGAATTCCCGGCCCGTTATCTGCCACCTGCAACAGAACTGCGCGATCTTCCTGTTTTACGCTGACCAGGATTTCGCAATGTTCGCCGGCGTGCTGCAGAGCATTCTCCAGTAGATTGACCAACATTTGCTGCAGAAGATTTTTGTCTCCCGCGATAAATGCCACATCCATTTTCCCCTGCTCCAGTTTTTTACCAGCATCCTCCGCAATCGGTTTATAAACATCAAGAATCTGGCTGACCAGAGCCGTCAAATCCACCTGCGTGAAACCCGCTTTTAAAGTACCGGTTTCCAATTCTGCCAAACGCAACAAGGAAGCAAAAGTCTGCAGAATGGCATCGACTTCAGCGATGGCGTCTGCAATTACGTCTTCCGTTAACTCATTTTTCTCAGCGTGCAGAGCTTCCAAGCGATTGCGCAGACGCGCCAGCGGCGTGCGCAAATCGTGGGCGATACCGGTGGAAACCTGGCGGACATTGCCGACCAATTGTTCGATACGGTCGAACATCTGATTCAATGTTCGACCCAATTCATCCAGTTCATCACCAGTGTTGCGCAGAGGAATTCTCTGCGCGAGACTGCCCGCGCCGATCGCCTGAGCAGTCCGATTGATGGATTCCAGCTGCGCCAAAGTGCGCCGACTGAGAAAAACACCGCCAAAACTACCCAAAATCAAAACCCCAAGCGTTGCCCACAGCAACGTGCGCCCCATTGCCCTTTCTGTGGCGGCGAGCGTAGACATGTCCTTGCCGACACCGAGAATGTAGCCGTTATCCAATTGCTCAAAGAAAAATAGAGCGGAATCCTTGCCCCCCATCATGCGCCAGCCAAAAGGTGGCTCAACTTTTTGGAATACGATCAAATACGACCCGGCCGGACGGACTTTGCACCATGTAAAGCAGCCGATCGTGACCGCGGCTTTTTTCGATTCTCTCCTCCGTCTCTTCGAGCAGCTCATCTAATCCATCTTCACGATATTCAAAGAGCAATAAATTCACGTCATTGGAAATATGACTACGCACTTCATTTTGCAGCGTCTGGCGCATCTGAAAAAAAAGCAGCGCCACCAATATGCCGACGGAAGTTACAAACAGGAGAAGATACAGTCCCGTGAGACGGAAGGACGCGGTATGAAAGAATTGTCGTCTAAGCTGGTTCATCAATGCGATATCCAGAACCGCGCACTGTCTGGATCAGCGCAGTATCAAACTCCTTATCCACCTTGGCGCGCAAGCGGCTGATGTGCGTCTCCACCACATTGGTTTTGGGATCGAAATGAAAATCCCACACACCTTCCAACAACATTGTGCGCGTCACCACCTGCCCGGTATGACGCAGGAGAAACTCCAACAGTTTGAATTCCATCGGTTGCAAGTCCAACACTTTGCCCGGCGCGCACCACACGCCGCTTAATCAAATCCATTTCAAGATCTCCAACCCGCAACAGGGTGGTCACCTGATTGAGCGGCGGTCGCCGCGCCAGGGCACCTATGCGGGCGTGCAATTCTGCGAAGGCAAAGGGTTTTACCAGATAATCTTCTGCTCCCGCACCGAGGCCGGTGACGCGATCTTCAATGCTGCCCATGGCCGTCAGCATAATGACCGGAGTGACATTGCCAGCGTCCCGCAGCGCGCGAAGTAAATTCAAGCCGTCGAGCTTGGGCAGCATACGATCCAGAATCATGACATCGTAGTTTCCCTCCTGCGCTAGCATCAGGCCGTCGAGACCGTTGTCGGCAAGATCGGTGGTGTGTCCATGCTCCTTCAATCCGCGCATGATAAATTCCGCGGTGGTTTTATCATCTTCGACCAACAGCAATTTCATAACCGGAAAATTCCAAATAAAAAAGGCCGTCGTCAGGACGGCCCTTTCAAATTAGTCGCGCTTTTCTTTGACGCTGCGGACCTCACCGCTGACGCCATCGACATCCAGCTCAAAAACGCGATTATCTGCGCTGACAACTTTCACTTCGTAAACAGGTGAAAAGCTGTCGCTATCCAATTCCGCTTCATAAGCTCGGCCATTCTGATGTTTTTCCGCTATCGCGATGGCTTCGGTCAGATTGATTTTGGTTTCGGCCAGCAGACGGATATCATCCCGATCCGCCAATGCCACACCAGAAAACAAAAGGCCAGCCAATGCAACAGATAATACGGCGGGGTTAGTTAACTTTTTCATATATGCCTCCAGGGTCAGTCTTTGTATATTCGCGACAGGCTTTTTGCTGTCCACGGTGATATTTATAGCAAAGACGAAATAGCAGCCCACTGGACGGCACTATACGGTTTTGTAATCTGCTTGTCGCTGTAGAGAACGGCAGGAAATTAATCCCTTCCCATCACCCGGTACAGCTTACTGCGATGCACGCCGAGCATTCGCGCGGCTTCGGTGATGTTGCCAGCAGCGGCGTCCAGGGCGCGGCACATCAATATCTGTTCCGCTTCCTTCAGATTGAATGGCAAAGGTGGCAGGCGCGTCACCGTGTCGGTTTGGAGAGATCGGGATAATGATTGAAACTGCAGGTGCTCAATTTCGACGGTCTTACCGGCGCTGAGGATCAGCGCGCGCTCGATGAGATTTTTCAATTCGCGGATATTGCCTGGAAAATGATAATCCTGCAGCGCCTGTCGAGCCGCCGCGCTGATCTCTGGAATGCGCACACCCATCTCGCCAGAGAAAAGTGCTAGAAAGTGTTGCGCCAGTAGCAATATATCCCCGCGCCGCTGGCGCAGTGGCGGCAGTTCCACCTGGAATCTCGCCAGACGATAAAACAGATCCGCGCGAAAAAGTCCCGCAGCAATTTTCTGTTGTAAATCCACATTGGTCGCCGCTACCACGCGCACATCGGTTTTAATGGCGCGTTGACTGCCTACGGGCCTCACCTCCCCGTCCTCCAGTACGCGCAGCAATTTTGCCTGCAGCCCCATCGGCATATCGCCGATTTCGTCGAGAAAAAAGTGTGCCGCCACTGGCCAGTTCAAAAAATCCTTTCTGCTCGCCCGTGGCGCCAGTAAAAGCACCTTTGACGTGACCAAAAAACATGGATTCGGCAAGCTCCGCCGGAATCGCCACGCAGTTGACCGGGATAAATGGCTTTTGCGCGCGAGGACTGCTGTGGTGAATGGCGCGGGCAATCAACTCCTTGCCAGTGCCGCTCTCGCCACCGATCAACACGCTTGTGCCGAGGCTGTGATGCAGCTTGCGGATATTCTGCAAAATTGCGGTCATGGTCGCGCTTTTGCCGACCAGCCCACCCATGCCCCAGCGCTGCTCCTCGCGTTGCGCCAGGGCATTCAGGCGACTGTCCGCCGTATCCAACGCCTGTTCTGCCCGTGCAAGTTTGTCGCGCTCTTCCGCCAGTGCGCGATTGGCGCGCTCCAACTCCGCAAGACGGAGGGTCAGCTCGCGATTGGACTGCTCCAGGCTGCGAGCGAGACGGTACAGCTTCAAATGATGCGCCACCCGGGTGAGCACCTCCTCGGGGTGAAACGGCTTTACGACGTAATCCACGCCGCCAGCAGCAAAACCGCGCACCACATTCTCCCGCTCGTCCAGCGCGGTGATGAATATGACCGGAATGTCGGCCAAGACCGGGTCCTGCTTCAACAAACGGCAGGATGAAACACCATCGATGCCGGGCATCATCACATCCATCAAGATCAGCCCCGGTCGCGCCCGCTCGGCGATGCGCAGCGCATCGCGGCCATTTTGCGCCACCAGAATCTCGTAACCGGCCGGCTCCAGTGCCTGGGCAAGCAGCTGGACATTGGAAACCACATCATCCACCACCAGGATGCGCTCGTGCTGATGGCCGCCCACGTCAGCCACAAGCCACCTCCTTCGCCGGCTGCTCAATAACCGGTAGCGTGAGCAGCAGACGCGCTATGGCATCCATGTCGTAAGCGCGCATCAGCTGGCGCAACCGGTCGACCAGCGGCGCTGTATGTGGACCTAAATCGATCAACTCCTCCATCCCGGCTTTCAACGCGGTGCTGCTGTGCAGCTCCGCCGCCGTTAGCAAACCTTGCAGCAGATCCGCCGGCAGAGCGACCCTGCTCAGATTCATCGGCATCGCACTTCGCTCTTCCGGCCACTGTCGCTCGAAAACAATTCCTAACAGGTTTTCCAATATCTGGAAAACCACCTCAGCTTGTATCGGCTTGGCGATAAACGCCTGGCACCCCGCCGCCAGACAACGCGCCCGGTCCTGTTCAAAGGCGAGTGCGGTATAGGCGATTACCGGTAGATGCGGCCGCAGCTCGCGCAGCCTGGGTAACCAGGCCAGACTGTCACCACCGGGCAGGCGGATATCGAGGAATACCGCATCGAAGGATCGCTCCGCCAATTGCGCCAGGGCTTGCGCATGGTCCGCCGCCAGGGCCACGTGGCAACCCGCGCCACCGAGCAGGCCGCGGAGGATTTCCCGGTTGGCCTCATCGTCGTCAATCACCAGCAAATGGACCGCCTGCGCACCCTCCAGGCGCCAGTCGGTGGCGTCCACTGGCGGCGCTGAATGGGAATGGTCCGCTGGTGGCAGCGGCAAATGCAGGGTAAATCGCGACCCCTCCCCTCCTCCGATGCCACTTCCAGATCGCCTCCCAGCAATTTTGCATGACGCTTTGCGATGGCGAGCCCCAATCCCGTACCACCAGACTGATTGTGCGACTGCCCCTGGTAAAACGGCTCGAAAATCCGCCCCAGATCCGCAGCCGGAATGCCTACACCTGTGTCGATAACATCAAAACGATAAACCCCGGCACCTGTGGGACGGCAGCCCAGCATTACCTCGCCGTGGTGGGTGAAACGCACCGCATTGCCCAGCAGATTGATCAGGATCTGCCGCAATTTGCAGCTGTCTACCTGCACAACATGTTCTGCCTCCGGCAGCAGGCGGGCGCGCAGCTCCAGACCTTTTTCATGACAGCGCGGCCGAAACATCACCACCAGTTCGTTGAGCAGGTCATTCAGATAAATCGCCTGCGACTGGATCTCCATGCGGCCGACTTCAATCTTGGAAAAATCCAGCACACCGTTGATTTGACTGAGCAAGTGATTGCCGCTGGCGATAATCGCGCCGACGGCCTGACGCTGCTGAGTATCCATCCGGCTGTCGCGGCGGAGGAGTTGTGCATAGCCCAGCACGGCGTTCAGCGGCGTGCGGATTTCGTGGCTCATATTGGCAAGAAAGTCCGACTTGGCCCGGTTGGCCGCCTGTGCCGCCTCCACCGCTTTTTCCCGTTCGGCAACTTCATTTTGCAATGCGGCGTTGGCGCTGCTGATCTCCCGCTCCCGCCGCGCTGCGCCGGCCAAATAGGCCACTAACAAAAAGGTGAGCATCAAGCCAACCCCAAAAGCCAGACCGGTTTGCACCGGTTGGCGCCCGCCCGCGACATAAGGTGTCGGCTCGAACAGGAGTCGCCAGCGCCTGCCGGCAACATCAATATGGACTTCCCAAGGCGCCTGCTCCGCGACCAGCGCCAGGCCGTGCCACCATCGGGCCGATCCCGTGTTCGCCTGCTCGCGCGCCAGTGGTGTGGACGGATCGCCAGTGTCGTAGATGCTCACGGACACCCCGCGCTCTACTATATCCCGCAAGGCCGCAGCGACCAGATCTCCCGCGCGGAACACCGCGAGGGCAAATCCTCCAGGGTGTCGCGCCGCTGGCTCACAGTCGTTGGCTCCAGGTCGGAGTAAACCGGATAAAACATGAGAAACCCCTGCTGAGTCGCCGTTTCCTGGGCCAGCCGGACGGGCGCGGTCACCACCGGCAAGCCGGTATCGCGCGCCTGTTCCAGGGCGGTGCGGCGGCGATCATTTGCGCCCAGGTCAAAGCCGTGCGCGAGCTGGTTGCCGGTAAAAGGCTCAAGGAAGTACACGGGGAAATATTCGGCGCGATAGGCGGCCCGGGTGAGCAGACCGGCCTCGCCGATTTCCGTAAAGGTGAACGCGACATAACCCTCCTCTCGCTTGCGCCTCTCGAAATCCGTCCGCTCCTCATAAGTCACCCGAGGCACCCACTCCACCGCCTGCAATTCCGGATGGCGGCGCACAGCATCCCGCGCAAAGAGAAGAAACTGGTCCTGCCGGATGGCACCTGTCGCCGCGTGCAGCGACGCCAGGAATGCAGCACCTCGGCGGAACTGCGCATATTGGAATGGAGCACGCGGGCCCGATCCTTGGCGAGCTCGCGCAGGTCATTGCGCAAAGCCAAACCCTCCCAATGGGCGACATAAACAGCGAGGAAAAACGACAGGCTGATGCCGATCCAGAGCGCTGGCATCTGGAGAATTTGGCGGGCCGGTGGCAGATGCGTCTGGGGCATTGAAGAGGGCCGTTGGTGAGCATTTAGACATACGGCAGCAAGGCATATACCAGTCGCCATTTGTGCTGGTCAGGCACCCAATTCTGCGTGGACGCTCTGTTGCAAGCGTCGCATTTTGCGACGCTTGCAACGGACGCGTCGGATGGCCAAAAGCAAAAAAATATCGTCAAACATTTGATAAATAATGATTTTTTATCATTGGCCGCAGCTTTGCTCTTACAGCTCCAACAACCACAGGAGCTGACCATGACCATTTTCTCTCTACCCGGGACCGGTAAACCCACCGCCCAAGCCTTCAAACGGCGCGCACCAAAACGACTCATTCTTTTGTCCCTGTTGGCCCTGAGCCTGGGCATGAATCTCACCATCGCGGACACCCGCAAGGAGACTCTACTGGTGGTGGTGGAATCCGGCCCCAACAGTCTGGACATTCACGGCATAGGCGCCAACCGACCCTCTTACGGCGCGTCCTGGAATACCTACGATCGCCTGATGACCTACGGCAGCAAAACCCTGCCCGACGGCAAAGTGATGTACGACTACACCAAGCTTGAACCGGAGCTGGCGGAAAGCTGGTCAGTGGCGGCGGATGGCAAATCCGTCACCTTCAAGCTGCGCCAGAACGCAGTCTTCCACGATGGCACCCTGGTGACGGCAGACGATGTGAAATGGTCTTTCGACCGTGCGGTTACGGTAGGCGGGTTTCCCACCTTCCAAATGAAAGCCGGGTCCCTGGAAATGCCGGAACAATTCGAGGTGGTGGACAAACACACCGTAAAAGTGAATTTCCTGCGCACCGATAAACTCACCCTGCCCGATCTGGCCGTGCCTGTTGCCGCCATCTACAACAGCACACTCGCGAAAAAACACGCGACCGCCCAGGACCCTTGGGCGATGGAGTGGCTGAAAAACAACACCGCTGGCGGTGGCGCCTACAAAGTCGCCAGCTGGCGCCCAGGCTCGGAGACTGTCTACGAACGCTTCGACAAATGGATCAGCGGACCCAAACCGGCAATCGCCAAAGTGATCGTGCGGGAAATTCCGTCAGCCTCTGCCCAGCAGGCGCTGGTTGAGCGCGGCGATGTGGACATCGCATTTGATCTGGGTCCGCGCACGGTGACAGATCTGACCAAAAGCAAAAAAGCGATATTGATCGGCACGCCGGTGGAAAATGCCATGTGGTATGTGGGAATGAACACGGCAAAACCGCCTTTCGACAACATCAAAGTGCGGCAAGCAGTGGCTTATGCGGTCCCCTATCAGAAAATCATGGACGCCGCGGTTTATGGCCAGGGCATTCCATTATTTGGCGGTGCCAACAATACAGAATGGCCTCGTGCCACGTCTTATCAAACTGACATTAGTAAAGCGAAAGCTCTGCTCGCCGAAGCCGGATTTTCCGGCGGGTTTAGCACCACGTTGTCTTTTGACCAAGGGCTGTCCTTGATCAGTGAGCCGATTGCATTGCTGGTGCAGGAATCCCTCGCCAGCATCGGTATTAAAACCACCATCGAAAAAATTCCCGGCGCCAATTGGCGAGCCGCGCTGCTGCGCAAGGACATGCCCCTGCTCATTAATAACTTTGGTGGCTGGCTGAATTACCCGGAATATTTTTTCTTCTGGGCCTATCACGGCCAGAACGCTGTGTTCAACACCATGAATTATCACAACCAAACTCTCGATACGTTAATTGATAAAGCCCGCTTCGAAACCGATCAGCCAAGCTACGCCAAACAAATTGACGACATGATTACCCTGACCTACGAAGAAGCGCCACGAGTGCCTTTATTTCAACCGGTCGTAAGTCTGGCGCATCAAGCGAATATCAGTGGTTATCAATACTGGTTTCATCGGCAATTGGATTACCGACAGCTGAAAAAAGACTGACGCCGAGCATTTCAATCGAAACCAAAACAACTTCACTTTGATCAAAAAACTTGGGGACTCTTATGAATAAAAATCTGCTTTCCGCAGCCGTTTGTACCTGCACGATTTTTGGCAGTGTTTCCGTCCTGGCGAATCCCACCATGGAATACGCTTCGAACCTGCGCTACCGCTATGAATATTTCGATATCGATGAGGCACCGGGCACCTCAAAAGCCTCAACAGCCCGCCTGGCTGTTTCCGCCAAAGCGAATTTAACTTCCAGCTTCAGTGCGTTCGCAGATTTTGAAGCGGTCGAACAGATATTCGAAGATGAATACGCGGTACCTTTTATTTCGGACCCGAAGACCGCGGGTTATCCCACCATCGCAGATCCCCAAGGTGCGGAAGTGAACCAGGCATACATTGCCTACAACAATCCCACCTACAAAACACAGGTGCGCATCGGCCGGCAGGAAGTGATGCTGAACAACGGACGATTTATCAGCATCTCGGCCTGGCGACAAAATCATATGTCTTTCAATGGCGCGACGTTTTCCGTTTCACCGAGCGATGCCATCAAAATCGATTATGGTTATCTCGGCCGCGTATTGCGTGTCACTGGCGAAGAAGCCAGCAACGGCCGCGCCAATATGGATTCTCATTTTTATAATCTGGCGTACAGCGTAAAAGACGTGGGTGTATTAAAAACCTACGGAGTGTTGCTGGATTTCGATACCGAGCTGGTCAACTCCACAGATACCTTTGGCGCGAGTTTTGAGGGCAATATGCCGATGGGCGACATGCGATTTTTGGCCACGTTGGATTACGCTATACAGAAAGATGCGGAAGATAATCCGCGGGAAATCGACCAGAATTATTATCTGGTGGAAGCCGGCGTGCAGATTTCCGGCATCAGTTATCTCGCCGGTTACAACACACTGGAAGCGTCCAGCGCCACAGACAAGTTCATCACTCCGCTCGCGCACCCACACAATGGCTGGACAGAGTTATTCCTGAACAATCCAAGCCTGGGTGACAGCCATGGCCTTGAAGCTGCTTACCTGAGCACAACCGGGAAAATGCCCGGCACACAGAATCTGTTTTTCACAGGATTCTACTATCTCTACAGCCCCAACACCGGCAGCGCGGATTACGGCAGCGAGCTGGATTTCAGCCTGGAATATAAAGGCATAGCAAAAACGCTGCTGGGTTGGCGATTTGCGAAATATATGGCGGACGATTTATTTGAGGACGCACTGCGAACGTCGATTTATGTAAGTTATACGTTTTAGCAAACGCGTCTCTTTAAAGACGACCACCACTCCAGAGCTCCACCAGTTTGTGCCGGGACATGTACGTCCATGTAAGCTCCGTCACAAACTGCTGAAACTCTTCCGCTAAATGCCAATAAATAGAAGCAAAATTTTCACAGAATGAAGGCGCGACTGAAAGCGCCCCGGCGGCGTCCGCTCCAGCTTACGAAGACCCAAGAGGTACCCATGCAAAGCACAACGCTAAATCTGATTCTGCGAAGACTCACCGGCGCCATTCCCAGCCTGTTCGCCGTTATAGTCGTCACCTTTGTCGTTATGCGGTTACTCCCCGGCGACCCCGCCGCTTTTTCGCCGGCGCCGCCGCCTCGGCCGAAGCCGTCGAACAAATTCGCCAGCAATTGGGCCTTAATGAAAGTCTGTTCAGCCAATTCTGGATCTATCTAAAAGATTTATTACAAGGTGACATGGGGCGCTCGTTTACCACCGGCCAGCCCGTCACGCAGGATTTAATGGAACGACTGCCCGCCTCACTCGAACTCACATTGCTCGGGCTTTTTATTGCGATTATTGTCGGTCTGCCGCTGGGAATGCTCGCCGCTACGCATCCCAATTCCTGGATTGACCACATCTGCCGCCTGCTCACCACCTCTGGCGTCTGTCTGCCGACATTTTTTACCGGATTGGTACTGATTTATATCTTTTACTACCTGCTCGGCTGGGCTCCTGCACCCATGGGACGCCTCGATCTATTTTCCTCACCGCCACAGGACGTGACGGGTTTTTATTTAATCGACAGCGCACTTGCCGGTGAATGGGCGATTTTTCGCAGCGCCCTTGCGCAATTAATTCTACCCTCCATAACTCTCGCACTTTTCGCCTTGGCACCGCTTGCGCGCATAACCCGTGCCGGCCTCCTCGGCGTACTGAATTCCGATTTTATTCGCAGCGCCAAAGCCGCCGGCCTGCCGCGCCGGGTAATTCTTGTTCGCTACGCCCTGCGCAACAGCTTGTTGCCTGTGGTCAACACCATGGGCATGGTATTTTCCTATCTACTTGGAATTAACGTACTGGTGGAAAAAGTATTCGCCTGGCCAGGCATAGGCTCCTATGCGTTGGAAGCGTTGATTGCATCCGACTATGCACCCGTACAGGGTTTTGTTTTGTCCATCGCGGTGCTCTACGTCTTGTTGAATCTTATCGTCGATCTGTTGTGCAGTTTGATCGATCCCCGAGTGGAGCGTGCCGCATGAAACAATTTGAAGAATGGCGTTATCTGCTGCTGCAAAATCCTCTGACGTTAATTGCGCTTATCGCATTTATCGGCGTAGTGATTTGTGCTCTATTCGCCCCCTGGTTGGTGCCCTACGACCCTCTTGCCAGCGATACCGCCAATGCACTGCAACCTCCCTCGTGGAGCAATTGGTTTGGCACGGATCAACTAGGCAGGGATATTTTCAGCCGCGTAATTATGGGCACACGCATGGATTTGGGAATTGCCGTTGGCGCTGTGGCCCTGGCTGCGGTGATTGGAACTTTTCTCGGCGCCTGCGCGGGATTTTATGGGGGCCACCTGGATCGCGCCGTAGGTCGCGGCGTAGATATTATTATGGCGTTTCCATTATTTGTGCTGGCGATGGCCATAGTGGCCGGACTCGGCAATAACGTCATCAACGTGGTTTATGCCAGTGCCATCATCAATATGCCTTTCTATGTCCGAGTGGTGCGCAGCGAAATACTGGTGTTGAAAAATGCCGGATTTGTCGAGGCTGCGCGCTTATGCGGCAACAGCAACAAGCGGATTCTCTGGTTTCAATTGCTGCCCAACGTGTCTGCACCTCTCGTAGTACAAATGTCCCTGAACATGGGCTGGTCCATGTTGAATGCCGCGAGCCTTTCTTTTGTCGGGCTCGGCATACGCCCCCCAACACCCGAATGGGGAATCATGGTAGCTGAAGGTGCCCACTACATCATTTCCGGCCAGTGGTGGCTTGCATTATTCCCTGGACTTGCGCTGACGCTAGTGGTGCTGTGTTTTAATTTATTGGGAGACGGCTTGCGCGACATAATCGATCCTCGCAGAAGAACGTAGCATTTTCATAGCAGATTTTTGAGCGGAACAAATCAGATGCATACAAACCTACTCCTCAGCGTACAAAACCTAAGCGTCGCCTTCGATACCCGCCATGGCCGGGTTGCGGTATTGGACAAGGTGAATTTAAATCTCCACAAAGGCGAAACGCTTGCCATAGTCGGCGAATCCGGCTCTGGAAAATCTGTAACCGCCTACGCCGCATTGGGGATTCTCGATCCAGCGGGCAAAATCACAAATGGAAAAGTGGAATTTGAGGGGCGCAATTTACTGGAATTATCGTCACAGGAAATGCGCAAGCTGCGCGGCCGCGACTTCGCCATGATTTTTCAGAATCCACGCACAGCGTTAAATCCCATCCGCAAAGTCGGCCGGCAAATCGAAGATGTTTTGCAAGCACACAATCCTGGCATGGGCGCAAAAGCGCGCAAAGAAGCCGCTATAGAACAACTGGCCAGCGTGAAAATTACCGACCCAACGCGCCGCTACAACGCCTATCCCTATGAGCTCTCCGGCGGCATGTGCCAACGTGTCATGATCGCTATCGCCCTCGCCTGTAAACCGCGGCTTTTAATTGCCGATGAACCCACCACGGGTTTGGATGTAACCACCCAAGTCGTGATAATGGACTTGGTGCACGAACTCGCCCAGGCCCATGGAATGGCTACCCTATTAATTACTCACGATCTGGGGCTTGCCGCCGACTATTGCAGCCGCATCGCGGTTATGCATGCGGGACAAGTACTGGAAGACGCGCCTGTTGCGACTTTATTTAAAGGAGCTCGCCATCCTTATACCGCGCGATTGATGGCCGCCACGCTACAACCCGGCATAACGCTGGAAAAACTCGTCTCCATTCCAGGACAATTACCCGATTTACGTCAGCCGCAACCATCTTGTCGTTTCAGTACGCGCTGCGAGCGCTGCCTGCCCCAATGCAAGGAACCCGGGCTCGCCTTGATGCCCTACAGCAACAACACATCCCACCTCATCGCCTGTCGCAACCCTCTGTGAGCATTTATGAATCCGCTGCTTAAAGTTGAAGAGCTCAATAAACATTTTCCGCTGACACCGCCCCAAAACGTCTTTAAACGGTGGGCGCGCCTCAATCACCAGACTTCCTATCTGCATGCGGTCGACAATGTCTCCTTTACTCTCAACAAAGGCGAAAGTCTGGGACTGGTGGGCGAATCCGGCTGCGGCAAAAGCACACTGGTGCGCCTGCTGACCCGACTTCTCGATCCCAGCGGCGGTCGTATTCTGTTTAATGATCGCCATATCGGCGAAGTGCAGGCAAAAGAATTTGCCCTACACCCGGAGCGCGCTAAAATTCAGCAGGTTTTTCAGGATCCGACCGACAGTTTAAATCCCAGATTCACCGCATTCGAATGTATTGCCGATCCACTGAAGCGATTGGAAAAACTTAATGGCCTCGCCCTGCAAAACCGTGTGGAAGGCATCGCAACTCAGGTCTCCCTGCCTCTCACCTTACTAGAGCGCTACCCTCACCAACTATCCGGCGGACAAAAACTAAGAGTGGGAATTGCACGCGGCATAGCATTGCAACCAGATTTATTGATTCTCGACGAACCCACGTCCGCTCTAGACGTCTCCGTGCAGGCAGTCATTTTAAAATTATTGGATAAATTACGCTGCGAACTCGGTCTGAGCTATTTATTCGTTTCCCACGATCTTAATGTGGTGCGACTGCTGTGCGATCGTGTAATGGTGATGTACCTGGGAAAAATCGTAGAAATCGGTCCGGTGGAAGAGATATTTCAACGCCCGCGCCATCCATACACCAAAGCGCTGATTGCCGCCGTTTCCCACTTTGACGCCGGCGGGCCGGTGCAGCGGGTGCGCCTGCAAGGTGAATTATCCAGCCCTGTCGATCCTGATCCCCACGCATGTCGTTTTTACGGACGCTGCCCGGTGAGAGAAAATCGCTGCCTGAAACAAATGCCGGAATTGGAGGAAACCGGCATACATAGAAGCGCTTGTTTGTTATCCCAAAGCGGATAACTATTCCTCCATCAATTGGCCGGGCTCTGCGGGAAGATCTTTCAACAAGTCCAGCCTTGCAAGAATTTTGCGCGCATCATAGGGCGCCCAGAGCTTATCTGTATTATCGAAATAGCAAAATACGTCACGCTCTTTCACCGCCTCTTTCGGCTTATATTCAGCAATCAGTTTTGCATCCTTGGGCTGGCTTCCCCTACTCCATATCTGCATCCGTTCAAACCAGCGGTCCAACGCCTCATCGGTGTAACCGCTTTTATACAACTCCGTGTCCCCGTGCAGGCGCATATAGACGAAGTCGCTGGTCATATCCTCCCCATATGGAAAACGTCCCGCCGAATCCGCCACCACAAAAGCGACATTGAATTGCCGCAGCAAATCCATAAAAGCAGGTTCCATAAAAGTTTTGTTGCGAATTTCCACACAATGGCGCAAGCGCTGGCCTTGCCTGGTCGGATTTTCGAAGTCATCACGGTACTTTTGCACCGCCGTCGCGGCCTCTTTTGCGGTACTGGGCAGAAGCTGCAGAAACGACTCGAAAAGCTCCGCATCAAATTTGAAGCTGGGCGGAAACTGCCACAGAATTGGCCCGAGCTTCTTTTTCAGCTGCAGCACACCGGAAGCGAAGAAGTTAGCCACCGGGTGCTCTACGTCTTTGAGCCGGCGGATATGGGTTATAAACCGGGGCGCTTTAACGCTGAAGACAAAATCATCCGGCGTATCATCGTGCCAGTTCTGATATCGCTCCGGGGTCTGCAACGCATAGAAGGATCCGTTGATCTCAATGCTATTGACCGAACGCGAAGCGAAATACAGCTCACGCGCCTGGGTGAGCCCTTCGGGATAAAAATTTTTGCGCCAGGGCGCGTAGCGCCAACCGGAAATACCAATTCGAAATTCGCTCATGCACTATGTATCGTTTGGCCTATGGGCTTATAACATCCTACGCCCTCCCATATACCCCTCCGTGCGACTGTGCACATTGAGGTTGGCGTTGCAGCGCCGTTGAAACCACGTGATTTTTATCACAACAAATTCTCTACTTTTCCCTCTACGCCAAAATTTTCATTTTTCGTGCGGATTACTCTATTGCGCAAATGGCCTCTCGGAAGCGAATTTTTTAACATCACATTTGCGGTATATATCTAATGACTCTTCTAATGACTCTAATAAATAACCCGGTGACAAAAAAATGAAAAAATGCGCATCCATTTTGCTCGGCTTTGCCATGCTGACTCTGATGACCGCCTGTGGCGGTGGTGGGACGGGTTCGACGGGCAGTGCTTCTTCGAGCAGCTCTTCGAGTTCGTCAAGCTCCAGCAGCTCGTCATCCTCCTCCAGCTCAAGTAGTTCCAGCTCTTCGTCTGGTATCGCGTCCCGCTACCCCGATTACAACACCAGCCCCATCGCGCCCGATATGACGGGCATGAGCAGCACGGCCACGCAGATTGCGGGCCGTATCAAGCTGGGCTGGAACCTGGGCAACACGCTGGAGGCCATCGGCGGCGAAACCGCCTGGGGCAACCCCAAAACCACCAGCCAGCTGATTCAGTTGGTGAAACAAAGCGGCTTCGACGCGATCCGTCTGCCGGTATCCTGGAACCAGTACGCCAATCAAAGCACGGCGGAAATCGACGCTGCTTGGCTGAACCGGGTGCGCGACGTGGTGCAGTATTCGGTGGACGCGGGCCTTCATGTGATTGTGAACATTCATTGGGATGAAGGCTGGCTTGAGCACAACATCGTCCCGGATAAAAAAGTGGAAACCAATGACCGGCAACGGGCTTATTGGCAGCAGATTGCGACACAGTTGCGGGATTTTGATGAGCGGGTGATGTTCGCCAGCGCCAACGAACCGAACGTGGACAACGCCACCCAGATGGCGGTGCTGGAGTCCTACCATCAGACCTTTGTCGACGCCGTGCGCGCCACCGGCGGCAAAAATGCGTATCGCGTATTGGTGGTACAAGGCCCCCGCACGGATATAGAACTGTCCAATCAGCTGATGCGTCAACTGCCGGTGGATACTTTGCCAAACCGGTTGATGGCAGAACTGCATTTTTATACGCCCTACCAATTTACCCTCATGTCGGAAGACGCCGATTGGGGCAAACAGTTTTATTACTGGGGCCAGGGTTACCACTCCTCGACCGATCCCAGCCGCAATGCCACCTGGGGTGAAGAGGCTGAAGTTGACCGCTTATTTGCACTCGCCAAACAGCAGTTCGTGAACCAGGGCATCCCGGTGGTGCTGGGTGAATACTGCGCCCAGCGCCGCACGGGTCAGCTCTCCGGTACCGCACTTGACCTGCACTTGGCGTCCCGTGCCCACTTCCATCAATACGTCACCCGCAAAGCCGTGGAAAATGGCCTACTGCCCTTTTATTGGGATGCCGGCGGCTTGGGGAATTTTTCATCGGGAATTTTTAACCGCAATACCAATACGGTATTTGATCAGCAGACGTTGAATGCCTTGCGCCAGGGTGCGGGGAAATAATTTTTCCGTGATTTCCATCTGCGCAGCAAAAGCCGCCTTGCGCCAGGGCGCGGGGAAATAGTCCCATTTATCTGCGGGGCTTCTGCCGAAGCCCCTTCTCATCAGACAGCATACGAAGCGAAACTAACCACTAGGCAAATTTGACTTTCGCCAACCAAGTGATACTGTATTTCCAACCAGTATTACGGCGTTTTTCATGAGCAAGATAATCGCAAAGCTGCAAGTGCTGTCCGACGCGGCCAAGTACGACGCCTCCTGCGCCTCCAGCGGCAGCAAAAGATCCAATCAAAACAAAGGCTTGGGCAATGCGGAGGGTATGGGCATCTGCCACAGTTATACCGAGGATGGCCGCTGCGTTTCGCTGCTGAAGATTCTTTTCACCAACCACTGCATCTTCGACTGCGCCTATTGTGTGAGCCGGCGCAGTAACGATGTGCGCCGGGCGGCCTTCACGGTGGAGGAAGTGGTCGATCTGACGATCAATTTCTATAGACGCAATTATATCGAGGGGCTTTTTCTCAGTTCCGGCATTTTCAAGAATGCGGATTACACCATGGAGCGCCTGGTGCGCGTGGCGCGCACGTTGCGGCAGGCACACAACTTCAACGGTTATATCCATCTCAAAGCCATTCCAGGGGCGAGCCCAGAATTGCTCCATGAGGCCGGTTTATTCGCCGACCGTTTGAGCGTAAATATTGAAATTCCGTCTGAACAGAGTCTGCAAAAAGTTGCGCCGGAAAAAAATTATCCGGACATTATCAAGCCGATGAATTATCTGGCGGAAGAAAAGGAGCAGTATCAGGAGAAAAAGCCGGCAGCACGCAAAGGTCCCTTCTTCCTCCCGGCGGGGCAGAGTACGCAATTGATCGTCGGCGCATCGCCGGAAAATGATCTGCAGATTTTGCACTTAGCCGATACGCTTTATAAAAAACAAAAACTTCGCCGGGTTTATTATTCGGGCTATATCCCGATTGCCACGGACAACCGCGTACCACAGATAAAAGCACCGCCACTGGTGCGGGAAAATCGCGTTTATCAAGCGGATTGGCTGATGCGCTTCTATGGTTTTGCGGTGGAAGAAATTGTCACGCCGCAAAATCCGGATCTGGATCTCGAAGTAGATCCCAAATTGAGCTATGCCCTGCGCAATCCGGAGCAGTTTCCGGTGGACATCAACCGCGACGATTACGAACGCATCCTACGCGTGCCCGGCATTGGCGTTAAATCCGCGCAGAAAATCGTATCGTCACGCCAGCACCAGCGTTTGCGCTTCGACCATCTGCAAGCAATCGGCGTTGTAGTCAAACGCGCGCGCTATTTTATTCAGTGCCCTGGTGTACCGCCGGCGAGTGGTGAACAACAGCCGAAGAATATTCGCACTCTAATTCTTGCGCAGGATGCGGCGAAAAATCCGCCCCAAATGAGCCTATTTGGATGAGCGTTTATCTTTACGATGGCAGTTTCGAGGGCTTGCTGAGCGCGATCTTTCAGATTTTTGCGCGCAAGTCTTTGCCGGTGAATATAGTGGATACAAACCGCCACCAACCCGGTTTTTTGGATGAGTTGCACCACGTGGTTACGGACGAAACCAAAGCTGAGCGGGTGCTGCGCGCGCTGGAACAAAACAGCGACGGGCGCGCAGCAGAGCTGGTTTACAAGATTTTTTTGTCCGAACTGCCACAGATTGAAATGGCTATTTTCCGCTTTATCAAGACGGTTATGGACCACCGGCAGAGTTCCATCCTCGGCAATTATGCGAATCCGCACATTGCAGAAGCGCTGCGTATCGAAAAAATGATCGGGCGCGAGATACATCGTATGCACGCTTTTGTGCGATTTCAAAAATCTGCGGAGGGTATTTTTTACGCGGCAGTCAACCCGGATTTCAATGTGCTGCCGCTGATCGGCGACCATTTTGCAAAGCGCTACGCAGATCAGCCCTGGGTAATTCTGGACACCGTGCGTCACTACGCGCTTTATTACGATCAGCAAACCACAAGCTTAATCGGCACGGACCACCCGATTTTGCAACAGCTCAAACCCGAGTCCATTGACAGCGAATGGCGCGATGACAAGGAGGATCTCTATCAGCAGCTGTGGGTCAGCTATTTCCATGCGGTCAATATCCAGGAGCGCAAAAACACCAAATTGCACTTGCGCCACATGCCGCGGCGCTACTGGCGCTATCTGATCGAAAAAAAGCCGTTCCGACGTCAGAACATGACTATTTATTTATTGCGTTCTTCATCTTTGCGATTGATGACCGTCAACCAGTCCAACACCATGCCGGAAATCGCATTGAACCGCGCCACACGATAAACCACCTTCAGCAGATGGGGATGATGGCGCACCCTCGGCTCCACCGCGCGGGGAATAAACCAAAGAGAAACCAAGCTGCGCAGCAGCGCGCTGCAGATAAACACCACAAAAATTGCGCTGCCCAATTCAAATGGCAATTGCTCCCGAATGGCGGGAGCCGCCGCCGCGAGATAACCACCAAACAACGCGCCGACAAAAACCAGAGTGGCACCTATGGCGGATTGCACCGCCGCGTAGCCGGCGAAATTCGTTCTGTGCGGACGTATGTCGTACAGATAATTGGCGGTACTGAGGGAAAATCCGCTCCAGGCAAAACCGGAGAGTGCCTGCACCCAGAGCAGGTAATAAAAATTCGGCGAGATCAGCCACCACAAGGGCAGCGTCGGCAGTATGCAGCTGGTGATCACCATAACCAGGCGATTGCCAAAGCGGTCGCTCATCCGCCCCCAAAAATTTAAGGTGACAAATTGAGTGGCAATAGAGGAAATGCTGCAAAGGCTGTACTGCAGATAGGAGAACTCCAGCTCTGACAGCATATACACCGCAAAAAAAGGCGCCGATATGGCCACCATGCCCTGCATGCCGGCGACAAACAGGCTGTAATTGCGGAAGGTTTTATCTTTGAGAGACAGCAAGGTGTGCCGCATGGTGTCGGCAAACTGGCGCGACTGAGCAGCGGAAGGATGCGGATCGGGATCGTGCATTTCCCACAGCAGCCACGCAGACACAAGCCGGCCTGTGGCCGCCAAACCAAACAACAACAGAAAACCGAGCCACGCTTTGCCGGAGGCTTCGCTGATACTGAGCATGGCGCCGCCGGCCAGAAAAACCACCAAGGAAGTGGCCATGGTCAGGCGTGTGCGTGAAGCAAAAACACCCCGCGCCGACGGGGCGGCACTATGCTGCCCATCCAGGCCCGCCATTGGGGCTGAATCACATTGGCGCCTGCGTGATAGAAAATCGCCAGTACGATCAGTGCCAGCATGCCCCACTGCGGGTGAAACAACGCCAGCACCGCCATACCGGCAACCACTAGCGCCTGAATCACAGCGAAAGTCACAATCAACACCCGGCGTCGAATATACGCGCCGAGCCACACGGACAGTAGCTGAAACATTGCGCCAAAAAATTGCGGAAACGCGGTAAGCCAACCCATTTGTACAATGCTGGCTTGCAGATAGATGGCAAAGGCGTTGAAGAAGTTGTCGCCGGTGGCGGTCATGGTGGACGAGGCCACCGCCTCCACCTGGGAGCAACGCAGGGTTTTGCGCAGCCAGGTGCGCTGGGTGACGCGGCGCTCTATACCGGTACTGATGGATGTCATGCGGATGCTGCCTTATTCACGCCGAACCGGACTATCTGTCATCCGGCAATAAAACGAAGAGGCATCATTGTGCCGAAATCTCTTCAGGTCGGGCCGCTTCCGAACAGATGCCGTCATGGTTTTTTTTGAGTATAGCGAGCTAAATCAAGGTCAGAGCTAGTGCCAGCCGGGACGGGCCTCATCTGCACACCAGATGCTCCACCGGGTTTCCTTGTCCACCTACACCGGAGGTTATCACCATGCCAACTGCCAACAGTTTCCAGGCGCTCTCGCAATTGTCGCTCGGCGGAGACTCATACTCGTATTTCAGCCTGCGAGCGCTGCCGCAAGATCAACTGCAGCGCCTGCCGTTCGCGCTGAAAATTCTGCTGGAAAACCTGCTGCGCAAAGAAGACGGTGTGAATGTGACCCGGCGGGATATAGAGGCGTTGCTGGCCTGGCAGCCGACTGCCGAACCGGACTACCAGATCAATTTCACCCCGGCCCGGGTCGTCCTGCAGGACTTTACCGGTGTGCCCGCGGTGGTGGACCTCGCCGCTATGCGCGCCGCCATGCGCCAGCTCGGCGCCGACCCGGCCCGCATCAATCCTTTAGGCCCGGTGGATCTGGTGATCGACCACTCGGTCATGGTGGACGAATTCGGCCGGCCCGACGCCCTCGCCCGCAACATCGAGCTGGAATTCGAGCGCAACGGTGAGCGTTATCAATTTCTCCGCTGGGGCCAGAAAGCCTTCGACAATTTCCGCGTGGTACCTCCCGGCACTGGCATCGTCCACCAGGTCAATTTGGAATATCTGGCTCAAGTGGTGATGAAGGAGCACAGCGGCGACAAAACCCTGCTGGTGATGGACACGCTGGTCGGCACAGATTCCCACACCACCATGATCAATGGTCTCGGCGTACTCGGCTGGGGTGTCGGCGGTATAGAAGCGGAAGCGGCCATGCTCGGCCAGCCCATCACCATGCTGATTCCCCAGGTGGTCGGCTTCCGCCTGACCGGACGCCTGCGCGAAGGCGCCACCGCCACCGACTTAGTGCTGACGGTAACGCAAATGCTGCGCAAGGCCGGTGTGGTGGGCAAATTCGTCGAATTCTTCGGCCCCGGCCTCAGCCATCTGCCCCTCGCCGATCGCGCCACCATCGGCAATATGGCCCCGGAATATGGCGCCACCTGCGGCCTGTTCCCGATCGATCAGGAAACCTTGAATTACCTCATCCTCTCCGGACGCGATCCGCAGCAAGTGGAACTGGTTGAGGCCTATGCGAAAGCACAGGGATTCTGGCGCGACGACGCCACGCCAGACGCGCAGTACAGCTCCGTATTGGAATTGGATCTTGCGACAGTAGAGCCCAGCCTGGCCGGGCCGAAACGACCGCAAGATCGCCTAGCCCTCGGCGAGGTAGCGCCGGCATTTCACAAACTTCAGCAAACAGAAGCGGCGCAGCGCGCTGCGGTTATTGCTTCGGATACCGAGGAAAAAACGGCAAACGGCGCCGTGGAGATCGAACTCGACGGCCAAGCGGTAACGCTGGAAGACGGCGCGGTGGTCATAGCTGCGATCACTTCCTGCACCAATACCTCTAACCCCGCAGTTCTGATCGCCGCAGGGCTGCTCGCCCGCAATGCCCTCGCCCGCGGCCTGCAGGTCCACCCCTGGGTGAAAACCTCCTTCGCACCCGGCTCCCAGGTGGTGCCCGCCTATATGGAAAAAGCCGGATTGCTGGAGCCCTTGGCGCAACTCGGCTTTGATATCGTCGGCTTCGGCTGCACTACCTGTATCGGCAATTCCGGTCCTCTGCCGGAACCCGTGCAAGACGCCGTGCGCTCGGCGGACCTCCTAGTGGCTTCGGTGCTCTCCGGCAATCGCAATTTTGAAGGTCGCATTCACCAGGAGGTCAGAGCCAACTTCCTCGCTTCACCTCCACTAGTCGTTGCCTATGCCCTAGCAGGCTCCGTGCACAAGGATCTTTCCCGCGATCCGCTGGGAACAGGCAGCGACGGCAAAGCGGTCTACCTGCGCGATATATGGCCGAGCCAGCAGGAAATCAGCGATTGCATCGCGCAGAATATTTCCGCGCAGCTCTACCGGGAAAAATACGCCGACGTCTTTGCCGGCAGCGAGCAGTGGCGCGCCCTGCCTGTGCCGGAGGACGAGGTTTATTCCTGGCCGGACTCCACCTACGTTAAACAGCCACCGTATTTTGACGGCATGACCATGGCGGTCGAACCTCCCGGGGCCATAGTCGATGCGCGCTGCTTGGTGAAGGTGGGTGACTCCATCACCACCGACCATATTTCCCCCGCTGGCTCGATTAAAAAGAACAGTCCCGCCGGCGAATATCTGATGGCGCACGGCGTGGAACCGAAAGACTTCAACAGTTACGGTTCACGCCGTGGCAATCACGAAGTCATGGTGCGCGGCACTTTCGCCAACGTGCGTTTGCGCAATCAACTCGCACCAGGAACGGAAGGCGGCTACACCACCTACTTCCCCAACAACGAGCAGATGAGCATCTTCGATGCCGCGATGCGCTACGCGGAAAATAAAGTGCCTCTTATCGTACTCGCGGGACATGAATACGGCACCGGCTCAAGTCGCGACTGGGCCGCCAAAGGGACAAACCTGCTCGGCGTCAAAGCGGTGATCGCGCAGAGTTTTGAACGCATTCACCGCTCCAACTTGGTGGGATTCGGCATTCTGCCACTGCAATTTTTACCGGGAGAAAACCCGGACACCCTCGGCCTACAGGGCGATGAATTTTTCAGCATTGAAGCGGTAAAAGGCGAACCCAAGGAATTGCAAGTAACTGTCAAATCCGCCGATGGAAGCCAAAAAGAATTCGCCGTGCAAGTACGCATCGACACAGCGGTTGAATGGGAATATTACCGTCACGGCGGTATTTTGCATTACGTGCTGCGGCAATTAGCCGAAAAATAGAAATTGGCGGAGCAACAAAAAGTGACAAAAAATAAAAAGCGGAAGTTTCCGCTTTTTATTTTTGAATTTTCTAACCTGCCGGCCCGTCTCCAGCGCCAATCATTTGCGCAGGATCGGTGAGACGAAGGAACGTGTCCTGATCCATCAGTCCTTTCTCCAACACCACCTGCAGCAGTGTTTTATTTTCCGCAAACGCCTGTTTTGCCACTGCCGCCGCTTCGTCGTAACCGATTTGCGGCGCGAGAGCGGTGACCAGCATCAGGGAATTATGCAAATGGTTGGCGATGGTATTTTCGTTGGCGGTCATACCGTCCACACAGCGCTCGCGAAAACTGTTGCAGGCATCTGCCAATAATTCGATGGATTGCAAAACATTGTGAATAATCACCGGCTTAAACACATTTAATTGCAAATGCGCTTGGGAAGCCGCCACACACACCGTCGTGTCATTGCCGATTACTTGCGCGGCCACCATGGTCAAAGCTTCAATCTGCGTGGGATTTACCTTGCCCGGCATAATCGAACTGCCGGGTTCATTTGCCGGCAAAACCAGCTCGCCAAAACCGCAGCGCGGACCGCTCGCCAGCAAGCGTAGATTATTACCGATCACCAACAATACACTCGCCAATTGGCGCAAGGCCGCGCTGGTTTTTAGTAAGGCATCGTGGGCGGACAGCGCCATAAATTTATTCGGCGCACTGCGGAATGGCAGCCCTGTCTGCTTGCCAATCTCCAACGCGACAGTCGTCGCCCATTCCGGGTGACTGTTCAAACCCGTGCCCACCGCCGTGCCGCCCAACGCCAGATCGTAAAGATCGTGACACGCCTGCTCCAAGCCTAAATACGCTCCCTCCAATTGTGCGACATAACCGGAAAATTCCTGCCCTAACGTCAGCGGCGTGGCGTCCATCATATGGGTGCGACCAATTTTTACAGTGGAGGAAAACGCGTTGCCGCGCTCGGCCAAGCTCGCGCACAGAGCCTGTAATGCGGGACGCAGATGCTCCTGTAGCCCGAGCACTGCGGCGATGTGCATCGCGGTAGGAAAAACATCATTGGAGGATTGCGATAAATTCACATGATCATTGGGATGCACCGGCTTTTTGCCGCCTCGAGGCTGACCGGCTAATTCATTGGCGCGATTGGCGATCACTTCGTTGGCGTTCATATTGGTCTGCGTGCCACTGCCCGTCTGCCACACCACCAGCGGGAATTGGTCGTTATATCGCCCCAACAAACCCTCTTCACACGCGCGCAGAATCCACTCGCAACGCTGCTCATCGAGTTTTCCAAGGGAAAAATTGGTACGCGCAGCAGCTGCCTTCACAATAAATAGCGCACGGATAAAAACCGGGGAAAAACGCTGGCCGCCAATAGGAAAATTTTCGATAGAGCGCTGTGTTTGCGCCCCCCAATAGCATTCCTCTGGCACTTCGACATTTCCCAGAGTATCCGTTTCGATTCGCACACGCGCTTCACTCATGTTCCGCTCCTCCGACATTACACGTTCTCTGATTATGGACCATGCGCTGCGCCGAATGGTCAGTCACATCGACAAACACACTTGGTTAAGTTGACACGAATCACAGACAGCGAGACGGTGCTCAGCCAAGATCTCGCTTTTTAAACAACAACGATTCGGAAACAGCGATGAAGCTGACAACCTATCTCCAAACCTCTTTATTCGCCGCACTAGTTCTTACGCTGGCCGCCTGCGGGGGCAATACCGGGAATCCAGCGGGATCAAGCTCGTCCTCTTCTTCATCATCGTCCAGCTCAAGCTCTTCTAGCTCGACGTCCAACTCATCCAGTTCCAGCTCTTCCTCAAGCGGCGCGCTGCTGGAACCCTGGATGGCAAGCGCCTCCGCAAAATTTTCACCGGCCCTTATTGAAAACGGCATTACCCTGCGCGACACCGACGGCAATGTTCTGCATGCCCACGGCGCAGGCATGATCAAAGTTGGCGAAGATTATTACTGGTACGGTGAAAATCGCTACGACAATCAGTCCTTCAAAAGCGTGCGACTCTACCGTTCGAGCGATTTAAAAAATTGGCAATTTGTTAAAGATATTCTCACAGATCGCTCCGATCCCGATCTCAACTACGCCAAAATCGAGCGACCCAAAATCATCCACAATAAAAGAACCGGCCAATTCATTATGTGGATGCACAAGGAGGGCGGTGATAATTACGCTCAAGCCAGAGCGGCCGTGGCAGTCGCGGACCGCATTGATGGCGACTATCAATACCGCGGCAGTTTTCGTCCGCTTAATCACATGTCCCGCGACAGCACCGCATTTGTTGACGATGATGGAGCGGCCTATTTCCTCTCCGCCGCCAATGAAAATGCCGATTTACACCTTTACCGACTGACCGACGACTACACACAAATTTCGCATTTGGTGCAAAAAATCTGGGTGGGACAACATCGTGAAGCGCCCGCACTTATCAAGCGCGACGGGATTTATCTTTTATTAACCTCCGGCACCTCCGGCTGGGACCCGAACCAAGCCCGCTACGGCACTGCCACCAGCCTGGGCGGCACCTGGAGCGCCACCAAAGCCGTGGGCAATGGCACCACCTATGATTCGCAGCCGACCTACATCATGCCCATCGAAGGCAGCGAAACCACTTCTTATTTATACCTGGGCGACCGCTGGCTCGATCCCACCTATCAGGATTCAAAATACGTCTGGCTACCGATTACTTTCCCTACACGCGATTCCATGACATTAAATTGGTCCACCCGCATCGCCGTAGATATCAAAACTGGTGAACTATTCGGCAGCGGCATGGAAGAAATCCGCATCCAATCCCGTCACAGCAGCAAATGTCTGGATGTATCAGATTCCAGCCTCGCCCAACGCGCCAACATCCTGCAATGGACCTGCGGCCAAGGCCACAACCAACGCTGGCGTTTCACCGAACTACAACCCGGCTATTTCCAAATCAAAGCACTGCACAGCAGCCAATGCATAGACGTTGCCTCCTCCTCCACCGAAGACGGCGCCAACGTCCTGCAATGGCCCTGCAACGGCTCCGACAACCAACTCTGGCAAATCCAAGACCACGGCGAGGGTGTCTTCTCAATCATTTCAAAACACAGCGGCAAATGCCTCGACGTCACCAAATGGAGCACCGAAAACGGCGGCAATATTCAACAGTGGGAATGTTTGGGGAGGGAGAATCAGAAGTTTGTGGAGTATTAAAATGCTAGCTTCGCATCCAGAAAAATGAGTTACCAAAAGAGCACCATCGTACAAGCTACCCTCATGGAACAACTGCGCAGTTGGGCTGCAATGTTTGGCAAGGTCTTTGTATGGCATAGCGCCCCTCGCTGTGGATTGAGGGTAGATTAACGGTACGAGATTTGGATCTCGTGACGAAAGATTGTCAAATTGGTTTGCAGAACGTCTATATCATCTCGAAGGGTTCAATTGTTTTGAATTCTCCTGACTGCAGTAGCTTCCTTCTATGTTCACCCTGTGAAATAAAATCAACAGGATTAACATTTTTGAGATTCGAGAAATTTAATCTTGCGTAGTCTGTCCGCAATATTTTTGCGGACAATATGTAGTCATCATTTATATGGCCAGTTGCCTTATTGACTCGTTGTGTATACCCAGAAGCGATTACAACATTAACGCCTGGAAGCGCTTTAAAAACAATCCCAGAAACTCGCATCAATATGCCGTGAACATGAAGGGAATATTCTTCTTTGGCTTGCTTCTTTGTCTTTTCCTTCACAAGCAGGCGCCTCCCGTTTGCTGACAACGAGGCAGTCTTTGTTGGCACATTTTCTATTTCGGGAAGATCAATATCTACATATACTTGCGCAAGGTCATTCCCGAAATCAAATGACACGAGAGTTTCTCGCGGCCATTCTGCGTCTGCAATCTGGTTTTCAAGATACTGAAGCATGACTCCCGGATTGCCTCGGATGCTTTTGTCAAAATCTACTTTTAGTATCGCTTCTTTTTTGTCATGCTCATCTTTGAGTCCAGCCCAAATTTTTAAATCGACCAGATACTGATCCACTTCTTTCCGGTATTTTTTAGCAGAATCTCTTCGGATCTGCTCCCAATTTTCATGAGCTTCTTTGAATGTTTTTTGAATAGTCTTGTTTCTTTTTTCGAGCCTCTCAATTCCCCCAGGAATAAGCTTGTGGTACCACTTTAGGGGCCTGAGAACGAGTACGGGTTGCTCAGGAGATATTGCGGGTTCAGGTTTCTGCGGTGCGGCTTCTGCAAACCGCTTGGATTCATATACAGTTTTTCCCCATGATGTCGGATTGGGTGATTCCAGGTAAATTTCGGTCAATAGCGCAGTCTCATCTTGAAGTTTTTCTATGTACTCCTGAAGTAGCTCTGCTATTTCGCGTGATTTTTGCTCCCAGGCGATTTTTGCTAACTTTTTCCCCGAGTACTGAGCGGAGCTGCCTGAGAATTCAATCTGGCCTGTTTCTTCATTTAATTTTATCGTGATTTCTACGCTGGTCGACTCTCGCAAGGCCGGTGGTGCGCTGACTCTTCTTGTGGATTGGCGATAAATTCTCTCACTATATGAAATCCCTGTGCCCGGTATGCTGTACCTTGCATTAATTCCCCGCTTTCCGATGTTAACCGACGCTCCGCGCCCGCCAAGAGTCACGCTGCCACCTCGCAACCCCATGTTGACCCTAACACCAGGCATTATTTTAATGCTCTTCCTAAATCTGAAACCCATGCCCTGCCTCTTGTAAAAAAATCAGTAAGCGGTTTTCGACCAGAATTAATATTACGGCCTGTCAACGTCTTCGTCCCAAGGGTCGAAATACCGAGCCGCTTCCAAATGCCTGCAGAAGCTTTCTGCCCCAAATTGGCTGCTAGCTCGCATGCGGCACATGACGGCATGACCTACATTTGTAGATAAGTATAGTGAAGCATCGCGGGTTAAACGATTAGAGGAGTTTCATGTACGGCAAATACAACCACAGGAAGGCAATGCGGAGATGGGCAGAGCTCTTGGCGGACTGAAGAACCACGCGGCGCTATCGCCCCGAATGCTTTTCCCGAAAACTTGTGTGCGTTACTTGCCGTAGAAAAAGATGATGGATAAGTCCGGTCCGATATTTTTTTGCGTATCTAGTCCCGGCGCCTCCTTTTCCTTCATTCAAAAAACGCTTCGGACATATCGATAAAGTTGATTGGGTAAAAATTAGACATGCTGGCGAATGCACACAAGAACAAAATCGTGTGAAATCGCACTTTTGGCGGCTCGTAAAAGGATTGATTTCTAAAGAAATTAAATGGTGCCCGAGGCCGGACTTGAACCGGCACGGCCGGTTAGGGCCGGGGATTTTAAGTCCCCTGTGTCTACCTATTTCACCACTCGGGCTTTGGGATGCGACGGACCGGGATCCGGCTGCGGGAAGTTGGAGGCGCGACCCGGAGTCGAACCGGGCTGAACGGATTTGCAATCCGGAGCATAACCGCTTTGCTATCGCGCCATGTGTAAGAGGCTGCGCATTCTAGCGAAGTTTCTTTTGGTCGCCTAGCGCTATTTTCACCTTTTTTGCTATTTCCGCTCGCCAATCGTTTGATTCAGAACGCTATTTTGAGCTCGGCGGATGTGGTGTGCGGAAGCTTGGCCAAGCCGCGCGCAGGTAGACGATCATGGACCACAGGGTCAGAAGCGCCGCAGCGTAGAGGGCCACCATGCCGACAAGCTGCATGACGGGAAAGCGCGCCGGGTTGAACAGCAGGAGTACGACAATCGCGATGATCTGCAAGGTGGTCTTGAATTTACCCACCTTGGAGACCGCGACGGTCGCGCGCTTACCGACCTCCGCCATCCATTCGCGCAGAGCGGAAATAACAATCTCACGGCAGATGATCACCGCCGCCGGCAGGGTAAACCAGACCGATCGGTGCAGTTCTATGAGCAGCGCCAGTGCCACCGCCACCATCAGTTTATCGGCGACCGGGTCCAAAAAGGCCCCAAAAGGGGTGGACATCTGGTATTTGCGGGCGATATGACCGTCCAGCCAGTCGGTTATACCGGCCAGGCCAAAAAGTGCCGCTGAGACCGGAAAGCGCCATTCATAAGGAAGATAGAAGACGATAACCAATAGCGGGATAAGCAGAATGCGGCAGAAAGTCAGTTGGTTGGCCAGGTTAAACATTAACCAGAACGCTCCAAATCAAATGCGGTGACGCAAGTTACTCACTATGGAGAACACTGTAAACCTCCTGCGCCAACTTTTTGCTGATACCGGGCACTTTCGCGATGTCGTCCACGCTCGCCCGCATCACTTCCTGCAGGCCGCCGAAATGATTGAGCAGCTGACGGCGGCGGGTTGGTCCGACACCGGCGATGTCCTCCAGGCGCGACTTGCGCCGGCGCTTATCCCGGGCCTGCTTATGCCCCGTCACGGCAAAACGGTGGGCTTCATCACGGATTTGCTGGATCAAGTGCAGCGCGGGGTCATCACTGGCCAACACCCGCTCACTGCCATCGGCAAAAATCAGGGTTTCAAAGCCCGGCTTACGGGTGGTCCCCTTGGCAACCCCCAGCAGCGCGACACTTTGGATGCCCAACTCAGCCATCACTTCACGGGCTTTGTTCAGCTGGCCTTTGCCGCCATCCACAATCAGCAGTGATGGCAAGGGCTTGCCCTCCTTCTGCAAGCGGCTGTAACGGCGGGTCAGCGCCTGTTCCATAGCGGCGTAATCGTCCCCCGCCTGGATGTCTTCGATATTGAAACGGCGATAGTCGGCTTTTACCGGCCCGGTGCGATCAAACACCACGCAGGAAGCCACCGGGCGCTCGCCGCTGCTATGGCTGATATCGAAACATTCCATGCGGTCCAGATCGTCGATCTGCAGAACGCTTTGCAGGGCCTCGTACTTGCGCAACACACTCTCCTGACTACCCAGTCGCGCGCGCAGATTCTGACGCGCCGCCTCCAACGCCATGGCGAGCCAGCGGGCGCGGTGGGTGCGCACGCTGTCGCTGAGCGCGATATTCTTTCCGGCGCTCTGCCGCACCGCCTCCACCAAGGCCTCGGCCTCTTCGATGGCATGGCTGATCACCACTTCGCCCGGAATATCCATGGCCCGTTCGCCGAGATAAAACTGGGCGAGGAATTCACCGAGCACGGCGCTCTCCCCTTCCCCCAGCAGATCTTTCGGAAAATAACTTTTGCTCCCCAGCACCCGGCCCTGGCGAATAAACAGCACATGGATGCAGATCTCGCCGGACTCCATCGCACAGGCAATAACATCGGCATTACCGGTGCCGCTCTCCACCGCGTGCTGCGCCTGAACCTGGCGCAGAGCGGTAATCTGGTCGCGTGCCGCCGCCGCTTTTTCGAAAACCAGTGCCTCCGCCGCGCGATTCATCTCCGCTACCAGCTCATCGTGCAGGCTTTCATTTTTGCCTTCGAGAAACATCGCTGTATGGCGCACATCACCGGCGTATGTCTCAGCATCGATCAGGTTGACGCAAGGTCCGGTGCAGCGGCCGATCTGATATTGCAGACACGGTCGACTGCGATTGCGAAAAACACTGTCCTCACACTGGCGCACACGAAATGTTTTTTGCAGGAACTGCAAACTCTCGCGCACAGCGCCAGCGCTAGGGAAAGGACCAAAATATCGGCCCTTCAGTTTTTTCGGTCCCCGATGCAGCGCGATCCGGGGATATTCCTCGCCGTCGGAGAGAAAAATATAGGGGTAGGATTTATCGTCCCGCAGCACTATGTTGTACGGCGGCCGCTGGGCTTTGATGAGATTCTGTTCGAGCAGTAACGCTTCCGCTTCACTGGCGGTCACGGTGACTTCGATAGAGCGAATACGCTGCACCAAAGCCAGGGTTTTGACGTTCAGCCCACTTTTATGAAAATAACTGCTGACACGATTTTTGAGATTTTTGGCTTTGCCAACGTAAAGAATTTTGCCGGCGTTATCGTACATCTGATACACGCCAGGCTGTCGGGTGACATTTTTGAGGAAGGTTTTGTAGTCGAACTCTGGCGTATCAGAAACAGTGGGCATGGCGTCTTCTTTGCGCCTACTCCATAGCGTCTATATCGAGAATCTTGTGTTTAACGGCGAGCAATGTCAGTTCGACATCGCTATTGATGTTGAGTTTTTCAAAAATCCGGTAGCGATAACTGTTGATGGTTTTTGGGCTGACACAAAAGGTATCGGCAATGGTTTGCACCTTGGCGCCATTGGCAATCAAAATCGCCGTCTGCAGCTCTCGCTCCGACAGGAGTTCGAAAGGAGAAACATTGTCCTTGGTGGAGCTGAATCTGCGAATCACCAACTGCTGAGCCACGTTGCTGCTCATATAGCGATTGCCGGCAACAACCGTTTTAATAGCGTCGATCATTTCGTCGAAGCTCGCACCTTTGGTGACATATCCGCATGCGCCCGCCTTCATCAGCCGCTCGGGAAACATATCGTCGGCAAGCGAAGTAACCGCAATAACTTTGATATCACTATTGTGGGCAAGAATTTTTTTGGTTGCTTCCAGCCCGCCAATTCCAGGCATTTTGACGTCCATCAATACCACATCCGGCTTAAATTCCCGCGTGAGACGCACAGCCTCTTCACCGGTTTTTGCCTCACCCACCACTGAAAATCCCGGCACATCCGACAGCATCCGCACAATCCCCATGCGCACCAAGTCGTGATCATCCGCCACTATTATTTTGGTCACTTTATTTTCACCTCTTGCTATCAATCCGGCGGTGCCTTTGTGTCAGCTGGAAAAAACAACGAAATTCGCTCCGTGAATTTCCGCTTTCCGTCGGACTCCGCCTCCGTTCCTTAAAGTCAGCGCCAATTTACCATTCTCGGTGAGGTAAAGGTACTGCTGGCCATTTCGGGTCAGTCAAACAAATGTTTTGTCGCGGTCCGCAGTCCTTATCAAACGGAAGGTGAGATTGATGCGCCCACCCACCTGACGGTTCGTTTTAGGAATACCGTGACGCCAGCGATGTTGGGTCATACCCGCCATTTCCAGAAGGTCGCCATTACCGAGTTCTATAGACACAGGTTCCGCGTCCATACCTCCATTTGGCTTGAAAACAAAACGTCGCGCGCCGCCCAGGGAAAGCGAGGCGATGACGGGTTGTGATCCGAGTTCCGGCTCGTTGTCCGCGTGAAAGCCCATTCCGTCGGCTCCACTGCGATACCAGTTCGCCAGCAAACTGTTGAAACGCGTCCCACAGACATTTTCCACACGGCTTTTCAGGTCGGTCAGAGCTGGAGTCCAAGGAGCCGGCGCAAAGGTTGTACCCGAGTAGCGATAAATCGCCTCGGCATCGCCGTGCCAGGCTTGCAAACGGGGAATGCGGTGGGACTTACCGGCAATGGTGAGCATCGGCTGTTGCCACGGCAGCTCTTTGCTGAGCTGCCCGTAGAGCGCATCTGACTCCACACTGTTGATCCAACCGCGCCAGAGCCGAATGCTGGCCGAGGGCAGCGGCAGAATCTGCCAGCCGTGTGTGGAGAAAAGTGATTGTTGGTCCGGTGGCTTCATGGTGCGATCACCCGCCGAAAACCTGCGGCTCCATTTCCAATACAACCCCAAAGCGCTCCTTCACATCACGGCTTATTGCTTCAGCGGCTGCGAGCACCGCGTCGGCCCCCACGCGATTAGGATTGGTCAGCACCAGTGCCTGGTGATCGTGTACTTTGATCTGCCCAAACACCTTGCCACGCCAACCCGCCTGATCGATCAGCCAAGCGGCGGCCAATTTACGCAAAGGCGCAACGCCCGGTTGAGCTGGCACGTCGTAGGACGGCATGGTGGGATACAAATTCTGTAAGTGCTCGTACAAGAACCAGGACACCAGGGGATTTTTAAAAAAACTGCCGCAATTGGGAATAGTCTGCGGGTCCGGCAGCCTGGTGCGGCGCACATGGCAAACAGCATTAAAAACCGCACGAGCGGTCAGCTCACCAGCCTGTTCAGCCGTCAACTGCTCCCGCAAGGCCGGATAGGAAATTTCAGGCGTGAAAAACAGCGGTAGACGCAATACCACCGCAGTAATGATGAAGCGATTACGCAATCGATTTTTGAAGACGCTATCGCGGTAGGCGAATTCGCACCGCTGGGCGGATAGACAAACGGACTCTCCATCCGGCAGCGTCAGACCCTCTACCCGCTCGATAAAACGAAAAATTTCCACGCCGTAAGCGCCGATGTTCTGTACCGGTGCAGCACCGACGGTACCCGGGATAAGCGCGAGGTTTTCCAGGCCGTATAAGCCTTGACCCAGGCACCACTCCACCAGTTCGTGCCAGTTCTCCCCCGCGCCAACCCGCAGGAGCACGCTGTCTGGCAAGCGCTCGAGAATCTCCCTCCCCTGGATACGCATCTGCACCACCAGCCCCTTAAGCCGCGGGTGCAGCACCACGTTGCTACCGCCACCGAGCACGTGCAGGTGCAAATGCTCAGCCTGCGCCAGGGCGAGAGCGTCCTGCAGCTCCCCTAACGTGGTCACCGCGCATAAGCGCTCCGCCGTCGCAGGCACCGCCAGGGTATTGAAGGGTTGGAGATCGACTTCCTGCTGCACAATCATAATTAGATTGCCGGCCCCGCCTGGGCGTGGACTTCAGGGCGTTTTGCCAGAATATCCGCCAGCAGACCGTCGGCCGCCTCTTCAATCAGATCCAGCACCAGCTCAAATCCATCGCTGCCGCCGTGATAGGGGTCGGGCACTTCCAGATAGGTCTGTTTGCGACTGAATTCCAGGAACAGGCCGAGATGGCCAGCAAAACCTTCTGGGCAGAGCGCTTTGAGCGCCTGCAGATTCTGCCCGTCCATCGCCAGGACATAATCGAAATCATGAAAATCTTGGACCGAAACCTGCCGGCCGCGCTGTTGACTCAAATCGTATCCGCGCCGCAGTGCGGCTTTGCAACTGCGGGAATCCGGTGGCGAACCTATATGCCAGCCTGAGGTGCCAGCCGAATCCACCAGTATAAATTGCGACAATCCCAAGCAGCGCACCCGGTCTTCAAATATGCCCTGCGCGGTGGGCGAGCGGCAGATATTGCCCAGACACACCATTAGCACTTGTGTCGGTTTCATTGATGTTGCTCCAGTAAACGTTTCACCCGCGCGAGATCGTCCGGTGTATCCACGCCGCCCGGCACTGGAACACAGGCGGGAGCAACGTGAATGCGATGGCCGTTGGCCAACACCCGGAGCTGCTCGAGCTTTTCAAATCCCTCGAGCGCCGCAACGGGCCAAGTGACAAATTGATGCAAAAGAGCGACTCGATAGGCGTACAAACCTATGTGCCGCTGTGCCAATGCCGCAGCGGGTAACTGCGGTTCCGGGGAGGAATAGGTATCGCGCCCCCAGGGAATGGGTGCACGGGAGAAATACAAAGCTTTTTGGTGCAGATCGCTGACCACCTTGACGATATTCGGGTTAAAGCAGTCTGCAACGTGATGAAGGGGCTCCGAGAGGGTCGCCACACTCGCGTCCGGGCTGCCCGCCAAATTGCACGCCACCTGGTCAATCACAGCCGGCGGCAGCAGAGGCTCATCACCCTGAACATTCACCACTATGGCGTCGTCCGCCAAACCGAGCTGGGCAACCACTTCCTGCAGGCGGTCGGTGCCGGACTCGTGGTCCGGCCGGGTCATGCAGACGAGTGCACCAAAGGCGGAAGCGACATCCGCTACCCGCTGATCGTCAGTGGCAATCCAAACTGCTGCCGCCGAACTCCGGCAGGCCGCCTCGTAGACCCATTGAATCATGGGGCGTCCGGCAATCAGCTTCAAAGGCTTAGCCGGTAAACGGGTTGAGCCATAGCGAGCGGGAATGATCACGGAAAAGGGCGTCATGGAAAAACCTGGATCAAAAAAAGAAAAGCTGAATCAGGGAGTGCGGACATTGACCAGCGTTTGGCACAAACGATCAATCAAGCTGGTGGGAATATGAGCCTCGACTGCCAGCGCCCACCACTCATCCCCAGCGAAGGCTCGCACCTTAACCGCGTCTTTTTCCGTCATCAACAGGACAGGCTCCTGAAACGACGAAAAATCCTCTGGCACAAAGGCGTGATGATCGGCAAATGCCCGGGTGGGGCCGCGGAAACCCAGTGTTTGCAAAGTGGCGAAAAAACGCTGCGGATTGCCGATACCCGCGATGGCGGCGGCGCGGCTCAGATCCAGTTGTTCCAGAGGAACACGCCGACCACTTTTGATCTGCACCCAGGCCATAGGCTGCAAGGCCATAGGGTATGTCTTTCCCTGAGGCAGCCATTCGGCGGCGAAGAGGCCACCATTGAGCAGCACCGCATCCATCTCCAGCAGACGTTGCGGCGCCTCACGCAGAGGCCCCACTGGCAGAAGCTGTCCATTACCTATTCGCCGCTGGCTGTCGACCACGGCAATCTCCCAGGTTCGAGCGAGGCGATAATGCTGCAGGCCGTCGTCGCTGAGAATCACGTTGCCCAACTGCCGCTGTTCCACATACCGCACCACCGCAGCCCGATCCGCTCCCACCACTAAAGGACAAGCTGTTGCGGCGGCGATCAAGACCGGTTCGTCCCCATAATCCAGGGCGGATGCCTCCGCAGGCAGCTCTTTCACTGCCTTATCTGCGCGGCCATAGCCACGACTGATGATGACGGGTTTAAAACCGCGACTCTGCAGAGCTTTGGCAAGGGCAATAATGGCGGGTGTTTTTCCGGTACCACCGACACTGATATTGCCGATAACGATGACAGGAAGTGAGCTTTGATAGGAGGAGAGACTCTGCTTACGGCGCCGCCGGATGCTCAGCAGCTGAAACAACCAGCGAAACGGCAGCAGAATCCATAACCAGTCGGGCCGCGAATACCACTGTCGTTCAAGGCTGCGCCGCAACCATCCCATCGAGCTTATTCTTCGCTCGAAGGATGTCGGGTGGTCATGCTCAATTTTGAGTAGCCAAGCCGGCCGGCGGCATCCATAACCTGGATAACCTTTTCGTAAGGCACATTGGCATCCGCGGTGATCACAAAGGGGACATCGGTTTTGCCCTGCCCTTTCATTTCAATAGCCGTCAGCAATGTCTTCATCTGGCTATTAACGAGATTTTCACCATTGACGGCGTAATTGCCGTCCGCGCTTACCATGACTTCGATCTTATCCACTGGCTGCGAATCCTGCGATCCTTGCGCCTCCGGTAGATCCACCTTCAGGTGGGTATCTTTGGTGAAGGTGGTGGATACCATAAAGAAAATCAGCAGCAGAAAGACTACGTCAATCAGAGGGGTCAGATTGATGTCTTCCGGCTGTTTACTCTGTCGGCGAAAATGCACAGCAATTTCCTCAGCCGGTCTTCAGGTCAACACGGCGCTCACTGTGCAGCGCGTCGACCAGTTTGACGGCCTCCTGCTCCATGGTGACGACCAGAGTATCCAGACGGCGCAGGAAAAACCGGTGGCTGAGCATCGCCGGAATCGCAACACACAGGCCGGCCGCAGTGGTGATCAAGGCGACGGAAATACCGCCCGCCAGCGCACCCGGGTTACCGGAACCCTGCAGAACGATTTCATTGAAGACTTCGATCATACCGAACACCGTACCCAGCAGGCCGAGTAAGGGTGACACGGATGCGATGGTGCCCAGCGTATTGAGGAAACGCTCCATTTCATGAATCACTTGGCTCGCCGCCTCTTCAATACTGTCCTTCATCACTTCACGGCCGTGACGGGAATTGCTCAGACCGGCGGCGAGAATACGCCCCAGTGGCGATGAGCGCCGCAGCTCTTTCAGTTTTTCGCTGTCCATCTGGTTGGTCTGGATCCAGTTCCACACCTGCCCCAATTGATTGCGCGGCGCGATCTTGGAGGGATTCAAACTCCAAAAACGTTCGATGGTGATGGCGATGGTGATGATGGAGCATAGGATGATCGGCAGCATCAACCAGCCGCCGGAGACAATGATTTCGAACACCGATTTTCCCCGTTCTCGTTATTTTGCCGCCGTATCATACATGATTTGCCATTCGCCGGCGCAAGCCGAAAAGGTGCTTTTACTCGGTTTGCGATGGCGTCCGATACCACAGTCGCGGCCATCGTTCGCGCGCCTTGGTCACCTCAAGCCCCTGCTCCCGCCAAGTAAAAATCACAGCCCCGTCGGTCGCGGTGTTATAGGTCTGGGCATCGACTTCCGCGTAGCGCTGCTCCACTTTTGGATGCGGATGACCATAACGGTTCTTATAGCCAGCACTAAACACGGCGTGCTCCGGCCGCAATCGATACAGCAGGCGATAGGACGATGAGCTTTGGCTACCGTGATGCCCTGCCAATACCCAATCCACCGGCTGCGGTAGCCATTCCAATAGTTGGTATTCCACCGAGCGATCCACATCTCCAGGTAACAACAGCCGGGTGACAACGCCCTGCGGCAAAGACAATTCCAACAACAACACGCAGGAACTGTTATTGCCGGAATAGCCGTGACTCTCAGGGGGCCACAGGATAGAAAAACTCACCGCATCCTCCTGCCAGGTCTGCCCCTGTGTGCATCTCTCACTCCGCTCGGGCACAAGGTCGAGCGGCTCACCGTACATCAGCTTATCGACCCTAAGCGCTGAGACTACGCCCTGAGCTCCCCCCGCGTGATCCAGATCGGCGTGACTGACCATCAGATCAAGCCGGCGCACACCGAGATGGCGCAGATAGGGCGCGACAATGCGGCTGCCCGCATCGAACTGATCGGAAAACGCCGGGCCGGTATCGTAGAGCCAGGTTTTTCCGGGAGTCTGAATAACCACAGCCTGCCCCTGCCCTACATCCATAACCGTCACTCGCAGCAGATAGTCCGGGTGATCCTCGGTGTTCAAAGCAATCAGCAACCAGAGGGCACCTATACCGCGCACCATCAAACCGGCCGGCGCCAGCAGAAGCAGTACCCCGGCGGCCAACAAGATCAGATCCAGGATTCCCAACGCATGACCCGGCCACCAGAGAGCAGCCGGAATATCTTGAAAGAAACCGAGACACCACCAAAGCCAGTCGAATATGCGATCCAACAGGGTCAATAACCAACTGGTTACACCCGGCAGCAGCGGCTGCACCAATGCGGCGATCAAAAGCGCCGGCACCAGGACAAAGGAGACCACGGGAACCGCCACCAGATTGGCCAGGGGTCCCGTCAGACTGGCGCCCTGCCCGTTCAACCATAGCGGCAGCGTCAGACCCAGCGCCATCATGGGTTGCGTCAGCAGAAACGCCTGCAGCGGCTTTTGCGTTTTTCTACCGCTGAATACATAGAACAACAGCGCCACGGCAAGGAACGACAGCCAGAAGCCGGCACTCTCCCAAGCGAGAGGTTCGCTCAAACCGACTACAGCGACGGCGCCACCGAGCAACGTGAAAGGCGATAGATTTACCCCCACACACGACACAGCATAAGCGCGAGACAGGCCGTGAGGGCGCGGATGGTGGGAATCGAAAAGCCCGCGAGCGCCGCATAAAATGCCGCGCCGGCGCACGCCAGAACAGGTGGCAACCACTGCATGATCAGTGCATTGGAGCTGCGATGACAACAGCCCACCACCCGCCCGAGCATAGAGCCCAGAAAAAAACACCAACCGGCAACCAGCGCTATGTGCATGCCCGATATCACCAGCAGATGGACTGTGCCTGTGGCTTGCAAGCGCGCCCAGTCCTGCTGGCTGATCTCACTCTGCTCACCGATCAACAGCGCCGCCCAAAAACGCCGATACGGAGAGCCCGACTCACTCAGCAGAGCATCCATTAAATCCGCACGATATCCCGCCCAGGTCCAGCGATTGCCAATCTGATCGGCCTTGCGCACTGAACCCGTCGCCACCACATCCTGCGCCAGCAACCAGGCGTGATAATCGAATCCGTGCGGGTTTACCAGACCGCGCGGCCGGCGCAGTTTTACAGTGCCCTGCCAAATCTGCCCGGCCTGCAAATTTTCCTGCGCGCGATACCAGGACAGGCGAATACGACGCCGCCTCAACTCAATGGGGCATTCGTCACCCGCGCAATCGATAGCGTCCACCCGCGCCAAAAAAGACTGTGCCGTGGGATTTTTGCGGGGAATGGAAATGATGGTGAAGGTAATACGTTGAATGCTTTGATCAAATTGTGGAGAGAGTTGAGCGTCACATATGCGCTGAAGATTCCAACTGCCGATGGCCATTCCCAAAAAACCGCAGGCAAACACAGGCGCGACGGCAATTTTCCAACGGGACAACACCAGACAAAGCAGAGTCGCACCCGCGAGCAAGGGTACCGACCAGGGAAAGGAATACACTGGAATATGAATGATTCCAGCGGCAAATAACCAGAGATATAACAAAGCCGCCTCCATGCGAGCAAATTGCCAGACCGCGAACCGCGGCTGGCAAATCTAGCATGAAGGAGCGAGGCCGAGCCAGCTAAGCCGACATCACTCGTAGCGCAAAACATCCGCCGGACGGGTGCGGCTCGCACGCCAGGCCGGATAGAGCGTCGCGAGAAAACTCATCACCAGAGCGGTAATTACAACACGCGTTATATCGCCTGGAGATATTTCGATAGGGAGATAGGTGAGCGGATAAACATCCGATTTTAAAAATTGAACATCGAATAGGATTTCAAAAAAACGCACGAGCGGTTGTACCACCAGGGTAAGCAACAAGCCGAAAACCAATCCGAGCATAGTGCCTATAACGCCGATCAAACTGCCCTGCACCATAAATATCGCCATTATGTCCCTGGTGGATGCGCCGTAGGTGCGCAGAATTGCGATATCCCCCTGCTTCTCCACCACCACCATCACCAGCGTGGACACCACGTTGAAAGCGGCGATTGCCACAATCAGTGACATCAGCAAGGCCACCAGTTTCTTCGACATATGGATGGCCTGGTACAAATTTCCGTGAGTATTCAACCAACTGGTACCGTAATAGTTGCGACCGAGTTGGTTCAGTGCATTCCAGACAATTTCCCGCGCGGAATAGAGGTCATCCACTTTCACCCGCATGCCGGAAATTTTTGTCCGGCTGCGCGGTAAAACGCGCCGCTGTGGAGAGGTGGGTAACCGACAGGGTATTGTCCAGTTCGGTGCGGGTTTTCAGAATTTTCAGCAGGGTAAAGTAACCCAGGCGCGGAGCGACGCCGGGCTGTTCACCGGGTACCACCAGCATCAATTGCTCACCTTCCTGTACACCCAGGCGCGCAGCTATGGCTTCCCCCAAAACCAACTGATCCTGGTCAGTTTCCAAGCGGCGCATAATGTCAGCGCTGAGAAACTCCTCCAGGCGGGACACCCGGACTTCCTGTGCTGGCTCAATACCAAACAGCACCACCGGCTCGGACTTCCCTTGATAAGTCACGAGACCTTCCAATTGCACGAAAGGCGCCGTTGCCTCGATACGCGGTTGCGCTTCCAGCCAGGACTGTAACTGGCGCCAGTCGGTCACGCCACCGCGCTCATAAACCGCAGCCTGCGGCACCAGAGCCAATATCTTTTCCCGCAGCTCCCGATCAAAACCATTCATGATCGACAGTACCGTGATGAGCAGTCCTACACCCACCACCAAACCAGCGATGGATACGCCGGAAAAAAAACGACACGAATTGATTATTGCGCGGCGCGCCGGTATATCGCAGACCGATAAAAACCGGGAGTTTCATTGCGGATCGACTCGTCGCAGAGCGCCATCGCTCAGCTCCAGCACCGAATTCATGGTGCGGGCAAATTGCAGATCGTGGGTTACCACTACAAATGCCGTATCGACCTGGTCACTTAATTCCTGCATCAGCACCTGAATAGCGCGGGCATTTTTGCCATCGAGGTTGCCCGTCGGCTCATCCATCAACACACACGCGGGGTTATTCGCAAGAGCCCGGGCAATCGCAACCCGCTGGCGTTCGCCGCCGGACAATTGAGCCGGCTTGTGCGTCTCCCGGCTGGCCAATCCAACCCGCTGCAATAACACCTGCGCACGGGAAAATGCCTCATTACGCGGGATGCGCGCAATCAATAAAGGCATGGCGACATTTTCCAGCGCGCTAAACTCGGCGAGCAGATGGTGGAATTGATAAACGAAACCCAGATACTGATTGCGCAATTTGCCGCGCGCATTTTCGGACAGCTGGGAGAAAGGTTGATCCTTCAAATACACCGTGCCGGCATCGGGTTTATCCAAACCACCCAGCACATTGAGCAGAGTGGATTTGCCGGATCCTGAAGCGCCGACAATCGCCAGATGCTCACGCGCGGCAACGCGAAATTCGAGATTGCGCAAAATCTGCAATTGCTGCGGGCCCTGCTGATAACTTTTGTCGATACTCTCGCAGTACAAAACACCGCTCATGGCAATTCTCTTGATTGATCAAACGTTGTAGCGAAGGGCTTCCGCCGGGGCAATTTGCGAGGCGCGCCAGGCTGGATAGCACGTCACCAGAAAGCTGATCAGCGCCGCGCCGCTGCACACCCAGATCACGTCGGCCAGCAAAAGTTGCGACGGCATGGTGGTGACGAAATAAACGGTGGGATCGAAAATCTGTGCACCCACCATCTGCTCCACCGCCGCTACCATGCCAGCCAGATTCAGCGCCACCACAATCCCGAGACCAGCGCCGATCAAAATGCCCACCGCGCCTATAACCGTCCCCTGCACCATAAAAATCCCCACCACGCCGCCAGCGGACAACCCCATGGTGCGCAACACGGCAATATCCGCGCGTTTTTCCGTGATCATCATGATAAGGCTGGTGACTATATTGAACGCCGCCACTGCGATGATGATGCCGAGCATAATGCCGACCACCATCTTTTCCATTTTGATCGCCTGAAAAAGACTGCCCTGGGTTTCGCTCAATCGCGGGTTTTATATTGCGGGCCCAGATTTCGTTGCAAATCGCTGAGCAGCACTGGCGCCTTATAAATATCGTTGAAACGCACCCGCAGGCCGTCCACGGCGTTTTGTCGACGCAGCAATTTCTGTGCGTCCGCCATATGTATCAAAGCCAGGGATTGATCCAGTTGCGCGCCAACCTCGAACACGCCGATTACGGTGAAGCGTTTGCTACGCGGAAACACGCCGGCGGGAGTCACCGACACATCCGGCAGAGTCACCTGTACCTTATCGCCGATGGTGACCGCCAGATAACGGGCCAGCAGGCTGCCGAGCACGATCTGATATTCGCCCGCCCGCAACTCCGCCAGATCCCCGACCAACATGTGCTCATGCACAACTGACACCGAGCGCTCCGCTTCCGGATCAATACCCTGAATTTCCAGGCCGTGGACGCTGCCGTCATAAGTCACTAGGCCGTGGCCCGCCACATAGGGCGCAGCTCCTGCCACACCGCGCCCGTCCATCACCCGATCTAGCAATACCCGCCAATCCGCAATGGGGTCTTCCGCCTCGACGAAACCATGGGGAACCACGCGCAAAATCCGATCCTTCAACTCCCGGTCAAAACCGTTCATGACCGACAGCACCACAATCAAAGCAAAAACACCCAATGCCATACCTATAAAAGCAAACAGACTGACAAACGAAATAAACGTATTGCGCCGTTTTGCCCAGGTATAGCGGAGGCCGATGTAGAGGGGGAGAAGTAGATTCATGGCGCGCATTAGAGCGGAATTCAGGGGGGAGGACAAGGTGGCCCGGGCCCCTCTTGGCGACCCGGGAGTCATCCGCGCGGAGGGTATATAGAATGCCTGGAACAGAAAATCTTCAGAGTCGCCGCTGACGGCACTACAATGGGCGGCTAACTGATTATCTACCTATGAGCTCATGAAGACTCCACCACGTTTACAGCCTCTACTGGATGACGGCCTGATCGACGAAGTCATCCACCCATTGATGAGCGGAAAAGAAGCCTCTGTTTACGTCGTGCGCTGCGGCCGCGATATCCGCTGCGCCAAGGTCTACAAGGAGGCCCATAAACGCAGCTTCAAAAAAGCGGTGCAATATCAGGAGGGTCGCAAAGTCCGCAACAGCCGGCGCGCCCGCGCCATGGAAAAAGGCTCGAAATTCGGCCGACAGCAGCAGGAAGATACTTGGCAGAACGCGGAAGTGGACGCCCTTTTCAAATTAGCTAAAGCGGGCGTGCGTGTTCCAGAGCCCTACGGCTGCTACGACGGTGTATTGCTGATGGAACTGGTAACCACCGAAGACGGCGATGTAGCACCACGCCTGAATGATGTGATGCTTACCGAAGAACAGGCGCTCGAAGATCACGCCGTGGTTATGCAATACATCGTCCGCATGCTCTGCGCTGGCCTCATCCACGGCGACTTGTCCGAATTCAATGTTCTCGTCGACGATTACGGCCCGGTGATCATCGACCTCCCCCAAGCCGTCGACGCCGCCGCCAACAACAACGCCCGTCGCATGCTCGAACGCGACATCAATAAAATGCGCGAATACTACAGCCGATTCGCCCCGCAATTAATGCAGACACAATACGCGAAAGAAATGTGGGCGCTGTATGAGGATGGGGAGTTACATCCAGATACTGAATTAACGGGTAATTTTATCGAATCAGAAGAGGCCGCCGACGTGGATACCGTCATGGATGAAATCCGGGCCGTGTTGGAGGAGCAAAGAGCGAGAGAGGAACGCAGACAGGAGGATTGATTTCCGGCCGTAAAAATTACTAGTGCAAAAAAAACGGCCCGAAGGCCGTTTTTAAACTTTCCATATATTGGAAATTACCAGCCGGTAATTTCCTTCAAGCCGTTACCGATATCCGCCAAGCTGCGCACGGTTTTTACACCCGCATCTTGCAGCGCCGCGAATTTCTCATCCGCAGTGCCTTTACCGCCAGAAATAATGGCACCGGCGTGGCCCATGCGTTTTCCGGCAGGAGCGGTGACACCCGCGATGTAAGAAACAACAGGCTTGGTCACATTCGCTTTGATAAACGCAGCCGCTTCTTCTTCAGCGGTACCGCCGATTTCACCGATCATGACGATGGCTTCAGTCTGCGGATCTTTCTGGAACATTTCCAGAATGTCGATGAAGTTTGAGCCAGGAATCGGGTCGCCGCCGATGCCTACACAGCTGGACTGTCCAAAACCGAAATCGGTGGTTTGCTTAACCGCTTCGTAAGTCAAAGTGCCAGAGCGGGAAACAATACCGACGCGGCCAGGCTTGTGAATGTGGCCGGGCATAATGCCGATTTTGCATTCGCCAGGCGTAATCACACCGGGGCAGTTAGGGCCGATCAGACGCACACCAAGTTCGTCACATTTCACTTTGCACTGGAGCATATCCAAAGTCGGAATGCCTTCGGTAATGCACACGATCAATTTAACGCCGCTGTGCGCTGCTTCCAGAATAGAGTCTTTACAGAAAGGCGCAGGCACGTAAATAACAGACGCATCAGCACCGGTTTTTTCCACCGCTTCCAGCATGGTGTTAAATACTGGTAAACCGAGGTGTTTTTGACCGCCTTTACCAGGTGTTACACCACCAACCATTTTGGTGCCATAAGCGATGGCCTGTTCGGAGTGAAAGGTACCCTGAGCACCAGTAAAACCCTGACACAGAACTTTGGTGTCTTTGTTAATTAAGATACTCATTATTTACCCTCCGCCGCTTTAACAACCAATTGCGCCGCTTCTGTCAGCGTTTTTGCAGGAATAATATTCAAGCCGCTGTCCGCCAGAACTTTTGCACCCAGCTCAGCGTTGTTACCTTCCAAACGCACCACCACCGGAACCTGTACGCCCACTTCGTTGACCGCGCCGATTACGCCGTCGGCGATAAGGTCACAGCGCACGATTCCGCCGAAGATATTAATCAGAACTGCCTTGACGTTTTTATCGGACAGAATGATTTTGAAGGCTTCAATAACACGCTCTTTGGTTGCACCGCCACCTACGTCGAGGAAGTTGGCGGGGCGGCCACCGTGCAGTTTAACGATGTCCATGGTCCCCATGGCGAGACCCGCACCGTTCACCATGCAGCCGATGTTGCCATCGAGAGCCACGTAATTGATTTCCCATCTTGCGGCGTGTGCTTCGCGCTCGTCTTCCTGGGAAGGATCGTGCATTTCCTTGATCTTCGGCTGGCGATAAATAGCATTGCCATCGATGTTAATTTTGCCGTCGAGACAATGCAGATTGCCTTCTTCGGTAATCACCAGCGGATTGATTTCCAACAATGCAAAATCGTGATCGTGGAACATTTTCGACAGGCCGAGGAAAATATCGACGAACTGCTTAACTTGCTTGCCTTCCAGACCGAGTTTGAACGCCAATTCACGCCCCTGATAGGGCTGTGCACCGGTCAGCGGGTCGATCACCGCTTTGAGAATTTTTTCGGGAGTTTCGTGGGCGACTTTCTCGATCTCAACACCACCTTCGGTGGAAGCCATGAAAACCACGCGACGGGTGGAACGGTCTACTACCGCGCCCAAATACAGCTCTTTCGCAATATTAGTGCAGGATTCAACAAGAATTCGGCTGACCGGCTGTCCGCGCTCGTCAGTTTGATAAGTCACCAGACGGTTGCCCAGCCACTTTTTGGCGAACTCTTCGATTTCCGCTTTGGAGGAAACGAGCTTCACACCACCGGCTTTACCCCGGCCACCTGCGTGCACCTGAGCTTTTACCACCCACTTATCGCCACCAATAATGCCGGCTGCGTTTGCGGCTTCTGAAGGGGTTTCTGCCGCGATTCCTTTAGAGACGGGCAGGCCGTATTCAGCAAAAAGCTGTTTTGCCTGATATTCATGCAAATTCATGATGTTTTTCCGTTGGTTGACGTGTTACCAAACTTGCGGTTTAACAACACATGGTTGAACAACTGGAACGTCGGCGGGTAATGCCTGGTTCCTAACGTTTTATTGCAAGCTAGACCGGAAATTCACCCGCTTTAACCAGCCCCAATTTGCAAAAGGCGCAAGACGATTTTTGATCATCATTGCGCCTGGAGTCGCGACCTTTGCAGCCGTCTGCTTTTTACTTGCGTTTACGATTGGTCATATGGATGGCATGGCCATGTACCGCCAAAGCCGCTTCGTGAACCGCTTCTGACAGGGTTGGGTGACCGAATACCATCATGCCCAGATCTTCCGCGCTGGAGCCGAACTCCATCGCAATTGCCACTTGCTGAACCAGATCCGCCGCGCTCGGGCCGACGATATGGCAACCGAGAATACGATCGGTTTTGGCATGGGCAATAATCTTAACGAAACCGTCTTTTTCATTCGCTGCCAAGGCGCGGCCAATTGCAGCGAAAGGAAAGACTCCAACGTTGTACTCTTCGCCATCGGCTTTCAGCTTCTCCTCGGTTTTACCGACAGAGGCAATTTCCGGATGGGTATAGATCACGTTAGGAATGATGTCGTAGTTCATCACGGTTTTCTGGCCGGCGATGCGCTCGGCGACCATAACGCCTTCTTCAGAACCTTTATGCGCAAGCATAGGACCGCGTACAACATCGCCGATTGCCCAGACGCCGGGTGCGCTGGTGGAACACAAATCGTTGACGTAAATAAAGCCGCGCTCATCCAGTTTGACACCGCTGTCCTCAGCCAACAGGCCTTGCGTGAAAGGACGGCGACCGACACAGACGATCAACTTGTCGAAGATTTCTTTCTTCTCGTTGCCTTCTTTATCGGTATAGGTAACTTCAACTTCTTTTTTGTCGCCTTTGGTCAACACTTGTGAGCCGGTCACACGGGCGCCCAGACGAATATCCAAGCCCTGTTTGGTCAGAATTTTCTGCGCTTCTTTCGCGACTTGCTGATCCATAATGGCGAGAAAATTATCCATCGCTTCCAGGCACACTACTTTCGCGCCCAGACGGTTCCACACAGAACCCAATTCCAGACCGATAACGCCCGCACCAATAACACCCAGACGCTGAGGCACTTCGCTGAATTCCAGAGCACCGGTGGAATCGACGATCACATCGCCATCGGCAGGAGCGACAGGAATATTTACCGGGATGGAGCCGGACGCGAGTATGACGTTCTCGGCTTCGAGAATTTCTTCTTTACCTTCAAAATCGACAAACTGGACTTTTTTGCCCGCCAGCAATTTACCGGTACCGTAAAGAGATGTGACTTTATTGCCCATAAACAGGCCAGCGATGCCACCGGTCAGCTGTTTAACGATGGCGTCTTTGCGGGCGAGCATGGAGGGGATATCCATTTTGATACCGTCGGCGCTGATGCCGTGAATACCGAAATCCGCCTTGGCTTCGTGATATTTGTAGGAGCTGTCCAACAGGGCTTTGGAGGGAATACAACCGACGTTCAAGCAGGTGCCGCCATTAACGCCCTTCCCTTCCTTGTTTTTCCACTTTTCGATACAAGCGGTTTTCAGACCCAATTGTGCGGCACGAATCGCCGCCACATAACCTGCCGGGCCAGAGCCGATGACGATGACGTCGTATTTTGTTGACATAGGTTTTATCCCCAAGTGTTTTGTTGTCTCTTACGGAACACTTCTAAAAACCGGGTTGATTTTTAGCCGCGCCCTTTCAGGGTGAGGGGTTGTCAGCCAACCCCGCGACGGATGGTGAAAATTAAACTTCCAACAAAATGCGCGCTGGATCTTCGATCATATCTTTGACTGCCACGAGGAATTGCACAGCCTCTTTGCCATCGATCAGACGATGGTCGTAAGACAGGGCCAGGTACATCATCGGCAGAATTTCCACTTTGCCGTTGACGGCCATCGGACGCTCCTGGATTTTGTGCATACCGAGGATGGCTGCCTGCGGAGGATTGAGAATGGGAGTGGACATCAGAGAACCAAAAACACCACCGTTGGTGATGGTGAAAGTCCCGCCAGTCATTTCCTCAATGCCCAGTTTGCCGTCTCGCGCGCGGGTGCCAAAGTCGCGAATGCCATTTTCAATTTCGGCCAAGCTCATATTTTCGGCGTTGCGTAGAACGGGAACTACCAGGCCTTTCTCGGTCGATACCGCCACGCCTATATCCTGATAGCCGTGATAAACGATGTCATTGCCATCAATAGACGCGTTGACCGCGGGAATTCGACGCAGTGCTTCAACCGCAGCCTTGACGAAAAAGCCCATAAAGCCGAGTTTCGTGCCTTTATGCGATTTCTCGAATTGGTCTTTATATCGATTGCGCAGCGCCATTACCGGACCCATGTTCACCTCGTTGAAAGTGGTCAACATGGCAGTGCTTTGTTTGGCGTCGAGCAAACGCTCGGCGATGCGCGCGCGCAGACGGGTCATAGGAACGCGTTTTTCGACGCGCTGTCCCTGCTCGACGATCGGCGCAGGAGCGGCTTTTGGAGATTCAGCTTTGGCTGGAGCTTTGGTCGCAGACTTTTCGAAATTGACCACGTCTTCTTTGGTGATACGACCATCGCGGCCTGTACCAGATACTTTGCTGAGGTCGATGCCTTTTTCACTGGCAATTTTTTGCGCAGCAGGATTGACCAGCGCGGCTGAGCTGCTGGCGCCAGCACTGGAAGCAGCGGCGCTGCTGGACGCGGCGCCGCTGCTTGATGAGCTGGCGGAAGAAGCTGACACAGCCCCCTCCTGCAATTGAGCGATGACTTCATTACTCAATACAGTCTCGCCCTCACCCTTCAAAATATTGGCAAGCACCCCATCAGCGGGGGCCACGACTTCCAGCACCACCTTATCGGTTTCGATGTCGACAATCAGTTCATCGCGAGAAACAGAATCACCCGCTTTCTTATGCCAGGTGGCAATAGTGCCGTCTTGTACGGATTCGGGAAATGTGGGGGGCTTTGATTTCTATGGTCATTCCGATTTCGTCCTTCAGTTAAGGCTCAGGTTGTTCGGGCGCTCAACGCCCGCAGCAAATCGATCTAGCTCAATCTCGGCACGCAAGAAATTGCGGGCCCGTTCGACGCACGCGATGACTACTGCAATTTCTTAGAGTAAACGGCCGACTTTAAAGACGGCCGTCGACATCAGGTCCGGGGGGCAGTATAGGTCGCGTCAGACCGGCAGATCCGGTCCATCAAACCGTGACATCCAGAGCGGCATTGATGAATTTGTTTTGCTCCTCGACGTGCGTAGACATATATCCTGCAGCGGGAGCAGACGAAGCGGCGCGGCCAGCGTATCGCAAAAAGGCGTCAGAGTTTACCCTATCCAATACCCTCTTCATACGGTGTTGGCTCGAATACCAGGCACCCTGGTTCATCGGCTCTTCCTGACACCAGATGACATCGGTGACATGCTCAAAGGGTTTCAGCGCCAAGCGCAGATCTTCTTCCGGGAATGGATAAAGTTGTTCAATCCTCACCAGCGCCACATTCGTCTGTTGACGTTCTTCGCGGGCTTCAAACAGGTGGTAGTACACCTTCCCGCTACACAGAATGACTCGCTTCACCTGGGACGGATCGACAGAGTCATCCCCTATAACGTTCTTGAAACTGCCATGGGCAAGCTCTTCCAACGTGGAAGTGGCCAACTTGTGGCGCAAGATCCATTTGGGGCTCATGACAACCAGCGGGCGACGCATCGGGCGGATAGCCTGACGGCGCAACATATGGAAAACCTGCGCCGGCGTAGTGGGGATGCACACCTGAATATTGTGTTCTGCGCACAGCTGCAGGAAACGTTCGAGGCGAGCAGAGGAGTGCTCAGGCCCCTGCCCTTCGTAGCCGTGCGGCAACAACAACGTCAGACCGCACAAACGGCCCCATTTGTGTTCACCGCTGGTGATGAACTGGTCGATCACCACCTGGGCGCCATTGGCGAAATCGCCGAACTGCGCTTCCCAGATCACCAGCGCGTTTGGCGTGGTGGTGGCATAGCCGTATTCAAAGGCGAGGACGGCTTCTTCGGACAAAAACGAATCGTAAATCGCGAAGGGCGGCTGGCCTTCAAAGAGGTTCTGCAGAGGAACGTACGCCTCTCCAGACTTCTGGTTGTGCACCACCGCATGGCGGTGTGAGAAGGTGCCGCGACCAACGTCCTGACCGGTGAGGCGTATCCGGTGCCCCTGCTCCAGCAAGGTGGCATAGGCCATGGTTTCCGCCATACCCCAGTTGATCGGCAGAGCGCCGCCCGCCATTTTCAGGCGGTCTTCATAAATTTTGCTGACCTGCTTCTGCACCACCACGCCGTCGGGGATAGAGCAGGATTTTTTCCGCGATCGCCTGCAGCGCTTTCAAGTCGTAGCCAGTATCTGCCGGCGTCTGCCAGTCGTGGCCCAAATAGGGTGTCCAGTCGACGAACAAGGTGCGGTCCGGCTCACTGACCAGGCCACGTGCCACATGCTCACCACGGTCGAGAGCGGCGCGGTATTCCGTCGTCATCTCATCCACCTGCTGCTCCGACAGGGCTTGTTGCTGCACGAGACGCTCAGCGTAGAGCGTGCGCGTGGTTTTATGCTTGCGGATGGCGCTGTACATCAGCGGCTGAGTAGCCGATGGCTCATCCGTCTCGTTGTGACCGCGACGGCGATAACACACTAGGTCAATCACCACATCTTTTTTGAATTCGTTGCGATAGTCCATCGCCAAGCGGGTCACGAACACCACCGCCTCCGGGTCGTCACCGTTGACGTGGAAGATCGGCGTTTCGATCATTTTTGCCACATCGGTACAGTAGTCTGTAGAACGGGCATCTTCTTTTCGGCTAGTAGTGAAACCGACTTGGTTGTTGATGACGATGTGAATAGTGCCGCCGGTTTTGTACGCGCGGGTCTGCGACATCTGGAAGGTTTCCAACACCACGCCCTGACCAGCAAAAGCCGCGTCTCCATGGATCACTACCGGCACCACGCGGGTGCCTACCACGTCCTGACGGCGATCCTGGCGCGCACGCACGGAGCCTTCCACCACCGGAGAAACGATCTCCAGATGCGACGGGTTGAACGCCATGGCCAAGTGCATTTCGCCACCCGGGGTCATGACGTTGGAAGAAAAGCCCTGGTGATATTTCACATCGCCTGATGTATCAACCAGTTTCTTGCCTTCAAACTCATTGAACAGCTCAGCAGGATTTTTGCCGAGAATATTCACCAGGGTATTGAGACGGCCGCGGTGTGCCATACCTATGACCATCTCTTTGGCGCCGTAGGTGCCGGCGCGCTTGATGGCTTCATCCAGCATCGGGATCAAACTCTCCCCACCCTCCAGACCAAAGCGCTTGGTACCTGGGTATTTGCTGTCGAGGTGACGCTCCAAACCCTCTGCCGCAGTAAGGCTTTGCAGCAGGGATATTTTTTTCCGCCGAGTCGAGTACTGCGGTGGAGCGCTGGCTTTCAAGACGATTCAACAGCCACTTGCGCTCGGCGAAGTTGGTGATGTGCATGACCTCAGCGCCAACGGTGTCGCAATAGGTCTTTTCCAGATCGGCCAGAATTTCACGCAGCGGTGCCTCGGCTTTGCCGAAAGACAAATCGCCGGTTTGAAAAACCACATCAAGATCTGCGGCGTTCAAGCCGTGGAATTGCAGATCCAGCTCCGCCAGATTGGTGGAACGGGCAAGACCCAGCGGGTCCAGGCTGGCCTTTTTATGTCCGCTCAGGCGATAAGCGTTGACTAGTTGAACCACTTCAACCTGTTTGCGCTCGTGCTTGACGTCAGCCGCACCGGAGCCAGGGGCAAGCATTGGGCGAGAACGGCTTTTGCCCAACTGCTCGAAGTATTCAACGATTTCCGAATGCGGCACATCATTGGCGATAACGCCGTTGACTCGGGGCAGCTGTTCAAAATACGCGCGCCACTCGCTGGATACAGAGCTCGGATCGCGCAGGAAAGACTCGTACAAATCCTCCACGTAGGCAGCGTTGCCACCAGAAATGTGGGAAGTACTCCAGAGAAGCTCCATCAGATTTTGCTGCATGTTATCCACCGTCGAGTGACCAAGTGTCGAAAGCGCGGTTGATCGCCACCACGGCAATCGGAAACCCAACCAATATTCTTGGTGCGCGCCTCTGAACGACTCAGTAATAGGCTGTTCAGGCTGTAGCCGCCACGAGCCAACAGGCGGGGGCGACATGCTAAAACCCCGCCTTGAGGCGGGGATCAATATTTGGATTTATTACGGCTGGAAGCCGCCCCGCTCCCGCGGGTTACACGCCGCGCTGAAGCAGCATGTTGCGTATGTGTCCAATCGCTCGAGTCGGGTTCAGGCCTTTCGGGCAGACCGCTACACAGTTCTGGATACCGTGACAGCGAAATACGCTGAAGGGGTCATCCAGCTTGCTCAGGCGCTGCTCTGTGGCCGTGTCGCGACTATCGGCCAGGAAGCGGTAAGCCTGGAGAAGTCCCGCCGGACCTATGAATTTGTCTGGATTCCACCAGAAGGATGGACAGCTGGTGGAGCAGCACGCACACAAGATGCACTCGTACAGCCCATCAAGTTTGGCACGGTCTTCCGGAGACTGCAGGCGTTCAATTGCTGGTGCTGGCGTATTGTTCTGCAGAAACGGTTCGATCTTGCGATATTGCTCATAAAACTGAGCCATATCGATCACCAGATCACGAATCACCGGCAGGCCAGGCAAAGGACGCAACACCAACCGATTGTTCTTCGCACTCTCGGAAAGAGGCGTAATACACGCAAGGCCGTTCTTACCGGAGATGTTCAATCCATCCGAGCCACAGACACCTTCGCGACAGGAGCGGCGGAACGCCAACGTCGGATCCTGCGCCTTGAGCAGCTCCAACACGTCCAGCACCATCAAATCCTTACCCTGAGTGTCCACCTCATAAGTTTTCATATAAGGGGCTTTATCGATTTCCGGGTTGTAACGGTAGACTTCGACTTTCAACATGTGACCCTGTTACCTCACTCGATTAATAGGTACGGATTTTGGGCTCGAAAGCTTGCATGGTTTTCGGCGCGAAATTCACTGCACGCTTGCCCACACGCTTGTCGGCGGGGAAATACAGTGAATGGCACAGCCAGTTCTGGTCATCACGCTCTTGATAATCCTCTCGCGCATGCGCACCGCGTGACTCTTTACGAGCCTCTGCCGCGATGGCCGTGGCCTCAGCCACTTCAAACAGATTCTGCACCTCCAGAGCTTCAATACGCGCGAGTATTGAAGGCATTGCTCTTGTCCTGCAGCCAGATATTGTCCATACGTCCACGCAGAGCTGCGAGCTGCTTGATGCCCTCTTGCATGTACTCACCTTTGCGGAATACGCCGAAGTAGTTCTGCATGATGGTCTGCAGTTCTTTGCGCAACACTGCGGGAGATTCACCAGACTGCGATTGATTGAGACGGTTCAGGCGCGACATGGCAGCTTCAATATCACTGTCGCTGGCCGGGCGATAATCGACGCCCTCACGCAGGGCTTTTTCGATGTACATGCCGGAAGCGCGGCCGAAAACCACGAGATCCAGCAGAGAGTTACCGCCAAGGCGATTGGCGCCGTGGACAGAAACGCAGGCGACTTCGCCACAAGCATAGAAGCCGGGAACAACTTTGTCGTTGCCATCTGCGTCTTGGGTAAGCGCTTGGCCGTCGATGTTGGTGACGATTCCACCCATCATGTAATGGCAGGTCGGTACTACCGGGATCGGCTCCTTCACAGGATCCGCGTGGGCGAAGGTGCGCGACAGTTCCAAAATGCCCGGCAGCTTCTCATTCAAGGTCTGCTCACCCAGGTGATCAAGCTTCAGATACACGTGATCGCCATCGGGCCCGCAGCCTCGGCCTTCGATAATCTCCATGATCATGGAACGGGCCACCACATCGCGACCGGCCAGATCTTTGGCATTCGGGGCGTAGCGCTCCATAAAACGCTCGCCATTTTTGTTGATCAGATAACCGCCTTCACCTCGGCAGCCTTCGGTAACCAACACGCCAGCACCAGCGATGCCGGTCGGATGGAATTGCCACATTTCAATGTCCTGCACCGGGAAACCGGCGCGGATCGACATGCCGATTCCATCGCCGGTATTGATGTGGGCATTGGTGGTGGAGGCGTAGATACGACCGGCACCGCCAGTTGCAAAAACGGTCGCTTTGGAGCGGATATAGACGGTCTCGCCATCTTCCATATTGATCGCGATAACCCCCACCACCGCACCGTCCTGGTTCTTGACGATATCGACGGCGAACCACTCATTCAGAAAAAACGGTGTTGCTGCGGACGTTCTGTTGATACAGGGTATGCAACAGCGCGTGGCCGGTGCGGTCCGCTGCAGCACAAGTGCGTGCCGCCTGACCGCCACGACCGAAATCTTTTGATTGCCCACCAAAAGGACGCTGGTAGATGCGGCCGTTGTCAGTGCGAGAGAACGGCAGGCCCATATGCTCCAGCTCAAATACCGCTTCTGGACCAACGGAACACATGTACTCGATGGCATCCTGGTCGCCGATATAGTCCGACCCCTTAATGGTGTCGTACATGTGCCAGCGCCAGTCATCATTAGGGTCCGCACTCGCGATGGCGCAGGTAATTCCGCCCTGGGCGGAAACGGTATGTGAGCGGGTGGGGAAAACTTTGGTCACTACCGCGGTTTTGAAGCCGGACTGGGCCATTTGCAACGCGGCGCGCATGCCGGCACCGCCGCCGCCCACCACGATTCCATCAAAACTGATTGTGCGCATATTAGCCATTTAACTTAAAACCCCCACAGAATTTCGAAACCCCAGACGAGGTATGACAAAGTCACCAGTGCATAGGCGCCGAGCGCCAGAATGCGCAAAGCCAGGGCCTTGGAGCCCATCATGCGGTCCGTCACGTAATCCGTCAGCACCGCCCACAGACCAATCCAGCCATGACCGGCGACACTGATCAACGCCAGAAAGCTGAAAATCCGCATCCACTGCTGATCGAACAGGTTTCGCCAGGTGGCAAAGTCGAGCTGCGGATTGGAAGCGATAAACACCACGATAAAAATCGTGTAAGCCGCCAGCACCACGGCGCTGACACGCTGAAAAACCCAATCGAAAAGGCCGCTGCGGCCGAGATTCGTTACTGCCGTTACCATACCAACCACCCCGCTGCTGCAAGAATCAATACGATTGCCAATATCAGCGCCAGCTTGGCACCCGTCTGTCCGCCCTTCAAGGACTCACCTATTCCCAGATCCATAAACATGTGGCGTATTCCCATCACCAAGTGATACGCCAAGGCAGCCAGAACAGCCCAGAGCACCGCCTTTGCCAAAGGGTTTGCCATTAACTGGCGCAATTCGTTGAAGCTCTCTTCCGACGCCAAGCTGGCATCCAGCATCCACAAGAGGACCAGAATGCCTCCCAGAAGAGCGACTCCGGATATACGGTGGGTAATGGAGACGATGGCGGTGATCGGAAACTTGATGGTGGACAAATCTAAATTGACAGGTCGCTTCTTGTTCACAGTGTGTCGATACCTTTGTCTAATGGTTGCAGTCTATACGTCGGTATTCAGTCAAATCCGTATGACTACGCAATAAAGGGAGCAGCAGACGACTCAGAGTGAGCCGAGTAAATGGAAGGCCGCACGTTTGTGCTTCTTGCGCCTGTCAGCTCAGCAGAGCCTGGCGGGCGAGAGTTGAGAAAACAAGCGCGGTAACGCCTCTCAAAAACGCGCGGAATTATAGAGACGCACGAGAAAAAACACAAACGGATTGACGCATAATTCCCTTGTTTTTCCAGAAGTTAACCCAGTGCACGCACCAAAACGGCGAGATGCAAAAAATTGCGCACCGTAAAGTCGCAAAAAGTTGTCGGATTACTGTAGAAAGATTGTGGCGCCAACGACAACCCTGACTTTTTTCGTTTTGAACGGCTCTAGGCTACCCCTAGCTCGCCGCTTTTCTCTATACTACGAGGCGTCCGGGTACAACCGTTGCATTGTTTTAACCGCATAAACCTTTCAGTGCATCCCACCACCGGCAATACATACATCTGGCGTGAACCCTCGGGTTTTTCGGTGATTTATTCGGTGCTGCCCCTTCCCATTCGAAACTTTCTGCTCGCCGCCAATGGCAGGCAGATCAACTGCGCTTTGGGAAGCGCCGGGACATCAGCCACTTGTAGGCACTATCAAAGAATGCTTTTATGGCGCACCAGCCGCTAGGCATCGAGTCTTTCAATATCTTGTAACAGGAGTCCGTAATGACTGATAAGAAAGCCCAACTTTCGGTCGACGGTTTGAACGAAAAAATCGAGTTGCCGGTCTATTCCGGCAGCGTTGGCCCCGACGTTATCGACGTCCGCGCGCTCACCGGCAAAGGGTTTTTCACCTATGATCCGGGTTTCGTTTCCACCGCGTCATGTGAATCCAAAATCACCTATATCGATGGCGACAAAGGTGTGCTGTTGCACCGGGGTTTTCCTATAGAGGTTCTCGCGGAGAAATCGGATTACCTGGAAACCTGCTACCTGCTCTTGCACGGAGAGCTGCCAAACCAAACACAATATTCCGAATTCGTTGATGTCATCACCCACCACACCATGGTGCACGAATCCATAGCCCGCTTTTTTCAAGGCTTCCACCACAATTCACACCCCATGGCAATCATGTGCGGCGTGGTCGGTGCCCTATCAGCGTTCTACCATGACTCACTGGACATCAATAACCCGCAGCATCGCCTGGTCTCCGCCCATCGCCTGATCGCAAAAATGCCGACGCTCGCGGCTATGTGCTACAAGCACCATATCGGCCAGCCGTTCATGTACCCCAACAACAATCTGGGCTACGCGGAAAACTTCCTGCACATGATGTTCGGCACACCCTGTGACGACCCCAAAGTGAACCCGGTGCTGGCCAAAGCCATGGACCGCATATTCCTGCTGCACGCGGATCATGAGCAGAATGCTTCCACTTCTACCGTCCGTCTCGCGGGCTCCTCAGGCGCCAATCCCTTCGCATGTATTGCAGCGGGTATTGCCACTCTTTGGGGACCTGCACATGGCGGCGCCAACGAAGCGGTACTAGACATGCTGGAAGAAATTGGCGACGTACAAAACATCGACAAATACATCGCCAAAGCCAAAGACAAGAATGATCCATTCCGTCTGATGGGCTTTGGCCATCGGGTGTACAAGAATTTTGACCCTCGCGCCAAAGTGATGAAGCAGACCTGCGACGAGGTTCTGGCTGAACTCGGGCTGGAGAACGACCCGCTGCTGAAAATCGCCAAGCGCCTGGAGCAGATTGCTCTGGAGGATCCTTACTTTGTCGAGAAGAAATTGTATCCAAACGTGGATTTCTATTCCGGCATCATCATGAAAGCCATCGGCATTCCGACTGAGATGTTCACCGTGATTTTCGCAACGGGACGCACCGTCGGCTGGATCGCACATTGGCATGAAATGATTTCAGATGGCTTCAAAATCGGCCGTCCACGTCAGTTGTATACGGGCTACACAGAGCGCGATTTCACGCCTCGCGAAAAACGATAAGCATTTTTCTATCAAGAAACCCCGATTTGACACAGTCAAATCGGGGTTTTTGTTTTTTCTGCTCTTCACAAAAACACCCAGCCTGAACACTTCAATAAATGATATGAATGGGTGTGATCAAATATCAGACTGAAACACCTAAGCGCCGCCTCATCAGGCTCACGCCGCTTCCCCCAAGGCTTTCCACGAAGTTATCCACAGATATTGTGGATAGTGGAATCCCTCCCCGCACCTCTCATTTATTTGCTACATTGCCCCGCACCCTATCAGCACGCCAAGGAGTCAACCATGAAGTACAACAATATTCTGGAATCCATAGGCAACACGCCCCACATACGTATCAACAAACTCTTCCGTCCCGATCTCCAGGTTTGGATGAAAGTGGAACGCTTCAATCCAGGATCCAGCATCAAAGATCGCATCGCCCTGGCGATGATTGAGGCGGCGGAAAAAGAAGGCAAAATCAACAAGGACACAGTTATCATCGAACCCACTTCCGGCAATACCGGTATAGGCCTTGCGATGGTGGCAGCAGTGAAAGGCTACCGACTGATATTGACCATGCCGGAATCCATGTCGCTGGAGCGCCGCAAATACATGAAAGCCTTAGGTGCCGAACTGGTGCTCACACCGAAGGAAAACGGCATGGGCGGCGCTATTGCGAAAGCCCAGGAACTGCTCAGTGAACACAGCAACAGCTGGATGCCGCAACAATTCGAAAATCCCGCCAACATAAAAGTGCACCGCGACACTACCGCGCAGGAGATTCTCAGGGACTTTGGTGATGGCATTGACTATCTGATCACGGGTGTAGGCACTGGCGGCCATATCACTGGCTGCAGCGAATTATTGAAGGAAGCATTTCCAAACATGAAAACCTTTGCTGTGGAACCGGAAAAATCCCCGGTAATCAGCGGCGGAGCAAAAGGCGCGCACCGCATCCAGGGCATAGGAGCCGGGTTTGTCCCTACAAACCTGCATAAAGAAACTCTGGATGGCACCATTCTGGTAAAAGATGAAGACGCGTTTGAGATGGCGCGCAGATGCGCAACAGAAGAAGGTATATTTGTCGGCATTTCCTCAGGTGCAAGCTTGACGGCCATAAAAAACAAGGAGGCCGAAATCCCAACCGGTAGCCGAATACTTGTTTTCAGCTACGACACGGGTGAGCGATATCTGTCGATAGAGGATTTGTTTTAAACAATAGATTTGGCGGACGTCGGTATAAAGCCAACTGCCAATATTAAAAATGATGGTTTTTGCCTTTCCCTAGATCCAAGCCACGGCATTTGGTGCAAGTGCCGTGGAGTTCCAACTGTTGATTGGACATTTCAAAGCCCGTTTTTTTAACGCTTTCCTGTAATTCCTTTACGAGCGTTTTTCGCAACCCCACTTCTTCAACAAAATGGCATTTGTCACAAATAAGAAACTGTGGGACCTCATGTTCGTGATCGCAAGCAATGTGCGCGCACGGCAGAAATTGATTGGTGGTTTCGAGCTTGTGAACTAGCTTGTTATCGACAAGAAAATTGAGGATGCGATAAACCGACATGGCCGGCAAGGATTCGTGGTGCATCTCACGATAATGCTCGACGATCTCGTAAGCAGAAAGAGGGGCTTCCGAACGCAGCAGTACCAGCAAGATATTCTGGCGTTTGGGCGTCAATTTTACGCCTGTACGCTCACACTCTGCCTGTACTTTCGCAATGATGCTTTGGACGGAACTGACCATAGAATGGAGCCTGTTGGATACCGGCAGTCATTCTACACATAAGTATCGAGTTGGCCGAATTACAGCTAATGAACTTACAGCTGACAAATGGCGGCCCCTAGAGTAAGCCTAATGCTTGATAAGACTGTGATTTTTGAGCGAGTCACGCAGCAAATACGGCGGGTTGGTACGAGGAAGCCGCTGCAACCAACGCCTGCATTGGTTCGCGACAAGTCCCAGACAAAAAGCCGAGTCCGTCATCACGGCATATGCCCATCCATGGTTTTTGACAAAATAGCGGCGGCGTGAATCGAACACATATTGCGGTTGCCGTTTTGGCGCCCCGTCGCGTGACGTCACTCCCGTACTACCGCCGGCGATGTGCATCACCCGGCTCGACGGCACATACCAGCACGTCCAGCCAGCACGAAATGCCTGCAGGCAAAAATCCGTTTCTTCGTAATAAAGAAAATATCCCTCATCCAGTAATCCTACGGATTCAAACACGCTGCGACGAACCATCATGCTTGCGCCCGCGAGCCAATCGACCTGCTCAGGATGATCACCCATCCTGCGCGCAACTTTATGCCGCCGCATCAATTTGCTAAGGGGTCCGAATGCCGCGCCGCGCTCAAGCTCACTCCATAAGCTAGGAAAACGGAAGGCTATACCCCACACCGAGCCGTCAGGGTCAAGCAGCGCACTGCCAGCCATACCGGCCTTCGGATTACGCCGCATGAAATCCACAAGCGCCTGTGCGGAACCTGGCTGCACCTCTGCGTCAGGATTCAACATCCAGTAATATTCCGGCGGTGCGACGGCGCCCAGCGCCGCTCGAATTGCAAGGTTGTTGCCATACGCATAACCACCATTGCGCTCTGCCACAGCAACCATTGCCCAGCTGCCCCAACCGCGTTCATCAATGGCGGCGCGGATCACTGCGGAATCCTCGCCGCAAGTGTTATCCACAACAATCACCCCGAGCCCCGGATTGACAGCAACCTCTGCGGCCAACGCTGCCAGTCCGTTTATCACCAATTGGGCGGTACGGTAACTCACGGTCACCACCAGTACGTTACGCCCATTGGCGAAATTCGTGCACGCCTCAACAACAGATAGGGTCATCGGAGTTTTCTCAAGAGTCAGGCGCGAGATGAGAGTGATGCGTCAATATGCCGCTGCAGGGCTTCAGCAACTATTTTTACGTTAGGCTCTCGGAGCGTGCTCGAGTGACCTGCGGGTATATCGTAGGCTATAAGATCCGTGACCTTCCCATCCCAGCCCAACATAGGATCGCCAAAGATTTCTATATACGGGGTATCGTTGACAATGCCTGCCAGGGCAGGATCACGCGAAGTGGCGCGGAAGAGCAGCGTTTTCCCCTGATACGGTGCCGGAACCACGTATTCTTTTTCCGCAAACCGCAGAACGGCATCCACTGAAATACCGCGCAGGAAAGCTGGCAGAGGCAGCCCTCGATCCAACAATGCTCTCAGCAGCTTGAGCTTGAGTCTGGTCTTTCGTTTGGTAAAACGACTACTGGTTTCGTAGACGATGACGTTGCGCGCACGTCGCGCTACTACCGTGAATTTTTTTACGACCTTCGCAACTGAATCGCCAGAACCGGATTTGCTCAACTCACTCGACAAACGATTGAGTCGCCGGGCAGCAACACTGCGAGGCGGAGTCGTCACATGGGCAACATCAATCAGCCCGACTGGACCCACTTCTTCTCCCATAGCGGTCAATTTGCGAGCGATTTCGAAGGCAAGAAAACCGCCGATGCATAATCCTCCGACAAAATAAGGACCGGTTGGCTGCACAGACTTCATCAGGGAGATGTAATAGTCGACCATCTCATGCAAGCGAGTATGTAGGATCGGATGATATCGACTGCTCTTGGGATGGATTCCATACACGCTATGCCCTTCGTGCAAACGCAGCGCTAAATTCAGATAGGGCATGCTTTCACCGGCACCGTCATGTACGAAGAAAACGGCTGGGCGCTCACCAGTGCCTTTTTTCAGGCAAATAAGCGAAACGGCAGCCGAATCTGCTCCGGCGTCACACAGAGCGGCCAATTGCTCAATAGTAGGTTCGGTAAACAAAGTACTGACAGGTAGCGCAATTCCTAACTCGCGATCTATGGCACTCATCAGTGCTACAGAACGCAGGGAGTCGCCACCAACCTCCCAAAACTCATCCCGGATACCGATTCCCTTCATCTGCAGTACACGCTCCCCAAATCTCTACGAGGCGTCGCTCGAGGTCGGTACGCGGCGGATCGGCCGGGGCCGTGGCGGTTTCCGGCAAAGCTGTCAAACGGGACAACGCCAGACGATCCACCTTCAGATTGACGTTGACGGGAAACGCGTCCATCTGCACGAAGGCTGCGGGGATCATGTAATCAGGCAGACGCTTCTTCAGAAACTCTCGTATTTGTCGGGATGTGAGAGGCGCGGCCGGATCCGGCACCACAAAGGCCACAAGGCGCTTTTCTCCGTCCTGCAAAGTGGGCGCAGCAACTACCGCGTCTTTTACGCCAGGCATCGCGCGAATATGCGCTTCGATCTCCGCAGCTTCCATACGAATGCCGCGCAACTTGATCTGAAAATCACTACGTCCGACGAGCTCTAGATTACCGTCACTATCGACCCGGCCGAGATCGCCCGTGTGATAGAGACGCTCACCGGCAAAGTCCACAAATTTTTCGGCGGTCAGCTCAGGTAGGTTGAGATACCCGACTGCGAGCCCATCTCCACCGAAACAGACCTCTCCAATCACACCGGGAGGAACCAGCTCACCGTTGGCGTCAAGCAAGCGTAATGACATATTTGGAAATGGCTTACCGACGCGCGTACTTTGCAGCACGCGATCCCGCGGTACGGGATAAGTGCAACCCATGCAACTCACTTCCGAACAGCCGTAAATAACGAATACTTCTGCGTTAACGAACAACCGCTTCAGCGACTCCAGCACATCGGGTGGAACCATATCACCACCTGAAGATACGTGGCGCATGTTCTGGAACGCGCTTTGATCAAACCCTTGCTCATCAATAAAGCCAATGATTTTGCGCCACAGACTTGGGGAACAATGAATGCACGTAGACTCAGTCAAGGTCTTGACCATGCGGGACATATCAAGGACGTGGCTGCGATCCAATAGAACCAGACTTGCGCCCGCGGTTAACGGAGACAGAAGCTCAAAAAAAGTAATGCTGAAGGTGAAACGTGCAATCGCCGGAATGATATCCATCTCGTTATAGCCGTAAGCGTCGCGGGCGACCGCCAGATAATGCGAAAGGTTGGCGTGACTAGCCATAACCCCTTTCGGCTTCCCTGTGGTTCCCGATGTGTAAACGATGTAAGCGATCTGCTCTGGAGCAATTTGATTGTTTAAATTATCGTCAGCCAGTGTGGCCAATTCGTCAGCTACAGCCTCCAGGCAAACCGGCTCAATCGGGAGAGATTGCAACTTGGGAAGGAGATTCCGCTCAGTGAATAAAACCGAGGGGTTTGTGTCTTCGAAGATAATTACCAGTCGTTCGTCTGGATAACCGGGGTCGAGCGGCACATGAGTCGCGCCAGCTTTAAAAATCGCCAGCATGCAAACAAGGAATTCAATGCGTGGCTCCATGCAAACAGCGACGTGAGAGCCGTTCTTCACGCCCCGTTTGCCAAGCCAACGCGCCAATCGATTGGCCAATCGATTGAGTTCTCCATAACTAATGGAGCTTGAGTTGAGGCTGACAGCCACTGCATCCGGTCGTGCGGTGGCTTGACGCTCAAAACGCTGAAAAGCCAAATCTGGACAACGCTCAACTTTGGACCCGCTCCAGAGATCAAGGAAAAGGCCGCGTTCATCCGGCGTCAGCATCGGCAAGAATCTAATAGGCAGTTCAGGATGATTACGTAGAGCCATCACCAGAGCCCGGTATTGAGCCAGCATCTGCTCTATAGTTACTTCGTCATAACGCTCTTTATCGTACGAAAGCAAACAACGAGTGCCCAGCTCATCCGCGATGCAAATCAGATGTAATCCGCTGCAAAGGGTAACCTCGGAATCCATCGCTCCGGGTATTGGAGTGTCTGCCCCGACATAGCTGAATCCCAATGGTCGACGCAACTGCATCGCAGCCTCACGAGATTCGCCAGTGGATCCATACAAAGTAGCAAGACGATCGGCAATATCCACCGCCAATTCATCGCCCTGCATTTCGACTTGAGCAGTCCGACTAAACCATCCATTTCCCTGGTGTTCAACCACATCCAACTCGAAACTGTCTTGCTCAGAGCGCCGGTACAAAAGCACGCACCAAGCACCAAACAGCGTTTCAGGATCTGTGGGAACATCCATCAAAAACACTCCACCTCCTTGCGTTGCCCTTCGCCCCTGAAAAATATCGCGCAGCCGTTCATCCAACATAGCAATTCCCCTGAAGCGGTGCTCCCCCAAGCGATATCAAACCAAGACGCCACGACGCTCCTGATCGAGCTCGATCGATTCAAACAGTGCTTGGAAGTTACCCTCGCCAAACCCGCGATTCCCTTTGCGCTGAATGAACTCGAAAAAGATAGGCCCGATACTGTTCTTGGTGAAGATTTGCAGCAGGAAGCCTCCCCCTTGCTCTTCTCCTCCATCAATGAGGATCCGGCGCTTGTGGAGTTCGTCCACGACTTCTCCATGGCCAGGCAAACGCTGATCGACTTTTTCGTAGTAGGTATCCGGCGTATCTTGAAACGGAACACCGTTGCCACTTAAGCCATCCACGGTTTTATAGATATCTCCACTGAGAAGCGCAATGTGTTGAATACCCTCTCCGTTATACTCACGGATGAATTCGGCAATTTGGGATTTGTCGTCTTTGGTTTCATTCAGAGGAATGATGACCCGACCGCATGGGCTCGCCACTACTTCACTATAAAGGCCTGTCTTCTTCCCTTCGATATGAAAAGAGCGAATTCTGCGGAAACCGAAAATGGTTTCATAGAACCGGCACATTCTCTCAACGCCGCCGCGATTCAAATTATGGGTCAGGTGGTCAATGCGCTCCAGGCAATGAACATCATCCGGTGCGCAGGAACGTTGATAACCCAAGCTCGCAAACAGCTTTTGCTCCGCAGCATCATCCACCAGATAAATCAGCGACTGGCCTACTCCACGGATAGCCGGGATATCGTAGTCAGTGGTGTTGGCGGGAACTGCGCCGAGCGCAACTGCCTGCTCGAACGCCTGTTGGGAATTCGCCACTTTGAATCCCATCGCGCAGGCACCGCGGTAATGCACTGCACGGAACAATTCTGCGTTTCCGCCACTGGAAGGATTGGAAATGAAATGGATATGTCCCTGTCGATGCAGAGTAATCGGCCGCTGAGCGTCACGCCCAACCTGCTGAAAACCCATCTGCTTGAACAATTTCAATAAAGAACGCGGTTGACTGCCGGAGAACTCAAGAAACGCAATATCAGTTACCTGGACGTGCTGATGGTGCGCCATAACCTTTACCTCTATGCATTAATTATCGCCTACGGGCATAACCCACTCGATGAGCCATCCCTTTGCCGCATGCCTCGTTGCAAATTGCCCGCCAAGATCCTTGGGTGGGCAGAAATTCCACGAAAACGAAGAAACTTACGTCCGAATAGGCGCCAGAACACACTAAAAATTCCATTTAATTATAAAAACAAAAAATATAATTAATTGTTAGTTATAACTTACAGCGCAACCATGAACATACTGTAAAATCGGTCGACATGATCAACGCGCACTGAACCGACACGACTGCTAATTCTCGACCACTTTCTCTACCATAGGCAAACCAACCGGGTCAGCCAAAACTCTTTCGGTAAAGCCAGACCCAACCTTTACCAGACCCGGGGTATCAAGCGGTACGGCGTTACGGCGACATAGCTGCGGTACTCCGAATAGCGCAATAAAAATCGCTCCTCGCACAAAATACGAGTGATATAAACCGCCATCCAAAAAATATAGGCTGCAATAATGGGCAAACTGTAGGCAGCCTCAAAGCGGAAAACGGTTAAAAAGAAAAATAGGATCTTAAAAACCGTACCGGGATGACGGACGATCGCGTAGGGGCCGCTTGTTTGGATCTTTTTATAGGAAAGGTTGGAATACGAAAAACCCAGGCATGAGGTGGTCACTACAATGCCCAAGAGGCAGGCCAATGTCAGAATATTCATCACAAGTTCGAACGCGGGATGCGAAAAAAGCAATGCGCCTTCTCCCGAAGGGAAAGGAACAAAATTGGAAGCAAAGCTGATAAACGGCATGTAGCACATAAGCACTACAATCCAATGAAACGCATTGGTATCCACCGAGCGAAATCGGGTTCGGGTGAGCGCCGACTCCCAAAAATACCCCATGGAAGCATTGATGGAATCAATCAGAAACAACACACCGACAAAAAACATGACGCTGGCCAATGCGGCCTCCGGCGAGCCGAGAAAATTCATCATCTGACTCGTCCCCCAATAAACCTGCTCCAACATGACCGGAATAAAATGCAGGCGCACCAACCAGGAAAGCAGCAGACCTTTATACCCTCTTTTAACCAATCTATAACGAAGCGCCGACCAATTGCGCCGCATCACGCTGCGGAAAAATGACAATAATTTCAGATAGGGATCATTAAACCATTCGAAATGGCCAGACCTATTTCTTTCTACGAAAAGAAAATAAGGTATACCAAAAATCAGATATAGCTTAATAAAAAAAGCCCAGCATCAAATTGGTGTGGGATGCAAAGTGTACATAGAAAGGATGATGGGTATAAATGCCATATAAAGCACCCTGAAGAGCCAGCCAAAAAATATATTTTCCGGTGCCTTTTATAAGCACCTTCCGCCAGGGGATTTTGATGTGTTGGCCGGGGCTAATAAACTGCATTAGCAAGGTGTGGTAGGCGATTAATAGGAAGATAGGTAAAAAAAAAGTACGTCGAATGAGGCAAGAGGTTGCGAGTAAAGCAGAAAATGCTTACCCCAAACGAGACTATAACCCCGACGATCGCCCATATGGGTGGCAACATATGACAACAACTCCAAGCCCCAACTAAAGCTGGCTAGCATACCTTCAATTGAGGAGATCTTCCGTGACCAATACGACTAAACATCTCATCACCCTTCCAGCCACCATATAATCAATTGTGCGAAGCAAGATGAATTCAAGAAGAAAAAAGGCTTTTACCCTTCCCCTCAGTGATCGTCCACCAACTTGCCCCTACTCCAATCCTCGTCTAGCCTCAAATCCCAGTGGCATCCGATTTTCAATGAACACGTTCATCGCAAGCTAGAACCTATCCGCTTCGATGGAAACGCCACTGTCTCCAGCGCCGGAATCACGCTGTGATAATCGCTGGGCTCTCTCATTACCATCAAGGATTGCAAATGGCTACTTTTCATTTCTCCTGGCATCTGCCGGTTGTACTCACCGCGGGCTTATTCTTAAATAACGCTTTGGCAGATAATTCTGAGCAACAAGGCCTATGTCCCAGCTTAGGCTGGTCTGAAGGATTGGGTGCAGTGGCTGCTGCCAGCCAGATCTCCACGGCAGAACCGAATTCCGATTGTTCATTTCATCAATGGTCTTGGGAGGTTTTTATCTGGGCCACCGCGCCGGATCCATCAGGCAATCCTCGCTTCTTATCCCTCGCGACTCCGGGAGATCTGCTCGGAGCAAACCAAACAAACAAAAAGAAGCCGCTTTTAACACTGGGAACCCGCACCCATTTGACGGACACATTGCAGGAGACCGGAGCCATAGTACAAGCAGACGGCAATATGCTGATCGGCAAAAATGGTTATCCGGTGTATGCATCCGTGCATATGGACAGCAATTACTTGGCTACCGCAAAACAAAATCTTGTTTACAACGGTGGTTATGCCAACAACGTGCAGAACGAAGTGAATGACTTCAGCAACCCTAATTATTATTTCCAATCCGGCGCTGCGGTTTTCAAAGCTACTTGGTTGCGCCTGGGAGATGGCGTCAATGCGCCAGACGGGAGTTATACCACAGCCGCACTGGTGCCCATCCTCACCGTGAAAAACAATATAGTGCAGCCGAAGACCGATGATCAAGGCAATGTAATCACCACAAAAAGTGAACGTAGCTTTGGTAGGTTTACACGTTGTCGGACGAACAGATGGACATCCTGAATTTGTCTGGGCGACATTCGAACATAAAGCCAACGCACCTATGGTGGCGGACCGTCAATTCAAATTTGACAACACTGTCGACAGTAATGATTACACCTTTTATAAAGCCAATACGCCGTTCAGCCAGGTAAACCTGCCAAATACGGCGCCCTCGCCTGCCACCAAACAGACGCCCGTATTATCATTTAATGAAAAAACACAGAAATTCTCTCCTGTCAGCAATGCAGTGCAAGAAAATAAAACCGGTGGTGAATCCAACTCCGATGGGCCGGCCAATATTGCAAGCGTCAATCAGTCTTCCCACACTTGGCTAAGGGGGCAGCCAAAACAGGCGATTTTCGCAAACTACAACCTGATCGGCACCGTTTGGAAGCAGGCAAATTCCTACTCGCCGAGCAATGCAAATTGGCCCAACATCGACCAGAACAATTCCATCGGCTCTGTGTTGCTGGCCAATACCACGGCGGAAACCTATCGCCAAACGCCAAATCACCAAACTGCTGGCGGTGCAGTCAATAACAATTTGCATAATTGCTTTAGCTGCCACAACCCCCAACTCCTATTCCTTTACCGGACAATTTCCGCCAAGACTCATCGGTGTCAGCCACGTGTTGGATGTAAAATCCCCCACCTATGAAACTCCCAACCAAATGCCTCTTTGTTGGGATGTCAGCGCCGGCCCCATCTGGAGCAACGGCGACGCGCAACAAAAATGCCCCATTGCCTGCGCCAATACCAAATGGAATGGCCAATGGACCACCACTCAGATAGGTGTGGAATCTGTTTGCGGATGCTGCAATCTCTAATAGGAGTAATTTTTCGTATGACACGATAGGTCATTGATCTATCGAGTCATTTTCTACACAACGATTCAACGATGCCAAGTTAGAAAAAATGTTGGATACCGATTAAAGACAGCATTTGGAGACACAAAAAAGCCGCGTAATTTCTTACGCGGCTTTTCGATTTGGTGGAGCTAAGCGGGATCGAACCGCTGACCTCGACACTGCCAGTGTCGCGCTCTCCCAGCTGAGCTATAGCCCCAAAAAATGGGTCCTTGGTAACAAGGAGCGCGCATTTTAGGGAGGTGGGCAGGTGAAGTCAACACCTTGAGCAGCACGGTTTGGGGCGACACGGCCAACGTGTCGAGGTTTGCTTATAACTTAATGAGGAGTAGAGTGCGGCAATACCGACTATCGCAAGTGGACACTTCACCTATGGCGGATTTACCGGCTGACTATCCTCTTTATATCCCCTACTCCGGCCCTGCTCTGCTCACCACTCCCCTGCTCAATAAAGGCAGCGCTTTTTCCCTGGAAGAGCGGGCCAACTTCAATCTGACCGGGCTCTTGCCACCGCGTTACGAGACCATCGAAGAACAGGCCGAACGCTGTTATCTGCAATACCGGAGTTTCGATACTCCGATGAACAAGCACATTTATCTGCGCGCCATTCAGGACAAGAACGAAACCCTGTTTTACCGGCTGGTGCAGAACCACTTGGAGGAGATGATGCCCATCATCTACACCCCCACAGTGGGCGAGGCCTGTGAAAGATTCTCCGACATCTACCGCAGCTCCCGCGGCTTGTTTATAGCCTACGAAGAGCGCGAACACCTGGACGACATATTGCGCAACGCCACCAAACGTAATGTGCGGGTAATTGTGGTAACGGACGGCGAACGCGTGCTCGGCTTGGGCGACCAGGGCATCGGCGGCATGGGCATTTCCATCGGCAAACTCACGCTTTACACCGTGTGTGGCGGCATCAGCCCGGCTTACACCCTGCCCATCACCCTGGACGTGGGTACCAACAATCCCAAATTATTGAAAGATCCCATGTACATGGGGTCGCGTCATCCCCGCATTACTCCCGAGGAATACAGTGAATTTATCGACCTTTTCATCCAAGCAGTAAAACGCCGCTGGCCGAAAGTGTTGGTGCAATTTGAAGACTTCGCCCAGCCCAACGCCATGCCTCTGCTGCAGAGATACCGTAATCAGCTCTGCTGTTTTAACGATGATATCCAAGGCACTGCGGCGGTGACTGTGGGTACGCTGCTCGCCGCCTGCCGCAGCAAAGGCGTGCGCCTGGCGGACCAGCGAGTTGTATTCGTCGGCGCCGGCTCTGCAGGATGTGGTATCGCTGAACAGATCATCATGCAAATGCGCAGTGAAGGTATTTCCGAGCCGCAAGCACGCAGCCAGATTTATATGGTGGATCGCTTCGGGTTGCTGGTTGAAGGAATGGACGGATTGCGGGATTTCCAGCAACGCCTGTGTCAGCCGCGCGCGGCCCTTGCCGAGTGGCCGATTTCCGGCGCTTATCCCTCGCTGCTGGAAGTGGTCGACAATCTTCGCCCTGGTGTGTTGATCGGCGTTTCCGGCCAGCCCGGTTTATTTACCGAAGACGTGATTCGAACCATGAATCGCCATTGCACCCATCCAATCATTTTCCCGCTGAGCAATCCCATTAAACAGATCGAGGCCTTACCACAGGACGTGATGGAATGGACCGACGGCACCGCCATTGTTGCCACCGGCAGCCCGTTCGCGCCAGTGGTTTACCTCGGCCAGATATATCCCATCGCTCAATGCAACAATTCCTACATTTTCCCGGGAATTGGCCTCGGAGTGGTGGCGGCGAATATCAGTGCAATTACCGATGAGATGCTGATGCTGGCGAGCACAATCCTCGCAGAGGAATCGCCGCTGGCAAATACAGGTATGGGGAATTTATTGCCGCCATTAACTGAAGTGGCGCGATTGAGCCAAAAAATCGCTTTCGGTATCGCGAAAATTGCGCAGCAACAAGGATTGGCTCTGGAAATGTCGGATGAAATCCTGGCAAACAAAATCGAAAAGGCATTTTGGAAACCTGAATATCGCCGCTATAAGAGAGTGAGCATGTAACCCACCTCTACATGCAACCCACGTTTAATAGTTACAATTCTTTAAGTACCGCAATATTCAATGGCACTAAGCGGAAGAGTTTCGGAGGAGGTTTCGGGACCCTCACCGACAAGGATGTCGGTGAGGGAGCTTACAAGGACGTACTCGCAGCGGTCCCGAAACCTCATCCGGAACTGTGGAGCGCCCCTGAATCTAGATAATTGCTAAAGCTGCGCCGCGCTAAACGTATCGCACTCCGCTACGGACCCAGTGGAAAAACCTTTCCTGAACCAACGCACCCGCTGCTCCGAACTGCCGTGTGTAAAACTATCCGGCGTTACGTAGCCTCGCGATTGCTTTTGCAGACGGTCATCGCCAATCGCCGAGGCCGCCACCAATGCCTCCTCAAGATCGCCCTCCTCCAACATATCGCGCTGAGCATTCGCGTAATGACCCCAAATGCCGGCGAAACAATCCGCCTGCAACTCCTGCTTAACCGATAACATGTTAGCTTCCGTTTCGGAAAGCTTTTGTCTGGCCGCATTGACCTTGCCCGAAATACCTAACAAAGTCTGCACATGGTGGCCAACCTCGTGCGCAATCACATACGCCTGGGCAAAATCCCCCGGTGCGTTATGACGGGTTTTCAGATCGTGATAAAACGTCAGATCAATATAGAGTTTGTGATCTGCAGGACAATAAAACGGCCCCATCGCCGCCTGCCCCAACCCGCACGCCGAGGACACGCTGCCGGAAAACAGCACTAACGTCGGCTCCTTATACGTCAGCCCCATCGTCTTAAATTGTCCCTGCCAGGTTGTCTCCGTATCCGCCAGCACCACCGACACAAAATCCACCAACTGACCCTCCTCCGGCGACACCTGGCGTTTCGCCGTGGGCTGACCGGTGCCAGTGCCTAACAACAGCGGCAGCACATCAATTCCCAGCATGCGCGCACCTAGCACTCCCACAATAGCGATCACCAGAAATGTACGCCCGCCCTTGCTGCGCAAAAGCCAGGGCACGATGCGCAACAACATCATCGCGCCACCAGCGCCCATCGCCGAAGACGGACCGCTGCCGCGACGGTCCTCAACATTGGAACTGCGCCTACCGGATTGCCAACGCATACGAAACTCCTGTTCAGATCAATAAAGGAAGAAACCGGGGCAAAAATCCGCCGGGTTAACGGCGACCGGAGCAGCTTAAATGAGGAAATCGACAGAAATCCAGCGGACCGCAGTCCTGATCCACCAGGAAGAAATGGGTATACTCCGCGCTGTTCATTCACCGGGCCAGCCGTTCTATGTCTCTGCCGACCGCCGTCGATTGTATTGTCAGCGCCAAATGGATACTCCCGATCGTGCCCGCCGGCAAAATCTTCCGGGATTGCAGCCTGGTGATTCACCAGGGCCGCATCGAAGCCATTCATCCCACCGAAGGTGTACTGCAGGAATATTCCCCTCGCCAACATATAGAGCTGCCGCAGCACGTGCTGATGCCCGGCCTCGTCAATGCCCACACCCACGCCGCCATGTCCCTGCTGCGCGGCTACGCCGACGATCTGCCACTGATGCGCTGGCTCAAGGACCATATTTGGCCGACGGAAAAACGCTGGGTGGACGCCGACTTTGTCCACGACGGCACTCAACTTGCGCTGGCGGAAATGCTCAGAACCGGCACTACCTGCTTCAGCGACATGTACTTCTTCCCGGAGACCACGGCGGCGGCAGTGCATCAGGCGGGCTTGCGTGCGCAGATTACTTTTCCGGTGCTGGATTTTCCCACCAACTGGGCGAAGGACGCGGACGACTACATTCACAAGGGCCTGATGCTGCAGGACGACTACCGCTCCCATCCGCGCATTCGCATCGGCTTTGGCCCCCACGCTGATTACACACTGTCAGATGCGCCGCTCAAGCGAATCGCAATGCTCGCCGAAGAGCTGCAGGCGCCGGTGCAAATCCATCTGCACGAAACCGCGGCGGATGTGTTGCAGGCGGTGGATGCCACCGGCATGCGGCCCATTGAAAGGCTGCTTGATCTGGGCGTGCTCTCACCGCTGACCCAGTGCGTCCATATGACCCAACTGAGCGACCGCGATATCGACCTCTTGCAGCAGAGCGGCGCCAGCGTTATTCATTGCCCGGAATCCAACCTGAAACTGGCGAGCGGCATCTGCCCCGTGCAGCGTCTGCTTGATCAGGGCATTAACGTCGCCCTGGGAACGGACGGCGCCGCCAGCAATAACGATCTGGACATGTTCGGCGAGATCACCACCGCCGCCCTGCTCGGCAAAGTCGCCGCCCGCGACGCTACCGCCCTGCCCGCTTGGCAGATGTTGCATATGGCAACTTTGGGCGGAGCCAAGGTATTGGGGCTGGACGCGCAAATCGGCAGCCTGGAAGCGGGCAAAGCGGCGGACGTGATCGCGGTGCGCCTGGACGATCTGGACATGGCCCCGCTTTACGAGCTGGCCTCGCAGCTGGTGTACAACAATCGCCGCAATCGCGTTACTCACGCCTGGGTGCAAGGCAAAATCCTGCTCCAGGACAGCCAGTTCACTACCCTGAACATCGCCGATTTGCGCAACCGCGCGCGCCACTGGCAAGACCAAATCAAGCCGGAGCTACCTTTATGACGACGCACTCTAGCCACACTACAAACATCAATGTGGACGCTGGCGAAATCGCCAAGTTTGAACGTATGGCCAACCGCTGGTGGGATCCACAGGGCGACTTCAAACCGCTGCACCAGATGAATCCGGTACGCGCCAACTATATCGACCTCAAAGCCAAAGTCGCTGAGAAAACGCTGCTGGATGTCGGTTGCGGTGGCGGTTTGCTGAGCGAGGCCATGGCCCAGCGCGGCGCGGTGGTGACCGGCATTGATATGGGCGAGGCCCCTTTGGAAGTGGCGCGCCTGCACGCGCAGAGCAATGGACTTGAGATTGATTATCGCCGCATTACGGCAGAGCAGTTGGCGAGAGAATCCGCCGGACAGTTCGATGTCGTCACCTGCTTGGAAATGCTTGAACACGTGCCGGACCCATCCCAGGTGATCAACGCCTGTTTCGCCCTGGTAAAACCGGGTGGGCATGTGTTTTTCTCCACCCTCAACCGCACCCCCAAAGCGTATCTGATGGCGGTGCTGGGTGCAGAATATGTGCTGCGCTGGCTGCCGCGAGGAACCCACGAATACAAAAAATTCATCCGCCCCTCCGAACTCGGGGCCTGGGCGCGTCACGCGGGTTTCCATGTGCGCGATCTGGCGGGCATCGTCTACAACCCGCTGAATCAGACGTTCCGCACCGTCGCCGGCGATGTGGACGTCAACTACATCATGCATGTGCAGAAGCCGGAGGCTTGAGTGGGATTGAAAGCGGTTTTTTTTGATCTCGACGGCACTCTGCTGGACACCAGCGAAGACCTTGGCCACGCCCTCAATCAGGTGCGGCGTGAACAGGGGCTGGAGGACCTGCCTCAAAGTCTGATCCGCGAGCAAGTCTCCAATGGCGCCACTGCCCTGATCAAACTCGGTTTTGGTCCGGTGAGCGAGGAAGTACTGGTGCCACTGCGCCAGCGCCTGCTGGAGATGTACCTGCAACATATCGCCCTGCACACCAAAGTGTTCGCCGGCATGGAGGAGTTGATCGAGCAACTCACGCGACATGAAATCGCCTGGGGAATCGTGACCAACAAGCCGCAGATTTACACCGCCGAATTGATGAGTCACTTTGAGTTTGCTTCGGAGCCTTGCGCCACCGTCAGCCCGGATCAGGTGGGCGCAGGCAAACCCGACCCCGCCGGTCTGCTGTTCGCCTGCAAAGCGGCGGGTTGTACACCGGCGGAAGCGATTTACATCGGCGATCACAAGCGCGATATCGAAAGCGGCCACAACGCCGGCATGCCCACCATTGCTGTCGGCTTCGGTTTCACTTCGCACCCCGACGAACACCGCACCTGGAACGCCACCCATGTGGCGGATCAGGTGGCGGACATCTGGCCTATCCTCACCACTTATCTCAACCAGTACAGCCGAATATGACTCAACACGACCCTTTGACTTACCAGCCGTCCGCCGGACTGCTGCAGGACCGCATCATCGTCATCACGGGCGCCGGCTCCGGCATTGGCCGGGCCGCCGCGCAAACTTTTGCGCGCCACGGCGCAACCGTGGTGCTGCTCGGCCGCACTCTGGCGAAACTGGAGAGCGTCTACGACAGTATCGAAGCCGCGGGCGGGCCCAAACCGGCGATTTTCCCGATCAACTTGGAAGGCGCCGCGCCGCAGGATTACGACCAACTGCGCATCGCTCTGGACAACGAGTTCGGCCGCGTTGACGGCCTGCTGCACAACGCCAGCGAACTGGGCGGACGCACGCCCCTCGGCCAATACTCAATCAGCGACTGGCAAAAAGTCATGCAGGTGAACGTCACGGCGCCATTTCTGCTGACCCGCGCGCTGCTGCCGCTGCTGCAGAAATCCGCCGATGGCCGGGTGGTGTTTACCGGCTCTTCCGTGGGGAGAAAAGGCCGCGCCTACTGGGGCGGTTATGCGGTATCGAAAGGGGCGACGGAAACCCTGATGCAGGTGCTGGCGGATGAACTGGAACAGACGCCGATCCGGGTCAATTCCATCAACCCCGGCGCCACCCGCACGGCCATGCGCGCATCGGCCTATCCCGCGGAAGACCCGGCGGTCGTGACACCGCCGGAAGCCATCATGAATCCCTATCTGTTCCTGTTCGGACCGGACAGTAAAGACTGGCACGGCCAACAGCTCGACGCTCAGCCGGTTTGAAGGCAAGGCAAAAAAGCAATGGAGCGCGCGTTCAGCGCGCGGCTGCGGAATCGACGGGGCCGGTCAGTTTGGCCTGGTCACTTGGTATTGCAGGTTGGGAAACATCTTCCACATTCAATGAAGCCGGCGGTGGCACGCTCTGCACTGCCGCAGGTGCAGCTGGAATCTCAACCGCTGGCTTTTCTTCCTCCAGACGAACCTTCGCATAGCCCATCGCCGCCATCAGGCGCGGGGTGTCGACGGTTTGTGATGCATCGCGCCAAGCGCGCATCACCTTATCGCCTTCGCTCACTACATGCAGATATTCGTATTGCTGATCCAGATTGCGCGACCGGTATAGAAGGAACACTCGGGTATTTTTCTGCTGTTCACGCTCGAAACGCCAAGTATTGATCTGTACCTCGGCGGGATAGCCTGCCAGCGCATCCACTTCGCTGTAGGAAGGACGGCCGAAATGCGCCAGCAACCATGATTGGGAAGTTTCGCCAACCTTGATCGCATCCAGTAGAGTCGGCTCGAAATAGCCTTCGGCATCGCGGTAGCGGGTGTGCCGGTCGACGCTGATGAAACTGCAACCGATCAGGCAGAACGACATTAACCCCGCGAACCAAAAGGCGCGCAGACGGCGGGTGTAATCAGGATTCATGGGAGGATTCCGCGGGTTTTTTCCGCGCTTGGGCTTTGGCTGGCTTGCGCAATTGCTGCTGGACGAGCGCCATCAATTGCGCTTCGGAAGCGGAAAAGCCGCAATTGGAGGCGACGGTCGCCACATCGGCGCCCTGCTCAAACATTTGCAGCGCTTGGCTGTAGGCGAATTCATCTGCACCGCTGCCGCTGTTTTCCTGTTTTTCCTGCAGCGCCTGGAGTTTGCGCTCCAGCGCCACAATACGATTGCCCATACCTGCGGCACCGCTGGTGGCGACGCCGATTTTGTGTTCAAGCTCGGTGATTTGCACTCGCGCCGCCGCCACTTGGCGGACCGACCACAGCCAGACCAGCGCCAGACTGACGAGACAGACCAGGCTGGTGACAACACTCACACCAAACAGCCACAGAATTCCGCTCGATATAGGCATGGGCTCTCCGTTTACACGTCCAGGTCCGCCCACTCGTCTTCGGTGAGCAGTTTGTTCAAGTCGATCAAAATCAGCAGCTCGCCATTTTTATGGCAGACGCCCTGAATGAATTTGGCGCTGTCTTCGTTGCCGATGTTCGGCGCGGTTTCGATTTCCGACTGGCGCAGATAAACCACCTCGGCAACGCTATCCACCAGAATACCGACCACGTGTTTTTCCGCCTCGATGATGACGATGCGCGTGTTATCGGTGGTGTCGCCCGGATCCAGGCCGAAACGGTGACGGGTATCGATAACGGTCACGACGTTGCCGCGCAGATTGATGATGCCGAGAACATACGCGGGAGCGCCGGGCACAGGCGCAATTTCGGTATGGCGCAGAACTTCCTGCACCTGCATCACATTGACACCGTAGGTCTCGCCAGCGAGGTGAAAGGTCACCCATTGCAGGACGGGATCATCCTGGGCGACGGTGGTTGAATTCATTAACTTGGCCATGCTCGGCAATCCTCGGGACGTCTGGGAGTGTGCGCCGCTGCTGCTACCCGCCAACAAAGGGCGAGCGTCAAAAATCCGCGGTCGGGACTCACCTAAATATAGTCAAGAGCAGCATCCGTGCCACCGCAGGGATGCAGGAAAAAGCGCAGGTTCAGCGCGCGGTGCCAGCGCGTTTGCGATCGTGACTCTGCAGGATGCGGCCCATCTGTGGCAGATCCAGCAGCGCGCACATGGCGGTCTTGACGGTGCCGGCTAACCAGGGGCGTTTGCCGCGCTCGCTGCGCCAGGTGACATCCTCCGGCGACAGGCGGGCGGGCTGCTCAACCTGATCCACCGCCAGGCCCCAGTCGAGGCCATCGATGGTCACCACGTAGCGGGCGGACTGTACGAAAGCCGGGTCGTAGCGCTCCGGCATCACAAACAGGGCGGTGTTGACGACGCGGATACGGCCCGCCGATGTCGGTTGCAATCCCATGAACCAGTCCGCCTGGCCGAAGATCGGCGTCAATTCGTCTGTCAGCCGATGTATCTGGCCGAGAGCGATCAGGGGAACAGCGAGATTGAGCCCCGCCACCCGGAACAAGAGCGCATCAAACTTCTGCTGCGCCCAAACGGGTCTGCCGTTATCACACCACTGCAACAGGGGCGATACAGCCTCAACTTCGACCTGCGGCGGTTCAGGCTCTGTTGGTTTTGCCATAGGCGGCGCCGCGACCGGCACCTGCACGGGGGCAGGCTCCAGTACCACCGGTGGCGGGCGGTCGAGCAGCGCCTGCAGCTGCTGTCGTTTGATCGCTTCCAAAAACTGCACCTGATCCTGCAAAGCAACTGGGGTCGCCGACTCGGCCAGCAGATCATCGAGATAGGACTGCACCGCGTCCTGATCAGGGCTGCTCATCAGCGCAACTCCGCAACAGAATCAGGGTGACTAAAAGAGATTTGCACAACTCGGCCCATAAATCGCCGCAAGGCGCAGCTGAAAGGAAAACAGTATGGTGCGGGCGATCCATCGCATACCGGACCATCCGCCTTAAGCCTAGGTCAGATTTAGCCACCGGGGTAATGCTAAGGAGCGGATTTTGGCGAGTTCTTGGGCGCATTTTTTGACGGCAGAAGGAAATTCAACAGACTGCGGTAGGCCTCCACGCCGCGGCTGTCCGGGGTGAATAAATGAGGCGGCACGCCGGCTTTGCTGGCGTCGCGGAATTTGGTGTCCACCGGAATACTGCCCGGCCAAACCTGCTCGCCGTGGTTATTGCGCAGAGTGCGTAAGGTAGTGACCGAGGCCTGGGTGCGCCGGTCGAACATGGTCGGCACCACCAGAAACGGCAGTTCGCGTTTGCGCGAGCGCTGCATCATCTGCAGGGTATGGAGCATTCGCTCCAAGCCTTTGAGGGCGAGAAATTCCGTCTGTACGGGAATGATGAGCTGTTGGCAGGCCGCCAGCGCATTGACCATCAGCACCCCCAACTGCGGCGGACAATCGAGAATGGCCAGATCAAAGTCGTCCCACACCTGTGCCAGCGCTTTGGCGATCACCAGCCCCATGCCGTCACTGCCGATGGCCTGGCGCTCCAGCGTGGCGAGGCCGGTGCTGGCGGGCAAAAGGCTAAGCCCCTGGTAGGTGGTGGTGACCACGAGTTGTCCGACGAGACTGACCGAGAGGTTTTTGCGCTCTTGAAACAGGGTGAAGGTACTGCTGGCCAGAGAGTCTGGATTGAGGCGGAAATAACAGGTGAGTGAGCCGTGCGGGTCCAGATCCACCAGCAGCACCCGCCGACCTGTATTGGCCGCGAGCCCTGCAAGCGCAACGGCGGTGGTGGTTTTACCCACCCCGCCCTTTTGATTCGCCACTGCCCAAACTTGCAAAGCCTGTCCCCCGCCGGATTTCTGACGCGCTGAAAGAATAACTGCGCTTACGCAAAAACCGTGCTCGGGCAGACATTGCTTGGTGGCAAGCCCCCACAGGGGCTCACCAGGTACTTACTTTTGCTCGCGTTTTTTCTCCTTGAGGATTTCTCTCACGGTTACCTTATAGGCGTAGCGGCCTTTGCATTCGTCGATGGATTGGGTGACGCGCAGCTCCTCGCCGGCAATCAGCGGCCGGTTGAGGGTAATAACGTTGCCACTGCCGTCGCCCAGTTCGGTGCCGTTCGATGCGTAAACCTGGATACGCGCTCCGGGCACCGCCTCGGTGACAATGACGAAGGTTTCACCGGCCAGAGGAATGCGGATTTTTGGCGCGGGGATGTCGTCGCATTCCTGCACCTTCGGCGGATCGCTGGGTTTGCCGGTGGCGCACAGGGTCTGCTGGGGCAAACAACTGGTCGCCCGGTGCTATAGGCCGACCCATCTGACTGGCCACATCGAATTCGGACCACCAGGACACAGGTGTGGACCATTTGCCGAAGCTGCCCATGGCCAACTCGCCCACCTCGAACCAGGCGCCGTGGAGAATATTTTCCACAGTGACAAGCTGCTGACCGTTATACAGCGTGGCCGGCTTAAAGGTCGGCGAATTCACTGTCGCCGGCGCCGCGACCGCAACTTCCTCCAGCGACAAGGGGCTCTTGTCACTGCACAACTCGATGGAGGCCGTGAATTTGTCGCCCAGATCAAACGGCGATTTGCCCGGGAAAACGCCGGTCCAGCCGGACCCACTGACATAACTTGCGGGGTTGCCGCCATTGACCAGAACCGTCAGGGTCGCACCGGGCACATGGCGCACGGCGATGGTGTTGCCGCACTCATAAATCAGCTTCGATCTATGGTGGGCGCCGGCAACCCCGTCGGATAGTCGACCTTGTGATCCTTAACTGTCACGGCGGCGGACGAGTCGGACACCACGCCGTCAAACTCTTGCACCGCCGTCACCACATCGCCGACCACCAGCGCCGGCACGTTGAATTCCAAATAGCTGGGGCTGCGGGAAGTATCCGAGGCCACCGCAGCGCCGTTGATGAACAACGTCACTTTGGCATCCAGCAGAGTGCCGCTCACCGCTACTTTGGTGGCGCAGGCGTAGAGGGGGCCGATCACCATAGGTGCGGAAATATATTTGGGATCGTCGGGAATCGTGTCGGACGGCGTACTGCGGCCAAAACACGCGCTCAGCAAGGCGTCGATATGAGAGAAATAAGGCGCGATGCTGCCGCCGCCCTGGGGCATGGTGCGTTTTATGCCGCCGAACACTGAGGTCTCCAGAACCGCGCTGCAATACGGCTGGATTTCTGGATCGCTCACATCGGGAAATCGCCCGGCATAACTTTGCGTATGGCAGGAATCGCATTCACTGGCGGAACTGACACTGTCGAGCAGCGTGGTCGGACCGGGATTTTCCGGCCAGTCCGGATGCACCAGCGGGTTGTGCCAGTTATCCGGCATCAGTGAGCCGGTCAGGCCCGCAAACGCGGGTTTATCCGGGTGCACAACAAATGGATTTTCCCCCGCGTGACATGCGGTACAGGTGCCCTGGCCGTTTTGCTTCAAGTCGAAACCACCGACAAAAGAACTGATATCCACGGGCACATTGCGGGGAAAATTCATTCCGCGCGGGTTATCCCAAAAGCAGGCGTTGCTGCTTTTTTTGCCGACACAAATAATGCCGAATAATGAAGCGGTTTTGCCGTCGTCGTAACGCGGCAGCGCAAGACAGGCGCCCTCGGGGGATTTGCTTTCGTAAAACCACAATTCCGATTCGCTGCCTTCGGAAATAAATTCGTTGGTGAACACCCCACGATTTTCCCAGGGGTCGGCGTACATCGGCGGTGGAATCGGCACTCCGGCGGCGTCGCACTCTTTTATGTAATCTTCGCTGTTGGCCGTGGTTTTGATAAATACGGTAACGCCGCCGCGTTCGAGGCGCTTGGCAATTTCCGCACGGATACCTTTGCTGTACACGCCTTTTTCCACATCGGGTTTTTCCTTGAGAAAATGCTCAATATAAAAATACCGCAGCGCGTCGCTCACCGATTCCATATGATTGCGCCGCTCACTTTTGCTATTCGCGAGTATTTCATCCAACAGCAGTCCATTGGCCAGTATCGGATCGCTCACCAGCTGAAAAATCATGTCGCGCTTGCGCAGCACATCCGCCAGCTGTTCCTTGTCCTTTTGCGCTTCGAGCTGTTGCATCAGCCGCGTCAGATACACGCTCTGCACTGCGCGGATATTTTCCGGGTCCGGCACAAAACGTTTGCCCTGGGCGTCGAGAAATTCCCCGTGACCGAATGCGCTCACCGGATCACCGTCGCGCGCCACCGGTATTTTTCGCGAAAATGATGTCTGCACCGCCGAAGCGTCGGGTGATAGCTCGGGAGTGACGATTCCTCCCGGAGCACCCATATTTTCCCAGGCCCAAACAACCTGACAGAGTGAGAAGAGCAGGAGCAGCAGCCCTATATCAAATGGGCGCGGTATTAATGATTTGTTTGAATTGTTCATAAAACCTCCGTGAGTTCCACGCGATCGCGGGCCTGCCATAAGCCCGATGAAGCCGCACGCCAAAGAGCGCCGGATTTACCATGGTGGATATAGACGGAGTGGAATTCAGCGGAGGATTACCCTGGCTACGGGTAATTTTTCACTGCGGCAAATTATTCCGCTTTGCGCGGCGGTTCGGGATCGCTGGTAAACAGAAGACCGCCGCTTTTCAGACGCACGGGTTCAACCGCAGGAGCGGTCTGAGGCGCTGTGATTGGAGGCGCCGGCTCTTCTGGTGGAGCTGACGGCTCTGCTGGTGGAGCTGATGGCTCTGCTGGTGGAGCTGATGGTTCGGCGATCGTTTCAGTGGCATTTGCCGATGATTCGGCGGGTGATTCCGTGGATTGCTCGACGGCTGGCGCGGCATCCGGCGGTGGCAGAGTCGCGGGGAGTTGCTCCAGCGGCATAGTGGAACGTTCCACCGCATGGCGCGCCACCATCAGAACTACGCGCCGGTTTGCCGCCCGCCCCTCTTCCGTGCGGTTATCACCAATCGGCCGATATTCACCGAATCCCACTGCGGAAAGTTGCCGCGGATCCACTCCGTCATCGGCGAGCAGACGCACCACCGCAGAGGCGCGCGCGGACGACAATTCCCAGTTACTGTGGAATTTCGCGGTGCGGATGGGGAGATTGTCCGTATGGCCGGACACTTCGATCTGATTGGCAAACGGCGCCAGTTTTTCTGCGATCTGACGGAAGATGGTACGCGCCTCCGGTTTGGGTTCGGCGCTGGCGGAATCGAACAGTAGATTGGCGTTGAGATCGATCTGCACCCATTCCTCGGTCGCCGATATGCGCACCTGACCGGGCTTCACCAAATGAATAAGCGCATCTTCCAATTCGCGGGCGAGCACCTCCGTATCCACCAAATTCACCCGCGCTGAAAGACCGCTGGTTTTGCCCTGCTGACTCTGCGGGTTGCCATCGTCCACCGTCGGCGTTTGCACTGGCTGACTGGTATTGCCCTGAAATACCGATGACAGGGTTTCCGAGAGCACGCGGTATTTTTGCTCGCTCACCTGGGATACCGAATACATGACCACGAAAAAGCCGAACAGCAGAGTGACGAAATCCGCGTAGGACACCAGCCAGCGTTCGTGGCCGGATTTGCTGTGCTGCTCTTCTTGGCGACGGCGGATCATGGTGCGTCAGTGAAGATAACCGCTGAGCTTCATCTCGATGGCTCTGGGATTTTCCCCATCGGCGACGGCGATGATGCCGTCGATGATCAGCTCGCGGAATTGTGATTGTTCGCGCACGCACTGGCGCAATTTGTTGGCCACCGGCAGCGCCAGTAGGTTGGCGAAGGCCACACCATAAATGGTCGCGACGAAGGCCACGGCGATACCGGGCCCGAGTTGCGCCGGATCGGTTAGATGCCGCATCACATGGATCAGTCCCATAACCGCGCCTATGATGCCGATGGTGGGCGCATAGCCGCCCATACTTTCGTAAAAATGCACGGCGTCGAAATCGCGTTTCTCCGCTACCAGCAGATCGGTCTCCATCACATGGCGGATCACTTCCGGCTCACTGCCATCCACCAGCAATTGCAGCCCTTTGCGGAAAAACAGGTCCTTCTCCGTCTCGGCGATATTTTCCAGCCCCAGCAGCCCCTCCTTGCGCGCGACTTTCGCCCAGCTCACCACTGTATCTATGCCCTGTTGAAACTGCGCGCGAGGTGGCCGCACCACCCAGACAAACATTTTGACGGCGCGCCTCAGGCACTCCTTGGGGGTCTGCAGAATTGCGGCGCCGAAGGTACCGCCGAAGACGATCAGTGCGGCCGGCCCGTTGACCAGAGATTGCCAGGAACCGCCCTCGAGAATATTGCCGCCGATCAGGGCGGCAAAACCGAGGATGACACCGATGATCGTGAGTATGTCCATACTAAAAATCCTGCGCCAGACGCGGGCCGATCTGAGCCAGGGGCAGCACTTCGTCGGCCAGCCCGGCGACGGCCTTGGGCATGCCATAGACCACGCAACTGGCCTGGTCCTGCCCCCAGATCACCGCACCTTTTTCTTTGAGCAGACGCGCGCCCTCGCTGCCATCGGCACCCATTCCCGTCAGCACAACACCCAGCACGCCGGCGCCAAACACGTTGGCGGCGGAGGCGAAGGTGATGTCAACGGACGGTTTGTAACTCACCCGATCATCTCCTGGCAGAATCTTCACGCTGCCGCGTTTATCAAGAATCAGTTGGCTGCCACCGGGAGCCACCAGCACGTGGCCCGGCTGCAACAGGTCCCCATCGCGCGCCTCCGCCACATGCACCGCGCAGATCTTGTCCAGACGCTCGGCAAAGGCGCGGGTGAAACTCTCCGGCATGTGTTGAATGACGATAACCGGCAAGGGAAAGGACACCGGCAGCCGCTGGATCACTTCGGACAGGGCGACAGGTCCACCGGTCGAGGCGCCTATCACCAATAGCTTGATTTTGCCTTTCAACGACCGACGCGGCGCGCTTGCCTGCGCTGCTTCCGCGGGACGGCGCGCTGATTCCGGCATACGCGCGCGCGCTGGCGCAACCGAAGAGGATTTAACTGAGGCGGATGTAACTGAAGTGGATGTAACTGGCGCAGGACGTGACTCGACCCGCGGTTGCGCCTGGCGGGCGAAGGCCAGTAATGTCTCCTGCAATTTCTTCTTCAGCACGGCAGAGTTGCGCGATACCTCGGCGAAATTCTTCGGAATGAAATCGACCGCGCCGGCTTCCAGCGCGTCCAGAGTGACGCGCGCGCCTTCGTAGGTCATGGAGGAAAACATCACAATCGGCACCGGCCGCTTGGCCATTATGGCGCGCACGGCGGAGACTCCGTCCATGCGAGGCATTTCGTAATCCATGGAAATGATATCCGGCTGAAGCTGATCGGCAAGCTCGATCGCCTCCTGGCCGTTGGCTGCGACGCCGACAACTTTGAGTTCCGGATGCTCATTGATGATGTCTCTGAGACGCATCTGGAAAAAGCTGGAATCGTCGACCACCAAAACCTTGTAAACCACAGCGCCCCTCACCTGTGAAAGTTCAGTTCTACATCCCGCCCGCGTAGCGTTTTAAAAGGCTCGGCACATCCAGGATCAGGGCGATGGTGCCGTCACCGGTAATGGTGGCGCCCGCCATGCCAGGGGTGCCCTGCAACATTTTGCCGAGAGGCTTGATGACGACTTCTTCCTGGCCGATCAATTGATCCACCACAAAACCGACACGCCGGGTGCCGACGGTGACGATCACCACATGGGCACCGGGCATTTTTTCGCGCTCGTGATGACCGCGCACCAGCCAGCGTTTCAAATGAAAAATCGGGATCGCCTTGTCGCGAATGGTGACGCACTCCTGCCCATCCACCACATGGGATTTGGTCAGGTCCATCTGGAAAATTTCGTTGACGTTCACCAGTGGCAGCGCGAATGCCTGACGACCGAGCATGATCATCAGGGTCGGCATGATCGCCAGGGTGAGCGGCACCTTGATCTTCAGGCGCGTGCCCTCGCCTTTTTTCGACTGGATTTCCACCGAGCCGTTGAGCTGGGCGATTTTGGTTTTCACCACGTCCATGCCGACGCCGCGGCCGGACACATCGGAGATTTCCGTCTTGGTGGAAAATCCCGGTGCGAAAATCAAATTGAACGCTTCCACATCCGACAGACGCACCGCCGCATCGGCATCCAGAATGCCTTTTTCCACGGCTTTTTCGCGCAATTTCACCGGGTCCATACCGGCGCCGTCATCAGTGATAGACAGCAAGATATGGTCGCCCTCCTGCTCAGCGGCCAACACCACTTTGCCGATGCGGGACTTGCCCACACTCTCCCGCGCCGCGGGAAACTCAATGCCGTGATCGACAGCATTGCGCACCAGGTGAACCAGGGGATCGGCGAGTGCCTCGACCAGGTTTTTATCCAGATCGGTCTCTTCGCCCACCAGCTCCAGGTGAATTTCTTTTTTCAGATTGCGAGCGAGATCGCGCACCACGCGGGGAAAACGGCCGAAGACTTTTTTGATAGGCTGCATGCGGGTTTTCATCACTGCGGTTTGCAGATCCGCCGTCACCACATCCAGATTGGCTACCGCTTTGGACAATGACTCATCCGTGGAATCCAGCCCCAAGCGCACCAGCCGGTTTCGCACCAGCACCAGTTCGCCCACCATGTTCATGATGTCATCGAGCCGCTGCGTATCCACCCGCACGGTTGCTTCGGTCTGATGGGCCGCGCTGCCCGAAGCAACCGGCCCGCCATCGCGATTGCGCGCGGAATCAGCCTCGCGGGACTTGGGTGCCTGCGGAGCCTGTCGATCCTCGGGAAAATAATCGTCCGCCGCTTCAGCTTTGGCAGCCTGGGGTTCGCTCTCAGCGCGGACGGCAGTAGGACCTCTGCCGCGACCGTGCAGCTGGTCGAGCAGATCTTCGAATTCAGAATCGCTGATGAGATCGGCTGGCGCGGCAGAAGGCGCGATGGATGACACCCCCGTTTCGGCGCGACCGGGACCTTTGCCGACACCGTGGAGCTGGTCGAGGAGCGATTCGAATTCGTCTTCGCCGATTTCATTGCCAGCCGCCGCGGGTGGCACAACCGGAGCGACTGGCGTCGCCGGAGCAGCCTTTTTATTACCCGGCGCCTTGCCGACGCCATTCAACTGGTCGAGCAGGGCTTCGAATTCATCTTCGGAAATTTCGTCAGCGCCAACCGCAGATGCCGCAGGCTCGTTTACGATGGGGGATTTATTTTCGCCAGCCGATTTTTTGCCGGCAGCGCCTTTGTCACTGATCGCCTCAAGAAACCCCTCAAATTCATCGTCGGTAAGATCCAGAGAGTTTGGTTGATCCGCCGGGCGGAGAAATTCACCTCCGGTTTTATTCTCGGCTGATGATTTGTCGGGGGAAGCGGATTTTTTCTCGCTTGAAATCTTGTTTTCAGCAGCAGACTTGCTCTGAGTAGAAGATTTGCTCGGTGATGTTTTGGCCGCTGCGGCAGCCGCCTCGGCAGGTTCGTCCCCTTTGACCAGCGCGGCCAGTTTGGCCATCAATTCCGCTGGTGCGTGCACGGGTTCTGCGCGCTGGGAAATCTGTTGAAACTGGGAATTGACGGTATCCAGCGCCTGCAGCACCACATCCATCAATGCCGGTGTAACGTCGCGTTTGCCGTTGCGCAGAATATCGAAAAGATTTTCCGTGGCGTGACAGCACTCCACCATGGCATCCAGTTGTAAAAAACCGGCGCCGCCTTTGACGGTGTGGAAGCCGCGAAAAATTGCATTGAGCAGATTGCGGTCGTCCGGTCGTTGCTCAAGCTCAACCAGCTGCTCGGACAATTGATCAAGAATCTCACCTGCCTCCACCAGGAAGTCTTGAAGAATCTCGTCATCTTCTCCGAACGACATTCAACACTCCTCAAAAACCCAAACTTGATAAAAGGTCGTCCACATCATCCTGTCCGCTCACCACATCGGGGCGGGCATGGATCTGCGGACCTTCCGCACTCGTGGATTTACCAGTGCTTTTGTCACTCGCCCTGTGCTCGGTGTTGAGGCCGGTCACCTCTTCGACATGTCCGGCGATACGCACCAGATTCACCAGCTCCTTTTCCACATCGGTAATCAGACCAATAACTTTTTTCAGCAATTGACCAGTGAGATCCTGAAATCCCTGCTCGAGAATAATGGCTTGCAGGTTTTGGTTGAGAGCATCGGTGCCCTCACCCATCTGTTCGAGAAAATCGTTGATGCGGCTGTAGAGACGGGCGAATTCATCTTTGCTCAATTCGCGTCTTTGCAACCGACCCCATTCCGCGCGCAGCGCGTGCGCTTCCTGGCCGAGATTGGCGGCGATAGGGGCGGCGGTTTCGACCCGGTCCATGGTTCTGTTGGCCGCGTCCTGGGTCATGCGAATGACGTACTGCAAACGGTCGGAGGCGTCGCGGATTTCTGAGGAGTGGGCCTCCGGGTACAGATTCGCATCCACATTGAAATTAACGATCGCATCGTGCAGCGCGCGCGTCAGTTTGCCCACCGAATTGAAAATATGGCGATCACGCGCGTTGTACAGATTGCGGATGAGGTGCGAGGCATCCTCGTACTCATTGTTCTGTAATTTTTCGACAAGAAGTTTGGCGCAGTCCTGCAATTCGGCGACAAATTCCGCATCGTTTTTCAGATGACCTGCTGTTTCCATTTAACCGAACCTATCGCTTAACCGAATCTATCGCTGAACAATTGCTTAGCCGCCAACACGCTCAAAAATCTTATCGATCTTTTCTTTCAATACCTGCGCAGTGAATGGCTTGACGACATAACCGTTCACGCCCGCCTGCGCGGCTTCGATAATCTGGTCGCGCTTGGCTTCGGCGGTAACCATCAATACCGGCAGGGATGCCAGACGTGGATCGGCGCGCACCTGTTTGAGCAGATCTATGCCGGTCATGCCCGGCATGTTCCAGTCGGTGACCAGAAAATCAAAATCGCCGCTGCGTAACATCGGCAATGCGGTGGTGCCGTCATCTGCCTCTTGCGTGTTGGTAAAACCCAAATCCCGCAGCAGATTTTTTATGATCCTGCGCATTGTCGAAAAATCGTCAACAATGAGGATTTTCATGTTTTTGTCCAACGCTACCTCCAGTTTCCCAGTCGTATCGGTTTGTATCGGCAGGGCTTTATTGTTTGCAGCCCGTTGTTTGGATGGCGGGCCCGACCTTTACAAGTCTAGTCCGTCGCGGCCGTGCGGCCAGAAAATTTATTGGTCCGTCACATTTCGGCGGGAGGGTGGCGCGCTGGTGCACACTTACCAGTCGCTGAGCTTTTTCTTCAGTTTCAGGGCCGCCTGGGTGTGGATCTGACATACCCGGGACTCGCTGACGCCGAGCACCAGGCCGATCTCCTTGAGGTTCATTTCTTCTTCGTAGTAAAGCGACAACACCAATTTTTCCCGTTCGGGCAGATCGTCGATGGCCTGCGCGAGGGCTTTTTGCATCGCTTTGCGCTGGGTTATCTCCGAAGGCCCTTGCAGCATTTCGCTGACCGCGATCTGTGTGGTGTTGATTTCTTCTTCGTGCAGGGTTTCGTCGAGACTGAACAGCCGGCCGGAAATACTATCGTTGGCCATGGCGTGATATTCGTCGAGACTGATCTCCATTTCGGCGGCGATTTCCGCATCGCTCGCCTCGCGGCCCAGACGCCCTTCCAAATAATTCATGGTTTCGGTGATGCGACGGGCGTTGCGATGGACCGAGCGCGGCACCCAATCGCCGCGGCGCATTTCGTCAACGATGGCGCCGCGAATCCGGATACCGGCGTAGGTTTCAAAAGACGCGCCTTTGCTGCCGTCAAATTTCTGCGCGGCCTCCAGCAAACCGATCATGCCCGCCTGCAGCAGGTCGTCAAGTTGCACGCTCGCCGGCAGCCTGGCAATCATATGCAGGGCGATTCGCTTAACCAGGTAAGCATATTGTTCGACCTGCATTTGCATGCCGACTTCCTGAGTTCGCTCGTACACCATTCGACCCGCTATCACTGCTTTACCCACTGATTGACTTCACCACGACGCTCAAATGCGCCGAGAGCACTGGAAAGAATTTGTCCGGGGATTTTCCAGTATCCGGGCATCCACCCGGAGAAGCCGAGGCTGTGGGAGAGTTGTTGTCATGGATTGATTCTTTACGTTCTTTTATATGCTTGTGTTTTTCGTGCGCCGCTGTCAGGTCCCCACATTCGCAGACTGCAACAATCGTTCGAAGAAAAATTCCAGATGCCCGCGAGCCGTTTGGGAGGTCGGCCAGCTGTCGACCTTTTGCGCCAATGCGCGAATCGCCTGGGACGCTTTGCACTGCGGCGCGAATTCCAGCAGGGCTTTGCGCTTCTGTACCGCCTTGCGCACATTTTCGTCAAACGGTACAGAGCCGACATATTGCAGCGACGCATCGAGAAACCGCTCGCACACCCCATTCAATTTATTGAACAGGTTAATACCCTCCTGCTGGGTGCGCGTCATATTTGCGATAACGCGGAAGCGGAAAACGTCGTGTTCGGTATTGAGCAATTTAATCAACGCGTAGGCGTCGGTGATGGACGAGGGTTCGTCACATACCACCACTATGACTTCCTGCGCCGCGCGCACAAAGCTGACGACCGTGTCGGAAATACCCGCCGCAGTGTCGATGATCAAAACATCAAGTTGATCGCTCAGTTCGCTGAAGGAATGAATAATGGCCGCGTGTTCCTGATGGGACAGTTTGGCCATATTGGCAACGCCGGACGACGCCGGCACCACTTTCATACCGCCGGGGCCGTTTAAAAGAATGTCGCGGATTCTGCGCTCGCCGCTGAGGACATCCGCCAAGGTGAAGCGCGTCTGTAAACCGAGCAATAAGTCCACATTCGCCAATCCCAGGTCTGCATCCATCAACACCACACGGCGCTGCATTTCTGCCAGAGCGACGCTGAGATTGACCGAGAGGTTGGTCTTACCCACCCCACCCTTACCCCCGGTGACCGCGATAACTTTGACTGGACGACTTGAACTCATGCAACACATTACCTTGTGGTGAACGCCCGGACGCGGTCTGGGCAGTATTTGGTTTCAGTATAGATGCTTATCTCAATACCACCGGGCTTGGGCGTTCTCCCTCCCCTTATTAAGGGAGGGGTGGGGTTGCAGACTTCCCGGCCACTGCGCCACCCGACACCCCCTCCTAGCCTCCCCCTTTTAAAGGGGGAGGAACAAAATGTGCCAATCCCTACACCGCTCCCGCCACCGCGCTGCCCTTCTGCGCCTTCATGATGCCCACCGCTTTAGCCACAAGGGCGGCGGCGGAGGCTACGGAGAGGTCGTTGGGGATGGCTTGGCCGTCGGTACAGTAGAGCACCGGCAATTTCTGCTGGATCACAACGCCCAGCGCTTCGCCGAGGCTGCCCGCTTCATCCAGCTTGGTCAGCACGCAGCCGCGCAGCTTGCCGCCACTGTGAGCGTGGGCAGAGGCTTTGAGGGTTTGCAGCTGACTGTTGCAGGCGAGCACCAGAATACGCTCGACTCCCGGACAGGAATCCAGCAGCGCCTCCTGCTCCTTCAAGAGCGGGTCGCCCTGGCGGAAGCCGGCGGTGTCGATAAGGATCAAGGGATAATTCTTCAAGCTGGCAATCACCGTGGGCAGACCACGCTCCTGATCCACTACACGCACGGGCACATTGAGAATACGGCCGAGCGAGCGCAGTTGATCATGGGCGCCGACCCGATAGGTGTCGGTGGTAATCAGCGCGACCTTGCCGAGACCGTGCTCCAGCACATAACGCGCGGCGAGCTTGGCGATGGTAGTGGTTTTGCCTACACCGGTCGGGCCGACAAAGGCGAACACACCGCCCTTCTGCACCCGGTCGGAGGTATCCGTCGCCACTTGTTGAGTGAGTTGCGCCAAGGCATCGCGCCAGGCGGCATTGATGCGTTTGCCGGGTTTGGCGGCCAACGCCAGCTTTTTGACCAAGCCGGCGGGCAGCCCGAGCTTACCCAAATGAGCTTGCAGTGCATCCTGGGTGGGCGATGTCATCGGCATCGCCGCCGCAGCGCCGCCCTGCTCCCGCATGCGCCACATCTGCTGCTCCATCAACATGCGCATATCGGCGAGTTCGCTCTGCAGGGCCGCCAAGCGGCGATCCTCCTGCTCTTTCTCCCTGCGCGCCTGCTCGTCCGCCAAACGTTTGACCTGCTCCTGCAGACCGGCCATTTGGCGGTCGACGGATTGACGCATTTCTTCGTGCGCGGCGGAAACCTGCGGCTGCTGATAATCAGCGGTGGGTTCAGCGGCGGGTCGCGCGGCGGCTCTGGGCGCTTCGGCTACCGCAGAGCGGCCGCGGGTTGGTTTGGCCGACTCCTGCCAGCGGACAGTGTCGGTAACTTCTGGAACGGCGGGCGCCGGACGGCTGGCGGAACGGGGAGTTTCACCGCGTTTGGCGGCCAGCATGCGCTCACGCGCCTCCTCGATTTCCCGCGCAAGCTGCTCGCGGCGTTTGCCATCATTGCCCTGCGCAGGAGCCGCGTATTTACGCACCGCCTCACCCAGACCTTCGTGGGCCTGCCAGGCAGTATCGCTGGCCAGCGGCTGGTCGAGTTCGGTATCGAAACGACGACCAAAGTCTTTGCGCTCTTCCCCGCCGCGCGCCACTACGTCGAGATCGGTGGAGGTAATGATTTCCACCCCTTCCCGCGTGCGCTGGCTGGACAGAATAATGGCGTCCGGCCCCATCTCCTGGCGAACCAGGTCCAGGGCACGACGCATATCCGGCGCGACAAAACGTTTGACTGTCATGTTCGATTCTCCTGGCATTTAGCGAAATGCCGTGTAACTAAATGAACGAGCGGCTGAACTACGACTTGGTCAAATCAGAACCCACGGTGGCTTCAATGGTGATCTGTTTGTTATCCGGTATCTCGTTGTAGCTCAGCACATGCATATCCGGCAGGTTAAAGCGCGCCAGGCGTACCAGAGTCATACGCAGTGGACCTGCCACTAAAAGTACGACCGGTTTTCCTGCTGCCTCCTGGCGTCCTGCAGCACTGATTAACGCGTTATTGAGCTTCTCTGCGAGCCTTGGCTCTATGAAGCTCGTGGTATCGGCGCCAATTTTTTTGTGCCTGCTGGACCGACTGTAGCAACAACTGTTCCAGCGATGGATCCAGCGTAATGACGGGGATATTCGGATCGGCGCCGACGATGTTCTGCACGATCTGGCGGGACAGCGCCACGCGGGCGTGTCCGGTGAGCGTGGCTGTGTCCTGGTTCTTGTCGCCGTGCGCGGCGAGTGCCTCGGCAATGGTGCGCATATCGCGGATCGGCACCTGCTCGCGCAGCAGCCCCTGAAGCACTTTGAGCAAGGTGTTGATGGTGATGGTGTTGGGTACCAGCTCCTCCACCAACTTCGGCGATTTTTCGCCGAGCAGGTCGAGCCACTTCTGCGCTTCCTCGTGGCCGAGCAGTTCGTGGGTGTGTTGCTGCACGATTTGATTGAGATGCGTGGCCACCACGGTGCTGGCGTCCACCACGGTGTAGCCCAGCGTCTGCGCCTGATCCTTCTGACTTTCATCGATCCAGATGGCATCGAGACCGAAAGCCGGATCCTTGGTTTTTGCGCCCTGCAGGCTGCCGAACACCTGACCCGGATTGATCGCCAAAAATTTGTCGGGGAAAACCTCGCCTTCGCCGAGAGACACCCCCATCAGCGTCACGCGATAGGCGTTGGGCAGCAGATCGAGATTGTCGCGGATATGGACCGGTGGAATCAGGAAACCTATGTCCTGGGACAACTTTTTGCGCACGCCTTTTATGCGCCCGAGAAGTTCGCCGCGCTGGTTGCGATCCACCAGGGGAATCAGGCGGTAACCGACTTCGAGACCGAGAACGTCCACCGGCGTGACATCATCCCAGGAGACTTCCGCCGGCTCTTGCGTGCGATCAGCCTTGTTTTCCAGCGCGGGCAGTTGCGGTGCCAGACCAGCGCCGCCACCGGCACCAGCGCCAGAGGGCGAGATAGTGCGCAGTTTCGGCTTGGCCTCCTCCACCACTTCCGCGACGTTCTGACGGAAATGAATGTAGTACGCGAGGAAACCGCAGATGGCGGCAAAACCCAGGAAAGCCACATGCGGCATGCCCGGGATGATGCCCATAATGAACAGGATCATGGCGGTGATGCCCAGCGCCTTGGGCGAATTGAACATCTGCCCGACCACCTGGCTGTTCATGTCTTCGCTGCTGTTGGCGCGGGTCACGATAATCGCCGCCGAAGTGGACAGCAGCAGAGAGGGAATCTGGGCCACCAAGCCGTCGCCGATGGTCAGGAGTACGTACACCTGAGAGGCGTCACTGAACTTCATATTGTGTTGCAACATGCCCACCACCAGACCGCCGATGATGGTGATAATCATGATCATGATGCCCGCCACGGCGTCGCCGCGGACGAATTTGCTGGCACCGTCCATAGCGCCGTAAAAGTCGGCTTCCGAGGTCACTTCGGCGCGGCGCTTTTTGGCCTCGGCCTGATCGATCAAGCCCGCGTTTAAATCGGCGTCGATCGCCATTTGTTTACCGGGCATGGCGTCCAAGGTGAAACGCGCGGAAACTTCTGAAATACGCCCGGCGCCTTTGGTCACCACCACGAAATTGATGATCACCAGAATGATGAAGATCACGATCCCGACAGCGAAATTACCGCCGATCACCACCTCGCCAAACGCCTGAATCACGGCACCGGCGGCACCGGGGCCGTTGTGACCTTCCAGCAGCACTACCCGGGTCGACGCGATATTCAAGCCGAGTCGCAACAGCGTCGACACCAGCAGAATCGTGGGAAAAACCGCGAAATCCAGCGGCCGCATGGTGTACACACTCACCAGCAACACCACTATGGCCAGCGCGATATTGAAAGAGAAAAACGCATCCAGAAGGATGGCCGGCATGGGCAGAATCATCATGCCCAGCAGCATTAACAGCAGAATCGGAATCGACAGATTGCCGCTCCACAAGGACTTGGCGCGGCGTATGGACGACTCCCGGGTTACCGATCCCGGGACGGACTTAAGATGCTCGAATAATGAAACTGCCATAGCCTTCTCGCGACGGTTTTTTGACTGACGAAGGCTAAAAAGCACCCCGCGAAGGGGCTATGGCAAAAAGCGTTCCGGTAAGTGGATAGGTTTATTTAGGTGGAGCAAAAATTCGGCGCAGGGCTCTCAATTCATCTGGCTTGTCATATAACCGATGAAAAGCAGATCACAGAACCTTAGATCCTATTGTGCAATCATATGATTAATTCACCTTGCCGGAGCCTGAGCCCGCTCTGTCTACACAGTTGTTTTGCACCCGCAAATTGTGACCGGTGGATCACATTACAACTATTACGTTCGCCAGGTGCTTACGATGAAAAAACTCCTAATAAAACCAGCAATCTTAACGGCCCCACTCGCCGCGATCCTGTGCACATCACTGATCGGCTGCGGCGGTGGTGGCAATCCACCACCCACAGGGTCTTCCAGCTCGTCCAGCTCAAGCAGCAGCTCCAGCTCTTCAAGCTCATCGAACTCGTCGAGCTCTTCCAGCAGCTCAAGCTCCTCGAGTTCAAGCTCGTCCAGCTCCAGTTCTTCCAGCAGTTCAGGAACCCCGGTCACCCTGCCGCTTGTTGTCGCCGTTGACTCAGGTGCGAGCGCCAATACTACTTTTGAAGGCGTGACCTTCATTGCCGACAAATACTTTCAGGGCGGCTCCCCGAACTCGACCACCGACCGCATCACTGGTGTTGCCGACGATTCCATGTACCGCACTGAGCGGTATGGCGCGTTCAAATACGAAGTTCCGGTTACCGCCAATGGTCGCTACACGATCACTCTGCATTTCGCGGAAATCTACCTGACTTCCGCGGGTCTGCGTAATTTCAGCGTTGCCATTGAGGGAACTACCCAACTGCGCGATATAGATCTGTTCTCTCTGGCTGGCCACGACGGCGCCTACTCACACACGGTGGAGAACGTTCAGGTCAACGACAAGAAAGTGACCATCGAAATGATCGCCGGTGTTGAAAACCCGACTCTTGCCGGTTTCGCCATTTATTCCGCCGACGGTCAGCTCGACACCACCACCCCTGACCCAGTCCCGTCTGGTAAAAAGTTTGTCGGTAACATCACCACAGGTGGCCAGGTTCGCTCTGACTTCATCCAATACTGGAACCAGATCACCCCAGAAAACGAAGGTAAATGGGGATCTGTGGAAGGCACACGCAACCAATACAACTGGGGTCCGCTCGACCGTATTTACGACTACGCGCGTCAGAACAAAATCCCTGTTAAAGCCCACACCTTCGTTTGGGGTGCGCAGGCGCCCAGCTGGATCAGTGGCCTGAGTGCGGCGGATCAGCGTGCTGAAATCGAACAGTGGATTAAAGATTACTGCACCCGTTATCCCGATACCGCGATGATCGACGTGGTCAACGAAGCCGTGGAAGGCCACGCACCCGCGCGCTTTGCAGCGAATGCCTTCGGCAACGATTGGATCACCGAATCGTTTAAATTGGCGCGCAAACACTGCCCGAACGCGGAGTTGATCTACAACGACTTCAACTTCCTGACTTGGGATACCGAAGCGATCCTCACCCTGATCGACCGCGCCGTGAAGTCCGGATATGTGGACGCGATCGGCCTGCAGGCACACAGTCTCTATGATCCGAAGGTGTGGACCGCGCAGGAAATCAAAGACAAGTTGGATCTGATCCATAGAAGAACCGGTTTGCCGATGTACGTATCGGAGTACGATATCGAAGCCCCCGATGATCAGACACAGCTGCGCCATATGCAGACACACTTCCCGATCTTTTACGAGCATGAACAAGTAAAAGGCGTCACCCTGTGGGGCTACATCTACGGCTCCACCTGGCGTACCGGCACCGGCCTGATCCGCAACGGACAGCCGCGACCAGCACTGACTTGGCTGATGGATTACCTGAAAGACAAGCGATAAAAAAGGGGGCTCCAAATGGAGCCCCCTTTTTTACTCCCTCTTTTTGAATCGCTTTTCTCTCGAATTCAGCAGAAAGTCTTCGGTAAATACTTACACTTTCAGCAAAACACGAAAGCCTCTGACCGCGTAATAAGATTGCGCACCGTTATGGTAGAGAAAAACCGTGTCGTAGCGACGATCACAAAAAAGAGCGCCATCGAGTTTGCGGATTGCCGGTGGCGTTTTTATCCAGCTTGAGGTTTTCTGATCAAATTTTCCCAGGGTTTGCAGCGCGCGATACTGCTCTTCGTCGAGCAACTCAGCTGCCATAGCCGCCGCCATTTCGACGGCACTATTTTGCGGTGCGTGTTCCTTGCGTGACTCTCGGGCCTCCTTGTCGTAACACACACTGCGGCGACCTTTGGGGCTTTCGGCAGAGCAATCGACAAACAGAAACTCACCGGTTTTTTCGTCTACGCCAACCACATCCGGCTCGCCGCCGGTTTCTTCCATCTGCGCAAGTGAACGCAATTTCTTTGGCTGCGTTTCGAGCTTTTGCTTGTACATCCGCCCAAACAACCCCTTTATGGCGAGTTTTGTTTTTTTCGAAGCGGGTTTTGAGCACACCAATTAGTGCTGCATGGTCTTCTGAAGTCATCATAAGCTCCTTAGCAACCAACGATTTCGGAGACTCTGCTTATTCTGCGACCTCGGCAGAATAGGCAGCTTTACTCGATTTGCCTAAAATGAATTGGTAGTTTTGAATGAGCCCCCAGCTAAATTACCACTACTGGAAAAAGCTCCCTTTGGTGATTCCACCACTGACGGCGATGGTTTGTGAACATAAGCTCTTTGTAGCTTAAGGCCATTCATAAGCTCCTGTGTGCCGCCGGCGCCCTGCATAAATTGATCGAGCACTTGTTTGACATCAGACTCACTCGTATATCGATAGTGACCGCCGCTAAAGTGAGGATCTCGATCAACCGTTCTCAACAGTTCCTTGGCCTTTTTTAGGGCGACCTCGGTGCTTTGCAGACGCGCTTTGGCATCATCCATCTCGATGGTTAATTTACGAATTATCCCCAACTGCTCCTGTATAACCGTCAATGCGGCATCGTCTTCTGCTGACGGTGTCTCAGCCGCAAAGCTCGCAAGAGACTGCGGATTTTGTTGTTGCAGAAGTCGATTTATCAGCTCCGTTGCTTCGCGACTAAGCCCATCCGTCGCAACGGCAAATTTGCTTTCTTCTTCAAGACAAGCCGACAAAGTCTCATGCGCCAGCTCTCGCTCACTTTCGCGCAGGTCAATTGCCTTATGCAATGCCCGCAGCTCCTCACTATTCAACACTTCGGCTTGGTACGTCTCATACGCATGCAATGCAGAAGCCTGGCCTTGTGTTAATTCGACCAACCGGGCCTCAGCCTCGGCTTTGACTCCCTGAAGGATCAAGAAATTGTCTTTATTTACGAGAAACTGTGACTTGCGCGCAAGCGCTCCATCGGCGCGCGCGACCCAACCCTTCCCAGAATAAACACCGGTTCCGAAATGGACTTTCAAAAGATATTGAAAGATTTCATCGTCCAAATACTTGGGCAGTTTTTCGGAAACTTCCGCCAGAAGTCTTTCATATTCCGCTTTGTCGGCTTGCAATAACAGGCAGGCTTGATCGAGAGCCTTTTCGAGACCCAAAAAGGTTTCATCCACTCGCAATTTTTCCAAGGCTTGTTCCCGAGCGCCCTCTAACGCCTTTGCAAGTGCAGCAAGATCTCGATCAATTCCGTCGACCTTCGCTGTCATATCGCCGATCTGAGCTCGATTCTTTTCTCTTGCCTCTTCTGCATCGGCAACAAGATCAAGAACTTCCTGCCCAAAAGCAGAGGCGTTTTGCACAAATTGGGCATGTGCAAACGTTTGAAAAGCAGCGGCGAGATTCCGGTTCGCCGCACGCAATGCATTGTGCAACTCCTTCAGTTTATTTGCTCGCCGGGTATACGCAGCATTTTGTTCGTCATGAATACGACGAATTAAAGAACTGACTTTAGTTGCCTCCATTGCTACCACTCCAGAATATATTCAGGGAAAACACCGGATTTCAAATCAAACGTCAGGATTCCAGCTGGTTTGGCTCCAATGAGATTTTGGTTGACGATGCCGTCATCCATTTTGTCTTTTCTCACCGTTTCATAGCGATCTTGACTGACCCTTATTCCGAAGAGATTCACATAGGCCTCTTGCCCAGTCTCAACGCTTTTTACCTGCAGTTTTATAGGTATGCCGCCTTCACCAATCGCCTGAACGATCACATACCAGGCTTTACCGCCACTCTCACTGAACTCCCGCTCGGCGCCGCTTTTTCTGCGTATTATCGGAATTGATGACCAAGCGGACCGGTGTGCGACTCAACATTTCAATAAATTCGAGCCGCTTCAGATCTTCCGGCTGCGGAGCAGTGAGAGCCTCAATATCCGCGAGAATTTTACTCGCGAGGCTGCGAACCTGGTTTTTTTCGTTGTCTATGGAGAGCTGGCGGAGAGCTCGCTCGACCAAATTATTTACCTCCGCGTGAATAACATAGGCTTCCGCAGAAAAGGACAGCTTTTCCCGCAGCGAAACCAGCGCTGTACGCGCTTCTTCCAGACTTACGCGCGGATTCCGCAGCAACGCATCGGTTTTGGCAACCCACGCTTCCAACGCAGGGGAAGAGCGCTGCTCGGCACTCTGCTGGATCTGCGCAAATTCGGTGACAAGACCTTCGAATGCCTGCACATTTTCAAGCAGCGAATATTTCTTTGTGAACAAGGCTTGATATTGCCGCACCAGCTCATTGAGGACGGAGAGATCCGCGACTGTTGCGAGATCCAGATCCCGGCGTTTTGCGTCGAGCTCTTGCTGGATGCGTGTTTCCAGGGTCGCAATAGACTGTTCGTTACGCCTCAATTCAATATAGATCTGCGCAACAAATGCGTAGGCTGGCTCCACGGTCGCACGATCAAATCCACCGGCAGGCGATTCTCTCCTGAGCTGCGACACTGCGGCTTCCGACGCAAGTATGCTCGCCGACACGCGATTTAAAGATTGCTGATGTCTGATCTGGGATACGGCGAACCAAGTTCCGGCAATCAGAAACACAGCCGTACAACCGATAATGACCGGCTTCATCCAGCGATCCCGGCGGATGTATAACCGGAAATACCAGGGCACATCTGTCGCTTTGAAAACAAGCCGGCTCTGATACCACTGATCAACACCTTGCTGAATAATCTCGTACGGAACAGTGGTTCCCTCTGCCGCATAACCCGCGGCGATTTTTTCAATCAATCGGGCTTTTTGCGCAGCGGTGTTCATGTAGTCCTGAACGCGGTGATTTTCGAACCGCAGTCTGTCGACCACCCCCATAGCACCGACCTGATCGGCGAGTGTCGACCCCATTATCGCGCTCTCGTAGCCAGCTCAACAAAACGCGTTTTTGCCGCATTGGTTGCGGACTCTATCTCGTTCGCGTTTGCCGTGGATTCTGTGCGCAGCTGATCAACCAGCGTTCGCATATTCGTTTGATATTCAACGATCGCATTGGCCAGCTTTTCAACGGCTTTGGCATCCACCGTTGGGCCATATCCAGCACGCGCCGAAGATTCCAACTGCTGATTACCGAGATCCGCCAACACCTCCAGCGATTGATTGATCCCTTTTTTCATTTGTTCCAGCGCTTGGGTACTTTCGGATAAACCCTGGGTACTGGTAAAAGCGGCCGACAATCCGGTAAACACAATTTCGTTGGTGGTGAAAAAGGAAACGCTTTGTTCGTGTATCCGGCGCTTCATCTCAATATTCTGACGCAACCGGGCAAACACCACTTCAGAGGTGTTGTAGGCGATCTTGAGATTGTCCGACAGATCTTTGGCAATCTGATATTCAGACTCCGCAGTCTGGGCCTTATTGATCAGGAGATCTCTTGCCAATTCGAGGGACGATTTTTCCGCAGCATTTTGCGCGGCATGGATGCGACCATCCGCCATCTGGAGTTCAGCTTTAACGGTTTCCAGAGCATCTTGCGCTTTGGCGGCTAGGGCATGTGCTGCACCTTCCGCTTCTTTGATGGAAAAGCGGAAGTCCTGATAAGCAGACAACACCAGTTCTTCCTTGGCGATTTGCTCGTGTGTGCTGCGTATTACCGATGCAAAGGTATGCTTGATGCTTTCAAATCTTTCGCTCACTGTGCCGCGGCGCATTTTCGCCCAGGTCAGCTGGGCTTTCTCTTTCCAATCCAGTTTGCCATCGCTGACCCAAACCACCATATCGCGGGTGTCGTCGCGAATACTGTCAAACTGCTCTGCAATGGTGATAAAGCGCGTACCTACATCAATGGAGGAAATCTGGGTACGAACGATTTCATTGAAATTACTGCTCTGCTGCATCACGCGGGCGATCAAAAGAGCATTTGCAGGGTCGATGGACTCGATACGCTGTATCAGGGGAAGAAAAGCGCTCATCCCGCTCTCCTCAACAGAGGACAAAAAGTCCCAGTTGAGCCAACTTGGCCATCGCTTTTTCAAAATGCACAGACAGTGCGGCTGGTATTTGCATTGCTGATCCTCAGACTATCCAATTTTTTATTTGCTTATCCTGGCGGCCACTTTCCAGAAGGCCGCAACCGCGTTATAGGGCGTGAAAAAACCGCCCTGCCCGCGGAATATAATAATTATCGTAATTCAACGACAAAACAACACTTTTTTGAGCGGCCGACAATTTCGTCACGCGGCACAAAGCCGATCGCGCGGGAATCGGCACTTTCATCACGATTATCGCCGAGCGCCAGGTAATGATCGTCGGGCACGTTGATGGGGGAAAGTTACTTAAGGAAGAGCCGCCCTCAACCAGCCTTATAATGTGCTTCATATTGGGCAGATGCTCCATCTTGTAGGTCGCGTCGACTGAATGGCTCAGATCCTCATAATCCAGCAACTGTCCGTTAATGAAGAGTTTGTTGTTGCGCATTGCCACCACATCTCCGGGCAGGCCAATAACGCGTTTTACCAGTCTTTTATCAGAAACAGCGGAGTCAAACACCACTATGTCGCCGCGCTCGGGGTCGCCGAGTTTCAGCAGGGAAATATGGGTAAATGGCACACGAATATCGTAGGCCATTTTATTCACCAGTATCCGGTCGCCCTCGATAATGGTGGGCTTCATGGAACCCGTGGGAACCTCATTCCAATCCGCCACTGCGCTGCGGAAAATAAACATCAGCATCAGGAAGATAACCAGAGAGCGATTTTCTTTCCAAAGCTTTACCAGTGTTTCTTTCATGAGATTCCCTCGTGTTGTCTTCCGCTTATTTCTTTAACCACTCCGCGTGATAAGCCACGTGTTCGCCGATAAAACTGGCGACGAAAAAGTAACCGTGGTCATAGCCCTCTCGCATACGCAGGTTGAGCGGGTGTTGTTGTTGCTCACAGACCTGTTGCAGTTTTTCCGGTAATAAACGTTCTGCAAGAAAATCATCAGCGGTGCCTTGGTCAACTAATAGCGGGATTTTATGAGCGCCTTTCGCTACCAACGCACAAGTGTCGTAGTCCTGCCAGGCGGCGGGGTCATTGCCCAGATACAAACTCAAGGCTTTTTGTCCGCGCGCGGTTTGCGACGGTGCACAAATCGGCGCAAAAGCCGAAACCGAGGTGTAAACGCCCGGGTTTTTCAGCGCGATGGTCAGCGCTCCGTGGCCGCCCATGGAGTGACCCATAATGGCTTTTTTATCGCTCACCGGAAATTCCCGCTCAATAATCGGCGGCAATTCTTTGGCGATAAACGAATACATCTGGTAGTGCTGGCGCCAGGGTTCTTCGGTGGCGTCGACGTAATAACCCGCGCCTAAGCCAATATCCCAACCGCCATCCGGATCGCCCGGCACGCCGTCGCCGCGCGGTGAGGTATCCGGTGTGACTACGGCAACACCGTGCGCAGCAGCGTACTGCTGAGCGCCGGCTTTGATGACAAAATTTTCATCGGTACAGGTGAGACCGGAGAGCCAATAAATCACCGGTACCGGTGCACCTGCAGATGCACCGGGCGGCAAATAAATGGAAAAGATCGTAGTGCTGGATAAGGTTTTGGAGGCAAAGCGGAACCGCTGCTGAAATCCGCCAAAACTTTTATTGCTGCCGATTTTTTCCACAAAACCTCCTAATACAGCACCACAGAGCGAATACTTTCGCCTCTGTGCATTAAATCGAAAGCCGTATTGATTTCATCCAGCGGCATCACATGGGTGATCAAGTCGTCGATGTTGATCCGATTATCCATGTACCAATCAACGATTTTCGGCACGTCCGTACGCCCGCGTGCACCGCCGAATGCGGAACCGCGCCAGGAGCGGCCGGTGACCAATTGGAAAGGACGGGTGGAAATTTCTTGCCCAGCGCCGGCGACACCGATGATGCAACTCTGCCCCCAACCTTTGTGACAGCACTCCAGCGCTTGGCGCATCACCTTGACGTTGCCGATACATTCAAAGCTGTAATCCACACCGCCACCGGTCATTTGGATGATGGTATCCACCACGTTATCCACGTCTTTGGGGTTCACAAAATCCGTCATACCGAACTGCCGCCCCAGAGCCTCGCGCGCCGGGTTCAAATCGATACCGATAATGCGGCTGGCGCCGACCATCTTGGCCCCTTGAATAACGTTCAGGCCAATACCACCCAAACCAAATACGGCGACCGTTGATCCGGCCTCCACTTTCATAGTGAACACTACCGCACCAATACCGGTGGTGACGCCACAGCCGATGTAACACACCTTATCGAAAGGTGCGTCTTCGCGAATTTTCGCCAACGCAATTTCCGGCATTACCGTGTAATTGGAGAACGTGGAACAACCCATGTAGTGAAGGATCGGTTTGCCGTCGAGGCTGAAACGACTGGTGCCGTCGGGCATTAAACCGCGCCCTTGGGTACTACGGATAGCCTGGCAAAGATTGGTTTTGGGGTGTAAACAATATTCGCATTCGCGACATTCAGGCGTGTAGAGCGGAATGACGTGATCGCCTTTTTTCAGCGACTTCACTCCCGGCCCCACATCCACCACTACGCCTGCGCCTTCGTGGCCGAGAATGGCTGGGAACTCACCTTCCGGGTCGTCTCCCGATAGGGTAAATGCATCCGTGTGACAAACTCCTGTCGCCTTGATCTCCACCAGCACTTCGCCAGCTTTAGGCCCTTCGAGATCAACATCGACGACGGATAAAGGTTTTCCGGCGGCAAACGCCACCGCTGCACGCGTTTTCATAGCACCCCCTGGGCTTGATTGAGGAACCCGCCATTCTTCCCCGCCCGGCGCCAGGAATCAATGTCAAAATCTTTAAGCGCGCTCCATCAGGGTTCTCCCTGGTTCAAACCGGTGAAATTGCGGCCATTTTCGACATCAATTCCCTCCAGCATCATGGCGGCACCGGCGATGCTCAGATGGTCATCATCGAAATATAAAGCCTGGCCATTACGAACGGCCGGGCAATATCCGTCCATACAGAAAATCTGGAAAGGTTTAATCGCGACAAGTTGCTCGGAATACGGCAGAGAATCCAATTTCTGCAGGATGAATTGATGGCGCTCGCGATAATAATCCGCCGTGGTAGCCCTCTCCACGGGCAGGAATGTTTCTGTTGCGAACGCCACTTTCGGAAATACTGCTTTTTCCACATGCAGAGGCAATTCAGGTATGGGATAGACGACATATACCTTTTTCCCCGCCTCGGTAAGACGAGTGATCATAGTATTCAGACTTTGCCAGTAAAGCTCCCGCGCGGTTTCCGCATTCAGCGTTTGCGCCGTCAGTATATGCTCCGACGGATTTTCCTGCGGCGGCGCAGGAAAAGTGTCCAGTTGATCGCCATAGAGAAACAGGCTGTAACGAAAACCGAGCAGAATATTGTGGATTTCCTGGTTTTTTTCCAGATAACTGAGCGCGTCGGCAATCCACTGGTGGCACCCTTTGACATCCACCTCAAACAGCAAAGCCGGCGGGCAGGCGGAATAACTCAGATGCAGCACCCCCTCATTTCTGCTTTTAAGCTTGTCGGCCAGCGCATAGGCGGGTTCCACCATATGGCTATCACCGAAAACGGCCCAGGTAACTTGGTCGCCGAAATAGCGGCAGGCTTTGTCCGGGTCAAAACTCCCCCCAAACGATTGATGGCATTGATTGCGCTTCGGGCTGGGGCGGATGCTTGCCGAATAATCCACGTCGGTCCGCGTGTTAAATCCTTTGGAGATGTGGCCAGCGAGACCGATGACGATAAAAGTCGAGAGGAATGCTGCAGATCCAATGAATATTGCTTGTCGCGAATAACGTGAGCGATTGCGAAATGGTTGCTCGACGTATTTCCAGCTGAGATACGCGAGCAGGAAAGTAAGGGCGATAGCTCCGACAAAAAGCACCGCGGGCGGCTCGCCGATCCATTTGAAACGCAAAAATGAGAACAATGGCTGATGCCACAAATACAGCGAATAGGAAATCAGCCCTATTCCCACCAGAACCCGCTGCGACAACAATTGCCAAGCCCAGGTACCGGGTCGCGCAAACATCGCCAGCAGGCATGCTCCGACAACAGGAACCAAGGCGTAAACGCTTGGAAAAGGCGTATCCACATCAAAAACGGCGATGGCATAAAAAATTGCCAACAAACCCGCGGCGCTGAGGAGCTGATTGAGCTTGGCATTTCGGGTCAAGGCTGTCGTGGGCGCGAGCGCAACCAGTGCCCCAAGCACCAACTCCCAAGTCCGGCTGAAAATCAAAAAGAAATTTGCCGCCAGTTCACCACGCGCCAACAGGAAATGCGCAAAAGCCAGGGACGTGATGGCCAGCGCAATCAAGCCGGCGTATAACACGCGCCGTCCCAGCGGCATCAAAGCCATAAGCAGCAAAGGGAAAAATACATAGAACTGCTCTTCCACACCCAGGCTCCAGGTGTGCAAGAGCGGCTTTTCGTCCGCCTCGGTGGCGAAATAATTTGTGGTCAGATAGAAATAAATATTGGCGGCAAATAACATCACAGCCACCACGCTTTGCGCATACTGCGTCAGATAATTCGGCGGCATGAATAAATAGGCGGCCAGAGTTGTGCAGGCCACCACCACCGCCAGAGCGGGCATAATCCGCCGCGCGCGGCGCTCGTAAAAATCCACCAGCGAGAAACTCTGTCTCTCCATATCTTTCATGATGATGGAAGTGATGAGATAGCCGCTGATGACGAAGAAAATATCAACGCCGACGTAACCGCCGGCAAATCCTGGTGCGCCCGCGTGAAAAAGAATTACGGGGATGACGGCAATTGCCCGCAATCCATCGATTTCCGCTCTGTATCGCATTTTTTCACTCCGTTTTTTTCCATTGCTTCATAGGGCGAAGAAGCGCAGCAAATTCTAGGAGTGCGGTAAACGGGAAAAATGTACGTTAGGTGACATAAACGCCAGCGATGCATGAATGTCGGCGCACTAATCAGCCAGTTAGTATTCCAACACCAAACGCACGTTGTCGCGGTAGATACCCGCCGCTGGGGTACTTTGCCCAGGAGTGATGAGTACGGGCAAAGTTAGGTTTTCCGCCGCGCCGGTCCCCAAGCGAGACATAGGTGTGGTGGCGTTGAGTGGTTGGGTGGCATTTCCTTGGTGGTAGATTCCATAGGCAATCCGGCGACCATTGCCGTCGTTCAGATAGCGCGAGCCACCGCTGAAGTTATTGCCGTTATCGGCGTACAGCGCGTAGTCCTCCTGATGAGTGCAGCGCACAGTCGCGGCCAGTTGGGCGGCGCCCGCATTGCTGAGAAAGCTGATGCTGCCGAAGTCCACGAGCGCCGCTGTGCTGGAAAATTCACAACTCTTGCTCACGGTGAGATTGATATTCATGGTCACCAAACCGTTGATATTGGTTGTCCCCAGGCAGAGGCCGCCAATTCCCAGGCCGGTGCAGATCACGCCAGTCACCGCGAGGCTCTGAGTGCCTGTATAAGTGCCAGCGCTGGGCCAGGTGGTGGTGGCATTGGTGCGTAAAAAAATCGGTACACGCATTTCGCTGGTGCTGGCCAGCACAATCAGACTCAACAGACTGAACCCCGTCGGCCCACCGATACTTTGTCCTGATGCAGTAATGGCAGGGTTGAATGCGGAATTGCTAGCGATGGAATAACCGATGGTATCCACGCCGTTGCTGAGCTGCGGAGCCTGCTGAACGGCGTAACGCAGCCAACTGCTGGTGGACAGAATGCCGAGGCTCAAGGTTGTTGTGCAGCCCACAGAGAAATAGGTCGCCATGGCGCTGCTATTTGGCGTCAGGCCACCCGCTGGCACATTTTGTGATGGCACAGTGCCAAAACTGATGGGATTGACCATAGGCGCCGTTGCCACTGTGCATACCGCACTTGCATGCGCGCACCAGAACACGCCGAGCGCCAGGGCAAGCCGCAGAAATCCACGCGTCATGGTTGAGCTCTCTTGCAAGTGAAAGGCCCCACACGGGGAAGATCTTCGCCGGGCGGCGGAGGCAATACCCTGGTAGCGCAATTACCGGCCGGCCATTGCAGAGTCAGAGGGCCGGTAAACGGTTGCAGAAATACTTCTCCATCCCAACCCACGACAAATGTTTCCACCTTCGCTGCGGAGGTTTTCGCATGTGAGCGCGGCAGCTGCACCTGCAGCTCCGTCCCCACCGGCAAAAAGACGCCCGCCTCGTCCACCAGAGTCACCAGCGCCGCAGGCGTATTTTCCAGGGTGAAATTCAGCTTCACACCGCCACCCCGCGCTGGCACCACGGATGTCTGGGTCGCCGCAAAAACGGTTTGGGCGGAGAGGCTCATGGGATCTATGGCGATGTGATTTTCCGCATAGGCCGACAAGTCGCTGAGCAACAGTCTGCCGTCATTGTCCGTCTGGCCGGCGAGTTGTTGACCGAAATAAACCGGCACATTCCCCAACCCCACGTCCACCAGGGCGAACGAATCGCGAATTTCCCGCGCTGCAAACACGCCCAGGTCCATCATCACCAGCGCACCGGCGATACCGGCGTAATAGTGCCGATTGGTGTCAGAGCCGTAACTTCCCAGGGACAGATCCGTATAAGTGCCGCGCCAATCGAGCAGCGCCTGGTAATAGTCGAGATCACCGCCCATATACCCAAGATGCCAACCCAGCCCACCGTTGTATGGGGTATTGCGTTGCCAGTTCACCTGCGCAGTCTCAGTGGCGACGCGACTGCGCCGGGCGGTGGAGCTGATGCGACCCCGCCCTTCGAGCGGCAGGCTGGCGGTAAGGCTCACATCGAAACCGCTGCTATTCAGATCTCTGTTGGCGACGAAATAAATACCCGCGCCCTGGGTGAAAGTGCGGTTCCAGCTCAAACTCAGCAGCTCCTGTCGGGCATGGCCAACGAGTGGGCCCACTGCCTCTTCTCGCTCCACGTCTTGCGCCAGATCGAACTGGAAATAACCAAGGCTGAAGGTGCCCGCGGCGTGATGGCTGTAGGAGAGTGCCGCCTGCCGTTCGCGCCGCGCCGGGCGCAGTGCGTCCCTGAAAGCGAGATCCGCGTATCCGGGATCGCGTTCGATCTGGCGCAGGGAAAAGCCGAGACCACCGCGGTGATACTGATAGCCGAAACCGGTTTGCCAGCCTTCGGCTTCAAGTCTTTCACTGTGGTTGACGGACAGCTCCAACACACCCAGAAGGCCTGCTCTCCAGGTGCTGGCCGCCCCCCACAAACGCAGATCCGGGTCGGCCTGCGCCACCACCTCCGGCGTCAACCAATCGACCAACCCATAGCGCCAGCGGGTGCTCAGCGCCCATTCGTCCGCATAATCATCGGAGGCGATGCCAAAATTTTCCCGCGGCCACCCCACTGAAAAGTCGAAATCAAGCAGGCCCGGTTTGAGCAGCTGGCTGCTCGCATAAAACTGGATCTCTTCGACCGTGACGCGCCCCTGCACATCCGTAGTGACCACCTGCGCAGTGCCGGCGCCGGACATGTGCGTGGGCGTATTGATCACATAAGGCCCCGCGTCGACATTTTCACTCAGCCGCATTTGGTTATTGATCAGCAATTCCACACTGCCCGGCAAAGCCGCCTCGCCAAAAAACTCCGGAACCGGATAAGTAATAAATTGCGGATCGATGGTGTAATCGCGGGAAATACGCAGACCGCCAAGCCGCAAGCTGCGCGTCCAAATATTGCCGCCGCTGATCACATCCCCGGCACTTAAACTCCACAGCTGCTCCGCATGATCATATTGCAGATGGGTATCAAAACGCGTGTAGGCGCGCTCGGCGGCAAATACCGGATCGCGGCGATAAATACCCGTGCTAGAGATAAAAACGTGGGAATTAAATAAGGTCAGATCGTGCCATACCGATGTCTGATTGCGGCCGGGATCGTTGGCAATGCTGAAGACGTCATAATTCAGCAGCGCACCCGTGTCCCGCCGGCTGATGTTGCGCCTGGGTTGAGGCGAGCCGAGGGTCTGCTCCGGCAATAAATTCGCCGGCAAGGTAATGATCAGTCGTTGCATAGGCGCGTCGTATACGACGAACGCTCCCGCTATACGCTTCATATCCACCAGATTCGGCGCAGTGTCCGGTAATTTCACGCCCGCCGCGCGCAAATCCGCGGCGGCAATAAACCAGCGGCCCTGAGATCGATTTACGGCAGTGACAGTGGGGCTGGTTTTGCCATTGATGACCAACTCCAGATACAACAAGTCCATCTGTTCCGCGTCCATCTGCTCCGCCACCGCGGGCCAGCACAGCCACATGAGCAGAACACCACTTAAAAAATGTTTTGCCACCGTCAGTCCGCTCTGATCACGCGGTACTCGTGTCGGTTTTGCGTAAACACTAGCTCACGATTGGTTTGCAGATCGCGACGTTGCTGAGGATCCAGATTCAACGGCCAGGACATAGTGGATTTCGGCAATACGTAACCCAGCAGCCCCTCGGCGAGCACAGTCCGCCCGGTGGCCGCCAATAAATGAACCTGGCTCAAGCGCACATGTACCGGACCGTGATTCAACACTTGTAATTCCGGTTTATCCGACATCACCAGGCGATAACTCAAATGGGAATTTTCGCGAATTTTCTCGCGTGGATGTCCGCTAGGAAAAATAAAGAAAGGCAACGAATAACGCATTTGAAACTGCAAAGGAACATTATTATCGTCGCGTGCACGAGGAATTTCGTCCAGCAGAACGCGGTAGCTCTGCTCCAGAGGATAATCCGGCGCGCCGCCGCGATGTACTACACGAAACAATTGCTGCGCCTGCGGGGCCACTTCGATCATTGGTGGACTGATCACCACAGCATCCTGCGCCTCGAGTACCTCCTGAGAAAACTCCTGCCGCCAGCGGAAAACCCGCGCCTGGAGATATACCGCTTGATCACCGTTGTTGCGCACCCAGATTGCCGCGGTTGCGGCGGGCGGCTGCAGGTGAGGATCAATAGGCCACACACTTAAACTGCCGGAAAAACAGGTGGTCGCATTCAGGCATGACAATAACGAGAAAAAAATAATGGACGCAAAATAACGGTGCAGCCCCATGGTCAGCTCTATCCACCCCATATGTTTTTATTTATTTGTTTCGCCGTGCAATTCAATACTGCACAGTGACCGTCACCAGGTCACTGTAAATACCCGCCGCTGGTGTTGCCTGCGCTGGAATCAGGCCATAAATGGGGATGAGACGCTCACTGTCATTGAGAAAAAGAAAATCCATTCCGGTCAGATCATCCCACACGTTGGTGTGCGCAGCCGACGTATAAAGCTGATAGCCCAAAGTGGAACCACTCGCCGCGTGACGCATTCTTCTGTTGTTGACATTCGCTCCATGAGTGCCTGCATTCAGCAAAACGCGTGCACTGGTTCCCGGTGTGCATCTCAACCGCAAGCTGCCACTTCCAGAAGCTGTCACCTGCGCCACCGGTGCGGCAAGATCGAAAATACGGCCAAAATTCAGAGTGCCCAGATCCGCCCCGGCCAATTGCCCATTCAATTGGCAGCCATTGACGATCTGCAACCGAATTTCAGTGGCGGGCGATTGCAGCTGCTGATCGTTGATACCAAACACCAGCAATGGCCAGAAGGCCAATAAGCCGCAATAACGGGAAATCCGCACACACCTCACCAGCTGATGGTGACTTGCACTGTGTCACTGTAACTGCCACTGGCAACCCCCGCCTGGCCTCCCGGAATGCGGCCGTAAATCGGATACACCTGAGAGATGCCGGAGGCTGTGCCGGTGAGCGGTGAAGCACTGGTCCACGGCACCGTGCGGGCCGCGTCCTGATAAAGCGCATAATTCAATAATTCTGAGGGGTCCGCTCCGTTGGCCATGGCGCGGGTTGCACCGTCGAAATAAAGTCCATTATCCAGAGCAATCGTAAACTGTGTGCCATCGGAACATTCCATTTCGATGCTGCCATTTCCAGCGCCAGCGGTTTGGCCATCAATATTCTGTGCGTTGAGTGTATTGATGCTGCCGAAATTCAAATCGCCAAACACCACGGACCCGCCCACGACATTGCTGGCATTTACCTGACAACCTGCGCCCACCTCCGCCGTCACTCCCAAAGTTCCATTGACGGTAGCGGCCGATGCCAATCCTGGCAGCAACAGAAAAAAAAGCGAAACGAGAGGAAAATTCAATTTATTCATAAAAATAACCTCTGCAAACCAGAAAAAAACATCATCAATTTTTACGCTAGATGAGATTCCGGCAAAAATCTATTTCAACGCAGCATTAGAGAGGGTGGAAAAATCAACCTTGGAAAATGAGACGCCAAAAGAAAAAAAGAAATGCTGATTAAGCACAGCGGAATCGAATCGCCCGCATAACCAACTTCGCAGAATATAGAGGTGAAAAAGTCACAAAAGCCACAGGTCTTTATCACGACCTAAACCAGGTGGCCGTATCCACCATGCCTAACAGCTGTGATTCAAAGAAATGATTCAAAGAAATGATTCGAAGGGATGAGTCGATAACTATGCATTTCGCCTCAGTTCACGGCATTGGAGATTCCACCGGGAGCTGAGGCGAATATTTAGATGATCGCCTTTTAAGGCAAATCAAATACCAGCGCCTTGACCGGCGCTTCACCGGCCTGGAATACCAACTGTTGCACGCTGCTCACATGAGCCCCATCTCCCGCCTGCAGAGTTTCATTTGCCAACCTCAATTCTCCCTGGATCAAATGAACGTAATAATTGCGGGATTTTTGCGCTGGCAGTTCTGCACCTGCATTGGGGTCGAGCAGCAGCTGATAAACGCGCGCGTCCTGCTTCACCACCAAACTGCCCGCTTCGCCGTCAGGACTCACCACCAGCGTTAAACCTTTTTGCTGGCCAAAATTTTTCTGCTGGTAATCCGGCGATTGGCCATACACATTCGGCAGAATCCAGATTTGCAGAAAATGTAGGGGTTCGTTTTTTGAAGGATTAAATTCACTGTGGTAAATGCCGCTGCCCGCGGACATCAGCTGAAATTCGCCCGCGGGCAAGGTTTCCACATTTCCTTCGCTGTCTTTATGGGCTATTGCGCCGTCCAACACGTAACTGAGGATTTCCATATCCTTGTGGCCGTGGGTGGAAAAACCCGCGCCGGGTGCCACCCGATCGTCGTTGATCACCCGCAGAGCAGAAATGCCCATATGGTTCGGGTCGTAATAATCGCCAAAGGAAAAGGTGTGGCGGCTATCGAGCCAACCAAAATTGGCCTTGCCGCGCGCGTTACTGGGTCGAATCGAGATCATAAGTCACCTCCAGATGAAATAGCATGTCAATCATCTAACACTGCTTCGGAGCTCCACCAATTTTCCGCTCCGAGGTAATTTCGCAGATCGTGTCGCTCAAGCAGGTCTGTGAACAAAATTACGGCTTTGTTTGGCAACGCGTGTGCTGAGCCATCTGTCCACGCTCGCGGAACCACCACCGGAAATCACCAAGGCCACAGCACCCGACAGCAATGCCAGACCAAATTCATAACCGTTATTGCTCATAAACAAACCGTTGCCCAGGTGCACAGACACTATGGCGATCAACATGGTGAAGGCGAGCACCAGTGCGACCGGACGGGTGAGCAGGCCGGCAATCAGCAACAAGCCGCCAAAAAATTCTGCAGAGCCCGCCAGCGCCGCCATCAACACACCCGGCTCCAGGCCAATCGAAGCCATCCACTGCCCCGTACCCTGCAGGCCATAACCGCCAAACCAGCCGAAGAGTTTTTGCGCACCGTGCGCGGCGAAAATAATACCGAGCGGCAGGCGCAGCGCCAGGGAGGAATAGGTGTCTTGCGTGGAAATCAAGTTCGTCAAAGTAGTGCGGATTGTATTCATAAATAGCTCCTAGAGTTTCTTGCGTTGGGGTCAGGCCGCGCTGTGCGGCTCACTTGGGTCTCACTTTAGGCTTGCGGCCTCAGACAAAAAAGCGGAACATTTTGAGTCTTCGATTCAAATTTTTTGAACAAACAAGTAGACCGATATTATGCGCCACACCATTACCCTGGATGCCCTGCGAGTTCTGGATGCCATCGATAAAAAAGGCAGCTTTAACGCTGCAGCCGAGGCACTATTCAAAGTGCCTTCCGCCCTGTCCTACACCGTCGGCAAGTTGGAATCCGACCTTGGCATCAATCTTTTTGACCGAACCCGGCAACGCGCCCAGCTCACCTCCGCCGGACGCCTGTTGTTGGACAAAGGGCGCGAACTGCTGCAGGCGACCGATGCCCTGGAGGAAGCCTTGCGCCAGCTGGAATCCGGTTGGGAGACCCAACTGCGCATTGCCAAAGACACCATCCTTCCCCTCGCGCCTCTGTTGCAACAAGTGGATGCGTTTAATCAGCTGGACCGGCGCGTGGCGCTCCACATCACCGAGGAGGTTTTGGGCGGAACCTGGGATGCACTGGTGGCCGGCCGCTGCGACCTGGCCCTGGGCGCGAGCGGCGAAGCGCCAAAAGGGTTGCTGGAATATCGCCTTCTGGGGGAAGTCGATTTTGTTTTTGCCGTCGCAAAAATCACCCGCTGTGCCTGCACAAAGGCCCCGTGGATGCCGCAGCCATCCGCGCCTTCCCCACCATAGTCGCCGCCGACTCTTCCCTCACCACGCCCAGCCGCTCCGCCGGCCTCCTCGACAGTCGCCAAACCATCCGCGTCGCCAATATGGCGGCAAAAAATACAAGCGCAGGCAATGGGAATTGGCGTGGGATTTTTGCCACTGCATTTAATTCACAGAGAATTAGCCGACGGCAGTCTGATCGCCCTCCCCTGCGCAATTCCCCGCCCTAAAATGCCATTGTTTATGGCGTGGCAAAAAAGACAACCCCGGCAAAGCATTGGCTTGGTTTGTAAAGGCCTGTGAGGGAGCGAAATGGTTGATAGAGAATTAAAAAGCTGAATTAGATTTCAGCCATTTCAGGATTTTTCCGGGAAAATCATATCCTTTGGCACTTTGATATTGCCGGGGAAATCGGGTCTCTCCCCTCGTCCTTTACGGAAATTACGCAGCTGGAATACGTAGGCCAGAACCTGGGCGACCGCGAGATAAAGCCCCTGGGGAATTTCGCTGTCGATGTCGGTGGTGTGGTAAATCGCCCGCGCGAGCACCGGGGTGCGAACCTGCTCGATTTTATACTCGCGGGCAATTTCGCGGATTTTCATCGCCGTCTCGTCAACACCTTTGGCAAGCAATATAGGTGTCGCCATGGTTTCCGGGTCGTATTTCAGAGCCACCGCATAGTGGGTCGGGTTGGTGATGATCACATCCGCCTTGGGCACGGATGCCATCATGCGGCGATTGGCCATCTCCCGCTGCAACTGGCGGATGCGCCCTTTAACTTCGGGTTTGCCTTCGGAATCCTTCATTTCATCCTTGATGTCCTGGCGCGACATTTTCAGATTTTTCGCGTGTTCCCAGATTTGAAACGGCACGTCAATCGCGGCAATCAGAATCGTTGAACAGCTGATCAGAAGTGTTGCCCAAAGGCTGATGCGCAAAGAATGTTGTACGCCGTTTTCCAGGCTTTCCCGACTGAGTCCGAGCAGCTCCGGCTCGAACATGCGCAGGGTGAAATAAGCAACCGCCACCACCACCACAACCTTGCCGATGGATTTGCCCAATTCCACCAGGGATTTCAGGGAGAACATGCGCTTCAGTCCCGCGAGGGGGTCTATACGGCTTAATTTGGGTGCGATGGATTTGCCGGAGAAAAGAAATCCGCCGAGGATAATCGGTCCAACAATTGCCGCCACCAGGAGTATGGAGAACAGCGGGATAAGTGACCAAAGCGCGTCAAAAAATGATGAACCCAGCTGGGCGAACATTTTTTGCGGATCGAAGATCACCTCGCGTTCCACGGTGAAATTGAAACGCAAAACGTTCATCAAGGTCTCCGCCATCCGGCCTCCGAATATCCAGAGACCGACGGCGCCCAAAATCAATACGGCCGAGGTGGTGAGATCCCGCGAACGGGGAATCTGGCCTTCTTCGCGCGCCTTTTCCTGGCGCCTGGGGGTGGCCTCTTCCGTCTTTTCCTGGGCGCTGTCATCATTCTCTGCCATGGCGGCCACTCAACGCGAACATGAATTACGGCTGCAGACGCAGCAGCTCCCGGGCGAATAAAAATCCCTCCGCCATAAAATCCTCAAAATGCATATCAAACGTGGCCAATCCAATCCAGATCAAAAACATGCCGCAGATCAGCGTAAAGGGAAAACCTATGGCGAAAATATTCAGTTGCGGCGCGGCGCGGCTCATAATGCCGAAGGCAACATTCACCACCAGCAGCGATGTCATTACCGGCAGCGACATCACCAGCGCACTGGCAAACAGCCACCCACCCAGATTCACCACCTGGAATGACTGTTCGCGGGAAAATTGGAAATGGCTCGGCGGCAGGGTCTGAAAACTTTGCAGCAACATTTCAATCAGCAATAAATGACCATTTACGGCGATAAACATCAGCGTCAACATCACCAGAAAAAACTGTGACAGCACTGTGGTCTGCACGCCATTGGTGGGATCGTTCATGGAGGCAAAACCCAGACCCATTTTCATCGCCAGATATTGCCCCGCCAGCACAAAAACCTGAAACACCACCTGAAAACCAAAACCCAGCGCTATACCGATCAAAAGCTCGTGCATAATCAGGATGCCGGTACTTAGGGAAAGGCTCGGCGTCACCTGCAACGGCGGCAACAGCGGCACCACCATCATAGTGAGAAACATGGCGGCAATGATGCGCGCCCGCGCCGGCACTATGCGCGTACCTATAACCGGCATGGTCATCAAAAGCGCGCTTATGCGCGCAAATGGCAAAAAATATTGCTGGACGAAGGCGGCGATCTGGCTGTCGGTAATGGTTTCCACGGGCTCAGCCGATAATATTGGGAATATCGGTCATCAGGCGCTCGAATAAATCGGTGAGCTGCTGCACCAGCCAGGGTCCGGTCATCATGATAGTGGCGAGCGTGACGATCAGACGCGGTAGAAAACTCAAAGTCTGTTCGTTGATCTGGGTTGCGGCTTGAAAAGTACTCACGATCAAACCGACGATAAGACTTGGGCCGACGATCACCAGCACCATAATAACGGTGAGATAAAATGCGCTGCCAAAAAGATCGAGCACTACTTCCTGGGTCATGGGCCAAACCTCGCTAAAGTCTTTTTCCTAGATGCCAAAACTGGCTGCCAGTGTGCCGATAATCAAACCCCAGCCATCCACCAGAACAAACAGCATTATTTTAAATGGCAGGGAAATAATCAGTGGCGAGAGCATCATCATACCCATGGCCATAAGAACGCTCGCCACCACAATATCGATCACCAGAAAGGGGATAAAAATAATAAATCCAATCTGAAATGCCGTTTTTAATTCCGACGTGATAAAAGCCGGCATAAGAACGCTGAAGGGAACGTCATCAGGGCCCGCCACTGGCGGTCTACCGGAAATGCGGAAAAACAGTTCCAGATCGCTCTCCCGGGTTTGCGCCATCATAAAGTCGTGAAATGGCTTGCGCCCGATTTCCAACGCCTGCCGCGCAGTTATCTGTTCGTTGATATAGGGCTGCACTGCCTGTTCATTCACCTTGTCCAAAACAGGCGTCATGATGAAAAACGTAAGAAACAAGGACAGACCGATCAAAATCTGGTTCGAGGGCGACTGCTGTAAACCTAGTGCCTGCCGCAAAATGGAAAACACGATGATGATGCGCGTGAAAGAGGTCATCATCATCAGCATCGCCGGCAGAAACGACAATGCCGTCATCAACAGCAGAATCTGCAGCGTAACAGTGTAGTCCTCGGAGCCGTCGGGATTGTTTTTTACGGTGAGCACCGGCAGCGCCGGTATCGGCTGAAAACCTACGGGAGCTGTCATGGCGGGCGCTGCTGCCGGCGCCGCGGGATCAGCCACCTGCGCGGAAGCCGAATTCAACAGGCTTGCGCTCAACCAGAAGGCTGCGACCAACGCATGCAGGAATGCTTTCATCAGGATTTATTCCCCTGGTTCAAAAATTCGTGCAGCTTGCGGGAAAACTCACTGGCGGAACGCGCGGAAAGACTGCCCGCACCGGGTTCGGCGTTTGGTGCAATCTGCATTACCGGCTCATCGAAAACGTGAAGTGTGGCGATACGGCCAGGTGTTACACCCAGCATCATCTGTTTGCCGCCCACATCCACCAGAATGATTTTTTCCCGCGCACCCAAGGCCTGCACGGCGAGGATTTTCATGAATTTATTATGACCGAGACCGCCGCCGCTCAAACGCCGGCTCGTCCAGGCGAGGGCAAAAATCAGCGCGACCACTACCCCCAGACCGAACAGGGTCCGCATCATGGCGTTGGCGCCGGACGGTGGCGCGACGGTTTCCGCACTCCATCCGGCAACCGGAAGACAGGAAATCAATAACACGTAAATCATGATGATGAAATCGCGCTTCAATCTCGGCATGACTGACCTCACCCTATTGCTTGGACGGCGCTGCTTAGCGCAGCTTTTTAATACGCTCTGACGGGCTGATAACGTCCGTCATGCGGATGCCGAATTTCTCGTTCACAACCACCACTTCACCGTGCGCGATCAGTGTGCCGTTTACCAGCACATCGAGCGGCTCGCCCGCAAGGCGGTCGAGCTCGATCACCGAGCCCTGGTTCAATTGCAACAAATTGCGGATGGTGATGGAGGTGCGTCCCACTTCCATGGAAATGGTTACTGGAATATCCAGAATCACATCGAGATCCGGCCGCCCGGTCACACCTTTCTGGGCATCGCTGAAATCATCGAGCTCCATCTGCTGCGCCTGGACCTCGCCGCGCCCCTGCTGTTCAAGCGCCGCTGCCCACTCGTCTGCCATGTCATCCTGGTTTGGATCGTCAGTCATAACATTTCTCTACTCGGTTACTCAGTGTGATGCACTTGTTTGCGGTCGACGATGCTGACCACTTTCAATGCGAGATTTTCTTTGCTGCGCCCTAGCACCACGCGAAACATGGGCACGCCATTGGCCGTCAATACGCTGCTTTCCGGCATTTGAATTGGAATCACGTCACCGGGGCGTAAATCGACGATATCGCGCAGGGTGACTTCGCGCCGCACTATGTCGCATTCGAGATTCACTTCCGCCGCCATCACGTCTTCACGCAGGGCGCGCACCCAGCGTTCGTCGCGCTCGTCGGTGTCCGACTGCAACCCGGCGTCGAGAATTTCCCGGATCGGCTCCACCATTGAATAAGGCATGGTGATGTGTAATTCACCGCCGCCGCCATCCAGCTCCACATGAAAAGTGCTCACCACTACCACTTCACTGGGGCTGACGATATTCGCCATGGACGGATTGACTTCAGAATTGATGTATTCGAAATCGATGGGCTTGACGGCTTTCCAAGCCTCGCGCAGATCCACAAATGCCTGCTCCAGCACCATCTGCACAACACGCAATTCGGTGGGCGTAAATTCACGGCCTTCAATTTTCGCGTGACGACCATCGCCGCCGAAAAAATTGTCCACCAATTTAAAAACCAATTTGGCGTCAAGAATGATCAGCGCTGTGCCGCGCAGCGGGCGGAATTTCACCATGTTCAAACTGGTGGGCACGTATAGCGTGTGCACGTACTCACCGAATTTTTGAATTTGGATACCGCCGACCGAGACATCTGCCGTGCGGCGCAGAAGGTTAAACATGCTGATGCGGGTGTAACGGGCAAATCGTTCGTTGATCATTTCCAGTGTCGGCATGCGCCCGCGCACAATACGATCCTGGCTGGTGAGATCGTAAGGGCGCACACCTGCCGCGTCGAAATCCCCTTCGGTTTCGATTTCGCCATCATCGACACCGTGAAGGAGCGCGTCAATTTCGTCTTGGGATAATAAATCCTGCACAGAAACCTCGAGATCAGCTCGGCCTTCGGCCGCTTTTATTGCATGAGCTTTTTTTGCATTACCGGTTTATTGCACTACCGTTTTGTATTGCCGCTTTATTGCATAACAAAGTCAGTAAAAAGAACCTGTTCAATACCCGGCTTGCCAATTTCCTGCTGCAACAAGCGTTGGATTTCCTGCAGACAGTTCTGGCGCAACAATTCCTTGCCTTCCGCCGTTTGCAATTCTTCAAAGGATTGGCCGCCGATCAGCATGATCAAAGCGTTGCGGATCATTGGTTGATGCAGTTCAATCGCGCTTACCACGGCTCCGTCGCGCAGCATCAAGGTCAGCTCCGCCTGTAAAAAACGCTGCCGGCCGCGCACGGTGAAATTCACCATGATGGCGGGTTTCAATGGGTAATAGATTGCAGCAGGTTGCGGCGGCGGCGCGTTGGGGTCTGCAACCTCGGCCTCCGCAGGGGCGGGAGCGGGCCCGAGTATTTTCAAGGCCGCCACAGTGGCGCCAACCGATATGGCAATAATGCCGAGCAGCGCGGCGCCAAGCAGGAGCAGTTTCTTTTTTTCCGCTCTTGGGCTTTTCCTGATTTTCGCCAGCCTCTTTCTTGTCGGCCATCGTCAAAATTCCGTCAGTTTTTGTCGTCTACGTGAGGGTTTGAGCAAGAGCAATGCCAAACGGCGGAAATCCGCGATTTGCCCGGACCTGTAGGCCCCGGAGGAAAAAAATCGCTGCTGGAAATAGCCGGACGGCTCGGCTTTTTTGCTCGTTCATAGCCTGGTTATTGTTTTTTGTGGCTCGGTTTTCGGAAATGCTTATAGCACCCGACAAATTTAAAGATAGCAGACCGCTACCGGCATGCAGCCGGGAGCGGTGATATAGAGGGAATTTTGACGTGTAAAGGCGCCGCTGCGGCGCCGAGGGACTCAGACGAAGTCGTCGACCCCGTACCGGGTGACGATGGGCGCGGAGGTGTGCGCCACTTCTACCGCTTCATCGCCGTCGCCATCCGGGGGCGAAGCCCCTTCTGCAGTGGCTTCACCGCTGTCCTCGCGGTGCTGATCGGACACCCCGGCATCTACCAGCTGCATGCCCTGCTCCTGCATCAATTCGCGCAGCCGCGCCATGGACTGGTCAAGCGCGTCACGCACCTGCGGGTTGGCGCTGACGAAGCTCACCACCGCCTGGTCCTGATGCACGCTGATTCTCACCTGCAAAGGACCCAATTCCGGCGGATCCAGCTGCAGCTCGGCGGAGTGGATCTGCTGCCCGGCAAGCCAGGCGGCGCGCTCTGCGAGGGCTTCAGACCACTGGGCATGACCGAAAGCCACCTGCATCCGCATGGCGGGGTTTAACGGCGCCTGCGGAAGCTGCGCCAAAGTTCCTGGCTTGTCGATGGCTGCAGGCGAGGCTAAACCGGCCGTATCCGCTTCTGTCTCGGGCATTACCAACAAACTACTGAATATCTCGGCCTTGCTTGTAAGAAGCTCGGCAGAGCCGGCAGACGTTTTTGTTGTGAGCGGCAAGGCAGACTCACCGGATTCTTCCGCGTTTGTTGCAGCGGTCAACCACGGGTTGAGGTCCAGGCGCTTGCCCTGGCCTGCCAGCAACGGAAGATCGGCAGGCTCCGGCTCAGCTTCGGCAAAAGTATGGAAAGCAACGGCAGGCCCTGTGCCCGGCAGCCACAGCGGATCATCCGCCGTTTCTCCCGCCATATCCGTTTCCGCCAAATTAATGGCGCCATTGAATTCATCGAGAGGAAGCATTTTGCCGCCTGCCAACAAATCGACGACAGATTCCATGGATAGGAACTGCTCTTCCAGGGATTGCTCTTCCAGAGACGGCAGATCAAGGTCAGCCTGCTGCAAAGCGTCCGTCAGAATCTGACGGACTTCCGGTGAAAGCGGCAGCTGCAGCAGCTCGGCCGCACTTAAATCGCCATCCGCAAAAGCGCTCTGCAGCGTTTGCTGATCATCCGCGGAAAGTACTGCACTCTTGCCCGCTTCGTTCGATACAACGGCGGCAGTGCCCCCTTTGTCCGTAGAAGACGTCGAAGTTTCCGTTTTGGAAGTGCCGGTCATCTCTTTAAACGTCTGGCGAAAATCCCCTCCCCCGGCGCGCGGGTTAGCGGCGGCGCTGCTGGCAGCAAGTGGTGAGGAATTGGCAGATGCGGTGGTGTTGGATAAAAAAGATGGACTGGATAAAAACGATGGCAACGACATGAATAACGCCCGTAAGTGCTGATTCAGCCGGCGGTGTGCCGGCGCGATCTTCAGTCTTGGCGTTCAGCAAGCCTTATGCCATAAAACCGCCCGCCTTTATTCGCGCGGGCTCCGGCATCAGTGGGTTTTGAGTTCTGCGCAGACGGCGGCAAATTCTTGCTCAACAGCGGCAAGCAATGCCTGCATTCCTCCAGCATTGTGATCCTTGCCAAGCTGTTCAAGATCGCCGCACAGGTTGCCCAAAGTATTGGCGCCAATATTCCGGCTGCTTCCCTTGAGCCCGTGGGACTCGGCGTGCACGACGACAAAATCCTGCGCTGCCACTGCGCTGTGCAATAGAGAGATGCGGCGCTCGCCATCCTGAATATATCGCAGCACTAATTCACCAAAGCGCTCGCCCAAAAGATCCTTCAATTGCACCATCATAGCGGCGTCGATTTTTGCTCTGGCAGAAGTCCCCATGTCTACTCCTCATAACTCCAGGGAAATTGAACCTGTACACGATTGCCCGGCGGCAATATCTGCAGTGACTCACAAATAGAAGCCACCAACGTGAGTCCGCGTCCGTAATATTGCGCCGCTGGCACTTTCGCCGTGCCATCCAATGCCATCATGGGTTTGGGCACAAAACCCTGCCCGCTATCTACCCACTGTAACGGTGAGCATGCCGCCGTTTTGCCGCGTTTCATGGCGGAATTCAAAACGCACGAACGCTTCAGTGAGCGCCTCCAGGCCCTCTTTGCGCAGACGGTAATATTCGGCAAACCCGGCGGGCGAACTTTTAATGCTCGACTCCAGCCCCAGCACCCCGTGTTCCAATGCGTTGTTGAATAATTCGGACAGCACCGTATAGAGCACACTGCTGTTCTGGCGCAGGCCGGGCACTTCGGAAATCACGTGAATCAGCAGCGACAGGGGATTGAAAGTTTTCAACGACGAGGCCACCAGGGTCAGGCTCAACTCCCAGTCTTCCAGATAGCCGTTACGCATGCCGGATTGTGGTGCCAGAGCTTGCACCCGGTCATCATCGGGCACCGCTATATCCACGAGGGAAATATCGTCATCTTTTTCCGTACTGCCGATGTGTTCCTGAACATTTTTCAGGATCTGGCTGTAAATCACCGCAGGCGGCAAGCCGCTGTCGAGCACGGCGTTGATGTTGTCCTCGCCGAACATATCTCCAGCGCGGTTGCGCGCCTCCTGAATACCGTCGGACCACATCAAAAAATGGTCGCCCTTTTCCAGATGCAGAACCTGCACATCCGCTTTGAAATCCCGGTTGGAAAGCACACCGAGGGGCAGATGGCTCGAGCGCACCCGTTCATAGGTATGGGTTTTATGGCGATACAGAATATTGTCGGGCAGACCGCCGTTCCAAACGCGGATACGGTTCTTTTTAAAGTTGATATCCACACAGGTGGCACAGCAGAACAAACCGATGGGTAGGGTCTGATACAGCTTCTGGTTGATCTCCCGCAGTATGTCGGCAAGAGAAAAACCTTTGCCGACCATGCCGTAGAACGTCGAAGCCAGCGGCATGGAACCGATTGCTGCGGGCAGACCGTGACCCGTGAAATCCCCCAGCACCACAAAAAGACTCCCGCGTGGACTTATCTCCGCCAGTAACACGTCGCCGTTGAATACCGCGAGAGCGGACATGTAATAACGGATTACATCCAGTTTCAACGCGCCGGCGTGGGCGATCTTATCGAACACCTGCTTGGCGACGTTCTGTTCCTGGATCAGATGTTTATTGTGCAGCGAGATCTGGTCCTTCTGATGCGCCAGCGTTCTGTGCATCTCACGCATGCGCGAGAAAGCCTTGATCTTGGAATCCAAAACGATCTGGTTGTAGGGCTTGGAAAGAAAATCGTCGCCGCCGGCATCGAGGCAGGTGGCAAGGGATTCGGCATCGGCGAGAGAGGTGAGAAAAATAACCGGGATCAATTCGTCACCGGAGAGAGATTTGATCCGTCGGGCCGCTTCTATGCCGTTGACGTTGGGCATGATGACGTCGAGAAAAACCAAATCCGGATGGCATTCGGAAAACGCCGTAATGGCACTTTCACCATCCTCCACCAACACCACCTCATGGCCGGAACGCTGCAGCATGGACTGCAAGATAAGACGGTCTGCGGCGGAATCCTCCGCCACCAATATTTTCAAAGCACCCGGGCTTTCAACTGTCATGCTGCACTTCTCGGCTGACTTATTGCGTCACCACTATCGCTTGATGGCGCTGTGGGCGGAGATACCGCCCCTGCTGGTTACAACACACCTGCACATTTCCGGGAAGCCCGGTGTCGCACAGGCCGGGGCGATGAACAGCGGCGTTATTGAATCGTGAACAGTTGTTCAAAACTGGATATGGAAAAGATTTTTTTCACTTCCGGTGAGCAATTCGTGATGGTGATCTGAGCAGCTTCACCGCCTGCGTAATCGCGCAGCACCAGCAACATGCCGAGCGCAGAGCTATCCAGATACACGGCGTTTTTCAAATCGACGTTGTAGCGCACCGGCACACCATTAGAAACGTCCTCGTAACATTTGCGGAATTCGTCCAGTGAACTGGCATCGAAACGCCCATCCACCGCAATGGTCAGAGTTTTACTGTCAGCTGACAACGATGAGCTGATCGCCATAGGTTTTCCTCCACACATAATTGGTCGGCCAAATTTACTGCCAGATTATTATTTTGGTATTCAACATTTTTCGCACCGATCCCACCCGACACGGGCCTGAATCAAACATAGCCTGAATCAAAACATAGATAGTGCCAAAAACTGTTCCCCCTGAAATTCTTGTTCCGCCACACCCGGACATGGCACGGCCACACCCAGTAAGCATAGACCAGGTTGCGACAAGTCTGACAAGCTTCGCTTTGCATGATTAGCGCCAAGCCGGTAAAAAAACAATTCACTGCGACAGACTGTTTGTGCAACCGCCAAGTGGCCGTGCGCTTTCTTAAAGAGTGTGGCGCACCAGCGAAGTACGTCACAAAGCCGCGCAAGGATTACATAGGCAATGGGGCAAGACAAGGGCTTTGAATGGCTCGAATAAGCGCCAGGAAAGCGCATGAAACAAGTCTGTAGCGCGCACAATTGCGACCTTTGCTCTGCGGTGTCTCGGCGCAATGCACAACAGGTTCAAGGAGTTTCGCATGCACAGGAAACAGCGGAATATGCCTGAATCTCCCGGCAAGAACGCAAGTGAAAGCTGACTTCCGGATTGATAACGCCGGAATCACGCTCTACAGGTCTCCCCATAATTCGCGCACGCGATCGGCGAGGGTCATAGGATCAAACGGCTTGGAGATGATTCCTCGGGCGCCGAGCGCAAGCAGCTTGTCCATATCCTCATGGCGTGACAAGGCGGTCATAAAAGCCACCGGCACATCCGCCAGGCCGGGTTCACGCCGCAGCGCCCGCAGTGTTGCGGGGCCGTCCATATCCGGCATCATCACATCGAGGAGAATAAAATCCGGCGTAACGGCGCGCGCCTGCGCAATCGCCTCCGCCCCGGATGAGCACGGCATAACTTCGTAACCGCCGAGCACCTCCAAAGCCATGGTCGCGACGGTCTGGATGTCCGGATCATCCTCCACAAACAGAATTTTTCGCAACGCTCGCACAACGCACCTCCTCAGCTCAACCTGTTCAGTATAGAAGCTGCCTTCCGCCGCGATGAGCAAGCCCTCTCATTCTCCGGCGAATCCCTCAGGGAGCCGCGGCGAGCGGAAAGGTAATGAAAAAGGTAGTGCCTTCACCAACCACTGAATGAAACTGTATCGCCCCGTCCATGCGCTCTACCAACTCGCGGGTGATGGCAAGCCCCAATCCCGAGCCCTCCTTTTTGCGACTGCTGGATGAGTCCACCTGACTGAACTTCTGAAACACCCTTGCGTGAAAATCCGGTGGAATTCCACAACCGCGGTCAGCGACTGCTATGCGGGCGCTGTCGCCAAGTATGGAAACCGAAATCGTAATTTCCTGCCCCTGATAGGAAAATTTCGCCGCGTTGGATAAGAGATTGGACATGATCTGCTGGAACCTCAAGCGATCAACCGCAATGCGCGCACCCATGCAGCCGGTCTGCAACGACAGGCGCACATGATAGGTATCGGCATAGGCCTGATTTTCCGCAATCGCCTGATATAGCAGATCTTCCAAGGGAATGACCTCCATCTTGAAGGCGATTTTCCCGGCCATAAGTTTTTCCATGTCGAGCAAATCATTCACCAGCATATTCAGGCGATGGCCGTTGTTGTAGGCGATTTCCATCAGATCGCTCAGCCGCCCGGCGCTGGAATTTTTTCCAGCTGGCTGCGCACCAGTCCGAGAGAACCAATGATGGAGGTGAGCGGCGTGCGCAATTCATGGCTCACCACGGCAATCAGTTCGCTTTTCATTTTTTCCAATTGTTTCTGCTGCGAAATATCCTGCACTATCGTCCAAACACGATCCTCGCCGTTGCTCTCGCGCACTCTTGCACCGCTGACTCCTACATCAATGACCTTTCCGTGCTTGGCCACCATTTGCACTTCGTAGGGCCCAAAGCGACCGGTGCGGGCGAGTTCGGTGCTGTGGCGTTCGATGTCGGCGTGGAAATTCGGCAGAATCAGGCTGCGCCAGTCGAGTTGCAATAATTCAGGCAAACTGTAATCGAGCAGATTAAGCAGTTCCGGGTTGGCGTCGACAAAACAACTTCTGGCGAAATCACTTGAGGCGATACCAATTGGGGCCATTTGATAGAGCGAAGCCAATTTATTACGCTCCGCCTCAAGACTGGTGCGGATGGATTTGCGCTCGGTGATATCCCAAACAAAGCCATCGAGGAAATACAAAGTATCGGACTCGCCATCGGGCTCGGTGGAGCCGCGTCCGATCTCCTCCACCCAGCGGTATTCGCCATCCAGATGGCGCACCCGATACTCCAGTTGATAACCGGTATTGACCGCTTGCGCGCGGGTGTATTTCACCCGCTCCACATCATCGGGATGGATGAGATCTTCGTAGGATTTTTTGCCGCCTTTGCCGGGCAAAAATTCGTTTGCCGAATAACCAGTCACGTGCTCAATGCCGGGACTGACGAAATACATTGAGCGCGTCTCGTTGCTTTTGTGGTTGTGGTAGTTTTCGTAGCGATACACCATTCCAGGAAGATTGGCGAGCATGTGATTCAATTGCTGTTGTTTAACCTCTAATGCCCGGCGCACCACCATTACGTCCGTGATATCAAAATGCGTTCCCGACATCAAACGCGGCTTGCCATTTTCATCGCGGGAAAAAACCTGACCGCGATCATGCACCCAGACCCAATGCCCGGACTTGTGCAACATGCGGTATTTGCAATCATAAAACTGCGTATCACCGCGAATATGTTTTTGCAGCAGCAAGGTGACGTGCTGCCGATCATCCGGGTGAATCAACGCCTTCCATCGCTGGCTCGAAACCGGCTCAATATCTTTAAGGTCATACCCGATGATGGTGGCCCAGCGATCGTTCAGAATGAGCACATCCGTGCTGATGTTCCACTCCCAGGTACCGCTGCGGGTGCCGTCGATCACCATGCGCAGGTGCCGCTCTCTTTCCGCGAGCAACTCCGTCTTGCGATGCTCGGCACTGATATCGGTAACAATGGCGATAAATCCCTGAAATACCTTTGCATCACCATAAAGAGGATTGCCGACAATTCTCGCCCAGTAGGTGGAACCATCGTGCTTGCTGCACTTCAATTCCACATTGAACGACGCGCACTCCAGTAATGCCCTGCTCATCTGTTCTGTCGCGATGGCAGAGCCCTCCTGTCCCCTGAAAATTTCCCAGAACGGCTTACCTCGGAGCTGCTCCAGATGATAGCCATTCATGCGCGAAAAGCCGTCGTTAACCCAATCAATCGCGCCATCGATCTCGGTGATGATCAAACCGCTGTCGGTCTGACTGGCCACCAAGGTGAGACGCTTCAATTCTCTTTCGTGTGCCTGGTGAATTTTGCGAATTCGCAGTGTCTCCACCAATTGCGCTACAGCGCCAAGCAGCGGCTGAAAAAAATCGACTATTTCCCGGTCATAACCGCCTTTGCGATCGCCAACACCGACCATGGCCAAGAGATTTTTTCCCCAATACACCGGCAATACCAACAGCGAATTCTGCGCTGGAGGAACCACGTCCGCGCCGAACCAGGTTGCAATCGCAGCCGCATTATTCAGGATCAGCACCGTGGGATCGCTGGCGAAACTCTGCACCAAGTGCTGTAGAAACGCGCTCTCGGCGCCGTGAGCAAAAGCAGCGGAAGAGCCGTATATCACTGCGCAGATACGTCTTGACCACCGCCGGAACTTGTAAATCCGAGCGGATTGCGCCGATAAATATAATTCCCGATTCGGAAATGGTCTGCACTTCGCGCAGCAATTCATCGAAGGCATCGTCGTGATCCATCGAGCCCATGAACAGCTTCTGCGCGCGACTGATAGTGGCGGACAAGCGGCGGGTTTTGAGCAGTTGATGACTATCGCGAATAACTTTATCCAGATGGATGCAATCCTGCGCACAGCGCGCAAGATCCTGGAGAATGCCGCGCTGCGCCAGCGTCAGCTGTCGCGGCTGGTGATCGATGACACACAAGGCCCCGACAATTTGTCCCGCAGGCGTCGCGATCGGTGCGGCAGCAAAAAAAACAATATGCGGTTCTTCGTTGACGGCGGGATTGCCACTAAAACGCTCATCGAGGCGCGCGTCCGGTATTTCATACACATCAGAATTCTGCAGCACGTGGGCGCAGAAAGTTGCGGTATGGTGAACATCTACCATCACCGCTCCCAGCATTGACCTGAATCTATTTTCATCGCGCAGTGAAATCAGCGCTATAGGACAGGCCAACAGGTTTGCGGTCATGCGGGTAATCCGATCGCAGCGTTCATCCCGCTCTGCCTCGAGACCAGCGTTTTGATAAGAGGTTGTGGGGCGTTCCTTTTCATTCACCAGCAATAACGGCTTTTGCATATCCTGGGCCTAACTGACTATCAAATTATGATGTACGTTTAATTTACTGACGCACTAGCATTAAAATTACTAACGTGTAGAGGCTCAAATTAATGATTTACTAATGCTTCAAATTGCAGGTTCAAATTTCCAATTCGTGTTGGATCAACTGATTGACTCGCGTCACCACATCAACAGGATCGAAGGGCTTGGTGACGTAGTCATGCGCACCGATTTCCAAGCCGCGCAAAATATTGTCCTGCTGCGCTTTTGTCGTCAGTAACACCACGGGAATTTTTGCCAGCTCTTCATTCGCCTGCAACTGTCGCAACACCTCTATGCCGGTCATCCCTGGCATCACAATATCCAGCACTATCGCATCCGGTTTTTGCCTGCCGAGCAGCTGCATCGCCTCAAGGCCGGATTTCGCCGGCACCACGCTCATTCCCATGCGATGAAAATGCTGGGTCAGCAATTCGCGGATATGCTCATCGTCATCCACCAGCAACACTTTATTTTTGGGGGTCGACAACTGCTCGGAAATGCGCGAAAAAAGTTCGTTCACTGAAACAGGTTTGGTCACATAATCCACCGCGCCCAGGGACATGCATTCCGGCAGGTTCTCGTCCTCACTGCGGCGGGTCAGCATCACCACTGGTATATCGCGAGTGGCTTCGGTTGCTTTAAGCTTTTTGAGCACCTGAAAACCATTCACCTTCGGCATATTCAGGTCGAGAATGATAAGGTCGGGCTTTTCCGCATCTGCATTACAGGCACAACTTCGAATGATATCCATCATGACCTCGCCATCCGGTGCCTGCATGATCTGGAAATTCGCATCGGTAAATTCCTTTACCAGCAGTTCCCGTAATAAATCATCGTCATCCGCGATCAGCACTGTAAACCGGCGCTCACCGACCTGCGAAAATACGGTGAGATCAGGCTGATCGACATCGAAGAAATCGTCATCCTTAAGCGCCAGACGCAACTGCATGAGCAGCGTCCAGAATGCATCATCACTATGGTCAACGCCGCCATGGTCAACACTGGTCGGAATACCGTTACCGGTTAGGTCACGCAACCGGTTTTCCGCTGCTATGGCCGCGTCCGTAAGATCGGAGAATCCAAACATCCGCGCCGAACCCGCAATACGATGCACGCGCATATGAATCTCGCCCATTGCTCTGGCGCTCTCCGATGAACTCTCATAATCGCGAAGAAAATCCTCGTACACCGGCAGCCAATCGCCAAGCTGCTCAAGAAATTTTTCCCGGATCGCGACAAACCGGGACTTGATCTCCCGCGGAGATGAGCCATCAACAGGTGAACCGAGCATATGATTTCTCCTTGTATTACCGTCCGACGGCATACGCCGCCTGCAGAATTTCCTGCGGAATTTTTTCCAACGCCAGAATTTTTTGCGCAGCGCCTAATTTCACCGCCGCGCCGGGCATACCCCAAACCGTCGATGTTGCTTCATCCTGAGCCAGCGTTGCGGCGCCCGTCTCGCGCAAACGCAACAATGCCTGCGCACCATCCGCGCCCATACCGGTCAGCAGTATGGCGAGGGCATTGGGTCCCGCGACGGCGCGCACCGAATCAAACAACACTTCTACAGATGGCCGATGGCGGTTGACCAAAGGGCCGTTATCCAGCTGGCAAATATATTGGCCGCGAGTACGCCCGATCTTCAGATGCGAATGTCCGGGGGCGATATAAACCGCTCCGGCTTCGATCGGTTGCTGATCCTCGGCCTCACAAACACTCATGGCGCAAATGCTGTTGAGACGGCGTGCGAAAGACGCGCTGAAAGCTTCGGGAATATGTTGTGTCACTACAATTGGAGGTGACATTTCCGGCAAGCTTTGCACCACCGCTTTTATCGCCTCGGTGCCACCTGTGGATGCGCCTATGGCGCATAAAAATCCCGGGCGAATTGATTTTGCACCCACCGGAGGCTGGCGGTTCTGTGCTCGGTCTGAGCAAAATCGCGTTTGATATTGGCTTTCGACGCCCAATAGATTTTTTCTCCGATCAACCGTGTGTAATCCGCCAGACCGAGATCATCAGCACCGGCGGGTTTCCCGAGAAAATCCACCGCCCCATACTCCAGCGCTTCAAGAGTTGATGGTGCGCCCTCCTGGGTAAGTGTCGAAATCATCACCACCGGAACGGGGCGCAAACGCATCAGATTCTTCAGAAACGTAATGCCATTCATTTTTGGCATTTCGATGTCCAGAGTAATGACGTCGGGGTTGTGCTGTTTGATCAGCTCGCGCGCGTCATAGGGATCGGCGGCGGCGGCAACCACTTGCAAACGCGGATTGGCGTTTATGATCTGGGTCAATAACGCCCGCACCATTGCTGAATCATCCACCACAAGAACCTTGATCTTCGGTTGCATTGCCGGATACTGCCTCGCCTAAAAAAATTCCACATCTTCCTGCGCCGTTGTGCGCAGCGATTCCATGTAAGCGTGCTCCCGCTGCTGAATGGTGTCATTGGCCAGAGTGCGCAGGCGGCGCATTTTTACCGCGCCTGTAGCGGGAAAATATAGAATTTTTTCTGGGGTAATCGCCGTAGATATCCTGGGCGACAACCGCGAGTTTTTCCTCGCGTAAATAACCCAGGGCAAAATCCACATTGCGCCTTCCCACTTCCATCTGACTCAATCCCGACAACACTTTGCCACCGCCAAATAATTTGATCTCCAGACGTTCGCGCTTGCCACCGTTGCGCAAAATCATGTTGATCAGATATTCCATGGCCCAGTTGCCATAACAAAGATCCGGCGTAACCAGATTATTGCGCGCGGGCCCCTGGCCTCCACCGCGCAACGGCAACATAAAATGATTCATCCCGCCGATGCCCAGCTTCCAATCGCGCACGCAGGCCGACACGCAGGATCCCAGAACGGTCGCAATCATTTCATCGCGCAGACTGACGTAGCACTCACCCGGCAGAATCTTCGCAACCGCTACCTGGCGATGGGGGTCCCAATAGCGGTTGATATGCTCGAAGCCCTTCAACGGCAACGATAATGGTGACGCCCGTTTGGGTTTGTTTATCATCTGGCGCGCCGGTAAATGGTTCTGCCAAGTGATTCAAACCGTTCGCTTATTTCGTGCAGATTTTCCGAGTGGCCGATAATCAAATACCCACTCGTATCCAGAATATTGGTATAGCGTGCAAACAATTTGACTTGCGTTTGCATATCAAAGTAGATCACCACGTTGCGGCAAAAAATCACATCCATGGGACCTTTCATCGGCCAGGGCTGCAACAGATTGAGCTGTTTGAAAGTCACCAACTCACGTACCGCATCGCACACTACGCCACACTCGCTGTGCGCGTCCCATTCCATGAATTTCCGATATTGCGGCGGTATATCCGCACAGCGATCAGCGGAATATTCCCCGGTTTTCGCTTTTTCCACGACGGCGGAATCGAGATCGGTGGCCAGAATTTTTACGTCCCAAAACCTCAGTGCGGGAATCGATTTCACCACCATCGCCAGCGAGTAAGGCTCTTCACCGGTGGAACAACCTGCAGACCATATACGTATACGCCGCTCCCTCTGTTTTAGACGTATCAACTCAGGAAAAATATGATCTCTCAGATATTCAAAGTGGTGGTTCTCACGGAAAAATGCGGTGAGATTGGTGGTGATGGCGTTGATAAACTCGCCTATCTCCTGCGAGTCGTTTTGCGTTAGGAGGGCGCAATACTGGTCAAAATCGTCTAACTGCAAAGCGCGCATACGCCGCGACAGGCGGCCGTAAATCATATTGCGCTTTTGATCCGACAAATTAATCCCCGTCAGATCGTAGGCAACTTTCTGCAACTGGCGAAAATTGCGCTGCGACATGGGAAATTCGCGACATTCCATGTCGCGGGAACAGTTCTGTATAGACGTAGTCACTGACGCATGCTCGAAATTGAAGGGTATCGGGAACTCAAAATTCCTCCCACTCCTCATCGGCCTGCGAGGCGCGTGGTTGGGATTTTTTGCCAGCCTTGCCACTCACCAACACGGGTTTGACCGAAGGTTTATTGCGTTTCACGGCTGTAGCACCTTTCGATTCAAATCCTTCCGCTACGGAAAAGAACTCCACGATCGAATACATCGCATTGGCCTGATCCGCCAGCGACGCACCCGCGGCGGATGCCTCTTCCACCAGCGCCGCATTCTGTTGCGTCATTTCATCCATTTGCGCCACGGCGGTATTCACCTGCTCAATTCCGGAGGTTTGCTCCTGCGCGGCCTGGGCGATCTCCTGCATCATGTTGCTGACTTTTTCCACTGCCGCGACAATTTCATGGAGCGTCTCACCGGAGGCGTTGACCAGCTGCCGGCCATCGTGAACCTTGCCGACACTGTCGCGGATCAAATCTTTGATTTCCTTCGCTGCACCGGCGGAGCGCTGGGCAAGGTTGCGCACTTCCCCGGCCACCACCGCGAATCCGCGCCCCTGTTCACCCGCCCGCGCCGCTTCCACGGCTGCGTTGAGCGCCAGCAAGTTTGTTTGAAAAGCGATTTCATCAATCACGCTGATGATGTCGCTGATTTTTTTGCTCGAATCGCTGATTTCCTGCATGGCCTGCACAGCGCGACTCACCACCTGCCCACCCTCTTTCGCTTTGGTTTGCGCGGTCTGGGCGAGATCGTTGGCGCGGAGTGCATTTTCCGCACTTTGTTTTACGGTCGAGGTCATTTCTTCCATGCTGGAAGCGGTTTGTTCCAGAGAAGATGCCTGCTCCTCAGTGCGTTGACTGAGATCGGCATTGCCCTGCGCAATTTCATTTGATGCGGTCAGAATGGCACTGGACGACGTGCGTATCCGGCCGATGATTTCCGTGAGTTTATCCGCAGTGGTGTTGGCGTCGTCTTTGAGCTGGCCGAAGGTTCCCTGGTATTCGCGGGTGATACGCTCCGACAAATCTCCACGCGCCATGGCGCCCAACATACGTCGAATATCGTTGAGCGCAATTTCCACAGTGTTGACCAGCTCATTCAAACCGCGGCTGAGATTGGCGAAAAAGCCTTCCTTGTTTTCCATAGCGATCTGACGGGTGAAATCGCCCAGGCTCGCCGCACTGACCATGGAGGCAACTTCTTTTTCAATTGCCACTTCCGCCGTGCGGTCCGCCCACTCCACCACTGTGCCCATACGTTCGCCATTTACGATCACCGGATTGGCGATTACGGTAAAAGTGCGCCCACCCACTTCCGCTTTACCATGGTAAGTCGTGGTGAGATTTTTAAGGATATTCCGTTGATGCTCGGGATTGCGATGGAATATATCGATGTTCTGCCCTTTGATGATCTCCGCATCAAAACTCGGAATCGCTTTGCGGATATCCGCCTGGGCGCGCCGCATCATGTCCATAACCGCCTTATTGGTGTAGATGATGTTCGCATCGGCATCGGCGATCATCACGTTGGCGGTCACGCTATCGAGTGCGTAGCGCACACGCGCATTTTCCGCCGCAGTGCGAGCTTCGGCGTCGCGCTTTTTCACCTCCTCGGTCAGATCCACCCATTCCACTACGGTGCCGATGCGTTTGCCCTGCTGATCCACCCAGGGCGATGCGATCAATTCAAAAATCAAATCGCCGACTTTCAGGTTGGTTTTGTAAGGTGATTTGAGATCCCCAATCATATGGCGCTGGTGTGCGGGCTTCTTATGGAACACATCCACACAAGTGCCGATGAGTTTGTCGACCACAAAACTTTTCAGCACGGTCTGCAATTCCGCCTCGCGGGATTTCAGCATGGCCGTAACCGTGTCGTTCATATAAACGATATTGAAATCGTTGTCTGCCAACATCACATTCGCCTGACACAACTTCAGCGCATTCGCGATAGTGGCGGTTTTTCGATTTACCTCATCGGCCTGCTTTTGCGTCGTGATATCCATGGCGAATTTGACAATTTTATAAACGCGGCCGTTGGCGTCCTGCAGAGGGCAGTAGGAACCTTTGATCCAAATGGGCGTATTGTTTTTACCCAGCCTCTGAAATTCGGCACTGAATGTTTCCCCGCGTCGCAAACTCTCCCAAAACGCGGCGTATTCATGGCTGCTGCTGTACTGTGTATCGACGAACATGCGATGGTGATTGCCTACGACTTCCCCGCGCTGATAGCCCATCACAGAGAGAAAATTCGCATTCGCCTCCAGTATCGAGCCACTGGGGTCGAATTCGATCACCGCCTGACTTCGGCTTACGGCGGACATCTTGTCTTGCAATTCTCTGGTTCGACGAAATACACCGAACAGATCGGCCAAACTCATATAGCTCTCCAATATCTAGCGGAATTTTTCCCACTGATCAATAAACAGGTTTAGCACCTAAATAAAAAATCGGCACCGTGGAATTTTCATCATTCCACTTCGATTTTGGCGCGCAAACCACCGATATCCGGCAAGTCACCGAAAAATACCAATTCATCAATATCCAGAAGAATTACCATGCGCCCGTTGACAGTCACCAAAGCGTGAATAAATTGCGTGTCCACTCCGGTACCGAGATCCGGCACCGGGCGCATATCCGATTGCGCCAGGGAATAAACATCCGACACGGCATCCACAACTATGCCGACCACTCTGTTGCCGCTCGATGTTTTGATTTTCAAAACAATCACCACGGTGACGGGGGTGTATTCGATTGCGGCAAGGCCAAAACAACGGCGCAAATCGATAATAGGAACTATGGTGCCGCGCAAATTGATCACCCCGCGGATATGCGGTGGCGAATTTGGCAAGGGCGTGGCATTTTCCCATCCACGAATTTCCTGCACGCATAAGATGTCCACACCGTACTCCTCGCCCGACATAAAAAATGTCAGATATTGAGTGTTGGCGCCGAGCGCGCTTTCGCCAGAGGTTAAGTCCGTATCCGCTTGATGCGTAGACAGAGAGGTATGCATATCAAACTCCAAAGAAATACACGGATCGCAATCAAGCTCTTTTCAGCTGCGCGATTACCACCGACTCCTGGCCGGGAAAGGCCGATGCCGTTCTGTTGCCCCGCAAAGCGGCAAGTTGCGCGATTCCTGGAATATCCAGAATCAACGCCACTGTGCCGTCGCCCAGTATGGTTGCACCACTGATGCCATCGACTTTGCGATAATTCTGTTCGAGGCTTTTTATGACGACCTGCTGTTGCGCCAGCAATTCGTCCACCACTATGCCGACTTTGCCGCCTTCGGTTTCAACCACCACCATCAGCGACTGTTCCAGATCATGGTATTGGGAGGAAATATTCAATAGCTGGCTGAGTTCAACCAGTGGCACGTATTCGTCGCGCAGCTGGAATACCCGACAGCCGCCCGCCACTTGATTGACGTGCTCACTGCGATAGCGCATGGATTCGACGATGGAAATCAGAGGAACGATATAAATATGCTGGCCAACCCGCACGAGCTGCCCATCCATAATGGCAAGCGTCAGCGGCAGGCGTATGCGAATGATGGAACCATGCCCCTTGCGCGATTGGATTTCCACAGAGCCTTTGAGCGCTTGAATATTGCGTTTCACCACATCCATTCCCACGCCGCGACCGGAGACTTCACTCACGGTTTCTGCGGTGGAAAAGCCGGGTTGAAATACCAGGTCATAAACCTGCTCATCACTTAGCAAAGACACATCGACGTTATTGAGCAATCCGTTTTGCTGTGCCTTCTGCACAATTTTTTTCGCGATCCAGACCGCCGCCATCGTCGCTGATTTCAATAATGACGCTGCCGCCTTCGTGAAACGCATTTAACACCAGCCGGCCCGTCTCGGGCTTTCCAGCAGCGAGACGTTGCGCCGGGGATTCTATGCCGTGATCCGCCGCATTGCGCACCAGATGCACGAGGGGATCGCCAATCTTTTCCATAACGGTTTTGTCGAGCTCGGTTTGTTCGCCGCGCATTTCCAGATGGATTTTTTCTGCAACTGCTGGGCGAGATCGCGCACCATGCGCGGAAAACGACTGAAGACAAAACTGATGGGCAACATGCGGATGCGCATGACACTTTCCTGCAGCTCGCGGGTGTTCTGCTCCAGCTGCGCCAACCCTTCGACGAGTTTGGGTAATTTGGCAATGGTGAAATTACTGCCGATTTCCCCGAGCATGGATTGGATAATCACCAGTTCGCCAACCATATTGATCAGACTGTCGATTTTATCAATGCCAACCCGGATGGATGAGCCCTCGGGGGGAGACGATTTGACTTCCGCTTTTTCTGTGGGCGAAGCGATCATCGCTGCCAAAACGGGCGTGGCGGGTGGTGGTGAAATGTCCTGCACCGTCAATTCGCAAGTATCGATCACCCACTCGAAAACTTCCCGAATCGCCGCCTCGCCCGCAGCGGATTCCAATGTGATCTCCCAGCCGAGATACAAGGACTCGGCATCCATTTCGGCAAATGGCGGGACGACATCCACAATAGGCGCTACCTGCAAATAACCCCAGCTCTTCCAATGCGGCAAATATCCGCACAGGATCATTGCCGGATTTGAGAATGTCGCGATCGGGAATAAAAACGGATCTGCCAGGTTTTTTCTGCGGCATTCTCCCTTGGTATGGCTTCGGGAATAGCGGAGAGTTCTGCAGATGATGAATCCTGCCTGAGCACGGCTTCAAATTGCGTTTTCAAGGTCTGCGAGCAGGCAGTTGCGAAATTGCTACCGGATTTCAATTGGCTTAATAACTCGCGCATGCAATCCACCGCCTGCAGCAGTAGATTCACATCCTCCGCCGTTATGCGGCGCTGGCCAGAGCGAAACTGATCCAACAGGGTTTCCAGCACATGGGTGAAATCGGCAAGCACACTGAAGCCGAAAGTTGCGCCACCGCCTTTGATACTGTGCGCAGCGCGGAAAATCGTATTAATCAACTCCCCATCGACGCGTTCCAGGTCCAGCGCCATAAGCGCCATTTCCATCGCGTCCAAGCCTTCAATGCTTTCTTCGATAAAAACCTGATGAAACTGGGAAAGATCAATACTCATATCATCAACCTGAGATTTCCAACCCAGCACCAAGGCCGCGTCATAGGACTTTTTTTATAGTGGCCAGCAACTGATCCGGATTAAAGGGTTTAAGAATCCAGCCGGTCGCACCGGCGGCTTTCCCCTCCTGCTTTTTTCGCCGCAGGATTCAGTGGTCAACATCAGAATGGGAGTAAATTTGTATGCTGGCAGCGCGCGCAATTCTTTTACCAGGGATATGCCATCCATATTCGGCATATTGATATCCGAGATAACCAGCTCAATACCGTCGGTTCCTCTCGCGGTCTCCAGTGCCTCGGCGCCATCACGGGCTTCAAATACGGTATGTCCAGCGTTTTGCAAAGTGAACGCAACCATTTGACGCATGGATGCTGAATCATCAACTGCGAGAATTTTGGCCATGAAAATCTCCGCTTTAGCCAACACTTTGCTTCCAAAAAACTTCAGTTAAAGAATTTTAAAAGCGCAAACTACATTGAACGGCGCCATCGCAAATACGCCGCATTACCTTTGATTTAATCGCATCAGGACAGATTGAGCAGCTGCTGCATGCCCAACAATCTGACGGCATTGCACAAGCGCTCTGAAGGAGCCATCCATTGCAACTGGCTTTTTCTCTCTGCCAGCGCCTGCAAAAACGCATATAAAACCTGTACACCAACCGCATCGATTTTGCGCACTGCATCGGCGTGCAGCGTCACTGACACTGCCGTTCGCGCACGCAGCAATTTGGTTAATTCCCTCTGCAAATCGAGCGCCTGCGCAATCGAACAGTCACTCGGTAAGTGGTACTCAAGCACGCGAGCCATATGCTGAATTCAAAAAAATTGGGAAAAATAGGCGAGTGGTAACCACGTCCTTTGGATAAGTCTAGACAGCACATTAAAAAGCGCAGATGACGCAGATGACGCAAAGTTATTTCGGATGCCAACGTTTAGGCGATTTCGTTATTTTATTCGGGGTTTTATAGCGGAACATAAAAATCCCGCATTTTCAGCGCGTGATGCACTTGTGGGGTTGTAAGAACTGATTGAGGAAGAAATAGGAGAGATGGATATTGATATGGTGGGGATTTTAATGTCGCTCGGACTCTGCTCGTCGAATAGCGGTTTGATTAAACCATTCATCCAGCATTTTTTCCTCTTTGCGGCTGAGAATGCGCTGCTCGTCAGCCTGCACCCGCGCCACCAGTTCCTGCAGCGCGCGACGTTTCAGATGGGCGGTGCGCCAGTCCATCTGTTTGTTATCGGCAATGGACCTGCGGCGCTCGACAACCTGAGCCTGCTGGCGCACAGCTTCCGCAAGCTGCTGCAAAAAACTGCGCTGCTGCACAATATCCTGGGCGCGCAGGCGTTTCGGCTGGGCGAATGCGGTTTCGTAATCCTGATAGTAACGTTGCAGATCGACCATTTTTTCCTGGTCTTCCAGCCAGAGTTTTCGCGCCATTTCAAACGCTTCCGCCGCCTTGTTTTCGGCGCGCTCGGCGATATCCAGCACCATGTTCAATCGTTTTGACCGGCTCATACAACGCTATGCCTATGTCACGCGTGACAATGTCCGTATCGCGCATTCGCGAGCTACGGATTCGAAGTTATCGTGCGCCCGGCGGCTTTTTCGGCGGCGCCCGGGGCGGCTCCTGCCCTTTCGCTTTCGCCCCCGCTTCCTGTCCGGCGGTGAGCAGGTTCTGCAGAATACTGACACTCTCCACCAGGGGCGCTTTCTGCTGAATACCCTGGCTGACAAACTGCACTAGGTGGGGATAACGCTCTATGGCGCGGTCCGTCACCGGATCACTGCCAGGGTTGTAGGCACCGATGGCGATCAGGTCCTTGTTCTGGCGATAGCGCGCGAGCAATTGTTTGAACTGCAAAGCGCCTTTCAAGTGGCCGTCGCTAACCACGCTCGGCATTACCCGGCTGATGGACGCCTCGATATCAATGGCGGGGTAGATCCCCTCCTCTGCCAGCTGACGCGACAGAACCACGTGGCCATCGAGAATCGCCCGGGCCGAATCCGCAATCGGATCCTGCAGATCGTCCCCCTCCGTCAAAACAGTATAGAAGGCGGTTATGGATCCGCCTCCCTGGGCGGCGTTGCCCGCGCGCTCCACCAACTCGGGAATGCGGGCGAAAACCGACGGCGGATAACCCTTGGTCGCCGGCGGCTCGCCGATGGCCAGGGAAATCTCCCGCTGGGCCTGACCGTAGCGGGTGAGAGAATCCATCAGCAGCAGCACACTGGAACCCTGATCGCGGAAATATTCCGCCACACGGGTGGCCAATTGCGCCGCACGCAGGCGCATCAAAGGCGCCTCATCCGCCGGTGCCGCCACCACGACGGCGCGCTTCAGCCCTTCGGGGCCGAGAATATGGTCGATAAATTCCTTCACTTCGCGACCGCGCTCACCGATCAGCCCCACCACCACCACATCCGCGACGGTGTATTTGGTCATCATGCCGAGCAGCACGCTCTTGCCCACGCCGCTACCGGCGAACAGGCCGATGCGCTGGCCTTTGCCCACGGTCAGAAGGCCGTTGATCGCGCGGATGCCGACATCCAGCGGCTGGTCGATGGGATGGCGGTGCAAAGGATTGATGGACTCGGCATTGAGGCCGATGGAGGTATCGCCCTTGAGCGGGCCTTTGCCGTCCAGCGGCACTCCCAAACCATTGATGATGCGGCCGAGGCACTCTTTGCCCATCACCAGACCTTTGCTGTTGTCCACAGGCACTACGAGCGCGCCCGGCTGGAGTCCGTCAAATTTCTGGATGGGCATCAAAAAAGTTTTGTCTTCGGCGAAGCCGACCACCTCCGCGTCCAACGACGCGCCATGGGGCAGTACCACCCGGCACTGCTGGCCGACGGAGGCGCGCAGCCCCACCGCCTCAAGAGTCAGGCCGACCATGCGGGTGAGGCGGCCACTGGCTACCGGAGGTGTATCGAGAAGGGAAAAACGGCGATAGCGCGCCAAGCGCTGGTCGATGGTGCGATGCTCAGACGTCGTCATCGGCCGGGTCCTGCGGATGCTGCCACTGCGGTTGTTTGTTTACCGGAGCGTCGATTACCGGATCAGTTGCGATGACAGGATGATCGGCTGCGATGATCGGATCGGTTTCGATGACCGGTAAAACTTCTTCAGGGACGTAATCGGCGACCGGAATTTCTTCCCCGGTTTCCAGATCGCCAAGAAAATTCGCCTGTTCCAGCATCTGGCGCAAACGCTGTTCTACGGAATAATCCACCAGACTGTGATCGGTTTCCAGACGGCAACCGCCGCGGCTCATTTTCGCATCGGCAAAAAAAGTCCAATTGCGGCCGAGTTGAGCGAAGGCTCGTGCGCTAATTCAACGTCGTCCGGATGAAGATAAATACGAATATTTTTTGCTCCTGCCGGCAGCGAGCCGACGGCGCGCTCCACCAGGTGAAACAAACTGGAAGGATCTTCGGTGAGTTCGCGATTGAGCAAATGTTTGGCGAGGTGCACCGCCATATCGAGGATGATATTTTCCAGCCGGCTGTCCTGGGTGGCGAGCGGATTCAGCAGGGCATCGGCAATCTGGCGGAAGCGCTGCGTCTGATCATCCAGCGCCGTCTTGGTCTCGTTATAGGCTTTCTGCTCGCCTATCTGTAGACCTTTTTTCTCGCCCTCGGCCAAACCTTTTTGCAAACCTTCCTTATAGCCGCGCTCGCGCCCATCCTCTTCGGCCGCCGCGGTGATCTGTTGCAGCTGTTCTGCGGTAAACGGTTTGATGACCGGTGAGGCCACCTCCTCGATAATTTCGGTTCCGCCCTTCTTCTCATCGCGCGCTTTGTTTTCGTCACGAGGACTGGGCTTTTTAACCGACGGCACCACCTTGCCACTATTGAGCGACGGTAGAGACCAGACTTTCGCGGTGGCGATCTCTTCGAAAGGAATCCGGTTAACGAGTTTATTATCTGTCATGCATCAGTACCCGCTGCACAATCATTCAAAGCTGATTTACAGCATGGCCTCACCACCACCACCGAGCATGATTTCGCCGGCGTCCGCCATACGGCGGGCAATGGTGAGAATTTCTTTTTGCGCCGCTTCCACTTCGGAGACCCGCACAGGGCCTTTGGCCTCCAGGTCATCGCGCAACAGTTCGGCGGCGCGTTTGGACATATTTTTGAAGACTTTTTCCCTGAGTTCGTCTTCCGCACCTTTGAGCGCAAGAATCAGCACCTCGGACGACACTTCGCGCAACAGCGCCTGAATACCGCGATCATCCACCTCTTTGAGGTTGTCGAACACAAACATGAGATCGGCAATCTGCGTGCCCATGTCCTCGTCGATTTCCTTGATGGCATCCATCAATTCGCCCTCGACGGAGCTGTCGAGGTTGTTCATGATTTCCGCCGCCGTTTTGTAGCCGCCCATCTGTTTGGTCTGCGAGCCGGCATTACCGGAGAATTGTTTCTCTAGAATCTTGTTCAATTCCTGCAGCGCAGTGGGCTGTACGGTGTCGAGCGAGGCTACTCGCATCAAAACGTCGAGGCGCACTTTTTCGGGAAAATGGGTGAGCACTTCAGCGGACTGGTCCGCGTCCAGATAGGCCAGCACAATCGCCTGGATCTGCGGGTGTTCATTGCGGATGATGTCAGCGACCGAACGGGCCTCCATCCATTTCAAAGTATCGAGGCCGGTGGTGTTGCCGCCCATCAAAATGCGGTCGATCAAGCCGGCGGCCTTGTCCTCGCCCACCGCCGCCACCAGCATATTGCGGATATAACTGTCGGCGCCCATACCGAGGCCGGTCTGGGTGCGCACTTCCTCAAGAAAATTACCGAGCACGGTTTCAACTTCGTACTGCTGAATATTTTTCAACTGCGACATGGCGGAACCGAGGCGCTGCACCTCCTTCGGCCCCATATGTTTGAGTACTTCCGCGGCGGCGCTTTCTCCCAGCGACAACAACAGAATCGCCGCTTGATCCAAACGCGACAATTTAACCGGCGGCTTGGCATTCGCGGGTGGCGCGGCGTTGGCATCGCCATTTTTTACTGCGGGTTTGCTCATTCTTCGTTAATCCAGCGTTTGATCACTTGCGCAACGCGACCGGCGTCTTCCGCCACCAGTCCCTTAACCGCATTGAGTTGCTGTTCGTAACTTTCTTCCGGACTAGGCAGTGCAAGTGCGTCGCCGCCGGTCAAAGTGACTGTCTCATCCGAAAGAGAGTCGAAGGAATCGACGCCCGCGGCTCTCAATGCGGCCAATGCACGGGCTTCTTCATCGGCGCGGGATTTACCGGTCGCCGCCACACTCTTGAGCACCGGTCGCAGGAAGCCGACCAATAGAACCAGAATGATCAGCAGACCCACCGCCTGCTTCAGCCAGAATTTATAGGCGTCGTTCTCCCACCAGTTGTGTTTGAATTCGGCAGGCACCGGCAGCTCGACAAAACGCTCGTTCAAAACATTGACGCTATCGCCGCGGGCGGCGGAAAAACCCACCGCGTCACGTACCAGTATAGACAGCCGTTGCAGTTCCTGATCGGTCCAGGGCGTGCGCACCGGCTCGCCCTGCTCATTCACAGTGATCCTGTCGTCCACAACCACTGCCACACTCAAGCGGCGCAGCTTGCCCTTCTGATGTTTGGTGTAGCTCACCGTGCGATCAAGCTCGTAATTGCGGGTGGCCTGGCTGCGACTGTTGGATGGCTTGGCGGCAGCGCCTTCGGCACCCGGCTCGCCCTGCACCTGCTCCGGTGCAACGCCGGATGCGGGCGGTTGATTGGTGAGCGCACCGGGAATGCCACCGGGACTTGCCGGCCCCATTTGTGTCTCCTCGACCACCGCCTCACTGCGCAGCGCCGGCAGATCCGGATTAAAGGATTCGCCCGCTTCTTCCACCTCGGTAAAATCGACATCCGCGCTGATTTCAGTTTTGAATTTGTCCTCGCCGACAATCGGTGCAAGCAGGCGGCGCACGCGCAAAATCATGTCGTTTTCCACTTTGCGTGTGTAATCGAGATGCTGCGCCGCGACTATGAGTTTTTCATCTTCCGCGCCGAGGGAAATCAAGGCGCCTTTCTGATCCACCAGAGTCACGTTTGTCGCTTTCATTTCCGGAATGCTGGAAGCCACCAGATTGGTGATGCCCTTGATTTGATGGGGCTCTAATTTTGAGCCTGGAAATAATTCGAGAAAATGGACGCACTCGGCTCGCGGCCGTCGCGTACAAATACGGAAGTTTTGGGAATAGCCAGATGCACGCGCGCCGAGCGCACCGCATGCACGCTGGCGATGGTGCGGGCGAGTTCGCCCTCAAGGCCGCGGCGATAACGCGTGGCCTCCATAAATTGACTGGTGCCGAGAGGTTGCTCCTGGTCCAGCAGTTCGTAACCTTGGGTTCGGTCATTGGAAAAACCAGCTTCCGCCAATTTCAACCGCGCCTTGCTGATTTTTTCCGTCGGCACCAGCAGCGCACCGGTATTGATGTCGACCTTGTATTCAATTTCGTTGGTGTCAAGAATTCGTCCCACTTCCACCGCGTCCAGCCGTTCGAGACTGCCGTAGAGCGGCCGGTAATCCTCTCCCTGAGTCCACAGCACCACCCAAAAACCGATCGCGACGCTCGCCGCCAGACCGATCATCAAACCAGCCTGTCGCAGAATATGAAGTTTATTAAATCCTTCAATTAGATCCGTCGTGCCGCCACTGCGCGGAGCATCTAATTCAGTTGCCAAATCTTTTGCCGCCATGGATTACCGCTCACAGAGAATATTGAAAATCACCGCTGTCCATCACACCGGCATATTCATGATGTCTTTATAGGCTTCCACGACTTTGTTGCGCACTTGGGTCATGGCCTGGAATGCAACCGTGGATTTCTGCGAGGCGATCATGACGTCGGTAATATCCACGTTGGGATCACCGCGCATATAAGCATTGGAGGTTGCGCTGGACGCCTGCTGCACCGAATTGACTTTATTGATCGCCTGGGAAAACAAATCGCCGAATCGCGGTCCGTTCACTTGTTCCGTACGCTGCCCCGGCATCAGCTCCTGGCCGATCTGCCGCACGCCGCCAAAGGCTTGACTCTGGGATTTGAGGGAGCGCATTTCCAACAGCAATCGATTGATGTCCACGCGATCTGTCATAACCTTGTTCTCGGCTTGATTCTGGGATTGAAAGCTCCGGAGAGGACCGCCAAAAAAATGTCGTTAAAGGCGGATATCCGGGTAGTCCCGGGGGTAATTGCAGAATGTGGGCCAAATGCGAAAACGCGCACAACAAGCGCGGCAGGCGAAGGTCAAGCGGGGGAAATCAGAGGTAAAAAGAAATTACTGCGACCGAGGGGGCAGCCGCAGTACAAAACGACAAACCTGGGCGGACGCGGTTAGACGTCCGGGGTGTTTGGACGAGCGATCCGGATCAGAGATCGAAATCGTACTCGCGCAACTCTTTCTGTAAGCGTATTTGTTCCAATTTGTCTTCCAGTCGACGGCGCGCGTCCACGTCGGTTTTAGGAGATTTTGTCGGCTCCTCTTCAAACCGTTCTTCAGTAGTGGCTTCTTCGACTTCGAGAGTTGAATCAATTACCTCTACGCCCATACTTCGAACTCCTATAGAGATGAAATCAGTCAACTGAAAGCTGAACCGGCGAAAAATAGTGCGATGCGTCACAACATGAAGACGGGAAACCTCTACCTTTGAAACCCGCATCTATTGCAGCGCAGCAATCCCCGCCGGGGACTTTCGGCTCGGAGTATGCCGATGAATCATGAAAATAAAAAGTGGCGGCAAGAAAAATTTTTGCCTGTTTTAAGAACGCTTTTTTCTTAATTTTGGCGGCTTCTCAACGCTCCGTTTTAACGGCGGGAAACGCCAACTCCTTGACGCACAACGAGTGGCTTTCCCGCGGGGCATCAGAACCCCGCAAGTGCTTCCAGATCGTAACCCTCCTCGCGCAGGCGGGCGAGTTTGTAGCGCAGGGTGCGCGGGCTGATGCCCAGGCGTTCGGCAGTGTTCTTTTTGCTGCCGCGTTCCCGTCGCAGGGTTTCCGCGATGATTTCAAATTCGCGCTGGCGCAGGTCGCTACCCAGCAGATCCGATTCCGCCCTCTCCCCGCCGCGTTGAGCGAAAAGCATCGTGTCGGCGTCGCTCCAGCGGTCATCGCTATAGCTGCTCACTGGCGCCACCGGGGCGGCTCTGGGCATATCGAAAGCCATTGGAGGCGGCGCGGAAAAATGTGCCGCAGACGCTTCTATCAAAGAGGGTTTGGCGCTGAAGACCTGCTGCGTCTGCAGACCGAGATCGGCGGCGCGGATCAAATTGCCCGGCTGCAGAATCAGGGCGCGTTGCATAACGTTATCCAGCTCGCGCACATTGCCCGGCCAGTTGTAGTTGTACAGCGCCGCTTTGGCTTCATCGGCGAGGCGCACACCCACGCGGTGTTGCTTTACTGCGTGGCGTTCGAGCAGGCGATTGGCGAGCGGCAGAATATCTTCGCGACGGTCGCGCAGCGGCGCCCACTGCAGCGGTAATACACTCAGACGGAAATACAAGTCTTCACGGAATTTACCCGCCGCCACCTGGTTGCGCATATCGCGGTTGGAAGTGGCGATCACTCGCACATCCAACTGAATACTTTTACGACCGCCGAGGCGCTCCACTTCCCGCTCCTGCAATACGCGCAATAATTTGGCCTGCAGGCCGAGATCCATTTCCGAAATTTCATCCAGCAGCAAAGTGCCGCCGTTGGCCTGTTCGAATTTTCCAGGCGCGGAACTGTAGGCGCCGGTATAGGCGCCTTTTTCATGGCCGAACAACATGGCCTCAAGCATATTTTCCGGAATGGCGGCGCAATTGATTGCCACAAACGGCTGGTTCGCCCGCGGTGAACGGTTGTGAATATAACGCGCTAAAACTTCTTTTCCAGTGCCGGATTCGCCGAGCAACAAAACGGTGGACTCCGACTGCGCCACGCGCGATGCGAGCTGCAACAATTGGCGACTGCTTTCAGCAAAAGCTACCGGTTCATCGTGGCTGACATTGCCGCTGCCGACGAATTTTTTCACCGCTTCAATTAATACATTCGGTTCAAAAGGTTTGACGAGATAATCCACCGCGCCTTCGCGCATGGCTTTGACGGATTCGCTGATGCTGGCGTAGGCGGTGATCAGCAACACCGGAATATGGGCGTAATTGGTGCGCACGAAATGCAGCAGATCATGGCCGGAAAGCTGGCCCATATTCACATCGGAAACCACCAGGGCGATATCCCGGTGCTCGTCGAGCAGCTCCAGCGCGCGCTCCGCACAATCGGCTTCAACCACACCGAATTCCGCCAATTGCAAAGTGTCCACCAGTGCTTCGCGCAGATCCGGGTCGTCCTCCACCACAAGAAGTTTTGCCGATGTCAGTGAATGGTGATGCGTCATGGATTGTCTCTCCAGGGATTGGCTCCCATAGTCAAATACTCGCGTGCCGCCGCGCTTTGCGCGGTATTGATGTCAACGCAAGGATTCATAAGATTCCGTCAGAGGAATGGTGAGTACGCCGCAGGTGCCAACGCCCTGGCGCGATTGCAGGCGAAAATGACCGCCGTGGGCCAGGGTTACCGATTTCACCACCGCGAGCCCAAGTCCCGTGCCCTGCGGTTTGGTGGTATAGAAAACTTCCTGCGCGGCGTTGAGCTGCTCCTGCGACATGCCAGGGCCCGCGTCTGCGATGGCAATGGCGACCGACGCCTCGCCCTTTAGGGCGGTGCGGCAAAAGGACACTTTTAACTTCGCCCCCTGCGGGCTCGCCTGAATGGCGTTATTGACCAGATTCAGCAAAGCGCCGATCAGCGCCTCGCGGTTGCAGCGCAATTGCGCCAGCGGAATTGCGTTCTGCCACATGCAGCGGCTTTTGCTGGTGGCCAGTGGCACCTCCATCGCGGCGCGCAGACCGATTTCCAGATCCTGCAGCGAAATCACATCGTTGAGCGGCAGTTCGTTGCGCACAAACAGCAACATATCCTTAACCTGTTCCGCCATATGATTCAGGCGCCCGAGCAATTTGCCGGCAAACAGGCGACGGCGCTCTTCGGTAATATTTTCCGCGCATATATGATTGGCGTAGAGAATAGCGGCAGAGAGCGGTGTGCGAATTTGGTGTGCCAGCGCGGAAACCATCTTGCCCATGGAGGACAGTTTGTCCTGGCGGTTGACTTGTTGTTGCAGGCGGCGGGTTTCCGTCTGGTCGGTGAGCAGAATAATCTGCCCCTCTTCATCCAGTGACGCAGTAGCCAGGCTGATGCGGCGACCGTCAACGGTGGAAATATCCAAGCCGTCATCGCTGCGCGGTGCAAAACAAATACTGATAATGTCGCGCCAGCGCTCGCCATCGAGAGGATGATTCAGCGCATTGCGCGCGGCCGGATTGCTCTGCACGATCACGCCGCGGGCATCCAGCACAATTACTCCACCGGGCAGAAAATTCAGCAGCGCCTGCATGCGATTGGCGAGGCGATTTTTTTCTCTAATTCATCGTCTTTTTGCGCGGACACCACATCCAGCTCGCGCGTCAGCTGCGCGACCTTGCTCTCCAAAAAGGAATAGGAGTTGGACAACTGCCGGGAGGTGCGCTGGAAAAATTCCATCGCGGCGTCGAGATTACGCGCGTCAATTCCCGACGCACTGGCTTCGCTCCGGGTTGGGTCGAATACCCCCGCTTCCTCGTTTATTGGCAGAGCCTTGGACATGCTGGTCTCCTGTTCGAAATCCCGTCTATGGACGGTTTTACATCAATGAAATGCTCAAATGCAAAGCAGGTGCCACAAAAAAATACTCTTACAAATCAAAATCTTGCATCCATAAAAAATCAGACAGTCAAAGATTTGGCTGTTTTGGCAGCAATCTGAACCCATTGCCAGCTTATGTCTCCTAACAAACTTTTTCCCCGCAACGAATTACCTATGATTGGCCGCCGTCAGAAGCAAAACCATTGAAGTCAGCCTGAAAAAAGTGGCTGCGGACAAAACTCAGCGGGGATTGGAAAATGTTAGAACGACAGTCGAGAAGTAGCGTTTTCAGTATCGGTGTGCTCTGTGTCAGTCTGCTGTTCCAGGCGTGCAGCGACTCGGGCGATAAAAAATCTGCACCGCCCTCACCCACCACATCCAGCTCAAGCGCCTCCAGCTCCGGTGCATCTTCGAGTTCCGCATCGAGCTCCAGCGGCCTCGCTTCCAGTGCGTCAACGTCCAGCTCATCAACCTCCAGTGCCTCAACTTCCAGTAGCTCGTCATCCTCCAGCTCAAGCTCTTCATCCAGCGGAATCGTCGCACCCAGTTCCAGCAGTTCGTCGTCGAGCAGTTCTGCGTCGTCCAGCTCCAGCACCTCATCCAGTTCCAGCTCATCAAGCTCCAGTGGAGTTCCGGTCACCGACGGACTGATGTTGCAGCTCGATGCGAGCGAACTAGCCACTGGACCATTGGCGCAATGGCCCAGCGGAGCAGAATCGTCCCTGCTTGCCGAGCAGAGCGATCCAGACAAACAACCCAGTGTTATCGCCAGGGCCGTCAACGGCCAACATGCTGTCCGCTTTGACGGCAGCAACGATCGTCTGATGCTCAACGACAATATCTTTGCCGATACGGCAACACCGAAAACGCTATTTGTTGTTTTTTCTTCAGATGATTATCAGGGTCATCTGATCGGGACCGGCGCCGACACGACCGGACTATTTATGTCCCACGGGTTTGCCCTGGGCCTCGCAGCGAACAAGCCTTTTATAAAAGCGAAAAACAACAACAGCGGCAGCTGGCTACTGTCGCCGGAAAACGTTAAAGCGCGCGGCCCGCAGATTGTTGCCACGAGCATTTCCAATGCTGGCAGTGAAATTCGCAGCGGATGCCATATCACCCGCAGCAACACAATGCCTATGCCGGCAAATCTGGCCGCTGCTTATATAGGTGGTGTCCATGATGGGGCCGAATCCTTCACCGGGGATATAGCGGAAATTTTGCTTTATGACCGCGCTCTGTCTGCGGAAGAACATAATGAGATGTGGAATTATCTGGCGGAAAAATACGAAGTGGATGCGCCACCCGCGACGGACGCAAATGACAACGGCACTTTCGATGTCTGCGATACAGGTGCGGTCTATCTCAAAGCACCCGCCATTACGGTCGCGCTGGAAACACCGGATGCGCTGCGGGACGGCACCCTGGCGAATATTATCAATGCAGCCTCCCCCACTGTTGCCGATCCGCACACAACAACCTCTCACGTCTGGTCGCAGGGCGACACGACTCTGCTCTTCGATCTGCAAGGGAATTATCAGCTCGAAAAAATCCACTTCTGGAACTTCAATGAAGAAAATTACGATGTCGATGCTATCGAATTTCGTTTTCTGGATTCTGCACAGGAGTTGATCTCACAAATCACCGTCACACCGCAGATGGGTTTTGGCGATATTCTGGCGGAAGACTTTTCTGTAACCGTCAGCGGCGTGCGCTACGTCCGCGCGCGATTAACTGCCACCAACGGCCAGGTAGAATTTCAAAATATCGGATTTTCCGGTGTACTTGAGGGTACGGCGCCGTAGAGACGGAAGTTTAAGAGAGATACGGAAGTTTAAGAGAGATACGGACGTTTAGAGAAACACGAAAACTTAAGGGGCGAAATGCGGCGACCGGATCATCCCGGTCGCCGCTCCGTCGTAAATCGTGCAGAAATAAATCGTTATCTATTCAAGCAGACTCACATAACTCCTTCAGCCGCTGCAGACCTTTTTTCCAGCTCTCGGTCATTTGGGTCTCGTACTGTGGCGTTACGTCCTGATCGATTATCAGTTTGGTGCCGCCGGGCACCGCAACAAAAGTGTAATTCTCATACGCAGGTAAAAACTCGCGCACTTCAGGACTCGTAGTGTCCACCTCGCCGTTCTCTTTAATCATGCCGAGATGACGGATCGAGAGAAATTCATTTGGTCTGTAATCCGCCACCTCCGTCAGCACCCCACCGCCAGCGGGCGACAGGAAACGAATCTTTTCGCCTTGTCCCCAGGTGCCCTCGTAATACGAGCCCGGCATAAATGCCGAGGTCCAATCCTTATAGGTGTCGGGTGCAAGCATAAGGTCGAAAACCCGGTCAGCGGGCGCGGATATTTCAGTGGAGAACTGCAATCGTCTGAGGTTGGACATAAGGTTGAGCCTCTAAATGACAAGATGAAGCACATCATTAATAACAAATGCGATAAACCGGGGCTACTCGGATTTTTTCCATCCATCTTATATTCATTTGAAACATAAGCTTATATGACCTTTAGAGGGGGCTGGAAAAATAATTTAGGCGAGACTTACTCGCAAGGGAAATAAATTGCGAACCCCATCTAAATAAAAATCAGAAAATATATTTTTAGCCTGTAAATTCCGTATCTTACGAAAGATCAGAAATGTAAACCCTGGGGAATATTCCCCATAAATTCGTCAGATTAATTTTATTTATATTTATTTTCACAAATACCATAAGACCATTTTTATCGAGCAAACATTGCGTTTTATGAACCCGATACTGACGAATTTTTATCCAATCAGGAAAAACTTGAACTAAGTAACATATATGGGGGCTATTCCCTCATGTGTGGCCATTTGTATGAATGATAGGGTGATGAAGTGGGTTGATCTGCAATTCAAAATCCCACTTTGCAGCAGCATATGGGAAGCGTTTCCAAAATAAATTCTCAGTGCCTGCACCAGACGCAACAAACCATACAGGGCACCAATCATGATTATAAATTTGAAGAAGCAGCCATTCCTTTTCGGCGGGGTGGTACTGCTGGCGCTCGGCTTGACGGCCTGCGGTGGGGATAATTCATCCTCCGGTACAGGCTCCAGTTCATCCTCCAGTTCCAGCTCCAGTTCCTCCTCAAACTCATCCAGCTCGTCATCTTCTAGTTCTAGCTCGAGCTCTTCGTCCTCCAGCGGCAATTCAGTCAACAATCCAGGCGTGCCCTTGGGCTATTCCATACTGCCCAACGGCAAAGGGGGCGTTAACTATGAAGCCACCGCGCTTGATGTCGAAGGACTCGGTTTTGATATGGACGCGTCAAAAGCGGCCTTCGAAACCACGCTGTATTCATTCCTGCGCGAAAGTGGCTGTGCTCGTTGCCACAATTCAGCCGTCGGCGAAGAATACGGCGGCAATCAGGCCCCGATGCACTCCGACAACGACCTCGACCTCGCGCATCAATACGCTCTGACGCGCGTAGATTTCAAACAACCGGAATTGTCGAAATTCTACGTCCGCATGAAGATCGACCGGCACAACTGCCCCGGCACCAGCTGCGCCACCGCAGCAACCCAAATGCTGGCGGCCATCAATGCATGGAAAAACAGCGTCGGTCATATGCTGCCGGAAACACCGCGCGGAATTCCCGCCGCAACCAAAATCAGCGAAGCTGAAGTGAAACAGTGGATCGCCGATGACAAAGCAAAACTTGCGGCAGCGGATCGTCAATACGTGATGTATACCTCTATGCATGAACTGCATAACGAAGGGATGACCGCAGACCAACTTGAAATCGTCCGGGTTGGTTTATCCAAAGCTCTGAACTCCACTGCCCGCTGGGCGCCTGCGCTGGCACACCCAAAAGACGTAACCGGCAAAGGTATCCTTTATAAATTCGATATTCGTGATTATTGGGGCTATAACCAGGGCGTGAGACAGCTGTTCTTTGGTGGCTCGGATGACGATATGGCTTTTTCCGGCGGGCAGGGTGTTAGCAAAAGGGATTACCGCGGTAATACATTGGCAAGTAACACGCAGCAACAAAAATATAACTTCACCAACCGTACCGTCGCCGATCCAGAACATGCGCTGCGTATTTGGGAGAGAATTCTTCACGGCAACGTAGAAGGTGCTGCAGTTAATAGCGCAACAATTCCGCCCTATATCGACGGATTTAAGGGCACGCGTAGAACCAACGCGGCAGGTGAATATGTTGATATCAACGGCTTCGAGTGGGTGGAAACTGCTCAGCTGATCTACACCATCACGCGCCCCGATGTTTACAACGCGATTATGATGAATCCATTCTATGCAGACGAAATGGAAAGAAACCTGCAAGTCGATATCAGCAAAGGCGTGGACTCCTACGATTATTTGATTACCTTTGACGCTATTACTGTCGATTCACGCCTTTCATGGCGTGCCAAGAGGCCGAATGGCAATTGGTATTGGAAGACCTGGGATATATTCAGCGGCAATTTGGCAAGCGGTCGCGACAAGAGCATCTTTGATGTCTATAACGATTCAACAGGCCGTGATATCCGTTTCCCGTGGTGGGCCAATCCAATTCCTAAGTTCGTCAAATGGCTGCAAGTCGCCAATGACACTACGGATTTCAGTTTTATCGCCAGTCTTAACCAAACTCTAGGAACCAATGGCGGAGCTGGTTTCGCGGGCAGCAATGCTCCAGGATGCAACAATGTCACCAACCCCGCCGTACCGGGCTTCGGATTCTGTCGCAATTACACCGGCCAGGGCGGTGCCATGCAATCAGCCTCCGAAATTATCTACAGCCTGGAAAACGGCCTACAAGGTTATTACCTGACTGGTGGATTTAACCAACGTCGAGTTGATGCATTCACCAATATTGTCCGCGACCCACGCATCTTAACCGGCGCTGCGGATAATATTGCGCATATGACCGGTTACTCCTATACCAACGGAAATAGTGGCTTCCGAGGAAATGACCCTAGACTGAACGTAGGAAGTTCTTGTATCGGCTGCCACCAGGACGGGATGAACCGCACCAGCAATGATCTGCGCCTGTGGATGGATAAAGCACCGGAACGCTTGCCGAAAGGAACCTATGGTGTCGATGGATGGATCAACAATGCGCAGACAGTGACACGAGTCAAAGAGCTGTATAAAGACAATGACTACTTCAAAGAAGTCATTGAAAATGACCGCCAAGGCTTCCTGTCAGCAATGGGCGAAATTAAAAAGACTATGATGATCGGCCCCAACAAAAATATCTCTGTTGAGCCGATTATTTGGACGGTCGAGCACGTTCAGCGGGTGAAATACAAGTATCCACAAACGACTTCTAATTAATGACCATTAGCTAGAAATACAAAGGGAGAAGCCTTAAGGCTTCTCCCTTTTTTATTTCGATTTTCTCCACGAATCCACCTCATAACCCAGACGCCAGGCGGACAACAAATAAAATGGGCGCTGCCTGCACGCATTTTGTCGACGTTTTACCGAGCCAACTTATCAAACTGCTGATAATTATTTTTCAGCCACACCCGCACACGTGAGCGTTCAATAATATTCATTACGTCGGCGCTGTTGGCTGCCGCCCAAAAGCTGGTGTTGCTGAAATCAATGCGCGCCGCCAATTGCGGCTGCAGTTTTGCCAGCGTCAGAAGAGTTGCATTGCGGTCTTTAGCCTTTTGGTAAACGGCAGATTGTTGGAAATGATCAAAACATTCGCCGCGACCCAAATTGCTTACCACCACAAACTTAATGAATTCCTGAGAATAACGATTCAATAGATTGTTTAATAGATTTACCGAGTCGGCACCATCATCCAACACATGCCACAAATATACCTGACTACCAATTTCCTGAAACAATGAGAGCGCATCGCTTTCGTCAATCCATTTGCCGAGACGGGCGGAGGTCTGCGCAGCCAAGTCAATAATCAAATCGCTATCAGGATTTTCCTGTGCGAGCAAAATCAATTGGTCGAGACTGTCGTAATCATCAATAATTAATGGCGATGCGAATTCGCTATAAAAACGCGAAAAGGTGCCGTGGGATTGATCCGAATCCAACCCGATAAAGGGTATACCCGCATCAATTAAATATTGCGCCAGCAGTCGCGAGGTCATGGATTTTCCCACCCCGCCTTTTTCACCACCAATAAAATGAATGTTGCTCATTGTTGTTCCTTGAAGATAGCGAGAGGTTTTTCGTGGGCGGGACTCTAGCACATGTGGTGTGAAAAACTTGATGCGCCCCAAAAGAGGGCGATATTAGTGGCATCTAGTGAAACGTGGTGTAAGCGTGCTCAAATCCCAGCGCCGCAAGGCTATTTGCTCGGCCACATAACGCCGTGGACACCTGCGCCAACGCGGTAGCATAGCGGACGCGTTGGCGTCAGGTGCTGCACTTGGTTATGTGGCGACAAACATGCTTTTTTTTTGCGCAGTTGCGGAGCAGTAGCGAAGCCAATGCCCGAAACTGCGACGAAAAACACCCTGCTCGCCGCCACAAAATTTACCTTAGTGGCACACCACAAAGAATGCACCACGCCTTTTTTAAACCCCGATACCAACGAAGGCACCAGGAACAAAACTGCCGGCATATGAATTGCCAGTAATGCACAGAGCTGGACTGCTCGCTACAGAGAGACCAGCCACTTTAAATATTTAAAGCTCAAAAGCAGAGCCCACATAACGCCGTGCACAACTGAGACAACGCGACAGCGTTGGCTTCAGGTGATGCACATGGTTATGTGGTGACACGATGCACTTATTTAAGCGTAGTTGCGTAGCACCAGCGGAGCCAATGCCCGAACAATACAACCGCAAAAAAATGCACCCTGCCACCACAAAAATTTAACTTAGTGGCACATCACAAAGAATGCACCACGCCTATTTTATTGTTTGCACTTGACGAAAGCACCAGGAACAAAACTGCCGAGCTAAAAATTAACTTCGACGCTTAATGCTGGAAACCCTGCTACAAAGCAAAAGCTAATTAACAACTAAACCTAAAAACAGAACCCACATAACGCCGTGGACACCTGAGACAACGCGGTAGCATAGCGGACGCGTTGGCGTCAGGTGCTGCACTTGGTTATGTGGCGACAAGCAGGCTTTTTTATTTGAGCAGCTGCGGAGCGGTAGCGAAGCCAATGCCCGATAACTGCGACGAAAAAACACCCTGCCCGCCGCCACAAAATTTACCTTAGTGGTACACCACAAAGAATGCACCACGCCTTTTTTAAACCCCGATACCAACGAAGGCACCAGGAACGAAACTGCCGGCATATGAATTGCCAGTAATACACATAGCTGGACTGCTCGCTACAGAGAGACCAACCACTTTAAATACTTAAAGCTCAAAAGCAGAGCCCACATAACATTTATATCGTGGTCGCGAAGACCGATATCTCCGTGACCGTTTTTGCATAGGCCAAACTTCACCAAGCTACACCCCAAGCCCCGTCTCGTCAAGCCTGTAGCCGAGGTACATCTAAGTCCTTCTTTACAAAAGCGGTCGCCGCGACTCATATCTCTGGTTGAATGAATCGAACTAACCCTTTGAATTCTAGATCAATTTCTCCAACCCGCCGAAATAACCGTCGCGGGGACCGACTTTGCGTCGCCTAGATCAGACTGAGGCACTAGGTTCCCCGCCCTACCCCTGAGCAACGCTCACAAGATCCGCCGGCAGATCCACATCAAAAGCCGAGGCATTTAAAAGAAGTTTAATCAGGCTGTTTTCATGCTCGACCGAAACCACCTCAGCGCCGCGATCATGCAAATAGTTTTTGAATTCCGCCGGAAATAACGCGGGCGCTCCAGTCGTTGAAGCAAATTCGGCGCAAATAATTTTTCCTGGATTTTCCGACGCGGAATAAATAATCCATTGAATATTTGGCGTCCCTAAGCTGAGCAGCGTCCATGCCGAGCCGCTCGGCCCAATCGGGATTGGCCCTCCAGGTGGGCGTCTCCAGTATGAATCCAGCTCCGGTCATCTCGGCGCATAATTCGAGGTAGGGTACGTAGTAGCTCTTCAATCTCTCGCGACCCAGTTCGTCGGCAAGCAGGGTAAACGCCGCGAAATGGGGTAGCTCGATTTTGTCGAGAAAGATAAGTGAAGTCTCAAGACCGCCATCAGTCAGGAAGACTTTTTCCGTTAGTTGGGGAAGTTGGTTTGACATGACTTGCAGCTCCTTGTGCGGATGCAATGCGACAGCCATTGAAGTATGCCCGCATTGCTGTGGCGGAATCTCCCCAGGCTACTACGCGCGTACGAAGCGATTCGGGTGTGGGGTAGAGTCGGTTCTGCGGCCTAAATTTATAGTGTGGTCGCGAAGACCGAGATCTCTTTGACCAAGCCTGCCGGTGTGATCCAAGTCCTTCTCTACAAAAGCGACCGCCACGGCTCATATCTACCCCTGAGCAACGCTCACAAGATCCGCCGGCAGATCCACATCAAAAGCCGCAGCATTTAAAAGAAGTTTGATCAGATTATTTTCATGCTCGACCAAAACCACTTTAGCGCCGCGATCACCCGTTAATTGATGCAAATATTTTTTGAATTCCGCCGGAAATAACGCCGGCACGCCAATCGTTGAAGCAAACTCGGCGCAAATCATTTTTCCCGGATTTTCCGATGTGAGATCAATAATCCGCTGAATATCTTCCACCGCAATCAGCGGCTGGTCGGCCAGCATGATCAAAACCGAATTTTCAAGAGGAAGTTGGGAGACGCCGTAGGCGATGGAGTGGCCGAGGCCGAGGGACCAGTTGGGGCAGCTGAGGAGGTTGAGGTTTGAAGGGTAGTTCTGCTGCACAAATTCGCGGAGTTGATCGTGATAGGCGCCGGTTACTATGTTGATCGAGGCGATGGACAGTTCGGATATTTGTGAGAGTTTAATAGCGGTGTTAAGTGAATGGGAAATTAACGGCGCATCGCGCCATTGCGCTAATAATTTACAGCCGCCAAAACGCAGGGATGCGCCGGCGGCCATAATTAAAATATCGATTTTGGTAGTCATGCGGAGAGATAAACATCGCTCAGCGGTTTGCCGGTGCTGCCAAATAACACCGCGTGCGCTTCCGCCAACATGGATAAAGCGACGCTCTCCGGCAGATCGCCGCCGAGGCCCAAACCTGCGGGACCGGCCACGGGCACGCGCAATTCATTTGCCTTAAAGCCCGCGATTCCCAACACTTCGTCGCGGCGCCGCTGCGGTCCGAGCAGGCCGAGATAGCGGCAGGAGGAATTCTGCAACGCACAGACCGCTGCCGCGTCCAATTGCATATTGTGATAGGCCACCAGGGCGGCGTCGGCGTTTTGCAAAATGTCCACAGGAAGATCTGCGGGCGCTACTACCTGCATATTGGCAGCAGCAGAAAAGCGTGCGCGTTTTTGCGGTGTCAGGCGGTGATCCACCAATGTCACCTGCCAACCGATAGTATCGGCGAGGGCCAGCAATGGAATTAAATCAATGCCGCTACCAAACACCAGCAAATGCGGCGGCGGGTTGATCAAGGTTTCCACGTAAGCCGCATTCCCCTCCCCTACGCGCACCCCTGGTACTCGCACATCAAAATGTTTTGCTGCGGTGACGGCTTCAGCCCAGGGTTCCGCCAAACTTATTTGGTAGCGCACCGCGCTGCCTCGCTCCAATAAATTCAAAACAGATTCGAGCTGGAGAAAATGATTGTCCGCACTGCACGGCTGCAGCAGAATTTCTGCCCGCCCGCCGCAACCGATTCCCAAACGCCAGGCAATGCCATCTTCGTCACTGGCATCGTAAACGATAGTGCGGCTGCCACCGAGGGCAGCGAGCTTGCGCGCCTGCAACAGCAGGTCGCCTTCCAGACAGCCGCCACTCAACAAACCCAATTGATGGCCGTCCTCACTCAACAGCATCAGAGCGCCGGTTTTGCGATACACCGAGCCGCTGGTCGCCACCACGGCGCCGAGAATCCAGCGGTGCTGATGACGCAGCGGCAACCATTGGCGCAGGGAATGGAGAAAATGCAAAGACATGAAGTATTTAAACCGTCATAAAAAATAATCGTTGTGAATCTGCAATTCCGCCTGCACATCCACCACTGTCATACCCGCGCGCGTCGCTGCCTCCAGGCCCAGCTTCGCATCCTCAAAAACCACACAATGAGCTGCCGGCACACCGAGCAATTCCGCGCAGCGCAAAAAAGTATCCGGCGCGGGTTTGGGATTGGCCACCTGATCGGCGCCCACCACCGTCGTCAAATATTTATCCAGACCACAAAGCTCCAAAATATGCAGCGCCTCCGCCGTCTGCGCGCCCGTACCAACCGCCATGGGTTTTTCCCCGTGATAGCGCTGCACAATATCCAACAGTGCCGTGGGTTTTACCAAGGAGGCGACATTGTCGCGCACCAACCGCTCTTTAAACTGATGAATTTCCGCCGCGGGCGTGGTGGTACGCACCTGAAATTTATCCAGCAGAATTTCCACCGTACCCAACGTGGGAACACCGGCGAGCGAACGCATGAGTGCACGATCGATCGGAATGGAATAGTGGTTCAGCGTTTCGATCCAAGCCATCTCGTGCAATTGGCCGCTGTTCACCAAAGTGCCGTCCATATCAAAAATCAACGCAGCAAAACCGTTGTACATAAAACCTGCACCTCTGTTGAGAACCCTCGCATTTAACCATATTGGTCGCACTGACAGAATTTCTTCACACAGGCTTCACCCAACTGTCACACGGCCGCGGTAGCATCACCACGTCCCGAAAGGGTCCCGCCATACACCGCAACTAGGAGAAAAGCCATGTTCGACAGCCATTCCAAGCGCCGCCAATTTAGCGCTGCACTCCAACGGATGAAGAAATAGTGCAAGCGCAAGAAACATGCTGCGCTAGATATTTCGGAACCACTCTCGTGTGTTAGGGGTATTTCGAGAATTCATCTTCAAGTTCTTTTATATGTGAGGCCCGAGCCAAGCCCTCACCGCCAGAAGTTGCACAAGTCGCGCACCATCGAGCACGGTCTACGGCTTTTGAAAGCATAAATTTTGCTACTTCAACAGAAGCCTCATGAGCCCTTTTGTGTAATACGAGAGCACCAAAATCTCGATCCCACCGCCAAGGAAGCTTTTCGGCCTCAGATTCAAACTTAGAGTAAGCCCCCAAAGCTTCCGCAACACTTCGAGCTTTCACTAGGTCTGCCGCCATACACTCAAGCACGCCAGGATCAAACCCTGCTTTCTCAATGTTACTTCTCGTATACGTGTATATGTCCATCATCCTGCTAACCAATAAAACATCTCGGAGGGTTCCAGCAGAAATGTTTCGTTGCACGTAGCCTAGACTTCATATTCCTGCACATCAAACGACTCGACGAGCGAGAACAGGTCATCTTCCGGGCCGGAATTTCTGAACGCTGCTAAATCTTCCGGCGACTGCCATTTTTCGAAAATATTGACCCTGCTCGGGTCGAGAGGATCTGGGGATACGGAAAAATCTTCGCAAGCGAGATTGCCTCTTGCCAATGTCACAGCTTCAAGCGATCCGGCAATGAATTTGTCACGCTTGCCCGACTTAATGATTAATTTTCCTGCCACTATAATTGCCATGTATCAGCTCTTTTAAAATTGATGCTTATTTCCACCTAAAGAGATACCAGCCTTAGCCACCAGCTGCGACACTAGGCTTGATTAAACAAACAAAAGGGATTGCCAACGGGCCAAATGCGAGCCCCATAACACCCCAAAATATTGGATTAAGTCCGCGTTTTTTAGCAATTAAATGACAAATAATGATGCTTGCCGTAGTCACTGCCAGTAAAAGATATATTCCCATGATTAAACTCCATACTCATTTGAAATGATGATCCTATCGACAATCACGCTCAGCTCTAGCTCTCATTCTGTTAAACATGGCCATCTAGGCACGAACGGCCGCTTCGATTTCCGCAATGTCGATCTTCTTTTGCTTCATCATCGCTGCGATTGCCTTGGCAGCCACATTCTTCTCAGCCTTCAATGTCAATTCTGTCAACCGTCTTGGAAAAACCTGCCACGACACGCCGTAGCGATCCTTGAGCCAACCACAGTGACTTTCCTCGCCGCCCTTTGCGGTCAGCGCTTCCCCAAAGCCTATCGGTCTCCGCCTGATCATCCGTCTCAACCGAAATCGACACCGCCTCAGTTAAAGTAAACATCGGCCCTGCATCGAGTATCTGATACGGCACGCCACCCAACGTAAAGTCGATCAGCCAAGAAGCCCCATCCCCCGAAATATCATAAGCCGCTTCGATCCGGCTTCCCGGAATCAAGCTGCAATAAAACTCCGCCGCCTCACGACCCCGACCGTCACGGAACCAAAGGCAGGTACGTATGGAATTGGTCATCGTGTGCTCCTTTTTTGGAATGGATTGATACAAGAATTTCGCGTGATTTAGCACCTGAATGCAAGCGGTCCGTGGATAATTGCCGGCGGCTACGGCTTCTCACAGATGTGTTCTAAGTGAACACACGTCGACGCGCCATCAACAAACCGCTTATTGCCAAAAACCACCATCCGCTGCCGCCGCCACCTGCAGCGGAATTACCTGAGCTGGATGTGGTTGACGAAGAAGCGCTGGATGAGCTGCTCGATGACGAGGAGCTACTGCTTGATGACGAGGAACTGCTGCTTGATGAAGGCATGTTGTCGATTTGACGCACGAGGATGGAGCTGAGTGTGCCCTGTTGATCAGGCTCGGGAATAGGGGTGCCGTCATCCCAGGGCCAGAAATTAGAGAGCTCGAAGAAAATCGTAACGCTGCCGTCAGTGACATCCACTTCAAATGGCGCCGGCTTCCAAAGTGTCTGGTAACCGGCTTCCGCATAAATATCCAGATCCTTAAGAACGGGTTGACCTTCAATTCTCACACTGAAAATGCGCTTGCGGGCTTCGTCGTAACGAAATTCCACAAAGCCGAGTTCTACAGAAACCCGCTGCGCACTCACCGGAATCTCAATTGTAAAATTGCCGGTGCGTGCGGATTGATAGACCTCGCTGCCGCCGCCACCGATCACTGGTTCCGGATAAAGATGAGAAAGGATGTGTAGCCATCAGGTGCGCAATAAATACCATCGGCTTCAACGTGGTGCCCTGCACCGCCCACATTAATTGCGGCGAGAACATCCGGCGGGTTGGGTGGATACCAACCCTTTGTTGCTTCGGTTACCACGCAAATTTGATCCGTGTTTTGTATGCCTCTGCCATCGCCGTCGGGGTCTGCACTTATGTTGCAGCAAACGGGTGTGCCGTCCAGTTCACCGCAATTAAGGGGTTGAGTGATATCGGTTACTGTGAGGTCGACATTGCCTCGGCTTTGGTAAGCCTCGGTCATTAAAATCATGTGATCAAAGTCTTCGAATGCCCACCCTTTGGCTTCCCAGGCGGCAAAATGGTTGGCAGCCGTAATCGTGCCGTTGATATCGCCCCAGGTTTTTTTTGGGGTTGCGCACACTGAAAACTTGGTAGGAGGGGGTCGGGTTGGCTAAAGTCGAGAGGTAACAGCCGACGATATCGTAGGTTGCACCGTCGCTCTGGAAGCTGCCAGAAAGCCAGCGGCTATTACATGCCGAGGGGTTGTGAGCGCCATAGGTTTCCACGATGAAAAACTCAGTCCGTCGACTCCGCGTGTTGGCCGTGCCATATAAAGCCAGGAAGGCATTTTGTTGGTCGGAACTCGCGTCGGGATTAAATGTGCCGGAATACTGCAGAGCTTTGGAGGGATTACTCGGATTCCAACCTATACCGCCGGCCCACCAGAGAACATTATCGGTCCACTGCGCGGTGTATCGACCCGCTTCACGCAACCCAAAGGTTAAGTCTTCTGCTCCTGCTGCCTGGGCTAACCAGAGGTTATAGTAAAAGCCGTTGTGCGTGCCGCTTTCATTGGTTCTGATATCCCTATTGGCATCTTGAGCAATGGCTGAAGAACCAAACAGTGCCAATAGGGCCGAGGACAGGATTGCCTTGTTGGAGAAATAGGCTAGCTTTAGCTTTAAATGAAATATCGAATCGCGATAGAGCTGAATCATGGATTTCCCTCCATTTATTTTTAAATCACTAATCAGTAGTGATTATCGCGCGGTCGAAGCTACGACTTATGGCATCTTCCCCAACGATCATCGCAGCTCGATTCTAAGCCCGCGGAGGGTTCGGTCAGCTTAGTATTGTTTCATTTCGGTACTTGAGTCACAGGGTTCTACAGAGCTTCCTGTCTGATCAAACTGCGCTATCAGTCTTTATCAAAATCAGCGGACTTTTTATCTGCAAGCGCTCTCCATTGTTGCCTCGACTAGATAGATGGAATCAGGTCGCGCATTTGACCCTTCCTATGTCACGTTGACCACACTGATAGAAACTCCTTAGCGCATCGGATAGTCGAGGACACGCTCCGATTCGAGTCAATTGTGAGACCTGGTCTTACCTCCAAACTCGCGCTGGTCGAATGCGGCATCCCAGATCTCATCGGCCCATAGATTAACTTCCCGGAGCTCTGAACCTTTTCTTCCGAGAACATCAAGGAGCAGTGGCATTTAATTTCAATAATCTTGGCGCATTGATTTCCAAACACGAAGATTTTTGGATGCAAATTTCACTTTTTAAACAAGCTCGCAAATAGCCTCCCCAAGATCGCTTACAAATTTCTCAATTCTTTCTGCATCATTAGGCAAGAGCGGAAATTTTTGGTTAGTTACAGGATCCTTGTCTGTTTCATGAACAATTGCATTTCGTCTTTGAAATATATTCCTCAATTCTGTCCTAACCTGCAATTGATCACGACCAACTGCATCCGCTATAGCTTGCCATTTATGCTCTTCAATCCAAACAAGGCTAAGAGCATCCGCCATTTTTGCAGGATCCATAAAGCTCAAATGTGCCAACTTTCTTCTCACAATCCCCTCGAAGGCAATTTCTGGAGGAGGTATTGAGGATCTAACAAGATTTCCATGATCAGCAAGCGAAATTCCCTCCGCCAAATACTTCGCAGTTGGCTGCCTACGGCCGGCGAAAATATCAACCATTTTCATGATCACAATATCGTGAATCAACCTATCTAGCGCGCTCATGCAATAAACAACGCTCATTCTCAACAAATCATCGTATTCTCCGGGAAGCCGCAAATCCTCAGTACAATATTTATGCAACGACCGAAGCTTTCCGGAATCAGCAATACATTTTCTGAACTCATCAATCATAGCAACATCATCATTCGGTCAACCTTATAACCTGATTTGCCAGCTCCGAAAAAAGATCATTAAACTGATCTCGCTTAGCCATCATTCCATCCAAAACCGTTCCTGTTTCATTTATCTCTGCGTGGCTTAACGCGAACACAGGCACTCCCGCATCAAGAGCCTTTGGAAGCAACCCGTGAAAATCGGGAATTTCTGATAAACATAAGCCATTATTTATTAGAGGTTCGCCGTAGATATTATCCTCAAGCGCCATCGAACATCTACTTAATGCCGGCTTTAGGTCATTTGATATCTTCCGTTTTATATCCTGAATATTGTCACGGTACGGACTCGCTGCCCGACCTTTCCTCACATTAAATCGTTGCACTACCGAACCAATCAATTTCGGAGGTTCTTTATCGAATGGATAAGAAGATCCTGAGAACAAAGGTGCACTTTGCTTAAGCCAATCCGCCCACCTTGGCAAAACACGACTTAATGTATCGAGAGCCATAATGGAAAAAGGGTCTGGGTTTGTTGGCACAATGAGATAGTCAGAGGCCAAGACCATATTTTGATTGATGGATGTTAAACCAGGATTAAGATCAATTATTGTGTAATCAATTCTGTATTTATTTTCAACTTCTTTTATGAACGCATTAAACGCCCCAGGTAAATTTTCAAGCGTTGATATTGCATTATTAGATGTTATAGCAAAAGTCAACGATGCCTCATATTCAGATAGATTTTGATGCCCAGGCACAATAAATAATTGGTCGTTTCTTGGAGGAGAGTAGCAATCTATCGCCTTTATGGGTTCGGGCCTTCCTTTAAATGCCACTTCCACTGCATCTTTCAGATTTTGATTTTTAGTCCTATCATTTATGTAGTAATCATCAAATCCATCTATTACAAGACTAGTTAGATTGCACTGAGGATCTGCATCTACAAGCAAAACCCTATGCCTTTCTGACAATTTCCACCCCAAATTATAAGCCGTAGTGGTTTTGCTAACGCCACCCTTGTGATTAAAAAAAACTATTCTCTTGCTCATCCTAAAGTTCTCTCAGTGAATAATGAAGCTTTGGCAATCTACCGTTACTTGTAAGTTATAAATTGGGATCTGGGATTACTTGTACACACAAAGCCATAACGGCGCACTCAAAAACCGCCCAACCTCTCCGCGGCTTATTGTTGCGCCTTGTTATTTTTTCAAACTCTTCCGACCGTTGCCAAAAAAGAGGCGTGGAGAGAGAAAGTATATGCTTGCAAGTCGGGAATTTTCTCTAGAATTTCATCAGGTGATTCTTCTAAAAAAATCAACAGCGTATTCATATTAAGCCCAGCATCACTTGCGCCCGCATCAACTTCCCGATCCACCTGGGGCAAATCTTCGTATGAAACCACCGGCTTTGCTGCCAACCGCTGATTCGCATCAACTGCTTGCATCCCTTCCAGCTGCCTACTACTCACAATCATTGCTCCATTAATTTTCCGTCATAAAATCCATGTCTTCGTCGCAAGGACCAATATCTCCTCGACCGCTTACCTTTTCAGCCCCCAAACTAGCTCCTAAAGCTCCGGCCCGTCAAGCTTTGAAGCTAGCCTCTTATCAACCCTAGCCGACAAAATCGATCATCGCGACTCAAACCTCGATTCCGACTTATTGAATAACCCATTCATTTAAAATCAGCTGTTCGCTCACCACCGCACCAGGGTAAATAAAGGCGGCCGTTGTTATCCTCGAAACCCTAATCCACCCAATACCAAGCCGGCTTATCCAACAGCCCCTGCCCCGCAATCCGCGTCTCCCCCAAGCTCTTTTTCCAGCGCAATGCTCTGGCAATCTTCCATTTCATTTAACGCGGCCACTAAACGTGAAGAGTGGGAAATGACCCAGACTTGGGTGCTTTGGGCGACTTTAATAAATAGGCGCGCGAGTGCCGGCAATAAATCCGGATGCAAACTGGTTTCGGGTTCGTTAAATACTAGCAGCGGTGGCGGTCTTGGGGTTAGGAGTGCGGCGATCAGGCAGAGGTAGCGCAGGGTGCCGTCGGAGAGTTCAGCTTGGCTGAGCGGGCGCAATAATCCTGGTTGTTGTAAGGCGAGCACAAATCGGCTGCCACTATCCACATTCACCCCCAAGCGGCTGCCGGGAAAGGCGTCTTCCACGGCCTCTTGCAAAGCTTGGTGATCGCCAATTTCCCGAATGGTTTGCAATGCGGCTACCAGGTTGTAGCCGTCGTGGTCCAGCACTGGGCTGCGGGTGCCGATTTGGGGTGTGCGGATGCGGGAGTCGCGGTCGGTGCGAAAATTGTCGTAAAAACGCCAGCCGCGAATAAATTGCCGCACGGAGAAAATTTCCGGCACGGCGACGGGGTCGGCAATTTCCGCCAGCATACTGTCGAAGGTGTTGAGATTTTGCGAGCGAATTTCCCACTGGCGACCGTTGCGCACTTTGACCAGGGTCCGGAGCGATCCACCAAAGCGGATGCGGATCGATAAAAAGGGCCCGCCCAGATGCATTCGCGTTTTATTTCCGGGTCCAGCTGAAATTTGCTGCTCGCGCTCGGAGGCGGCAGGCCGAGGGATGTGCAGTAACCGAAATCCTCCGCGGCAAAACCCATTTTCAGCCGCACCACATCCTGCCTTGGCCCGCCCTGCACCGGCACTTGTCCACTGCGCATAGCGCGCGTGATGCGCTCTGGCCCGGCCCAGATGCTCGATTCCAATCCGCCGTCTTCCGCCATGGCGTTGATGATTCGGCCGGAGGCAGATTCGGCCAACAGACGCAGGGCTTTATACAAATTGGATTTGCCGCTGCCGTTGGCGCCGGTGACGACAGTCATGCGCCCCAAGGGCATCACTATGTCGCGCAGGGAGCGGTAATTGGCGATGGCGAGGGTGGTGATCATCAGCGGGCTCCATTACGGTTTTTGATTTTCCAAACGGCGTCCTACAATACCGGGCTTTGCCACCCTTCTCACCGGAAGCCTCATGCAGCAGAACCGCCAGATCCTCACCGTCAGCCAGCTCAACCGCGCCGCCAAGGATTTGTTGGAAACCTATCTGCCGATGCTGTGGGTGGAGGGGGAATTGAGCAACCTGTCGGCGCCGAGTTCCGGCCACTGGTATTTCAGCCTGAAGGACAGCGGCGCGCAGGTGCGCTGTGCCATGTTCCGCAACCGCAATATGCTGGTGCGCGTCAAGCCCGAGCCGGGCAAAAAGGTGCTGGTGCGCGGCAAGGTGAGCCTATACGAAGGGCGCGGCGACTATCAGTTGATCGTGGAGCATATGGAGCTCGCCGGCGCGGGGGATCTGCAACGCCAGTTTGAATTGCTGAAGGAAAAACTTCAGGCCGAGGGCTTGTTCGACCCCGCTCATAAAAAGCCCCTGCCCGCCTGGCCGCGGCGACTCGGTGTGGTCACCTCGCCCACGGGCGCCGCCGTGCACGATATTCTCCACGTACTGCGCCGCCGCTTCCCCGCGCTGCCGGTGATCGTTCTGCCGGTGGCGGTGCAAGGCAATGAAGCGGCGGGCCAGATCGCCGCCGCTATCGAAACCGCCAATCGCCATGCTCTATGTGATGTGCTGATTGTCGGGCGCGGCGGCGGCTCGCTGGAGGATCTCTGGGCGTTTAATGAAGAGGTGGTTGCGCGGGCGATTCACGCCTCGGCGATTCCGGTGGTGAGTGCAGTGGGTCACGAGGTGGATTTCACCATTGCCGATTTTGTTGCCGATCTGCGCGCGCCCACCCCGTCTGCCGCAGCGGAATTGATTTCGCCGGATGGCCCGGCCCTGCTGCAACAATTAAAGCAGTACGAACTTCAGCTCAGCCGCTGCATGGCCGCGCACCTGCGCTGGCACCGTCAGCAGGTGGAGCATCTGCGAGCGCGCCTGCCGCATCCAAAACAAAAACTGCAGGCACAGGCGCAAACTTTCGACCATTTGGAAATGCGTTTGCAGCGGGCTATGGCCACTTCTCTGCGCGGCGCCCAACAGCGGGTGGAGCGCCTGCACCACAAACTTCAGCGTTTCAACCCGCAGCATCAACTCGCCCGCCACGCCCACCATCTGCAGGTGCTCACCTTGCGCCTGGAGGTCGCCCAGCGCAAATCGCTCGAAGCGCAACAACAGCGCCTGCAGCGGGCGGCGGGTCTGCTGCAAAGTGTGAGCCCGCTGAACACCCTCAGCCGCGGCTATTCCATTTTGCTGACCGACACCGGCCACGCGGTGCGCGACAGCGCCGAGGTAAACGAGGGGCAAACGCTCACCGCGCGCCTGCATCGCGGTGAGTTGATCTGCGAAGTCACAGCCATCAAACCCTGACCACCAGCCATCCCTTCGCCCTTGCGCACCTCATGACGCCTCTCTACACTGCCCGCTTCTTGTCGGGGTGCCCCAAACACGGGCTGAGATCGCAATTGCGGAACCCGCTGAACCTGATCGGGTTAGAACTCGCGTAGGGAACAAGCCATGCCTCAACAACTCTCCATCGCTATTGCCGGCGCCGGCCTTGTGGGCCGCTTACTGTCCTGGCGTCTGCTGCGCCTCGGCCACAAAGTCCAGCTGTTCGACGACGGCGATCCGCAGCACTCCCGCAGCGCCGCCCACACCGCCGCCGCCATGATTTCACCCCTCAGCGAAGTGGTCGTCTCCGAGCGCTCCATCTACGACATGGGTGTCAGCTCGCTGGCCATCTGGCCGCGCTGGCTGGAGGAGCTGAACGTCTCCGCCCCAACGCCCGTGCATTACGCCGCGCCCGGCAGCCTGGTGGTCGCCCACCCGGCGGATATGGCGGAGCTGGAACAGTTTTACGCCGATCTGCGTTTTCATCTGGGAGCGGACAACAACGCCCGCTGGCTAGAGCGCCGCGATCTTTACGATATGGAACCGGACATCGCCGGCCAATTCGACCGTGCTCTCTATCTACCGGACGAAGCCTATCTGGACAACCGTCATTTATTGGCGCGTCTTCTGGAGGAGATTCAGGCGTTAGGCGGTGCGTGTTTTGCCCATCACCCGGTCAACTTTATGCCGGAGGCAACACTGGGCGAGCAGGCGCTGGAGGGCTTTGATTGTATCTTCGATTGCCGCGGCATGGGCGCGCGCCAGAGCCAAAAGGACCTGCGCGGTGTGCGCGGCGAAGTGCTCTGGGCACAGACCGACGAGGTGCAACTGCGCCATCCGGTGCGCCTGATGCACCCGCGCTACAAGCTCTACATAGTGCCCAAGCCCGGCAACCGCTTTATCATCGGCGCCACCGAAATCGAGAGCCAGGATCGCTCCCCTGTAAGCGTGCAATCCATGCTGGAGCTGTGCAGTGCGCTCTACACTCTAAACCCGGCGTTTGCCGAAGCGCGCATTCTCGAACTGGACGCCAATCTGCGCCCCTCCTACTGGCACAACCTACCGTTGATCGAGCACGAGCGGGTTCCCTCCGCTGGCGCTAAAGCGCAGAACATAGTGCGCATCAACGGACTCTATAGACATGGCTATCTGCTGGCACCCACCCTGGTGGAAGACGTGCTGGCACGCCTGCCGGACTTCACTCACCCTCAAACCGATACTGTCTGAGTTATGGTCACTATCAGCATCAACAACGAAACCCGCCAGTTCCCCGAGCCCGTATCCTTGGCTGAGCTGGTGCGCGAATACCGTGAACACAACCCGGAGCTAGCATTCGCCATCGCTGTGAATGGCGAATTTGTACCGCGCGCCAGCTACGCGCAAGTACAACTGCAACACGGTGACACTCTGGATATCGTTAATCCAGTAGGGGGTGGTTGATGGACCCGTTAAAACTCTACGGCGAGAACTTCAGTAGCCGCTTGCTTCTCGGTACAGCGCTCTACCCTTCACCTCAAGCAATGCTGGAGTCGATCGAAGCCTCACGCTGCGAAATCGTCACCCTCGGCCTGCGCCGGCAAAACCCCAAAGACCGCGACGGCGCGCAAATTTGGGAAGCGATCAAAGGCACTGGCTGCCGTTTATTGCCCAATACCGCCGGGTGCAAAACCGTGAAAGAAGCGGTGAATTTGGCTGAGATGTCGCGCGAAATTTTTAACACCCCTTGGATCAAACTCGAAGTGGTGGGCGACGACTACAACCTCCAGCCCGACCCTTTTGGCCTGGTTGAAGCGGCGCAAGAGCTGGTCAAACGCGGCTTCAAAGTTCTGCCCTATTGCACCGACGATTTGGTGCTGTGCCAAAAACTGCTCAGCGTGGGCTGTGAAGTGTTAATGCCCTGGGGGTCGCCCATCGGCACCGGCCAGGGCCTGCTCAACAAATACAACCTGCGCACCCTGCGCGAACGCCTGCCCAACATTCCGCTGATTGTCGACGCTGGCATAGGCGCACCCTCGCAAGCGTGTGAAGCCATGGAAATGGGCTTCGACGCAGTGCTGCTCAATACCGCTGTGGCCAAGGCGCAACAACCGGCGCTGATGGCCCAGGCATTCGGCAACGCCATAGACGCTGGCCGCGCCGCTTACAGCGCCGGCTTGATGCAAAAACGTCAGACCGCCAGCCCCAGCACTCCGGTCATCGGCCAACCGTTCTGGCATCAACAGAGCCGGCAGCAGTGACTTCCAACCGCGTGGGCACGCCTTATCTCGATATCCAGAACGCCCGGGTTTATCAGGGCGATACCTGTGTGTTCGACAATTTCAGCGCGACCTTTCAACGCGGGCAAAACACCTGCGTGCTGGGGCCAAACGGCGCGGGTAAAACCACGCTGCTCAAACTGCTCACCCGCGATCTCTACCCGGTGGTGCGCGATGGCAGCCACGTAAAAATCGACGGCAGCGAAACCGCCGTGCTCTGGGAGGTGCGCAAAAAAATCGGCTTTGTCTCCCACGACCTGCAAATCCGCTACGACGCCCACGTCCTCGGCCGCGACGTGGTCATGTCCGGCCTGTTTGGTGCCATCGGCATGCACGGCCATTTCCACATCGAAGAACAGCACCAGCACAAAGTGGACGAGCTGCTGAAACAATTCGGTCTGCAACAATTACAGGACCGGCGCTACTGGCATTTATCCACCGGCCAGCAGCGGCGCTTTCTCCTCGCCCGCGCGCTGGTGCACCAACCGGAAATTCTAGTGCTCGACGAACCCACCAACGGCCTGGATATCAAAGCCGCCCACGCATTGCTTAATAATGTGCGTGAACTCGCCCGCAGCGGCACCACCCTGCTGTTGGTGACCCATCACATCCAGGAAATCCTCCCGGAAGTGGAGCGCATTCTGATGCTGAAAAACGGGCGCATCTTCGCCGACGGCGACAAGGCCCAAGTTTTGAATTCCGCCCAACTCAGCGCCCTTTACGACACACCGCTGACCCTGGTGGAACAGAACGGCTTCTACCAAGTTTTCCCCGGCTGAGCGCTTTCTTTTTCCGGGCTTCCGCCTCCCGCGGAAGCCCCTCCCCCAGCGGCAAACACAAAACAAGAAAGTCCTTTAACATCAAGTATTGACGGTGGCTCGTTCACTGTTATAATGCCGCCCACTTCACGGCCAGCCCTGGCCGCACTCCTGCCGGAGTGGCGAAATTGGTAGACGCAGCGGATTCAAAATCCGCCGGACTAATCCTCCGTGTCGGTTCGAGTCCGACCCCCGGCACCATTAATTCTTTTCATTCAAAGAATTAATGAATATCCCGATCAAATCCCAACATCTCACCCAACAAAAAGCAAAGCGCTAAAGTCTAAATAAGCTTGCAGGAACGGCTGTGTTGTCGCATTAATATTTACGCCTCCCGGATCGATTTCCCTGAAGCAATTTTCGTCTACGCCTTCAATGACAAATCTACGCTTGAACTCGAATCTGCAATTTGAATCAAACCAGGTCTTACGCCGAGCTCTTAAATTCGCTAGAGACTGAAAGACATGGCCACAGAATTTCCCCCAAACGATCTTAAAGAATTGCAATTCGCCAAAAGCCTCTTGGAAAACCCCGGTATCGCGGCAAAACTCACAAACTTAATTGGCACACCCATCGAAAAAGGTTTTGGCCTGCTGCCGAAAAACTGGAAAGCGAAAATAGGAACTATTGCCGAAACCGCACTTACGCAAGCATCCAACGCTGCCATCTTCACGATGAAAGACCTCCCAGGAGAATCATCATCGAATTTTTTGCATAAATTGGGTGTGGCGGTTTCGGGTGGTGTGGGAGGTTTTTTTGGTATATCCGCGTTAGCGGTGGAGCTGCCCATATCCACCACTATTATGCTCAGATCTATCGCGGACATTGCGCGCAGCGAAGGAGAATCCATTTCGCAAACAGAGGTTAAACTCGCCTGCCTTGAAGTCTTCGCTTTAGGAGGAAAAAGCACCTCTGACGATGGAACCGAAAGTGGCTACTACGCTGTGCGGGCAGCTTTGGCGAAGTCCGTAAAAGAGGCTGTCGAGCACATGGCGACCAGAACCGCTGCCGAGGAAGCAGCGCCCGTTTTGGTTCGCTTTATTGTTAAAGTCGCCGAGCGGTTCAGTATACAAATCACGGAAAAAGCGGCCGCTCAAGCAGTGCCCGCCATTGGTGCGGCTGGCGGCGCCATTATCAATACGATTTTTATGGACCATTTTCAGGATATGGCAAAAGGACATTTTATTATCCGACGATTGGAGCGGAAGCATAGCAAAGAGCTTATTCAGCAGCTTTACGACGAAATCACTTGATGAATAAAAAAATCACACAGAAAGCTGCTTGCCAAAATTTAGAAATAGAATTCAGATGAAAAGCCCCCAGTTCCAGTTGTTAGTGGCGATGAACTGCTATTTACCCACCAACTCACGACGCGCTTTTTCTTAACATTTTGTGCCGCACCGCCCGAATACTATCAAAGGTGGCGCAACAAACCACACAATTCTTGCACAAGCAAAACCCCTATAAGCAATCTTATATCCGCCCTCCGGCAGTCAGTACAGCCGAGGGCGCATAGCACTGGCGATATCAAAGCCTTTCACCAGTTGATATCTGCCTCAGCTATACCGGCCAAATAAAGCTATTCCACAATAATTGCGTCGAGGGATCATTATGCGCATCCAGAAATCGAATGCTGCCTTTTTATCTGCTGTGATTATGCTTGCCGGATGTGCAGGTGAGGAGCAGAACCCAGCGGGTAACGAGCCGGCCATCATTAATCAACCTCTGGTTTGTTCCAGCAATCCTGACCAGCAAGACGAACTTTTATCTCCCGATTATCCAGGCTCGCTTTATTTGACTCATACCGGCTGGGAGCCCACAAACGAGCCCGCTTTGCCAGCCACAGCCTATGTGGATGAGTTAAGCAATCAAAGGGATCTGCGAGAGGAGCAGGCGTTGGATATGGAGCTGGTTGAGTTGGGTTTGTTCTACCCTTCCCACACTTATCGTTTGAGCCTGGAAGTTAAATCCGCCACTTCCGCAGCGCCAAGCAATCTTGATCTCTCGTTGCGCAATATACTTCAGGATCAGTTTTTTACCCAGCCACTCATTCAACTGGAAAACGTTAGTGACGAATGGCAAACGATTGAAGCGGAAATCGAATTTCAGGCGGCCACATTTCCCACACTACTGATTCAAACCGATGGCGAAGTGGCCTATCGGAATCTTCGGCTTGAGAATCTAAGCGCAAGCGATCAGGAGCCTTACAATTATCAACAGATTGTTGGCGATTACATTGCCCAGGGCTGGGGCACGTTCCGCCTGAATGAAATTGGTGACTGGACGAACGAAACTCTGGGAGCCAGTGTATCCACCGTGGAATGGACCCCCTACGACAGCGTTTCGGCCACCTGCTTGCAAGAAGCGGCCTATTCCACGGATTATCAGCTGCCGGCTTTGGCTCCTGGTCATTTATATGAATTAACTGCCTATAGCGAATCCCCCACGGAGGAAATAAAGCTGGTCGCTTACGGCTCTATTCAATCCAAACTCGAATTCAGCGGCAGTAATGCCGAACCCATTTTTTCTGCGCAAAGAATTTGCAGGCGTTCCAACCATCAATTCAAACAATACGCAGATCACCTTTGCGGTGGACTCGCGCCATATGACATCACTCACTTTTACGCTTACTTCAGGAGATACTCCAATCAAATGGAATTCTCTGGAGCTGAAAGTGGTGAACTGATCCGAGACTTATTTCCCCGTCTCACTATGCGGCGCGTCCACAGGTTTTGACTCAGGGGAACCTTTTTGTCTCAGGTATATGGAAAAGAAAACAATTGCCGCCACAGAGAGAAATTCGCTTTGCCAGTTTTGCAGAGATTCGAACCAGAACCGACTCTCTGCAAAAACCTGCCAAAAGCTGACGCAGGGGCTACAGGCATCATTCATGTCACTCATGGTTCCATACGCATGCAAAGCGAACGAAATCGCAAACAAAAACAAAAAAGCCAAGCTTAGGGAGTTCTGGTAGATGACCAAAGCAAGCCCACCTTTCTTCACCGGCCAGGGTGCATGTTTATGCGGCTTAGGCTCCCGATCAACTTCTTCGGGTTTATCGAGAGATTTGGATTCCGCGGAGCCTCTTTGAAAAAGGAACACCGTCATAAAAACATACAGCCCCATCTGGAGAAATTCGCTTTCCCAATTTTCGAACGTCGCCTGGATAAAGCCGCCGGATTGCATATACTGTGCGAGCGATAGAGAAGCGCGCCCCTGCTCCGCTCTATCTGCATTTTCGTTTTTCCATCCGGTCAAAATCTGCCCGCAAAGAGCGAGCAACATCAAAAACAGAAACGTCACTAAAAGCCCGTTCCTTTTGAAGAAGGAATGCTGGCTCGTCATTTTTCGGCCCAGAGGTTGAGCAAAACTTTGTAAGTATTTCACCTTATCTGACTTCCCTCTGTGCGATCTCAAACATTGAGAAAAAGACTTCTTTCAACCGTCGTTCACCATCAAAAAAAGTATTTTAAGGAACGAAATGCTGGCCAAACCATTGCGTCACTTCGAGCAGGAGGTATAGAGTCGAGCAAATTTGATGCAAAGCGTTCGCGATTCAAGAATGTTTCGACTGGCTTAGCAAGACGCATCAGAACGGCGCATTCCGAATATTTTTCATTTGAATAGCAGAAGCGCAAATGAGCGGACAGCTCTGCGCTTGTCATGTTTTAGCGGGAGAAGATCATGAGCTCCGAAGTCGCACACCACCCTTTGACCTACACATATTCAAACAAGATTTCAGCTGCGTCCACCATTGAATATTTCGGCCTTTTTGATCCTCTTCGAGCACTACTCGCAGTAGCCGTATTTTTATCTCACAGCGGTCTTCTACCTCATTCGCTGGAAAATCTGGGAGGGTTTGCAGTACAGGTATTTTTTGCGCTGAGCGGATTTCTCGTCGGAGGGCTATTGCTGGAAAGCTCTAAGCATCCCTCCTACTGGCGCAACATACCGAGATTTTATTTTAATCGGTGCGTGCGCATATGGGTCCCCTATTTTCTATTGATCGCCTGCTATATTTTGCTGGTGATCGCTCGCGGATACTGGTCCGAAGAGTTTGAAAAACGCCTGATTCCACTATTGACCTACACCCACAACTGGGCAAATTATTCCATGGGATTGAGCGAGGCTGTGCGTCCCATAAACCATGCTTGGTCACTTGCCGTCGAAGAACAGTTTTATCTTTTCTGTCCGCTCATTATCGGCTTTATCAGAAGCCGAACCCTCTTGATCACATTAATGCTAGGCCTTGCGTTGGCACTGTCGCTCTTAGTGGATGTGCACTACTACACCGCTATTTTTTGTGGCGTAGCCGCTGCAGCGTTACATCAGATAACATCAATCAGAACCTGGTCTTGGATCCGCTGGGTGTCGTTGGTGGTCGGCACGCCGCTGCTGATTGTTTTGCTTTTCACCGAACACCATAAAACAGAATTAACCGTTGTCCTCGCCTCCGTGATGATTGTTGTCGGCCTCTCAAAAAATCACATCAAGACGCCGACATTTTATTTGTTGGGTGCGATGAGCTATAGCTTTTACCTTTTCCACTGGCTCGGGCTCTATCTCGCCACACCCGTTGCCGAGCTTGCGGGATCTCATTTCATTTATTTGAAAGCCGCCATAGGTTTTGCGTTGGCCGTTGGCATCAGCTATGTCTCCGTCAAATTCATAGAGTGGCCGTTGCTCGGCAGAAGAAATGAAATTGCCACCAGGGCACCTCTGCTGGTACCACTGTCGGCGCTTATGGCAATTCTGCTAACTACCAGTGGAATTGTTTGGCTGGTTTTTGCCGGCTGATCAGCGCAGGCATTGAAACTGAGGCGCGGATTCACCGCTCGCAAGCAAGCGGCAGATAAAAAAAAGCCCTTTCATTTCTGAAAGGGCTGCAATTGTGCGCGTGAAGAATTTCTTTTACCAGCTGCCGAATTGGAATTGGAATCCGCTGGAAGCCTCTTTAACAAATACATAGTGGTCGCAGTTGTTAGCGGAGGTGTTGACCGAGATGAAGCTGCCCAACACCTGATCAATATTGCCAACAACCTGATTGTTACAGTTTTTCACTTCGTATTTAGGCGCAACATTGCCGCTGAACACACCGATGCGCAAGCGCCCACCAGCGTGACGGTATTTATAACACTTACCTGCGCCACCACTAATGCTTGTACCAGTAGCCACCGTTGAGTTGCCGTCATGACAGCCTGCTACACCATTACCGCCGCCGGTATTGCCGCTGGATGAACTCGAGCTGCTTGAGCTGGAGGAAGAGCTGCTTGAAGTGCTGCTCTTGGTGCTCTTGATCAACGTCAGCTTGTCGAGGTTGAAAATACCAGTCCCGGATTTACCCACAACGTAGAGGTCGTGATAGCCGCTGATGCCATTGATATTAAAGGTGTACTCCTGATATGAGCCGTAGCCACCAGTGGAAGAAACCGTGTGCGATGCCAGCAGATGGCCGCCGGTCCAGTCCGCGCGCAGCTCTATGTTGCCCCCATTGCCAGAGGCATAACGCAAGCGCACCTGTGTGACTCCAGAAAAATCGATACTGCGGAAACCGATGTGATCATCCGAATCGAAGTAGGCCACTATGCCTTCCTGGGGAATCATGGTGACGTTCTGGCTCATCTGAGCATTTTCCGCTTCCAGAACCAGATTGCTGGAGGTGCTCGTTCCACCAGACGAACTAGAGGAACTGCTAGAACTGTTCGAGCTGCTGGAGGAGCTGGACGAACTTGAAGTGGTGGAGCTGCCACTGCCGCTATCAGTACTCTGGGCGACGAAATAGGGCTTCAACCATTTGCCCGCTTCGGTGAGATCCGAATTTGCCCAAGGACCGGACATAGGCGCGCGCGGTTTCAGGATGGATGAGCTTTCATCCTTGTTACCCAAAGACCAGTTGACCCAGCTCAGCTTGCGCTGGTTCATAAACTCCATCCACTGCTTGGCAACGGAGAAGTTGGAGTGGGAAGTACCCACATCTGATGAACCCCACTCGGAGACAAACACTGCAGCTCCGGCAGCCAAGGCGCTGTCCACTTTGTTTTTCATAGTGTTGAAGTCATGCGTGGCCGCGTAGAAGTGGAACGCGTACATGATATTGCTTTGCGTCAGCGGATCCTTGGCGGCGGCATCCACGTCCTGACTCCAGGTGGGAGTGCCGACAATAATGATGTTATCCGGGTCGTTCTGGCGTATGGCGCTGATCACCGTGTTGGCGTAGGGCTTGATACCACCTGACCAACTGACAGCAACAGGCTCGTTACAGATTTCATAAATGATGTTAGGCAGGTGCCCGTATTTTTTTGCGATATGGGTAAAGAATTCGACGGCCTCGCTGGTGTAATTGGACGGCGTGTTGTGAATGTGCCAATCCACGAGAACGTATACACCTGCATCCACCGCATCCTGAATCGCCTTTTCCGTGCGGGCGATCATGCCCGCCTTATCCGCCATATAACCACCCCAGAAGTCGCTCGGATCGGTCGGCGCATAATCTTCGATATACATTGCCAGGCGCACCACGTTGGCGCCAAAAAATTCCGTCATATTGGGGATGGTCTGCTTGTCCACCAGCGGGAACCACTGCAAACCGTGGGCGCTGATGCCGCGCAGTTGCACGGGCTGCCCGTTTTTATCGCTCAATTGATTGCCGACCAGTCGCAAGTTGCCGTATTTGCCAACCGCAGAACTGGCGTAAGGATTGGAGATTTCGATGGATGGCTCAGGCGAGCCCATGCCGGCGGGGGCGTAGCTCAGGTCGTTAGTGAGCAGAATCTTGTCCAGATGCACAGCGGGACCGCCCTGGCGCTGCACCAGGTGCAAAGTATTCATACCCTTGGTCAAGGTGCCGGTAAAACCGGAGTCGGACCAACCCCAGACTTTCACATTGGAACGCTTATCCGCCGCCCAGGTGGTCCATTGGCCGGAATCATCCACATCACCGTTGCCCACGCTGATATCAAACGGCCTGCTGCCGGAGTCCGGCAGGCGCATACGTGCCCACAGTTTGTAATCGCCGGTTTCGGGAGCGTAGACGTCGAAGGTGATCATACCGCTGGCAACGGCACGCTTGGCGTAATCCGCCCATTTCCAGGACGCCAGGTAAATCAATTGGGAGGCACCCAGATCGGACTTCACAACAATCGGATTAAGTTCAGCGCCGCTTTCCGCTTCCATCCAGATGTACTGGTTCGCGGCCGATGCGGAAACACTGATTCCAAGAGACAACAGCAGACTGGTTATCAAGCTCTTCTTCATTTCCAGGACCTCTACACCTCGAATAGCGGCTTCGTACTTTTATTATCAAAACCACCAACAACCTTTGGGTCGGAACGGGATTGCCACCAGTGGCGGCATCCATTCCCGTTTGCTTTGTCACCAAAATCATTCTGTGCGACAAATTTCACCAAATTGTATGTACGAGGGACGGGCAAGGCAACTCGATTTAGTGCTTTAGTCTGATATTAAAAGACCTAATCAATAAGGCTTAGGCACTAGTAACCTTATAGATTTTTAATTCTTTTTTAATCACACAATAGCCCTGGAAATTACTTAAAAAGAATAAATAAGAAGCTAAAACATTAACAAAAGGCATTGTTATGCGAATAACGCATAGCTAATAACGGAGGAGAATAATCTCTAGGGCCCAACCGAACCATAAGGAGGACTCAAGAGTGTGCGTCTCATACTTTCTTATGATCGAAGCTTAACGGGCATTACCTAAAGAAGATAAAACAGTCTAAGCGCCGTCTCGTACCACTTCGGTTTTTAATAACATCGAGTTCTAGAAATGTTTATTTTAATGCCGACCCGCAACAGAACTGTCATAAAAATGACGCTACACGGTCATTTTGGCGCAATAGTCTTCTCGAAATTCATCACACACCTCGGAGAAGACTATGAGTTATTCACTACCGGCCGCCTTGATGGTGTTGCTCTTACTTGGCGGATGTAAGGACGGCAGAAACGGTGAAAACGGCAGCAGGCGCGGTTGATCGACATCGAAGACGAGTCCCCCGCGCATATTGCATCTTCGTTCCTGTTCGTCGCCTCTGAACGCACCAGCTTGATTTTCGTTTACGACGCGGCCGATCCGCTCAATCCGATTTTCAAACAGGCGCTGCCGGCCGCAATGGCGCCGGAGGGTGTCCTGGCCATACCGTCGCGCAAGCTGCTGGTCGTGGCCAGCCAGATGCGCGGGTAAAAAGCTGTATCGCTTCAACATCAATGGCCTTACCGCCAACGCCACAGTGGAGAAGACGCTAGTGCGCGATCTTATGTCCGACCTGCACCAGCCAGGTGGTTTGGTCGTAAATAGAAGGCTTGGCGGTAACCCGCACCGGCGAGGTCTACATCGTCAATGACAATGACGGGATCGATAGCAGCAATGGTGAGACTCAGTTGCTGAACCTCGGCCGCCTGCTGGATTAAGGTGGTGTGCGGCCGGTATATGCCGGCCGCTGTTAAAACAACTCCACCACATTGCTATCCGGGGGCTTTACTTCCCGCACCTCGGACGGATCGCTGGCAGCTGCCAGGCTGCGTTTTATCGTTCCCTCCAGGCGCTCAAAGTATTCATCCACCTTGAGCCCTTCATTAAAGATGCGGTTGGTCTCCACCACCAGTTTGGCACTCAGGTCGTAGATAAGCTGCTCGTCGGCTTCCGTCAGCGCCAAGTGCGGCAGGCGGTGCTCGAGTTTCTCGGTGACATTCTCTACCTCACCGACGATCTGCTTCATCACATCCTGGTAGGCCATTTTCAAACCGCCCATCACCGTGCGCACATCATTGCCGAGCTTGTGCAACGCCTCTTTTTCCCGCAGCAATTTGAAACGGTCCTCCAGGGCGAGAATGCGGGCATTGATGCCCTGCACCAGACAGAAGGTGTTGTCCTTGATGGAGCCGTACTTCTCCGCATCGTTGAGCGGCATGTTTTTGATCAACAGGGAGACGCGGTCGTAATTGACGATGGTGCGCGGGCCAAAGTCCACATATCGGCCGCTGTCCTTGAGCTGGAACAGCAACTGCGATTCAAGGTGTTTCGCCATGCCGTGGGCTTCCATATCCTTTTTGCCCATTTCACTGCGCATTTGCAGACTGCAGGACAGGCCGTAGCGCTGAATGGTGGCGAAAAACTGCTGGCCCAACTGGTCGAGGTTGTCGCAATTCTGGATCTGCAGCAAAAACTGGATATTCGCGCCCAGATCGCTGTTGTCCACCATAACGTTGCGGGCGGTTTCCGTGGCGAGCTGCAGGCGCTGATTGAGCTGCGAATTGGCGATCTGGTGAAAAATACTTTTGGTAATACGGGCGAAGACCTCATCCGGGGTGGTTTTACTGTCGATCAGGTCATCGCAACCCACTTCGAGAGCTTTCACCTTGTCCTTCACCGAATAATCCGTTGTCAGCACCACCAGCGGCATGTTCTGCATGAACTCCTGCCGCAGCAGTTTCTCGCACGATGACAGGTCTATCGGGCTGTCGCCGATCATATCCATCACCACGATTCTATAGCGTTTGCCGCTCATCAAGGTCGGGAGCTCATCCTGACCGCGAGCCACGTCCGCCTGAAAAAATCCGGCAACATCTTGCGCCAAAGTGGACAAATGCGGGCTCAGCAGCAGTACGTCGTAAGGCATAGGCGTTATCTGGAATCGGTTAAAGAAGGTGGGGCCGATTGGGCACCTTTAAAATCTAGTCAACCTGTTCACAAATACCAGCACACCTAGCTCTGTCACCACAAGATGGCGACATAAAGATGTAATACGCGCCAGTTATTTTACTTTCTCCGGGTGTGGTCGACAGTTCGGCAACTTTCGTAATAAGAATTCGTGCAAATCCTTTTTTGGGTCTAGATTTAAACCGAGTACCGCGTCTCCGCATCCGCCCAACACAGCAGTCCTGACTATGGAAAACGCTCTCGAGTTACAGGTGATCGCAGACTCCCTGCACAATCGCCTGCAGAACAACGCTGTGCACGTACCCCTACTGCCCGAACTGACGCTTGATGCTCTGCGAATCTCCCGCACTCCGGGCAGCCAGCCGGAACAACTCGCCGCCCTTCTCAGCAAAGACCGCTCTATGTCGGCAAAATTGTTGCAGCTGGGGCAAAGCGGACTGTTCGGCCAACCGGGTGAACCGCATCTGGAATCCCTGATCCTCCACCTTGGCCAACAGGCGGTGGCGGATATGGCGCTTGCGCTCTGCCTCAATACCGGTCTATTCCATGCCCCGGGTTACGCCCAATCCATCACCGAGCAGCTGAGGCAGGCGGTATTGTGCGGACTCTGGTCGCGCGAGGTGGCCATGTTGCGCCGGCGCTATATTGAGGCGGCCTTCATCTGCGGTTTGTGCAAAAGCATCGGCCGGCCGGTGGTGATTGAAGCCGCGTTGGAGTGCGCCGTGCGCCACCGTATGCATTTGAGTTATGACGACCTCATGGTGCTGGCTGACCAGTTTGAATACGGCGCGACGCAGCGCGTTTTAGGTGCTTGGCAGATGCCGGAAGTGGTGCATGCGGTGGCAGCCCACTGGCTGGATTATCACTCTGCAGGTGAAGCGCAGGGTCAGACCATGACCACCGCGGCAGGCGCAAGATTGACTGCGCTGTTTGGCAAACAAGGCAAACATATCGCCGGTAAAGAACAGCTTTTGAAGGAGCGGATAGTCGCAGAACTCGGTTTAAGTGATCAGCAGATCGATCACCTCTGCCGCGCCGCCGCGCGTATCACCGCGACCGCGGATGGGTTTATCTGAGGAGCCGGCGGGCATCTGAGAAAGTTGCCGGACTTGCCAGCGAGTTGAAGCGTTAGAAAAGTTATTGCAGCGCCGGATAGCGCCCGCGATAAACGCTGCAGACATGACAGCGGATCGCCTCCGCATCCGCAACATGATCGTTGGTAACAGGCCAGATACGGTCCAATACGAAAGTACGGCGGGAATAATCCCAGGCGGCAATCAGCACCGGCACGCCCGCATCGGCGGCGATGCGTAAAAACCCGGTTTTCCAATATGCCACCTTGGCGCGGGTCCCCTCGGGGGTGATCGCCAGCCAAAGGGCGGAATTCCTCCGATAGTGCTCGACAATTTGTGGCACTGTGTCCGCCGTGCGACGGCGATCCAGAGGTATGCCTCCCAACATGCGGAACAAACCCGCAAACGGCCAGAAAAAGGCCTCCCTCTTCATTAAATAATTCACCCGCACTCCCAGCGCCAGGATCACCCCCATGGCGATGACAAAATCCCAGTTGGAGGTGTGCGGGCCAACTGCAATGATCAACTGCGGCTCATCCGGCAGATCGCCCTCCACCCGCCACCCCATCAGCGCCAGAATACGGCGGCCGAACCAGCGGCTCAGGCGGTTGCCATGGCGCGGCACCGCAGGCGGTAAGGATGGGAGGGAATCGCTCATCAGTGTTCGCGGGTGGAACGGAAGACCACCTCCGGGTGGCGCTCCTGGGTGAGGGACAAATTGACCCGGCTGGGTGCGAGATAAGCCAGATGCCCGCCGCCATCGATCGCCAGGTTGTCCGCACACTTGCGCTTGAACTCCTCGAATTTCTTCACATCATTGCAGTCCACCCAGCGCGCGGTGGTGACATTCACGTTCTCGTATATGGCTTCGACCTTGTATTCGTCCTGCAGACGATAGGCCACCACCTCGAACTGCAGCACCCCCACAGCGCCGACGATGATGTCGTTGCTGCTCTGCGGGAAAAACACTTGGGTGGAACCCTCCTCGGAGAGCTGCTGTAACCCTTTCTGCAACTGCTTGGTTTTCAGCGGATCGCGCAGGCGAATGCGGCGGAACAGTTCCGGAGCAAAGTGCGGAATACCGGTGAACTTCAGCGCTTCGCCTTCGGTGAAGGTGTCGCCGATCTGGATGGTTCCGTGGTTGTGCAAACCAATGATGTCTCCCGCCAACGCCTCTTCCACAGCGCTGCGATCGCCGGCCAGAAAGGTCACCGCGTCGCTGATGCGCACGTCCTTGCCCAAGCGCACATGGTGCATTTTCATCCCCTGGTTATAGGTCCCAGAGCAAATCCGCATGAATGCCACGCGGTCGCGGTGTTTGGGGTCCATGTTCGCCTGGATCTTGAAAATAAAACCGGAGAATTTCGGCTCATCCGCGCGCACTTCACGCACATTGGTATTGCGCGCCTGGGGTGGCGGAGCCCACTCGACGAATTTATCGAGCATCTCACGCACGCCGAAGTTGCCCAGCGCGGTACCGAAAAATACTGGCGTTAACTTGCCGTCCAGATAAGGCTCCAGTTCAAACTCGTGGGTGGCACCGCGCACCAGTTCGATCTCCGCGCGCACGTCATCGGCATAAATGCCGAACAGCTTATCCGCTTCGGGGCTGTTGAGGCCCTGGATCTGGATATCGTCCGGGATCGTGTGGCCCATGCCCTGCTGAAATACGTGGATGGTATCGGTATAGAGGTTGTAGACGCCCTTGAACTCCTTGCCCATCCCGATCGGCCAATTGATCGGCGCGGCGCGGATTTTCAGGATCGCTTCGATCTCGTCCAGCACTTCCACCGGATCGCGGATATCGCGGTCCATCTTGTTGATAAAAGACAGAATCGGCGTATCACGCAGACGGCAGACTTCCATCAACTTGATGGTGCGGTCTTCGACACCTTTGGCGCCGTCGATAATCATCAGCACCGAATCCACGGCCGTCAGGGTGCGGTAAGTATCTTCGGAGAAATCTTCGTGGCCGGGGGTGTCCAGCAGATTGACGATGCGCTCCTTATACGGGAACTGCATGACCGATGAGGTCACCGAAATGCCGCGCTCCTGCTCCATGGTCATCCAGTCGGATTTTGCGTGGGGACCGCGTTTGCCTTTCACCGAACCTGCCAATTGGATGGCATTGCCGAACAGCAGCAGCTTTTCCGTAATAGTGGTTTTACCGGCGTCCGGGTGGGAGATGATGGCGAAGGTGCGCCGCCGTTTGATGTCTGCGAGAAAATCCGTGGTCATTCCAGCTGCTGGCTCAAAAAAGGCGCAAGTATAACCAAAATGCGACGCGACGGCGGTCGGTTTTACATCTCCGGGGAGGGTAATTCCAGCGCGTAGAGCAGCGCATCCTCACGCCTACTCCCCTTGCCTGCCGGGTAATAGCCGGGGCGCAGACCGACCTGATTGAAGCCCGCCTTTTCGTAGAGGGCTATGGCGTGCTCATTGGAGGCGCGCACTTCGAGAAACATGGTTTGCGCTTTGGCCTGCGCTGCCTGAGTCAGGGCTTCGAGGAATCTGCTGCCAATGCCTTTGCCCTGCCAGTCCTTGTCCACCACAAACAGCAGCAGTTCAGCCTCGCCGACAACAAAAGACAAAACGGCATAGGCGACCCAGCTGTCACCCTGCTGCAGGCCGACACAACAATGGTGACCCGCCGAGCTGCGGAAGTTTTCCCGGCTCCACGGATGGGGATGGCTGCGCTGTTCCAAGGCGACAATGGCGTCCAGATCTGCTGCGGTGAACGCAGCCACGTCAAACCTTTCTCCAGCCAGACTGATAAACGCCGGCAGCGGCAAATCAACGGACATAAAAATCAACGGACATGCAAGTTAACGGACATGCAGAGAACGGATTGCGGCCCAGGTGCGCGCCTTTAATTCAGGCTGCAGCAGCATATCGGCAAGCGAAGGCAGGACAACTGCCAGAGTAGCGAGGGAATCCAGATTGATTGCGCGGCCGATGCTCTCCTCATAAGTGTGGTCCGGCAAAACTGCCCGACAGGCGCTCTCCCCCATCAACCACAGATATTGCGCAGGCTGGCGCTCCAGGCGCGCATGGAGGAAAGCCTGCAACATCTCCCGCGCGGCGCTCCAGCCGGGTGTGGGCGCAACTCCCGCGGGAGGCCAGAGCAGAATGTCGGGCTTGGTCTGCGGCAGGGAAATTTCCTTGGCGCGGAGGATATTTTCGAGCAGCGCCTTGGTCGGCAGCGCCTGCCCGGCGTGGCGGGAGTCGACCACCATCAGCCCCGGTGCCGGGCGCCAGATACTTAAGGAGAATTGCGCCGGCGGCTCAACGGCAGTCGGAGTCGGCGCAACAGGGGGCGCGAGTGGCATAACCTCCTCTCCGACCGACGGTTCACCTACGGCAGGTTGGCGAACCAGGGTGTCCATAATCTCGCCGATCGCCACTGGCGATGGCAAGGAAGCAACCGAGTAGTCCAGTGGTTCCGGGGGCTCAATGATCTCTACAGCGGCTTCGACACGCGGCACCTCCAACTGCGCAGACCTGCGCGCAGCCGACAGAATCCAGCGCGGCACATACTGGGTAATACCCATTGCCTCCAGATATTCCATCCGCTGGTGTTCGTTCATAGTCACCTCGTTTACTCGATCGGCCGCACTGACGGCGTCCGGCAGCCGCGGGATTGTAGCCAGCGAGCCACATAGGGGCAACGCTGATCCGCTAACCCATACCACTTTGGCTGACATACCGGTATGGACAATTTCCTACAAACGAATCAGCACTCCGCCACTATTGCCACCCAAGCCAAACCTGGACAATGGCCGACATCAAAGCAGGGACACGGAAGAGCCTCTAGGGTGCCAGGAGCGGCGCAAAGGAAACACGGCGGGATGTCGGAAGGACAGACGCGGCGAGGGAGGATGCAGCCGCAGGCAGGGATTCCCAGGAGAGAGGCGCTGACACAGGCAAGTGGCGACGGGACTAAGGATAGACCCGCCGGATGCACAGGATCCAGGATCGCATTAGCTCAAGATGAGCAAACTGAAAGGATATGGACTGGAAAGCCAGGACGCTTAAGGGCAAAAGGAATCAGTAGGAATTAATGGACAAGCCCAGTTAAGGAAAGCGAAGGAAAATCTCGGGTAGGGAAAAATAAAGCCAAGGAACAGGCCCGGACAGGGAATGCCGAATCTCAAAGGAAATGTGGGGACTTCAGGAAGACTTTTAGGTTGCCCAAGGACGATAGAACTGAGGCACTCGTGCACATTACAGCGGTGAATGTAATGTGCACGAGTGCTTAATTATTTCCGCTCACACCACCCTGCGTTTGCTTTTCTGCCTGAGTTATTTCAGACCGTCAGTTTCTCCAGTCAACCCCAAACACCCTGCCTCAAAACGGTCGCAGCTGTACTGCATGGCAGAGCGGTTAACGCACCGCCAGCAAGTCGCGGCAATTGGGTTTGGCAAACAGAATCTGGCTGGTGCCAATCACGCGCTCGCGGAAGCCGCCCTCGCAATAGGACAGATAAAAGTCCCACATGCGGATAAATACGTCATCAAACCCCTGCTGACGTACTTCATCTATACGGAGGAAAAAGCGTCTCCTCCACTCTGCCAGAGTGCGGGCGTAGTGCGCGGTTATATCTTCAAGGCCGACAATCTGCAGATCCGTATGGCGAGCGACCGCATCGGCGATCACCGCAACAGAGGGCAGACAACCACCGGGGAAAATATAGCGCTGGATAAAATCCACATTATCTTTTTCCCGCTCGTAACGCTGATCGGCAATCGTAATGGCCTGGATCAACATTTTGCCGTTGGGCTTTAGCAGCGCACTGCACTTGGCGAAATAGCTGGCGTAATACTGATGACCCACAGCCTCGATCATTTCGATGGACACCAATTTGTCGAACTGGCCGGAAATATCGCGGTAATCCTGCAAACGTATTTCCACCCGGTCCTGCAGCGCCTCGCGCCTCACCCAATCCACTGCATATTCATACTGCTCTTTTGAGATGGTCACACTGGTGACGTGGCAGCCATAATGCTTAGCCGCATAGATCGCCATGCCGCCCCAGCCAGTGCCAATTTCCAACACATAGTCGGTCTTGCGCAGCCGCAGCCTCTCGCAAATATGACGCTGCTTGTTGAGAGAAGCCTGCTCCAAAGTGGATTCCGGCGTGGTGAATATGGCGCTGGAATACAGCATGGTGGGATCGAGAAATAGCTCGAAGAAGCAGTTACCCAAATCATAATGCGCCGCAATATTGCGCTTTGAGCCTTTTTTATTATTGACGCGTAATCGATGGGCGATGCGATTGACAATGTTTTTGGCAAAACTCCAGCGCGAATCGAGCATTTGGATCAGCGGCATATTGAGCGCCATCAAGCGCACTACCTGCACCAGATCCGGTGACCACCAGGCTTTGAGCATATAGGCTTCGCCCGCCCCTATAGTGCCATTGGCGAGCACATAGCGATAAAAACTTGGATGGCCGACATAAATATGCGCGACCATTTCCGTCGTTTCCTGTGGCTCGCCAAAACTGTAGACCTGCCCGCCCTCTTCCACAGATAAATGCCCGACGCGGATTTTATTCAACATGGTGAGCACTAGGCGTCGCGCCAGACTGTCCAGGGTATTTTCCGCCAGGATTTTCTGCTTATTTTTATCAACGACACTGACCGATTTCATCGGGCTTCCTCTTGGGTTTTGCTTCAATCAACTGATGCGGCGGACGATTATGCGGATGGCTGACAAACGGCACTTTTTTACACCAGAGTTTTACTGCCTGCCAATAAATAGCGGCAATAATTTTTACGGTCATAAACGGGTAGCGGATGAGCACCCTGCGCATGCTGCGCGCGCTGAGCGGCTCGCGCTCCAGCGTCATGGTGGCATCCATCACACACTCTTCCCCATCACAATTCCCATTGCTGCGCCAATTCTCGATGTGAATCATCGCAGAATCGCCGGGCGCAATGGAATGCCATTGGTAGCGCATGGCGAGATCGTTGAAAGGAGAAACATGGAACGTTTTGCGAAACGAAAAAGAATATTTGGTATTGGCGGTGTTGGTGATATTAGTAGTATTTGCGGAAGCACACTGCAACGCATAAGCGTGGGATTCACCCCAGGGTGTGTTGGTGACTTCCGCCAGTATGGTTTCAAGATTTTCTCCGCTGGAGTCAAAACAATAATAGGTACACAGCGGATTCATGTTGTAACCAAAATAACGCCAGTTGGCGAGCATGCGAATTGGCCTCTGTGGCGTTTTCCCGGTGAGATTAAAAACCGTATTTCTTACCGCATCCGCCAGCGGCATTGCCGGGTCGCCGTGAAAGTCCTCGCGGCGAAAACACGCTGGACTGAAGCGATTTTTTGACCACCATGGACTCAGCCTCAGCACCTGCTCCAACTCGTCCAGGTCCAGATACACCATAAACACCGGATAGCGGAATTCGTTGCTGGCCGGGGTAAATCGACGGTGGCGCACCCAGCCGGTGTACAGACAGCTTTTCAATCCACTCACGGAAATCCCACCCCGAGAGAAGCCGCTACGCGAATCGCACTCTTGACGCCATCTTCATGAAAACCATTAAACCAATAGGCGCCGCAAAACCAGGTTTTGTGACGACCGTTGATCTGCTCCCAGGATTTCTGCGCCGCCATCGCATCCAACGTAAATACCGGGTGCGCATAACGATAACGACCGATAATTTTGTGCGGCGTTATGGCATCGGTGGCATTGAGCGTTACACAGAAGGTTTGCGGGCTTTGCAGGCCCTGCAAAATATTCATGTTGTAGGTGAGTACGGGCAGCTGCTCGGAATTATCGCGCAAACAATAATTCCAGCTCGACCAGGTTCGCCGGCGCTTCGGCAGCAGATTTTCATCGGTATGCAAAACCACATCATTTTCGCGATAGCGAATGGCGCCGAGCACCTTGTGTTCATCTGCTGTGACATCACCCAGAATTTGCAGCGCCTGATCGGAGTGGCAGGCAAACACCACCTGATCAAACTCACGCTCGCCGCTGTTGGATTTCACTGTAACTCCCGCGTCATGGCGAATAACCTGTGTCACCGGATCCGCCAGGTGAATCCGCCCGGCAAAGGATTGACTCAGAGGTGCGAGATAGGATTTGGAACCGCCAGTGATGACGCGCCAGGTGGGCCGGTTGTTGACGCTCAACAGACCGTGATTGTGAAAAAACTGCACAAAAAACTGCAGCGGAAAATTTTCCATATCGCCGCTGCTCGCCGACCAGATCGCCGAACCCATGGGAATCAGATAGCGCTGGGAAAAGGCCTCGGAATAGCTGTTCTTTTTCAGATATTCACCCAGGGTCATAGCCGCGGGAATGTCACCGTTCTGCCAATCGCGCACCGCCTCTTTATTGAAGCGCACTATGTCCAGCAGCATGCGCCAATGGGTCGGTGACAGAAGCGTACGCCGGTCCGCAAACAAGGTATTGAGATTATCGCCGGAATATTCAAAACGGCCATCGGGATAAAACGCACTGAAACCCATGGAGGTCGGTTGGGAGGCCACCCCCAATTGATCGAGCAGCTTGATGAAATTGGGGTAGGTCCAGTCGTTAAAGACAATAAACCCGGTGTCGATCGGATAGTCGCCGTGGGGCGTGTTGACCTGTTTGGTGGCGGTGTGCCCGCCGATCGCGCTCTCGCGCTCGAATACCGTCACATCATATTTACGCTGCAACAAATAAGCAGAGGTAAGACCGGAAATTCCGGTGCCCACAATCGCGATTTTCATTAATCGTCCTATTAGTGTGTTTTTATCCAGGCATCTGCGCTGATACGGGTTACCTTGGGTGCAACCCAACGGCGCCAGAGACCGAAAAAAATGCCGAAGAAACGCAGCGGCCAGCTCAGCCGCCGGGGAAAATCGATCTGCGTCCGGCCGCGGGCAATTCCAGCGATAATAATTGCCGCCGCAGCGTCGGCGCTCATTAAAAATGGCATGGCAAAATCGTTGCTGCGTGTCATATCCGTGGCGACAAAACCCGGTCTGACCAGGGTGGCGCGCAAAGGCAGTTTCACCGCGTCGGCTTGCAGGGATTTGAGGAAATATTCCAGCGCGGCTTTAGATGCGCCGTAGGCTTCCGCGCGGGGAAACGGCACTGCGCTGGACAGACTGCCCAACGCCACCACGCGGGGTTCGCGCACACTTTTCTTTAGCAGCGGCACGGCGAGGTGGAGCGTCTTGATGACGCCGAGGAAATTCACCTCGAATACGCGGCGGTACATGGCGGGATCAAACGCCAGCTGGTCTTCATATTCACACACGCCGGCGCAGCAGATGACCATGTCGAGATAATCCGTCAGCTCCTGCAAGCGCGTGCGGTAAAGGCCGAGCTGGTCGTCGGCTACCGTCAGGTCCAGCGGCAGCGCGCACATACGCCCCGCCGCGGCGAGCACCATCTGTTGCAAGCGATGTTGATCGCGCGCGCTGACGATCACGAAATTGCCCTGCTCGCAGAGGCGCTGTGCCAGTGCACGGCCGATACCGGAGCTGGCTCCGGTGATCCAGATGCAGCGATCTTTGATCTCATCCATGCAGGCGCCCTTTCAACCAGCGCACACCACTGCGCAGCACCGGGACATGCTCATACAACATCGCCCCCATGTCATAAATGTCCTCGTGGACTTCCACACACGGCCTGCCTGTCGTGCTCAACTGCAACCGGCTCATCCCGCGCAAGCTCAAGGGTTCGCCGCCGGCCAAGCGCGGGTGGCGATAATGCATTCGCCATTGATAAAAGCAGCGATTGTCCTGCTCCACCCGGTCGAGAAATTCAAACCGGCATTCCGCCACCGATTGCTGCGCCGCGAGGAAATAACGCTGCAATGCGTCCAGGCCGACCACTATCTGCACCGGATCGCGAAACCTCACGCCCGCGCTGTACAAATCCTCCAGACGGGCGAGATCCGAGGCTTTGAAATCGGTGTAGAAATGCTCGAAGCGTTGCAGGAGTTCCATGGGTACCATCCGGTCGAAACGGGCGCGAAGTTTAACAAGTCGGCCAATATACGGTTCGTTTAGGGAAGCAGATGAATCGATTCATCCACCGGCTGCAAAGCTCCGTATAAGGGTTCGGAATCAACAACACGACTTGAGTGACCTATGGATTTCCAGGCAACCACAGTTCTGGTTTGCGCGTAGAATCGAGACCCGCCTATGACGCAGACACTTATGAATCATTCGAAAGGTGACGACATCCCCAGCGGGATTCGCGATGACAATTGGAGCCGTTTGCTCATGCAGGTGGGGCAGCAGCGGAACCAGGAATCCTTCGCGCGCCTGTTTGCCCACTTCGCGCCTTTGATAAAGGGCTTTTGCCTGTCCAATCCCAGCAGCAGTCTGCCGGGCGAGGCGGCGGATGAGCTGGTGCAAGAGGTAATGTTCAAGGTGTGGACCAAAGCGCCCTCCTACGACGCCAGCAAGGCCGCCGCGAGCACTTGGATTTTCACCGTGATGCGCAACTGTCGCATCGACATGATGCGGCGCAACAGCCGTCACCTGGTGAACTCCGCAGACGTGGAAGTGGATGACATCTGGGATGAGGAGCTGGACCATCAGCCATTTGTCCGCCTGCAACAATCCCGCAACGAGGAGCTGATTCAAAAGTCCTTCGCCACTCTGCCGGCAGAGCAGAAACTCGCTCTGACGCAGGTGTATATGCAAGGCAAGTCGCACAGTGAAATCGCCGAAGAAACCGGCCTGCCCCTGGGCACCGTCAAGTCGCGGGTGCGCATGGGTTTGAAGAAGATACAAGCCAGTTTTGGCAAGAGGTAAGGCATGATCAAGCACCATCCGGATCACAATATGTTGGTCGAATACTGCGCCGGCACCCTGGATTGGGCACTGTGCCTCGGCGTCAGCACTCATCTGCACTTCTGCAATGAATGCCGCAGCGCCGCGGCCAACCTCAACAGCCTGGGCGGCAGCCTGCTCAGTCAATGTGGGCAGGAGGCGGTCGGTCAGGAGGTTTTTGCCGGATTGATGAGCAAGATCCAGGCGCAGGAGTTTGTGGTCGCGCCCGTGGCGGAACAGGCGGCCCACCCCAGCATCACCAATGACCGGATGCTGGCGCAGCTGCCAAAGGTGGTGCGCAAACTTCTACCCAAAGGCAAGGCTCTGCGCTGGCAGAGCGTAGGTTCGAGTTTGAAGATGGCGCGTCTGGCGGCGGGCCAGGATAAATATGAAGTCGCCTTTCACCGCATCTGTTCCGGCGGCAAGGTGGCGGAGCACGATCACGGGGGCCTAGAGGTGACCGTGGTGCTCAAAGGCAGCTTTTCGGACGGCGACGGCATCTATACACCCGGAGACTTTCTGGTGCGTCAGCCCGGCGAGGTACACCGGCCGACCGCGGCGCAGAACGAGGACTGCCTGTGTTTTTCCATCTGCGAGGCGCCGGTGCGCCTCACCGGATTCCTCGGCCGGCTGATCAATCCTTTTTCTTTCCGTAAAACCCGCCTGACCAGGCGGGTTGCGCGCAATCCATGCTTTTCGGCACCGAAATTCGCGTCTGTGCGATTCCTAACTATACTCATTCAAGCCATCGGAACAGGTATACCAACGCACAAGGGAATAAGAGTCGCGTTTTTGCCACAGAGCTGTGAGGACATACCGTTCTATGGATGCTTATGCAAACAATCTGGCCAGTGTCAACGAAGTTCAGGACGTCGTTGCCACGGATGACATTTTTAATGCCCAAGGGCAAATCCTCGTCAAGAAAGGCTCCCGCATCAATCCACAGATGGTGGATAAGATCACCCGCTTCAAGTTGCTCAAGCCTCTGGAAAGTTCGGTGGTCATCGAAAATGAACTCACCGCGGGAATATTGCTGGAATGCTTTTCTGTATACCTCAACAACAATCCCTGCACCGCATCCATCAACGAGCGTTTTGCGGATCAGGCTGAACTCAAAAGCTTTTGCCATCATTTTTGCCAGTTCGCCCTGTTGCGGCAGAAGTTGACCGTTCTCTCCCTGGTGATGCCGGCCATTTTTGAGCAGGCAATTTTCTGCGCCTGGTTGGGTACGATCCTCACCCGGCAATTGCCCAACCTGATCGACAGGCGGGATTTTTTTCTCGCGGCGCTGTGTCACGACATAGGCATGGTTCACATCGACGGACAGGTTCTCAACAAAGAGGGCTCACTGACGCTGGAAGAGTGGAAACAGATTCAGTCGCACCCGATCATCGGCTACAACATCGTCAAGGAGATTGCCGGCATCAACGGCAGCGTCGCCAAAGCCATTCTGGAACACCACGAAAATCTCGACGGCACCGGCTATCCGCGCGGCAGGATGGGCTCCTCTCTCGGCAACGAAGGCCAATTACTTAACCTGCTCGATAGCGTAAACGCCATTTTCAACAAACACTTCAAGCCGTTTAACCGTTCCATGCGCGAGCTGTTGCCCATCATGCAGATGAACCAGCACAGCCGCTTCGGTATGGTAGCCCGGCACCTCATCATGCTGCTCAAGGAACTGCCGCAAGGGACCCAGCACAGTATTCCGAGCGAATTGGCGGACGAGGTCATCACAGCGGTGAAGGAGCGCAATGCCTACATCGCCAAATGTGTCGATGTATCGGCGGAGATCGCCAGCGCCATCGGCCTGCGCCATGACGACCCCACACTCGCCAGCCTGCAAAACGCCATCATCCACATCACCATGTCCATCACCCAATCCGGCATCATCAACGGCGCCTATATCCGCTGGCTTGATCAGGTGCAATCGGAAAAGCTCAACCACGCCTACAAGGAAGTGGAAGAAGCCTATCTGATGATGCAGGAAATTATTTACCACATCGACAAACTGAAACGGCAACTGCAGCTCTGCCTGGAAAAAGCCGTCCCAGACAACCTCACCACCGCCCTCGCCACCGGCCTTACCCGACTCGACAGAATCGCGCTGCCAAGCATCAATCCGCAGTTGGAAAAACTCTGGCTGTTCAATCTCTAGCTCTACCGACAACGGCGCCGTTTTCCTTCTATAATCCTCCGGCCCGCTAGGGCTAAAAATTAATTATGGAGAATTAGAATGAAACTGAAGAAGTTTGGTGCCGCATTGGCGTTATCTGTCCTCACCAGCGCCGCCGTGGCGGATTATCGTGCTGAAATCGATGCGGCTTATGCGGATCTTGATGATGGCGATAAAGGAAACCTAGTGTCAGGCAGGTTCCATTTCAGTAAGGTAGAAACATCTTCACATCCCTTGGCAGAAGCGGCGTTTTTGCAGCGGTCCAACAACATCTTTCTGGGTCGTTCCCAACAAGATTCTACTTTTCTGGATACTAAAGAAACCCTTGGCCAGCTTGAGTTGTACATACCACAAGCGAAGCTCTATATCGCGCCTTTTTATTTCCACGCCCGCTACAAATTTCCTGACTTCTGGGACAACTCGAACGATGGCGAATGGAATAGTGTTAACGATTGGGGAGCCCACATAGGGATAACCCCTATTGAAGGAATGCGTATTTCAACCACCTGGTTGGACGAGGGCGACTATGAGCTGAATTTAGCCATGAAATACGTGATGGACATCGGAGATACCAACGCGATCAATCTCGAACTGAATTTCCAAGAGGCTAGCGACGACGAGTTCGATGACACTCTAAGCGTGGGCATGGATTTCTACTTCGACCAAACCTTTAGCGTCGGCGCGGAAATAGAGAATCAGGAAGACACGTCTTTCGGTATTCGCACGCGTAAATTCTTTACCGAGCAATTCAGCGCATCTGCCAGCTACCACAAATACGACAACTACAACACCATGATTATCGGCGCCTCATTGCGCTTCTGACCAACAGGGGCTCGCAAGCGAGCCCCTTTAACCCTCCCTGCACCTACCCATGCCATAATTCGCCACAATTTTTCACCGGTTAAACCCGAATTCCTGTTTATTCTTTAATTCACCCCTTTTTATTTTTCCGAGGAAACCGCATGGCCTCCCGCTCCTGCTTATGGATTTGCCTTCTATTGCTCGGTTTGGTCGCGTGCGGCGACAAATCGGCTCACGCACCGTCGCCCGCTGAACCCGCTCCGCCAGTTGCCGCGGCGCCAGCAGAACCCAACAAGCTGCCAATGGCGGTGTTGGATATTGCCGAGCGCAATCGCAATGGGAAAAACGGCATCGCGGTAACCTTGGCGACGGAAGTGGACCCTGGGCAGGACATTCAGCCGTATTTTCAGATTCAGGTAAAAAGACCGGCAATGTCGCCGGCGCCTGGGTGATCGGCGAGGACCGTCGGCAGGTGTGGTTTATGAATATCGAACCGCAGCAGGAATATCAGATCAGCGTCAATCCCGGTCTGACCGGTCTCAACGGCACCCGCCTGAGCGAAGCAAAATCCGCCACTCTCACTACCCGGCCGCTGGAGCCATCGGTCAATTTCGCCAGCAAAGGCGCAGTATTGCCGTTGGGTTACAGTTCGGGGCTGCCGGTGGTGACGGTGAATATCGCGGCGGTGGATGTGGATTTTTTTCGCATCGGGGATGAACATCTCGCCGAATTTCTCACCACCACCCGCGACTACGGCCGCTACGGCTGGAACGCCAACCAATTGCGGCAATTCGGTGAATTGGCCTACAGCGGGCGCTTCGAGCTGGCGCCGGAGCACAATACCCGCAGCACCCGCGATATTCCGATTCACACCCTGGACGCACTGAAAAATCCCGGCCTCTATTTCGCCGTGATGCGCGCAACCGGCGAATACGATCGCAAGCAGATCACCTGGTTCAGTGTCACCGATATAGGGGTGCACCTGCGCCAGTACCGCAATCAACTGGACGTTCACACCAGCTCCCTCGCCACCGGCAAACCGCTCGGCAAAGTGACGCTGCAAGTGCTCGATCAACAGAGCAAAGTGCTGCAGGAAAACACCACCACAGCGGAAGGACTCGCCAGCTTCGCGCAGGATCTGAAAAAGGCCCGCGTGCTGGTCGCCCGCACCAGTGATCAACTGACCCTGATCGATCTGCAACAGCCGGCCCTGGATCTGTCGGAATTCGAACTGGGCAAACGCCCGCAGCTGCCGGTGGAACTGTTCATCTACTCGCCACGCAATCTCTACCGCCCCGGCGAAACCATGATTCTCAGCGGTTTGTTGCGCGATTTCGACGGCCGCCTGACCCAAGCGCCCGTACTCACCGCGGCCCTCCGTGCACCCAACGGCACCACCGCCAAGGAATTCAAATGGTCCGCTGGCGACGCGGGCTACTATCAAACCGAGTGGATGATTCCCGCTGATGCACCCACCGGTCGCTGGCAATTGACTGTATCCGGCGCGCTGCAGCAACCGGTGGTTTATCCGTTCAACGTCGAAGAATTTCTGCCAGAGCGGCTGAAACTGACGCTTGCCGATGGTATGGAGCGCAGCGTGCGCAATTCCGCGGTGGATAAAATTACTCTGCCCGTGCTGGGGGAATACCTCTACGGCGCGCCCGCTGCCGGCAATCGCGTCAGCGCCTTTTATCAGGCCGAGCACTGGCGCTCTCCCGTCGATGCGCTCAAGGACTATCAGTTCGGCCACGTCCTGGACGGCGGATTTACGGCCCACCAGGATCTCGCGGATCTGACCTTGAACGATCAGGGCAAAGGTGAGTTGCAGATTCCCTCCGCCTGGCGGGAAATCCAGTCGCCGCTGAAAGTGCAGATCACCACCAGCCTCTACGAATCCGGCGGCCGCGCTATCACCCGCTCCCACCCGGTGTTGGTCTGGCCGGCGGACGCTCTGATCGGCGTGCGCCCGCAATTCGGCAAAAACAACCCGGCCGCCAACAGTGTGGCGACGTTCGATGTGGTGAAGGCCAATCTGCGCGGCGAGCTGCTCGGCGCGGCCAAGCTGGAAGCCACGCTGATCAACGAAGATCGCCAGTATTTTTGGGAATACAACGACCACCAGGGCTGGCACTGGCAGTGGACGGAGAAGGAATTCCCCGTCGCCAGCGACCAGTTGACTCTGCCCCAGGGCAAGGCGGGCCAGATCAGTTTTCCTGTGGGCTGGGGCAACTACCGTCTCGAAGTCAAAGACCTGGACAGCGGCCACATCACCAGCGTGCGCTTTTTCGCTGGCGAGGACTGGTACAACGACTGGAAAAACGCTGAAAGCAGCGGCGCGGCTCGGCCTGACCGGGTGAATCTCGCCCTCGACAAACCGCGCTACAAAACCGGCGAAACCGCGCAACTCAAAATTCTGCCCCCCGCCGCGGGTGAAGCGCTGATCCTGGTGGAGAGCGACCGCCCCCTATGGAGCAAACAGTTGGCGGTGCCGGCGGTAGGCACCAGCATCAGCATTCCCATCGCCGATGGCTGGCAGAGCCACAATCTCTACGTCACGGCCCTGCTGATTGAGCCGAGCGGCAAAACCCGCCAGATCACCCCCAAACGCAGCCTCGGTCTGTTGCACCTGCCGCTCGACCGGGAGACGCGCAAGCTGAACGTGAGCTTTGACGTGGCGGAGAAAACCCAGCCGTCCACCACCCTCAATACGCGCATCAAAGTAGACGCCAGCGGCGGCACACCACCGGCCTTTGTGACCGTGGCGGCGGTGGATGTGGGGGTGTTGAACATCACCAATTTCAAAACGCCAGACCCCTTCGGCCATTTCTTCGGCCAGCGCCGTTACGCCGCAGAAGTGCGCGATATGTACAGCGACGTGATCGAAAGCCAGCGCGCGGACAAAGCCAAACTACGCTTCGGCGGCGACGCCGACCTCGCCCGCGGCGGCAAAGCGCCCCAGTCCGATGTGCAGATCGTGTCGCTGTTCCGCAGTCCGGTGAAGCTCACCAACGGCGAAGCCGAAATCCGCTTGAATCTGCCGGACTTCAACGGCCGTCTGCGCCTGATGGCGGTGGCTTTTGGCGATGAACATTTCGGCAGCGGCGAGGCCGAGGTAACGGTAGCCGCGCCGGTAATCATGGAGATCGCCATGCCGCGTTTTCTCGCTTATGGCGACAAGGCAAGCATCGCCTTGGATGTGCAGAACATGACGGAGGAGCCACAAACCTTCAACGTCTCCCTCACCGCCACGGCGCCTATCGAAATGGCGGCGCAACAGATGTCCCTGACGCTGGAGCCACGGCAGAAGACCACCCTGCGCGCACCGATCACCGCCATCGGCTTTGACGGCGCAGGCCGTATCAGCGCGAGTCTCGACAGCGAGAAACTGGGTCGCCTCGAGCGTTCCTGGCAGCTGGGTGTGCGCCCGGCCTACCCGGCGGCCACATTGCAAAAACAGCAGGTGCTCCAACCCGGCGATAGTCTGACCGCCTCGGTCGGCGATCTGCGTTCCGCCATCCCCGCCACTTTGCAGGCGTCGGTGGAAATCAGCTCCACCGTCAATCTGCAAGTGGCGGCGCAACTGCGCGAATTGCTCGCCTATCCCTACGGCTGTCTGGAGCAGACCACCAGCCGCGCTCACCCCTTGATCCACGCCAGCCTGGATAATCAGGCGCGTTTTGCCCTCAATCCTATTTCCGAAGAAGAGCGTTTGAAGCGGATGCAGACGGGTGTTGATCGCATAGCGCGGTTCCAAAAAGCCAACGGCGGTTTTGGCCTGTGGGACAAGGATTCGCAGGAAGATCACTGGCTCACCGCTTACGCCACCGATTTCCTTCTGGACGCCCAGAGCCAGGGGCTGGACGTGCCGGCCAGCGTGCTCGACAAAGCCCTGCAACGCCTGGGCAATTACCTCAACACCAGCGGCCTTTTTATCGCGCAGAACTGGTCGGAAGACCCGCGCCACTACGCCTTTGCCAGCCGCGCCCACACCGCTTATGTATTGAGCCGCGTCAAGCAGGCGCCTCTGGGCACCCTGCGCACCCTTTATCAACGGGATTTCAGCCACGCCCGCAGCGGTTTGGCGCAGGTGCATCTCGGCCTCGCGCTGCTGAATATGGGCGACCAGAAGGCCGGCCAGGAGGCGCTGGCCAAAGCCGTGCAGAATCTGCCGGCGCGGGACCAGTATCTGGGCGACTACGGCAGCGACATCCGCGATCTCGGCCAGATGGTTTATCTGCTGCTCAGCAACGGCAAACTCACTGACCAGGCCCTGAACCTGAGCCTCAAACTGCGCGACGCCATACGCGGACGCCAGTGGTTCAGCACCCAGGAGCGCACCGCCCTATTCCTGAGCGGCATAGCGCTGGAGCAAAGTCTGAACACTGAGTGGAAAACCGAGTGGCAAGTGGGACAAGGCGCGGCGCAGGCGGTGACGGCCAATGGCACCTGGCGCAAACATCTGGATGCCGGCGATCTCGCAGCGAACTTCCGCCTGGCGTCACTGCACGACAAACCGCTCTACGCCGATGTGCTGCTCAGCGGCTACGGCAAAGAGCCGCCCGCGCCACAGGAATCCGGCATGGGGGTGGCGAGTCAGTGGTACAGCGTCACCGGCAAACCGGTTGAGCCGCAGAAGGTGAAAACCGGCGAGCTGTTCCTCGTGCACATCAGCGTCACTGCCAAGGAGCGGGTGCCGGACGCCCTGCTGGTGCATCTGCTGCCGGCGGGCTTCGAGCTGGAAAATCAGAACCTGGAACACGCCATCAAACTGGACGACTTCCGCATCGACGGCAAACCGCTGCGCGAGCTGCAGGAGGCCACCCAGGTGAAATACCGCGAGTACCGCGACGATCGTTTCGTCGCCGCCCTCGATCAGATGCCCTGGAACGCTGGCCACCTGTTCTATCTGGTGCGCGCGGTAAGCCCCGGTGTCTATCAGGTGCCGCCGCCGCTGGTGGAGGATATGTACCGGCCGGAAATCCGCGCCGTCGGCCATAGCCTCAAGCCGATAGAGGTGGTCAATCCCTGATGTGGTCTGTGTTGCGGCGGCGCCGAGCGCTGACTTTTGCGGCGCTCGGCCTGCTAGCGGTGATTGTGCTGTTTGCCTTGCTGGATCGGGTCTTCCCCCTCCACCTGCCGGAGCAGGACCAACTGTACGCCCGGGTGGTGGTGGACCGCGAAGGTCGGCCTTTAAGAGCCTTTCCCGATGCGGCGGGAGTGTGGCGTTATGAGGTCGGTCTCGACGAAATTTCGCCCCCTCTATCTGGATGCTCTGCTCACCTATGAGGATCGGCGCTTCTGGCACCATCCGGGCATAGACCCTATCGCCCTGGTGCGCGCGGCGGCGAGCAACTGGCGCCACAGCCGCACCATCTCCGGCGGCTCCACCATCACCATGCAGGTGGCGCGACTGCTGCACCCCCACAGCCGCTCAATCCCCGGCAAGTTGCATCAGATGTTCCGCGCCCTGCAGTTGGAATGGCATCTGGAGAAGCGCGAGATCCTCACCCTCTACTGCAATATCGCCCCCTTCGGCGGCACCATCGAAGGCGTGCAGGCGGCGAGTTTTACCTACCTCAACAAACCCGCCCGCGACCTCACCCACGCCGAGGCTGCCCTCCTCGCCGTGCTGCCCCAGTCGCCCACGCGCTACCGGCCGGATCTCGCCCCCGCTCTCGCCCAGCAGGCCCGCGACAAAGTGCTCGACCGCATGGTGACCTACGGCCGCTGGTCGGCGGATCAAGTGGAAGGCGCCAAGCTCGAACCCGTGCAGGCGCTGAATAAACGCCTCGATACCCAAGCTGCACTGCTGGCGGAGCGTTTAACCAACACCAGTGCCGAGCGGGTGGTGCACACCACGATTGATGCGAACCTCCAGGGCGCTTTGGAGGACTATCTACGCCAATTTATCACCACCCAACCGGAGCGCACTTCCGCCGCCGTGCTGGTGGTGGACAATACAACCGCCGAAGTACGCGCCTATCTCGGCGCCGCGGATTTCGGCAATCTGGAGCGCTTCGGCCATGTGGATATGGTGCGCGCCCTGCGCTCCCCCGGCTCCACCCTCAAGCCTTTTTTATATGGACTGGCGCTGGACGCGGGCCTGATTCACTCGCAATCCCTGCTGATCGACGCCCCGCTGCAATGGCAGGAATACCAGCCTGCCAATTTCAGCGGCGCCTTCGTCGGCCCGGTGAGTGCTGCGGAAGCCCTGCAGCGTTCCCTGAACGTGCCGGCGGTGGACCTGCTGGATCGCTACGGCCCGGATCAATTCGTCGCCCGCCTCGCCAATGCCGGGCTGCATCTGACCGTGCCCGGCAACAAAGCCAATCTGTCCGTCATTCTCGGCGGCGCCGGTACCAATCTGGAAAAACTGGTGCTGGCCTACAGCGCTCTGGCCAACCAGGGCAAAGCCCGGCCATTGCGCTTCCGCCCGGACGATCCTCAAGCTCCAGAGACATTCCTGGTCTCTCCCGAAGCCGCTTGGATCGTCTATGACATGCTCAGTGGCGTCGATGGTCCTGACGGTTTACGGCGGGTCTCCGCCATGGCTCAGCGCCCCGGCCTCGCGTGGAAAACCGGCACCAGTTACGGTATGCGGGACGCCTGGGCGATTGGCATCGACCAACGCCACACCATCGGCGTCTGGATCGGCCGGCCGGACAACTCCGCGCTCGCCGGCAACACCGGCCGGGACAGCGCCGGCCCTTTGCTGCACACCATCGCCGATCATCTCGGTATCAATCCTGGCCCTCCGAAGCCAACCGGCGTCGAGACGACCAATATCTGCTGGCCCCTCGGCACCGATGAAACCAGCCAACCGGCGGACTTCTGTCACCGCCGGGCGCAGGCCTGGACGATCAAAGGCACTGTGCCGCCCACCTGGGCCGACCGCCAAATGCCGTTGCTGCCCAACCCTCTGCCCTATTGGCAGGATCCGCGCTCGCAGAAACGTGTTCACAGCGGTTGCCTCACGCCCGGCGCAACTCAGAAATTCGCCGCACTTTGGCCCAGCGCGCTGGAACCCTGGCTCCCCCGCGACCGCCGTCGCCAAGGCCAACTCCCATCCTTCGCGCCCGGCTGCGACACAACCGGCGCAGCGCCGGTGCGGATTGAACAGATCGCACCTAACACCATCTACCGCAGAGCCGGCAGCGACGACCCACCGCCGCGCATTCCCCTGCTCGCCTCCGGCGGCGAAGGCCGTTATCACTGGTATGCAAATGGACGTTATCTGCACAGCTCACCACCGACACAAACCCTGGAACTGGTTTCACCCGGTGCACATCAAATTCTGGTAGTGGACGACGCAGGCAATCTCGACAAAATCGACGTGACCTTGGAATAGGGGGCTTTATGACGCAGATACGGGTAATAGAAGCGGATATCACCACGCTGGCCGTGGATGCTGTGGTCAACGCCGCCAACACCTCCCTGCTCGGCGGCAGCGGCGTGGACGGAGCCATTCACCGCGCTGCCGGCCCCGAATTGCTGGCGGAATGCAGAACCTTAAATGGCTGCGCGACAGGGGAAGCGAAAATTACACGCGGCTATGATTTGCCCGCCCGCCATGTGATTCACACCGTCGGGCCGGTATGGCAAGGCGGCACGACCAACGAAGCCGCTCTGCTGGCCCGGTGCTATCGCAACAGTTTGCGTCTCGCCCGCGCAAATCATCTGCACATTATTGCCTTTCCAGCCATCAGTTGCGGCGTTTATGGCTACCCCGTCGAACAAGCGGCGGCCATCGCGGTGGATACGGTATGCGAGGAATTAAAAGATCTGCGCGCGGGAGTGGAGGAAGTGATTTTCTGCTGCTTCAGTGCCGACATCGCGCAGCACTATCGAACGGCGCTGGCGCGCCACGCTCTGTAAAACAAAAAAATCCCGCCGCAGCGGGATTTTTTATTCGAGCCTAAAAAAAGAAATCAGGCTGTCGGTTTTTTCTCTTCCTTAACATGCAAGCGGATATGCAGATCGCGCAACTGGGTAAATTCCACAGTGCCCGGTGCATCGGTCATCACACACGCGGCGGTCTGAGTTTTCGGGAACGCAATCACGTCGCGGATGGAGCTGGAGCCGGTCATCAACATAATCAAACGATCCAAACCAAACGCCAATCCACCATGCGGTGGTGCGCCGAATTTCAGTGCGTCCAGCAGGAAGCCAAATTTTTCGCGCTGTTGTTCGGGGGTAATGCCGAGAATTTTAAATACGGTCTGCTGCATGGATTGATTGTGAATCCGCACAGAGCCACCGCCCAATTCGGTGCCGTTCAACACCATGTCGTAAGCGCGGGAAAGCGCCGCAGCCGGATTCGCTTCCAACTCTTCCGGCGAGCAGGACGGGGAAGTGAACGGGTGGTGCAACGCCGCCAAACTGCCGTCATCGCCTTCCTCAAACATCGGGAAATCAACCACCCACAAAGGCGCCCACTGGCGGGTGTACAAATTGAGGTCAGCGCCGAGTTTGCAACGCAGAGCGCCCAATGCTTCAGATACCACTTTCGCGCTGTCGGCGCCGAAGAAAATCAAATCACCATTTTGCGCGTCCAGGCGATCCAACAACTGCTGACGCACTCCGGTGGGCAGGAACTTCACGATCGGCGACTGCAGGCCTTCTTCCAAATCATTGCGGTCGTTGACTTTGATATAAGCGAGACCTTTCGCGCCGTAAATACCGACAAACTTCGTGTAGTCGTCGATTTGTTTGCGGCTCAATAATTCACCCCCGTTAGGCACTTTCAGCGCGGTCACGCGGCCTTTGGGGTCTTTGGCCGGAGCGGAAAACACTTTGAATTCCACCTCCTGCATCAAATCCTTCACTTCCACCAATTGCAGCGGAATGCGCAAATCGGGTTTGTCGGAACCGTATTTTTCCATGGCCTCGCTGAAAGGCATGGTGGGGAATTCGCCCAGGTCCACGTCCATCATTTCCTTGAACAACTGGCGCGCCATCGACTCAGTCACCGCCATGATTTCCTTTTCATTCATGAACGATGTTTCGATATCGATCTGGGTGAATTCCGGCTGGCGGTCCGCACGCAAATCTTCATCGCGGAAACATTTGGCGATCTGATAGTAACGGTCGAAACCGGCCACCATCAGCAATTGTTTGAACAGCTGCGGCGATTGCGGCAAGGCAAAGAAATGGCCTTCGTGAGTGCGCGACGGCACCAGATAATCCCGCGCCCCCTCAGGAGTCGCGCGGGTGAGAATCGGAGTTTCTACGTCGATAAAACCATTGTCCGCCATAAAGTTGCGGATAAAGGTGGTCACCTTCGAACGGAAACGCAGATTGTGCTGCATATCGTTGCGGCGCAAATCCAGGTAGCGGTACTTCAGGCGCACGTCCTCGCCGACATTGGCGTGTGCGTCCAGCGGAAAAGGCGGGGTTTCGGCGGTATTGAGAATGTTCAAACCCAAGCCGTAGATTTCGATCTGGCCCGTGGCCATATTGGGATTGACTGTTTCCTGCGCGCGGGCACGCACTCGGCCGCGCACCTGCAAAACATATTCGCTGCGGACTTTGTCGGCGAGAGCGAAGTTCTCCTGGCTGTCTGGATCGAACACCACCTGAACCACACCTTCGCGGTCGCGCAAATCGATAAAGATCACTCCACCATGGTCGCGGCGGCGATCCGCCCAACCGCAAAGAGTGACTTCTTTATCGATATCGGCGGTACTGAGAAGTCCACAATAATCACTGCGCATATGTTTACCCGTTATGGTCATTTAATCGGTTGAGGCGGACGCGGAAGATTTGCTGCCTTCGCTTTTGCCACTGCTCTTACTTGCATCCGCTTTCGCTTCAGCTTTGCCGCTGTCACCGGATTTGCCGCTGTCGCTTGAGCTGCTCTCCCCGGCCAGGTTTTTCTTGTTGCCGTTTTTCTTGAAGTCAGTTTCATACCAGCCGCTGCCGGCGAGACGGAAACCTGCCGCCGAAATTTTCTTTTTCAGTTCCGGCTTCCGGCACTCAGGGCAATCGGTCAAAGCCGCATCACTGATCTTTTGCAAAGCCTCAAATTCATGCTGACAGGATTGACATTGGTATTCATAGATTGGCATGCAACAGTCTCCACCAAAGCTCAAAAACGCACGCAGCGAAAGCCGCCACGTGACTTATCGAAACGCCCGGGCGCCAGGCTCATTCGGAACTGCTAGATGGGAACAGATTGCCGGAATTCAACGGCTCGGAAGACGTCGTGGTCGCCGAGCCCACCCAAAAAAGCGGTGCATTATACATGACACCCTCTGTACGAAAAACACCCCGCAACCGCAGAACAAGACCTATAAAAACAGGGGATTTTGTATAAAAAACGCAGGAACCGCTAAAAATACGGTCTTTTTTAATAACTGCATATTGCCGGCTGGCGGTGAATACACTATATATTATTGGTCGCGCAGCCGGTCGGTTATAAAACATACTGATGGCATGATGTGTTTTTAGTCAGGAAGCCCGGCAAATCAAGGCGTTTTTGCGTCGCAGGAACCCTGGCAAGGCAAGCAACCACAAACCACACAGACAACAACCATAACCACTCACGAGGTTTATTCAATGGCCGCATCCAAAGCCACCGCTAAAAAAACTCCCGCAAAAGCGCCCGCCAAAAAAGCGGAAGCTCCTAAGGCTGCTAAAAAAGCCGGTCTGGTCGTTAAAGAGCGTTTTTCCAAGTCTGACATACTCAATCACATCTCCGCCCAGACCGAACTGAGCCGCAAGCAAGTGACCTCTGTGCTGGACGAATTGAATGCGCTGATCGAAGCTCACATCGGCAAGAAAGGTCCAGGTGAGTTTGTTCTGCCAGGCCTGTTGAAAGTCGTAACCATCAAAAAACCAGCCCGCAAAGCCCGCAAAGGCATCAACCCGTTCACTGGCGAAGAGACCACCTTTGCAGCCAAGCCAGCCAGCATCCAGGTAAAAGTTCGCCCGCTGAAAAAAATGAAGGAAATGGTGGAATAATCATTCCGCTGCGACCCGGAAAAAGCCGAAGCGATTCGGCTTTTTTTTCGTCTGCAATCAGGGCGCTGACAGAAAACCACTTCCCGCCAAAGCGTGTCGTAACAACTGCAGCCGCTCTGTCAGCAGAGTTTCCGTATAAGCCACCGGCGGCACTCTGCCCCACACCGGATGCGGCCAGGCCGGATCTTGTTCAAAGCGGGCAATATGATGCACGTGCAGCTGCGGCACCATGTTTCCCAGCGCTGCGACATTCATCTTGCGCGGCGCGAAGAGATCCACCATCACTTCCGCAAGCTGACAGGATTCCTCCATCAGTTGTTGTCGATCATCTGAACCCAGATGATGAATCTCGGTGATATCCGCTCTCTGTGGCACCAGGATAAGCCAGGGATATTGGCTGTCCCGATGGAGCAGGATTAGGCTCAATACAAAACTCCCCACCGCCACTGTCTTCAACTGTTCATGCAGTTCAAACATTTTCCCCTCCTGATTCTGCCGTAAAAGTTCCGCTGCCCAATGAAGACAGCCAAACTTTATGCCTCTAGAATAGCGCCTCTGCCAATTTGCCTGAATCCAATAGAGTCTGGAACCCTATGCGCGCCACCCAATTTCTCCTCGCCACGCAAAAAGAAACCCCCGCAGACGCAGTGGTTGTCAGCCATCAACTGATGCTGCGCGCCGGCATGATTCGCAAGTCTGCGTCAGGACTTTATTCCTGGTTGCCTCTCGGACTCCGAGTGCTGCGCAAAGTTGAGCAAATCGTGCGAGAGGAAATGGACAAGTCCGGTGCCCAGGAGGTTTTGATGCCAGTGGTTCAACCTTCCGAATTGTGGGTGGAATCCGGCCGCTGGGAACAGTTCGGCCCAGAGCTGACGCGCTTCAAGGACCGTCATGATACGCCCTATTGTCTCGGCCCAACCCACGAAGAAGTCATCACGGATCTCATCCGCAATGAAATCAGCAGCTATAAACAACTACCGGCCAATTTCTATCAGATTCAAACCAAATTCCGCGATGAAGTGCGCCCGCGATTCGGTGTGATGCGCGCACGCGAATTCATCATGAAGGATGCCTATTCCTTCCACCTCACCCGAGAGTCCCTGTTGGAAACCTACGCGGTGATGCATCAGACCTACTGCAATATCTTCAGCCGTATAGGGCTGAATTTCCGCGCCGTCTTGGCGGATACCGGATCAATCGGCGGCACCGGCTCGCACGAATTCCACGTACTCGCCGACAGTGGTGAAGATGACATCGTCTTCAGCAACAGCAGTGACTACGCCGCCAATATTGAGATGGCGGAAGCTCAGGCACCCGCTCAATCCAATAGCGAACCCGCTAAAGCTCTGGAGAAAATCGCCACTCCGAACAGTAAAACGGTCGAGGAGGTGGCTGCTTTCTTCAAGGTGCCCACCCAAGCGGTATTAAAGACATTAATTGTGCTGGGAGAGGCTGATGAAAAAGGCCATCAACCTTTGATTGCGATGGTGCTGCGCGGTGACCATACACTAAACAAGGTGAAAGCCGGAAAAGTCGCCGGGGTCGCCAACCCACTCACCTTCGCCAGCGATGCTCGAGTGGCAGCGGAGCTTGGGGCTGATGTGGGTTCTCTCGGCCCCATTGGGCTGAAAATCCCCGTGATTGTCGACCGCTCCGCAGCGGCAGCCGTCAACTTTATCTGCGGCGCCAACGACACCGGTTACCATTGCATCAACGTCAATTGGCAGCGCGACGCACAGACCACGAGCGTGGCGGACATCCGCAACATCGAGCGCGGCGATCCGAGCCCGGACAATCAGGGCACAGTGGAAATCAAACGCGGCATTGAAGTCGGCCATATCTTCCAACTCGGCGACAAGTATTCCAAAGCGATGAAAGCCAAAGTCCTGGACGACAACGGCCGTGAGCAAACCATGATCATGGGCTGTTACGGTATAGGGGTGTCGCGGGTGGTGGCGGCGGCAATAGAACAGAATCACGACGCCCAAGGCATTATCTGGCCAGAGGCGATTGCCCCCTTCCAGATTGCGCTCGTGCCGATCAATATGCACAAATCGGATGCTGTGGCGCAGAAATGCGCAGAGTTATACGAAGATCTCAAACGGCGCGGCTACGATGTGCTATTTATGGATGAAGCCAAGGCGCGTCTTGGCGTAATGCTCGCAGATGTTGAGCTGATCGGCATACCTCATCGCCTGGTGGTGGGTGACAGAGGTATTGAAAGCGGGACCGTTGAGTACAAAGGCCGACGCGATGCCGACAGTATCAATATCCCGCTGGCAGATTTGGCAGATTTCCTCGCGGATAGAATTGGTCGTAAAAAGTGAAACTCAAATTACCTCACCTGTTAGTTTGGCTGTGTTGTCTCGGCTTGTGCCTCACGGCACAGGCCCAGCCGCGCGCACAACCGCAGTATGAGGTAGATGACACTTTACGAGCCGCGCTCCGCAATTCCATTGAGCAAGCGGACAGCTTTGATGATCGTTTTGATGCGGAAGTCTGGCTGGTCACAAAATCTAACTCTCTCCAACGCTTTATCAAAGATCCGCAGGAACGCTTTCGAATTCTTCGGCTCGTGCACCGGGAAGCTACCCGGGCAGGCGTCCCACCCGATCTCGTTCTGGCGGTGATTCAAATTGAAAGCGCCTTTGATCCCTATGCCGTCTCCCGCGTCGGCGCCCAGGGCATGATGCAGGTGATGCCTTTCTGGAAAAAGGAAATAGGTCGCGAACAGGACAGTCTGATCGACCTGGAAACCAACCTTCGCTACGGTTGCGCCATACTCAAACATTACATCGATAGAGAAAAGGGCCGCTGGGCCGAAGGGCTCGCCCGCTATAACGGCAGCTACGGCAAGTACTGGTATCCAGAGAAGGTCATGACAGCGTGGCAGAAGTACTGGCGCCACTAGCGCCAGTGTCGCCGAAATTCCCTGCCGGCTCTTTGCTTATCAAGCTTTTGCTTATAAAATGGCCGCTCAATCAGGCAGCAACCGCTGCCTGTTTTATTTTGGGCTTCCGCGTTTTCGACACAAGTTGGATTCGATATGACATTGATGAACACCTACGGTAACAGGACAACGACTTTGGTTCGGGGCGAAGGCCCGTATGTGTGGGATTCGGAGGGCAAACGCTACCTCGATGCCCTTTCAGGAATTGCTGTCTGCGGTCTTGGCTATAGTCATCCGGCCGTCACCAAAGCAATTACAGAGCAGGCAGGCAAACTCTTGCATGTCTCCAACCTCTACAACATTGAGCCGCAGATCGCAGCGGGCAAAGCACTGGTCGAAATTTCGGGAATGGACAATATTTTTTTCTCGAATTCCGGCGCTGAAGCCAATGAGGCAGCGCTGAAGCTGGCCCGTAAATTCGGCAATGAAAAAGGCATAAACGCGCCGGAAGTCATCACTACAGAAAACAGCTTTCACGGCCGCACCATGGCCACGCTTTCAGCAACCGGCAATAAAAAAATTAAAGTGGGTTTTGCCCCGCTCGTCTCCGGTTTTTGTACACGTTCCCTACGACGATATTGAAGCTATAAAAGCGGCGGCTACACCCAACACCGTTGCTGTGATGGTCGAACCAGTTCAAGGTGAAGGCGGTGTGTGCGTTCCCTCCTCTGATTATCTGCCAGCTTTGCGCAAACTCTGCGATGACCGCGGATGGCTGCTGATTCTCGATGAAATCCAAACTGGCAATGGCAGAACCGGTAAATACTTCGCATACCAGCATTTCGGCATATTGCCCGACGTGGTTACAACAGCGAAAGGCCTCGGTAATGGCGTTCCCATAGGCGCCTGTTTGGCCCGCGGTCAAGCGGCCACAATTTTTCAGCCAGGTAATCACGGCTCCACTTTCGGTGGAAATCCACTGGCCTGCAGTGCCGCGCTTGCTGTAGTCAAAACCATTACAGAACAAAATCTGCCCGAACAAGCTTCCAGACTAGGTGCGCGCATGCTAAACGGCTTCCGAACAGCATTGGCTGACGTGCACGGAATTGTCGATATTCGCGGCAGCGGTCTTATGATCGGCATTCAATTAAATAAAGATTGCCCAGAACTCGTGGAAAAAGCTAAACAGGTGGGTCTGCTGATTAATGTCACCGCAGGTAGCACTATCCGCCTGTTACCGCCTCTTATCATTAGCGACGATCAAGCCGACGAAATTGTCAGCACCCTTGTGGAATTGATCAAAAGCCACCAAGCGGAGTAGAACCATGGCACTCAGACACTTTTTGACCTTGCAGGATATTTCCGCTGCGGAGCTGAATGCGATTATCGAAAGAGCAATAGCGCTGAAAAAATCCTGGCGCAGTGGCGAAATCATAGAACCGCTCAAGAACAAAGTTCTCGGGATGATCTTTGAAAAATCCTCTACCCGCACCCGCGTATCATTTGAAGCTGGCATGACCCAACTGGGTGGGGCCGCATTATTTTTGTCCCCTAAAGACACTCAACTCGGCAGAGGCGAGCCAATAGAAGACTCTGCCAGAGTGCTCTCCCGAATGGTGGATATGATTATGATCCGCACATTTGAACACGAAAAAATCGAACGCTTCGCGCGCTACTCGTCCGTTCCCGTCATCAATGCTTTAACAGACAGTTTTCATCCCTGCCAATTGCTGGCGGATATTCAAACCTACGTCGAACACAGAGGAAGTCCAAAAGGCAAAAAAGTTGCTTGGATCGGCGATGGCAACAATATGTGTCATTCCTATATGAATGCTGCTGCGCTCTGCGGTTTTGAATTGGTCATCGCCTGTCCGGAAGGATACGATCCTGACGCAGCGTTAATGCAGAAGCATAAACAATACGTGACCCTTGTTCGAAATCCGCAAGATGCCGCGCGAGATGCGGACTGGCTCGTCACCGATGTGTGGGCGAGCATGGGTCAAGAAGAAGAACAGAAAGCTCGGGAAGCGAGCTTTGCAGGTTACCAAGTGAACCACGAGCTTATGTCACTTGCGAAATCGGATGCTGTATTCATGCACTGCCTGCCGGCTCACAGAGGAGAAGAAGTCAGCGCGGAACTGCTAGAAGATAATCAATATTCCGTAGTCTGGGACGAGGCAGAAAACCGTCTGCACGCACAGAAAGCCTTGATGTTATTTCTTGCGGAAGAGCTGGCAAACTGATTCATGTCACACCTGCTTCAGGTACAGAACATCCTATGTCGTTACGACCCGAACCGCGAAGTTCCTCCTGTTGTCGACAATTTGAGTTTTGTTCTTGAGCCGGGAGAAATTGGCTGCCTTTTGGGTTCGAGCGGCTGCGGCAAAACCACGGTTTTGAGATCCATCGCCGGCTTTCACCCACTGGAAGCCGGCTTAATCATCCTGAACAACCAAACCCTCAGCAGTCCCTCTCAGCATCTGGCCCCGGAAAAACGCAATATCGGTATGGTGTTTCAGGATTACGCGTTATTCCCGCATCTTACGGTGTGCCAAAACATCACCTTCGGCCTACATAAAATCTCAGCGCGCGCTAGAGCAGTGGTATGCGAAGAACTGTTGGAGCTAGTGCGCCTACAGGGCTTCGGCGGCCGCTATCCTCACGAGCTATCTGGCGGCCAACAACAGCGTGTAGCACTTGCTCGTGCGCTAGCTCCATCGCCAAATTTATTATTGATGGACGAGCCTCTATCCAGCCTGGATACAGAGCTGCGCCGAGATTTGGCTTTGGAGGTTCGGGAAATACTTAAAAAGCGAGGAATCGCAGCGATCATGGTCACTCACGACCAGGAAGAAGCGTTTGCTTTTGCCGATAAAATTGGGGTTTTGCACAAGGGTAAGTTGGAACAGTGGGACCTTCCCTTCAACCTTTATCATGAACCTCAAACACGTTACGTAGCCGGATTTATCGGCCAAGGTGTTTTTCTTCCCGGTTTTATACGGGATGCCAATACGATTGAAACAGAGCTGGGGCTTCTACAAAGCCCCAAACAGTATCCATGGATACCCAGCACCGCAGTTGAGGTGCTGTTAAGACCGGATGACATTACGGAAAGCCGAGAGAGTCCTTATCGAGCCACCGTCTGCAGAAAAGTTTTCGCCGGCACCTCGACGCTTTACACCCTTACCCTGCCCACCGGCTCTCAAATAGAAGCTGCCTTACCCAGCCACCACAATTTTGAAATCGGACATCAAATCGGCATAAAAGTCGAAGCGGACCACCTAATTGCATTTGCGTAGCAGGAGCTGGATATAAGAGCGCTTTGGCAAAGGAGCGATTTCGGAATGGGGGTGAGTTCGTAATAGACGTTTTGTGTGAAGGGAGAAAACGCAGTCCAGACTGCGATTATTCTTATTTTTAGAGTTTTTTGAATGCATAAACTAAAACGCCCCGGTCATTTCTGAGCGGGGCGTTTGTATTAGAAGCCTGACGATGACCTACTCTCACATGGGGAGACCCCACACTACCATCGGCGATGCATCGTTTCACTTCTGAGTTCGGGATGGGATCAGGTGGTTCCAATGCTCTATAGTCGTCAGGCAAAGCTGTATGACTCAGTTTCGGTCTTACTTCAGAATCTCTGAATGCCTAGTCCTTACGTCAAATTAGGTTGTGGTCGATAAAGTTGTAACTGCGTATTCTCAAGATGTCTGTATCGGCTTATCCGTGTTGGATCTGTCGCACAACAGTCATCGCTTTCATGTCTTACTTGTCTTTCGTCAATGCTCGCCACTAATCATTTCTGTTATATGGTCAAGCCTCACGGGCAATTAGTATTGGTTAGCTCAACGCCTCACAGCGCTTCCACACCCAACCTATCAACGTCTTAGTCTTAAACGGCCCTTCAGGGGTTAAACCCCAGGGAGATCTCATCTTGAAGGAGGCTTCCCGCTTAGATGCTTTCAGCGGTTATCCCGTCCGAACATAGCTACCGGGCAATGCGTCTGGCGACACAACCCGAACACCAGAGGTTCGTTCATTCCGGTCCTCTCGTACTAGGAACAACTCTTCTCAAATCTCCAACGCCCACGGCAGATAGGGACCGAACTGTCTCACGACGTTCTAAACCCAGCTCGCGTACCACTTTAAATGGCGAACAGCCATACCCTTGGGACCGGCTTCAGCCCCAGGATGTGATGAGCCGACATCGAGGTGCCAAACTCCCCGTCGATATGAACTCTTGGGAGGAATCAGCCTGTTATCCCCGGAGTACCTTTTATCCGTTGAGCGATGGCCCTTCCATACAGAACCACCGGATCACTATGACCTACTTTTCGTACCTGCTCGACTTGTTTGTCTCGCAGTCAAGCTGGCTTGTGCCATTACACAATCCTCCTGATTTCCGACCAGGATTAGCCAACCTTCGTGCTCCTCCGTTACTCTTTGGGAGGAGACCGCCCCAGTCAAACTACCCACCATACACTGTCCCCAACCCGGATTACGGGCCTAGGTTAGAACCTCAAACATACCAGGCTGGTATTTCAACGTCGGCTCCACCAAGACTAGCGTCTTGGCTTCAAAGCCTCCCAGCTATCCTACACAAGTAGGTTCAAAGTTCAGTGCAAAGCTATAGTAAAGGTTCACGGGGTCTTTCCGTCTAGCCGCGGGAACACTGCATCTTAACAGCGATTTCAATTTCACTGAGTCTCGGGTGGAGACAGCGCCGCCATCGTTACGCCATTCGTGCAGGTCGGAACTTACCCGACAAGGAATTTCGCTACCTTAGGACCGTTATAGTTACGGCCGCCGTTTACCGGGGCTTCGATCAAGAGCTTCGCTTTCGCTGACCCCATCAATTAACCTTCCGGCACCGGGCAGGCGTCACACCCTATACGTCCACTTTCGTGTTTGCAGAGTGCTGTGTTTTTAATAAACAGTCGCAGCGGCCTGGTATCTTCGACCAGCCTCAGCTTAAGGAGTAAATCCCATCACCAAAGCCGGCGCACCTTCTCCCGAAGTTACGGTGCCATTTTGCCTAGTTCCTTCACCCGAGTTCTCTCAAGCGCCTTGGTATTCTCTACCTGACCACCTGTGTCGGTTTCGAGTACGGTCTTTGTTGCCTGAAGCTTAGAAGTTTTTCCTGGGAGCAGGGCATCAACGACTTCGCTTCCTAAAAGGATGCTCGTCATCACCTCTCAGCCTTAGGGATCCGGATTTGCCTAAATCCCCAGCCTACTAGCTTAAACGTGGACAACCAACGCCACGCTCGCCTAGCCTTCTCCGTCACTCCATCGCAGCAACAAACGGTACGGGAATATTAACCCGTTTCCCATCGACTACGGCTTTCGCCCTCGCCTTAGGGGCCGACTAACCCTGTCCCGATTAGCGTTGGACAGGAACCCTTGGTCTTCCGGCGTGAGGGTTTTTCACCCTCATTATCGTTACTCATGTCAGCATTCGCACTTCTGATATCTCCAGCAAGCTTCTCAACTCACCTTCACAGACTTACAGAACGCTCCCCTACCACGCACTTACGTGCATCCGCAGCTTCGGTTGCTAGTTTTAGCCCCGTTAAATCTTCCGCGCAGGCCGACTCGACTAGTGAGCTATTACGCTTTCTTTAAAGGATGGCTGCTTCTAAGCCAACCTCCTAGCTGTCTATGCCTTCCCACATCGTTTCCCACTTAACTAACATTTGGGACCTTAGCTGGCGGTCTGGGTTGTTTCCCTCTTCACGACGGACGTTAGCACCCGCCGTGTGTCTCCCGGATATCACTCCAAGGTATTCGGAGTTTGCATGGGGTTGGTAAGTCGGGATGACCCCCTAGCCCAAACAGTGCTCTACCCCCTTGGGTGTTCGTCCGAGGCGCTACCTAAATAGCTTTCGGGGAGAACCAGCTATCTCCGAGCTTGATTAGCCTTTCACTCCGATCCACAGGTCATCCGAATCTTTTTCAACAGATTACGGTTCGGTCCTCCAGTGCCTGTTACGGCACCTTCAACCTGCCCATGGATAGATCGCTCGGTTTCGGGTCTACTGCCAGCGACTGAACGCCCTATTCAGACTCGATTTCTCTACGGCTCCCCTATTCGGTTAACCTCGCCACTGACAGTAAGTCGCTGACCCATTATACAAAAGGTACGCAGTCACCCTCCTAAGAAGGCTCCTACTGCTTGTACGCACACGGTTTCAGGATCTATTTCACTCCCCTCTCCGGGGTTCTTTTCGCCTTTCCCTCACGGTACTGGTTCACTATCGGTCAGCTGGGAGTATTTAGCCTTGGAGGATGGTCCCCCCATCTTCAGTCAAGATAACACGTGTCCCGACCTACTTAATATGTGACCAACGCCATTTCGTGTACGGGGCTATCACCCTCTATCGCAGGCCTTTCCAGACCTTTCCACTATAACGTCAGTCATCGGCTCTTCCCCTTTCGCTCGCCGCTACTGAGGGAATCTCGGTTGATTTCTTTTCCTAAGGGTACTTAGATGTTTCAGTTCCCCTCGTTCGCCTCACAAACCTATGGATTCAGTTTGTGATACCTGTAAACAGGTGGGTTTCCCCATTCAGAAATGCCAGGATCAATGCTCGTTTGCCAGCTCCCCTAGCCTTATCGCAGGCTCCTACGTCTTTCATCGCCTCCAGCTGCCAAGGCATCCACCATGTGCGCTTAATCACTTGACCATATAACACAAGTGACTAACGGTGTGCTTGACGACTTACTTTACTTCTCGATAACTGTTTCTCCGTCAACTTCATCTTCGCAATTACCCAGCCAATCACTCAGCCAAACAATCACTCATATAAAGCCAACAGACATGCAACATGATTCTCAATCGCCGGATAAGCATGCTTGATACAAACTCATCTCGTTAATTTGCAATGTTACAACTTTATCTTCCACGTTTTTAAAGAACATTCTGAGCCTTACTCAGAAAGCCAAATCCTCTACACCAAAACTTCAGCGAAGACTTAGGTTTCTGAATTCATTTCAGGATCGTGCAGTAATGGTGGAGCCATGCGGGATCGAACCGCAGACCTCCTGCGTGCAAAGCAGGCGCTCTCCCAGCTGAGCTATGGCCCCATTTTGATAAGCAACATTCTAATTTCACCGAAATTATTCCCCATGGAGATAAAATTTCGCGTAAAAA
>JANPZW010000004.1 GCA_024707385.1 Cellvibrionaceae bacterium | reverse complement strand
TGATTGACCTTGGCCCCCGCATCGACGACCGCGTTCTTGACCTCACAGAAATGCCGACCTTGGCCTTGGTGCCGATCTGCGCGCCAGGGCGCAGCCGCGCGAACGGCCCGATTTCGGCATTCTCGCCGACGATCGCCTTCTCCAGATGCGAAAATGCGCGGATGCGCGCGCCGGCGGAAACGCTCACGCCCGGACCGAAGAACAGGTTCGGTTCCAGCACCGCGTCCGGCGCGATCTCCGTATCGTGCGAAAGATGCACGCTGTCGGGGTCGAGCATCGACACGCCGTCCAGCATCAGTTCCCGCCGCCGCCGGCGCTGCCAGATCGCCTCGGCCTCGGAGAGTTCGAGCCGGTTGTTGATGCCGAGCACGTTTTCGTAGGCGCTTCCGTCGCCACCACCTTCAGCCCCTGTCCGCGGCGATCTCGACGATGTCGGTCAGGTAGTATTCGCCCTTCGCGTTGTCGTTCTTCACCGCGTCGAGAAGCGGCAGCGCATGAGCGCCGGCAATCGCCATCAGGCCGCCATTGCAGAAATCGATGGCGCGCTCGGCAGCGCTCGCGTCGCGTTCCTCGCGAATCGCGACCAGCGCGCCATTCTCCTCGATCAGCCGTCCATATCCTTAGGGTCGGGCGCGAGGGATCCCGTGACGACGACCGCAGCACCCGCCGCCAGCCCCGCACGCAGGCTGTCCGCAAGCGCCTCGGCCTGCACCAGCGGCCAAGTCGCCGAAGACGACGAGGACGTCGTCAGGGCTGGCGCGCGCGATCTTTTCGCGGGCCGCCAGCACCGCATGCGCCGTGCCCAGCCGCTCCGGATTAGCAGGAAAACCTCCGCCTCCGGCGCGAGGGCAACACCGCCTCGCGCACCGCGGCCTTCGGCCTCGCGGCCCACCACCACCGCCGCCTCGCTCGCCTCGTCGCGCCTTGCGGCCTTGACGACATGCGCCACCATCGGCAGGCCGGCGATCGGATCCAGCACCTTGGGCAGTGCGCTCTTCATGGGTTCCTTCGCCGGCGGCGAGAATGACGGACAGGCACGTTCTTTGGCTCATTGAGGCGTTCCGGCTTATCGATTGAACGGGAATCCGATCCTCAGTAACACCACGACCGGCCCGCTCCAATCCTCCCGGATCGTTCCACACCGCCGCAACCGCTATTACCGAACTCCCAGATACCGGAATCACGCCTTGCCCGACAACACTTCCCGCATGACGCGGCTCGCACTGCCGATCATGTTGCTCGCGCCGCTGTTCTTCTCGAGCAATCTGATCTTCGGCCGCGGCACGATCGGCGAGGTGTCGCCTTTCATGCTGGCCTTCCTGCGTTGGCTGGCGGTGGCGCTGGCACTTTCACCCCTTCATGCTTCGGGAGCGGATCGTCCTCGTCGACATGGTGCGCACGCACTGGAAGACGCTCGTCCTGCTGGCGTTTTTGGGTATGTGGATATGCGGTGCCGGCGTCTATCTCGCGCTTCGGTGGACCTCGGCCACCAACGGCACGCTGATCTACACCACCTCGCCGGTCATCATCCTGCTTCTTGAAGCCATGTTCCGGGGCCGCCGGATCGGCCTGCGCGAGGGCATCGGCTCCATCATCGCCTTCTTCGGCATCGTCACCATCGTGCTGCGCGGCAACCCGCTGGCGCTGTTCTCTCTCGACTTCAATGTCGGCGACCTTTTTGTTCGTGGCGGCAGCCATCGCCTGGGCGGCCTACTCGATCGTCTATCGCGCGCCCTATCTCAAGAGGCTGTCCACTGCGAGCCTTCTCGGCCTGCTCGCCGCGATCGGAGCCCTGCTCCTGCTTCCGGTCGCGATGCTGGAGTGGTTCAACGGCGCGGCAATCCCTTCCACCGGGTCCGCATGGCGCGCCATTGCCGGCATCGTCGTCTTCGCCTCGCTGCTGGCCTTCTCCAGCTTCCAGTTCGGCCTGCGCCAGCTCGACCCCTCGCTCACAGGCGTTTTCATGTACCTGATGCCACCCTACGGCGTGCTCCTGGCGGTGGTTTTCCTGGGCGAACGGTTGCAGGCGTTCCACATCGCCGGCATCGCACTGGTGATGGCCGGCATCGTGCTTGCCACCTTTCCGGCGGCGTGGCTGCGCCAAAGGCTGCGGCGCGGCTGAGGGTCCTGCCCTAACCCAGCGTGCCGAGCGTCGGGAAGGTTTCCAGCAGCCAGTAGGATGCCGCCTGGATACCGCCGGTCAGGAACAGCACGCCGGCGATCACGAGCAATACGCCCATCACCTTCTCGACGCGGCCCAGATGCATGCGGAACCGCCCGAGGAAGCGCATGAAAGCGCCCGAAAACAGCGCCGCCAGCAGGAACGGGATGCCGAGGCCCAGCGAATAGGCGGCGAGAAGCAGGGCGCCCTCGCCAGCGGTATCGCGCCCGCCGGCAAGGGTCAGGATCGGGCCAAGCACCGGCCCGATGCAAGGCGTCCAGCCGAACGCGAAGGCAAGGCCCATAACATAGGCGGCGGCCACGCTGGCCGGCTTGCCGCCGGGCTGGAAACGCGCTTCGCGCGACAGCAGCGGAATGCGGATCACGCCGAGGAAATTGAGCCCCATCACGATGATGAGCGCGCCCGCCACCATCGCCAGCTCCTGCTGCCATACGCGCAGCAGACCGCCGATGGTCGAGGCGCCGGCGCCGAGGGCGACGAAGACGGTGGTAAAGCCGAGCACGAAGGCGAACGAGGCATTCATGAGGGCAAGGCGCGGCGGGCTTGCCGCGACGGCGGCGGCACCGCCCCCTGTCGCCTCACCGGCCCGGAAATCGTCCATCGAGACCTCCGCCATGTAGCAGAGATAGGGCGGCACCAGCGGCAACACGCAAGGCGAAAGGAATGAGATCGCGCCCGCTCCGACAGCGCTGAGGTAGCCGACGTCCACTGCCATGTGACCAAAACCTGTGCCAGTTCGATTTCGGGCCACGGTATAGACGCTGGCGCGCGCGGGCTCCAATCATCAAAACGTGTCATAGGGTCGCTGCCGCCCGCAATCGCCCGGGACAGCCGCGCCACACACGTTTCACGTGCTTCTTGTACCAAAACAAGACAAATACGCGCAGTCGTTAACGCTTCATAAACCCTGACGCTGCGATAGGCCCCGTCGCCAACGACGGGAGACGGAATGCCTGTTCAGGACAATAGTCGCTTCGAATGCGTCGAAGAACCTTTCGGCAACTGGATGATATGGGACAATGCCCGTGACCAGCCGGCCGAACTCGGCGCTCTTGCCCTAATCGGCCTGTCCTACGGCTCAGCGACCACGCTTTGCCTGAGGCTCAACGACCCTGATGCCGGGCCCGAACTCGGTGCCGAACGGAATCGCGGACGCCTGTAGGCTGATCGGCGGCATCGGCCGTCGCCAGCAGAAGCTTTGGAACCTGCCGCAAGGCGAGCACCGTCACACGCCGCGGGCGGTGCGCACCCATTGCTCGATCTCGGACAGATTGTCCGGCACGGCGAGCCCGCATTGGGCAAGTTCCGAAGCCAGTCTGAGGGTGATGCCCTCCTTGCCGGCGGCCAGGGCATCGGCAATCGGTCCACTGGCGACCGGGGTCGTCGTGTTCTGGATATCTGATGCCCCCTCGCACAAATGAACGACACGGCCGCCGCCGCTCCACCACACATGGTCTTCACCGACGAGTTGCGTCACGACCTGGGACTCGACGGCAACCTGTTCCTGCGACAGAGGCTTGAAATCGATACCGATCGCCGTGGCCGCGATAGCAACGATGATGCCTGCGGCTCCGGCGATGCCCTTTTGCTTGGCGTCCATGTCCTTGTTCGGGAAGATCATGGCGATCAATGGCAGGAACGCCAGCAGCGAGATGAAGGCGCCGAGTTGGTTCTGGATGAAGAATTTCACCGGCTGCTTTCTCGACGCCGGATCGAGGCGGTTCGCCTTCTTCCACAGCAGGGACCCGCCGATGGCGAGCGCGCCGATAACGGCGATGAACCCCAGCAGCAACCACCAGCGCCACTGCGGAAGCCCTGATTGGCGACCAGTTCGTCGAACGGTGGCCGCAGCAGCCAGAGGATGGCGACCAACTCGAGCGCGATGGCGAGCAGCCACAGGCCGAGCGCGATGAACCGCAGGCGCGTCGCCCGCGATTTTGCGGCGGGCGCGGGTGTGAACAATGGCTTGTCGGCCTGATCGGTCGCCGGAACCTCAGTCATGACATCGTCTCCCTCTCGGCTCTCCGCCACTGGCAACGTGGCGCAACCGGAATACAAGTGCAAGTTCCGGTCCCCGGCAAGATACCTGCATGATATGACCGCTGCATTGCGCGCATCGAGCGGGAAGACGCCGAAGGTGAAGCGGAGGACGGGCTATGAGCGTGCAACGCACGTGAGCCGCAAGCCGGCCGCAATTGTTCGGCTCTTGCTCGCAAACGCGGACGTAAGTTATTGATTTTGCTGGTGAGCGCGCAGGGGCTCGAACCTGGACCTACTGATTAAAAGTCAGTTGCTCTACCAACTGAGCTACGCGCTCCCGCGGCGCGCCGAAGCGGCCTGGAAATTGCGCGCGAACGTAGGGAGCGCGCCTGACGCGGTCAACCGCAAAAACAAGCTTCCGACGATGGTCCATGCCCGACCGCATTTGCTTGCCCGCGTGCCCTTGTCGGTGCGTTGCGGCACCGCTTGCCGATTGCTACGATTTCGCGTCACGACATGGGAAAGGCCATGAAAATGCTGCCAGCACAATGCCGCGCCGGGCGCGCGCTGATCGAATGGACAATCGACGACCTGGCCGGGGGCCTCCCATGTGCCGGCAGCCGCGATCGTCGACTTCGAAACGGGCCGCGCGCCGGTCAAGCCTGCAGCGCTCGAAGCCATGGCAACAGCACTCGAACATGGCGGCGTCCGCCTCATACCTGAAAAATGGCGGCGGTGCCGGCGTACGCCTCAAATTCACGCGGTCGGAGGTGGCACGCATCGCGACGCTGGAGACCGAAGGCGGTATCATCGCCGAAGACGATGTTTAGCCTGCTCCCGGTTGTGCGACTAATACAACAGCGCAGCTTGTAGACGCATGTAAAGGGCTTAGCCTGCCGGAACGTTCCGGCCCGATGACCGTTTAAGTCTTTGAAGGGATTGGAACGCACGATTTGTTGGACGCAAGGAGACCGGCATGTTGAAGATCGTTTCCAGTATCTGCGCTGCGGCGATGGCGCTTTCTGTGCCGTTCGTCGCGCCAGCTTCCCCGCGGCGATGCCCTCGCCCGCGCCTGCATGGGAAGAGGCTAGGCCCGACCGATGTGCAGTATCGCGAACGCTATCGGGACGGTTACCGCCACCGGGACGGTTATCGCCACCATTATCGCGGCGACCGGCGTGGCTTCTATCGCGGTCATCGTGGCTATCGTGACCGCAGGCCGGGCTATCGCTATCACAATGGCTACTGGTTCCCGCCGGCAGCGTTCATCGCCGGCGCCATCATCGGCGGCGCCATCGCTGCCCAGGAACCGCCGATCCGCTACCGCCCGCGTGGCGGCAATGCGCATGTCGACTGGTGCTATGCGCGCTATCGGTCCTACAGGGCTTACGACAATACGTTCCAGCCCTATAACGGACCGCGCCGCCAGTGCCACTCGCCTTACGGCTGAGCCAGGATTTGAAGCTCAAAATACGAGGGCCCGCATCGCGGGCCCTTTTTTATACCGGATAAAGCATGTCTCCCGAAAGTGGGAAACCGGTTTCGGGGAAAAGACATGCGTGAAAACAAGAACCTGAAGCGCGCGGAGCGGGTCTGAAAGATCGCGACGCGCTTTAGGTCCCGCCTATGGCTTGAAATCGGGCAAACTCTTGAAAGCAGACTTGAGCGCATCCGACCAACCCTCGGAAATCTCCCGATAATAAGCGTCGTCGGAGCCGATACGCCTTCTATAGGTCACCGCGAACGTATCGCGCTCGTAGAACAGCAGGTCGAGCGGCAGGCCCACCGAGAGGTTCGACTTCACCGTCAGATCGAACGACACCATCAGCAGCTTGACGGTTTCGGCCAAGGTCATCGACGGATCGTAGGCGCGGACGAGAATCGGCTTGCCGTATTTCGTTTCGCCGATCTGAAAGAACGGCGTGTCGTCGCTCACCTCGATGAAATTGCCTTCCGGATAGACCAGGAAAAGCCGCGGCTCGGTGCCCTTGATCTGGCCGCCCAGAATGAAGGAAGCGCCGAAAGCGTCGGCGCTCTGGCCGACCGGAGCCGAGTTGGAGATCACTTCCTTGACCGTGTCGCCCACCAGCCGCGCGGTCTGGTACATGGACGGCGTCTTCAGGATCGACGGCTCCCGCTCCTCGGGCGCCTTGGAGCGCTCGTCGAGCAGGCTCACCACGGCCTGCGTCGTCGTCGCCAGGTTGCCGGCCGCGAGCAGCACGAGCACCCGTTCTCCCGGCAGTCTCCCACGTATACATCTTGCGGAAGGTCGAGATCGAGTCGACTCCGGCATTGGTGCGCGTGTCCGACATGAAGACGAGACCGCGATCGATCTTGAGGCCCACGCAATAGGTCATGAATCAGGCACTTCGGCGTTTCAGCAAACCTGATTACTGCTCGACAGTGATGTGAACTTCAAGCCGTTCCTGCGCCTGGCCCAGCCTAATGCCCGAAACCGGCATCGCGTCGCGATAGTCTCGCCCGATCGCGAGCCGCACGTAGCGCTCGTCGGGCGATATGCCGTTGGAAACGTCGAAGCCGACCCAGCCGAGCCCCGTCGACATGCGCCTCCGCCCAGGCGTGGGTCGCGACCTGCTCGACCGTATCGTCAAGGCGCAGATAGCCGCTCACATAGCGTGCCGGAAAGCCCAGGCCGCGCGCGGCGGCGAGGAAGATGTGCGAATGGTCCTGGCAGACCCCCTCGCCCTGCGTCACGGCATCCTCGGCGCTGGTGGCGGGATTGGTCGCGCCGACCGTGTAGGCGACCCTGTCGCGGATCGCCGCCGACAGCGCATGCAGCCTCGCGAGTTCGTCGCCGCCCTCCACATTTTGCCCGCCGCGATTCCATCGATCAGCGGCCCGGCGGTCGTCAGCGCGGTCGGGCGCTCGAACAGCCACAGCGGCGCGAAGCCGGTATGCGCGCCGCTCACGCCGGCCGTGTCGCGCACCTCGACCTCTCCGCTCTGCCGTGATCTCGATCGCGTGCGGCTCGCCCGACACGCTCAGCAGCCGCGTGTCGTTGCCGAACTGATCGAGTGAAGCGCACCTCCTCGGTCGCGCCGGTCCACCTCCACCGACCACGAAAGCACCGCCTGCGTGCCGCCGTTCGGCGGCGACAAGCCGGAAGCGCTGCAGCGCATAGGGCACGGGCGCGTCGTAGGAATAGACCGTGCGGTGGGAGACCTTCAGCAGCATCAGAAGAAACCGGTAGGCTTCTCGGCAACCTCGTTGCCCAGCCTGTTGTTGCAGCGGATGAAGTCGCCGAGGAATTCGTGCAGGCCGCCGTCGAACATGGCGGCGATGGTGCCCGGCTTCAGCCTCGCCCTGATGTCCGCCGAGCGTGCCGTGGCAGGCGTGCCGCTCGCCATAGTCTTCGGCGAGGAAGCCGAGGCTTTCCGCGATCATCCGGTAGCAAAAGGCGAGCGAGCGCGGCATGCGCCGGTTGAGGATCAGGAAATCGGCGATGTTGGTCGGCTTGTAGTCGGCCTCGTAGACCCAGCGGTAGGAGCGGTGCGCCGAGACCGAGCGCAGGATCGATTCCCACTGGTAGTTGTCGAGCGAGGACCCGACCCAGGAAATCGACGGCAGCAGCACGTAATATTTGACGTCGAGGATGCGCGCGGTGTTGTCGGCCCGCTCGACATAGATGCCGAGCTGGGCGAAATCGAAGATCTCGTTGCGCAGCATGGTGCCGTGGAACGCGCCGCGGATCAGCGCCGTCTCGCGCTTGATGGCGTCGAGTATCTTGGGAAGCTCGCGCTGGTCGATCGGGTGCCGCCAGCAGGCGCCGGCACGTCATCCACGCCTCGTTGATGCTTTCCCAGGTCTCGCGCGTCAGCGCGGTGCGCACCATGCGCGCATTGGTGCGCGCCGTCTCGATGGACGACAGCACGCTCGACGGGTTGGACGTCTCGCGCAGGAGGAAGTCGGAGACGGTATCCGCGGTATATTCGCAATGCCTGGCTCGCGAAACGGCCTGATCCGCGCCGGCGCTGATGACGACGGACGCCCATTCGTCGGCCGAGGAGTCCGGTGCGCGTGAGCGCCAGCCGCAGCCCGGCATCGACGATGCGCGCCATGTTCTCGACCCGCTCGATATAGCGCGCTCATCCAGTAAAGGCCGTTTGCCGTGCGACCGAGAAGCATCAGTCGCTCCGCTGACAGCGGGAATAGTGAATAGTGAGTAGTGAGTAGTGCAAAGATACGCGGCTCATCTTCGTGCTTTCCTCTGCAGACTGCGGATCATCGACCGCAGCATCTTGCCCAGATCGCCGGCGTCTGTTCTGAGCAACCGGGCCGCATCACAAACTCCGCCATCAATCCGACTCGCTCCGGACAAGATAAGATGCGTCTCCAGTTCTTTCAGCGAACCTTGCGACATCGCGGAGGAAACTGGATGAATGACGATGTGTGTCTCCCGCCCATACCCCTCGGCAATATTGGCGGCGATCGATGCCGCAGATCGTCTGATCTGCGATGTCAGGCCGTAAATTCTCAGTGACAGGGGAAACGTCTTCGTCACGCCGTAACAATCGACGGCCATATCCATCGACAGCCTTCCAGACACGCAAATCCCGATAGGATTTGACAGGGCGTTTCCCCGCTTACAAACCACTGTGTACCCCACTACTCACTATTCCCTATTCCCGATTCCCTATTCACTATTCGCTTCACTAGTCATCCAGCACCCACGTATCCTTCGTCCCGCCGCCCTGCGACGAATTCACCACCAGCGAACCCTCCTTGAGCGCCACGCGCGTCAGCCCGCCGGGAACGATGCGGATGCGGTCGGAGACGAGCACGAAGGGCCGCAGGTCGACGTGGCGCGGCGCAAGGCCCTTCTCGGTCAGGATCGGGCAAGTCGACAGCGCCAGCGTCGGCTGGGCGATGTAGTTGGACGGTCTCGCCTTGAGCTTCGCTGCGAAGGTCTCGCGCTCCTTCTTCGACGCGGCCGGGCCGACCAGCATGCCGTAGCCGCCGGAGCCGTGCACCTCCTTCACGACCAGCTCGTCCAGATGCTCGAGCACGTATTTCAGGCTGTCGGCCTCGGAGCAGCGCCATGTCGGGATGTTGCCGAGGATCGCCTTGCGGCCGGTATAGAACTCGACGATCTCGGGCATGTAGGAATAGATCGCCTTGTCGTCGGCGATGCCGGTGCCGGGCGCGTTGGCGATGGTGATGTTGCCGGCGCGGAAGACGTCCATGATGCCCGGCACGCCCAGGGCGGAATCCGGCTGGAAGGTCAGCGGGTCGAGGTAGTCGTCGTCGACGCGGCGGTAGAGCACGTCGATGCGCTTGTAGCCTTGCGTCGTGCGCATGGCGACATGGCCGTCGACGACCCGCAGGTCGTGCCCCTCGACCAGCTCGACGCCCATCTGGTCGGCGAGGAAGGCATGCTCGAAATAGGCCGAGTTGTAGCTGCCGGGGGTCAGCACCGCGACGGTGGGCGCACCCTCCGCCGCCGCGGCGCAACCGCCGAGAGCGACTGGCGCAGGAGCTGCGGATAGTTCTCGACCGGCCGCACCTTCACCGTCTGGAACAGCTCCGGGAAGAGCTGCATCATCGTCTCGCGGTTCTCGATCATGTAGGAGACGCCCGAAGGCGTGCGGGCATTGTCCTCCAGCACGAAGAACTCGTTCTCGCCGGTGCGCACGATATCGACGCCGATGATGTGGGTATAGACGCCCGCTGGCGGCCGCACCCCGATCATCTCCGGCAGAAACGCCTCGTTGGCGGCGATCAGCTCGCGCGGGATGCGCCCGGCCCGCAGGATTTCCTGCCGATGGTAGATGTCGTCCAGGAACGCGTTCAGCGCCTGCACGCGCTGTTCGATGCCCTGGGTCAGCCGGCGCCACTCGGCGCCCGAGATGATGCGCGGCACGATGTCGAACGGGATGAGGCGCTCGGCCGCTTCCTCCTGGCCGTAGACGGCGAAGGTGATGCCGGTGCGCCGGAAGACGCGCTCGGCGTCCTGCATCTTTTCAGTTAGGCGGGCGGGGTCTTGCGTTTGCAGCCAGCCGTCATAGCCGGCGTAAGGTTGTCTCAGCCCGTTTCCGTGCGGGCGCATTTCATCGAATGCAACCAAGCGGATACTCCCTCTCCGCTCCATAACAATGAGCCGCGGGAGTAAAATCAAGTAAAAACGGAGGACATCCGGCCGCCGGCGGCACGAAAAGCCCGATCAGCCCAAAGATTGGGCTGCCTGCCTCGCTTTTGGATTGGCAAGGACTACAGCGGCGGCAGGTCGCCTTTTGCCCAGCCTTCGGAGATTTCTGCGGCGCGGTCGGCAAATTTGCCTTCTTCGATCGCCGCGCGAATGTCGGCCATCAGACGCTGGTAGTAGGCAAGATTGTTCCAGGTCAGCAGCATCGCGCCGAGCGCCTCGCCCGATTTCACCAGATGGTGCAGGTAGGCGCGCGAATAGTCTGTCGCTGCCGGGCAATCGCTTTCCTCGTCGAGCGGCCGCGGGTCGTCCGCGTGGCGCGCATTGCGCAGGTTCACCTTGCCCCGCCTCGTGTAGGCGAGGCCATGCCGGCCGGCGCGCGTCGGCATCACGCAGTCGAACATGTCGATACCCCGCGCGACTGATTTGAGGATGTCGTCGGGCGTCCCCACGCCCATAAGGTAACGCGGCTTTTCGGCCGGCAGCAGCGGGCAGGTGACGCCGAGCATATCGAGCATCACTTCCTGCGGCTCGCCCACCGCGAGGCCGCCGACCGCATACCCCTTCAGATCCATCGCCTTGAGCGCGAGCGCGGAGCGTTCACGCAGCGCCGGCACGTCGCCGCCCTGCACGATGCCGAACATCGCGCGCGCCGGCTGGTCGCCGAAAGCCGTCTTGCACCGCTCGGCCCAGCGCAGCGACAGCTCCATGCCGCGCTCGATCTCCTTTTCGGAAGCTGGAAGCGCAACGCACTCGTCGAGCTGCATCTGGATGTCGGAATCCAGCAGGCCCTGTATCTCGATGGAGCGCTCCGGCGTCAGCTCGTAAGGCGCCCCGTCGATGTGCGAGCGGAATGTGACGCCGGTCTCGTTCAGCTTGCGCAGCTTCGACAGCGACATGACCTGGAAACCCGCCGGAATCGGTCAGGATCGGCCATGGCCAGCGGGCGAATTCGTGCAGGCCGCCCAGCCGCGCCACGCGTTCCGCGCCCGGCCGCAGCATCAGGTGATAGGTGTTGCCGAGGATGATGTCGGCCCCCACGCCCCTCACCTGATCCATATACATGGCCTTGACCGTACCGCCGGTGCCCACCGGCATGAAGGCCGGCGTGCGGATCGTCCCGCGCGGCATGGTCACCTCGCCGCGCCGCGCCGCGCCGTCGGTTGCGAGAAGGCGGAACTTGAAACTATCGCTCATCAAATTCCTTGTCGTGGATCGGCGCATCCGGCGCCTGACGATCGAGAGACTGCCGATACCGGACACAGCCACGCATGAATTTCGGCCATGGAGGAACCGCTATCTTCGGCTCGACCTTTTCCGGTAGCAGGTCCCAAATATCCGGATGATGCCAACAAAGGTCATGCCCGGTTGAATCGCGGTGGCTGCGGATGCCGGCCCGGAGCCGTTTCACTTCTTCCACAAGTCGCGCGCGGCTCATCGCTTCAAGATCATCGTCCATCCTCGCTCTCCCTAAACAACAGGCTGCTGTCACCATAGGAGTAGAACCGGTAGTCCGTTGCAATGGCACGTGCATAGGCCGCATGCATCGTCTCCAGCCCGCTGAATGCGGAGACCAGCATGAACAGCGTCGAGCGTGGCAGGTGGAAATTGGTCATCAGCATGTCGGCGGTGCGAAAGCGATAGCCGGGCGTGATGAAGATGTCGGTAGCCCCGCGCCATTCGCGAAAGGTCGTCTCATCGGTCGCCGCGCTTTCCAGCAGCCGCAGTGAGGTGGTTCCAACGGCCACGATGCGCCCGCCTCGCGCGCGCACCGCGTTCAGCGACGCTGCCGTCTCCGCGCTCACCTCGCCGATTTCGGCATGCATGCGATGGTCGTCGGTGTCGTCGGCCTTCACCGGCAGGAACGTCCCTGCGCCGACATGCAGCGTCACGAAATGGCGCTCAATGCCGGCCTGCTCCAGCGCCTGGAAGAGGTCGGGCGTGAAATGCAGCCCCGCCGTGGGTGCGGCGACCGCGCCCTCTTCGCGCGCGTAGATCGTCTGGTAGTCGGTGCGGTCGCGTTCGTCCTCGGCGCGCTTGCCGGCGATATAGGGCGGCAGCGGAATGTGACCGACCTCGCGCAAGGCGTCCTCCAGCGCCGGGCCGGTCAGGTCGAATTCGAGCGTGACCTCCCCGGCATCGCCTTTCTCGGCGACCGTCGCGTCGAGCGAGCCGAGCAGGCAGAGATTGTTCTGGTGGCCGAAGCGGATGCGGTCACCCGCCACGAGCCGCTTTGCGGGCCGCGCGAAAGGCCTTCCAGCGGTTTTCGTCGATCCGCATGTGCAACGTGGCATCGATCTGCGCGACCGTACCATCACGTCGGCGCAGGCCGGTAAGCTGCGCCGGTATGAACCTTGGTGTCGTTGAAGACCAGCGCGTCGCCCGGCCGCAGCAAGCCGGGCAGCTCGCTCACGATGCGATCTTCAGGCGGCTTGCCGGGGCGCACGACGAGCAGCCGCGCGGCATCCCTCGGTTCGGCCGGGCGCAGCGCGATCCGCTCGTCCGGCAGCTCGAAATCGAAAAGGTCGACGCGCATGCTCAGGCGTATCGCGGGGATGCGGAGGGTTGCGCTCCTTCGCGCCGCCCTCTGTCCTGCTCGAGAACATCCTCCCCCCCACAAGGGGGAGATCGGCCGTCATCGATGATCGCGCTCTTCCGCAGGAATCGACGGTTGGCGAAAGCCGCCATGACAGCCAATCTCCCCCCTCGTGGGGGAGGATGTCCGGCAGGACAGAGGGGGGCAACGTAGAGCACAGTCATCGACCGGAACGTGAAGCGGGCGGTTACGCTACATCCGCCGCGACGCGCATGGTGACGATCGAGTCGGGGTCGCGAACGGGCTCGCCCTTCTTGATCTGGTCGATCGCGTCCATGCCTTCGATCACCTGGCCCCAGACCGAATACTGCTTGTTCAGCCATGGGGCATCGTCGAAGCAGATGAAGAACTGGGAATTGGCCGAATTCGGGTTCTGGGAACGCGCCATCGAGCACGTGCCGCGCACGTGGCTCATGTTCGAGAACTCGGCCTTCAGGTCGGGCTTGTCGGAGCCGCCCATGCCGGTGCCCGTCGGGTCGCCGGTCTGCGCCATGAAGCCGTCGATGACGCGATGGAACACGATGCCGTCATAAAAGTTCTCGCGCGCCAGTTCCTTGATGCGCGCGACATGGTTCGGCGCCAGATCGGGCAGCAGCTCGATCACCACCTTGCCCTTGGTGGTTTCCATGACGATCGTGTTTTCGGGGTCCTTGATCTCGGCCATCTGGCTTCCTTCCTGATCTTTTTGCCTTAGCGCCTACCCGATTCGGGTCAGGGCGAGTCGAAAATGGTGGATTTCGGGGTCGCGCAGCGACGAGCGCAGCGTACTTAAGGTACGTGAGCACCGGAAGCGCAGAAAGCCGCCATTTGCAGGCCGCCCTCACCCGAATCCAAACTAGTCGGCCGCGATGCGAACCGACACCATACGGTCCGGGTCGGTCACGACGCCATTCTGGGCCGCGTCGCCGCGCTTGATGTTGTCGACGAATTCCATGCCGCTCTCGACATTGCCGACGATGGTGTAGCCGCCGTTGAGCGAGGGTGCCGGTGCGAACATGATGAAGAACTGCGAGTTGGCGGAGTCGGGGCTCTGCGCGCGCGCCATGCCGACGGTTCCGCGCGCATAGTCCTCATTCGAGAACTCCGCCCCGATGTTGCCCAGCGACGAACCGCCGGTGCCCGCGAGCTGGCTGTTGTAGCCATCCTCCATATCGCCGTACTGGACGTCGCCCGTCTGGGCCATGAAGCCTTCGATGACGCGGTGGAACGCGACATTGTTGTATTCGCCGGCGCGCACCAGCGCCTTGATCTGCTCGACATGCTTGCGCGCGAGATCGGGGCGCAGCGCGATTACCACCTCGCCGTCCTTGAGCTCGACGATCATCGTGTTCTCCGGCTCGGCGGCGAGTGCGCGGAACCGGCAAGCACGCCGGCGGCAAAAATCATCGACGAGGCGACCCTCAGAAACTGCATGAATGACTCCCGTTTCAGGATTTGAACTTGGCATCCAGCGCAGTCGCGACCACGGCCGGAACGAACGGCCTGATGTCGCCGCCCATCGACGCTATCTGGCGGACAAGTGTGGCGGTAATGGTGCGCACGGAGGGGCTTGCGGGCAGAAAGATCGTCTGCAGTTCCGGCGCCATCGTCTCGTTCATGCCGGCCATCTGCATCTCGTAGTCGAGATCGGTGCCGTCGCGCAGACCGCGGATCAGGATCGACGCGCCCTCGTTGCGCGCCGCGTCGACAAGCAGGCCGTCGAGAACGAGACGATGCGAAGCCGCGAGGCGCCCTCGCCCAGTTCTTCGCTTCGCCCATGCCTCGATGAGCGCCACCCGCTCCTCGAAAGAGAACAGAGGCTGCTTCGAGGCCTGCACGCCGATGCCGACGATGATCTCGTCGGCGATGGTGAGCGCGCCCTTCAGCACGTCCAGATGGCCGTTGGTCAGCGGGTCGAAGGAGCCCGCATAAAAGGCTATGCGCTTGGTCATGGCAGCGCTTCTAGCGGGCGCCACGGACAAAGGCAATCGCGACCAGCGCGCCCGTTCTCATGAACGGCAGATGAACGGTCGGATCAGGCACGGTTCAAACGTCATCCTTCAGGAAAGACACCGGAATGAAACCAAATCCGCGCTTCACTCGTTGTTGAGGCAAGAAGGAGACACGATAATGATGATCTTCATGCTCGCAGCCGCCATGACCCTGGCAATGCTGATCGCGACGGCCTTCGGACTTCATAACGAAGCGCAGACGGTGCGGCTCGAATCCCGCAGACGCACCGTACGCAACCGCTTCGGCTGATCCCCTATTCCTCCAGTGGAGCGGGCGGCGTTCCCTGCACGCCGTCCGCTTCCGCCTCCACCGCTTCAGCCAGCGCGTCTTCGGCCTCGGCCTCCGGCTCGGAGATACGCTCCACCGAAACGACTTTCTCACCTTCAGCGGTATGGAAGATGGTGACGCCCTTCGCGGTGCGGCTGGCGAAACGGATATTGTGCACAGGCACGCGGATCACCTGCCCCCCATCCGATACCAGCATGATCTGATCGCCGTCCTCGACCGGGAATGCGGCAACCAGGCTACCGATCTCCGTCGCCTTCGACACATCCGTCGCGCGAATACCCTTGCCGCCGCGGCCGATCACCCTGAAATCATAGGACGACGAACGCTTGCCGTAGCCGTATTCGGTCACGGTCAGCACGAACTGCTCGTGTTCCTTGAGGAAGGCATAGCGCTCTTCGCTCAGGTCGGCGTCTTCGACGATGTCCTCATTGGTCAGCGCGACATCGTCCTCGCCCTCCCCGTTTTCGCCGCTCAGTGCCGCCCGGCGCTCCGCCACGGAACGCTTGAGGTAGGCGGAACGTTCGCCTGGCGAGGCGTCGACATGCTCGAGAATGGTCATGGAGATGGCGCGATCGCCTTCGCCCATGGAAATTCCCCCGACGCCCTGCGAGGAGCGCCCCGCAAAGACGCGGACGGCCGAAACCGGGAACCGTATGCACTGGCCGCTTGAGGCCGTGAGCAGCACGTCGTCATTGTCCGTGCAGGTCTCGACGGCGAGGATCGCATCGCCCTCCTCGTCGAACTTCATCGCGATCTTGCCGTTGCGCTTCACGTCGGCGAAGTCGGACAGCTTGTTGCGGCGCACCGTGCCACGCGTGGTGGCGAACATCACGTCGAGCTTGCCCCACTCCTCCTCGTCCGGCAGCGGCAGGATCGCGGTGATGCGGTCGCCCTCTTCCAGCGGCAGCATGTTGCGCAGGAATTTACCGCGCGACTGCGGTGTGCCGATCGGCAGGCGCCACACCTTCTCCTTGTAGACGATGCCGCGCGAGGAGAAGAACAGGATCGGCGTGTGCGTGTTGGCGACGAACAGCCTGGTGACGAAATCCTCGTCCTTGGTCGACATGCCGGAACGGCCCTTGCCGCCCCGCGCCTGCGCCCGGTAGATCGAGAGCGGCACGCGCTTGATGTAGCCTTCGTGGGTGACGGTGACGACCATGTCCTCGCGCTGGATCAGGTCCTCGTCGTCCATGTCGGCGCCGCCGTCGGTCAGCTCCGTGCGGCGCGGCGTGCCGAACTCGTCGCGCACGGCGATCAGTTCGTCCTTGACGATCTGCTGGATGCGCGCGCGCGAGGACGAGGATTTCGAGATAGTCGGAGATCTCGGCGCCGATCGTGTTCAGCTCGTCGGCGATCTCGTCGCGGCCGAGCGCGGTCAGCCGCTGCAGGCGCAGCTCGAGGATCGCGCGCGCCTGCTCTTCGGACAGGTTGTAGGTGCCGTCCTCGTTGATGCGGTGGCGCGGATCGTCGATCAGCAGGATCAGCGCCTCGACGTCGGCCGCCGGCCAGCGCCGCTCCATCAACTGCTCGCGCGCCGTCTGCGGGTCGGGCGCATGGCGGATGAGCCGGATCACCTCGTCGATGTTGGCGACCGCGATGGCGAGGCCGACCAGGACGTGGGCGCCGCTCGCGCGCCTTTTTCAGCAGGTACTTGGTGCGCCGGCTGATGACCTCCTCGCGGAAGGTGACGAAGGCGCGCAGCATGTCGAGCAGCGTCAGCACTTCGGGCTTGCCGCCGTTGAGCGCCACGACGTTGGCGCCGAACGAGGTCTGCAGCGGCGTGTAGCGATAGAGCTGGTTCAGGATCACGTCGGCATTGGCGTCGCGCTTCAGCTCGACGACGACGCGATAGCCCTGCCGGTCGCTCTCGTCGCGGATGTCGGAGATGCCCTCGATGCGCTTGTCGCGCACCAGTTCGGCCATCTTCTCGATCATCGAGGCCTTGTTCACCTGATACGGATCTCGGTGACGACGATGGCCTCGCGGTCGTTGCGCCGATCTCCTCGACATGCACGCGCCCGCGCATGATGATGGAGCCGCGGCCGGTCGAGTAGGCGTTGTAGATGCCCGAGCGGCCGAGCACGATGCCGCCGGTCGGGAAGTCCGGACCGGGGATGATCTCCATCAGTTCCGGCAGTTCGATCGCCGGGTTGTCGATCAGCGCCACGCAGCCATTGACCACTTCGCCCAGATTGTGCGGCGGAATGTTGGTCGCCATGCCGACCGCGATGCCGCCCGAACCGTTGACCAGCAGGTTCGGGAAGCGCGCCGGCAGCACCTTCGGCTCGCTGTCGGAGCCGTCGTAGTTGTCCTGCCAGTCGACGGTTTCCTTGTCGATGTCCTCCAGCAGCTCGTGCGCGACCTTGGTCGAGACGCGCTTCGGTGTAGCGCATCGCCGCCGGCGGATCGCCGTCGATCGAGCCGAAATTGCCCTGCCCGTCGATGAGCGGCACGCGCATCGACCAGTCCTGCGCCATGCGCACCAACGCGTCGTAAATCGAGGCGTCGCCATGCGGGTGGTATTTACCCATCACGTCGGCGACGGGGCGGGCCGACTTCATATTTGCGGTTCCAGTGATAGCCGCTCTCGTGCGAGGCATAGAGAATGCGCCGGTGCACGGGCTTGAGGCCATCGCGCGTCGGGCAGCGCACGCGCCACGATCACGCTCATCGCGTAGTCGAGATAGGAGCGCTGCATCTCCTCGATGATGGAGATCGGTTCGATGCCTTCGGGCAGGTCGTCCGGCCCGCGCGGCGTGGTCTGGTCAGTCAATTGCAGTCACGATCATGTTGGGAATCACTGTCTCCTTATATAGGAAGCGCGCCCGCGATTCCAACGCGGAACGCCGTTTTCCAACGCCGTTTTCTCCTGCAATTTCAATTGGATACAAGGTGAAACGAATTGCCGCGCCATCGTACGTGGCGTAATTTGCCGCATCGCCGCAAAAATCGCCCGCACCGGCGTTTTGCAGCCCGGCCGATTCGGCTGCAATACTTCGGGCTCGCGCTGCTTTTGCATCCGCGCCCGCCCGTTTCCATCGTCCGCCCCGAAACGCGGCCGCTGGCGGACAATCCCTCAACCGTATAGCCTCCGGCCGGCCGTACCTCTGTTCCGTTTGATCGGGGACGAGACCGCCGACGACGCTGGGGAAGCCGACCGATGCCGAGCCTCGACCATCTTCAACGCCTTCGTCACCATTCTGGTGACGATCGACCCTCCGGGCTCGCGCCGCTGTTCCCGGCGCTCACCGGCGGGATGAACCGCTCCGGAGCGCCAGCAGGTGGCGATCCGCTCGTCGATCATCGGGTTTGCGGTTCTGGCGTTGTTTGCCGTCGCGGGAGCCGCCATCCTGGCCGTCTTCGGCATCACCCTGCCTGCCTTCCGCGTCGCCGGCGGCCTGCTGCTGTTCTACATCGCCTTCGAGATGATCTTCGAGCGCAGGCAGGAGCGGAAGGAGAAGAGCGCCGACACGGCGGTGACGAAGGACCACATTCGCAATATCGCGGCCTTCCCGCTAGCGATCCCGCTCATTGCGGGGCCGGGCGCGATCTCGGCGACGGTGCTTCTGTCGGGAACGTTCGCCGGCGCCACGGGAGCACCTGATGCTGGTGGCGATCATCGCAGCCTGCATCGCGCTCACCTGGCTGACATTCGTCGCCGCCGAGCGCATCGACGGATTTCTCGGCGAGACCGGCCGCTCGATCCTGACACGGCTGCTCGGCGTCATCCTCGCCGCGCTGGCCGTCCAGTTCGTGGCCGACGGCGTCAAGGCGCTGATCGCGGCCTAGAGCAGCGGGCGTTCGGACGAACGCAGTTCGCTGCTCCAGCCTGGTTTTGTTAGTCGCATTTGTGCGGCGCCAGACGATTCCGTCTGGCTGCAAAATGCTCTAGAGCGCGCCTTCGTCGGCCGCGCGACAACCGTCGATGTTGGGCAGGGCCGGTGCTTCGACCGGCACGAGGCCATGGATAGCAACCAAGTTGCATTGAACGGAGGCGATTGCGGATGGTCGGCCACGGAGGTGAAATTCTGATACTGACCGGCACTCCGGAGCAGGAAAAACCACCACGGCTTCTGCTTTGGCAGCGCTGGGCGGGTCGTCAAAGGTGCATCTTCACTCCGATGACTTCGGGCATTTCATAAAGCACGGCATGATCCAACCCTACCTTTCGGAGGCGCACCGACAGAACCGGCGTTGTGCTCGATGTGTTGGCGAACGTTGCGGCTGGTTACGCCAGAGGGGGACTTCGTGATCGTGGACGGCATCATCGGCCCATGGTTCCTCGATGCGTTCAGAAGGATCCAGTCTTCCGATCCACTACATCGTTCTTCGCCCAACGCTCCGAAACGCGAATGGAGCGCTGCCGCGCCCGAGGCGGCGATACCCTGTCCGATCCGGGGCCCGTACCGCGCTGCACCGCCAGTTTTCCACCCTCGGCGCTCTTGACGGACATGCCCTGGCGACGGGGGACGACGATCGAGGAGCTGCTGTCGCGCGTAGAAGGCCGCGCTACAAAGCGGATCGTATCGACTTTCCTGACGGCCGGCAGGCGGCGGCCTGGAGGCCACCGTCCCGGCCGCAAGGAGAACAGCCGGGACGACGGCGCTCCCCGGCCTTCTTTATTCCGCCGGCTGCTGCTGGGCGCCGGCCGCATCGGTAATGTGGCCGTTGATCTTCTGTGCCAGCTCAGGGTCGGTCTGCGCGGCCTGGATGATCGTGTTGTATTCGTCGACCGAAATGCCCTCGGCATTGTTGACGGCCTCGACCATCTTCTCACCGGCCTCCTGCTGCAGGCGCTGCTGGTCCTCCGTGCTGCCCGCCGCCTCGATCTGCGGCTTGTAGCTTTCGGTCACCTTCGTCACTTCGAGGAAGGCGACTGCGAAGGATTTCAGCTTGGCGTCGTCCATGGCGGGCGCCGCGGCAGCCGGCGGCGCCTCGGTCTGCGGCGCAGCAGCCGGCGGCGGATTCTGCGGCGGTGTTGCCTCCTGTGCACTGGCGGTGCCAAGCACTGTGCCGGTAATGATGGCAAGCGCCGACAGGCCCGACAGTAAGATCCTGTTCAAAGTCATGCTTCAATTCCTCTTCTTGGTCCGAGGGGACGGAAAAGACCCTCGCAGCACCGACTCGTCGGCCGGGTTACGGAACCCCGCAGCGGACGGAAGCGCGTGAAGCTGCCGAGACTATGGCACGATGGAAGCAATGACCGGGCAATGCGGTCACTTTATCGAAAACGCGGGAGACATTTCTTTACCCCGCGCCGATGTAACATCGACAGCCCGGGACCGATCGACACGCAGAAATTGGTCCTGGAGAACTTTGCAGCCGGACGAATGCGGCCTGGAAACCGGCTGGCGCGGCGCAACCGCGTCCGTCCAGAACGCAGTCTGCCCAGCGGCAACCGCCGGCCGCACCGAGACCGGCATCAAATCAGTACAAATCACCAATCACTACAGGCAGGCCTGGGACCCATCCGGCCTCATAAGCCGAAGCGTCGACGTTCGACGCGTCGGCCTGCAACCGGATGCGAGGCCCGCCGCGCTTCACCGGGCTGATCAATCGTCGTCGTCATCCGGGTTGTCGACCTCGCAACCGATGCCGTGGCAGCCCTGGTAGTTGCCCTCGGTATCGAAATTTGGATTGCCGTCCCTGTCGAAACTCGGCCTTGGATCGATATAGCTGTCATCGGCACGACGCGCTTCCCTGCGCTCGCGATCCCGCCGTTCCTGCGCCTCGATGCGGTCCAACGAGCGCCGCTCGTCTTCGTCGCGCTGTGCATTCTGTTGCATCATGCAATTGGCGAAGGCGTCGGTTCCCATCTGGAAGCCGAATGAGCTGCATTTGTCCTGATCCATCGCGCGTTGATCTTCCGTGCTGACGCAGCCAGCGACGGCGAGCGGTAGAAACAGGAGCGGCAGGAGTTTGATCGTGAGTTTCGGCATTTTCCTCTCCATGGCATCCCCCGCCGCGAGGCGAACGAAACCACACACGGCACTCACCGGCAAGCAGCAGCCGACCCCCACCTGAGTGTCAGAACGGGATTTCGTCGTCGAGGTCGCGCGAGTAACCGCCGCCACCGCCGCCGCGCCCCTGATCGCCGGGGCCGGACTGGCCGAAATCGGAGCCACGTCCGCCGCCCTGATAGCCGCCCTGAGAGCCGCCGCGATCGTAGCCGACCTGCCCGCCGCCGCCCTCTCCGCGCGAATCGAGCATCTGGAGCTCGCCGCGGAATTTCTGCAGCACCACCTCGGTGGTGTAGCGGTCCTGCCCCTGCTGGTCCTGCCATTTGCGGGTCTGGAGCTGGCCCTCGAGATAGACCTTCGCGCCCTTCTTCAGATACTGCTCGGCGACCTTGGCCAGGTTGTCGTTGAAGATGACGACGTTGTGCCACTCGGTCTTTTCGCGGCGTTCGCCCGATTGCTTGTCGCGCCACGTCTCGGAGGTGGCGATGCGCAGGTTGACGACCGGATCGCCGGAATTGAGCCGCCGGATTTCGGGGTCGGCGCCCAGATTGCCCACCAGAATGACCTTGTTGACGCTACCCGCCATGACGCTCTCCTGCGCTCGTCCTAAACCTGAAATCGATGTCGCGGCACACTATCCGAACGCCTTTCCGGATTCGCCCCGTCGGCCGCCCGGCTGGCGACATCGTCCACAGCTTTCGTGTTCTTTATTTGTTCCTTACAAGAGAATGCGCCACCTGACAATCCCGCGCATCGCCCACGGCAGTGAACCCGCCTGCGTCATTCTCGGGCTTGTCCCGCGAATCTGCGCAGAGGGAGATTCCAGGCGTCTGCAACGTAGCCGCACCGATGCAGCAAAACCCGCCATAACGGCGGATTCTCGGGACAAGCCCGAGAATGACGGGATGAAGGCTCCCTCCGTTAACCCGGGTTCGGAGCCCTGCGCCCTTCCACGGCAGTGAACTCAGCTTAGCGCTGTCTCGCCGCCGCCCTCCAACCGCTTGGCGCCCTTCAAGCCCCTGACATGAAAGACCCCGCCACGCTCGAGACGTGGTCGGGGCCGTTGAGAGCTTTTGCTCTGTTGCCGGGAATGGATTACCGGCACTTTTCTCGGATGCGTCTCGGGTCGTCGCCCGATGATCCGACCAATTTCCAGATTGTGGGTTGATCGATAACGAGATCGCGCCTGGCGCTGGCCTTCAGGTTATCGTGGCTCCATACCGCGATGGAGCCTGCTGGGACTGTCCGGCGGGGTCATGCCTCTTTCTCCCTTTGCAGTTTCTCCTGTCGCAGACGCGCTCAAGCCTTGCCGTGTTTCCGACACCTCTCGGGCGTACCAGGACGACCGCCAAGGCGAGCTTCATCTGACGGAAAGAGCATGACTCGGCCCTCTCCCAACGTCAACCGCCGAAGCCCGCGCAGGCAACAATTCGTGATCGCCGGCCGGACCGCACCTTCCTGCCAACGGATTGTCAGGAGCCGTTCGCCCTCTGTTCTTTTTGCTTGCCCTGCGCGCGAAAACGCGTGAAAAGCCAGAGGCGGTTTTCCGGAAGCCGGCCAGCCTCGACGGGCGGCACCAACAACACCATATCCGGGGTCTGGCCGGCCACGATGCCGGCCGTTCTGGATGTAAGGCGGCACACGGGCCATGGCGGACCAGAAATTCATCTCCATTCGCGGCGCGCGCGAGCACAACCTCAAGAACGTCGATCTCGACCTGCCGCGCGACAAGCTGATCGTCATGACCGGCCTGTCGGGCTCGGGCAAGTCGTCGCTCGCCTTCGACACCATCTATGCCGAGGGGCAGCGGCGCTACGTCGAGAGCCTGTCGGCCTATGCCCGCCAGTTCCTGGAGATGATGCAGAAGCCCGACGTCGACCAGATCGACGGCCTGTCGCCCGCCATCTCGATCGAGCAGAAGACCACCTCGAAGAACCCGCGCTCGACGGTCGGCACCGTCACCGAGATCTACGACTACATGCGCCTGCTGTTCGCGCGCGTCGGCGTGCCCTATTCGCCCGCGACCGGCCTGCCGATCGAGAGCCAGACGGTCAGCCAGATGGTCGACCGCGTGCTGGCGCTCGACGAAGGCACGCGCCTCTACATCACCGCGCCCATCGTGCGCGGCCGCAAGGGCGAGTACCGCAAGGAGCTGGCCGAGCTGCAGAAGAAGGGCTTCCAGCGCGTCAAGGTCGACGGCACCTTCTACGAGATCGGCGACGTGCCGGCGCTCGACAAGAAATACAAGCACGACATCGACGTGGTGGTGGACCGCGTGGTGGTGCGCGCCGACCTTGCAGCCCGCCTGGCCGACTCGCTGGAGACGGCGCTCAAGCTCGCCGAGGGCATCGCCGTCGCGGAGTTCGCCGACAAGCCGCTCGATGCCAGCCAGACCGGCGAGGACGCGGTCAACAAGTCCAAGAACGAAACCCACGAACGCATTCTGTTCTCGGAGAAATTCGCCTGCCCGGTCTCCGGCTTCACGATCCCCGAGATCGAGCCGCGCCTGTTCTCGTTCAACAACCCCTTCGGCGCCTGCCCCACCTGCGACGGGCTCGGCACCCAGCGCGCCATCGATCCGGCGCTGGTGGTGCCGGAAGAGCACGTGTCGCTGCGCGAGGGCGCCGTGGCGCCGTGGGCGAAATCGACCTCGCCCTATTACACGCAGACGCTGGAAGCGCTCGGCGCAGGCCTACGGCTTCAAGATCGGCGACCGCTGGCGCGACCTGCCGGAGGACGCGAAGGACGCCATCCTCAACGGCACCGGCGAGCGCAAGATCGAGTTCGCCTACGACGACGGCCTGCGCTCCTACAAGACGAGCAAGACCTTCGAGGGCGTCATCCCCAACCTCGAGCGCCGCTGGAAGGAGACGGAATCGGCCTGGATGCGCGAGGAGATCGAGCGCTTCATGTCGTCCACCCCCTGCCCGGCCTGCAACGGCTACCGCCTGAAGCCCGAGGCGCTGGCCGTCAAGATCGGCGGCCTGCACATCGGCCAGGTCACCGGCGATGTCGATCCGCAAGGCCAACGCGCTGGTTCGAGGACCTGCCGGCCGCCATGAACGACAAGCAGAACGAGATCGCGGTGCGCATCCTCAAGGAGATCCGCGAGCGGCTGCGCTTCCTCAACGATGTCGGCCTCGACTATCTCACCCTGTCGCGCAAGTCCGGCACGCTGTCGGGCGGCGAGAGCCAGCGCATCCGCCTCGCCTCGCAGATCGGCTCCGGCCTCACCGGCGTGCTCTACGTGCTGGACGAGCCCTCCATCGGCCTGCACCAGCGCGACAACGCCCGCCTGCTCGAAACGCTGAAGCACCTGCGCGACATCGGCAACACCGTCATCGTCGTCGAGCATGACGAGGACGCGGTCCTGACGGCCGACTACGTGGTCGACATCGGCCCCGCCGCCGGCATCCATGGCGGCCAGGTGGTCGCGCGCGGCACGCCGGCCGAGATCATGGCCAATCCCAACTCGCTCACCGGCCAGTATCTGTCCGGCGAGATGGGCATCGCGGTGCCGGCCGAGCGCCGCCCGGGCAAGAAGGGCAAGCGCATCAAGGTCGTCGGCGCGCGCGGCAACAATCTGAAGGACGTCACCGCCGAGATCCCGCTCGGCACCTTCACCTGCGTCACCGGCGTGTCGGGCGGCGGCAAGTCGACCTTCCTCATCGAGACGCTCTACAAGGCCGCCTCGCGCCGCATCATGGGCTCGCGCGAGCACCCGGCCGAGCACGACCGCATCGAGGGGCTGGAGTTCCTCGACAAGGTCATCGACATCGACCAGTCGCCCATCGGCCGCACGCCGCGCTCGAACCCGGCCACCTATACCGGCGCGTTCACGCCGATCCGCGACTGGTTCGCCGGCCTGCCGGAGGCCAAGGCGCGCGGCTACCAGCCGGGCCGCTTCTCCTTCAACGTCAAGGGCGGGCGCTGCGAGGCCTGCCAGGGCGACGGCGTCATCAAGATCGAGATGCACTTCCTGCCCGACGTCTACGTCACCTGCGACGTCTGCCACGGCAAGCGCTACAACCGCGAGACGCTGGAGGTCCTCTTCAAGGGCAAGTCGATCGCCGACGTGCTCGACATGACGGTCGAGGAAGGCGTCGAGTTCTTCGCCGCCGTTCCGGGCGTGCGCGACAAGCTGGAGACGCTGAAGAAGGTCGGCCTCGGCTACATCCATATCGGCCAGCAGGCGACCACGCTCTCGGGCGGCGAGGCGCAGCGCATCAAGCTCGCCAAGGAGCTGTCGCGCAAGGCCACCGGCAAGACGCTCTACATCCTCGACGAGCCGACCACCGGCCTGCACTTCCACGACGTCGCCAAGCTGCTCGAAGTGCTGCACGAGCTGGTCGAGCAGGGCAACACCGTGGTCGTCATCGAGCACAACCTGGAAGTCATCAAGACCGCCGACTGGATCCTCGACCTCGGCCCCGACGGCGGCGACGGCGGCGGCGAGCTGGTGGCCATCGGGCACGCCGGAGGCCATCGTCGCCGAGGAGCGCAGCTACACCGGGCAGTTCCTCAAGGAATTGCTGGAGCGGCGGCCGGGGCGGAAGAAGCGCGAGGCGGCGGAGTAGGGGGAACTAGAAAGAACAAGAGCCATTAAGGGACCCCCTCGCTACCCCCCCCCCCCCCCTCCACTCACAAGAGAGATACCACCCCCTCACTCATCTGCCACCATCTTGCTACCAGACATAACACCTCCCCCCCACCTTGTCAACCCCCCCTTCCAAACAATGAATGAAGAAGACAACCCCACAGCGCTCCCTGCCCCCGAAACCATCGCTGCCACCCCCCTCTCCCCCCCTCCCCACCTGCATTTATAGGCCCACCTGCACTCATCCCACTCCACATGAGTTCATCCCACCTTTTACCTCCCCCCGATCACCCATAGACCCCCTCCTCGTCTGAGGGGGAAAAGAGACCCCGCCCCACCCTTGCCCACAGGAGTTGGAGCCGGCGCGGAACCCCCCCATCCTCTATTAGCAGGGAAAAGGAAACGGACCCCTTTCCTCTACCTCACCACTCCCCCGGCCCGCTCCCGCCTCCCATTTCTGTCCTCCCCCCCCCCCCCCCCCTCCTTACTCCCCCCTCCCTCCCTGAACGGAGGAAGGAATGGATTGAAAGGAATCCATGAAGGATCACCCCCCCGCCCTTGGCCCTCATTCTGACGCTTCTTGCCATGGCCGGGTTCGGTGGCGAAGCTGCGGAGCCGACCGCCCCCCCCACCCCACCTCCCCATCTTCCCTTCCCCCTGCTGCGCCTGCTCCAACCGGCCGAACGGCCGCTGCGGAGGCTGGTCATTCTCGGCCTGCTCGGGCTGCCCCTGTTGCCCAAGAGGAAAAACACAGAACGCCACCCCCCCCTCCAGCACGCTTCGGGGGCCCCCCCCCCCAGGGGCCTTTGTCCCCCCCCTTCCCGCCCCCCCTTCCGGTCCCCTCCCTCCCCCCCGCATCCCCCCTGACCCTCCTCCCCTCCCTTTCTTCCCCCCCCTCCCCCCCCCCCTTTTTACCTCCTCTCCCCATCCCCCCCCCCCTCCCCCCCCCGCGCTCGGCCGTGGTCCCCCTCCCCGCTTCGCAAGGGAGGAACCAAGGTCGCGGACGGCCGCAGCGCCTGTTCCCCCCCTGTTTACGGGGGATGGGGACCGCCGAAGGCGGTGGAGGGGGCGTTCATCTAAATCCCCCAAACGCCTGCCCTGCCTCTGTTCGATCCGCTGCCCCGCTGGCGCCCGCAAAGACCGGCGGCGAGCGGCATGCCGCGTATTTCGGTGCCCGGTATTGCCGCGCCGTTTCCCGTTCCGGCCCCACCTTCGCCGCTCGACCCGCTCGATGCGACGCGCCTTGCCCTGCGGCTCGCGGCACTCGGGCGCACGCTGGACGATCTGCCGGTTGCTGCCCGGCGCTTCGCGCTGTGGCGGGCCCGCATCGCCGCGCTAACCGATCCGTCGCGGCACGGAGGCAATGCCGCAGGCGGGCAGGCGAAGAACCCCGGCCGCGCTCGCCGCATCTGGCCTTTCCGGCCCGGCCGCCCACCCGGCCAGCGCCCCGCCCGCGGCCGCGAGCCCTCCCATCCGGTCCACGCCGTTCTTGACGACGTCCACGGCCTCGCCCTCTGGGCGCTGGAGCCCGCCGACACCTCATGACCGCGCGGCGGCTCCCGACGCACAAGGCACTCCTCAATGGCCAGGGCGGGTTTCCCGCAGCGTGGCGATGGTCCTGCTGGCCGCAGGCCATGGAAAGCCCCGAACGGGCTTTTCGCACGACCGAGCGCCCGCAGCCATCGCGAAGAACGAACCTGTCAGGAGCCCGCAGGGATCGGGTGGACAAAGCCGTCGGGCGGACGCATTTTCCCCGGGCAACCGAAGGAACGAGACGATGCAATCCGGAAAAATCCGTGCCGGCATGGGCGGCTGGACGTTCGAGCCGTGGGAAGGCACCTTCTATCCCGACAAGCTCGCCAAGGCGAAGCAGCTTGCCTATGCCTCGCAGCAGGTCAGGACCATCGAGGTCAACGGCACCTATTATTCGACCTTCAAGCCGCCGACATTCGCCAAATGGGCGAAGGATGCGCCGACGACAACTGCGTCTTCGCGCTCAAGGCGATCCGCTTCTCGACCAACCGCCGCGTGCTGGCGGAGGCCGGCGAGTCGGTGCAGCGCTTTCTGGACTCCGGCGTGTCCGAGCTCGGCGACAAGCTGGGGCCGATCGTCTGGCAGTTCGCGCCGACGAAGAAATACGACCCCGACGATTTCGAGGGTTTCCTGAAGCTGCTTCCGCAGAAGCCAGGACGGCGTGAAGCTGCGCCATGCGCTGGAGGTGCGCAACGACACCTTCGCCGTGCCCGAATTCGCCGCCCTGGCGCGCAAATACGGTGCGGCCATCGTCTACGCGCACCATGAGAAATATCCCGAGATCGCCGACGTGACCGCCGACTTCGTCTATGCGCGGCTGCAGCGCGGCAGCGACGACAACGAGAATTGCTACACGGACAAGGAACTGGACGGCTGGGCCAAGCGCGCCGGAAACTCTGGGCCGAGGGCGGCCAGCCGGACGACCTACCCTATGTCGACCCGGCAGCGAAGGCGGAAAAGAAGCCGCGCGACGTGTTCGTCTACTTCATCACCGAGGGCAAGGTGCGCGCTCCCGTTCGGCGCGATGGCGCTGCAGAAGCGCGTCGATTCATAGGTTTGTCTCCAGAATCTCGCGCAGCACCTGCGGTATCAGGCCGGGCAAATCCTCCGCGATCAGGCCGGGGCCGAAGCGGGCCGCGGCCTCGGCATGGATCCAGACGGCGGCGCGCAGGCCGCCTCGAAGGCCGGCATCTTCTGCGCGGCAAGCCCGGCGATCAGGCCGGCCAGCACGTCGCCCGAACCCGCCGTCGCCAGCCAGAGGCTGCCGTTGCTGGTTGATCGCTGCGCGGCCGTCGGGTGCGGCGATCACCGTGTCCGGCCCCTTGAGCACGACCACCGCCCCCGCCCGCTCCGCCGCCGCTCGCGCCCTTTCGAGCCTCGACAAGGCATCGTCGGCTTCGGCAAGGTCGGGGAACAGCCGGGCGAACTCGCCTTCATGCGGCGTCAGCACCAGGGCGGCCGCGGCCTCCTTCGCGGCGTCGAACAGACGTTCGGGCGCATCGCGGAACGCGGTGATGCCGTCGGCGTCGAGCACCAGCGCGCCGTGCTCCATCCGTCGCCAGCAGCGCCGACACCCGCTCGCGCACCGGCCGCTCCAGCCCGTATCCGGGGCCGAGCACCAGCGCATCGGGCGCATGCCCGCCCATCACCGCTTCGGGGTCGTCACCATCCTCGACACGTTTCAGCATGATCGATGTCAGATGCGCCGCGTTCGCCGCCAGCGCGTTCGCCCGGCGACAGCACGGTCACGGCCCCCGCCCCGATCCGGGCCGCGGCAAGGGCCGCCAGCCGCGCCGCGCCCGTCGAGGTCGGTCCACCGGAGAACACCGCCGCATGACCGCGCGAATATTTATGCTGCGCGCGCGCCGCCCGCGGAAAGAGCCTCACGCCAGAGACCCGGCTGGTTGGCGAATGTCCGCGGCGCGATCTCATCCAGCACCGAGGCGGGAATGCCGATGCCGGCGACGACGATCTCCCCGCAGGCAGTGCGGCCGGGCTCCAGCAGGTGCCCCGGCTTGAGCCGGAAGAAGGTGACGGTCAGCGCGGCTTCGAACGAGCGCTCCCGGGTCATGCCGCTCGCTCCCGAAACGCCCGACGGAAGATCGACGGCGACGACGGTCGCGCCTGCATCGCGGCAGCGTCGCGCAGCAGCCAGCGCCGGTCCGTCAAGCGCGCGCGCCAGGCCGGCGCCGTACAGCGCGTCGACCACCAGCGTGCCCGCCGCCGGTTCGAACCCCTCGAGCGGCCCGGGCGCGATCGGGCATTCCCCTGCCGCACGCGCCGCATCCGACCCGTCGCGCGGCGCACCCTGCGCGAAAATGCGAACGGCAACGCCCGCCTCGCCGAGCAACCGCGCCACCACATAGCCGTCGCCGCCGTTGTTGCCGGGCCCGCACAGCACATCGACACCTGCGGCACCCGGAAAGCGGCGCAGCACTTCGGCCGCCACTGCGGCACCGGCATTGCGCATCAGGCCGTAGCCATCGTGGGGGCCGGCGGCGATCGCCAGCCTGTCGGCCTCCGCCATCTCTTCGGGGGTCAGGAGTTCGAAGGCGATGCCCGTTTCATGCGCAGTTTGCATAATTTTTCATCAGCCTCCACTATACCCGCTGCGCATTGCACGGGCGGCGGTGGCGCGAAATCGCAACGGGAATTCACCAACCGCCGAATTGCCCTGCGTCATGTTCCGCTTTGCCGTTTCATCCACCCGCGAGCCGCATCTGGCATGCTTCATGCTTTCATGAATGCCGAAGCGGCTCGCACTACCCGTCTTGTTATCCTACCGGAGGCCATCATCGCATGAAAAAGATCGAGGCGATCATCAAACCCTTCAAGCTGGACGAGGTGAAGGAAGCCCTTCAGGAGGTCGGCCTCCAGGGCATTACCGTCACCGAGGCCAAGGGGTTCGGCCGCCAGAAGGGCCATACCGAGCTCTATCGCGGCGCCGAATATGTCGTGGACTTTCTGCCGAAGGTGAAGATCGAGGTCGTCCTCGGCGACGATCAGGTCGAGGCCGCCATCGAGGCGATCCGCAAGGCGGCGCAGACCGGCCGCATCGGCGACGGCAAGATTTTCGTCTCCAGCGTCGAGGAGGTCGTGCGCATCCGCACCGGTGAAACCGGCGTCGACGCCATCTGACCCCCTACGCCGCCACCCAATTCCGCAATGTCATCACAGGGAAATAGGAAATGACGACAGCAAACGACATCATGAAGCAGATCAAGGACAACGACGTTAAGTTCGTCGACCTCCGCTTCACGGATCCGAAAGGCAAGCTCCAGCACGTGACGATGGACGTCGTGGCGGTGGACGAGGACATGTTCGCCGACGGCGTCATGTTCGACGGCTCGTCGATCGCCGGCTGGAAGGCCATCAACGAATCCGACATGGTGCTCATGCCCGATACGGAAACGGCCCATATGGACCCGTTCTTCGCGCAGTCCACCATGGTCGTCGTCTGCGATATCCTCGACCCGGTATCCGGCGAAGCCTACAACCGTGACCCGCGCGGCACCGCCAAGAAGGCCGAGGCCTACATGAAGTCGGAAGGCATCGGCGACACCGTCTACATCGGGCCGGAACCGGAGTTCTTCGTCTTCGACGACGTCAAGTACAAGGCCGACCCCTACAACACGGGTTTCAAGCTGGATTCGTCCGAACTGCCGTCCAACGACGACACCGATTACGAGACCGGCAATCTCGGCCACCGTCCGCGCGTGAAGGGCGGCTACTTCCCTGTTCCGCCGATCGACGCGCTGCAGGACATGCGCTCCGAGATGCTGACCGTACTCTCCGAGATGGGTGTGGTGGTGGAAAAGCACCATCACGAGGTCGCTTCGGCCCAGCATGAATTGGGCGTCAGGTTCGACACGCTGGTGCGCAACGCCGACAAGACGCAGATCTTCAAGTATGCCGTGCACCAGGTCGCCAACGCATACGGCAAGACGGCCACCTTCATGCCCAAGCCGGTGTTCGGCGACAACGGTTCGGGCATGCACGTCCACATGTCGATCTGGAAGGGCGGCAAGCCGACCTTCGCGGGCAACGAATATGCGGGCCTTTCCGAGACCTGCCTCTATTTCATCGGCGGCGTCATCAAGCACGCCAAGGCGATCAACGCCTTCACCAACCCGCTGACCAACTCCTACAAGCGCCTGGTGCCGGGTTACGAGGCTCCGGTTCTGCTCGCCTACTCGGCGCGCAACCGCTCCGCGTCATGCCGCATCCCGTTCGGTTCCTCGCCGAAGTCGAAGCGTCTCGAGGTCCGTTTCCCCGATCCGGGCGCGAACCCCTATCTCGCCTTCGCCTCGCTGCTGATGGCCGGCGTCGACGGCATCAAGAACAAGATCCATCCCGGCCAGCCGATGGACAAGGATCTGTACGACCTGCCGCCGAAGGAGCTGAAGAAAATCCCGACCGTTTGCGGCAGCTTGCGCGAAGCGCTTCAATCGCTCGACAAGGATCGCGGCTTCCTCAAGGCCGGCGGTGTGTTCGACGACGACCAGATCGACGCCTATATCGAGCTGAAGATGGCCGAGGTGATGCGCTTCGAGATGACGCCGCACCCGGTCGAGTTCGACATGTACTATTCGGTCTGATCCGGGCCGTACAAACAAAAAGCCCCCGGTTTCGGCCGGGGTTTTTCTTTGCCCGTCGCAGCCGGTGGCTGCGCTGCAGCTTCAGCTCCGAGGATGGCGGCCGCGCCAGTCGGCGGCCGCGGCACCGGCATCGAGCCGCGCACGAAAATCCTGGATCACCTCGTTCCAGGCGAAGCGGATCGAATTCTCGACGATCTCGCGGTCGCGCATCTTCAGCTCATCGGCGATGGGAGCCCATTTGATGAGCGCTTTCGGGCTTTCGGTAAAGGCACGCCCGCCGACGGCCACATTCTCCCACAGCGTCGCCTCGATGCGCTGCGTGAAAGCGGCCACCCAGCTCTCGGCATCGTGCGCGTCCGTCATCTCATCGGCATTTTCGGCCAGGCCGGCACGATAACAGGCCAGCGCCCATTCGCGACAGTCCGCGCCCTCGAGCCGACCGTCGGCGCCGACCTGGGCAACGGCATAGATCGTCATATCGGACAGCGACGCGGCGAAGACGTGCATCTTCGCGACATTGATCGACTGCGCGAAGAGCTCGTCGTCGAACATCTTGGGATAACGCGTGCCGATGCGCTCCTTGAGGTAACCGTAGAGCTTCTTCTGCGTGATCAGCGCGGCGCGTGTCCGGACGAAGTGATCGACCCGCTCGACCGTGGCGATCGGCGCGCGGTCACGGCGCAAGGTGAGCTTCGAGGCCGTGTCACGCAGCCATCCGACAGCCTCGGAAATCTGTTTCGCAAAGTCTTTCATGAGAACCAGATGACCGATCCGGACGCGCTTCTGAATGCTACCATAGCAGTATTTTCGCGTTTGATGACTGTCTGTAATCATCGTTCAGCGCCGATTCCATCCACGGACACCGGCGTGGAGGATTGCGGGCATCCTGCCCGCACACAATCGAGGGAGGAAATTCCATGTCCAGCACCGACGCTGGCGCCAGGGAACGCCACTGGGAGAAGACCAGAAATCTCAACACGCTGGTCCTGATCCTGTGGGTGATCTTTGCCATCATCATTCCCTGGATGGCCAGCCCACTGAACTCGTTCAGCTTCCTGGGCTTCCCGCTTGGCTACTACATGTGTGTCCAGGGCTCTCTCATCGCCTTCGTCGCCCTCATCTGGATCCAGAATTTCCGTCAGGACCAGATCGACGACGAATACGGCCTCGACGAATAGGAGGCGGCGATGGCAATCGAACAAGCAAAAGCTCACGCTTCGTAGACAATCTCGGCAAGGTCTATGCACTCTATACGCTGGGTTTCCTGGCCTTCTTCGCGCTGATGGCGCTCCTCGAACGCATGGGCGTCGGCGCCCAGGCGATCGGCATCGGCTTCCTCATCTTCACCATCAGCATCTACGCCATCATCGGCTGGCTCTCGCGCACGGCGGAAGTCGACGCCTACTACGTGGCGGGCCGCGAGGTGCCGGCCCTCTATAACGGCATGGCGACGGCGGCGGACTGGATGTCCGGCGCATCCTTCGTGGCCATGGCGGGCGGCGTCTATTTCGGCGGTTATCCCTACCTCGGCTACATCGTCGGCTGGACAGGCGGCTACGTGCTCGTGAACTCGCTGCTGGCGCCCTATCTGCGGAAGTTCGGGTGCTACACGGTGCCGGACTTCATCGGAACGCGCTATGGTGGCAACACGGCACGACTGTGTGCGGTAATCGTCCTCGTGGTCGCCTCCTTCACCTACGTCACGGCGCAGATCGATGCGACCGGCACGATCGCGGCGCAGACACTCGGCATCCCGTTCGAGCTTGGCGTCTGGCTGGGGCTGACGGGTATCTTCATCTGCTCGATGCTCGGCGGCATGCGCGGCGTGACATGGACGCAGGTGGCACAATACATCGTGCTCATCATCGCCTATCTCGTCCCGATCATCTGGATGTCCAACCGCCAGGATTTCGGCATCATCCCGCACTTCTCTTACGGCGAGGCCCTGCAGCGCATCACCGAACTGGAAGCGGAATACGGCCTGCACCCGCCGGCGGAAGCCATTCCCGGAGTTTCGGTACTGACCACGCCGGCGAACGCCCCCGAAGGCAAGGGTTGGGCGATGGTCTCGCTCGCCATCTGCATGATGGCCGGCACGGCATCGCTGCCGCACATCCTGATGCGCTACTTCACCACACCTTCCGTCCGTTCGGCGCGTCGTTCGGTCGGCTGGTCTCTGACCTTCATCTTCCTGCTCTACTTCTCGGCACCGGCCCTCGCCACGCTGACGAAGCTGCAGCTTCTCGATCCGAACCTGGCGACGTCGATCATCGGCAAGCCGTTCGAGGAAGTCGCCAATCTCGAGTGGATCAAACACTGGAGTTCGGTGGGAATGCTGGCGGTTGCCGACCAGAACGGTGACGGCATATTGCAGCTCAACGAGTTCTTCATGCGGCCCGACATCGTCGTGCTCGCCACACCGGAAATCGCTGGCCTGCCTTATGTGATCTCCGGCCTGGTGGCCGCAGGCGGTCTCGCCGCCGCCATGTCGACGGCGGACGGTCTGCTGCTCGCCATCGCAAATGCGCTGTCGCACGATCTCTACTACAAGATCATCGACCCGAAAGGCGGATACCGCGCGGCGGCTGGTCGTCGCGCGCGTCATCCTGATCTTCATCGGGGCGGCCGCTGCCCTCGTGGCGTCGGCGAGATTGACGGGCATTCTGGGTGCAGTGGCATGGGCGTTCAACTTCGCCTGTTCCGGCCTGTTCTTCCCGCTGGTGCTCGGCGTATGGTGGAAACGTGCCAACACGGCCGGTGCAATCGCCGGCATGATCGGCGGTTTCTCGGCCGGATCCCTGTATCTCTACCTGGTCTATACCGGCGCGATGGCACCCTGGTGGGGGTATCGACGATATCCGCTTCGGTATCATCGGCATGCCGGTCAGCCTGATCTGCATAGTCGTCGTGAGCCTGCTCACGGCGGCGCCCAGCAAGGAGATCCAGGACATGGTCGACGAGGTCCGGGTTCCGAGCGGCAAGGCGATCCTTGCGTCCCATCACTGATCGGGACTAATGCAATCAGGGGCGGGCTCGGGCCCGCCCCTTTTCTCGTGGGAGGCATTCGCGTGGCAGAAGACCTGATTTTCGTCCACCCGCTGTGGGTGATCGTGGTGGACTACGTGCTCGGGCTGGTGATGTGGACGCTGATCGGCCGGGCTGCGATGAACCTCTTCCTGTCCGAGGATTCCGACTTCTTCTTCATGCGCTTCTTCGTCCGGGCGACCAATCCGGTCATCGCGGTCTTCCGCCCGATCATCCCGAGCTTCCTGATCGAACCGCTGGTGCCGCTCTTCGTGGCCTGGTTCTTCTTCATGATCCGCTTCTACCTGATGCCCTGGCTCCTGGGCTATTCGGTCATGGGCATGCTGTCGTTCCCGCTCGAAAGCAACGTCGCGCAGGGCCTCTACGATTCTGTTAGGACCGGTGGTGAGTGACGGGCTGAACGCCCGGCAACGCGGCTATCAGGCGTCGAGCGCCCCCAGCAACGCCACCGCAGCGTCGAAGTCGCGCCGCCGCGCCTTGCGGCGCTCGGCCACCTCCGCATCCTCGCCCCACTGGGCGATGTTCCAGTCCTCGTCGACATGGGCCGCCGCCCAGGCCGCGTCCGGCTCCAGGCGCCGGGCCTCGACGGCGAGCGCCAGAAGCGCGGACCCCGTCAGCGTCGTCATCAGGTGGATGGCGGAAAGCCGGAACGGTTCCTCGCGCTGGCGCAGCCACAGCCCCACCGCCGCAACCGATTCGCGCGGTTGCTCCACATGCATGACACCTTCGGCCAGGAAGAACCGCGCACCGAGCGCCGACTGCGCCCAATCCAGCACCGGATCCCAGAATTCCGCCTGCCGCGCGACCAGCCCGTCGGGCGCATCCGCCCGGTAGCAGAGCAGGTCGGAAGAGGAGAAGCGCATCACGTCCTCCAGCACCGCCTGCATCTCGTTCGCGACGCCGTCGATAGCCGTATTGGCCAGCCGCAGCATCGGCATGGAGACGGGATCGATGGTCTCGGCCTGAGCCTGGAACTTCGTCGGCCACCAGTTGGGCAGCCGCTGCCGCGCGTGGACAGGGCCAGGACCGCCTTGCCCGGCGTGCGGACCGGCTTGCCGTCGAGACGCACGGCAAAGCCCCCGGGCACCTCGTTCACCTCGGCCTGTGTGTAGAAACGCTTCGGCAGCGGCTGCCGCATCTGGATCTGCGCACGGCGCACGGGGTCCGGGTCGGACAGGTGGTTTTCGCCATCGAAATCGCTGAGCAGATCGCGCATCGCAAATCCTCGCAGATGGTTGATCCTGGAGCCGCGGGCGTTCCGACGAACGCGATCCCGCCGCTCCAGCCTGGTTTTCCTGGCCGCATCCGTGCGGCGCCAGACGGTTCCGTCCGGCTGAAAAAGCCCCGTCCGGCATCGGCGCCGTACCGGCCGGTTGACGAGCAGAAGACCGACGGCAATCAGGACCAGTGCCCCAAAGATGCGATCGGCGAGAGCGGTTCGTTCAACACCAGACCCGCGCAAAGAACGCCGAAAGCGGGCGTCAGGAAGGCGAAACTCGACAGGCCGGAGGCCGGATAGCGCCGCATCAGCCAGAACCACAGCACATAGGTGAAGGCAACGACATAGACCGCCTGGAACAGCAGCGCGCCGGTCGCCAGCGGCGTCACGTCGCGCAGGATCGGCCCCGCCAGCGGCACGAAGGGCAGAAGGAAGACCGCCGAGACGACAAGCTGGTAGAGCAAGCGTCTTTTCCGCACTGGCGGCCGACAGCTTCGAGCCCTTGATGACCAGCGTGGTTGCCGCCCACAGCACGCCGCCCGCGAGGCACATGAGGTCGCCCCGCAGCGCATCAGGCCCCGTCAGGCTCAGCTTGTCGGAGAACACCAGCGCCACCCCGCAGAATGCCAGCGCGAGGCCCCAGAACTTCCGGAGCGTGATGCGCTCGCCGAGCAGGAAATGTCCGCCGATCAGCACCCAGAACGGCATGGTGTTGAGCATCAGCGCGCCGCGGGCCGCGCTCGTATAGTCGAGACCGATGAAGATCAGCGCGAACTCGGCGCCGAAGAGCACGCCGGCCAACGATGCCGGGCCACAGCGTCCCGTCGCGCTCGAAAAGCGGGATGCGGCGATAGCGGCACCACAGCCAGCACCAGCACGCAGGCGATCGCCGAGCGCACCAGCACGGAAAAGATCGGGTTGTAGCCGACGTTGGAGACCTTCACCGCCACCTGGTTCAGGCCCCACGAGAAGGTCAGCCCGATCATCAGCGCGGCGGCGAAGCCGTCGACGGCGACGCTTCGCGAGCGTCGTTGCCGCCGCGTTGCTCACGCGTCCGTCTTCCGGCGTTCTCTCCTCGAAACCGAGCAGGTTCCAGCTCTGGCGCATATGCGGGGGCATCGGCGCGGTGACGTCGATCACGCCGCCATTCGGGTGCGGTATCACGATGCGGCGCGCGTGCAGGTGCAGCCGGTTCTGAAGGCCGCCGGGGAACTCCCAGTTCTGGTCGGCCTCGAAATATTTCGGGTCGCCGATGATCGGACAGCCGATATGGGCGGCGTGGACGCGAAGCTGGTGGGTGCGGCCCGTATGAGGCTCCATCTCCAGCCAGGAGAGGGTCTGACCGGCCTGCTCCAACGATCGCGGTAGTAGGAGACGGCATGGTCCGCCCCCGGCTCGCCGTGGCGGGCGACGCGCATGCGGTCGCCGTCGGGCGTCTGCTCCTTGACCAGCCAGGTCGAGATCTTGTCCTCGCGCTTCTTCGGCACGCCCTTGACCAGCGCCCAGTAGGTCTTTTTGGCGTCGCGGCCGCGAAACGCCTCGGCAAGCTTCATCGCGGCAAGACGCGTGCGCGCCACGACCAGAGCGCCCGACGTGTCGCGGTCCAGCCGGTGAACGAGGCGCGGCTTCTCGCCCTTCTTGTTGCGGAAGGCCTCCAGCATGTCGTCGACATGGCGGGTGACGCCGGAGCCACCCTGCACGGCGAGCCCGGCCGGCTTGTTGAAGACGAAAACGGTGGGTCTTCGTAGAGCATCATCTTCGACAGCACCTCGCCGTCGTCCTGGCCGCGCATGGTGCGCGCCGTCAGCGGCTCGCCGCCCTTGCGGTCGACGCCGAGCGGCGGGACGCGGATCACCTGCCCCGGCTCGACGCGCGTCTCGGCCTTGGCGCGGCCGCCGTCGACGCGCACCTGGCCGGAGCGCAGCAGCTTCTGCAAATGGCCGAAGCCCAGCCCCGGGAAATGGGTCTTGAACCAGCGGTCGAGCCGCATGCCCGCCTCGCCGGCTTCAACCGTTATCTGCTCTACGCCTGCCATTCTTCGCCAATCTCTCTGTCGCGTGCGCCAGATAGCATCAGGCGAGGTTTCGCGCGACCCACAATCCGACAAACAGCGCGCCGATGGAAAGCAATACGCTGGCAGCGACATAAGAAAACGCCTGCGTGAGCGCGCCGCGCTCGTAGAGCACGGCAAAATCGAGCGAGAACGCCGAAAACGTCGTAAAGCCGCCGAGCACGCCCGGTCGCGACCAGCAGCCTGAGCTCCGCCGAACTGCCGGTGCGGCGCACCAGCCACGCGGTAAACAGGCCCATGGCCAGGCTGCCGACCTACGTTGACGGTCAGCGTACCCCAGGGAAAGCCCGGCCCGAACAGCCGCAGCGTCGCGAGATTGACGAGGTGGCGCAGGCCCGCCCCGACGGCGCCGCCGGCCGCAACGAGGACAAAATGGTACATCAACGTCTCCTGAAGCCGGAACAGTTCAGAGGTGCAGCGGATGCTCTTCGTGCGTCCTTCGAGGCTCGCTCCGCTCGCACCTCAGGATGAGGACCGTGTACCCCACTCTTGCGCTCGGGGCCGTTTCGATGTTGTGCATCCAGCCCACGGCGCAGCGGGTTCGAGCAACCCACATCCCTCATCCTGAGGTGCGAGCGAAGCGAGCCTCGAAGGACGCACTACAATCACCCCTGGCGCGTTCCTTGCGCAGCTTCGCCCACCAGTCCAGCCGCTTCCTGATCTCGCGCTCGAACCCGCGGTCCGGCGGATCGTAGAATTTCTGCCGGCCGAGCGCCTCGGGAAAATAGTCCTGCCCCGGAAAACGCGTCCGGCTCGTCGTGGTCGTAGCGGTAGCCGGTGCCGTAGCCTTCCGATTTCATCAGCTTGGTCGGCGCGTTCAGGATGATGTTGGGCGGCGGAGCAAGGAGCCATGCTCCTTGGCCGTCCGCATCGCGCCCTTGAAGGCGGTGTAGAGCGCGTTCGATTTCGGCGCGGTGGCCAGATAGACGCAGGCCTGCGCCAGCGCCAGCTCACCCTCCGGAGAGCCGAGATAGTCGTAGGCATCCTTGGCGGCGTTGGCGATGACCAGCGCCTGCGGGTCGGCCATGCCGATGTCCTCGGACCGCCATGCGCACCATGCGACGGCCGAGATAGAGCGGATCCTCGCCGGCATCGAACATGCGCGCCAGATAGTAGAGCGCGGCATCCGGGTCGGAGCCGCGCACGGCCTTGTGCAGGGCCGAAATCAGATTGTAGTGGCCGTCCTGGCTCTTGTCGTAGATCGGCGCGCGGCGCTGGACGATGCGTTGCAGCCCCTCCGCGTCGAAAACCTCGCCTTCGCCCGCCGCGCGCCATGCCTCCTCGGCCAGCGTCAGCGACGCACGGCCGTCGCCGTCGGCCATGCGGACCAGGACGGCGCGGGCTTCTTCGTCGAGCGGCAGCGGCCTGCCCTCCTCCGCCTCGGCGCGTTCGAGCAGCGCCTCGACGCTTTCCGGCTCCAGCGGCCGGAAGGTCAGCACCCGCGCGCGCGACAGGAGCGCGGCGTTGAGTTCGAAGGACGGATTCTCGGTGGTCGCGCCGACGAGGATGACGGTGCCGTCCTCCATCACCGGCAGGAAACGAGTCCTGCTGGGCGCGGTTGAAGCGGTGGATCTCGTCGACGAAGAGCAAGCGTCTGGCGGCCGCTCGCACGGCGCAGGCGCGCCGTCTCGAACACCTTCTTCAGGTCCGCCACGCCGGAAAAGATCGCCGATATCTGCTCGAAAGCCAGCCCGGTCTCTCCGGCGAGCAGACGCGCCACCGTCGTCTTGCCGGTGCCGGGCGGCCCCCAGAAGATCATCGAGCCGAGCGAGCCCGACCGGATCATGCGCGTCAGCGCGCCGTCGGCCCCGGTCAGGTGCTCCTGCCCGACCACGCGCGCGAGCGTGGTCGGCCGCAGCCTGTCCGCCAGCGGACGACCCGGCTGATCGGCGGTTTCGGGCCCGCCGGAGGAGAACAGGTCAGGCATGGGATGGGCCCGAAGGTAGGTCGGCCACGTCAGTGCCCTGCGTTGCCCCCCTCTCTGGCCTCGCCGGCCATCTCCCCCACACGGGGGGAGATCAGCCTTCATTTCGGCCGGCACCTTTCTTTCAGAGAACGGCGAAAGCTGTCGCGACAGCCGATCTCTCCCCTTGTGGGGAGATGGCCGGCAGGCCAGAGGGGGCAACGTGAACTGGATATCGTGGCGCAAATCGCTGTGGCGCAGGCGGATCTCGGTCAGCACCTCCTGGTACTCGGCCCGGGTATTACCGGTTTGTTTCCAACCGGTCAATCTCAGTGCACCACCATAGGCGTAATTGGTTTGTTCATGATTGGCAAAGGGGATGACATATTTCAGCCCCATCAGAGAATAAACCTTCTTTTTGCCCTCGCCGCAGCGAAAGCGCACCTTACGATCTCTCATTTCGAGCCATACGCAGGGATTGTTTTGGCCGCGAATTTTCATCAAAGTCGATGAGCTCAACCGCTCCACTTGGACTTTCGGCACGCGGATCTGACCGAAAGTGTCGGACAGCCAAATAATGGCGTCCTCTTCGATTCCGCGAAGTTCTCCTGCGATCACATCGCCATTGTCCAATACCACCTGGCCGGACAGCGCCAGCGGCGACCACAGCAAAATCACAGTGAGCGGCAGAATGCGCCGGACAAAAACAGCAAAATTGAAACCGAACAAAACCTAAACGACTCCTGAAATTGGCAGCCATAAACTGCTAGGATGCGCAGCCGAGGCAAGTGCCGCGCCAATATCACCGGGAAGCCTAAGCGAAGTTCGCCATATGTCAAATCGCAACGCCATCTTTGCGGTCGTCAACGCCATCCCCCCGGGACAGGTTGCCACCTATGGTCAGGTTGCCCGTCTCGCCGGACTGCCCGGTGCAGCGCGACTGGTGGGCAATATTCTGCACACAGTGCCCGAAGACACACGCCTGCCCTGGCACAGGGTGGTAAACGCCCAGGGGCGCATTTCCCTGCCTGCGGATTCAGCAAGTTACTCCGAACAAATAGCGCGTCTATGCGCGGAAGGTGTGATCATCGAAAAGGGGCGGCTTTCGCTCACCCAATATCAATGGCGACCAACTGAGTCGCCCAATCCTCACAGCAATAGGATGCCCGCGTGACCGCCGCGCAATCTCAACAGAACTACAAAGCTCAACAGAACTACAAAGGCTGGCGCGGCATCCGGCGCGCTTTTGCCACCCCGTCCGCCCTCACCATGCTCTGCCTCGGCTTCGGTTCCGGCCTGCCATTTCTACTGGTCGGAGGCACACTCTCCACCTGGCTGCGGGATGTGGGCGTCGGCCTCAGTCTCATCGGGCTGGTGAGCTATGCGAGCTTTTTTTACGTCCTGAAATTTCTTTGGGCGCCCCTGATCGACCGCTACCCGCTGCCATTTTTGGGGCGGCGCAGAGGCTGGCTGGCGCTGTCGCAGATTTTGCTGGTCGGCGCTCTGGCCGGTATGGCAATCGTCGGCCCCGATGGTTCCCTGACCTTGTTTATCGCCCTCGCCTGTGTCACCGCCTTTGCCGGCGCAACCCAGGACACAGTGGTGGACGCCTATCGTATTGAAATCGCCCCGGTGGAATCCCAGGCCGCTCTCGCCGCCACTTATATATTCGGCTATCGACTGGCCTTGATCATGTCGGGCGCCATGGCCTTGTATCTGGCCGAGCTGTTCAGTTGGCAAGGCGCCTACCTCACCATGGCCGCCTGCGTTCTGGTGCCGCTGACGGCCGTGCTTTTGTCGCGGGAACCTCAGGCGCACACTTTGATCGTGCGGGAAATCCGTCTCTGGGACGCCTTCATCCAACCTTTCCAGGAATTTTTTTCCCGCAATGGCTTTTGGCTGGCACTGGCATTGCTGGCGTTTGTCGGCCTGTTCAAGTTGCCGGATCAGATGATCGGCGTCCTTGCCGGCCCCTTTTATCTGGATTCGGGCTACACCAAAGCCGATATCGCCACCGTCTCGAAACTCTACGGCGTGTGGATCGGGATATTCGGCGCCTTTCTCGGCGGCATCTGCACAGCGGCTTTCCGTATGCAGCCGATGCTTGTTGTGGCTGCCGTCGCCGTCGCCCTGTCCAATGCCAGCTTTCTCTTGATGGCAAATAATCCGGGGCAGACCTGGGCATTTATTGCAGCGATCAGCGCGGACAACCTCTCACAAGGATTTGCCGGCGTCGTCCTGGTAGCTTTCATGTCGAGCATCACCAATCGCAACTTCACCGCAACCCAATATGCGCTGCTGGCGTCGCTAGCCAATCTGCCGGGGAAATTTATCGGCGGTCTGTCGGGGTATATGGTGGAGGCCACCAATTACTCGACCTTTTTTATCCTGAGCACGTTTTCCGTTGTGCCGACCTTGTTGTTGCTCGCCTGGCTGTGGCAGAGGATTCAGGATTCGCCCGAGGCCAAGTGAGAAGAGGGTGGTCTTGCCGGAAGCCGCACCAGCTCAGGGTTAAGGTGCGAAAACACATCCCTGTGATCGAGGGTAGAACTGTATAAACGTACAGCCCCCGACAAGTTCGGCCATCATAAGGAGGCCACCCCGGATTGGCAAGGGGATTCGAGATCAGGCCTGCAGCAGAATCCACAGCGCAACACACGTCACCCAGAACCAGAGGGTGCGCGTATAGAGCCGCTTGAGCGCGGTGATTTCGCGCTGCGTGCAATCGCAGGAATGCATCAGCTCATCATCCACGGACAGCGCGCCGAGAACCGTCTCCCGCAAAACAGCAGCCGAGGAGCTCGCAGTGCTGACCAGGTGGCGCTTCCAGTGATTGATGCAGCCGACAAAATTTCCCGTCACCGCAAAACTCACCCCAAGGAGCCGCACCGGCATCCACTCCAGCACCCACAACCAATGTCTGGCTCTGGTATCGGCCGGGTCGGCCTGGCGATAAAGAAACGACAAGCGATACAACAGCGCCCCGGCAGGCCCGAAAAACAGAAACCAGAAGAGCACCGCAAACAGCCGCTCAAACCCTTGGTAGGCAGTCGCTTCCAACATGCGTTGATGCAGTGCTGGCCAATCGCCCGCCGCCAGATCCCGAATCTCCGCCCCCTGCTTTTGCGCCTTGACCAGAGCCACCTCCCAGGCACCGTCATTGCACGCCAGGGTGTACGCCGTGGTCTCGGGGGCAAACTCTCCACGCCCCAAGGCATACAAGAGCACCGCCGTGGCCAGTACCAGCCAAAGAATGCCGGGCAGCACCGCCGCGACTGCCGCCACCACTGCGACGGGCACCAGCAGCACGACCAACAGACGCAACCAACTCTGTGCAGTGAACGCTTGAACGCGATCGACCAGGGACCACCACGCATGAAAAGCTGTGTCCCGGTGCAGCGGGTTGCTGGCGCCCCAAAACTGCAGGCCGGCTAATGCCAGCAGAATCACAATCAGATACATGAAAGCTCCTTAGCGGTGTGGTTGCGCCAGCAGCGCAAAATAATGCGACCAGTCAAATGCCGCCCCTGGATCGGTCTTGCGGCCTGGCGCAATGGCATCGTGTCCTGCGATGCGCTCGCCAGTGAGCGCCGGGTATCGCGACAACAACAAATGGGTGAGGCGGACCAGGGACACATATTGCGGGCTGGTATAGGGCTGATCATCGGTTCCCTCCAGCTCTACTCCAATGGAGAAATCATTGCAGTTGTCTCGCCCAGCGAAATGGGATGCCCCAGCGTGCCAGGCGCGGTCGTCAAAGGAGACAAACTGGGTGATCCGGCCGGACCGGTCTATAAGGCAATGGGCGGACACCTGCAGCTGGGCGATGCTGCTGAAATAGGGATGGTCGTCCGCCGGCAGCTGGTTGCAGAAAAACCGCTCTATGTAACCGCCGCCGTACTGGCCAGGGGGAAGGCTGATGTTATGGATCACCAGCAGACTGACTGCGTCACCTGCCGGACGGGCGTTGAAATTCGGGGAGGGACAGCGGACCACCGGGCTCAACCAGCCGGTGGTATCAATCAGAAGAGGTTGTGGGTCATTCGGGTTGAGGCTGTGCGCCACGGCTGATCCAAGGTCAATTGGGGTGCCGCAGTTTAACAGGTACTGCTGGACACCCTGCAATGCTCTGACGGAGCGGCCCGCACCAGATTACTTGTTGCCGTCCAGATCCAGAGGCGTTTTCGCCTTGGCTTGTCGCAAGCTCGTCACCACCGATTCCAAGGCGCGATCAAACAGCATGCTGTGGTCCAGGGCGCGCATGTGACCGGCTTTGATGGCCAGAGCCAACTCCACCTGCGTCTTCTCCGCCACCTTGATGCCATTGCGGTTGACGAAAATGTATTTGCCGGTGGGACGGATGAACGCAGCCAAACGGCATCGCAGCGACTCCTTGCCATCCTCCGCCAAGTCGAACCATGCTCCCTGAGCCAAACCGTGCACCATCACCATGTGAGGGTCATCGGCCGCCAGCTCCGGTTGCACCGCCGTCGGCTCTGGCTTTGTGACCACAGGTTTCGGCGCCACAGGTACAGGTACCACTTCCGCAACAGCCTCCTCGACGGGCTGTTCTTCGTGAGCCAGAAGCTCGCCGCGAATGCGCGCGAGATGGATCTCCTCCAGGCCGGTCAGCAGCTCCGCCACCTCAAACGGGTTGTAGGAGATGGAATCCAGACCGCGGCGCAAACGCGCGATCAGATCCGGAATCAGGCGGATCAGCTTTTGCCGGTCGGACTTGCCGGTACAGGGCTGAACGCTCCACACCAGATCCGAAAGGACCTTCAATTGTTCCTGCCATTCGTTCGAGGAAAAGCCGTACTTCAAGCCCGTGACGAAGAGAACATTGCTCCAAGGGCCGTTGATCAGCGCCATGACAAGTTCCGGCAGATGGTGCGCCATAGTGCGCAACTGGATTTCCGTTGCCACCGTTTTGCGCGCCTGTTCCGCCCTCGCCTTGCCGTCTTCCGCGTCTATGGTCCGCCGCTCCAATACCGCAGCGCGGCGCTTTTTCCTTATCGACAAACGAGGTGAAGTCGGCCAGAGCCTCCTTGAACACATCAGGATTGCCTTCAAACTGGTTGAGGATGCGGTCGACCGTGCTGCGCATAAATTTCAGCAAAGGCTCATCGCCCACCAGCGTGTCGCCCTCTTGCCACTCAGACGCAACCGCCACCAGTTCATTCAATAGGCGGCGGGCGGGATGGCGCTTTTCCACCAGGAATTGCTCGTCGAGCAGCGCCATCTTTAAAACGGGTACCTGCATGCGACCGATCAGCTCACGGAACGGGTCCGCCAACCCCTGATCGCGCAGAATGAAGCGGAACAGCATCTGCACCAGCCCCATGGTCTCTTTTTCGACCCGGCCTATGTCGACACTCTGGCCACGGCGATTTTGCACACTCGCAAGCACGCGCTCGAAATCGAGCCCATTGGCGCTGTCCCCCGGCACCGGGAGGCGCTGCACGAAGGACAGCAGATTGAGCAGCTCGGCGCGATTTTTCAGGGCGGGATCGTTACTCAGACGGGCGGCCATATCGGCAATGTCCTCAGCCGCCGGTATTTCCAGATCAGTCGACACGTCTGCAGCGGCTTCGCCAACCACCTTGCGACCCAGGGTCACCCGGATCCCATTGGCCTCAAGGCATTCCAGCATCTGCTGGTTCAGCTCCGGCTGACGCGCGACCACCAGGCGATCGAACAGCTTGAACAGCACCAGCTTGGCTTTGATATCAATGTCCAGGCGTTTGATTTGCGCCATGGCTGCGGCGCAGATGACTGCCGGGCTGAGCGGTACTTTCTGCTCATTGATCTCGACCGGGAGAATCCGCGACAGGGCTTCCGCCACACCTTGCAGCACCACGGAGTATTCCCTCATAGCGCGGGCGACGGTGGACTCCAGGGCAACCAATTGCTCCAGATCCTCGTTCTGCACCAGCGACAAAGCCTCGGCGGACAATTCGCCATCGGGCTTGCCAACCGGCCGCGCATCGTCGCCAGCCAAACGGGAAAAGGCTTCTTCTATTGCATCGAAGAAACGGCGCTCAACGCTCTTGCGCTGAACTCGCACTTCGCGCATCGAATCAAAAAACGCGTTTTGATCATTGTTGCTCTGGGCTTTATCTGCCAGATCAAACAGGGCATCATCCGCGGCATCGAAGTAGGCTTCCATGGCGGTGGCAAGGAATTTCTGCCCCATTTCATTCAAGACATGGATTACAGCCGGTAAACGAGCGAGACGAGCACGCACCTGACGCTGATTTTCAGGCTCCAAACGGATCACCTTGGCGCTGTCAGTCACTGCAAAACCTCCGAAAAACAGCATAAGAAATTCCCTTTTCATGCTAAACAATGAATAAGATTAATTATCTAATTCGCAAACATTGAACAGCAGAACCTTTCAAATCATTCGAAAGTACCAAACATGCATTAAATTTAACACACGGCCCAACCAAGCGCGTGATGGAATTAAAAAAACGTGTCCTTAGTCTAAGACCGAATTAAACGCTTACTCATCGAATTTAGAACGAAACGGCTTAATGAACAAATCTCCCCAACAAAACCCGGAGACCCACCTAGGTAAAGGCATGATTCTGGCGGGCTGGATATTGGCGCTCACGCTGCTCACCTATGCTTTTAGCCAGTGGCTGGAGAAGCGGCAAAACCCCAACAACCGCCCGCTTTCCATGAGTGAGGCTGGAATCAACCAAGTGGTCCTGGAGCGCAATTTCCAGCACCACTATGTCGCCAGCGGTACTATTAATGGAGTACCGGTGACGTTTTTGGTGGATACAGGGGCAACTACCGTGTCGGTGCCTGCACATCTAGCAGAAAAACTCCGCCTCGTCCCAGGCGCTCCGCAAATGGCCAGCACGGCCAACGGCGTTGTAGAAACCCGAGCAACGCGGATCGACGAGTTGCGCCTTGGCAGCATTATCCTGCGCGATGTCCGCGCAAGCCTCAATCCCGGCATGCGCGACCAGGAAATTTTACTGGGCATGAGCGCCCTCAAAAATATTGAATTCACTCATCGCGACGGCGTTTTGACGCTCAAGCAATACTGACACTCCTCATTTACATACTGCCTATCACGCTATGAATATTGAACTGAAAAATATCACCGCCGACATCCAAAGAGCCGTTGCCGACGCACTGCACGAAGACATAGGCACAGGTGACATCACCGCCGAATTATTAGCAGCGGACACCATCAGCAATGCGACCGTGATCACCCGCGAGCCATGCGTGGTCTGCGGAATTCCGTGGTTCGACGAAGTTTTTCGGCAATTGGATCCAGCAATTCAAATTCAATGGCATGTAGAAGAAGGGCAAAGCGTCGCAGCCAACACACAACTGGCAAGCTTAAAAGGCCGCGCACGCTCACTCGTAACAGGTGAGCGCAGTGCACTGAATTTTCTCCAGCTATTAAGTGGCACCGCCACCCAAAGCCGAGAATTAGCGAAGCTGGTCAGCGGGACGAAAATTCAAATACTCGACACCCGCAAAACCATTCCCGGCCTACGCACCGCGCAAAAATATGCAGTCGCCGTAGGCGGCTGCCACAACCATCGTATCGGTTTGTACGATGCTTTTCTCATCAAAGAAAATCATATAACCGCATGCGGCGGCATCAGCTCTGCCATAACACGCGCGCAACAACTGCACCCGGAAAAACCCATTATTGTCGAAGTGGAAAATTACGAAGAATTCCGCGAAGCAGCCTCCCACCCGGTTACCCGCATCATGCTGGATAATTTCAGCGCAGAAGATTTGCAAAAAGTATCCGCGCATCCCTCCGCTGTTCCAGTGGAAATATCCGGCAATATCACTGCTACGGAAATTGCCAAGCTGGCACACCTGAAAATCTCAGCGATTTCGACGGGGAGTTTGACGAAGCATGTGCGGGCGGTGGATTTGTCGATGCGGATAGTGTGATTAAGCTCCAATCTAAACCAGGACAGGACCACAACAAAGGCTCCCTAAGACCTTAGTATGATTTAACTGGCCGTTACCTTCGTTTATGATGACGGCCTCGTTTTAAGTCCCCAGCCACAAGGATCTTTATGCCACAGGGAAATGGCGTCAGCCAACTGCCAACACGTCTTCCACTCCTACTCCGCTCACTAGAGCAAATGGATAAATCTCATTTGGAATCAAGGGAAAGCTTTATGTCTTCCATATCCTCACGAATTCACACGACCTTCACAACTCTCCTGCTAATGCCGCTATTCACCACAATATTGGCGTTCAGCGTTTCCGGCTGTAGCGATAATCGCTCGTCGACGATTAACGAAGAGATGACTGCGACACCCGACGCTCAAGTGACCGACCTTGGCTTAGCACTGAACATCGCCAACCCAAAACCCGCGAAGTCGCAAAATGGCGTCCGCTTTATTCTTGACGCCGGTGAGCCCAGCTATGCGGATTCCGCCGTTCTTGTGCGTCTGGAAGGAAATGTGGATTTGGTGACATCCACAGGGGTGGCGAAGTCATTGTGGCAGCAGAAGTCCGGACCGACCGCGGTGATTGTGAACCCCAGCTCATTAGCGTCCTATGTACTACTTCCTTCTGTGGAAAGCTCCACCCAAATTCGCTTTTCTCTTGCAGCAGCTGATGCAGAGGGCTATGTCGCGGAAGACCATACAACTATTACCGTCCTTCCTATTAGCTCGCCGCTAATCCTGGAGCCAGTGGTGGTCGATGGCACGGCCAGCACAGCAACCATTATTGTGGGCATCAACTCTGGCCTGATTCCACCATCGCAAATTCGCTATCAAACCCAGGATGGGGACGCTCACGCCGGCGAGGATTACGTTGCTCAGAGTGGATCACTGGAATTCAACTCGGAGACCAATCAGGCGCTCGTAAATATCGAACTCTTAAGAAATCCGACAGCTGAGACCAATAAATTCTTCAGCATTCTCTTCAGTTCGGATGAACCAGGATTTACCCAACGCACTTATGTGGTCATCAAAGGCCAAGTGGATAATGAGAAGCCGGGCAGCTCATCCAGTTCGTCAAGCTCTTCAAGCTCTTCAAGCTCTTCAAGCTCTTCAAGCTCTTCAAGCTCTTCAAGCTCTTCAAGCTCTTCAAGCTCTTCAAGCTCTTCAAGCTCTTCAAGCTCTTCAACATCATCAAGCTCTAGCAGCTCCTCTAGTTCATCCAGCTCTTCTAGTTCAGGCATTTCGCTGGAAGATCCATTGCCGAGATGCAATCCTACGGGGACGGAGAAACAATCCAATCTTCCGGACTGCGCGGAACTGCAAACAATAGGCAACCCATACGAAGGCGCCACGCTGTATCTAGATCCGGATTATCAACGCCATTTAGAAGCGTTCCAGGTATCGCATATCGATGATCCGAAAATGGTGGCTGCTGTCGAAGTCGTAAAACAACAACCTACGGCGATATGGCTGGATACATTTGACATGCTCGACAAAGGAGACACTGTCACCGCGAGAAGAAGCCTGAAGGATCATCTGGAAGTCGCGACTAAGCAACAAAATTCAGCGGGCCCTGAAATTCAGCCTATGGCGATCCAGATTGTGGCTCTCCTCAATCCCATAACAGGGCTTGCCGAGATCCAGCCGACAACACTCGGTTACACGGCGGATAACCTTGAGCGATATCGAGCGGCTTTTATTGACCAATTAAGAGAGTATGCCGACAAATATCCGAACATCCGTTTTATCGTCGTTTTGGAGCCACACACAATTCCGGATATTTTAGCGACTGGATGTGAGTTTGAACTTCAATGTCAGCGAAAAAAAGATGCTACAGACCTTATTCGGCACGGCATCACAACCTTGGGCAACGCCACGGATAAAAATATTTACCTTTATTTAGGTATTGGCCATTCAGCATGGCTAACGTCTGGCGACTCCGTTAAGCGGTTTCCTACATGGCTCAACAGCCTGGAGCTTGACCTCAATACTGTGAAAGGTTTTGCAACCAATACAGCGGCCTATACTCCTCTTCACGAAGAACTAATCATCGATAAGCCCAGCTATTCCAGCGAAGGCTTCTATCGCTTTCGCACCTATTTTGACGAAAAGTCCTTGATTGAGCAGCTCGATAAAACGCTAAAAGAAGCTATGCCGAATTCAACCTTCGGATTTATTACAGATACCTCTCGCAATGGCTGGGGCGGCGCCGATAGACCTACGGTCCCGGGGGAATTGAAAGCCGGCTTGATAAACGCAGCACTCGAGACCACTGGTGCAACATCTCCACTGCCGGTATCGGTCGGACCTTCGAACTCGATCCGACGGATATTATGGCCAATATGCACGCTTATACCTGGTTGAAACAGCCAGGTTATTCGGACGGAATTCCAATGGAAGTCACGGGAGATTTGCTACACGCGTGCGACGCTGAAAATGGCGATGCGCTGGAGAACGCACCTCAAGGCGGCCTTTGGTTTGAAAAACATTTCATTCAGCTGATTCAAAATTCCTGGCCTGTATTGTGGGAGATAAAGTCAGACACCTGATCAAAGTGTGTCTAGCCGCATTTTTGTGTCCGAGATGGGCTCGTCGGCTCCATCTCGGAATAGCCTTTCACCTTGACCCGCCCAACAAAACCGCCGCGAGTTGTGCGCACAGACTAAAAACTCAATTAGACACTTGGAACAGATACTAGAGGCGGGAAAGGTATCTCGGTTGCATGACCCACGTCATAAAGACGCCTAGGGTGCTCGTGCTATCGAGCTAATGCCTGACACGGAACAACTGGAAGTGATCGTACTAATCAAGAATTGACTTATGGCGGGCTAGCATCTCCTGCCAAGCCTTCAAAAGACGTCAGCAGGGAAATGCTTTATTGCAAACATTGGCTTAAATTCGACTAGAGCACTTTACCAACAGTAATCCGAATTATCTCCTCCTCCAAATTTTGTTGCTTTTTTCTGACCTACTTGGTTGATGGAAAACTGATGGCAGTTCGTATCTTTTGCCTGAGCACCGGTCGCCGCAGCTGTGGCCGTTACGGTATAGCAACGAGTTGCATCCACCGGCCCACAAGTCGTACTTGCCACCGGATTTGCGATCGCTATGGTGTAATAGCCGTCCTGGCTACTATTGGCAATACCCAAATCGTCCGCATCTCCATATCGATTATTCGTAAAGAAAAACCGTTCTTGCAGAGCCGCAATCCTTGTCAGCGCCTCCTTCGCATCCGCCCTGCGCGTCTTGCGTACAGAGTCCTGATAGGACGGTATGGCGACTGCCGCGAGTATCGCGACAATCACCACTACGATCATGACTTCGATGAGAGTAAAACCTTTTTGCTTTTTCATATATCACGCCAGCTTCATTTCAAGATTTAGTCTAGCTCACTCATCGGCACTTCGCGCCATGCTCGACGAACCGGGGGCGGTGGATCTTGATCGGCGTCTATGGAGCTCAAGCCACCTCCACTATCGCCAATAATAATATCTGTTCCGGCGGTATCACCTCCCAAAACTATGCCGGGTTTATCCCCAGTGTGATCCGACAAGGTGCCTCGACCATCTCCTTTTGAATCGATATTACTCACACCATCATCACTTTTCACAAACAAGTTCCTGTTTTCCGTTTGAGGTAATCCTGTAAACATGTTCAACCAATACAGACGACTCATACCGCCAGGCTTACAATCGTTTTCTACCGAAGGAGAAAACGAACTCACAGCCAATGTGGTGCCCGTAAAGTTGGGCGTATTCATCGTCAATTCAGGACGATACCTAAGCTCCTTTTTCCATCCTGGGCCTCCACGAATCACCATTTCCATCTCTTCTGGAGTCCTTAGATTAGGCAAGCTAGCATCACTAACCGTAAAGGTTCTCAAACCTTCTCCACCTTGTGTGCTAACCACAACATCAGAAACATCTTTCATGGAGTTGACGTCGATAGTGGAGTTAGTCCGCCATCCCGCCCCACTATTAACTCTGACTCCATATATCCAGTTATCATCAATATTTTCCGCTAGCAGATGATCGCTCACCATAAATTGCCCTGTAGCGGCATATACCCAATAACCATCATGAGTACGATCTCGAACAACTAGCGGAGCGCGACTGAAGGGTAGTTTTACATCCAGCAACCGGCTTGGTGTATTGATGCCAAGGGTGTCATCGGCATGAGAAATACTGGCCTGAAATAGCCCACCTCTATTGGCGTCATCCGCACCCACCACACCAATGTAGAGCATGTCGGTTTCAAAGTCACTGTTCCAATCAACTGCAGTAACGCCACCCACATAAGCGTTGGACACCGTTGGTATCGACGTTTTTTTCAGCCAGCTATTGGAATTCAATGTACTACTAACAAGCCTGTTTAAGTGAACATGGAACAGCTGCGCATTTTGATCACTCGTTGCGTTTTTCAGAGCACCTTGGCCGGTTGGACCAGAGCCGAAGACTAAGTACCAGTCATTTTTTTCCGGGTTCTCAAAAGAACCGTTAGTTGGTCTTCTGATACTTATGATATCGATATCACCGGTAGTAAAACCCAGATCCTCATCGGTCAGCTCTGCTAGTAAGCGGGGCGGCTTTTCGGGGTTGGTCACATCCATCACGATATAAGCCGAACGAGTAGTACGTTCTTTGGTTCCATCACCATCGACATCCAAAGAATAGTCTCCACCACCAAAGCGCATTCCCACTACAATTATTGTGCCCCACCCTCCCGGATAATCCGTTACCACTTCTGGCTCTTCTTCAACTGGAAAAATATTCACATCGAAAGTGTGGACCTTCGCATCAACGTAATAGACATGGGAATAGTTCGGATCTTTGAGCCACTTAAGATGCGGCAACAGATTATAGGGGGCGTAGGCCCATAGCTCGGCACCCAACTCATGCTCCACTGCGTTAACACCTACAGGCTTTTTCAAATATCCCGGACTCTGGGTGTTATGATTGAAAAATCCGCCATTAAAGGCATGTAACAAACCATCGTTAGCACCGACATAGGTAACCAACCGACGATTGCGGTATCGTTCGACGAATGTGGAATAGGTAGGATCGCCAATTCTGTCAATGTCATAGTTGGACGCGGGGCGCCCGACTAAAGCTGCAGAAGAGTGCACGATGTCGCCCAATAACCACTTTTTCCCATCAAGCGTTCGGCTGCGTGAGCTGGGCAGGGTTTCATCACCGCGAATATAGTTCACAACGTCGCGAGCTGCATCCGCACTCCCTGCATCTAACACGCGGTAGTTTTGCGCTCCCAAACCCACTGTATCTGGAGTGCTTGCTGAAAAATTTTCGGCGACAAAAGGTAGCAGCTCTGTTTCTACCTCCAAGCTCCCATCCGAAAAGAACTCATAGCGGATAATCCCAGCAGCATCCACATCATAGTCTCCGCCTTGTTCCGTGTCTTCCCAAGCCACGTAATAAGAGCCTTTCCTAGCGACCGTCTGAGCATCTGCTGAATTTTCGGATGACACAACGACCGTATCTTCGATTACTTTAAAACTTACAAGAGCACAGTTCCCACTAGTCGTTTGTTTGTGTCACGCAGGGACAATTTGGACTGCAAGACCATATGGATCAGTGGGATCAAGTGGTATTCTGATACGCGCCAAAGCATCGGTAAGTGAAACACCAAAGGTTCTTACGTTGTGTTCATCAAAAACATACTTGGCGAGCCCTGCCCCTAAATAACCCCTTCCAAACGGGGAGTTTCAGGGCAGGTACCTGTTACCTCCCCCAAATTATTTACTGACTTAACTGTACAAAAGCCGTCCGCATTCTCATTTGTTGCACCGACAAAATAGCTTCCCCTGATCCCTGCTTCTCTACCCAATTCATTGGTCAACGTTGCCAAAGATGGTGAGCTCGCTGGCGCTCCGGGAATGCCCAAGCTATTGGGCGTCGCAGATCTAAAGCTGCTGCTCCAGTCATATGAAACCGAACTGGCGTTAAACCCGAGTACGCCTTTAGCGGAACAGCTGAACTGATCTTCTCGTCCTGATGGATTCGCCGGGAGCGGACGCCATGTATCTACGCTTATTCCATCGCGAATGCGGCTTTCAGTGGCCACATTCGCGCGAGCCGCACCAGTTAAATAACGGAAGGATTCCGCCAAGATTTGGCTAAAGGGATTACCCCAGTTTCGACATGTACCAGGGGTAAAACTCGAACGCCCCCATTCACACCCTACTTCGTCCGGCGCAGCGCCGGGGCGATACGTTCCGCTATACTCATTATGCCCCCCATTTCCACCACTGTACCATTCGCTAGTCGCCCCTCGTTGATAGAGGTAATCTACTACCCTCATAGCATTCAGGTTATGAACGATAGAGTTGGGCCGTTCTTGTAGCGATTTGAACGTGCCATCTACATTAATCTCGTCAATGAAACTTCCGAGATTTTTCCTTAACGCACCGTAGCCCTTATTGCTGTCATAACCGCGGCTCAGCAAACCAAATTGTACATTATATTGTGACGCTCCCGTTCCATATCGCTGCAACAAACCTATAGGCTTACTATTGTTATTTTCATAGGTTTGGCATTCGAAACTATAAATATCCTTTCCTTCAAAAGTGCCAATTACCGCTGGCTGGTGGTCTGGGTCACAAACAGAAACGCGCACAATATAATCGTGCACGTTCTCTCTTAATGGCGATAGTGAAAATGCATGAATACCCGACTTCGCCGGATCATTTAAATTTGCACCACTAGGGTCACGCAACATACTCCTGTTGTCAGACACCTCGCCTAAAACCGGCTTAGCCTCACTATCCCTTCCGATCTCATAAGTGACTCTTTTTAGATCAGCGTTACCGCCGGCACCATCATTACTGAACTCATAACGATTTGGATAGTGCTTGCTCGTCGTCAGACACTGGTATCGTTCGCTTGCGTCCCAAAGCATATAATTTCCCTTTACCACTCTGAGCAAGGGCGGCTCAGCTACTCTTTGAGATAGAATTCCGTGAGCGGGTGGCTTGGTCGTATTGCAGAAGGTGTATCCAAGACATTTAGGGTCGGCGGGATTAGACTGACACTCGCTATTAGAAGCGGGCACAACCGCAAGCCCATCCAATTCGACTCCGGCTGGCACATACTTCGCAAAACTGTGAGCATCACTCGGCAAATAAGAGCGCTCCAGCACAGTTAGATTTGGGTCATCTATATAGCGGTAGCCCCCGTAAAGCACCTGTCGCACCAAATCAATACGGGTCATCGTTACCCAGTTCAGGAAATTGCCGCTCCAGTAACCAGATGCGCATCTGAGCGAAACCGGATCACGACGCTCGGCCGGAATAAAATAAGGCTGGGCCAGTCCAGTGTATCTATCACTCTCATAACAAAGCGTGGGGTCAAAGTAACCTACGTAGTTATGCTGAGGTAAATAGGTATTGTCCGGAATACCGTCACCTGTCAGGTCAGAAAAGTCGTTATATGCTTTCATATAGACCTGATGATCCAACGACATGGCCAGCATAATCGACTGCTGAGACTGAGTCTGCACCGAAAGCGGAGGCAAAACTGAGTAGTCGCTCATCATCTGCGAAACCGTGATTTGCGGGAGCGATGCCAGCGCACCGGCAACGATCAATGTGGCGCCGATTTTCCGACCTCGCGAGATCATTTGCTTAAATATTGTTTTTTTCATTTGCATGTTCTCCTGCTTAGCGAGCAGCACGGTAAACGGATTGCAGGATAACGGCGGAGCGGCCGGCTTCTCCGGCGGCTCTTGCAGTAATGCGATAAAGCGGCACATCGGTGTCTCCCTCTCGTACAACACCCCCAGCTCCACCATAAATATCGCGACCGCCGCTCGGAGCAAAACACAGAAACTCAATAACATACTTTACTGGCTCAGGAGTTGAATTCTCCGCAGCACCCGGCACATCTATTTCAAGATAAGGGCCGTCTTCTTTCCAAAAATCTTCTTTCATCCAGGCAGGCTGTTCGACGCCTCCAGAGCCGGCAAGTTTGCACTGCTTGCGACTACCTTGACTGTCGAATTCACCGTTAAAACACAATCCACCTGTGCAAGCTGCATTAAAACAGGTTCCTGAGCAGTTTGAGTCGAAACTTCCAATTAGGTAGGGGTTTGTAGCCAGTCGTCGCTCGACACGCGTCAGAGCTGCTTCCGCCCTCTGAAAAGCTACCGCCCGGTCTCGGGCGCTTGCTGCCATACGCAACTCCAAATTGGAACTGCGCATACTTGCTACTCCAAGAAGTGTGACCACTGCCAATATCACTAAGCTCACAATTAACGTCGCACCCTGCTGCAAGCTTCGTTTTACATTACGCTTTGCCATAGTCATATCCGATTTCTTATCCGGTAAATAGAGGTCACCACCTGTCTCATGTGCTTATCCGTATAGGTCCGACCGCTACTACCCAAGGTTTTGCTCTCGGCGACAGATAAACTTGGTGTTTGTGATCGCATCATCAAGCTCACTTCCACAGCGAAAACCTGAGACCAATCTGTTACCGCATTAGCCAAGACATAACTTGTATCACCGCCGTTTTTAATTCCGTAACGAAAATGAATATCTTCTACTCCAAGTGCAAGCTCTTCAGAAACGACCGTTCCATTACCAGCCCGATTAGTCAATACTGCACGCTTAAGGGCAGGACTCCCGGGAAGCGCGCTGGAATCTCCGATGTAATAAGCATGTGCCAAAAAATTCATTGCCACACTGCCCGGATTATAATTTTGTGAATATCCGGTGGCACACTCAGCCCCAGGGCAAATAATGCTCTTGTCCAAGCTCGGTTTAATCGTCGACATCCCGTGATTATTTGCGCTGGCATAGCTAACAGACGTATTCGTTCGTTCGGAGATGCGAACGACACCGACCCTTCTGCAATCTTCTGCCACTACTCCCAAGTAATCGTGCTGCGAAAATCCGTGGGGCGCTGAGAAATTAAGGGTTTGACCTGAGTGGGAAGTAAGTAGGTGATGAGGCCCGCGGAAGGAGCGAATTAAAATAGATTCGGATTTAACACCACCCGCCACATTGTTCAGATCTCCCGAATAGGCATTGGGTGCGCCATTCTCATTCAGATATCCCCTGAGGCTTTCCAACCCTAAAAATTCGAGCGCCTTTGCGTCGCCGCCGGCCACTAGCGCTACTCGGGCATCCTGACCAGCGCATCCTTTATAGCCAGCTCCTTGAATGTCTTTGCCAATAACATCCATTGCATATCGCGCATTCTCCTGAATAAACGACATTTCCTCTTGGCCGAGGAAAGTGGTTTTGCTCGTAATCACCACCTGAATCACACCAGCCAAAATAATCAAACCGATGAGAATGGCGACCATTAATTCGACTATTGAAAAGCCGTTAGTGGACCGCTGCTTATTACTTCTAATTTCCATAGCCGGCCTCTTAAATTCCAACGACTAATGCATATGTTTTGCGAGTTTCGGTCTGGGAACCTTCGGATCGACTATCATCAAAAGACACTTCGACCCTTATGCCATCGGTTATCGGTTCGAGACTTGCTCTTCCTGCAGGCAGGACTTTACTCACCAACGCCTTCCACTCACGTATATCCCAATCAACCAATGCACCCGGCGCACACGGGTTACTTCCGCAATCGGTTCCCGCTGTCGCCGATGCATCCTCTGCAATAACATAGTCAGCCGCTACCGTGGGATTGTTCCGAATCCTCTCCGCAATATCATTTGCCAGATAAATCGCCTGAGAATACACATGCGCGGATTGGTTGTATTGCATGGATTTGGACTGCATGGCGAGAATTCCCAGCAATCCGATCGCCAGTACGAAAAGTGCGACCATCACTTCCACAAGAGAGGAACCCGTTTGTGTTGTTGTCCTCATAATGGATCTCCGTTTACTTCGTTATTATTTATGTGTTCTGTTTATGGTGCCGCGCAACTCAAATTGGTTGCTGCGTCGGTGGAAGTTGGATCATTGTGTTTTCCGTCGTTATTCGTGTCCCGCGTTTTCATCACCAGCCCGCTTCTGTTCACAAACAATCCACGTGCATATTCTGCGGCCCTGTCGGGTTCGCAAATTACGAGCAATCGGTTATCAGCCGCCCCGGTCATAAATCCTTGCGAATTAAAAGAAATAAAGTCGGTGTTGGAGGCGACCGTGTACCCACCGGTATTGCGATAGACATCAATCAATGCCTCAGCAGGGGTAGTCCCTGTAGCTGCGTCAATCACTCCGTCACCATCATTATCCTCAAAGACAATCCAACCGTTCGACCAATTATCGTCGCAAGCCGTTTGGCCCGCATTAGAAGCACAAATGGTAATAATCCTATTGCGCGATGCCGCCTCAGTGCGTGCGGTCGCGAGGGCGCTGGAAAGCTTGGACTGCAGGCTGTCGACGTTATTGCGTTTAATCAGGGAGCTGAAGGAAGGGACGGCGATGGTAAGCAGTATGGCGGCGATAATGATGACCACCATGAGTTCGATCAGGGTAAAACCGCGTTGATTGCTGGATTGTCCTATCACAATGCGTCTCTCTTTATGGTTAACCTATCAAGAGCCTGCTTATTCAAAAAGCACAGTAAAACAGGCCGGTTGGCTTGTCATTGGGGGGTGGATAAAAGGGCTGGACTTACGACAGGCGGCATTGAAATAAGCGGGAATTTATGCTGACGTGCGCCACGTCACACTTTTATTTTATCCGCTTATCGGGCTATGCCACCGGATTCCAGGTGGCGCAGTATGCCATATCCGCCGCGCGGCCCGCGCGGCGCTATTGTCAGATGCGCAGCTCTTTCGGCAAGGAAAAGCTGACGTTTTCCGGGCGACCCGCCAGCTCCTGGGGAGTGTTGGCACCGAGCTTACGGAGACCATCGATCACGTCGCGCACCAAGACCTCGGGAGCCGATGCCCCCCGCGGTAATGCCGATTGCGCGACAGTCGGCAAACCAGCCGGGCACCAGATCGTCCGGCCCATCTATCAGATAGGCGCGGGCGCCGCAGCGTTCGGCCAGCTCACGCAAGCGGTTGGAGTTGGAGCTGTTGGGGGAGCCGACCACCAATACCACATCGCACTCCAGCGCCAACTGTTTTACCGCGTCCTGGCGGTTCTGCGTGGCATAGCAAATATCGTCTTTACGCGGACCTTGGATGGATGGGAATTTTGCCCGCAGGCTGTCGATCACCCGCGCTGTGTCATCCACGGACAATGTGGTTTGAGTGACGTAAGACAATTTTTCCGCATTGCGCACCTGCAGGTTGGCAACATCTTCTTCGTCTTCCACCAAATAGATGGCGCCACCCGAGCTGGTATCGTATTGGCCCATGGTGCCTTCGACTTCCGGGTGGCCCGCGTGACCGATCAGGATGCACTCCCAGCCTTCACTGCTGTATTTGGCTACTTCTATATGAACTTTTGTCACCAGCGGGCAGGTAGCATCAAAAACTTTCAGGCCGCGGTCGGAAGCATTTTTACGCACTGCCTGGGATACGCCATGCGCGCTGAATATCACGATCACATCATCGGGAACCGCGTCGAGTTCGTCGACAAAAATCGCTCCGCGATTGCGCAATTGTTCCACCACAAATTTATTGTGGACCACTTCGTGGCGCACATAAATCGGCGCACCGAACACGTCGAGCGCGCGATTGACGATATCAATAGCGCGATCGACACCAGCGCAAAACCCGCGGGGATTGGCGAGTTTGATCTCCATAAAAAATCCCTCAGTGAGTTACGGCGGGGTTGACGTCGATGATGCGCACACTGAATTCGATATCGCGCCCTGCCAATGGATGATTGAAATCCACGGTCACAGTACGCTCATCGAACTCCTGTATCACACCGGGCAGTTCGTTGCTTTGTGCATCCGCAAATGACAGCACCAGCCCTTCGGCCAACTCCACGTCTGTGGGAAAATCCACGCGGCGAAATTCCTGGATATTTTCCGGATTGTAGGGACCAAAGCCTTTTTCCGGCGGAATCACAAACGATTTTTCATCTCCCGCCTGCAAACCGAGCAAAGCTTCCTCGAAGCCGGGCAGCAAATTGCCATCGCCCATGACGAAGGTCACAGGCTCCCTATCGAAATTGGAATCCACGACTGAGCCATCCTCCAATTCGAGGGCAAAATGCAGCGTAACCTGAGTACCGGGGCCGATTGTCAGATCATTCATTTGTTACCTTCCGCCCTCTGAACATATCCAGCACCAACAAGGCGGCGCCTATGCAAATGGCGGAGTCGGCGATATTGAACGCCGGCCACTCGTGTTCCTGGTAGTGAAAAACAATAAAATCCACCACATGGCCCAGCATAATACGGTCGTACAAGTTCCCCACGGCACCGCCGAGAATCAGCGCCAGTGCAAGCGCCTCCAGCGTGTTGCCTTTCTGGCGATAAATCCGCGTGATCCACACCACCAGCACAACGCTGACAACAGCGGCCAGAGTGGCAAATAACCAGCGCTGCCAACCGCCTGCACCGGCGAGAAAGCTGAAGGCAGCGCCTTCGTTATAGCGCAGGGTAAGATAAAAAAATGACGTGACCGGCTCTACGTCGAGGTACTCGATATAGGCAAGTGCTAAATGTTTGGTGGCTTGGTCAAACACGATGATGAAAGCGGCTATGGCAAACAACAGCCAGGGAAGTTTGCGTTTTATTGTGATTACATCAGGCATACAACCGCTGCTCCCCATTTCCATCGACATTTTCGACACAGCGGCCGCAGAGTTCCGGATGCTGCACATGTAAACCAACATCTTTGCAGTGATGCCAGCAGCGAACACATTTGGGTGCGTTGGTGCGCTCTATGACCACGCGCAAGCCGGGTACATCCGTCTTGGCAACGACTTGAGCACCATCATCGAGTTGCACCTGGGCTTTAGACGTCATCAAGACAAAACGCAGTTCCTCACCCAGCGACGACAAAGTGGCCAGATTGTCCTGGCTGCACAACAGCGTCACTTCCGCTTCCAGGCTCTTGCCAACTTCACCCGCCGTGCGTTTTGCTTCCAGCTCTTTATTGACGGCTGTTTTTACCTCGGCGAGAAATTCCCAAAACTTTGCGTCCATCCGCGCAGGCTCCCGCGCCTGCGGCAATGGATACCATTCCTGCGCAAAAACGGATTCCTTGCGTGCTCCCGGCAGGGTCTGCCAGATTTCATCCGCAGTGAAGGAGAGAATTGGCGCAATCCAGCGCACCAGTGCTTCGGCAATTAAAAATTGCGCGGTCTGCGCGGAACGGCGTGCGCGGCTGTCCGCTTTGGTGGTGTAGACACGGTCTTTGGTGATATCCAGATAAAAGCCGCCGAGATCGACAACGCAGAAGTTATGCAGCTTCTGATAAATCAAATGGAATTGATAATTGTCGTAACAGGCGATGATTTCATTCTGCAATTGCGCCGTGCGCTCCACTGCCCAGCGGTCGAGCGCCACCATTTCGTTGATATCGACGGCGAACTCCGGTTTGAAATCCGGCAGGTTAGAAAGCAGATAACGGATGGTATTGCGGATGCGGCGATAGGAATCCGCAGTGCGCTTAAGAATTTCGTCGGACACACTCATGTCGCCGCTAAAATCCGTGGCCGCGACCCACAGTCGCAGCACATCCGCACCCAAATCGTTGACGACTTTTTGCGGCGGCACCACATTGCCGAGGGACTTGGACATTTTGCGCCCTTCCGCATCCACGGTGAAACCGTGGGTCAGAACCTGTTTGTAGGGCGCGGAATTATTAATGGCCAAAGCGGTTTTCAACGATGACTGGAACCAGCCGCGATGCTGATCCGAACCTTCGAGGTAAAGATCGGCGGGATAGGAAAGATAATCGCGCTGCTGCAAAACGGAGAAATGGGTGACGCCGGAGTCGAACCACACATCGAGGGTATCGGTGACCTTGTCATAATTCGCTGCATCCTCGCCAAGCAATTCGCCGGCATCCATTTCAAACCAGGCGTCTATTCCCCGCGTTTCCACTTTCTGCGCAACCAACTCCACCAGTTCAGCGGTGCGCGGGTGCAATTCCTGGGTTTCTTTATGAATAAACAGCGTGATGGGCACACCCCAGGTGCGCTGGCGGGAAATACACCAGTCCGGACTGGATTCCAACATCGACTGAATGCGCGCTTTGCCCCAATCGGGTACCCAGCGCACCTGATCAACGGTTTTTCTGACGCTGTCGAGCAAGCCGTTTTTGCTCATACTGATAAACCACTGGGGCGTTGCACGGAAAATCAGTGGGGTTTTGGTGCGCCAGCAGTGAGGGTAGCTGTGAGTGATTTTGCTTTGATGCAGGAGGTGACCTTTTTCCTGCAGAAGAGCCACTACTTTTTCATCTACTTTATAAACGTGATCACCAGAAAAAATCTCAACCGATGGGCGATAGTTGCCGTTTTCGTCGACATAATTCAGCGTGCCTATGCCGTATTTTTGGCCGACGACAAAGTCGTCCATACCGTGATCCGGCGCGGTGTGGACACAGCCGGTTCCCGCATCGACGGTGACGTGGTCACCCAGGAGTACAGGCACTTGTCGAGCGTAGAAAGGGTGCTGCAGCGCGAGTTTTTCCAGCACCTGTCCTTTGAATTGCGCCAGTATTTGAGGCGCATCAATTGCGGCGCGTTTGCTCACCGCCGCCAGCAGCGGCTCGGCCAACAACAGGCGCTCTTCGCCCGCCTGAACCAGTACATAATCCACGTCCGGATTGACGCTGACCGCCTGGTTGGCGGGGAGTGTCCAGGGAGTGGTGGTCCAGATCACCACAGATACCGCGCCGCTGCCAGGCAATTGAGCTACGCCTATGCGGCCAGCCAGATCCTGCAGATCGGCAACCGGAAAACGCACATCAATGGAAAATGAGGTTTTCTCGTGATATTCCACTTCGGCTTCTGCCAGTGCGGAAGCGCCGACTACACTCCAATAAACCGGTTTGAAGCCGCGCTGCAAATGGCCGTTCTCGGCGATGCGTCCAAGCGCGCGAATGGTATCGGCCTCGGTTTTGAAATCCATGGTCAGGTAGGGGTTGTCCCACTCACCCAAAATCCCCAGGCGAATAAAATCCTGTTTCTGCCCTTCTACCTGTTTTGACGCGTATTCACGGCATTTCGCGCGGAAGGTGGCGTAATCGACTTTGACACCAGCCTTGCCGACTTTTTTCTCGACATTGTGTTCAATGGGCAGTCCGTGGCAGTCCCAGCCCGGCACATAGGGCGCATCAAAACCGCTGAGCGTGCGCGCTTTAATGATGACGTCCTTGAGAATTTTATTAACCGCGTGGCCGATATGAATATCGCCATTCGCGTAGGGAGGGCCGTCGTGCAGAATAAATGTCGGCCGACCGACGCGCGCATTGCGGATTGCCTGATACAGATTTTCCTTCTGCCAACGCGCCAGTGTCTCGGGCTCACGCTGCGCGAGATTGGCTTTCATGGCAAATTCGGTCGCCGGTAAATTCAGTGTGCCTTTGTAATCGGTCATCGCATATCGCTTCTGTTATCAAGTCCAGGCGGCTTAACATGGGCCGGCCATTCGAAAAATCAAAAATTGTCGGGCGCAGCAAAATAATCGCGCGCGGCAGCTATGTCGCGCTGGATCTGCTGTTTCAATTCATCCAGCGAGCTAAATTTTTTTCATCGCGCAATTTGTGGCGAAATTCCACCGTCAGCCACGCACCGTAAAGCTCGCCGGAAAAATCGAGCAGGTGGACTTCTAGCAGCGGCTTTTTACCGCCGTCCACAGTGGGCCGCGCGCCCACGTTCGCCACCGCCTGCCAGCGCTGTCCGTTACCAAACACATGAGCCACGTAAACTCCACGCACCGGTGACCGATAGCGCCCGAGCCCTATATTGGCGGTGGGTACGTCCAGCGTGCGGCCAAGACGTTTGCCGTGCACCACCCTGCCGGTGACGCTGAAGGGACGGCCCAGCAAGTGAGCCGCGCCAGCGAGGTCATCCATCTCCAGCAATTGGCGCACGCGGGTGCTGCTGACACGCTCACCGCTGAGCAGGAACGTGCGAGTGTCCCGCACCTCAAAACCGTGTTGCCGACCGGCGCTCTGCAACAGCGCAAAATCGCCGGCGCGGTCGCAGCCGAAGCGAAAATCGTCGCCGATTTCCAGATGCGTCACCGCCAGCCGTCGCACCAGAATTTCATCGATAAACGCCTGGGCGGAAAGACTGCGCAAATGCTCGTTGAAACGCAGGCACAACACCCGGTCGATACCGAGTGAAAAAATCGCCGCGACCTTTTCCCGCAGGCGCATCAACCGGGGCGGTGCTTTCTCGCGGGAAAAATACTCGTGGGGCTGAGGTTCGAACAACATCACCAGAGTCGGCAGACCGAGTTTCTGCCCCTCCTCCCGCAGACGGGCGAGTATCGCCTGATGGCCGCGATGCACGCCGTCGAAGGATCCAATGGTAACCACACAACCGCGATGACGGGTTTTCACCCCACCGATACCGGCGATGAACTCGTGCTGGGAATTGTTCAAATCAAGGCCAACCTGCTGGAAACGCGAGGGCGCGAGTATAACGCAGGGGCCGCCGGGTATGAAGTTTGCGCCTCAAGCAGTCTGAGACCGCTACTTGAGCGCAAAATCCGGTCGCAAATGGCGCAGCCGCCAGCCTCCCGCGAGCAGAACCAGCATATAAAGAAGAAAGCCGGTGATGCACAGCCACGCCACATGGATCAGGCGCTGCCACCACGGGAGGTCGATAAAGTCCGGCAGGAAATACAAACAGGTGCCGAGATACACCCCCATCAAACCGCTGGCGGCGGCGAGCAGCAGCAAAAAGCGCCCCCAGGCGGATCTTGGCTGATAAACGCCGTTGCGGCGCAAACCCGCCGCCAGCCAACCGGCGTTCAAAAACGCCGACGCCGAGGTGGCGAGCGCCAGACCGACATGACCGATCTGCCAGCAAAAATGAAACGGCACCACCAGCACAAGGTTGAAAGCCATATTCGCCAGCATGGCGCGAATACCGATTTTGACCGGCGTCTTGGTGTCCTGACGGGAAAAATACCCGGTGGCGAGCACCTTGATCAGCATAAAAGCGGTCAGACCCAGCGCGTAGGCGGTGAGGCTGTATGACGCCATGCGTGCATCGAAGGCGGAGAAACGTTCGCCATGCTGGAACAGCGCCACAATAATCGGCTGCGACAGCACCATCAGCGCCACCGTGGCGGGCAAACTGATCAACAAAACGGTACGCAGCGCCCAATCCAAGGTGTGGCTGTAATACTCGCAGGCGGAGCTGAACTGCCGCGAGAGGGTCGGCAGTATGACCGTCGCTATAGCGATCCCAAACACGCCCAGAGGCAACTCGATCAGCCGGTCGGAGTAATAAAGCCAGGACACACTGCCGTCGGAAATCAGCGACGCCAGCACCGTGTCCAGCAGTAGATTGATCTGCGAGACCGACACCCCAAACATGGCTGGCGCCATCAACAGCAGTACCTTTTTCACGGCGGGATCGCGCCAATCCATCCGCGGGCGCGGCAGCAGATGGAGGCGAGCCAAAAATGGCAGCTGTACCAGCAGCTGCAGGATGCCGGCCACCAACACACCCCAGGCCAATGCCATCACCGGTGTATCCAGCATGGGCGATACCCATACCGCTGCGGCGATCAAGACAAGGTTGAGCACCACCGGCGTCAGCGCGGGTACAGCAAAGCGGTCGTAGCTATTGAGAATGGAGCCGGCAAATCCGGCCAGGGAAATCAACGCAAGATAAGGGAAGGTAATGCGGATCATGTCGGCGGTGAGCGCGAACTTCTCCGGTGCATTGAAATAAAAGCCTGGAGCAAACAGCATGGTCAGCAATGGAGCGCCGGCCACCGCGATCAGCGACACTCCGACAACCGTCGCCCCAAGGCACCCGGCGATCCGGTCGATCAGATGGCGCACGGCGGCTATATCACCCCTCTGTCGATACTCCGACAGCACTGGTACAAACGCCTGGGCAAAGGCGCCCTCGGCAAACAGGCGGCGTAGAAAATTGGGGATTTTGAACGCGACAAAAAAAGCGTCGGCTCCACCGCTCGCGCCGATAAACCAGGCAAACACCACATCGCGCACCAGACCGAGCACGCGCGACAACAGAGTCGCTATGCCGACCAGGGCACTGGAGCGCAGCAGACCGGCTTTTTTGCGGGTGGGGTCGATGGGCTGGACAAGGCATGACTCTCAGTCATTTCGCGGGCAGCGCATTGAGCCAAAAATTATCGGCCCACGCAAGCAAGCCGCTTTTACTTTGCCATGCGCCGCAGAAAATCCATGGCGGTGACAACACCGATCAACCGGCCCTGGGAGGTGACAAACAAACGGCGAATATCCTTTTCCACCATAAACCGGCAACCCGCTGCGGCACTTGCGTTCTCGTCCAACGAGTACACCTGCGGGGTCATGATGGCATTGACCGTGCAGGTTTCGATGGCCCTCTCCTTGAGGCGCTGAATGTCCGCCCGGGTAAGGCCGGGGGAATTGGGGCCGAGGTAAAACTGCACCATCTTGCGGATTTCCGCATCCGCCGGACTTTTGCTCTCAAAGCGGATTACATCCGCTTCGGTCACCACCCCCACCAGGGAATCATCGGAGGCGACTGCCGGCGCACCGGAAATATTGTGTTTGACGAAAAATGCCGCCAGCCGTTTGATCGACCAGCCTTCATATACCGTCAGCACCTGGGTGGACATCAATTCGGCAAGACGCAATTCGCCGATATCTTCAAGTCGCTCGAAAATCTCTGCATCCGTCATACAATCCCCGCTTTCCCGCTTCGGCTGCGCCGGTTTCTCGGCGGGCGGTTTACGTACTATTGTTAAAACGATCCAAATTAAAACGATCTTGGCTAAAACAACCTTACTGAAATAACCCTGGTGAAAAACAACTTTTGTGCAAGCGACTATCCGCATTGTGATTAGGGCCGTTCGCGGCATCGCCAGCGCTTCAGTTGCGGGTTTTCTTCAGCTTATTACCCTGTGCTATCCTGCAGCACCTGTTAATAGGAGCGAGTATGTCAGATAAGACAGTGTTATTCGGCATCAAGAATTGTGACAGCGTCAAAAAAGCCCGCGATTGGTTTGAGGAACGGGGAGTCGCTTACGAATTCCACGATTTTCGCGTAGATGGCCTCAGCAAAGACCTTTTGCAAAAATGGCTCGACCGGGTGGGCGCGGATACGCTGATCAACAATCGCAGCACGACCTGGAAACAATTAAGCGATAAAGACCAGAAACTCGCCCTGGGAAAAACCGCCGCCGCGGTGGTGCTTGCCAACCCCACTCTGATCAAGCGGCCGGTGGTGGAAATGAAAGGCCAACTGCTCGTCGGCTATAAGCCCGAGGAATACGAAAAACTGCTTTAATCCGGCGCACCGCAAAATTCCCATCCCGCGCCGGTTGAATCTCATCCTGCGGCGCTGACAATTCATTTCATTTCGATTCAAAAAAAGAAAAGGTATTGGTTATGACCACACTTTATGCGCTCGGCCTGGGCGTCGGCACCCGGAACAGCAAAGGTGAATGGCTGGAAGTCTTCTACCCCCGCCCACTGCTCAACCCCGACGCGGCGCTCGCCAGCACCATTGCCAAGACAGTTGGCTACCAGGGCGGCAACTGCTCCTTTGATCTGACTGCGGATCTTCTCGGTCAGCTGAATGGCAAAGCAGGTGAGCTCAATGAGATCGTCCAAGCTTTTCAGGACAGCAGCAAACCCCTGGTCGCAGTTCTGCTTGAGACCAACGAAGGCCCCAAAAACGCGCCCGATGCCTATCTGAAGCTGCATCTGCTCAGCCATCGCCTGGTGAAGCCACACGGCACCAAACTGGACGGCATCTTCGGCGCCCTGCCGAATGTGGCCTGGACCAATAAAGGCGCCATCGACATCAGCGATCTTCCCAAAGCCCAATTGCAGGCGAGACTGAGAGGCGAACTCTTGTCCGTGGACAGTGTGGACAAATTCCCCAAGATGACCGATTACGTCCTGCCCAAAGGTGTGCGTATTGCCGACACGGCGCGGGTGCGGTTGGGTGCCTATATCGGTGAAGGCACCACCATCATGCACGAAGGCTTCGTCAACTTTAACGCCGGCACACTGGGCACCAGCATGGTGGAAGGCCGCATTTCCGCAGGCGTTGTGATCGGCGAAGGCTCGGACCTGGGCGGCGGCTGCTCCACCATGGGAACGCTATCCGGCGGCGGCAATATCGTCATCAGTGTCGGCGAGAAGTGTCTGATCGGTGCCAATGCCGGGATCGGCATTCCACTGGGCGACCGCTGCACTGTCGAGTCCGGCCTCTACATCACCGCCGGCACCAAAGTGGCGCTGCTCGACGATCAAAATCAGCTGGTCAAGCATCTGAAAGCGCGGGATCTGGCGGGTAAAAACGATCTGCTGTTCCGCCGCAACTCGGTCTCTGGCGCAGTGGAGTGCAAAACCAATCGCAATGCCGTCGCCCTCAATAACGAACTGCACGCGAATAACTGATGACTTCACCTTCTGCCGGCATGACTAAGCTCTCCCCCACTCTGCAACTCACCATGGACCTGATCCGCCGGCGCTCGGTAACCCCAGCGGACGCGGACTGCCAGACCCAGATGATCCAGCGCCTGCAAGCCATCGGTTTTCAGGTGGAATACCTGCGCTTCGATGATGTAGACAACTTCTGGGCGGTGCGCGGGAATTCAGGGCCGATTCTCGCCTTCGCCGGCCACACCGACGTGGTGCCGAGCGGACCGGAACAAAAATGGCAAAACCCGCCTTTCGAACCCACCTTGCGCGACGGCATGCTCTACGGTCGCGGCGCGGCGGATATGAAAGGCAGCCTGGCGGCCATGGTCACAGCGTGCGAGAGGTTTGTCGCCGAACACCCAGACCACTCCGGCCGCATCGCTTTTCTAATCACCAGTGACGAAGAAGGAATCGCCATCAACGGCACGGTGAAGGTCGTGGAGTGGCTGGAGAGCCGCAACGAGAAAATCACCTGGTGCGTTGTAGGTGAACCGTCCAGCACCAATGCCGTCGGCGACGTGATCAAAAATGGCCGGCGCGGCTCTCTCGGCGGCGAGTTGATCGTCAAGGGCAAACAGGGCCACGTGGCCTACCCGCACTTGGCGCGCAACCCGATTCATCTGGTCGCTCCCGCACTGGCGGAATTGGCGGCGGAAGAGTGGGATCGTGGCAATGAATTTTTCCCCGCCACCAGCTTTCAGGTTTCCAATTTCAACAGTGGTACTGGCGCCACCAATGTAATTCCCGGCGATGCGCATATTATTTTCAATTTCCGCTTTTCCACTGAACTGACCGAAGATGATCTGCGCCGCCGCACGGAGACCCTCCTGCAAAAACATGGTCTGGATTATGAATTGACCTGGAAACTCTCAGGGCATCCTTTCCTTACCTCGAGCGGAGCGCTGGTGGCCGCGGCACAAAACGCCATCCGCAAAGTGACTGGGCGGGAGACGGAACTGTCCACGGCAGGCGGCACGTCCGACGGCCGCTTTATCGCACCCACGGGCGCGCAGGTGGTAGAGCTGGGGCCTGTCAACGCCACCATTCATCAAGTGGATGAATGCGTAAAAGCCCAAGATCTAGACCTGCTCAGCGAAATGTACGAACACATAATGCGCGAGCTGTTGGCTCCATAGACAGCCGGTTTTTATAGAAGGAAAGACACCCATGAGCGATCAACTGAGCCATTTAAACGCCAAAGGCGAGGCCCATATGGTCGACGTGGGTGGCAAAGCTGTTACCCAGCGCAGCGCCACAGCGGAAACATTCGTGACCATGGCGGCGGAAACGCTCAAGCTGATCCAGGAGGGCGGTCACAAAAAAGGCGATGTCTTCGCCGTTGCGCGCATCGCCGGCATCCAGGCGGCGAAAAAATGCAGCGACCTGATTCCGCTGTGCCACCCCTTGATGCTGAGCAAAATCAATGTGGAGCTGCAGGCGCAACCGGAGTTTTCCCAAGTGCGTATCCAAGCCACCTGCGGCCTCTCCGGGCAGACGGGCGTGGAAATGGAGGCGCTTACCGCTGTCTCAGTAGCGGCTTTAACCCTCTACGACATGTGCAAGGCCGTCGATAAGACCATGACCATCGGCCCCACCAAGCTGCTGACCAAAAGTGGCGGCAGGTCCGGCGACTGGCAGGCAACGCAGGAATCTCCAGTATGAGCGACTCAGTTACGGTCCTGTTTTTCGCCTCCCTCGCCGATCAGCTCAACTGCCGCTCGCTCTCCTTCAAGGTCGCATCGCCCACCACCGTGCAAGCCCTGCGGGATCAATTGCTGCGGGAGCGCGAGGAATCATGGCAGGCGCTGAAAAGTGGTCAACTGCGCTGCGCAGTCAATCAACAGATTGTGAAACTCGACCATACCGTAAGGCCGGGTGACGAAGTCGCCTTCTTTCCACCGGTCACGGGCGGCTGAGCCGCTCTGGTGATTGCCCATGCAAACGAAGATTCAGATCCAGACAGAGGATTTTGACCAGGGTGCGGAATACCGCGAACTTGCCCAGGGCACCGACGCGGGCGCCGTAGTGACCTTTGTCGGCCGGGTGCGGGATTTTGCCGGTGAGAATAAAAGCCTCTGGCTCGAACACTACGCGGGCATGACGGAAAAAGTCCTCGCCGATCTGGTGGCGCGCGCGCGCGCCGTTGGCCACTGCTCAAAGTCGCCATCATTCACCGGATCGGGCATTTAACTCTGGGCGATCAAATCGTCCTGGTCGGCGTCAGTTCCGCCCATCGCAAAGCCGCGTTTGCCGCCAGCGAATTTCTGATGGACTTCCTCAAAACCGAAGCGCCATTTTGGAAGCGCGAAGGCGATCAGTGGGTGGCCACGAAAGACAGCGACCAGGCCGCCGCCGACACCTGGCAAACCGACCCCTCCGCCCCGCCATGATCGTGCAACGGCTGGGCAAAGCCATCCGGGCTTACTACTTTGCGCCTCCCGAAATCGCCTTCCGCCAATTCCGCGCAGCCTGATCTACTTCGCCACCGGTCTCGGCACGGTGCTCCTCGCCAACGGCTATATGGAGCCATCGGTGCAACAGGAACTGGTGGTTCTCGGCGGCCTGATTCTGGGCGGCATCGGCTTTGTGATCGCACTGATCGGCCAGAGCCGGTTTCTGTTTGGGAGATTGCGGCGGTTTTGGTTGCGGGATCGTTGAGTTCTTTTTCTAAAATCCCCGCTTAAATTTGCACTTCTCACGCAAAACATTGGATACCCCCCGGGGGGCGCTAAAATGCCCGCCCGCACGACACTTGAGCAGTGACTTCGATGATTCCTCAGATTAGCCAGACCTCCCCGGTTCAGTCTCTTTATCTGGATTTCCTGCAGGAGCTTGGCAAGCGGGGGTTCGCCGGGGAGATTTGCCCGGACTACGCCAACCGCACGGTGCTGGCGACGGACAACTCCATCTATCAGGTGCTGCCCCAAGGAGTTGTCTATCCGCGCCATCTGGACGATCTGGTGGTGCTCACTAGCCTCAGCCAGGAAAAGCGCTTTCGCGAACTGGTGCTCTCCCCCGCGGCGGCGGCACGGGCACCAATGGGCAATCGCTGACGGACGGTTTGGTGGTGGACGTTTCCCGCCATATGAATCGCATTCTCGAAATCAACCAGGCCGAGCGCTGGGTGCGCGTCGAGGCGGGTGTGGTGAAGGATCAGTTAAATGCGGCGCTCAAGCCCTTCGGTTTGTTCTTTGCGCCGGAGCTGTCCACCAGCAACCGCGCCACTGTCGGCGGCATGGTCAACACCGATGCCTCCGGCCAAGGCTCCTGCCTATACGGCAAAACCCGGGATCACGTGTTGGAGCTGACCACCGTTTTGTTGGACGGCTCTGTGTTGCGCTCCCATGCGCTGGAAGAGGAGGAACTGGAGGCGGCCTGCGAGCAGCAGGACCGCACAGGCTTGATCCACCGCTTGGTGAACAACCTGCAGAAAGAGCATCACGCGCTGATCAAAGCCAAGTTTCCCCCCTTGAACCGCTGCCTCACCGGCTACGATCTGGCGCATATCCGCGACGAGAAAGGCCGTTTCAACCTCAACAATATTCTCTGCGGCAGTGAAGGCACCCTCGGGTTTATCACTGAGATCAAACTCAACCTCGTTCCCATCCCCAAATTCGCCGCTCTTGCGGTGGTGCAGTACGACAACTTCAACAGCGCCCTGCGCGACGCCAAGCGGCTGATGCAGGCCCAGCCTACCAGTATCGAAACCGTGGATTCCAAGGTGCTCAACCTCGCCAAGGGCGATATCGTCTGGCACGAGGTGGCGGAATTCTTCCCGGAGGACAGTCAGCGCATCCAGGGCATCAACCTGGTGGAATACACCGCCGATGATGAAGCAGAGCTGCGCGCCGGCATCGACCGTCTGGTCGCCACGCTCAATGGCGCAGAAGGCAACGCTGCCTGCCTGGGCCACAGCATCGCCTGGGGTGCCGCCGCGGTGAACCGCCTGTGGAACATGCGCAAAAAAGCCGTGGGTCTGCTGGGCAACAGCCAGGGGGAAGCGCGGCCGATTCCGTTTATTGAAGACACGGCGGTGCCGCCGGAAAATCTGGCTGATTACATTGTCGAGCTGCGCGCGCTGCTGGACAGCCACCAGTTGCAATACGGCATGTTTGGCCACGTGGACGCGGGTGTTCTGCATGTGCGCCCAGCCATTGATATGAAAGACCCGCAGCAGGAAAAACTGGTGCGGGTGATCTCCGACCAAGTCGCGGAGCTGACCCACAAATACCACGGTCTGCTGTGGGGCGAGCATGGCAAGGGTGTGCGCTCGGAATACGCCCCCAAGTTCTTCGGCGAGCTCTATCCGCAACTGCAGCGCATCAAAGCGGCTTTTGACCCGCACAACCAACTCAACCCCGGCAAAATCGCGACGCCCTCCGCCGAGGAATCCCTGCTGAAAATCGATGAGGTCACAACTCGCGGCCAGATCGACCGGACCATCGCGGTGCAAACCTGGAACGGCTTTCAGGAAGCGGTGCACTGCAACGGCAACGGCCTCTGTTACAACTGGAATTTCCAGGACGCCATGTGCCCCTCGTGGAAGGCGACCCGCGAGCGCATTCACTCGCCGAAAGGGCGCGCCTCGCTGATCCGCGAGTGGATCAAACAGCTCAACGACCGCGGCTTTGATCCGGTCGCGGCTCTGGCGCAGCCGGTGGGTTTCTTTCAGGGGCTGAAGCAGCTGCCGGAGAAAATCCGCAACACCCGCGGCAAAAAGCGCGGGGAATACGACTTCTCCCACGAAGTGCACAACGCCATGGCTGGCTGCTTGGCCTGTAAATCCTGCACCGGGCAGTGTCCGATCAAGGTGGACGTACCCAACTTCCGCAGCAAATTCCTGGCGCTGTACCACACCCGCTATCTGCGGCCGATGAAAGATTATCTGGTGGGCATGCTGGAATTTGCCTTGCCGCTGGCTGCCATGTTTCCCGCGCTTTATAACGGCCTGACCCAAAACAAGCTGAGCCGCTGGGCGTTATCGAAAGGAGTGGGTTTTGAAGATCCACCGCAGGTCTCGCCCCGCTCGCTGATGAAGCTGCTGAAAGACGAAAACATCCCGCTGGCCACGCCTGCGCTTCTGCGCAATCTGAGCCTTGCCGAGAAGAAAAAATGCGTCGTGATCGTGCAGGACGCCTTTACCTCCCATTTTGAAGCGCCGCTGGTGCTGGACATAGCCCTGCTGCTGCGCAAACTCGGCTTCAAACCATTGGTCGCCCCCTTCAAAGCCAACGGCAAACCTCTGCATGTGCATGGCTTCCTCCATTGGTTTGGCAAAGTCGCCAAGCGGCAGGCGGATTTGCTCGGCGCGCTGGCGGCGGAGAACGTGAGCCTGGTGGGGGTGGACCCAGCCATGACGCTGACCTTCCGCAGCGAATATGAATATGCCCTGGGCAAAGGCGTTACGCCGAAAGTGCAGTTGCTGCAGGAGTGGTTGCTGGACCACCAGGAACACTTGAGCCAGCAAAAAGCCCAGTTCAAGGCAGATGGGGTGTTCCGCCTGATGCCGCACTGCACGGAGAAAACCAACGCTCCGACCTCCGTGGCCGCGTGGCAAAAGGTGTTCACGGCATTGGGGCAGAAGCTGGAAGTGGTGGCCACCGGCTGTTGTGGCATGTCCGGCACCTATGGTCACGAATCCGCCAATCGTGAAACCTCTCGCAAGATCTTCGAGCAGAGCTGGCGCGGGCCGGTCATGTCCGCAGACAATCAGGGCCGGCTGGCCGCCACGGGCTTTTCCTGCCGCTCGCAGACCAAACGGGAAGCCTTCGTCAAACTCCCCCACCCCGCCCAACTGCTGTTGCAGCAGCTCCGCCAGTGATACGAATCCGCTCTGGCATCAAACTCCAGAGCGGCGTTGAAGTCCAAACGACAGTTCAGCTCCAATTAAGGCGCCAGTGCCTATAACGGACACCATCCGGTCAAATCCGCGCAAGCGGGGCGAACCGGCACTCGATCAACCTCTGCAGGAGAGGCCTTTATGAAAGCCCTCATATCAATTGTTTTCGGCGCCTGGATGCTGGCCCTGTGCAGCGGTCTGCAGGCACAGACCCGGGTGGTGACGACCAGCGATCCGGTGTTCACCCGGGCTGAGCTGGACCAGATGCTCGCCCCTATCGCGCTCTACCCGGATACGGTGCTGTCCCACATCTTGATTGCCGCCACTTATCCGCTGGAAGTGGTGCAGGCGGAGCGCTGGGCGAGAGCCAATCGCCACCTGGAGCCAGAAGCAGCAGTGAATGCGGCGGCCCTGGAAGGGTGGGACCCGAGCGTCGCGGCACTGGTGCCCTTTCCCGACCTGCTCGCCCGCATGAGTGACGATCTGGACTGGACCCAGAACCTTGGCGATGCATTTCTGGCGGACGAAGGGCGCGTCATGGACGCGATCCAAAACCTGCGGGAAAAGGCCTACGCCTCCGGCAGCCTGAAAAAAATGAAACACGTCAAAGTGCAGCGGGAGAAGCAGATCATCATCATCGAACCCGCCGTTGAGCGGGTTGTTTATGTCCCCTATTACGATACCCGGGTGGTCTACGGATCCTGGTGGTGGGACAGCTATCCACCCATCTACTGGCACGCACCCACGAGCTATGTCCATGTCGGCGGCTTTTACTGGGGACCGCGTATATCCCTGGGCTCCACCTTCTTCTTCAGCTCGGTCCACTGGCCGCAACGACGTGTCGTGGTGATCGACTACCACCATCATCACCATCACCCGCGCTTTCACAGTGGCCGCAAGATCGCCCATTACCACAGTGCGCGCCACTGGGAGCACAACCCGGTGCACCGTCGCAACATCGTCTATCGCAGCGAGCCGGTTCGTCAGCGTTACGCCAACCACGATGGCGGTCGCCGCTTCAGCAATGAATGGCGCAATGAACATCGGGATGCCGACCGCCGCAAAATTGACCAGCGTGGCGATGACCGACGCGTGGGTCATAGAGACGAGCGCCGACACGATGCGGCTCCGCCGCGCAACGAGGGCACGCGTGAATTTCGCAAAGACGGCCGCGAACTGCACAATGGCAACCGCGAACGGCCGGCCGAGAACAAAACTGTTGAGCGTCGCGACCAGCTGCAACGCCCCGGCCCGGCGCGCGATCTAAATCCTGGGCGAGAGCAAAACCCTCGCCGAGAATTGTCCCAAGAGGATCGTCAGCGCCGCGCTGAGCAGGTGCGCGAACGACTCGCGAGCAATCAGGACAATCGCCCCAGCGAAGCCAGACGAGCAGTCGATCCTCAAGCGCAACCGCACGTGGGGCAGATTGAGCGCAGAGACCAACCGCGGGCGCGCGACGATAACGCCAATCGGGAAGTCCGCCAGCCGGAGCGTCCGCGACACAATGCTGAGGCGGAAACTCGACGCGAGCAGTTCACGCGCAGCCAGCCGCAACAGAAGGAGCGACCCGCAGCGGTGGAGCGCCGTGAGCAGAACCAGCCCCGCCAGGAGGCCAATCGCGATTGGCAATCCCGCCGCGCCGTTGAACCCGCCCGCCAGGAGCGGGTACAACCTCCCAGGAACAACCACCAGGAACAGCGGCGTTTTGAGCAACCCAACCGCGGTCAGCGCGACCACGCCCCCCAAGGGGAGCAGCGCCGGTTCGAACGCTGATTAAAAACGCCTGATTAGAACGAAGCATAAAAGGCCGGCTCAAAACCGGCCTTTTTCGTATATCCCGCTCGCCGACCCATTTACGGGACACCCGGGCGTTTCTGATGCATTGCACAGGTCGAGCCGGTAAACTCCCCCGCCATGACCAATACAGCCCTCCATATTCTTCAAAACACCTTCGGCTACCCCGCCTTTCGCGGCGAACAAGCGGAGATTGTCGACACCCTTTGCACGGGCGGTGATGCCCTGGTGCTGATGCCCACCGGCGGCGGCAAATCTCTGTGCTATCAAATCCCGGCACTGGTACGCGAGGGTGTGGGGGTGGTGATTTCGCCGCTGATCGCACTTATGCAAGATCAGGTGAACGCGCTGGCGCAACTCGGCATTGCTGCGGCTTATCTGAATTCCAGTCTCAGCCAGGAGGAACAGTGGTCGGTGGAGCAGCGCCTGCGCCGCGGCCAGATCAAACTCCTTTATATAGCGCCGGAACGACTGATCCAGACGCGCATGCTGGATTTGTTGCACACCCTTCCAATCGCCCTGTTCGCCATAGACGAAGCCCACTGCGTATCCCAATGGGGGCACGATTTCCGCTCGGATTATCTCGAACTGAGTTTGCTGCACGAGCAGTTTCCCGAGGTGCCGCGGATTGCGCTCACCGCCACGGCGGACGCCCGCACCCGCAACGAAATCGCCCGCCGGCTGCAACTGGCGGAAGCGCGCCAGTTCGTCGCCAGTTTTGACCGGCCCAACATCCAATACCGTATTGAGGCCAAACAGGATGCGCGCCAGCAATTGCTGCACTTTTTGCGCAGCGAGCACGCGGAGGATGCGGGCATCATCTACTGTTTATCGCGCAAAAAAGTGGAGGAGACCGCACATTGGTTACAACAGCAGGGATTCAATGCCCTGCCCTACCACGCGGGTTTATCCGGCCAGCAGCGGCAGGAAAACCAGATGCGTTTCCTGCGCGACGACGGCCTCATTATGGTCGCCACCATCGCCTTCGGTATGGGTATTGATAAACCGGACGTGCGTTTTGTCGCCCATCTGGATCTACCCAAAAGTATCGAATCCTACTATCAGGAAACCGGCCGCGCTGGCCGCGATGGCGCCAATGCCACCGCGTGGATGGTGTATGGGGTGCAGGATGTTTTAAAGCTGCGCCAGATGCTGACACAGTCACCCGGCTCTGAAGAGCACAAGCGCATCGAACGGCAAAGGCTCGACGCCATGCTCGGCCTCTGCGAAATCACCTCCTGCCGCCGCCAGGCCCTGTTGGCTTATTTTGGCGAAGATCTGCCAAAGCCGTGCGGCAATTGCGATAGCTGCCTTACGCCGGTGGAAACGTTCGACGGCACAGTCGTAGCGCAAAAAGCACTGAGCTGCTGTTATCGCAGCGGACAGAAATTCGGTGTAAATCACCTGGTAGATATTCTGCTCGGCAAAATGACTCCCAAAGTCGAACAATTCGGCCACCAAAAATTGAGCACCTTTGGCATAGGTACCGAACTGGATGCCGGGCAATGGCGTTCGGTGTATCGCCAATTGGCCGCGCGGGCTTATTTACAGGTGGATATGGAAGGTTTTGGCGGCATTATGCTGACGGAAAAATGCCGCGCATTGCTTAAAGGTGAAGAGACAATTGAGCTGCGTCGCGAAGATAAAACCAGCAGCAGTAAAAGCAAGGAAAAATCCGGCAGCCGCAGTGGCATAGGCAATCTCAACGGACCGGAAAAGGCGCTTTGGGAGCGCCTGCGGGAATTGCGCAAAAAATTCGCCCAGGATCAGGGCGTGCCGCCCTATGTAATTTTTCACGATGCAACCCTGCTGGAGCTGGTGCGACATCAACCGGAAACCGAACACGCCATGGGTGCTATTTCCGGTATCGGCCAGGGCAAACTCGATCGCTACGGCAAACCGTTTCTCGCCGTCATCACTGCGCACAAAGAAAGCATGCGCCACTATGAAGACAACTCATCTACCGAAATCTCGGTCAAAGCGAGTGAGCACGAAACCTTTACCTTGTTGCGCGCCGGGCATTCCGTCGCGGAGGTCGCCCAGCAGCGCGAGTTGGCGGAATCCACTATTTTCGGCCACGCCGCCGCGCTGATTGAGCAGGGACAGCTACGCCTGGAGGAGGTGGTGACTCTCGCGCAGGAAGAATTGGATTTGATTACCGATGTGATGCTCGCCCATTCCGATGAGCCCATTAAATTGCGGCCGATTTTTGATGAGTTGGGCGGAGTGTATAACTACGGCCTGTTGAAGTGTGTGCACGCGGCGCTGCAGCGGGAAATCGCCGGCTGACAGTCTTTCGATGTGGGAAACCTGACGGCCTTTCGACGCGAACAACTGATGGTCTTTTCACCGAGGAAAAATCTGCCCCAGTTTTTCTTCGATATCCGCCATGTTCAGCGGCTTGTACATGATATGGCAGTCGAGGATTTCCTTCACCGCATCTTTGATGAATTGTTCCTGGGAACCGGTAAGCACTATCGCCGGCAAACCGGGCGTGCGTTCACGCACTTCTTTGATAAGTTCAACACCGTTGATATCCGGCAAATAATAATCGGTGATGATCACATCAAAATGACTCACCTGATCCCATTGACGCAGCAATTCGGTGCCTGTGTGATAACACTCGATGCGATATTCGAGCATTTCAAACAACAGTTTCCACACTCTCGCCAAAGAATGGTCATCCTCCACCAATAAAACCGATGGTGAGAAAGGTTTATCATCAGGCGCGGTCATGGGGTCAAACTTCGCGGCTGATCCTTGGCAATTTCCAGACGAAAAGTGGTATGCGCGGCGGTGGGATCGAGCACCAGATCGCCGTTGTGGCGACGCGCAATGGCGCGCGACAGGGACAATCCCATACCTGTACCATTTTGCTTTTTCTTGGTACTGAAAAAGGGCGTCATAATTTTTTCCGTCAAGTTGGCATCTATGCCATCACCGCTGTCAACGATCGTCATAATGACTTTGTTCTCCTGTTCCTCAAGCATAATGCTGATCCATGGATTTTTGGTATCCGCAATGGCTTCCAGCGAATTGTTCACCAGATTGACCACCACCTGCATGATTTGTATCGGATAACAGCTCACCACTATATCCTTGGTGGGAAGATCCAGGCGCAAATCAATTTCAGAACGCTGCAACCGCAACTGGCATATTTTCAGCGCATCCTGAATCACCCGCTGCATACTCGCTTGCTCCACATTGCCAGGGTCGATGCCGGCGACGGACTTCAGGCCACGCACAATATTCGATATTCCCCTGGCCATGCGCTCGATATCATCCGCAGACTGCAACACCCGTTCATCCGTCAATTTATGCAACTGAACAGCGCGCTTCAAAATATCCGTGTTGGCGGTGATCACGTTCAGCGGCGTATTGATTTCGTGGGAAATGCCAGCGGCAATTTCCCCCAGCGCAGAAAACCGTGAATAACGCGACAACTCCTCTTGCTGCGACAAAATAATTTGCTGATCCTTAAGTCGTTCACTGATATCAAAAATCGATAAAATCACATGCGTTCGCTGATCAGCACGAGATTCCACCTGCGCACTGCGCAACTCAAACGTAAGTTCCCGATAATCTGCTGCTGCGGCGACAAAACTGAAGGAAATCTCCTTTCCTTCCGCCAGCGCGGCCGCAAGATCCGCATAGGAACGCGACTTGCCTGGAATGCCAATACGCTGAAAGAACTGATATGGATTGTAGCCGATAAAATCGGAGGACTGAAAACCCAGCAAATCCGCAAATTGTTCAGAACAAAACGAAATGACAAAACCCTCTCCCTGATCTTCCAGGATTACCGTCCCGCCGTTGGCGGAGGCTATCGCCTGTCGGAAAAGCTCCAGTTGACGCTCGCGCACCGCGCGTTCGGTAATATCCAGGGAGATTGTGCAAACGGAATAAGGCCGGTTTCGCGTATTGAAAAGAGTAAATTTGGACGAAGTCCAGTAACGCGTCTGACCATCAATGTCGTAACTTTCTTCGAACTGCAGCGCAGATTCACGCTTCAAGACTTCAAAATCCTTTTCCCGAATCTGATTTGCCACGTCCCTGCCAAACAGCTCTTCATCGGTGCATCCCACCACATCTTCGAGATTCCGACCAGTGACTTCACAGAAGCGGTTATTGGCAAAAATATAAACGCCGGAGAGATCCTTCATGGTCACCATCGCCGGCGTATTATCGATAATGCTGGCCAGCCGGCTTTTCATCACACGGGCTTCTTCAAGCGCCATGGTGATTTCCGTGTTGTCGATAAAACTCACCACCGCGCCGGCGACAAAATCCTTGTCGCCGAGAAAAATCTGCACCTGAATTTCGAAAGTGCGATCTTTGGTCTGATATTGAAAACGGTTGTTTTTCTGCTCGCGCAACGCTTTGACGACCGCGTTATTCACCTCCGTGAGATCCATTGGCGAAGGCACCGAGCGCAATTGCGATCCCACGTCCGTATCCCCAATACGCAGCAGATGGCGCGCGGAGGGATTGAAATCCAATATATTCAATTTATCGTCGATAATGAGCAGCGGATAGGCAATGGCATTTTGGATTGCCTGATGGCGGTTGTATAAAAGTTGCAGCTCGGAGGATTTGACGTTGAGCTCCTGGTTAAGCGTCGTCAACTCTTCATTGGAAGATTGCAGCTCTTCATTGGTGGTTTCCAACTCTTCATTAGAAGACTGCAACTCCTCGTTGGCGGATTGCAATTCTTCATTGAGAGACTGCAATTCTTCATTGCTCGCCTGGTGCTCTTCTAAAACCGACTGCAACTGCTCCTTAACCGAATAGAGCTCCTTTTCCAGCTCTTTCATCTGCTGTTCCGGCGCCATTCCCGCTGCGGTTGTCTCCCGCATGTCGCTGGCGGGCAGACGACCCACGACACTCTGGAAAGCGACCAGATATTGTTTTCTGTCACCGCCGTTAGTGAGCGGCGCCACGCTCATGTGTACCAAGGCCACTTCGCCATTGCGGCGCAGCTCGTGTTTCTTTCCCTGCACCAAAGCCTGATTTTTTCCTACGCGGTACAGCAGAGACGACAATTCCTGTCCCAGATCGGAGGTGAGCAGCTTGGTGACATTAAATGTGGCTTCGCCATTGGGAAACACCAGAAACTCGCTGGCGCGACCAAAGACATGTTTGACTTTATGTTCCTCGTCGATAATCAAAGAATCGGGCGCGAAGCTCGCAATCATCGAGTGGAATAAATCGAGACCCGCTTCTTCTGCACGCTCCTCCTTTGTCTTCGCAATGTAACCTGCAGCGTCGAAACCGCCAACACGATTGCCCGGCAAAGTCGCGCGACTGCGCTCCTTGATCGAATAATAGATCCGCGATTCTTTATCCTGAACCTGGAACATATCGTTTGCCGCCCCGGATACCGCCTCGGAGCGACCGAGAAAAAGAATGCCACCCTTGCCGAGGGAATAGCACATGGTTTTGAATACCCGCTCCTGCAGATTCTGATTGAAATAAATCAGCACATTGCGGCAGGACACCAGATCCGTATTGAGAAACGGTGGGTCTTCAATCACGTTGTGGCGGGCGAAAATAACCTGATCGCGCAGCGATGTGCGAATCTGCAGTTGCTCCTCAAAAGCGACAAAATATTTTTCCCGCAAGTGGGGCGGAAATTTATCGAAACTGCCGCGGGAATAACAACCCCGCCGCGCCACATCTAAAGCCACCTCATCCAGGTCGGTGGCAAAAATCTGCAGGTTCAGATTTTTCTCGTGGCGCTCCATCGCCTCGGACACCAGAATGGCGATCGAGTATGGTTCTTCGCCAGTTGCACATCCAACTATCCAGCAACGAAAACTGTCGCCATTCTGTTTAGTTTTGACTTTTTCGTCGATGTGTTTTTCCAGCGCCTGGAACGCCTCGGGATCGCGGAAAAATGCGGTCACGGAGATTAAAATGTCCTGAAACAGGCTATTGGATTCCTCAGGATTTTCGCGCAAAAAATTCGCGTATTCCTCCACCGATGCACAGCGGGTGGCAATGATTCGCCGCTCGACGCGGCGGCGCACAGTGGAAGGTTTATAGTTGGCGAAGCACGTGCCTTTATCCCGCTCCAGAATGGCAAATATGCGATCGAAGTGATCCTCGCCCACCGGGTTGGGTTTTTCCCGTTTGAGGCGCGCGGAAATTTTGCCGAAGCGCGCCAGCTCCTTGGCGATTTCTTCCGGGCTCAGTTCCAGATCCACCGCGCCCGTATGTTTGGCCGCCTTGGGCATACCATCGTATTTTGCCGTGGCAGCCTTCTGACAAATGGTGAATCCGCCCGCGGCCTTGATGGCTCGCACGCCGTGGGCCCCATCGGAGCCGGTGCCGGACAGAATAATACCAATTGAAGAGGTGCCAAAATTTTCCGCTAGGGAGCGAAAAAAATAATCCACCGAGGGCTTGGGACCGATTTTCAGATGCGGCTCCATCAAGCGCAGCATTCCGCCCTCAACATAAATATCGGCATTCGGCGGGGTGATATAAATGACTTTATTTTCGGGCCGCTCGCCGTCTTCCACCTCTTTAACCTTGAGGTTGGTGGATTGGGCAAGAATTTCCACTAGGCGACTTTTGTGGCTGGGCGCCAGATGCTGTACCACTACAAATGTCATGGGCACCTCGTCACGCAACGTTCCGAAAAGTGCCCTCAGAGCCTCCAGCCCCCCTGCCGACGATCCAATTCCCACCACGAATCGGGCTTGCGTGGATTTCTTTTTACGTGGCGTTTTCTTTTTTTCCACTTCGCTCTTTGCGTCGCTCACTTGCACCTACTATCCGTCATCAATTCAATTCCAATGCATCGACCAGCGCTTCCTGAATGGATGCAGAGGTGATCGTGTCTTTCGATATATATTTCACCGCGCCCCGGCGATAGGCTTCGCCGAGGAGCAAAGCTTCAGGCTTACCGGTGACAAAAATGACCGGTACCCGCATCAGCGTCTGGACCTGTTCCAATACGGAGAGCCCGTCCAGATCGGGCAGCTGATAATCCAGAATAATGAGATCCGGCATTATTTCCTCGCAGAGTTCCAACCCCACCTTGGCTGAGGAAGCCTCGGATATTTCCAATGCGAAGCGCTCCTGTGCCAACAAAAACCGACGATAAATCCGCCGGTCTGCAGCGCTGTCGTCGATGATTAAAATTTTGAAGGATTTGTCGGCCAAGGGATTCGACTCAATGCTATGCCTGGGGGCGAAGGGTGAAAAAGAAGGTCGTCCCGGCCCCCGGAGTTGAATCCAGCCAGATGCGTCCGCCGTGACGATCGATGATCCGTTTGACGATCGCCAGTCCAATTCCGCTGCCTCCACCGTAAGCATCCTCTGTATGCAAGCGCTGAAACATGGCAAAGACACGCTCCTGATTATGGGGAGATATGCCGATGCCGTTATCTTTCACAAAAAACACCGGAACATCCCCAGCAAGGTTTGCGCCCACATGAACTTGTTTCCCCGGACGGTCGTTATATTTCACCGCATTGGTAATCAAATTGGCGAAAACTTCACAGACGCGGACACTATCACAGAGCACGCAGGGCAAGGGGCCAGCAATATTGACCTTCACATTGTGTTCGATGAGGTAGGCACTCAGTCGCTCCGTTACGTCGCGCAGGACATTATTCATGTCGACTTGTGCAAACGACATGTCAATTCTGCCCACCTTTGAATATTCGTAAAGATTGCTAATCAGATCGCGGGTTTTGGTCGCCAGCTGGCGGATACCCTGCAGATGAGACAAGGATTCGGAATCCAGGCGGGGCGAGGCGTCTTCCAGCAAAAAATCAGCAAAATGCGCGATACCGCGCAACGGCTCCTTTAAGTCGTGGGAAATAACGGAGGCAAATTGATCCAGCTCCGAATTGCTGTCCATGGCAATGCGCACCTGATTCTCCAAGTCCACTTCTATGATGGAGCGACGCAATTCTTCCGCCACCTCGATTTCCTCCCGCTGCCATGGCAGCGCGGTGAGACGGACGGTTTCTTGCCATAAAGCAAAAGATGCCCGCGGCGTAAGCTCGGACTTTCCCTTTTCCTTGCGGGGGTTGCCGCTCCAATCCACAGTTTGAATAACTTCGGGTTTGAACCAGAACAGATAGCAGGGTTCGACCTCTGGAATGGAAATCACCAGCAAACCGGCCGCACTGTCTTTAAAGTTTTCCGCCGCCGGATAATGCTTCACCAGTGACGCTGTGTAAAAAAACGGGCGGGCGTCAAGAAAATCCCGCAACCAAATAGCCAGCGCGCGCATGTCGCTCTCGCTTGGCGTCTGCCCCACCAGGGTAAGCTTGCCTCTGTGCAAAATGGCGCCGCCGCTGCAACCGTCCGCCAGTGCGGTGAAATCCGGGGCATCGCGCAGCAGGCCGTCCATAAAGTCCGCCTGCTGTTTCATTCTGTTTTCCAACTGAATCCGCAAATCGCGCAGTTGGTTTTTGTAATCGAGATTTTCCAGCTTCTGTCGCGCTGCCTGCTGCAAGGAAAAAATCCTGCCGACAAACTCCAATCCCTGGCGCACTTCAAGCGGTAAATAGGCCGGTTGGTCGTGATGCAGAGCAATCAGGCCCCACAAAACACCGTTCTTGATGACCGAAACACTGGTAGAGGCGCCGACGCCCATATTTTTCAGGTATTGGATGTGGACCGGTGAAACGCTGCGCAAACTGCAGCCACTGAGATCCAACATGATGCCGCCGGCATTTTCGCCGCCCAGAATAGGCGACGGCACATAGTGGACATCGGGGATGCTACGCAACCAATTGGAGGTATAGAGCCGGCGCGCCTGTGCAGGAATATCGGAGGCCGGATAATGCAATCCAAGGAAAGGTTCCTGCTGCGGCGCCCGCACTTCCGCCACCACTTTGCCGTTCCATTCGGCATCAAACTCGTAAATCATCACCCGGTCGTAACCGGTGAGATCGCGCACATGCTCCACCGTGACCCGATAAAGCTCCGCCAGGTCCCGCGCTGCGCCCATATCCTCCACCGCCGTGTTGATCTTGCGATAGACATCGAGAAAGCTCGGATCATCACGCGCGGCGGATTCCAGCTCGAGCAGCAGCAAGCCTTGCGACCTTCGCGCCACCGCATCCCAGATCCCCGCTGCATCCGCGAATTGGATCTTGATGGGGTTCACCGTGCGCAAATCCGCCGCGGCGAGTTTACGCTGCAGATTACTCAGGGAATCGGGCGTAAGAAAATGCCCCATGGTTTGACCTAGGCAGGCACGCGCGGATTGTCCGAGCAAGACTTCACAATTGCTGCTGAGCTGGCGAATGGTCAGATCGGGTTCTGCCAGAACCAGGAGATAGCCGTGGGGTTGGATGCTGCCCGGAATATGAATCGGCTCATCGGCACAGTGAGTGATGCGGTCACCGATGGTTTCGGTCAGGCTCATGATGGTCCCCCAGGGCCGGCAGTGCTGAATCATCGCAACGGAAAACCCGTGATGAAATCACAAAATGCTCATTGCGCTCTGTGCGGCGAGTCGCTCAGCTTAAGGGAAACTCTGATGCGGTCCTAGAGAGACCATGATGGAGGATAAAGGCGGGTTTAAGGGCGCCCGACCGTGCGCCCTATTACCAGACACCTGCGCCCCTACTAATTAAGGCGTGGTGATGACCAAACGATCCTCGTTTGGATCAAAATCTAATACGTCATACTCCACGAGGCTGTTACCCAAGCGCAATACATCATTTCCGGCGCCAAGCGTCAGAGGTATCTGAACATCTTGAAGAAAGACGACGCGATCATCACCGTCGCCCATCTTCAAATTAGTTGTCGTGTAGTTATCCGGGTCGCCGCTGATCAGATAGGGATTTGTAAACACCACCGTGTCATTCCCACCTTTCAGATCAATATCAAGCTGACCGTAATACGTTGACCCGGCAAATGAGTTATCGAACGTACGCTCACCGAAGATCAACGTATTATCCCCATCATCACCCGTGATCCTTATAAAAGGTCCCATGCGCTCATAGGTGCCTGCGCCCCATCCACCATTGATTACCATTCGATCTTTAAATTCGGCGACTAAGACAGAGCCTGCAACCGCACCGCGAATTATTATGTTATCCGCCGCCAGATAAAGAGTTTCGCCATATACAGAAGTGCCTGGAAGTTGTCCCAGAGTGGCCCCTTTACCTACTGATGCAATTCCGACCGAAGCCTCTCGCGAAGTGACGATGCTACCCAGCAGCAAGTCATTACTATCAGTGTATCCAAGGTTACCCATCGGCCAATCCACTCTACCGTGCAGTACGGCCACATCGTTTTCAGGGTGACTCAACACCGCGCTGTAGGAGTTCAAAGTTAGGCTGCCACTGAGTTTGACTGGGCCGTCCTGAACTACGGAATGATAAACTCCGCCCAGCGTCGCATTGCTACCCCTCATGCCATGAATATTGAGCCCGCTAGAGCTAGTTCCCGCGTCAGCATCAAGATCGATGACATCGTCGCCGCGCAACTCCAGAAACAATTCCCCCGCGTCACGATCCATACCACGGATGCGCCCGATGCTACAAACGCCGTTGTAAGGCAGCAACTCGATCGAATTATTGGTGGCGATGCTGATATCGAAACCCATGAATAGAGACACGCCTTGCAGCTGTGTAGAGGCACCACTTTCTCCCAGAATTATGTGGTCGGCTAGTAGCCGAAAATTTCCATCATTCACAAAAAGTCGGCTCTCCGGCGCCTGCCTAAGAGTGGCCTCCTGTCCTACAGATTCCACATTCAAAGACGAGTGCTGCATCTCAATCTCGCCCAGCACTATATCGTTGCGATCTTTAATGGCAACCGAGTCGTTAAATTCAGTGGTGATGGTCACCAAATTGAAATCATTATTCGGATGCACCAAACGGAAATTCCCGCCACCAGCGGAAGCTATTCGCGTTACACCTCCTACTTCTGCCGCTGAGGCCTGCGATATTGTGCCAGTGCCCTCGAGCTTGAGATTTTCTGTGGCGATGCCCGGCAGACGAACGCCGAGATTGCCGCGAGCGTAGGTATTACCTGTCGTAATGACCGTAGCACCCGTGCCCGATTGCACATAATCCGCCTCCAAACTGATTTTCCCGCTGTTATTTTCGGCTCGGGCCTCAACGCGACTCGGAGCGGTCATCCCAAGTCGGTTATGGGCATTTAGGTACACTGCTCCAGCTTTATCCGAGCCGGTCGCATTAGCGGTGATGGAGCCGCGCTGTTCAATATTTTCTCCGGCTAAAATCGCTATGCCAGCATCCTGCGGATCGACGGTGTCAACACTATTGGTTGACACGTTAATATTTCCAGAATTGATAACGCTGTTGCCGCTGCCGATGCTAAAGCTGCCGTCATCGTGAAATAAGACATCATTGGAGCCCATGCCTCCGTGATTCACCGCCTCACTGAAAAGATCCGCGCTGACGCTCGCATTCAGCAGAATTTTTCCACCTTTGGCCTCGATGGTTCCATTGTTATTAACGGCGTAGGCTGTGCCGAGTTCTTCTGCCAAAGTGGCCTGGTCGATACGCACTCCAAGCAGCCCTTGGTCATCAAACGTCACTACGGCTTCGCTGCCCGCCGCAAGTGCTACATGGCCCAGCTCCGCGCTGATTAATCCCTGGTTCGTTACGCTCTTGCCCAGCAGCGCAATATTGCCGCCGAGTGCCGCATTAATGATGCCGCGGTTCACCACTGTGCCGACGGTGCCGTCAACACCACTGAATACCAAGTCGCCGTTCATGAAATCGTCGCTGTTGATACTCAGGCCGGAAGCGACCAGACCACCCACATTCACTACTGCTTCACGGCCAAACAAAATGCCATTCGGGTTCATCAATATCACCTGCCCGTTGGCATCTATCCGACCGAGGATCTGCGAACCATTGCTGTCGAGAATTCGATTGAGTGCGATGGCTTCTGCACCGGGTTGCACGAATTGCACGCGCTCGTTTCGGCCGACGTTAAACGTATCCCACTCGAGAGAAAGGCGGTCGCTCGTCTGATACACCTGGGTATATCCCCCGGCTTGCGTGATCGCGCCGCCACCGTCCACAACGACGCCGCCTGTTGGGGCACTGTGAACAATATTTGGCACCACCGCGCAGGTAGCAATTGCCGCAGCCAATGTTTTAATTGAAAAGGATTTTGAAATGGAATGATTCGATTTCATGAATGACAACCCCTTGCTGACGTGGGGCGCCAGAGGCTGGCGCCCCGGCGAGTTACGGCGTGGCGATGACCAGCCGGTCTTCACTATTGTTGAAGTCCAAAACTTCGTGATGAGTAGAGCTCTCCCAAATTCTCAGCATATCCCTGCCATCACCCAGGATAAGAGGAATATGGACGGCATGATTAAAATGCACCTGATCATTTCCGTTGCCCATGTCGATTTGATTCACGCCAAAGTATTCGGCGTTGCCGACCAGGAACGGATTATCAAAAATAATGGTGTCGTCGCCACCTTTCAGCTGAATGTCGATACTGCCCATCAGATCATCTCCGGCAAAGGAGTTGTTGGCGGCGTAACGACCAAAGACCACGCGGTTGTTTGTATCATCGCCAGTGATGCTGAACGTCGGGGCATACCAATTACCCATGGCCCATGGCCCATTCAGTGTAAAGTTGCCACCAAAGCTCAGATTAAGTGCATAACCGGCGCGAATAGAGCTGCGGCCATCAGCGCCAAGCACGATATTGTCTCCCGCCAAGGTCACAAAGTCGGCATCGATCACGGTGTTCGCCGCTTGGCGCAGTGTCGCTCCCAAACCAACCGAGCGAATATCCAGAGACACTTCAGGGGCAGTTTTCAGCTGGCGCAACAACACATCATTGGCATCCACATATTGCAACCAACCGAACTCCGGCCCGCCGCTGCCTTGTATAAAAGCTACGTCATTACCCGGATCGGTAAGAGTGGCCATGTAGGAGTTCCAGGTCAGGCCGCCGCTGAGGATTATGGGCGCGGTCTGACTGGTTTCGATATATCCACTCAGGGTCGCATTGCTACCCGTCATTCCATGGAGAATCAATTGGGAGAAGTCCAGCTCGGCGCTCAGATCGATGACTCGATCGCCGCGCAGTTCCAGGTATATATCTCCGTACTCACGATCTATACCGCGTATGCGTCCTGTATTGAAGTAGGAGCCGTTATAGGAAAGCAATTCGATTGATCCATTGGTGGCAATGCTGCTGCCGAATTCCATGAACAAAGAAACGCCGTACAAGGTTGTGGTGGCACCATTTTCCCCCAACACAATGTTGTCAGCCGTCAACCGCAAATCCCCAGCACTGACGGACAACCGGCTGTCCGGCGCCTGGCTGATGGTGCCGCCCTGCTCTACGGATTCCACACGCAAAGACGAATCCTGCATATTAATTTCGCCCAGCACTATATCGTTGCGATCCTTAAGGGAGATCGAGTTGTCGTATTCGGCTGCGATAGTCAGCAGATTGAAATCATTTTCCGGATGCACCAAGCGGAAATTGCCGCCAGCGGCGGTGGTCAAGTAAGTCACGCCACCAACATTGGCGGCGGATGCCTGTGACACTGGGCCTAAAAAGGCGAGCTTAAGATTTTCCGTAGTGATACCTGGCAGGCGCGCACTGAGGTAACCGCGGATATAGGTGTTGCCGGTAGTGCTGATCGCAGCCCCTGCGGAAGACTGCAATTCATCCGCTTCTATGCTGATTTTTCCGCTGTCTTCAGCATCAGCTTCTATTCGGCTGGTGGGAGTCATTCTCAGTCGATTATAGGCATTCACATAGACAGAGCCTGCTTTGGCAGGACCGACCGCATTGGCGGTGATAGTACCGCGCTGCTCGATATTTTCTCCCGCAACAATAACAATACCTGCGTCACCAGAAGCATTATCTGCCGCATTGGTTGACACGTTCAGGGTTCCGGTATTGATGACATTGTTACCGCTGCCGATGGTGAAGCTGCCATCGTCATGAAATACGACATCACTGGAACCCATGCCCCCATGATTCACCGCCTCACTGAAAAGATCCGCGCTGACGCTCGCATTCAGAAGAATTTTGCCGCCTTTGGCTTCGATGGTACCGCTGTTATTAACGGCGGAGGCTGTACCGAGTTCTTCCGCCAAAGTGGCTTGGTCAATGCGCACACCGAGCAGCCCTTGGTCATCAAAGGTCACAACAGCTTCGCTGCCCGCAGCCAGTGCTACGTGACCCAGCTCCGCGCTGATTAATCCCTGGTTGGTGACGCTCTTACCCAGCAGCGCAATATTGCCGCCGAGCGCCGCGTTAATAATGCCGCGGTTCACCACTGTGCCCGTGGTGCCGTCGACAGCACTGAAGACGAAGTCACCATTCATGAAATCGTCGCTGTTGATACTCAGGCCGGAAGCCACCAATCCGCCCACATTCACCACAGCATCGCGGCCGAACAAAATGCCATTCGGGTTCATCAGTATCACCTGCCCATTGGCGTCTATGCGGCCGAGAATCTGCGAACCATTGCTGTCGAGAATTCGGTTGAGTGCTATGGCGTCCGCACCAGGCTGCACAAATTGAACGCGTTCGTTTCGACCGACGTTAAACGTATCCCATTCGAGGGACAACCGGTCGCTCACTTGATTAACCTGTGTATTTCCTGTGGTTTGCGTGATGGAGCCGCTTCCATCCACCACAACGCCACCTGTAGGTGCACTGAGCGCAATCGGTGGCAACACGGAGCACGCAGCAATTGCCGCAGCCAATGCTTTAATGGAAAAAGATTTTGAAATGGAATGCTTCGCTTTCATGAATGACAATACCTTGCTGACGAACGCGTCGTAATGAATTGAGATGGGAAGCAGAGACTCTGCAGCCGTTTTTTCTAGCGGTCTATTTATAATTTTGATTACGCACCAGCAAGCAGCGTGCCCAAACTTTTTGTCAAACCCGAGGTCGTCGTTGCGACTGGCCGCAAAAGCAGCCAAAAGACCTTATTTTGTAGAACAAATAGAAAAAAATATTAGGACTAAAGAATTAAGTGTTGGCGCTGGCAAGGCAGCGGGACGAGAGAGTAAATTCTGTCGAGGCAGTGAAAAAAATGCCAAGTTGAATTTTTGTTGTAAAAATCCCTGACGAAAAATTACACGTCAGTTTTGAAATTAAGCAACTTTCTGCGACACAACCATATAAAAAATCACCATAATCTCCTCAATCAGGATCGAGCAGATCTGGTTAATTTTCCGACACATGTTAAACACATGTTAAATAGTCGACCGAATGTATCAACGCGCCAGCTGGAACGTAAATCTATAGGAACATCCATTTCATTGCGTAGACGTCGAACTCCACCTGCCACTTCCTCACCGGCGCGCTGCGCAGCGGTATTCCAGGAACTACCGGGGCAAATAAGCGCTGCAGATCGAGGCGCAACAGAGGGATATCCTCTTAGCGATTCTGAGCGGGCAACCTCATCGCGATGCTCCATTTTCATCATGCCAAGCCTGGAGAGATTACGAAGCGGACCTATGCATGTGCTTACTGCGCGAAATCAGGCTGGAGTGGGGTTATCTATAGAGAAAGGAGCCTTTACCCGCCAGACAATCCACATCGCCATTGAGTTGATTATTGGCGGCGCCGTAATCAATAAATTCATCCTCAAAATGGATTGTCACTTTTGCAGACTGAGGGTTCTGCGTAAATCGCGTGCGTGAGACGATTTTTAACCGGCCGTCCGAGCGCGCGAGCGCACGCTGTTTATCAAGCGTGCGCAAGGATTTAAATTCCTCTCTCTGCTTACCTTTTTCCATAACGACAAAGGCAGGGCGCACAACCTGGTAAAACGATTCCGGCAAATCCCGCCCTTCATTTTTTATCGTGATGATTGCACGGCATTCTTCGTCATATTCTATCGACTCAATGGCCAGATCCAAATCGTCATGCGCGTATAGCGGGCTGTCGCATAGCATCAACCAAAACCATATCGGCCATAGTACTTTTCTAAAACTCATAGGTGATTTTCAGTCGTGCGGTGCGCGGCACAAAGCGGTGGAAATGCCGATCCGCCACAGGCTCATCTTCACCTAATAACTGCGACTCGTAAAAATATTCGATGTCATGATCGTCCGAATTCAAAACGTTCAGCACTGCCAAATCCGCCCGCCAGGGACCTCGACTCAGATACGACATTTTGATGTCCATTTTTGCTGCGCTATCCGCTCTCTCGCCTTCATCAAGGGCGTAGTCGCCGAGATAACGCCACGCCAGCGACGCCTGCCAGTTTTCCCACGCATAGGCGACACGCAAACTGATCACCTCATCCAAGGCACCTGCAATCTCACGGAATTCTAACGACCTATCCTGCAAGCGCGCGCGGGTGCGCGAATAATCGAGAAATACATTGAGCTGATCCGTCGGCCGATAGGCCACCCCGAGTTCGCCGCCGTAACGCCGACTTTTTGCACCGGAATCTTCGGTAGTACCTTCATCACCGACGAATAACAATTCGGATGCGACCTGCAACGCCCATAAGGACGCGGATAATTGCCACTGCTGATTGGCTGTGCGCCAATTTCCGCCTATTTCCGTTCCGTCCACCGGCACCAGTGCATCGGCGGCATCTATAAGTTCACCCGAGGTCGGATCGAGCACTGCCAAAATACCGCGAGCGTCGTTGCTGTGATAACTGCGACCAATATTCCAATACAGCTCGCTGCGCTCATTCATTACAAATCTATTGCGCAGGGCGCCGGTCCAAAGATTGGCGCTGCGCTCACCGCCATTCACCTCAATACTTTCAGGCACCTCAGCAGCCAACGGCTGCACGTCGAACTGATGAAAATTCCAACGCGCATTGAGAGTGGAGGTCCAGGATGGCAGCCACTGCACGGCCATTTGCCAATAGAACGCATTGCTCCATTGATCGATTTCATCCTGCCGCACCGGAGTGGTAATCGCACGCTGAGACGATTGGAACAAACCCACCGGATCTATAGCGTCGTAACGCCAATTCCAACCGAACGAATGAGACGATTTGAAACCCGCAAAATAACTTTGCGCCAAGATATAGGCCGCGTCGCCACCCACCAACCAGCGATCATCTTGCTGATAAATCTGGTCGCCCTCTTCACCACTGGTGAAGTAGGAAAAATTGGACCAAAGATCCATGGCATAACGGATAGCATAAACATTGGCAAACCAGACACCTGCTTCCTGATGACCGCGTTTCTGCAACGCAAAGCTGTAACGATAGGACTCACCACCGCTGCTCGGATCCACGGTGGCCAGGGAGGACAGCTCACCACTTTCCACCGCGCGCAGAGCAATTTGGTCGGCGGCATTCCAGCGGTTGTCATAAATCATCAAACTGATGTCGGTCCCCGTTTCCGGTCCGCCGCTGGCGTATTTCAACCACAGATTGGTTTTACGCACATCTTCATCGATATTTTTCCAGGGTCCATCGTAGCCCTGAAATTCGCCGGCCAGTATCCAATTGCCTGCACCTGCCTCTTTTTGCCCGGCGATTACCGAGCGGTGATAGCCAAAACCACCAGCTTCAACGGAAATAAAATTGGCCGGTAAAAACGCAGCCGTTTTTAAATGCGCCTCGCCGGTTGCGGAAAAATCACCGAGATCGCTGTAAAACGGCCCTTTGCGATAATCGATGATGCTGACCAGCTCGGGAATCAAAAAATTCAGGTCTGTATATCCCTGACCGTGACCGTGACTGACCATATTCACCGGCATATAATCCACTCGGGTCGAAAAGTCCGTACCGTGATCGAGATTAAAGCCGCGCAGAAAATATTGGTTGGCCTTGCCTGACCCACTGTGCTGTGTCGCCACCAGCCCAGGCACCAACTCCAGTACATCTCCCGTGCGCTCAAGCGCCAGTCGATCCAGGTATTCGCGCTCGACAAATCCGGCATTGGTTCCGCGCACAGCGCTGTTCTCCAGCGGCTTGCGCCCAACAACCAAAACCTCTTCGAGAACACCGGAGTGCGATGATGCCAAGGGAGTCCAAAAAATCAGGGAAATTGTATTCAAACAGAGAAAAATAGCGCGCGCGGGGAAGAACAAAGCTGTGCTCCTTCTTGAGGAAAATCGAAGAAGGGCGCGATTCTGCCACATGCAAAACAAGGGCACCAAGAAAAAACCCGCAGATATTATCCTGATGATTACAGCGCACCAAATCGGGACAAACGCAAATGAAAGCACTGCCCTGGTGCATGGATTTGAGAGTTTTGCTTATTCTTTTTCCGCCAAAAAGAAAACCAGGCTTGTAAAGCTGACATAGGCACGATTACGTCTCTCACTACCGTAGATATGCTACCCGCTTGGGGCAGCATATCTGGGTACGCCGTCTATCGCCTCAATTGACTGATCGGCAGCTGCGCTTCCGCCATGCCGTCGGCCACCATTGCACTCATGACTCTTGCACCATGTTCTTGAAAGTGGGTGCCGTCGACGGTGCCGTCCGGACGCAAGAGAAAGAAATTTTCCGGCACGGGTGATGGGCAAATATTAGTTAGGTAGTTAACCAATTTACTGTTGAGATCAGCGAGGGGAACGCGGTTGGTAGCGGCGAGTTCACGCATGGCTTGCGCGTGGGCACCAGTGCCGTTACCACCGGTGCAGTAGGCGGAGTTGCGCGGCGGTGGTGTGACGAACACCAGTTGCACGCCGCGCGCTTTGGCGCCGTCCACATATCTTTGCAGCCAGGTTTTAAAGTCCGTCTGCGGCTCCAGGTAATAAGGAATGGTCTGTCCGTTGATGGTGTAAGTGGCGGTGCGATGGCCGTCGTTGGTGCCGAATTGCACCAATAAATAATCCCCGGCGCGAATATCCCGCCATATGCCATCCAATAAACCTTCGTCGATAAAACGCCGTGCGCTGCGGCCACCGACCGCACGATTATCAATCGTCACTTGATTGTTGTATTGCTCGCGCAACATTTGTCCCCAGCCGGCCTGATCGTTGGGGCTGGCGGTATCCGTATAGTTGGAAACGGTGGAATCACCGGCGATAAATACGCGAATGGGACCTGTCACCGCATTCTGAATTTCAATATTTTTCTGCACCACCGACTGCTCGCCCTGGCGGTCGGTCATGGTTAAGGTCACGGTTTTCTGTCCGCTCGCACTATAGCGATGGGAAACAGTTTTTCCGGCGGCTGCATTGCCATCGCCAAAATTCCAGTCGAAAGCGGCAACTAAATTGGCGCCCGCTGTAAAAGTCTCTGCGGTAAATTCCACCGGGGAATTCGCTGTAAACGCGCCGGATGTGACAATGCGTCCGGTTGCGCAATTACCCGCGCGAATATCCGCGCCGGTCAATGTGAGGGCGTCTATATTTGGCAATCCATCCGTCTGCACAGAAGTGAGTGTGAGCGTATTGTTGCCGTGGGTAAGCTCCACATTCGCGGTAAGATTTTGCCAATTGGCCCAACCACCGGTTGCGGCGAAATTGACGTTGTAGCTGGATTTCCCATTCACATTCAAGACGCCAGGCCGCGTCGCTGTACCACCGTTTGCGTAACGGAAATTCAGCTCATAACCGCCCGGCTGAGTGGTGCGCACATGCCACACCACCCCCACACCCGCAGCGTTATTGCTATTGGCATAACCCGTACCGGTAAATCCAGAATGGTCGAACTCCACTACACCTTCCACCAAACAAAACCCGGCTTCCGACTCCTGCAAAGTAACTGCGCCAGCGCCCGAGGAGCTGCTGGAAGAACTCGAACTGCTGCTTGAGGAACTGGAACTGCTGGAGGAGCTGCTGCTCGACGAGCTGCTAGAACTGTTGGATGAACCGTTTTGCCCACCGCAATTGCACAGCAGAAAAAGCGCGCACAGCGCAGTTGCCAGCTTCACGGGTTTTAATCCTGATTTAGACTGATGCATCCTCTTATTCAACCTTTAAGTTTTATTCAACCTTTAACTTTTATTCAACCCTTAAATAGTCGGCGAGCGGAATGGCCTGGGCGCGCAAAGCCTGGGTAATAATTCGAGCGATCTGATGAGCACCGGGGGTATCAAAATGCGTGTGATCGTCGCAGAAAAATTCGCCCACCGGCCCCGTCGTCGAGGCGGAAACACCACCGCCGGGCACCGGGCAAAAAGCGAGCTGGTTATAGAGGTTTATTCCTAGCTGATGCAAATCGATCACCGGAATATTCAGCTGGCGCGCGACGGCAAAGGTTTCGTTAATAAAACCGCGATTGGCAACAGCGGTGCTGCCACTGCAACGGAGTGCCGGTGAAGGCGTCACCAAAATAGGACGTACACCCCGTTTGCTCGCTTCGTTCGCCATATAGATATATTCATTTTTAAAAGCGTTGCTGCCGACATGGCGGGGGCAACTACTGTCGCCGTCATTAATGCCAAATTGAATAAATAAATAATCACCGGCGCGCATCTGTCCGAGCATGGTGCTCCAGCGCGCCTGCAATACCGGCGAGCCGTCATTATTAGTTGAAATTCGGCATTCGCCATCCGACCCCATCTGATTTTGAACGTCATAAAGCCAGGTGCGCACACTGCGTCCACCGGCGGCGAAATTTTGCACCACCACTTTATCGCTGAAATAACTCGCCAAGGTTTTGCCCCAACCTACGGGGCAGGGCGTATTGCCGTTGGCCACGGTGGAATCGCCCGCGAGCCATACCGTCACCGGCGGCTGGTCCGGGCACATGGCCGCCGCGATCTGCCCCGGCCCTTTAAGCGCCAGTGAATCCACATTCGCCAAACCATCGGCGGCGCTGGACGTCAGTGTTATCAGGTGGGCGCCGGGCGTTAACGTAAAAGTGGCGGTTGTCTCGCGCCACTGATCCCAACCAGTGGTTAGAGGAAAATCCAGCGTGCGCTCCTGTCCGGCCACCGCCAATATTCCGGGTCGCGCTGAGGTTCCGCCGTTGGCGTAACGAATAACAAGTGAATAACTTCCCGCATCAGCAACGGAAACTGCCCAGGTCAATTTCACGCCAGAGGCATTTGCGGCATTGGCGTAACCAGTGCCAGCAAAACCCGCGTGTTGATTTTCGATGATGCCGTTAAACGGACAAAATGCCCGATCGCCCTCTTCGATCAGCGTAGTTACTTCAACGCGTCCAGAGGAGCTGGATGAAGAGCTGGAGGATGAGCTGCTGGATGATGAAGAACTGCTCGATGACGAAGAGCTGCTTGACGAGGACGAACTGGATGAAGAAGAAGCCGCGTTATTGCCGCCACAAGCGGCAAGACTGAACACTGCGATCAGCAGGGGAATCAGGTTTCGCATAGATCTCTCAGATTTTTATTATTGTGGGTATTACAAATCACCCCGAATGAATCCGGGGCGATTTTGGTCGTACGGAAAATTATTGGCAGTTACCCGCTCGAGCATCCCGGTTGGCCACTTGCAGCCAATCAATATTGCCCAAACCGTCCGCGCCGTTTGCAATCAACTCCAGACGATTGTTGCCGGCATTCAACTGGACGTTGATCGTCTGTTGCGACCAGACCGTCCAGCTGCCGGTGCTGGCGAAAGGCACATTGCCCTGCACCGTTGCCCCATTCACCCGCAGAGAGGCGGCTCGATCACTGACGCTGGCATAGCGGAAACTGACGCCGTAGGTACCCGCTGCAGGCACGTTTACCGCCCAGCGCACTCCTGTGCCCGCAGCGTTATCGGTATTGGCGTAGCCACCGGCGGTGTAGCCGCCGTTAACACTTTCGACAATACCGTCCACGCCACAAAAGCCAGCGGCATTTTCCTCAATGTGTAGAACATCCGTCGGCGCAGGTGCGGGCAAACTGCCGCCGCGCGGTGTGTTGATGTCCGGCGCTGGTTGCGACGACATGCCATCGCCGAGGAAAAAGCTCGGATGCGGCGGCTGGTTGTAACCCACGTTCTGCCAGGCGATGGCAACGCGATATTGCGGATCGTGCATCAAGGTAGTGATGCGATGATTGGTGGGAATGGTGGTGGTGAAAATCACCAGCTGGGTGTTGTTGCTGTTACGCAAAATCACTTCTTCACGCCAGTCGCCGAATAAATCCGCGGATAAGGCTGGAGTGGATTTGGTGCCGTTGTTGGAGCCAACGCCACTAGGGCTGAATAAGGTTGAAATAGTGCCCGCCTGATAATTCCACTTGGAAATGGTGGTGCCATCCAATAATTCACGCAGCAGATCGCCATCCCACCAGATCGCAAAGTTAGTCGGTCCCGGTTTGGCGGACAGCTCCTGCCCTGTCGAAGTGAACAGGCCGTTGCGCGAGCCCCACACTTCCATCCCCGGATGGCGCGGATCTATATCCGCCGCCAGTCCGCGGCCGACATCCTGCGCGTTGCCGTTGCCACTGTAGAGAATCTGCCCGGTACGGGCATCGTGCACCTCAACGCCATGGTTGCCGTAACAGGACGGACACTCGTGCACCATAAACACTTCCAACCCCGGGCGGCTGGGAATGATATCCGCCACATGCAGCGCATCGCCGTGACCGAGATTGGTGTTGTAAAGGCCGCGACCGTTATCGTCGATGGTGGCGGCGCCGAAAATAATCTCCTGCCGGCCGTCGTTATCCACATCGGCGATGCTCAAGCTGTGGGCGCCCTGGCCGCGATAGGCCTGGTTCTGATTGGCGTCGGCGGTGAAGGTCCAGCGGGTGGTCAGCTGGCCGTTGCGCCAGTCAAGCGCGGAAATCATGGACTTCGCGTAATAACCGCGGGAGAAAATCATGCTCGGCCGCTGCCCGTCGAGATAGGCCACCCCGGCGAGGAAACGGTCGACCCGGTTGCCGTAGGTATCGCCCCAATCGCCCGTATTACCGCGCGCGTTGGGATAGTTGATGGTCTGCATGATGCGGCCGGTCTGACCGTTAAAGACCGTCAGATATTCAGGGCCGGTCAAGATGTAGCCGGAGCTGTTGCGGTAATCGGCACCGCCGTTGCCAATCACCGTGCCGCCAGCATCGTGGGTGCCGTCGCCGGTTTTCATGGCGACTTCCGCCTTCCCGTCGCCATCAAAGTCGTACACCAGGAATTGGGTGTAATGAGCACCGGCGCGAATGTTGCGGCCCAAATCGATCCGCCACAGTTGCTGCCCGTTGAGCCTGTAGGCGTCGACAAAAACATTGCCGGTGTAGCCGCTGTTGGCGTTGTCCTGCTGATTGGACGGGTCCCACTTCAGGATAATTTCGTATTCGCCATCGCCGTCCACATCGCCCACGGATGCGTCACCGGGGGAATAGGTATACGCAACTCCGTCGGGTGTAGTGCCGCCATTGGGACGATTGATATTGACCGTAAGAGATTGTTGCGCCCAGACGTTGGCGATTTTGTCTGCCGCCTGTTCCTGGCCGTTGATGACGGCTTTTATTTCGTAGGAGGAATTGCTCGCACCCGCCCGGTCGACAAAATTGGTCACGTCCGTCAGCGGCGTGCCATTCACTAAGGTGCCATTGCGATAGATGTTAAAACTCACATCGCGCGGGTCCGTGCCGAGCAGGCGCCAAGACAAAAACACGCCGTCATTTACTTTCACCGCCACCACACCGCGATCCAGCCACTCCATATATTTTCCGGTCGGACTGCCAGATGACGAGCTGGAAGAGGATGAACTGCTCGACGAGGAGCTGCTCGACGAACTGCTGGACGATGAAGATGAGGAGGAGCTGCTGGAAGACGACGAAGAGGAACTACTAGATGAGGAACTGCTGGATGAAGAACTGTTGGATGAAGAGCCCGACGAGTTGGATCCTCCACAACCCACTAAAAACGCGGCGATCAACGCGAGAGGCATTAATTTTGTAGTCATGCTGGGTCACCAAATAAATGAATGAAAATGTCGTTCCTGCGCTGCCTACCTCTCAACGGCAACGGGGCGATCTTATAGTTAAAAACCTATTGTTTTTTAAATTAAATTTATAATTGCAACCGGTTACACGGCAGTCTGCATAGATTGTTATTCGGATCACACTGACTGCCAAACAGGTAATGCGGACTGACCAATTTTATTAAGTCATATGAATCGAGGGCGTGATGCAGCGCTAGGTTCGGATGATAAAAACCAGCGGCTCCTCGTCAGACTTATTTCAATTCGGTATGTAACACGCCTATTTCAGGCGGATTAGCCGGCGTTATGCCATTGATAGGCACTTCGCAGGCCAAGCATAAAAACCTTGATCTATACTCGCTAAAACACGTTATTCACCTGAAGTCAGCAAAGGGCGGTGTATGGCGCTTCTATCGTGCGCATAAGGTTTTATGTCCGGATTGTTTACCAGCATCAGATTTGTCATGGCTCTGCTCACGGTGCTGGCGCTTGCGGCGAAGCCCTTTATTCCCGAGCAAACCCTGCTTATTCATCCCCGCGCGGACATTAAAACCGACCTTTTCGGCCCTGTGCTTAATGAGCAATCCGCGGTGAAATGGATTGATGAAGAAAGTTTTGCCTGGCGCTGTGATTACCCCGAACGCTACAACGGCACCAGCTGTGGATTTTCGGCTTTCTGGAATCCTGACGTAACCACGCCGCTTCACTTCATTGACGCCAGTGGCTATGACGGCCTGCGCCTTCATGTGAACTATGAGGGACGCGCCGAACATCTGCGGGTCTACCTCACCAACTACAACCCGGAACACCAAAAGGCGATGCCGGGACTGTGGGAGAAGTTCTTGACCGCTTTCGTCAGCACTGAAGACCTGCGCGGCGGCCCCACCTTTGTCAGCCTGAAGAATTTCACCGTGGCGGAGTGGTGGGTTGCGCAGCAGAATCCGCCGCGCCAGTTTGCCGGCCCGGAATTCGGTCATCTGCTGCGCGTGGGCGTCGACTTCATTGACGCCGGCGTTCACCGGGTACGGGTGGACAAAATCGAGCTGGTCGGCGAGCGCATTTCCGACAAAACCTATTTACTGCTGATCCTGCTGTTCTGGGCGGGCCTGCTGTCGGTGGAAGCTTTTCTGCGCTATTACCATCTGAAACAGGCGGCGCGACACCAGCGGGCTCAGTTGCAGGACCTGTCCGGCGGCACGGCACAGCTGGCAAAAGAAAATGACGCATTGCACACCCGCGTGATTACCGATCCGCTCACCGGCGTCTGGAACCGCAATGGACTTATGCAATATTTGGAGAAGAAAGGCGGCCACGCCAACCTGCCTCCCGGCACGGCGCTGATGGTGTTGGATATCGATCATTTCAAAACCATCAACGATACCTGCGGCCATCCCGTCGGCGACGCCATCCTGCAGGAATTCGCCGGTCTGATCCGCAGCGAAATCCGCGCTGATGACGCGTTTGCCCGCTGGGGCGGCGAAGAGTTTGTCCTGCTGGTGGTCGGCAGCTCCACGGCCACCCTCTGCGGACTGGCGGAAAAACTGCGCCTGCGGGTGGAAGCCCACCGCTTCGCGGCACACCCGGCACTCAAGGTGACCGTCAGTATCGGCGTCGCCCGCGCGGAGATCGAGGAATCCCTGGAGACCCTGTTCAAACATGCGGATACGGCCCTGTATCAGGCCAAGGCAACCCGCAACATCGTCAGCTGCGCGTTTCCGGTATGACGACCATGACGAAATCATCCCCGCGCTATCGCAGACTCCGCCTTATCTGCCTGGGTCTGACGGCGTTCCTGTTCATCGGTCACTACCTGCTGCCCGCCAAATACATGCCGCTGCCGGTGTCCCGGCAGATCAGCGAACTCTACGGCTACGCCGATAGCAACCGCGGCATATCCGCGCACTGGATGGACGATCGCGAGAATGGCTGGATCTGCGATTACGAGCCCACCGACGCCTATGGTTGCGGCTGGAGTGTGCGATTGGACCGGATTCTCGGCAAAGGCAAAGACCTGCGCGGCTTCGATGCATTGATCCTGCATCTGCAATACGACGGCCCGGCCAAGCGCCTGCGCACCCATATCCGCAACTACAATCCGGCCTATTCCGATCTGCGCGACTTCTCCAGCAGCAAACCCATGGAAACCACCTTTTCTGCGGCGGAAGCCGGCGGTCCGGTGATGATTCCACTCAACGAGCTGAAAGTGGCGGATTGGTGGCTGGCGGAACGCAAATTCCGCCGCCATTGGCCGCTGGTGGAACTCGACAACATCCTCTCGGTGGGCATAGACCTGGTGGAGCCCGGCTTTCACCGGATGAACGTCGAGCATCTGGCGCTGGTAGGGCGATGGATCAAAACCGAGGTGCTGGTGATCGGCATCTTGTCCTTTTGGATGGCGGTATTTATCGGTGAAGGGGCGGTGCGCTTTTACCGGCTCTACCGCACTGCCCAGCGCGACCGCCAGGCGATACGCGCACTGGAGGAAAAGCGGCGCAGTCTGGCTGAGGAGAATCAGCACCTGGAAAATCTCGCCAATACGGACCCGCTCACCGGCATCTACAACCGCGCCGGGCTGAATCATCGCTTGGCAATCCTGGCGCGCAGGGACAAGGGGCTCACTGGCGTGGGCGTGCTCGCCCTTGATCTGGACCACTTCAAGGCCCTCAACGACCGCCATGGCCACGACATGGGCGACAAGGTACTCAAAACCTTTGCCGCGCTGCTGGCGATGAACCTGCGCAGCGACGACGTGTTTGCCCGCATCGGCGGAGAGGAATTCGTCGTAGTGTGCCGGCGCCAGCCGGTCGACGGTGTGCATGCGGTGGCGGAAAAACTGCGCCGCCTCGCCGGCCAGTGCACCTTTAATGGTGAGGACAGCCTGGCCATCACAGTGAGTATTGGCGTTGCCATGATGGTTGAAGGCGAGAGCATCGACGGCGCCCTTATGCGCGCCGACGCCGCGCTCTATCGCGCTAAACAGAATGGCCGCAACCGGGTGGAGTTCGATTCAGTCTCATGATGACCAGATTGCTCAAGACCATACGCCTGTTAACCGCTCTGAGCCTGCTGTTCGCCCTGGCTCCGGCGGCGGCGGATTCGAGCGTGCGGGTTCACCCGCTGCATCTGGATAAACCCTATCGCCAGGATTACAACATCTCCTCCCTGCGCGACAGCGACGGCTATCTGTGGATCGCTTCTGACAATGGCCTGAAACGTTATGACGGTTACAGCGTGCGCAATTTTGCCCACGACCCCGAAGACCCTACCAGCATAGGTTCGCCCAACATCTACCGCGTTTTTATCGACACCACCGGTACCCTCTGGGCTTTGGGCAGCACCCTCAATCGCTTTCACCCTCACAACGAAAGCTTCACCCGCTACTCCTTCAGCAATTACAAGGCGCTCTACACTGCCGCGAACGCGCCCGGTGGCGCCCTCTGGATCGGCGGCGACCGCGTGGGATTAATGCTGTTTGATCCCACCTCCGGCGCGGTTACCAAGCGCCTGTTCCAGGACAGCGATCAGCCCCTGTCGATCTACCGCATTCTGCCCCAGCGCAACTCCGCCAACCTGTGGCTTGCGAGCAGTGAGGGCCTGCTATTGTTCGACCCGGATTCCGGAGCGACCACCACCTATTTCAAGCTGCCCAATACCCTGGGCTTCCGCCCGGTGATGAATCTGGCCGAAGATGCCAACGGACATTTCTGGATCGCCAGCCGCGAGGGACTGTTCCAATTCGATCCCGCCACTCGCGAGGCGCGCCACCACACCGCCTCTCCCGGTACACCAGGCGCGCTCACCACCAGTGACTTCACCTCGGTTGCCGCCGACAGCAAAAACAACCTGTGGGTGGGCACCGAGAAACAAGGCGTGTTCCGCCGCGATCCGGCAACCGGCCAGTTCTTCCACTATCCCTCTTCCGCCTACGATCAATACAAGTTTCCACTGGCCAGTATCACCAGCATCCACGAGGACGGCGAAGGTAATCTCTGGTTCACCTGCGGCTATCACGGGGTGGTGCGCATCAGCCAGCATCTGCGCAAATTCCATTCATTCCGCCACAGCGTCGACTCGGAGAACTCCCTGGGCCTGAACCATGTGTCGGGCATATTCGAGGACAGCAAGGGCTATATCTGGATCGGTACCGACGGCAACGGCGTCGACCGGTTCGACCCGAGCACTCTTAAGTTCGAACACTTCCGCCACGATCCGGCGGACCCCGAAACTCTAGGCTCCAACGCGGTGCTGGCCATTGCCGAAGACTCGAAGGGCTATATCTGGCTCGGCACCTGGGCCGGCGGGCTCAACCGTCTGGACCCGGCCACCGGGAAAGTGCAGCGTTTTCTGCGCAACCCGAACGCACCGGACGGCCAGACCCTGGCGGAGAACCATATCTTCCGGATTCATGTGGACGCCCAGGATCGGCTCGTCCTGGCGGTCGGCGGGTCGGGGCTGCAGATATTCGACCCCGAACGCCGGCATTTCCAAACCTTTACGCCGGACCGGGTCCACAATCCCGAAGGCATTTACAACGAGCACGTCTACGCGCTTCTGCCGGCCGCCGATGGCAAGTATTGGCTGGGCGGCTATCAAGGGCTGGAGCTTTTCTCCCCCGCCACCGGCCGCTCGCAACTGGCCAGCGTGCCCATCACCCAAGCCATTCTCGACCTGCTGATGGACCGGAATGGTCTGATCTGGATCGCCACCGACCGCGGGCTTTTCCGTTACAACCCGCATAGCCATGAATTTGTGGGCTTCACCAGCCAGGACGGTCTGAAGGACGAATTTATTGTCAGCCTGGAACAGGACGAATTCGGGTTTTTGTGGCTGGGGACGCGCAACGGCCTCACCCGCTTCGATCCGCTCAGCAAGGAAATGGAAACCTTCGACGAACACGACGGCCTGGCTGGCGCGCAGTTCAATCGCTTCAGCCACCTGAAAACACGCGCCGGCCTGCTCTACTTCGGCACCAATCAGGGCTTCAGCTTCTTCGATCCCAGCAATATCGCGCGCAACGAATTTGCGCCGCGCCTGCATTTGACGGAGCTGGAAGTGAATCACCAGGTACAGCGCCCCGGCGCTTCTGCCTGGCTGAGCCAGGCCCTCGATCTGACTGACAAGCTCGTTCTACCCAGTACCGCCGACGACATTCGCCTGTCATTCACTGCCACCAATCTGGTATCGCCGCAGAAAAACCGCTACCGCTATCGTCTGCTCGGGCAGAACTCTGAATGGGTGAACGGCGACGCCCAGCGCAGCGCGCAATACAGCAATCTGCCGGCCGGCACTTATACCTTCCAGCTGATCGCTGCCAACAATGACGGCGTCTGGACAGGGTCCACGCGCAATCTCACCATCACTATCCTGCCCGCCTGGTGGCAGACTTGGTGGGCCTACTGTCTCTATCTGGCTTTGTTTGTCGGTTCCATTTATGGCTTCAGCGTGTGGCGCCTGCGCTTGACCATGGCCCGGCGCGAAGAGCTGGAGCAGTTGGTGCGGGATCAGACGGGCAAGCTCAAAGAAGCTAACCGCGCCATCAGCCGGTTGAATACCGAACTGGAGCAGCGGGTAGCCCAGCGCACCCACGAGTTATCAGCGGAAATCGAAGAGCGGCGGGAGTCCGAGGCCAAGGCTACCTACATCGCCTACCACGACACCCTGTCCGGCCTGTACAACCGCGCGTGGCTGCTGCAACACCTGCAGCACCTGATGGAAGAGGCGTCGGAAACCCCTTTCGCGGTGCTGTTTATCGGCGGTGACCGCTTCCGCACCATCAACGACACCTATGGCCACCAGACCGGCGACAAGCTGCTCTCCAGCGCTGCCGAACGTCTGCGTCAGCTCTGCCCGAAAGACGCCCAGATCGCGCGCCTCGGCAGCGATGAATTTGTCGTAGTGCTGGACCAGGCGCCGGAGCGGGCGACGGTGCGGGAACTGGCGGACCATCTGGTCGCGGCCTTCAAAGAGCCTATCCCCATCAGCCAGCTGCGTCTGACCCTGAGCGTGAGCGTCGGTTACGTGATCGCCTCCACCACCAGCGGCGATCCTGCACAGGTGCTGCGCGACGCCAATGTCGCCATGCAGCGGGCCAAGGACCGCGGCCGCGGCATGAGCCAGGAGTTCGATGCCGAGCTGTTGCAACAGAAACTGGATAAAACCGCCCTGGAGGCGGACCTCAAGCTGGCTCTGCCGCGCGAGGAATTCAGCGTGGTGTTTCAGCCGATCATCCAGCTCGATTCCACCCTGACGACAGGTTTTGAAGTACTCATCCGCTGGCGGCATCCACAGCGGGGCATGGTGCCGCCGGACCAGTTCATCACCATGGCGGAAGCATCGGGGCTGATTTTTGATATAGGCCTGTGGGTACTGGAGCAGGCCTGCAAACAATTGCAGTTGTGGAAGAGCATGTTCGGCAACCATGGCCTGCCGATGATCGCAGTGAATCTGTCGCCGATGCAGCTGGAGCGCGAGGACTTCCTCCCCTGCATGGACGAGATCTTCCAGCGTACTGGGATCAGCCCCGCCAGCATCGAATTCGAGATCACCGAATCGGCTCTGCTGCGCCATACGGATACGGTGGACAAAACCCTGGAAGCCCTGCGCCAGCGCGGCATCAACCTGGCCATCGACGACTTCGGCACCGGCTATTCATCGCTCAGCTATCTCGACAAACTGCCCGTCCAGGTGCTCAAGATCGACCGCTCCTTCGTCAACCCACTGGCGGATAACGATCAGACCAACCGCAATACCGGGGAAATCGTCCGCGCCACCATCGCCCTCGCCCACAATCTGGGAATGGTGGTGGTGGCCGAGGGCATAGAAACCGAGCAGCAGCTCAGGTTGCTGAAGTCCTACGGTTGCGATTTTGGTCAAGGCTATTTCTTTGCCAGGCCGTTGACACCGGCCGATGCCACTACTTTGCTGCAGGGAATTCGGCAGCCGTAGAAAAGGCTGCCGGGAGAGATGCAATTAGGCCGGCAAATCAATCCACGCAGCCTTTTTCACCTTCGGCCAGCCGCTCGATACGGATATTGGCCACCGACAATTCCAGAGCCCCTTCCGTTGCCATCAGGAAAACTCCGTTGATCTTGCTGGGGTCATAATTCTCGCCACGGATACAGTTGAGCGGCAGAGAGAAGTAACGCCACTCGCCTTTGGGAAATTTGCGCAGCACATTGGCGGCGTTGAAGCTGCCCCGGCACGGCCAGCCGCAATCCATCGCCAAGGTCACATCCTGAGTAGGTTTGCGCTCCACCTTCACATCGAACACCAGGGTCGCCTGATCGCGCACGGCGGCCAAATTGATCGGCGGACCGTACAGCGCTATCTGGCCATTCATTTTGGCTTTCGACCAGACGATGTGCAGCGCATCGTTTTTACCTTGATAGTTCTCCGGCTGGACTTTCACTTTTTTATTGGCGGAATGCCCCGCCAGATCGATGAGCTCTATGCTCCAGTTGGCCGGATCGCCCAAAATGAAGCCGCGCTCACCCACGACCTGACCACCGATGAAATAGTGGAAGTTCGGGTTGAACGCCGGGCTTTCCGCCTGCACCGAGGCGCCAGCCAGAAAACATGCCATCAACCCACCGACAAAACGAAAGGAACGAAAAGAACGGGTCATAACAGGGAATCTCACCGAGGGATTTTTCTAAATAAATGTGGTTGAGCCAGAACAATTGTCAAGTTGAAAGCTGGTCGAAGCGCAGCGCAAGGCTCTCGACACACCGAGCGCTTTTATCGAAACCCAAAGCGCTCCTATCGAACTACAAAACTCCTATCGAACTACAAAACTCCTATCGAAATACAAAGCGTTCTTATCGAAACACAGTGGCATCGTTGATGCTTTGACAAATGTCTCATCCCTCACAAGGCTTACGGAGCGTGTCATGGCGAAACAATACGGTTCAACCCAAGCGGATTTCCTGCGTGATGCCTTCAACCAATACACCTACTGGCTGCGCTGGTGGGAAATGATGGTGGCATCAGGTCTCACCATCGGCCTGCGCTTGAGCGGAATCAGCTACAAGCTGCGCCGCAACCAGATGCCGGATCTCACCGAAATGTGGCGTATGGGCGACGAGAAGAATACCGCCGCATGGCAAAGTCTGGCGGCGCTGCCCAAGGCGAGCGCCGGCTTTGATCCGTTCAAACAAGTTGACTTTTTCAGACAAGTTGACCTTTTCAAACACATGGACCTGTTTAAACAACAGGCCCAAATGCAAGCCGTCTTGTTTGACCTCTGGCGGCCCTTCTATTCCGCCAGCACCGCCAACGCCTTTCGCCTGAGCGGAACACGGCGACCGCGGGCGAAAAAATGAGTTGGTGCGAGTTTCCCGGCAGGCAGGCCGAAACCCACCTACACTTTATTTAAGGGTTCAGCATCGCGCAGGACGCGACGGACGATTCAAGGTGAACCACACCGTATGACGTACGACGAACAATTAGCGCAGCGTATTCGCCAGTATTTTTCCAGCAGCCAAGACATTGTCGAAAAACCCATGTTCGGCGGTTTGGCGTTTCTCCTGGGTGGTCATATGTGCGTCGGCACCAATGACCACCGCCTGATGGCCCGTGTGGGGCCGCGCCACTACGACCGGGCGCTCAAAGAGATGTACACCACCATCATGGATTTCACGGGCAAACCGCTGAAGGGTTTTGTCTACGTGGAGCCGGAAGCCATCACCACCGATCCCGCGCTCTACAAATGGATCCGTCACTGCGAAAACTTCGTGCGCAGCCTGCCGCCGAAATAAGCCGAGCTAAATTACCACTCTTCGCGATTTATAAACCGACTGAAAATATTTTCCGCTGACAGCGAGCGGCCGCAGGAAGCGGCCAAGCGGTACGCCCACTACGCACAGTTAAAAGAAATAATCTTTGGCAATAAAACTGGCATCAAAGGCCTTTACGCAATTACCAGTCTGGCCGTGGACGTCGCCGCTGCAATGTGAAATCCACTTCTTGCATCAGAGTTGCCTTATTGCAAGCATCCGCATCAGTAAAAAATCAATTCGATTTATCGCCAATTGCACTTGATCGTATGGAAATCCAAAGACGCATAAAGATCTGGGATTAAATCTAGAAACACCCCCACGCACGTGGGGAAAATGCGGCAATTTGTCACGACAATGACAGCTGTTGGGAAACACCCCCACGCACGTGGGGAAAATGCGACAGCACAGGCGGCGCCGAACAGATAAGTGGAAACACCCCCACGCACGTGGGGAAAATTAATGCTTCCAGGGGGTTAAGGTTCACGGTTACGAAACACCCCCACGCACGTGGGGAAAATGCTGCTGATAGAGGGTAACTCCGATGTGCTGGAGAAACACCCCCCACGCACGTGGGGGAAAATTGGTTGCGGTACATAATGGAGAAGCGTCTTTCAGAAACACCCCCACGCACGTGGGGAAAATCGCAGAGTCGGTCGTAGTAGTCGATCCGGTCAGGAAACACCCCCACGCACGTGGGGAAAATGCTAAAAAGATCAAGCAAACGCTGGAAAGCGTAGAAACACCCCCACGCACGTGGGGAAAATAACGGCAGGCGCCTGCCGTTTTGAGCCCACTACGAAACACCCCCACGCACGTGGGGAAAATGATCTTCTGGCCCAACACATGATCCCGCGCGAGGAAACACCCCCACGCACGTGGGGAAAATGTGCTGGCGCGGATGCGCGGCGAGTCCGACCGAGAAACACCCCCACGCACGTGGGGAAAATTCGACTCCGCCCGAGCGATAGGTGGGCCGGGCAGAAACACCCCCACGCACGTGGGGAAAATTACATGCTGGACATACCGACGCCACTTAAGCAAGAAACACCCCCACGCACGTGGGGAAAATATGCTTTTGTGCAACGAGCCCGACCGCTTCCGAGAAACACCCCCACGCACGTGGGGAAAATCGGAGGATCGTGCCGATGCAGGCCTACAGGGCAGAAACACCCCCACGCACGTGGGGAAAATCAAGTCGCGCGGGTTTTGCGCGAACGTGGCGAAGAAACACCCCCACGCACGTGGGGAAAATTTTACCTGCGTCCAGTCTTGAATCATCCGGCAGGAAACACCCCCACGCACGTGGGGAAAATGCTGTCGCGTGACGTAGTCGCAATGTTTCCCGGGAAACACCCCCACGCACGTGGGGAAAATGAGCGAACTACCGGGAATGTGGGATGAATCAGAGAAACACCCCCACGCACGTGGGGAAAATGACGTTGTACCGTAGATGCTCGTCAAACGTGTAGAAACACCCCCACGCACGTGGGGAAAATGACAGAATAATCCCCCGAATGCGCAATGATTGGAAACACCCCCACGCACGTGGGGAAAATCCAACCCAAACAAGCCCAAACTGCAGGAGAACGAGAAACACCCCCACGCACGTGGGGAAAATTAGGACAGTGGCAGCGGCTTGGAGTAGGACTTGGAAACACCCCCACGCACGTGGGGAAAATAGGCCGACAGCGGGAATCTTCTCGTCGTCTTCGGAAACACCCCCACGCACGTGGGGAAAATTAGATGATTTTTGTCAAAACCCAGACGGCACCGGAAACACCCCCACGCACGTGGGGAAAATACTGGCGGGGGCAGATCCGCCCATGATCTATCGGAAACACCCCCACGCACGTGGGGAAAATCTTCTCGGCATCCCGCTCTGCCGTGCCCTTGAAGGAAACACCCCCACGCACGTGGGGAAAATTTTCCTTTGTACGGCAGGCCGGACAACCAAGCAGAAACACCCCCACGCACGTGGGGAAAATGCGCAGACACAGGATGCCACCGGCGTGATGATAGAAACACCCCCACGCACGTGGGGAAAATCGACGGGCAAAATGCCCAAAATAGCGACGGCAAGAAACACCCCCACGCACGTGGGGAAAATCTCAGTTTGTTGATGCGTGCGAGCCAGTCCATAGAAACACCCCCACGCACGTGGGGAAAATCCACCGCAGGCGCCGCCTTTAGCGCTTCGGTTGGAAACACCCCCACGCACGTGGGGGAAAATGCTTCAAAGTGGAGCAGGCCAGGGCTTCTCTGAGAAACACCCCCACGCACGTGGGGAAAATAAGAACGCGGCGGAGCCCGATGGAGGCCATCAAGAAACACCCCCACGCACGTGGGGAAAATCCACTACAGCTATGAAAAAGGCGTTTTCCATAAGAAACACCCCCACGCACGTGGGGAAAATGCCGCCGAACCGGGCAGATACCAATAATCACGAGAAACACCCCCACGCACGTGGGGAAAATAGAACCCAACACCGGGCGAGCGCGAAACAATCAGAAACACCCCCACGCACGTGGGGAAAATCCACCACTGTGTAGGTGATGCCGTTTAACTCAAGAAACACCCCCACGCACGTGGGGAAAATTAAGGAGTGCCGAGACTTTGGCCATTCTATGGGGAAACACCCCCACGCACGTGGGGAAAATCGCGTCAAAATGGCGACCGAAAGCACAGAAGAAGAAACACCCCCACGCACGTGGGGAAAATAAGCCAGATGACGACACCGTTGCCACCGCTGTGGAAACACCCCCACGCACGTGGGGAAAATTCCGCTCTGACTTGTGCAAGCCGGCGGCTTTTGGAAACACCCCCACGCACGTGGGGAAAATCGGATGCTGGCATTGGCCACTGTGGATTTCATAGAAACACCCCCACGCACGTGGGGAAAATGCTACCGCCAGTATGGCGCTGGCGCCTAGTCCGGAAACACCCCCACGCACGTGGGGAAAATGAATTGCGCGAACCATCGGCCCGGAAAACAGGAGAAACACCCCCACGCACGTGGGGAAAATGGCGCCGAGCTCCAGCGCACGGCTGAGCGGATAGAAACACCCCCACGCACGTGGGGAAAATGCCCTGCTCGGCGAGAGTGCCGTAATCAAACGAGAAACACCCCCACGCACGTGGGGAAAATGGGTTGGCGATGTGCTTGGTCAGCGCGGTCAGGGAAACACCCCCACGCACGTGGGGAAAATCACCAATGGCGAAAAGCCGAACGGCCGCGACGCAGAAACACCCCCACGCACGTGGGGAAAATTTAACTGCAGCGTATGTTGCTACTCAATTCTCAGAAACACCCCCACGCACGTGGGGAAAATGTAACCATGCCGTTGCCGCTACGGCTTATGCCGGAAACACCCCCACGCACGTGGGGAAAATAGCTCGGGGCATGTCAAGACTGGGCGCGGGTGGGAAACACCCCCACGCACGTGGGGAAAATACGGTCTCGGCGCTAGTGCCGGCCACCGCCCAGGAAACACCCCCACGCACGTGGGGAAAATACGGTCTCGGCGCTAGTGCCGGCCACCGCCCAGGAAACACCCCCACGCACGTGGGGAAAATGTCGAGAACAAATGGGGCCGCGCGCTCGAACTGGAAACACCCCCACGCACGTGGGGAAAATTGCTCAATGCTGTAGTCGCCGCGAACCACTAAAGAAACACCCCCACGCACGTGGGGAAAATACTTCGACGAAGACACGCACATCACGCTGTCAGGAAACACCCCCACGCACGTGGGGAAAATCGGCGGCGTGGCAAACTGAGCGAGACGACCTTAGAAACACCCCCACGCACGTGGGGAAAATGAGTTTTTGGAGGTTTTCGTGAGGAAAATAACAGAAACACCCCCACGCACGTGGGGAAAATGCCATCTGTGAAGACTGCAACCGCGTCAACGTAGAAACACCCCCACGCACGTGGGGAAAATCAGCTATCTCCTGATTGCTTTTGTCGCTCAACAGAAACACCCCCACGCACGTGGGGAAAATGCGGACGGGTACACTCAGCCAATCGTCACCTGGGAAACACCCCCACGCACGTGGGGAAAATCCAGCTCCTTGCGCTCCTGCTCTGACGCATCCAGAAACACCCCCACGCACGTGGGGAAAATTCTTTATGTCCGCCATGATCTCGGCATCGCTGGGAAACACCCCCACGCACGTGGGGAAAATTGAAATCTGCACCGTTAGCAATGTCCCGCCCTAGAAACACCCCCACGCACGTGGGGAAAATTACAACCTAACAGATGGGGGCGATGCTGGTTTAGAAACACCCCCACGCACGTGGGGAAAATGAGCGTTACAGCACAAGAAGCGTTTGATAAATAGAAACACCCCCACGCACGTGGGGAAAATCCACTGCGCCGTCATCGGTGTACGCCCGCGACAGAAACACCCCCACGCACGTGGGGAAAATGCCGGGCATGCGCGACCTTATACGCCAGGGCTAGAAACACCCCCACGCACGTGGGGAAAATTGCACGCCGGACAGCCCCGCCTCTTGATACGCAGAAACACCCCCACGCACGTGGGGAAAATAATACAGCACGTCGTCGCGCACTTGGTAGCGGAGAAACACCCCCACGCACGTGGGGAAAATGTCGTACTACATGCGCGCCGGGAGCGAAGCGTAGAAACACCCCCACGCACGTGGGGAAAATGCACGCAATGTATCAATGATCTTGCCCGCCGAGGAAACACCCCCACGCACGTGGGGAAAATTCGCCGCGTCGTCGCGAAGCTGGCGCGGATCAAGAAACACCCCCACGCACGTGGGGAAAATGCGTTATCGCGCTGGAGCGGGCGGGCTACCCTAGAAACACCCCCACGCACGTGGGGAAAATTGCTGAGATCCGCGCCGAACATCTGACCGAGCAGAAACACCCCCACGCACGTGGGGAAAATCGAGCGTCCAATCGTCCATCTTGTCTTTGCCCAGAAACACCCCCACGCACGTGGGGAAAATCTTCAGTACGTGCGGCCACAATGGAGCGGTTGAGAAACACCCCCACGCACGTGGGGAAAATACCAACATATTGTTAAAGAGCACTGCCTTACCCCAATATCTTGGGTTTATTCGATTTTTAGGGTTTCAATAACCAACTGCAATCCACTGATAGTGGTCATGGACTTGCGTGTCGGGCCGATTGTGCGCACGTCGTAACCCGGTGGCCCCGGTAGGGACCGGAATATCACAACACCGGATTCTGGGGGACAATGTTTGTGGAGGTAATCAACTACGGTTACAGCCACCGAGTCTTTAATTCCGGAAACAAAAACATTTGGTCTTGGCTCCACAAACCACAATTTCATTCGCCCCCGCACGGCGGGAGGTAGGTCATTTGCTACTACGACGAGCATGCTTTGCTCCCAGAATATCGGGGATATCAGTGGCAAGTTTGGCCAGCAAGTCCATTTCAATGACTCTTTTACGAAACGCTTCAGATACTTTATGTTTGTTGTAGCGACCCGCCATATCACGCGTTAGAAAAAAAGCCAAATCTATACAGAGGTGCTCTTTATATAAATCCGCCAAATCGTAAACAAAGGGTAGCGGGCTACCCGAATGAATAAACCCTATATGCGGGGAATATCCCATGCTGTGAACGGCAGAGCATAAAATGCCATAAAGTGCGGCATTACAGGATGTGAGTATTTGATTGGTAATATCGCTGACTTCAAATTTCCCCGGTACAAATTGACGTCCTTTCCACCCTACCTGATATTCTTCTGCCTTAGTCTGGTAAAGCGTTCTTACCCTATGGCCCTCCATGCCCATCATTTCTTTAAGATTTTTTCCTGCTAGTTCCGCCTGAGGAAATCGGCGCGCATACATGCAGCGCGCCACCTCAACCGATTGATCCGGGTCGGCGGCTTTTTCAATTTGGTGGCGGAGGTTGCGGGTATCGGCGGTAGGCAGGAAGCCCGCGGCATAAAACAGCAAGCTGTCTTCACCCACCCAGCACACGGCACAATTTGCCGCAGTCGCCGTTTTGATGGCATCGTGCGTGACGGTGGTGCCAGGCCCCAGCAAAAGAGCATTAAGCGTTGCCACAGGTAAAGGCACTACGTTTTTATCCGCATCTATCCACTTGATACTGCTGTCGTCAATTTCCAGTCGCCCGCGTTCCAGATAAATAAATGGGTATTTATCTTTAACCTGGGGCAGAGATTCGCGGGTGATTTTGACAAATAAACGCTGTCCGTCTGCCATTGCATTACTCCACTGGCACTACCGTGACCCGTCTGTCACGGTAACGTTTGTCCTCACCGAATTGCAGAGGTACATCGTTTAGCGTTAACACTTCTCCCTCGTGCTCCCCTTGCAAAACCTGAAACACCGGAACACGATTTTTTCCTGCCGAAAGTGTTCTCGCACTCGCCATAGCCTCGGATAAATTCGGGTAAATGCCTTGCTCTATAAATTCTGTTGGCACACAGTTTTTACGGCCCAGGTACAAATCCCATACCGGGTTGCGCAACGCGTTTTGGACAACGGCAAGCTCGCCCTCACTTCCCTGCAGGGCAACCGCAAACGCCATATCCTGCACGTAGTAACGGTATGTCATTTTGGTTCCAGCGCCATTCGGCTTCTTACCCTCACTAGTTTTGGGGATCAGCAGATTTTGCCAGGGGTCACCATCATCGTAACCGCTGCCCACCATTTGGAAATCACATAAAAGCGGGAGACGCGGTAACGGCTGCTCATTTCGATCAGCTCGCACATAGGCCTCCACCGTCATATCACAATCGGCCCAGCGCGCCAGCCATTCCGTTTGCTTGCCCCCGCGCCCAACGCACAGCAGAGCAAACCCAGTACACCTGATTTCGTGGGAAAATCCAGACTGTCGCGCCGCCCGAATTTGGAGTCGTGGCCCCAGGACTGGAGTGGCGCTTCCAGCCATAGCAATAAATAGGGATTACTCATCGCACACCTCACTGCACATGGCTTTGCAGGTCCGCAATCAAGTGATCAATGCTGTAGCCCTCGCTTTCGCCCCAATCGTAAGCGCCCTGTTTACCAAACAGAGAACCTGCCAATTTTTCTTTTTTGTCCAAATAGGTTTTTAGCTCGTTGATAGTGCTTTGCAGGTAACCGCCTTCGCGCGCTTTTACCGGTGTTTCGAAAGGCACCTGCAAGCGCTGACCTTTACGCACCAGCACACGGGCAAATTCCCACGGGCTCGCACCGGACTGGGTTGTTTGTCGTGCATTGGGTACGGCAACAAAGAGCGCTTTGGTAAAGGCTTCTATGGCTTTCTTTAAGTCCCCCTCGCCCATGGTCTGCGCCAATTGGCCGAGATCAAGACTGATGTAGCGATAGTAGGTAGCCGAATTAAATTCCAAACTGCCCATATGGGCCGATCCCGGCTCTTCCTGGCGGTCATCCAGCGCGGTAAAAAATTCCACCTCGTTGCTCACTTTATGAGTGGAGATTGCATGAGAAAAAGAGGCTGCCGCTTCTACGTTCATATCGGCGGCTTTGGCCACCATACGACCAAACAATGCGATATCCAGTGCATCCTGAGCAGGGTTCAAAGCTTTTTTTGCGACCTTAGCCAATTCTTTATCTTTAATTTTGCTCTCATCAAAGCCATTTTCCGCCGCATAAGTACCAAAAGCTGTTGCTTCTGATTCACTGACGAACAATAAGGTGTCATCACTCAATAAAGCTGCCATTTTTTTCCGCACAGGATGTGGCTTGATCATTATTAGCTCCCGCAGCCACACAGGCACTGATAAACATCTCCGTCACTTTTTTTGTGCGAATGCCCAACTTGATACCAAAGTCCTGCATAGCCAACCGCACTTGCCGCTTCCAGCACTGCGAACTGACGCGGGCACGAGGCACACCGCCAACAATAGCCGACTTGGGCGCGCCCACATCATCGCGATTAAGACAAGTGACCGGGAAAGACTGCACAATGTGGTATTCGATGCGTGTATTCGTATAGGAATTAGTCATGTGTATTCTCCAAAAAATAAGTGTTTAAGCGAAAGGATTATCGGTCAGAGGGACAATTTGCAATAAACCACAGCCAAATGCGCGGGCGCGACCAATGCCTTGTTCAAAGCTCGCTACAAAGCGCTCGCGATCCGTTACACGCAACAGCCCCTGTACCTGGGCCTGAGCGACCGTGACCTGACGCTGGGCTTTATCGGTAAATTGCAGAACATCAATTTTGTCTACTTGCAGATGCTGTTGGCTCGCTTCAAAGCCCCAACTCTCCGGCGCTCGCTCCGCAAACCATTGCGCCACCAGCTCTTTGCCCCGCACCGGTATAAGCTTGCGACTGGCATTATCACGACGGCATGGATTAATGACGACTTTAAATCGATAGTGTTCGTGCGATAAAAAATTCGGGGGAATGGGTTTGCTTTGCACTTCCCCATATTGGCCCTCCACCATCGACATCGGCTGCCGGTTGGAGAGCATTAAAATTTTCCTGGCTTTGTAATCACCGCCTTGATCCGCGTAGAGAATTCCACTGGCATGGCTTGCCTGTTTTTCCTGGTCGTCGCGAATGTCGGTAAAAAGGCTGTAAACCACTCGATGCAAGGAGTATGCGTCGGTTACGCGCAAGGCTTTGACGGACCGGCGATCCAGATGCAAAACACTGGCGATCATATTCATAAACTTGGCTCCTCCCCTGCCACAATGACTGGCTGTCCGTAAAACTCCTGTGCCCATTGGGCTTTTATCCGCTGGCTGTCAAAATAAAATGAGCGCAATTGTTTTAGCAGGCGTACAAAGTCCAACGGCTGGCCGGTTTTACTTTGAATCAAAGTTAAAATAGGCCGGAGAATACGACACGCCTCTGGCAGATCCGTACAGGCCAACAAACGGCGCAAGCGGGCTTTTGCGGGATCGCTTTGATTGCCATCGTCATAGCAAAGTGCAATCGCCTTACCGAGAGACAGGCTGCCATTTTTTTCTGCTTTCGATTTGGCAATAGCGGCGGAGATGGTGACAAATGGCAGGCGCTGATAATCCTTTTTCCAAGTCAACTCCCAAACTTCCCAACAACTCCCAGCTTTGATATTCCGTTGCTGGATTGTCCGCTCGACGCAATCTGGCAGCCAAACCTTTATTGCTGTTGCAGCGTTCAATCACCACTTCGACAAACCGCTGCTCCCACTGCTTATCTTTGCCTGCTTGTGCAGGTTGATAATCCGTTTGCATAAATATCAAGCCTCCTGATTAAGGTATTTGCTGTTATTGGGACGGCATTTCGCCCAGGCCTCCAACTGCCGCGCGGTATCTTTTGGGCAATAGGTGTCATAAGCCTGGTGCACATAACCCGCAAATCGTTTGCGCAAATTGCGTCGCACCTTCATTGCATCTTCTGTTTGGTCACAATGGTCGACAAGATTTTGGAAGTCGCGCTCACATAGCTGCCAGAATAAGTGCGTTGCTCGCGGCGCCACCTTGGCACCATCCACAGTTTGCTCCTTGAAAAACCCTAACACTCGACCGTATAAATTTTTTGCTAATGCATCGAGTGATTCCATTTCCATCTTTAGCTGGCTAAACCAGATTTCGCCAAGAGTGTCACTGTGCAGTTCTATCTGAGACTCCACAAAGTCATCGCTGCCCGAAGCGTACTGCTCACCAGCATTGCTACTGACTCTTAATCCACCCGACCAGATAGAAAATTTCTTGGTGGCATCTCGCGCTCTGTTTATGCCACTTCGCAATTGCCAGCTTTGAAATCCTTGAGTTGCCGTCTGCTCAAAAAAGCCTAACAGTGACGTTAACTCTCGCCATGGCCTTTTTTCCGGGTCGACCCATAGTGCTTTTGGTTCTTTGCCCGAGTTATTAATAGCCATGCTCGGGTCTACAACGCCTTCCTTGTACCCTGGGTGAGCAATCCCCTCGGAATAATGCAAACCATCCATCGCCAACAAACAGAACCGACACATTGGGATCAGCCTTCCCATCAAGGATCGCTTTAATTTTCTCGCCTGATCGCAATCTTCGCCTGTCGGCATATTTTCCCACGGGGCGGTTCCCACGCCTTCTGGGTAAAGGTTCATTTGTTCCACTTGTTGGGAGGTGAATAGATTCAACCAAAGGCTATTTTGGAGGTTACTTCCCAATAGAAAATTGTGTAGCAGCCCCATATGGCCGACGGAGGGGCCGGTTCGCCCGGTAGAAGCTTTACCTTTATCGTTGCGCTTGCCTTCATATCCAGGTGTAAGGACGACACTGTTATCGGTTTTTTTGCCGGACAGCGCAAAGCCCATTAGCGTCAACAACAACAGTGCTTTGCCACTGTCATCAAGAGGCCTCTCAATTTGCACTTGGCTTAATACTGTCGTATTTCCGGTAGAAATTTCGGGCAAAACCGCACCGAATAGCTGAACCTTTGCCGCCTTTATCGCCGGCATCTGCAGAAACGGCTTTTCCCCATACAGATAAAAACGGTCGTGCCATTTATCCAAATAAGCCAAACAGCGTCGCGCAAGCCCCTCGGCACCCAGTGATTTCCACTCGGCCTCATCCTTGGGCGTTGCCGCTGCTTGCGCAATGGCTAACAACAATTTAAGCAACGCAATTTTTTGCACCGGATTACCGCCCAAAGCTCGGTACTCGGCATGGGTAAAAATATCCTTAAGACTCACCCGACCATAATCGGCGACGGGTATCCAGGGCTCATCAATTAAATTAAAGCGATTTTCCATAGCAGCGTCCTAATCGTTGGCCACGCGGTAACCGAGATCGTCCCGGTATTCCAAAGTATGTTTGTCGTGAATATCCAAGTGCTCAATGCCGCGTAAATATCCAGAGTCCTCTACCAGTGCCACACGCAGCACGCTTTCATCATCCGGCCAATCTGGATTGCCCAAATAAAAGCAGTGATGCAAACCAAAACTTTTGAGCATATCGGTGGGAGCTGGCTTGGGAGCATCAGCTCGCCTCACGGGAACCACCTGTCGCAGCAAAGTTGCAGTGACATGTCGCCATTCGGATTTGGTAAGGCGTGCGCGATTGCGCAGCGGCAGTTGAATACGCTCTCCATCCAACAAGGTAAAGGTTGCGGTATCTGCTTCGCGATTACGGGATATGGCGCGCAGTAATAGCACCTCAAAATTATCCGTCTCGCTGTAACGGGTTTGGGCTTTGCTTTCGGGAAGCGTATTGCCAGCCTCCGCCAAAGCGACTCGGGCAAGCTGGCGCATGGTGTTCTGCCCTGTGCGGCGACTGTTGCCATCTTCCAGTTCGGATAACCACTTGCGCATCGGGCCTTGCTCGCTGCGGCTTTGGTAGGTTTGTTCAATCAGGCCGCGAATATCTTCCGGTAATTGGATACTCGTTTTCCCCTGCCACACTTCAAGACTGCGACACAAAATATAGGGGCTGTACACGTAAGCACTCGCGCCAAAGTGGGAAGGAGGTGACTCTATGGCGGCGGTGATGTCGGGAGCTAAGAACCAAGCCTCTGGCCGGGCGCTTTGGCTGCGCGGTGTGTCCTTGTGTCTCCAGAGACGGCCCAAGCGCTGCAATAGCATGTCGGTCGGCGCAAAGCGCGACACCATAAAATCCGCGTCTATGTCCAGCGATTGCTCCAGCACTTGTGTGCCTACCAATATCCGGCCTTGAGCGCCGCGTTTTGGCCATCCCGCCTTGCCATAAAACTCAACCCATTGCGCCTCATTGCGTTGGCGGTCGTTGAGGGTAAAGCGCGAATGTAGTAACCCGCAGGCGATACCCAAGTCAGAAGCGCGAGCGGCGAGATCCAGATAGCGCTGCTGTGCGTCTTTTACCGTGTTTTCTATCCACAACACCTGCTGCCCTTGCTCAGCACGCAACAGTGCCTGCTCTAACGCCAGGACTTCGTCGGCCTGTATACCCAAATTCACCTGCCGGGATTCGCTCACCGGTACGTGAACTTCTTTCACCTCGCCAGCGACACATCCAGGGCTCGCAGTAATCAGCGGGTAACCGCTAGCCGATGTGGCACAGCCCAACAATCGCTGGCGACGCTCTTGATTGAGCGTGGCACTGAGGATAATGACCGTGCAATGCAGTGAACGGAGTAATCGCACCAGTGCATCGAGCAAAGTGCCGGTATAAGCATCGTAGGTGTGCACCTCATCCAGAATGACCACCTTGCCCGCCAAACCAAATGCCCGCACAAAGCCGTGTTTAACATTCATTGCGGCCATTAAGGCCTGGTCGATGGTGCCCACGGCAAAGGGGGCGAGCAAACCGCGCTTGGCCTGATTAAACCACGCGCCGCCGGGACGTCCCTCTTCTCCCATCTCAGTTTCAAATAGCCAGGCATTGGCGTGCAGCAGCAAAGAACGATGGGAACAATCGGGCGCTACGATTATTTCCAAAAATTGCTCAAATCGCTCAAAAATTTTGTTGGAGGTCAACTGAGTAGGTAAGGCGAAATAGACACCACTGGCTTGATAGGTCGATAACAGCTGGTAGGCCGCATAAAGTGCAGCTTCGGTTTTCCCCAATCCCATAGGCGCTTCAAGTACGTACACACCTGGAGTGCAGGCTTGTTCAATTAATATTGATTGAGCTTCATGTGGCGAAAAACCAAATATCTGCGCAAAGCTCAGCCCTTGGTTATAGGTAGCCGGTACAAAACCGGCGTGATCGAGCGCCCTGCCAATATTTTCCTGCCATGGCGCATCAGGTTTTTCAAAAAATTCGCCCGACCCGATCCAATCCGCTACTGAGGTCAAGCCTGCCAATAATCGCGCTTGTGCAGCCGATTCAATTTGAGGCCATGTCTCTTGCAAAGCGTGTTGCAACTCGGCGACCAGTTTTGTCCGTTCGGTTAACCAATCCTCACCGCCAAAGATCTCGTCCTTAGCACGACAGCCCGCAATAGGGGGCGAAAACCCGTGGTGTTGACCAATTACCTCAGGGATATAAGTGGGAGCATTCAACGAGGTTGCGGTGACTTGACTGACGCCCGCATGACCGCCCCATTGTTTCTCTAAATCTGGATTGAAACCGGGAATAAGTGTGCGGGAGCAAGCCCGCATGATTTTGTTGTAAAACGTGGGACTGACTTTGCCGATATCGTGGCTGGCGGCGGTAAACGCCGCGCCGTCGGGAAATAGTACCTTGAGGTTGTCACAACGTATTCGGCGAATCATTTCCTTGGCTACTTCGCCGACGATCTGGCAGTGATTGAATACCGTCCTACCCGTTGTGACACTACCGTCATCGTTTAAAAACGATTTTGCTGGGCAATCCCTGAATGGGATAAGCGTCGAATTAACATGTTCAACCTTTGGCTTTCTTCGCATTCTCTTAATTCCCTAAGAGCGATTTGACCCATTAACTATATTAGCGAGACTAGAAACGCGCAACCCTGTATAAAACAACATGTAAAGCAACTAGACAGGTCAAAACTGCTTATCTGCATTTCTTGTTGATGCAGAAGAATTAGTCGCGCATGAGAAACGATACCGCTAATGGGAACTTGAAGATGCGCGATGGCCGAAGTCACCGATGATACCGGTGCATTAAAATGGGTGTAACTTACCGCGCTGTCAGCTGCGGTTTTTCCGCTCCGCCAACCACTGATGCAACTGGTCGCGCGGCATGGGTTTGGCGTAGAAAAAGCCTTGCACTTCATTGCAGCCCATTTGCTTCAGCAACGCGCCCTGCCCCTCCTCTTCCACACCTTCGGCGATGACATTCAGACCGAGGGTTTTGCCGAGCTGGACGATCATCTCGACAATTTCCCGACCTCTCTTGGTGTCGGTTTTGATGACAAAAGAGCGATCTATCTTGAGGCAGTTGATCGGCATTTTCTGCAAATAGGTGAAGGAGGAAAAACCGGTACCGAAATCGTCCATGGATAATTTGAAGCCCATTTCGCGAATCTGCTCCAACCGCTTTAGATTGGCTTCGGTATCGCCCATGGCGATGGACTCGGTAATTTCCAACTCGATAAAACCGGGATCGATATTGCTCTCGCCCATTACCCGCTGCAGCATTTCGAGCATGTCCGGGTGCTCCAACTGAGCCACGGAAAGATTCACTGCCATGCTGGCATTCATGTAGCCCTTCGCGCGCAGGATTGCCAACTCCGCAATGGCATTGCGCAAAATCCACTCGCCCATACGGATAATCAAACCCGACTGCTCCGCCAGCGGAATAAATTCCCCCGGGGAAATAAACCGGCCCGAACTGTCGCGCCAGCGGATTAGTGCTTCGAATCCTGTGACGCTCAGATCGCTGAGTTTTAGCTTCGGCTGGAACACCAGAAACAATTGATTTAATTCAAACGCCGAGCGTAGATTTTTCAACAGCGCCAACCGCTCGCGCGCATCGACTACCATTTGGTTTTGAAACATCACCACTTGGCCGCGACTCTGACTTTTCGCCTGTTTGAGCACGATGGACGCATCTTTTATCGCTTCGGAGCCTCTTCCCTGTGTTTCCGTCAACGGCACTACGCCTGCGGTGATCGACAGCAATTGCAATTCACCACCGATCTGAAACGGATTGACGAAGGGTTGCAGCAGCGCCTTTTCCTGGACGTGTGAACTCGGGCCAAACACGGCGAAGGTGTCACCGCCAATACGAGCTACGGTATTGGGTGCATAAAATTTTGCTTTGAGGCGATCTGACACCGCGCACAAAAGACGGTCGCCGTATTCCTGGCCGAGCACTGCGTTAATCTCAGCAAAGCTGTCGATATCGATCAGCGCCAGAGAGTAAGGCACACAAGACTCCTGATCGATAAATTGGTTGATGACTTCTTCCAGCGCATTACGATTGGGCAGGCCGACCAGAGTATCGGTAAATGCGAAATTCTTCAGCCGTTCGAGAAAATTAATGTTGTCGGCGCAGAGTGCGATATTGCCGCAAAAAATTTCCAGCAGTCCCTGATCGACATCGGAAATCGGCGCGTTGCTCGCGACGTAGCAGCTCATGTCGCCACGGGCGTGACTGCCCAAATAAAGCGCCACACCATTGCGGTGGAAAACATTGCAGCGATTATTGAGGCTTTCGCGCAGCAGGTGCGAGGTGATTTCCTCGGTCATCGCCGACAGCGGCCGATCAATCAGCGCGCAAAAGTCGCCCGCTGCGGCGATGATCATCAAATCATCTTCCGCCGGCTGGCCGCGCTTGCGCACACAAATGACACCCTCCGGCGGCACGCCTATTAAAGCCGCAATATGCGTAATGACGCCCTGGGCAAAACTATTCAGACCCTCCTGGGTCAGCAGCTCGGAACTGGCCCGCAAAATCATGTCCAGGCCTTTTTTTGCTGTTTTCGATGGTGCGCAATTGTTTGTAGGAGCGCACCGCCGAAGTCAAACTGACGTAGAGTTTTTTCTTGGTGAGATCCGATTTCAATTTGTAATCGTTGATATCGTATTCGCGGATCACATCAATTTCCGGCGCCTGATTCGGCTCGCCGGTGCGCAAAATAATGCGCAAATCCTGCAGCTTCAATTGCTCGCGGATTACCGGCACCAGATCCAGGCCCGCATTGGAGGTTTCCATCACCACATCGAGCAGTATCACTGCTATATCCGGCACAGCGCGCAATATTTCCAGCGCCTGTGCGCTGTTGTAGGCATGATAAAACTCCAGCGTGCGGCCGAGGACCACCGTATCGCGCAGGGCAAAACAGGTAGCGTCATGCACGTCCTGCTCATCATCGGCGATCAATATTCGCCATACGTGGCGTTCATCATCGCGGCCGGCACCAGAACCAGGAGAACCTGTATCGGTGACGAAAATCAATTGTTCGTCATCCTTGAAGACGAAAAGGTCTTTGTTCTGGGAAAAATCACTGCTCATGAGGTGTACCTATATAACCACCGCTTACCGCTTTTGTAACCACCGCTTACCGCTTTTGTAACCACCGCTTACCGCTTTTATAAACACCATTTACCGCTTTCAGTCCGCCGCCAGCAGATCAGCAACCGTACTCTCCGTTGCCGCGTTTTTTTCACGCGGCGCAGAAAGGGGCAGCGTCAAAATAAAACGCGTGCCTCTGTCCAGCTGCGACCACAGACGTATTTTTCCCCCCAAAATACCGGTCACTATATTGTGAACTATATGCATACCCAAACCGCTGCCACCGGCACCAAGTTTGGTGGTAAAAAATGGATCGAAAATCCGATTCAAATGCTCCTCCGCAATACCCACTCCGTCATCTTCTACAATCAATTCCACTGCATCGTGTTTTTTTTCCGCGCGCATAATCACCGCGCCCGCCGCGCGCCCGTCGAAAGCGTGGACCAAAGCGTTGTTCAATAAATTAGTCACGACCTGCCCGAGCGGGCCGGGATAACTGTCCAGCATCACATCTTCCGCCACGTCTATATCCACTACGAAAGGCGTGCGTTTGAAAGCTGGCGACAGCGTCAGACGGGTCTCCTGCAATATCGCTGTCAGCGAAAATTGCCGCCGCTGGACACTGGTGCGATCCATAGCCACCTGTTTGAAACCGCTGACCAATTCCGAGGCTTTCTCCAGATTGCGGCTGACCAGCTGCGCGCCCTCGTCCATATCGCGAACAAAATTCTCCAACGCCGCGCGGGTCAGCCCCTCGGCGAGTTTTTGCTTTAAGGTATCGCAGCTGTCGCACATGCTGGTGGCGACCGTAAGGCCGTTGCCTATCGGTGTGTTGAGTTCATGCGCTACGCCTGCGACGAGAGATCCCAACGCCGCGAGTTTTTCCGACTGCACCAGATAATGTTGTGTCTGCTGCAGGCGATCGAGTGTGTTTTGCAAGGTTTCGTTGACCACGCGCAATTCCAGGGTGCGCATATCCACGCGTTTCTCCAGCTGGGAAAAATGGATATCGAGTTCGCTGCGCATTATGTCCAACTGTTGCGACAGCTCACCGAATTCATCCTGCGCCAGAGCGGGAATTGTGGTTTTCAAATCGCCCTTGGCAATTCCGGCCGCGGCGGCACCAAGTTGTTGTAAAGGCGATAAAACCTTGCGATGCAAAACCCAGGAAAGGGTTAACAGGGAAACCACAAGCTGGGCAAAAATAATGATGGCAAGCAGACGGGTTTCACTGGCGGCGCGCGCCCTGGCGGCCGAGAGACTGTAAGCCATTTCCACTTGCCCTATAACATCCTGACCGTAATGCACGGCGCGGCTCAGGACAATATTGTCCACTGTTACAATTGCGTTTTCGCTGTCGCGCTCAAATTGCAAAAAGGCTTCACCACCATCGGTGGTCACGCGGATGGAAACTACCGCAGCATCCACCAGAACACTTTCGAGCAAAGGCCGGCCGAGATCCGGTGACACATTCCACAGCGGCATGGACATACCCGCTTGCAGCAGATCCATGTAATGATTGGCCGCCCGCACACTGTCGTGCTCAAGCGTGCGCTGATAATTTTGCCAAATCAAAAATCCTCCTCCGACCACGGCGGGAAGAGCGATAGACAAAAATACCACCACAGCGAGATAACGCTGCAGCGGGTGCTTGCGCAAACGGCCCAATGTACTGCTCATGCCTTTAATCCGTATCGAACACCTTGCACTTCGCCATACCATCCTGCCCAGGCAGCGCCGTTCGGTGTTATTCCTTCCAATATAGTCACGGCTTTTTCGTTCGCCTAACCGTAGATCCGCTTTTTTGTCAAGATAATCGGCTAGTTCCGCACACCTATAACCGGCACCTGCCATATCACAGATTCTTATTTCCAGATCAGCTAAATAACCAGATCAGCGAAATAAAGTGGGACGCAGCAAGCGTTTTGTTGAACGCGCCTGATTTCGGATCACCATCGAACTTCCCTGCACACGCTCTCCATCTATAGTTAACAGACGATTTATATGGCGTTACGGATTCTCCATGGGGTATTCACTGCGTTTTATCTGGCTGGTGTTTTTGTGCGCATGCTGCTCGGCGGCACGCGCCGATTCTGCGCCACAACCGGTAGTCATCAAACATTACAACCAGGGTTACACGCCGCTGTTGCGCCTCTATCTCACCGATGTTTTGAAATTGGTGCTCGATAAAACCACCGCCGAATACGGCCCCTACGAATTGCAGTATTTCAGCGCGGCCATGTCGGCGAACCGCTCCAAACTGGAAACCGAAAAAGGCGTGCACATCGATCTTTTATTTTCGCCCCATTGGCGCGGCCACTTTGTCGACCCGGAAAAAGTAATCGCAGTTGAATTTCCAGTTCTCAACGGCATGCTGGGACTGCGCAAGCTGATCGCCACTGAAGCGACCTGGCAGCGGCTGAAAAAGACCGAGAATCTGATGAATTTCAAAAGTCTGGTGGCGGGTTTGGGAGCTTCATGGATCGACGTGGAAATCCTGAAGGCAAATCATATTCAGGTAGCCGAAGCGCAGACCTTCGACGCCCTGTTCCCGATGCTGGTGCGCGGCCGCTTCGACTATATTCCGCTGAGTGTCCTGGATGCCCAAACGGCGCTGACAACGCGGAAGATCAATTATCCAGGGCTGTCGCTCAACCGCGACATCAGCCTGTTTTATCCCCTGCCGTTTTATCTGTACGTGAATGCGCACAAACCCGAACTGGCCGAGCGCCTGGAGAAAGGCGTGCAAACGGCAATAGCCGATGGCTCCATCGATGCGCTTTTCGAACAGCATTTTTTTTACGTGCGCGCCGATATCCGAACCCAAAAGCGCAAACTGGTTGTGCTCAACAACCCGCTGATCAGCGAAGAGCGCAATGCGTTTTATCTGCAGCAATTTCTGCAGCGTTATGAAAAGGCGTTTGAAATTCTGGAGTGAGCGGCACCGGTAAAGCCCGGTGCCGAGGATGAATCAAGGAGCGGTGGTGACGACCAGACGTATGGCGGAAAGCTGGACCTGAACCTGCTTCTGCAGCGCATGCAGAATCGCCTCGCGGCGGCGCTGCAGGGATTCCACGTCCCCAGGGTCAACGTTGGGATTGCGGCGCGCGAGTTCGTCGAGGCGATGAATTTCCGTGGCGAAATATTCCTCCACCCGTCCAACCGCTTGCTGCAATAGCACCGCGCATTTGGCCTCGGCGAATTTTTCCGCCTTGTGATACCACTGCGCCAACACATCCTTGCGCGACTGAATAATTTTGCGCGCGAGTTTTTTATCCGTCGCGGTGAGGGACTTTTCCAGAGGAATTTCCGGCAGGGCGTCGGACAGATCCTTCTCTCCCATATCCAACACCAGGGCGCGCACAGACAAATCCGTCAGGAACGGCAGACATGCAGTCGCCTGGGCGGACTGGATCAACAGATCAAAACTGGTTTCCAGCAGGCATTTACCCGGCGGTAATTGTTTGCTCGGCAGGAAAGCCACCGACGCCGATCCCAGATCCGAATGATGCAGAATTTCCCAAAGGCCGGTGATAAAGGGCGAATCCCAGGTGAGGAACAACACATCCTCGCGGGCGTTGGCCAGGGCGCGATCAAAAGTGACTTCGACACCGTCCAGAGGAATGCCCGGCAGGGATGGGATGAGCATGTTATCGGCGGGAATCAATGAATAGGCGCCGCCCTGGGTTTCCTCAAAATGGAAGTTGAACAGCTCGCTCGCCTGCTCAACCAATTCAAGCGGAGTCTCCGCCTCGAATTGTGCAATCGCCTCGACCAACTGATCCGCCTGGGGCTGGCGACAGCTGTTCAATTCCAGCAGCGCATCCCGCCCCTGCTGGATCTGCGCTTCCAATTGCTGGAGGCTCTGATGGGCGCGCTCCCGCAGCGGGGCGTCGGCAACTGTGTGTGTCAACTGCGACCAGTATTGATCGTGTACGGCGCCGGCTGCCGGACTCTGCCGGTCGATGCACTGCAATACCTCGTGATACCAGACGAATTTCTCCCCATCCAGCGAGCCCTCACAGAACGGTATGTGAATATTCACTGTGTTCTTCTGGCCAATGCGATCGAGGCGCCCGATGCGCTGTTCGAGCACATCCGGGTGGTCTGGCAGATCGAGACAGACCAGATGGTGACTGAACTGAAAATTGCGCCCTTCGCTGCCGATTTCCGAACAAAGCAACAAAGGACAGCCGCGCTCCATATCGGCGAAATAGGCCGCTGCACTATCGCGCTCCACCAGATCCATATCCTCATGAAACAGCGCCACATGAATGCCGTGTTTCTGCCAAAGGTGGGCTTCACAGTCGCGCACCTGTTCCACTGCGTGACAGATCACCAGAATCTTCTGGCCGGGAGTTTTGCGCGCGAAATTCGCCAGCCACTCGAACTTGGCCTCCCACGAATCGTCCGCAAGTACATGGGGAACCGCCTTGCGCTGGGGGAAACCCTGCACCGAGGCGCGGGTATTGCGGAACATCACCCGGCCTATGCCGTGACAGTCCAGCAGGCGCGCCACCAGTTGCCGGTCATCCAGCGTCCCGTCAAGCTGATAATCGCGCACCAGTTGCTCGCGTCCTTCCGGCAACGCGCGGATGCGGCGGTTGAGTTCGCCGTAGGTTTCTTCTTGGGCGATAAAGTGGTCCAGGGAGTCGAATTTGGCGGGGTCGAGCAATTGCAGACGGGCGAAGTGACTTTCGATACCAAGCTGCTCTGGGGTGGCGGACAACAGGATCAGATGCTGGCAGCGCTGCGCCAGCTCGCTCAACAAGGCGAATGATTCGGAGCCGGGCTGCAGATGGTGGGCCTCATCCACAATCGCCATATCAAACTCGGCGAGGGATTCTGCCAAGCGGCTGCCGGCGACCATTGCGGAATGGGGCAGCAGATGGATCTGGCCAGTGCTGAAATCGTGCTCCTCGCCGGCGTAGAGATCCGGGCGCAGATTGAAGCGGCGGATCAGCTCCACCAACCACTGGATCTGCAAGGCATCCGGCACCAGCACCAGCACCCGCTGGGCCCGCTCAAAACGCAGCAGGCGGGTGAGGATCATGCCCGCCTCCAGAGTTTTGCCCAGGCCCACTTCGTCGGCGAGGAGCACGCGCACTTTCTCCCGGTTGCAGGCGCTGTGGGCGACATAGAGCTGGTGCGGAATCAGATTGGCGCGCACACCCAGAAGACCACCGAGTTGCGACTGCCAGGTGCGTGCCATGGCGCGGTCCAACTGGCGCCGAAACGCGAACCACTTGGCCGCATCCAGTTGCCCCGTCTGCAAACGCAACAAGGGCTGGTTCATTTTGATTTCGCTGGCGAGGCCAATCTCCGGCACCAGTTGTTCTTCGCCGATATCGTAAAGCTTCAAGCCGGCGTGCTCATGCGCCGCCACTACCACTCCCGAGCGGCCATCCGCGGCGTGGATACGGTCGCCGACGTCGAAGGTGATCCTGGTGAGTGGAGCCTTTTGCCGGGCGTACATGCGTTCACATTCCGCCTGGGGAAACATCAGGGTGACCACCCGCGTATCCACCCCAACCACGACGCCGAGCCCCAATTCCGGCTCCGCATCCACCACCCAACGCTGCCCCACCACAAAATCCGCCATAACCACCTTAAGTCTTTACTAACCCCAATCGGATAAACATCGCGGATGACCAAAATCACCGTCCCCGCTTACGTTTTTTTGCGCGCATTGTAAGGCTTTTTAGGTGGAAGGATATGTTCGATACAGGGCGAAGTGGGGATTTTACGCGGAGGGATTCGGCTCAAATTCCTGCATTGGGTGCATACCCCTCCTCTTTTTAAGGGGAGGGTTGGGGTGGGGTTGTGCTATGAGCACAAAACAGAAAACCCCCCTCCCAACCTCCCCCTTAGCAGGGGGAGGCATTAATGCGCCACGAGAGCGCTCTCAACCCTTCGCCACCAGCGGCGTTACATTGCTCTCCACCGCGGCGATTTCCTCCAGCAGCAACTCCGGTTTACCCTTGCACGCACGGGCCAGAAGATCGCGGTGTTTGGCCAGGAACAGGCCTATGGCTTCGTTGTGTTCCGCGTTGCCGCCGGGCACGTGCTGGTTGAGCAGCTCGCTGATGTTTTCCGCCAGCTCCAGCATTTTGTCGTATTCTTCCGCTTCTTTTTTGTCTTGAAACATGCTGCCGTCTCGATCACATTGCCAAACTGCGATAACCGCCATAAATACCCTCCGGGTCATAACTGTATTTAAATACAGTATTTGTCTAAACTTGTTCTGTCAACCTCCGAAACCACATTCCTATGGAAACACTCAGACTCTTTGCCACCTTCGAAACCGCATTGTCCCTGTCCGCACAGGCAAAACGACTGCGCGGACAGGGTTGGCGGATAACGGGCTGCGGTGACGGCCTGGAAGGTGTCAGCGGCAATTTGAAAATGCAGCTTGAACCGAGCGGTGACGAGCTGTTCATGCTGCGCGGCGAAGTCGCGCACTACCCGTCTGACGATGCCGACGCCCTGCTCACTTTCCTGCGCAACTGTGCCGTCCAGTTTCAACTCGACGTCTTTGAGGAAGACGGCCGTTTGATTCGCCGCTTGTCCAATCTGGATGCGGACGGGTAAGCACACAGCTGCAGGCGCTCATCAGGCCGCGTATTTTGTGATACAAAGCCTCACCCGCGGTTTGCCCCTCGCCGCATTCCCAACCACAGGATTCGGACACCATGTTCGCTGCGAAACTCGCCCTGCTCGCCTTCGGCCTAATGTTCTGCACCGCCGGCTGGGCAGCCACCCCTGCGGCCAAGAAGGAAGAGATTCCGGCGATCTATTATCAGTTTGCGGTGTTTCCTTTGCAGGATTGCGGTGGCAACCCTCTGGCGGTGGCGCGGGATCTGGTGCGCAAAAACCTGCGCAATTTCAAAATGAGGGCGCCCACCCACGACCCCGCTGTACCGCATGTTGAAATTCTTTTCATCAAGGACGCCCGCGCCACCTACCCGCCGCCAGACGCAGAACTGATCCAATATTTCGGTCGCGGCCTGACGGAAAAAGACGCGCAGGATTTGCAAAACAGCAAAACCGCCCTGGTGCTCAATTTCAGCCACTCGAAAGAACACGCGCTAACGGGCATGCGCGATGCGCTGGCTTATACGGAGCGCCTTGCCAGCCATTGCAAAGGTTTGATCTGGGACGATATTACGCGGGAGATTTTCACTCCCGCCGCCTGGCATGAAAAAAGAATTCAGGCTTGGGCGGAGGATGGACCGGAAATCGCGCAACACACCGTCATCCACGCCTACAAAAATACCGAGTTCATTCGCGCCGTCACCCTTGGCATGCAGAAATTCCATTTACCGGATCTGGTCATCAACGATTTCGTCTGGTCCAACAATCACCAGATGGGCGACCTCATTAACCTGATCGGCCAGACCCTGCTGGAGGGCGGCAAGCTGGAGCAGGATCTTTCCATCTCTCTCAATATCGGCAAGCTGCGCAATAAAAAAATGCAGCGGCAATTACAGGCAGCGCTGATGGACAATGCGGCTGCGGAAATAAAAGTGCCGCTAAAAATGGCGCAGACTGAAGAGAGAGGGTGATGCGAACAATCTACTGCTCGAAGTGGATTTCAGCCAGCAGCCCGGCAACAGCGTGCAGGAGCGGCAGCAGGCACTGCTCAGCAAGATTTTCGGCTCCAAAAGCGCCATTGTCTATGTCAACCACAGCAGTGAAATTGAAGCTGCAAGTGCGCTCGCACGGGAGAAACTGCCGCAACTGGCAGAGGATTTCAAAAGCGGCTTGCAGCCCGGCGAATACATTTATCTCAAGGCCGCTTTTGCAACCCCGGACGGCGGCAGGGAATGGATGTGGTTCGAGGTTGTCGCCTGGGAGGCGGAGCAAATCCGGGAATTCTGCAAAATGAGCCGCGTCAAATTGCCACGCTGAAAGCAGGTTCCGCAATCAATATCACGCAGGCGGAAGTTTTCGACTATATACGTTATTTTCCCGATGGTTCGAGCGAGGGAAATGAAACGGGAAAATTGATTGAAAAAGCCGCACAAAAAAGTGAAACGATTCAGAAATAAGCGGAGCAATCCAGGAATAACCCAGGACTAAACAATGGCAGAAAAACTGATCCGCAAACGCCATCTCGCCTTCGCCGCCGTCGCCGTGCTCGGCTTGCTGAGCCATGCTGCCTTCACCTACGCCAGGCCGGTGTGGATGCCCGTGTATCGGCAACTGGATGGGCAACGGTCTGTGCAGGACGTCATGGATTTGTATGGGGCAGCGGCGGAACAGCGCCTCAAACCCTTTTTCGACTCAGCCAAAGCACCCTATCCGCCGAGTCACATCACACTGCTCGCCATCAAAGATGAAAACAGACTGGAACTGTGGACCGAAGAAAAAGGCGAGACTTTTTTAATTCGCTCCTATCCCATCAAAGCCGCCAGCGGGGAGCGCGGGCCCAAGTTGCGCCAGGGTGACCTGCAGGTACCGGAAGGCATTTACACACTGGAATATTTAAACCCCAACAGCCAATTCCATCTGTCGATAAAAATTAATTATCCCAATGAGTTTGATCGCACAGTTGCGCAAAAAGAAAATCGCACTAATCTCGGCGGTGATATTTTCATCCACGGCAAAGCCGTCTCCATCGGTTGTCTCGCCATGGGTGATTCGGCCATTGAAGAATTATTTACGCTGGTAGTCAAAAGCGGGCGGAAGAATGTCTCTGTTGTTATAGCGCCGAGCGATCCGCGCAAGAACGACCTGGCATCCCTGGCGCAGAATCAACCCACCTGGGTGGCGGGCCTGTACGCCGACATCAGCGCAGCGTATTCCCGCTATCAAACATCATTTATGCAGTGTCACTAAATCGAGGTCCGATGAAAAGCCATTTTTATGCCTATATCAGTAAATTGCGCTGGCTGCAGCGCTGGGGACTGAAACGCAATACAGTCAACGAAAATGTCATGGAGCACAGCTGGGAAGTGGCGACCATCGCCCACGCGCTGGCGCTGATCAAAAACCGCTATTTCGGCGGCCACCTGGACGTGAACGCCATAGTGGTGGCGGCGATTTATCACGATTGCGGCGAGGTGATCACCGGCGATCTGCCCTCCCCCATCAAATATCACACGCCGGAAATTACCCAAGCTTATAAAGCCATCGAACGCCAAGCGGAGCGGGAATTATTAAATCTGCTGCCGGAGGAACTGCAGACAGATTATCGCCATGTGTTGATGGAAGATCTGATTCCCGAGGAACATCGGGCTTTAATCAAAGCGGCCGATACCATTGCCGCCTTTATTAAATGCCGCACCGAGGTCAACGCCGGCAATCAGGAATTCAGCAAAGCGGAAGAAGCGGTCAAGGCGCGTCTGGAAAGTCTCGGTATGCCGGAGGTGCAATTTTTTATGGACACCTTTATCGACAGTTATGGTCTGACGCTGGATGAATTATTGGGCGGACATAAATAAATTCCGCCCGGTCGCTGATCTGCGGAAAAATCAGGGCTGCGGATTCCAGCCCTGACCGTTATTGTAGGCACTGAAGATCCGGCTGCGACTGGAATAATATTGATTGTATTCACTCGCATTTAACACATAGGCGCCCACGCGGCTGCTCAAATTCAAAGGACTGCCAGACAAATTGGTGGTGCCATATTCGCGAAAACCATAAGTGGCCGTTCCTCGGCGCGGATTTTGTGTTTTGCCGGATTCCACTCTGAACCCCGCCCCATTGATGTGCGCGTCCATTTTGCAATTGATAAACGCAACGCTATCGAAATACTGCGCCGGGTTCGAGTTCGAATCGCTATTGCCGGTGCGCGCCAGATAGGTTTTGCCATTGCCGATGGTGTTGCCCGCGGGACCAGCCGCACGGGTAAAAGAGGAATTGAGAAAAACAAATCCAGGATCCGCCGCCGAGCCGACGCGCGCCTGCAGCACATAACCGCCGTTGTCGCTGCCGGGTGAGGCCGAATCGCCCAGCGAGCGGATTTCGCTGTTTTCAAACAGCGCGACTTTCGCCGTGCCCCAAATAAAATCCACATTGCCGGCAATCAGCGAGTTATAAAACCAGGAATAACCGCTCAACAACAGCGTATCCTGCTCGCTGAGAAACGCCATATTCACCGCCATAAAACGACCGGAGTAATCGTAATAAATCGTCTCTGCCTGACCTTCGGTACCGCGCGGCGCGGTGTTGTGGATGGTGAAATTTTCCAGGCGCACCAGATCGCTCTGCTGAAGCAAAAACAGCGACCGTGCGCGGGTGCCGGAGTTGGATAAATTGCCGTTACTCGCGCGGATGATGGTATTGCTGCGACTTTCGCCCACCACGCGCAGATTGTTTTTATCGCGCAGAAACAGCATTTCTGGATAAATACCATTGCGGACGTTGATTTGCGCCGCCGTGTCCTTCGCCACAGAACTCATCACGTAATTCAATGCCCCTTGCACGGAGCTGAAATCCGCCGGGCCATCGTCGTCCACCGTCACAGTGGTGCCGGTGGGGCCTGCGGATTTGGTCGTGAAGGTCCATTGATTACCGCTCACACCGGCGAATGCGCGACCGCCAACGCTGCCGGAAAAAGTCCCGCTGCCGATCACTACCCGGTAGGTTTTTCCGTAACTCAATCTATCGGTGTGGGGACTGATGCTGATCGCCCTGTCGATGACTACTGCGGGTTTGACATTCAACATCCGCGCGCCGCTCTGTCCGCTGTAACCAATGATATCGGTATCGCCAGCCACATTGATCGTATCCACCAGCACCCCCGTGCCGGCATCAAGAATCTGCACCGAACCGGAATTGATGACCGGGCGATTATCAAAAGCAATGCGCAAGCGCACGTCCGGATTGACACCAACGGCTCCCGACGCTGGATAGGTGCTGCCGATACCGCTGGAGGAGGAACTGCTCGATGAGGACGAGCTGCTTGATGACGAACTGCTTGAACTGGAAGAGCTGCTCGAGGACGAACTGCTAGAAGATGAACTTGATGAGCTGCTGGATGAAGAACTGCTGGACGAACTCCCCGCCTGCGTACCGCCGCCGCAGCCGGTCATGATCAATACCACAACAAACAGAATACCGACTAATCCGCGACGGTTCATGCAACAGGCCCCTTTTTATTATTCGTCAGATTGGGAAAGATTTTTAAAGACTTTTGGCGTACAGCCGTATTCGTTTTTGAATAGTTTATTGAAATAGGAAACATTGTTGTAACCGACGGAATAGGCAATTTCGGTAATGTTCGCCTGTTTGTTTTCCGTCAGCAGGCGCGCCGCCTCCGTCAATCTCAATTTGTTGAGATAGACGTTGAAGGTCATGCCCAATTGATCTTTCAGTATTTCGTTGATTTTGTTGCGGCTGATTCCCAGAGCATTGACGGCCACTTCCACGCTGAGCTCGGAGTTCGAGTATTCCGTTGCCATGAATTTCAAGACGGCGCTTTTTTCCCGATCGTTGTGCGGCTCTATGGACAACTGCTGATAAGCGATGAGCGGGCGATCCTGGAGAATTTTTTCCCGGACATTGGCTGTCAGGGCAAGCTTGTACTGGCGCAGGAACCACCACAAAAATCCCAGCCACAAGAGGCCGCCGAGCACGCTGCCAATGTAAACACTCGACCACCTTCGGCCTTCGAGCGCCAGTTTGTCGATCACCACATCGGCGGGCACATCCATCGGGCTTTGTGACGTGATGGTGAAGGCGATCGTGCGGACCTGGCTCAAATCAAAACCGTTGTCCGATAACTCCAGTTTGTTGTACTGCAGCCACCATTCTGGAATTTCCAAAGTGCGTAAATCCACGCGCAGCTGGCGCGACTGTTCATCGCAGGAAAAAAATGCCGTAGGGTTGCGGAACGTCAGCGGTTGATCGGGTTTGGTGAAGTTTTTATCAAAAGTCTGCAGCGACACTTGCATCACATTGCGCGGCCGGCAGCGCACTTCAAATGAGAGCGCGGAATAGCGGGAGAGATCTATAAATTGCAGCGGGTCCTTGCGCTCGAATTCCAACGCCACCGAAGCAAACGGATAAGGTGCGTCAGGTTTTAATAGAAATGCGAAATCCAATTCCCAATCCGCGTGATTCAGCGCAATGGTGGACTCGCCGCCGCTGGACACGTCGGAAATAGCAAAGGCATACCAGGGAAATACACTGTCCTGTACGGGCAGCAGGGAATCCTGCACGCGGCTGCTTTGCCAGCAGATATAGGCGAGCGCCACGCTGATCAAGAGGAGCGCAACAAAAAATGCCAGGACTTTTTTATAAAACGCGAGCATTGCAGTAGGACGCGGCAGATCTTCTATTGATACACAATCAGACGGACTCAACCGATCTGACCAAAATCTACCTGATGGTAGACCAACATCAGACCAAAGCCTGTAGCGAAGGTCAATTTACATTTATATGATTTGTGATCAGCAAGGCATTCAATGATCAGTACACATCGCGGCAATAACGGCGGGCTTCAGCTAGAGCCTCCAATTGATCGCGGCCGAGGATCAGTTCCAGTTCGCGATCAACGCCCTGCGCCATACCATTCAGACTCCCACACACATAAATGGCGGCGCCGGCGGCCACCCAATCGCGCAGGTGTTCGGCCTGTGGGGGCAGCAGATCCTGCACATAGCGCGGGGCTTCGGGCTGCAGGTCGCGGGAAAACGCCAGAGACAAATTTTCGATAAAACCTTCATTCTGCAGCGCGCGAATCTCCTCACCGAAAAAGAAATCGCACTCAGCCGTGCGCTCGCCGAATAACAACCAATTGCGCCGCTCCCCAACCTGCCGGCGCGCCAGCAGATGCGCGCGCAGCCCGGCCATGCCGGTGCCATTGCCGATCAGAATCAGCGGCGTGCCGGTAACGGGCGGGTGAAAGCCCGGGTTACTGCGAATCCGCAGGGCAATGGCTGTGTTCAATTCGGCGTGATAGGTCAGCCAGCCGGAGCCGAGACCGAATTCTCCACCCGGCAACTGCACCTGACGCACCAACAAATCCAGGCTGCCCGACTCCGCCGTGGACGCGATGGAATATTCCCGGTGTGGCAGCGCAGGCAATTTCTGTAGCAATTCATCATCCGCAAGCGCCGCAAAATGCGCTGCCTGGGACGGTTCGGGCAATTCCCGGCGGCGCAATGTCTCCCGCAACGGATCGTTATCCCCATCGCGGCCCAGCGAACGCAAAAATTCCTCGACGCGCGCGGCGCTGTTGCATGGGCCGATTTCCGCAATATCCCCGGCGCACCATGGTTTTGTCTGCGCTGGCGATTGAAGTTGCAGCCAGAAGGCCGGCGCTCCGGGGCTTCCCGGATTGAGGCAGGTGCGCCGCTGCAGGATCCAGGGTTCATAGTCCGGCGCCTGCCAATCGGGGAAATGGGTTTGACCGCTAATCTGGCCGAGATAGTACTGCCAGTGACGCAATGCCGCGGCATCGCCGCGATCGACTTCGATCAGATCGAACAATGCAGTCGCGCCGCCAGCGTGCAGTGCGTGCTGCAGCCGGTGGCCGAAAGCGCAGAAAAACCGGTAATTGCTGTCGCCCAGTGCCAGCAAGCCATATTGAAGATGGTGCAGATCCAGCTGCACCAGACGGGAGAGAATCCGGTTGCCATTATCCGGCGCTTCGCCCTCACCAAAAGTACTGACGATAAACAGCATCTTGCGATGTTGGCGTAAGCTCGCCTCGTCCACCCGGTTCAAAGACAAAACCTGGGCCGACAAACCCGCCTCGCGCAACTGGTCCGCGCTTTGCCACGCCAATTGCGCCGCAGTGCCGCCTTGGCTGGCGTAGGCGATCAGCCAGGTATCAGCGGCAGCATTGGCAAGGGATTCGGATTTAATGTGCGCGCGGCTGTATCGCCACCAGCACACATAACAGAGAGCGGCGTAAAGGATGAGAACCAGGACAGCAAAAAAATACGCAAGGTTTTGCCACATCAACAGCAAGATGAACCCGCCACAAGGGCGGGGGAAAGTATTATTCGGGCAGCACTTCAAAAGTTGCCACATAACTGCCAGTGCGTTTTTTGCGCCGGCTTTTGCGCCTTGTTGTCCTCGTAGCTGACGTTCATCCAATACAAACCCGCATGCGGCCAAATAATGGAAATGCTGCCATTTTTATCGGACTCAACCGAAATAGTATTCTGCTGATTGCGATAGCGCATACCGGCGGGAATCACTTCCACCTTGGCACCCGCTGCCGGTTTGCCATCGATCAGGAATTTAAATTCCGCTTTTTCACCGGCGAATAAATCGTTGGGGTGAGTGACCGGCACCAACTCCAAACCTTGGTTTGTCGGCGCGAATACACTGTTGCTGGGGGAACCTGCCGTCACGAAGGTTTCCATGCGACGGGAGCCATAGGACACTTCCAGATTTTTGGCTTTTTTCGGCACTTCCTTGGCGAAGGATTCCGCAGTTGCCTGGGTTCCACGCGCGGGCCAGCCGCGGCGCTCGCCTTCTGCGGTTTCCCAACGGGCGCGCAATCCGCCGCTGAACGAAGTCACTTTGTAAGTGCCCTTTTGCTGCAGATTCAAATCGAACACGCTGCGATATTTTCCCACCGCCGTATTTTGCAGCGGCACTTCCTTGCCATCCGGACCTATGGCTTTGACACCTTCCAGACGCATAGGCGCGTGGTCAGCGTGGAAAATATCGTTGGATACCGCCGCGTCGAATGTCACCCACGGGTCATCACTGGACAGCACAGTCGCCGCCGGCACAATCCAGGCGCGGTGGGCGTGAGCAGCGGGAATTAACAGCGCGGCTAAAAGCGCACCGGCGAGAGAATGATGTATTTTCATGAAAGTTCTCCGTCCTATTTATCAGGGAATCAGTTTTAAATTCAGAGTGCCAAGCTCACTGCTGCCTTTGGCAGAAAGTGTTTCTTCTTTTTTGGGCGGCCACTGGAAAGGAATTTTCAACAATTCCCGACCGCCCACTTCACGCGCAGCCTCCACCAGCAACTGGTATTCACCGGCAGGCAATTCCGCCAACACACCCTGACCGGGTGCAAAACTCAGGTTGTGAACGCCCGGCGCTTTGGTCGCACCGCTGATACCGTCCACCGGCATTTCCAGAGTGCGCCCGCTGCGGCGCCACCACTGGCGCATGTCCTTCAACCACTCTTCACCTTTTTTCCCGTTTTCACCTTTTTCCAGTTGATACCAAACCGCGAGATTCGCCGCATGAGCGCCATCGCGCTCCAACCAGAAGGCCACGTAGGGGCGGTGATATTCCGCCACCTGTAATTGTGGAATCTCCACGGAAATTGACATTTCCGCCGCCAGCGCGGGCGCGCCGACAAACATGCCTACAGCTGCCAAAAATCGTCGAAAAGCCATATTTGCGTCTCGCAAAAAAATTAATGAATAAACAACAAAGCCAATATTATGGGAATGACCAACCCTAAACCCACCACCGGCCAAGTCATGGGGCGGCCGCCGGCGTAACGGAACAACAGGATCAAACCGCTGATGCAGAACACCATACAGGCGACTGCAAAAATATCGATAAACCAAAACCAAGCGGTGCCGGTGTTGCGGCCTTTATGGAGATCGTTGAAATAGGAAACCCAACCGCGATCGGTTGTTTCAAAAAAAACCTCTCCCGCCAGCAAATCCACCGTCAGCCAAGCGTCGCCGCCAGGGCGTGGAAGGGACAAATAAATTTCGTCCTCGCTCCACTCCCCAAAACGCGACCCCACATATACATCCAATTCCTTTTCCAGCCAATTTTTCAAAGCCGCAGGCAGCGGCGCCTTGGCGGCATCCGGCGGCGTCAAACTCGCGCGGATATATTCCGGCAGCTGTTTTTCAATTGTCTCGACACGCGGCTTTACGGATATTTGTGCCGCGTGGTTGAGCGTGATACCGGTAATGGCAAACAACAACATGCCCACCAGACAAACGGCGGAACTGACCCAATGCCATTGACGAACCGTACCGAGAAAAATCAAAAACTTAGCCCTTTTGTTTGCTTTTGGAGAAACGGCTTGTGCCAACGCTATTTCTCACCGTTTTAATCAAAACATATTTATCAGAAGCTGATATTCGCCGATAACCAGAAGCTGCGCGCCTTCTCGGTGGTGTTGTAATCGGGCTGCCGATTGTAGCCGTTCTGAGCGTCGTTGAGTGTATAGGTAATGCTCGAAAGATCGTCATCCAAGAGGTTGTTAATCGCGGCGCCCAAGCTCAGGTTTTCATTGAGCTTGTAGCGCGCGCGCAGATGATACAGTTCGTAAGCTTTGAAATAACTTGGGATTCGCTCTCCACTTGCATTGGCGGGAGCGGCGCGAAAGCGCTTGCTGCGCATCTCTGCAACCAGCGACAAAGAAAGGTCTTCAGTCGCCTGCCATTCGACGGCGCCATTGAACATATTGCGAGGCGTGTTGACCAACGGCAGCCCGCGGTCCTCACCACTTCGCTGTTCGCTTTCCGTGAGTGTGTAATTCGCTTTCACAGCCCAGCTTTTTGCGAATGCATAACGCGTGCTTAATTCCAAGCCGGAGGTGATCACCTCGTCAATATTTGTGCTTTGACCGAAGGTCGCATATCCCAGAGCCGCCCAGCCGGGTCCAATGTCTACGCAGTCGCCGCTCAAATGCTTGACGTCGCTTGCGTTATAGCAGTTAGGCACGCCTTCAGCACTTGCGATCTTGTCTTCAAAATCGTTGTAGAAAAAAGTTGCATTGGCATTGAAGCCGTTGAGATTGTCAAAATACACCGCGACCTCGTAATTGCGGCTGGACTCCGGTTTCAAATCCGGTGTGCCGACAAAGGGGCTTACGCCTTGGCCGCCAAAACCGACTATGCCTTCAAACAACTGGTCCGGGCGCGGCGCCTTGTAACCGGTACTGACACCGCCTTTTAAAGTCCACCAATCGTTGGTTTGCCAGGTGAGATAAACCCGTGGGCTGCTGTTGCCACCAAAGGTATTGTGGTGGTCGTACCGCAAGCCCAAGGTGGCGATCAATTCCTCGCTCAACGCCCAGTGGTCCTCCACAAAAATCGCCGATTGACGATGCGGCTGAACCGTGCCGGAGCGATAGCCGCCGCCGAACATTCCGAACACGCCATCTTCCATTTCCGTGTCGTAGTATTGGCCGCCGATGCTCACTGCATGAGCATCACCGATGCTGGTATCGACGCGTGTATCCAGGGTATGGCTGACAATCTCCAACGTGCGCAGCGGTCGCGGCAGGAATTCTTCGTTGAGAACATCTTCCACACCATTTGGAATACTGCGACATGCCGCCAGCGTTGGGCAGTTGTCATTCCAAATTTCCTGCAGGCGCGTTCTCTCCTCGACTGTCAACGGCAAGGAGCGACCTAAATTGGCGCTGGTGTTGTAGGTATAAGTCGTCACCCAGCTGCCAAAATCGTATTTACCCGTGTGACTTAACGACAGCTGCTCGCGCTCCACACGCTGGTAAGGGGTGTAACCCACACGTGGTTGGACCACCGCAGTGCTGACGCCATTGATCGTCTGATTGGACGCCCGCCACAAGCTGGCAGCGCTATCCAAAGTTCCGGTTTGCCCTTGAGTATTGTCATAACGCTGCTTGGCAACATCGTACGTCAGACTTAATTCATGGCCTTTCGCCACCAGCCAATTTAAGGTGCTGCCGAAATTCCAGTTTTTCGCCGCGACAATTTTCTTATCGCCAAAACTTCCTTCATCGATCCAGACAGGTTCATTGGGATTGCCGTCGACATCCGTCGCAGGAAGCGGCAGTGCGTTGCTGTAGGACGGATCGCTGGGATCGCGCTCGTAAATGCCGCCACGCAAACTGATCCCCACGCGGTCGGTCACAATTGGGCCGCCGAGATAAACATCGAGTTTTTTGTCATCACCGTATTGAGAGTCCTGCTGCAGGGTCACACTGGTATCCAGAGAACCGCCCCACTTCTGCGGCACTTTACGGGTAATGATGTTGACCACACCACCGATAGCATCGGCTCCGTACAGTGTGGACATGGGCCCGCGCACTACTTCAATTCGCTCGATAGCGGAGAGCGGTGGCATATACATAAATTGGCTGTTGCCAAAATTATTGGGGCCGAGATTGCCGATATCGCTCTGTCGGCGACCGTCGATCATCACCACTGTGTAATCCGCGGGCAAACCGCGCAGGGTTATGGAAATGTTGCCGTTTTTATCCAGGCCGGTACCTACATCAATCCCTTCAACATCGCGCAGCGCATCAGCAAGACTTGTGTAGGGTTTACTCTTGAGCTCCTCCTCTCCGACCACCGTGACACTCGCGGGCGCATCTTTAACTTTCTGCTCAAAGCCGCTGGCGGAGACCACCACTTTTGGCAGAGCCTGAGACTCGTCGGCCTCCTGGGCAAACGCTTGCGCGGCGATGAAAGAGGAGATGATGGAACTCAATAATATTTTTTGGCGCACCCGCTTGTTTGCGCGGAAAGAAGAACTCGACATAAATACCTTAGAATGGCCGCAACTAAAAAACTAAATGATAATTATTTTTATTTAGATAGCAACCACTTTTTAATTCTTGCGCCAAATCTGTGAATATCTGCAAGCTGTACGATGGAGTTCGGCACCCATTAAGGCGGGCGCCCGAATGGGCGTGAGGTAAAGGAGGAGCAGGCCTAAGTGTTGTAAGGCTTGGAATATCACAAGCCCTATACTTCGCTCCAGCGCCGCAACAAATTGTGGTAAATACCCGTCAATTGCACTGCGGAAGGGTGGTTTGGCACATCTTTTTGCAGACCGCGAATTGCGTTGTCCATATCGAACAGGATGCTGCGCTGGGCGTCCTCCCGCACCAGGCTCTGAATCCAGAAAAATGACGCTATGCGCGCGCCACGAGTGACAGGATTTACCTTGTGCAAACTGGTGGAGGGATAGAGCACCATATGGCCGGCCGGCAATTTCACACTCTGCGCACCGTAGGTATCCTCAATTACCAATTCGCCGCCGTCATATTCCTCTGGACCTGCTAAAAACAAAGTCGCCGAGATATCCGTGCGAATCCGATGATGAGTACCTTTGATATCGCGAATCGCGCCGTCCACATGGAGACCGAAATTGCCGCCCTCGCGATAACAATTAAAGAGGGGTGGATAGATTTTCCGCGGCAGCGCCGCGGAGAGAAATAATGGACTGTTACCCAAAGCGGAAAGTATGCGATCCCCGAGCTTGCGCGCCACTGGGTGATCCTCCGGCACCTGCAGGTTGTATTTCACCTGCGCCGACTGGTGGCCAGCGGTCACCCGCCCGTCCACCCACTCAGCTTGCGCCAGCTCCGCGCGAAATTCCGCCACTTGCGCAGCGGTCAACACATTGGGAATCGCCAACAACATAAGATCTACCGTCAGAACGTATAGGAAGCGCTGAATATCGCAGAACGCTCCGGTGCCGGTAAAGCCCATCGGTTGGGGTTGGAAGTGATCGAGGTGAAATATTCCTCGTTGGTCAGGTTGTTCAAATTCAGCTGCAACGTGGTCTGGCCTATGACGTAATTGACTGCGGCGTTATGAACAATGTAGCTCGGCACTTTTGGATCTATCGTCACCTGCCCTTCACTGGTGGTCAGGGTAGTAGGTCCATTACCGATGTAAGCGCCGCTGGCAAAGCGCAGACCGTAACTCACGTTCAAACCGGACTCGAAGCTATAGGTCGTCCATACGGTGCCGGAATTTTCCGGTGTGTTGGCCAGCGCGTGGCCTTTTTGCGGATCGCCATCTCGCGCCGCGACAGCATCTGAAACACTTTGCAGTGTTTCGCTATCCAAAAAGACATAGCCGGCAAAAATTGACCAGTTATCTCTGATCTGGCCGGAAACACCCAGCTCAATTCCATCGACGCGGGATTCACCTTCCAGGATCACCACGGAATTTGGTGTGGTGTCAGAGGGAACACGGGCATTGGATTTTTCGTTGCGGAAAATTGCCGCTGTTAAACCCAGTTTGCCTTCCAACAAATCCCATTTTGTCCCCAACTCGATATTGCGGGATTTTTCTGGATCGGTGAAACAGTTAGTAAGGAAATTACAGGTCGCGTTAGACGATGGTGTTGTGGGATTGGCTGAGCTGCCATAAGAAGCATAGATGCTGGCGTTTTCCTGCGGTTTATAAACCACTCCAACCCGGCCACTAATCAATTCATCATCGAACTTAAAAGCGGGAGGTGCAGCACGCTGGCCAGCAGGAGGCGCAGGCGGACTGGTGATCTGCCCATTTGCCACGGTGAAAGTCTCTTGTGACAAGGTGTAATGGTCATAGCGCAATCCAATATTCGCCTGCCATTGGGGGCTGAATTTAAGAGTGTTGGACGCATAAAACGCCACTACATCCAGCTCGGAATTGGATTTCCCAGCCAGGGTTTTATTGACGGGACCGCTCCAATAAGAGTCTGGATTGTAGAGATCCGTCACCTTGATGGTTCCCGCAGTTGCGACGTAATTCTGGTTCTCACGATCCCCGCGTTCGGTGGAAATCTGATTGCCCAACACCAACGTATTCTCGACGCCGCCAGTTGAAAAATCCCACGTCAAATCAAACTGGTTAAGCGCGGTGGTATTGACGGAATCGCGCCCTGCCGCGCGCGGCCCGCCGGAATATTCATAAGTGCCGGACGCCGTACATAGCGGAGGAGCTGTTGGCACTATGGAAACGCCTATCGGGTATTCACCCGCTTCGATACAGACACGACCTTGCAACGCCGTATTGATAAACCGTCCATCCACTTGCGACCAGCGGCTTAAATTGCGCAGCGATAAATTTTCGCTGAATCTGTGTTCGACAGACGCGCTTAAAGAGCGACTGTCGGTGTTTTCGCCATCGAGATTATTCAGGCCGTAATAATTGCTGCGCGCCACACCGGGCACTTCGCGGCCCATACGAATGGGCACGCCGTAATCATTCCAACCTTTGTCATCCTGAAAATGCGCACTCAACACAATTTTGGTATTGCTATCCAGACCGAACGCAATCGAAGGTGCAATACCCCAGCGCTCGTATTCCACGTAATCACGCCCCGCCACTTCATTGGCGTGCGTCATTAAATTCAAACGGAAAGCCACGCCCTCACCAATGACCTTATTGGTATCCAGGGTTGCGCGCTGATAATTGTCCGTGCCCACTCCCGCAGCTACTGTGCTGGCATCTTCATTTTTCGGTGATTTGGTCACCATATTAACGGTGCCGGAAATCGAGCCCGCGCCGGAATAAACCGAGTTGGCTCCTTTCACCACTTCCACGCTTTCCAGATTGAAAGAATCTGAACGGGTGAAGCGACCGGTATCTCGCACGCCATCCACCGTGATATCCGACGAATTATTGCTGATGTCGTAACCGCGCAAAATGATGTTGTCGCCGTAACCGTTGCCGCCTTCAGCGCCGCCAAAAGTAATGCCCGGAACATTGCTGAGAATATCGCGCAGAGACTGCACGCCCTGGGCCTGAATCAAATCGTTGGTGATAACGGTAATGTTTTGCGGGGTATCGCGGAGGGGCTCGGTGTATTTGGGGGAAGACGCTTTTTCCGCTTTATAAGGCACAGCGGTGTCTTCGACTTTTACCGTGGGCAACTGGGGTTTTTCCTGCTGCGCTGGCGCGGCCTGGGTCGCACTCGCCAGCCCGATACCAAGCACGAGCAGCGATGACGTAGCGGCTCGACTGACACCGTCGCGAAGCTGAGCATGGTTTATAGATGAGCGAAATGATGTCCGAGCACTTGCCATATAACCCCCAAGGAAACGTCAAAAGAAGTGGTGTGTGTAATTTGGCGCGATCATAATCCCCGCCAAATCTAATCGCAAATGATATTTATTATTATTTGCACTTAACCCAAAAGATTGCGCAGCAGCCTGCCCTCTCTTTGTGCGTTCTCATCTGAAGTTGATAGAATCCGCCCCTTTCTTGCCCAGCGCCCGACGGCCGCTGCCATCCCGTTTCCTGCGACTTCTCATGCATCGATACAGCTTTCTGCTTCACGAACTGCGCGCCCTCCTCGGCGTGGAGCGCAACACCACCAGTCATGCGGAAAAGCTCATTTCCGGTCTGGGTGGACTGGTAGGCATACTCGCCGTCTGCAGTGTTTCGCTGCTGATCTGCGGCGAGGGTCCCGGCACTGTCCTGCTGGTGACTTCCATGGGCGCCAGCGCCGTGCTGCTGTTTGCGGTGCCCCACGGCGCCCTGTCACAACCCTGGGCGGTGATCGGCGGGCACGTGCTATCCGCCTTTATCGGCGTCACCTGCCAGCGCCTGTTCCCGGAGTATTTCTGGACCAGTGCTTTGGCGGTGGGTCTGGCGGTGGCTGCCATGCACTACCTGCGCTGCATTCACCCGCCCGGCGGTGCCACCGCGCTCGGCGCGGTGATCGGCGGACCGGATATACACGCGCTCGGCTACCTTTATCTGCTGACGCCCATTCTGCTGAATGTCGCCGCCATAATGACGGCGGCAATTCTGTTCAATGGCTTATTTGCCTGGCGCCGCTACCCGGCCCACCTCACCCGCCGGCGCAAAACCAAACCGGTCAAACCGGCGGAGAGACAATTCGAACTGACCCAGGAGGACTTCGCCGCGGCCATGGAGCAGCTGGATTCCTATATGGACATTACGGCGGAGAGCCTTACCGAGCTGTTGGAATTGGCGAAGCAACACGCGGAGAAAAATATCACCCACCCGGAAAACATCACCGCAGGGCATTTTTACAGCAACGGCAAACTGGGCAATCTGTGGAGCATCCGCCAAGTGTTGGATGACAGCGGCAACGACGACAGCAAAGACCGGGTGATCTATAAAGTTATGGCCGGTGACGGCGCCTACGATACGGGCATCTGCTCGCGCGATGATTTTCGCCAGTGGGCGCGATTTGAAGTTGCACCGCAGAACGGGCGCTGGATCAAAGTGACCGGCGAATCCTGAGCAGCGCATCCGCACAAGAGCCCACAAACAAGAGAGGAAAAATGCTGGAAATACAGTGGTTGCTGGCCTATGCCGGCCTGGGCGCAATGGTTGGACTCTTGGCAGGGATGTTCGGCATTGGCGGCGGCGGTGTGATGGTGCCGGTGTTGACGATGCTGTTTGTGGCGCAGGGCTTTCCCGCTGAGCACCTTGTGCATCTGGCGCTCGCCACCTCCATGGCAGCCATAGTCCCCACCGCGCTCGCCAGCCTGCGGGCTCACCATCAACACGGCGCCGTTTTATGGCCGGTGGTGGTGCGCATGACCCCCGGTATTCTCCTCGGCACTTTTACCGCGACCTTTTTCGCCAGCGTTATCGCAGCAAAACCCCTGGCGATTTTCTTTTCGGTATTTATGGCGTTTGTGGCGTTGCAGTTGTTTATCGACCGCAAACCCAAAGCCTCGCGACAACTGCCGGGCACGGTCGGCCTCAGTGGTGCTGGCGTCGGTATCGGCGGCATATCGGCCCTGGTGGCCATCGGCGGTGGCTCCCTCACGGTGCCGTTTCTCGCCTGGTGCAATGTCGCCGTTCCCGTGGCCATAGGCACTTCCGCCGCGGTCGGCCTGCCGGTCGCCCTGGCCGGCGCCCTGGGTTATCTCGCCAACGGCTGGCAGATACCCGGTTTGCCCGCTTTTACCCTGGGGTTTATTTACTGGCCGGCGGTTGTGAGTATCGCCGCTCTCAGCTTGATAACCGCTCCAATGGGCGCGCGCATGGCGCACCGCCTGCCGGTGAAACTGTTGAAAAAGCTCTTTGGAATTCTGTCCCTGCTGCTGGCGCTGCAGATGTTGCGGACGGTGATCTGAACGGGCCGCCGGGACGCCGGCGGCCGGAACCCAGGAAGATCAGGCTTTGCAGGTGCCCCAGGTGGGCGGAGTGGCGAACCAGTATTCGCGCTTCAAGCCTGTAAGGCGGTAAAACGCCTCGGCGATATCCTTGCGCGAGGTTTCCAGACAAGGGCAGCCGTTGACCCGCGCAAAGCCGGCGAGCCCTTGCACATACTGACTCAACAGCCGCGCCACTCTCTCCGCTTCCACCTCGCCTTCCAGATAACCTCCCGCCATCAGCGAGCGCACCAGCGCAAGGTTGTACTTGACCCCGTTCTGCGACATTTTCTGCAGACTGTCGTTGATCATGGGTTCTTCGCAGCCGGTTTGCAGGCCGGCGCTGAAGAATGGCGAGCCGCGCACACAAGCGCTTTCGGCATTGAATTTATTGCGGAATATAAAAAGGATCAGGTTTTCGAGCTGCTCCAGGGGCGTGTTGACCGGTGACAGAACCGTATCGAGTTCGCGCTTGATATTGTCCCAATAGTGCTCGCTCGCAGCGCAGAACAAATGGGCTTTGGATTCAAAGTGATGGTAGAAGCCGCCCTTGGTCACCCCGGCCTGTTTGCAGATTTCATTGACCCCGACCGAGTTGTAGTTGCTCTGCCAGATCAGCTCCAAGGCAGTTTCCAACAAACGGTGGCGGGTTTCTTCAGCGGACATAGTTCATCTCAACATTCAAGGGCGGAACCAAAAGACCGACCGGTTTGCATTATGCTGCGCATCGATATGTCTTGTGGTCAAAACGGCGTAAAAAGTAATCGCTGACCACATAAATAGCAAGCCAGCGCCATATCTGACACCGCGCCACCTGTTATTTATCCGCAACGCTCACAACTTCTCGAATCAGGCGCCATACATTTTTTTGCATTTGCCTAATTGACCAGCATACCAACCGGTATGTATGATCCAAACCACTCTTCACCACCACCAGGAAGCTGGCAGGTTTCAAACCAGCTGTTCGTTTTTTTCAGGAGACAGTTTCATGCGTATTCCAACCCCGTTTGCAGCGGAAAGGCTGACATCACGCGCTTTTCCGCTTGTTCTGACCGCCCTGCTGAGTACAGCCGGAGCTTTTTACTACACCGCCGGCGCCAGCGCCGACAATCCCACCGCAACAGCCACACCCGCCCCTACTGTTGAAGTCACCGAGCTCACACCAACGGCAATCCGTACCTGGACGCGGTTTTCCGGGCGTCTTACCCCCGTCGCCAGTGCCGAGATCAAACCGCTGGTAGGCGGCACCATTGAGCAGGTTCTCTTCGTGGACGGTCAGTTCGTGCAAAAAGGCGATCCCCTCTTCGTTATCGACCCCCGGCCCCACGAAGCACAATTGCAGCGCGCTGAAGCCGAGCTGGCGACCGCGCGGTCTCGTGAGCGCCTCACCAAGGATGAGTTGGAGCGGGCGCGCCAGCTGCTCGAAGGCAAGCTGATTTCCCGTAGTATTTTCGACACCGCGACCAGCGATCACCAGGTCGCCCAGGCGAGCGTCAAAGCGGCGGAAAGTGCGGTCAACCAAGCGCGTCTGAATGTGGAATATGCCTATATACGCGCACCCATCAGCGGTCGCGCCGGGCGCGCCGAACTCACCGTCGGCAACGTGGTGGGCGCCGGCGCCAGTGCCCCGGTGCTGACCACCATAGTCGCGGATGACCGTCTTTATGCGGAATTCAATGTGGACGAGCAGACCTACATCCGCTCGGTGCGCAGCATTCAGCAGCAGGAGGAAATGCCGGTGGAGTTGACCCTGGCGAGTGATGAAAGCCGGACCTATCGCGGCCACATCCACGCTTTTGACAACCGCCTGGACGTGGCCAGCGGCACCATTCGCGCCCGCGCCATTTTCACCAACACCGATGGCGCGCTCACGCCGGGTATGTACGCCAACATCTCCCTGGGCTCCGCCGCCACCCAAGCCGCACTGCTGGTGCCCGACCGCGCGATTGGCACCAACCAGAACCGCAAATTCGTTTATGTGGTGGACGGACAAAACACGGTGCAATACCGCGAGGTGGCGCTGGGAAATCATTTCCAGGCGCACCGGGTGGTGGTCTCCGGCGTTGAGGCCGGCGAGCGCATTGCAGTGAACAGCCTCTCCCATTTGCGCCCCAGCGCGGTGGTCAATCCCGTCAGCGTCACCACGCTCAACAACCAACTGGCTGTGCAATAGCGGCCAGTTTTCCTCCCCTCCTCCCGCTGCCCAGCCAACGAGCAGGAACGCTTATGAATATTTCCCGTTTTTTTGTTGACCGTCCTATTTTTGCCGGCGTGATTTCCCTGCTGATTTTTATCGCAGGTCTTCTCGCCATGTTTCAGTTACCGATTTCCGAATACCCGGAAGTCTCACCACCATCGGTGGTAGTGAACGCCGCATACCCCGGCGCCAACCCCAAAGTCATCGCCGAAACCGTGGCGCGCCCGCTGGAAGAACAGCTGAGCGGCGTGGAGAACATGTTGTATATGTTTTCCCAGGCCACCACTGACGGGCGCATGACACTCACCGTGACCTTCAAAATCGGCACCGATCCCGACCTCGCCCAACAAATGGTGCAGAACCGGGTGTCGCAAGCGCTGCCGCGCCTGCCCGAAGTCACCCGACAGACCGGCGTCACCGTAGTAAAAAGCTCACCGGATTTAACCATGGTGGTGCATTTAATTTCGCCGGATAAAACCTACGACGAACTCTATCTGCGCAATTACGCTTTGATGAATGTGAAAGACGAGTTGGCAAAAGTGGCCGGCGTCGGCATGGTGCGGCTGTTTGGCTCCGGCGACTACGCCATGCGCATCTGGCTCGATCCGGAAAAAATCGCCGAGCGCAATCTCACCGCCAGCGACGTGACCAACGCCGTGCGCGAGCAGAATGTGCAGGTGGCCGCCGGTATTATCGGCGGCGCGCCAGTGGGCACCTACGTCGACGTGCAATTACCCGTGAATGCCAAAGGTCGGCTGGAAAATGCGGAGGAATTTGGCGAAATCATTATCCGCGCCGGCGCCAATGGCGAAATCACCCGCTTGAAAGATGTGGCGCGTGTCGAGTTGGGCGCGGCGGAATTCAGCTTGAATTCCATGCTCAACAACCAGCCCGCCGTGGCCATCCCGATTTTTCAGGCGCCCGGTGCCAATGCCATTCAGATTTCCGAAGGCGTGCGCAAAACCATGGCGGAGCTGAAGCAGCGATTTCCACAGGGCGTGGATTATTCCGTCGTCTACGACCCCACCATATTTGTGCAGGACTCCATCAAAGCGGTGATTAAAACCCTGCTGGAAGCGCTCGCACTCGTGGTTATTGTGGTGGTGATATTTTTACAAACCTGGCGCGCGTCGATTATTCCCCTGCTCGCGGTTCCCGTATCGATCGTCGGCACTTTCGCGTTGATGTGGGCATTCGGCTTTTCCATCAATACGCTTTCATTATTCGGCTTGGTGCTCGCCATCGGCATAGTGGTGGATGATGCAATTGTGGTAGTGGAAAACGTCGAGCGGAATATCGAAGAAGGCCTCACTCCGCTCGCCGCCACCTATAAAGCCATGCAGGAAGTCAGCGGCCCAATTATTGCGATTTCGCTGACGCTGGTTGCGGTATTCGTGCCTATTGCATTTGTCAGTGGGCTCACCGGTCAGTTCTACAAACAATTCGCTCTGACAATTGCGATTTCCACCGTGATTTCGGCGATCAACTCACTGACACTGAGCCCGGCGCTGGCCGCCTTGTTATTGAAAAGCCACGAGGCGCCCAAGGATCGTCTGACGTTGCTGATGGATAAATTTTTCGGGCGTTTTTTCCGCTGGTTCAACCGCAGTTTTCAGCGCAGTTCCGGCAACTATTCCACCAGCATCGGCAAAATGCTCGGGCGCAAATCTCTGGCGGTGGGCATTTATGTGCTTTTGCTGGCGATTATCGGCGTGGGCTTCAATACCATTCCCAAAGGTTTTGTACCGCCACAAGACAAACAATATTTGATCGGTTTTGCGCAGTTGCCGGATGGCGCCACTCTGGCGCGCACAGAGGCGGTGATTCGCGAAATGGGTGAAATCGGTCTGGCGGAACCGGGCGTGGAAAGTTCGGTGCAATTCCCCGGCTTGAGCATCAACGGCTTCACCAATAGCGCCAGCGCCGGAATTGTTTTTCTCACTTTGGATTCCTTTGACGAACGCACCGGCGAAGCTCTTTTCCGCCGGCGCTATAGCGCAGAAACTGCAGGCGAAATACGCCGGCATCGAAGAAGCGTTTATCGCGATTTTTCCACCGCCACCCGTGCGCGGGCTCGGTACCACCGGCGGATTTAAATTGCAGATCGAGGACCGCGCCGGATTGGGTTACGAAAAACTCGCCGAAGTCGTCACCCAGGTGCAGCAGAAAGCCTGGCAGCGCCCGGAATTAGTCGGTGTGTATTCCAATTACAAAATCAATGTGCCGCAACTCTACGCGGATGTGGATCGCACCAAGGCCAAACAACTGGGACTGAATATCAAAGACGTATTCGACACGATGCAGATTTATTTGGGCTCGCTCTACATTAATGATTTCAACCAGTTTGGCCGCACCTATCAAGTGATCGCCCAGGCGGATGCAGAATTTCGCGGCACCTCCGCTGATGCGCTGAATTTAAAAGTGCGCAACAACAAAGGCGAAATGGTGCCACTGGGTTCAGTGCTCAGCATGCAGGAGAGTTACGGCCCTGAAAGTGCCACCCACTACAACGGTTATCTAGCTGCGGATTTGAACGGCAACGCCGCACCCGGTTATTCCAGCGGTCAGGCGCAGGATGCAATCAGTGAAATCCTCGCCGAGACCTTGCCGCCCGGCATGGTGTTCGAATGGACCGACCTGACCTATCAGCAAGTGCTGTCCGGCAATACGGCGATTTATATTTTCCCTTTGTGTTTGCTGCTGGTTTTCCTGGTACTCGCAGCGCAATACGAAAGTCTGGCGCTGCCGCTGATCGTGATTTCCATAGTGCCGTTGTCGATCCTGTCTGCGCTGTTCGGTGTGTGGATTACCGGCGGGGATAACAACATTTTTACCCAGATCAGTTTGTTCGTACTCGCCGGGCTCGCCAGTAAAAATGCCATTTTGATTGTGGAATTTGCCCGCGAATTGGAACAGCGCGGCATGGCAACTTATCAGGCGGCGATCACTGCCAGCCGCATGAGATTGCGGCCGATTTTGATGACGTCCTTCGCTTTTATCATGGGCGTAGTGCCAATGGTATTCTCCACCGGCGCCGGCGCAGAGATGCGCAACGTCATGGGGATAGCGGTATTTTCCGGCATGTTGGGCGTAACCTTTTTCGGTCTGTTTTTTACGCCGATCTTTTTATGTGCTGCTGCGCAAACTGGAGGGTAATCGCAGTTATTACATTCCGGGCAGCGCGGAATTTTCCGCACCCTCAACTGCAGCACCGTCAGCAACAGCCTCATCAGCAACAACAGGAGCACATCTATGAAGTCGCGTTTATTGATTGCGGTTCCGGCACTGGCTCTGACAACACTGCTGGCCGCGTGCAGCGGTTTTAAAAATGTGGACAAGGCGCCGCAACAGGCGCAGCTCCATCTGCCCGAGCAATTTAATTTGGTGGCCGGAAGCCACACACAACAACCTATCGCCGCCTGGTGGGCGCAATTGGACGATGCAACCCTGAAACAACTGGTTGGCGACGCGCTGGCGCGCAACCACGATATTCGCATCGCCCAGGCATCTCTTGCGGAGGCGCGCGCGCTCTTGCGCAATACCCAACTCGGTCGATTGCCATCGGTGCGGGCGAAAGTAGCCGGTCGGCGGGAAAAAACCAGTGAAGATCTGCTGGCCGCCAACGCAGAGACCATCAGCGAAACCTTCCAAGCCGGCTTTGACGCCAGCTGGGAGGTGGATCTGTTCGGCCGCGTGCATAATCAGGTGCGGTTAAACAAAGCCCAACTCGCCGCCCGCGAGGCCGAGCTGCGCGGCGCACATGTGAGTGTCGCAGCGGAAGTGGCGGCGACTTATATCAGCCTGCGTGGCCATCAATATTTGCTGCAGGTAGCGCAGGACAGCGCTCGCATTCAGGGCGAGAGTCTCGCCCTCACCCAGCGATTTGTTGAAGTGGGGCGCGGCGATCAATTGGACAGCGCCCGCGCGGAGGCGCAATTGGAATTGACCCGCGCCGCCATTCCCACGCTGCACGCGCGCATTGATTCGGATATCAACCGGCTCGCGGTATTGAGTGGCGCAGCGCCGGAAACTCTGCGAATACGTCTCGCCACAGCACAACCATTGCCATCACTGCCCACCACTCTGGCGGTGGGTGACCCCCTCAGCCTGCTGCAACGCCGGCCGGATATTCAGGCTGCGGAACAGGCATTAAAAGGCGCGGTGGCGGAATACAACGTGCGGGTGGCGGATCTGTATCCGCGCATTAGCCTGGATGGCAGCCTCGGGTATCTGTCCACCGAATGGTCGCGCCTCGGCGAGGAGCCGACAAAAACCTTTGTGTTTGCGCCGAGTATTCGCTGGGCGGCATTTGATCTGGGACGGGTGCAGGCGCATATCGACGCTGCCGACGCCCGGGCGCAAGCGCGTCTGGCGGAATTTGAATTGAGCGTGCAGCGCGCCCTGGAGGAAACCGACAACGCCCTGCAGAATTTCAGTCGCGAAGAAGAACGCCGCGCAACCCTGCAACAAGCCGCCCGCGCCAGCACCCAGGCCGCCCGTTTGGCGCGACAGAAATTCGAAATCGGCAGCGGCGACTTTATCAACGTGCTCGACGCCGAGCGCTCCCAACTCGATTTCAACGCCCAACTCGCCCAAAGCGAAACCCAATTACTGCTCAACCTGATTGCGGTTTATAAAGCCCTGGGTGGAGGTTGGGAAGCTCATGCCGGGAATGCGCAGTTGAGTTTGAGTTTTTAAAATTGGTTTCGACGGGAGCGCGAGCAGCTAAGCAGACGAGCCCGCCCGTGCTCGCGGCCGCGCAAACCCGGAAGCGATGGCCGGCTCTTCGAGCCATCGCATTTGTAACCTACTGCTAATTGAAGTGAGCTTTAATTTTTTCTCGGGTACTTTTCAATTTTTCAGTTACGTTTTCCATAACGTCCTCATCGATTTTCTCATCCAGATAATCCAAGGCTCGCTGGTACTCAAGGTATCGATAGTCAATTTGTCTTTCAGGCTCCACAGGAAACTCCTGCCTAACCGCCTCATTTGATACTCCCTGGTATACAACTACTTGTATCGCATACTCTCGATCAATCGAATCGCCGTGATCCTGCCACTGCCACCATTCCATACCAATGATTTCGTGCGCGATCACCTGGGGACCGAAGTCCGAGTAACTCATGACTATCCAATTCGGATTGAGTTTGCTGACACTGGCGCAGCCGGATATGAAAAAAAAACACCAAAATTAATAGGTATCTGAGCATACTAATTGCCACATTTAAGCTTGGCTGAAGCAGCGACCATTGCGGCTTGATCGATGGGAATTACCATAGCCCCGCTAAGCCAGCCAAATTCATTGAGAGGAGTTGCATCATACAAACCTTTCCCGACAGACTCCCAATGTACTTCATAGACTTTACCTTTTGAAAAAACCCAGGTATGCCGTCCTCCGCGAGATATTCCGAAGCCAAACCTTACGGACTTTAAACTCGCGATGTCTATAGTATTTAATTGAGTACTTCCGGAAGCTTTATTTAACTTTTTAAACGCAGGGTGGTTCGCTGGGGTCGGAAAGTAATTGGCAACTTTGTAAGAAAGAGGGATTCCGTAATAAAGGCATTTTTGCTCAGCAAGAATTCCGGTGTAAACGTGCTCTGCATCTGCATCAAGGGGATGTTTGAGGTCTGGATTGATATAAATCCCTCTCCAACCATGTTGGCTCACTAAATACTGCGCGAGCTCAGATCCTTTTTTGCCAAGCGACCATACTCGCTTAGCAGAACCTTCATCGCCAATGCTCCTAAAAGCGTGGCTAATTACATTTAGCGCATAGGTAATACAATCGGTGGACTTATAATCTTTGTATTTTTCGGGCTCTAGCTTTTTCAGCTCACTACCAACTTCATGGTCATGATTGTTGAACAAATCGATAAGCTTTTCTTGAGCGTAATCCGTGAAAGTCTTCATATTAGGTCCTTCTGTGGCTGGGGTCATTCCTATGGTTTCACTGCCTCGTGTACGAGCATTGAAAACCGGTAGTTCGTGCAGTCCGCAATCGCAGGATGGTACACAGGTCGTGCCCGAGAGGGAAGCAACGCCCTTGCTCAGACGTCCATTATCATTCCATACCCAGGCTGCGCCTGCTATCTGCAGCCCCTCCCGATTGTTCCCGCAACGCCAAATAGCCCATAATCGCCCGACCCCAGCCCATCATCCCGGCGCCTTTCAGCGGCGGGAGTGTCAATCAAGGTGCCATCCTATGATCCAACTCAAGGTCAACGGCCAGACCCTCTCTCTCGATATTGATCCCAATATGCCCCTGCTCTACGCCCTGCGGGACGTGGCGCATCTCACTGGTACCAAATTCGGCTGCGGCCTGGGTTTGTGCGGTGCTTGCACCGTCCATCTCAACGGCGTGCCGGTGCGCTCCTGCATCACGCCGGTTTCCGCGGTGAAGGATCAACAGGTGACCACCATTGAAGGGCTGGCCAAAGATGGCGAGCTGCACCCGCTGCAAAAAGCTTGGGTCCAACACAATGTCGCCCAGTGTGGTTATTGCCAGTGCGGCCAGATCATGAGTGCCGCCGCGCTGCTGCAACAAACGCCCAAGCCCACCGAAACGGAAATCGAAAATTACATGCAGGGCAATATCTGCCGCTGCGGCACTTACCCACGTATCAAGCAGGCGATTCAGACGGCGGCGGTGATGATCCAGGAAGTGAAACCTGCGAAGGGGGCTGTGTGATGGAACCGATTATTCAGATCAACCGACGGGATTTTCTCGCCAAACTCGGTCTTGGTGCCGGCGCTCTGGTCATTGGCAGCGGCCTTCCCGGAGTCTCTCTGGCGGCGGTCAACGCGCCCGCTGGTTCTGCGACGCCAAGCAATGCCTTGGGTTACTTCATAAGCATCAGTCCAGACGGCACGGTGGACATCATCTGCCACCGCATGGAAATGGGTCAGGGCATCAACACAAGCGTGCCGCAAATTATCGCCGATGAGTTGGAAGCGGATTGGTCGCGAGTGAAAGTGACCCTGGGTAAAGCGGACGCGCGCTACGGCGACCAAAGCACCGGCGGCTCCGCCTCCATCCGCAAATTTTTTGCCCACATCCGGCAGATGGGCGCGGTGGCGCGGGACATGCTCGAACAGGCGGCGGCCAATCGCTGGCAAGTGGAAAAATCCGCGGTAAAAGCGCAGCAACATTTTGTTGTGAATAGCAAAACCGGCGAAAAACTCGCTTTTGGTGACTTGGCGGCGGACGCGGCCAAATTATCCATGCCCGACCCGGCCAAGGTGCGTTTGAAAGCGCAAAATGAATTCCGCCTTATCGGCAAAGATGTGAAATTGACCGGTCACGACAATATCGTCCAGGGCAAAGCGATTTACGCTCAGGATATTCAATTGCCGGATATGCTCATCGCCACCATCGAGCGCCCGCCGGTGGTGGGCGGCAAAGTGAAATCCTTCAACGACGCTGAAGCGAAAAAAATTCCCGGCGTAGTGGCCGTTGTGCGTCTGAAGGACCGCACAATTCCGGTGGGCATGAATCCCGTTTCCGGCGTCGCCGTGCTCGCCACCAATACCTGGGCGGCGCTGGAAGGTCGCAAAAAACTCAAAGTGGAGTGGGATCTGGGCGCCAATGCCACCCACAATACCGAAGCCTATAAAAAGGAACTGGCCGCGCGGGTGCGCGAACCCGGCGCCGTGGTGCGCGGCAAAGGCAAAGTAGCCGACCACGCTTTTAATCCCGAGCGCACGGTGGAAGCGGTTTACACCATGCCCTATCACCACCATATGTCCATGGAAACGCCCGCAGCCACGGTGCAGATTAAAGTCGGAAAATGCACGGTCTGGGCCGGCACGCAAACGCCCCAGTGGTGCAAAAGTCTAGTGCTCGCAGAATTAGGTTTTGATCCGGAAAAAGACGGCGACAAAGTCGAAGTCAACGCCACCCTTATGGGCGGCGCCTTCGGCCGCAAAGGCAAAAATGATTTTGCCCTGGAAGCCGTTGAATTGGCCGTGGCAACCGGCCGACCGGTAAAAGTAATCTGGTCCCGCGAAGACGACGTCAAACACGGTTATTACCACTCCATCGCCGCCAATTATTGCAAAGCCGAAATCACGGATAAAAAGACCGCCGATTTTTGGGTGCAGCGCGTTGCGCATCCGCCGATCGGTTGGACCTTCGACGGCAAATCCGACGTGCCGGCCGATGGACTGCTGGCGCAAGGTTTTGCCGATATTCCATTTGCCCTGAATAATTTCAGCTGCGAAACCCAAAAAGCTTCCACGCGTGTGCGCATAGGCTGGTTCCGCGCGGTGCAAAATCTCCATAACGCCTTTGCCATCGGCAGTTTTGTCGATGAACTGGCGGTCAAAGCCGGCATCAGCACACGGCAGATGTGGCTGAATTTATTGGGCGAAGACCGCATCATCGATCCACGCAAAGACGGCTTCACCGGCTGGAAAAATTACGATCAGCTTACCGACGACTACGCGGTGGATACACGCCGGATGAAAAACGTCATCAACGTGGTCGCCGATAAAGCCGGCCTGGAGAAAAAATTGCCCGCCAATGAAGCCTGGGGCATCGCCTACGCCAACAGCTTTAATTCCTACAGTGCAGCGGCCACCAAAGTGCGCGTAAAAGACAACACAGTCGAAGTGCTGGAAATGCATACCGCAATCGACTGCGGGCTGGTGATTACGCCAGATCGAGTGCGTTCACAAATGGAAGGGGCGATGATTATGGGATTATCCATGGCGCTCTACAGCCAGATCACCGTTAAAGACGGCGCTATCGAACAAGGGAATTTTCACGATTATCGCGTCGCGCACATGCCGGAAATTCCCCCTTGCACGTGCACCTCATCCCCTCGGATAAAGCACCCGGCGGCGTGGGCGAACCCGGATTGCCGGCCATTATTCCGAGCATCACCAACGCGATTTATCACGCGTCCGGTGTGCGCGTGCGCGACCTGCCTGTCAATCAAGTTCTGAAGGTGTGACGCTCGCGTCACACCTTTTTTAAATTCGTTTTATTTCATCCATTCATTCACTACTACGGCGAAAACTATGTTTTTCCAAAATAACTCTCGCACCCTGTTACTCTCCACCAGCCTTTTGTTGAGCTTGGTCGCCTGCGGCAAGGAAACGCCTTCCTCAGCGACGCCCGCGCCAGCGCCTGCTGCAGCACCGAGTGAAAAAGTCGCTACCGACATTTCCTCCTCCACGCAAAATCCGTGGACCTGCCCCGCCAGCCCCGGCACCGCACCGAGCGGCGAACTGACCGCCGAGCGCATTCCCGGCAGTGAAAGCACGCGCGGCGAACCCGGTTTGTACGAAGGACCGGTGTGGATTGAAGACACCCTGTATTTTTCCGACTTCACCTTCAGCCAGGGCTTCCCCTCGCGCGTTCAGGCGTTGCGCCCAGACGGCACTTTTGCGACGGCTATTGATAACAGCGGCAGCAACGGCTTGGCCGTCGGCAAAGACGGTTTGCTCCTCGCAGCCACACACGACCGCAAAGCGCTTTCCCGCTACAACCAAAAAACCGGCGAGCGCGAAATTCTGGTTAACGAATTTAATGGAAATCCGTTTAATTCCCCCAATGATTTAACCGAATCCGCCGACGGCATTATTTATTTCACCGACCCCGCCTACCAACGCGATGCCGCACCCGGCGGCCAGGAAAAAACCCGCGTTTACCAATTCGACGGCAAAACCGTGACGGTGATTGACGACACCATCGAAAATCCCAACGGCATTTCATTATCACCAGACCAGAAAACCCTTTACGTCGCCGGCGGCACCGTCGTTCGCGCCTACCCGATTGAAAATGGCGTAGTCGGCCAAGGCCGCGACATTCTCAGCGTCAACACCCCCGACGGCATGGCCGTAGACTGCGCCGGCAACCTCTACATAACCGAGCACACCAAGCAACACATTCGCGTGATCACACCTGCGGGTGAAGAGATTGCGAAAATTAAAGTGGATGCGAACATCACCAATGCCGCATTTGGTGGGCCGGAGCATAAAACGCTGTTTATTACGGGCGCAGGTGCGGTTTGGAAATTGGAATTGGGGATTGCGGGGTTTCCTTATTGAGTTAACCCGGCGCTATTGAGTTAACCCCACCCCCAGGAAAAAGCTGTGCGCTCATCCAGGGAGGTTGTGGGGTGGGGTTAACCAAGGCCTACAACCGATCAATCTCATCCTGCAGTTTGTACCGCTTCGACGTCACATAAGCCTCTAGCTTACGCAACCTCTCTTCCACTTTGCTAAACCTATCCTGCACGCTGTTGAATACAGACTTGCGTTCAAAGCTGCTGTCGAAGCGACTTCGCAAACGACCATCTTCATCCATAAGGGTTTCAGGGTCGTTATCCAGGGCGAAATAGGCCACTACGTAAACGATCAGCGCAACTTGCAGGGTCATAAAAAGTGCGACGACGAATAAAATCCGCACTATTTTTCGGTCGATTTCGAAATAATCCGCAAGACCCGCACACACGCCGCCGACGATACCTTTGCGGCGATTGCGGTAGAGTTTTTTATCTCCGTTGAACCGGCTCATAATTCACTTCTCCAATTGGGATGCTGCTTATCCAGAATGGATTCCAACGTTTGCAAGCGTTTTTCCATCACTTCCGCCTGACCGAGCAGAAGTTCGATTTTGCGCTTTTCATCTTCAGATCCACCACCAACACTCTTTGCGCCATCTTTGCCAAAAAGCCGCGTCATAATCCAAATCGGAATAATCAAAACGCAGAGCGCCAAGCTCAACGCGACTATGCCTCCAGCTGCTTCTACCATAATCAATCTCCTTGGTTTATGAGTTATTGTTTGCCAATTTTTTCTTTGAGGGCGGCGAGTTCCGCTTCAATCTCTTCATCTTTGGCCAATTGCTCGATTTCATCCGCGAGGGATTTTTTGCCCAAGTCATAAGACTCGACACGACCTTCCAATTCATCGAGTTTGCGCTCATAGCCTTCCAGTCGAGATAGCGAATCCTGCAGTGCGGAACCGTTCAGGGATTTGCGCACACGCAATTTTGAGGTAGCGGCGGAATGGCGGGTCACCAGTGTTTTCTGCCGGGTTTTGGCTTCGGCAATTTTCTGCTGCAACTGGGTAATTTCACTCTCCAATTCCACCAGGCTGCTTTCCAGCACTTCCAATTCGATATCCACATCCTGCGCTTCTTTAACGAACTTCAATCGCTCTGCCAATGCGCCTTTGGCGAGATCATCGCGGCCTTTGGTCAAAGCCAACTCCGCTTTGCCCTGCCAGGATTCTGCCTGATCAAGAAGCAATTGTTTACGGCGCTGCAGTTCTTTTTTATCGGCAATGGCTTTGGCGGATACGGTGCGCACCTCCACCAGAGTCTCCTCCATCTCCTGAATGATCAGGCGGACCATTTTTTCCGGGTCCTCCGCCTTGTCCAGCAGGGCATTGATGTTGGAATTGATGATGTCGGAAAAGCGGGAAAAGATACCCATAAGATGCTCCTTGGCTGAGGTATTTGTTGAAACCCAGCCTTTACAGCTTCTGTGCCAACGCAACATAAGCTGTACAAACCCTTGTTTTTAAAGTCTTTTATCCAATATGGCTGCGATTGTCGACTATCTATTAGTGGCCATTTTCACTATAGTTTGTGTAAATTGACGAAATGATAGCCAAATGAGCAAAATCGAACATAAATTGATCGGCGAATCCAATGCCTATCTCTCCGTGCTGGAACAGGTATCCCAACTGACCCGCCTCAACCGCCCGGTATTGATTGTGGGCGAACGCGGTACGGGCAAAGAATTGATCGCAGAACGCCTGCATTTCCTCTCCGACCGCTGGGCCAAGCCTCTGATCAAAATGAATTGCGCGGCACTCAGCGATGCCCTGTTGGAGTCGGAATTATTCGGTCACGAAGCAGGTGCTTTCACCGGGGCGAGCAAACGACATATCGGACGTTTTGAACGCGCCGACGGCGGCACTTTATTTCTCGATGAACTTGCCACCATGTCGATGAAAACCCAGGAAAAGATTTTGCGCTTTATCGAATACGGGGATTTTGAGCGGCTGGGCGGCAGCGTTGCGCAGAAGGTCGATGTACGGCTCGTCGCCGCCACCAATGAGGACCTGCCATCACTGGCGGAGGAAGGCAAATTTCGCCACGACCTGCTGGATCGCCTGGCGTTTGATGTCGTCACCCTGCCGCCTCTGCGCGAACGTCCGGAAGACATTATTCTGCTAGCCGAGTTTTTTGCCATTTCCATGTGCAAGGAGCTGGGTTTGGCTTATTTTCCCGGGTTCAGCAACGCGGCCAAACAAGATTTAATGGACCATTCCTGGCCGGGAAATATTCGCGAACTCAAAAATGCCGTGGAGCGCAGCGTCTATCGACAGCAGGAAGCGGATCAACCCCTAGGGCGGATTCTGCTCGACCCATTTGCATCGCCTTTTCGACTCCGACAAATCGAAAGAGAACCGCAGCCTGCAAAACACCGTAGCGATGCGACCACGCAGAAAAACATGTCATTTCCACCAGACTTCAAAGACGCCTGTCAACAACAGGAAATTCAGTGGATTGAAGCCGCTCTGCATAAAGCAAAATTCAATCAAAAAGATGCCGCCCGAATGCTGGGCCTGACATATCACCAGTTGAGAGCTCTATTGCGAAAATATGCCATGGTGCAAAAAACGGAATAGCTGATTGAAACTGAAGGCGGCTGCGCCGCCATCAGATTAAATTCTCATGTTAAATAAATATCTGAACACTGCTCCGATCCGTTGCAAGATGAACTATGAATTCCATTCCCTGTTGCTCTTCACACACCTTTTTCTCGTCGTTTTTTCCGCCAAAATTGGCTGTCATTGCCTGCTCTGAATAAAGCACAATCGCAGCTGCAGTTGCCGCCACGACGAATGTGGTGACCGTTTTATGAGACTTTTCCGCCAACATTGCCTTCCCCTCCCCGCCAAAACCAGCTTAATTCTCCAATTCGATACTCGACTTTGACATGGCTCTCGCCGGACCCACTTGCCGATTCCAACCGAGACATAATTCTCCCCGGCTTCTAGGTGCTTAAAGCAACGCGTATTCCAGTCTTATATGTGCGATAAAACAAGACCTCCCGCCATTATTTTTTCGTATTTTCCAGCAAAACCGCCTCCTCTCTGTAAGCCTTACAAAAAAAGCTCCTAATATTTTCTGCTAAAGATTAACAGCCACCTGACAAGTGGAAACAAATGAAAACAATGCGGCCGCTAACGCCAGAAATACAACCTGAATAAACGAAATAGAATTGCCCGCCTAGCGTGGCGCAGGCTTTGCTTTCAGACTTTTACCTTTAAGGCTTGAGTAAAGCCTGGGTGGCAGGTATGCAGTTGATTCAATCAAATAAATATTGGAGAAGAACTATGAAACGCAAAATATCCTTACGCCACTCCCTGGCCTGCGCCGTCAGTGCGGCCGTTCTGTTAAATGCCGTTCCTGCATTTGCGGCCGACACCAGCACAAGCACCGAGGGCACAATAAACCAAACTACACCGGTTGATGGCACTCAGCTGGATCGCAACATTTCCCAGCCTAATGCTTTCGGTGAAGATCCAGCTGAGCGCAGCGAAGGCATGGACAATCGCACTACATCCACTGATCCGTCTTATCCCTCTGAAGACACCACAAGTCGTCAACCGGGGATTGTGGGAGAAGACATTAATCCTATCGACGCAACACGACGCGGAGCCCTGGTGAACAGTGCCGACGGCCACCACCAAGTGCAGCTCAGCACTGGTGACGATCAATTGCAGCCTGTTGCAGCAAAAACGCTGGTTGATCTCAAAGTGGTGAATCTGCAAAACAAACCCATCGGCGAAGTCGAAGAAGTGATCCAAGGCCCCAACGGCATCGCAGCCCTGGTCGTTGAGGCTGGCGGCTTCATGGGCATCGGTGAAAAAGAAGTGATGATCCCTCTGGATCAGGTTCGCTTATCTGGCTCACAGCTGATCTGGGAATCACAAATGGGCGCTCAAGAGCTCAAGGATTCTCAAGAGTACCGCTACGAAGACAATCGTTACAGCACCATTTCAGACGATTGATAGAACAATAAATGTCCGCCAAAGGAGCCTTCGGGCTCCTTTTTATTTATGTCAATGCCGATTAATTAAATACAAAAGACTGAAAGACAAAAAAAGAAAAGCACCTCAAAAGGTGCTAAAAATAGATGTGGATTCTGATATGAGTTGTTGGATTTCTATTGCCGCCATTTCCGTTTGGTGGAAATAGAAATCCTTATTGGATTAAATGCCAAGGAAAACATTTTCGCAATCCCTTTTCCTTTTTTGGCTGACCTCCGCTATGGGTGCCTGAGTGAGAATCCACGACTCCATGCCTTGGAGCTTGAATGCGACGACTTATCGGTCCGCCTTTTCTTCAATTTCGGACCCAACTTTCTCCACATCTTTACCAAAACCTTCCATCGTGTTGCAGCCAGACAAAGTGAATAACGTGAATAGACTGACAAATATGCCAATTACAAAGCGTTTCATCTGCAAATCCTCTTCAGTTGTTGTTATACCAGTGTTATATAACCAGCACCCCCGACAATCGGGATCGGCAAGGCATTCACACTTAGGCAATTTGCATGCCCACCTTCAAATGAACTCATTTTGCGCAAATCGCAACCAAGTCAGGCGCTAATAAGCAAAAAATTGCCAAGCGCAAGGGAGAATTTTGCAAGCTTTTGTAAAACAGAACGCAGATCATCTGCTTGTCGCGCCACATAGCATCCATGCGAAAATAACCGGCATGCGAAAATAACACTGGCGTTAGCGGCTCATGGCCATTTTGCTGAAGGCAAAATACATAAGAATCTACCTTCACCCTTGGCCCGCTAAAATTGGATCGCCGCCATTATGGATCTCCCTCGCCATCTGGTGCAGGCACGACAAAAAAGGTAATGACGCAATAAGAATTAAACATCTATACCGATAATTAAGATCCATACAGCAATTAGCATATACACCAAAAATAATGCAGCCACCTTAGGAGTTGAAACGTGACCCATAGTAAAAATGCTGAAGCCTATTGGCGCGCTAACCTGCGCCTGATCTTGGGATGCCTCGTCGTTTGGGCGCTGGTTTCTTACGGATTTGCCATTCTCCTGCGTCCGCTGCTGATGGGCATTACCATCGGCGGCACCGATCTCGGTTTTTGGTTCGCCCAGCAGGGCTCAATCCTCACGTTCATCGCTCTGATCTTCTTTTATTCCTGGAGAATGAACACGCTGGACAAGCGATTTGGCGTGCACGAGGAATAATCATGAGCCAATTTGCCATCAATCTGCTCTTCGTCGGCGGGTCCTTCGCGCTTTATATCGCCATCGCTGTCTGGTCACGCGCAGCCTCCACCAAAGAATTCTATGTCGCCGGCGGCGGTGTTCACCCGGTGGTCAACGGCATGGCGACCGCCGCGGACTGGATGTCAGCCGCTTCGTTTATTTCCATGGCCGGGCTGATCGCCGCAGGAGGCTACGCCAATTCCACCTATCTGATGGGCTGGACCGGCGGCTACGTGCTGCTGGCCATGCTGTTGGCGCCCTATCTGCGTAAATTCGGCAAGTTCACCGTGCCGCAATTTATCGGTGACCGCTTCTACAGTTCGAGCGCCCGCATGGTCGCGGTTATTTGCCTGATCATCACTTCGGTCACTTACGTTATCGGCCAGATGACGGGCGCAGGGGTGGCCTTTTCCCGGTTTCTTGAAGTCAGCAGCAACACAGGTCTGATCATCGCGGCGGTGGTGGTGTTTTTCTATGCAGTGCTGGGTGGCATGAAAGGCATCACCTATACCCAGGTGGCGCAGTACGTGGTGTTGATCATCGCCTACACGATTCCGGCGGTCTTTATCTCCCTGCAGCTGACCGGCAATCCCATCCCGCCGCTCGGATTGTTTTCCGACCATACGGAATCCGGCGTGCCGCTGCTCACCAAGCTGGACAGCGTGGTGCGTGAACTGGGCTTCCGCGACTACACGGCGGATGTGCCGGACAAACTCAATATGGTGCTGTTCACCCTCTCGCTGATGATCGGCACCGCCGGTCTGCCGCACGTGATCATCCGCTTTTTCACCGTGCCCAAGGTTGCCGATGCGCGCTGGTCGGCCGGTTGGGCGCTGGTGTTCATCGCTGTTTTGTATCTCTCCGCCCCGGCGGTTGCCGCCATGGCGCGCTTGAATCTGCTCCACACCATTTATCCAGAAGGTCCGCAGGCGGCGGCGCTTCAATACGAAGCAAGACCCGATTGGATCAAAAACTGGGAGGCGACCGGCCTGGTCAAATTCGAAGACAAGAACGGTGACGGTCGTATCCAGACCTACAATGATGTGCCGGCCTTCCAGGAGACCGCCAGCGCGCGCGGCTGGGCGGGCAATGAACTCAGCGTCAACAACGACATTCTGGTCCTGGCCAACCCGGAAATCGCCAATCTGCCCGGCTGGGTCGTAGGGCTGATTGCCGCGGGCGGTCTCGCCGCCGCTCTCTCCACCGCCGCCGGGCTGCTGCTGGCCATCTCTTCCGCGGTGAGTCATGACTTGATCAAAGGGTGGTTCAAACCGGATATCAGTGAACGGGGCGAACTGCTGGCGGCGCGTATTTCTATGGCGGTCGCCATAGCCGTCGCCACTTGGCTGGGCATCAACCCACCAGGTTTTGCCGCGCAGGTGGTGGCGCTCGCCTTCGGCATTGCCGCTGCATCCATCTTCCCGGCGCTGATGCTCGGCATCTTCTCCAAACGGGTCAACAGCGTAGGAGCGGTCGCCGGGATGCTGGCAGGTCTGCTCGCCACCATGGTGTATATCTTCATCTATCTGGGCTGGTTCTTTATCCCCGGCACGGCCAATCTTGCCAACACACCGGAAAACTGGCTGCTGGGCATTTCGCCGCTGTCGTTCGGTGCGGTGGGGGCGATGATCAATTTCGCGGTCGCTCTGGGGGTATCCGCTGTCACCGCACCTCCGCCACAGGACATTCAAGATCTGGTGGAAAGCGTGCGCTATCCGCGCGGCGCCGGAGCCGCTACCGATCATTAAGGTCTGGGGCGCATAAGATCTGAGCGCGCGCAGCGTTTCCGCTTACGGGCTTTCGCAGGAAAGCCCTTTTCTTTGGGGAATTTTATGTTGTGGGAATTATTGGCCACCCTGTTCGCCGGTCTGGGCGCCGCAGGCGTGGCCCTCGCCCTGCGCGCCCTGTCGCGCAGGCACCTGCCAGCTTGGCTGGTGCCAGCATTTGCCGGGGTCGCCATGCTGGGATTTCAAGTCGTCAGTGAATACTCGTGGTTTTCCCACCAGAAGAGTCTGCTGCCGCCTGATGTGACGGTAGTGCGCACGGTCGAGGAGACCGCCATGTGGCGCCCCTGGACCTTTATCCGTCCGCAGACCGTGCGTTTTATCGCTGTCCGAGTCGGCCCCGGCGCCATCAACCAGATCAATCACGACGTGGTGCTGGCGGACCTGTTTCTGTTTGAACGTCGCATGGCTGCGCGGCAATTTGCTCAGATATTCCACTGCCGCGCCCATGCCCGCGCCGATCTGAGGGACGATCTGCTGATACCGGAGCCGGGCGCCGCGCTCGATAACACCTGGGTGTCACTGGCACCTGACGATGAGTTGTTGCGGGCGGTATGCGACAAAGCGCTGGTGGCAACCTGATATCTAGCTCCGTCTAAGGTGAAGCTCAGACAGTCAGCAGTTTTTTACAGGTCAGGGCAAAGCGATAGGTTGCAGAGTCCCGCACCCCATAACGCTGCCAGATATGCTCTTCATACCGCGCCGAGGGAGCGGCTTTTTCATGCAGATATTTGAGGTATTTCAGCGCTTGTCGACCGGCGTGATAAGACAGGGTTTTGCGCTCCCGCGCTGCGGCAAACGCGCTGTCGATAATGCGGATGTAATGGTCTTGATAGGTCTGATCGTAGGCCTTTTGCCGGCTCAGGGTGCCGGCGCGGCGGCGGTAGTACACGACTGTATCGGGCGCCGCATAAACCTCTGGGTGAGCGGAAAAAAATCGCCAATAAAAATCCAGATCTTCATGCACGAGACCCGGTGTGAAGAGACACTGTTCGATCCAGACGCGAGGATAGAGCTTATTCCACACCATGGTTTCCAACGCAAAAAAATCCCTGCCGTGCAGATTCAGATGGCCAGTGGCGCGCTTCTCCGACTTTTTAAACGGTTTTTGTAAACCGCCCTCCTCCCAAAATTCCAGCACCGCGCCACTCACTACTTCCACACCTGACCGGCTTGCGGCGACAACCAAAGACTCCAGCGCTGACGGCGGCATCCAGTCGTCGGAATCCAGAAAAAAAATCCAACGTCCCCGCGCCACGGCAACGCCCGCATTACGCGCGGCGGATAATCCCTGATTGCTCTGGCTGATCACGCGACAACGCGATTCCCGCGCAGCAAATTGCCGGGCGATGGCTTCCGATCCATCCAGCGAGCCATCGATGACACAAATCATCTCCAGATCGCCGAAGGATTGTGCCGCAACGGAAGACAAACACTGGTGAAGATATTCCTCGACGTTGTAGACGGGAATAATGACCGAGACCAGAGGCGAAGTATCACTCACAAACGGCCACCAAGCGCGACCAGTGGCTGCGCATAAGTCATTTTCTGCTGCTCCAATTTTTGCCAGAGATCGTAAAAATTCGCCGCTATTACAGAGCGCTTGTAATTGTGCAATTCTTCAAAGCGATTGGTCAGCACCTGCCACCGGTCCGCGTCGATCATGGTGATCATGGCATCGCAAAGAGAGCGCCCGTCCGAATATGTCAGAGCGATTCTGTTGAGATCCTGCGGCAAACTGTAATCCTGCGGCACAATCACAGGTTTGCGATAACGAACAACATCATTTTCCAAGCCGGATATTTTTGTCTGGCCGTAAAATTCCTGGTGAATTTTGTGGCTCGCCGCCAACTTCATAGGCGCGATCAAAAAATGGACCCGAGCCATCTGTTCGGCAAAAGTTTGCTCCGACACATAATCGCGAAAACTGGTGACCTGAAATTGCTCATCCGCAAGAGAGCAAAACCGCTCCAATATTGTTTGTGCGCGCTCCTGTTTTGCCCAGCCGAGAAAAATCATCTCCATACGCCATTCCGGCCGCGATTGCTTGAGTGCACTCAGAGCGTCGAATAAAACATCGTAATCCTTGCGCCGCGCATCGACACTGCCGGTAACCGCAAAAACAATTCGGTCACCGCGCACTGCCGGCTGCGCATCCCCCAAACAACTGAAAGGGATACTGTAATCGCTGATATTGTGAAAGCCGCGAGCCTGCGCATCGTCTCGTACGCGCGCCACTACACCCTCGCTGGGCAGCATCAACAAACTCATATTGCGGTACAAGCGCGCCCGGTGATGCCACATTCGCTTTAATAACACGTACCACAACATATAGGCGGCGAACTTACACGCATTTCGGAGGGACCAGTCAATCGACGCGAAAGGGAATAGGCTGGCATTGGTATTGTGAATGCGCATCACTGTGGGGCAGGTGAATTTTCTGCCGGCAAAAAAACCAAAATGTTTTTCCAGAGTATTGAAATAAACAAAGTCGACGGAAAGCAGCGCGTGCTCATGTGAGCGCCAGAAACGCTCCACCGGATATTTTTTCGGCATGATCAGGAGCTCGACGAAAAGCTCTGCCGGCAAGCTGGTCTTGCGCCAGATCTTATCGGTGGTCCAAAGAACGAGTTCAAAACGCTCGGCCAGGATCGGGCACAGGCAGGTAAGCACTTCGGCGTGGTAATCCAGCTCGATCAGCAGCAGGCGGGGCCGCAAGGCGGAGCGGCTCGGATGACTGGAGTTACTGACGTCGGTCATAGAAAGTCCCTCTATACAACAGCCGGCGATTCTATACTCCAGCAATAGGTTTGCAAGGGCAAACTCCTATTTGCTCGCCACACGCTCGCGTCGTTTTGTGTTGCATGTCCCTGATTTTTTTGGTGATTGCTTACCGACCCGAGAGCCCCGCGCAAGGGGTTTAGGCACCCCCAGACAGCGATTGGCATCCTGTAAAAAACCTGCGAATCCGATGTGCGCGTTGCGCATGGAATTTGTATTTATTTGTTACGTCGCGCTAATCGTTGGGTCTGGGTGCCTTTGACCTTGTCAAAACTGCGCAACCCGGCGATCCCCAACATGCCCGTCAGGATCACCCAAAGTTCTTCCGCATCCAGCACCGGAGGCGGCTCCAATGTCGTCGGCACCCAGCCCCACGCCTGAAACAATGCCCAACCCCAGGTCAGCATTGGATAAAAGATAAATTGGTACGCCAACGCGATGCCGCCTACCCAGCCGATAAACGGACGCCATCCCGCAACCCAAATATTCTGGTGCGCCGCCTCAACTTTGTTGATCTCCAATTGGCCTTTAACCAGCTCCATATCCATCGCTTTTTCCTGCAAAGCGACCTTCAGACGCTCCTCGTCTGAAGTGATCAGATCGTCTGCAACTTTGCCGATGGTTTCGATCACCGTGCCCATCCCGAGAATATTCCAGCTCATACCAACTCCTTCACAGTGCGATTAATCCAACCCAGAAGAAATTTCGACTGCTCCCTGTTCTTGTTGCAAATCTCGGCATAACGAGCAATTTTCGCCAGTGCATATTTGAGGACAAAAACAGCGGGGTCCATGTCGTTGAGCTTTGCCAGCGTGACGGGGCCGAGGCGTCCATCCGGCACGGCGCCTACAACTATCTGCGCCAGCTTGATGCCAGTACTCACTCCGGCATTGACGCAAAAATCGAAAATGGATTCGGCGACAACCTGATTGGGAATCAGCTCTCCCGATATTTTTTCCCAGAATTGCACGCGATAAAAATCGCGCACCAGCGCTGAGAGCTCGAGATTTTCCATCTGTTGAGTGTCAACAAAACGCCAACCGGGCCAGTTCGGATGAAAATTCCGCGCGATTCCAGCATACGTCTGCCCACCGCGATCCGCTGCAATATTTACCAGACGATACCCGCCCTCATTCTGGATCATGCGCTCAAAAGCAGGAGAAAAATCAGCCATAAATCGCTCCTCAATTTATGCCTAGGTGACCGACACAGACTATCCAAAAAATGTTTCTGTATCAGGTAAAAATACATCGCAAGCGTGTGAAAAATTACCCGCCACTGGCGGCTTGTCACGGCAGTCGGCGTTGGATCTTTGCGAGCTCCGATTGCCGGCAACAGAAAATGTCTCTGTGACGAAGATATGCCTCAAAGCATTCAGAGGAATGTGGACTAGACTTGTAGGCTGAATACACAGCTGTTGCCTTTCGTCTCAACCGGGCGAAGGGTATATAAGGTTAATTACTATGCGCGTAAACAAGCCCATCACCGGCAAGGAGGTGCCACTGGGTGATGATGATGAAATCGTCTCCTCATCGAATCTGCGTGGCGACATTCTCTTCTGCAATGACACGTTCAGCCGGATATCCGGCTTTACCATCGAAGAGCTCGCTCACCAACCGCACAACATCATTCGCCACCCGGATATGCCGCCTGCGGTTTTTGCCGCCATGTGGCAGCAACTGAAAAGCGGCAAACCCTGGATGGGCATCGTCAAGAACCGCTGCAAAAAATGGCGACCATTACTGGGTGAATGCCTACGTTACCCCGGTGTGGGACAAAGGCTCCTTATGCGGCTTTGAATCGGTGCGAGTTAAGGCCGAGCCCGAGTGGATTGAGCGAGCGAACAAGCTTTACCAACGATTGAATGCGGGCAAGCCGGCCTTCCGCTGGATCGATCAGTGGCGCGGGCGCTGGCGCGATGCCACGCTCCTCGGTCTCGGTTGCTGGCTGGTCCTGGCCGCCACCGGGTTTTTATCAGCATCCATTACGCTCAATCAGACGCTCCTTATGGCGCTCCCTGCGGCTGCCGTTAGCATGCTCGCGCTCCTCCTGCGAGGCCGAGCTCTTAAAGACGCCCTGAGCGAAGCACACAAAGTAATCCGCGACCCTATTGCGACATTTGTATACACCGGAGGCATCGGCCCCATCCCGGACATTGCCCTGGCTCGTCTGGCTTCCCAATGTCGCTTGCGGACGGCATTGGGGCGCTTTCGTGCGTCTGCCAATCTCGTGGAAGAAAAAGGTAAGGAAGTAAACACCTTCACACACAGGACCTTTGAGGGCATGGCGAAACAACAGCGGGAAACGGCCCGCGTTGCCGAAACCATGGAACAGATGGCAATGGCGATTCAGGACGTGGCGTCCGGCGCCAGCCATACCTCGGTTGCGACCAGTATGGCCACTGAAGAAGTCGCCAGCAGTCACCAAGTCGTGGATTCCGCGCGCCTAGCCGTGGATACACTTGGGCAAACAGTTGCAGACCTCAACGATATGATCCGCCAGCTCACCAACGACAGCACCCAGATTGCCCAGGTCGTCGGTGTGATCCGCAGTATCGCTGACCAGACCAACCTCTTGGCCCTCAATGCCGCCATTGAAGCCGCGCGGGCGGGTGAGCAAGGGCGCGGATTCGCCGTGGTGGCCGACGAAGTGCGCTCACTGGCACGGCGCACCCAGGAATCCACCGAGCATATCCAAACCATTATCGGCGACCTGGGCCGCGCAACCGCCAGCGCCAGAGGCCGCATGGATGAGTGTTTAACAGCTGCAGAGCGCAGCGTCGATGAAATGAACCGCGTACACGAGGCCCTGAGCTCCATCTCAACGAGCGTCATGCGGATCGATCAAATGTCTCACCAGATCGCCGCAGCCGCCGAAGAGCAATCCACCACCGCAACTGAAATCCAGCTCAATACACAGACAATCGCGAACATAGCGGCGGCAACGCAGCAGGATATTCAAACAGCGGAAACACTGGGGCGCGAAATGGAACAACAAACCCACAAACAGCTGGAGTTGGTTTTGCGGTTTTATTAGAAAGTCCTTCACCGCATTGCTGAGATCACAATGCGGATCCTAGATGGTGGCTCCGGCGCAATCGCCAGACCTCATAAACGCCGGTTAGCCACCATCAAACTTACTCCGCGTGAAAAATCACACATCGACATTCCTCCACACTACCGTTTGTTGATGCAAGCCCCTTTAAATCCGACAATTCGATGAAAATTTCCTCCTTGCGAGATTGGTGCAATTATTTTCGCCAAATGCAACTTGTAAAGGTCTTACTAATTCAGCAACGAGAAAAGCACCGCACATAAGTCGGTAGAACTACGATTTATTCACAGCTTCAAAACCCAACGAACCAAACCTCATTGACACCTTTCTATTCGTCGCCATACTTTCAGCAAGACAAAATCTCCGCCATTAGATTGGCGGGCACAGATACAAGCTCTGCTAGAGTCTTTAAGACGAAGCAACATTCAGCCCTCACCGCTTGTCGGCGAAATCAACCGCTAGAAAGCTAAATGATGATTGGATACTTGGCGAATGGAGAGAAATCGTGGAAAAAAACAACAAAATCAACAAAGTTATTTGCCAAATACAGGGATGTGCGCCGCCGCTCATTGCAATCAATAGCCAAATTAAATTCTTGCATTCTCCCGTACTACTGACTAGCCTTACTCGTAAGACGCCCACCAAGCCTAGTCTCACCTCGGTGAGGATGCTCAAATCGTGTGGGCTTTTTTATGCCCTTTCGAAATTGAACCCAAGCTCCCAGCCTCCTTCTGATTGGATGCCCTTTGAGGCAATCCAATGAAAAACTTCAATAAGCCTCCACTTCCTGTCAAGGATCAACTTGAGTTGCTGCGACAACGCGGCCTAGATATTTCAGATGACGAACGCTCCATTCGTTTTCTTGAAGTAGTAACGCTATTTCGCCTCTGCCCCTATATGCGCCCTTTCGAAATTGGCGGAGGTGACCATCATCGATTTAAAGAAGGCGCTAAACTTTCCGATATTGTCAGCACTTACCGTTTTGATGGCGCATTAAGACAAATGATCATGGACGCAATTGAACGGGTTGAGGTAGCCGTTCGCGCCTGCATAAGCAATCATATGTGCTGCACTTACAAAGATGCGCATTGGTATCTCGATCCAAAGTACTTTCACAAATTCTACCGCCATGCAGATCTTCTGGAAAATATTCGCGACAAACAAACAAAAGAGCTAGCCTCATTCCATCGAGAACAACAACGTATTGAGAAAAGCCGTGCTTCTGAAGAACAAAAGAGAAGCCGCATTGACAGTCGCAAACGCGACAGCTACTCAAGATTCTACGCAGCAACTTATGACATCCCAGAGCTACCACCCAGTTGGGCAATATTTGAAGACCTTACCCTGGGCGCGGTTTCCAAGCTTTTCCAAGGCTTAGCTAGAGATAACGACAGAAAAATTATCGCTCACCAGTTAGGGATCCCGGGTGAGATCTTAGTATCCTGGCTACATACACTGACTTTTGTACGCAATATTTGCGCGCATCATGGAAGGCTATGGAACCGTGAACTTTCTGTTCCACCCAAACTACCAAATAGCTGGAAGCCACCAAAAGATGGCAAAAGCCTTCCCTCCCCTATTCGAAGAATTTATATCGTCGCAACCATCCTTGCCCACTTAATGATGGAAATTAATCCAGCATCGGAATGGCGCGAGCGTTTTTCAAGGTTAATGATAAATCGCAATAATGCCACGCTATCTGCAATGGGGTTTCCAAAGAACTGGCAGGTACAACCTCAGTGGCAAAATTTGAAAGATTAATAGCCGCACCTTCTGACCACTCATCGCTTGAGAAGCCAATCTGCTATGGATTCATTAAATGCGAGCCAACGGCGAAAGCTAAAATATTATTCAAATATTTAATTGCCTAAAAATACTTGCAGGATTTAGCCCTTACCCAAAGACCAAATAGACCCGTTATCACACATCAATGCGCCAACTTCAAAGTGGCCACTCCACCAATAATCATTGCCACACCCAAATACTTCGCTACGGAAGCTGGGTCGCCGTAGAAAAAAATACCCACCAAAAAGTACCCGCTGCGCCAATTCCGGTCCAGATGGCGTAGGCGGTGCCGATGGGAATATCACGTTGGGCGAGCCATAGAAGGAATCCGCTGACCCCCATAAAAATCACCGCGATAATAATTCCCTTCACACGGGTTTCCGGTTGTTGCGCAATCTTGAGACCCACTGGCCAGCCAATTTCAAAAAGCCCAGCGAGAATAAGGTAAAGCCACGGCATAAGTTGCTCCGTTATTCGTTGTTAGTATGGTGTCTTCCCCAAAGGAGGACTCATTTTCGTTCCACGGCAATGGGAGAGCCCCTGGAGCGAATCGGCAAGGATTGCGCCTTCGCTGTCGACTTTAAGTGCGAGTTAGGGTTCACCGGCCGCACGACCTGTATCTACAATTAGAAAGCCTAGGCAAACTCCGTTAGCCAAGCAATTTGTTAAGGTGCCAATTTTGGACTTTAATGGCCAAAATCCACTCTTATGTCCCAACAAGGGGATTCTATAGACAATCCAAAGGATTTAGTTCCCATGATCATAATGTACTATTATAGGAACAATAAGTCATCAATTAGCGATCAATGATCCATTTTGGGAACGTTATGGAATCAATAGCGAAATCTCCAACCTCGGTTGCCGAAGAACTGGGTGAGAGGTTGAAACAAGCGCGCCTCAACGCCGATTTGACCCAATCGGAGGTCGCCCTTATGGCCGGATTATCCCGAAAGGTCGTGCTCAATGCCGAAAAAGGCAGGTGTCAGCTGGAATCCTTTATCGCCATCATGGCCGCCCTGAATCTCACGGAACATCTGAACCGGTTTCTACCGCCGCAAACCATCTCCCCTATTCAACTGGCCAAACTGCAGGGTAAACGCCGCCAGCGCGCCTCCGGTCAGCGCGGTATCAAACCTGAGGATGTGACCGAATGGTGATGGAAGCGATCGAGGTGAACTACGGCGACCTGAACGTCGGTGCGCTGAGTTTTGATACGCAGACCAACCTCGGCGCCTTTGAATACTCCCCCCTCCTTCATAGCCCGAGGCATTGAGCTTGCACCGCTTAAAATGCCCTTGTCCCGCCAGATCTATTCTTTTCCCGAGCTGCCCTTCGACACATTCAAAGGATTGCCTGGCTTGATTGCCGATTCCCTGCCGGACGATTTTGGTAACGCGGTACTCAATGCGTGGGTGGCCAGCCAAGGCCGATCACCACAGGACATCACCCCACTGCAAAGGCTGCAATACACAGGCAAACGCGGCATGGGCGCCCTGGAGTTCGCACCCGCGACCCGCCACAAAAATCTGAATTCCTTTCAACAGGTCAGCATCGAATCCCTCGTGCAAATTGCCCAGGAAATTCTCGACGAGCGCACCCGCTTCGCCGTTCCCTTAGACCGCAATAGACATCAGGATCGCGAAGCCATGATGGCGCTGCTCTCCGTCGGCATGAGCGCCGGCGGGGCGCGCCCCAAAGCGGTTTTGGCTTTTAACGAGGACTTTACCCAGGTGCGGTCCGGACAAGCCGGAATTCCCAAGGGATTTACTCATTACATGCTGAAATTCGACGGGGTAAATGAGCACAGCAATACGCGGGAAACTTTCGGCGATCCTCTCGGTTACGGTGCCATGGAATATGTTTATTACCTGATGGCCACGGCCTGTGGTATCCACATGATGCCGTGCCGCCTGCTCGATGAAGGCAAGCGGCGCCATTTTATTACTCAGCGATTTGATCGCCGGGGCAACGACAAAATACATGTGCAGACACTCAATGGCATAGCGCACGTAAATTACAAAGCTCCCGGCTCATTTTCCTATGCCGAACTGTTTGGCATCGCCAGACAACTGCGCCTACCTGTAACAGACGCAGAACAGGTCTTCAAACGCATGGTTTTTAATATAGTCGCAAGAAATCATGATGATCATTCCAAAAATTTCGCTTTCGTTCTGGACAACTCGCAACATCGATGGTCACTGGCACCAGCTTATGATCTTGCCTACAGCTATAAACCCGGCAGCAAATGGGTAAACAGCCACTGGATGAGCCTTAACGGCAAACGCGATGAATTTACACGCGCAGATTTCCATTCCCTGGAAAAACTCAGCCCCTTATTCACCCGGGCTAAAATAGATCAGGTTATCGATAACACTATTGAGCAGGTTTCGCGATGGCGGAGCCTTGCAGCCGAACACGAGGTTCCGAAACTGCTGGCAGATGAGATTGAAGGCAATCTCAGGCTCAACCTGTAGTCCGCTTAACCCCAACGCGATCAAAGACAGGGCGTGACGAGAAAATACATCTACAATAAAACCAAACAACATATGAAGGTAGACTATGGATATCAACCATCAATCCGTCAGCAGGGTTTTGCGACAGCTCGAAGGCAAAAACATAGTTTCTATACATGAGAAACTGAACTTCACCATAAACCTCGACGATCAAAACCACCTGATTCGATTCTTTTTGGATAGTCCAAATATCAGGAACATCTCCTATGATGGCTTTATCAGACTATGCGAAAAAATAATAGAACTTCGGTCCTTCGGGCTGGATGACCTTAATCTGGATGTGACGGATTTTGAGCTGACCGCGGCCTATCATTTTCTCAGCGCGCTCGACCAAAATTCTGTGAAGAACTACCGAAAAGATAGTCGCAATCCGGAAAAGATCACGCCGCCAACTTTCAATCCATCCAGCATTGCCCCCGGCCTATCCAAGGTTAAAACCCTGGACCGAAAACACAACACTGCAGATTGGGCCGAAAAAGCCCCGCCAGGGATTCAAATCAACCGGGGAAGTGATGATGTTTCGGGCGAACCTGTCTTGGCCGAATATGAAGTTTTGGTTAATTTCATTACCAACCGGAAAAAGTCAGCTGATGAGGAAACTCTTTACGGTGGCGATAGCGATGATTCCATCCACTACGGCACGACCGTAATCCGCGTTCCTCCCACGCACAAATCCGGCCGGGTAGAAAAGCCCAAACTGTGGAAACTTCAACTCTCCGAAAATCCAGATAAGCATTTCACTGTCAGTAGCATCCAGGAAGAAGATGAAACCACATTTTTTGCCGGCGTCAAAAAGCAAACCGAGGGAGTTGATCAAGCCATAGTATTTGTTCATGGATTCAATGTCTCCTTCCGGAATGCTATCTACAAAGCCGCACAACTCAAATTTGATCTTGCTTTTGCCGGGCCGATGGTCCTCTTTTCATGGCCTTCAAAAAGGCAAGATGACCGCATACACCCATGACATCACCAATGCAGAGTACTCGTCAGGAAAGCTCAGCAGCACACTGGAAAAATTATCTTTACTTGGAATTAAAGAGATATTTCTTATTGGCCACAGCATGGGTACCCGCTGTCTGACAATGGCACTGAAGGATCTGGCCGGAAGGACAAAGCCGTCAATATTAGCGGAAAGCCTGGTGCTGGCAGCACCAGATATTGACCGAAGACACTTTGAAGAAAATCTTGCGGGATCAATATCCACCCTGATCAAATCTGGTGTTATTTACGCATCAGAGAACGATAAAGCGCTATTTGCCTCCAAACTGGTGAATGGCTATCGCCGACTTGGCGATGTGGATGAGAATATTCCTGTGTTTGATAAAATCGACACCATTGATGCAAGCGGGAAAGGTACCGACATTCTCAAACATTCCTATATCACCGAGGATAATCGCGTCATAGACGATTTGTACCACTTTCTTTTCAATAAAACGCCACCCGCAAAAAGGCGATTGCGCGACTCTCGCAATTTAAAAGACCGGATTTACTGGAAGTTTATATAAGCAAACTCTTTTACCGGACTCTCAGGAGCTCCAATGGCATGGCTTGAAGCAAGTTTGGCCTTTATCATCACCATGATGATTCTTTCCACCATCGCCTCCATGGCGGTGGAAACAATTCACCGCATCCTGCGGCTTAGGGAAAAGGGGTTGAAACAGACATTGGACGCCCTGTTCGAAAAAGTGATCTGGCCAAAGTTAGCACATACGCTTGACCCACTGATCCACACCCAAACCGGAGACCGCGAGGCTCTAAAAGAGCGCTGGCGTCAGAATCTGATCGCCGCCATGACAGGCAATCAGATTGTCGATATCCGCGCGGACCTTCAGCAATCGAGTTCACTTTGGTCCAGGCTAAAGCGGCTGATCGGAATAGTCATCGGCAAGCTGATTAATGATAAAAGTCGCAGGGAAATTTCCACCCTGGAAATGGTGGAACGCCTCGCTGAAACAGAGGTTGGCCGACATATCTCACAACGAGCGCTGCTGCTGGGCGAGCAGGCATCAGAACGCTTCAAAACCACAATTGTTGTAGGCATCAGCGATAAATTTGAGAGCTTCAGTGAGGAGACCCTGGATCTGTTCAGCCGTCGCGCAAAACTCTTGTCCGTTGTAATCGGTTTTGTGTTGGCGTTTGGTCTCAATGTGAACGCACCGGATCTTTTTTAAGTCCTACCTGCGCGATCCTGTTGTGCGCAATATGGTGATTGCTCAAGGAGAGGCAGTGGCCGAAAAGTTCAAAGCTGCAGAAGCGGACATGCAACAGAGCCTCACTACCGAAGCCTCTCTGGAAGACGCCAGAGCTGCGGTGGATAAAATCGCGGCGAGCATCACCGACCTGAAAGCACAATCCATCCCAATATCACCCAATAAAAACCTTCTTTTTGATGGCAAAACCAATACAAAAACGGAGCTTTTTGTCTGGTTCCTGTCGGTCAGCCTAGGAGGCTTTCTGATTGGTCTTGGCGGTCCTTTCTGGTTTGACAGCTTTCGCAAAGTCTCTGCGCTCACCACCCTTGCACGCCAGTTCACGAGTCCAGCAAAGCAAAATCCCAGCGCCGTACAGGTTCAGGAAAATAATGGTTTTATGGCCATGGGCCAAAACAATACCGAAGAAGCTGTAGTGACCATTTTCAAACGAGCCGAGAGATCCGAGGCGTTAAACTGGCGCACTCCTTCTTAACAACCCATTTCTCCCAGCCGTTTTTCAAGGAACAAAAAATGGAACCCGCTTTAATTGTTTTCGGCATCAAATCATTAGTACGCTGCTGCAGCGTCGGGCAAAAGGCTTTGGAGCAGGCGGCACGCGATCAAGGCGCCATTTTTCCCGACCTCATCAAACTCGACCTGTCAAAAAAAGATGTGATTTTTTCCATCCTGATCGGCGAGGAATATACAAAAAAAATCTTTGCCGAAAACAATCTCGACATGGGCTTGATCGATCGCGCCCAAAATGATGATGCCCTCGCCATAGAAACACTTTTTTTATTGACTGTGAAGCTGAAAGCTGAGGAAAGCGTAGACGTATGGAGCTGGATGGACAGCAACAGCTCACGCGCCGGCGCCACTCTCATGAAGCAGTGGTCGGCAGACAAAGCACCCGCGACACCACTGACGCGATTCATGCTCACAGCGGCTGACATCGCACTGGAGTACGCCGCCATCCACCCGCAACTACCGAACGGCGGTGAAACAAAAAAGTTGTTTGCCGCGTTTGCTGGCAATCTGGGAAAATTTATCGATGACGAGGGAAAGTTCGGTAAACAGCATGACCTATTCCGTCGCCTGAGCGCTGGCTTTCTGAGGGCCGGACTGCAGGTGATTGGCGAAAACCCTCAGTGGATCAGTGCGGAAAAACATCTACAGGAATTTTTTACTGCCACAACTGAACCGCTGTTATCTGCTTTGCCCGACAGCCTCGCGGATAGCCTCAACGTTCAACAAGTGGTTGAAACGCTCTCTGGACCTGTTTTTAAGGCCGCTCTCGATTCCATCGCGCAAAATCAGGTTCAATTTCTGGGAGATGGACTGACTACCAGCAAAGCACTCGGGGCGCTTGCCCAAGCAACACTGCGCTGCGCCACCGGGAAAAACTTCCACCAACTCTTTTCCAAGGAAAGCCTGCTGACAATTTATCAGGCGTTATTAGAGGTGGCGGCCAGACAACCTCAACTCTTTATTGAAAATGACGGCAGCGCTAAAGACCAGGTTATTGAGCAGCTATTTGTTGGCGCAAGCGAAATACTAAGCAAAAATTCAACTCATCTTGGTAGAGAGCTGGCCACGCAACTTACTTCCCTGGCAATCACAACTGCTGCAAATAATCTACCTGCCGTGGCAAGTGACGCCGCATGGAGCAGCACGAGCGTAAAACTGGCGGCCACACTTTTGCACAATCTGGACGGTGTGCTGAAGAATAATCAGCCTATAAAGCAGATTTTCAGCTATCAACAATGGCGAGAGTTGAGCCGAATTTTACTGCGGAGCATAGCCGAGACACCCGCTATGATAATCGGCCGGGAAGAGCAGTTTGGCGGAGTCGTCACCGCTGTCGCCACAGCAATGGCAAGCGACACGCATTTACTGCTGCACAGTAGCGCCTGGTTGAATATTGCTGAAGTCGCCGCGCGGGAAGCTGCCTCCAACCCCGGTCGATTATTTCGGCTCAACCTGCAAAAGCCATCTGAAATGCTGGCGACTCAGCTGATATCGCTGCTGATCAACGCAGGAGCCGAATCTCTCTCCTCCCACAACAAAGCGGGAGTGGTGCTTTACGGCGATACGCTGCAGCAGGCGATCACCATCTCAATACAGGCATGCTCCGGCAATATGCAGGGTCTTGCCGACAACCTTGATTCCTTAAAATCCATGGTGCGGGATTTGACGAACATAGTCGCGGAAAATCAGAGCCGGCTGGGCAGCAAAGAATGGTTGCTGGCCTTTAGCCACATGTTGACTGAAGTACTGCAAGGAAAACTGCCCTCACCCATCACGCTAGAAAAAATTCTAGAAATTTGCGCCCCGAAATTACAATAAGGAGTCATTTATGAAGAATTTTATCGTATTTTCAATTTTCCTTTTTAATACACTGCAGTTATCAGGCTGCAGCGCTTTGGGCCTTGGGCAAGCCAACGCCAATCTGACACAACTCTACAAAGACCGGAACGATAAAGACATATATATCCAATCGGCGGCCAAACAAGGCTTGAGCGCACTGGCAAAAGAATCCGCCACTGCGGCGGACAATGCCTCAGACCCATTGAATCAAATCGCCTTTTATCGTATCGCTGTGACTGCCGCTTGGCAGGCAGGCGACTATCAGAACATCAATCAATACGCGAACACAGGTCAGGATTTATGTAAAAAAGAAAATCTGGACAACCGCGACTGCCTGATGCTGCTCGTCTTTCCCGACTTTGCCGCTCTTGACGAAACCTCACTCAAGATCAACTCGCTGAAATCCAGCTGTGGCCAATACTCCGCTGAATGCCTGACACATTATGAAAACGCCTTCGCCAACTACTCCAGTGCACTTTCGCGCCTGACGGGCAATTGGCAAAAAATAGGTAATGGCAGCGCCGATCCGCTGTTTGCACCGGAAGTCGCCAGGCGGATGGGGGAAGCCACTTGCGCCGCCCATCGTGGAATTGTTGCTCCACTGCTTTCATGGCGCGACAAGGCGAGTGATACGCAAAAGCGCATAAGAGGCGATTTAAGGGAATTACTGTCACAGCAACAAGCTGCCAAAATCGTCGACGCCGCGCCCAACTCGTTTGACTGCAGGACGGAAGTGGAAAGACATTGAGAATGTAACAAGCACAGACCGAAACCACTCTTAGCGGAATTCTACGAATCTACGCAGGGCGCCATTATCGCCTCGATACTTATGCTGGTTGTATTGTCTTTTTATAAATTTAAGCGCGACTGACAGTAGGATTTACATTCACCCACAAACCGCCCGCGCCAACTCGATAACTGAAAGCGGCGCAGAGCCTTCGGCTTTATTGCTGACGGTGACGTAAACATTTTGCCCACCGTTGGCGGTGCCGCTAATCACTCTAGCCAATGCCGCGCGCGTTTCCAGGTCGGGATCGATTATTTTGTCGAAGGGAGAATACAGATCCCGCGCGTCCTCATAACCATAGGCACCGTGCAGCGGATTCAAATTCCAGCGGCACACCAAAGGTCCAGGCCAAAGAGCTCGCAAAATTGGTAATTGCTCCGCGATGCGCGGCATTTTTGCGTGCAAACCCATGCAGTAGGTGGCGCCAGTCATACGCAACACATTGACGAACTCCTGCGTAAGCCACTGAGGATCGCGCACCTCTACGGCGATGACACCATCAGGTGCAACGGTTTGGAGTTTGGGAATAGCTGCTAACAATTCGTAAAGCTGCTCAATTAAGTGGGAAATATGATTGAGCGATTTTATGGGTAAAGGGCTGATTTGAAAAACCAGCGCGCCGAGCTTTTTCCCCAACCCGTCTAATGCAGGCTCAACAAATAATTGCAGCGTTTCTGCGGCGTTGAGAAATTGCGGATTGGAACGCATACCCTTGCCGGATTCGTTGCGCACCAACGCATCTGTAATAAGGCTTGGCGCCTTCACTACAAAACGAAAGTCATCCGTCACTTGGCCCGCATGCTCGGCATATTGCGACACCGTGAGCGGCCGGTAAAAGCCTCGATCAATGCTGACGGTACGAAACAGTGGATATTGGGAATAAGCGGTAAGTCCTTGGCGGGATAAAACGGATTCCGCATACTCGCCCTGCCAAACCAACCCGTCCCAACCCGGATAATGCCAAGATGATGTGCCGAGACGGACTCTCTCCGGCAAAGCAGCAGCTAGCTTTACAAGCTCATCATGTGGAGCGACCGGTGCGACAATATTGCTGCGTTTTTCGGGGGCGTTATCATCGTTGCCAAATAGGGATTCTTGCATATGATTTCGATTATTAGCTTTAGAAAGCCGCTATTATCGCTGCAATTCTCCCTCAGACAAACTTCATAAATATTGAAAAAACTCCGGCGCACGGTCCGGGCGGTCGTGCATACCCTCCACATAGGTGATCGGAATGCGAGACAATTCTTCTTCTGTCACCCCTTCCAGGCAGCCGATATTAACACCGTACATTTTCCCTATCGGCGTTTCATTGCCCACCCCAAAAACCCGTATGCCGCAATGACGGCAAAAATAATGGTGATTTTTCTGCGATCCAAAAACGTAGCGGGTTAATTCGCCTTCTCCTGAGAGAATACGAAAACCCTCTGGCATGGCAATCGCCGGCCAAAAACGGCTGCGTCGACAGATAGAACAATTGCAGCGAAAACTGGTTTGCGATAAATCCAGATCGGCTTCGATAACGACCTGACTGCAATGGCAGGTGGCTTTGTAGGTTTTTTTCATCGACATTCCTGAGCTTTTCTTGTGAATGCAAAAAGCCCGCAAAGCGGGCTTATTAAACACTAGCTACCTAGAACGGAGAGGTAGATACCGGTGATCGTTACAACCTCGCCATCATTGATGTTACCACTCTACTGTTTGAATTTAGGGCCGTTAGCCTGCTCCGGCGCGCTCCAAAAGGCAGACCAAAATGCATTGTTGTGAGCAAAAAACACAGCGTCACCATGCAGGACACTGCGACTGAAACCATAGCCGAAGAAATTCTCTTCAGCGGTCTTGGCTTTCAAAGTTCCTGCGTTTTCGATCTGCGCAGAATCACCTTCCAATCCTGTTACAGTAATTAACTGCAGTCCACTATATTTCCAATCGTCATAGTAAAAGCCGTCTAGCGATTCCAATTCCCACACGCTGACCGGCAGGGCAATACGCCATTCATCATCGTTGATCCTGAGGAGGCTAAGGGCCTTGAGATTGCTGAGTGCTTCACTATAGGAGGATCTGGAGCCGATAAAGATCGTACCGACCGATTTCGGTGTTCCGTCGGCTGTGTCGATCAACTCGGCTTTTAATCCCTGTACTTGACCAAACTCATCAGCATCTCGCCCAAAGGTAAATAAATAGCGGCTGTTAAGCGGGTGCATGTAAGTGGCAAATCCTGGAATTTCCAACTCCCCCAGTATTTTAGGCTCCAGCCTGTCGCTGAGATCTATCGCATACAAAGGATCGGTATTGCGGAAGGTCACGATATAAGCTCGATCTGCGTCAAAACGCACTGAGTAAATATCCTCTCCGGGTTTCCCAATCGGCGCCGGTTGCGCACTGTTGGGCAACTGTGCCACTACTTCAAGCTCATCGCCTGATTGGCTCAGGATAAACAAGCGGTGAATCGGGCTGCTCGTCCATTCTGTAGTAACGATGCGGAGATCCCCTTCGTGCTCGTGCAGGCGGAATGCTGGATCACCTCGCCCGGTGATATAACCCTCAACGCGACCAGAGGCTTCGTATGCAGGTCCCTCCTCACCCAGGGAAAATTTGTGGATGACGGTTTTAGCGCTACCGCCATATACAGTTCCAGTCAGGTAAAGCGATTCAAGTGACAAGCTTAGAGTGTCTGCTGCACCATTCATACACTGGCTGCCGACCAGCTGCTGGTTTTTCAAATCGATCGCTGTGATATTGATGACATTCGCATATCCCATTTGCTGATTCACACCGTCCTGAATATAACAACTGCCGGTCAAAGGCTTGTTGCCATCCCCCACGTCATATTGCGGCAACAATGCCGTCACTGATGTATTCGCCAGAATCTGCTCATTCGCAGCACGCCTTGACTCATCGAGGAAATCCGGCTGCAGCCCCGGAATCCACGGATTGAATCGTGTAACCACGTACAACATATCGCCGATCCGACGACTGTCGACAAAGTCGCCGTCCAGCGTAATCGCCCAGTCCTGCTGTGGCAGAGAGGGATTCTTCACATCAATAAGCTGCAACCTGATACGGCCATTTTTCACCTGATAATAATCGCCGGGATAAGGCAAGCTACCGCCCGTCGAGGATGAAGAAGAGGCTGATGTAGAGGAAGATGTAGCAGCCAACGCAAAAGTGCTCACGCTCCCCGATGAGCTGGATGAGCTTGCCGGTAAACCACCGCTGGACGACCTTACCGTATAACCAAATTGTTTGCGTATGACAGCCAAGTGGGTTGTGTCACCTTCATCCTGCACCAGATACATTTCATTGATCTGTCCCCACTCTTGTTCCAGCGCTATATGCCCCACCACCTCCAGGCTGGCATTTGCCGGGTCAGTGGCAGCAATTTGAATTCCAGGCGCTTCCGCAGCAAAGAAATCGAGATATCCCAGACGGGTGGCAACATACCAATGATGCCCGTCGTATTTCGCATAATCTGCTTCGTCGACACCGGCAACATGGACGTTGGTATCTGTGTAATTGAGTCTCCCGATTGTCCCGCACCACTGCTGCTGGAACTGCTGGAGCTGCCGCCTAACGAACCATTTGAACTGTTAGAACCCCACCCAGCCGAACCGCTGGAACTGCTGCCAAACCACCCGCTTGAGCCCTGGGAGCCACCGCCAAAGCCGGGGAGAGGAACGTTTGCGGCAATTTGGAGACGAATGCCGTTCTTAATATGGCTATCAAGAAGTGATGATGTCGCGAGCACGAGCGCCGCATCTGTTTGAGGTGTGGCTTTGAGTTGGTGATAGTCGATTGGTGATGGTTCTGGCGTGTTGTCTTCCGGGTCTTCCACTACCGGGTCTTTGGATCCCCCGCACCCTCCCAACACGAGCCCACCGAGTAAGATCAAGTTGATTAATTTCATTATTATTCCTCCGCATGCCGTGACCGGCTTGATAGTCCTGTTAACTTGTAACTCACTTTCATATCCCTACGCGGTATCACCGGGCAGCATCCTGAACCGGCGATATGTCCTTCGCATGCCACTTATCTATACCCTACCTGCCGAACAGCTAGAGTTTGCGCATGGGATTCACCTTGCAGAAAAAACACGCGTGCAACAAAAAAAGAGCAGTTCATCAACTCGGATTGGTGGGCATTCTTCCCAGAGATTCCACAACACATGATGTAAATGAAAGCTGAAAAATCCTTTTTTATGATTAATGCACACCCCTATTTCTATTCTCGATTATGCTGAAGCAAGGAATGAAAATAACTACGTAAAACTACGTAATGGCTGATTTCTTCGAACGGCTTCCGCTCTTCTTCAGGTTTTTATCGAGCTGCAATCCGCTTCGCTAAGCTAGGAAGGGAAATGATCGGAGAGAGGGAGGATGGGTAATCGACTGTCAATAACGAAGGGGCGGTTGCGGCGCCATTTTGGGCGCCGCGTTTCTACACTTAATACTCGATCTTCTCAATCCCCAACAAGGGTGTGGTTTTAGGCAGTTTTCGATTTGGCGCCGCCTGCTCGTAGGCGTAGGCCAAGCGGATGACGGTGGCTTCATCGTAGAGTTTGCCGAGTATTTCCAGGGCGACGCCGACGCCGTCTTTGTTGAAACCGGCGGGCACTACGATGGTGGGCAGGCCGGAGACAGTGCTCAAGCGGTTGCCGCCGCCAGGGACGCGGTTGTCGAAGGGGTCGTTGACGACTGTTTCGCCGTTATTGGGGGCAGCCTCTGCTATGGTTTTTGCCGGTTTGGTTTCGAAGGGATAAACCACTGCGTCCAATTGCCATTGTTTCATCAGATCCATCATGCGTTGTTGGATCACCTGTTTACCTTTGTAGCGGCCGATGTAATCCGCATTAAAGGTCATTTCATCCACCGCATCCGATTCGATATACCGATCTTTCAGACGACCGAGATAGCCGCCGGAGGCAATTAATTCGCTCAGATTTTTTACCGGCGTGGCGGCGCCGCGCGCGGCGAAATAGGCGTTGATGGCTTGTTTATATTCGCCAGTCCCTGCGTTGGTATCGCGCAGAGTTGCCCATAAATCCACACCCGGATCGAGCGGATCAATCACCGTTGCGCCCTGCTCTTTTAATTTCGCGATGGCGGCATTGATGATTTCCACCGCGGGTTGATCGGCTTTTTTCTTTGCCGAACAAATCCCGCAATACGCCGATGCGCGCACCTTTCAAGCCGTCTTTTTGCAACGCGGAGAGATAATTGTCTTTCGGTGCATGGCCGAGGCTGTTAAGCGTGAATAAATCGGCCGCATCTGTGCCGGCCATAATGCTCATGGTAATAGCGGCATCTGTGACGCTGCGGGCCATGGGGCCGGCGCGATCATAGGTGATGGAAATAGGAATAATGCCCTGGCGGCTGACAAGCCCCTGGGAGGGAGAAAATCCGACGAGATTATTTTTCGCCGAGGGCTGACGGATGGAAGAGCCGGTTTCGGTACCCAATCCCACCTGGCCAAATAAAGCCGCAATTCCCGCACCGGAACCGGCACTGGAACCGCCGGGGATTTTTTCACGTTGTAGGGATTCAGGGTCTGGCCACCGAGGGAACTGGTGCCGGTGCCACCGCGGGCGAATTCATCCAGATTGGTTTTCGCCAGAATAATTGCGCCAGCCTCACGCAGTTTTTTGACGGTGAAAGCATCGTACATGGGGATGGAGCCGGCCAGGGCTTTGGAACCGCCGGTATTGGGCATGTCGTAGGTATCGAAATTGTCTTTGACGAGAATCGGCACGCCGTGCAACAACGAGCGGGGACCTTTGCTTTTGCGCTCGGCATCCAGCTCGCGCGCAACCACGAGGGCATTCTGATTAAGGGTAATAATTGAATTTATTTTCGGGCCTTTCTGATCGTAGGCGACAATTCGCTCCAGATAAACCGACACAACTTTTTCTGCAGTGAGGCCGGTATCGTAGGCTTTTTGCAGATCCAGAATGGTGGCGGTTTCCAGATCTAATGTGGCAGCGTGCAATGCTTGGATATGCATCAACGCCGCAAAAATTGGCGCCAATAGAGTTGCGTGTAATTTCATTGGGAATAGTCTCTGTTTCTGTTAATAAAATCAGCCAATCAGCGGCGGCGGCACCCAGCCTCCGGTTTCTTTTTCCACCAAGGCCATGGCGGCGATCACCAGATCGTCGCGCCAGGGCTGGGCGACGAGCTGAATGCCCAGCGGCAGGCCGGGGGCGTCTTTGGAAGTACCGGCACGCACAACGCCAGCGGGCCAGCCGGTGGTGTTGTATTGACTGGTGTAGCTGGCTTTGGCGCGCTGCTCCGGCGGCAGCAGTGGATGGTCGAGGGGAATGGGCGCGCGCTGGCTGGCGGGACAGACGATCAGATCGTATTGCTCGAACCAGGCGAGCTGCTCGCTTTTGATCGCATCCATCTCCTCACACAGACGGGTGAAATCGGCGCTGGTGACTATATCGCCGTCGGTGCGCAAGCCGGGAGATGCCTGAGTAGTAGCGTGCAATTTCAATAATCGCTGAATGTGTTCACGGCCTTCAGCACCATTGAATTTGCCGCGGATTTCCGCGAGTTGCTCCATTTTCGGCGGCATGTCCTCTTTGACTTTGCTGCCGGCTTTTTTGAAATATCCGACGCACTGTTTCACCAATTTCTGGACTTCCTTGGTAGGCGCCATCATGCCGTTGCTGTCGTACCAGGCGACCCGCAGGTTTTTGAAATCCACTTTCGCAGGATCGCCCAGAGGCACCGGCGCCATGGTCGCGTCCCAATCGTCCGGGCCGTTCATGATGGCAGTGAGCAGCGCCATGTCCTCGACATGTCGTGCCAGAGGGCCGGTTTCCTGAAAGGAATCAAAGGGGCCGCCGTAGCCGACGATGTGCCCGGTGCGCGGCAGGCGGCCCAAAGTGGGTTTGATGCCGGCAATACCGTTGGCGAAAGCCGGGCCGCGGATGGAGCCGCCGTAGTCGGAACCAATATCAAAATAAGCCCCGCCCGCTGCCACTATGGCGCCGGCACCGCCGGATGAACCGCTCGGCTGATAATCCAGATGGTAGGGATTGCGGGTGACGCCGTGGATCAGGTTGACCGTGCCCTTGCCACCGCCGCCGAGGGTAAATTCAGGTGTATTGGTCTTGCCGAGCAGAATTGCGCCCGCAGCGCGCACCCGCGCCACCACGGTGGCATCTTTACCGGGCACGAATTTTTTGCGGCCGAGGGTGCCGCCGGTGGTGACAACACCAGCGGTATCGAAGGAGTCCTTCACCGTAAAGGGCACGCCGTGCAGCGGTCCCATGGAACGGCCCTCGGCGAGCATGGCATCCGCCAGAGCCGCCTCCGCAAGCGCGCGCTCCCGGCAAATCGCCACTACGGCATTGATCTTGGGATTCACCGCATCGATCCGCGCAAGGCACGCCTGCACCACTTCCAGCGAGGTCACATCGCGATTGGCAATCAAACGGGCGATCTCAAGCGTAGATTTACCGAGCAAATCCGTGTTGGTCGTGGCGGCGTACGCGCCGCCGAAGGGCAGAAAATATAAGGCGGCTCCGGCGCCCGCGGCGGTTGTGACAAAGCGTCGGCGCGACCAAGTGGTATCAACAGTGTTCATAAATGCCTCCATCGATAATTCGTGAGCGGCCAGCGCGGCCCAATGGCTACCGCTTTCGCGGCAATACCCTCGCGGTTCAATAGCTACCCTCGCGGTTCAATAGCTAAACGCCTCCCCTGCCAGCGCCGGTGTGCTGGCGGGCGGAGTGCGGTGGCGGCTGACGGCTTCGTAACCGCTGGCGAGTTTGATCAGCATCGGCTCCGCGAAGGGGCGGCCGAGAAACTGCACAGCAAAGGGCATCTTGTCCGAAGGGAAAAATCCGCCCGGTACCACAATGGTGGGCAAGCCGGTGTAGGACGCGATGGCGTTGCGGGTTTCGTTGGGTGCGTCGGGTGGTGCGCGGTAACCGACCTTGTCGGTGATGGCCGTGCGATAGGGCAGGATCACCGCATCGAGTTGGTATTTGTCCATCAGGCCGACAATGGCGTCGCGCATAACCTGCTGGTGCTTCATCGCCGCCATCAGCGGTGCGTGCTGGTCCAGACGCCCGATTTGCGCCGCCTCGACAATGGCGGGTTTCACCAGATCACCACCCTTGGCGATCATCTCCGCCACTGAGCGGATAGGCGCATCGGCTGGCAGGCGGGCGAGATACGCATTGATCGCATCGGCGCGCTCATAGGTGGGCGCTCCAGCCAGCGTCTGGCCTTCGGTCAAATCCAGACCGGTCATTACCGGGTCGATGATCTGCGCCCCCGCCGCGCGGAATTCCGCCAGGGATTTTTCGAATAGCGCGGTGCCCTCGTTGTGGACTTTGCCTTTGCGGATCATCTCCCGCAGCACGCCGATACGCGCGCCTTTCAAGCCTTCTTTATCGACAAAGCTGGTGTAGGGGCGGGAGGGGATTTTGCCCAGGCCGGCCTGGGTGGCGAGGTCGGCGGCATCGTAGCCGGCGATGGCGTCGAGCACGGCGGCCGCGTCGTAGACACTACGGGTCATAGGACCACCGCTCTCCTGGGACGGCGAACTCCACATCATCCCGGTACGGGAAATAAGCCCGTGGGTGGCGGAGATGCCCACCTGATTTCCCAGCGCCGCGGGAATGACGATGGAGCCGGTGGTATCGCTGCCCAGACCGACAGTGCCCAACCACGCAGCTACCGCCGAACCTGTGCCGGAACTGGAGCCGCCGGTGGTTTTTTTGGCGTTGTAAGGGCTGATCACCTGACCACCCAAAGTGCTACCGCCGGAGGGCGCGACTCCGTACCAATCGGATTGATTGAGCTTGGCGAGAATGATCGCGCCCGCCTCGCGCAGGCGCTGGATAACAAAAGAGTCTTTGTCCGGCTGCGAGGTGGCCATCAGTTTGAAGCCGCCACTGGTGGGCATGTCCTTGGTATCGAACACGTCCTTGGCGAGCACCACCACCCCGTGCAGCGGCGAGCGCGGGCCGGTCGTCTTGCGCTCGGCGTCCAGCGCCCGGGCCTCCGCCAGCGCGTTCTGGTTCAGGGTGATAACAGTGTTGAGCGCAGGGCCTTTCTGATCGTAGGCCTCAATGCGCGCCAGATAGAGCTGCACCAGCTTTTCCGCGGTGAGCGCGCCCTTATCCATCGCGGCCTGGATGTCCGCCACCGTGGCGGTGGCGAGATTGAATTCAGCGGCCCCTGCCAGCAAGGGTGCACATAAGAGCGTGGATATCGCGAGGGAGCGTTTAAATTGCGTAAGCCACATAGTCGATTCCTGTTCGTCAGTAACTGAAACTCTCACCCGGCAGGGAGGGAACACTGGCCGGCGTTTTGCGGTTGTGGGACAACTGCTCATAGGCATATGCCAGGCGGAACAAAGTGGGTTCGCTGAAGGGTTGACCGAGGAATTCGATGGCGATGGGGCCATTCTCTTTTTTGGTGTAACCCGCCGGCACCAGCACTGCAGGCAATCCAGTGACGGAGCTGAAGGGATTGTCTTTTTCCAGATGGCGTTCGAGATGGCCTTCAGGCGGTACGGATTTGAACGGATATACCAGCGCGTCTAGGCGGTATTTCTGCATCAGCGCGATTGCCGCTTCTTTCAAAGTTTCTTGAGTGGCTTGGCGAGCGAGAAAATCCGGGTGATGCATCAGCGAATTAAATTCCTGGTACCCCTGCACGATGCTGGGTTTCATCAGAGAGCCGCCTTTGCTTAACAGATCATCCATATTTTTGATCGGCGCGTTGGGGCCGAGGCGACGGAAATAGAGGTTGTAGGAAAATTGCGCCTCGTGGTAGTTGGTGCGGGTTTCCGCCAGCAGAGGGAACAGGTCCAGGCCGGTGGAGATCGGATCGACAATCACCGCCCCGGCGGCTTTCATCTGAGCGATGGCAGCATCCACCAGCGCCACGCCTTCGTCGTGCATCTTCCCTTTGCGGAAAAGATCGCGGAATACCCCGATACGGGCGCCGCGCAGGCCGTCCGCTTTTAAAAAGTGGTGTAGGAAACCGCGGGTGTTTTGCCTAAAGAGGCGACCGACATCAGGTCCTCCGCGTCAAACCCGGCCACCACATCGGTGAGCGCCGCCACGTCGTAAACGCTGCGGCCCATGGGTCCGGCGCGCTCCTGCATAAACGATGTCATCACCTGCCCGGCGCGGGGAATCAAACCTCTGCTAGGCGCGAGACCCACCACACTGTTATTGGCGGTGGGATTGCGAATGGAAACGCCGGTTTCGCTGCCCAGGCCGATCTGGGCAAAGCCGGCGGCCAGCGCCGCGCCTGTGCCGCCGCTGGAGCCGCCGGGGGTGAGTTTGAGGTTGTAAGGATTGAGGGTGCGGCCCAGGACCGTGCTCTGGTCGCCGTCTTTCGGCACACCGAACCAGTCACTCATATTGACCTTGGCGAGAATAATCGCGCCCGCATCCCGCAGCCGCGCCACCACTGTGGCGTCGTACATGGGCTGGGAATTTTTCATCGGCAGAAAGCCCGCCGTGGTGGGCATATCCTTGGTATCGAACAGATCTTTGAGCACCACCGGCACGCCGTGGAGTTTACTGCGCGGACCTTTGGTTTTGCGCTCGGCATCCAGCGCCCGCGCCGTGGCCAGCGCTTCCTGATTCAGCGTAATAATCGTATTGAGCTTGGGGCCTTGCTGGTCGTAGGCCGCGATGCGATCCAAATAAAGCTGAGTAAGTTTTTCCGAGGTTAACGCACCCGCGTCGAAGGCTTTGTTGATGTCTTCGATGGTGGCGGTTTGCAAATTGAATTCGGCTGCTTGCGCGGAGTGGAAAGTGATCGCCATTGCGGCGACCACACTGAAAATAAACGCGCTCTTATGCAATACCCGGGAAGTCGCCGACATTGTCTTGGCCAATGTCCGCATTTCCGTTCGCCTGTTAAACAATACAGTGCTTGTCATTGCATAAGCCCGCTGCTTTGAGATCAGGTTAATTGGGGAATCGATTATTTTGAAAAAAGCAGCAGGCATTTGCCCGAAGGCAATGCCTGCTATTAGTTGTTAGAAATCAACCTTCAGGGAGATTTCGTAGCGGCGGTCCGCCATCACCGACAACATGTTGGAGTTACCACCACCGGTAGCGCGGAAGTAGATTTCATCCGTCAGGTTGTAGATGTTCGCCTTCAGGTGAACCCGCGCGCTGTCCCAGGTGGCGCCCACGTTGAACACGGTGGCTTCAGGGATTTCCACGGTCTGGATGCGGTTGGCCCAGGACTTGTCGAAGTACTGGATATTGGCGAGCAGACCGAAACCTTTGCCGATGGTGTAGGTGGTGTTGAGCGACGCCTGTACTTTCGGTGAGCCCGGTACTTCGTCATAGACGTTGTTAGGGTCATCGATCACTACCCGTGTGCGGCCGCCGTAACCGAAGGCTTCCGCGGGGTAGATTTCACCTGTAGGCAGAACTATGTCCTGGAAGCCCAGATCGCGCGCAGTCACGTCCACTTGTTGGCCGGTGGTCAAGCCGTTCAGATAACGCGCGTCCAGATAGGTGACGGCCGCGCCGACAAACCATTTGCGGGTGGGTTGATAGTTGATACTCGCCTCAACCCCCTCGGTGGTCGTACTGGTGGCAAATGAGCTGACGCTGGGGTCGCTCGGGTTGGAAACGTCGGTGCGCTCCTGGTCAAACCAGGCCAGGGTCCACTGCGCCTTGCGGCCCAGCGCTGTGCCTTTGATACCGACCTCCTGCAACTCCGCATCACCCACCAGCTTGCCGCCGAGGACTGTATCTCTGGAGTACATGTTGTTGGCGGAATCCAGGGTGATGGTCGCCCGCGCCAGGGTGACGTATGGCGTCATGCTCGCCCAGGGCAATTTGTGCGAAAGACTCGCGCTTATAGACTTGCCGGAGTCCGACGTCTTCACCTCTGTGCCAGGAGCGCGGAAGGCTCCGGGGCAGGTTCCCGCGAGGGGTTCCGTACACGCGATCCCGGCAATGTAATCCGCCAGCAGTTCCGGTGTCGGTCCCCAACCGGAGGGAGTGGAGAACTCAGTATTGCCGGAGTTGGGGTTAAACAGCGGGCTCTCCGTCACCTTGGCGCGGACTTTGTCGAAACGTCCGCCCAGCACTAGGTTGGTGTTGCGGAAAAAGTCGATGTCGAACATCAGACCTATACCGTTCTCGGTGTATTCGGAAGTGTTATCCCGGGTGTTGGGTACACCGGTCTGGTAGCTGTTGTTGGTCAGCTGGGTCCAGAACATGGTGTTGGGATAAAAACCGCCGGTGCCACTGCCATCCGCTTCATAGGTTTGATAGGTGATGTCCTGGCGATAATCGAAATCGCCACCGGAGCTGCGAATCCAGCCCTTGGTATCGCGATAATTGATGGAACCCAGGGTGTTGACGCTCAGCCAATCCGGCAATTTGTCGGCGGGCAGGCGTTTGGTGATAGTCAGCTTGTCCTCCCACATATGAATTTCCTGGTTTTCCCGTAGGGCAGCCAGGAATCTTTAAAGGAGTCGATACTGTCGAAAAAGAATTGATTCTTGATGGTGAAATCAGGGTTGTAGTCGTTGATTAAATCGAAATAAAACATCCGCTGCGTAGCATTTTGTTCACGCTCATACGCGCCGTTATTACGGTAATCATTGTTGGAAAGTGTGGTGCGTCCAGTGGTACACGGGTCGAGCACAAAGCCGACGGGCAACTGGTTCGACACCAATCCACTACCGGGCGCAATCGCGGGCACAGCGTCACTGCGCATGTAATTCGCCATGGCGCAATCGAGATTGGCTCCCGGTCCGCCCGTCAAATAATCCTTCATGGACTGGGGAATACCGGCAATGGAATTGGCAAAATTGGATATCAGCAGCGGATTGCCGTTGGCATCATTACCAAGCCGGTAGCGCTGTTCGAGTGCCTGGTTGGCACCAGTGATATTGCCTTCTACAGGCGATCCCAAATAGGTCTCCAGATAGCCGATACGGCCATCGCCATTTAAATCCAGATTTGCCAGAGGGCGACCGGTGACGTACACGTCGTTGTCGATCATGTTTTGCGTGGCGCGGGTGAAATAAGCTCCGGCGGTAACGGAGTTCTGCATCTGGCCACCGGTTTCCAAACGGAAATTGCCGATGACGTTATCCACGCTCAACGTGGCCTGAATAAATTTTTGCTGTGCGGGTACTGTGCGTATAAATGTATCGGAATCTTCCAGCAGACCCATCACATAAGCGCCCGCGGTTTTGCCGGCGATGGAGAAAGGAATACCCAAACCGAACTGCATTTCGCCCTTGTTGTAGCTGCCGGTGGTGGCTTGCAAATACCCCTGCTCCTTGGTCATGTATTTGCCGGTTTTTGCGCGACCGGATTTGGGATCCAAGTTGGCATAACCACCCACCTGCCCCATTCCGTACAACGGTGACGGCGGTCCTTTAATCACTTCGATATTGTCGTAGGCGGATAAGACTGTGCGCACATGCCCCTGCATTTGCAGGCGTTTTACGCCGCGATAATAAAAATCAGCCGACACGCCACGCACGTTGATACCGCCCTGCAAACCGTAACGCGTAGTGGTATAAGTGCCGGGCACCAAGCGGCTCAAATCTTCAACGGTGGAAACGCCGAACAGACGCAATTGTTCTTCGCTCACAAAGGTGACGGTGCGAGGTGTTTCCAACAGCGGTTTGGCAAAACCGAAAGAAGCCCCGGATGGTTCACTGGATAAGGCACGCAGAGGATCATCCGTAATCGTAATATCACTTAAATCCGCTACCTCACCCTCTTCAGACGCGGCCTCCTGTGCAAGAACAGATGGGATATAAGCCAAAGGCACAGCGGCGGCGCTGAGTGCCATGGCTGCGGCAACAAAACGGCGCAAAGATTTGCGACGAAATAAAATCGAACCGGACATAAAAACTCCCCAATGATTGCGAAGGACGAGCCACAGCCACGCGAGACTGAGCGCGCCAGTCAAGCCCTAAGACGCCCCCCAAAACAGCGCCCCTACCAGCTTTAGTCTGCGTAAAAGGGAGATTCGAAAAAAAAATAAAAAAGAAGAAAAACAAGGATTTTTAAAGGTAGGGGTATTGATCGGCATCGTGTCTCAATAGAAGGATGATTCTTGTGCTCCACATACTGACGGATCACGATACTGAGCAATGCTGCAAGCTGGCTCAGCATGGCGTACTGGGCGACGATGGACTTCGAGCACAGCAGAACAAACACAGCATCGGTGCAAACAAACGAAATCTGCGGATACGTCCACAGGATGATATCGGCCGATTTTTGCCCTGACAGTCACAACCTAAATTCCAGTAACTGTCAGATTAAGTCTGAATTTCTACATATTAAATTCAGGAAATCCCTTTTCCATTCTTTTTCATTCAACCAATCACTGATTGATCCGCTTGTTGCCGCGCCAACCCCACTCTTGTTCACTTAGCGTGCTTTCTTTGGCTCTGTGGCCTCGATTTCGGCTTGGCTGGCGTATTTTGGATCAGGTGAAATTTTGTCAATTCCAGTGAAATCTGCTTGGTTTTTGGTGTTCGATGGAATGGGCATGAATGTATCCACTTCCGACGATAACCCGGTCCGGGGCTTGGATACCGTTTCGGTATTGTTCGATTGCGCACGGGAGCCTATATCGCCGCGATCCGCCATAACGGCCCACGTTATTAGGGCCAGGGCGGCTGCGGCACAGGCTGCCAAAAGACGCGCTTTGGATAGGTTTGGCAGTTGATGGTGCGTCACAATTCCCTCACCGTATGACTGCACGCTAGAAATCCAATACGGCAATTTTTATTTGTTGAATTCAGGCAGTCCCATTTCCCTCCTTTTTTCATTTAATCTGCCGTTGATTGCCTCCGCCCGCCGCCGCACCAATGCCCACTCTTGTTCGCTCAGGGTGATTTCTTTGGCTCCGAGCTTTGCATTTCTGGCGCTTGGGGCCGACCTGTCGCCCATCATGATTGCAATCTCAAGCCAGGCCATTGCGTTGTATATATGCGATCTATCCTCTGTATCATTGCTAGGATTTCTATCCTGTTTTGATAAGCTCGCATTGGCCATACTTCGTGCGCCTTTTGCTGAGCCAAAGAGTACTGACTTAAAACTTGTTTCTACGAATTTTGCGTGGCTTCTATCTTCCGTCAGATTTTTATGGGACAGGACATCCCAGGCCAGAAGATCGCCCTGGTTGCCCATGGCTTCCAAGGTTTCCTTGTCGTAAGAGGCATAACCTTGTTTTTGCTCCTCACTAAAGAACCCCAGACTTTCCCAGTACTTATCCGCAATGGCTTTACGCGTCTGTATTTCCGCCTGAATTTCCGATGGCAAGGTTTCTATCAGGCCATTCATATAATCCAGATACTCGTCGATTGACATGGCCTCGATTTCTGCCTGGCTGGCGTATTCTGGCTCGGGAGCATTGCGATTAATTTCAGCGGAATCCGCCTGGCTTTTGGCACTCGATAGAATGGACTTGAATTTATCCACTTCCGACGATAACCCGGACCGGGGCTTGGATACCGTTTCGGTATTGTTCGATTGCGCACGGGAGCCTATATCGCCGCGATCCGCCATAACGACCCACGTTATTAGGGCCAGGGCGGCTGCGGCGCACACGGCCAGTCGTATCTTGCTGGTCATTGAATTCCCTCGTTATCTACTTCGATGTGGAAAAGCCCCCTACCGGGGGCATAAATTGCATTATTTACATCGCCAACCGTTTAATCAGTCAATTCTGCATAACTGTTTATTGACCTCGTGGTTGGTTTCACATTGAGCATGGTCCAGTTTATTTTTGAGATCGAGTTTGACCCCGCAAGTGTCTGGCACCTCCCCGAGTCGCCCTCTTGAAATAAAATTAAGAACCCAACCAGTCCAACTGACAGCTTCGCAAAGATTGTATTGAGTTAAATGAGTTGCATCGGCCCTCTGAGCACACATGTCGAATTCAAGCTGAGCATCAGCGAGACACTCCTCCCCTTTCCCTCTCTCTTTTTGAGCGCTATTATCCACCTGGGTATTCGTTGGCGGCAAAGGCGTCACAAAAATAGGTGTGACAGGAATTTCCGGCTGATAAGGGCCGGTAGCGATGATCGGGGGAAGGGGGGGTTGCCGGGGGGCTTCCAACAACGATCACGGTTTCCCTTGGTGCGTTCGACACATTGCCACCAGGTCGGTTTGTCTGCAACGAATTGCAACCCTCGACTTGTATACCCATCTCAACGCATTGAGCATAGTCTGGATATTGATTCTGATGAACGGGAAAGCCATCCAAATAAAAATCCGTATACTGGCAGTTGCTCTCCACTTCACTCATGCAGCTTTGATAATCATCGTACCACGCATACGATTGCGACATCGGTGAGCATAGTGCGGTAGTTAAAACACATGACATTATTGGGGAGAGTGTGATTGCTTTTCTTGATTTTTTGCTACTTCTAGAAGGCGTTCTTGCCCTGTGGTCCATGATTTTCTCCTTAAGTTCGATTTCCTAAGCGCTTTCCCTGCGTCAGACGGCATACCTGGAGGCGTCCCGCAAGGCGTATGCGCGCGCAAAGAATAAGAGGACCAACAATGATTTTCAAGTGTTAGCATGTCTAAAAACAGAATCAGTGGCATCAATTTCCTTCTGCTCAGCCGAGCATAGCCATACCTGAAACTGCATTTGTCGAATGGCAAAAGAAAACATTACATGTGGATTGAGAGTGGAGAAAATCTCCATAATCGAGGTTAAAATTCTGCGATATTTTTTAACTATTAGACGACACCGCTAGAATTTATAGCGCATCGTTGCCTGCCACTGCCGCCCCGGCATGGTCTGTGCGATCACGTCGCCGAGCGTATCGCCGTTGCGCGCGCGGAAATAATGTTCGTCGGTGATGTTGGTAATATCGAGCTTAAAATCAAATATGGAGCCACTCCAGAACACTCCCGCATCAAAAACCAGACTGTCCGGCAGGCGCACCAGACAGATGCGGCCCGCACAAGTGCTGGATAAATAATTGCCTTTGAAGGTGGCGCCCCAATTTTCGTTAAACCGGTAAATCGCCGTAAAACCCAATTGATCGCGGGGATTTCCCTGCTTGCGTTCGTAGGCGGGCAGATTGTCCGGCAATTGAATGCGCACACGACCGCCGTACATAAACGCTTCCGCCGGATACACCAAATTGCCCGCGTCGTCGTAGACATCGACAAATCCCACCGCGCGCGCATCCACCTGAATGGCACCGCCGATATTCGGAGTGAAACGGGTTGTTTGCCGCAAGGCGTAGAGACTCAAAAATAAATCGCGCCGCGGCGCCCATTTAATTTCAGTCTGCCAGCCGCGTGTTGTGGTGGCTGACGCATAAGCGTTGATCACCGTGGGATCATCAGAGCTGCTGACATCCGCCCTGCCCTGCTCATAAACGGAGGTGGTGAGATTCAGGGTCCCTTCCAGCCACGCCGCTTTAACGCCCAACTCCTTGAGTTCTGCGCTGCCCAGATGCCCCGATTCGATCACGATATTAGTCAGGGAATTATTGTTGCCGTCGAGAATAATCGCGGTGCGTGCCAGAGTGCCGTAGGGGCGCATCCCCCATGGCATTTGCTGGGAAATGCTGACCGACCAGGAACCACCACTGTCCTTGGCACTGGCGATTTTGTCCGTCGGCAGATAAATGCCCGGATTTTCCGAGGTTCCCGCATTGGGTTCAAAACGGCCGGCGTAATCGGTGTTGCGCGCGGCGGAGAGATCGTAACGCGCGCCGGCGACAATATTGGTTTTATCTCCCAAATCCACATCAAACAAAACGCCAGCACCGATTTCGGAAAATTCCGTTCGATAATTCAACACCCACGGCAGTCCCTCCAGACTGGGATCTTCATTGGCGCTGGTAAAAGTCGTGTTGGGTGTCATGCCCGCGGTCTCGCGGTTCCATAAATGCGACGTGGCATCCGTGCGGTGATTGCCGTAGTCGGCGTAGGTGATGTGGCCTTTGGAAATGGTGTGGCGCGCATTGAGGGACAGCGCCTGATTCACCCGCAACCAGTCGGGCAAACGCTTGGCGCGCTTGGTCAGCGTGAATTTGTCCTCCAGCACCTTCACGTCCTGAATCTGACTGAACGGCTGGTTGGAGCTTTTGTACTGATCCATGGCATCGTAAAACAGCTGATTTTTTACCGTGAAATCCGCGTCGTGGTCGTAAACCAAATCGGCAAACAAGGTGAGAAAATCCGCTTCGAGATCGCGCTCAAAAGCCGAGCTGCGCCGTGGATCATAAGGATTGAGCGACACCGTTCTAGGGTCGAGCGCCATGCCGACGGGCACGCTGCCGGAAAATGGCAAAGGACCACCCACACCCTGGGCGCGCAGGGCGCCGGTAGGATCCGCCTGTGGATTGGCCTGGAGATAATCGTACAGCGACTGCGGAATCCCGCTTACCCCGGCAAACTGTTGCAGGTTCGCCAAAGACGTGCCGTCTGCGTCGGTGGGCCAGGGGAAGGTTTGGTGCAACGGCTGATTTCCCGCTGTGAGCCTGCCCACGGCAGGTGAAGCCTGATGCATTTCGAGATAACCGATAGTGCCGTCGCCGTCGAGATCCAGATTCACCAATGGCGAGCCGCCGATGTAACGGCCGCGGTCCACCAAATCCTGCGTCAACCGACCAGTGAGCGCTCCCGCCGTGCGCGACTCCTGCAAATTAAAACCGGTCTCCAGGCGCATAGGCCCGGCGAAATCATCAAAGCTGGCAGCGGCCTGCAACACTTTTTGTTTGACCGGAACGCCTTCCGCGTAGGAGTCGGAATCCTCCAGCAAACCGTAGAGATAATAGCCGCCGGGATTTTCCAAAGACTCTGGAGCAACCGGTCCACCCACACCGAAGGACAATTCGCGCCGCTCGTACTCGCCGATAATGAACTGGGAAAAACCCGCCGCCTCCGGCATATATTGGCCCGTGCGCGAGCGCCCGGACTTGGGCACCACATTCACATAACCGCCGATTTTGCCGATACCGTGCAAAGGCGACGCGGGGCCTCCCACGACTTCGATGGAGTCCATGGCCGCCATCACACTGCGGCCGTGGCCTTGCAGCGTCAGGCGCTTCATGCCGCGAAAATAAGTGTCGGCAGCGATATTGCGTATATCGACAGAACCCTGCACACCAAATCGCGTGGTGGTGAAAACACCAGGCACCACGCGCAATAAATCTTCCACTACGCTGAGACTGAACAGATCGATGGCGTCGCCATTGATATAGGACACGGAGCGCGGGGTCTCCAACAACGGCTTGGCAAAACCCGCAACTGTGCCATTGCCGCCGTCGTCCCACCAGGGTTGTTCACCGGTAACGACCACATCGGTAAAAACGGTGATTTCGACGCGCTCAACCTGGCCACCTGGTGGAGTCGGTGTCGGTTGCCGTGCTTGCACCGGCGCTGGTTTTGCTGTTATCGCGATAGTCGTGGAATTGATGAAATGCCATGTGAGGCCGCTTCCCTGAAGCAGTCGCCCCAGAGCCCCCTCCACCGTCATATTTCCGCTTGCTGCCGGAGCCATTTTCTCGGCGATTGCGCTTTGTTCATAGAGCAACTGCAAAGAGCAGTGGGCAGCGAAATAAACCAGCGCCTCACTCAAACTGCCGGCGGGCAAATCGAAGTCGCAAGCCTTGTGCTCAGTCACACTCTCAGCGATGCACGGAGCGCACAGGAAACACAAAATCAGTAAATGGCAAAAAGGAAAAAGCCTGCCCTATTTTTTTTTTGTTCATCGAAAACCTTGAGCAATGTCAGAACAAAAAAATAAACGGCCTCGGCTTCAGGATGATGAGGGTGAATGATGGCGTTGAAACAACACAATTTCATCGGCTCCGGTGCGAATACTTCTCAGCGGCAGCACCGCCATCAGAGTTTCCAGAAACTCCTGAGTGTCACCGCCCGCAAGAAAATTGCCACCGATCGGCACTTTGGCCAGCGCCGCGTCACCCAGAATGATTTTAGTCCTGGAGTAACGGTTGATTTCCGTCAGCACTTGGCTCAGCGGTGTTGCATCGAATATCAAGCGACCGCTCGACCAACTGGTGACCCTTGTGCTGTTCACCACACGAGTGGTGTGGCGGCGGGACACTTCATCAAATTGCAACTGTTCACCGGGCGTCAAAACTTCTCGCCAGGCACTGTGTTTTTTGTGTTCGCTGACCGCCACCGAACCCTCGGCAAGAGTGACGGAAACGGTTTGCCTCTGCGGCAGCAATTCCACCTGGAATTCCGTGCCGAGCGCCACCACCTGCGTACCGGATGCGGTTACGGTGAATGGGCGGGAGCTATCGTGAGCGACTTCGAAATATGCGCGCCCCTTATTTAATTCAACCCGGCGTTCCGCTCCTGAGAGAGCGACCGTGATACTCGAATCCACATCCAACTGCACCACGGATCCGTCATTCAATTCAATGCGACGCTTGGTCATTTCGCTGTTGGCGTAACCCACTGCTGGTTCAGTGCCAGCATCCGGGCGGTCTTGTATTCCGGCAAAATAAAGCGCAATGCACGCTCCCAATAACACTGCAGCGGCGTATCGCAGCTGCTGTGGCATAAAGCGCGCAGCGCCGCTGCGCGGCCGAAATGCAGGCTGCAACGCTTCCTGGGCCAACGCCTTAAAACGCGTATCCTCCGCCAGCTTTTGACTGACCAGACGGGCAGCGCGCTCGGCAGACGCAAACGCCTGTACATGCACGGGATCGCTTTCCAGCCATTGCCTGAACGCATCGCGCTCTGCCTGAGTGCAATCGTGCGCGTGCAGTCGGGCATACCAATCGGCCGCCTGACGAATTGTATGTTCACTGGGTATATTTTCCATCTTACCCGTTAGACGTCCTCTTAAAACTGCCCCCTACCTTTGTTCCAAAAAATAGGAGGCGCCGTTCAGATCTCAGCGGTTCACTTTGGTGGCGCATATCGCCAACGCGCGGCTGATATGCTTCTCCACCATTTTTATCGAAATGCCGCAATGTGCAGCAATTTCCGGGTACGTCATATTATGGAAGCGGCTCAACAAAAAAACCTGGCGACATTTAGGAGGCAGATGTTCGATAGCATCGTAAAGCAGATCCAACTCCTGACTGGCCGCTACTGCCCGTTCCGGTGTTGCGATTCCGGAGTCAAATTCCATGTCATCAATATCACAATGATCTGCCACGTGCCGAACCTTGTCCGCACGCCCGAGATCGTTGGCGATATTGATGGCAATCCGAAATAGTAAAGAAGCCGGTGATTGCACGTCTTTGGACCCTTCGTATTGCATCATTCGGATATAGGCTTCCTGTGCCACATCGCGCGCATCATCCGCCACCCGCAGCCGCTGGCGTAAAAAACTCAGCAAAGACGAGTGGCAACTACTGATGACCTTCTCTATGGATAATCCAGAATGGGATTCGGATGAACCCACAACTTCGCGGGAAACCATATACTCTGCCGATGCTTTCATACAACACGCCCCCGACTGCCTGCCTTAGGCAATCTACCGATCAAGAGTTTTATCAACTGATGACAAACTGCGGAACCGCTGTCTGTCAGACAAGGTGGTCATGACAGGAAATCAGAAATAAGCGTTATTCCCGATTTGACTTCCTCATGCATTTGCACGCCAACGAACCAATGCGAAATGTGGGCCATATTCAACAGTGGCAAACACCATTTGAGACTTGCTGCAAAGGTGGAATTTTCCACCCTTATGCGCTTCGCTCGGCAAATACCTGATTTTTCTGGAATTTTAGAATAGCAGTGCCATTAGCAAAAAAATTCCGGAGACACGCCAACAATCGACGACCATCAGAATCGCAACGTCATACAAAATCAAAATGAAGGGTAAGCGTGCGCGAACATGTGTCTATTCTGGTGCAAAGCCCGTTGGCGCGATTTGCAATAGTGCGCCCCTCTACTTGGTTTTGAGGGTCATAGCTGGGCATTTTGAGCAATCCAAGTGGGGTGATGGGCGGGGCGCGCGTCTATTTATCTGGATGCCTTTGGTATTCCGAATACAGCCGACATTGTTACGGCTTTGCATCAAGCGATTTTATTTCCGAATATGATGCGGTAATTGCGATTTTTCAGCTGCGTTTTCCGCGCAGGCGAAAAACAAAGATTGCACTTCATATTGCCTATGGAATTGCGCTTTTTTGCCTATCTCTTTATGAGATGCACTCTGTGATCAGTACACGACACTTCGCGCCCGACGCAAGTCGGGCGGCTTTTTTGCGTGCGTGAAATTGGTTTTTTGATGCGCGATTAATATCGCTACGCCGGCACTTCGCTGAGAATCTCCAGCAAATCTTTGAAATCCGCCGGCTTTGTCAGATGATAATGAAATTGCCCTTCCGGTGATTCGCCATTGAATACGGAGCGGCTATAACCTGAAAGCGCAATATATGTAGCATTGCGCTCATAGGCATTTTTTACTCTGCGCAACAATTCGTAACCACTCATATCCGGCAGACCTATATCCAGAATAAGTGCTTCCGGTTGAAAATCGCCGATTTTATCCAAGGCTGCACCTGCGGTAAAAGCCGTTTGGATTTTGCACCCCTGACTCTCAAGCATCGCCGCCAGACCGAGCGCCGCATCCTCATTATCATCCACAATCAATACCCGCAGTTCTTTGCGAGGTTTTTTATGCGGGTGCGCGGGGCGCGATGCCGGCTGAAGATTATCCGTGCAAAGCGGCAGGCTGACGCTGAATTTACAGCCGCGGCCCACGCCGTCACTGGTCACAGTAACGGCGCCGTCATGCATGGAGATAAATTGTTTAACCAGCGACAACCCAATCCCCAGACCGGTATTACCTGGCATTGCTGGCGTCACTTGCTCGAACGGATCGAACACCGCACCGATTTTTTCCGCCGGAATTCCAATACCGTTATCCTCCACCTCAATCAGCAGACGCGACTCGCGTCGCTCCACGCTAACGTGGATGGAACCGCCCTCATGGGTGAATTTGTGCGCATTGGTGAGAATGTTGGCAAAAACCTGCTCAAGGCGGGTGCCGTCACCGTACACATAAAGAGGCTCCTGCGTAACGAAGTAGGAAAATGACTGGCGCTTTTCCGCCGCCTTGGCCACGAAACTCTCCAGAGATTCGTTCAGCAGCTTGGTGATATTCACAAATTCCTTTTTTAAATAAATGCGGCCGAGAGTGATTCGGGTGAGGTCCAAAAGATCGTCCAGCAGCGAGCGGATCAGCCGGACATTATTGCTCATCATCTCCAAAGCCCAGCCCGAATCCTTGGTCCCCAGTTGCATCATCTGAATACCACTGTTGATGGCGGCGAGGGGATTGCGCAGCTCATGGCCCAGGGTGGCGATAAATTCGTTTTTCTTGATATTGTCCTGCGCGAGTTTGCCCACTGCCGCCTGCAGGGATTCCTCGAGCTTTTTGCGCTCGGAAATATCGATGATCATGCCGAACATTTTCTGTGGCTGACCATCCTCAAAAACCACCTGACCGCTGGCCTCAATCCAGCTGAGCGAACCGGTTTTGCGGTTGATGACGCGATAGACGGTGTGATAATGGCCGTCGCCAGTTGGGTTCAATGAAGCCCCGATAGCCTGCTCTGTCGCTGCTATATCTTCGCGATGGAGCTGCTCATAGAACATCGCCAAGGTGACCGGTTCGCCATTATCGAAACCCCAAATATCGAACAGAATCGGATCCCAATCCAACTGGCCCGATTTGATGTGATAGACGAACGCGCCAAATTTATTGGAATCTTTCGCGATACGCAATTTCTGCGCACTATCGTGCAGTTCAATCTCCAAACTTTTGCGTTTTGAAATATCCTGTACCGTACCGACCATACGCACCGCTTCGCCATTGCGAAAAACGGTTTTCCCCGTCACGTCAACCCAATAGGTTTTTCCATCGGTGCGATTGACGACTCGATATTCGAGGTGCATCTGCCCAGAACCGGGATTCTGCAAGGCGGAATTGACCGCCTGCTCCACCTTGTGGCGATCATCCTGATACACACCCTCGATAAACAACTCGTAGGTAATGGGTTCGTTTGCATCCGACACACCCCAAATCTGCCGGACTTTTTTATCCCAGTTTATAGCGCCGTTTTTTACATCGTAATCATGAATCCCTATGCCCGCCGAGTCTCTCGCCATATTCAGGCGCTCTTCGCTCTCCTGCAATATGCGCTGGGTTTCCCGTCGCTGAATCGCAACGCTGAGAAGATTGGCGATGGAGCTGAGAAAATTCGCGTCGTCTTTGGTGAAATGTCGCAAGGTGCGCGTGTGCACGCCAATTACCCCGTAGGGACCATCCGCCCCGGGAATAAGGCAGCTGACGCCGCTGACGACGCCGTGACGACTGAGCAGCGCGGGACCGCGAAAACGTTTTTCCTTGCGCAGATCCTCCACGATGACTGGCTGGTGTTCTCGCATAGCGTAACCCGCCTGCGAATCCAGATCCCCGGGTACACGGCTCACGCCTATTTCCACACCGCGCCAACCCAACCCGGCTTTCAGGAGAAAATCATTTCGCTGCGCGTCATACTCCAGCACTTTGCAGAGATCCGCATCCAAAGTATGAGCGGCCTCGCGCACGACCTGATCCATCAGTTCGTCAATATCGTTCATGCTGAGTGCGTCGAGCCCGAGCTTCGCCACTATTGCGTGTTGATATTCCCGGGTTTCCAGACTTTTCACCGCCTGCTTTAGTGCGGTAATGTCATTGAACGTGATTACCACGCCGATGATGCGCCGATCCTCGGTGCGGTAGGGCAGTATTTTGCGCATGAACCAGCGGCCATTCTCCACCGCAATTTCCTGCTCGATGGGCTCGACATTTTCGAGCACCCGTCGCGCGTCCTCCATGGTGTCATCGTTGATCAGCGCGCGGGAAATTTCCATCACCGGCCGATCTATATCCCCAGGACCCATGCGCAAAAAGGCGCTCCGCCGCTGGGGTATAACGTTTAATGCGCAACTGGTTATCGAGAAATAGTGTGGCGAGGTTGGTGCTCGCCATAAAATTCTCCAGATCGTTGTGCGCGGTCTGCACCTCGTCAACTTTTTCCTTCAATTGATCATTAACTGTCGACAGCTCTTCATTCAGCGAACGCAATTCCTCTGTGCTCGCCTCCAGTTCTTCATTGGCGGACTGCAGCTCTTCGTTGGTTGACAGAGCCTCCTCGTGAGCTGCGCGCAACTCTTCTGTACTGGTCTCCAGTTCCTCCACCGTATTTTGCAATTCACGGCGGGTGTCATTCAGCTCGCGCTCCATCGCCTCGATCATTTTTTCCTGATCGGATGCGGCTATACCGGCGCTGCGATTATGAAAATCCACACCCACGGCCATGATTTCCTCAAAGGTCACGATCAAGGCATCATCGTGCAATTCAGCATGGTCGATTGGAGCAATCGTTACTTGCAACGGCGGATTCTGCTGATGCTCCTCATTGAAGACAGTGGGCGAACGCAGCACTACCGTGGTTTTGGTCTGGCGCGCTTTGAAAAACCCGCTGCGCAGACGCGAACGCAAATTCTTATCCAGCATGCGAATAAGATCGAGATTGGGCTCGCCCTCCGGCATGCGGATGAGATGACGCAGATCGCCGTGAACATAGAGCACCCGGTTATCCGCTCCGATCACCACCGAGGGCGGCACATTGCGCAGCAGCGCATCGCGCGCGAGACTGCCCAAATCCAACTCCTGAACCTTTTTACTTTTATCCCGCTCGCCTTTGCGGTGGGAATAACCACTGACTATGCTCGGACGGGGCGGTGATAAATAACGTGTCTCACCATTGTCATAACGCTCGAACAGACGCCACTTTTGCGACAATTGTTTGAAGCGATCTTTTTGACTGCCGATATTTTCCGAGCTGCCAAGGAACAGATAACCGTTGGGCTTGAGGGCGAAATAAAATGATTTCAGTACCCGCTCCTGCACGTTGCGGCGCAGATAAATCAGCAGATTGCGACAACTGATGAGATCGAGCCGGGAGAACGGCGGGTCTGTGTAGACGTTCTGTGTGGCGAAGGAAATTTTTTCGCGCACATGACTGTGGACCTTGTATTGGTCGTCGTCCAGGGATTTGAAGTATTTCTGGATATAGGCGTCCGGCAATTCGTTGACGACTTCCGCGGAATAAATTCCGTTCCGGGCGATGCGGATGACCTCGGCATCCACGTCCGTGGCAAATACTTTGAGGTCGAGATCCTTGCCGATCTTGTCAATTTTTTCCAGCAGCAGAATCGCCAGCGAATAAGCCTCTTCCCCGCTTGCGCAACCTGGCACCCAAACGCGGATCTCCTCACCGTCCGCCGCACGCTGCAGCAATGGATCGAGGGCCAATTTTTCCAGGGTTTCAAAAGCGCGGCGATCGCGAAAAAAATCTGTGACGTTGATCAGCAAATCGCCCATCAACAAGCGCCGCTCTTCTGGATCCTCTTCCAGAAGAGTTACATAACCGCCCAGCGTTTTTTGCCCTGTGAGACTCATGCGCCGATAAATACGGCGCCGCACCGTACCTTCTTTATATTGGTTGAGATCAAAATTTTCTTTTTGTTTAAGAAATGCGGCTATAGCCTGCAGCTGCTCTTCCTGCGGGTCTTTACCACCGTCTTCGATATTCAAATAGGGATGTTCGGCATAGTCCACAATCGCCTGTGGAATTGCCTCCACCGTCAGCACCCGATCGGTAACACCGGCATTGATGGCATTGCGCAACATGGCGGCTTGGTTAGCCGTTTTAGGATCCTGCACCAAGGTGAGTCCGCCGGCAGCTTTCAGCGCACGCAGACCTATGGTGCCGTCACGACCCGGTCCGGCCAGCAAAACTCCAACTGACTGCGCGCCGTAAGCCTCGCCCACCATGCGCAGCATCTGATCGATCGCCATACGCTGGCCGCGGCGCTCCTTGACGCGACTCAGTCGCAGCGTATGTTGCGCAATGCGAGGGGTATAACCGAGTGGCAGAAGATAAATAGTGCTCGCTTCAAGCAACTGCCCATCCTGCGCAATCTGCAGACCATTTTTATCCACCAGACTGTCGAGGACGCGCTGCAGCTCCGCGTACGGATGATCTTCATAGAGAGAGACAAGAATGGATAAGCCTGACTGCACAGGAACGGCCTGACAGAATTCGACCAACGTTTCCAGATTGCCGGAGGAAACACCGACACCGACAACAAGCAACGGCTGCTTGAGCTGGTCCGCTTCGCTTTGCATATTAATGATTTTGCTCTGACGGGTTGCGGATGAAAAGCATCCAATAGATTGGCGCTCATATACGAGTTCGCCGATTATTGGGATTAAAATCTTGCGAGTCCAGATTTTTAGTCCGGGCGCGACAAAAAAATCACGCTTACGACTCCATGGAAATTATTTCTGTGCGCAATGGAACATTTGGCTGGCCATAGATTGGCCTCAGCGCAGGCCGTAATCTCTCACCATCGCATCATATTCCTGAAATCTCGCTGGTACAGCGGTGTACACATTGTTCTCGGACCATGGGAGCAATGCCTGCCCCCATGCACCCGATTCCGTTGGCTCCCAGATAATGGTTCCGCGCCCGCGGCCATTTGGCAGTCCGCGCATTACATCATTCAGCAAACGCGCTTCGGGATTGTATTCCGCCACCATAAATTGCAATTGCGGATAACGCGCCGCATAACGCTGGAAATAACTCGACCAGTTGGAAGCCGGCCCCTGAAAAGCGGCGTAAGCGGAAAACGCCATAATGTCGAACTGCAAATTCTGTTGCAGCGCACTGTCGATCCACCATTCCACATCTGCGGGTCGACCGGTATTTTCAACATGTAGAACCGTCTGAATATTCGGGCTGACTTGTTTCACCGCCTGTAACCCTGCGTTTAACAAACGCGCAAGGTTGGGCCAATTATTGTTGTTGGCCTGACCATTCACCGCGGTATTCACGTTGGAATTATTGCCCCAACAATCGGTGCTATTGGTGGGTACATGAATCAGCATTCCCGGCGTGACTTCGTTGCCCACTTGCACCATATCCGGCAGAGCATTCACCGCACGCAAAGACTCCAGTACATCTAGCGTATAGAGGCGCACATGATTGGCGAGCTCGTCGATGGATCGCGCGCTTCGCCACGCTTCGGGAATAATTTGTTTGCCTGGGTCGGCCCAGGTGTCGCTGTAATGAAAATCCAATAGCAGCCCCATACCGGCAGCTTTAACACGCTGCGCAGTGCGGATAATGTCCTCTTTGCCGGCAAACGGCTCACTTTTCCCGCTGCAAGCATTGGTATTGGAGGCATAACCGTAGGCGGCCCATGGATCGACGAAGGTGCGCAGGCGAATCAGATTGAAACCGTGATTTTTCAATAGCGCCAATAAATCCTTGCTGTTGCCATCGGTATCCACATAACGCGCGCCACGTGTCAATTGTTCCGACCAATAGGAAATATCCGCTCCGATAACATAATCGCCAGGGCGGTAGACGGCGGCTATGCCGGAAGAGCTTGAACTGCTCGACGAGCTTGAAGATGAACTCGAAGACGATGAGCTGCTGGATGACGAACTGGAGGATGAGCTGCTGGAGGACGAGCTCGAGCTACTGGATGAAGAACTACTGGATGACGGATCCGAACCGGACACACCGCCACAAGCGGCAAGTACCACCGTCAATCCCGCTGTGGTCATCAATGCCAGAACACGTTTTAGAAGTGAGCCGCTCATAGATTCCTTGCCTCTGTGATTATCATGGAATGCAGCAAAAACAGCGGAAAAGCCTAACCGGTTCCCGGCGCAAGTCCGTGATCAACGCAGCATTTATGACAGATAATCAGCCAATTCCCCTCTTTTGCTACATCTACGGCAAGGTGTAGCATCTGCCGCGCTCAACCGAGAGGGATTACTTATGGCAACGGTTCACAATCCTGTTCTACGCGGCTTTTACCCAGACCCCAGCATCTTGCGGGTCGGCGATGACTATTACATCGCCACTTCCACCTTCGAATGGTTTCCCGGCGTGCAAATCGCCCACTCCCGCGATCTGGTGAACTGGCGCACAGCGACCTATCCGCTGACGCGCTACTCGCAACTGGATCTGCGCGGCTGCCCCAATTCGGGCGGCGTATGGGCACCTTGCCTCACCCATCACAACGGCCTGTTCTATTTGATTTACACCATCTCGCGCCGCTGGGCCGGCAGTTTCAAGGATGCGCACAATTATCTGGTGACCGCATCAAATGTCGAAGGCCCCTGGTCGGAACCGGTTTATCTCAACAGTTCAGGATTCGATCCCTCTTTATTTCACGACGACGACGGCCGCAAATGGCTGCTGAATATGGTGTGGGATCACCGGCCGGGCAATAACGCATTTGGTGGAATTCTGTTGCAGGAATATGACGAGCAGAAAAAATCCCTTGTCGGTCCGGTGACGAATATTTTTCGCGGTACGGAATTGGGACTGGTGGAAGGTCCGCATATTTATAAAAAGGACGGTTGGTATTATTTGCTCACCGCAGAAGGCGGCACCTTCACCACTCACGCAGCCACGGTCGCCCGCGCTAAAAGCCTCGTCGGCCCTTACGAAGTAATGCCAAACAATCCTCTGATCAGCAGCAATCAAAATCCGCAATTGCGCCTGCAATCCGCTGGCCACGGCAGTTTTGTTGAAAACGCCGACGGCAGCTGGTTGTTCGCCCATTTATGCCGCCGCCGGCTCGCCAATGGGCGCTCCATTCTCGGTAGAGAAACCTCACTGCAACCGATTATTTGGCAAGACGGCTGGCCGCGCCTTGCCAGCGGTACACAGGAACCGGCGGATGAAGTGTCTCTACCGAATTTACCGGCGCATCCCTGGCCCAAAACGTCGTCGCGAGAACAGTTCGATGTGGATCAATTGCCGATTCACTGGATGGCACCGCGCGTTCGCATCGACGACATCAGCAGCTTAAATGACCGAAAAGGTTATTTGCGGCTTTATGGGCGCGAAAGCATCACCTCCATGTTTGAACAAAGCCTGGTGGCGCGACGACAGGAGCATTTTCATATCGAAGCATCTACTTGCGTAGAATTCAGCCCAGAGAATTTTCAACAACTGGCGGGGCTGGTCGCTTTCTACAATACCGACAGTTTTTATTATCTGTATTTAACCTGGGCGCCCCACTCCAAACGCTGCCTGGGTTTAATGAAATGCGAAAAAGGCGTCATCACTTATCCCATTGAAAAAGAATACCCACTGGATAGTTGGGACGCTGTGTGTTTAAAACTCACGATACAAGATGATCGCATCCGCTTTTTTTATTCACCCGATGAGCAAAACTGGACCGCCATAGGCTGGGAGCAGGACGCCTCCATTCTCAGCGACGAACATGCCATGCCCTGTGGCTTTACCGGAAATTTCGTCGGCATGGCCTGCCAGGATGTATCCGGCACGCGCAAGCCGGCGGATTTTAAGTGGTTTGAGTATCGAGAACTGGAATAAAAATAATTGCGCGGAAGCAGCTTGCTGCTTCCGCAGTTTTACACCAGATTTTTTGCAATATAGGCTTCCAGATTGGCCAAATGCTGTTTGCCACCTTCGATTGCACCGTATTTTTCCACCACTTCATCCCGGGATTCCCGCGTCGGGAATAAATGGCGAATCGTCACCAAAGTACCTTTTTCGGTTTGCGCCAGTGTCACCGTGCTCTCAAACCAGACGCGCATACCGTCGCCGTGGTCATAGATGATTTTTTCCAGCGGAATAATTTCTTTAAATAACGAATGATTGGGAAAGCACGTACCATCTGACGCTACCATATCAAAAGTCCAGGTACCGCCAACGCGAAAATCCATCACCACATTTTCGTTCTTAAAATCATCCGGCCCCCACCAGTTATTCACGTGATCCGGGGCCGTCATGGCTTTCCAAACCAGTTCGCGGGGAAACGGCACTTCCCGCTGCAATATCACTTCGCGCTCTCGCTCATTTTGGCTCATCACAATTCTCCTGCTCGTTCGCCAAGGTATGTAAATAATTTTCCAGCCGATCCATACGCGCCTCCCAGATCTTACGGTGCGACTCGATCCAATCCGACGCAGCCACCAAGGGTGCCTCTTCCAGCTTGCAAGGCCGCCACTGCGCATCCCTGCCGCGACTGATCAACCCCGCCCGCTCCAGCATCTTCAAATGTTTGGTCACCGCCGGCAGCGACATCTCCAAAGGCTCCGCCAACTCCCCCACCGTCGCCTCCCCCGACTCAACCGCGCCAACATAGCCCGCCGAGCCGGGTGGGCCAGCGCAGTGAAGACGGAATCGAGTTGGAGATCGTATTTAACCATTTGGTTAAATTAGGCTTAAATGGTTCCCTGGTCAAGCCGTTTTTGCGAAGGTGCGATGAGGGTCGACTTGATTACCTAACGCCCAGCCACCACGCTTCTCATCCTCTCCACAAACCCCGAACTCTGATGCCCCGTTAAAATCAATTCATCCATCGCCCGCGTCATGGCGACATAGAGCAAACGGGCTTCTTCTTTTTCCTCTTGGTTTTTACTGGGCAGATAGCCGAGGCCGGCGACGAAGACGACGGGGAACTCCAGTCCTTTACTGGAATGCATGGTGACAAGTTTGACGGTGTTTTTGGATTTTCGGGCGGAGGATTTTTGGCCGCTGAGAATTTCGCAGGGGATGCGATTTTCCTGCAGCGTTTTGCGGATTTTGTCGCCCATGAAATTGGAGCGGTAGACCACTGCCATGTCGCTCCAATTGCGACCTTTGTCATTTAAGGTTTGCAAACGCTCGGCGATATAACAGGTTTCCGCGTTAAAATTAGGCAGTTCCAGCAATAAGGGTTGCGGACCTCTGCGACCGGCGCTGGTCGGCGCCAATAGTGGGATGCCGTCTTCCTCTGCTTCCGCCTCGGTTAATAATTCCCGCGCAAAGGCGGTGGCGGCGTTAATGACTTCTTCGGTATTGCGGTAATTCAATTTCAGAATGGTGGTGCGGCCGCGCGCTTGTATGCCGACGCTGGCAAAACTGAATTTACCGCGCGAACGCGCATAAATAGATTGCGCATCGTCGTAGAGCACTAATAAAGCATTGGTTGCTGGATCCACCATTTGCGCCGTTAATTTCAGCCACTCTGGCTGAAAATCGTGACCTTCGTCGAGCATTACCGCGCCGTATTGACCTGCGGGAATACGTCCGGCATCCACCGCGGCAATTAATCGCTGCACCAATTGATCCGAAAACTCCGGGCCATCCGCCGGCAGCGTTTCGTTATAGGAGATCAACTGTTCGCGACACCAGCGATGAAAATTGTAAACCTGCACTTTATCGCCGATGCCTTTTTCACCCACTAACTGCTCCAGACGAGCGGCGAGTGCGCGGTTGTAACAGAGCACCAGAATCGGCCGGGACATCAGGCGCGCAAGATGTAAACAGCGATAAACCAAAATCAACGTTTTGCCGGCACCAGCGACACCGTGAATAACGCGGTGACCTTCACCGAGGCTGCGGGCAAGCTGCTCTTGCTGCAGATCCATCACTCTTATCAAGTCCGGCAGGAGCTGCGCCGCCTCCGGGTCCGTTTCCGCGTCGAATAAGGAACGCTGGACGATGCGTACCTCCGGAAACAGGTGCCAGCGGGCGCGATCGATTTGTGGCAGCGAAAGGGCACGGCGGAATTGCACGGTGAACATATTCCACAATCGGGTTTGAAATATTTCCGGATCTGTGGATTCAAGCATTTCATCTTTGCAGATGACGCGGTTGGCGGGAATGACGTCGCCGAGATCGGTGCTGTCGAACTGCTGACGATTGATATTGGTAAGCACCACGCCGTGCCCAAACGGCATGATCAATTTACCTTTGAAGGGATGATCCGGCGGATACACCAACTGGGGGTCCCGCTCCAGACACTTCACCACCGCATGACAATATTGCCTGGCCTGCTCCAGTGGGTTGGCTTCGCGCTTGAGGCCATTCGCTGTCAGCAACGTAGCTGTGGTTTTGTCCATCTGCTGGATGGCCTCCAGCTTCCAGTCCTTTACCTCCAAAATCAAAATGCCGCGACGCGGGTGCAGGATAATGAAATCTGGATGCAGACCTTTCGGCCCAACGGGAACGTCGTACCAACAGAGATAGTCGTCTTCCAGCAACTGCTCCAGGCGCTGAGCAAAGCGGCGCTCGCCGGAGGTCATGCGCGACAGACAGGAATTGATGGCGGGGATCAGAGTGGCCATGGACGCTCCCTCGAATACTGATTAAGCAGTATCGTCGAGACTGCTGCATCCATCAAACGCAGCGGAGGCCTACCTCGCCGAGAATGCGGGATCAGCCGTACTCATATTTCACTGCCCGCTGCCAGGAAAAGTCGGGGCGGGCGCGGCCGTTGTGTCGCTCTACGGTGGCGAAGGCTCACCGTTGCGGGAGTCTTCATATAACCACTCCAGAAACTCCGCACGCTGATCCGGTGTGCATTCCGTTGAATGAATGCGGACAAACCACTGTTCTGCTTCTCGTAAAGACATATTCATGAGGGCGGTCTCCCTTTTTGAATTGGCAGGCATACAGGGCTCAGCAAGGGATACGCCAATGATCATGAGGCTTTAGCGCTCATCAAAAAATCTTTTATTTCATAGGGATAGGGAAATTTGCGGGAAATTTATGGCGAAGAACCCGCACTGCAAATGGGCATGGCGACAGCTTGAGCACACGATGGGGGCACAAAAGAAAGGCCCCTATTGGGGCCTGACGAGAAAGCGATGAGCGGATGGCGGAGTGGCTTATCGGGACTTTGGGTAATCGACAACTGGTGCTGGTTTACCGAGGATTTTTACTGGCACCGGCTCATTGGAGGCCTCTACCCACTGACCAGTGCGCATCTCCCGCAACATGCGATTGATGGTTTTGACGCTGCGGCTATAGTCGGTGGAATGGCCGGATTTGCCCGCTGCCGTACTGGATTTACTCATATCAACCTCCGACGATTTGTGCGCTCAGCGCCTGCCGGCGCTGCAACAGCTGGTCGATCATCTCTTTAAATGGAATGATCAAATTGACGTAAGTATACACCTGTTTTTCGTCCACCAGGATGTTGGGCCGGTTGCAGTGGATGTTTAGAATCCCCCGCTCCGGCATACGATCATTAATGCGGACGGAGAGCCAGCTATTCAAACCTTTGGCGACCTGTGCGTGGAAATATGTCTCCACAGCGCGTATGACGCTGGGGGACACATCGCAATTTTCCTCGACGATGCGAGCCATATCCCGGCTGTCGGCAATCAGACAGGGTTCGTCGCGGAAGGCGGTCGGCGCGCCCGGAATATAGCGGGTGCGCCCGGGCAGAACGGCATCCAACTCGGGGATCGGCAGCGCCAGAGGCTCAAGACGGGAATCCGGATAAGTGCTCTCCTCGTCATCATTGAGCGAGGAAAAAGACAGATTGAGCTCCAGATCCAGAACGCCTGCGAGCCCGTCCAGTGAGCGCACTTCAACGAATTTTAGCCGGCTGAGCACCGCATCCTTTTGCTCGGTATGGTGCTGCAGCTCCCCATTGCTGCGGTAGCGCATGATATTGGCCGAATAGACTGTGTGGCTCGGATAATTTTCGAAAGCGCTGATAATCGAACAGAGTGCGCTCAGCGACAAGCGGATCGATTCCTCGACTTTGGCGAGCATAATTTTGGGATCGGCTTCCTGCGACTCTTGCAGGTAGTGAATGTGCTCCGACAAAAAACGATAGGTTTTGCCATAGGCGCCGAGCATATTTTGCGGCGGCATGGTGCGCACGGTTTCCATCAATTGTTTTTGCGTGCGATCCAGTTTATCCACATGATATTTGCGCTCCGCATCCAGGCGCCAATCGCGCAGAGCCCACATCACAAGAAATAAAAAACAGGCGCCAATAAAATAAAACGTATATTCGCTGCCATTTTTGATTTCCGCTGCATAGAGCGAGGAAATCGCCCCCAGCATCACACCCGACAACACGAGAAACGCGCCGAAGCCGCTGTTTTTTACGGCGTAATCGAAGTACCGGCAAACACGGTTCGAGCGCGACATAACAAGCTCCCTGCTGAATTATTCGTTGATGACATCAACCTTAAATCGCTCCACATCCACACCGTGGCGCTGCACGATTTTGTAAAAATCCGAACGGTTGCGCCCAGCCAAGCGCGCGGATTCGGTAATGCTACCTTGAGTCGAACGCAATAAATCCTCGACGTATTTGCGCTCGAAATCTTTTTTCGCATCCGTGAGACTTTTGGTTTTGGCTTGCGCGGATAACGGCAGAGCGTTTTCCACCAGCGTTTCCGGAATCACCATGCCCGGCGCCAACGCCACGACTTGCTCGATCACATTTTCCAGCTGGCGGATATTGCCCGGCCAGTGATAGGCGAGCAGCGCATTGAGCGCGCGCGGCGCAAGGCTTTTGGCGGGGCTGCCGGAGCGTTCTGCAATCGCGCGTAAAAAATGTTTGGCCAGCAGAGGGATGTCCTCTTTGCGCTCGCGCAGGCTGGGCAGCGCAAGGTTGACGACATTTAGGCGATAGTAGAGATCTTCACGAAATTGTTGGAGCTGAATCGCTTCCACCAGATTGCGGTGAGTGGCGGAGAGAATCCGCACATTGATGACGCGGTCCTTAGTGCCACCCACCGGGCGCACCACCTTTTCCTGTAACACGCGCAGCAATTTGGCCTGCAGCGGCAACGGCATATCGCCCACTTCATCGAGAAATACGACGCCGCCTTCCGCCGCCACAAACAGCCCTTCGTGATCGCGGCTGGCCCCGGTAAAAGCGCCTTTGACGTGGCCGAACAATTCCGACTCCAGCATCTCACTGGGAATGGCGCTGCAGTTGATGGCGATAAAAGGCTTGTCGGCGCGGCGACTCTGTTGGTGCAAGGTGCGGGCGAGCACCTCTTTACCGGTGCCGCTTTCACCGCTGATGAGCACGTTGACGTCGCTGGCAGCCAGCAGGTGCGCCTGCTCCAGCAGCTGATACATCTTGGCGCTGCAGGTATTGAAGTTCTGTGCCCAGGACTGTTTGTCCCGCGGGGTTTCGTGCTGGTTGCTGACCGCCTGCGTGAGGGTGGTGACCAGCTCGTCCTTATCCACCGGTTTGGTCAAAAAGGAGAACACGCCCTTCTGTGTCGCTTCCACCGCCTCGCGGATGGAGCCGTGCGCGGTCAGTATGATCACTGGCAGACTCGGCCAGTCGGTATGGATTTTTTCGAACAGCGCCAGGCCGTTCATCTCTTCCATGCGCAGGTCGGTGATCACCACATCCGGCAGCTCCTGCTGGATCAGACTCAATGCCTCTGCGCCGCTATTGGCGCAGCGGGTGGCATAGTTCAACGCCCCCAGACGCATGGACAGCAATTGCAGCATGCCCGCATCGTCATCCACCAGAAGCACATTTGCTCGATTCATATGGCTGCCCTTTACATGATTGAGACGGAAAGTCACGGTACAGATTTGACGGTCTGCATCTCGATCTGGGCCTCGATTTCACTCAGGCCCTGAATGGTTTTTTTCATGCTCCTGCTTCAGGTCGGCATAGGACTTTTCCAGGTCCACATACACCTTTTCCACCGACGCGTAGGCCCGCTGACCTGCGATCATCAGGTCGAAAAACGCGGCGTACTCCTCCGGCCAGGTCCCCACCGCAGTGAGATCGGCGAGCAGCTGGTTCAGCACGCCGGGAGTGCGGGCGGGCCGACAGGAGGCCAGCATCAAGGCATCGAGTTTATCCTCGTTCACATCGCCCTCGGAGGGGCGGTCCTTAACAGTAAGCAGGCGAATCAACGCGGCGTCCTGCTCCGCCGGCGGGGTGTTACAGAGCGCCAAGCGCTCCAGCAGCAGCTGATTAACGCTGCGCCGCGGCTGCAGAACACCTTCCCTCACTTCCGCTTTCTTGATCACAGGAGGAAGATCCAGGGCTATAAATGAAGTTGAACAGCCACCCGCCAACAAGGCTGCCAACACGATCCAATATTTCATTGATAAGTCTCGCTGCGAAGTGGAAACCTCAACGTAAAGGCACTGCCTTTCGGGCTGGATTCCACCTCTATTTTTCCGTGCAGATGCGCGACGCACTCCTGCACAATTGCCAATCCCAAACCGGTGCCTTGCAGCGGCCCCCGGCGCCGGGCCTTGCCCTGAAAAAAAGGTTTAAAGATATTTTCTCGTTCTTCTTCTGTCATGCCGGGGCCGGTGTCGGCCACGCACAACCACCACGTCTCCGCTTCGACACCCCAGGTGACCGCCACTCTACCGGATTCAGGGGTGAAATCGTGCGCGTTGGACAATAAATTACTGAGAATCATTTCCAGCGCCTGCGGGTCGCTGCGCACCGTATCCGGAGTACCGGAAATGGACCACTGACAGCGGCTGGACGGGCGCGAATCCATCAGCTTGGTACGGATTCGGTCGCACATCTCCGGCAGATCCACTTCGGCATCCGCATCCAACATACCGTGGGCCACGGCATTGTAATTGAGCAACTGCTGAATCAGTGCGTGGAGGCTATCCGCGCTGCTCATCAAAATCCCCAACACCTGTTGCTGGTCCCGATTGGCCGGGCCGGGGACCTCGTCCCGCAGCAGCGCCCCGGCCTCTACGATGGCCGCCAGCGGTGTTTTAAGCTCGTGAGTGATGTGGCGCGTAAAGGCCTGCTTTTGCTTCTCGGTGGCCTCCAGACGATTGCGCATCCACTCCAGACTGGCGCCGAGGGAGCGCAGGTCGGCCGGCCCGCTGATCTGGATCGGGTCCTGCCAGTGGCCGTGTCCAAGGCGGTGGATGGCATTGACCAGACGCCGTACCGGGCGCGTGACGGTCACGGAAGACAACACCACCAACAACAAAGTCCCCGGCAGCGCGAAAATGCCAATCAGCATCAAGTGGCGCATGACCTGTTCGAATTGCAAATCGCGCTCATCCAGCATCGCCTGCACCCGCTCGTCGACTTCCAGGCTCAGGGAGCCGACCAGGGTATTGGCCTGCTGCAGATTCGCCAGAATGCCCTCCTGAACGATCTGCTCAGGATCGGGTCGGCTGAGTTCCGTCGTTAATATCAGCAACACCTGCTGCAAAGTGGCAACAGACTCGCCGTTCTGCAGCTCATCCCCCAAACGCCGCAGGGCTGGCTGCACCGATTCCACGTGCTGATGGAACAGCTCCAGAAACCTGGGATTGCGCAACAACAGGTACTGACGGGCCGACCGCTCTATGCTGCTCATCTGGGAAATAATCGACGTATCCAACTCATTCAGATCGCCGATGGATGCCACCATATGGCGCTGCGTCTGCGCCTGCAGCGCCAGATAATTTGCGGCATAAAGGACCGCTATCACCAATGGCAATACCGCCAGCAGGGTCGCCAATACCCATTGGCGGGTCAGCGTAAGGCGGTCTAACAACCTCGTCATTTCTCTTCCTCAAGGCCCGCCGTTGCCAAAATGCAACAACGCAACCAACTGTTTTTAAAAAGAGTTTCTTATTCAGCTCGCGAAATCCGTTGCCATTTGCCAACAAAGAGCGGCTCAAATTTCCATTCCCACACAGCAAAAATAACATAACAATTTGAATTTATTATATTTTTTATAGTTGGCACAAAATCAGCTAGCAGCCAAACCAAGTGAAATTTAAGGGGGTCGCAGGGATTTCCCTAGGCGTCTACCCAGGCCGCTTTGAGCGGCAGTTTTAACGCAAATGTTTTGGAACTCAACCCCGGCGTAAGATGAAAACTAAAAAATTCCGCGTTTTTGGTATGGCACTTTTTTTGGTGTTGGCGGCGCAGAATTTTATGGCCGGTAACGCCCAGGCAGACGATTTGCGGGACTGGCAGCGAGGCGCGATTGAAGGGGCTTTTTTTGTTTAACCCCTATCTGCACGCAAAAGATGTGCGGGTCGAAATACAGAACGAATGCGCAATTTTAAGAGGTTACGTGGATTCGGATCTGGGCAAGGCTTTGGCAGAGCAATTGGCGCTTAGCGTCAAAGGCATCAACCAGGTAATTAATAAACTGGTTGTTGCCCCGGATCTAAAAAAAGAGATTTTTAAAGAGGCCGGCTGGGACAACAGTAATCAGCACCGCCTGTCCAACGTGACCATCACCAATAAAGTTCGGTCGCAGTTGTTGGCCAATCGAGTCACCAGCGGTATGGAGATCGATGTGGAAACACGCAACCGGGTGGTTACTCTGAGTGGCGAGGTCAACTCAGAAGCGGAAAAAGTCCTGACGTATTGGATTGTCAAAAATACGCAGGGTGTGACGAGAGTGATCGATAAGCTGAATGTGCTCTCCACTGGAGGCCAACAGGTTGTCATGCAATTGGCTGAATAAAGCCAGCAGCAAACCTCATCACAGCGATACAGAAAGTCAGAAATAGAAGTTAGAAATAGAAAAAATCAGAGCTACATAAAAGATAAAAGAATGTTGTCAGCCGCGCAGGGACGCGTGGCATCTGTCGGTACGACGTCGTCCGGCGGAGCTCCGAAAACTGCTTGCGGTTTTCAGTTCACATCAAACAGGAGGTTCGGGTGTGGACACTCTCAATAATCAATCGGTTTGCCAGCAATATGCGGGGCAGAATCTGTTTGAGAACAGACTGGACGGCGCACAACCGTCAGCTACAGCGCAATTCTTATTTTGCTCTGGCGCCTTCCAGCACTACTCAAGTCCAACAGCCTGCACCGTGTATTGCTGGATTTTTTCGGGGCCATTCAGGAGTGGGTCATGTTTCGTCGCAAAGAGTTACTCTTTATCGTTCTGGTGCAAGCCGCTATCACATTGGTTTTGAGTTCAGTCACACCCAACAGTGGCATCATTCATCCCCATATGGAACGCGCGGCAAACCAGCAGCCGTACTTTCAGCACCATTACAGATCCAACGGTTTTTGATGTAACCGTGCGAAGTGCGGACACCGATTCCGCACATTTCGTTATTGGTTTTCCTCCAGCATCACGATTACCTGTCCAGCCGCCACGGCTTGCCCCTGCTGACGAAGAATTTTTTCACCACCCCAGATTCCGTCGCGTTGACCTCGATCTCCATTTTCATGGACTCCAGAATGCAGACCGTATCACCGAGGGAAACCTTGTCACCGGGCTGCACCAGAATCTGCCAGATATTGCCAGCAACCGGACTCTCAACCGCTAAACCTGCCTCCGTGGTGTCGGCAGTTTCCGCTTCCACAGATAGCCCACTGTCAAAATGCATCTGCCCGGACTCGACCCAACGCTGCAATTCCTGCTCGAAAGCACTGTTGCGCACTGCCGTAAATGCGTCGATGGATTGCCGCTCGCGGGCGAGAAAATCGCGATAATCACCCAGACAAAATTCTGTTTCCTCGATCTTTAACGGATAGCGTCCGCGGGGAAATTCCCTGCGAATCCGCTGCAGTTCTTCGGCGCTTACTTCATAAAACCGAATCTGATCAAAAAAACGCAGCAGCCAGGGCTTGGTAAATTCGCGCGTCTGGCGATAGCGATTCCACATTTGCAGCGTGCGGCCGACAAATTGATAGCCACCCGGCCCTTCCATACCATAGACGCAAAGATAGGAGCCACCGATACCGACGGAATTCTCCGCCGTCCAGGTGCGGGCGGGATTGTATTTGGTGGTCACCAACCGATGGCGCGGGTCGAGGGGAGTCGCCACTGGCGCGCCGAGATAGACGTCGCCCAATCCCATCACCACATAGCTGGCATCGAAGACGATTTTTTTTCACCTCGTCGATGGAATCCAGGCCGTTGATGCGGCGAATAAATTCAATATTGCTCGGGCACCAGGGCGCGTCTTTGCGCACCGATTGCATATATTTCTGCACCGCGAGACGGCAGGCTCGTCATCCCAACTGAGCGGCAAATGCACTATGCGAGATGGAACGCGCAGCGTTTCTATATTGCACAGCTGCCGTTCAGCATTGCCCAGATAAGACATTAAAGTTTCGAGGGGCAGGCGCTGCGGATTGAAATGGACTTGTAGTGAACGCACACCGGGCGTGAGGTCGATCAGCGCCTCGCGCAGCAACGGGTCATTCTCGCGCTTTTCCTGCAACCACAACATAAGCGCGTGTACACGAAAGCGCAGAGCCAAGTCCAATTGCAGCGGGCCGTATTCAATCAGCAAATGCTGTTCGCCCGAAGGGCGGTAAACCACTTGCACGTCGTTTTCGTCGGCGGACAATATTTTTAGAATCGGCGAATTAATTTCCGCCTGCGGTACCTCTCGTGTCAAAGATTCCAGCGCGGCGATGGCGTGGCTCTGATGCTCTTGCAGAGCAACCGCGTCCTTTATGGAAATCGGCACAAAACGCACGGTATCGCCAGCGCGCAACTGCCCCAGTTGCCAGAGATCCGCCGCAATCACTGTCGCCGGGCAAACAAACCCGCCGAGGGACGGGCCGTCGGGACCTAGAATAACAGGCATATCGCCGGTGAAGTCCACGCTGCCCACGGCGTAGGCATTATCGTGAATATTGGAGGGGTGCATGCCCGCCTCTCCACCATCGGAACGCGCCCAAGTTGGTTTCGGTCCGATCAGGCGAATACCGGTACGGCTGGAGTTGTAATGCACTTTCCAATCGCTGGCAAAAAACATCTGGATGTCTTCAGGAGTGAAAAAATCCGGCGCGCCGTGCGGGCCGTAAATCACCCGCAAGCGCCAGTGGTGCGAGTGCTGCGGGCGTAGTGATTCCGGCAGGCGCGCAAGTTCAACCGCACCCGCTTCTGCCGCAAAATTCAAAACGTCACCCGTGCACAGTGCCGCCCCGGTGACACCGCCAAATTGCCCCAAGGTGAAAGTCGCACGGGAGCCCAGATAATTTTCACAAGCGATGCCGCCGCTAAACAGACAATAAGCCCGCGCGCCAACATCCGCTATTTTTCCCAATTTCAAAATCTGGCCGGGCTCTACAACAAAGGATTCATAAAACAAGACCGACTCGCCATCCAGGCTCGCCTCCATACGCGCGCCCGTCAAAACCAGATGCTGCCGGCAATTGAATTTCAGGGTGGGGCCATTAAAAGTGATTTCCAACCCAGCGGCATCTTCCGCATTGCCCAGCAGACGATTGCCCAGGCGAAATGCCACATCATCAAAAGGACCGGACGGCGGCACACCCACATCCCAATAACCTCGCCTGCCCGGAAAATCCTGAATGGTCGTCAAAGTGCCAGGTGCCAAAACGTCGCAACTTAACGGTCGATATTGAAAGCTGTTGAGATAACGGGTGTGAATTTCACCTTCGCGCAGGGCAGCTGTCTGCAATATATGCCACACATAATCTCGATTGGTGACAATGCCATCGAGCACGGTCGTCTGTAGAGCAGTGGCGAGATGCTCAATGGCCTGAGCGCGATCCTCCGCCCACGCCATGATTTTTCCCAGCATAGGATCATAAAACGGCGATATTACCGATCCCGATTCCACCCAATGATCGATACGCAAATTCTTCCCGTCCGCTAAAGGCCATCGCACCACATTCAAAATACCTGCGGAGGGTTGAAAATCCCGCGCCGGATTTTCCGCATAGATGCGCGCCTGTATTGCGTGACCTTGCGGTTGTAATATCGAGCGCACTTGCGCAAACGGCGCCATTTCTCCCGCGGCCAGTTGCACCATCCACGCCACCAAGTCCACGCCATAAATCAACTCGGTAACGCCATGCTCCACCTGGAGGCGCGTGTTGACTTCCAGAAAATAGAATCGGTCCTGCTTGCGGTCATAAATGAATTCCACCGTGCCTGCGCCACGGTAATGCACCGACGCGATCAATTTGGCCGCGCACGCGTGCAAATGATGGCGCACCTCTATGGGAATATTGGGCGCGGGGGCCTCTTCGATAACCTTCTGATGGCGACGTTGCGTTGAGCAATCCCGGTCACCCAGAATCAACACATCCCCTTCGCCATCACCGAATACCTGCACTTCGATATGTCGCGCAAATTCAATATATTTTTCGAGAAACACGCCTTCATTGGCAAAATTATTCGCGCTCAGCCGCTTGATGCTCTGCCACGAACCGCGCAAATGTTGTTCATCCTGGCAGATCTGCATGCCGATGCCGCCACCGCCAGCGGTACTCTTCAACATGACGGGATAGCCTATGGCCTCCGCACACTCCACGGCCTCCTGCAAAGAAGCGAGCAAACCCGATCCCGGCAGCAGCGGCACGCCATTTTTTTCGCCAGCGCGCGCGCTTCATGTTTGAGACCAAATGCAATCATCTGCTCAGGAGTCGGCCCGATAAAAACATGCCCCCGCTCCGTCAAACCGCGACAAAAGCTCGCATTTTCGCTGAGAAACCCATACCCCGGATGAACTGCCTGCGCACCGGATTTCTTCAGGATGGCGAAGATTTTCTCCGGATCCAGATACGTTTGCGCCGGCGCGCCCTCACCCAGCGACCATGCCTCGTCGGCCAGCGTCACGTGGGGCGCATCCGCGTCCGCCTCGGCATAAACCGCCACGCTAGCGATGCCCATTTTCCTCAAGGTTTTAATGACGCGCACAGCAATTGCGCCGCGATTGGCAATCAGCACTTTGTTGAACATAAAAATCTCTCGGCGGGTCGTCCCGAAAAATAGTGCACGCAGTCAGGTCGTCCTGAATGCGGATGGGTCGCTTAATTCCAGATCAGCAACTCAATCGGCGTAGGGTTATACGCATTGCAGGGATTATTTAATTGCGGACAGTTGGATATCAGCACAATGACATCCATTTTTGCCTGCATCTCCACATATTTTCCCGGCGCAGAAATACCATCGGCGAAAGTGAGGCCGCCGCACTCCGTCACCGGGACATTCATAAAAAAATTGATGTTATGTGTGATATCACGCTTGCTGATACCGAGATAATCATGCTCCGCCAGCGCCAACATCCAACTGTCGCGGCAGGCGTGCATGCAGCGTTTATCCAGGGAATAACGCACGGTATTGCTTTCCGTCGCACAGGCACCGCCAAGCGTATCGTGACGGCCGCAGGTGTCCGCAGTAATTTCCAGCATCACATTATTGAGATTGGAGCGCAGTTGACTGCCAACCGTCAGATAGAGATTGCCCTGTTCACGAATGGTCTCCATGACGCTGTAGCGCTCACTGGGATCGGCCGCGCTGTAAAAAAGCGTGTCGGCCGCTTGGTTGCCTTCGAGGTCGAGAATCCTCAAGGTCTGGCCCGCTTTTAATTCCTTTAGCCAGTAATCCCCTGCTTTAACCATCTCTCTTGTAGCAGCATCCCGGGGCTCGAAATTACTTTCCCGAATCATATATTCACCTCAATTCACCTGTCCAAGTAATACAAACGATTATTGGCAAACCCACGTTGATTTTCCGCGCAACTGTTTTTACAGAAATCGTCATCCGCCACAGGCGCCGCGGGAAAAATTTCCACACCAACTGGCTTGCGCGGATAAACCGCGCTGTCATTCAAGGGATGAGGGCAGGTATGCATGATCACCAGCGTATCCATTTCGAATCGCAAAGTTACGCTGGCGCCCGGTGCGGAGTGGTTTTTCCGCAACTGGAGAGCGCCGCTCTCATCTGCCTCCACCTTGCTGAACCAATTGATATTGGCCGCCAGATCGCGACCACTGAGACCATACTTCGCCAATTCGACGAGAAATCCGTCGTAACCGTTCTGGTTCCACGAGTTGCGGTCGCGCTGATAATTCCGCTCACCCCAGCGCGCTGCAATCATTTGCGCGCTGCTGTTACCGCAGACCGTTTCGTGCCAACCCAGGGAATCCTCGACAACAGAACAAAAAATCCTTCCCATGTCGGAATACAAACAATGGCCTTTGGTCAATTTAAAAGTGTGCTGACATTTCAGTGTGTCCGGCGCGTTATAGCGCTCTAGCAAATCCGCCGGGTTGTACATCAGCATGCCCAGATTGGCACCGCCCTCGATGTCCGTCAGCTTTAAACAAAGCCCACGCCGCAGACGCAGAGACCAATGACTCGCGCCGGGCACGGTATATTGGTAAAGACTTGGTTCCACAAATTTCTCCTGTATTTATCCGGCAACGGCGGCGGGACTTTTTCGGCTGCCCGGGGAGGTGATTTTTTTAGCAAGTGTCCATCGGTCTGACCGACAGGCAGATCGTAGGTGATCTGCGCCCCGTAGGCGTTGGGGGCCTGGGGATCAAAGCGGCATTTATCAAAAACCCACAGGCGAGTGCCGAGATAAAATCCTTCCTTGATATCGTGGGTAATCATAAACACCGTCAATTTATGCTCCTGCCAGAGCGACAGCACCAACTGATGCATGTCCGCGCGAATGCCTGGATCCAAAGCTCCGAAAGGTTCGTCGAGCAATAAAATGCGCGGCCGCTTAATCAGGGATTGCGCCAGCGCGAGACGCTGCTGCATGCCGCCGGATAATTCATGCGGATATTTGTGCATGGCCTGCCCCAAACCCACAGCATCGATCATTTCCTTCGCCAGCTTTTCTGCCGTTTTGCGCGCACCTCCGAACAGCCGCCCAAGCAGCGGACTTTTTTCCAGTTCGAGCGATAGCATCACATTGCCCAGCACGCTTAAATGTGGAAATACGGAGTAGCGCTGAAAAACAATGCCGCGCTCCGGCCCCGGCTCGCCCGGCAGCGGTTTGCCATCCAACAAAAGCTGGCCGCGACTGACCGACTCGGTGCCCAACAACATTTTCAAGAATGTAGTTTTACCGCACCCGGAAGCGCCGACTATGGTGATGAACTCGCCCTCCCCCACGGTTTTATTCAATTGCTCCAGCACCACCTGCTGACCGTATTCCTTCCATAGATTTCGGATTTCGATTAATGCCATAAGGATCCCCGGAATTTTAGTTTTCTGCCGTCTGAATTTGTGCGTGAAACCAGGGGTAACACATGCGAGATATTTTGCGCAGCACATAATCCAGCAAAAATGCCAGCAGAGTGATCCACACCACGTATGGCAAAATCACATCCATCGCGAGATAACGTCGCACCAGAAAGATGCGATAACCCAGCCCTTCAGTCGCCGCTATGGCTTCCGCTGCGATCAGAAACAGCCAGGCGGCGCCGAGAGAAAGACGCACACTGGCGAGCAGGCGCGGCATGATCTGGGGAAATAAAACCCGCACAATAATCTGCCAAGTATTCGCCCCTAGGGTCTGCGCTTTGATCAGCTGCTCGGCGGGAATTTCCAGCGCGCGCTGTTGCACATCGCGAATCAAAAATGGCGCTATGCCAATGACGATCAGCATGACCTTCGCCAATTCTCCGAGGCCAAAAACAATAAATAGAATGGGCAAAATTGCCATGGGAGGAATCAGCGAGATCGCCGTAATGAAGGGCGACAAGGGCGCCCTCATATAGGGTATGGCGCCGTTGAGTATGCCGATGACCAGCGCCAGCAGGGCGCTTAAACCAAGGCCGAGGCTCAAGCGCCACAAACTGCTGGCCGTGTCCTGCCACAATAGATAATTGCCGCTGCGTTTATCCGGCGTGAACGCCATGCGTTCAATCGCACCTGCAAAACTGGAAAATGAGGGCAACAATTTGTCGTTCTCATTTTCTGCAAGACGCGCATTGGAAGCCGCCAGATAAAGCACCAGACACAAAACAAAAGGCAACACGCCCAGTATCCAGCGCGCGGTGCGGCCAGGAACACGGTTGATCAGTTTTTTCATTGTTGATTCCCGGCTGGAAATTACAGCTTGCCGTCGGCTGCCAATTGCATAAAGGTCGGATCAAAGCGCAGCTGAACATTTTTACTGTTGCCGTAGATGCCGGAAGGTGTTTCTACGCCGATAAAGGTCGCATCCGCCGCGCCTTCACCCAAAAGTCCATGATTAAAGGAAAACTCCGCAACATATTGCATGGTGGTTTTGAGTTGAGCGCTATTGGTAAATGCCACCGCTTCTGCCGGCAGATAAAACATTTTGGTGGATGCGAGCTGAGCGTCATAACCGGCCAAGTCAGTGCCGGAGGCTTTGCCCATCGCAGTGCGCGCAGCGCGACCGGCCTCTGAATTGGCGCTCATCAATCCCATCATTTCATACCATGCGCCCACCAGGGCTTTGCCAAACTTGGGATTCTCTTGCAGGGTTTTGGTATTGACCACCATCAAATCAATAATTTCTCCGGGAATTTTCGCGGAATCAAAAACCGAGTTTGTATTGGGCATGGCGAGAATTTCCGAGAGAAGCGGATTCCAGGTGACAACCGCTGTAACATCTTTGGTATTGAATGCGGCGACCAGGTCGGCATCGGAGGTATTCACAACCTGGATGTCTTTTTCCGCCAGACCTACACTATCCAGTGCGCGAGCCAGCAGATAATGCGACACACTCAACTCCACCAGATTGACCTTCTGCCCTTTAATCGCTTTTAGATCCTTCTGATTTTTCAACACCACGCCGTCATTGCCATTGGAAAAATCCCCCACGATCAGCGCCGTGGAATCTACATTACCCGCAGCCGGAATCGTGAGTGCATCCATATTGGTCATGGAGCAGCCGTCGTATTTCCCCGCTGTATATTGGTTGATGGATTCGATGTAATCATTGATCTGTACGACATCGATCTGGATGCCGTATTTATCCGCCCATTTTTTCACTATGTCCTGCTCTGCGCCAAAACCCCATGGCATCCAGCCGACATAAATAGACCAGCAGACGCTGAATTTCTGGCGTTCTGCAGCACTGGCGGAGATAGAAGAAAAGACACTGCAAAAGATAAATAAAAAGGGCAAAAGAATGCGGGAATATCGGCCAGTCATACGAACCTCCAGAGGGTTACACGAATCAATTACAGAGGACTCAACAGCGATTCCAGTGTTAGCTCACACTGCCTGCCATTTCGAACCTCCCGGGCTTTTATCCCGCCGTGTAACCTTCTCTCGTTCGAAATTCATGGCGAAAAAGAAGAAGGTCGACCGCTCTCGGACCAGACATTGTTTTGCAACAACCGGAACCCTAGCTGTCCATTTTGTGCCGACGTCTAACCAGGTTTGCAAAGCGGAATATCCACCGTTGTAAAACCGAGTCCTCTGCTGCGACAAACATCGAACCTAAAGATTTTTAAGATCGACATAAAGATTTTTAAGATCGACATCGTGGCCTCAGCAATTGCGGTGCCACTTCGCCCTTAGCCGAGAAATGAGGGCGATTGGTTCCTCCGGGCCAAGATAAATGCGAGCTTCCTCTCAAAATGTCCGAAGAGTCGCGATCGCATATGTGTCGCCCTTCTAATTTAAAGCACCATTTCGGACCATTTTTAATAAGGCGCACCAAAAACGATCTTAAGCTTCCTGTCCCCACTGGAATTTCCATAGATCAGGCCCAATAATGCTGAAATCCTTCACGCAGAGATAAATGCATGCAGCCCACCCTCGATCCAGTATGGGAAACCATCAAACAGGAGACCCGCGACCAGGCACAAAACGAGCCCGCCCTCGCCAGCTTTCTGCATGCCACCATACTGAACCACGACTCCTTCGAAGACGCTCTGAGTTACCACCTCGCACAAAAACTTGGCAGTCCGGCGATAAGCGGCTCTTCAGGTGCGGGAAATTATCGATCAGGCCCTGCGCAGCAACCCCGGCATCGGCAAAGCTGCCCGAGCTGATATAGAAGCCGTTTACGAAAGGGATTCCGCCTGCAACGAATACTGCCTGCCCTTTTTGTACTTCAAAGGCTTTCAGGCTCTGCAATGCCACAGAGTCGCTCACTGGTTATGGCAGCAGGGACGTTTTGCCCTGGCTTATTTCTTCCAGAGCCACATAGCGCTCACCTTCGGCGTGGACATTCATCCGGCCGCGCAAATTGGCAAAGGCATAATGCTCGACCACGCGACCGGGATAGTTATCGGTGAGACGAGCCAGGTGGATGATGACGTGTCGATTATGCAGTCCGTGACATTGGGAGGGACCGGCAAGGAAACCGGCGACCGCCACCCGAAAGTGCGCAAAGGGGTATTGATTAGCGCGGGGGCGAAGATCCTGGGAAATATCGAAATCGGGGAAGGAGCGAAAATCGGCGCTGGCAGCGTGGTGTTGAAGCCTGTTCCACCACATACCACCGTAGTCGGCGTACCCGCCGTAGAAGTGGGCAAGCCGCGCACAGCGTCCCCTGCGCTGGACATGAATCACGAAATCAGTTGCGACAGGGACTGCGGCGCCGAGGCGGGTTAGCCGTCGGCAAAAGGCATAACGGCGCGAATATCATCGGCGCCCGCCAGGCACATCAACAAGCGATCCACCCCCAGGGCTACGCCGGCGCAATCCGGCAGGCCCGCTTCCAGCGCGGCGAGAAACCGCTGGTCGATATCCGGAACGTTCAGCCCAGTGGCGGCGCGAATTCTCTGATCATTTTCAAAGCGCCGGCGTTGCTCGTCCGCACTGCACAGCTCCCAATAGCCGTTGGCCAGCTCCATGCCGTCCCAATACACCTCGAAACGCCTCGCCACCGGCAGCCCTTCCGCATTCGTATCCAGGCGCGCCAGGCGCACTGCTCGGCAGGATAGTCACAAATAAAGGTAATACCCGGTCCCAGCTGCGGCTCAACGCAAAAACTGAATAAAAGATCGAGGCAGGCGCTTTTGTTATCCAGCGGGGAATGCAGCTCCAGGCGCGCGGCGATAAGCGCTTGCAACTCCGCCAGAGACGCACGGTGGGGACACAGTCCCAGCAGCGTTTGAAAAGCCTCGCCATAACTGCGGCGGCGAATATCCGTGGCGGGTGCGAGCAACGCAAACAGCTCTGTCATCTGCGCCATAAGTTCGCGATCATCCAGGCCGACGCTGTACCACTCCAGAAGAGTGAATTCCGCCCGGTGTCTGCGCCCGGATTCATCCCGCCGGTAGGCTTTGCCCAGGTAATAAATGGAGCCAGAGCCCGCCGCCAGCAGCCGCTTCATAAAATATTCGGGCGACGTCTGCAAATAGCCGGTGTCGAGCACCTGTAAAGGCTCCAGATGCACATCCGTCACCGTGTTCTGCCCCAGGGCCGGAACATCCACCTCCATGATCTGGCGGGCGAAAAAAAACGCGCGCAGTTGCTGTAACAACTGCGCGCGTTTTTGCAGAAGGTCCAGGCTGGCGCTGGGATGGAACATAGCGACCCCGCCGGACGGATGCTTATTTGTTGGCGCGGCCCAGGTATTCCCCGGTGCGGGTATCCACACGCAGAACGTCGCCGATGGATACAAACAGAGGAACCTTCACAACAGCGCCGGTGGACAGGGTCGCCGGCTTGGTGCCGCCCTGCGCGGTGTCACCTTTCAAGCCTGGGTCGGTTTGCACAACTTCCAGCTCAACATGATTGGGCGGAGTGACTGCCAATGGCTGGCCGTTGTACAGCGTCAAAGTAACGACATCCTGCTCGCGCAACCATTTGGCGGCATCGCTGACAGTTTCCTGGTCGGCTTGCAGCTGCTCAAAGGTTTCCGGGTGCATGAAGTGCCAGAATTCACCGTCGTTGTAAAGATATTGCATCTCGCGATCCACAACATCCGCAGCTTCCAGGGTTTCGCCCGATTTAAAAGTGCGCTCCCAAACGCGTCCGGATCTAAGATTTTTCAAGCGCACGCGGTTGAAGGCTTGGCCTTTACCCGGCTTGACGAACTCATTTTCCACGATGGAGCAGGGGTCACCGTCCAACATTACCTTCATACCGCTGCGGAATTCACTGGTAGAATAGCTAGCCATTTTGTCCTCAATTCATTCAATCAAGTTATCGGGTACTGATAAAAAAGGCGCACATGATACCGCGAACCGTGCCGACTTGGCAGATCAAAAGCTGGCAGGAAGAGCTGAAGCAACTGATACAAAACCCGAAGACCCTGATTGACCGCCTCCAACTGGACCGGGAATGGTTGGAGCCGGCCGAGAAAGCCGCCCGCCACTTTCCCCTGCGACTGACCGAGTCCTATTTCTCCCGCATACGTCCGGGTGACCCTCATGATCCACTCCTGCGGCAGGTGCTGCCCCTCGGCGAAGAACTCGAGGCCGCCCCCGGATACGACAAAGACCCGCTGGATGAGTCCCGCTTCAACCCGGTGCCGGGACTGGTGCACAAATACCGCTCCCGGGTGCTGCTAATTGCCGCCACTCAGTGCGCCATCAATTGCCGCTATTGCTTCCGCCGCCATTTTCCTTATGAGGACAACCAACTGAGCCGCCCCGAGTGGCAAGCTGCATTGGACTATGTGCGCCAGGCTCCCGAGGTGAACGAAGTCATTCTGAGCGGTGGCGACCCGCTCTCTCTTGGCGATAAACATTTGGCCTGGTTGGTGCAGCAAATCGCCGACATAACGCATATAAAGCGGCTGCGTATTCACTCCCGCTACCCTGTGATACTGCCAACCCGCATCACGGATGAGCTGGTGGGCGCGGTCTCACACCCGCGTTTACGCACCGTGATGGTCATGCATTGCAACCATCCTCAGGAAATAGATGAAGAAGTAGGCCGTGGCGTGGCCACCCTGGTAAGGGCCGGGATTCAGGTACTGAATCAATCTGTGCTATTGAAAAAGATTAACGACAACAGCAGAATTCTGGCGACACTGAGCGAAAGCCTGTTTGATATAGGCGTGCAGCCCTATTACTTACATCTGCTGGACAAGGTGGAAGGGGCCGCTCACTTCGCTGTAAGTGATGAGGATGCAAAGACCCTGTACGGAGAACTGCTGACACTCCTACCGGGCTACTTGGTACCGAAACTGGTAAGGGAAACACCTCATGAGGGCTCCAAAACTCCCGTATCCCCGGCGTAAGTGGGAACTGGAACACAAGTCTATACTTGTAGGAAGCTCCGATTGACAGTGCCCTTGCCAGTCGGTTGGACCGCCGACAATATAACGAGTTAACCATAGCCAGGATGGCAAATAGGTCTTTTAATGAGTCATTTATTCGAGCCGATTTTAGGTCTTTCACAATTCAAGTTGCCGCCGCAGGACATCGACCTGCTGAGCTTTTGCGAAAGCAACAAGCTGCTCAAGGTTAAAACCTGGGTTGACGACCTCAAACTGACGCAGGTGAAAAACACCTGTATCCAGCTATACGATGCGGTCCCAGAAGTTGGCCACCTCAAAACCGATACCAAAACCCGCTACGACATGCTCGAGGCGCTTTGGCCGGTCACGCAACAATCCCTGCTGGGTCTGCTCAAAGAATTTCTGCAACAACCATTGATTCTTCCCGAGCCTGCGCAGAAAACCGCCCTCCTCGCTCAGGCGTTGCAAAAACATCTTCTCGACGGCTATACCCTCTGCTCCAAAGAGTTGGTGCAACAGAAAAAGCTGAAGCCGACCCAGCGCGAGCTGTTGCTCAACTGTCTTTATCGCGCGCTGAGCGCGCTCAGCCTGCTGATGCTACGTGCCTATCAGCTGTACACCGCCATTCCGCCGAGCATGTGGCAGCGCGCCCACGCGCTTTATCAGGTGGCTGAATATTACGATCTGCACACCCAGTCGGCGCCAGTCGCCAACGGCAGCGCGTCACTTACCATCACAGACCTCTATGCGCGCTTGCTGGCACTGGCGAGTGTCCGGCCCAATCAATTGGCGCAATACGATATAGCGGTCGCTTTCCGCGCGCTGGAGAGCTGGGTCCGGTTGATCAAACTGCTGCCTTCGGCCACCACCGAAGAGAAGCAATCTGTTCCTGGTGGATCTGCATCAGGACAACGGACCCGTAACCAAAAGCCGCTATGACGGCAATCCGAATCACAGAGTGCTCGAACTGGATTTTCACACTCTGGTGAACCAGCTCAGCAAATTAAGTGGCGGCAAACAGGCGAGCGGCCCGGACTGGCTGAACCAAACACCTTCCATCTCCATCCCCACCGATATGCCGGCAAGTCTCGCCGAACATATGTTGCACTGCTGGAGCAATCCGGCGCAGCGCCACCAGGAGCGCCGGCGGATCGACACTGAAGTGGAGGTGTGTGTCGGCGTGATCGACAGTCACTACCAATTGTGCGGCGGCGTTGAATTCGATCAGTTCATCAACCCGAAGGAGGAGATTTTCGGCGAGTCATTTCTGTCGGGCGGATTCGATGCACTAATCGCCAGCATGAGCGGCAAAAAAGATATAGCCACGCCCCGAGCGGCGCGCCAGACCGTATTTCGTGTCTTGCTGCAGAACTCCAGCGCCGGCGGATACTGTTTATTCTGGCAAGGTGATCTACCAACGAGCCGAATCGAGGCGGGCGAATTGATCGGCTTGCGCGAACCGGATCGACGCGTCTGGAGCGTCGGAGTGGTACGCTGGATCAAACAATTGAAGGGTGGTTCGCAGCTCGGCATCCAGCTGCTGACGCATCAGCCTGTGCCTTACGGCGCCGCGTGCGTTTTTGATATGGGCGGATATTCCGACTATATGCGCGCGATCCACATCCCCACCCCAAATATGGCGGACCAACCTCCCAGCCTCCTCACGGCGTCTGTACCCTTCCAGGAAAATGTGCGCGTAAAGCTCAAGCAGGAAGATAGTGTGATCGACGTGCGCTTGAATAAATGCGTATTCGCGACTAGTAAATTTAAATTGTTCAGCTTTGAAACACTTTCCAGTGATGCAGCCGACCTCTGATGGGAGGATTGCACGACAGCGCCGGCACCTGCGCAGGCTAGGACTATACTTGGTATTTCAGTAAACTGTTGTGCTTACTCCAGATCCCTGTAGGGCACGCAGTTGCCATCAAATTCACAGGGGGATGCGCCGAGCGGCCGTCCGCTCCTACCATAACAATAGAAGTGGTATGACCTCCAACTCGACCGTACGACTACTGATACTCAACGATTCACGCTCCGAAGCAGAGCGCCTCATCAGCATGCTGAACAATGCCGGCAGACCGACCCGGGCGCAGCACGTTGAAAGCGAGGAAGCTCTTGTAAAACTCCTGCAAGAACAATCCTGGGATCTCATCATCGGCCTCGACACGACGCAAAACGTATCTCCGGCCAACGCCATCAAACAAATCCGCCGCCTCGCGAAAGATGTCCCGCTGATTCTGCTGACCGACGATGAAGGCTCACACCCCGTGGTCGAAGGAATAAAACACGGTGCGGTAGACGTGGTGCGTTTGGATGAAGATCAGCATCTGCTTCAGGTGATCAACCGCGAACTGGTCAACCGCGAAAATCGCGCTCAGCAGCGCTTGGCGGAGCGCCGCTATAAAGAAATCGAACGCCGCAACCAGCAACTGCTGGACAGCTCCCGCGATGCCATCGCGTTTGTTCAGGACGGCATGTTCCTTTACACCAACCAGTCCTTCGCCGAACTGCTGGGTTTCCGCACGCGCGATGATCTCGAATGCATGCCAGTTATCGACATGGTGGATGACCGCGATCAGGATCGGGTTAAGGATTTTCTCAAAGAATTCATGCTGCGCGGCAGTGAAGTGGAAACCAGCAAGCTGGCCTTTCAGGCGGAAACCCGCGAACACGGCAAAAAAAGCCCTCAATGTTGAGGTGCGCAAATCCCAGTACGAAGACGAAATGTGTATTCAGTTCGTTGTCCGCGCCAACAATACCGACAACAGCGAACTGGAAGCGCAACTGCAACAAATCCGCCACCAGGACCTGGTAACGGGTCTCCACAACAAAAACTATCTGATCGAAAAGCTGGAAGGGACCGTCGACGACGCCATCAGCAACCACACCACCGGCGCACTGCTGTACATCGCCATGACTGACTTCCTCGAAACGGTCCAACAAAAAATGGGGCTTGCTTCGGCTGATATAGTGCTGGGCACCATCGCAGCTCAGGCGAAAGCTCTGGTGAAGAACGGCGAAACCCTGTGCCGCTTCAACGAAGCGGGATTCATGCTACTGATCCCCAAAATCAATGTAGATGACGCGCAAAAGCGCGGCGAGGAAATCGCCAAAACCATGCGCAGCCAGATTGTCGATATCGATGGCGCGACACTGCAATTTCTCTACTATGTGGGTATTGCCATCATCAATGAGACCACAAGCACCTCCGACACTCCGGTTTCGCACGCGTTAAAAGCCCTGGAATTGACGATTACCAGGGCGCAGAAAGACAAGAATGTAGTCGCGACCACCTTTGAAGAAGAAGTGGAGGCTGGCAAGAGTGGACGCTCTGCGAAAGAAATTGCCAAGATGGTGCAGAACGCTCTGAACCGCGGCAAATTCCGCCTGCTGTTTCAGCCGATTCTCAGTCTGCGCGGTTCGGACAAAGAGCATTATGAAGTGCTGCTGCGGATGGTGGACGAGGATAATTCGGGCATGTCGCCCAATGAATTTCTCGATGTTGCGGCGGAGATTGGGGCGACCACCAAAATTGATCGCTGGGTAATTCTGGAAGCCATCAAGCTGCTCGCGCAGCACCGCGCCGCCGGCAATAATACGCGCTTGATCATCAACCTCAGCAGAGAATCCCTCAAGGACACCACTTTGCCGCCCTGGCTCGGCGTCGCCTTTAAGGCAGCCAAACTGCCGCCCGAGGCAATTATTTTTCAGCTGCAGGAAAATGACATCAATGATCACCTGAACATCGCCAAGTCTTTCACCTCGCAAGTGAAGGCGTTGGGCTGTGAATGCAGCATCAGCCACTTCGGCTGCGCGCTCAACCCATTCAGTGCTCTCGAACACGTTTCTGCTCTGTACATAAAAGTGGATGGCTCTTTCACACAGGAACTGCAGAATGGCGGCGGCGAGCCCGAAGCGTTAGGGACGCTGGTCAGCCAGATTCATGAACACGAAAAAATCACCATCGTACCTTTCGTGGAGAACGCGAGCGTGCTGTCAAAACTGTGGCAGTCGGGCGTGCACTATATCCAGGGATATTATCTGCAAGGGCCTGCAGAATCGATGGATTACGATTTCGACACTGAAAGCTGATCCATCCCAGCTCCGCAAGGAGCCTTATTGTAATCTGATACCCCCATTGCGCAGACTCTAGTTTATATAACGTCTGCGCCGACTCGGCTTTAGTTTGCTCAAATCACCCAGGCACAGACCGTCTAGGCAATCGCCAAAATCCGGGTCGCGGCCAAATACCAATGCCTGAAATCCATCTTCTTCATACAGAGCGCCATATTGCTTTAACAGTATCGGAATCTTGTACCCGCTGGCGGTAAACATACCCTGCATAAGAGCAAAGCCCTGCTCCCGGTCGAGATCACCAAATTCCTTGTCAAACTGGCGAGCCCGATCAAAAGACAGCTGGTGAGGGTGATGAGCGGTCACCAACAACTGATTGCACGCGTGAAAGCGTTGATAAAAATACACCAGCGCATCCATCAGATAGCTCGGATAATTCGCACTCATGCTGACGGGCCCGAAAAGGTAGCGCACCTCTGGACGGGTTTTCAGATAGGCTCCGAGCCCTTGCCATAAATAATCCAGACTTTGTTTGCCCCAATAATCCGGGTTGACGAAACTGCGGCCGAGCTCTACTCCCTGCTTCAGATAGTCGTGCAACTCGGGTTGAAACGTATAAAGCGAACGCGTGTAAAAGCCGTGCTCTCCACACTGCTGCAAAATACGTCTGCCTTCACCCAGACGATAGGCCCCGGCAATTTCAAGCCGTTCCCGATCCCACAGCACCAGATGGCGGTAATGTTGATCATATTTGTCGAGATCTCGCTTGTTTCCGGTACCTTCACCAACCTTGCGAAATGCAACTTCGCGCAACCGCCCGATCTCTCGCATCACCGCTGAGTCTGGAAATGCGTCAAACAGATAGATACGGTTTTGATCGCGAGTTTCGCCAAGCAGTTCGGCGCACTGCAATTCCTTCTGCAAATCCTGGCGATCTTCCGGGTGTGCAATAGTGCGAACCGTTTCAAATATCGGATTGCGCTTGCGGCCAATCTGATACAAATGTTTTTTCAGCCTTTTCACCAGCACCCGGTCGTGCAGGTGCGTCTGTGAGCAATTGGTTTGCCGGAATCGGTTCCCCCACATTGAAACGAATGGTGCGCGAGCGCTTGTTGAACATTTCGCGAGCCAAGAGAGCCGTGCCAAGGGGTTTGAACACCATGGAAGCGCCATAAAACAGCAGTGAATTTTTTGCTTCCACATGAATCGGCAGAAGAGGCGCCATGGTCTTGCGGGAAAAATGCAAAAAACCGGTCCGCCAATGCGGGTCGCGAACCCCCATTGGGCACGCACGCGAAACCTCCCCAGCCGGAAAGACGATCAACGCTTCTTAATTTTCCAGCGCCGCCAACGCCGCTCGGTAGCTGCGCAACGCGCTGCCAGTCCCCATGTTATCGACCGGAATGAAAAAATTTCGCAAATTGCTGAAATTCAGCAAAATATCGTTGGCGATTATTTTCACGTCAGTCCGCACTTCACCCACCAACTTGAGCAGCGCCAAACCGTCGAGAGAGCCGATCGGGTGATTGGCGATAATCACTACAGCGCCCTCCGAGGGAATATTGGAGCGATCCCGGGCCGATACCGAATAGCTGAAATTAAAATATTCGAAAACCGCATCAATGAATTCAAAGCTTTTTAAGGTGTGGTTTTTCTCCAGGAACTCGTTGACCTCATCCTCATTGATTACCTTCTTCAGAAATGAGACCGCGGGTCGCCGCAGCAGCTCAGGCTGAGCGGCAAATGAGGGAAATTTTTTGATTACAACCTGCTCGATATTGAGCATATAAGCTCCTGAGTACGATTCGATGCCAAATCGGAGCCTAAATTTCCTGTGTGACGATTCGATGAAAGATTGTTTACAGCACCGTGAAAATAAGTGGAAGATTGACAGGTTCTGACAAGGAGGTATAACGATGAAAAGTCCATCACTTCGCCGCCAGAAGCTCCGGTGGTGCGCCGAACACAATCTGGACATGCGGGAATTCCAGCGCATGCCGGTCAAATACATTCTCACGCGCATGCCGGAATTTCTGCGCTTATTCCACCAGGATTATCAGCGAGCGCAGGATAACCTCAACCAATACCTGAGCAGCGACAAACCTGATTATTGGAAAACGCGCCAACCTTATGTGGAGGAATTGTGCGAGGCGCTCAGTCTGTCGCCCGCCACCTGGCAATATTGCGATTTTGCCGAATTCAAGATCCGCGCGACTTCGGAGTACCAAGCCCAGGGCCTATTATCTGGTCGGCACGAATCGGAAAAAAAATTCTGTTGATCGATCAACTGCGCCAACTACCTACTTGTGATGGCGTCAGCGCCATCAGTTTTGATGTGGAGCGCAGAAATGCCATGCTGGCCTTTCGTCGCGGTGCACGCCATCCGATCAACTGGCGATTTCAAGGGGATGATCGTGTGAGGATACGCTTTCATCCGCCGACCAAAGGCCATGGCCTAATTTTTTTAATTGACCCGAGTGATCATTGCCAAATTCTCGCACCTACCATTTACCAGCCGGACACTCGTTTGACAAATGGTGTGCTGCATATTCCTGATCTTCATGAAGACAAATTCCATATCCCCGAAAAAATCGGTTGTTACAGCCTTTACGCCATATCAACCCTTGACCCTCCTGCAAGCGAACTCGCCAGTACGGACGGCGATCAACGCCTTGCCGATGAAGATCTGAGATCTTTAATCGAACTCTGTGTCGCACTTATCAACAAAGGCAGGCTCTTGTTTCGCACAGATTTTTTGATCAAGCCGCCGACGCAGGATTATGACTGAGAGCAGCTCGTCACAATTCAGCGAGGTCACCCGAGGGTTCTCCTCCCTCAGTGCACAACACGCATTTGCCGAATATTTTTTCCAGAATGATATCCAGATATTCCCCTACTCCACTATGCAGCGACATATTCAGGCGCTCTACGCCATACCTCAGTGCAACGCCTATCGAATGCTCGACAAATTCTGCCGCGAGGCGGGCCGCCCGGATATTGCCGCGAGCTGCACCATTGAATATATCAACGAACCCGATGCCCAAGCTTACGCCGCGAGCGGAGGAGGATTTCATCACATCGCGGTTGCATATTCGTTACCAGTTCTCCTGCAGGTGGTATTTCAGCATCTGCTCTCTCAGACCAATCCCTTTTCCTGGGCCGCACCAGAGGCAAATCCTCCACGCATATTTCCAGAATCCCTCAGCAAAGCCCCCAATATAGCTGCGATGCAGCAGGATATTGAAAATCTGCTGACCAGCACTCTGCCGGCATCGCGTTGGCAGCGGGTGATGGCGACCAAATTGGCTGAGCTCGCTCTGCTGTTTTGTCTTTCTCATGAGATCGCCCATTTGATACGAGGACATGCGGAATTGGCTGGTCGACGTGGTCTTATGGGCATAAATGAATTAACGCGGAAAAAACCGGAGCCACCAGGGAAAAGGCCAATCAGTCACCGTTTGAGCCAAGCTTGGGAACTGCAAGCTGATCGCACTTCCCTCGCTTTGCTATTTTCCTACGTCAACAACAAACACTATAAAAAACGTCTGCTCAAAACGCTGAAATGTGATGGTGCGGATGCGCCGCTACGACTTCTGGCGCGGGTCTCATACGCGGTGAGTTTTGTCTTTTTTATTTTCGGCCAACATCAGACATCCGTCGTATCGCGATGCAGTCATCCGTCGGCGCTCACCCGCCAAACGTTCGCCATGTCTGAGCTGGCCGCGATTTTTCTACGTGCCTATCCCAAATATGACGAAGACACAGTCGCACTTCATATTCAAAAAGCCGCAATAAGCGCCGAAAGCGCGTGGCACCGGCTCGGCTTTACCTTCGGTAGCTATGGTCGGGACCTGGTAAATCTGCCCGAGGCCGTCCGCCGGCTGTGTCGTCGCGACTTGCTCAGCCAAAAACTCCTGGCCCACCATCAATGGGCGGTGTGCGTTAAACACCGATAAAACTCAGTGACAACTCAGTCGCTGAGTTTTATCAGTGCGAATAGTCTCCATCCACGAGACGTAACACAGGAGGAGGCTCTCATGCAGATCGATTCGCAGATTGCGGGCAGCGCTCAACGCGCACCGGAAATCATCACCGTCAGCGACCCCGCGCTCTACAGTAAAGTCTTGAGATTTCGCGCCCGCGTCTACCGCCAGCATTACCCGGCGATCACCAACCCGGAGGCACCGGACATCCACGATTTCGCCAGCCACTACTTCACCACGGTGAACACGGCTGGAGAAGTAACGAGCTGCTCCCGCATGGTTCTCGACAGCCCGCAAGGACTACCGAGTGAATCCTATATAAAAGAGCATCTGGCGCAGTACCGGCGCCGCAGCGTGCGCCTGGCGGAGCTGGGACGCATGGCGGTTGAAGAGGATTCTCCGGCTGTTGTCATCGCTCATTTCACTCGCGCTCTGCACGAGGCTCGCAGGCTCGGAGTGGAAGAGATGGTGTTTGTCGCCCCCTGGCAGAAACGCGCATTTTTCACCAAGTATCTTGGGGCTGAGCTGATTTGCGCAGATATCCAACAAACCTTCGGTAGCGACAAGACATTTGCCGTTTACATCTGGCACACAGCAACGCCATCCGCCCGCGTCAGCCGCAAACTGTTCAACCTTAACTGAGGAGCACTTCATGAGCGAATTACCTGCAAACGCCATCTTCGACATCTACCCTCAGTCATTCGCGACCACGACAACCATTTTCCAGGCGGAAGAGCTGCGCGCCGTAGCCGACCTGGTCAGTGGTGATGTGGTGGACCTGGGTTGTGGCAGCGCCAAACTGGCGACCTATCTCCGGGATAAGTCAGATCTCAGCAGCTATCTTGGCCTGGATGCCTCTGCAGCCATGCTGGTGGAGGCCCAGCACCTGCTCGTCAATCTGGATGATCCGCGCTTCAGTTTGCTGCATACGCGCATGGAGGACTGCGATCTCACGGGTTTTGATTGGGGCGTGTGCCTGAACGCGCTGTATGCGGTGGCGGATCCGCACGCGGCACTGGCTAAAATCCGGCAGATGCTCAGGCCAGGCGGGCAGATCATCATCGCCACCCCCAATGAGCATTTGGATATGGAAAAGCTTCTTGAGGAATCCAAAAGGAGTTGATTCTGCACCCGTTCTTCCACACCTTCCGGGAGATCAATCGGGTGCTGGCACGCTCCTATCGAAGCCGTTTTTTCTCTCCTGAAGAGCTGCGCGCAATGGTGGAAGCTGCCGGCTTTCACGTTAATCTGATGCACAGCCGTTTTTTTCTCGGCGGGTTGAATTTTCTGGTGGCGCGCCGCTTGGACTGATAGCGAAGCATCGCTTCGCCTCGGTCACCCTTTGAAACACTTGACGAACTCCGCGCAAAGCAGCATAAATGCTGGCTGATCATATACCGATCTGTTTGTTTCTAAATAGATCAGCCGGAGATGTGAATGCCCAATTTGCAACAAGTGTTTCTGGACTACTGCGAAACACTCTATGCCGCCCAAGACGTCGACACCATGTTTGCCGGGCTTGAAAAGGCTGTGCAGGAAATGGGGTTCGACAATGTCTCCTATACCTACGTGCCCGGAACTCTCGGGCAGTCCCTCCATCAGCTCGCTCCGGTTTTCAAACTTTCGCGCACTTATAACGCCCGGTTTATTCAGCATTACAGCGACGCCCACTTTGGTAAGGATGACTTCACGATAAAACGGATAACAGGCGGCGACCTCACGCCCATGATCTGGTGGAACGAAGCGAAAGTTAAACGTTTGAGCAAATCCGAGCTGGAAGTGATCGAAGTGGCCCGGCAGGACTATGGTATCCATCAGGGGATTTCGGTGCCGACCTTCACCGATGGCCGCAGCATCGCGGGGGTCAGCATCACTCGCGAGGAAAAGGACTTCTCGTTCGATCAGTTGTATGAAGAAAAAGGCGCCTACCTGCGCAAGATGTCGATGATGTTCAGTGATCGAGTTCTTTGCTTGAATGAAGCGAGGGTGATTTTCATGATGCCTATCGTGCAATTCCTGTCCGTCACGGAAAAGCAGGTACTGTGTGAGCTGGCAAAAGGACGCAACCTCAAAGCGGTGTGCCTTGAACTGAATCTCGATTACAAATACGTCGCCAACAGTGTTATCAAAAGCCTGCGTAAAAAGTTCGGCAATGTCACCCGCGATACCTTGATGTACGAAGCAGGACTGCTCAACATCGCCCGCCTCCTCGATGGGGAAAACCCGCCTAACAGACCAACTCCAAACTGAAAAGGGTGGAATTTTCCACGTTGCCGAGCCCCCTCGGCATTCCTATCATCAGACTTAATCCGCGACCATAATTCAAATATATAGGTCCGGGCATGTGAAAGGCTTTCACATCAGCAACGTCGCTCTCACCCGGCCCCTATATCCAGCAATATGGATCACCGCCTCAGGGAAGTCGCTATAGCCGGCAAGCAGACTTCTCACCAAGTCAAGACCAAGCGCGTTTACTCCCGAAGAAACAGCAATCTGAACATCATTTCGGTCTCACGGAGCGAAACATAGACAGCGAGCAATTTATTGCGTCCGCAGGATATTACGCGCCCCGTTGGGCCGCGGGACTGAACCTAATGATCCGAACGTCCAGGTCTAAACGTGGTAAGAAACAAATCGGCGGTTTATATCGCAACCAACCAGGGACCGGTGCGAATCATGCGCATCACTGAAGCGCCTGAACTCAAATTGAGTGTCGCTCTGGTAACCCTGCTGAGAAAGAAGTCTTCCATCAGCGACGGATATCACGATTTCGTCTGCCTCGATACAGGACTCATCGCCCATCACACCCTGGTGGACCGCTATGAATTGCAACTGGAGAAGGACATAGAACAGCCCCGCGGTTGGCAACTGGGAGTTTTTATAGGTCATCAACTCTTTCACCAGCAAAACCTTGCCACCAACGACACAGAAGGAAATAGGGAGAAGTACGGCTCGTTAATACTGGCCGCCGGCGATGTCGACAAAGATAGAAGCGTCCGTCCGGTAAAAGATATCGCCTGCAAGCTCCGATCAGCGGGGCCATTGATCCTGGAGGCGCAGAAAAATGGCATGCCGGTCACTTTTTATTTGCCGCGGCAAGACGTTGGGGCAGAAGACGAAGAAGCGATACGAAGCATGCAGGAGCGCTACCCGAATTTGCATATTGCCAGCATGGAGCGGGTGGATTTCGGCACTCCCTTGCCGCACTTGACCGCGGCAAGGCCGGAGCAGACAACCTCCGCTTTGCGACGATCCAGACCTGAGGCCAGTGCCAGTCAAACGCGCAATCGCAGAGTTTTCTGGTGGTCGGCAGCTATCACTCTTCCCTATGCTGCAATGGCTATTTTCGCCTTGGGCGAAGGGGACTCACCGGCTCCCTCGGAACGCCATGGTTTAAACACTCAAATCTACGTGTCACCTTGACACGAACCCCTCTCTCATCCTGCGAGAGTCTCTTCAGGCGGCCATAAAAAGCCGCCTTTTTTTGCCTGCCGACTACTCTTTCCAACTGGAACCTTGCCGTGAGGCGGGTGTCCTCATCCCCTCCGCTGACAGACCTTCCGGAATTTTTAATGCTGATACTTAAAAGAAGCCTTGCCTCCGCCCTGCTCTGCATATGCGTCATGTTGCACCCGAGCACTTATGCGCAATTCCACTTCGACGCCAACGACGGCTATCGCCTCTGGCTGGCTTATGAACCCATCCAAGATCGGACGCTGACCAAGCAATACCAGAAACAGCTCCAATCCCTGCTCCTCCCCGGTGACGGGCCGACCAATGATGTCATTCGCCACGAGCTGCGGCATGCACTCACCAGCATGCTCGGCAAACCGCTCGCCGAAACCACCCGCCCCGGCAACCGCCAGCTGGTGATTGGCACACCTGCCAGCCTCCCTGCACTGGCCAGTGCAGGGCTCACAGAAGCGCTGGAGAACCTCGGTAAAGAGGGTTACCTGATTCGGACAATGCGGATAGGCGGCAAACAGGCCACCGTCATTGCCGGCAATACGGATGTGGCAACGCTCTATGGCACTTTTCATTTCCTGCGGTTGCTGCAGACTCGACAGCCGATTGAGAATCTGGACCTACAGTCCCACCCCAGGATTGATCTGCGAGTGCTGAACCACTGGGACAACCTGGATCGCCATGTGGAGCGCGGTTACTCCGGCCAATCTATCTGGGACTGGCACAAGCTGCCTGATTATCAGGAGCAGCGTTACTACGATTACGCCAGAGCCAATGCCTCCATCGGCATCAACGGCACGGTCTTGAACAACGTCAACTCCGACCCGCTCATTTTGACGCCGCATTATCTTGAAAAGGTAAAGGCGCTGGCCGATGTCTTTCGCCCTTATGGAATTAAGGTGTATCTGTCCGTCAAATTCAGCTCGCCGCAATCCATCGGCGGCCTGCCTACGTCCGATCCGCGCGACCCAGCTGTACAAAAATGGTGGCGCGACAAAGTTGCCTATATTTATAAAACGATTCCAGACTTCGGCGGCTTTCTGGTCAAGGCCAACTCTGAGGGGCAACCGGGGCCCGGAGATTACGGACGCAGCCACGCCGAAGGTGCCAATATGCTGGCCGATGCGCTGGCGCCTCACGGCGGCATCGTCATGTGGCGGGCTTTCGTGTACGCCAACGAAAAAAAATGAAGAACGTTCCAAACAGGCCTATTCCGAATTCCAACCGCTGGACGGGCAATTCAAGCCAAACGTGCTGGTGCAGGTCAAAAACGGCCCGATTGATTTCCAGCCGCGAGAGCCCTTCAGCCCGCTGTTTGGCGCAACGCCCAAAACACCTTTAATGATGGAATTCCAGATCACCATGGAATATCTGGGTTTCAGCACCCACCTGGTCTATCTGGGCACCATGTACAAGGAAGTTCTCGACGCAGACACTTTTGCCCGGGGCGAAGGCTCGACGGTGGCGAAAGTCGTGGATGGCTCGCTCTTCAACAACGGCATTTCGGGTATCGCGGGTGTGGCCAATATAGGCACCGACCGCAACTGGACCGGTCACATCATGCTGCAATCCAATTGGTACGTATTTGGTCGGTTGGCCTGGGACCATGACTTGTCCGCCGAGGAAATCGCCCAAGAATGGGTACGCATGACCCTGAGCAACGATGCTGAAGTCGTCAAAACAGTCACGGATATGATGATGGCCTCGCGGGAAATCACGGTGAATTACATGACCCCCTCGGCCTGCACCATATTATGGACGAGGGCCACCACTACGGCCCCGGCCCCTGGATCAAAGACCTGGGGCGCGAGGACTGGACCTCGGTCTACTACCATCGCGCCAATAAAGAAGGTATAGGCTTTGACCGCTCACCCTCAGGCGTCAACGCAGTGGAACAATACTTCCCACCGCTTCGCACCCTCTACGCGTCACCGGATACCATACCGGAAGACTTGCTGCTGTGGTTCCACCATGTCAGCTGGGATTACCAAACCCGCTCCGGCCGGCCGCTGTGGGATGAGCTTGTGCACCGCTACTACCAAGGGGCAGCGGACGTCAGCAATATGGTCAGAACTTGGGACAGCCTCGCCACCAAGATCGCCCCACAGCCGTTCCAGCAAATCAAAATGGCGCTGAAGATTCAGGAGCAGGAAGCCTATTGGTGGCGCAACGCCTGCGTGCTGTACTTTCAAACATTCTCGCAGCGCCCCATTCCCGAAGGATTGGAAAAACCGCAGGGCAGTTTGCAGGAATATATGAGCCGAAAATTTCCTCATGCGCCCGGCCAGGGGAAATAAACACCAACCGGCAACCATCTCAAGCGGATAGCCCTTAATGGAAAAGCGTCACCATGACAAAAAACTTGGCCTTGCCCTGATCGGGCTTGGCCACTATGCCACCGACTGTGTCGCTGCCGGATTGGAAGATTCGCAATACTGGGATCTCACCGCCATAGTGACCGGCAGCAAGGAGAAAATTCCGGCTTGGCAAGAAAGATGGAAAATCCGCGATGATCGTGTGTTTTCTTACGAAAACTTCGATCTCATCAAAGACTGCCAGGATATAGACGCCGTTTATATCTGCCTGCCCAACAGCATGCACGCTGATTTCACTGTGCGCGCGGCGAAGGCCGGAAAACACGTGATTGTGGAAAAGCCGATCGCCATCCGCATCGAAGAAGCAGAGCAAATGATTGCCGCATGCGAGGCGGCAAGGGTGAAGCTCGCCGTCGGTTATCGCCTGCGCTTCAACTCTCTGCATCAAGAAATTTCGGGGGGCGGCCCCTGGTAAAAGGAGGGGTAAATTTCATCAACGCCATTTTCAGTATTGATGTCGGCGAGGCTGGACAATGGCGGCTAAACAAATCCCTGGCTGGCGGCGGCGCCTTGATTGACGTGGGAATCTACTGCGTCCAGGCGGCTCGCTATATCACCGGACAAGAGCCGATTTCCGTCACTGCACAATTCGGCCCGTGCACCGACAGGGCGAAATACTGCGAAGTGGAAGAACACATCTCCTGGCAGATGCGGTTTCCAGACGATGTTTATATGACAGGCTATGCCGGCTACAGCGGCTATCTCGACGAACTGAGCATCCGCACCGCGGACACCATCATCAAACTCGATCCCGCTTTTTCCTACGGCCCACTGCATGGTGTCGTGCGCGACGAAAACGAACACCTTCTCGATATTCCCCACGAACATCACCAATGGAAACAGATGGAGGACCTGGGGCGTCTGTTTCTCGATCCCGCGCCTTTACCCGAAGTGATTTCCGGTCGAGAGGGACTCAGGGATCTGAAGATTCTTCTCGCTATTTACCAGGCCGCGGCAAGCGGCAGGGAAATATCCCTCTAAAACTTTCCGCTTCCCAAATAAAAAAGGCCCCTAAAAGGGGCCTTTTGTTTACGGGTAAAACTCGCTCTTAGGCTTTCACAACCAGACGGCGTGAGAACAACAGAGCGCCCATCATCATCAGGAACAAAGCTCCAGTGCTACCGCCGCCAGTGTTGCCGCCGGTATTGCCAGTGCCGCCACTAGAAGAGCTGGAAGACGAACTGCTGCTGGATGAGCTGCTGCTAGACGACGAAGAGCTGCTGCTGGATGAGCTGCTGGACGACGAAGAGCTGCTGGAAGAAGACGAGCTAGAGCTGGAAGAGCTGCTGGTCGACTTGCGCACCAAGATGGAACTCAGGGTAGCGTTATCAGAGTTTTTGGTAAGCACGATATCCAGTTTGCCGTCGGTTACGTTAGCGTTAAACGTCTGTTTCCATGCAGTGTTGGCCCCTACCTCATCGTAGATATCCACGTTAGTGAGCACACGATTGCCTTCAATAGCGACGTTAAAGGAACGCATACCGGCTGATGTGTGGTACATCTCTACGAAGCCTAACTCAACAGAGAAGCTCCCGTTGCCAGTAGGAATAGAAGCAGAGAAGTCACCGTACAGTTCGGTTTTGAACAAGTCGTTACCACCGGTAATGTTTGCCGTGGTGGAGTTCGGTGTACCACCGGTCATATAACGGTTAGGTGCATAGTAAATACCGCCAACCTGTACCGCAGCACCGGTACTACCGACGTTAACAGCTGCCAGAATGTCAGGTGAGTTCGGCGGGGTGTATCCAACGGTCTTGTCGGTGACCGTGCACATTTTGCCGTTTTCGGTACCGATACCATCCCCATCTGGGTCCGCGCTGATATTACAGCAAATCTCAACACCGCCGGTTGTGCCGCAAGAAGGGGTCACCGCTGCGCCGCTAGTTATCCAAAGCTCGGAGTTACCAGAGGAATTTCTATTACCATCGTAGCCCTCACTGGCGAGCACCATGTAAAAATGGTCAGTGCCAAGTCGCATACCGGCATCAGCCCAGGCTTTGAAGTGGGCACCCACGTCGATGGAGCCTTGGACGGTCCCCCAGGGCAGAGGAGTTTCGCGTACGCTGAAAAATTGTTTGAATGTGGAGGTTCCAGAAATAGATGGCTGGTTCGTTCGTGTGCACTGCGTTAATTGGTAACGCACTCCACCGATCGTGACGGTTCCTTTTTGGCCATCCCCACTACCACCACCGCCAGCAACACCGCCGCTACCGCCGCAGTTTGCGGGGTTGTAGGAACCGTAACTCTCGACGACGTAGTACTCAACTTCTGTTGGGACTCGAGTCCAGCCGTAAAGCGCAAGATAAGAGTTTGACTGGTTGCGCTGGCGGCCGCTGTTAAATGTACCGCGGTAATTAACGATTCTCGCCCCACCTGGATTCCAGCCCATTCCACCGACCCAGTTAAAGACGCTGCTCCATTCAGTCTTATAATAGCCGGCTTCACCACAGGTAATACTTACTCTATTGCCATTCTCCTGTTTCCAGAACGAATAATAGAAGCCGTTGTGAGTACCAACAGCGTTGTTAGTATTGTTAAGCGCGCCAGTACAAGCGTACGCGGAGGAAAAGCTCATCGCAGCAACGCACGCGGCGGCCGCTGCAAGCGAGCGTTTGATGTTGAAGAAACTCATAGGAAACCCCACCTAATGAATATTTGCTGGTTATAAAAAATAGGAGGAGCATTTTCGCCCCGGGCGTGGATACCGATTGGTCGAGCCATCGTTATTGTTACTTAAGCCCCACCCGGACCGCATCTGTAAAACTGCACAGTCGCGGCGACCGACGAATGCAGACTGTCGTGTCGAATATGCCTTATTACCAATCTACGGTCATATTGAAGTTTGGTATGTGCGCCATTTCTTCCTTTTGTCATATCATCAAATAAACGCAAAGCCCTGGTTAAAAATTTGCCAAGTGGCGCATGGTCAGATTGACTCTAAATGGCTAATTTTGTGGCGAAAACACATTAACAAATAATTACGTCAACTTAACGTCGCTTGCTTTTTTTGCACGTTGTCGCTTTACCAATGACCCAATCCCCTATCTCCACCACCTCTTTTTTCATATCAGGGAGATAAAAGGTAACCACTTCACCGGTATAGGCTTCTCCGTCGATCTCTTCTCCTTCTTGAAGACCCTCCACCAGCAAGATGCGCGTAATGGCTTGCAACACTTCTTTTCCGTCGCGAGCCACAACAAATTCATTGTCGTGAGCAATGCACCCTTGTTCGACCGTCCCAGAGATAGCAAGACCTCTGAGGATGAATCCATTCATTTCGTCGATCTTGTCGATTTTCATTTTAAATTCGCTTGCCTGAGCGCTGCATCCAACCGCCAATAAGCCAGCCAAAATCATCATTTTCAATTTCATAATCAATACCTCGCAAAAATGGCAAGGATAGCCACTCATTCATTGCTGTCGCAACCCGATGCTGTGGTGCCGCTTTGTTTCGGTGCTGATACGTCATTATCTGTATGAACTAAATGACCCACTTCCCCGCGCAATTGTGACCTGGTACTCAACACAAAAATTGCAGTTGCGGCTAATACAGTAAATGTGCAAGGAAATACAAACTGATCCAATTTCCCCTCATAAATAAATCCCATAGCGAAACTAACCACCAAGGCGACAGCGGAAGACAGCGCTGAACTCAACGCACTGCCAACACCTGCCATGCGACCAAGCGGCTGCAGGATAAGCGTTGTGAGATTGCCAAAAATCAAACCAAGAGAGAACAACAACAGAAAAGTGTGGGCAAGAAACACAGTGAAAGGCACTGTCTCCGTATAAATAAGTGCAATGAGAAAAAATATTTGCACTGCAACAATAACGGTCAAGCCAATGAAAATCATTTTTTCCATGCCCCAATAAACCACATATCGGGCATTAAAAAGCAACGCGATTCCGAAAGCGCATGCAACACAGCCAAAATAGAAGGGGAATCTGTCCTGAACAGCAAAAAGATCGGCAAACAATAGCGGGGACAAACTGATAAAACCCAAGTGAACGCCAAATAATAAGCCGGCCATTATCGTTAACAAGAGACTGCGTTTTTGCCGGAAAAATGCCCGCAGCGCCGTTGAAAAATGCAGGTTTGCCAGCGACTTTTGAGGCAGCGTTTCCGGATGCCGCACCCAGAACCAAACCAAAGCCGCACAGGCGTAAAAACCCAGAAAGACAAAGATGCTGCGCCAACCCAGCATGCCAGTAAACGTGGCTCCCAACATAGGCGCAATAAATGGCAACGCGACCAAAACAACCAGCACATATGACATGACACTGGCCATAGCCGCGCCACTGTAGCGGTCACGAATAATCGCACGCGTGCAGATTTTCTGTCCCGCCGCTCCCATTCCCTGCAACAGCCGACCCACCAGAAGCCATGTGTACGTTGGCGCAAACACACAGGCCAAAGTCCCACCGATAAATACCGCTGCACTCAGTGCGAGAACAGGGCGTCGGCCGTAGCGATCAGCCAGTCCACCCGAGACCAACTCTCCGACAAGCATGCCGGCGACAAAAACCAGCAGGTTGTGCTGCAGTCCGGCACCGGTTACACCCAATTCATAGCCGATCAACGAATACGCCGGCAAAATGATATCGAGTGAGAGCGCAGTAACGGCAGTCAAAAGCGCGTATAGAGTGATGGATGCGACAGCGCCAGGCGTGCGTTTATTCGACATGAAATCCGGTCAGAACAATATGTAAGACGGGATTATCGGCGGGCGTCTGCGAAACGCAAAGCCCGCGTTACAGCGAGGGAAGATTAGATGCGGTGTTAGATATAGTTATTAGACTTCCAGATATCCCTGGAAGGCCTAGTGACTTGCACAGCAGGTTTGCGGTTGTTTTTCATATCGATGATGTAAAGCACCAGAGCATCTTCAGCCGACCTTCGTGTTTTATATGGACCCAGGTTGCGCCCTTCCCGCGTGGCAGCGTACCAGTCTATGCCTATGGTGAAAAAACGGTCAGTGCGGAACCAGGTCTTGCCGGCCTCACCTTTGCGATAGTGCACAGTTATATCTCCAAACGTTTCACAATGAAGTGGACCCTGCACTTTCCAGACCAATCTAAAATTATTCTTATATTTCATAAACTTAGAATAAAAAATCGAAGTGGCACGCAAATACACTGTAAGGTTATTTGACACCGCCCATTTGGCGCCACAACCATCTAGCCATAAAGCGCGACAAGTGGTTGCGGCAGAGGAGTGACCGGTTGCACGGAAAACAGAGTGTCGACATTTTTCACAAACGCCACCCGTGGTGGCGTTTGTGGTAGCCGCTTAGCGACAGTTGGAACCGGTGACAGACGCAGCCGAGGTTTGGCCGGAAATTTTAATGCCCTGAAAGCCAAAATTGATTTCCTGGCCCGGATAAATGACCTGATTCCAGGACACCGGAACCGCGCTCATGGCTGGCGATGCTCCGCTCAACAGGGTGCTCCAGGAGTTGGTTACGCTAATGGCGTCCTGAAAGTTGATTGCAACTTGCCAGCCGTTAACCGGTTCATCAGTTTCATTTTTGAGATGGACGAAAGCCACATAACCGGTGCCCCAGTCCGTAGCCACCTCATAACGGCAGGTCAGCGCTGCGCTAGGAGCCACCTCGGAAAGCACCCGGACTTGAGTGATTTTTGCGGTACCGGTTTTGGTATAGGCCGCCTGCATGACCTGGTTTACGAAAAACTCGGTGACCTCGTAGGTGACGGAGGGATCGCGCAGAGCGGCAATAAAACCAGCCGTATCCCGCTCTACAAAACCGACGGGCAGCGACGGCGAAACAAAGCTGCGATCCAAGCGCCACAAGATACTGCCAGTGCCGTCTTGGGGATAATAGGCGCCGACCTCGGTATCAAGAAAGCGGAAAAACTCGACCCCAGAGTTTCTCCGGTCGGAATCGAAAATGAAAACATCGTGGCTGGTGCGCCGCTCAGCGCGAATAACCAGGTTGTCAGCCGGAATTTCTGAAGTGGAGGTGATTCTTAGATTCACACCTTTATTATCCACCTCACTGACATCAATTCTGGCGGGACATGGCAACTGCTCGCAGCCCGGAAACACCACCACATTAGCCGCGCGGAGGTCGATCACCCCAACCCAGGTATCGGAATCACTGGTGTTATTCAAACCTTCGCTGGTGCCGACAAGTTCGGCCCAAGTGACGGCGAATGTGACCTCCAGCTTTACCGGTTCCAAATCGTACGCTTGGCTTACAGACGTCCACGCAATGAGACCGCCAAGCGTCAACGCCCTGGCCGTAACGTCCAACGAAAAAAAGCGTTTTGATGCTTTCATAAAACCTTCCTGTTTAATGTTGAATTGCGCCTAATGGCCCGTTTCGGTTAGCAAATTCAACGCCACAGTGGCACCGTCATCATCTACAAGGCGCCAAAGGTGTCAGGAAATATTAGAAGGAGCTGAGTGCCGAGCCCCGTCAACGGGGCATCGGCAGATTGGGAAGGCCGTGAGTGACCAGCAATAATCCCTGCTGAAAATATTCAGAGCTTTGACGCTGGTCACCGAGATGGGCGGAGAGGCGACCGAGTTCGGCATAGGCGGCGGTGGTGGGCTTGAGGGCAAGGCTGCGCTGCAAATGGTCGCGTGCCTGCCCCCAGATCTCATTGCGCAGACAGATCCGGCCGAGGGCGAGGTGGAGTTCTGCGTCCTTCTCCCGGCCCACCAGCCAGCGCTGCGCCTGATGCAGTTGACCCTGGCGATCCGCCGGCGCGGCCAAGCCATAAAGTTCCGCCAGCGAAGATGACCATTGTTCATTCAAGGCGTGACGCAGGAGAGCCTCCGCCTGGTCATGCTCCTGGGCGAGCAGCAAAAACTGCGCGTAGGGTCCGGCATAGTCCGGTTGCAAACGCGCCGCTTTCGGCAATCGCTGCCAGAATTCCCGCAGCCGCGTGAGCACCGCCGGGTCTATTGCCTGTCCGCGCAGCTCTTTACTCGCCTGGGCCAGCAAGCCCACATGAACCTTCTGCTTGAGAGCTGCCATTCCCGTTTCGGGCATCGCCTTATGGCGGCGCAGTTCCGGCAATAACAGTTCAAGAGATGCCCAGTCCCCCAGCGCCAGATAAACCCGCTGCAGCAGATCGAGCACCACCGGGTTGTGCGGCGCCATGGTTTTAGCCTGGTGAAGTTTGGCGAGACAGCTTTCGTATGCTTGCCGTTGCAGCAGCAGGCGCGCGTGAGTCAACAATACTACCAGCTTGTCACCCGCAGCGATCTGCTCCGCCTTTGCCATCAGCTCGGTGGCCTTCTCATCCTGGCCGAGCTGCTGGGCGCTGTGCGCCGCCGCCAGATAATGCACCAAGGGTCGCTGTAGCTTCCGCGCAGCCCGCAACAGATCCCGCTGCGCTGCCTGCCAATCCCCTTCGATATAGTTCAGCAGGCCGCGCTGCGTGCGCAGTTCGGTACGCAGCGTTTTGCGCCCCGCCACCGTCTCCCAGCCGTCATTGACCATGCCGACCAGACCCGCCAAGAGGCGCCACAAGAATCTTGCCACCAGAAACAATAACAGCAGCCCCAGAACCGCGAAGGCCAAACGCATCTCGAGGGTTTTGCCGGCGGCGACGATCAGGATGTAGCCGGAATCGTATTGCAGCACGTGCCAAAGGCCGGCACCTGCCACCAGCGCCAGTACACTCGCGAGAATGATTCTTCTCATAGCTGCCCCTTGGGCGCGGGCTGCACCCGATGCAACTGGCGCAGATGGTCGCGCAACTGCGCAAGAGACGCGGAAATGTCGGGCAGCTCAGGCGCCACCTCCATGGTTGCGAGTTCCGCCAATGCGTCGCGCAAACGGCTGTTTTGTTCGGACTCCACGTAATAGCTCTGCAACAAACTCTGGGCCTGCTCTAGGCTATGGCGGTAGACAGTGGGTTCATCCTGCAATAAGGCCAACTGGGCCTGCTCAAGCAATAGGCGCACATTCAAAGAGGCTAATCGGGTTGCATAGCTGTCCACCAGCGGTTTGGCCGGAGCTTTTACGTCGTCAATCCGTACATAGCGGTCGAGCGAGCCGGCCAGATTGCGCAGGCCGCGCCAGATCCTGTCCGTCAAGCCCGACTCTCCCTGCGCATCCACAGGCGCAGCGGGAGTTTCGGAATCGTTCGCAAATTCCGCCAATTGCAGGCGCGGCAAATCGTCGACGCTTTGTGCCAAGGCATAAAGCCGCAGATAGATACCTTCCTTGTCCACCGGCTCGACTTTCTCCAGCGCCGCCAGATCCAGGCTCAGGGTTTTGCGAATGGCGAAGACTGCGGCATCGCCCGTGCCCTCGCCCACCTGCTGCAGGCATTCATCCGCACTGCGCAAAAGCGCAACCGCGTTGTCCGCAGTGCGCTCCATAAGAACTCGTTGATTGGCGATGCTCAACAGATACGCCGCCTCCGCCAGCAACCAGTCTTCGCGGCTGGTGGTGCTGAGGCTGGCCAGGCGCTGTTGCTGGCCCTCCACCTGCTGGCTCAGCTGCGCCTGCCCGCCCTGCAGTTCGGCCACCTGCTGGCGCAACTCCCGCTCGCGCGCTTCCGCCCGCTCCAACGCGGCAGTCAACTGGCCGCCCAATTGTTCCCGCAAACCGGCGAGTTGATTGCTCTGCTGCGCAATCTGGGCTTGCACGTCCTGCACCTGCGCCAGCTGTTGCCGCCATTGTTGCCACAGCCAAACAGCCAAACCGACGGCAATGAGCAAGACCACCAACAACAGCAGGACGGTTCCGCGACCGCTGCTCTTGGGGTGTGCATTTGGTGGAGCGGACTTCACAGAGGAGGGTTCTGCGGCGGGCGTAACGACCGCATCGGAAGGGGCGTGTGGCAAAAGTTCCGGGGAGTCGCTGGCTGCTGTTTTGTCGTTATCCGTCATAAGATTGGCTTCGTCAGGTTCGAAGAAACTGCGTTTTTAGTGAAGATCCGGCGGCCGCGCTAGAGGGCCAGTGCCTCCCGGACCGCCGCCAACATGCACGAGCTGGTGGCGTTCTCGGCGGTGATAATGCGGGAAAACCCCAGCTTTTCCGCCGCCTGGGTCACCCGTTTGCCCGGTACCACCAAGCGCACGATGTGTTCCGAGCAGCCATTGCCCTCCAGAACGCGCGCCAGATTCTGCAATGTCTCACCACTAAACACGGCGATCACGTCCGCCGCACACCCTGTCGCAAGAAACGGTGCCGCAGCGGTAACTGCGGTAGGCGGCAGACGGCGGTGATAGAGCTCGCAATAGCGCACTATGGCGCCGCGCTCATGCAGCGTCTCCCCTAAACGCGGAAGCCCGCCGCGACCGCGACAGATCAGGATCTTTTGACCCCAAACGTTCTGCAGGTGCGGCAGCGCCAGCAGCTCATCGCTGTCCATGGTCCGAGTGCCTTCAACCGCGTCGATTCCCTCTTCCGCCAAAGCCTCCGCTGTCCTGCGTCCGACCGCAATATATTCGACGTCCACCGGCAGCTGGGGCCAGTAGTCGCGCAGCCAGGCAACCGCCTCGCGCACTGCGTTCTGACTGACAAAAATAACTTTGTGGAATTGGTCGAAATCGAGAATCAGGTTTTTGACGGCCTGGACCTCGGCAGGATCTGACACCGGCTCGATCAACATCAGCGGCAGATCCACCACCGGATAACCCAGCTCTGCCAGGGTTTGGCACCACTGCCTATTCTGGTGCTCGGGCCGAGTGGCCCAGATGCGGGTATCAGCCACGGCCGTAAACCTTGCGCAGGATTTCATCGGCGCCGTCGGCGAGCAGGCGTTCCGCCAACTGCACCCCCATGGCCTCTCCTTCACTGGCCGGGCCGCGCACGTCACCACGCAAAATACGCGTTCCGTCCGGTTCAGCAACTAAACCGCGCAGCCAAAGGCCGTCACTCTCGTGCACCGCATAACAGGCGATGGGGACCTGGCAGCCGCCTTCGAGGCGCCGGTTCATCGCCCGCTCGGCCAGAACAGCTTCCGCCGTAGCTTGGTGATGCAAAGGTTGGAGCAATTCGATAATGGCCGTATCGGCCATCCGGCATTCGATACCCACTGCACCCTGACCGCCCGCAGGCAGACAAAATTCTGGCTCTATGTAACTGCGGATGCGGCTCTTCCAGCTCCAGGCGCAGCAGGCCGGCGGCGGCGAGGATGATGCCGTCGTATTCCGCATCGTCGAGCTTGGCAAGACGGGTCTGCACATTGCCGCGCAGGAATTTCACTTTCAGATCAGGTCGCGCGGTAAGAATCTGGCTCTGCCGGCGCAGGCTAGAGGTTCCCACAATGGCGCCGGCGGGCAGTTCGTCGAGCGAGTCATAGGTGTTGGAAACCCAGGCATCGCGCGGGTCTTCACGTTCGCAAATCACTGACAGGCCCAGACCAGCCGGAAACTCCATCGGCACATCTTTCATAGAGTGCACGGCGATATCCGCCTCGCCGTTGAGCAGTGCCTGCTCCAGTTCCTTGACGAACAAACCTTTGCCGCCGACTTTGGCCAAGGGCACATCCAGCAGCACATCTCCGCGGCTGCTCATGGGCACGAGCTCGACGCTCAAGGTCGGATGGAAATGCTCAAGTCGGGCCTTAACGTAATTGGCCTGCCAGAGAGCCAATAAACTCTTGCGCGTGGCGATACGCAGCTTCTGTGGTTGGGTCATAGACTGGCCTTATATTTTTTCAGTATGTTTTTTTCAGAGAGGTCTCTTGCCGTCAGCCGAGAGGTGCGGGCGGGATGATAACAAAGGCGGGGGATAGTGTCCGCGCGGAAAACAACAAAGCGCCCCGCTGCGATGGGGCGCCGAAAGTTAAGTGGTCGCCGAGAGTTAAGTGGTCGTTGAAAACTACATTACTGGAGACGGCAGGGAAAGAGACTCCAGCGCATCCTCGCTCTCCTCTACCTCCGCATCATCGCCGACGGCTTCTTCAGGATCGTCACCCGCAGCCTCCTCGACGGTGGCCTGATAGCCGAGGTGGTAGGCGGCAAATCCCGGCAGCATCACTTGGTTCAGCGCCATGCCGATGACCCGGCCAGTATGCGGTGCGCGAACCTCATGGGACGCATTGGTGATGGGGTCAGTGACTATGCCCAACATCTGATCTTTCTTGATGCGTTCACCGAGGCGCACCCGGTTGATCAGGATGCCGCCCGCCGGCACCCGAACCCAGCGCGAGCGGTAATACACCGGCTCCGACTTGCGCGCCCACAATCCTTTGTAGGGATACATGCTCAACTTGTTGAGCAGCGATTCCACCGACTGCACCCCCTGCTGCACCGCATCCGGTTCAATGTTCAGTGGCTCGCCAGCCTCCACAGTAACCGCCGGTATACCGGCATCTACGGCAGCCCGCCGCAAGGAGCCCCGCGCACCCCGGCTTTGCAGCACCACTATGGCGCCCATATTGCGGGACATTTCCGCCACTGTCGGCGTGGTTAGGTCCGCGCGCAGTTGGGGAAGGTTGGTGCGGCGGAACGAACCCGTGTGCAAATCCACCAAATAATTGCAGTGGACGATCACCTCTTCAAAAAAGGAGTGGGCAATGCGCGCCGCCGAGCTGCCGGTGGGACGACCGGGGAAGTAGCGGTTCAGGTCGCGCCGATCAGGCAAATAGCGAGAGGCGCGACGGAATCCCTGGAGATTGACGATAGGCACACCTATAACGGTCCCCGAGAGTTTGTCCGGCTGCAGGTCGTAGAGAATTCTCCGCACTACTTCGATGCCATTCAGTTCATCACCATGTAGTGCAGCGGTGAGGCACACTTTCGGACCAGGGTTTTTGCCGTGCACCACCAACACCGGTGTAGGCACCGAGATACCGGCAAGAGAATCCTTCACCGACCAGGCGAGGCGCGCGGATGTGCCCGGCAGAACCTCCGCGCCCAACATACGCAAAGGCTCAACCGCCGGGGGGGCGGAGCGGGCGGTGGTGGTGGTTCTGGCGCCGGTACAATTTCGGCAGTCGGTTCAGTCCCAGGGGCTGGAGGGAAGTTATCCGGATATTCCACTACCGGGGGAGATACGGTAGATACTTCAGACGGAGGCGGCGGCGGTACAGGTTGCACCTGCGGCAACGCCTCCTGCAAAGGCTTCTCGATAACGTCTTTCAAATTGACGTTCTCGGCCTGCGGGATGGGAGGGAGCTCGGCGGGCGGCTCGGGTGGAGCTTCCGCTTCCAATACGCTCTTCTCCTCTTCCAGAGACTCGCTCAATTCGTCGTCGGCAATGCTCGGCACAGCGAGCACGAGCAACGCCCACAAACAACCCCACAACACAAACGGCATACGCAACCTCTGCCAACAATTAAGTCTTAACCAGGCACGCAACGGCCAACATGTGGCGCAAGGCCGCCATTGATAACGTTGATGGGCGCGCAGCGTAGAGAGTGGCCTGATCGCGGTCAAGGGGCCGGGCAACATAGACAAGCGCCGGCATCCGCAGGGGATTTATTGGTGCTTCTCCGGAATTACTGGTATTTCTCCACCGCCGGTGCCACGCGCAGCACTTCCTCCACCGTGGTGAGACCGGCGGCGACCTTTTGCGCGCCGGACAGCCGCAGGGTGCGCATGCCTTCACGCATGGCGTGCTGCCGCAAAGTGTTCAGATCGGTGTCGTCGTGGATATTGCGCTGCAGGCTTTCCGTCAGCGGCATGATTTCGTAGATGCCTTGGCGGCCCATATAGCCGGTGTTGCGGCACTCCAGACAACCGCCAGCAGAATAGATGAACTCCGGCCGGTTTACTTTCCACGGTCGCACCAGGGATTCCCAATCCTGCGGGTCCACCTCGGTTTTCACCCGGCAGTGTTTGCAGAGCGTGCGCACCAGCCGTTGGGCCATCACTCCCACCACCGTGGCTTTGAGCAGATAGGCGGGAATGCCCAGATCCAGCAAGCGCGAAATCGACGTGGGCGCATCATTGGTGTGCAGGGTGGATAGCACCAGGTGACCGGTGAGCGCCGCCTGCACCGCCATCTGCGCCGTTTCCAGATCGCGAATCTCGCCGACCATGATGATGTCCGGGTCCTGTCGCATCAGCGTGCGGATACCCGCAGCGAAATCCAGGCCAATGTTGTGTTGTACCTGGGTCTGATTGAAGCCCTCCTCCACCATTTCGATCGGGTCCTCAATGGTGCTGACGTTCACTTCATCGGTGGACAGCGTCTTGAGGGATGAATAGAGCGTGGTGGTTTTACCCGAGCCCGTGGGACCGGTCACTAGCAGAATGCCGTGGGGCGACTCCATCATGCCGTGCCAGCGTTTGAAATCCTCGCCGATTAAACCCAGATCATCAAAGCTGCGCATCAGTACTTCCGGGTCGAATACCCGCATCACCAGCTTTTCACCAAACGCCGTGGGCATGGTGGACAAACGCAATTCCGCCTCGGCGCCATCTGAATTTTTGGTTTTGAGTCGACCATCCTGCGGTTTGCGTTTTTCCGCGACGTTCATACGGCCGAGAATTTTGATCCGGCTGATGATCGCGGTGGCGATGTTGGCGGGAAATTCGTAAATCGAATGCAAAAGTCCGTCGATGCGGAAACGCATACGCGCCATTTCCCGCCGCGGCTCTATATGAATATCACTGGCGCGCTGATCGAAAGCGTACTGCAACAACCAGTCGACGATATTGACGATGTGCTGGTCGTTGGCCTCCGGGTCTTTCATGTTCCCCAGTTCCAACAGCTGTTCAAAATTCGCCACGCCGCTGGGCCGCGCCGCGCCGCCGGACGCGCCGGAAATGGAGCGCGCCAGGGAATAAAACTCGACGCGATAGCGCTCGATCTCCGATGGCACCGCCAGCACCCGCACGATTTTGCGGCGCGACACCTGGTGCAGCTGGTCCTCCCAATCGCGCTTGTAGGGCTGGCCGACCGCCACCGTCAATTCATCGGCGGTGATTTTCACGCAGAGCAAATCGTGGCGTTTGGCGAAGGCATAGGACATCACGTCGGCGAGCGCTGCGACTTGCAGTTTCATCGGGTCAATATGAAACAGCGGCAAGCCGCTCTGTTCCGATAACCAGGCAGTCAACGCCAGTTCGTCGAGGGTTTTGCCGAGGCGCAGGGCATCAGGCAATTGTTGGGAACCGAGATAGGTAACCGGATGAAGCGCCGATTCCTCCCGCGTGCGGCTACTGCCCAGCACGCGGTTGACTGCGTCCTGACCGATCCGGCCGCTCTTCTGCAAATCCGTCAAAATACCGCGCAGGTCCAACAATCGATCGCTCATAAAGTGCTCACAATTTCGCAAAATATGTGTTGAATTGTAGCTGGAAGTCGGCGCCAAGTCAGACAGTGGCCTCCCTAGCGGGAAGCCACTCAACCACCTAGAATGCAAAACATCACATCCAAGGACCGCAGAGGTGCACCATGCAAGAACCCCAAGATCAGAAGGCACGAGATCATCTGGAAATCGCATTCCGCTCCATCGAGTGCTTCAGCGACGATGGCAAATTATCCGTTAGCGAGCTGCAAAAACTGCTCGAAATCGCCCTGCGGGACGGTCGCGTGGATGCGGAGGAAAAACGCGTGTTGGGGAACATCATCAAGCGCCTGAATGTCGCAGAACTGACGCCAGACATGCAGGAAAAAGTCAGCTCGATCCGCACTCAATTAAATTTATGAATGGGTAAATCAAACGCCCTACCCAGGTGCGGGCGTCTAACATGTGAGCCTTTATGAATCTCCGTCATTTTCAGTCTCAACTCGCCGCCCTCGTTGGCGCTCCCTCCGTCAGCTGCACCAGCCCCGAATTTGATCAAAGCAACCAGCAAGTCGTCAGCCTGCTCGCCAACTGGTTGGAGCCTTTGGGTTTTCGCTGCGACATACAAGCCATCGCCGGCTGGCCGGGAAAATACAATCTGGTGGCGGTAAAAGGGTCTGGATCCGGTGGGCTGGTGCTCGCCGGCCATACGGACACGGTGCCGTGCAATCCGGAACTCTGGCAGCAGGACCCTTTTACCCTCACCGAAAAAGACGGCCGCTTCTACGGCCTCGGCGCCACGGATATGAAGGGATTTTTCCCGGTGGTTTTGGCAGCGTTGGAGCAATTTCGCGCTGCGGACCTGCGCGAACCGGTAATTATTCTCGCCACCGCCGACGAAGAGTCCTCCATGTGCGGCGCCCGCGCTCTGGCGGCGCAAGGCTCACCTAAAGCACGCTACGCGGTGATCGGCGAACCCACGGGCATGCGCCCGATCCGCATGCATAAAGGCATTGTTATGGAGAGCGTGCGGGTAATCGGCCAAGCCGGCCACTCCTCCGATCCGAGCCTGGGGAAAAACGCGCTGGAAACCATGAACGGCGTGATCAATCAACTGCTGGTCTATCGCGGTGAATTGCAAAGCAAATACCGCAATGACGGCTTCAACGTCGCCGTGCCCACGCTCAATCTCGGTTGCATTCACGGCGGCGATAATCCCAATCGCATTTGCGCCAGTTGCGAATTGCATTTCGATTTGCGCCCCCTGCCCGGCATGCCGCTGGAACAATTGCGCACGGATCTGCAAAGCAGGTTGCGCCCCATCGCGGAACAAGCCGGTTGCGATATTGTTTTTTCTTCACTTTTCCCCGGCATAGATCCGTACGAAGAAAAAGCCGACTCCGCCATAGTGCAGGCGGCGGAAAAACTCACCGGTCATACTGCAACCGCCGTCGCTTTTGCCACCGAAGCACCCTTCCTACAGAAAATGGGCATGGAGACCATTGTGATGGGACCGGGCGCCATCGATCAGGCACATCAGCCCAATGAATTTATTGAGCTGAGCCAAATCGCTCCAGCGGTAAAAGTCATTGAAGAGCTGATTCGTAAACTCTGTCTTTGATGAAACACACAATGCCGCGAGCCTTTATTTATTTTTTAATGCTGCTGATTTTCGGTTGCGTCAACCACGCGTCCAAACCTGTCACAGCGGATTTATTAGCGGCAGCTCCGGAGGAAGGCAAAGCGATCATTGTGACCTACCGAAAAACGCTCAAACCCGGCCATCTCACAGTAGAAAATTTTATTGGTGATCGCTCTCTGGGCGAACTGCACAACAATGAATTCAGCTGGATACACATAGAGCCGGGTGAATACACATTGAAAACCCGCTGGCAGGAAGCCGCGCTCATTCCAACCACTGAACGCACCATCCAGGTCCAGGCCGGGCAATATTATCTGCTGGAAATGCGCGGCGGCGTCGGCATTGCCGTGCTACCACAAACTCGACAATTTAAACCCACCAGCACCTCACTAAAAAGTGGCGACTATTTGCAGGCATTAAAATGGCTCGACAATTGTTGCCAACTGATTCGGCAAATCACCCATGGCGGAATATAAAGCAACCATCCTCTGGCGACGCGGCGCCGACGAAACCTTCACCGACCGCCGCTACAGCCGCGCCCACCAGTGGCAATTCGACGGTGGCCTGAGTATTCCGCAAGGTAAATGATATGAATCCGAGTTTTCACCGATTGGTTATGCAAAACAATATATTCGTCTGGATCGGCGTCGCAACGATTCTCATCTTGTTAGTCCCTCTGATTGCCATGGTCTTTACCAACCAAGTGAATTGGGGTGCCGGTGATTTTATGCTTATGGGATCGCTTATTTTTGGCGCGGGCTGCGCGTTTGTAGTTACGGCAAGAAAAGCACCTCACAAATATTGGCCAGTGTTGGCCATCTTGTTTGCTATCCTGCTTTTCTATATCTGGACCGAACTTGCCGTAGGAGTTTTTACCGATCTGGGAAATTGACGTACAAAATTAGTTTAGTTTCGTCTTAGCTCACGAATCTCAGAAAGCAAAAAAGCCAGCTTGCAGATAACGCAAGCTGGCTCAATATTTATCATTGGAATACAAAACCGCCGCTGTCGCCGGCGCGGTGTGGCGCTCATAAAGGAATTTAAGGGCCGCCGCGCGACAATGCAAATAGACAGGATCATCGACCAAGTCCACGCGCATTCTGGGTCTCGCCAGAGGAACATGGATAATTTCACCAATAGTGGCGGATGGGCCGTTGGTAAGCATGACGATACGATCCGACAGCAGTACCGCTTCATCCACATCGTGGGTAATCATCAACACCGTGTTTTGCAATTCCACCTGAATGCGCATGACTTCGTCCTGCAATTTCGCCCGGGTCAACGCATCCAAAGCGCCGAACGGTTCATCCAGTAATAATACTTTCGGCTCCATCGCCAAGGCCCTGGCGATACCCACTCGCTGCTTCATACCACCGGAAATTTCCGCTGGGCGCTTGTGCAGAGCGTGGGTCATATGCACCAGTTCCAGATTTTTTAATATCCAGTCATGACGCTCCGCCTTGGTTTTGCTGCGACCAAATACTTGGTCCACTGCCAGGGCAACGTTTTCGTAAACGGTGAGCCAAGGCAATAAAGAATGGTTCTGGAAAACCACACTGCGATCTGGCCCTGGTTCGTTGACTTCCTTGCCGTCGAGAATCACACCACCACCCGTTGCTTTCAACAAGCCTGCAACAATATTCAGGACGGTGGATTTTCCGCAACCCGAGTGACCAATGAGGGAAATAAATTCTCCACGCTCAACTTTCAAATTGATATTGCGCAACACATTGCTGGATTTCTGCCCTTTGGTGAAGGTCATGTCGACATTTTCGATTTGGAGATAAGTCATGATTCTATCCTCTAGCTCGCTGATGTACTGCGCGTGACGATTTGACCGATATAGGCAACGATTCTATCGAGAATAAACCCTACGACTCCGACATAGATCAACGCCAGGATAATGTCGCTGATGAGTGATGAGTTCCAGGCATCCCAGATGAAAAATCCAATTCCTACGCCGCCGACCAGCATTTCAGCCGCGACAATTGCCAACCAGGAAAGGCCCACACCAATTCTCAACCCTGAGAATATATAAGGCGCAGCTGCCGGCAGCATAATTTTCCAGAAATAGCCCAAGCCTTTTAAGCGAATCACCCGCGCGACATTGCGATAATCTTCCGGAATATTACGCACGCCGACTGAGGTATTAATGATGATCGGCCATATGGCGGTGATGAAAATAACGAAGATGGCCGACGGATGACTGTCCTGAAAACCGGCGAGCGACAAGGGCAACCACGCCAGCGGTGGTACAGTTCGGAGAACCTGGAAAAGTGGGTCGAGCCCTTTCATGGCCCAAGAGAACTGGCCGATCAGCACACCGAGCGCTATACCGGCGAATACCGCAAGACTGTAGCCGTAGGCTACACGCTTGAGGCTCGCAAGCAGCTGCCATCCCAGGCCGACATCATTACCGCCGTTGTCGTAGAACGGGTGCAAAATCAATTCCTTGGTTTCGCTGATCACCTGCGTAAATGAAGGTAGTGCGGACCCCGGCTGGGAACATAACACTTCCCACACACCAAGCAGGAGCAGCACCACAATCGCCGGCGGCAACACCTGATGCAACAGAAAATCGCCTGTGCGATTGAATACATTGTTTTTCCTTGGCTCACCAGAAGATGCCGGCTCAATTACGGGTGTGCTGAGGTGTTTCTCCACAGTGGATTTTTCTGCGGGCTGATGCTCGGATAAAACCTCTTCGGATTCGTTGGGAGCCGTGCCGGTGGCACGAACTGGAGCAGCGTCGATCGCGCGCAAATAGGATGTTGAGCTCATGATATTCCAGCCTCCTGGATAAATTCGGATTTAAAGCTGACAGCAATCAGCTCAAATATTTGATTGTTTGGCTATCCAAATAAGCTTTGGGATTTTCCGGATCGAACACCTTGCCGTCGAAAAAGGTTTCGACGCCGCGCGATGTGGATTGCGGAATATCACTCTGTGCAATACCCAGCGTTTTCGCCGCCTCGCGCCAAACATCTTCACGGTTGACCTTGTCGATCAATGCCTTGGTATCCGTATTGGCGGGCAGATAACCCCAGCGCATGTTTTCGGTCAAAAACCACAAATCGTGACTTTTGAATGGATAGGAGGCTTGATCCTTCCAGTACCGCATCTGAAATTCACTGTCTTTAACAACCTTGCCGTTACCATAATCAAAATCACCTTTCATTCGGTCGATCACGTCCGCAAAGGGTGCATTGATCCAACGGCGTGAGGAGCAGATCCGCGCGACCTCTTCTTTATTTTCCGGCTTTTCGCAGAACATTTGCGCTTCCATCACCGCCATGGTTAAGGCTAGTGTGGCTTTAGGATATTTCTCGACGAACTCCGTACGCAGCGCCAAGGATTTTTCTGGATGATTTTTTCCAAATTTCCCCGGTGGTGACAGCGGTATAGCCGATTTTCTGGTTGATCAATTGCGCATTCCAGGGTTCGCACACACAAAAGGTGTCCATATTGCCCACCTTCATGTTTGCCACCATTTGGGGAGGTGGCACGACGATGGTCGAAATATCCTTGACGGGATCTATACCGCCGGCCGCCATCCAATACCGAATCCAGAGATCATGTGTGCCACCAGGAAATGTCATAGCTGCATTAACCGCTTTCCCACTGGCCTTTTTGGCTTCCAACGCTACTTTAAAAGGTTTGGTATCAGCTCCGAGTTTCAGCTTCTCGTATTCCTTGCTAACCGAAATGCACTGGCCAGCCAGATTCAAGCGCGAGACAATTTGCATTGGGGTCGGAATATTATTGGCAGTGACCGCACCGGATGAAATCAAATAAGGCATGGGCGTCAATATGTGCGCACCATCGATGCCATTTTTATCCGCGCCTAAAACCAGATTATCGCGAGTTGCACCCCACGATGCCTGTTTGACAACGTCCACGTCCGGCATGCCGTGTTTGGCGAAAAACCCTTTTTCCACCGCCACAAATAAAGGCGCTGCGTCCGTCAGAGCGATAAAACCCAATTTAGCTCCTTTGACTTCGGGGCCACCACCATCAGCCGCCCAGGCGATACTGCGCATCGCAGGAGTCATAACGCCAGCGAGGGAAGCTGCTCCTATCGCTTTTAACAGCTTGCGGCGCTGGATGGAGGAATCCGTATTTACTGATGATTCCATATCGGGAGATACACTTTTTTTCTGCTCGCTCATCGTGATATTCCTGGAGTCAATACTTTGGTGAAGGCCGCACGGGTGAGAATGTGCAACAGCATGTTGGGGCGAGGGGCCGACCTCGCCATCGTATATCTGGGATTTCAAAGTTTGTGCCAACAGGGATTTCCAGAAAGGTGCACGCAGATAGAGCACTCAATGGGCTGTTTTTATTTGATTTTTATTATTTCGCCCGGAAAGGCATTGATGAATGCACCGCAATGACGCAATCAACCGAAGTCTCATCAGCTTCATTCGAGTGCACACCAGAGGGATATCGCTCCAATTTGAAGCCGAGAACTCCTCTCCAGCGACCTTTTAAACGGAGGCTTACTAAAGCGGCACCAGCGACGCAGGGAAAAGCGGGAGCAAAATAAAATGGAACGTGGGCCGCAAAAAATGTGGGCTGCAGAAAGGTAGTTGCAGATTTTCTCGGCGCGGCGGATTTTTACCACCTCATGGAATTCTGGCAGAGCTCATACGTCGCTGCACCGTCTGCGAATAGCGAATCGCATATGAGGGCAAACGATCCTCAAAAACGCGAGGGTTCGGCAACATGACGGCCATGCGGGCAGACTGGTAGGCGGATAAATAAGCCGCGCTGGTGCCATAATGCGCCCGCGCCGCCGCCTGCGCGCCAAATACACCATCGCCCCACTCCGCCACATTTAAATAAACTTCGAGAATCCGGCGTTTATCCCAGGTGATTTCAATCATGCCGGTGATCACGGCTTCCTGGATCTTGCGGAGGTAGCTTTTTGACGGGGACAGAAAAAGATTTTTTGCCAATTGCTGGCTGATGGTGGAGCCGCCGGCGGCGACTTTTCCGCGCTGCAGATTTTTCTGCAGCGCATTTTTGATAGCGTCCCAGTCGAAACCGTTGTGGTCGACGAATTTTCCATCCTCGGCAGCAACCACGGCGCGCTTCAAGTGAGACGATATGTTCTCGTAGTCGACCCATTCGTAGCGCAATTTCGCCGCCGGATTGTATCTGCGCATTTCCTCCAGACGTATGGACATGAAACTGGTGCTTTTCGGAGCATTCCATTTCCACCAGAGCACTTGGCTAAAAATCCAAGATTCATATAGAAATAAAAGTAAAAATACGCCCAGAATGGTTCGCTTGGCAAGGCTGCCAGCGTTTGACGAAATAGATCGGGGCATGGTGCCGCTCTTAGGTGACCAAAACGGTGCGGATTCTACACACTTTCACCTGGACATCCAGTCGCGCAAAGCACTTACGGAAGTTATGGCGGGTGGGTGTTTTTGAGATACTCTCGGGATTAGAGCGTCTGCAAAACGCCCTTTTCGGGCCTAATGGAAATAGCGTTTCAACGCGTGCTTCAGGCTTTGCGCCGACAATTCGCCCATATGGGAGCCGACAAGATTTCCTTGCGCGTCAAAAAATAAAGTCGTGGGCATACCCGCAGCGCCTAGCTGCTTGGACCACAATACCGACTCATCCAAATAAACGTGATTGAGCGCGAAGGTTTGCTTACGCAAATAATCGAGAACGGCGTCTGCCGACTCGCCCTGGTTGACAAAGATGAACTCCACTGCTTTTTCCCGCTGTTGCGCATCGGCGAGCACCGGCATTTCCCTGCGGCACGGCGGACACCAAGTGGCCCAGAGATTGGCCACCACCGGTTTACCTTCATTATGGAAAATCTGTTGCTCTCCATCCGTCGTCGCCAGCGCCAGCTCGGCGATATTCGGAGGCTCGGGCTGTAAGATTTTAAATACAAGCGTGCCTGCGCCCCAGATCAATCCACCGGCCACAACGGCAGAACCGAGAATTTTCCTGAGAGCAGGTGTGCGCCAGGAATAATAGATTCCCACAACCAGCGCGGCGAAAAGTCCCGCTCCATGAATAAATCCACCGTCGCGAATATCAATAATGCGCCAGGGTTGAAGCGTGTAGTCACTCAAATACAGTCCGACAAAAGCCAGCCTCGCCGCCACCACGCCAAAAATCAGCATGTTGCTCAACACAGGCTCTACAGAAATATTTTTCTTCCGCCCAACCAGCCACCCTGTCAGCATTGCCGACGCGTAAGCGGCGACGAACACAAGAATAACGGGAGTGAAAAGAAATGGACCTATATTAAAGGACAATACAAAATCCTCGGCGATATTCCGACGTATCGATTAAACCCACAAGGCGGCCTTATTTCGCTGCCGCGGCAGGTGCTGGAGCAGGTGTCTGTGCGGGTTTCACTCCCTCTCCCTGGAGCCATTCTTTCATCTGCGCGTCCAGTTTCAATTCCCACTGACGTTTGTTTTGTGTCACTACGTTGCGCAGATATTCCTCGATAGGAAACTGCATACCATCACAATTCGCCATGGCAGGTGGCACCGGCAGTGTAATGGCGGAGGCCAGGGAGCTGACAACTCCGGGTTTTTCCGGCGTGAAGGTGATTTCGCCAATCGTGGTAAACGTGCTGCTGCAGGTCATTTTCAGTTGCAACAATTCGCTGCCCGCATTACCCGCAATCAATACTTTCAAAGGAATTTTGACGTGAATATTTTTTGTTGAGCTGGTGACCTCGGGACGACCCGCCTTATGCACCTCCAATGAATAAGCCCCGCCGGGCCAGGGATTGCTGCCCTGCTCATAGAGCGGCGCCGGCAGATGCTTCTCCAGAAGCAGCGCCAGCAGTTCATCTGTAATACTCATAGCGCGAGGCGCGGCGGCAAACGCAGCGTCGGAACTCACTATCAACCCGGCTGCGAGCAGCAGAATATTGCAGAATTGTTTTTTCATGATCGAGCCTCTTGGAATATGCGGACATTAAACCGGACGCTTACGCTGCCGCGCGAAAATTTCAGGCGGATTTTACCCGAAAAGCGCTGCGCCATTTATACGTTGGGCGCACTTTATATATTAGTGCACTCGGCTATACATCGGGCACGCCGTTATACATTGAAAGCCCGCCGCCAAAAACCTGCCGCCACCACCCATTGGTAATTTTTTCGATAAAATCGTTCACACATCCGCAAGACTATGGCAAACCCGGGCTTTGGGTTACATTAGTCGCGATATTTGCTGAGGCGAAGAGCATGATTTCGATTTACCAGCCAACCAGCGCCGACGCGCTGGGCTTGCTCAATGCCGCCAATCTTCCTACGGCCGACTTGACCGAGGCGCATTTCAATTATTTCTGGGCGGCAACGGACGGGCGCCTGCCGGTCGGCATCGTCGGCCTGGAACCCTTCGCTCCCTACGGTTTACTGCGCTCTCTAGTGGTCAGCCCTGCGCGGCGCAATCAAGGCATCGGTACCCACCTGGTGAAACATGTTGAGACAATGGCGCATCAGCTCAATATCAGTGAGCTGTATTTGCTCACTGTCACGGCGCAGGAATTTTTTGAAGAGTTCGATTTTCAGCCAATATCGCGCGATAGCGCCCCGGCCGCAATTCGGAAAACATGGGAATTCAGCGGATTGTGCCCGGTGAGCTCGCTGCTGATGAAAAAAAATCTGCGGAAAAATAAATGAGAACCTGCACCGCCTTTTTTGCGGTGCAGGTTTTCTGGTCAGCGGATAACGAGATAAAAGCTGCCGCGGCCTCGCTGAATATGGAGCAGAATTGAATCCTTGCTGCGCGCAACCGCTTTATTAAGCGCTTCAAGATTCTCAACGCGCATTCTGTTAGCCCCGATGATCACATCACCGACCTGCAACCCGTTCGCTGCGGCTGGCGACCTCGGCTCAATACGCGCCACCACTACGCCGGTGCCATCGCGATTATTTTCAAATTCGGCGCCTTCGAGCAGCGGGGTCAGTGTCGACTTGCCGCCCGCCCTTCCGGCGAAACCCGTATCCGGGCTGCCCACTTTGCTGCGCACAGTTTTTTCCTTGCCGTCGCGGATGACGGTGATCTTCACGTGGTCGCCAATTTTGCGCACCCCAATGGCGTTGCGCAGAGCGCCAGTCGACAGAGTCGGACGGCCATCCACGGCAATCACAACATCCCCCGGTTTCAGCCCCGCTTTTTCCGCTTCCGACTTGTCTGCCACACCGGTAATCAGCACGCCCAACTGGCCATTTTTCAGACCGAACGCCTCCTGCAATTCCGGTGTTACGTCCTGAATACTGACGCCGATTTGGCCGCGCTTCACTTCACCGTGCTCGACAATTTGTTCGATGCTGGCGCGCGCCATGTTGACGGGAATGGCAAAACCAATTCCCACATTGCCACCCGCCGGGGCGATGATCGCCGTATTGATGCCGATCAGCTCGCCGCGCAAATTCACCAGCGCGCCGCCGGAATTACCGGGGTTAATGGACGCGTCGGTCTGAATAAAATCCTCGTATCCCTCAATACCCAGACCGCTTCTGCCCAAGGCGCTCACCACACCGGTGGTAACCGTCTGCCCGAGACCGAAGGGATTGCCGATCGCCACCACAAAATCGCCGACCTGCAATTCGTCTGAATTACTCATGCTCAATTGCGTGAGGTTGGCCGCCTCGATTTTCAGCACCGCAATATCTACTTCGGGATCGGAGCCGACCAGCTCTGCGGCAAAACTGCGCCCGTCATTAAGCACCACCTGAATTTCATCCGCGCCATTGATGACGTGATGATTGGTAATGACCATGCCGCCCTGGGCATCCACGATCACTCCAGATCCTGCGCTGCGCTGCCGCTGTTGTGGCATTTGCCGGCGCTCCGGCACATCAAAAAAATGGCGGAAAAATGGATCGTTCATCAATGGATTATTGGCTTCACGTTTGGTGAAGGTGGCGATATTGACGACGGCGGGGTTCACGCTTTTTAGCATGGGAGCCAAAGAAGGCAGCGCGTTGCCACTGGCATCTACATTCGGCAAAGCGGCCATCACAGGGGCCGCAGACAACAAGCTTATACTCAGGGCCAACACGGCTGGGAATTTCATTCGGTTATTCCTCAACAGAAATCAGGGGAAAAATACTATGGGGCTCAGCGATCCGTTTTCAACGTGCTTCGTCAGCGCAGAATAAAGATATGTTTTCCCCGCTGAAGTTCCGCTCGAAGCCAGACAAAACACCGCAAAAAGGGAGGTCAGACAAGAGAAAACCTCCCGCTCGCGCGGGAGGTAGGCGGGATCAAGACTGGCGCAGCTCCTGGATCTTGGCGAGTGCGTCGTATTGGGTTTTGGACAGTTTGAAGGTGTGCGACACATCGCCACGGCGAATGTAGTACTGATCATTTTTGCTCAGCAATTGATAATCGTACACACCATCGCTGGTAATCACCTGCCACCGGATTTGCAGCAGCTTGCTACTATTATTAGTAGCTTGACTTTTAGCAGCCTGGCTTTGCGTGTTTTCCGTTGTCGGAGCGTCCAATTCCGCTTGATCTTTGGCGACGCCCTGCACTGTCAGCTCCGCCAGTGCCTTGCTAAAAGCGGCACTATCGAAGCCTGCTGATGCAGCTGTCTCTTCGGACTCCGTCGGTTGCTCAGGCGCAGCCACAGCGCCCGGTGTGGGCGCCGGCCACTGACCGGATATTTTCTCAATCTTTTTCTCGCCGAACTGCAACGCCGTCACGTCACCTTTGGGGCGCAGCAGCTGGTTGTCGAGCCAGCTCTCCTGTTCCACAGGCAGGGAAAATTCATCCAGTTTGACGGAATAAATTTCTTTCGCGCCGGGCTTGCGCACATGCGAGGAGCGGAAATTCGGCGAGGTGCCCAGCAGCAGGCTTCCCACCTCGGCAGAGCCCTGTCGCAAATGAATTTTGCGGCGGAATTTTTCCTCGGTCACCTCGAAACGCGCAGCCGCCTCAGGCGTGGTAGCCACCGCCCATCCACTGCGCATGCCTTCAAATTCCTTCAGCAATTCATCCACGCGCGAGGCGAGCGCCGGCAAACCTTCACCGATCTGCCACTGGCCATCTTTTTTCTCCAGCTTGATCTGGCCATCGGGCGCGGTAATTTCGATGTAATCGAGAGTCGCGCGGTCAAAAGCCAACAGAGGTTCATTTTGTCCAGCGGGCTGGCGATTGTGCATGCTGAACAACACCACCGCGAGGACGACCTGGACTGCAAAGAGGCCGGCGAGCCAGGGAATTTTTTTTGCGGATTTTTCAATTTTCGATGTTTTCATATCACCCCCCGATTAAGCCGCCAGCCACTGTTGATACCGCGCGTCGCGAGCGCGATTCGCATAGTGCAAAACAAGCCAGAGAATCAATAACCCCAACAGCGCCAAACCATAATTGAGATATTCCCAGAATTGCTGTGCGCCGATTTCCATTGGCGCCAAAGTGCGGTTGAAATGGCCGCGGGCGCGTATGCCGAGCAGCCCCTGGTCTTCCAAAGACCAGTCCACCGCGTTGACCACCAATTGCAAGCTGCTCAGATAATTGCCGCCGTAAACACTGCTCAGCATATTCACAACCTGATCGCTGAACATGTCAGTGGAGGAAAATACCAGCAACCGCGCCGTGTCCGCAGAATGATTCAATACGGCATCAATAGGTTGAGCCTTGGCTTCGGCACTCTCACCTTCCGCTTCACCCGCTTGCGATGCACTTAGTAATGGTGAATCCTTGCCGGCGAAATACGAGGTGAATTTACCTTGCAATGCCACCGCCAGCAGATGGCTTTTGCGTTCACCGCTGGCGGTATAGCCGTGCTGCAACTGAGTTGCATTGGGGACGACGCCAGTGGTGTCACCCAACCAGGCGCGCTCGGTACTGCGCAGCAAGGGCGTCACAGCCAAGCCGCCAGTTTTCGTTTCGTCGAGCTGAATCGGCGATGCCCAGGGTACAATGACCTGCGGCAAATCTGCGGTCACCGCCGAGTCGCTATTGAGCCCCTCGCCTCGCACATCAACAAAATATGGATAATCCATCAAACGCATTTCATTGAAGCGCCTGCCGCCCACTTCGCGCACGGTGGGAACCGGGAAAGCGGAATTTTGCGAATCCAGAACAAGTTCATTACCAATATTCACACCCATACCCGCAAGCCAGCGACCGAACTCACTGGCATAATTTTCCAGTGTCATGCTGCTTTTGCCGATCTTCGCCGAATACGGAGAGAGTGCGGCAATCACCGTGCCGCCCCGCATCAAAAACTGGTCGACCGCGTACAGCTGTTTCTCATCGGTAAAATCCGGCGCCGCCAGCACCAGCAAATCCACGTTGCCCTCAACGCGACCATCCGCCAGATCCTCACTTACCACATTGAGATCCTGGCTCAACATTTCCCGTAATGCATTAAAACGCGGTTTATCGGACATCGGCATTCCATAGTGCTGCGGCGCTCCCGCTTCGGATGGCGTCACCAAGGCAACAGTGCGGGTGAAGCCCTGGGCAAAACGTTTGACCCCCGCCTGCAACCCTGTGCGGAAGCTGCCGACACTAAAATCGCCGAGTGGAATCTGGATCAACTGATCAACATGACCGAGCGCCGCATAAAAGAAAAAGGGCTTGGGATCAATCAGATCAGAGGCCAAGGGTGCGAACCCATATTCCTCCGCAATGCGCCGGCCTTCCGCTCCACCATTGGCGTCCGGGTCGATAATACGGACGGTAAATTTATCCCCGGCCGTTTTTTTCACATCTTCAATTTCCTTGTCGATGGCCTTGCGCAACTCCACCAGCTCCGGGGGCAATCGATTGTCCGCGGATATATAAAGCTCCAATTCGACAGGTGCTTTCAAACTCGCATAAATATCGCCACCGGATTGATATTCATATAGCACTTTTTTAATCACGCGAGTGATGTCGTACTCGGGGTTGCGCAATTGCACGTTGATATCGGTATCACCGCGGAATTTCACTTCTATCAAGTCATTGAAGCCCAATACCTGATGTTGATCGCCGTATTGCACCAAAACGTCGAAATAAGAATTCACCAACGCGGCCTGATGGCGATCATTCACCCGGAAGGGGGTAGGTTTGATGCCGAAGCGATTGTTGGCGTCATCTTCCATTTCCGGCTGCATCGTCGGGTCGACGATTTCGACACGCACATTGCCTCTGCCGGCAATCTCGTATTCGCGCAACAGATCTTGCAGCTGCGGCACCAGCGGCGCCAGCAACGGATGTGTTTTCTGAGTGAAATAACCACGGATCAGAATGGGCTCCTGCAATTGCGCAAGATAGCCGTGTGTCGCGGAGGAAATTGAATACATATTGCCACGCGTGGTATCCCAGCGCAGAGAGGCAACCTGACTCAACCAGACGTTGGCGACGAGGATATTGGCCACGACAAGAGCTGTCCCCCAGCGCCAGATACTGTGCAATTTGCCGTTGCCGTCGCTGGCCCAGCGTCCCCGCTCCAGAGCAAAAATATTCAAGGCCAGAAATGCCACGATCAGGCTCAAGTAATAATAAAGATCGCGCATATCCAACACACCGCGGGTAATCGATTCAAACCGCGACCCGGTGCCCAGCGCGCGCATGATCTCCGCTGTCTGATTGCCGAAAAGGCCGGTCAAGACACCAGCGCCGATCAGATAGAAAATAGCGGCGAGCGTCACCGCCAAAATCAGGCTGACAATCTGATTATCACAGCGCGACGAAATAAACAGGCCCATGCTGATATAAGAACCGCCGAGCAAAAGTGCCGCGACGTATCCTGACCACACCGGACCCCAATCCAGATCACCTAACAATGACACGGTGATGGGCAGCGGCAGAGTCAACAACAGCGCCAGCGCCAGCAGAACCCAACAGGCGATGAATTTCCCTACCACGAATTGCCAGAGCGGCACCGGCTGGGTCAGCACGTGCTCGAGTGTGCCGCTGCGACGCTCCTCACTCCACATTTTCATGGTGAGCGCTGCGGAAAGAAAAATCAGCAGCAATGGCATCCAGGAAAACAGCGGGCGCACATCGGCGATATTGCGGGAGAAAAATGACTCCACCCAGAAAAATACAAATAATGAGATCAACAAAAACGCGCTCAAAAACAACCACGCAATCGGCGCGCGAAAAAATTGGCCCAGCTCTTTGACAATGATTTTGCCAAGCGCTCCAGTCGCTTTATCACGCTGCATTTGCAATGCCCTCCGCAGAATTCAGTTCGCGGAACAGCGTCTCCAGATCGCGCTGTTCACGGTGCAATTGATAGAGTTCACCACCCGCTTCAATGATCTTGCGCGCAAGCTCTGCGCTTACGCTGTTGGCAGTGCTCTGCTCAGCCAGTTTTACCCGGCACTCGCTGATCACTCCCTGCTGCTGGAATTGAAAACCTTTAATCCCCGCCATGCCCTGCAAAATAGTCTGCAATGCGGCAGTCGCAAGAGAAGTGCGCACGCTCAGAATGCCGGCCTCAGTGAGGTCATCGATACGCGAATCCAACACCAGGGCGCCACTGCGCACCATCAACAGGCGATCACACATCACTTCGACTTCGGAAAGAATATGCGTGGAGATAATCACCGTACTGGTTTCGGACAGCTTGCGGATCAATTCGCGCATTTGGAGCGTTTGCGTGGGATCCAGGCCATTGGTGGGCTCATCCAGCACGAGAACTTTTGGATTGCCTAGCAGTGCCTGCGCAACGCCAACGCGCTGTTTCAAGCCACGCGATAAAGAACCGATTTTATCCATGGCGCGGCTGCGCAAATCGGTGGCGTCCAGCACCCGGCGGATTTCCGCCGCCTGCTGCTCCGTGGCAACTCCGCGCAGACCTGCGGCATATTCCAGATAGCTCACCACCGTCATCTCCGGGTACACCGGCAGGTTTTCCGGCAGATAACCGATGTAGGATTGGGCGAGTTTGGTGTCCTGCGCCACATCCGTGCCATTAATGGTGACTGTGCCGGAACTGGGCTCCAGATATCCGCACATCATTTTCATGATGGTGGTTTTGCCGGCTCCGTTGGGACCCAACAGGCCGATCACTTCACCCTGTGGAATGGTGAAACTCACATCCCGGACGGCATGAAGACTGTCGTAGGTGCGGTTCAGACGTTCAACTGTGATCACGAGGAAAACCTCCTTTGCATGAGAGAGAAACTGCGCCAGGTGCGCAGATCATGGATGGAAGTACAGTAGATAATGAAAGATGTGAGGCGGGACAAACTCGGGGCAAGACAGCCCGCGGAAAGATACAGCCTCGTGGGCGAGAGATGGCTTGCGGACAAAAGACAACTTCGTGGGCAAGAGGCACCAATGACTGCCGGCTGACTCTGGCACTCGCGGCTGTCCACGCTAATTTCCCCCATCAATCAAAAAGTGACAAGCACCGCACCCGCAGGCGCTGATGGCCTGCCTGGCGGCGAAGACAAAATAAGATTGCTGACGCCGAAACGAACTCGACTGACGTAGCGGCGCTTATAGATTGGGATGGTCCTGCAAAGTTTCAAGCAGGAGAAAAGCGGCCTGTTTCATGACGTACAACTGTGACCAAGTCCATGTCCCACGCGGCCTCCGTCGATTTGGCGGAAGCGCCTCGCCTTGCTCGCGACGCGGTTCACAGTGAAAGCCAAAATCCATCCGCTATTCGAAGCGGCACCAACGCACAGCTCTGCCCTTGCGCGAAGCTCTGGGCATCTCATAAAATCCGGCGATCGCGATTCTGGATATTCAGTGGTTTTGGCAGAGTCGAGCCAACTGCGAGCCCGGCCCGCAAACAACAAAACAGGCGGCGACATTGAAAACCATTATTCTGCGTAATTGGACCAGCCCTGACATGCGCGGCATGAGCAGTTACGCGACATCCTATACTTTACGCAGCGATAACTCGGATCTTTTCACTGTCCATCTCAACCGCCAGCTCAGCTTTTATCAAATTTCCGAATTCATTTCCGCCGCTCCACGAGACAACTTTACGATTGAGCAAACCAATCGTGTGGGCACTCCAAAAATTGCAGCGTTTGACAAGGAATCCGGCAATATGCTGGGTGTATTTCAGGGAAACACGCTTATGGATGTGAGCGAGGCGCCAATATTTCACTTAACGACAATTCACACACTGAACGCGGACCGCACCTTCCCTTTGCACGACTTCAATCCGGAAGACTACGCAGGTGTGCTGCACGAACAAAAAAAAATCGCCGCAATTTTTTCCCACCGCGAGACGGGATGGCTGGCGCGAATGCGCCGCTGGCTACAGCGGTTCACCAATGCACCCATGGATGTGCTTGAAGTACAGATAATTGAAGAAGGTATTTGTGATCTTCGCATGATCTGCGCCGTGGCTGTCATTCTGCACAACCGCGGCGGACTGAATCTAAAATAATCGAACCGGAAATAAAAAAGGGAGCTTCACGCTCCCTTTTTTTGTTCTACCTACTACTGATTCTGCCTACTTTGGGTCTACCTGCCATTCGCGCCCTTCAGGCCGTAGTACGCGATATACGCATAACAGATGATCGGCAGGAAAAATGCCATCTGAATACCAATTGCATCAGCGAGAACGCCCTGCACCCACGGAATCACCGCGCCACCGACAATCGCCATACACAAAATCCCCGATCCCTGGCCGGTGTGCGCACCGAGCCCGCGTAAGGCGAGACTGAAAATGGTCGGAAACATAATGGCATTGCACAAACCCACCGCCAATATCGCCCACATGGCAACCTTGCCGGACCCGATCATGGCGATGCCCACCAGCACACAGGCGCCGACCGCACTGAACGCCAAAGCGGCGCCACCGGAGATATGTCGCATAGCGGCCGCGCCGATAAAGCGCCCGACCATCGCGGCCCCCCAATAATAAGCAACGTATTTGGCAGCTTCCGCCTCACTCATAACGCCGATAGCTGGATCGCTAATGAAGTTGACCAAAAAGCTGCCAATCGCCACTTCAGCGCCGACGTATACAAAAATGCCGATCGCGCCCATTACCAGATGCGGATATGACCAAGCGGAGGAACCCAGATCGCCGGCGTGCACCGGAATTTCATCATCGACAACACGCGGCAATTTCAACATCGCAAACACGCCCGCCAAAACAATCAGCGCGCCGGCGAGCATCAGATAGGGACCTTGCACCGCTTGCGCCTCATGGGCCTTTAATTCATCTGGACTCATTCCAACTGTGGCGCCAGCCAATATCAGCACAGAGCCGAACACAGGCGCGATGGTAGTGCCGAGAGAGTTGAAAGCCTGGGTGAGGGTTAAGCGGCTGGGTGCCGTGCGGGGTTCACCAAGAATCGTAACGTAGGGATTGGCGGAGACCTGAAGAATCGTAATACCGGCGGCCAAGACGAAAAGGGCGGCGAGAAATATCTCATAAACGCGCATTTGCGCCGCGGGATAAAACATCAGACATCCCACCGCCGCAATGGCGAGACCTATGACGATACCGGTTTTGTAGCCGACTTTCTTTACCAGCACGCCAGCGGGGATCGACACAACAAAATAAGCCCCGAAAAAGCAGAACTGCACGAGCATGGCCCGGGCGTAAGTCAGATCAAAAACATTTTTCAGATGGGGAATCAAAATATCGTTTAGACAGGTGAGAAAACCCCACATGAAAAACAGTGATGTCAGCCATACCAACGACATGGTGTAATTCTGCTGTCCCGCACCGCCCACAGCAGTATGACTGCCAGCTCCTGACACTCCAGACATAAAGACCTCTTTCTTATCGTATGACCGCCGAATGGGCGGATATGGCCCCGAATGCAAGCGCTGCCCGCATCCTATTGGTTTCGTTTGGATTAAGCCTCACACCGGCCCGGTGGACAGTGAGGCGCGGGTATTATGCGTGCTGGGAAGGGGAATCGCCAGGGGCACCCCGGCAGGCCCCGCAGCGGGGCCAGGGGACTAGATCAGGCAGGAAGGCTATTGAGTATTGCGACAGGAGCGCGCGGCATCTCCACCATGGATTCAGCAATCAGTTCCATCGCCTCGTCCAGCAGGCGCCGCATGGCATCGCGGGCGCCATTGCGGTCGCGCCGACGAATGGCCTCATAAACACTGCGGTGGTCATAGGCGCTGGCTGCCTTGACCGATTTGAGTTGATTGGTACAGACAATGCTGATTCGCAGAGCAGTCTGGATGAAGTCACAGAACTGGATAAAAAACCGGTTGTTGGTGGCTTCGAGTATACGGGTGTGAAATTGGATGTCGGCGTCCAACGGGTCATCTTCTCCCTGCTCCGCCAGCTCCATCCGTACCAGGGCATTACCAATCGCCTCAATCTGCGCGTCTGTGGCAGTGCGACAGACAAGCGCCACCGCCTCAGGCTCTATGGCTACGCGCAATTGGGTGAACTCCTTCAGCAACTGCAATGACGGTTTCGCCGCCAGCGTCCAGTTCAATACATCCGAATCGAACATATTCCACAAATGAGGTGGCTGCACACGGATGCCTTTGCGCGGACGGGAGCATATCAACCCCTTCGCCGTGAGCATCTTTACCGCCTCCCTGGTTACGCTGCGGCTGATGTTGAATTGAGCGGAGAGATCTGCCTCGGTGGGAAATGAAGAGTCCACCTTATATTTGCCCTGCACAATCGCGCGACCGAGTTCGTAAGTAAGCTGCTGCGTCAGATTTCGGGAATGATCAATCAGATCCATAAAGCGCCTTTCAAATTACCCACTGCATCAATTTAGGTCGAACCTTACACTTCTGCATAAAATATGTACATAAATAACTAAAAATTTTATTTATTGAACAAATATTTTTATAAGTTATGGGATGTACACATCATTTGCGTATAGCGTTAACTGGTTTTGAGACTTCGAATAATGCCATAAAAGGGGACTATTCCCCCACTGGCAACATAAAAAACCGAGAAATAAGCAGCATATTTATGTGTCGAAAGAGGATATAAATCATATCTTTAGACGAAAAGGGCTGTGTGACAACCAAACTGGCTATACTCAGCAAAGCGAGAACAACCTCCAACTTCATGTCCAAAGGAATCTTAGAGGGCCTATGAACGCTCACATTCTGGTGGTTGAAGATAACCCAGATAACAGCAAGCTCGTTTCCTGGATTCTGGAAGATGAGGGGTACGACGTAACGTGTGTGGAGAGTGGCGAGCGCTGCTTGGCATTGCTCGAAAAAGCGGATTACGACTTGATCCTGATGGATATCTCCCTTCCCGGCATCAGCGGCAAAGAGGTGACGCGCCGCATTCGACAGATTCCCCGGTTACAGAAATTGCCGATCCTAGCACTGACGGCTCACGCGATTGAAGCGGAACAACAGAGCATTCTAAGCAGTGGTGTGGACGACCTGCTGACCAAGCCAATCAATGATGATCAACTGGTCAAAGTGATTCAAAGGTACATTGGCACCTGATTGACGTGTAATACATAATAAAAAAGGCCGGCTTCCCGGCCTTTTTTTATTTACAGCTGAAACTTATCGCTCGGCGCGGATTTTGTCGACGAGGAAGTCGACTACCTGCAACATTTCCCGCTGACCACCGGCATTGCCTGTGGACACATGGTAATAGCCGCCAACAACCAATTCAGGCGTGCCGGTCACACGGTAAGCGCGCTGCCGGGCATCGGCCTGGGTTACCTGGGCGCTCACAGCGAAAGAATCCATGGTTTTGACAAATGCTTCACCGTCCAAACCGTGGGCGGAAACCACTGCTGCGATTTCTTCCGGCTTCACCAATTGCTTGTTCATTTTGTGCATGGCATCAAAAAATGCCATGTGCAGTTTGTCCAACTGGCCAAGGGCGCTCGCCGTGTAATAAAGCTTGGCGTGAGTCCACATGGCATCTGGCGGATTGCGGCGCTGTTGCCACATCGCAGGTGAGCGCACCAGTACTACGTCATCAGCCAAGGTTTTCTTCCAGTCCTCCAGCGGACCTTCGAAGTTGTAACAGTGGCCGCAGCCATACCAGAACAGCTCGGTCACTTCGATCTTGCCGGTTTTGGCAGGCTTGGGCTGGCCGGTGAGGATGGTGTAATGCTTACCTTCTTCAAACACCGGCTTGGCGGGCTCGCCGGCGGCACAAGCCAGAAGCGGTAAGGCCAACCCCAGAATCGCTAACAGAAAACGCATGTATTTCCCCTTTATCATTGGAACATCGTCATTGGACAGAGCTGATAGGCGCGGCACGGACCGCTCAAGGCGCTTAGAAGCAAGCGCAGGGTACGAGTTCCCGCCAAAGAGTAAAAGCGTGAACCCGTACGAATCAATTCAGCCCGGCAATGTAATTCGCCAGCGCAACTATCTCAGCGTCTGACAGATACTCAGCAGCTTTGCGCATGATTTGTGCTTCGCCGTCATTCACACGCGCACCAGAGCGGAAGTCGCGCAACTGCTTCTCTATATACTGTGCGTATTGACCACTCAGACGAGGGAAAGCGGCCGGAGCATTACCGAGACCACGTGGCGAATGGCAGCCTGTGCAGGCGGGGGTTTGAGTCTCGATATTGCCCGCGCGGTAGATTTTTTCACCCAACACCAAAGCATCAACTTCAACCCCGGAATTCACGCGGACTTTCAATGCTTGCGCACCTGCAAGCTGCAGCGGCTGAGCGGAGTAAAAAGCGGCCATGTCAGCAAGATCCTGCTCGCTGGAATTGTTGAGCAGGCCGGTCATTTCCGGGATCACCCGAGCGCCGGACTTGATATCGATGAGCTGCTTGGTGATGTATTTCTCGCCGAGACCAGCCAACTTTGGAAATGTTGGCGCGGGGCTGTTGCCGTCGGCGCCGTGACATGCTGCGCAGGTGGACACCAGCGTTTCACCTTTTTTGGCATCACCGGCGGCGAGAGCCGCAGGCGCCAGTGTGGCAAATCCGAGGGTCAGCAAAAAAATGCGAAGTGAATTGCTCATGACTTTTCCCGTTTATCGTCTAAAAAAGTGAACCGTTCGTTCAAAGCAAAGCGGTGCATTCCGCAGGCTGTGGAGCACAGGGTAATGATGATTTTGGCTGAGCTTCTGACGTGCTTGCGCTTTGACGCCTGGCGCGGTAAGTCGCCAGGGATGATTTGGGCTGGCATTATATACACTCGATTCCGATAACTCATCTATTTATATACCCCGAGTGCTCCATGGCCGACCCCAACCTTTTTCGTAAAGCCCGCTTCCTCACCAGCGCACCCGGCCTGCATCAATGCCCCCCGGAAACCGGCTGTGAAGTCGCCTTCGCCGGGCGCTCCAACGCAGGCAAGTCCAGCGCCATCAACACACTTACGCGCAACGGCAAGCTCGCGCGCACCAGTAAAACTCCCGGCCGGACCCAGCTCATCAACTTCTTTGCCTTGGGCGATGACCAGTTGCGCTTGGTGGACCTGCCGGGATACGGCTATGCCAAGGTACCGCTGGCGACGAAACAGCAGTGGCAGCAGAACCTAGCCCAATATCTGCAAGGCCGCCAGACACTCCGCGGTCTGGTGCTGTTAATGGATATACGCCACCCGCTGCAGACTTATGACACCACTATGCTGAACTGGGCAGTAGAGGGAAACATGCCGGTTCACCTGCTGCTGACCAAGGCCGACAAACTGAGTCGCGGCGCCAGCCAGAGCACCCTGAATCAGGTGCGCCAGCATTTAAAGAAAGCCAGAGTGCACGAACTGGTAACCGCCCAGACTTTCTCTTCCCATAATGGCGAAGGACTGGAGGAGCTCGAAAGCGTGATCCAGGGTTGGTTGGAGCCTGAAGATCAACCGAGCGCGCCAGACGCTAGTAATTCCCCGTAGCCCTCACGATAGGACGGATAGATCATCTGATAACCCGCAGCCAGTAACCTGCGGTTGCTGCAGCGCTTGTTGCCACCACGCTCAGACACACTCGGTGCCAGCCCTGTCGGGTCCAGCCCCAAACGCTCCGCCAGCCAGCGGCGCACTTCCGCGCCAGGGGCCGGGCCGCTGTCACAGCCCAGATAAAGCGGGTCCAATTTTCCCCCCTGAAAATACTGGCGCAGCAGATAAGCCAGCACCCCGGCGCAATCGTCAGCGTGTATGCGGTTGGTGAAATCTGCCGAACCACCTTTGCCTGCGCGCACCTGACGCAGCAGAAAATCCCGCCCAGGACCATAAATGCCGGCGAAGCGTACGATACTGGCAGCCAGGCCACTCCGCAGCAGCAGAGTCTCGGCCGCCAACAAACTCTGGCCGGAAAAATGTTCCGGTGAGGCTGGGCTATCCTCGTTTACCCAATCGCCATCACTTTGGTGATACACGCTGGTGCTGGAGACAAACAGGATCAGCCCCGGCGGGCGGACCTGCCACACTGGCAGCAGGTTGCGCAGGGTTTCCACATAGGCGCGCTCATAAGCGGCAGCCGTATATTCGTCCGGCGTCAGCGTCAGGATCACCGCATCGAACGATCGATTCATAAGGCGAGCGCGCACCAGCTGGCTGTCAGCGGCGGCGCGCCAAAATTCAACTGAATCGCCGTCCTTTACGGAGCGGTCGGACCGCGCCACCGCAACACACTGGCAATCCGCCAACCGCAGCGCGGTCCGCCGTGCGATATCACCGAAGCCGAGAAACAACACACTTTTCGATTGCAAAATTACCGCCCCTAAGGTTTATTTATTGCCTCGCCACAGCTGATAGATTTTTGCCATGACGCTCACCGAACTACGCTACATCGTCACCCTGGCACAGGAACAGCACTTCGGTCGGGCGGCGGAGCGCTGTCATGTCTCCCAACCCACACTGAGCATTGCGGTTAAAAAGCTGGAAGACGAACTGGAAACTGCCATCTTCGAACGCTCGAAAACTCGGGTCTACCCGACTCCGCTGGGTGAACAAATCGTCCAACAGGCCCAGCGCGTTCTCGAACAGGCAGCCGCCATCAAGGATATTGCCAGCTCGGGCAAAGACCAGCTTTCCAGCCCTTTGTCGGTGGGCGCCATCTTTACCATAGGTCCCTACCTGCTGCCGTATGTGATTCCGCAACTGCAGAAACTCGCTCCCAAGATGCCGCTTTATGTGGAAGAGAGCTTTACCGGCACGCTGCGCCGGCGCATACGCCAAGGCGAGCTGGACGCCATTATAGTGGCGCTGCCTTTTACGGAAGCCGATGTGGTGACCCAGCCGCTGTACGAAGAAGAGTTTGTCATAGTGATGGACCGTCACCACCCCCTCGTCCACCTCAATGCGGTGGAGGCCAACCAACTGACCGGCCACAATCTGCTCCTGCTCGGCGAGGGGCATTGTTTCCGCGATCAAGTGCTGGAGGCGTGCCCGATGCTCAAACCCTCCATCGACGATCCGAATGGCAGGGTTCGCACCGCCCGGGAAGGCAGCTCGTTGGAAACCCTGAAATACATGGTGGCGTCGGGACTGGGTATCACCATCCTGCCGCGCTCCGCCGCTACCGCCAACCACTACGCGGCGGACTCTCTGGTGGTCAAACCCTTTGCCGGGCCGGCACCCAAGCGCACGGTCGCCCTCGCCTGGCGCGCCAGCTTCCCCCGTCACAAGGCTGTGGATGTCCTGCGCGACGCGGTGCTTGCCGCGCGCGCCGGCCTTGCATCGCAGTCCAACCAAACTGACTGACCCGTGATTACGGCAGCGCCTTCTCTCGCCCGGCTCCCGGTATCTGCGCTCAAAGGCGTGGGCGCAAGCTTTACGCAGGTACTTGCACGGCTCAATCTGCACAGCGTGCAGGATGTGCTCTTCCATTTGCCGCTGCGTTACCTCGACCGCACTTGTGTGGTGCCTATCGGCGATCTCGCGCCGAATACCAGCGTCGTGCTTGAAGGTACAGTGATGCGCTGCGATGTGGTGATGGGACGCAGACGCAGCCTCATAGTGACGCTGCGGGACGAAACCGGTCAGGTGAATCTGCGCTTCTTTCACTTCAACGCGGCGCAGAAAACACAACTTGCCGCGGGAACCCAGGTGCGCTGTTTTGGCGATCCGCGCTTGGGGTCATCGGGCATTGAGCTGTATCACCCGGAATATGAAGTGATTCAGCCGGGCGCCGCTTACAAGCCGGTGGAGCAATCGCTGACACCGGTTTATCCGACCACGGAAGGCCTGAGCCAGGCCCGGCTGCGCAAGTTGACGGCTCAGGCGATTGAGATGATGAGAATCTCTCCGCCCGCCGAGCTGCTTCCCCGCGAGATCAATCGGCAGTTCCAGACTGCCAGCCTTAGCGAGCCTTGGCCTACGTTCACTTCCCGCCGAAAGATGCGCCGATTCCCCTCTTGCTCGCCGGTACACATCCCTATCAGCAGCGTTTGGCTTTTGAAGAGATGCTCGCCCACCATTTGGCACTCCAGCACAGCCGCGCCCTGGCGCGGGCCGAAATGGCCGTGGCCCTAGCGGCCGATGCGGGGCTACTGCAACGATTTTATGAACGCCTGCCGTTTGCGCTCACCGGTGCACAGCAGCGCGTCATCCGCGATATCCACAGCGACATGGCCAAGCCGCAGCCGATGTTGCGTCTGGTGCAGGGAGACGTCGGCAGTGGCAAAACCCTGGTCGCCGCCGCTGCCGCACTGGCCGCCATAGGACAAGGCTGGCAAGTGGCTCTGGTCGCACCCACCGAAATCCTGGCCGAACAGCACAAACGTAATTTTGACGCTTGGCTGGCGCCGCTGGGCTTCAAAGTCGCTTGGCTGGTTGGCCGACTCACCCCGAAACAAAAACAGGCGGCGCTGGATGACATCGTGCAAGGCGCTGCCCACTTGGTGGTCGGCACCCATGCGCTGTTTCAAGAACATGTCCGTTTTGCCCGCCTCGGGCTGATGATCATCGACGAGCAACACCGTTTCGGCGTGCATCAGCGCCTTTCGTTGCGCGACAAAAGCGCAGTCGCCGTGCGACCACACCAACTGGTGATGACCGCCACTCCTATTCCGCGCACTCTCGCCATGACCGCCTATGCGGATCTGGATCTCTCGGTCGTAGACGAATTACCTCCCGGACGAACACCGGTCAATACCGTGTTGGTGAGCCAGCAGCGCCGCGCCGACGTGATCGAACGGGTGCGCAGCGCCTGCCGGGAGGGGCGCCAGACCTATTGGGTATGCACTCTGGTGGAAGATTCCGAAACCCTGGCGGCGGCCGCCGCCGAGGAGATGGCCGGGCAATTGCGCGAAGCGCTCCCCGAGCTGCAAGTGGGCTTGATCCACGGCCGCCTGAAAGGCCGGGAAAAAGAAGAGACCATGGTGCGCTTTAAGGCTGGCGACTTGCAGCTGCTGGTCGCCACCACCGTGATCGAGGTGGGCGTGGACGTGCCCAATGCGAGCCTGATGATTATCGAGAACTCCGAGCGCCTAGGCCTCGCCCAACTGCATCAGCTGCGCGGGCGCGTCGGACGGGGCAGCACCGAGAGCCACTGCGTTTTGCTCTACGGCAATCCTTTATCGCGGGTGGCAAAACAACGTCTGCAGGTGATGCGCGGGACCAATGACGGTTTCGTGATCGCCGAGCAGGACCTCAACATTCGCGGCCCCGGCGAACTCCTCGGCACCCGCCAGACCGGCGCCCTGCAATTCCGTCTCGCCGACCTCCAGCGGGACGCCCACATGATCCCCGCAGTACAGCAGGCGGCCGAGCTACTGCAGACGCATCACTCCGGCGCCACCGATGCTCTGATCCAACGCTGGTTTGGCCATCAGCAGGATTACATGAAGGGCTAAAAATCCCGTTCATCCGTCAAAGCACCGCTTTCGACCACTGGCTTAGCGATTCGGTGGAACCCGTCTATAGTCAAGAATGGGTTGATCATTCGCCCGCCCGCTGCCTTATTTGCACCTGCAGCGGCGCATTGCCAAGCATCAATGAGGAGGACGTGGTCGTGCCCGTACCGGCAAGTGTTATTCAGATTCTTGAGTCCGCCAACATCGCTTATCAGCTGAAGGCCACCCAAACGCGTTTCACCTCCGTGCGCAGCAGCCTAGCGCCCGCATCAGATACCTGCGCGGTCAAATCCCTGGTGCTGCAGGACAATCAAGGGCGGCTGCAAGTGCTCCTGCCCGCCGATCACATGCTGGATCTCACGGCCATCAAAGCCCAATTCGGCCGCCAACTCGAATCCGTGTCCGCCCGTGAACTGGCGCCGCTTCTGCAACAACAAAACGTCAAGATGGTGCCCGCCATTCCCGAATGGCAGGGCCTAACCACCCTGGTGGATGCCTCCCTGTTGCGCCACCAAGCCCTCTGGCTGGATACCGGCGACGGCGAGCAGATGCTCGAGCTGCGCCAGCACGATTTCAAAAGCATCATCAAAAACGCCTGCGTCGGCGAACTCGCCGTACCCGCACCGCGCCTGCCGGACTCGGCAGAGATGGATCAGGAGCAGATCCTCTACTCCCTGAAGAACTTCACCACCTTGCGCATCAAACAGCGCCTGGATGAGACCCTAGAACTGCCACCGCTACCCGAAACCGCGCAGCGCATCATCAAGCTGCGCGCCGATCCGGATGCGGATATCAGCGACCTGGCCAATATCGTTGAACTCGACCCATCCCTGGCCGCCCAAGTTGTAAGCTGGGCATCCTCGCCCTACTACTCCGCACCCGGGAAGATCAAATCGGTGCACGACGCCATAGTCCGCGTACTCGGTTTCGACATGGTGCTCAACCTCGCCCTCGGTCTCGCCCTGGGCAGAACCATGAACACCACGGCCATGAGCCAGAAACAGATCCGCGACTACTGGCAGCAGGCCGTCTGCTCCGCCGCGGTGGTGGAAGGCTTGGTGACCAGCATCGCCCGGGAACACCGACCCGGTTTCGGCATGGCCTATCTGTCCGGCCTGCTCAACAATTTCGGTTATCTGATCCTGGCGGAAGTTTTCCCGCCCTATTTTGGCAACGTCAGCCGGCATCTTGAGGTCAATCCACACATCCCGGCTTCATCTGTCGAACAACATCTGCTGGGCGTTTCCAGCTGTCAGATCGCCGCCTGGCTCCTCGAAGCTTGGCATATGCCTGAGGAAGTGGTTGTCGCCCTGCGCCATCAACACAACCCATTCTACCAGGGCGAGCACAGCGCCTATCCGAAGCTTGTCTACGTCGCGCGCCAGCTCCTCGCCAATCGAGGCTTCGGCAGCGGCGTTTACCAGGAAATTCCGGATAAGGTCTACGAGGAGCTCCACCTCGACCCCGCTACAGCCCGGATCACGGTGGAAAATATTCTGGAATCCGCCGAGGACCTGAGAACCATCGCGGAAAAGATTCAGGGCTGAGTTCGCGCAAAACCAGCGGGAAAGCCAAAGCTCGCTGAGCGGCTCAGCCGAAAGCCTCCGAACAACAGCTCGTCCAGCACGCTCCGAGGAGAGCGCTGGCTTCAAGCATCAGGAAACTTTGTCGGCAGGAAGTCCATACAACCCCGTCTCCCCTTCCGTCTTCGCCACAATTACCGCACAGCAGGTGTCGCTGAACACGTTCACGGCTGTGCGCATCATGTCGAGTATGCGGTCGGTGACAAGGAGCAGGCCTATGCCTTCGAGGGGCAGGCCGATGGCGGTGAGGATGACGCTGATGGCGACGAGGCTGGCGGCGGGAATGCCGGCGACGCCAATGGAGGTGAGCAGCGCGAGCACCACGATTAAAAATTGCTGCGCGAAACTCAAATCCAGGCCGTAGGCTGGGCAATAAAGATGGCGGCGGCGCATTCATAGAGCGCGGTGCCATCCATATTGATGGTCGCCCCCAGCGGGAGCACAAACGATGAAGTGCGGTTGGATACACGGGCATTCTTCTCCAGACACTCGATCGTCACCGGCAGGGTGGCCGAGGAGCTGGCGGTGGAAAATGCCGTGAGCATGGCCGGCACCATGGCGCGGTAGTGCAGCAGCGGATTGACGCCCGCGAGCACCCTCAGCATCAGCGCCAGGGTTATGAAGGTGTGGAGGAGCAATGCAGCGGCGACGGTGAAAAAGAACACCGCCATAGGTGCAAAGGCGGCGAACCCGGTGGTCATGATGGTTTTGGCCACCAGACCAAAAACCCCCAGGGGCGCAAAACGCATCACAAAGAGGGTGATGGCCATCATCACCTCAAACACGCCCTGCCAGAACGACTTGAGAGTCTGCGCATGCTGTGCGCTGATGCGCAGCATGAAAATGCCAAACAGCAGGGCAAATACGATAATCCCCAGCATGTCATCCGTCGCGGCGGCCTCGACTATATTGGTCGGCACCATGCGCAGGAAGATGTCAGCGATATCGCCGGCATCCCGTCCTTCAATCTTGCTGAGCCCCGCGGCCAATTGATCGGGAGAAGACAAGTTGAGCTCGTCCCCCGCCGGCCGACCATCGATCAATCCAGGTTTGGTGAGATTGACCAGGAACAGACCCATGAGAATGGCGAACAGCGTCGAGAGCAAATAGAGAGAGATGGTCTTGGCGCCCATGCGGCCGAGATTCTCCCCCGCGCCTGCACTCGCCACACCGCAAATGATCGAGGACACGATCAGCGGTACCACGATCATTTTCAGTGCATTGAGGAAGAGTGAGCCGAGGAAATCAAACAGGGCGATAAAGGTGAACTGGCCTATGCCGTGATGCGGCTCAACCAGAGCACCTACCACTACCGCCAGCAAAATCGCGATCAGGATTTGCCAGTGCAGCTTCACGATGATTACCGAAGAAGGGTTGTCGTGGATTAGACCAGAGCGTCTTTCAGGCCTTTGCCAGCTTTGAAGACCGGCGTATTACTGGCGGGAATTTGAATGGGCTCGCCATTTTTTGGATTGCGACCCTGACGGGCAGAGCGGGATTTTACTGAGAAAGAACCGAAACCCACCAGATTGACCGTATCCCCTTTGCTCAGCGCATTAGTGATCTGTTCCAGCACTGCTGCCAACACCGCATCGGCCTGACGCTCGGAAAGATCGGCGATTTCGGCCACGGCTTTAACAAGCTCTGGTTTACGCATAAAACACTCCTGTACAAGTAGTCGATGAACGAAAGGGGCTCCGAAGAGCGCCCATTAGAACAATCCGCCGGAGGAAGGTAAACCCCCACTTCCGGCTCTGGAGAAAGGTGTCAGCCGCGACCGGAGGAGCCGCGAGCCGCATTGGGACGACGCTGTCCTCCGCTGCGGTTAGCGCGCGGTGGCAAACTGCCGTCGTTGCGCCGCTCCCCTGATTTCTGAGAGTTGCCGCTGCGGCCTCGGCCATTGCCGTTGCCGTCGTGACGCTTCTGCCCACCGGGTGCCTGACCATGGCGCGGCTTGGCGCCGGGGACCGGAGCGCGCGGCTGGCGCAACTGGATCGGCTCTGCACGAATCGACGGATCGGGTTCGAACCCCTCGACAATCACTTTCTCGATATTGCGCTTGATCAGCCGCTCGATGTCGCGCAGAAACTTGTGCTCATCCACGCACACCAGCGATACCGCGACGCCCTCGCTCTGCGCTCTGCCGGTGCGTCCAATGCGGTGAACGTAATCTTCTGGGACATTGGGCAGCTCATAGTTCACTACGCGCGGCAATTGGTCGATATCAATGCCACGCGCGGCAATATCCGTCGCAACCAGTGCCCGCACAGCGCCGCGCTTGAAATCCTCCAGCGCTTTGGTGCGTGCACCCTGACTTTTATTACCGTGAATGGCAGCGGCGGAGATGCCGTCCTGCAACAATTGCTCCACCAAGCGATTCGCACCGTGTTTGGTGCGGGTGAAAACCAACACTTGGCGCCAGTCGCCATCACCGATCAGGTAGGAGAGCAGCTCGCGCTTGCGGTTGCGGTCCACCGGATGCACCAGTTGGGTGATGGTATCGGCCGCTGCGTTGCGGCGCGCCACTTCGATCAGCACCGGCTTGTGCAGCAGTCGGTCGGCAAGTGCTTTGATTTCCGCAGAAAAGGTTGCCGAAAACAGCAGGTTCTGCCGTTTCGCAGGCAACAGGGCCAGTACCTTGCGGATGTCGTGGATAAAACCCATGTCGAGCATACGGTCGGCCTCGTCGAGCACCAACACTTCCACATGGCTCAGCGACAATGCGCGCTGATTGACCAGATCCAGCAGACGCCCCGGTGTCGCCACCAGAATGTCCACGCCGCCGCGCAGGTGTGCGATCTGGGGGTTGATGCCAACGCCGCCGAAAATCACCTGGGAGCGCAACGGCAGATATTTACCGTAGTCGCGCACATTGTCGTGCACCTGAGCCGCCAATTCGCGGGTGGGAGTGAGGATCAGGGCGCGAATGGGCTTTTTGCCGTCCACCCGGGCACGGGGGTTGCGCGACAGCATTTCCAGCAGCGGAAGGGTGAACCCCGCCGTTTTGCCGGTGCCGGTCTGGGCGCCGGCGAGAAGGTCTCCGCCTTGGAGGACCGCCGGAATGGCTTGAGCTTGAATTGGGGTTGGGGAGGTATAGCCTTGTTCGGCGACGGCACGCAGGATTTCCGCGCGCAAGCCGAGTTCTTCAAACAGCATAAATATATTGTTTCCTGGTGCCGGGCGTCCGCAACGCAGTTGGACTGCGCCCCGGCCATGCAGGTAGGCCAAGGAAGGTGGGGTGCCGGCAATTGAATGGATGTCATCGGGCGCCGGGGTACCGGGCAATCGATATGAGCTGGCCTGCTCCAGGTCGCGCACCTTACCCCAATTTGCCAAGCAATGCTCAGTTTATTTGCTTTGGACGCCAGCCTTGCGACCGCCTCATCACTCCGAACGGAACCACAAGTCGATGCCTAAACTGCCGAAACGATCAAAATCTGCCGCCTTCTCCAGCCAAAATCGCCAAACGTGCCGAACTATCTCCAAGCCCGGCCCGCTCACACACCCACCCTGTACAAAAGTCGATCAAAGCCGCCAACCGGGAAGCGACTGTGAACCTTCATATTCGGAGTTTCAGCGTGTATGCTGCGGACAAATTTTTACTTCGCGTTGCCAATGAACAATACCCGGCCCTCGACTCTAGGCTCTTATCTCCAGTTAACCCGTTTGAACCGGCCGATCGGCATCTATTTGGTGCTATGGCCGACGCTCTGGAGCCTCTGGCTGGCCGCCAAGGGCGCGCCGGACATCAAGAATCTGATCATTTTTATTCTCGGCTGCATCCTGATGCGCTCGGCCGGCTGCGTCATCAATGATTACGCGGACCGGGATTTCGACGGCCGTGTCCGCCGCACCCGCGACCGCCCTCTGGCCACGGGCGCAGTGAGCAGCCTCGAAGCCATCAGCCTGTTTACCGGTTTGAGCTTTCTCGCCTTTCTTCTGGTGCTCTTCACCAATAGCCTGACCATCAAGCTGTCTTTCGCCGGGCTTGTCCTGGCGGTGTGTTACCCCTTTATGAAGCGCTACACCCACCTGCCGCAGATCGTACTCGGCGCCGCATTTGCCTGGTCAATCCCCATGGCCTTTGCCGCGCAAGCCGGCGAGCTTCCACAGGCGTCCTGGCTCGTTTATACAGCCGTACTGTTATGGACCGTCTGCTACGACACTTTTTACGCCATGGTGGACCGCGAGGACGATCTGAGGGTCGGCGTCAAATCCACCGCCGTGCTGTTCGGCGATATGGACCGGGTCATGACTGGTGCGCTGCAGGTATTGACACTGGTGACCTTGGTGATGGTCGGCAAACGGTTCGAGCTGAACTGGTTTTATTATCTCAGTCTCGCAGTTGCGGCCGGTCTTTTTGGTTATCAGCAGTATCTGATTCGCAATCGCGAGCGCAACGCCTGCTTTGCCGCGTTTTTGAACAACAATTGGGTCGGGATGGTGATCTTTATCGGAATTGTCGGCCACTACGCGCTCTCACCGGAGCTGTCATAAAACCGCAACAATTCCTTTATTAAATGGCCGTCAAATTCGGATATGGCCATCTCTCGCCATATTCTGTCGATCAATCCGGCATCGGACTTTACATGGCTGACAAGACAATTCTCATCGTCGATGACGAGGCGCCAATCCGCGACATGTTGCGTGTCGCCCTGGAAGTAGCTGAGTACTCCTGCCTGGAAGCCGCCGATGCACAAAAGGCGCACAGCATCATCGTCGACAAGAAACCCGACCTAATTTTGCTGGACTGGATGCTGCCCGGCACCAGCGGCATCGAGCTCGCCCGCCGACTCAAACGCGATGAGTTCACCGCCACCATTCCCATCATCATGCTCACCGCCAAAGGCGAAGAGGACAATAAAGTCCAGGGGTTGGAAGTAGGTGCCGACGACTACATCACCAAACCCTTCTCCCCACGAGAGCTGGTGGCGCGCTTGAAAGCCGTTTTGCGCCGCACGGATTCACTCTCTCCGAGCGAGCCGATCCAAGTAGAGGGGCTCTGCCTCGACCCGGCCAGCCACAGGGTCACCATCAACCAAAAGCCCGTACAAATCGGACCGACAGAATATCGCCTGTTGGAATTCTTTCTTACGCACCAGGAGCGCGTTTATTCGCGCAATCAGTTGCTCGACCATGTGTGGGGCGGCAACGTGTATGTCGAGGAGCGCACGGTGGACGTGCATATCCGCCGACTCCGCAAAGCCCTGACCATTGATGGCCACGAACGATTTATTCAGACCGTCCGCGGTGCGGGCTACCGGTTTTCCAACAAGTCGACGGATTGATTCCGTCCGCAACCCTGCCCTCCAATCCAAACAGATTCTCTATGTCACGCAGCGGGTTCAAAACGGAAGTCTGGCGCTGTATCGGTGTGGTATCAGCGTGCGGTCTGGTGGGCCTGATTGCGGGCAGTGCCGCCGCCGGGCTGGCCATCGGCAGCGCCGGCTATCTGTGTTGGCTGTTCATTCAGATCTACCAGTTGGAAAAATGGATTTACCGCACCCGCCAGGCGAGCGCACCCGCTAAGGAGGAACTACAAGGGGTCTGGGCCGATATCGGCTACGACGTACAGCTGCTGCTGGCACGTCACGAGAAGGAAAAACAGCGCCTGCAGGCGGTGGTGCACCGGGTGCAGGAAATGACCACCGCTCTTACTGACGCAGTGATCCTGGTTGATCGCCGCAGCAACATGGAGTGGTGGAACAAGGCGGCGGAACAACTATTCGATTTTCGCGATGTCGACCTCGGCCACAAGCTCACCAACCTGATCCGCCACCCCAAGTTCATCCACTATTTCGACCAGAAGAGCTACGCCATGCCACTGGAACTCACCATGTGGCGCAAGGACCAACATCTGGAATTCCAGGTTCACACCTTTGGCGAGGGCGAGCGCTTGGTAATAGTGCGGGACATCACCCGCCTGTTTAAGCTCGAGCAGATGCGCAAGGACTTTGTCGCCAATGTTTCCCACGAGCTACGCACCCCACTGACCGTGATTCGCGGCTATCTGGAAACTCTGGCCGACAGTCCCCAGTTGCCCAAACCCTGGCACAAGATCATTCAGCAGATGGAGCAGCAGTCGCAGCGCATGACCCTGCTGATCAACGACCTGATCACCCTAGCCAAACTGGAAACGGATCAGAAGGAGCCCGCCACCTCGCCCATTGCCGTTGCCCATCTGGTGGACAGTGTCCTCACCGATGCCCTCAGCCTCAGTGGCAGTCTGCAGCATCAGCTGACGACCAGTGGCGACCGCGATCTTGCCTTGATCGGCAGCGAGCGCGAGCTGCGCAGCGCCATCTCCAATCTGGTGGTGAACGCCATCAACTACTCCCCCCGCCGGCAGCCGGGTGGAGGTGCGTTATGAGCGCGAGGCTGGCGGTGCCGTGGTCCGTGTGCGCGACCAGGGTATTGGCATAGATTCCAAACACATCCCCCGCCTCACCGAGCGCTTTTATCGAGTGGATGCGAGCCGCTCGGCAGCGTCCGGCGGCACCGGCCTTGGTCTGGCCATCGTCAAGCATGTACTCCTGCGCCATAACGCCGAGCTGACCATCATCAGCCAAGTCGGCAAGGGCAGCGAATTCTCTTGCCACTTCCCTCCCAGCATGGTGGAACATCTGTCCCCACCTTCCGATCAAGGTACCCCCCAAACCTGACCGCTTGTTCAGGAGCCGCTATACAATCCCCGATCCACATGCTGATCGAGGTCTGCGATGCAAATCGATTTTATCCGCTCCCTTAGCGATGTCCCCGCTGCGGCCTGGAACCAACTGTGGCCAAGCGATTACCCCTTCGTCCGCCATGAGTTTCTGTTGGCCCTGGAGCAAAGTGGCTGCACCTCCGCGCGCACCGGCTGGCAGCCTTTTCACTGCCTGATGAAGTCCGCTGACCGCTTGCTTGGCGCCCTTCCCCTATACATCAAAACCCATTCCTACGGTGAATACGTCTTCGACTGGAGCTGGGCCAACGCCTACCATCAATCGGGCTATGACTATTACCCCAAGCTGCTGAATGCCATTCCGTTCACACCCGCAACGGGCCCTCGGCTAGCGCTTGCTCCCGATCTGCCTCCAGCGGAAAGAGAACGGGTAAAAGCAGGAATGTTCGATGCTGCTCTGGAGGTGGTGAAACAGCAGTCCCTATCCGGCTTGCACTGTCTGTTCCCCGACCACCCATCTTCGCATCCACGACTTATGCAGCGACTGGATTGCCAGTACCACTGGTTCAACCAGGGTTACACGGACTTCGCGGATTTCCTCCAGTCTTTCACGTCGCGCAAACGCAAAAATGTCACCAAAGAGCGCGCCCGCGTGAGCGAACAGGGATCGGTTGTGCAAATGGTGGAAGGAACAGAGATGACGGCCGACGACTGGCACAGGTTCTACCAGTTATATAGAAACACCTACCGCAAGCGCAGTGGCCACGACGGATATCTAAACGAATTGTTTTTTCAGCAGCTTGGCAGCGCCATGCCGCAGCAGATTGTGATGGCGCAGGCATGGCGGAACAGCCAATGGTGCGCCGCGGCACTTTATCTCAAGGACTCAACAACCCTTTACGGTCGCTATTGGGGGGCTGATGGTGAGTATGACGCCCTACACTTCGAGTGCTGCTACTACCAGGGCGTGGAGTACGCAATTGCCCAGGGATTACAGAGATTTGATCCGGGAACTCAGGGAGAACATAAGATCGCCCGGGGATTTACCCCGGTGCTGACCCAGTCTTTTCATTATTTGGAAGAGCCCGCATTTGCCTCAGCGATTCAGCGCTTTCTCAGCGAAGAAAAAAAACAGGTACGGATGTATTGCATGGATGCCCGGCAACAACTCCCTTTTAAAGCCGATCACCCTCTGATTGCGGCGGACTGCCTGCTTGAATCAGGCAGTCATATTGAGACGAATTAAAAGCGGAAATTGAGATTCCAGCCAAAACCGAGGGTATGGGCATTATCGATATCAAGGTCATCGGTGGTGAAATACAGATCGCCGACAGGCATCGCTAAACGCAATTCCACTGCAGCAGTCGTTACATCACCCGCCAGATGTAGGCCCCATTTGCGGTGCTCTCCCCACAGATAACCCGCCGACACGCGATTGAATTCCGAGCGGGACATACGATCATGGCTATAAGCGAATACAAACTGGTTATAGATATAAGTCAGGTCTGCCGACGTGCGCCGAGTAAGATCCTGGGTGAAATCATCATAAGTCTCGGTGCCGCGAAAATTGGGCACCACACTCACCACTCCATCAGGGTCCGTTTGGAAATTCTCCGACGTCGCTTCTGCGACTATGTGCGGCATATTTTTCCAACGCAGCTCACCGGCCAGATCCAAGACCATTACATCCAGCGTCAAACGGTCGGACATTTTCCAGGTGAACCCAAGATCGACCGCATATCCCCGCCCTGTCGGCGCGTCCACCGAGTTGCGAAACAGAGGATCGTCGGTGAAGAAATAATCGGTATACAGGTCTCCATCCAACCGTCTAACCGTATTATTGCCCTCCTGCACCGCAATCATAGAAATGTACCCGCCCTCGCCGTTCGGATCCTTACCCAAATAACCCGACACAGCCTCGGTTCCATAAAGATGGGAATAAGCTACGTGGACATCCACCGATTTGCCGAACGGCAAGGTAAAACCAAACTTGGCACCACTGACCTGATATTGATTCCCCCAAACATCCACGTCATAACGCTGACCATATGGGATGGTTTTGCGATTTTTATTCAAATAGGCAAATTGTGAAGCGCCGCGACTGAAATACAGGTTGTAATCGTTGCGATGAATCAGGGAAAACTCGACATTCTTATAACCCACACCACTTTCGATCAAATTCCGAGTGAACGCCAGCTCGCCATCCTCCGGCGCAGGCCCAACCAGAAAATCAATAAAAGCGGTTACAGGATTTGCTTCGCTGTAACTGAAACTCTCAGCACGGGTGAAAACACGCCAGTCATCCGCCGCAGCCACCGGCCCGGCCATAGTGATGGATAAAACACCTAAAATCCGCTTGATCATAGAACCGGAATCTCACTGGCATAATTAAGTCAATAAACAGTATAAGCAAAAACCGACATCCAGTAATAACAAAGGGGCCGAAGCCCCTTGTTTGAGAGGTGGTTATCTCAAAGAGATTCAAAGTCGCCGTTTATGTAGCGGATTTTTATCCATTGCCCCATATCTATCAAATCCGCCACTTTCTCTTTACCAGGAGTCTCCAACGCCCCACTACGTTTACCGTTTATGGAATTGAGATAAAGTCGCATACCTTCAAGATTAGTCGCATTTAAACCCGTAATGCCGCCACTGTTATTAAATCGTCCATTAAGGCTGACAGCATGCCCTGGATAACTGACCCTCATATTGTTTATCGAGTTGGTGGTTGGAGAATCTCTAGAGCCAGACAGCTCCAAAATCACGGGTTCTGAAAAACCTTTTAGCTTTGTCCTAAAGCCAGCTGAAGCGCTTAAAATAAGATAGTTTTCTGGCGTTTCACCTTCAATAAAAGAGTTAGAGCTTAGTTCCTCACACGTCGACTTTTCTGTCGGCACCGCACAGTGCGATACAACACTGGTTTTGAGGGTGATATTTTCTGGAGAATGTTCCGGCGCCTGGACAAGATTCAAAACTCCCAAAACAGACTCTTTCGTACTATTAGTGACCGCATTAGCAACCCCAAACCGAAATCCCTCCAGATGGCCAACGTGAATTAGATCTTCACTAAGATGGGTAGCAGCACCATCTGCTCCAATAGAGAGACTGCTTCGTTGCGAAAAATTAATTAGATGCTCCCCTACGTCAGCGCTCAGCCGTATCCGGGACAATTCGGTAGCCATCGGATCTTGCTGGCGAAACTCTATAGGTAGCCGTACCGCAATTGATTCACCCTCGACATGATAATTTTCTATTTTCCACACCCCATCTTCACCACTAATACTTTCAATTAGTGGACGCTGAAGCACAATTTGACTTTCTTGATCCAAAAAATTAAGGGTCAAATTGGATGCACGTATAAATCCGACGAGATCTACTCCAATAGATCTCGCCGCAATAATACGGGCGCTAGCGTTGCCCATGAAACGATCTATTTGAACCCTTATGCCAAGACTCAAATCAACTGGACATGAACGACCGTCTTCACATGTATAAATCGTGGACGTAAAAGTGAAAAGATGCGAATTATTACTGTAGCTGTGGGTAAACAACACGTCTCCATGGGAGCTGCTTATCACCCCGTTAGCGTAATAATCTATAAGAGACGCCAATACAGCTTCACTAACGAACCCTAATGCCGCTTGTATATCTCTGAAGCCATCACCGTCCAAAATCGACGAGCTCCCGAAATTTATACCGAACTGCTGGAGCAAGTCAGATGCACCACCGTCCATGATTTGCGCCAAACTTCCTAGAGCAGCTATCTTACGAAGATCCAAAGAATTTGCCACCCGCCGCACATCAGAGACAAATTCAACACCTTTTTCAAGGTTGGGTGAAGAATGCGTCCTGCTCTCAATCCCGTGTGAGTATTGATCTGGCTCCTCCAGCGATACCAAGTCTAGCTCCGCCTGAACTCCACTGATTGTTTGTGATAAATCCAAGCCTTTAGTTAGCTGAAGTTCCTCTAAAATATTCTTCGTCGTTCGCATCAGTAGCGCATAACTAACCACCTTAGTGCTCTTTATGACGCCAGGTAATCCAACCTCCACATATTGTTCTGCAATCGAAGTCAGAATATTGGCGATAGCTTGGTTAGAATAGATGTGGTTCGCGCTCTGCAATATCGCACTGCTTAATACGGAATCTCGAATCACCGAGCTCTGCGCTTGCCCTATTTCCGATGGATCCGTTACATCTATTTGCCCCAGCGTCGGCAAGTCTGCTACAAGCCCAAAGCGGCTGGCGAGCCGCGTGTTCGCTCTAGAGATAAGATTTTGAGCTTGGATCAAGGAAAGTGAGCTTTCATTCCCCTCAAGATTCACCAGATCTTTTACAAAGAACTTAAAAGCCATATGTGAAAATGGCGTTATTGAATAGTTTTGCCCAGGACGAAGTTCGGGCACTGCCAAAAAAGTTGAAACCCGCCTTGTCCTGCCTCAAATAATTCGCCAAAACCCGCCTGCCCCCAACATCCCGACGTCAATATGCACTTCATCAAGTCCCCCTCCTTGAGACTTATACTCAGTATCGCGGGCAATCCGAGGTAATGACTGGCGATGTTCGCGGAGAAATTGCCTTCAATGTCAGTAGAAACAGATGCAATGCTTTCCGTAGCAGGCCATCCGCTAGCCGTGACGGGATGTATCGAGACAGTCCCATAATCCACGACTCCAGCATACGCCCTGCCAGTAAGGGTAAATGCACTTCCATCATTGGGCTTCGATGACGAGCCGGATGGCTCTTTTAGATTTTCGGTCTTGCATGCAAGAAGCGCGAGCACCATGCATAAAAATAGACTAAGGATGCGATACACCATCATCACCATGGACTAATTATTAGAATTAGTGACAGCCAAAAACTAATTGAAAATTTGAGCTGGTTTCTACATCAATATATCCCAGAAGCGCGCAGAGCCCTGTCGACACCCTCTCAAAACGATCAAAAAAACGTCAAACTTGATTCCAGCTCGGTTCCCTTTGCGAGCCCCAGACCATGGTCCACCATGAGGACCTGGGCGCCACATTTCAGAGGGGTCACTAGACATCAGACCGATGCAGCAAAAAGACAAAAAAAATCCCGGTTTGTGACCAAACCGGGATCTTGATCCTTCCCTACTTTTGATTCCACCTATCTAGGCGATAATTCCATTGTGACTTGTTACTCAGCTTGTATTTTATCCTTAAAAGGTCTGCTGGGTCCCGTTCACATATTTGATGACGATTTTGCCACCTTCTTCTACTACATCCGCTACCTTCTGCCCGCTAGCATTAACCAAGGTTCCGCTGCGAACTCCACTAGCATTAGAGGTGATCTGCAAACGCAACCCTGCATCATTTGATGCATTCAAGCTCGCGATCTCCCCATCCCAGTCAAATTCACCGGACAAATCCAGAGTGCCGTCACCAGAAGTCAGCCCCATATTATCCAAACTGAACAATTCATTAGATGCTCTTTGAGCTGCAGCCGTAATGCTAACCGGATCTACACCTGCAAGCACTGCTGAAAAGTCCAAATTCACCAAGGCATTGATAAAGTTAGAGGCAGTTTCACCTTCAATCTCTATATCAGATTCAGACACACATCGACCACCAGTGCATGTCTTAGTCCCTTCAGATACTAAGCGATAAGAACCTGCACCCAAGGCCCCTGCTTTCACCAAGCTGGCATCCAATTCGAAGCTCTCACCCAGGGTGTCCTTAATTACCGCGTCAGCAGTAAGCTCCAAACTCGACAGGGCTCCAAAATCCGCTGTCAGCAAGCTGGTAGTGGTGGTAGTACCGCCCACGGTGGTTTCACCAGACTTGCTGTCAACATCAATCATCAGCTCCGCTGCGGAACCAACCAATGTGAGCTCAGCACTGACGGGGGCCGCTGCTCCCAACTGCTGCAATACCACTGGAATATTCACGGCCATTCCCTCTAGCTCTAATGTGATAATCGAAGAGCTATTCCAGCCTGTTACCTCGGCTTGATCCATGTACAAATCCAAGTAGTCAAACGCAACATGGTGGCTACCTGCTGCCGCCGGCAACAACTGGGCAGACAAATAACCATTCTTAATCACGCCCGTGATGTCAGCCATCAGACCCATATTGGCGCCCAACGACGTAGATGTCTCCGCTTTGCCACCCAGGGGCGCCCGCGGGAAATCCAAAACCACGGTCAAGTCAACCTCAACATTACAAGCTGCAGAATCCTCGCCTGCATCACACAAGTTCAGGTTCTGTTTGATCAAATATGTATGAAGCTGCGCACGGCCACTGACGGCAACATTCGATGAAATATCCACAATGCCTACCTTCGTCGGGCGATCACCGCCTGAAATGCTCGCACTTAGCACTTCAACTATCGCATTGCCAACTTCGCCAAAGGCTTCAAGCAAATAATCAGCTCGCTTGCCACCCAACACCTGCGATGCATCTACTTTCGATCTAAATGCATCAAATGCTTGCTTGGTGCCGCCACTCATCAATGCACTAATCGAATTAACTACATTGCCATTACCCAATCCATTAATGTCGTTCACAAACTCTTTAGCTGCAGTAATTGTAGCCTCGTCCACCGCTCCACCAGATGTTGAGCTTGATGAGCTGGAAGAAGAGGATGACGAACTAGAACTTGATGAACTGCTGCTTGATGAACTGCTGCTTGATGAACTGCTACCACTTATTGGCGGCCATTGCTCACCAGCGCACCAATCCCTGCCGACATCCAGGGTATGCGAAATATAAGCAGCCACTTGTTCAGCCTGTCGCTCATCCACCTTAGTGCCAATCGGTGGCATATAGGTAGTGAGAAACTCGACCATATCCACGCCAGTAACCTTGGTTCCTGTAAAGCCAGTTACATATCCGTCTGCAGCGCTATCGTAGAAGTCGATACTAATTGCACCAGCAGACCAGCTGGTACTTCCGTCAGTCGGAACCGCTCCATGACAAGTTGCACAGTTCGCCTGATAAATATTAGCGCCTGCAGCCACATCAGCATTACATTCAGCCCCACCTGATGAGGAGCTCGAACTGGATGACGATGAGCTACTACTAGAGGATGAGCTACTACTTGAACTAGAGGATGAAGATCCCGTACCCGAAGACGAAGACGAAGACGAAGACGAAGAAGATGAAGAACTTGAACCGCTGGATGAAGATCCCATACCCGAAGATGAAGAACTTGAGCCACTAGATCCAGGAGTTACTCCACCATTGGTACAACCTTGCAAGGCCATAGCACTCGCAGCCACCAAAATTAACGCAATATTTTTCATGTTTACGATCCTTTCAAAGTGCGCCCGATCGAAACTTTGCTGCTATCGGGCAAGGATAATTCGTTGTCTCTATACCAAAAAAGGATGGAGACTTTTTATGGTTACATCGCAAGAAGATCATACGCCAACTCAATACAACCGACCGCAAACCAGATCTCGTTCTACATATAAAAAAAGGGGCCTTTGGCCCCTTAATTTCTCACCTTGAATTGCAATTTCACAGCAGAGCGGAGGTCCCGTTCACATATTTGATGACGATTTTGCCACCTTCTTCTACTACATCCGCTACCTTCTGCCCGCTAGCATTAACCAAGGTTCCGCTGCGAACTCCACTAGCATTAGAGGTGATCTGCAAACGCAACCCTGCATCATTTGATGCATTCAAGCTCGCGATCTCCCCATCCCAGTCAAATTCACCGGACAAATCCAGAGTGCCGTCACCAGAAGTCAGCCCCATATTATCCAAACTGAACAATTCATTAGATGCTCTTTGAGCTGCAGCCGTAATGCTAACCGGATCTACACCTGCAAGCACTGCTGAAAAGTCCAAATTCACCAAGGCATTGATAAAGTTAGAGGCAGTTTCACCTTCAATCTCTATATCAGATTCAGACACACATCGACCACCAGTGCATGTCTTAGTCCCTTCAGATACTAAGCGATAAGAACCTGCACCCAAGGCCCCTGCTTTCACCAAGCTGGCATCCAATTCGAAGCTCTCACCCAGGGTGTCCTTAATTACCGCGTCAGCAGTAAGCTCCAAACTCGACAGGGCTCCAAAATCCGCTGTCAGCAAGCTGGTAGTGGTGGTAGTACCGCCCACGGTGGTTTCACCAGACTTGCTGTCAACATCAATCATCAGCTCCGCTGCGGAACCAACCAATGTGAGCTCAGCACTGACGGGGGCCGCTGCTCCCAACTGCTGCAATACCACTGGAATATTCACGGCCATTCCCTCTAGCTCTAATGTGATAATCGAAGAGCTATTCCAGCCTGTTACCTCGGCTTGATCCATGTACAAATCCAAGTAGTCAAACGCAACATGGTGGCTACCTGCTGCCGCCGGCAACAACTGGGCAGACAAATAACCATTCTTAATCACGCCCGTGATGTCAGCCATCAGACCCATATTGGCGCCCAACGACGTAGATGTCTCCGCTTTGCCACCCAGGGGCGCCCGCGGGAAATCCAAAACCACGGTCAAGTCAACCTCAACATTACAAGCTGCAGAATCCTCGCCTGCATCACACAAGTTCAGGTTCTGTTTGATCAAATATGTATGAAGCTGCGCACGGCCACTGACGGCAACATTCGATGAAATATCCACAATGCCTACCTTCGTCGGGCGATCACCGCCTGAAATGCTCGCACTTAGCACTTCAACTATCGCATTGCCAACTTCGCCAAAGGCTTCAAGCAAATAATCAGCTCGCTTGCCACCCAACACCTGCGATGCATCTACTTTCGATCTAAATGCATCAAATGCTTGCTTGGTGCCGCCAGAGAAAAGGTTCGAAATGGAACCGAGCACATTGCCTTCACCAATGTTGGACACGCTTCGAATATCAGCAACAAACGCTTTAGCAGCTGAAATTGCAGCTTCGTCGACCCCACCGGAGCTCGATGAAGAGCTGCTTGACGAAGAAGAAGTCGAGCTGGAAGAGGATGAGCTGCTTGCACTAGAGCTGCTGCTTGAAGAAGACGAGCTGCTTGAGCTTGAGCTACTTGAAGACGAGCTACTAGAGCTGCTGCTTGAGCTTGAAGAACTCGATGAAGAGGAGCTACTGCTTGAGCTCGAAGAAGATCCACCTTCAACCGGAGGCCATTCTTCTCCCGGACACCAGTTCTTACCAACGCCCACAGTGTGAGTTAGATAGGCCGCGATATTGTTAGCGGTCTCCTGAGAAACAGGCGCCACCTGATTAGGCATGTACATCGCAATGAACTCATTAATCGGCAACGTGACCTGGTTGCCTTCGGCTGTGCGATAGCCGTTCATGGCGCTGTCATAAAGATCTATTCCTCTGGTCGCTACAATTCCCGCCCAAGAAGTCACACCAGCTTGCGGAACGCCATGACAAGTTGCGCAACTCAAGGCACCTGCAGCAAACGCGATGCGACCTGCTTCAACTGCGTCGTCACATGCTACAGGCTCGCCACCTGAAGAGCTGCTGCTCGAGCTCGAAGACGACGAACTTGAAGAGCTGCTGCTTGAGCTCGAAGAAGAACTGGAGCTTGAAGAGCTGCTTGAAGAAGAGCTAGACGAACTACTCGAAGACGAAGAGCTTGAAGACGAAGAGCTTGAAGAGCTGCTTGAAGAAGAGCTAGACGAACTACTCGAAGACGAAGAAGCTGGAAGAGCTGCTGTCACCCGAAGATGACGAGCTAGAGCTGCTCACGATACCAGTAGAAGAACTGCTTGAGCTTGAAGACGAACTAGAGCTTGAAGATGAGCTGCTGCTGGAGCTGCCATCATCAGTGCGGAGTGACCACAGATAAGCGGCTATATCCTCAGCGCAATCATCTTTACATGATCCCGGAGCAATTTGCGGCATGGTATCGGCAATATATTGCGCCAAACCAGACTCATCATAGGAGTAGTCACCCTTGGCTGGGAAAGTGAACTGGTTGACATCAAAGAACCAGATCCCACCGAGCACGGCTCGATTTCCAAAAGTGCCATCTCCGTTATCGGTATGACATCCAGAGCAATTCTGCGGAGCAGAGCCAAACAATTCCGCACCCGACAAAGGGTCGCCACCGGACGAGCTGCTGGAGCTAGATGATGAACTGCTGGATGAGCTTGAAGATGAAGACGAGCTGCTGCTTGAGCTGGAAGAAGAGCTGCTGCCATCCCCTGATGAAGACGATGATGATGAACTGGAGCTTGCCACATCACCTGAAGAGCTTGAGCTGGAGGAACTGATAACACCAGTTGAGCTGGACGAAGAGCTGGAGCTGGATGAGCTGCTGGAGCTGGATGAGCTGCTAGCGCTGCTTGAGCTAGATGAACTGCTAGAGCTGGAACCAGGACCACCTTCGTAATAGTCGAGCAGGAATGCAGTAATGTCCGCAGCACACTGCGCATCACACAATTCCGGATTAATCGGGGGCATTTGCTCCTCGATAAATTCCGCAAGGTGGTCTATATCTGTATGAACGAGTTCAAAAAGAGTGAAAGGATTGCGACCGCTAAAGGTGCCATCGAAATCGTCAGTGTGGCAGGTGGCGCAAAGTGTTCCGAACAGATTAACGCCCTGATCTTTATTGCCCACGATCGGACTCGTGGTACCTGATGAAGAGGACGAGGACGAAGAAGATGACGACGATGATGATGATGATGAGGATGAACCAGTGCCCGGGTTAGGAGGGGTCGGGTTCGAACCTCCGTTACTGCACCCTTGCAAGGCAAGAGCGCCAACCGTAAACAGTAGTAGTGCGAGATTTTTCAAGGTAAGTCTCCTGTACGTTTTATACTTATGACGTAATTTGCCTGTTCTTTATGTTCACTTCACCAGCGGTTATAAGAACGTCCGGATTTACTCCGGTTATTAGTTTCGTCGCCTCTTATGAGGTCTCTTTGTAACTGCAATCATCTTTGACTGCCAACAGCAGGAGAGACCCACGTACGGGAACTGCACCGCTTTTTCCTTAGGCGGCATATTAAACGTTGGGTCAGAAATCAAGCAACGACAGGCATCCGCACCACCTGTGACCCAGTTGGCATTAATTGAGAGCTAAATGGAATAAGTCAGACAAGTTCCGAATTTTTGACAATAAGTCCGAGGTAAATGTGAATTGGTCGAATTTTAACCGACCGCAAGAAAATCAACGAAAACATCCATCCGGTTATATCAATCAACCGCGCATATATAAAAGAAGGAAGATTTTTGCGGATCCACCGTCGCGGAGCCTTCCTGTACACTAGCGCGCTTTAATCTGGCCTTGGGGGGTTACAGGTGAAGCTTCGCTTATCGTTTGGCAAACTGTTCTGCATCATGCTGTGTGGTTTTATTCTGGCCGCATGCCAAGGAGGTAAAAGTCCAGGTGTGGCCTGCGCCGGCCAGTCACCCTACTCATCTGGTTCGTCGGGTTGCCAGCAGCAACCAACTCCTAACAACTGCCCTACTGGTCAGGTTTGGCGCGATGGCCGATGCCAGACACCAGGAATAAGCTGTCCCATTGGTGAACATCTGCTGAATGGTGTCTGCGTGAAAGATGGTTTGGCATGCAGTCCCGGGCAACACCAGGAAGGCGACCGCTGTGTAGCGGATCAGCTTTCCGTCGAGATCGTCAGCCAGAGCAGTTGCTGGAATCCTGAAAATGGCGCAACCAGGCTGATCGTGCAGTTCATCACGCGGGATGAATCGGGAGCCGCCTTGGATCCCGAAGTAGACGCCAATCAGGAGCCCACCGCACTGGCTTCGCAGATCTACGTCAACGATCGCCCCACCGACGTGGAATCCCTGCTCAACCGGGATTCAGAATTGCTCAAGTCTGACCTGGCCATGTCCCTCGTGCTCGACAGCACTTATTCAATGCTACGCCACGAACCTCCCGCATTTGCGCCAATGAAAGCGGCCGCTGTCGATGTGCTGAATGGTATTCAAGAGGCTTGGGCGGCAAACGATGCGCGTTTTCATTGGGAACTGACGTGGTTCAATGAAGTGATTTTCCGCCCGACAACCAACAATCGTGGCGCCGGCTGGTCGATTAATAATATCAACGACATCCCCCAGCCATCGCCCGGTGATTTCACCGGTTTATGGAAGGCGGTGGATTACACCATAGGGGTTCACGAAGAACTGTACGCGAACAATGTTGCCGCAGGAGGCCGGGATCAGCACGTGATGATCGTCTTCTCCGACGGCGAGGATAATCACAGCTATTTCGACAACAGCGCGCAAAGATACAGCGGCACAGGTGATCTCGGCGGGATGCTGTATTGGACTTATCAAGGATACCCGAGCACCCGCATACAGGATGTCAAAACCCATCTTGCTGCAGTGCCAAATTTGCGAGTTTATGTGATCGCTTTCGGCCAGCAGCTGGGCGAGCAAGGCAAAAGAGATCTTCAGGGACTGGCGGAGCAGAGTCGCGGACAATACTTTTTCGGCAGCGACAGCAGCACTCTGGGCCAACTGTTTAACAGCGTGGCAAGAGAATTCATTACCATGCAAACTCTCGGTATCGAGACTCCGCTGCAGGACGGAAAATACGAATTCAGTTTGCGGACTAAACATATTGCCAGCGGCGCAGAAGGCAGCCGAAATTTTTCTCTCAATGTCAGTGAAGCTTCTCTCGGCGCCTGCACCGCTCCTTAATTTTTCCCGCTCTTGATTTGCGGGCCCGGTACCATATTGGGCCCGCCCCTCCCTTCCAAAATCGGTTTTTTATATCCACCCCCATTTCTATTTGGGGATACGAGATGGAAAAGTTATATTAGGCGACCGTTCATAAGTTGGCTGTTGCTTTCGCTTTATCTATTAAAAATACTGGTCTAACGTTTAATTGGCGGATTTTCGCGCCAGCGCCGGGTCTTCGCCATTGGCGCGCGAAAAAGGGTGAGGATTATGTTGTCTGCAGAATTGCTTAACGCCGTAGTGCAAGCGACAAACGACGGACTCGTCGTGGCGGAAATTAAAGAAAAAAACACCTCGATTATTTTTGCCAATCCGGCATTTTTGCAAATGTCCGCAAACTCTTTGGAAGAAATCCAGGGACGCGAAAGCCTGTCACTTCTACAGAGCAGCCCCGACACCGAGTCACTGCAACAATTCTCTGATGCACTGCAACACAACTGCAATTGCGAAGCGAGACTTCGCCTGCAGACGAAAAATGGCAAGCGCATCTGGGTGGTTGTGCGCGCTACTTTTTCTGCACTCACCGCAAACCAGCCACGTTATTTTTTTTTATAAAGATGTAACGCAGGAAGAATACGTCAAGAGCGTGCTGGATAAGGTAAATATCCTGTATCGAGAAATGAGCAAACGCCTCGAATATACCAATGAAACCGACCAGCTCACACGACTAAAAAATCGCGGTCATTTGTGCACCCGAGGAGAATTTATGCTCGGTGCGGCAAAGCGCGAAAAAATTACGTCTGCATGCTATTTCAATAACCTTGGACAACTTCCGCCTAGTTAATACCGGCGGCAGCACAGCATTGGGTGACGACTGCCTGATTCAGATCGCCGATGTGATTCGAAATTATTTTTGTCGTGCCACCGATATTGCAATTCGTATGGGTGATGACGAATTTGCCATCATCTGCATTGAGGATGACGACCAGCGGGTGCACGACCGGGCGCAGGCGTTGCAACGGGACATGCGCTCACTGCAGGTGAAGGATTTTTCCGGTCACCAGCGCGAGCTTTCCGTAAACATTGGAATCTATTCCGTCACGCCGGAAAAGCACACCACCATAGAAGACATGATGCAAAAGGCCGGTGAACTGATTTTCAATATGCCGACCAACAGCGATCAGATTATTCACAACCAGGCTGGCGACGGAATCCACTCGCTGCATCACTGAGAAAAACCTGAAATGTCAGAGAATTGCCCCTGCACCAGCGGCAAGGCATTTGCCGAATGCTGCGCCCCTTTTCTTCGCGGCGAACAATTTCCCCCTACGCCTGAAGCGCTTATGCGAAGTCGCTACAGTGCTTTTTGTACCGGTGAAGTGGATTATTTACTGCAAACCCATCTGCCGGAAATGCAATCTCCCGACGAGGAAAGTCAAATCCGCGCCACAATCGCCAATACTCAATGGGTGCAGCTCGAGGTGCGCGAAGCGAGAAGCGCCGGTGATACAGGAGTGGTGGAATTTATTGCTTATTACCGCGATGGCCGCGGCCCAGGTCAACTGCACGAACGCTCCAATTTCATCCGCAAAAATGATCGCTGGCTGTATGTCGACGGCACTCATTTGCCGGCGAGTAAACCACAGCGCAACGATCCCTGCTGGTGTGGCAGTGGCAAGAAATTCAAGAAGTGTTGCGGGTGATAAAGCGTTGCGGGTAATAAAAACCCGCCGCATTGCGGCGGGTTTTTCCGGTCATCCCTGCGTGAGTTTGTTCAGTTGAGCTTTCGCCGCTTCGGCGATTTCACCCGTGCCCTGTGCGGCAAATTCAAAATATGAACGCGCGGCGTTGCGGTCGCCTGAGGACAGCGCCAATTCGCCCAAATGATACGCTGCGAGAGGCGTCGCCAGCAGTTTCATGCTCGATTGCAGCGACGCGTTGGCTGCAGCTGCCTGACCGGCTTTTTTTCTGCATGAGACCGGTGCCGAGAAATCCGAGGTAGTACTCGGGATTCACCTTGGCCGCCTGCTGAAACGCCTGTAAAGCACCGGCGTCATCCTTCTGCGCCATTTTCAACTGGCCTTTGGTCGCAAAAAACAAACCTTCTTTGGGCTGCTGCTGAATAGCTTTGTCGATCAGACTCAACGCGCCGTTGAAATCATTTTTCTGTGCCGCGGCCAGGGCTTGTTCGTGGGCTTTATAAGCTGCCTGATCGCGCACCAGCTGGCGGATTGCCGCCTGATACGCCGCCTTGTTGCGCGTACCGCCGGAGTGGGCTGCGGCGAGTTCGCGGTTGCGGTCGACACGCTCCTGGGATGGTGGGTGGCTGGCGAAAAAGATTTTCCATAAAGCCGCGCTGCTGACCCTCGGACAATTTAACGAACGTCTCCTGCAATTCCACAGCACCGCGCGCGTCGTAGCCCGCTTTTACCATGTATTGGACACCGAATTTATCCGCTTCCAATTCCTGATCGCGACCGTAATGCGCCTGATAGGCGTTAGCGCCGACGCCTGCGCCAGCCATGATCCATTGGCCGTAATCCGAACTCTGCGCGGCAACACCGGCGGCCATCAATCCCACATTGAGTAGGGTAGCGCGGGTCATCTGACGCGCGGAGTGGCGGGCAGCGGCGTGGACAATCTCGTGCCCCAGCACAGCGGCCAGTTGCGCCTCATCCTGCAGCAGCGTCAGCAGACCGCGGTTGATGGCGATCTTGCCGCCGGGCAACGCCCAGGCGTTGGGCACACTGTTATTGAGCACCACGAATTCGTAGGGCAAGTCCTTCCTATCGCTGACTCGGGCCAGTTTTTGCCCGACATTATTTACATACAGGGTGAGTTCCGGGTCCACCACATAACGACCACCCTGTTGTTGTTGATAATCGCCGTAAAGTTGCGATCCCTGGGCAACTTCCTGCTCGGCACTCATGAGCGAAAGCTCTTTTTTGCCCGTCACCGGATTGACGGCGCAAGCTGTGGTGGCCGCCAGCAGACCCACTAGAAAACAGCGCGAAAATGAATTCATGTTAACTCCTTGATGAGCGTCGCTTTGAAGCAACCGGAGCACTGTGTGATCGCGGATTGCCGTTATAATGCGCGGCCATTTTAACCAGGAAACGCCGATATTATGCAGACCGCACAAGTCATCGAATTGTTCGCGGGCCGGAACCCTGAGGGGCAGCCGGTAGTGGAGCGGATTCCAGTGGAAATAAACGATCAGAACGAGTGCCGCCTCGTCCGGTCACCCGCGTTTGTGAAAGGCCTGGCGCGCGGGGATCTGATCAGGGTCAACCAGCAGAATGGCGAATTCGAACTGCGCCAGCGCAGCGGCAATCTCTGCATCCGCGTGTTTTCCCGCGGCGATATACGCGCGCTGGATGACGCCATCACGCCGGAGCTAGAAAAACTCGGCGGTCAGCTGGATTTCGAAAACCCGCGCGTGCTGGTCTACAGCATTCATGTGAGCTGCGGTTTCAATGCCATTGAGACGGTGTTGAACGCACACCTGTCCACGGACAGTGCCTGGTTTTACGGCAATGTCTACGATCCTGAAGACGGTGTAACGCCGCTCAATTGGTGGCAGGCAATCCTGGCGCCGGAATAAAGCCCCGCATCTCTCCGCTGCGCACGCCCCCGGATGACGTCCTATAGTAAATGGACTCGGAGGGCCGGACCCCCTCTTCACACATTCAACAAAACGCCTTCCGCTGCATTTGCAGCGGAACAACAGGCAGGGGAGCAGCACAGATGTCCTTAAGGGTACTGGTGGTGGACGACGCCAACTTCGTCCGCGACATGGTCAAACGCACGGTGCGCCAGCTGGCGCCCAACGCCGAATTGATGGAGGCTCCGGACGGCGCCCGCGCCGTGGGGCTCATCAAGAGTAAAGGCGCCGATCTGATTTTGTCGGATTGGGAAATGCCGGAAATGTCCGGCGAGGAATTGCTGCGCTGGGTGCGCGAGCAGCCGAAACTCGGCGAAACCCCGTTTGTCATGATCACCAGCCGCGGTGATCGCAATCATGTGATGGCGGCGGTACAAGCCGGTGTCAGCGATTATCTGTGCAAACCCTTCACCGCCGAAGAACTCACCCGCAAAGTCGGCAAGCAGCTCAAGCGCCTGGGTTATAAAGTTGGCTCGGTGGCACCCAGCAATCGCGGCGCGGCGTTTTCATCCCTCGAAGTGCTCACCGGCGGTCGCGTTGCCCAGCAGACCAAAGCCGAACCGGCGCCACCCGCCGCCAGCAAAGTGGAGAAGTTCAGCGGCAAAGTCCAACTACGCTTCCCCCAGACCTCCTGTGAATACGAACTGCTGGATACTTCCCAACAAGCCCTCAGCGGCACCATGACACGGCCGCAGATTCTGCCGACGGTATTTGATCAGGCGGTGGTTGATATAAGCGCTGCCGACGGCGAGACGCTGGCCCGGGTCAACGCTTATGTGCACAGCATCAGCGCCGCCGAACCATCCCCGGCAGCAGAGCGGGTACGGGTGATCGTGCGTTTTGTCGATCAGGATCCGACCAAACAGGCGGTGCTCGCCGACCTGTTTGGTCGCTGAAAGAGATTATTCGCTCGCTTTGGTTTCGCCGCGGAAATCCCCGGCCCAGACAAACGCCAAGCGGTCCGGTGAAATATGCCGGCGCATGGCGGCGAGGACCTGCTCAGCAGTCAAGGACTGGATATGCTCCTCGCGGCGAATGCGCCATTCCATTTTCCGCTCCAGTTCCAGGTCGGACGCCAGCAGATCGGCGAGGCTGCTGACCTCGGTGCGATCCACACGCGCCTGCTGCAGCAGGCCGGATTTGGCCGCCGCCACCTCCTCCGCAGTGAATCCTTTATCGAGAATCTTTGCCAATTCCTCGCGCAGACCTTTTTCCACCGCCGCGCGGTTCTGCGGGGCGAAAATGGCGTAGGCGCTGAACTGGCCGTTATCGGTCCAATCGGACAGGTTCAGCCATGCACCGGCGCTGTAGGAGAGCCCCTCTTTCTGCCGCAGGCGGGTCACCAGGCGGCTGTTGAGGAAGCCGCCGCCAAACATATAAGTGCCCAATTCCAGCGCGGCGGCGTCTGCGTGATTCTCACCGACCGGAATCGGTAACAACGCCACCACGGCGGCATTTTCCTTGTCCGGGGTGATGCGGGTCAGGTCGATAGGTTTGATGTCGCGATAGGGCTGAATGATGCGAGCGAACGGCTCGCTGCTGCGCCAGTCGCCGAAGGTCTGCACCAGGACCGCCAGGGTGGCTTCTTCATCCAGATCGCCCACCACGGCTATCTGCATATTGGCGGCGCTGAAGAACTGCCGGTGAAAACGTTGCAAGTCCGCCAAGGTCACCGCGCGCAGATCGGCGATCTCCTCGTCCAGGGTCGGCGCATAGTACGGGTGACCGGGTGGCCAGGGGGTGTAGAAACGCCGCGATTCGCGATTGACGATAGCCTGTGGGTCCTGGCGCGAGGCTTCGAGATTGGCGATAGCGCTGGTTTTCAGCAGCTCGAATTCCTTGGCGTCGAAAGCGGGATTGCGCAGCACTTCGGCAATCACTTCGATCACCTGCGGCAGATTTTCCCGCGTGGTCACTAAGGACGCATAAGCGCCGCTGATACCGCCGCCAACCCGCGCGTTGGTGTGCAGTTCATCGAGGCGATCCTGCAGCGCCTGGCGGCTGTAACGCGAGCTGCCGCGCATCAGCATGGCGCCGGTGATATCGGCCACGGCGCGCTGGTTGCGCAGACTTGCCTCGCTGCCGAACTGCATCTCCAGTTGCAGCACCACTTCTTCACCGCGGGTTTTGCGCGGTAGCAATACAACCTTGGCGCCACTCTCCAAACTGTGGTTGCGGGTGTGCGCGGCAATATTCTCCAGCGCCGGATCGAATTCCTCGCCCAGAGCGGTAACGGCCCTCCCCGTGTAGCCCTCCAGCATCGCCGATACACTGGCAACCGCAGGCACTTCCACCCGCTCTGGCGCCGTGGTTGGGTAGAACCGGCCTTCCGTGCGGTTGTTGCGCGCCAGATAGTATTCCGCCACCCGCTGCACCTCCGCCGCGGTCACCTGTTCGATGCGGTCGCGGGTGAGAAACAGCAGTCGCCAGTCGCCCATGCCGATGTATTCGCTTAAGGCTATGGCAATTTGCTCGGAGGAGTTGAAGGCGAGATTGATCTGTTTGAGCAGGTTGCGTTTAGCCCGCTCCACCTCTTCTTCGCTGATAGGCGACTCCTTGATACCTTCCACCAGCTGCAAAAAAGCCTCGCGGGTCTTTTCCATATCCCCGTCCTTGGCCACCTTGGCGGCGAGGAACAGGAGGCCGGGGTCCTGCAGCTGGAAGGTCATATCGAAAGCGCTCACCGCCAGTTTGCGCTCTGTCACCAAAGTCTGGTGCAGCCTGCCACGCGGGGTGTTGCCGAGAATTTCCGCCAGCACCTCAATCGCGGCATAGTCCGCGTGGCTGCCGGCGGGAATGTGGTAGGCGGCGGCGTACCATTGGATATCGCCGACCCGCCGCACAGCTACGCTTTTCTCCCCATCCTGCGCCGGCTCGACCGTGTACAGCTTGGGCAGCTCGCGTTTGGGTCGCGGAATACGGCCGAAGTGTTTATCGATGCGCTTGACCATGGTCGCCTCATCAAACTTACCCGCCACCGTCAGCACCGCGTTATCCGGCTGGTAATAGCGACGGTAAAAATCCTGCAGCCGGTCGATGGCAACGTTTTCGATGTCGGAGCGCGCACCTATGCTCGGGTTGCCGTTGTTGTGCCAGCGATAGGCGGCCGCCGTCATACGCTGCATCAGCACGGAGAATGGGTTGTTCTCGGAGCGCTCGAATTCATTGCGCACCACGGTCATTTCGCTGTCGAGGTGTTCGCGGGCGATAAACGCGTTAACCATGCGGTCAGCTTCCAGGCGCAGCGCCCAGTCGATGTTGGCGTCGGTCGCGGCGAAGGTTTCGTAGTAGTTGGTGCGGTCGATCCAGGTGGTGCCATTGGCGTTGGCGCCGCGGGCGCTCATTTCCGCGGTCACATCCGGGTGCTTTTTGCTGCCTTTGAACATTAGATGCTCCAGCAGATGTGCCATGCCGGTTTCACCGTAGTTTTCGTGTTTGGAACCCACTTTGTAAGTGACGTTGACCGTCACGGTTTCTTTGCTCGGGTCCGGGAACAACAGCACAGTCAGGCCATTTTTGAGGCGGTATTCCGTGATGCCTTCCACCTGTGCCATCTGGCTCACGCCGCGCGGCAGGGAAACGGGAGCGGCGGTCACCGCGAAGCTGGCCACCAACAAGAGAACGCAGGTGAAACTGCGAAAGAGCGCTTGCGACATCGGAATTCCTTTGCGGCTGGAGAATGAAATAAAAGCGGTCGAGTTTACTGTGTGACACCCGGGGCGCAAAGCGGCGGCGCCCGGTTGCACCAGACTACCGACAACAACAGGGTGGTGGGAAAGTTCCGCCCGGCCCTGGCTTCGCCAGCTTGACTCGATTCGGATTGCCACTATCATCCAAAAGGCGCATCCAACAAAGGCGCTATCTCCCGCCTTTATCATTCATTAGCCGCCAGGGAAGCCTTCCGTCCTACATGCATCCACCGTCAATGATCGACACCCGGCAGACTCTGGAAACTCCCGAAGGCACTGACCTGTCGCTGCACCCAGCCGGCTTCTGGATCCGCAGTCTGGCGTACACGGTGGACTGGCTGTTGCGCATTGTCGTGGTCATCGCCATCGGCATAGTGTTCGGCGCCAGCGGGATCGGCCAGGGCCTCACGCTGGTGGTGTATTTTCTGATGGAGTGGTTTTATCCAGTGTTTTTTGAAGTCTGGTACGGCGGCCAGACCATCGGGAAAAAATCCTTTCGCCTCAAGGTCATCAACGATGACGGCACGCCGGTTACCTTTGCCGCCTCGCTGATCCGCAATCTGCTGCGGGTAGTGGATTTCCTGCCCGGTTTCTATGTCACCGGCATACTCGCCAGCCTGTGCAACCGCCACTTCAAACGCCTCGGCGATCTCGCCGCCGGCACTCTGGTGGTCTACGCCCATCCGGTTGCCGCCAATCCACCTTTGGAAAATGTGGGCAGCCGGCCGGTCCCCGAAGACTTCAGCACCGACGAGCAGAGGTTTCTCCTCGCCTTCGCCCAGCGCAGCAGCACCATGAGCGCGGCGCGCCAAGCGGAGCTGGCCCAGGTGCTGGCACCCGTGCTGGGAGCGGGCGACCCCGTGCTGACCATCAAACAAATGGCGAATCACATCGTCGGCAACCGCGCGTCGCGCGGAGACCCGACGGCATGAAGCAAACCGCATTTGAACAACTCCACTCGCCCACGTGGCGCGCGCTTGAGGATCAGTTGCAATTGCTGGAGAAGGGCGGCAAGCCCTCGCCGGAAGCGCAGCAGCAGTTCGCCGCCCTGTTCCGCAAGGTGTGCCACTTTCACGCCCTCGCCCAGGAGCGCCACTACAGTAGCTTTCTGGTGGATCATCTGGACAATCTGGTCAGTCGCGCGCACCAGCAGCTCTATCGCCGCAAACACCCCATCCGCCAGCCGCTGATCCGCTTTGTCGTGAGCGGCTTTCCCGCCCTGGTGCGGGCGGAACGACGCGCAGTCATGTGGGCGGCGGTGCTGTTCGTCTCCCCGTTGCTGCTGTTCTTCATCGGCGGTCAGATAGCGCCCGAACTGGTGTACACCGTGCTTTCACCGGGTCAGACGGCGGATATGGAATCCATGTACGACCCGGCCAACAAAGTGCTGGGCCAGGCCCGGGACTCCGACACCAACTGGGGCATGTTCGGTTTTTACATCTACAACAACATTTCGGTGGCGTTTCGCACCTTCGCCTCGGGCCTACTGCTCGGCGTCGGCAGCGGTTTTTTTCTCACCTACAACGGCGCGTTGATCGGTGCTGTCTCCGCCCATCTCACCAATGTCGGCTTCACCACCACCTTTTTCACCTTCGTCGTCGGCCACGGCAGTTTTGAACTCACCGCCATAGTGCTGGCCGGCGCGGCGGGGCTGAAGCTCGGTTACAGTCTGCTGGCACCCGGACAAATGAGCCGGCTGAACTCCCTCAAGCAGGCCAGCCACACCGCCATAGGTCTGGTGTACGGCGTCATCCTGATGTTGCTGATCGCCGCCTTTATCGAAGCCTTCTGGTCCTCCAACAATCTGTTCGCGCCCTGGCAGAAATACTCTGTCGGCGGTTTTCTCTGGACGCTGGTGTTGGGTTACCTGATCTTCAGCGGCCGCGGCCGGGGCGGCAGCGCATGAATCTGGAGCGGATACGCATCGCCATACGTCCCCGGCGCGACTGGGAGGCGGTGGACCTGGGCCTGCAGATGGCGCGCCAGTGGTGGTGGCCGATGCTGCGCGTGTGGCTGATCATCACAATGCCCTGGCTGATCGCGGCCTGGCTGGTGCCGCCGTATTACCAGTGGCTGGTCTCCGTCAGTCTCTGGTGGTGCAAACCTCTGTTCGAGCGCCCGCTGCTGATGATTCTGAGCCAGGGGGTGTTCGGCGTGAAATTGCGCACCCGCGAGGTGCTGCGCGCTACACCGCGGCTGTTCCTGCTGCAGATTTTCCCCAGCCTCACCTGGCGGCGTTTCAGTTTCACCCGCAGCATGGACCTGCCGGTGGTGCAGCTGGAAGGACTGCACGGCGCCGAGCGGCGCGCCCGCCTCAACGTCCTGCACCGGGTGGACAGCGGGCCGGCCAGCTGGCTGACCATCATAGGCGTGCACGTGGAATCCTTTGTGATGATGGCCTGCGCGGCCCTGCTCGCCGTCTTCATCCCGCCGGAAGTTGCCGACTCCCTGTGGCGCTGGGAATTTTGGGGCGAGAGCCGGGCGGGCGGCGCCCTGCTGATTGTGTTCGCCTATGTCGCCATGGCGATCATGGGCCCTCTGTTCGTCGCCTGCGGATTTGCCCTTTACCTCAACCGGCGGGTGAAGCTGGAAGGCTGGGATCTGGAAATCGCCTTTAAACGCATGGCGCAAAAGCGCGGCGTGTCCGCCCTGGTGCTGCTCGCGCTCCTCGCCCTGCCGCTGGCGCCACCGGCGATACCGACAGCACAGGCGCAAAGCGAGCGCGAGCGCATCCGCGAGGAGATCATCGCGATCAAACAGGGACCGGACTTTCACCGCATGGAGACCCAAAGGGTCATCAAGGCCAAGGAGAACCACCAGGAGATCAACTTCAACGAAGGCTTCTGGCAAGCGTTGCTCGACTTTTTCTCCGGCGCCGGCAAGGCCGCCCGCGCGGTTGCCAGCATTGCCGAAATCGCGCTTTGGGTGGTGGTGCTCGTCGCCGTGGTTTTTCTGATCCTGAAATACGGCTCGTGGCTGGAGCGCTTTCCCCAATTGCTGCCGGGTCGGCGGCGGCGCGCGGAATATCGGCCGCAGACTCTGTTCGGCATGGCGGTCACCCGCGAGTCCCTGCCGGAAGATGTGAGCGCTGCCGCCGGTGCCTTGTGGCAGGCCGGCGAGCGGCGCCAGGCGCTGGCGCTGCTGTATCGCGCGAGCCTTGCCAGTTTGTTGCAGGTCGGCATGCCCCTGCGGGAGGGGTCGACCGAACAGGAGTGTCTGCGCCTCGTCGAACGTCTGCAGGCCGAGCTGGACATTCCGGCGGAATCCCTCCGCTACTTCGCTCATCTGACCCGCGCCTGGAGCGAACTCGCCTACGGCCATCTGGCGCCGCACGAGCATGAAGGTCTCGAACTCTGCCGCGACTGGAACCGGCTCTGGCCGGAGGTGCGCCATGGCTGAGATCCGCGCCCGCCTGCCGCAAATCCTTGTCGTCCTTTTCTGCCTGCTTATGGGCATCTGGTATTTCACCCTGGAATGGGAGGAGAAGGAGATCGACCTCGGCCCCTCCGCCGAGGCGCGCCGCAACCCGGTGCTCGCCCTGCAGCGCCTGCTGGAACAACGCGGCCAGACGGTGGGAATGGTGCGCGGCTTTGCCGGCCTGGAGCGACTGCGCTTTGCCGATACCCCGGTAGGCGCCAACGACACACTCGTGCTGTTGAACACCGGCCGCAGCCTGCGGGAAAACCAGGTGGATCGACTCTGGCGCTGGCTGGAAGACGGCGGCCGCCTGTTGGTGGCCGTGGACAATCCCTATTTCGACATGACGGCACTGGACAGCGACCCGCTGCTGGATCGCCTCAGCCTCACCCTGACGGGCACCACTTGGTCGGATCTGGAAGAAGACGAGGACGGAGAAAAAGAAGACAAGGCACCCCCGCCTGTCCCCTCCGAAGAAAAGCCCTCCGAGGAAAAGTCCGCTGAGGAAAAGTCCGCTGAGGAAAATTCAGCCGAAAAAAGTGAGGAAGAGGAAGCAGCCGAAAGCCGCGGTCTGTGCACTCTGGAGCGCGTGACCTTGCCGGTTGCCCTGGATCAGTATCTGGACGGCGAGCTGAACATGGAATTTGTCTCCGGCACCTCGTTCGCCGATCTCGACTCCCAGGCCCGTGTTCTGGCCAGTCACAAGGACAAACTGTTTCTGGTACATCAGGCGGTCGGCACCGGCCATCTCTACGCCCTGCCGTCAATGAATGCCCTCAGCAACACCTATATCCACTGCCAGGACAACGCCTATATCCTCTGGCAGATCCTGGGCGACAGCGACAAGGTCTGGCTGGTGCTCAATGCCGACAGCCCGAGTTTCTGGCGCCACCTCTGGCAGCTCTCGGCGCTCGGCTGCATCGCCCTGCTCTGTGCCCTGGCGTTGTGGCTCTGGCACAAGGTGCCGCGTTTCGGCCCGGTGCTTGAGCGCCCCATCACTGGCCGGCGCCAGTTTCTCGACCACATACAGGCAAGCGCCCAGTTCCTTATCCGCGCGCAGGGCAAAGATGCGCTTATATCGCCCCTACGGGAGGAGATTCTGCACAAACTGCGTTTGCGCCAGCCGGGTTTTATCCATCTCTCCCGCGACGAGCAGATCACCAGCGTGGTCAAGGTGAGCGGCATGAAAAGCGCTGACGTGGAGTTAGCCCTCTACCGCCCTCTGCCTCTGCAGGAGCCGATTTTTATCGACGCGATGCAACGTCTTCAACACTTAAGGAATGTTCTATGAGTGATCTACCCGGCAACTGGGAAACCCCTGCCTCCGCCTCCGAGCCGGAGAGCGGCAGCAGTGGAGTCTTCGACCAAGCCTATAACCTGGTGCAGACCCTGCGGCAGGAGATCGGCAAAGTCCTGGTCGGTCAGGAGGCGGTGGTGGAACAGGTACTGATGGCGCTGATCGCCCGGGGCCATGTGTTGATCGAAGGCGTTCCAGGCCTGGGCAAAACCCTGCTGGTACGCACTCTGGCGCAATGTTTTGGCGGGCGTTTTGCGCGCATCCAGTTCACCCCGGACCTAATGCCGAGCGATGTCACCGGCCACGCCATGTTCAACATGAAAACTCAGGAATTCGAAATCCGCCAAGGCCCGGCTTTCACCAACCTGCTGCTCGCCGATGAAATCAACCGCGCCCCGGCCAAAACCCAGGCAGCGCTGCTGGAGGTGATGCAGGAGGGGCAGATCACCATCGAAGGCAACTCCTACTCCGTCGATGCGCCCTTTATGGTGCTGGCGACGCAAAACCCCATCGAACAGGAGGGCACCTACCCGCTGCCGGAGGCGGAGTTGGATCGCTTTATGTTGAAAGTGCTGATCCACTATCCCGAGCAGCGCGACGAGGAAAACATGCTGCGGCAGATCTGCAACGGCGGCGCCGAGGACAAACCAGCGGTGCGCCCACTGCTCAAGCCCGCCCACGTGCTCAGCCTGCAAAAGATCGCCCAGCAGATCACCGTCGACCCGGCGATTGTCGAATACATCGTCAAGATCGCCCGCGCCACCCGGGATTGGCCCGGCGTCTCCCGCGGTGCCGGGCCGCGCGCCAGCATCGCCATGCTCAACTGCGCGCGCGCCTACGCGCTGATGAACAACAATCGCTACGTGACGCCGGACGACGTAAAGGCGGTGGTGTTGCCGGCGCTGCGCCACCGCCTGCAACTGGCGGCGGAGCTGGAGATCGAGGGGGTTTCCATTGACAAGGTGCTCAGCGAAATCTGTCAGAGCATCGCGGCGCCGCGGCGATAACCCGTGAGTGAATTGTCCCGCAAACGCTGGCGCCCGAGCCGCAAAACCCTGGCGGTGGTTCTGTGCCTGGGGTTGGCGGCATTGGCAGCGCCACTGCTGGGCTACTGGTGGCCGGCGTTCGGCGCAAGCTGGGTACAGACGGGTTTAACGCTCGCCACCGGGATTTTCGCGCTGCTGGTGCTATTGGATTTCGCCGCCAGCCGCAGCCAGCCTGCAATCCGAGTGGAGCGCCAACTGGCGGGCGGCTTGGCGTTGAATCAGTGGAGCGAGGTGAAGTTGACGCTGCATCACCAATTTCGCTACCCCATCACCGTGGAGATTTTCGACGGTGTCACCAGCGACGTGATAGGTGAGCAGGTGCATCAGCGGGCGCCGCTGCAACCGCAACAGACCACCCAAGTCAGTTATCGCCTGCGCGCGCTGCAGCGCGGCCCTCTCACCCTTGAGCACTGCCACCTGCGGGTGCCCACCCCACTCGGCTTCGGCAGCCTGTCCTACAAGGTGGCCGAGGCCAGCCTCGCCAAGGTGTATCCGAATTTCGCGGCTATTGCCGCCTACACCATACTCGCAGCGGAAAACCACACCAGCGAGCTCGGCATAAGGCAGAAGAACCGCCGCGGCCAGGGGCTGGACTTCCATCAGCTGCGCGAATACCGCCAGGGCGACAGTCTGCGCCAGATCAGCTGGAAGGCGTCGTCTTATCGCCAGCAGCTGATCTCCAAGGAATATCAGGACGAGCGCGATCAGAACGTGATTCTGCTGATCGACAGCGGCCGCCGCATGCGCGCCAAGGACGACGATCTAGACCATTTCGACCACGCCCTCAACGCCAGCATCCTGGTGAGCTACATAGCCCTGCGCCAGGGCGACAGCGTCGGCGTGATGAGCTTCGGCAACAGCGAGCGCTGGATCAGCCCGCAAAAAGGCGCGGACCGGGTGCGGGTGATTCTCAACGGCCTCTACGATCTGCAGGTGGGCAACCGCGCGCCGGATTATCTCGCCGCGGCGGAAAAGCTCTCGCAATTACAGCGCAAGCGCTCGCTGGTGGTGATCGTCACCAATTCCCGTGATGAGGAAATCGACGAACTGGTGATGGCGGTGAAGCTATTGCAGAAACGCCACCTTGTCCTGGTGGCGAATATTCGCGAAGCCGTTCTCGACCAGACGTTGCACGAGCCGATCCAAACCCTCGATCAGGCCGCCACTTACGCCGGCACCGTCACTTATCTGCAGCAACGCGCCGCCGCCCATCGCAAACTGCAACAGGGCGGTACCTACGCGGTGGATTGTCTGGCAAAGGAGTTGGCACCGGCATTGGCCAACAGTTATTGGGAAATTAAAAGGGCGGGCGTTTTGTAGCGCGAAAAATTAGGGCAAAAAACATTAGCTACAAAAACATTAGCGACAAAAAATTAGCGCTGAGAAACAAGGAAAGTTTTAAGGAACAAGATAACGATTTAATTTATTACGCCATTCGATTCGCGCCTGGATGTGGCGCAATTGCGCTTGTCGCCAGAATTGCAGCAAACCAAGACGCAACTCCAGTTGCGCCTTCGGCGGCATCAGTGGTGGCCTTATCAAGCGGCGCCGCCGACGGTGCAATACCAAAATCGGCTTTACCTGCGCGATGCAATCTTCCATCACCCTTCCCCTAATTTTTTTATATCGCCATACCTCGGCGAAATTCAGAGTGGTCGCGCGGATAGATGTGCAATATGGCTGCCAATTCTTTTTTGGCGGCAGCAGCGTGACTTCGGCGGGATTTATTTCCCAACAGCGGCGGCCAGCGGGCCGCAGATTGGCGAGGACTGCAAAATTTTGTCAGTTTTGCAGATTTTTATTCCAAAATTTGCGCGGGCTGTTTAGCGCGGCGGGCGGGAATTGGCCAAGCCGGGAGAGATCCAGCTTCTCGCCAGCGCGCTGGCACAGCCTGCACAACGGCAGCGCCAACTCCCACCAGCCGCGAAACATGACTTTGAGGGGATTGCCCGACGGCTGCCAGTGGCGCACGCCAAAGGTGACGGGTTCAACTTCATCTGCATAGGTGCCGAAAAGGCGATCCCAGATAATCAGCATGCCGCCAAAATTTTTATCGATATAACAGGGATTGCTGGCGTGATGGACGCGGTGATGTGACGGTGTGTTGAAGAGAATTTCCAGCCAGCCCAATTTTTTGATGTGTTCGTTGTGGAGAAAAAAGGTACTGCATTCGCCAAACCAAAACAGGCGAATAGCAGTACAGGATCGAAACCAAGAAGCACTGGCAGCAACAAAGGCCACCAGGAATAAACCGGGGAGAAAACACTGACCCGCAAATTGGTGGTGTAGTTCAATTCCGTGGACGAATGATGCACCGAGTGATCGAGCAGAAAAAATATCCGCGTGTGCGCCAGGCGGTGGAACAGATAAAAACATAAATCGCCCACCAATACGTGGGCGATAAACCAAACCGCATCCGGCACCTGCCCGCGCCAATCCAGCACGGCGTAAGCGTGGGTTAAATGCGCCACGTGAAAACCGAACCCGAGATTCCAGATCCGGTATAAAAGAAAAATGGCTCCGCCACAGGCGAGATTGACGAATATTTCCGACTGAAAAACCCGCCGCCGGATCAGCATCAATAGCAAAATCTGCGCGGGAATCACCACGGTGCCGACCACCTCGATCATGTGCCTGGTGGTGTTGACCAGTTGCAGGACTACTTCATCCATAGGTGTTGCCTCTCACAATGGTACTCATTGTGAAAACACGGCCCGCGCTCGTTAATACGTAAACACACGTAATCCGACGATTGTGTGAACTTGAACCTGTCGTCAGTCAGGAGTTCGAAGCCGCGCTACACTGCGACAATAGGCTCAACTCCTACGGGAAGCTTTTTATGGTGATGCCCGCATCCAGGCGCTGGCTGTTCTGGATCCTCGTTATGGCCCTGCCGCTGACCGGCCGGGCGGAAATCTACAAATGGGTGGACGCCAAAGGTCAGGTCCACTTCAGCGACAAACGCTACGCCAACGAGCAGGCCAAACGCGTGGACGACACACCGCTGATCACCCAGCAAAACGGCAACCAGTTCATTTTTCTGCCCGAGGCCGACGCCTTGTTGCGGCAAAACCAGCGCGAACCCTTGGGCCTTTCCACCGCCCTATCGGCGGGTCAGTGGAGTCAGAGCGGCTCCAGTTATCAGAACGTCAGCGTGATGCGTTTTGAGGTGGGCCCGCTGTTGGAGGAGCTGCATCGCAATCCGCAAAAGAAAATCCTCCGCGCCACCCTCCTGCTGTACGCCAATACCGATGACACCCTGTACGGCCAGGGCGTGAGCCAACAGGCCGCCGGCCACTCCAGCAAAGGCGGCGACAACGCCTTCTATCTGAAGCCCGTGCACAACAATTTCGACGAGAAGACCGCCACCTGGGAGGCGCTTCTTCAATTCGAGCAATTACACCCCCGCCGCCGTGCGCAATCTGCCCGGTATCGCAGTGCCGGGCAGCGACGATGACAATGAGAAAAATTATGAGATCGACGCCCTGCCACTGGTGCAGAAGCTGATGGAGGCCAATCTGCGGCAGATCACGCTGGAAATGCGCCTGCAACGCACCTCCGGCCGCGCCCAGGTGACCTTCTACTCACGCGAGGCGGAGGAGGGAAAAAGGCCGAGTTTGCAGGTGGAGCTGTACAACAGCGATATCTGAACTGCGCTGCGGAACCGTTTGAACTCCGCCCTGCGGGACTCTAAAATCCGCGCTCCCGCGCCCTGGCGCCTTTTCCCTGAAGTACAGCTCCCATGGAAAAACTCATCGAACAATCCCTCTACCGCGCCCGCTGGTTGCTCGCTCCTATCTACCTCGGCCTCGCCGTCGCACTGCTCGCTCTGATCATCAAATTCTTTCAGGAGTCGGTGTATCTGCTCCTCGGGGTTTTTCACATGAGCGAAGCCAAAATGATCCTCAGCATATTGACGTTGATCGACCTGGCGATGGTGGGCGGGCTGATCGTGATGGTGATGATGAGCGGCTATGAAAATTTCGTCTCCCAGCTCGACCTGGATGGGGAAAAAGAAAAGCTGAACTGGCTCGGCAAGATGGACTCCTCATCGCTGAAGGGCAAAATCGCCGCCTCCATAGTGGCCATATCCTCCATCCACCTGCTCAAAGTGTTCATGAATGTGACCAATACCGAAGAAACGCATATCTACTGGTATACGGTGCTGCATGTCACCTTTGTCGCCTCTGCGTTCGCCATGGGCTATCTGGATCTCAAGCTCAAACACAAATAACGGACTTCAGGAATGCAGCTGTCGCGGCACCGACTGCAGGTCGCTATAGTTGCTCCGCAGCCACTGCTGAAATTCCGCCTCCGGCAGGGGGCGGGAAAACAGATAGCCCTGGAACACATTGCAACCTAAGCCTTTCAGGCGTTCGAGCTGCACTGCGGTTTCCACTCCCTCGGCCACCACTTGTAATCCCATATTGCGACCGATGGCGATCATCGACTCCACCAGGGGCTCGTGCTCGTTGATCTCCAGCGCGTCGACGAACGTCTTGTCGATTTTGAGAATATCCAGCGGCAGATCACGCAGATACGCCAGGGACGAATAACCCGTGCCAAAATCATCGAGCGCGATGGTCACACCGAAACGGCGCAGCTGGCCGAGTTTGGCGATGGTGTCGTCTATGTCGGTCAGCAGCGCGCTTTCGGTTACCTCCAGAGTGATATGGCTGGGCGGCATCTGGAGCTGCTCCACCGCGGCGATGGTGCAGGGGACAAAGTCCGGCCGCGCAAATTGCCAGGGCGATACGTTGATGGACAGGTGCCCGGTGAACGGCAGGCGTTTTTCCGCCCAGTTCTTGCGGTGCTTCAGCGCGGCTTCGAGTATCCACTGGCCTATGCTGTTGATCAGACCGCTCTCCTCCGCCACCGGAATGAATTGCAGCGGCGGAATCCAGCCCTGTTCCGGGTGCTGCCAGCGGATCAGCGCCTCCGCGCCCATCAGATTGCCGGCGCCGTCGAGCTGCGGCTGATAGAACACATGCAGCTCCTGATTCACCAGCGCCGCCCGCAATCCATTCTCCACCGCTAGACGGTGGCTGACGGAATCGCGCATCTCCGGCGTAAACAGCTGGAAACCACCGCGACCGGAGCTCTTCGCTTTATTCAAGGCGATATCCGCGTTGCGGAATACATCCAGCGCGGTGGCGGCAAATTCCGGAAACAACACCACACCGAGGGTACAGCCGAGATCCAGCAGGTGGTCGCCCACCTGTACCGGCTGCTCCATCAGACTGACAAGCTGCTGCGTGCAGCGCTCCAGGGCAATTTCCGGCTCCGGGCCCAGCTGATCGATCACCACAGCGAATTCATCACCGCCCAGCCGCGCCACCAGGATGTTGTCGCCGAGGTTCTGGCGCAGTCGCCGGGCGATACAGCGCAAAACGTCGTCGCCTATGTCGTGGCCGAGGGCATCGTTGATAGTTTTGAAATGGTCCAGGTCCAGCTGAATAAAAGCGCCGGGTGTAACTGCGTCGACAGCTCCTGCTTCGCTATTCCTTGCTTCGGCAACCCCTGCTTCGGTTGCCGCTGCGGTGCGCTGCAAAAGGTTGATCACATGTTCGTTTAGGGCGGACCGGTTGGGCAGACCAGTGAGCGCGTCCTCGTACGCCATTTTTCGGATGCGCTGTTCCGCTTCAAGGCGGTGCAGTTCGGTGGCGGCGCGGGAGACGAAAATATTCACAATCTCCTGCATCTGTTTGACGTGCTCCATCGGCTTGTTGTCCAGCACGGCGATCAAACCTATGGCATTGCGCTCGGCATCCACCATGGCGGCGCCGACAAAACTCTGTGCGCCTATGTCGCGCAGTATGGGGTTGTAGGGAAATTCACGCTGCAGCTGGCGCGGCACCGCATAAGCACCCTGCAACAGGACTTTTTCCGACGGCGAATCCGCCAGAGCCAAGTTAAGGTTGCCCACCAACTCGCCGTCCACCGCCACCGCCAGAGTTTCGATGACGAGCTGCTTGTCGATCAGTTTTTTCAGGCCGATATAGACGTACTTCTTGTTGAGCAACCGGGCCAGGTGGATCGCCAACTGATTGAAAAACACATGCCCCGTTTCCGTGGACACCGCCATGGAGATGGTTTTGATGGCGCTTTCGACAAACTGGCGTTCGGACACATCCTCCAGCCGCACCACCACTTCCTGCAGCTCGCGCTCCTGGTTGACGATGGGGTACAACTTGAACTTGAGCCAGGCATCGCGCACCAGATAGAGCGCGTCCACCGGCATGCCGGCGGCAAAGAAATAGGGACCAAACTCCGCCGATTCGCCCTGCGCCAAGCTATCCAGAACCTGCGCCCGGGGCACCCCCAGATGCTCGAGCACGGCCAGGAAATTAACCTTGGGCGGCGCACTGACATCGCGTCGCAACAGGCGCACGCTCTCGTCGTTCACCTGCAACGCCCGGCCGGCGAGATCGATGATGTGGGTGGCGGTGGGCGCCTGGGTAAACACCTGTGACAAACGCTCGAGCTTGTCCTCCGCCTTGCGCCGCTGGCGGATCTCGCCCTCCATTTCCCGCTCGCGCACCTGCAGCTGGCGACTGTTGCGCGCCGCCTCCGCCGATGCTCCGATGGTGATCCATGCAAAAAAAGCAGTGAGAGCAAAACCTGCCGGGTATATGCCTTGCCAGATGCCGAAGTCGAGCGCGAAGCTCGCCGCCACCGACGCAGTCAACAACAGGATAAACAGCAGCTGGGTGAAGCTCACCGCAGCACCTATATCGCGGCGCGCCTGATGATTCCACCAAACGGAACAGGCCAGGAGAAAGAACATGACCCCGTGCCACACGAATGCACCGCCACCCGGTTTGCCGCGCAGGGCACTGAGGTCTGTCTGCCAGGAGCTGGGCTCTTTGTGTAACGTGGGAATATCGGCAAAATGAAGAGAGAAGGCCGAGGTGCGATTGGCCACGACCAACATCAACGCGGCGAGAACCAAAAGGAACACAAGATTGTCCGGCAGGCGGCCCCGGTGGCGCTGCGCCGCGAAATAAAAGCCCGTCGCCAGCAGCATGAGCGAAGCGCAATCGGTCTGCCACAGCAGAGCGGTTATCGCGGCAGTCTCCGCAGCGGTCTGGTAATAGTAGGCACAGGCCACCTGATAGCCGGCCCCGCTGAAACCCATAACGGCCAGAGCCCCGTACGCAAACCGGTTGTGGGCAGAGCGCGACACCACTGCCACCGCCGCCGACATTCCGCCCGCCACCAATAAATACCCAATAGTGATGTACAGCAGGAACATCACCCACGGCCAAGAATCGCTCATACCTGACGTCATTGTTTTGATCGTACCCATAAACATAGCCGCTCCCGCTCCTGCCGGCCAAAAAACCCGCCGGGCGGAACGGCATTGCGAAGGAGTAAAAAGACCTTAGAGGTGCGCAGCAGCGCGTATACTCATGCAATCCTTGTCAGCTTCCTGCCGGCGGTGCCCCTCATGCCAACCTTCAACACCCTCAGCGAATTTATTTTCGAACGCCAGATGGATTATCCCCAGGCTTCCGGGGAGTTCTCGGCGCTGTTTTCCGCCCTGTGTCTAGCCGCCAAGATCGTCAATCGCGAAGTGAACAAGGCCGGCTTGGCCAATATCACCGGCCCAGCGGGCGAGGTAAACAGCCATGGAGAAACCCAACAGAAGCTGGATGTCTTCACCAACGAGGTCTTTAAAAACGCGCTGGGCGCGCGCGGTGTCGTCTGCGGTCTGGCGTCGGAGGAGGAAGAGAATTTCATTCACTTTGACGGCGAGAAAAATCGGCACGCCAAGTATGTGGTGCTTATCGACCCGCTCGATGGCTCCTCGAATATCGATGTGAATGTCTCTGTCGGCACCATTTTTTCGATTTACCGCCGCGTAACGCCGGAGGGCACACCGGTGACGCTGGAGGATTTTCTCCAGCCCGGCCGCGCCCAAGCTGCAGCGGGCTACATTATCTACGGCTCCTCCACTATGCTCGTCTATTCCACCGGGCAAGGCGTCAATGGCTTTACCTATGAGCCCTCGTTGGGGCTTTTCTGTCTGTCCCATCCGAATATGCGTTATCCGTCGCGCGGTGCGATTTATTCCATCAATGAGGGGTTTTACAGCCACTTTCCCGACGGTGTGAAAAAATACATTAAATATTGTCAGGAGGAGGACCCGGCCACGCGCCGCCCCTACAGCTCGCGTTATATAGGTTCACTGGTGGCGGATTTTCACCGCAATCTGATCCAGGGCGGTGTGTATCTATACCCCACCTCAAGCCGTTATCCCCAGGGCAAATTGCGCCTGCTTTACGAATGTAACCCCGTGGCTTTCATCGCAGAGCAGGCCGGTGGCAAAGCCCTCACCAGTGCGGGCAGTCGGGTACTGGATTGCTCTCCCTCCTCGCTGCACCAGCGCACGGCTCTCTATCTCGGGTCCGCAGAGATGGTGGACAAGGTGGAAGACTTCCTGCAGCAATTTGGCTAATAGCCAGAGACGCTTAGCGCGCCATGGTTTCCCCGCGAAAAAGGGTCGGCGGACGCAAATCCCACCCCAATGCCCAATGCGCGCCCACCTCAACAAAAAATAAGAACCACATCGCAAAATCAGCATTTACCCCCTCCGAACAGGTAAAAAAAATGCTAACCGCAAGAGAAATATAAATAATCATATTAATTGATTAATTCGTCACACTTTGATTTTTGCGCAATTGACCCCCTATAGGACCTATGGTGTTATTCGAACTCATGAAGGCAAGGCGGCAGATTTTTGCACCCGCTCCGGCCTGATTTTCCGGTCGACAAACCGGCATGAAAACATAATAAAAAACATGTTGCGGATAACGTGGGCTAAGTTCGATGACGCATAAGAGCGTTTCTTCTACGCATTTGCCTGAAGGGTTTGGCGGGCACCCCAAAGCGGGAATATTTCCATCGTTATACCGTTTTGCACCGTGGTTAATCGGGATCGCCGCTCGCCTCCCGATACCGAATATCAGCGAACGCGCAGAGGTAAAACGCGAAAGTAGAGCAGGGCTGGCGATGGATCACAATTTGATACTGCAACAACCTGTTTTGCGCACCGTTTACGGATCCATGAACGAAACATCAAGATTTTTTCGAAATTCCGCGATTATCTTTGCTTGTCTGCTATCTGTTTCGCTGATCGCCGGCCATTTCTGTTTCGATCAAACATTTTTAGTTGACCGTTTGCTGCCCGCCCCCAAAAGCGTTGTGCCCTGGCAGATGCAGACCACGTCCGACTCAGAATATGGCGGCTCGTCTGTCATCCGTGTACATGAAGCAACTCACAGCATTGATTATTCATTTACCGCATCCAGCAGTGTTGCTCACAGTTTTGCTTCTATCGGCATGTTCTTTTATTCGGAGGAGTCGGCACTGGTCGATCTCAGCCAATACGGCGTTATCCGCTTCAATGCCCGATGCTCGCCACGAAATGTGCTGAGCTTTACCGTTCACACCTTCGATAAAAAGTTGACCGTGCCGGGCGACAGTTCAAGCTATCGAATTCCCACGGCATTTTTTGCCTGTGAAGAATCCTGGACTCCCATCGAGATCGACCTTAAGCACCTGGAAATTCCGGAGTGGTGGCTTTACCTCAAAAATATTCCCCTTTCCGACCGTAGCTATGATCTCTCCCAGGCTGCCAATTTCAGTTTTGGTATTTCCGGGCAAAGCCCGAAAGACGTGCACTCCTCCGTCAAGATTGCAGATCTGGAACTGATCGGCCGAGATTGGCGCTTTGCTTACGTTTTCGGCTTTCTGGCGGGCGTCATCTGGGTGGCGTATGGGATCTGGTTCTTCAAACAACATGGCCGCGCGCTGGTTGCGGACCTGCAGGAGAAAATGCAAAAAGACCGGCCTTTGATTGCCTATCAGCAGCTGTCGGTCGAACCGCACAAAGACAAGGAAAAAAGCGCGGTACTGCGCTTTATGGCAACCGAATATGCCAATCCGGACATCAGCCTCGATACTGCCATCCATGCCATCGGTATTAATCGGGCGAAAATGAACAGCATCTTGAAAGATGAAATCGGTCTCACTTTCAGCGCTTACTTGAACAAGCTCCGTCTGACAGAGGCGGCCAGGCTGTTGGCGGAAAAACCGGAAGCCAATGTTGCGGAAATTGCATTTTCCGTCGGCTACAACAACGTGTCCTACTTCAACAAACTCTTCAAAAACGAATACGGCTGTTCACCGAAAACCTTCAAATCCGTCTATCCGGCAAAAGGTGAAAATGATGAGCATGAAATTCATACGGAAAAAACTTCCGCGTGAATTAACTCACACATCGTTTCCGGCAAGCATCACAAGTCAAAATTCATCACAAAAATAAATCTACTTACGTCACGCGTTTGCTGGCACGCGGTCAACTTATCCGTCTGCGCCAATTTTTATCTTCCGTTCGCCTCTCGCTCTCACCGAATTAGTAATAAATCCAACCCCTTTTTGTTTCATCCTGCTATTTAATAAATGAAAAAAGTAATTCAACTATTTGCTTTTTTTAACTTTCGCCCTCTTGCGCGTTAACGGCGTAGTAGATGACGCAGGTAAATTGCGTTTTGCGCCCGAGCGAAGCCGCGCGGGTTCAGCGAACAAAGTATGCGGGCTGTACAGAGATCAACCAATAAACCTTTGGGATAAAACATGCGCATAAAATTACTAGCTCCCCTCTTATATTGGGTGGTTTCTCTCACCGGCTGTGGTGGTGCCGGAGAAGAAATATCCGGCAGCAGCTCTTCATCATCGAGCAGCTCGTCCAGCAGCTCCGGCTCACCTGTCGCCAATCTGGACAAATGGAATTTCATCCTCGGTGTAAATGTCGGCGGCAATACCTACAAGGACGGCAAAGGATTGACCTTTGAGGCCGACCGCTATTTTTCCGGCGGCACCGCACAGGTTGTGACCAACACGATTTCCGGAACCCAGCAGCAGCCGCTCTTCCAGTCCGAGCGCTGGGGTGCACTGAATTACGATATCCCCGTGGGCTCAGGACGCTACAAGGTCAAATTGAAATTTGTCGAGATGTTCTGGGATGCGAACGATTCGCGCATTATGGATGTTGTGGTAGAGGGGCAGACACTGGCGCAAAATCTGGACGTCCATGCGCGCGTGGGCAAATTTGCCGCATATGAAATCGAATCGCCCGAAATTGCCGTCAATGATGGCTCCTTGTCCATCAAGATAACCGCCAGCAAAGATAACGGCACACTCTCCGGTATCGAAATCTATGCCGACCGGGATAATCTCGTCAGTTTTTCCGATGGCACCATCACCAGTGGTGAAGGAATTTACAACGCCTCCTGTGCGCACTGTCACGGATCGTCGGGTGACGGCAACGGCGTATTTCCCTCGCTGCTCAAATCCCAGTGCACCAGTTGCGCATCCGCTTCGGCACTGATCAGTAAAATTTCCAGAACCATGCCAATCGGCGGCGATCAGTGCACGGGCGACTGCGCACGCAGCGTGGCCGGTTTTATTTTGTATGCATTCAACGACGATGCACCCGGCACGGCAGACTGCCAGGTGAAATCCGCCCCGGTGCGCCGCCTCACCCGCTTTGAATACAACAACACGATTAACGATTTGTTCGGTGACAACACCCGCCCAGGCAACGATCTGCCCAGTGAGGAAATCGGCAACGGCTTCGGTAACGACGCCAATTCCATGTCGGTCTCATCTTTCCTCGCCGAGCAATATGGCAAGGTTGCAGAAGGTATCGCCGATCGCGTCGTCAACAATCAAACCCAATGGCAGCGTCTGCACTCCTGTGTGCAAAACCTGCAGACCAGCAATCAACAGTCCTGCGCGGACCAGATCATCGAGCGGCTGCTGCCGCGTACTTTCCGCCGCGCGGCCACCTCCACCGAACTGCAATCCTATAAGGATCTGCAGCGCGCGTTGATCCAGAGCGGCAGCGATTTCAAAAAGTCGATTTCCGGTGTGATTGAAGCCGTATTGCAATCGCCGGATTTTCTCTATCGAGTGGAAAAAGGTGTAATGGTGGACGGCAGACTCAAGCCGACCGATTCTGAAATGGCCTCTCGTCTGTCCTATTTCTTCTGGGGCAGCATGCCAGATGACGCGTTACTGCAGGCGGCGGCCAACGGCCAACTTTCCACCGCATCACAAGTCAAGGCACAGGCTGAACGCCTGCTCGCAGATTCGCGCAGCCGCAATATGATCCGCTACTTTTTCGATGCCTATCTGCCGATTTCCTCGCTCAACCACCTAGAGCGGGATCCGGTGGCCTATCCGAATTTCAACGCTCTGATCGGTTCATTGATGCGCGAGGAAACCCAGACATTTTTGGAGCACCATATTTTTGATGGCCCCGGTGATTGGGCGTCTGCCTTAACCGCACCCTACACCTTTATGAATGAAACCCTCGCCAGATTTTATGGTGTAGGCGGCGTTTATGGTGACCAGTTCCAGGAAGTGCCGATGGACACATCCAAACGTCTGGGCGTACTGACGCACGCGGGAATCATGGCGGGTACCACACACTCCGGCCACACCAACCCGGTGGTGCGCGGCGCTTATGTGATGAAAAAACTGTTGTGTGTGAATATCCCGCTGCCCACCGGCGATATCCTCGAACAGATCAAACCACCAGATCCGAGTTCCGGCCTCACCGGGCGCGATCGCTACAGCCAACATTCACAAGATCCGGTGTGTAAAACCTGCCACGACAAAATGGATCCGGTCGGTTTGGTATTCGAGCATTTCGATCCGGTTGGTCTCTATCGCACACACGAAAATAACGTGCTGATCGATGCCAGCGGCGCACTTCCGGGCACGGGTATCCGCGTCGACAACGCCGTGGAATTGGTACAGGCAATTGCAGACGATCCCAGAACGCACCAGTGTTTTGCCTACAACTGGGCGAATTTCGCCTACGGCAAAACCATCGGCGCCAGCGAGTCTTGCGTCAAGGATGCAGTCACCACCAATTTTGCAACGAAAGGCTACGACATTCGCAGCTTGCTGGTGGATCTGACACAAACCGATGCGTTTCTGCATTTACCTTCTGACCACCGGCAATAACGCGTTCTGGGAGCTGATATGAAAAAGAAACTCAATTTAACCCGCCGATCAATGTTGCGTGGTGCCGGTTCCATTGCGATTGCCCTGCCCTGGCTCGAAATCATGGCGCCCACCAAGGCGTATTCGCAACAATACAATCTCGCCAAACGTTTTTTGACCGTCTACACACCGGGCGGCACGGTGCGAGATAAGTGGGCGAGTTCCGGCTCGGAAACCAGTTTTAATTTCGGGCCTATATTGCAGCCGTTGAATTCACTGAAAAGCAAAATATTGATTCCCCATGGACTCGATATGAAAAGCGCCATCGGGGAGCAACATCAAGCGGGAATTGTCGCGCTTCTGACAGGCACGCCGCAAAACGCCGCGCGCAATGATTATTCCGGCGGGCCGTCTATAGATCAGGTTATTGCCAACCGAATCGGTGGAGATACACCGTTGAAAAGTCTGCAGATCGCCATCCGCTGGGCGACGGGAAAATCCCACGGATTATTGCACCCGATTAATGCCCTCAATTTTGAGGATAACGGTCGCTTTAATCCGATCCCTCCGCGCCTGGACCCACAGCAAATCTGGAACGATATGTTTGGCCAATTGGACAATACCGATCCTGAAGCCTTGGCGCTGTTGAATCGGCGTAAATCGGTGTTGGATTTTGTCGGCAAACGCTATCAATCCCTGTCGCAGCAGTTGGGTATGGCGGATCGCTCGCGACTGGAACAGCATCTGACCAAAATTCGCGAAATTGAAAAAGCCTTGCAGAACGAAGTCGTCTCCGGTGGCGCCTGCGTCAAACCGACGCGGGTGGACACATCGGATTACAACCCTAAATCCGGTCTGAATTCCTCCGATACCGGCAGCATCAAAGACAACCGCACAGATGCCGCCATTCCGAAGGTCGGTCGGTTAATGATGGATATGATTGTCATGGCCATGGCCTGCGACATCACCCGCGTCGCGTCACTGCAATGGACTGATACTGAGGCGAAACACACCTTCCCCTGGCTGAATTTGTCGGATCACCATCACTACTATCAACACGATGGCGGCTTCCGTCCAACCGAGTGCCAGAAAATCTATACATGGTATGCCGAACAGCACGCCTACCTGTTGCAGAAAATGGCAGCAGTGGACATGGGAGGCCACAGCTTGCTCGACGAAAGTGTTGTATTTATCGGCTCCGAATTGTCCGACCCGCCGACGCACGATAAGAAAAATATGCCGTTCCTGCTGGCAGGAAATGGCGGCGGGTTGCGCACGGGGCGCATGCTGAATTTTAACGGTCGCAGCCACAACGATCTGCTGAGCGGAATTCTCAATCTGTTCGGTGCGAACGTGAATTCCTTTGGCGCCGCCAACTTCAGCAGTGGGGCAATCACCAATCTCGCTTGAGATTGGTGACATTCAAACCGCTTTTATTTGGATATTTCTGCACGCTGAAATCGCGGGCGAGGGTTCGCTATGCACAAAATAATGTATTCCATACTGTTCACTTTAGCGCTGAGCGCTTGTGGTGGCGACTCGCCCGATGGCACTTCATCTGGAGGCACGTCATCCGGTGGAACCGCCAGCTCCAGTTCCAGCTCGTCGAGCTCGTCTTCCAGTGGCGGCTCAGAATTGAGCGCATCGCAGGATGCGTTTGGCAAAACACTTTATCCCGTGCTGCGGGAGAATTGCTCGATCTGCCATTTTTTCCGGCACCTTCGTCCGCTACCCCACTAACGGTCAACCGGTTCCGGCGCATGCGGATCGCTCAGTGAGCGTTGCGCACGACGCGGTATTTTCGTTTGTCGATCTGGATATGCCGGATTTTTCCCGCCTGGTGGCGCGCATGACGGTCGATCGCCACAACTGTGGCAGCGCCGCAGAGTGCGACAAACTGGCTGGGGATTTTATTCGCACCATGGACGACTGGAATACCATCCTCAACGGCGGCATTGTGGAGGGCCCGAGTTGCGCGCCGAGTTTCCCGCAGGATTTAATTCTTCTTTCGGATCTGCCCTACACCAAATCGGTCACAACCCTGCTCGGTGATGGGGTATTCGAGCAAAAGGATACTCCCGATCCGGCGACAAAATTGTTCACGCAAAAAAGCACGGTTGCCAATACCTCGCTGATTAATACACGCCTCGATTGGGCAGCTTACGCGGCGGATAATTTTCAACGCCGGTCGGCGCAGCTTTCCGGCTGCCTCACAGCGGAGCGCAATTGCGCGCGTGCCTATATCGAAAAAACCGCGCGCCGCGCATTCAAGCGCCCGCTCGTCAACGGCGAAGTTGACGACTTGATGCAGGTATTTGATACAGGTTCCAGCGTGTCTTTCACCTACGGTTTAAGACTCGCGGCGCAGGCGATTTTAATGTCGCCATCCTTCAATCATCGCACCGAATATGGCCGTTTAAACGGCGATGGTGTCTATGAATTGACGCCCCATGAATTCGCCAGCACCTTGTCTTATATGCTCACCGATTCGCTGCCGGACGAAGAGTTGTCGGCGGCAGCCGATGCGGGAAGATTAAACGACCCCGACGAGCGCGAGCGTCAAGCTGCGCGCATGCTCGCTCAGGACGCTACCCGCGCGAGCATGGAATTTACGCTGCTGTCCGCGTGGAATTTCGGCAACCTGTTTGGCAAAGCCAAAGATCCCGCCATGTTCCCGCAATACTCCGCCAATCTCGCCGCGCAAATGTACGAGGAGACGCGCCTGTTTTTGCGTAAATATTTATGGTCAGGCGGCGTCAGCCAGGTACTCACCGGGCGCACAACGTTTGTTAACGGTGCCCTCGCCGATCTTTACGGAATTCCCTTTAGCGGGACTGATCGGAATCAATTTGTGGAAACCCAATTAACGGATGACTATCGCGCGGGACTTCTCACCCAGGCGAGTTTTTTGACGGCTTATTCCCGCACCGATGAAACATCAGTGGTAGCGCGGGGATTATTCGTCAACGGACCCCTTCTCTGTCTACCGAAAGTGCCACCGCCGCCGCTGGATGTGATTTCTGAAGTTGAAGAACAATTAAGTTCCGGCGCAAGCGAATTGAATTGGCTGATTACCGTGCGCGCACCGTGCCATGCAAAAACTGCCACAGCCAGTTCGATGCCTACGGCCTTATGTTTGAACAGTACGATGCCATCGGCAAACACCGGTTTTACGACAATCACGGGCAGACCATCAATTCCGCCGCGGATCTCAGCAACATGGCATCTTTCGACAGCGTCGTCAGCGGCCCGGTTGAATTTGCGCAGATGCTGGCGGCGCGGCCGGAATTTATCAATTGCGTGACGCGCCATCTTTTTTTGCCTATGGCACCGGCAACGACGGTGTGCAGAGCGGTCAATGCGAAGTCACCAATATCACCAAAAATCTCAATAACAGCAGTTCATTTACCGACATTATCCGCGGCGTGGTCAGATCACCTGCGCTATCCACCCGAGTTGCGGAGGCAGCACAATGACAATGCAATCATTGAACAGACGGAAATTTCTTGCTGGCATCGGCGGCGCCGTGGGATTGTCCACTTGGCTAAACCGCGCAATCGCCCAAGAGCAAGGCGCCGTAAATCCCCGCCGCCTGGTCATTCTGCAACGCCCGGTGGGAACGATTTATCAACATTGGTGGCCGCAGGGCAGCGGCACTAATTTGAGCAATTATCAATTTCCCCGCATTCTCGCGCCGCTGAATTCTTTTAAGCAGGACATGGTGGTTTTTCGCGGGCTCGGCCTGCCTCACGGTGGATCCGCCGGCGGCGGCCATGAAAGAGGCACGGTATTGGCGGTGACAGGGCGCCGCTGTCCCACTCTGTATCCCGGCAATGGTGGCGACGATCCCTATGCGGAAGGTCCGAGTGTCGATCAATTGTTATTGAACGGCTCCAGTTATTTACGCTCCGCCGCCGTGCAGTCGATTCAGGTTTCCTGTGACCAGCGCGCGGATACGCCGGGAGAAGTGTCGCCGCGGCACCTTTCCTATTCCGGCGCGCGCGCGCCTATGCGGCCGTATTATCAGCCGTTGCAAACTTATGAGCGCATTTTCGGCACGCTGATGCCCGGCGGGGGCGACGAAAGTCTGCGCCGCGCGCGCGCCGATAAAAAGGGCGTGTTGGATTTTGCTTTGAAGGATTTAACGCGTATGCGCTCCGTGGCGCCCTCCTCCCAGTGGGAAAAACTGGACGCTTATGAAGACGCGGTGCGCGAGCTGGAAAAAGAATTGGCCAACGACCCGACTGATCCTGTTTTTTGCGGTATGAGCAGTCAACCGGAAAATGTTCAGGTCAACACCCGTGTCGACCCCTACGATGGCGAAAATGTCGCCTCCGAGCGCGACGACCTTAAACATCGCCGCATTGGCGAATTGCATTGGGATACCGTCCGCGCCGCATTTAAATGCGATTTGACCCGCACCGTCACTTTCCAATGGTCGCCGGGCACCAATCACGTCAGTTTCGCCGATATGTGGCCGCCGAGTCCGTCCACTTTTAAAGTGCATCACACTACCAGTCACAAACCTTCAACGGCAGATGTCGTTGAATTTCTCACCCGTGTCGAGGTTTGGTATTCCCAGCGCCTCGCTGAATTTCTCACCTCGCTGAAACAAACCACCGACATCACTGGAAAACCGATTTTCGATACCACCGTGCTCGCGTATATAACCGAGGTCGGCCAGGCCAATCACAGTTGGGACAATATGCCGTGGCTATTGTTTGGCGGCAAAGAAACCGGCATCCGCGGCAATCAGATGTGGACTCACGGCGGCGGCCGACCGTCGTCGGCGACGTCCAACAATATGCGCTCCACCAACGATTACTGGATGTCGCTGGCACGTCCTTTCGGGGTCAATAATTTTGTCCTCGGCAACGACAACAGCATGTACTCGGGAGCGATTTCCGGGATATTCGGTTAGCGACACAGCGATGGATTTTGATATGAAATCAGCAAAAAAATACTCCGGAATTTGCGCGGTCATTTTCGGTTGCCAACTGCTGGTCGGCTGCGGCGGATCAGCCGGCAATGGCGATGCCAGCAGCTCGTCTTCCGCCAGTTCCAGTTCGTCGAGCTCGTCGAATTCCTCAAGCTCGTCCAGCTCATCGTCCAGCTCCAGCTCCGGTGCACCCACCAGGGAATTGAGTCTGGTGTATGCCATCAACGCGGGTTCCAGCGCGGCGGCGACCATGGCGGGCGTAACCTACAACGCCGATAATTTTTTTACCGGCGGCGCGGCCAGCTCCACCACCGATGCCATCAGCGGAATTGTGGATGACGCGGTTTATCAAACCGAACGTTATGGCAATTCCACTTATGAAATTCCAGTGACCAACGGTATTTACACGGTGGCCTTACATTTTGTCGAAATGTTCCACCAAACCGCGGGGGCGCGCACTTTCAGCCTTGCCGTGGAGGGAAGCCCGGTCTTCACCAATCTCGATCTCTATCGACTCACCGGCCACGACACCGCCTTCGAATACTGGGTGAAAGACGTCAATGTGCGCGACGGCCGACTCACCATTGCACTCACCACCGGGTTGGAAAATGCAACCATCAGCGGCATCGCCATTTATTCCAATGCAGGCGGCCGGCTCGCGCAGTAATTCAGGTTCTCTTTGGTGAACAGCGGCTTGAGTAGAGTTGGGACAAAAATGCAGCGTTATTTTTTTGATTATTTTTTTAACGCTGCTGGTGTTCGCTTGCGGCGGTAAACAAACGCCGGAGGACCCGCCCCAACAGCTCAGCTGTACGGCGCCTGTCGGCGCTGAGCTGAGCGATATTCAGAGCTTGGTGAACTGGGTCAACGCCATGGAAAAACCGCTGACCCTACCCTGTTTTATTGAAAGCCTGCCCCGGCCGTTGAAAATCCAGTCCGCTTTCAGTGAATTCAGCGCGCAACCTTCACCGGCGTTGCGCAGCCCGCGGATTTTTTTTCTTTTTCGACCGCCTAATTTTGACGGTGGTGGTCGATCAGGATTTTGCCGAATTTCCCTATCCGCTGCTGGAAATGAGTTATCTCGTGGATGAGCCGAATTTAATCACCACCAAGGCGGAGCTGAAATTCCCTCTTTTGAATACCATTTCCGCCGGCACACCCTACGAAGAACTGTCGTTTAATGAGCGGATCAGCCAGTGCTCTTTCTGCCACCCGCGGGAATCCATTCGCGAAACCGTGGAAGGTCAGCCGGTCTATCAATCGCAAATATTGCGGCCGTCGACGCCGCTGCCCCTCGAACAGCTCATTCAACAGGCGGAAAACTGCAACCGCGCAGACGAACCCTATCGCTGTGCCATGCTGGCCAGCATCGTCGATCACGGCGAGCTGATCCCGTTCCAATTCCCCGCCGGCGCGCCGACGATTTTCGATAATTAAATGATTTTTCCAGTGGCGGCTCGGTCTATTCTTAACGAACCAAGTTTCCCTTGAGGAATGCTGTCCATGTCCGTTCGCGCAGAAATAAAACAACAGAAAAGCGCCAACAAAGCCTCGCTGAAATACGACCAGTATTTCGCCGAGCACCGCCGCCGCCAAACCGATCTGATTCTCGCCCACAACCCGCACGGCGGGCGCATCTGCATTCTAGGGGCAGGAAACTGTATGGACGTGGATTTGCCGCGGATCAGCGAGGTTTTTGCGGAAATTCATCTAGTGGATATCGACCGGGAAGCGCTGGAAGGGGCAAAACGGCGACTGCCTGCGACGGTCGCGCGGAAAATTCATTTGCACACGCCGGTGGATGTATCAGGCGCGAATAAAACCCTTGAGGATTGGCGCAACTTCAAGGTGACCGAAGAGGTGTTGCTGGAATTTCCCGCTCGTGCGGCAGATGAAATTAAGGCGCGCTTACCCGGCCCATTCGACTGCGTGGTGTCGTCCTGTTTGATCAGCCAAATTCTGCTGACCTGCACCCGAGTGTTGGGAGAGGAACACCCTTTATTGCAGGCGGGTTTGATCACCCTGCTGGTTGCGCATCTGCGCCTGCTGGCAGCGCTCACCAAACCTCAGCGCAATGCGCTCTGGATTACGGATGTGAGCTCCAGCGAAATCGCCCCCTTGCCGCCACCCGGTTCTCAGGTAGATGGCGCCGTCCTTCTGCAAACACTCGCCGCCACCAATCGTTTATTTACCTATCTCCAGCCGAACTTGATCACCGATCTCGCCCGCCAAGACCCGCAGGTGTCGGCATCCGGAGACTTTGCCGACCCGCCCGAAACTTGGCTCTGGCACAACGGTCCGCACCGCTCGTTTCTGGTCTACGCCCTTATATTCAGCGCAGGTAATGGTCCTAACGACTCGGCTTAAGGCCCCGCGACGCCTCCCAAAATCACAAGATTTACCCAAATCTGTGGGCTGAATCTTAGAAATTTCCCGGCCACCGCTTAGAATCCTATCATGTGATGATAGGCTGATATCTTCATATAAGATCCGCAGCCAATCTCATAACTCACCAGCGAAGCAAGACAGGGCAAAACAACACGCGCAGAGCGGGGTGAGCCCTGTCGACACAGCGGGACAGACCGTCGTCCGCGCTCTTTTAATGCTGTCTCGAAGCAGCCAGCGAACAGCGTCTAATAAATCCCCGGGGCCTATTCGTCAGGCTCCGGCATTTGCATGTGGGGCAATCCAATGAACAACGGCAATCTTTTTCTGCGCTTAGCAGGGCTGGGACTTCTGTCCAGCTCACTGCTGGTGATCGGATGCGGCGGCGGGCAAGCGCCCAGCAGCTCTTCATCCAGCAGCAGTTCCTCGTCAAGCAGTTCCTCTTCAAGTAGCTCTTCGTCGAACAGCTCTTCTTCCAGCAGCAGCTCATCCTCAAGCTCCTCCAGCAGCAGCTCATCTAGCAGCTCGTCCAGCTCCGGCGGCATCACCGGCTCACTGATATACGCCGTTAACGTGGGCGGCGCAGCGGTGACTGTGAATGGTATTGAATATAAAGCGGACCGCTTCGCCAGCAGCGGCAGCCCCAATACCACAACCGATCCAATCAATAACACCACCGCCGACGTTCTCTATCAGAGCGAGCGCTACGGCAAGTACAAATACGAAATCCCGGTCACCAATTCCACCTACAGCGTGCAACTCCGCTTTGTCGAGCTGTTCCAGACGGCCGCCGGCAACCGCTTGTTCAGCGTGACCGTGGAAGGCCAGCCTGTGCTCACCGATTTCGACTTGTTTGCTGAAGCCGGTCACGACACAGCCTACGATCTGGCCGTATCCAACGTTATGGTGGTAGATCAAAGCCTGACCATCGAATTGAGTGCCAGTATCGATAACGCTACCCTCAGCGCCTTCGAGATTTATTCCAGCACTGGCGGAAAATTTGTTGAGCCGCCAGAGCCCGAGCCAGGCGCAGTAACGCCCAGCGCAGGTTGCGGCACCTCTCGCACTCTGCAAAATGGCCGTATCAACCTCAACGTGGGCGGCACCAACCGTTCCTACATCCTGCGTGTGCCCGACAATTACAGCAACAGCACCCCATATCGTTTGATCGTGGCTTACCACTGGCTGGGCGGTAACGCCAACCAAGTAGCCGCTGGCGGCAACGGTGGTTCCACAGAAGAGCCCCTTCTACGGCTTGTGGCCACTGGCCAACAACAGCACCATCTTTGTTGCGCCGGAAGGTATCGATGCCGGCTGGCCTAACACGGGCGGCCGCGATCTGGCCTTTACCGATGAAATCCTGAAGCAAGTTCAGGGCGGACTCTGTATCGACAACTCGCGCATCTTCGCCACCGGCTTCAGTTATGGCGCCGGCATGTCCAACGCCGTTGCCTGTGCCCGCGCCAATGTCTTCCGCGGTGTGGCCTTGTACGCCGGCGCTCAATTGAGTGGTTGTGAAGGCGGCACTGCGCCTATCGCCTACTTCGGTGCTCACGGTATTAGCGACTCCGTTCTGGGCATCGCTCAAGGACGTTCTATCCGCGATCGCATGGTCCGCAATAACGGTTGCAGCGCGACTAATGCACCGGAACCTGCACGGGGCAGCGGCACGCACACTTGTACGTCCTACCAGGGATGTCGCGATGGCTACCCCGTCCGCTGGTGTGCCTTTGACGGCGACCACAACCCGACCGAAAAAGATCGCGGTCAATCCAAATCATGGGTTCCCGGAGAAGCCTGGCAGTTCATCAGCCAGTTCTAATCCAACACCTCCCATCTAAAACAAAAGGGCACCTTCTGGTGCCCTTTTTTATGCGCGCTGAAAACGTTATTTGCGCGCGAATACCTTATCGAGAAAACGGATCATATCCTTCAAAGTCGGCACCGCCAGATCGGTAAAACAACCATTGGTGTAATCGTTGCAGCCGCTATCGAGAAAACCGTGTCCGCGCTTTTTGTATATTTTCAAAGTCGCCGAATGGCCCGCTTTTTTAATGCGCTTGACGTAATCTTTGGCGAGCTCAGGAGTGGTCATACCGTCTTCGCTGCCAACGTGAACAAATTGCGGCGGCAATTTATAGTCTCGCGATTGAGGAATATGATTGATTGGTGACGCCGCGCGATAAAAATCCGGTCGCGTTGCAAAACTGACTGCGTCGCCAAAGACCCCTCTGGGCTTGGCATTGGCCCAACCCCAAAATGGATTCTGCTCAGTTTCAAAATTATTTTGTGCAATGGCAGCCAGGTCGAACGCGGTATAACTCAAAATCACCGCCTGCACTTTTAAACCGTCATTTGCGGCAATTTTTTCCGCTGTCATACCACGCGGTAGATAAGAGGGATTGAAACCGAGGCTCTCGCCCGCGTAGCCATCGCTCTCAAGCATTCTGCCGCCGAGCATCACCATACCCGCCAGATGACCACCGGCGCTGTCACCAGTGATGGCAATTTTATTCGGGTCGCCTTTGTATTGGGCAATATGGTCTTTCACCCATAACAGGGCGCCCATAGCATCTTCAATAATTTCGTTCACGGTGACCGTATTATTCTGGTCCGCCAACAAACGGTAATTCGCATTTACCACGACATATTTTCCATGGGATGCCATATAACGGGCCATATCATCCATGATGCTTTTGGTATTCAACAACCAGCCGCCGCCGTGATAAATGATGAGCACCGGATATTGATCGCGTCCCGCTTCCGGCACATGAATATCCAGGGTCAAGGTAAATCCCTCCGGCTGAGCCCACACAATATCCGAGTGGGTTTTAATTGGCGCGGCCCCATAGGCAAATGGCACACACAGGAAAACAAAACAGACGAAAAACAACCGAGTGATTGGCATGACAACTCCAAATTATGGATTGGAAATAACTGACAGTATTTAGGCCAGACAGGTGAAGTGTAGACTTCAACGGAGAATGGTAAAGCGAGGGATTTTGCCGGATTGAAAACAAAAAAGGCCGCCTTGCGGCGGCCATTAAAGGGGCGAACTTCTATTGTGCTGTCAACAACCCGAGTCGGTAGGGCCGGGCGTTATAGGAGCCGTTAAAACCGCTCAGATTCACACCCTGATACAGGAACTTCATATTGCAGGTATCGATTTCCATTTTCTCGTCGTAGCCATCGCGGATCATTTCGCCGTGGCTGATCTGCTGCGTCCACTGCCCACCTGGGAAGGTGGTGTTATTCAGACCGGCAAACGGATCACTTTCGGACGTTTTATGCGCTACCCATGGGCCGTCGAGACTGGTGGATGTCCAGGAGCGGTACAAACGACGCCCTTCGGAAGCGCCCCAACCTTCAACCTGCAACAAGTATTTATTGGTGCCTTTGATTTTGTAGACATTGCCCGCCTCAAACAGAATGCTCTGGCCACCGGAACCCGCCACATTGGCAACTTTCACCTGATTCACGTCGAATCTCGGGAAGTTGGCAATCGTGGTGCTCACGTAATACATCTTGCCGTCGTCTTTGAAGAAATAGAGATAGCAGTGGGTATCGTTACAAATCACCCAATAATCCAATGCACCACCGTGGGTATCGTTACCCGGCCACAAGGTAGTAGGCGCAGACCAGCTGCTAGCATTTTCGATATTGGTTGAGGTGGTGTACTTCGCCGGCCACTGGGTGAATATGTACCAGCGATTTTGCGGACGGAAATAAAACACCTGCGGTGCAACCGTTGAGCTGCCGCCAGGAGAAAATGCCTGATAAGTGCCGGAGGATGCTTGGTTGAAATCCGTAAAACTTGTGTACATGGATCGGTAACTGCCTTGGCCGCTGGTGTTCCAGACGGTGGCAAATACGTGGTACTTGTTGTTGTAGTACACAACCGTCGGATCTTTTACCGACGCGTCACCATTTTTCGGTCCGATAATCGCGCCGGTTGAAGTCCAGCGAATGCTGTTGGGCAGGTCGCAACCGACCGGCTCCTGCGGCTGGACAAATTGTCCCCCAGCATTGGAATAAATCGCAAAGCCACTGATGGTGGCGTTATCGATTTCCGCAGTCAGCTCGATGGTCAAGGATCCATCCGCCACCATAACGGTTGGTACCACTACCTCGTAGGCGGTGTCGTGTCCGACTGTGGCAAAAAGATCGAAATTCTGCAGCACCGGCTGTCCTTCAACCGTCACGTTGAATAAACGCGCCCCTGCCGCGGTTTGATACAGCTCGACAAAATTCAAACGGAGGCTGTAGGTGGAGTTGGTCACCGGAACTTCATATTTAAAGCTGCCATAACGCTCGGTTTGGTACAGCGTCGCGGGGTTGGCGCCGGTGATCGGATCGGTGGTGGAGTTCGTCATGCCACCATTGGAAAAACGGTCAGCCTGATATTGCACACTGTTAACAGTCGCCGCCGCACCACCCGCATTCACTGCGTATACAAGAGTAGAACCAGCGGGAATGGAGCCGGAGCTGGATGACGATGAACTCGATGAGCTGCTGGAGCTGGACGAACTGCTGGAGCTCGACGAGCTGCTCGAAGAGGAAGAGCTGGACGAACTGCTTGATGACGAAGAGCTGCTGGAACTGGAAGACGTTGGGCTCGTCCCACCGCCACAGGCGGATAAAATGCCAGCAACCAGAAGCGATGTACTGAATTTGGCGATCTGCGTAAAACCTCGGATTCTAAGGCGCAGATCCGTGATCTGAGATGTTGTATTCATGGTTATCATCCAGGCCGGAAAAGGCGGAAAGTTGCGTATTTTTATCGAGTACTGACACATCCAGGCGGCGGGTAATCGGTTACAACGGAGCGCTGGCCAGCAGAAGAAATCATCAGTGGCACAATTATTTCATAAGATAATATTATAAATTGAGAAGCGTCTAACACTTCGTTAACAACACGCGCCACAATCGGCACCAGTTGTTCCGGGGGATTAAAGAAGGCTTGCAGAAAGGTTTATTGAAAGCCGCCGGGCAAGCCACCCGACGGCTTTTTTCAATCCATGTTAAAGATATTTATTAGAGCGTCTTCCCTGTTTTGATCACAAAACTGGCTTCACGTCCCGCCGCAGGCTTCAAGCCTTCCCGCTGAGCGGGCTGACCACCGCCAACCCACAGAGAGACGGAACCCGGAACAACGCTGCGACGCCCGGCTTCATCCACCGTGCTCAAACGGCGATCATCCAGTTGGAAGGTCACTTTGCGAGTCTGCCCCTTGGGGATGAAAATCCGCTGGAACCCTTCCAACGCGCGAATCGGCGCGCCTTTTACCTCGCCGTGAGTGAGGTACAACTGTACCACCTCTTCCGCATCCATCGCGCCGGAGTTGGTCACATCCACAGTGACGGTCACGGCGCCCTTACCGCGCCATTCCTTGGGCGAAATGTTCACCTCGCCATAACGGAATTCAGTGTAAGAGAGACCGTATCCGAACGGGTAGAGAACCTCGCCGGTGTGATAGCGGTAGGTGCGGTTCGCCATGGAGTAATCGCTAAAATCCGGCAATTGTTCCAGCGTGCGGTAGAAGGTCACAGGCAGACGACCTGCCGGGCTGAAATCGCCCGCCAGCAGGCGCGCAACCGCCTCGCCTCCCTGCCCGCCCGGATACCAGGCTTCCACCAGAGCGGTAGCGGACACATCTTCCTCGTTCACCGCCAGGGCGCTGCCGTTCATTAACACCACAACCACTGGCTTGCCGGTGGCGTAGAGTTTTTGCAGCAGGTCGCGCTGAATCTGCGGCAGGGACAGATCGGTGCGATCGCCGCCGACAAAACCGGGCAGCGGCACGGGCATTTCTTCGCCTTCAACCTGCGCGGTAAGACCGCCGACAAACACCACCGCATCCGCCGCCTGCGCCGCCGCGAGCGCATCTGTCGCAGCCGGATCGGAAGGCAGACTCCACACCAGTTTTTCATCACCTTTTTCGCCGCGCTGGAAGGCTTCGATTTTCAGGCTGTAGGTTTTACCCGCTACAAGATCGACAAATCCGCTCGCGATCACCGGGCGCCAGTCCACATTCCAGGCGTCGAGAATCAGCTTGCCGTCCACCCAAATCCGGTAGCCGCCGTCGGCCATATAACGCATGGAGTAAGTGCCGGTTTCCGGCGCTTTCAAAAAGCCGTTCCACCGCACCGCGCCACTCGCCACATGATCCTGCCAGCTCACGCGAGCATTGGTATCCACACGTTTCTGCGGCTTTTTATCGAATTTTTTATCGGCGAAATATTCCGCGTTCAAACCGGGCTTGCGGCATTTGGCATCGGCGCAGAGAGCCTCGTCCGGCACCGGCGTCTGGATAGGAGCCACCAGACCCGCACCAGGGGCATAGCGGATATTGGCCTCGCCAAACCGCGCCCGCATTCCCGTCAGAACCGTTACCGGCTGCGACGGTGAGCCGTTGTAGTTGCCCACAAGCGCATCAAGACTGTCAGCGTTGGGGCCGATCACAGCAATGTTGCGAATCGCGGGCTTAAACGGCAAAAAGCCGTCTTTGTTTTTCAACAGCACCAGGGATTTTTCCGCGACGGTCAGCGCGAGCGCGCGATTTTCATCCGTGTCATTGTGACTCGGCGTGATATTTGGAAAAACCGAGGGACGGGGATCGAACTGACCGAGGCGCATACGCGAGCTGAACAGGCGAACCAGTGACGCATCCAATTGCGCCTCGGTAATTAAGCCTTTCTTCAACGCACTGCGGATGTGGTCAGCTTCACTCGCATCACCACAAATCAAATCCATCCCACCTTCGAAAGTCGCTTTGATTCCTTCTTCCGGGGTTTTGGTGTAGCCGTGATTAGCTTCGTGGTAAACATCAAACACCGCGCCACAATCGGACACGACGAAACCTTTGAAACCCCACTGCTTGCGCAATACATCTTCCATCAGCTGTTCACTCGCGCAGGCCGGCACGCCACTGACTGCGTTGTAAGCGCACATGATCGACTCAGCTTTACCCTCAATAACAGTGGCGCGGAACGCCGGCAGATAGGTTTCCTCCAAATCTTTAGGGCTAGGATGATAATCATCCCGATGGCGGCTTTCTTCCGGGCCGCTGTGCACCGCGTAGTGCTTCGGCGTCGCGACGGTTTTCAGATAGCGCGGATCTTCCCCTTGCAAACCTTTCACAAAAGCGACGCCCAGGCGTGCAGTCAGATAAGGGTCTTCGCCGTAGGTCTCCTGCCCACGCCCCCAGCGGGGATCGCGGAACATATTGATGTTGGGCGACCACACAGTCAGCCCCCCAAACCAGTCGGAACCGCCAAATCGGTGCTGATTGGCGTAGTGTTTAGCGCGGAATTCGGTACTGATCACATCCGCCAGTTGATGCATCAAAGGCTCATCCCAAGCGGCCGCCATACCAACCGCCTGTGGAAATACAGTGGCATCGCCCAAGGCCGCAACCCCGTGCAAGCCCTCGTTCCACCAGTTGTACTCCCGCACGCCCAGGCGAGGAATCGCGGGTGCATCGTTGATCAATTGGGGAATTTTCTCGTCCAATGTCATACGCCCAACAAGGTCCTTGGCGCGGCTCTTCGAAACCGAGTGAAAGGTCCTGATAAGGCAGTGTCTTCTTATCCGTATCGGCGTGCGCCGATGTCGCCAACAACGCGGCAGCGAGCAAGAATCGCCAGGATCGCGCCATCCGCGAGCGATCGGATTTCAAGATCAACAGTTCATTCATAGATGATTTCCAATTTCTGGGGTTGACGCATATAGGAGCCAATTGGATGTTCCCAGATGCGCTTTGCTGCAGATTAAAAAAATAATGCCCATCGGTTCGAAAGCCGACGGGCTCGCGGAAAAACAAAGGCGATTAAACGCCTTTGTCGGTGAGAGAATAGTAGTTAAAAATTCTTATGTTCGATCACCCAGTTGGTTCTGCAAATGCCGCAGGAATTACCCAGGAACATGCCCATACCTCTCGCGGACTGATCCCCCTTCAAATGCCAGTTGAGCCAGGCAACGCCGACGCGCGCGAACTCGCCTCCATTATCATCACCGTAGGTACCACCATGACCCACCGGCAGGTTCGCATGATAAACCGGCACATGATTGATGGATTGATAATCGCGCTGCCCATTCGGATAAGCGACATCGCCCGATCCACCATTGAAATAAGCAACCGGCGTGTGCATACGGGCGTAAACGTTCTGACTGGGATTCAACAATCCGCTATTCATCGCTACCACGGTAGAAAGACGCGGATCACCCGCTGCATTCAAGGCCATCAATCCGCCGCAGGAATAACCCATCACGGCAACTTTTTCCGCATCCACACGGTTGTAAAGATTGCTGCAGGGATCCTCGCTTGCATCGCTTGCCCAATCTATCGCCGTGACGTGGGTTGAGCCGTTGTCGGGGTCGCTGCCGCCACCGTTAGGCGCACCGTTGGCAATGACCAGATAGCCGTGGGAGGCGATCTCCGCAAGAAATTCAGCGGAGCTCAAACCATTCGCGCCACAGCCGCCATTCCCCCAGGAAACGATGGGCAATTTTTCCGCCGGCAAATTTTGCGGACGATAAATCGTATGGCGAGACAAACGCTGCTGATCATGCTCAACAATCACATTCCCAGCCGCGCCGGTCAGTGGAGAACCGCGCTGCGACCAGTTGACGCGCGTTAGTGCCGGTCGCGGATTCTGACAAATCGCGCCGCTGGAAGATGAGCTCGAAGACGAACTGGATGATGAAGAGGAGGAAGAGCTGGATGATGATGACGAGGATGAAGACGACGAGCTCGACGATGAACTGCTGCTGGATGAAGAACTGGATGAACTCGGTGTCTGATTCTGTCCGCCACAAGCCGCTATGACTAGCGACGCGGCGGTCAGCATGAATACGCGCAAACTCCGCGCGGATGATGATTTAATTTTCGCTGGCATGTTGCCCCCTTTATTTTCGTTTTAACGATGATTTTTACATCTGCAAAACACACTTCACGCCATCGCAAAATGCACAACACGTTAAAACAAAGCCGGCAGGCACCAGCAAATTCTTATCACGAACTAAAGCTCGTGCCGACAGCACAAACAGCGGCAAGGCAACAGATACGTCACAACGGATTTAGTGCTCAACGCGAAAAAAACGAGGGCCAACCACTGTTGGACGGAGACGAGCTCCCTCCAACATGACCCTCTTAAGGTTACAGCGCACCAATTGAAAAACTAGAACAACAATGAAACTTTTCCCGACAACAATCCCGTTTGCGACATTTGCTTTTTTATTTGAATGCCCGCTTGGAAGTTCGCCCCGCTACGCTTCTTTCGACTTGCGATGCACTAGTACAGCGTCGGCTTCCTGCCCATGGCTCAGTCACGACACCATGAAAGTATGTTCATATGATGATATAACGATTGCCAAAAAACCTAAAGAACCTTTTGGCTCGAACAAACCCAAGATCACACTGATTTCGTGAAGGCGCGCACTGTGTGCGGATATTTTTAAGAGAAGGCCAAACATTCGGACAAAGCAGGACTTAAGCAGGCAAGGGCCAGTCCATTTGGCCCTTGTGATATAGGATTTATTTCAGTTCTAAAACCACCATGGATTTGGCCGGCATTGCGACGGTCAGACCCTTGCCATTTTGTCCCGCTTTGAATGGCTTGGGGGCAACAACATTTTTCTCTGCGAAAGTATTGCGGGAATCCATTTTGTCAGCCGTCAAAATCTGGCCTTCAGCCTGCTTCCACTGCCCATTTATGGCGATATCCACGGCCTTGTTTGGATGCACATTAATCAGCGCCAGCATAATTCGCCCGTCCACTGCTTTCGCGGCCGACACACTGACCTGCGGAATAGCCGTAGCCCCAATTCCATAGCTTGGATTGCCTGCGATTTCCGCCGGTAGATAGGTCGCCTGCTGGAACGGAATATACATATGGAATGCGTGATAGGTCGGCGTCAGCAGCATTTTTTCCTTGTCGGTCAAAATCATCGCCTGCAGCACGTTCACCATTTGCGCAATATTGGTCATGCGCACGCGATCCGCATACTTGTGGAAAATATTGAAATTCAGACCGGCCAACAAGGCGTCGCGCAATGTATTTTGCTGATACAAAAAGGCCGGGTTATCACCTTTTTCCGCATCGTACCAAGTGCCCCACTCATCAACATAAAAGCCCACTTTCTTCTCTGGATCATACTGATCCATGATGGCGGTGTTGCTCTTTATGAAGTCCTCAATTTTGATGGTGTTGGCAAATGTCGACAGCCATTCGGTTTCGGGAAAGCCTGTGGCAACTCCTTTAACGGTCCAGTCGGAACGCGGCAGCGTGTAGTAGTGGTGACCGATCCCATCCATGCGCAGACTGAAGTTCGGCTGCACATTTTTCATCAAGGTTTCAGTCCATTCAGTGAGATGCTCATAACCGCCGCTGGCGATCAATTCCGGCCGGTTATCTGCTGGTGTTTTCAGAAAAGTCGCATAGTGCTTGTAGAGGTGGCTGTAATACTCCGGCGTCATATTGCCGCCGCAGCCCCAGGTCTCATTGCCGACAGCAAAAAAGTGCACTTTCCAAGGCTCTTTACGGCCATTTTTTTCGGCGCAGATTCGCCAGTGTCGACTGGCTGGGCGATGTCATATATTCCAGCCACTCCGCCATTTCCTGCGGCGTACCTGTTCCGAGATTTCCGTTGATATAGACATCCGAGCCAAGCATTTCCGCCAGCTCAAAAAATTCATGGGTGCCAAAGGAATTATCGTCCGTCACATTGCCCCACGAGGCATTTACAGTGACGGGTCTGTTTTTACGCGGACCAATACCATTGCGCCAATGGTATTCATCAGCAAAGCAGCCGCCGGGCCAGCGGATCAGAGGCACCTTCAGATCTTTCAGCGCGGTGATCACGTCATTGCGAAATCCGCGGGTGTTGGGGATTTTTGAATCGGGACCTACCCAGATACCTTCGTATATGCCTCGTCCTAAGTGCTCGGCAAATTGCCCGTAGATATTCTTATTAATAGTAGCGCCGGGCTTTTCCGATTGGATCGTTACCGATACGTCGGCAAATACCCAGGCTGAACATACCGCCGAACCAATAATAACGGCACGACCAACCGACTTGATGATGGGACCAAGCATTAATCACCTCATGGTGTTGGTGGAAAAATTATTTTTGCGTTCGTTTAGTGTAGACGGATTTCAGAGCGCGACGACTTTTCCTGAGGATGCAAATTCCGCTTTTATTTTTCTATAAGTGTTGCGTAGCGGCCTACCAAACCACGGACTTTCCACAACAAACACATCACCTTCGCGCGCCTCTACGGCATCGGCGAAACTCAATGTACTGGTGCCGAAAAAATGGATATGGACATCACCTGGGCGCAAAAATCCATTGTATTTGAAGTGATGGTATTCGAGGTTGGCGATGGTGTGCGTCATATTATCTTCACCGCTGACAAAATCCTTCTGCCACAGGACCTGGTTTTCGCGAATGATTTTTGACGTACCTTTAATATTGGAAGGAAGCTCACCCAGAGCCAACTCCGGCCCCAGCGAGCAGGGACGCAACTTGCTGTGCGCCAAATAGAGGTAATTGATTTTTTCCGTTTTATGGTCGGAAAATTCATTGCCGATCGAAAAGCCCAGCCTGAACGGAGTACCGTCGTCAGAAATAATATAAATTCCCACAACTTCCACTTCGTCACCGAGATCCAAAGCGAAATCCGGCGACTCCACATCATGACCTGGCGCAACCACAATGCTGCCGTCGCCTTTGTAAAACCATTCCGGTTGCACACCGGCATTTCCCGGAGCAGGTTTTCCACCCTCCAACCCCATGCGGAACATGCGCATGGAGTCGGTCATCTGAGCGTCGTCAGCCGCGGCGATTTTAGCGTGCATGCTGGCGCGGGTGTCGGCACTGCCAAGATGGGTCAGGCCGGTTCCAGCAACAAGCATATGCGCGGGATCAGGGTGAGTTATCGGAGGCAGAAGGCGCCCTTCTTTTTCCACTGCGTCGTAACTCAGTATTTCTCCGGTAACAAATTGCTCCGCCAGCGCCGCCAATCCACAGCCGCGGACGATGGCTTCTTTTGCCAGCGCATAAACGCCGCCCTTCCAGGATAAGGTTTCAATTTGCTCGGCATTACGCACGAGACCAACGCAAAGCTCGCCATTGGCGCCGCTGTATTGAAGAATATTTTTTTCATTAACGTGGAGACTTTTTATCAAAATCCTGGCGGGAATCCTTCAGCAGAGTGCGCACTGCTTTATCTGCTTTGGCGGGGCTTTTTGCTGCAATGGCTCGATACACAGCCTCATGGCGCGACAGTGAAGTTGCGTGAATTTCCTCGTGCCAGGACGTGAGGCTGATGGAAATCGCCAGCGCATTGTGAAGGGTATGACCGATATATCGGATGACATCATTATGGGTCGCATCCAATATCGCCTGGTGAAATCTCACATCCGGTTCAATGGAATCCGTAATGGTGGGCGCTGCGGCCATGTCTTCATAGGCTGCGGCAATCTTCGCGATATCCTCAGCTGTGGCCTTCTCTGCGGCCAATGCTGCGGCGCTCGGCTCAATCGCTAAGCGAGCCTCAAACAACATATCGAGAAATTCGTTTGCTGGCAGGGACTGAGTCACCCAATTCAGCACATCGGGATCAAGTAAATTCCAACGATCCTTACTCTGCACTATAGTGCCAACCTTGGGCTTGGAATTCAGCAAGCCCTTGGCAATCAGAATTTTGGTCGCCTCCCGGACAATCGGGCGGCTCACGCCAAATTCGGCACACAATTCCGGCTCGATCGGGAGTTGTTGGCCTTGTTTGTAATGCCCTTGAACGATCCGGCGCCCCAAACGCTCGACGGTCTGAGCATTTAAATTTTTTGGCTGAAATTGTCTGATCTGCATAAGTGTGACGGCTTGATCTCGAAGGTTAGCGGACTATATCATATGATGATTGCAAACAAAAACTCTCCCAAGCCAGTCACGGCCAGGCGCACCCAACATACATAAGATTCATTTTTCATGAGCAAATCCAAACGCAATTTAAGGTCGGCCCAATGGTTTGGGACCAACGATAAAAATGGCTTCATGTATCGAAGCTGGATGAAAAACCAAGGAATTCCAGAACACCAATTTGCCGGCAAGCCGATTATCGGTATTTGCAACACCTGGTCCGAATTGACTCCGTGTAACGCACATCTGCGCGAAATCGCGGAGCGTGTCAAACAAGGTGTCTACGAAGCAGGCGGCCTGCCGGTGGAATTTCCGGTTTTCTCCAATGGTGAATCCAATCTTCGCCCCACCGCCATGCTCACCCGCAATCTGGCTTCCATGGATGTGGAAGAAGCCATTCGCGGCAACCCGATCGACGGCGTGGTCCTGCTGGTCGGGTGTGATAAAACCACGCCGGCTCTGCTGATGGGCGCGGCAAGCTGTGATGTTCCGGCCATAGTAGTCTCCGGCGGACCTATGCTCAACGGCAAACATCACGGAAAAGACGTTGGATCCGGTACGCTCGTCTGGCAAATGCATGAAAAGCTGAAAACCGGCGAAATTTCCCTGAATGAATTTCTCAGTGCCGAAAGCAGCATGTCCCGCTCCGCTGGCAGCTGCAACACTATGGGCACCGCGTCCACCATGGCCTGTATGGCGGAATCCCTCGGCACCTCCCTGCCGCACAATGCTGCCATTCCCGCAGTGGATTCCCGCCGTTACGTCCTGGCCCATCTTTCCGGCATGCGAATTGTGGACATGGTCGAAGAGGATTTGCGTCTGAGCAAAATTCTCACCCGAGAGGCATTTATTAATGCCATCCGCACCAACGCCGCTATCGGCGGCTCCACCAACGCCGTTATCCACCTGAAGGCGATTGCGCAGCGTATTGGCGTAAGCCTAAATCTTGACGACTGGCAGACCTACGGCAAAAACGTCCCCACTCTCGTCAATCTTTTGCCGTCAGGCAAATATTTGATGGAGGAGTTTTATTATTCGGGCGGGCTGCCAGCGGTATTGCGCCGCCTGGGCGAACAGGGACTGCTGGAAAAAAATGCGCTTACCGCGAACGGCCGCAGCATTTGGGAAAATGTCGAAACCGCAGCCTGTCATAACGATGACGTTATCCGCACAGTGGAAAATCCGCTGATTAAAAATGGCGGCATCTGTATTTTGCGCGGCAATCTCGCTCCGCGCGGCGCAGTGCTGAAACCCTCCGCCGCCAGTCCGCATTTAATGAAACATCGCGGCCGCGCCGTAGTGTTCAATAATTTTGACGATTACAAGGCGCGCGTTGACGACGAAGCTTTGGATATCGACGAAACCTGCATCATGGTGATGAAAAATTGCGGTCCCAAGGGATATCCGGGTATGGCCGAGGTGGGCAATATGGGCCTGCCGGCGAAAATTCTCAAAAAAGGCGTCAAGGATATGGTGCGCATTTCCGACGCACGCATGAGCGGTACGGCATTCGGCACAGTGGTACTGCATGTGGCTCCGGAAGCGATGGAATTCGGTCCGCTCGCTGCAGTGCAAAACGGCGACATGATTTCTCTGGACGCGGAAAATGGTGTGCTGCATCTGGAAGTGAGCGACGAGGAAATTGCGTCGCGCATCGAAGAGCTGAAAAAGCAGCAACCGTTTATTAAAACCGGCGGCTATCTCGAGCTCTATCGCAAGCACGTGTTGCAGGCGGATGAGGGTTGCGATTTCGACTTCCTCGTCGGCTGTCGCGGCGCCGATGTACCAGCTCACTCCCACTGATGAGATGTCAACCATGACCCTCAGCAATCAATATCCCAGCCTGAAAAATAAAGTGGTGTTCATCAGCGGAGGCGCCACTGGTATTGGCGCCGCGCTGGTGGAGGCATTTTGCCGGCAGGGTGCGCATGTGGCATTCGTTGACATATTGGCGGACGAAGCCGCTCTGCTGATACGCAGAATTGGCGAAATCCCCGGCGCCAACGCGCCGCATTTTTTCCCTGCGATCTCACCCGCACGGAAGATCTGCAGAATGTGCTGAAGGCAGTGATTGAGCAATTCGGGCCAGTGACCGCCCTGCTCAATAACGCCGCCAGCGATACCCGCCACGATTTTCGCACCATTGATGAAAATTACTGGAACAGCCGCATCAACGTGAATCTGCGCCACGCCTTTTTCGCCATCCAGGCGGTGTATCCGGGCATGAAGGCAGCCGGAGGCGGTTCCATTATCAATTTCGGCTCCATGAGCTGGTACGAATGCCAGGGCAATATGACCGGCTACACCACTGCCAAAGCGGCGCTGGAGGGAATGACCCGCGGTTTGGCGCGCGACCTAGGACAGGACAACATCCGCATCAACACCCTAATCCCCGGATGGGTTATGACCGAACGGCAATTGCGCGATTGGGTCAACGAAGACACTTTGAAGGACATTCAGCGCAGCCAATGCCTGAAAACCCCACTGATGCCCGATGACATATGCGCTATGGCGCTTTTCCTGGCATCTGACGACAGCAAAATGTGCACCGCACAAAATTTCATAGTTGACGGTGGATGGATCTAACCGAATTGAGGCGAGTATGACGATTACCGGCAAACAATTGATCGGCGGAGAGTGGACTCAGGGCGAAGCCGGGAGCTTCCACGGAGCAAATCCGCAAAACGGACAGAAGCTGCAACCAGCCATTTCGACAGCGTCCAGCCGTCAGGTGGAAGCGGCAGTGCGCATGGCAGAGGCCGCCAGCAAAAAATTCAGACACACATCCCCCAGCATCCGCGCGGCGTTTCTACGCAACTGCGCCGAGCAGATCATGGCGCTCGGCGATGAACTGCTGGAGCGACTCTCGGCGGAAACCGGCTATCCCAGGGGCCGCGCCGAAATGGAGCGCGGGCGCACCTGCGGCCAGCTGCGCATGTTCGCGGACTATATCGAGACGGGCGCACACCTGGACGCCCGCATCGACACCGCCCTGCCCGAGCGCCAACCGTTTCCGCGCCCCGACCTGCGCCACCTGAATCAGCCCATAGGCCCGGTGGTGGTGTTCGGCGCGAGCAATTTCCCCCTCGCCTTTTCTGTGGCTGGCGGCGACACCGCCTCTGCGCTGGCGGCGGGCTGCCCGGTCATCGTCAAAGGCCATCCGTCTCACCCAGGCACCAGCGAGCTGGTTGCCCAGGCCATCGCCAAAGCTGTTACCCAGGCGGATCTGCCGCGCGGCGTGTTCTCCTATCTGATCGATGAAGGCCATACCGTGGGTGCGTTGCTGGTGAAAGCGCCCGCCGTGCGCGCAGTGGGCTTCACCGGCTCCTTCGCCGGAGGCACCGCACTGATGGCGCTCGCCAACGAGCGGCCGGACCCGATCCCGGTGTTCGCCGAAATGGGCAGCAGCAACCCGATTTTCCTCCTACCGCAGGCGCTGCAGCAAAATGGCGCGAACATCGCACAGGGCTTTGTCGGTTCCTTCACCTTGGGATCCGGCCAGTTCTGTGTGAAGCCCGGCCTGTTGATCGCAGTGGACGGCGAGCCACTGCAGGCATTTATCGCCACCGCGAAAAAGCTGGTCGAAGAGATTCCGGCGCCGGTCATGCTGAACGACCGCATCTGCCAGACCTTCCAGCGCTCCATGTCCAGCCGCTCCAGCGACGCTGGCCTCGAAGTGGTGGCGCAGGGCAAACCCCTGCACGATGTGGACGGCTATTTCGCCCAGGTGACTCTGTTCACCACTAGTGCGCAGACCATACTCGAACACCCGGAGCTGATGGAGGAAACCTTCGGCCCCGCGTCGGTGATCATCAAATGCCGCGATCGGGAGGAGATGCTGAAAGTTGCGCGCCGCCTGCCCGGCCAGCTCACCGCGACCGTGCAATGCATCACCGACGAATTGGCAGAGTATGGCGAGCTGCTGGATCAATTGGCGGAAACTGCCGGCCGGGTCGTCGTAAACGGCTTCCCCACTGGCGTTGAGGTGTGTCACTCGATGGTCCACGGCGGCCCCTTCCCCGCCACCTCCGACCGCCGCTTTACATCGGTCGGGACCAATGCAATCCTGCGTTTCCTGCGCCCGGTGTGCTACCAGAACTATCCGGAAGCCTTATTGCCGCCGGCACTGCGCAATAACAATCCGCTGGGCATCCCCCGCTTGATCAACGGTGTCCGGACTTCTGAAGCGCTGAAGTAAGCTCCTCGATAAAAAGCATCCGGCAAAGCGGCGGCACCCAGTCGCCGCTTCCACCGAGGGTGCAGAACGCAGCCCGCATCGGCGGTGCCGCTCCAAAAATAACGACTATGGGACCGACTATGAGATTTCTATTTTGCCTGCTCCTACCGCTCGCTCTTTTGGGCTGCGGTGAATCGACAGAGAAAAAATCCGCCGGCGACACTAACGGCGACAGCAACAAGGCGCTGGTGATCGGCTTTTCCCAGGTCGGATCGGAAAGCAGCTGGCGCACATCCTTTTCCGAATCGGTAAAAGCGGAAGCGGCGCGACGCGGCATCGACCTGAAGTTTTCCGATGCGCAGCAAAAGCAGGAAAACCAAATCAAGGCCATACGCAACTTCGTCGCCCAGGGCGTGGACGCCATCATAGTGGCGCCAGTGGTGGAAACCGGCTGGAAACCCGTCCTGACGGAAGCCAAACGCGCCGGCATTCCGGTAGTGATCGTGGACCGTAATATGGCGCTGGATGACGACTCACTCTTTCTGACCCGCATAGCCTCAGATTTTGTTGAAGAGGGGCGCAAAGCTGCGAACTGGCTGATGGAAGCCACCAACGGCACCTGCAATATCGTGGAGCTGCAAGGCACCGTCGGCGCCACCGCTGCCATTGATCGTATGAAGGGTTTTAAAGAAGTCATCGCCGAGCACGAAAACGCCCGCATCATCCGCACCCAAACCGCCGAATTCACCCGCAGCAAAGGCAAAGAGGTGATGGAAGCGTTTATCAAAGCCGAACAGGGCGGTAAAAACATCTGCGCCGTGTGGGCCCACAATGACGAAATGGCCATAGGCGCGGCGCTCGCCATTAAAGAAGCCGGCCTGGATCCAGGCGACGATATCCTGATCGTCTCCGTCGATGCGGTCACCGATATTTTCAAAGCCATGGCCGACGGCGATACCAACGCCACGGTAGAGCTGAGCCCGCACATGGGTGGACCCGCCTTTGATGCCATCGAAGCCCATCTGCAAGGGAAAACCGATATTCCCAAGCTGATTACCATCAACGGTGATGTGTTCACTCAGGCAACGGCCGCCGAAGAATACGCCAAGCGCAAAAAGTAAAACCGCCCATGTCAGCGCAAAATGCAGTGTTACAACTGACGGGTGTCTGCAAGCGTTTTAAAGGAGTCATCGCGGTCAACAATGTTGACCTGGATCTGCGCGCGGGCGAAATCCACGCGCTGCTCGGCGAAAATGGCGCAGGCAAATCCACTCTTATCAAAGTGATCACCGGCGTCTACACGCCGGATGGCGGCCGTATTGAAATAGACGGCGCCGCCATATGCCCTAAAAGCACCCTGGACGCGCAGAAACACGGCATCAGCACCGTGTATCAGGAAGTGAACCTGCTGCCCAACCTGAGCGTCGCCCACAACCTCTATCTGGGTCGTGAACCGCGCCGCTTTGGCTGTATTCAGTGGAAAAAACTTCAGCGCGACGCCCGCGCGCTGTTGCAGCGTTTCAGTCTCGATATCGACGTCAACGAACTCTTGTCGTCCTATTCCATCGCTGTGCAGCAACTGATAGCGATTGCGCGCGCCGTCGATTGCGCGGCGAAGGTGGTGATTCTCGACGAACCCACCGCCAGCCTCGACTCCCGCGAAGTGGGACTGCTGTTCCAGATTCTGCGCACGCTGCGCGATCAGGGCACCGCTATTTTGATCGTCACTCACTTTCTCGATCAGGTTTACGCCCTCACCGATCGCCTCACAGTGATGCGCAATGGCGAAAAGGTCGGCACCTTCGTCACCGCGGAACTGCCGCGGGAAGCCCTGGTGTCCCACATGCTCGGCAAAGAGCTGCAGGCGATGGAAGCCAGCCGGGCTTCGCAGCACACCGACAGCGTCGATCCCGCCGCCCTGCAGTTGCGCGAACTGTCCTCCAGCAACGGCATCCGCAACATCAATTTCAGCGCCCAGCGCGGCGATGCCATCGGCCTCGCCGGCTTGCTCGGCTCCGGCCGCAGTGAAGTCTGCGCCGCGTTGTTCGGCCTGGACTCCGTCACGGAAGGCGAAATCCGCCTGGGCGAGGCTCCCTACAAACCCCGTTCTCCCGCGCAGGCCATCGCCCAGGGTTTTGCCCTCTGTCCGGAGGATCGCAAGACCGACGGCATCGTCCACCCTTTGAGCGTGCGCGAGAACATGATCATCGCCCACCAGGCCCAGCGCGGCTGGTGGCGGCCGCTGCGCCGCAGCGAGCAGAACAAGCTGGTGGCCGACGCCACCCAGCGTCTGAAAATCGTCTGCTCGGACCCGGAAAAACCCATCGGCGAGTTGAGCGGCGGCAATCAGCAGAAAGTGATCCTCGCCCGCTGGCTGATGACACACCCGCAGATTTTGATTCTCGATGAACCCACCCGTGGTATCGATATAGGTGCCCACGCGGAGATCCTGCAGCTCATCCGCAAACTCTGCGCCGAGGGCATGACCTTGATCGTCGCCTCTTCGGAGATTGAAGAGCTGGTGGCCTTCAGCAACAAGATTCTGGTGATGCGGGACAAGCGCCTCAGCACGACCATCGCGGGGCAAGACATATCAGAAAACGCCGTTCTGGCGGCGATTGCGGAACCCGACTGAGCCTATGCAAATGACCAATCTGATGCAGCACCGGCTGTTTCTTCCCCTGTTGGCGCTGGCCTTGATCCTGCTCGCCAATCTGGTGTTAAGCCCGGAATTTTTTCATCTCGAAGTAAAAGACGGCCGCGTGTACGGCAGCCTGGTGGACGTGTTAAACCGCAGCGCTCCCTGCGCCCTGCTGGCCATCGGCATGAGTCTGGTGATCGCCACGGGCGGCATCGATCTCAGCGTCGGCGCCATAGTCGCTATCACTGGCGCTGTCTGCGCCAACCTGCTCAACAGCTCCTTCGACACCCTCCCCCTGGTGATCCTGGCGGCGCTCGCCGTGGGCCTCGCGGCGGGCATGGTGAACGGCAGTTTGGTGAGCATCTTCGGCATTCAACCCATAGTGGCCACCCTGGTGCTGATGGTGGCGGGCCGGGGCATTGCCCAGCTGATCAACAGCGGGCAGATCGCCACCTTCCAAAACGACACCTTTGCCTCCATCGGCATAGGTTCATTGCTGGGTCTGCCGGCGCCGGTGGTGATTGCCGCGGTGGTATTTCTGCTGGTGCAGTTCGCCATGCGTTTTACCGCCCTTGGATTGTTTATTGAGGCCAGCGGCTGCAACCCGCGCGCGAGCCACTACCTCGGCCTGAACGTGCGCGTCATTAAATTCCTGGTGTACTGCGTTTCCGGCCTCTGCGCCGCCATTGCCGGCATGGTGATCACGGCGGATATCCAGGGCGCCGACGCCAACAATGCGGGTTTGTGGCTGGAGCTGGATGCGATTCTCGCCGTGGTCCTGGGCGGCGCGGCCCTGTCCGGCGGGCGCTTCTCCCTGCCGCTGACCATGATCGGCGTCCTCATCATCCAGGCCATGAGTACCACCATCATCATGAGCGGCATAGAGCCAAAATATAATCTGATCATCAAATCCCTGGTGATCCTGGTGGTGTTGCTGCTGCAATCGCCGTCGTTTCGCCAGCAGCTGCGCGGACTTTCCGGCGCGCGCAATTCCCTGGGGGGCAAGGCGTGAACCGTCGAACCCTGCCGGTCACCGTCACCGGAATTTTATTTGTCCTCTTGCTGATCGCGGGCGCCGTGCAATTCACCGGCTTTGCCAGTCCGCGCGTCATTCTGAACCTGTTCACGGATAACGCCTTCCTCGCCATCATCGCTCTGGGCATGACGTTCGTCATCCTGTCCGGCGGCATCGATCTGAGCGTCGGCTCGGTGCTGGCGTTCAGCAGCGTGCTGTGTGCCAGCCTTATCCAGGTCCACGGCTGGCACCCGCTACAGGCATTCCCGGTGGTGCTGCTTGCCGGCGCCTGTTTTGGCGCGGCCATGGGAATTTTTATTCACGTTTATAAATTGCAGCCGTTTATCGTGACACTGGCGGGTATGTTTTTCGCGCGCGGACTTGCCACCGTTATCAGTGAACAATCCATTCCTATCGAACACAGTTTTATCGACGCGATTAATAATTTCGGTTTTGCCCTGCCCGGTCGCGGCTGGATCGGCAGCGCTACTCTGATCCTTATCGCCGTGTTTATTTTCGGCACCTGGCTTGCGCATTTCACCCGCCTCGGCGGCTACATTTACGCCCTCGGCGGCAATGCGAATTCCGCCGCGCTGCTGGGTGTGCCGGTGGGTTTGACCACCATTTCGATTTACACCCTGAGCAGCACCCTGGCGGCGCTGTCCGGCATTGTTTATTCCTGCTACACCGCATCCGGTTACGCGCTCACGGGTATAGGCCTGGAGCTGGATGCCATAGCCGCGGTGGTTATCGGCGGCACCTTGATCAGCGGTGGTTACGGCTATGTGCTGGGCACTCTTTTGGGTGTCTTGACCATGGGTCTGATTCAAACCTGGATTTCTTTCCACGGTTCACTCAGCAGCTGGTGGACCAAGATTTTCATCGGCAGTCTGGTGTTGATGTTTATGATTTTTCAGCGCTGGATTTCCCAGGGCTTAACAGGGCGGCGCCATGGACCCGATCGAATTAATTGACCGCGTCGAGGTACGCAACACCCTCGGCGAGGGTGTGCTGTGGGACGCAAGGCAGAACGCGGTTTGGTGGACCGATATTCTCGAAGCGCGGCTGTACCGCTATCAGCTGGACCAGCGCCAGCTCACCAGCTTCACCGTGCACGAGCGCCTGTGCTCTTTCGGTTTTACCGAACGCGACGGCTGGCTTATCTGCGCCTTCGAAAGCGGTTTTGCGCTTTATCAGCCGGAGACGGTGGAAATCGACTGGATCGCCCGCCCAGAACAACATCTTGCGGGTGCCACACGTTTTAACGACGGTCGGGTAGATCGCCAGGGTCGCTTCTGGAGCGGCACCAAAGTCGAAGATCCCCAGGCGGGCGTCAGTGGCAGCCTCTATTGTCTGTCCGGCCGCACCGCCACCCCAGTGCTCACCGACCTGCAGATTCCCAACAGCATCTGCTGGAACCCAGACGGCCGCCGTTTTTATTTCGCCGACTCACCCACGCACACTATTCAGACCTACGACTTCGACCCTGCGACCGGCGCCATCCGCAACGGCCGGGTTTTCGCGCAAACTCCAGCGCCCTTCGAGCCCGATGGTTCAACCATCGACGCCGAAGGTTATTTGTGGAACGCCTGGTGGGGCGGCAGTCGAGTCGTGCGTTATGCACCTGACGGCAACATCAATATCGAAGTCAGCACACCCGCAAGCCAGCCAACCTGCGTGGCCTTCGGCGGTGCTGAGATGAATTTATTATTCGTTTCCACTGCCACCGTGGGACTTAGCGATGAACAGCTGGCCAATGAACCCTACGCGGGCAATTTATTGATTTATCGCACGCCCCATCGCGGACTTCCGGAAGAACGCTTCAAGATTTAAGTCAGCCACATAAAAAAAGGGCGGTATTTGCATACCGCCCAAGGCACCAGCGAAACAAAAAAGACTGTCAGCGTCGCTCGTAAAAAGTGAGCGTAACGCCACCCGAACCCACGCCAGGGTCGGAGCTGAGATAGCGGTTTTCGTTGAGGTAGGCGTAGGGGCCATTCACCCGCGTTTCGAATGTCGGCACCATGGCGCCAAACGGACCGCAATTTCTCACCAGAATATATTCACCATCATTGGCTTGCAGCGAATACCTCGCCTCCAGCACGGTATTGCCGTTCGACAGCTGATAATCCGCGCCGCCCGGCACTACGATTCCATTCACTCGCCCACTGACTCTGCCGCCAGTAATCGGAATGATGTTGCGGCTGCCGCGTTTGCTCGCGCCGACGTTGACCGACCCACCCAAAGTGACATTGGCGGTGAGCACACTGTTGCCGCGGGAGCCGCTGCCGCTGGCGCATGTCCAGGGCTGGTTGGCCACGCCGGCAGGGTCGCGCAGTTGTACTTTTGGCTCCCGCACCGCCACGGTAGAGATATCGTAAATTTTCAGCTCGATAGTGCCCTGCCGTTCATTCACGGTGCGAATGCCGGCGAATTTGCCGGTGTTAAGCCAGGCGTGACGACTGGAGTTGGCGACCTCGATATCCGGCACAAAGCGCGCAGTGGTATCACCCGCCGCGGCGAAACCGCAGGTGCGCATATAGATGTTCGCGCCATCGGTGGTGCGCATCACGGCGATCTGTTCGAGTTCCATGGCGCCGTTAGAAAGCCCCAATTCAAATTCCAAACCACCCGACAGCACCGAACCGGCAATGCGGGGGCCATCAAAGGTCCCGCCGGAAATGTCGATCAGGCGCCGTGTTCCGTAGGGGGTATCACCCACTTGGTGACGCTCGCCGCTTTGCAGCAGCACCGTGAAGACCAACTCACCTTCAGCCGGTGGTGGCAAGCCGTCGGACACACCGCAGGCCCAGGACGGATCGGGAACGTAAGTCGCCGTAGCATTGGCGATGCCGGAGGATGAACTGCTGGGCGATGAAGAGCTGGATGAGGAGCTGCTCGATGACGAGCTACTCGATGATGAACTGCTGGACGACGATGAACTGCTCGATGACGAACTGGAGGATGAGCTGCTCGAATTAGAGGAACCGCCGCCGCATCCAGTGGCAATCAGCGCACAAATCAGCACAGCCAAGCCGGTCAACCGGGTCTTGTAATGTTGAGCCATAGTGATAGACCTGATGAGTATGATTATTTGGGTACAAAAACAGCTATGGATACGACAAAAGCCCGCAGACCGCCAAGCCGCGAGGACTATATCGCGCAAATGTGAGAAACCTGTGAGAACCGACCGGGCGCATTCATGTGACGAAAAAAATGAGACATCGGACACAGTGGCGGGGTATTGTCCCGCTTTCACAGAACGCAGCGAAGAGGTCCTGTAAAATCCACGCGCAGATACCCAACCTCAACCCTGTTTTCAGGATCACCGCCATGCGTTTTAAATTGGTTCATAAACTGGTTCTTGTGAACACAGGGATTATTGTCATTCTGACTTCCGTGTTTGTCGGCCTGAGTTATTTCTCCAGCAAGAGCATGTACAGCAATGCGCTCAACGGCATTGACCATGAAGTGATGCGCACCCTGGCGCGCGGCCTGAGTGAGCATTATCAGCAAAACGGCTCATGGCAGGTATTTAGAGACAATCCCGCTCAGTGGCGCGAGACGGTGGACCGGACATTTTTTTCCGTCTTTTTCCAGTTGATGGCGGAAGTGGCGAAAGAGCGCGGCGAGCGTACAGCCGGGGGGGCCACCCCCCGGTTTTCAAGACATGCCCAAATGGGATTTTCCCTTCGGCACCTTCATCCAGCGCCTGTCCCTTCTCGACGCCAAAAAGAACGTGTTAATAGAGCCCGAGATATTCAACCAAGCGGCGAGTTATAGGGCGATCAAGGTCAAAGGCGAGACGGTCGCCTGGTTGCGCGTGGGCAGCATCAATGTGGATATGCTGCCGCTCGCGCAGTATTTCTTCGATCAACAACTGCGCATTGTTTATTGGTCGGCGGTTATCGGTGGTCTTTTTGGGGTTTTGGTCAGCTTTTTCCTGTCGCGCCATATTACAGCTCCAATCAGAAGCCTCACTGCCAAGGCGCGGCAAATTGCCAAGCGGGATTTCAGCGGATTTGTCAGCGTTAACACCCGCGACGAATTGCAGGAGCTGGCAGAGGGATTTAATTCCGTATCCGAGGAACTCAGCCTGTATCAACATCGGCAGAAACAATGGTTGATGGATGTATCCCATGAATTGAAAGCACCGCTCACCGTTCTGGTCGGTGAGGTTTTTGCCATCTGCGATGATATTTCGAAGTGCGACGAAAACACAGCGGAGCTGTTGCAAAAAGAAGCCATGCGCATCAAACGCATTGCCGACGATCTGTACCAGCTCTGCCAGATTGACGAAATGGGTATTCAGCTGAGTTGTGCACCAGTACGCTTGAACAAAGTGATCCGCGATCAGATAACCAGTTATTTTCCCCGCTTTGAATCCAAACAGATTTCCCTGAAGGAACAGTATCTGGCAGACTCGCCGCTGGTTTTGGCGGACGCGGATCGGATAGCCCAGGTTATCGGCAATCTGTTCGAGAACTGCCTGCGTTACACCGAGGCACCCGGCACTGTCTGGATTCGCGAGGAGAAGATCAGCAATGGCCTGTTATTGGTGATCGAGGACTCCGGGCCTGGCGTACCAAAGGAATTTCTGGCCCGGCTGTTTGATCGCTTGTACCGGGTGGAGAATGCGGGCGCAGGAGCCGGCTTAGGCTTGGCGATCTGCAAAGAAATTATTCACGCCCATGGCGGAAAGATCATAGCCAAGCAAAGCCCCGAAGGCGGACTGCGCATTGAAATTACTTTGCCGTTATATGAGGAAAAGGCTGCATGAGCAAAACGGTTCTGGTGGTCGAGGACGACGAGAATATCGCCAACGTCGTATGTAAATACCTCGCCCATGAATTGTTTCATTACAAAGTGGCCGCGACCGGGCCGGACGCGCTCGCGCTTTTTGAAAACAGCCGTCCGGATCTCGTCATTCTCGATATGATGCTGCCAAAAATGGACGGCGCTACCGTGTGTGAGAAAATCCGCGCGCTATCCGATGTGCCGATCATTATGCTCACCGCGCTCGCGGAAGACACCCACCGATTGGAAGGATTTGCCAAAGGTGCTGACGATTACATCTGCAAACCCTTTAATCCGCGGGAGCTGATGGCGCGGGTGAAGGCAGTATTGCGCCGCTCCAACACCAGCCAGCAGCGCTGCATTACTCACGGCAATATTGTGATGAATCTCGACGAGCGCAGCGTCAAAATCGATGACGAATTGATTGTCCTGACACAGACGGAATTCGGCCTGCTGGAAATGTTCCTGAACAATCCCTCGCGGGCATTTTCCCGCGAGGAATTGTTGGAAGGCAGCCATATGGAATATTCGGAATCCTGTCTTCGCTCCATCGACTTCCACATCAAAAATCTGCGCCGGAAAATCAATGTGGATGACGACAGCAAATATATCAAAGCCGTCTACGGCTTCGGCTATAAATTCGCCTGACCGCGCCGCACCAGTATTGATTTACCCGAATAGGAAACCGTGGCATCGGGCTCGGCATTAAAATCCAAAGCATCCTCTTTATCACCACTGATCCAGCGAACATGGATGGTTCGCTCAACCGGCATTCCAGAAAATTCGCCGCTTCTTCTTCCAATCGTTAAAACGCCGGAGGCATCGTCGTAGTGGAACGGAATCCGTGAATAGGCGCCGTTTTCATACGCATAAGATTTGCCGTCGTCCTCATACAGTTCATAACGCCCGTCAGCGCCGGTATAAACATAAAGTGTTATAGGCGCATTCGGCATTTCGTCCACATACTGCACTTCCGGCCCCATAGGCACTATGGAACCGGCTTTGACGAAAATCGGCATGCGCTGATAGGGCGCCGCCGCAGCCACTGTTTGACCACCGACAAGTTTTTCGCCGGAATAAAAATCAAACCAATCATTTCCCGCGGGCAAATAAACATTGCGACTGCGCGCTTTGTATTCGTATACAGGATTGATGAGAAACGCCGGGCCGAACATATACTGGTCATGAATATCCTTGACGGCACCATCCGCAGGAAAATCCATTACGAGCCCGCGCATCAGCGTATTGTCCTTGTGATACATGTCGCCTGCCTCGGAATAAATATAAGGCAGCAGTCGATAACGCATTTTGGTGTACCACACCATGCTCTCGTACGCATCGCTGCCTGGATCGGAAATATTGAATATTTCCCGATAGGGGTTCTGCCCGTGGGAGCGGAACAGCGGTACAAATGCGCCGAACTGGAACCAGCGGGTGTTGAGCTCCTGCCACTCATCCACCTGCGCGGGATCCATGCCACTTACAGGTCCCACCGCACCATTCGGACCGCGGCGATAGCGATCCTCAGGCGTGAAACCGCCGATATCAAACGTCCAGTTGGGAACCCCGGATAAACCCACACCCACACCCGCGGCAATTTGTTCTTTCAGATCCGACCAGCGCGACACTATATCGCCACTCCAGATGGCCGAGGCGGTGCGTTGAATACCGCCAAAACCGGAGCGGGTCAGAATAAAAAACCCGCTTATCCGGGTCGGATCGACGATCACCCTGATAAACAGACTCCGCGTGCGGCAATGCGTAGGCATTAAAATATTCCGCGCCTGTGCCCAAAGCGTTGGGTGTCATCAAATCCTTGCGCCGGCTAAAGCTAAGGTTGGAATGAATATCGGGCTCAACCGCATCCAGCCACCAGGCATCAAAACCATAAGAATTCAATTTTTTATCCATCTGCCGCCAAAAAATCTCCCTGGCTTCCGGTGCAAAGGCATCGTAGAACGTATTGAGATAGCCCGGCCCGATCCAGTCGTAATTGCGGTCCTCGATATTTTTATTGAACATGTATCCCTTGGCATTCAGCTCGCGATAATTCGCGGTTTCGGGATAGAACTTCGGCCACACGGAAATCATGATATTGGCATTGAGCGCGTGCACGCCGTCCACCAAAGCCCTCGGATCGGGGAAAAAATTGTGGATCAAAATCGTGACTGCCCCAGGCATCTTCCGGCCAGTAAGACCAGTCCAGCACAATATTGTCGATAGGGATTTTGCGCGCGCGATATTCCTTCAACACGTCGAGAATTTCCTGCTGGGTTTTATAACGCTCGCGGCTTTGCCAAAATCCATAGGCCCATTTCGGCAGAAGAACTGATTTTCCTGTCAACCGCCGGTAGGCGCTGATGACCTGGTCTTTGTTGTCGCCCACGCAGAAAAAATAATCGACGGCTTTGCCTGTGTCGCTGGTGAGGGACATACGCCCTTCCGGCTGCGGTGAATTCTGCAACAAGCGCAAATAACCACCACCTGGATTCCACGTAAGGCTGAGTGTCTTTTTTTCGCCCTTTTGCCAATCCAGATCGAGAGGGTGATACCAGGGATTCCAATTCATGCGCCAGCGATCCAATTTCACTTCGCCATCGATGGCGAGTTTGGCGTAACCACTGGAATACATCTGCAGGGTGTATTTACCAGAATGTTTCGCCTGGAGACTGCCTTCGATCAAAATGCGCAGATCCTTCGCCTCGGCCGCTTCAGCCGGGAGGGGAAATTCGCGCTGATCGGCGCGTTGGAGAAATTGATAGTTGGTGTCGGATTCGACTCGGGTGAGCAACTTGCGGTCGCCATCAAAATAGGTCACCGTCAAACCGCCTTTTTTCCCTTCGGCATCAAACAAATCAAATCCTTCCTGCAGCGGTGATGCCGGTTGCGGATCACCAAAGCGACTCACGGCTGCGTTATTCCAAAGAACACCGTAATTTTTACTGGAAACGAGAAATGGAACCGCTATGACAAGATTGTGTGTGGTGATCTCCACGGGATGACCGGCGTGATTGACCAAACCATTTTGCTGCTGGCCCAAACCGTAAAAACCTTCATTCGTATCCGTGAGAAAATTTTGCTGCACGGAATAGGAATCCGCATCCTGCTGACCGGGATCGTCTCTGGGTGGACCAAAATTACGCTCAGTTTCCTTCAGAAGCGGTGTGCCGAAATGGTCAAAAAAGGCGACCTTGCCGGTACGCAGATCAAGCCGTGCGCTGAGGCGTCTGGTATTGAGCTCCACAGTATTCGCTGTCGTCGCCACATCAAAAGGCACAGCCTCCGGCTGGGCCACCACCATCAAATAATCGGGCAAATTGTTGAAATCCGCCAGGGGCGAAGCGGTTACCCGCACTATATCTTCCGCAAATACCTGCAAGCGCACCGTTTTGACCTGGCCACCGCGCAGAGAGACGGTGATGCCGTGAGCATCTCGTGCCACCTGCGAAGAATGGTCACGCAGACTTTTTTGTCCATTACATGCAACGATAAAAAAAAGGCTGGCAATTGCCAGCATAAAAATACCGGGACGGGTGCCGCTTCTAGCCATGAGTCACCATTTTTATTGTTTGATGGAAAATATTATTTGCAATCTGCATCGGTTAAACCATCGATCCACTCCGCCAGTAGCGCGGTCCCCGCAGCATCTACAATATTAGAGCCTAAGGGAGGCATCTGCTCGGAGCCGCGCAGGTGAATACGCCACCAGATACTGGAACTCTGATGCTCGCCGGGATTGACGTAATACTCCGGTTGCACATCCGTTACCGGCGTTATCGGCGGTGTGTTACACAAGCCCTTGTCCGCAAAAGGAGTGCCGTAACGCGCGTCCCAGATCGACTGCGAACCGCCCGCCCCCCTGTGACAACTGGAGCAATTTACGTGAATATAGGACAGCGCGCGCTCTGCAATACTGGCACGCGTGTTGTTCAACGCGGGAAAAGCCGGCAGCGCTATGGTATTGCCTTTGATCATGCCCAAGCCAAGCAATGTTTGAAATTGATTGGCGGTGCGACCCGTTTCTGCATAGCGGCGGGTAATATTCATTTGCCGCGTTTCCGGTCCGAGAATATATCCCGCCCGGGGTGTATGGCACTGCCGGCATTCACTTCGCGACGGGATATGCCAGGACCCACCGTCCTCCAGTATCAGATCTTGCCATCAACACCGACCAGCACCGCATCATCCACCTCTGTCCATTCGTAGGTATAGGTGCCGTAGGAACCGTTGGTGTAACGCACCACAAAGCGGGTTTCGATATTTTCACCGGCGCGGCGAAAATGCTTGATCAACACACCACCTACCGGTAGTTCCCAATCCCCCTGATCGTTTACGCTAAAGGCGCTGCCGGAGGGAATGGCGAGAAACCGCTGTTTCTCCGCATCATCCGACCAAAAAGGTTGCGCCACATCATAAGCCAACACACCGGCTGCGGGTGACACCGTATTACCCAAAGCGGCAAAACAGCCGGTGTCGGATAATTTTTCCGGCGGTCCGGCAACTCCGCCAGTATTGCTACGGGTCTCGATGCGGGAAATCACACCCGTCACTATGTCGATATGAAAAATCTCACCCTGATTATCTTCACCAAAAGAGGCGATGCCGGCGGAGCGCGAGTCGACAAAGAGATCTTCGTTAAAACCCTTTGCCGGGTCGAATGCCCACACCAGTCCGGTCTGATAATCGCCATAAATATATTTACCGGTGAGTGTTGGATTCAAACTGCCGCGATAGATGTAACCACCGGTAATCGAATTGCCAGAGCTGCACTGCGGGCGCGTGTGATATTGATAAACGGGCAGCGTATTTTCACCACTGCAACCTCCTGGCCCGCATACATCCGCCTCCCAGTTGGGCCAGCCGTAATTGCGTCCGATTTCCACCCGGTTGATTTCTTCGAAACACTCTTCACCCACATCGCCCGCCCATAAATCACCCGTCAAACGATCAAAACTGATGCGCCAGGGATTGCGAAAACCATAGGCGAATATTTCGTTGTCGTAAGGGTTATCGGTGGGAATGGTATAGGTTTCGCCGGAGTTGATATCAAGGCGAATGATGGTGCCGTAGAGATTGTCCGTTTTTCCCGCTGCCATAGTGCGCTTGTCGTCCCCCACCGACATATATAAATAACCATCGGGGCCAAATGCGAGCGTGCCGCCATTGTGGATGGAGCCGCGACCAAAAGGACTGGGACTTTGCGGCAGATTGAAAAGCGTTTTTTCATCGGTGGTCACCAAACCATCGACACTGGTAAAGCGTGATATGCGGGTTATATAACCCTCTTCTTCCACCAGATACGACACATATACATAAGGCTGCTCCGGATAGTCCGGATGAAATGCCATGCTGAATACGCCGCCCTCTCCGCCCGTTTCCACCACATCACTCAGATCGAGAAAAACACTGGCGGAATTTGCGGAAAAATTTGCTGGCACACGCAAAATACGCCCGCCCTTTTCCATAACGTAATAAGGATTGTTCGCTGCGCCCGGCATTTGCACCATACCTATAGGCTGGCTGAAGCGCACCCGCGACCAGACTCGGGTCAATTGATAACTACCGGATCTGGGCGCCTCACCCGCTTTGCATGTTGTCGATACGGGGCGTGCATCCAACCCCAAAAGCGCGCCCGAACTGCTCGATGAACTGCTCGATGAACTACTTGATGAAGAACTGGAGGGGCGTGAGCCTGATGATGAACTTGAAGAGCTGGAACTTGACGAACTTGAAGATGAACTAGACGAGCTGGAGGAATTGGAGCTTGAGGAATTTGATGAACTCGAATTTGAACTGCTGGAGGCGCTGGAGCTGACAGCGCCAGAACTGGAGGAGCTATCTGCGTCTTTCCCCCCACAGGCGGTCAAAACAAATACCAAAAGTCCCAAAGCCAATCGACAGGTCGATAGAAAGCGAATTCTATTCATAAGATCCCCGAAGGTACGTCTAATGCTTTTACTGCGGAACGCAGCGAAAGCAATAAGATTAAAAGTCTTTTATTTCAAAAAATTTTGCCACAAGCAAACAAAATTCACGTCAACAAATCGCCATTATTGATAGCAATTTTCGCACCGCGTCTTTTTCTAAGACCTTTCCCAGGAAAAATAGAACCAAAAAAAGCAAACGATGCCGAGAATTTACTCTCGGCATTACACAAGGTTTTACAAGGGTCGCCTTTGCCAGACGTACTCTCCTCCCGGCACTGTCGCAACATCAACCAGGTAAATATCGGCAAACGACAGTCGGGGGATCTGGCGCCTTGTGTGTTTCAAAAGTGCCTTAATTTTTGGAACATCGTAAAAAGGATTGGTATTTTTACCACGCGCAGGCTTTGCGCGGACACTCGCGGACTCAGGCAGGGGTGAGTAACTGCGCAAACGCAGATTACCGCCGAGGCGTGACACCACCTTCACATAGGTCAATTCACCTTTTTCCCACGCCATATTCAAGACAAATCCACCGCGCATCACCAGCCCTTTAACCTCGCCCGTCGGCCAGGCGTGGGGCAGCGCCGGCAGCAGATGCACAGCGCCATCGTGACTCTGCGCCAGCATCTCCGTGACGCCGGAGGTGAAACCGAAATTGCCGTCGATCTGAAATGGCGGATGGGCGTCAAACAGATTCGGGTAGGTGCCGCCCGCTTCGGAAAAACCGGTACCGCCTGCGGGGGAAATCTGATCGCGGATCAATTTGAGTGCTCGGTCACCATCGAGCAGACGCGCCCACAAATTAATCTTCCAATTCATCGACCAGCCCGTGGAGGGATCACCACGCTGCTCCATACTCACCCGGGCAGCGTTGAACAATTCGGGGGTGTGAATCGGCGAAATTTGATTGCTGGGGAAAAGGCCGTATAAATGCGACACATGGCGATGTTGATCAAACGGGTTATCCCAATCTTCCAACCACTCCTGCAATTGGTGATAACGGCCAATCTGCATGGGCGGCAAATTATCAACAATCTTCTGCCAGCGTTTTATTTCCGTTTTGTCCTGACGCAGAATTTCTGCCGCTGCAATGCTGTGGGAGAAGAGATCGAATAACAGCTGGTTGTCCATGGTGACGCCCGCTGCAAGTTTTACCCCCGTGGCTTGCGGCTCATTTTCTGGCGACATGGAGGGGGAAACCACCAACCAGCCGGTTTTTTCATCGCGCATGAGAAAATCGACAAAAAAGTCGCACGCGGATTTAAAGATCGGATAAACCTCGCGAAGAAATTCTTTATCGCCGGTGTACATATATCTCTGCCAGAGGTGCTCCACCAACCAGGCGCTGCTGACCGGCCAGGGTCCCCAGGGGCCATCAACGGCGCCGCTGCTGCGCCAAATATCGGTGTTGTGATGGGCCGCCCAGCCCGCGGCGCCATACATAGTTTGCGCCGTCTCGCGACCGGTCTGCGCCAACTCGCGCACCAGCTGAATAAAAGGTTCGTGCAGCTCGCTTAGCTGCGTGACTTCGCTGGGCCAATAATTCATTTGCGCATTGATATTCAACGTGTACTTGCTATCCCAAGGCGGCTGGCTGTGGGGATTCCAGATGCCCTGCAGATTGGCGGGCTGGGTACCGGGCTGGGAGGAGGAAATCAATAAATAGCGGCCAAACTGAAAATACAGCGCGACCAGTGCAGGGTCGTGGCGCGCGGCAAATTCGCGGATGCGTTTATCCGTCGGCTCACGCGCAAATTCGTTGCTGGCCAGATCCAGCGCCACACGATTGAAATAACCGCGATAGAATTCCCGGTGCGCCGCCAGGCGTTTTTCATAATCGTCCGCAGAAGTAAATGCGGCAGCGGCTTTTTGCAAAGCCTGCTGCGCACGCGCCAGCTCGTCGCCACTGACATCGCGATAATGAATAAAATTGGTCGCCATGCTGACCAGAATAAAGGCTTCGCTAGCGTTGCTGACCTGCAGGCGTTGGTCGAGAATATTCACTGTGCCATCCACAGGCACAACACGGGCGAGATTGGCGAGGCGCACCTGTCCTTTTATCCCTTCATGATCCACCGATTTCCCCCGCATCAACAGATCATTTCCTTGCACGCTTACCGCCATTCCTTCCGGATGGGAAAGACCGAGGGAAAAATTCAGCGCGCCTTTGCGATCGGCGCGCAAGCGGACCACCACAACTTGATCAATAAATGAAGCAAACACTTCCCGTTGATAAGTCACCTCTCCGACCTTGTAGCGCGTGCGAGCAACGGCATCCTGCAGGTCCAGTTCGCGATAATAATCCTGATATTTTTCGTGACCGGGAAAATGAATATCCAGCACACCAGCGGACTGATAGGGCATGCCCTGCGCACCCTGGCTAGAAATAGTTTTTTCCGCCAGGGAAGATGCCTCTGCATGTTGTCCCGCGGAAATCAGTCGGCGAATTTCCGGCAGCGCGGCGCGCGCGGCGGGGTTGAGATTATTGTGCGGACCGCCGCCCCAAAATGTATCTTCATTGAGCTGAATAGTTTCCTTTTCTACACCGCCAAATACCATGGCGCCGAGACGGCCATTGCCCAGTGGCAGCGCCTCCTCCCAGGTATTGGCGGGTTGGTCATACCACAATTTAAGTTCCGTCGCGTAAGCCGCTCCTGTCAAGGCCAGCAATATTAAACACACGTGGGCACGAAAAATAATGTTGATCATTTTGGTTTCCGTTGAGCCGCTACTAGCGGCGGGAACTTAAAGGCAAAAATCGACTGCGCAAGACAGAGCATTACATCCGCTCGAAGCGGTAAAATTCCACGCTCACCGCAGCGATCTGCAATACCTTATTGGTGGCGTCAAATTCGGATTCCACCGTCAGCACCTCAGGCGATTTGCCCACGGCATTTTTGGCATCCGGACCGAGGCCGGTGAATTTCCAGCTGCGGCCTTTCGCGGCGAAAATGAAATCGCTGATATTTAGTTCCAGCGACTGCACTTGCTCCGTAGCATTCACCACCGCCACCACAAGCGCTTGGCCATCGCTGGTCAAAGCGGCGGAGACATCCAAAGGATAAGTCGCACTGCCCGCGTTGACTTTCGGCTGATCACCGCCCACCGGGTATTGCGGTTTGGGTGTGGGAGAATTGCCATCCACCGCGATGGGGATATTACCAAAGTGCTGTTGATACAGCTGGAAAATACGCCCTCTGGCGCTAATGGTGGATGAGGTGCGATTGAAATCCAGCCAGCCGGTCGCCATGGTAAAACCGGCCATATCAATAAAATCCGTGTGGCGGAAAAATTCGTGGAATGCCAACGCAATCGCCAGGGAATTTTTCAAACTGTCTTGAAAACTGTAGGCCCACTCATCAAAGAATACTTTGATCGCGCCTTCATTCAATTTGGGGAAATGTTTTTTATATTCCTCCCACGCATCCACCATGGTGCGCACGCGATTGGCGGGCTGCCGCGCCCATTCATTGAGTGACATTTGCACATCAAATAATTTTCCGGTTTTTAAATCGAAGCGTTTGTTTTGCGGCGGATAGGCGTGGGTACCGAGAGCATCGAATTTGCCCCAACTGTCTCTGAACATACCGTAGGCCCAATCGCGCTCGGAGCCGACTTTTACCTCCGGCTGACCTTCGACAAAAATACCTTGGCCGGTCGTCATTTCGTCGACAAAACCGCCGGGCGCGACAATATAAATCGACGGATCCACTGCGCGCATGGCATCGGCAAATAAATTGTGTTTGACGGTGTACTGGTCTCGCGGCATGTGACCCATCTGCCAGTGGCCGTACATTTCATTACCGATGGCCCAGTATTTCACACCATAGGGATTTTTACGGCCGTTGCTCGCGCGCACTTTGCCCCAGCTGGTGTCAGCGGCGCCGTTGACATATTCCAGCAACTCGGCGCCGGAGCGCGGTTCGCCAAAACCGGTATTCACACACCAGAAAGGCTCGCTGTCGATCAACTCGCAAAATTGCAGCAGTTCATCCACACCCACATCGTTGGGCTGCACCGCGCGCCACACTGGATCGTAAATCGGCGGTCGGCGATCGGGATCGCCGATGGTGTGCTTCCAATCGTAGGCGGATACAAAATTGCCGCCGGGCATACGCAGAATGGGGCACTGCATTTCCTTCATAAGCGCGAGTGTATCGGCGCGAAAACCTTTGATATTGTCCGCCGGCATGAGGGAGATAGCGCCGACGCCAAAACGGCCTTTACCGGTGCCTACAATTTCCAACCGGGCGGATTCTGTATCGACTTTGGGATTGAACTGAAAAGTCCGGGTGCGCCATTTTTTATTCGTCGAGATTTTTTGTGTAAGTGTCTGCTCCGGCGCATCACCCCAAATTAATTTCACATTGACTTTAACACCTGCGTCAGCCCAAACCACCAAACGTCCTTGGTAGGGAACGGAAGATTTAATCGCCAGCCCATACTGGGCAATACCCATCTGCTGCGAAGAATTAATCGAAATAACTGGGCTATGTATCCCCACATATGGATTTTCCGTATCCATTTGGATCGCTGACATAGAACCCATCGCAACCCATTTTTGAATAAAACGCATAGCCGCGCGCGGATCATCGGGTTTCGCCTCCGGCGCTTCAATCACGCCGTAATAAAATTTGCGATCGTCGAGCACCTCGCTCCACAAACTGTGATTGATGAGGTTGCCGATATGCTCGATAAAACCGCCGTATAACAGAGAAGATAAAGGTGGACGCGTGACACTAGCATTTAACGTGGCGTGAATTTTTGTTGTATCGGAAAACGCGGGGATTGACCAATTACCTGCGAGTGCGGCAGAGCCAACTAAAAGAGTTCTGCGGGATAGTGTTGCGGTTGTATCGGTCATGCGACCCCTCCTTTTATCAAAATAATGTGGAGAAAAACGCAGCGGATATTTATCCGAACGTTGCAAATTCGACAAAACGACACAAATAGCACGCATGATGCGTAACGCTATATGAATTGTCTCACAATAGAACATAATCATAATATGATATTGTTTAACGCCGCTCCCACTGTGACGTTGTACCTATCCGTGGGGACGTAGCTTTCCTCATCATAAAAACATACTAAGGCAACCAGCATATGTACTCCGTTAAACCCAAAAAACAATCCGTTGGCCTTGCGCCACCGCGCGTTGTTGACGGCTTTTATTGTCACCACTCTCGCGGGCTGCGGCGGCGGCACCCCTCGCCAAGCAGCAGTTCAAGCTCGAGCAGTTCATCCAGCTCCAGCAGCAGTTCGAGCAGCTCTTCCAGCTCCAGCAGTTCATCCAGCTCCTCAAGCTCCAGCAGCAGCTCTTCCAGCTCGAGCTCCGGCGGCATTTCCGATAACGATGTCCTGGTTTATGCGATCAACGCTGGCGGCTCAAGCGCAGCGACCTTAAACGGCGTGCAGTATCGCGCTGACCGTTTTGCTTCCAGCGGAACTCCGCAAATCGTCACAGATCCTATTGCCGGCACCACCGAAGACACCTTGTATCAGTCCGAGCGTTACGGCACTTACACCTACGACATTCCAGTGAGCAATGCCACTTATACCGTGGTGATGCATTTTGCCGAGCTCTACCACACCGCTGCCGGTTCCCGTTCTTTCGACGTGAGTATAGAAGGACAGCTGGTGATGGATGACGTGGATCTGTTCAGCCAGGTCGGCCACGACGGCGCCTTTGATTACACGGCTAAAAATATTGTCGTCACCGATAAGAAATTGACGATCGATCTTAAAGCCAACGTCGACAACGCCACCATCAGCGGCTTTGCGATTTATTCCAATAACGGTGGTGTATTTGAAGAGCCGCCAGAGCCCGTTTGTACCGATGCACAGCGTCAGCGACCAACCGCGATCGACTACAACCGTGCCATTACTAACCAGGCCCTGCGCAATCCGCCATCCGGTGCTTTCGGTTACGCCATCGAGCACGCCACCCAGACCTTGCCCAACCACACGATTTATCGTCCGGATCTGAGCAAAGTGACCAAGATCCCAATCGTTGCTTGGGGTAACGGCGCCTGCTCCAACATCGGTACTGAGCAAGCGGACTTCCTGCTGCAAATCGCATCCAACGGTTACTTGGTTATCGCCAACGGCGGCCCCTTCGGTTCAGGTACCAACGACGGCAAAGGCACCGAGCTGATCAAAGCGATTAACTGGGCCATTGCGGAAAACAGCCGCGAGTGCAGCCAGTTCTACGGCAAACTCGACGTCGAAAATGTCGGCACCATGGGCTGGTCCTGTGGCGGTGGTATGGCCCACTACGCGGCCGTCGACCCACGCGTAAAAACAGCGGTGGCCTTGAACAGCGGCCTCGCGGTTTACGGCGATCGGTTTGACTATTACCCACGATTCCACTCTCCGTTGGCGATTTTCAACGGCGACCAGAGCGACGTGGCTTACAACCCCGGCCGTCAGCAGTACAGCGAAGTCAACAATGTGCCGATTTACCACGCCAACTACCCAATCGGGCACGGTGATGCCTACTTCCAGGATAACGGCGGTGAATTCGGTATTGTCGTCGTCGGCTGGTTGAACTGGATGCTGAAAGGTGATGAAGGCGCTACCGGTAAAGGCATGTTTATCGGCAATAACTGCCGTCTGTGCCGATCACCTTGGACGTCTATGCACAAAGGTTTTAATTAAGATCCGCGTATTTAATTAAGACCCGCGGATTTAATCCAGACCCAAGAAATAGCCAGCGTTTAGCTGGCTAGTCCATATCGGAGGGCTTGCCCTCCGATTTTATTTCGACTGAACAACGCCCACCGCCTCCCCCATCCCTCCCAACGTCAATTGTCGAACCCACCTGAACACCATCAGCTTGGCGATCACTGCATTGCATTCTGTCTTCGCGGACAATTCAGTGCGCAGGCAATGCTAGAGACGAATACTCAAAGCGATTCTGGCGCAGGGCTTGGGTCGGTGTGACATAGGAAAACGCCATTTCCCGTGCAGCGTCGATAGGCAATAGCAGATGGATAAGAGGAAATTTAAAAGGGAGGATAAAAAGGAAAATCCGGTGCAATTCTCTGCACCGGATTTTTGCCAACGGCCAATATCAAATCAGTTAACTCGCGCCGCCGTTGAGATAAGGTCTGCTTGTTGAGCAGACTGGAGGGATAGCGCGCAAACGCCGCGAACGCTAATTCCCCATCACATGAAAGTAATCGAAATCGGCGTAACCACCGGAGGACTGCCGCGCGAAGTTAAAGAGCGCAAATCGGTAACCCATAAAATGAGTCAACTCGTAGGACATGCGCAGCGTATTACCGATTGCGGTCCAGCTATTGCCATCCAGGCTGTAAGCAAAGGTGGCAGTGTCCGCCTGATTGCGGAAATTGCCCTGCACCCGCAAATAAACCGTGTTCTGATCTAGCGGCACGCGGGCAACTTCGGTGTGGTTTTTGCCGTTATTGTTGACCATCACCACATAATTCCGGCCGCTGGAGCGGTTGACGCCAACAAAACCGTATTGATCCTGAAACGCGGCGAGACCGGCGGTATCGCCATCCTTCAAACCGGCCACATCTAATTTCACAATACCGGTGCTGGCGGGACCAAACATACGCTGGGTCAGGGTATTGCGGGTTGCGTGAATATTGGCGTCGGTACGGGTATTTTTAATACGCAGATAACCCGGCCTATCGCTGAGCGACCAACCGTTGCTCTCCGGGTTGTGATTCCACTGCCACACTTTATCGAGGGCGCCACTATTAAATTCGTCCGAGCGAATCAGACCGGAAACGCCGCGATCCTCCACGTCGAAATTCAAGGTTGCCGGAACACTGCCCGCCACTGGCCAATCGTTCTGCCAAGTGATGGGAACCAGATAGGGAATTCGCCCGACGGCACCGCTGTCGCGAAACGCATAGAGAAACCAGTTGCCATCCGGTGTGCTGATATAAGAGCCCTGCGCCACACCCGCGCCGTTGACGTTTTCCCGCAACACCACACGCCCTTCATAAGGCCCGGTAATATTGCGCGAGCGATGAACAATCTGCGTGCGCGGTCCACCGCTCGGCCAGCAGATATTGGAAATGTAATACCAGCCGTTAATTTTCTGGATTTGTGTGCCTTCGGCTTTCAGGATGAAATTCGTCCCCGCCACTGCCGACGCACTTTGAATAATCGTCTGATTGATGCCTCCAGATTTAATCGCGGTTGCGTCCGCATTTAATTCGATCAGGCGAACCTGGTCAGCGCCATAGGCAATATAGTTGCGGCCGTCGTCGTCCAGTATCAAAGAGCTGTCGTGATAGAGATTGGGCAATACCGACTGAGTCCAGGTACCACTCTCGATATTATTGGTCTTCCAGATATAGGTGCGGTTGGTGGTGTAGGAAAATGAGGTGACATAGTAGGTGCCGCTTTTATGGCTGATGCTGCTCGCCCAGGTGCCTTTGCCGTAGGCGTTGCTGCCATTCAGATTGAGCGCATTGCTGCTCGCGTCCAGCGCCTGATGCGCGTAATTGATCAATTCCCAATTTTTCAAATCTTTCGATTTCATGATGGGCACACCGGGATTCAAGTGCATGGTTGTGCTGCTCATGTAATAAGTGTCGCCGACACGGATGGTGCTCATATCCGGCACATCAGCCCAGATATTAGGATTGGTGGCACGCACCACCGGATATTCCGGCTCTTTCAGTTCTCCGGTTGCAGAATAAATGGCAAAACCGGCCAGAGTGCCGTTATCGGTTTTGGCCGTCAGGCTGATCGTCAAACTGCCATCGGATACACGCACGTCTTTAATAGTGCGCTCATAGGCGGTGTCGTGTCCGGCCTGGGCAAACAAATCCAGATCGGTAAAAACCGGCTGTCCCTCTACAGACATACTGAAAATTCGCGCCCCTGCCGTGGTGTGAAACAGCTCATTAAAAAATAATCTCAGGTCATAGCTCGCTTCTGAGACGGGAATTTCATATGTGTAAATACCGTAGCGCTCGGATTGAAACAGCGCGTCCTGTTCGGTGCCGGCAATCGGATCGGTGGTGGAATTGGCACTGCCACCGCGGGAGAATTTGTCGGCTGTAAAGTCAATTCCGTCAAACTTGAGTGCACCACCACCCGCATTCACCGCCACCACCAATCGTCCCGCGATGGGCATACCGCTGGAAGAACTGCTCGATGAGGATGAGCTGCTCGAAGAGGACGAAGTGCCCGAGGATGAGCTGCTTGATGAGGAGCTACTCGATGAGGAACTACTTGATGAACTGCTGGAGCTGCTTGAGGAGGATGAACTGCTTGGCTCTTGGGAACCGCCGCAGCCGGACAACATAAGGCTGGAAAATAAAAAACTCAGCAAAGTTCCAGAAATAGTGCGATTGGTTTTGGTATGAATTGACATAAAAACACCCGATAGATGAGATCAGGAAAGCCTCGTTAACATCACGGATCGGCTGCCTTTTATTATCAGAAGAAAAATGCGGAATTCCCTTTCCGCCAATGCCACAACGGTGTCTTTCAGTTACAAATTACGGCTCATATTACTGCTTCGGATTTTGCTTAATGTAGTTCATCAACCAGGTCATCGCCGGACGCGGTGTGCCGTTTTCCTGGATCAGTCCGGAACCGGTGATCCAGGTTCTGTTGACTACATAACCCCAAACGGTGATGCCCTTGACGTGCGGATGGTTGTAGAACACGGGGAAGTGCTCTTGGAAATTCTTCAGCTGGTTCTGATCGTTGGTGTCACCAATATCGTATTCCGAGATATAGATCGGCACCTGCAGCTGGTTCCACAGATTATCTATCGCCGTCTTAACGGTTGATGCAGGAACGTCCTTCAATTCATGCGCCTGCAGACCAATCGCATCCACATAACCGCTCGGAATAGCGGATTTGGCGAGCGTAATAAATTCATTGTGCTGCCAACGGATATTATTGTAGTCGTTCAGGATCAGGATGGAGTTGGGGCAGTACTGACGCGCCAGTTGGAAAACCCGCACGATCCAGTTATTGCCGAAGGCGCGTTGCGCATAACCTGCTGGCTGATGTCCTGGCACAGCTTCGTTCACCACGTCAATCATGGCGGTATCTGGATAACGCGTGCAGTAATCGCGAATCCACTCTTCGATTTCCGCTGCGGTCTCCGTAGCATTGAGATTGTTCAGCCATGTCGGCGATTGTGCGCCCCAAACAAAGGTGTGCGCTTTCACCGGAATATTGTGCTGCCGCGCGTAGGCGTAAATGCGATCCACCGGCGCCCAGTTATATTGATCGCGGGTGCCTTCCACGGATGCCCATTTGCCTTCGTTTTCCGGCGTGATCTGATTCCAGTACTGAATAAAATCAGAACGCACATTGCCGGAGGTCGTGATATTGCCGACAAAGAACTTGTGATTTTTTCCAGGTGTGATTGGTGGCTCAACAAATTTGCCGCCCGCGTTGGAATAAATTGCAAAAGCGCTGATGGTGGCGTTGTCGATGGTGGCGCTGAGGTCGATGGTGAATTTGCCATCCGTCACAGTGACGGAAGGCACAATCACATCATAGGCGCGATCGTGGCCAACCTCGGCGAACAAATCTTTATCCGCGAACACCGTGCGACCTTCCACCGAGACACTGAAGGCGCGACTGCCTTCGGACACTTGGAACATCTCGACAAAACGCAAATGCACGCTGTAGGTGGAGTTGGTGACCGGCACTTCATATTTGAAATTGCCGTAGCGTTCGGTCTGATACAAAGTGCCCGCGGTGGTGCCACTGATGGTATCCATCGTGGAACTGGCGGCGCCTCCGGTGGAGAAACGGTCCGCTTTATATTCCACGCCGCCAATCGTAATGGCCGGGCCGCCGGCATTGACGGCGTACACCAGAGAAGAGTTGGCAGGAATACTTCCCGAACTGGAGGAACTCGAAGACGAGCTGCTCGAAGACGAGGAACTGCTGGAAGAGGATGAGCTGCTGGACGAGGAAGTGCTGCTTGAGGAGCTGCTCGATGACGATGAGCTGCTGGAAGAACTGGTTACAGTGCCTCCGGATGAGGTGTTACCACCGCCACATCCGACCAGGAGAACACACGCGGCAAGCGCTCCCCCCGTCAAATTAAGTATTTTGCTGATTGCGTACATATTATTTTCAACCTCAGGTTGTTGGTTTCTTATAGAAATCATCCTCAAATTGCGAAGATGAACTCCGGGTGATCAGACTCATCCGGGTTCCCGTCCGATAATTCGTCTGTTCGTGGACCAGTGCTCAGCACCCGATCCTCGCCGTCTGATGCGGCTTCGTTAACGCTCCCTCAAAATCGCGAAAAAATTTCCACACCCCTGCCGGCACCCTGGTGCCGGTGCTATTGGTGCCATCCCGCGGCGCGGGAATGTGGTCACCGTCAAAAGAGACGATGTGTGGTCACCGAAACAGGTAGAGATCTGATTGCCGACGTAGATACCCGCGGCGCGGAGGAGGATGTTCGGACGGACCAGGCCGCAGGTCATTACCGCGCCGCATCTGAATCCGCTGGCGCAGCGCCTTGCACTTTCTAATAAGCACCTTGTAGCTTCTAACAAGCCCCTGGCAGCCTTTAATAAGCCCCTTGCAGCTTCTAATAAGCGCCTTGTGGCTTCTTTATTATTCATCTGGTCACCTAGTGATCGAAAAAAATGCGTGAGCTAACCAGCTAACTCACGCCAAGTGCCGGGCGGGAACTCTAAGTCGAAGCCTGTGGTGGGACAGGATTCGATGAGCGGCCTTCAGCTCTGGAGACACGCTATCGAACTCAGTGAGACGGGTATTAAAAGGAGGGTGTTTTTTCTATGAAACGACGGAAATTTGAAGTTTTTTATCGCCTGTTGAATCATTTTTTAACTGATCGAGAAAAAATCGTGATCCTCTTCACGCGACTAACGCCAAGTATTTTTGTGTCTTTTTCACACTTGCGAAGCGGGTATTTTTTGACCGCATTCCGGGTGGCACATTTTCTTACCGACTCAAGACGACAAATGAGACATCAATGTCGTCTCTGACCGTCCCCATACCCTCGCCACAACCACTGTGATGCACATCAACGACGACCTTATGCCCCTCTGAGACACTGCCTTCGGAGTGCTGAATCGCATTTTCAGCATATCGTCAGATGTTTTTTGCGTGGGAGCAGTTCGGAACGGCGTGATTAAGTGAATCGAATAACAACTAGCCCTGTACCGAGACTTGCCGCACAGAAACTCAGGCCACGCACCCAAGCCAGAAATGGAGTATGAAAAGCGTCCTGTTCAATAGCCACGATATAGTCCTGGCCCTGGTCATAGTCTTGTGTTTTTTGCTGGCCTTTCGCGTCAGGTCGGTCAAGGCGCTGCCGCGCGCCGCACAAAGGCTCCTGCCCGCCTTTTTCGTCTTGAGCGCCTTTGTCGCCATAGACACCCTGCTGTTCTGGGGCGACGCCATCAAATTCGCCGCCTTTGAACTCTCTGCCTGGCTGCCGATGATATTCAGTTTCGCCGCCTTCGCTGTGGGGCCGGTGCTGTATTGGGCCTTCCGCTCGCTACTGGTGGCAGACAAACCCCTGACGCCAAAGGATTTGCTCCAGCTGCTGCCAGCGCTGGCAACCATCCCGTACCTGTATTGGGCCTGCTATCAGCACCCGTTCGAGGTGCAGCGGGAGCTAGTGCTGAACCTCGCGATCTTCAGCGACGTCAACGCGCATTTCATGAGCTTTCTGACACTGAAGAAACTGATGCCGGTCATCTACGGCATTTTGTGTATTGCCCTGCTGTTTCAGCCCGGCGCGCCGCCGCGGGAGTCGGACGCGCGCTTGCTGCAACCTTATGTAGGGTTTGTATTTATCTGGTTCTGGGTATTGCTCACCCACCTGCTCGGGCAGTGGTTGCCCATGGCGTCGAGTGATTTATTGGGGATCTTCGGCAACTATATGAGCCTCACCTTGGTGTCGGTGCTGCTGCTCAGAGGCGTTGCCTACCCGCCTCCATCCTCTATCGCCATAGTGGAACCTGTGACGGAGGAGACTGCGGAAACCACTGAAGACAACGAAGAAATCTCCGCACTTGCGGAACGGATTCACAAATTTATCCAAACGGAAAAACCTTATCTGAATTCGCGCCTGACGCTGGAGCGCTTTGCCGGGCTTCTGGAGATGTCACCGCGCCAGGTGTCACTGGCGATCAATCGCTGTTTTGAGCAAAACTTCCACGAATACATCAACGGTTTCCGGGTCGCCGAAGCCAAGCGCCTGCTGCATGACGATACCTGTCAGGACTTTTCGATCCTCGAGATCGCGCAGCAGTCCGGCTTCAATAGCAAGGCGACTTTCAACAGGATTTTCAAACTCATGGCGGGCGTGACCCCGACGGCCTATCGGCGGGAATTTTCCCCCGAACTGTCGGCGCATCAGCATCACTGCTGAGTGCCTGGCAACAGTGTTGCGACACAGGGCTCAATCAAGGATTTCTGCAGGTCTTAATACCTTCAGGGCTCAAATTGAGACTTTACAGCCCGCAAGCCCCCGGCTCAGGCTGTGGCGTGCGCGAATCCGTGCAGCAGTAACACTATTGCGAGGAAAAAATATGACAATTCTAAAAAAAATGATGGTTCAGGGCATGGCGCTCCTTTGCGTCTGGGCTGGGCTGTCGACTGCAGCTTTGGCAAAACCCTATAAGGGCGCGGAGATCTTTACCTTCGAAGAAAACCTCTACGGCAAGTACGTCATCCGCATGCGCGCGGCGAAAGGCAGCGGCATCATCTCCAACTTCTTCTTGTGGAAGGACGGCTCTGAACTTTCATCTGTGTTTTGGGAAGAAGTGGACGTAGAGGTGTTCGGCAAGAACAACGCGACCTCCTGGCAGAGCAATATCATCACCGGGTTCAGCACTACCACCAAGTCGGAGCAGGTGCATTCACAAGGCCAGTCGTTCGGTGACGCCTACAACACCTTTACCCTGGAGTGGAAACCCAACGAAGTTCGCTGGTTGGTGAACGGTCAACTCGTCCGCACCACGACTGGCGGTCAGGCTCGGGATCTGATGAACCCGGCGCAGCTGCGTCTCAACTTCTGGCCGCCGAATGTGCCAGAGTGGGTAGGCCCCTGGAATGACGGCATCCTGCCGGTCTACATGTTTGTAAACTGGGTTGAATACCACCGCTGGAACGGCAACGGCTTCGACCTGGCCTGGCGCGATGACTTCAACAACTTCGACTCCAACCGCTGGGGCAAAGCCGACTGGACCTTCGCCGAGAACCAGGCGGACTTCCATTTCAACAACGTCGTAGTGCGCAACGGTTACCTGGTACTGGCCATGACCCGCGAAGGGCAGGAAGGCTATAACGGCACTCCACCCGTCGACAATGGCGGCGGCTCCAGCAGCAGCTCTTCCAGCAGCTCAAGTTCAAGCAGCTCTTCCAGCAGCAGCTCCAGTTCCTCGTCCAGCAGTTCTTCTAGCAGCTCTTCCAGCAGTAGCAGCTCGTCTTCCAGCAGCAGCTCCAGCTCCTCCAGCAGCTCATCCGGTAACACCAGCTCCGGCGGCGGCACTGGTGGCGGCGCGCTGAATCCGCTGGCCCTGCTGTCTTTGATGATGCTGTTGATGTTGGGACGCCGCAGAGGTTGATCCCGCCGATAGGCAACCCCTAAAGGGCGCGTCGCAAGACGCGCCCTTTTTTGTGCCTCGAATTGGCGTTTAAAAACGCGCTGACTCCCAGGCGTGCAGGGCATGTTTACGAACCTCACCCCAGCGATAGCCGCCCAGCGCGCCGCTCTGCTGGATCACCCGGTGACAGGGGATCAGTACCGCGATGGGATTGGCACCGACGGCGGTGCCGACCGCGCGGGCCGCTGTGGGCTGGTTGATCGCGCGGGCAATCTGGTTGTAGCTCACCAGCGCGCCGGGCGGAATGCGCAACAGAGCGCGCCAGACATTGACCTGGAAGTTGGTACCGGCAACCCACAGCGAAAGAGGTCGATCGGGTTTTTCCGTCGCAAACAAAGTAGGGATTACCGCCTCTGTCGCGGCCCCCCTCTTCCCGCAGTACCGCTTTCGGCCAGTGGCGGCGCAATTCCGCCAACTGCTCCGCAACCCCCAGCTCACCCAGGAATGCCAGGCGACTGAGTCCGCGTTCTGTCGCCGCGGCAAATACAGGACCGAAGGGCGTCGGATGCACACCGTATTCCATGGTCAATCCCAGACCGGCATTCTTGAACTCCCCCGGTGTCACGGCTTCCAGCTGAACAAAATGGTCATAGAGACGCGAGCCGCTGCTCAGGCCGAGCTCATCCGCAACATCCAGCAGAGAGGCGGATTCACGCAAGAGCATTTTGGCGCGCTCCACCGTCAGCACCTGCAAAAACCGCTTGGGTGTAACGCCGGCCCAGCGGCTGAACAATCGCTGGAAGTGGAAAGGGCTGAGACCGACCTGGGCCGCCACTTCATCCAGTGAAGGCTGATCCGCCATGCGCACCACCAGATATTCAATGGCGATGCGGATGCGGTCGTAATCGCTTGGCTCGGAAGGATTCATGGGCTGTCGCCGAATGTGAACTTCGGCGGATTATCGGGCAGGGTCGGGGGGAATGCGACCCGGATCTTGCGATCCGAGCTTTTGACACGTCGGGGTTTTGGCGCCGGACTACAAACGAAACTGCTCCACCCTTTCCTGCAGACGATTGGCCATGGCCACCAGCTCGCGGCTCGCCGAGCCGGTCTGATTGGCACCTTGGGCAGCTTTCTGCGACGCCTCGGTGATATGGCTGATATTGCGGCTGATCTCCTCTGCCACCATGGACTGTTCTTCTGCGGCAGTGGCGATCTGAGTATTCATGCCGTTGATGGAAGCAACCGAGCGGTTGATCTTATGCAGCGACTCGCCGGCGCGCTTGGCCTGAGCCACGCTGTCATTGGCTTTGCCACGGCCCTGCTCCATCACCGCCACGGCGGAATCCGCACTCGATTGCATCTGTTCGATCAACGTCTGGATATCGCGGGTGGAAGCCTGGGTGCGGCTGGCAAGAGCGCGGACCTCATCCGCCACAACCGCAAAACCGCGACCATGCTCGCCGGCGCGCGCGGCTTCAATGGCGGCATTCAAGGCCAGTAGATTGGTCTGCGCCGCTATGTTCTGGATCACCTCCAGCACGCTGCCGATCTTGCCGCTGTCCTCGGAAAGTTTGTGGATCACTTGCGCTGCGGTCTCCACCTCCCGCGCCAGCGCTTCGATGGAAGCAATCGTCTTATCGACTTCACTGCTACCGTTTACCGCTTCCTGATCGGCGCTCTGCGCCAGATTGGCCGCTTCCAACGTGTGTCCGGCCACCGCCTGCACCGTCACCACCATCTGTTTTATCGCGGCGGCGCTCTGGTCGGTCTGCTGCAACTGGTGGACCATCAGGTCCTGATTGGCGCCCGCAGTGCGTGCCAGCCCATCCGACGCTTCCACCAATCGGGTGGCAGTGCTACTGACATCGCGGATGATCTGCGCCAGTTTGTCGGTCATGGTGGCGACCGCGCCCATAATGCTCTCGGGATAATCCGTGCGGATGCTTTTGGTGAGATCGCCAGCGGCAACACCGTTGATCACCTGCGCAGCCTCGTCCGGTTCACCGCCGATGGTGCGTATAAGATGGTTAACCATGCGGTAGGCGACAACAAAACCCACCACCAGCGCTACCCCCATGATCACTAACATCAGAGTGGCAAACTGGCTGCTCGTTTCACGCACGCTCTCCCCCTGCTGCGCTATATCCGCCTCCACATAATCGAGAAGCCGATTGATTGATGCCAACCAGGCGGTATAGGAAGGAGCTACCTGGCGCTGGACAAAAGTCTGCGCCTCCTCGATCCGGCTCTCCCTCAGCTGAGTGAAAACCTGATTCATAAGCGCCTGGGTTTGCGATTCTATGCGTTTGATGTCGTCGAAAAGGCGGCGCTCTTCCGCTGTCACCTCATTACCAATAAACAACGAGTCCATCTTGCGCGATGAATCCTGATAAAACCTGTCGAGCTCCTCTATCTGCCGTAAAAAAACCTGCCGCTCCTGCGGGCTGGTGACCGGTGATACAGCATCGCGCACCGCTATGGCTCGGTCGTGCACGCTGCCGCGGAAGTTGATGGCATAACGTTGTTTCTTACTATCAATGGAATCCACGTGCTGCATGGTTTCATCTATGTAATGCACCTTGCTGATGCCCACCAAAGTAACGCCGACCAGCAGCAGCTGGATGATGCCAAAACCGGTAAAAAGACGTGTTGCGATTTTCAAGGGAAACCTCGGTGGATACCGTCAATCGAAGGAATGACCCTGGCGAGCTTGCGTCCGCCATCATTTCATTGAGTATAGGCACACGAGATTTTGCCGAAAAAAAAATTTAAGCGGGTTCCGACAGGCGCTGCTTATCCGCAATATAAGCGGCGATGTGAGTGGCAAGATATTGTGCATCCCGCGCTATCCCGGAGAAGCGTCCCGACCCCCAAGTGTGCAACCACGGCAGGCCGACAAAGTAAACGCCGGGCTCCGCAGTAACACCCCGGTGATGCGCGGGATAACCGCGACTGTCAAACACCGGCAGCTGCAACCACTGATAATCCGGCTTGAAGCCAATGCACCAAACCACACTGGTGATCTGCGCCTCCGCAAGATTCAATCGATCCCGTTCCACCGACGGCCGCCAGACCGGCTCATATCGACTGGGCGGTGGTGCGTCGATGTTGTGTTCCGCTATGTAAGCATCGATACGGCTGTTGATATTGTTGTAGACCTCATCAGCGTGATCGAGCACCTCGGCGAGTTTTGGTTGGAATATAAAATCAGTTCCGTCGAAATTCTCTAACGGCCCAAATAACTCCATCCCCTCCAGAGCAAACTTCCGCAAATCAATATCGCGCCCGCCGTCGCGGCCGGTCACGTAGTGATTGGTGTTGTCGCGCACGCCTTCACGCAGCGGATGATCCATAACGGATATTTCGTAATAACCCATTTCCGCCAACCAACGCACCACGTCCTTGCCGCGATAAAACCTGGCACAACGCGGTGCATTGCCGACCGCGAGATAAACCTTGCGTCCGGTTAAATGCAGATCCTCCGCAATTTGCGAGCCCGACTGACCGCTGCCCACCACCAGCACAGCACCGGCCGGCAGCTGTGCGGAATTTTTATATTCGCCGACGTGCACTTGACGAACCGCCGCCGGCAAGCGCGCGGCGTATTCCGGAATGACCGGTATTTGATAGGAGCCGGTTGCCACGACTATATGATCGGCGGAAAAAATACCGGCGGAGGTCTCCACGGAAAATATTTTTCCCCAAACGAGTCACCCGCTGCACGCTGGTGTGTTCCATCACTGGCGCCGCCACTTTCGCTGCAAAGCCGCGCAAATATTCGACAATCTGATCCTTCACCATGAAGCCATCCGGGTCGTCGCCCTCGTAGGGATGACCCGGCAAATCGCACTGCCAATTCGGCGTTACCAGACAAAAACTGTCCCAACGCTGCTTACTCCAAGTGTGCATCTGCGTATTTTTCTCCAACGCTAGATGCGCGACATTACGCTGTCGCAAGTAATAACTGACGCAGAGCCCCGCCTGACCGCCGCCGATAATAATGACTGGGTAATGCTGATTGACTGTGCTCATAAATAACGACTCAGGCGGGGATAATTTTGGTTACGGTAACGCGCTGATCGGGCGCGTTCTGAAAAAAGCCGGCCTTTTCCTGAATCTGCGCCAATTGATCCATCGCGCTGGAACAGTGGAAGCCGTATTTCCTCTGCACCCGATTGCTGGCTTCCCTTAACGCTTTTTCACTGAGAGTGAAAAATTCTGTGACGGTATAAGCAGTCCCGGGCTTTAGAAATTCCGTGACCACAGTGGAAGGTGAATAACAGCGCTCTTCACTGCCGTCGGGCCAGGTAACGTAAAAATGCATGGCAGGCATAAATAAATTCTCATTGAGACAGGGTTACAGACCGACAAATCCTTGCGTCTGCAAATCCCAAAATAATCCTCTCTCCATTGCGGAACTCACCCAAAGATGGCGCTCCGCCGTGACATCGCCAATCACCGCCGCGGCTATATCCCGCGAAGCAAAACACTCCAGTAGCTCGCCGCATTTCTCCGCATTAACAGCGAGCAGAAAACCAAAACTCGGAAAGCTGCATAACCATTCTTCCCAAGCAACATTTTGCGGGCGCGGAATTTTTTCCAGCTGAATATCTGCACCGACCCTTGAACTCTCCAGCAGCATCGCAAGAGTGCCAAGAATCCCAGCCTGGCTGATATCCTTAGCGGCGGAGGCAAGGCCCGTGCGGGCAATTTCCGGCAGCAACGCAAGATCGCCGCGCAACCGCTCTGGCGGCGCGCTGGTTGCCGCGTTCCAATTCAAAAAAGGCTCGCGATAAGCGCCGCGCAAATCCACCGCCATAACAATTTTCTGTCCCGGTTGCGCGGCGAAACTGCTCAGCAGCTGTTGCGCCCGTCCGAGAATGGCAACGGATAATTGCTCCTGCTGACTGCGCATATTGGTGTGGCCGCCAACAATAGGAATTTGATAAGCCTGGGACGCAGCCACCATGCCCTGCATAATTTTTTCTGCGTAAGGCCCCTGCCGCGCCCACAGCGCATTGACCACTGCCAAGGGCCAGCCACCCATGGCGGCTATATCGCTCACGTTGACCATGATGCCGCACCAACCGGCAAACCAGGGATCAGCTTCAACAAAACGGTTGATAAATCCCTCGATCGCCAAAAGTTGATAACCATCTGCTGTGGCAATCGCAGCGCAATCATCGCCATTGGGATATTCCGGTGGTACAGCGTCACGCAAAATCGCGGCGAGCTGTTGAATGTCGTTTTTTTGCTGCACGCCGGCATAATCGCGGACATGATCGAGCAGCGCGCGCAGCGAATTCTCAGACACGTCAGACCACCTCTGCTCTTGTCATAATGGCTTTCGGCTGATCGAGCATATAATTCGGCCAGTCGCTGATTTCGCTTTGGCGCGCGTGTATCACAAAGCCGCTGCGTGGATCGAGACAGGGTGGGTATTGCTGCAGGTCAGCCTGCATAAACACATGAGGCCGACCGCGAATTTCCATTTGATCCAGAGTCGTCCAATGCAGGCGCTGAAATAATTTTTCGTTCTGGCTTTGCACATGAGCGAAAAATTTTTCGCAACCCAGCCCTTTTGCGCTGGAGACAGCGAGTTTGATCAGGGTCGAGCCCAATTGGCCGACTTTGCGGTAATCGGGATCCACCGCAAGACGCGAGCCGTACCAGATATTGTCGCGATCACTGCCTTCGCGATGAATTCTCACCGTGCCCACCACACGATCATGCCAACCGCCCCAGCTGCCAATAGCAACCAATAATTGCGCGCGCGCATCAGTGGCATCCACATCCGTTGCGGTAAATATTCCCTGTTCCGCACAAAAAACCTTGCGGCGCAATTCGTAGGCTTGCTCAGCTTCCCAGGGAAGCGTGACCCATTTGATGGTGAATTCGGCGTAGGTTTGGGTGGGCATGTTTTTAATCTCTTAATTCTGGTGAGCTCTTTTCGAGCGAGGTTCCCCGGGAGCATGAGGAGAAGGGGTTTTGAAAACGCATGAATACGTCCATGTAGCTCCCCCGCGTCTCCCTGACGCGAGGGTTTCAAAACCCCTTCCCCCACACTCCCTCCATGCGTGCCGCTTTTAAATTCCGAAATAGATATGTGGCATTGAGCGGAAGAGTTTCAGCAACTAAGTCTGGGACCCTCACCGACACGACGTCGGTGAGGGAGACTCCATGGATGGATTAAGTGGCCGGCATCCCGGGCGGTCCCAGACTTAGTTGCTGGAACTCTGGAGCGTTGGTCGAATCAACTGCTCACTCATAACGCGACAAAGTCGAGCACGCGCCACACTTCCCGCATCCAGCTTTGATATCCCGCGAATGCAAATTTTCCCGCTGCAATAAATTTCCCAGCGGACGCAAAACACTTTCCATAAAATCAGCGCTCGGTGCGGGATGGTCTTCCATTGGTGTTCCGCGAATCGGCACAAAAGGAACAACAAAGGGATAAACACCAAGTTTCACCAGACACTCGGAAATCTCCAAAATAGATTCTGCGGAATCGCCGAGACCGGCGAGAATATAAGTGCTTACCTGGCCGCGGCCGAATACCGCCACTGCTGCGGCAAATGCCTGCATATATTCCTCAATGGAAACACTCGCTTTTCCCGGCATTACCCGCGCTCGAACCTCTGGAGTTACCGCTTCAAGATGCATACCCAAAGCATCGATTCCCGCCTCCTTCATACGGCTGAACCAAATGTCATCATCCGGAGGCTCACACTGACCTTGAATCGGCAAATTCACCGCAGCTTTCACCGCCATTGCGCTTTCACACAAAATGCTGGCACCACGATCGCGCGTTGACGGCGTACCGGTGGTCATCACCATATGTTTGACACCGTCCAACTCCACCGCTGCCTTCGCCACTTCCGCCAATTGTTGCGGTGTTTTGCGTGCGATCGTACGACCCGCAGCAAGCGACTGGCCGATAGAACAAAATTGACAGGTTTTGCGCCGGCTTTCATAACGGATGCAAGTCTGCAAAACCGTGGTGGCCAACACATCCCGGCTGTGCAAAGTGGCGATATGGGAATACGGAATTCCATCGGCGGTTTTCAATTGATAAAACTTTGGTCCACTGGCAAATCCCACTTCCGCCACCGGAATTAAACGGTGCAGTAATTGCGCACTGCCCGCGTCGTCGGTTCGCAAAGTGAACGGAGAATTCCACGCCGATTGGGTATACACCGGCACCATCACGGTGGTGCCATCGATGGTGAGCGCTTGATGGTCGGAAGGCCCCGCGCCGCCGCGCCGGCTGACACGTTCCTGATCCGGCCCCTGCAGACGAATTCCGCGGGTTTGCAATTCGGTAATCAGTCTTGGAGTCGCGTTCAGCGTCATAAATACTCCGGAAATTCTGCCGAGGGTTGGTCGTTGCGTATGGTCGTTCGTGCCGGTCCGTCGTTGAGCCATAAACTCAATAATTCAGGTCGCGCATAGTGGCCGACAGAATCCATCATGCGTTTGCGTTTGGTGATCAGAGAAAAATCCAGATCGGCGACTAGGATGCCTTCGCCTTCTGTCATGGGTGCAACCAGGTGGCGACCTTCTGGAGAAATAATGGCGGTATGGCAACCGCCGCGCAGAGCGTTTTGCAAATTCGCATCCGTGGTGATGGATTCGATTTGCGCGTCGGTGAGCCAACCAGTGGCATTAACAACAAAACAACCGGATTCCAACGCGTGATGGCGAATGGTGACTTCCATCTGCTCCGCAAATATCGGCCCAACCATGGAGCCGGGAAATTGCGCGCAGTGAATTTCTTCGTGTTGCGCCATAAGCGCATAGCGCGCCAACGGGTTGTAATGCTCCCAACAGGCGAGCGCGCCAATTTTACCGGCGGCGGTTTCCACCACTTTTAAACCGGCGGCATCGCCCTGCCCCCAGATCATACGCTCGTGATAAGTGGGTGTGATTTTGCGGCGCTTTAGCCGCAACTCCCCGTCCGCATCAAAAATCAGCTGCGTGTTGTAGAGCGAGCCGTGATCACGCTCATTTACACCGAGCACCACCACCATTTGATAAGCACGCGCCTGTTCCGCCACCGCTTGGGTGATAGGCCCGGGAATTACGACGGCCTGATCGTAAAGTTTCAAATGCGCTTTACCCGCCGTCACCGGCGGATAAACAAAGGAAAAATACGGGTAATAAGGCACGAAGGTTTCTGGAAAAACGATCAGCTGAACGCCTTTACCCGCTGCTTCCTCCATGGCGCCGAGCACTTTGACGAGCGTGGCTTCAGCGCGCTCCAGATCGGGAGAAATTTGCGCTGCGGCGGCGCGCAGAATGCGGTTTGCCATAATTCAGTGCCTTTTCAGGTGATGGATTTAAACCGTCCAGGTATCGATGATCACGGCGTTGTCGCGCACGTGCAGTAATTTGAGATCCAGTACGTCCAGAGGATTGATCGGCCGTATACCTTCGATCAACGAGGGTTCGCCGTGACCATAAAGCGCCTGCAAAGCAAAACGGCAGCAATAGACTTTTTCCGCCTTCGGCCATAAATTTCTGCAAATTGTTGTTGAAATTCATATGACCGGGAAACGCTTCGTCGCCAATGGTGGGAAAGCCGCGCTGTACGCCGAGGGTTACACCGGGTCCGTACAACAGAATGGAAGTTTCAAAACCTTTGCGCTGCAGACGTATGGCTTGAAGAATATTCACAAAGCCAATTGAGCCTTCGAAGGCGACGGTGTGAAAAGTCACAAGGGCTTTTTGCCCTGGCTGGGCTTTTACGTCTTCAAAAACTTTTTCTTCGTAATCGACAAAAAAATCACCTTTTTTGTGAGCGGGAGTGGTAACAGCGGGCATGGCAGAGGCTCCAGAGAGAAAGTTGAACAAGCGTTGATGAATCCACAGCGCTTGAGCAATGGCCATGCCATCAAAAATTCGCGCTCATGCAATCAAGATGCAATCAAATAAACCGGGCAGAAACTTGCATCGCAAAAAACTTCTTAATGTGACGCCCGCGCTTTAAATATCAGTCAATTCAATTTCACAAAAATGCACCATTGCGACTCATAATTCATGACAGCGCACCGGTTTTCAGCACAAAAATTTGCAATCAAAAGAAAATTTTCAATGCAATCAACTTTTTCGAACCAGGCCAGTTGATTGCATAGCAAAAGATTCCTTCTCTCATTCGGAATACGCATGAAGACGCAAATGCAACGCTGGCGCGGCAAGCTGGAGAACGACCGGGAGCGGCCGGCCTATTTGAAAATCGCGGACATAATCGCGGCGGAAATCGACGATGGCAGCTTGCAGGTGAGAAGCGCGCCTGCCGCCTCTGCGCGATCTCGCAGAGGCGCTGGAGATGAATTACACCACCGCTGCACGCGGTTATAACGAGGCCCGCCGGCGGGGACTTATCGACTCCCGTCCCGGCATGGGTACCTTTGTCAAAGGTAAAACCTCGACCCTGCCCTTGAGCGGCAGCAGCGGGTTTGAGATGACCATGAACCTGCCCACGGAACCGGATTTGAGCGGGCTGATGGAACAGGTGCGCCACGGCGCTTTGAATGTGCTCGGCGGTTGCGACCTGTATGGATTATTCCGCTACCAGGATTTCGGCGGCAGCGATCTGGATAAGGAGGCGGCACAATACTGGCTGGCCCGCACCATCAAAAACACCAGTGTTGACCGACTGTTGGTATGCCCGGGCATTCACTCGGCGCTGGTGGGACTACTCAGTCTGCTGGTACGCGGCAATGGCGTGGTGTGCACGCCGAGCCTCGTCTATCCCGGCCTGAAAGCCATAGCCGCGCAACTGGATATTCCTCTGCAACCGCTGCCGGGCGGGCGGGACGGGCCGGCGGTGAAGGCTTTTGAAGATCTGTGCAAAACCGGCACTGTGCGGGCGCTTTATGTGAATCCGACGCTGCAGAATCCCACCACCTGGACAATTCCCCAGCGCCGCCGAGAGGCTCTGGCGGATGTGGCGCTGCGCTACAGTGTTCCAATTATTGAAGACGACGCCTACGCAGGACTGGCGAAAAAGAATTCGGCGGCCTTTGCCGACTTGGCTCCAGAGATAACCTACTACATCACCGGCCTATCCAAATGTTTCGGCGCGGGTTTGCGGGTCGCCTATCTGCACGCACCCAACAAGCGCACCTGCCAGCGGCTCGCCGGCGCCATGCGCGCGCTGACCGTCATGTCGAGCCCGGTCACCAATGCGCTGGCGACAGAATGGATTCTCAACGGCAGCGCCGATCATATGTTGAAGGCCATTCGCAATGAGGCCCAGGCGCGCCAGCAGATCGCCACCCGAGTCCTGCGCAATTACACCTTCGACGCAGACCCGGACGGCTTCCATTTGTGGCTGACCCTGCCGGAAGGCAACGCCTGGAACCCGGCGAATGTGGCGGCACATCTGCGCTCCCACGGCGTGGGCGCCGTATCCAGCGCCGCTTTCAGCGCTGATAACAATCCGCCCAACGCCATCCGCCTGTGCCTCGGCGGCCCCGGCCGGCGCCACCAGTGCGAGGAGGCCCTGTTACAGGTGGCGGATATTCTTGAGCACCCGGCGCATCTGTCCTCGGTGGTGTTGTAGCTCTGGTGTTGTCCTACTCGGATCGCCTGGCCATCGCACTCAACACTGGCTTTTGTGAGCGCACAGGTCGAAAGTAAAATTCAAAGGGCTGGGGGGTTCGGCATTCAAAGTTAAACAAGCTGCTGAAAAATTGGGTTACACGCGCTCGCCGGACCTAGGTATTTGTAAGACTGTCTTTTCCTAATCTGATTTTTATCGGATCTTCTAAAACCTACAGTACTTAGAGGATTTTTTTATTTCTCAAATTCGGGAAATGCTCACCGGACCTCAAATAATCCGCTCACTCCCACCTGAATCTTCGCTGCAAAACAACCGATAGACGCCCCCGCGCATTAAAGCCGTGTGCTCCTGAGTGAGCATTGCAAGCATGGGTGTCTTGTTTATTGATCCGCTCACTCTCACCTGAATGTTCGCTGCAAAACAGCCGATAAGTTCATCTAAACCAGACACCCACCGCAACGCTTGATCAAAATCAGGCACGACTGTATATTTAACCAGCTCATCACAAGGAGGTTAAAATGCCCACGGCCCGCAAGCATCAAATCGCTCTTGAAGCTACGCCCTACTACCACTGCGTGACCCGTTGTGTGCGAAGGGCGTTTCTCTGCGGCACCGACTCCACAACTGGCCAATGTTTCGAGCACAGGCGCCAGTGGCTGGAAGACCGGATTCTAGCCCTGGCGCAGGTTTTTGCGATAGACGTCGCGGCTTATGCTGTTATGTCCAACCATTATCATGTGGTGCTTCATATTAATAAAATCAAAAGCTTAGCGTGGACAGATCAGGAAGTATGTGAGCGGTGGCATCAGCTATTTAAAGGAACAATGCTAACGCAGAAGTTTTTGCGGGGAGAGCCATTGACTAATGTGGAGCTGGACGCCGTGCGTAATAAGCTGGAGGAGTGGCGTGAAAACCTTAGTAGCATCAGCTGGTTCATGCGCTTAATTAATGAACCTATTGCACGCCAAGCCAATTCCGAGGATCACTGCACTGGTAAATTCTGGGAGGCCCGATTCAAAAGTCAAGCCCTATGCGACGAAAAAGCACTAGCAGCCTGCATGGCCTATGTTGACCTCAATCCCATACGCGCCAAAATGGCGGAAAAACCAGAAACATCCGATCACACATCCGTTAAAAAACGCATCGAACAGTTTAAAGAAAATCAGCAACAACCAAAGTCACTTATGCAGTTCGTGGGCAATCCCAGAAAACCCATGCCTGAAGGGCTGCCCTTCCCGCTTAAAGATTATTTGGAGCTAGTGGACTGGACAGGCCGAATAATCCGCGAAGACAAACGCGGTTCTATTTCGTCAACTACCCCGCCAATATTGGATCGATTGGCAATCGCTCCCAAACGCTGGCTTTTCATGAGCACACAGTTCGAAAGCAAATTCAAAAGACTGGTGGGCTCAGCATTCAAAGTTAAACAAGCGGCTGAAAAATTGGGTTACACGCGCTCGCCGGGTTTAGGTATTTGCAGGACTGTCTTTTCCTAATCTGATTTTATCGAATTTTCTAAAGCCTGCAGTTCTGCGGAGGATTTCTATTTTCTGAAATTCGGGTACTCGTCGGATCTCGAATAATCCGCCAACTCGCACCCAAATATTCTCTGAACAATAACCAGTAGACGCTTCCGCACATTAAAGCCCTGGACTTCCGAGCGAGAATTGCAAACATGGGTGTCTTGTTTATTCGTTTTTCTTGTTTATTTTCTTCTGAGTGGGCATTGCAAGCATGGGTGTCTTGTTTATTTCAGCGATTAAAACCGTGGACTTCCGAGTGACATTGCAAACATGGGTGTCTTGTTTATTTGTGTTGATCATCAAACATTCGAGCCTCGTCCGATGTCGACGGAGAACTTCTGCTCGCAGCTGATGAAGAAGCGACTGCGGCAGAGGACGACGAGGCATTCGAGGCAATGTTCGATGACGCTGACCGCTCGCGTTGACGCGTTGTTCCCAACGAGGCAATTGGCGGGATTGGTGACAAATAAGATTCATTAGGGTCATTAGCAGTACAAGCAGCAGCTACGTCTCCATCAAGTTTTTGTTTTTTTTGCGAAGGCTCCCCCACCGCACCACTGTTGTCTGGCGGACTATTGGTGGTAAGTGGGGTCGGCGGAGGAGGCTCGACTCTGTTTGGCTCAAAATATGCTGTCGATGTAACGACGGCACTCGACGAAGATTGGGAAACGTAACCTGATGTCGAAGATGCCGCTGCCGTGTAGGGAGGCTTCTCGATTCGTGGTTGGCGGGAGCAGCCCCGCACCCCAATAGGTGGGTTATTTCCCACCATCGTAGCATTTGACGCGGTTGCACTAGTCGCTGCAGACAAAGGTGTTTGCGCGAAACGCTTATTAAGGTGTTCGATTATTTCTTCCGTAGGAACTGGCTTTCTTTCAGCGGCTCTTTTTCTCAAACTGGCAAATAGACTATCTTCACTCTCCGTCTCGGTATATACCGTCATGCGATCAGGATCCCATGGGCCTAAATAAAGATGTTCACAAATGTATCTACTCGCATACTCGATTACTTCCTTCGTCTCCGGATTTACTTTTGATGGCGGATGGAGCTTATCTGTTCTGAAGAAGTGTGGTCCGGGGATATTGGGCAGCTTATAAACCCAATGGGGCGCCTCGGGATCACTATCTTGTAAGTGACTCTCTTGAATATCGATAGGGAGAAATAAAAAGTGAATAAATTTGGAATAAATACGGTTGATTGCAAGCACCGCATTGGGCAGCTGATTCTCGGTTACGCTAAGATCCTTAAAATCATATCTAAATAGACTGAGATATCCACTGGAGTCCCAATTTCTCTCACCGTCGTAGTTCAAGTGTTGCGAGGGACTCCTACTAACCGAGGGCAGCGACGTTCCCATGAGGTTAGGCACATTGTCGCGCCGCAAATAAAGGACATGCGAGGGGGGGTATCGGGGCGACTCCTTCGTAAAGAGGTGCAGCGGGCAGCTTTACAGTGCTAGGCGAGGTTAATGCATTTGTCCCAATGTTTTTCGGTTGCGAGGCGTCCCTCGCTTGGGGGGACGAGAAAGATCGGGATTGCGAAGCAGTTTTGGCAGCCATCGCGGTTGAATGTGCCTTTACCAGTTCTGGATGATCCTTTATAAACTCGAACAGTTCTGGCCCCACCAGGGCCTCGCCAGCAAGGGCGCGTTCTTTAAGGGTTTGGACAGGCTTTCGAGGTACACTAATCACCGATCGAGACGCCGCTGCAGTTGGTGATGAAGCAGCATAGTTACGTTGCCTTACGGTAAAGCAATTAGGGTTCTGGCAACTCCATGTCGGTAGGCCGCTTGCTGCTGCTTTTGTGTTTGCCTGTGGCTTGCCGCAATCGCTGCAAACGGGCGGGAAGTGATGTGCGCTCATAGCATTGCCCCCATGCTATACACTGCATACTCTAACGTGTTCTGAGGCGTGACGGAGGTTAAGTGCTTCATTCTTGCAGCAGAGACACTGTTCGTTTTTCTAACTTGCCGTATTTCTCCGTGTGAATGTAGCGCTTCCCGATCATTCACCGCCGCCCGTTCAGAAGCGATGCTTTCGCAGAATCGTCCGTAGCAAACAATGGGTTTGTTTTCGTGACTACGATTAAGCATTTGGGCGAGCGAGATGATCACGATAGGGCCACCTCCATTAACGCCTTTTTAGTGTCGTCGTCCCGCTCACCCGTTTCCCTCAAATTTTTTGTCCGCTGAAACGCCCGAATAGCCGCCTGGGTTTTTGGCCCTAATTGGTCGTCCTCCTTGCCACACTCATACCCCAAATTATTCAACCTCGCCTGCCACCCAGAAACCGTATCAATAGGATTCGCATACCCAATATTTAACTCATGAATCTCCGGCCAAGGCCCCGGATTAAGCGTAATCGTCGCAAACTTCGCACTAGGCGGAATAGGCTGATCCACAAACCCTCCACCATCCGTCTCACTCGAAATATCCGCCACCAAAACCCCTTCAGCCGTTTTAACACTCAACAAATAAGGCACTCCCTTTCTAGGCGTTTCATCGTAATGCAAAAACCGAATCCGCAACCGCTCCGGCACCCCCTGCCGCTGCACCGTCAACCCATCCGCGGTTTTAACTGTCTGCACCTTCTGCCGCTTCCCCGGAACCACCACCTTATCCCCAGGAAATAAAATATACATATTGTCATGCCGCAATTTTTTTAATTCTTCATTTTTTCCATAATCCCAAATCGTCTTCGGAAAAAACCCATAAACCTCCGCAATTTTCCCCACACATTCCCCTTGCTGAATCACATGAATTTTTTCTTCTTCAGTAATTTCTGCCGCAGCACCTTGCCAACTCGCCACCCGAGAACTCTTCCCCTCATCCCCCACCAACGCCTTAGTCTCCAATTCCTCCCAAGCATCCTTATCCAACTCCGGCAAACTCAACTGATAACTTCCTGCATCCAACCCCTTAAACGCATAAACCCCATCCGGCGCTGTTTTACCCGTTAACACCTGTTTATCCGCCCGACTCAACAGCAGCGCAATTCCCCCAAGCCCCACACCATCCTCCCCAACCACTTTCACCTTAATCACTTCCTTTAATTCCTGTTTAGCATTCGGGCAGGGCATGGTGGTGGCGCCGACGGGTTGGGAGTCGCTATAGGTTTGGGATGCTTTTTCCGCACTTGCCAGTGGCGAGTTAGTGTTAGCTGCGAACATGGTGGTCTCCGGATTTTTTGCGTAACAGCGAATAACTGTTGTTTACCCACTCTGGCGCAGCCGCTTTTTGCGGGCTGCGAATTCCGTATGGCGTCCGGCGTGTGCCACAGGCTGTTACTTAAGTGATAGCTCAAAGGATTAAACAACAGCGGCCCCATTTCCGTAGTGGGTTGCACTTTTTGCGGTGGGTTTTTGTGGCCTAAATAATCCTCGGCGGGCTCCGGCTGCGCTTTGGTTTCAACAGGAATAAGGCCGAGTTGGGTGCGTAAGGCGAGGTTATGCGCCTCAATGCTTTGCCTGTGCAGGCAGGTTTGCACCAAGTGGTCCAACCGCTCGCCGGGTTGCATCAAGCTGGTGTCGGTAAGGATTTTTTGCATCCATAACAAATCCGGATCGCTCTCAAATCCCCAGCCGTAGTAGGCGGCGATATTTAAAAAACGGCACACCTGTTGTTGCGTGGTGAGCTGGTAGTGGGCGGCGCGCCCGATGGCGTTAATTATTTCGCGGCGCAATTCATCCGCTGTGAGCAACCAGGCCATTGCGGGGAAGTGGGTGCGCAAGTGAGCAACCATATTCGCAATAAATTGCTCACGCGCCTGTTGGCTGAGGGCATCCATTTGCGTTTGGCTGATTTTTAACATTGGCTTGGCTCCAGCGTTTGCGATGCAGGCTCCGCCTGTGCCAGTGGTGCCAGTGAAATGCCGGAGTTCAATTCAGTGAGCAGTTGTGTAAGAACAGCGTGAAGCGCGGCTTCGTTTAAGGGTTGGCCGAAGTGGTGATAGCGGTAGCCCGGGCGCTCGCCGATGATGTCGAAGGGCAAACGTTGGTAGCCCAATTTTGCAAGAGCGCGTTGCGAGGCGATATTGGTTTTGTCCACGGTACTGAAGATATGCAACACACCAATTTTGCCTGCCAATTGATGGAGCAACTGCATGGCTTGGGTGCCGTAACCTTGCCATTGATATTCTTCGCCAATCCAATAATAAAACCGGCCGCTGCGGCTGCCGCCTGGTTGCAGTGCTTGCGGTGGGCATTCCAATGCGGCAACGCCGATTAAACCGAACTCCGGGTGCAGAATGGCGAGCACATGTTTTTGCTCGGATTGTTCCTGCCCAATCCACGCGCGCGGTGTTCCGTGCTGCGCAAACATTCCACACCTGCGAGCGCCGCGAGTTCCGGGTCCCATTGTAAGCGGTAGAGCGCCAGCGCCTGATGCGGGCCGAGCAGGCTGGCGTAAAGTGCTTTGGGGTTTGCCGGTGACGTTGCGGGTAGCCGCAAGGTTTCAGCACCCAGTATTGTTTGGCACCGCGCCTGCCATGTGCGTAATTCAGTTAGTTGCGCGCTGATGGTCAGCGTTTGTGATTCTGCGGGGTTTTGTTCTTCGTGTTCTTCATTGTCATCATCTAGATCGTCATCGCCATCGTCATCGTCGTCATCATCCAGATCTTCGTCGCCATCATCATCCTGCGCTGCAATATCTTGTTCGCCGACTATCGAATTCTGTTCTTCACTGTTTTCTCCAGCGATTGTGTTGGCAGCTGGCTCTGCTATCACATCCGTTTGTTCTGCGTTTTCTGCCGCAAGTTTCTCTTCATTTTCTGCCAGGGCTAATGCTTTTACTAAATAGGATTCCGCTTTGCTGTACGCGGCGATTTGCCAGTGGGCGATGCCCAGATTGAAATAGGCCGCGCTTTGGTTTTGCGTTTCGTTTGCCCGCTGCAGGGATTGCAAAAATAAATAAATGGCGGATTGCCAGCGGTTGAGCTCCGCCGCGAGCAACGCAAGGTCATAGGCTAGGTCGTAATCTTCGCCAATCGGCAGATGGTAGCGCCACACTTCCGCCAGGGCGGAATACCATTCATTTTGTTGCTGCGCCGGTAGTTGGGCTAGGTCGTCGTATATATACGCAAACATCAGGTAGAACACTTTGGTGTCCCACTTGCTCAGGCGCAAAAAAGGCGAGCATTTGCTCTGGATTTAAATATTCGGCTTCGGTTTCCAATGTTTGTTTGATGCGGTAAAAGTCACCGGGGCTAAACGTTCGGAAGGCCTGCTTAGTGGCTAATTCCGTCTCCCGCCAGGGTTGCGTGTGTTGGGCGAGTTTTTTGGGTTGCCAGCAGGCGGCGAATATCGCCAAGCCATCATTTTGCGCGCTTGTCCAACAGCTGCCGCCTTGATGTTGAATGACGGAGGCTATGGCGTGGTAGTTGACGGGTAACGAAAAGCTACCGTGGCGGGCGATATCTGGCTCCTGTTGACGCGCCAGCTCCTTGAGTTCATGCGTGCTGCGATCCGCGCTTAACAATAATAAGTGGCCGCCGTGTAACTTCCCGAGGCGCGCTATGGCATTCAGCGCGTAAGCGGGAAACAGCAGCGCGCAGGGCGGCAAGCGTTTGGCGAAGCTCTCGATCAAACTGTTCCAGCGTGAATCTGCGTAAGGCAGCGTGGTGATGCGGCGCTTTTGATAATCGAGCTTTAAACCTGCAAATGGATGATCGGGATCTTCTGTATTAGCTTCGCCATCTTTTGGCGCAAGCGCGAGCCAACCCTCGTAAATGCGTTCGTTTTCCAAAAAAAACAGATCTTGTCGCAAGCCGCTGAATACATAATTGGAAATAACGACCGGTGGCAGCGCCAAAGAATTGGTTGTGAGTGCAATCTTTTGCTGTTGCAAAAACAGTTGAATATCGGCTTCTTCGTCGTCTTTTTCTGCATCACCATTTTCTGCGTCACCTTTTTCTGCATCAAAAAGGGCAAAATCCAAGCGACCCTGTTCGACAAACGGTTTTAATTTATCCGCGATAGGATGCTGCCACTGCGCCACTGTTCCAGGGGCAAAGTCGGTCATGACGTAACAGACTTTATCGTCCGCGCCGCGGATTGCATCGAAGGCTTCAAAAAAGTGCAACAGAAAATGATAAGCAAAACGACCGCAGCCCGCGCCAAGCTCAATAATATAAAGCGGCTGCCCGGTTTTGCCTTTGGCTTTTAGATCGCGCCAAAAACCTAAGGCAACTTCCGCATAGGCTTTTGCAATAAAAGGGTTACTGGTTACGTAATGCGGCACCTGCCCTTGGGACCAGGGTTTAAGGCCTTGATTCTTATAATGTTGCCTCTGCAAACCCCACAGCGGCGAGTCGGCGAACTTGGTATAAGCTCCCAGTGGAAGCGCTTTGCTTTTGCCTTTTACACGAACCGGAACCGACAAAGTGTCATCGGCGTTAACAATTGATGCCGCCTCCATTTCCATAGAAAGAACCGCCTGCACATACAACGATTAGAGATAAAAAAGATAAAAGAGATCGCCAGCGAAATTTATTATTTAAAATTAACAGGTGCTTTAATCAAAAAGCGGAAGGCGTACGGAAACTATATCAGGTCGCTTAATAGTGTGTAATACTCCGCAAAAAATATTTTTTGGAACGCATATGACTTACCACGATGGACTTCGCGAATTGAATTTCTTGCACATGGGAAAAAAATACCATTTAGCCGAAGCCGGTCGTCTTGGATTGATATCGCCCACATCTATGCGACGCGTTCAGCCTTCGGGTGCGCATGGCTCGACATTTTTCAGTCAGTTGTTTCAATCCGTACCCGCAGCCGAACTTAAAAAATTTCTCAAACATAATGACAATCACCACTACTCTCGCGACGATACGCTGATTAGAGCGCGAATTGCCGCCTTGATAACGGATGGCAGTCTTAGCCTTTACGAAGCGGTCGCTCATACTTCCTCGGCGGGTGGTCGCAGCGCCCCCTCCAGCAGCCAAGGCGTGCTTTACGAACCTATAAACCCCCGAAAAATGCAGGCCCCCTCCAATATGATTATTGAACAGGAGCGTTCAAAGCCGGCGGCAACCCAGAAAGTGGAGTCGATAAACGAACAGGCTCAAGCCGCGGTATTGGTGGCCGCCGCCGCGCAGGGCGCACCGCTGTGTGAGCTGTGCAAAAAGCAATAATCGAAGAACATATGATTAAAAATAAGAAGGTGAACATCCGGTGAGCGATTTTGGAGCGGTGCGCAACAGGCGGAAGCCGAGGAATGGATTGCTTTTTTAAAGCAATGTTGCGGCGCAGATGAGTGCCTTTATATGGTGATTGACGCCGCACAGGACGAGCGCATTTACCAGATTATTTTAAAAACGCAAAACTCAAAGTGTTGTTTATTCTCTGACGAGAATACCTCGGCGACCATCAAAGCTGTCGCACCGCATCTTATAAAAATCAAGCGGATGGATGAGTCCATTGATTGGTGTATTCGGGAGGGGTTGCGGCGACACTGGATAGTGTTCTTCGTCTCCAATATTGTTCACGTTTCCGATCTCCGGCTTCACTTCAAACGTTTTTCCGTGGTGCAAGGGCCAGAGAGAAAACAGTATCTTTTCCGCTTTTATGATCCTCGTGTGTTACCGGCCTTTATTGCCTCGAACGAACAAGCGCGGTCGGAGTTCTTTCGCCATCTGCTTAAAATCTGGATTCCGCAGATTTCGGACAATGGGAGTCTGCAGCGTTTGGAATTTACACGCCATCAGGCGGCGGTGTTATCAGCGCCTGCCTTCAGCTAAGCCAAGTGCTAAAGCTCCACAGGAGACAAATGGTCCGCGATGCTCCGAATGGCGAACACAATACGGAGCACGGCCAGCCGTGGATTACACCGGCAGCGCGGTTTTCACCACCGGGGACTTGAGCACAAAGGACGAGTGCACGCCGCTGACCCCTTCGATGCGGGTGAGCTTCTGCAGCAGAAACTGCTGGTAGGCATCCATATCGGTGACGATGACCTTGAGCAGATAGTCCGCCGATTGACCCGTGATCAGGTGGCATTCCATCACTTCCGGGAAGCTGGCCACCTCGCGCTCGAAGGATTCCAGGCGATCCGGCGTGTGTTTATCCACACTCAAGCTAATAAAAGACATCAGCGTAAGGCCGAGTTTGCGGGCGTTGAGCAGCGCCACATAGCCCTTGATCATGCCTTCCTCTTCCAACTGGCGGACGCGCCTCAGGCAGGGTGAGGGTGATAGGCTGATAGCGTCGGCGAGCTCCTGATTGGAGATTCGCCCGTTGCGCTGCAGCTCTTCCAGAATCAGGCGATCGTAACGGTCCAAAGCCATAGAATTTACCTTTATGAGCATGTATCGGCAGATTAAACCCATAAATTGTATTTTTCAGCAATAAAATTGCTTAAAAAATTCCTATTGGGCGATCTTGGCAATCTTCTGCCGCGCTGCCCGCACTATACTGTTTTCAACCTGCTGAAGAGCCCAGCTGCCACAAGCGGTTTGCGGAACTAACCGCGCTGCCACAAGCGACGCGAAAGCAAAAGGACCCACCAGGTCCAGACGCCGCAAAGCCCCGCAGGCATTCATTACGCATCACACACGCATAGGAGCCAAGTTTCATGATTGCCAATCCCGCCAGCAAATACGCCGCGTTCAAAGGGGTGTCTTTGCCCGACCGCCAGTGGCCCAACCGGGTCATCGAAAAGCCGCCCATCTGGATGAGTACGGACCTGCGCGATGGCAATCAGGCGCTGATTGATCCCATGTCGGTGCAGACCAAGTTGCGCTTCTTCAAAGAGCTCGTCGCCATCGGTTTTAAGGAAATCGAAATCGGTTTTCCCTCCGCATCGGACACAGATTTCGAATTCACCCGCCTGCTGATTGAAGGCAACCATATTCCGGACGATGTCACCATCGAAGTGCTGGTGCAGGCGCGCTACGAATTGATTCAACGCACGGTGGAAAGTGTGCGCGGCGCCAAGCGCGCGATTTTGCACATTTACAATCCGCTCGCGCCCGCCTTCCGCAAAATTGTCTACAACACTGATAAAGCCGGCGTGAAAAAAATTGCCGAACAAGGCGCACGCTGGGTATTGGAATTGACGGCGCAAGCGCCGGAAGTGGATTGGGTTTTTCAATATTCGCCGGAAGTGTTTTCCAGCACAGAAGTCGAATTCGCCAAAGAAGTGAGCGATGCAGTCGCCGAGATCTGGCAGCCCACGCCCGAGAAAAAAATGATTTTGAATCTGCCAGCGACGGTGGAAATGAGCACGCCCAACACTTATGCGGATCAGATCGAGTGGATGCATCGCAATATCAATCGCCGCGACAGCATTATTATCAGCGTGCACCCGCACAATGATCGCGGCACTGCCGTGGCGGCGGCGGAATTGGCAGTAATGGCCGGCGCGGATCGCGTGGAAGGTTGTTTGTTTGGCAACGGTGAGCGCACCGGCAATGTCGACCTGGTGACTCTCGCGTTGAATTTATATTCCCAGGGTATTCATCCCGGATTGGATTTTTCCGATATCGACCGCGTGCGCAAATTGGTGGAGGAATGCAATCAGCTTCCGGTACACCCTCGCCACCCTTACGCGGGCGAATTAGTCTTTACCGCGTTTTCCGGTTCGCACCAGGACGCCATCAAAAAAGGTTTTGCAGTACAAAAACCGAATGAAATCTGGCAGGTGCCTTATTTGCCGATCGACCCGGCGGATGTCAATCGCAGCTACGACGCTGTGGTGCGAGTCAACAGTCAATCGGGTAAAGGTGGTGTGAGCTTTTTGCTGCAACAGGAAGCCGGCTTGCAGTTGCCGCGCCGCCTGCAGATCGAATTCAGCGGCATAGTGCAAAAAATCAGCGACAGCACCGGCAAGGAAGTCAAAAGCCGCGAGATCGTCGACATATTCAATAATGAATATTTTGCCGTGAATACCCCGTTCGAATTTCAGCACAGCAGCATCAGTGAAAATGCCGATCAGGTGGAGATCACCATCAACAGCCAATACCGGGATCAGCCGGTGGTGTTGACTGGCAAAGGCAATGGACCGATCGATGCCGCAGCCCACGCCATCAGCCAGCACATCGGCTGCGAGGTGAGCGTGGTGGATTATCACGAGCACGCTATCGGCGAAGGCTCCAACGTATCCGCCGTCAGCTATATCGAGATGAAAGTCGATCAGGGCAGAGCGATTTTCGGCGTTGGCAAGGATCACAACATCATTGTTGCCGCACTGAAAGCTCTGCTGAATGGCGTCAACCGGTTTTATCGAGAATAAATTCCTCGGGGCCTTTGCAAACAGGCCCCATTTTCTCTTCCTCGCAAATTCGCCTTCCTTGGTGCGGCAAAACCCGTATCACCCTCAGGCGCTTCCGGTACACTAGCGCGGCTGACAATTTCTCCCTGCTAGGAGCCATCCCATGTCTCACAGTCCCTACGCTGGAAAAACCTTGCCCCACGATATGCTGGTGGACCTGCCGCTGCTGATCGACGCCTACTACAACACCCAACCGGATCCGACGGTGGCGGAACAGTCCGTCAGTTTCGGCACTTCCGGTCACCGGGGCTCATCCTTTAATGGCAGTTTCAATGAACATCATGTGCTGGCCATCAGCCAGGCGATTTGCGATTACCGCAAAAGCGTCGGCACCGACGGCCCGCTCTATCTCGGTATCGACACCCATGCACTCTCTGAACCGGCACAAATCACCGCCGTGGAAGTGCTCGCCGCCAACGGTGTAACCCTGATGCTGGCCATCGGCGGCGAATACACCCCGACGCCCGCCATCTCCCACGCGATACTCACCTATAACCGCGGTCGCACCAGCGGGCTGGCGGACGGCATCGTCATTACCCCGTCCCATAACCCACCGGACAACGGTGGTTTTAAATACAACCCCACCAATGGCGGGCCGGCGGACAGCGACATCACCAACTGGATTCAAAACCGCGCCAACCAACTGCTGCGCGACGGACTGCGCGAGGTGAAGCGGCTGACGTATCAAAAAGCGCTGAAACTGGAGACCACTCACCACCACGACTTCATCCGTCACTATGTCGAGGATCTGCGCAATGTCATCGATATGGAGGCTATCCGCAGCTCCGGCGTATTGATGGGCGTGGACCCACTGGGCGGCGCCGGGGTGAATTACTGGCCGGCCATCGCCGAGCGCTACGGCCTCAATCTGCAGGTGCTGCACGCGGGCATCGACAAGACCTTCTCCTTCATGACCGCCGACTGGGACGGCAAGATCCGCATGGATCCCTCCTCGTCCTACACCATGCAGTCCATGATCGGCCGCCGCCGCGACTATCAGGTCGCGTTCGCCTGTGATACCGACCACGACCGCCACGGCATTGTCGCCCCCAGCTGCGGCCTGCTGCCGCCAAACCACTATCTGGCGGTGATGGCGGATTACCTGTTCCAAAACCGTCCTCTCTGGAGCCCGGCCGCTGCCATCGGCAAAACCGTGGTGAGCAGTGCCATGATGGACAAGGTGGCCGAAAAACTCGGCCGCCGCCTGCACGAAACCCCCGTCGGATTCAAATGGTTTGCACCCGGGCTGTTCGAAGGAACTCTAGGCTTTGGCGGGGAAGAAAGTGCCGGCGCGTCCTTTCTGCGTATGGACGGCAGCGTCTGGTCCACCGATAAAGACGGCATCATCCCGTGCCTGCTCGCCGCCGAAATCACTGCACGCACAGGGCGCGACCCCGGCGAGTGTTATCAGCAGCTCGCCGGGGAGTTTGGGCATGCCGCGGAAGCGCGCGTGGAAGCACCCGCTAACAGTGCGCAGAAAAAAGCGCTGGCGAAATTGTCCGCCCTGCAGATCAGCTCCACCTATCTCGGCGGAGACAAGATCACGCAAATCCTCACCGAAGCACCGGGCAATCAGGCGGCGATTGGCGGTATCAAAGTTGCTACTGCATCTGGCTGGTTCGCCGCGCGCCCGTCGGGCACAGAGGATATCTATAAGATTTACGCGGAAAGTTTTAAGGGCCAAGAACACTTAAAACAATTGATCGGCGAAGCACAGGAAATTGTCGATCGCGCCATAAGCTAATTCTTCCTTGTTGGCCTGCGTCTCGCAGGCCAACCCTCCCCCACTTTCATCTGATCAAAGTCGCGAACCACAGATGTCGCAGGCAAATAAAATCCCGCCGAAAAATACCTTCGCGAAAATCGCTTTCGATAAAGAACGCAAAAATAATCTGATCGGCGTCACAAAATTGTGATTTCGGGAAATGAAAAAATCGGTCTCAAAAATTCAATAATCCGCACAAAACACCAAATTCGTTTTGCGCAGAAAAATAATGTGAAAAAAGCCCGATTTTTTCACCATACTCCGTTATCCAAATACCACTGAAACGTTACTGAAGTATCAATAGCATCCCGATGACTGTGCTATTTTGCCGATTGGTCATCAGAGCGAATAAACAGTGCGCAATAAGTAATAAAGCTCGGGTGAAGCCACAAAAACTCGCAGCCGACATTCTTTGAATTTGCATTACGTGCGAATTTACTGCGGCGACGGAATCGCAGCGGAGATTTTCCTCCGAAGCAGTGAGCAGAAGAAATCGGACCGCATCTTTTTGTCCAATCAACAATAACAACTTATGTGATGCGTATGAAAAATAAATTTTTGAAAAAGCTTTTGCTGATTGGCGGATTCGCAGCGCTGCCGTTCTGCGCCAATGCGGCCCCCGATCCCAATTTCCACATTTACCTGATGCTGGGGCAATCCAATATGGAGGGCGCGGCCCCCATTCAGTCACAGGACAATTCCTCTCACCCGCGGGTGCAGGTTCTGCAGAGCCAAAGCTGTGGCGGCGGACTGAACTACGGCACCTGGCGCGCAGCGACGCCAACCTTGATCCGTTGCCCACGCACCGGCAATGGTCTCGGCCCGGGTGACACCTTCGGCGACACTCTGGCGGAGAATCTGCCGGAAAACATCAAAATCGGCCTGGTCGGCGGCGCCTACGGCGGCGCCAAGATCGAATACTTTATGAAGAACTGCGGCAGCGACTGCACGCCACCCTATGGCGGTATCAGCGGCGCACCCAACAACGGGACACGCGGCTATGACTGGGTGTTGGACCTTGCCAAAAAAGCCCAGGAAGTCGGTGTGATCAAAGGCATCATTTTCCACCAGGGCGAAAGTAACTCAGGGCAGCAAGACTGGCCGCAAAAGGTAAATACCTTTATTTCAGATTTGCATCGCGATCTCGGACTCAATGCGCAAGACGTGCCTTTTATCGCTGGTGAACTGCCGTACGGCGGCTGCTGCCGCGGCCACAACACGCAGATCAGCCGACTGCCCAGTGTGGTTGCCAATGCTCACGTGGTATCCGCCGGCCCCGAAAATGGCGCCGAACTAGGCTTGGTCGACCAATACCACTGGAACTCCGCCGCCGTGCGCGTCATGGGTAAACGCTATGCCCAGAAAATGTTGCAAGTGGCGAAACTGGATCCAACCCCGCTGAACTGCGGCACCGTCGGCAGCGATCCTGTCTGCTGTAACATCAGCGCCGACCCCGATGGCGATGGCTGGGGCACACAAGAAGGCAAGCTCTGCAAAGTCACCCCGGACACCGTCGGCTATGTCCCGCCCAATCCGGCTGATGTAGTGGCCGCCATCAACGTAGGCGCTACCACCGGCGCGTCTTACAAAAATGTGTACTACGAAGCCGATAAATACTTCACCGGCGGCACACCCAACACCACCACGGACACCATCAGCGGCTCTGATAACAGCGCTCTGTTCAAGAGCGAACGCTATGGCGATGTAACCTATGAGATTCCCGTGACCAACGGCACCTACAGCGTTGAGCTGCATCTGGTCGAGCTGTTCCAGACTGCCGCCAATGCCCGCCGCTTCAGCATTGCTGTTGAAGGCACAACAGTCGTGAACAACATCGATCTGTTTGCCATGGTTGGGCACGATGTGGCCTACACCACCCCCAAAGCCACCACTAGCGTGAACGATCGCAGCCTGACCGTTACCGTAACCAAGACGACTGATAACGGCACTTTGAGCGGCATCCTGGTACGGGAGATTTCCTCGTCCAGCTCCAGCAGCTCTAGCTCGTCCAGCTCAAGCTCCAGTTCGTCATCCAGTTCGAGCTCTTCATCCAGCTCCAGCTCGTCTTCGAGCTCCAGCAGCTCCTCAAGCTCGAGCTCGTCCGGCGACAGCAACAGTGGAGGCAATTCTGGCGGCGGCAGTCTCGATTGGTTGTTCCTCGCCCTGCTCGGCTTGCCGCTGCTGGGTCGTCGGATCCGCATTTGATGTAATCGCCTAAGTCACACCTTGTCAGCCCGCCCGGTTCGCCTGGCGGGCTTTTTTATAACCGAATCGGCAACACCACGGCGCCTGCATTGCCACCGAACCTTAAAAATCATTCACTCTTCAGAAATCAGTCCTCCTCAACGCTGCCCTCTGGCAATATCTCCTCGTCAATAACCATAAGAGATCTTTTGCCGTGACCTACTCAAGACGACATTTCCTGCTTCACTCCTCTCTTGGGCTCGCCATGCTGAGCTCCATCAAAATGAACGCCATGGCCAAGGCCATGGGGGAAGTCGGACTGAAGGATTATTTCCGCGATGATTTCAAAATCGGCACCGCCATCGGCGGCAAATTGATGCAGGAGCTGCCCGCAGATTACGAACAGCTGATCACGCGCGAATTCAATGCCATCACCATGGAAAACGATATGAAATGGGAGCGGGTACACCCGCGCCCCGGCGTCTGGGATTGGGCGCTGGCCGACAAGTTTGTGGACTTTGGGGTGCGCAAGGACATGTATATTGTCGGTCATGTGCTGGTGTGGCACTCCCAAACGCCCAAATGGGTATTTGAAGACACTGCCGGCAAGCCCGTCTCCCGAGAGGCGCTGTTGAAGAGCATGCAGCAGCACATCGCCACCGTCGTCGGCCGCTATAAAGATCGCATCGCCGCCTGGGATGTGGTGAACGAATCGGTGGATGAGGGCAACGGCTGGCGCAAGAGTCCGTGGCTCAACATCATTGGGGAAGAGCTTATGGAAAAAGCCTTTCTCTTCACCAACGAGATCGACCCCAAAGCCCACCTGCTCTACAACGACTACAACGAACACAATCCCGATAAACGTGCCTTCATCGTGGATTTCGTCAACAAATTCAAAAAACGGGGCATACCTATTCACGGCATAGGTATGCAAGGACATGTGGGATTGAATTACCCGGACATCAAGGAATACGAAAAAAGCATCGAGGCCTATGCCGCCGCCGGAATGCGCGTGCACATCACCGAGCTGGAAGTGGATGTGCTGCCGGAAGCGTGGGATCACATAGGCGCGGAGATTTCCACCAACTTCGCCTACTCGAAAAAACTAGATCCTTACACCAAAGGTCTGCCGCAAAAAATTGAGGATCAGTTGACGCGCCGCTACGAAGAGTTTTTCAAACTGTTCCTTAAGCATCGCGACAAAATCGAGCGCATTACTTTTTGGGGAACCGGAGACGCGGAATCCTGGAAAAAATGGCTTCCCGGTAAAAGGCCGCACCAACTACCCGTTATTGTTTGATCGTCAGTACAACAAAAAGCCGGCCTATGATGCGATAGTGAAGCTGAAAAAATTAACCTGAAAAATTTGGTTTGAAAAAATAAGAAAGCCACCGCAAGGTGGCTTTCTTTTTTCCGTGCTTTTCCCGCTCGTAGCTTCTGGCTTATTCGCCCAAGCCCAGCCATTTGCCATCTTTGTCCTTACCGCATTTTTCCGCCCAATCCTCTTTCATTTCTTTTTTGGCATCCTTCATGGATTCGTAACGTTTGTATTCTGCGTCTGAAAGAAGAGCTTTCAATTGCTCGTCTTTCTGATCGCGCAAATCGCCGAGTTGATCTTTGGCGGTATCTTTGATTTTTTCCGCCTGATCGTGATAGCGCTTCATCACATCTTCTACCTGATCAGCTTTGTCACCTTTCAGATTGAGGGATTTAATCATGTCTTTATCATGATCATGTGCATAGGCCCCAAACGGAGCAGACGCGGCCAAAAAAGTTGCCAACAACAAAGCTTTAGTTTTCATAATGATCTCCTGAAATCTGCATTATTAATGTTGGATAAATCCAAGCACATGCGCTTCAGCAATTTCGATGCCCAATTCGAAATTCCCCGTTCTACTGGAGATGCGCGCGCAACGAAGCATCTGCTCACCTCCACGCGCTTTCCCCGGTTTACCAAACCAAGCAAAAAACTACAAAGCGCAAAGTTTTGTTCACCTACAGTTCTTTACAAACCCTTCGCGCCCCGCTTTGTTGTTGGCAACTTTTTTTTGGCCGCGTCTGCTCCGTTTGGGGCCTATGCACATGATCATGATAAAGACATGATTAAATCCCTCAATCTGAAAGGTGAACAAAGCTGATCAGGTGAAGATGTGATGAAGCGCTTATCACGATCAGGCGGAAAAAATCGAATGCCGCCAAAGATCAACTCGGCGATTTGCGCGATCCGAAAGACGAGCAATTGAAAGCTCTTTCCAGACGCAGAATACAAACGTTACGAATCCATGAGATGCCACAAAAAGAAATGAGGATTGGGCGGAAATGCGGTAAGGACAAAGATGGCAAATGGCTGGGCTTGGGCGAATAAGCCAGAAGCTACGAGCGGGAAAAGCACGGAGAAAAGCCACTGCGGTGGCTTTCTTATTTTTCAAACCAAATTTTTCAGGTTAATTTTTTCAGCTTCACTATCGCATCATAGGCCGGCTTTTTTGTTGTACTGACGATCAAACAATAACGGGTAGTTGGTGCGGCCTTTTGCAGGGCTCATTTTCAGGATTCCGCGTCTCCGGTTCCCCAAAAAGTAATGGCTCGATTTTGTCGCGATGCCGGAACAGTTTGAAAAGCTCTTCGTAGCGGCGCGTCAACTGATCCTCTGTGCGGCAGACCTTTGGTGTAAGGATCTAGTTTTTTCGAGTAGGCGAAGTTGGTGGAAATCTCCGCACCTATGTGATCCCACGCTGCTAGCTCGGTGATGTGCACGCGCATTCCAGCGGCCCCATAGGCCTCGATGCTTTTTTCGTATTCCTTGATGTCCGGGTAATTCAATCCCACATGTCCTTGCATACCTATGCCGTGAATAGGTATGCCCCGTTTTTTGAATTTGTTGACGAAATCCACGATGAAGGCACGTTTATCGGGATTTGTGTTCGTTGTAGTCGTTGTAGAGCAGGTGGGCTTTGGGGTCGATCGTTGGTGAAGAAGGAAGGCTTTTTCCGCAAGCTCTTCCCCAATGATGTTGAGCCACGGACTCTTGCGCCAGCCGTTGCCCTCATCCACCGATTCGTTCACCACATCCCAGGCGGCGATGCGATCTTTATGGCGGCCGACGACGGTGGCGGTGTGCTGCTGCATGCTCTTCAACAGCGCCTCTCGGGAGACGGGCTTGCCGGCAGTGTCTTCAAATACCCATTTGGGCGTTTGGGAGTGCCACACCAGCACATGACCGACAATATACATGTCCTTGCGCACCCCAAAGTCCACAAACTTGTCGGCCAGCGCCCAATCCCGAACGCCGGGGCGCGGGTGGCCCCGCTCCCATCTCATATCGTTTTCCATGGTGATGGCATTGAATTCGCGCGTGATCAGCTGTTCGTAATCTGCGGGCAGCTCCTGCATCAATTTGCCGCCGATGGCGGTGCCGATTTTGAAATCATCGCGGAAATAATCCTTCAGTCCGACTTCCCCCATGGCCTTGGCCATGGCGTTCATTTGATGGAGCTCAGCATGGCGAGCCCAAGAGAGGAGTGAAGCAGGAAATGTCGTCTTGAGTAGGTCACGGCAAAAGATCTCTTATGGTTATTGACGAGGAGATATTGCCAGAGGGGCAGCGTTGAGGAGGACTGATTTCTGAAGAACAGATGATTTTTAAGGTTCGGTGGCAATGCAGGCGCCGTGTTGTTTGCCGATTCGGTTATAAAAAAGCCCGCCAGGCGAGCCGGGCGGGCTGACAAGGTGTGACTTAGGCGATTACATCAAATGCCGATCCGACGACCCAGCAGCGGCAAGCCGAGCAGGGCGAAACAACCAATCCAGACTGCCGCCCGCCAGAATAGCCTCCACTGTTGCTGTCGCCGGACGAGCTCGAGCTTGAGGAGCTGCTGGGCTCGAAGACGAGCTGGAGCTGGATGAAGAGCTCGAACTGGATGACGAACTGGAGCTTGAGCTGGACGAGCTAGAGCTGCTGGAGCTGGACGAGGAAATCTCCGTACCAGGTTGCCGCTCAAAGTGCCGTTATCAGTCGTCTTGGTTACGGTAACGGTCAGGCTGCGATCGTTCACGCTAGTGGTGGCTTTGGGGGTGCTGTAGTCCACATCGTGCCCAACCATGGCAAACAGATCGATGTTGTTCACGACTGTTGTGCCTTCAACAGCAATGCTGAAGCGGCGGGCATTGGCGGCAGTCTGGAACAGCTCGACCAGATGCAGCTCAACGCTGTAGGTGCCGTTGGTCACGGGAATCTCCTAGGTTACATCGCCATAGCGTTCGCTCTTGAACAGAGCGCTGTTATCAGAGCCGCTGATGGTGTCCGTGGTGGTGTTGGGTGTGCCGCCGGTGAAGTATTTATCGGCTTCGTAGTACACATTTTTGTAAGACGCGCCGGTGGTAGCGCCTACGTTGATGGCGGCCACTACATCAGCCGGATTGGGCAGGACATAGCCGACGGTGTCCGGGGTGACTTTGCAGAGCTTGCCTTCTTGTGTGCCCCAGCCATCGCCATCGGGGTCGGCGCTGATGTTACAGCAGACAGGATCGCTGCCGACGGTGCCGCAGTTCAGCGGGTTGATCCAGTTTCGCCACTTGCAACATTTCTGGGCATAGCGTTTACCCATGACGCGCACGGCGGCGAGTTCCAGTGGTATTGGTCGACCAAGCCTAGTTCGGCGCCATTTTCCGGGGCCGGCGGATACCACGTGAGCATTGGCAACCACACTGGGCAGTCGGCTGATCTGCGTGTTGTGGCCGCGGCAGCAGCCGCCCGTACGGCAGTTCACCAGCGATAAAAGGCACGTCTTGCGCATTGAGTCCGAGATCGCGATGCAAATCTGAAATAAAGGTATTTACCTTTTGCGGCCAGTCTTGCTGCCCTGAGTTACTCGCCCTGGTGGAAAATGATGCCTTTGATCACACCGACTTCCTGGGCTTTTTTGGCAAGGTCCAACGCCGCGGTCATAGCCGCGTGTCCCGTTGTTAGGTGCGCCGCTGATACCGCCATGGGGTGGCGTGCAGTCGCGCGCAGTTCTTCATAAAGTATTCGATCTTGGCGCCGCCGTAGGCGCCGCCGACCAGGCCGGTTACGATGTTTTCCGGCAGATTCTCCGCCAGAGTGTCGCCGAAGGTGTCACGGCCGGGACCATTGCCGGTGCGTGGGCAACGGATCAAGGTTGGCGTCGCTGCGCGCCGGGTGCCGTAGTTCAGTCCGCCGCCACAGCTTTGGCTCTGCAGGAACCTGCACCCGCGGGTGAGAGGAATTGTCCTGTGACTGAATGGGGGCCGCGCCCTCCATATTGGATTGCCCCAGCATCAGGTAAAATGTGGAAATTGGGATCGGGGGCCGCATTGGCGCAAAACGGCAACGCTGCGAATCCGCCAATCAGCAAAAGCTTTTCCAAAAATTTATTTTTCATACGCATCACATAAGTTGTTATTGTTGATTGGACAAAAAGATGCGGTCCGATTTCTTCTGCTCACTGCTTCGGAGGAAAATCTCCGCACTGCGATTCCGTCGCCGCAGTAAATTCGCACGTAATGCAAATTCAAAAGAATGTCGGCTGCGAGTTTTTGTGACTTCACCCAAACTTTATTACTTATTGCGCACTGTTTATTCGCTCTGATGACCAATCGGCAAATAACTTAGTCATCGGGATGCTATTGATACTTCAGTAACGTTTCAGTGGTATTTGGATAACGGAGTATGGTGAAAAAATCGGGCTTTTTCCCATTATTTTTCTGCGCAAAACGAATTTTGTGTTTATATTCCGGATTATTGTGTTTTTTAGACCAATTTTTTCATTTCCCGAAATCACAATTTTACTGACGCCGATCAGATTATTTTTTCGCGTTCTTTATCGAAAGCGATTTTCGCGAAGGTATTTTTCGGCGGGATTTTTATTTGCCTGCGACATCTGTGGTTCGCGACTTTGATCAGATGAAAGTGGGGGGGGGTTGGCCTGCGAGACGCAGGCCAGCAAGAAAGAAAGCAATATGGCGCGATCGACAATTTCCTGTGCTTCGCCGATCAATTGTTTTAAGTGTTCTTTGGCCCTTAAAACTTTCCGCGTAAATCTTATAGATATCCTCACCTTGTGCCCGACGGGCGCGCGGCGAACCAGCCAGGTCAGTAGCAACTTTGATACCGCCAATCGCCGCCTGATTGCCCGGTGCTTCGGTGAGGATTTGCGGCTGATCTTGTCTCCGCCGAGATAGGTGGACTTGATCTGCAGGGCGGACAATTTCGCCAGCGCTTTTTTCTGCGCACTGTTAGCGGGTGCTTCCACGCGCGCTTCCGCGGCATGCTTCAAAACTCCCCGGCGAGCTGTTGATAACACTCGCCGGGGTCGCGCCCTGTGCGTGCAGTGATTTCGGCGGCGAGCAGGCACGGGATGATGCCGTCTTTATCGGTGGACCAGACGCTGCCGTCCATACGCAGAAAGGACGCGCCGGCACTTTCTTCCCGCCAAAGCCTAGAGTTCCTTCGAACAGCCCGGGTGCAAACCATTTGAATCCGACGGGGTTTCGTGCAGGCGGCGGCCGAGTTTTTCGGCCACCTTGTCCATCATGGCACTGCTCACCACGGTTTTGCCGATGGCAGCGGCCGGGCTCCAGAGAGGACGGTTTTGGAACAGGTAATCCGCCATCACCGCCAGATAGTGGTTTGGCGGCAGCAGGCCGCAGCTGGGGGCGACAATGCCGTGGCGGTCGTGGTCGGTATCACAGGCGAACGCGACCTGATAGTCGCGGCGGCGGCCGATCATGGACTGCATGGTGTAGGACGAGGAGGGATCCATGCGGATCTTGCCGTCCCAGTCGGCGGTCATGAAGGAGAAGGTCTTGTCGATGCCCGCGTGCAGCACCTGCAGATTGAGGCCGTAGCGCTCGGCGATGGCCGGCCAGTAATTCACCCCGGCGCCGCCCAGTGGGTCCACGCCCA